>NZ_NIUC01000002.1:119476-897164 GCF_002807035.1 Algoriphagus formosus | reverse complement strand
CAGACAGGTCCTGAGACCGACACCAATACGATTCCGGTAGCGTCGCCTGCTCTGACGGTTGCGAAGAGCAACGACTATGCAGACAATGATGCTTCTGGCGATGTGTCTGTTGGCGACGTGATTACTTACACGTTTACGGTAGAGAACACGGGATCAGCGATCTTGACTAACGTGACGGTAGTGGATGATAAATTAGGAGCAGTGACCTTGTCTGCGACGACATTGGCTCCAGGTGAGACCGCGACAGGAACGTTGGATTACACGGTTCAGGAAAGCGATCTGGGCACAAGCATCGTGAACATCGCGACTGCTGACTCTGATCAGACAGGTCCTGAGACCGACACCAATACGATTCCGGTAGCGTCGCCTGCTCTGACGGTTGCGAAGAGCAACGACTATGCAGACAATGATGCTTCTGGCGATGTGTCTGTTGGCGANACAGGAACGTTGGATTACACGGTTCAGGAAAGCGATCTGGGCACAAGCATCGTGAACATCGCGACTGCTGACTCTGATCAGACAGGTCCTGAGACCGACACCAATACGATTCCGGTTACTAGCAAGCGGCCTAACCTCGCCATCACTAAAGAAGTCACTGGAAACGATGATGTATTGAATGGTCAGGTGACATATAATATCACCGTGACCAATACAGGTAATGTGACTTTGTTTGATGTCTATGTAGAAGACATGCAAGTTGGATTGATGGAAGTGATTGCGGAATTGGCACCGGGTGAGTCTGAAATATTCCCAGTAGCTGTGACTATCACGCAAGAATTGATTGATGGGGTTTGCTTTATCAATACAGCTTCTGCTGAGTTGCGAGAGTACTTTGGACAAGAAATACCTGACCAAGGACAGGAAATCCCTGGTATTATTGATCAAATAGATTATGAAGTCCTTCTTGTAGTAAGAGACCAGGCTGAGGCTTGCTTTACTCAGGACAAATCAATCAACATCGAGAAGACGAGTGATCTGGAGACTTCCGGAGAGCAGGACTGCTTCGAGGTGATTGCCGGTGAGACGGTGATTACTTACACCTTCACGGTGACCAACACAGGAAATGTATCCTTGAGTGGCATTGCAGTGAATGACGAGTTGGAAGGACTTTCAGCGATCAGCTTCGTAGGTGGAGACACTGACCAAGACGGTGAGTTGGATGTTGAGGAGACTTGGACATACGAGGCGACTTACACGGTAACTCAGGATGATGTGGACGCAGGATCTATCGAGAACACTGCAGAAGTAACCACAGACGATGAGACGGTGTCTGACGAGGACAGACTGATTATAGAATTGTGTCAGGAATCTGGTATCAACATCGAGAAGACGAGTGATCTGGAGACTTCCGGAGAGCAGGACTGCTTCGAGGTGATTGCCGGTGAGACGGTGATTACTTACACCTTCACGGTGACCAACACAGGAAACGTATCCTTGAGTGGCGTTGCAGTGAATGACGAGTTGGAAGGACTTTCAGCGATTAGCTTCGTAGGTGGAGACACTGACCAAGACGGTGAGTTGGATGTTGAGGAGACTTGGACATACGAGGCGACTTACACGGTAACTCAGGATGATGTGGATGCGGGATCTATCGAGAACACTGCAGAAGTAACCACTGACGATGAGACGGTGTCTGATGAGGACAGACTAATTATAGAATTGTGTCAAAATCCTGATATTTCAATTATTAAAACAGCTGATCCTACTTCGGTAGACGCAGCAGGTCAGGAAGTGACTTACACCTTGACAGTTACCAACACTGGTAACACTACCCTTGCGGGTGTGACAATCAGTGATCCGTTGACAGGCTTTAGCGAGAATGTCGGATCGATGGTACCGGGNGTTGAAGCGATTCAACTACCAAGTATCAATATGGATAAGACAGCTGATCCTACCTCGGTAGACGCAGCAGGACAGGAAGTGACTTACACCTTGACAGTTACCAACACTGGTAACATAACTCTTGCAGGTGTGACAATCAGTGATCCGTTGACAGGCTTTAGCGAGAATGTCGGATCGATGGTACCAGGTCAGGTAGTTGTAAGAGAAACCACCTATGTGGTAACTCAGGCAGATATCGATAACGGTTCAATTGTGAACGTAGCCAACGTGTTTGCATTCTCCGGACAAACTCAGGTATCTGATGAGGATGATGCAGTGGTTGAAGCGATTCAACTACCAAGTATCAACATGGATAAGACAGCTGATCCTACTTCGGTAGACGCAGCAGGACAGGAAGTGACTTACACCTTGACAGTTACCAACACTGGTAACACTACCCTTGCGGGTGTGACAATCAGTGATCCGTTGACAGGCTTTAGCGAGAATGTCGGATCGATGGTACCGGGTCAGGTAGTCGTAAGAGAAACCACCTATGTGGTAACTCAGGCAGACATCGATAACGGTTCCATAGTGAATGTGGCTGATGTGTTTGCATTCTCCGGACAGACTCCGGTATCCGATGAGGATGATGCAGTGGTTGAAGCGATTCAACTACCAAGTATCAATATGGATAAGACAGCTGATCCTACCTCGGTAGACGCAGCAGGACAGGAAGTGACTTACACCTTGACNGTGTTTGCATTCTCCGGACAGACTCCGGTATCCGATGAGGATGATGCAGTGGTTGAAGCGATTCAACTACCAAGTATCAATATGGATAAGACAGCTGATCCTACCTCGGTAGACGCAGCAGGACAGGAAGTGACTTACACCTTGACTGTGACTAACACCGGTAACACAACTCTTGCAGGTGTGACAATCAGTGATCCGTTGACAGGCTTTAGCGAGAATGTCGGATCGATGGTACCGGGTCAGGTAGTTGTAAGAGAAACCACCTATGTGGTAACTCAGGCAGATATCGATAACGGTTCAATTGTGAACGTAGCCAACGTGTTTGCATTCTCCGGACAGACTCCGGTATCCGATGAGGATGATGCAATTGTTGAAGCTATTCGAAACCCATCTATTCAGGTGATTAAATCTGATAATGGAGCTCAAGTGAGCGAAGCTGGTGATGTTATCACATATACCTTGACAGTAACCAACACAGGTAATGTGACCTTGACCAATGTAACTGTTGATGATCCATTGACTGGTTTAGATGTCAATGTAGGAACTCTGGCTCCTGGAGCATCCACTTCAGTAGATACTGACTACGTGGTGACTCAGGCGGATGTGGATGCAGGTTTTGTACTGAACACAGCCTTGACAGAAGGAGAGAGCCCTGATGGAGAAGACCCTGAGGATGATACGGAGATTGAAACTCCTGTAGAGCGCAATCCATCTATTCAGGTGATTAAATCTGATAATGGAGCTCAAGTGAGCGAAGCTGGAGATGTTATCACATACACTTTGACAGTGACCAACACAGGTAATGTGACCTTGACCAACGTTACGGTAGAAGATCCATTAACAGCCTTGGATGTCAATGTTGGAACTCTGGCACCAGGAGCTTCGACGTCTGTTGACACTGATTATGTGGTGACTCAGGCGGATGTGGATGCAGGATTTGTACTGAATACTGCCTTGACTACAGGAGATAGCCCTGAGGGTGAAGATGATCCTGAAGATGAAACTGAGATTGAAACACCAATCGATCGAAGCTCTTCAATCACCATCACCAAGGAGGCAGATGTAGAAGCTGTACAGGATGAAGGTGAGATAATTAACTACACAATTGTAGTGACCAATACAGGAAATACTACTCTCACCGACATAGCGGTGGCAGATCCACTGACTGGACTAGATGAAGTAATTGATGTACTTCTTCCTGGTGAGTCTACTAGCTTCGAAACGAGCTATACAGTGACTATTGCTGATCTCGCAAATAAAGGGTCAATCCTGAATGTGGCTACTGCGACCTTCACTGATCCTGTGACTGAGGATGAGGTGACTGAAGAAGCCGAAGAAACGGTAGATATAGGATGCATTGACTGGACACTTGTCACTGGTATTGTTTACAATGCCTTGACAGATCAGCCATTACCAAATGTTCCGATTACCTTGATTCCACAAGGTGACACTCCTGGTGAGACATTGATTGTCATCACGGATGCAGAGGGACGTTACGTCTTCAAAGATGTTCCAACTGGTAACTATTTGATACAAGTTCAGGATGCCAACTTGAATGCACAGGGTCTATTCAACTTCCAGAAGAGCTCGCTAGCCTTCAGAGAGGTAGAGGTCTGTGTACCAGTAGTCGAAGACTTCCCTTATGCACCGTTTGATGGTGTCGTGCTAGGAGACTTCGTATGGTATGATCTGAATCAGGATGGTATCCAGAACGAGTGGTTCGATGCCAATAATGATGGTCAGGTAACCTTAAACGATCCTGCTGCAGGTGCTATCTCCATTCGAGAATGGGAGTGGTTTGACTTGAACGGTGATGGTCGATACGACGGACCTGAGAATGAGGGCGAATTGAACAAAGCTGGTCTAGCAGGTACTACAGATGGCGGTAATATCCGCGTCACAGGGCCAAACGGATACGATGCAAATGTAGTTGTGGGTGTTCTGGGATACTGGAGAGAAAGACCAGGTGCTACAGCAGATGATATGTTTGATGATCAAGGAGGAGCGATTTATGGTGAATATACTGCTGTAATTACTGCTGATCCGGTTCTCTTAGCTAGTGCATCTGCAATGGCTGCAACAGGACTAGTCAAGAATCTTCCAAACGAAGGAGGAAGAATGACAGATATCAATTCAATTCGCTTCGAAGAACGATGTGGATTGACCACTGATGATACGGTCTCTAGAACAGTCTCCTCCGATTCTCGAGTACATCTAGATATGGACTTTGGTTGGGTATGTGTGCAGGCTGAGGTTGAGATCATCGCTAATGATGATGACTTCGGAGACTACTTCGTCAGCTATGGCGGTCTACTTGGAAATATCCTTGACAATGACCTCCTAGAAGGCGAGCGTCCAGACCCAGCTGATGTGGACTTCGAATTCACTGAATTGGATGGCGTTATAGGTCTATTGATCGACGATAACGGTGAATTGAGCTTGATACCGAATGTAAATGAGGCAAGAGCTTATACACTGAGATATGTACTCAGAGAGACAGCCTTCCCTGATAACAATGACGATGCCTTGGTATTCTTCAGATTACTGAACGATCAGGTTGATCTCTCAGTAGAGAAGACCAGCTTCGAAGTAGAAATCTACGAAGGCGATGAGTTTGAGTACGAGATCACGGTGAGAAATATCGGAGGCACTCCAGCCACCAATGTTGAAATCGTGGATGAGCTACCAGCAAGTGTCACTTACCTAAGCTCGAGCGTAGTATTTACCAATGACGAGCAGATTCAGGTAGGTACGCCAGCGGTGACGGGAAGTAGAATTACTTGGAATGTGCCATTCTTACCAGCAGACGGAGTAATTGTCTTCAGAGTGAGGGTACAGGCAGGTGATGCCGGAACGATCACAAACATCGCAACAGTGGGAGCTGAAGAAGAAGATGTCGATACTACCAACAACCAAGACGACGATGTGAATCAAGTATTACCATTCAGAATACCGAATGTTATTACGCCGAACAACGACGGAGACAATGATTCTTTCGAGATCAAGGGACTAGGTAAGTTTGTAAGCAATGAGATTACTATCTTTAACAGATACGGGGACCATGTCCTTGAGCAGGAGAATTACAGAAACGACTGGAATGCACCAGGACAAGTTTCAGGAACATACTTCTTCGTCTTGAGAACGGTAGACCGATCTGGAAGAGAGCATGAGTTTACAGGCTGGATCCAAGTAATTAAAGAAGATTAATCAAGAAGCGTTATGAAATCGAGCATGGCTGAAAATATTCTTAGAATTCCTCGAGTTATTCGAGGCAGCCATGCGAGATTATCCCTGTCTTCGGAAGGCAGGTCTGACCTCCAAAATTCAAATAACAATCAGATGAAAACTACTTTTAAAATCATCGGTATAACCTTCCTACTGGCCTTAATGGCTACGGGGGGGACTTTTGGGCAGCAGCTTCCCCAATTTAGTCAGTACATTTTCAATGGATTGCATGTCAATCCGGGATATGCTGGCTACAAGGGAGAGCCCTACATTCAATCCACCTTTAGGTCGCAGTGGATCCGCTTCCCTGGATCACCTGAAACCTTTACGGTCACCGCTGACCTAAGCGCCAATGAAGGCACCATGGGGTTTGGTTTCTCCATTTTGTCAGATAACATTGGGCCAGCGCGGACCAACGGAGGTTTGCTGACCTACGCTTATCGTATCCAAACGGGACGGGATAGCTACCTAGGGCTGGGAGTAAGTGCCGGGGTGACTGAATACGCTATTGATGGTAGTATGCTGGATCCTAATGATTTTCCTGATTCAGAAATTCCTGATGGGAGAATTAATCTATTCACTCCCAACTTGAATTCTGGACTATTCTTCCACACCTCAAAATTCTATGCTGGTTTCAGTGTATACAATATGATTGGTAAAAGAGCCCTTGAAAGAGAGGATGTAGCTCTTGCCTACCATGACTTTCACTATTATTTGACAGCAGGTGCCCTGTTTGACTTAGGAAGCACGGTGAAGTTCAAGCCAAGTTTCTTAATCAAGGAGGTGAAAGGAGCTCCAACCAATTATGACATCAATGCGATGTTCTTGTTTGGAGAGCGAATTTGGCTAGGAGGTTCTTATAGATCCAATATGAAGATTTGGAATGACAACCTTCCAGAAAATCTTTCCAATAGAAATGCCTTTGCAGCGATTGTGGAAATTTTCGCTACAGATAGAATAAGACTCGGTTATGCTTATGATCATAACCTCAACGTACTGCAGGATTTCAGAAGTAATTCTCATGAACTTTCTGTAGGATTCTACATGATTCCAAGAAGAGCAGTAATGAAAAATCAAAGATGGTTCTGATTATGAAAAAGACATTGACCATATTAAGTATCTCAGCTAGTTTATTTTTAGGACTCAGTCAATCTGTTACAGCTCAAAAGAGCAAGGTGAGATTCGCTGATGCACAGATGGAGCTGATGAACTACCAGCGCGCGATCGATATTTATGAGCAGGCTTACGCGAAGAAGCCAAACTATGAGACAGCCAAAAGTACCGCTAGGGCCTATGATGTTGTAAGAAACTATGACAAATCCTTGGAATGGTGGAAAAACACCATCTCATACGAGGATGAGGCCACTCGGGAGGATTTTATAAGCTTGTTGTCAGCAGCACAAAAGGCAGGAAAACTAGAAGCAGGAAAGAGCGATTTGAGAGGAAGAAATGTTTCTCCTGATTCTTTGATGAGTTATTTAGAGACATTCATTTCTCCAGAGACCCAGAGAAAGGTAAATATCCAGCCGGCAGAAGGTCTAAATTCTGAAGGTTCTGATTTTGTTGTTGCTCAGGATGCTGCAGGGAATAAGTATTTTGTCTCTGACCGGGGCGGAGAAATGCCTACTAAGAAAATGCCCGGTATCAGAATTGACTACAAGAATGAGTTTTTCAGTGAAGAAAAAAGTGATTACACGGGGCGTCAATATTTCTCACTTTACAAGCAAGACACAGAAGGGAATGTGTCTAAAATAGTTTCCAATGTGCCCGGTACGAAGAACTTTGCAGATCCATCTTATGCAAAAGAGGCCGGGGTGCTGTTTTATTCCGTGACTCGGGATATAAAGAAGGCAAAAGGTGACAGACAAATCGCCGTACAATCAGAGATTTATTACAGCAAGGTAAATGAGGACGGTCAATTGGAAGGATTCATGGCCTTTCCATTCAATGATTCTCTGAATTATTCTGTCATGCATCCATTTGTAGATGAGCAGGCAAAAAGACTCTATTTCGCTTCTGATATGCCGGATGGAATAGGTGGTTATGATATTTACTATTCTGAATACGATGCAGAAATGAATTTTACTGCACCAGTAAATCTTGGAGCACCACTCAATACTAAAGGAAACGAAACTCACCCTTTTAGAAAAGACGATAAGTTTTATTTCTCATCGACAGGTCATCCACGAGTAGGGGGGATGGATGTCTATGTGGCTGATTTCAGCAATGGAACTGCCTCTAATGTGAAAAATATGGGCATGCCAATTAATTCTGTCGCAGATGATTTTGGCTACCGAGAACTTGAAAATGGTGAAATCTACCTTTCTTCCAACCGTAAAGGAGGGGAAGGGCTTGATGATCTATATGTAATGGAGGATGCTTTCAAGCAATTCCTGGCTAGAGTAATCGACTGTGATGGCTTAGTGGTAACGGATAGCTATATGGCTACCATGCGTGATAACACACAGAATGGAAATGTCATTACCCAAATGAATCAAGGAGCTTTGACTGCAGAACTTGAGCCGGAAAGCGACTTCTCATTGACGATCAGTAAGCCGGGATATTTCTCGGTTACGGATAATACCATTTCCACCAAGGGATTTGAAGGTGATACTGTGAAGCGAGAGTACAAGTTGTCTCCGATCCCATATCAGTTGCCGGTATTTGTGGACATCGTTTATTATGATTTGGATAAGTATGCGATCCGCGAGGATGCCAAGCCTGCCTTGGATAAGATTGCGGAGATCATGAAAAAATATAGCTTCCTAGATCTATTGGTGGCTTCTCACACAGACTCTAGAGCATCAGATGAGTACAATATCACGCTTTCCAACAATCGTGCGAAAGCGGTGACAGAATATATGGCTCAATACAACATCTCTCCTGATCGGATTCGATTGGAGTGGTTTGGTGAGCAAAACCTTGTCAATGACTGTGGCAATGGAGTTCCGTGTTCTGAAGCAGATCATCAGTTGAATAGACGTTCCGAGTTGGTATTGGAAGCCTTCCCGGATGCTACCAAGCAATATGATGTGCCTACAGAGCTTACCGGATTGGACTTCTGTAATCCAGAGGACATCTTCACCATGCTTCAGGACGAGATCAATGAGATCCCGACTATCTACTTTGACTTTGATAAGTCCATGCTTCGTTCGGTACACAAGAAGGAGCTCGAGCGAACAGCCATCATGCTACAGCGGATGCCAAACTTGATGCTTTACATCGAAGGACATACTGACCAGAGAGGTTCTGATGATTACAATGTGGGATTGTCAGAGCGTCGCGCCAAAGTAGTGATGGACTATCTGATGAAGCGAGGCATTGAAGAGAATCGTATGGAGCATCAGTGGTATGGTGAAACCCAGCCGATCCACAACTGTAACGAAGTGACTTGTACTCCTGCTATGCATCAGCTCAACAGACGTACAGAACTTCGGGTAGGAAAATCCGGATTCTCCTACACAGGAAGAAGAAAGAAAGTAGATACCATGTAATTTTAGATTGATGTGAATAAGGGCGAGTCTTTTTGAGACTCGCCTTTTTTTATGCCTTCAGCGATCTTAGAATTTAGATAGGAGCTTACTCGATGGATCTTTCCTCGATAAGGGTTAACCCGAAATATGCATTAGATTTCTTATTACGAGCTCAAACCGCTTCAAAATCAATCGCTTTGCTGCATTTAGCTCAATCACCGTAGCGGTGCTATGCCTCATTCGCTAAATGCTTGATTTTATTGCGGTTTGAGCTCTTCCCGTATCCCGATCAATCGGGACGGGACAGGCTACTACAGATTCTAATGCATAATCCGGGTTAAAGAAAATTCGGTCTATCTAATTTCTTGCCGATTCGAAAAGCTGCATTCATCAATCCCACGTGAGAATAAGCCTGTGGGAAATTGCCCCATTGGCTGCCTGTAGCTTGATCTACATCCTCAGAGAATAGACTCAAGTGATTACAATATTTCACGAGGGTCTCAAAGCCCTCGATGGCCTCGTCCAATCTATTGACACAGGCCAAAGCTTCGATATACCAAAAAGCGCAAATCAAAAATGTCGTCTCCGGCACCCCAAAATCGTCCATGTGCTTGTAGCGATAAAATAGGAAGTCTTTAGCCAATAAGTCTTCTTCAAGCGCTTTCAGATGTTCATTTGCCCGCTCGATATCATCCCCAAAATAGCCCATGGTGATCAATTGAAGGGTAGATGCATCCATATGCTTAGAGCCAATGGCCTGTGCATAAGCTTTGCGCTCGGGGAGGTAGCAGGCTTCTATTTTTTTGATGGCTTCATCACGCAGGTAGATAGCCTTTTGATACATGGTCTCATTTTTCAAGCGAATGCCGATTTTAGCCGCAGCATTGGCGCCAGCCCAGTGAAAGAGGAAGGTGTAGCAATGCTCCTGCGCCAGATTTCGAAACTCCCACAATCCCGCGTCTTTTTCATGCATGGTCGCTTCGATTTTATCCAGCAGGTTCATGATCAATGGCTCTGAATGGATTCGCTCAGACTCCGTAAATCGCTGATCGGAGTAAAGGGGCAAGAGCGACACCAATACCTGACCATACAAGTCATTTTGGATGTGGGTGTAGGCCTGATTGCCAAATCGAACTGGTTTATTCCCCAAGTACCCATCCAGTTCGGAAATTTCCTCCGTCAGGAGCCAATCTCCTGTGATCGAATAGAGAGGCTGATGGCGCCCGTCGGGTCCGGTTGGTAGATTGAAGATAAAGTCAAAATATTTTTCTAGCTCCTCGAAGTGCCCCAAGCTATTGAAGCAGGTGAGGGTATAGTAGGTATCACGAATCCAGCAGTAGCGGTAATCCCAGTTTCGGGTGCTACCCGGAGACTCCGGCAGGGAAGTAGTCGAGGCTGCGATGATAGCACCGGTATCTTCAAACTGGTGGATTTTCAGAATCAAAGCAGATCGCAAGACCAATCGCTGAGAGAAATTAGGGATACTGGTGGACTTCACCCAGGATCTCCAGTAGTCGGTCGTCGACTGAAGAAATCGCTCTGAAGTAGTCTCAATGGGAGCTTCCAGCGGCCTACCGTAGGTAAGAACCAAGTAGACAGGACGCTGAAGTACAAAAGGTTTGCTTTCACAGATATAAGTCAGTGGGGCATTGGTGGTGAGCCGTAACTCCTGATCGATTCCCATGTAGCGGATATGATTGCTTCCCTGACTGGGAGTGAGCTGTACCCGACCCTGATCTGTGACAGGCTGACAGCAAATCTGAATCTTCGGCGAACCAGCAATCGGTTCGATCTTTCGAATCAGCATCAAGGGCTTGTAGTAGCGATCGTAGTTTTTGAAGCGCGGAGCAAAATCAGTGACTTTATAAGACTCGTCTCCATTTCGGATGATGGTCTCCAGTACGTTGGTATTTTCTACATAAATCTGCGCGGAGCTGTATTCTCCTGAGGCTGGAAGGATGGTGAATTTCCCGCCTTTTTCCCGGTCGAGCATTCCTCCGAAAATAAAATCTGAGTCAAAACGCGGCATGCAAAGCCAGGAGATATTGGTGTCCTTTTCGATATGGGCGATATAGGCACAGTTGCCGATCAAGCCGGATTCGTAGAGGTGTTTGTCCATTGGGATTTTTACTTTGGTTTGAGAAAAAAGTGTGGCTATTGGGTCAAAGGCAAATAAGCAAAAAAGGGGAAAGGAAGCAAAATTCCTCTTCCTAATCTAAATTTTCTAGCGATAATTTTTAAACTTTTTTAGTTTCAAGATACTGTCTAAAAAAGACCTGACGATAAGACAAAAAGTATCTTTGTATCTCTAGAATGTTTTTAATTCAAATTCAAGTAAGAATACTGGAGTATCGGGGTACGCTTTAAGAGCTTTCTCTAGTTCTGACCCTGGAAAATTTAAGTCTTCCTTGTTTATTTGATCTGATGCAATTAATGCTAGGAATCTTGGCCCATTTGTTCCTATTATTTTTGGAAAAGGTTGTTGATCAAAGCTGAGGTCGTTTATCATATTTTCTATTCGGAATGTGTTTCCTTTTACTGAATTAGATAATACAAGCCTGGCTGAATCTTGAATAAAAAATAAAAGAATAAACTGCTCGGGTGCGAATCCCATTAAGTTGAAAAGTGAGGGTTGATTTATTAAAGTTTCTCGAAATTGATTAAAACCCTCCTGGTTCTTTTTAAAATTGATGTTTTGAGGTTTTTTGACTTTTTTACCTTCATAACTAATAGTAGAATATAATTCTGGTTTTCCATTGTCAACTCTAATTATCTCTGGGTTAAACGATGAATGAAATAATACAAGTGTTTCATTTCCTTTCATCATTTTATGAAAGGGATTTGTTGGAACTAGTAAGAATTCGATTGAATTTGGTAGATGTGAGGAGATTAGATTTCCAAATTGGTCCAGAAATACTAAGGCGCTATCCTGCCCTCCACCGGTAAGTCCTACGAATCCAGATTTTGTTTTGGCAAACCTTCTCAACGGGAGTTCTAATTTGATTTTTTCGAGTTGTTTAAAACTTCCTGCGGAATAATCAAAAGGCACAATATTTCTTTTAACTCCATCAAGCACATATAAAATAGTTGAATCCAACCAAAAGTCATTGATTGCATGAATTTCATTTGGACCATCACCTTTCTTTAGGGGTATATTTATTGCCTTCCCTGATGTGTTTTCAAAAGCGTATACATTTTGAGAAAATGTAAAGTCGCCTATAACCATTAATTGTTTTGAAAAATCTACTCTATCTGCTTCAAGCGGGAGCAAATTTGGATCCCCTCTTAATGGCGATATTTGAATATTATCCACAAGTGAACTTAAGCCAGTTTTTCCTAGGCTCTCAGGGGGAATAATTATATCCATTTCACCTTTTTCGGGGTTATCGCACGAACAAAAAGAGATGAAAAGAATTAAATAAAGAAAAAGTAATTTTTTCGACATTAAGTTCTATTTAAGGGTAAAGACCCCGCTAGTAAGAAACCAACGGGGAGGGATTAGGGACAATTTGTCGATTGACCACAAATACAGCTTAAACCATCTCCATTTTGGTGACAAATTTGTCTAGTTTCAGAACTGTACCAATTACATTTCAGAAGTTCAATTTTACATTCAAAGCCACCTCCCTGTCCAGGATCTTCCATTCCTTGTGCAAAGAGAATAGAACCCGAAAACGCCATAGCCCCTAAAAAGCCTAATCCAAACAATACCTTTTTCGTATTCTTGGTGCCGTTCGTGAGACACGAACGGCGGCCTTTTGGCAAAACTTTGTGCCAAAAGGCGCTTCGATTATCGAAGCTGAAACTAACTTATTGAGTTCAGTTTCTAATCGCAAATCTGAGAACGGAAAAATGACCAATTTTTCCATCAGTGGCGTTTTTTTTTGCAGACGGTAAATAATCTGCTAGAAGTAGAGTTTTTTGTCTCGGATATAGTCCACCACTGCATCAGGCAAGATATAGCGCACCGATCGCTCCTGCAGAATCGCCTCCCATATAAAGGTAGCCAAGGAACCTGAATAGAGAAGGTCGGCAAAAAAATATCTACTCCTCGCTTCCTTCAGGCTTCATTCCAAAATGCTCTTCCAATTGACCAACTCGATCATTGGGCATGCCAAAATTGTAAAGATCCACTATGCGATTACCCTCAATCAAAAAATGGAGTACAGTTTTATATGTCACATCGATTTTGTCTAGCTGATTGGTTTCAAAAAATTCATCTTCGGGATCTAAATACACTGGATAGGGAAAATCCTGCCTTTCGAAAAAAGAGCGTAGCTGCTGAGGACTGTTTTTCCCATCTTTCCCTTCTCCTCCCAAATAAACACTTACGGAAAGATCTGGATAGGATGATGCAAAGTCCTTCCAGTTCACAATATTATCAGTAAATAAATAGGTGGAACCCTTAGCCATATTTACATAAAAAACAGCTTTCTCATTGCAGTCTGGACAAGGTGGATTACCCTGATGGATGATTTCCAGATTTTCAGGAAAAATCATTTGCTCCGGCTTGTTATGACAAGCAAAGACTAAACAGATTAAAAAAAAGTAGGCAAATAACTTATTCATCAAATTGAATTTTTGTCTTTAGGATAACCGGATAATCAAAGTCTTTCTCAGGAATTTCAGATTGGATTGAGTCCAACTGATCCTTAGGAAGGCCAGTTAGTATCACTGATCTATAGGTCAAAAACATCACTTCCCCATTCTCAATTCCAATAGGATAATGGTATAGTATATCATCATTCAGGCTGGTGGATAATTTACGTACTTGATCGCTGGATTTATCGATGAAAACCAATTCTTTGAATACGCCTTCAGGCTTCTGGAGATGAATGCTAATCAGCATCAATTCCGCATCCTCAAATACCCCGTGTAAATTGGCAAATCCAGTTTCGCTCATCTTTCCGAAGCTCTCCATAATGTCCTCTTGCCAGAAATAATCGGGAATCGAATAAGTGCCGAAATCCATTTGAATCACCCTTTCTAAGGTGTCATTGTGAAAGTTGTAAACATAGGGTTGAAAAGACTCAATGATATGAAGGTCATTTCCGTTTTTGAAGAAATTGCGCTCTGTCATTGGCAAAAGTTTGTTTTTGTAAGTGTTGTCCAAAAAAGAGGAGATCACTTTTCCCTCTGAATTAGCTTTTACCAAGCGAAACTGGGTGAAAGGTAGATTATAACTCCCATAGAGCAGATATTCACCGGATGGCAACTTGGTAAAAGAACTTGCTAAATAATCAGTTTTAAATACTGGGATGATTTCTCCTGAAGCTGAAACTTCGTAGACTCTTGCTTGATCGCCTATGGCTGATAACACCTCAATTTTCCCTTCTGAATTGATTAAAAAATCATCTAAATCACTTAAATAATTTGGACCATCTCCCACCTGGGCTACCGAACCTAAATAAGCTCCTTTTCGATCAAAATGGTGGATCACATTTTTGGAGTTTTCATCCATTAAATAAAAAGACGAAGCATCAAATCGAACCCGGATATCTGTACCCATCAGGTTTTCGGAGGTAGTTTCTAGCGGAATGATTTTTCCTATCTCTAATTTTTCTTTGCCAATAGATTCGAGCTCCTCCAATTCGAAAATAGGAAGATCAGCCTGTGTCGAATAATTGCATGAGAGACAAAATGCCGATAATAAAAAAATGCAGATGCTTTTGATTTTCATAGCCTAGTCAAAATCATAGGTTGATGTTTAAATTTATCGGAAACAGATATCATATTAATGAACTAATGTTTGCTAAAAAATTCTTGATCAAAAACGGCTCCGACTTCGAAGCTGAAAATAATCTAATGGTCTAGGGTTTTAAATCAAACCTAAGCCTTTAAACAGATTGGGTTTTTACAGGAAAGGTCTTTTTTTAAATATTCGGTTAATATTTAGCAAAACTAGGTCTGGGAATCTTCAATATATCCTAGTATCAAAAGCAACTTCACCTTTCTTTCCAATTTCATGGAATTCGGGTTTAATATTCAAATATTACAATTCCGGGATTTTCATCATTAGAAATGCCATAAATAATTCTATCTGTTTCGGATACTGTCAAATAGCGGACAGCAATGTCCGTTTCGAAAAGGGATTTTGGGTTTCCATTCAAATCAAATTCAAAAATCATATTGGTTGTCTCTCCCAATTCACGCTCTTCATGATTTGTTTTTCCGATATAGGCTAAAAAAACAGATTCCTCTCCTATAAAAATATCCGAATACCCTTTAATTGTTTCTTCTGTAATAAAGGCATTAACCTCTCCATCCTGCGTCTCAAGCTCATAATTTAACTGACTTTTGTTTGGACCGTAAAACTCTAGAATATTTTTATCCTCCAAATTGATCAATTCGAAATACTCAAATTTGATAGCAGCATGGCCAAGGATCTTTGATTTGGAATGGTAATCTATGGGCCCTTGATATAATCCCGCTAATACATATCCCATTTGCTCATCCACTTCCTCCTCGAATGACCAAGGGCGGATCAACTCTGTTCTATTTCCAAGTGTGTCAAATACACCAAATTCATCAGAACTTCGGATCAAATATGAAATTATCTCATTTCTTGATTTCCAGTGCATAGAATGACCAAAAAACCAAGCTTCATTTTGTTTGATTGTCCTACTGGCTAATTTGGAATCTGATAGAAGATTAAACTCATAAAATCTTTTGCCTGATAGGTCATAAGCCCAAAATGAATCATCGTCCAGACCACCATCAAGCTCCCATATTCCCACAGTGATTTCTCCGGGACCATTTCCTATCAATCCTTTTCCAGTTTGATACTTCATTGAGCTTGGATCGATTACATGTAGGAGAAATCTACTTCCAGAATTGGATACGATCAAATTTGTCCTTTTTAATAAAATCCTTCTAGGATTAAGAATTGAATCATATACAAATTTTTCACCGGTTAATTGTTTTTTAACCTCAAAATCATCAAGGCTGAATTCAATTCGTTGCAACCCTTCCCGAGTGGTTTCAGTACAACCAAATATGATATAAAAGATTGCGAAATAAAGTAAATAATTTAGTCTCTTCATAGTTTAGAAAATGTAACTGCTAACTGATTTAGCAGGCAGCAGTTATATTTAGGTTAGGGACAAAATCTTCCAGATTTTTTAATGGAATCCGCACGAGCGTTGCCATGAATATCTGTACAGAATACATCGGTCTCCTTACAACAGACCAATTTTTCACCAAGACTACCTCCTCCGTCTCCAGGACCTGCCATTGTTTGAGCGAACAGGAAAGAACCCGAAAACGCCATAGCCCCCAAAAAGGCTAATCCAAACTATACCTTTTTCATGTTTTTATTGGTTTTGTTAGTTTAAAAACTTTTGGCCAAAAGTGGCTTCGATTATCAAAGCTTAAACTAATATATTGAGATAAAATTTAAATGTAAAACAGCCAAGTTAAAAAGTAAGTTTTATTCCATCAGTGGCGTTTTTTTTGCAGACGGTTAATAATCAGCTAGAAGTAGAGCTTTTTGTCTCGGATATAGTCCACCACTGCATCAGGCAAGAGATAGCGCACCGATCGCTCCTGCTGAATCGCCTCCCGGATAAAGGTCGCTGAGATATATGGAACCGCATCAAAACTCAAATTCTACAGAAAATAAGATAGGATTCCCCTCTTTATCCAAAGGTTCCACAATTTGTTGAAGACTTGTCAAATACGCATCATTATTGATCAGGTCTTCTTGACTTTTAAGAGAAGCTAAGACTCGATCGGGTTTTGCTCCAAATACAAATCTATTTTCATACACTCCAACCAAGTAACTATTCGGATCTTGAGTTATATCATTTAATAATTCGGAATTTTTAAATAAAATGGACTTTCCAGTAAGGTTTGAATAGATATAAATCCATTTTTCATTATCATAAAAAAAAGCAAGATATTGGTAGTTGTCTGATTCATAATAATAATGAGTTATGGCGTAGTTAGTCCTAACCTCGGTGTAATATCTTTCTGAATTTTCGTTCTCCAAAATTATTTTTGGATCCAGTTTCAGCCCCCCGTAATCAATGATCAAATAAGGTTCAGGCTTTTCAATACCTTTGATCTCAAATAAGGTGTCATTTAGATGCCTACGAAAAATTAGATCTCCACTCCTATTTTTAAACAATGGATTAATAATCAATGGATTCATTACTCGAGTCCCATAAGGAAAAAACGTCTTCTTAACATTAAGATCTTTACTTGCTAAATTTAGATGATCTACTCCAAATTCCGAACCCAATAAAGCGAATCCCTTTTCGAAAGATGAAAAGCCTGAGGGAGCCAAATCTTCCAAACGACTTGTCCCGATATACTCGCCTGAAATATTGTAAGATAGTAATTTACGAAAATCAAGTACAGTAATTGTATCATTTTTAATTTCAAAATCCATGATTTGTAGGTATTGACCAGGAGCTTCTCCCCGGCTGCCAATAGAACCCACATACTCACCATCTCGAGTGAATTGAAAAAGCTTACCCGCAAAAATATAGTCTAATACAAATATGTAATTGTCAGTAAAAGCAAGTTTATCTATAGAATTAATGTAAAAAACCTCTCCAGATTCCTCTTGGTTTGGCAGAGGAATTACTTCAATCTCCGAACTGACTAAATCAGAAAGTTTCAGACCCTTTTTCTCTAATGAGAGATCAATTATTAGTGAACTAGGCTTTGATGTATTTTCACTTACCTGACATGAGCTTATCAAAAAATAAAATACAATAAGACTTAAATTTACTTTATACATGCCAATTGATAAAAACAAATATTTTTAATTAAATAAAGCTAGCCCAAAAGGGCTAGCATAAATTATTCAAATTTTCTTAAAATTGACAATCCCTTGTCATTTGTCCCCATTCATCACAAGCATTTCCATCTCCGCTAATCCAGCAAACTTCATAGGTCTCTTGAGTCGATGGACATACCCTTTGTTTTCATTTGTAGTCACTTCCTCCAGGTTCTTCCATTCCTTGTGCGAAGAGAATAGAACCCGAAAACGCCATAGCTCCAATAAAGGCTATTCCAAACAATACCTTTTTCATATTTTCATTGGTTTTGTTAGTTTAAAAACCTTTGGCCAAAAGTGGCTTCGATTATCGAAGCTGAAACTAACATATTGAGTTTAGTTTTCAATTGCAAACTTAAACTTCAGAAAACATTCATTTTTCCCATCAGCGGCGTTTTTTTTGCAGACGGTTAATAATCAGCTAGAAGTAGAGTTTTTTGTCTCGGATATAGTCCACCACTGCATCAGGCAAGAGATAGCGCACCGATCGCTCCTGCTGAATCGCCTCCCGGATAAAGGTAGCCGAGATATCCAATAGCGGGGCATCTACTTCCCTTACCGAGGAGTGGGAAAAATCCACTTTTTCTCCCGGGCGAGGATAGACATAGACCTGATAGTGCTCGAGAATCTGCTCGTAGTTTTTCCACTTCTTGAATTGCTTCAAATTGTCTGAACCCAAAAAAATGCTGAACTCATGCTGTGGATACTGATCGCTGAGATAGGTCAAGGTATCAATGGTATAGCTGGGGCGGGGCATGTGAAACTCCACATCGCTGGCCCGAAAATGGAAGTTGTCCTCAATCGCCAACTCCACCATTCTGAGCCGGTCGAATTCATGGATCAGGGATTTTCTCTTCTTCAGGGGATTCTGAGGACTGACCACAAACCAGACCTCATCCAAATCTGTCCGATCATAAATCGTCTCTGCGATGATCAGATGACCCAGGTGAATAGGATTAAAACTGCCGAAAAAAAGCCCGATTTTCAAAGCTTAGGAGGCTAGAAATTCCCGAACTAGATGCTCTGCCTCCGCGGAGGACTTGGCAAAGTCATCATTGACTATCGTCACATCAAACTGTGGCTCGAATTTCATCTCAAACTCTGCCTTAAAAAGTCGTCTTGAAAGTGATTCTTCGGATTCGGTACCCCGATCGTTGAGTCGGGCTTTGAGTACATCCAGCGAAGGCACTTTGACAAAGATAGCCAAAGCCTGATCTCCAAAATATTTTTTGAGAGCCAGTCCGCCTTTGACATCTACATCGAAAATGGCGGCTTTTCCCGAATCCCAAATGCGTTGAATTTCTTCTTTGAGTGTGCCGTAGAAGTTGCCGGCATAGACTTCCTCCCATTCGATGAAGGCGTCTTCGTCAATTTTTTGCTTGAATTCTTCCTGGGACAAAAAATAATAATCCTTGCCATGTACCTCATGCCTGCCTCGACGGTCTCGGGTGCAGGCGGAAATAGAAAAGCCCAAGTTGGGCACATGCTGAATCAGGTGTTTAACTAGGGAAGTCTTCCCCGATCCTGAGGGTGCTGAAAAAATGATAGCTTTTCCTGCAGTCATTTTATTTGCTTTCGTGGATCATCTGACGGATGGAGTCAGCGAGTTGGGTAGGCACCGGCTGTTTGGTGCATTTAGTTTTGAGCACTTCCCGAATGGCCTGCTCCAAGTGAAAATGCTCAAAGCAAGGCTGACACTTGTCTAGTTTTTCTTTGAGGACTTCTTTACCCTCTTCACCCATTTCTCCGTCAAGGATACTTTCCAGCAGCTGAAAGCATTTGCTCACATCACCACAGCTCACTTTCCGCTCCTCGGAAGTTTCTTTTCCGTTATTTTCCATTTGGTATTCGTTTTAATCCTCCTCGTCTGTCTTGTAGCCCATGGACTGTGCATAGCCCCGAAGCTTGTCCTTCAATAGATTTCTGGCCCGATGAAGCCTAGACCGTACAGTTCCGATCGGAATATCCAGGATCTTGGCCATTTCCTCGTAAGTAAAGCCTTCCAGATCCGCTAAAATGATCACCGTACGGAAGTCTACCGCCAAGGCATTGAGCGCATTAGAAATCTCATCTCCGAGCATATCCTTGACCGAATCAGCCCGCAAATCAGTGGTTCCCTGAAAGTCAACATCATCTGAGTTATAATAAGTTTCAACTTCCTGATAATCTACCTTTGCTGGTTGCTTGGACTTCTTACGGTATTCGTTGATGAAACTGTTTTTCAGGATGCGAAACAGCCATGCTTTGGCGTTGGTTCCCTGTTCGAAGGAATTGATGAAGCGATACGCTTTCAGATAAGTATCCTGCACCAAATCTTTGGCATCGTCCTCATCAAAGGTGAGTCGGAAGGCAAAATTGTACATGGAGTCGATGTGTGGCATAAACTCCCCGTCAAAGATGCTGTTTTTCTCTTCCTGCGTATATTTTCTGCGCTGACTATCCGACATATGTTTCAAAAGTAATCATTGGGTGAAATTATAACTAGGATTCGGGAACTTTTCCCCGCTTTTCCTTTATTTTGTATCCTCAGTTCGATCCTGTTCGACGATTCCAAGCATGTTTTTCTTTCGTCTTCTCTCCCGACTTCCGCTTTCTATCTTATACCTACTCACGGACTTTCTATACCTGATTGCCCGCTTTGTGATTCGATATCGGAAAAAGGTCATTGATGAAAATCTCTTTCATGCTTTTCCTGAGCTTTCTGATACAGAGCGAAAAAAGATCCGAAATCGTTTTTACAGGAATTTTACTGACACATTTGCCGAAACGATCAAATTACTGACAATTTCGGAAGTAGAATTCCGCCGCAGATTTGTCATTGTCAATCAGCCGGATCTTGATCAGCCAGTCAAAAACGGAGTCAGCTCCCTGATGATGGCCGGGCATATCTTCAATTGGGAGTGGGGAGTGGTGGGTACCAATCTCTACACCGAGGTGCCCGTGGAGACTGTTTACCTCAAAGTGAATAATCCCTTCTTCAACGAACTGATGAAAAAAATCAGGACACGATTTGGCGGATTTGTGACAGAGAAAAAGGAGTTTCGACGTGGTATGCTTACCTTGGGCAGAGATCCTCGGATCGTGCTTTTGGGATCTGATCAACGTCCACCATCTTCCGAAAATCGGTACCAGCGTGAGTTTCTAAATCGACCGGCAGTCTTTTTCGAAGGGGCTGAATTCCTATCGAAAAAGATGAACTTGCACGTCCATTATGGGAAGATGACTAAGGTCAAACGTGGGCATTATCGCTACGAATATGTTCCTATGGCTAGTCCGCCTTATGATGGAGAACAGCCCCATTCGATCACGGATCGATTCTGCGAGATGCTGGAAGAAAATATTCGAGAACAGCCGGATATGTACCTTTGGAGTCATAAGCGATGGAAGATATGAGTTAAAAGTTGGAAAGTGTTAAGGTTGGAAAGTTTGTAAATTTCATCCGATTCTAGTCTTCAACTCCTGTTTCTTGGTTCTGATTTCTTGTTCTTGGCTACTTGGTACTTCGTACTTGATTCTTGGTACATTGTACTTTACACTAGATGCCTATTTACTATTTACTACTATAATCTAGCTACTAGCTACTTTAAATAATGGATTACCTAGAAGAACTCAATCCCCCTCAGCGCGAAGCGGTAGAACATACGGACGGCCCGGTGATGATCATTGCTGGTGCAGGTTCGGGAAAGACCCGCGTGCTGACATACCGGATTGCACATCTGATTTATGCCAAAGGAATAGATCCATTTCAGATTTTGTCACTCACCTTTACCAATAAAGCGGCGAGTGAGATGAAGCATCGAATCGAGAAGCTAGTCGGACTGGAGGCCAGAAATACCTGGATGGGTACTTTTCATTCGGTTTTTGCAAAAATCCTTCGGGTAGAGTCCGAAAAAATCGGCTATCCCTCCAACTTTACCATTTACGATACAGACGATTCCAAATCTTTGATACGTACCATCGTCAAGGAAATGCGATTGGACGATAAGGTTTACAAACCTAGCGTGGTCCTTTCCCGAATTTCCGGTGCCAAAAACCGATTGATTTCCTGGCAAGCCTATCAAGCTGACCCTTTTGTCAAAGCAGATGACGAGGCTGCGATGAAACCCAAAATGGGCGATATCTATCAGCGCTACCAAGACCGGCTTTTTAAGGCTGGGGCTATGGATTTTGACGATTTGCTTTTCAATACCAATGTGCTTTTCCGAGATCACATCGATGTACTGAATAAATATCAACAGCGGTTCAAATATGTGATGGTGGATGAGTTTCAGGATACCAACCTCTCCCAATACCTCATCACCAAAAAGTTAGCGGCTGTTCACCAAAATATCTGTGTGGTAGGGGATGACGCTCAAAGTATCTATGCCTTCCGTGGGGCGGATATTCAGAACATTCTCAACTTCGAAAAGGACTATCCGGATCTCTTCGTAGTCAAGCTGGAGCAAAACTACCGATCCACCAAGACCATCGTAGAAGCGGCCAATTCCATTATCGATAAAAATAAGGCCCAGCTCAAAAAGACCGTTTGGACTTCCAATCCGGATGGGGATCTGATCGAACTCATCAAGGCCGCCTCTGACAACGAGGAAGGGAGGGTAGTGGCAACGACCATTTTTGAAGAAAAGAATAACAAAAAGCTGGACAACAGTGATTTTGCGATTCTCTACCGGACTAACTCCCAATCCCGGGCAATAGAAGAGGCGCTTCGCAAAATGAACCTTACCTATAAAATCGTAGGTGGGCTGTCTTTCTATCAGCGAAAGGAAATCAAGGACTTGATGGCTTACATGCGCTTCACGGTGAACCCCGTTGATGAGGAGGCTTTCAAACGGATTATCAATTATCCTAAGCGAGGGATTGGCAATACCTCTTTGGAAAAAATCCTAGTATCGGCCTACGATCATGATGTGCCTCTTTGGGAGGTGGTACAAAATGCTCATAGTTTCTTAGGAGGTCGTGCAGGAGCTTCAGTGGATGATTTTGCCACCATGATCAAAGCCTTTCAGATAGAAGTACAGCGAAAGGATGCTTTCGAAGCCGCCAATACCATTGCCAAACAGAGCGGCTTGCTTCGGGAGCTATATGAGGATAAAACCATCGAGGGGCTCAACCGCTATGAAAACGTACAGGAATTGCTCAATGCAATCAAGGAGTACGTCGACAATGAAGAAAATGAAGACAAAAGCTTGGGAGCATTCCTTCAGGAGATTGCCTTGCTTACCGATAATGATCGGGATAAAGACACCACTGACGCGATTACGCTGATGACCATTCACTCTGCCAAGGGGCTGGAGTTCAAGCAGGTATTTGTAGTCGGGATGGAGGAGGATTTGTTTCCTTCCCAGATGATGATGCAAAGTCGGGAAGATCTGGAGGAGGAGCGACGACTGTTTTATGTGGCCACCACTCGGGCCATGCAAAAGTTGTATCTCACGTATGCACTTTCCCGATATCGATTTGGTCGACTGTTGAATTGCGAGCCGAGTCGTTTTTTGGAGGAGATAGATCCTGACTGCATCAAGGTCAATAAGCGACAGGCTACTCGTGAGATGCCGGGTGCATTTCGTCGGGAAGGTTTGCCAGGAAGTTCTGGATTCATAGGAATAAAGAAGAAACCTGAGACTCGGATGCCTTCCAATATGAAGGTTCATACCCCCAGTCCAGATTTCAAGCCGAGCAATACAAACAACCTTCAGGAGAGTCAGCTAGTAGAGCATCCCAAGTTCGGTTTTGGGAAGGTTTTGAAGATTGAAGTGGACGGGCTCAACCGTAAGGCAACCATTCAGTTTGAGCATTTTGGGGAGAAGACATTATTACTTAGCTTTGCCAAGCTTCGAATTATAGACTAATTGTCAAACTTCCGGCCATTTGGTGATTTTTTGTTACCTTAATTTAGGCTTTAGAAGGGATGTTTGAATAGAAGAAAAGACTAAACACAATCTCATTTTGAAAGAATACGGAAAAAACATTCAAGGCCTAGTAGACTATGTCTGCGGGATTGAAGACCGGGAAAAGCGTACTGCAAGTGCCTATACCATCATAGATATTATCAAGCAGCTGAATCCAACCCTCAAGCAAGAAAATGATCAAAAGCTTTGGGATGACATTTATATTATGTCTGACTTCAAGTTGGATGTGGATGGGCCTTTCCCCATGCCGGAAAAAGAATTACTCGGCAAAAAACCCCTTCCAATAGGCTATCCTAGAGGGGAAGTACGATTTAAGCATTATGGCAGAAATATCGAAAAGCTGATCGAAAAAGCGATTGAAATCGAAGATGATGAGGAGCAGGAAGCTGCGATTATTTACATCGGCCAGCTGATGCGAAGTTTTCACTCCACTTGGAACAGAGATAATTTCGACGATGGCATCATCATTGATGATATCAAAACGCTCTCTCGGGGAAAGCTCCACATCGACTTGGAAAAGGTGAAAGAAAATGCGCTTTTCGAATCCAATACGCGACGTGATTTCAAAGTGCCTACCCATGAGGAGCGAGGTGGAAAATCAAACAAGCGCGGCAATAATCGCCGTCGAAACGGAGGACATAACAAAAAACGTCGAAATTAAATGGCATCTTTTCGGGTAAGGGGTGGAAATCAGCTTAAGGGCGAAATCATTCCACAAGGAGCAAAAAATGAAGCGCTTCAAATTCTTTGCGCAGTACTTTTGACAGGAGAAAAAGTCACCATTCACAAAATCCCCAATATCCGTGACGTAAATAAACTCATTGAGCTTTTGAACGATATGGGGGTGAAAGTCACCAAACTCGGTCCCGAATCCTACTCTTTTCAGGCAGATGAGGTCAACCTCGAGTACCTAGAAACAGAAGATTTTTTGAAAAAAGCCTCTGCACTTCGAGGCTCAGTGATGATTTTAGGTCCGCTATTGACCCGTTTTGGTACAGGAAAGCTTTCTAAGCCAGGAGGAGATAAAATCGGACGTCGACGAATGGATACTCACTTCACCGGCTTTCAAAAGCTAGGAGCTGAATTCAGGTATGATGCTGAGAAAGAAATTTTCCATATCGATGGAAAAAAACTAAAAGGCACTTACATGCTGTTGGATGAGGCCTCCGTAACTGGTACAGCAAATATCGTGATGGCAGCGGTGATGGCCGAAGGAAAAACGACTATCTATAATGCTGCATGCGAACCTTATCTGCAGCAGCTTTGCGATATGCTGAATCGCATGGGTGCAAAAATAACAGGCGTAGGGTCCAATCTCCTTCATATCGAAGGAGTGGATAAGCTGGGTGGTACCACTCATACCATGCTTCCGGACATGATTGAGATCGGCTCTTTTATTGGAATGGCAGCAATGACTCAATCTGAGATCACCATCAAAAACTGTCAAATTCCCAAGCTCGGAATCATTCCCGATACTTTCCGGCGGATGGGTATCAAAATGGAATTCAGAGGTGATGATATTTTTATCCCAGCTCAAGATCATTATGAAATAGAGACTTTCATTGATGGATCTATCTTGACCGTTGCTGACCAGATTTGGCCGGGTTTTACTCCTGACCTGCTTTCCATCGTACTTGTGACTGCTACTCAGGCAAAGGGTACGGTACTGGTGCATCAGAAAATGTTTGAATCTCGCTTATTTTTCGTGGATAAATTGATCGATATGGGAGCTCAGATTATTCTTTGCGATCCACATCGTGCCACGGTCATAGGATTGGACAGGAAGTACCCTTTGAGAGGTATACGTATGACCTCACCTGATATTCGTGCAGGTGTTGCTTTGTTAATCGCCGCAATGTCGGCAAATGGCACCTCAATTATTGATAATATTGAACAAATTGATAGAGGATATCAGTATATTGATGAGCGATTAAACGCACTAGGAGCAGATATAGAGCGATTGTAACAATTTTTCAATGGAGCTAAATCCAGAAGAGGGCCTTGAGGAAGAAATAAGAGTACAGAGAGGACTCCCTTCCAATGTTAGGAAGGAAGATAAGCCCTTATTTAACGAGTGGCTCCAATCATCTTTTATTATACAGCCCTGCTGGGTTTTGAATGATGCTCTGATTTTGCAGGATACCGTTTTTTCTTGGAAAGAGCTGAAATTCTTTGCTTCCCATACCCATGTTAATGGATTGGGTGTACTTCCCTTGGGAAAAAGAGTGTTGAATTGTGCTTTTAGAAAATGGCGCACGATAGAAAGTGGCATTTGGATCAAGGATGAATGGAGTGCCAATTACTTTCATTGGATGACGGATTGTTTACCGAGAATTTGGCAAGGGTTAGAAAAAGGGGTGACCGATCAAGTCATCTTACATGAAGCATATCAAAAGCTTCCATTTGTCAGTCAAAGTCTCAAGTTATTAGGAATCAAAGCCATCTTTTATTCTTCATTTGAAAATCTTAAAGTCAAAAAATTGGTTTTGACATCCCGCACAGCTGTTTTTCCACACTTTCACCCGGAATACACGCTGGAAACTAGAAACAGACTTTCCAAAATCTCGAAAGCCCCTTACCGCAAAATCTACATTAGTAGAAGTTTAGCCCCCAAACGTAGGGTTTTAAATGAAAAGGAAGTGGAGCTGTGCCTAAATAAAAAGGGGTTTGAGATCTATCATTCCGAAAAGCTTTCGGTGAAGAAGCAAATCGAATTGATGGGTGAGACAGCTATTTTTATCTCTTTGCATGGGGCAGCGCTTACCAATATGCTTTTTTTACCGATGGGATGTAAAGTGGTTGAATTAAGAAATCACGAGGATGACCAAAATCAGTGTTATTTTAATCTTGCCAATGTGCTAGGGCATGAGTACTACTATACTTTGAATGAGGGGACTGAAAAAGATACCATCCTAGCTAATTTCAAAGTTGATATTGAGGCTCTAGAGAAATTAGTCAACCAATTGGTTCAAGAATAAACCGATATCCATCTAAGGTTCGCAGAAATCTTCATTTTTTCCTATCTTCTGCCAGATTTTACTCAAACCCAAAAACCTATGGCAAAGAAAAAACTCCGGAGTCAGGAGTGGTACGGTCGAACCGGAAAAGACGGATTTATCTATCGCTCTTGGATGAAAAACCAAGGATTACCGCATCATCTTTTTGAAGGTGAAAAACCCGTAATCGGAATCTGTAATACCTGGTCTGAATTCACTCCCTGCAATGCACATTTTCGAGAGTTAGCAGAGTCAATCAAGCAAGGAATCTGGGAAGCCGGAGGTTTTCCTCTTGAATTTCCAGTGATGTCTCTTGGAGAATGCTCAATTAAGCCCACGGCAATGCTATTCCGAAATCTAGCTTCGATGGATGTGGAGGAAAGTATCCGTGCCAACCCCATGGATGGTGTGATTCTGATGTGTGGTTGTGACAAAACCACTCCTTCCTTGGTCATGGGAGCGGCCTCGGTAGACTTGCCGACCTTGGTTGTATCGGGAGGTCCCATGCTGGTAGGTAGATTTAAGGGAAAAAAAATTGGCACTTCTGATGTTTGGAGGTTTGCCGAAGAATATAAATTAGGGAAGCTTTCTCAGGAAGAGTTTATAGAAGCCGAGGCTGCGATGTCCCGTTCAAGAGGGCATTGCGCTCCGATGGGTACAGCTTCTACGATGGCTGCTATGGTGGAAGCTTTGGGCTTGGCAATGCCAGATAACGCTACTATTCCAGCGGCTGATTCTCGAAGAAAAGTTTTGGCGCATATGGCAGGAATGCGGATTGTTGAGATGGTCAAGGAAGACCTCAAAATGAGTCAGATTTTGACACGTAAGGCCTTTGAAAACTCCATCATGGTCAATGCAGCACTGGGAGGATCAACCAATTTTATCCTTCACCTAACAGCCATAGCCCGTCGAATCGGGGTAGATTTAGATCTGACTGATTTTGATCATTTTTCTTCCAAAGTGCCTTTGATTGCTAATGTGCAGCCCTCGGGAGAGCATTGGGTAGAAGACTTATTTTATGCTGGAGGCCTTCCTGCTGTCATGCGGGAAATCCAATCCAAACTTCATACAGATTGCATCACAGTCAATGGAAAGACGCTAGGTGAGAATATCGAAAAGGCTGAGTGCTATGATCGAGAGCTAATCGGAACTTTAGAAAAACCCATCAAGCCGGACTCAGGAATAGCGGTTCTGAAGGGAAATCTCTGTCCAAATGGAGCTGTTATCAAGCCCTCGGCTGCTAGTCCCCATCTCCTGACTCATACGGGTAAAGCTGTGGTCTTTGAAGACATAGACGATTATAAGGCTAAGATTGATGATCCAGACTTAGAGGTGGATGAAAACTCTGTTTTAGTGATGAAAAATGTGGGGCCTAAAGGTTATCCAGGAATGCCTGAGGTTGGAAATATGGGACTTCCTGCCAAACTCCTCCAAAAGGGAATCAAAGACATGGTACGAATTTCCGATGGACGAATGAGTGGGACAGGATACGGTACAGTTGTCTTGCACGTGTCCCCGGAGTCTGCCATTGGCGGGCCATTAGCTTTGGTGCAAAATGGAGATATGATTCAGCTCGATGTG
Source organism: Algoriphagus formosus (assembly GCF_002807035.1). Classification (GTDB taxonomy): domain Bacteria; phylum Bacteroidota; class Bacteroidia; order Cytophagales; family Cyclobacteriaceae; genus Algoriphagus; species Algoriphagus formosus. The sequence goes on along the minus strand of NZ_NIUC01000002.1, from coordinate 868,621 downwards.
CCAAATCGAAGTTTGAATTTGCTGATTTCCGATGAGGAAATGGAAAAGCGCAAAAACGCCTTTCAACCTACTCAATTACCCTATGAACGGGGCTATGTCAACTTGTTTCTTCATCAAGTCAATCAGGCTCATGACGGGGTAGACTTTGATTTCTTACAAGGAAGCTCAGGTTCGGAGGTTAAGCGTGATTCGCATTAAGCGTGACTTGAATAAATTGGATTTTTGACATTTAGAAAAATTTATTTCCAATGGGAAAATCAAAGGTAGCCATCATCACAGGGGCAGGACAGGGAATTGGTCTGGAAATAGCTAGGAAGCTTCTGGAACAAGGAGGGAAGGTTGTTTTAAATGATGTAGAAAAAGGTTTGGTTGAGGAATCGGTCGCTACGCTTTCCCGAATGAATAGCGGAAGTATTATTGGTTGCTCAGGAGATGCTGCAAGTCATGAGACGGTCGAAGAGATGGTCCAATTGGCTCTTTCAACATTTGGGAGAATAGATCAAGTTGTCGCAAATGCCGGAATCACACTCTTTGGAAGCTTTTTGGATTATAGTAGGGAGGATTTTCGAGAAGTAATGCGGGTTAATCAGGAGGGAACCTTTTTTCTGGTTCAAGCTGCTGCCAGAGTTATGAAAGAGCAAGAAGAAGGAGGTTCCATTCTGCTCACTTCCTCAGTTACAGGTCATCAAAGCCATGAAAATTTAGCTGCTTATGCCATGAGCAAAGCTGCTTCTGAGATGCTTGCCAAAAATCTAGTCCTGGAATTGGCTCCTTTAGGAATCCGGGTTAATACCATCGCTCCGGGAGCAACTCTCACTGAGCGCACTACTTCTGACCCTGAGTATGCCGCCACTTGGTCCAAGTTGACTCCAACAGGCAGACCTGCTTCCACGGTGGATATCGCGGAGGCCGCCGCTTTTTTGCTCTCGGATACTGCTCGCCACATTACAGGACAGACTTTGATTATTGACGGAGGCTGGACAGCCGTGAGTCCCTCTCCCTACTCCTGATAGCCCATGATAGCCTCCCCGAAAAATGAAGATTTTCAGAAGTTTCCACCACCGTGGGATCTCAAAGGGGAGGGGATTATTTTGGTTTTTAAGTTTCCGAAAAAGTGGGTTGAAGACCAAGGGCAAATGCCAGAATACCTTAAAGGTCAATTTAAAGGAGGATTGGGATATTTGATGCTGGTGAATTATACCGAAAGTCCCGTGGGACCTTATCGGGAATTGCTCCTGATTCCTGGAAAATTCGGAAGTCATAGAAAGCAATCCATTACCAAGATTTTTGTAGACTCCGATCTCAGCACGATGAATGGCCAAGCCAATTGGGGAATTCCGAAGGAGACCATGGACTTTGACTGGGAGGAAAATCATGGAGAAATTCAAGTGCGTGTAAAATCTAAAAATCAGGTGTTTTTTGATTGTTCGATTCGTCCATTTGGATTCTCTTTTCCGGCAAGTACAGCTTTGCTTCCTATCGATTTGTATCAGCAGTGGGAGGGAAAAGATTTTTTCACCAAACCATCCGGAAAAGGAAGGGGGAAGTTGGCGAAAGTCAATTTTAATTTCATCAAAGCAGAATTCTTTCCTTCTGTCAATCAGGTAAAGCCTTTATTGGCTGTACATATCCGCCCCTTTCAGATTCATTTTCCAAAGCCGAGTTTTCGTGAGTGATTTTTTCAAAAATAAAAAAGTACTTATCACAGGTGCTGCTTCGGGGATTGGGAAAGCGCTATTGATTCAGCTTTTGGAAAAAGGAGCAGAAGTATATGCAGTAGATATTTCGGATTTAGGGCTAGAGAAGTTGAGGCAGGAGTTTTCTGAAATTAAAGCCAAACAAGTGGATTTGGCCGTCAAAGGAGCAAATGATCTGATTATAGAATGGCTGGATCAAAATAACTTTCAAATCGATCTAGTCATAGCCAATGCGGGTAAAGCGGAATATGGTCCAGCCAAAACACAAAATTGGAAGGAAATGGATGCACTCTTCCAGTTGAATACCTTTAGTCCGATTGAACTGGGAATGAAGCTACAAGAAAGACAGGCTTCTTGTCATCATGTCATCATTGCTTCAGCGATGTCCTATTGGGCAGTCCCCGGATACAGCTTGTATGCAGCTACCAAATCGGCCTTGCTACAGTGGGCGAGAACAGTATGGAGTGAAGGCGGACAACAATTGACGCTTGTATTTCCTATCGCTACAGCGACAGCTTTTTTTGATCATGCCGGTAAAAATATTCCCAAGGCTTTCCCTGTTCAGGATCCTACGACCGTCGCAAGAAGAATTCTCAGAGGTTTGGAAAAAGGAAAGAAAAGGATTTTTCCCTCTCGTTTGTTTTTTATGATGCGATTGATGAGTAGGGTTATTCCCATTATACTGCCCATCTATCATTGGATGGAATTGGAAAAACTTAGAAGATGGGTAAAAAACAAAGCTAATTCTGAGTAAGTTAGCCTTCTAAAACCACCTAAAGATGAAAAACGCATATTTACTTATCCTTGCCAGCTTTTTAGCATTTGGCTGCTCCACTGATCAGAAGCAGTCCATGCCAGATACGCTTCCTTTTCAAGTGGCCAAAGCCTACGGTATTGAAAACTTTGATCAGGTGAAAAAAATCTCCTACACCTGGAATGTACAGCGTGATTCGGTCAATGTCTTTTCAAGAAATTGGTCATGGGATATCCAAAATAATGAAGTGGGTTATTCGGGTCCGGATACCACTTACACCTACAGCTTGGAGATGCCTTCAGATTCTTTGCCTGACGCGGATAAAGGCTTTATCAATGATAAATATTGGCTCATGATGCCTTTCCAATTGGCCTGGGATACTGGGTATGAATACGAAGTCGCTGAGAACGTGCCTTCACCACTTCATCAAACCAACTCCACCAAATTGACAGTCGTGTACAATTCTGCAGATGGGTATACACCGGGAGATGCCTATGATTTGTATCTGGATGAGAATCATCGAATCCTAGAGTGGACATTTAGAAGGCAGAATGGCGCAGAAGGCAGAACTTGGACTTGGGAAGATGTACAGGACTTTGGACCCATACAGCTAGCGACGATGCATAGAGATGGTGAGGGAAACCGATTCATTTGGTTTTCGGATGTGACCGTAGAGTAATTTGAAAGAAAATCCCACTCTGCCAAGTGGGATTTTTCTTTGGTAAAATTGTAGAGTAAATCAGAACTCAAAAAAGCCCGCTAATCTCACCTGAGCCAGAAATATCCATTGACTCAGCAGCTGGCTTTGCAGGGAGCCCGGGCATTCGGAGAATTTCTCCTGCCATTGGGATTAAGAAGCCTGCTCCTGCCGCAAATTCGAATTCTCTAATCGTAATCTGAAAGCCTTGTGGTCTCCCGATCAGTTTTTCCTGATCACTGATACTTTTTTGAGTCTTTGCGATACAAATGGGGAGCTTTTGATATCCTAGCCTTTCTATTTTCTTGAGTTGGTTTTGTGCTTTGGGACTAAGGATGATTTCAGATGCACCATACACTTTCTGGCTTACTTTTTTGATCTTATCGACCACAGAGTCTTCCAGCTCGTAGGTAGGTTTGAAGGAGCGATTGCAATTTTCAGCTTCTTGGATGACTAGTTTGGCTAGATCCAAACAGCCACTACCCCCTTTCTCCCAGCCTTCGCTGAGAGCTACAGGTACATTCAATTTTTTGCAAAAGTCTATTAATAATTTCTTTTCAGCTTCCGTGTCGCTTTTGAAAACATTGATAGCCACCACCACGGGAATTTCAAATTTTTTGAGACTTTCCAAATGATGTTCGAGGTTGGGTAAGCCCTTTTCTAAAGCTTCCAAATCCTCTGTTTCCAAATCAGTGAGAGGCTTACTTCCATGATATTTCAAGGCGCGAATGGTAGCTACCAAGACGGTCGCCTTAGGAGAAATGCCAGCTTCCCGGCATTTGATGTTAAAAAACTTTTCTGCACCTAGATCCGAGCCAAAGCCAGCTTCCGTCACAGCATATTCTCCTAAGCTCATACCCATTTTGGTGGCTAGGATGCTATTGGTGCCTTGGGCAATATTGGCAAATGGCCCTCCATGAATCAAGGCGGGATGATGTCCTAAGGTCTGTACGATATTGGGTTTGATAGCCTCTTTCATGAGGGTGGCCATTGCACCTTGCGCATTGAGATCAGAGGCAAATACAGGACTACCGTCTAATCGATCCCCCAGATAGATTTTAGCAAATCGGTTTTTTAGATCCTCGAGGTCTTTGCTCATGCATAGGATAGCCATTACTTCACTTGCTGCCGTGATCTGAAAACCTGTTTCTCTGGGAACACCACCGCTTTTACCGCCTAGTCCACAGACAATATTTCTAAGGGAGCGGTCATTCATATCCATGGCACGCTTCCAGAGGATGGATCGAGCATCTATTTGTAGGTTTTTGACTTTGCTTTGAATGGCATTGTCCAAAAGTGCTGCCAGGAGATTATTGGACTTTTCGATGGCATGGAAGTCTCCAGTGAAGTGGAGGTTGATGTCCTCCATAGGTATCACCTGTGACCACCCGCCTCCGGCAGCTCCTCCTTTCAGACCAAATACTGGGCCTAGGCTCGGTTCTCGAATGACCGCAATCGAATTCTTCCCGAGATCATTAAGTGCGTCGCTAAGCCCTATTGTCACGGTAGTTTTACCTTCACCTGCCGGAGTTGGGGTGATGGCAGTGACCAAAATCAACTTTGACTGTTGAACTTTTTCTTCCTGAATCAAATCCAAGTCCAGCTTTGCCTTGAACTTACCGTATGGCTCAATTTTTTCCTCTGGTAGACCAAGTTTTTGGGTGATAAGTCGGATTGGATGAGGAGGAACTGATTTGGCTATGTCTAGATCGTTCATTGGTTTTTTTTATCAAAACAAGAAGAAAATCCTTGGGAATTCCCTGATAATACAAGCTTAAAAACATGAGATAAATCAGTAAAGAAGAGGATCGGGATCATTAGATTTTTACAGATGATGTTTTATATTAAATAGTAAGTTAAAACAATCTGGAAATATTTCGATTAATTCACGGAGACCAGCGAGGTATTGGGATAGTTATCTCTAAATGGATAAAGAGGATATTTAATCTTTATTATTTCATACAAATGTGCGTTTTGTTCAATAAAGGCCTTTATATTGACAGGGGTGTTTCTGACATCAAAAAAGTAATTCTAAAGATCAATGACTGTAGATAATTTTGAATATAAAAATTGGTATCACCATTTAGCCGAAGGTGTAGTTTTCCAAGATAAAAATGGCTTAATATTCGATGCCAACGCTGCAGCAGAAGAACTCTTAGGGTTAAGCCTGGACCAAATGATAGGGAGGGAGTCAGTCGATCCAAGGTGGCATACTATTCATCCTGATGGTTTAGATTTTCCTGGGGAAACGCATCCCGCCATGATATCCCTGAAAACTGGGAAGCCTGTTCACAAGGTTCAAATGGGGATTTTCAATCCTAAGGAGAATGATTATACTTGGATTTTAGTTAATTCCTATCCAATTTTTTTGAAGGATGAGCAAGAACCTTCTCAAGTCTTTACCACTTTTGTCGATATCTCCGATCAAATCCTAGCAGAAAGAAATTTGAGGGAAGAAATTGTCCTTCACGAAACACTAGTTTCGGTTTCCTCTTCATTTATACATCTTTCTGAGGATCAGGTTGGTGAATTTATTCAAAGAAGCCTGGAAAAGCTCGGGAAGTTCTTGGATGCGGATCGGATGTATATTTTTGATTATGATTGGGAAAATGATCAAACCTCCAACACATTTGAATGGTGTGCGGATGAGATTGAGCCATATATAGATGCTTTGCAAAATGTACCTTTAGAAGGCATGGAAAGTTGGACAAATGCTCATCGGCAGGGAAAGATAATGTCTGTGTCTGATGTGTCTTCGCTGAATGAAGACGACGTTTTGAGACAAGCTTTAGAGCCTCAGAGAATACAAAGCATATTAGCCATACCTGTAATGGTGGGAAATGAATGTGTAAGTTTTGTGGGAATAGATTGGGTAAAGAGTAAGCACACATACAGCCAAAGGGAGTTCAGGATTTTAGATATATTCGTCGGGATTTATGGCAGAGTAAAGGAAAGATTTCTTAGGGAGCGAGATATTTTTGAACGCCTTAAAGAGCTCAAGTCAATTTATGGAATATCTGCTCTGTCTCATGAATTTTACAATGGTTCGGTAAAGGAGTTTCTCTCTAAAGCTGTGGACATCATCCCACCAGGCTTTTTTGAACCGGATGAGACCTTTGCCGTCATCAACTTTGATTCGGAAAGGTTTGAAAGTGCCAATTTTAAGGAGACATCCAAGAAGATTCAAGAGGATATAGTCGTCAATGGGAAGATCCGTGGCGAGGTAGTGGTCTATATCACTGAATCGGTTTGTTTTATTCCGGAAGAATACCCTCTACTCAAAGCTATCAGCACTATTATTTTTCAATTTATAGATGCGTCTGAAAAGCTTACTGAGATTAAACAAAGTGAGTCCCAGCTTAAACTCTTACTTGAGTCTCAATCAACTTATATTGTCTGGACAGATCTCGAAGGGCGGCCTACCTATTATAACCCTGTTTATGAACAGAGATTCGGAGAAATTTTATTTGATGCAGAAGATGAAGAGGGAACTATACTCAAATCAATCTGTGAATACCATTGGGGAAGAATCAGAGAGGTAGTAGAGAAATGTATAAAAAATCCGGGTCTGGTTTTTAAAGTCGAGCTAGATAAATATACCGTAGATAATAAAATTTGTAATACTTTTTGGGAAATTACTTGTGTAACAGATCAAGCTGGTAACCCTTCAGAAGTCCAATGTATAGGAATTGACTATACGGCTCAAAAGGAAGCAAGTGATCAGTTGATTGAGAGCGAAAAACGATTTCAGGAAATCACTTCGCTTAGTGGATCTGTCATTTGGGAAATCGATCTGGAGGGGAAGTTGCTATATGTCAGTGAGGCCTCTAAAACTGTCTATGGCTATCAAAAAGACGAGTTGATTGCCAAAAAATCACTTAATGTATTTTGTGGTACTTCAGATATAGGAGAATGTCTTCATGGCTTTAAAGATAAAGTCAATACAGGTAAACCTGTAACCTTTGATCTTCAGGGTAAACACAAAGACGGAGAGATTATTTGGATTAACCGCACGGTAAAGCCCGTTTTGAATGAGAAGGGAGAGATCCTAAATTATCAGGGCTCAGATATTGAAATCACAGAAAGTAAAACCGCGGAATTAGAGATCAAGAAATTATCCGAGGCTATCGAGCAGAGCAATACTCCCACCAAGATTGTTTCATTTGATGGAGTTATTGAATATTATAATGCAGCATACAAAGAGCTTCTTGTAAATATTCTGGAAGTCGATCTCCCAAATGGAGTAGCTATTGGAAATATTCGGGATTATTTTGATTACCCACTTGATGAGCTAAGTGAATATGCAAGTAATCTAGTAGAGAATAAGAGTTCAGGGAAAAGGATTCCTCCCTACCGCCAGGAAATTAAACTTGTCAGTAAAGTTTCCTCAAAGGAAGTATGGTTTAAGCTAACAGTTTCTCCTATCTCCAATTTATCTGGCGAATTTCACAAACTACTATTGTTCTATGAGGATATCTCAGATAGCAAGAAGTATCAGGAAGAGATCCTAAATCTCAATTCAAGTCTGGAAGAAAAAATTGCTGCAAGAACCCAAGAGCTTTCCATAACCAACGAAGTACTAGAAGGGGCTATTTTAGATGCAAAAAGAGCAAATGAGGCCCAGCGCCAATTTTTATCCAGGATGAGTCATGAATTACGGACTCCTTTGAATTCCATACTTGGATTTGCACAAATCCTCCAATTGTCCAATTTATCAGATAGTCAAAAAAGAAACCTGAATTTTATTCTGGAAAGCGGAAACCATCTATTGAATCTGATCAATGAAGTATTGGAGATATCGAGGATAGAGGCTGGGCATATCGAAGTTTCTCTTGAGCCCGTCGAGCTCCAAAGCTTGATGAGTGAGGTGGTGGATTCTGTCCGAACTGCAGCCTTTCGGAATTCCATATCCATAAGCACTCCCTCGTTGAGTATTGAAAAACTATTTGTCATTGCTGATTTGCAAAGACTTAAGCAGGTCATAATCAATCTAATCAACAACGCTATAAAATATAACAAGCCTAATGGTAGTATCAGTATAGAATATCAACTTTCGAATAGAGAAGAGGATCAAGAGTTTATTCAAATTCATTTCAAGGATACTGGGGTAGGAATTTCTGAAGAAGACATTCCTAAATTATTTACTCCTTTCGAAAGAGGAAGAAACTCGACTTCTTCAATCGAAGGAACTGGTTTGGGACTCTCGGTGGTGGATAAATTGGTGCAGCTTATGGGAGGGTCTGTTGGTGTATCTAGTAATCTCGGAGAAGGAAGTGATTTTTGGATAGAAATACCACTTCAAAAGTCCTCCTACAGGGATCTTTTGAAGGAAGATTTCTCGCAAAAGGGAAAACCCAATAAGAAACCCTCAAAATCTACTATTCTATTGGTGGAAGATAATCCCACAAACATTGAGCTGGTTCAAGAGTTCATTAAACTGATTGACCCCGAAATCCAACTAATTTGGACCATGACTATGGAAGGAACCATTCAGTTGGCAACTGAATATCACCCAAAAATCATCCTTCTTGATCTCAATCTACCAGAGGTCCATGGTTCTGAAATTTTAGAAGAATTAAAGAAAAATTCAACACTTAAAGACATTCCTGTAATCATTGTGAGTGCGGATGCGACCAATCATTCCATGGAAAGAATGGAAAAGCTTGGAGCAGAGGGTTACATTACCAAGCCAATGAGGATGGACTTGCTTAGTAAGATTGTTGATGAATATTTGTAGTGAAATGATTAAAAAACCCTTAAAAGAGTCCATTCTTGAGTCTAGGATATTTATTGTAGACGATCAGATCAAGAACTTGATTCTCTTAGAAAATGTACTGGAATCTGCTGGATTTGGAAACATTTGGTCCACCACAGATGAGCGAGAACTCCTCCCGAAACTTAAAACTGAAAAGCCGGCCATCCTTCTTATTGATTTGATGATGCCTCATATAAGTGGGTATGAGTTGATTAAATCCATTCGGAAAGATTCCGAAAAGGACACTTTGCCCATCTTGGTATTGACAGCTGATATTTCATCTGAAAGTAAACATCAGGCGTTTGATCTGGGAGCTAATGACTTCTTGACAAAGCCCTTTGATATCAGGGAAGTGATATCTAGGGTTCAAAATCTTATCACGGCATCAGTCGTATTGGATCAACTACAAAATCAAAATATCATTTTAGAGGAAATGGTAGAAGAAAAGACAGCCTATCTAAAGGCTGCTTTGGATCTTACCGAAAAGAGAGAAAGATATTTCCGGGTATTGTTCAATTCAAGCTTCGATGCGATTCTCTATTTTAATCTTCAGGAAGAAGAGCCTTCCAACTTCTTTGAGTGCAATCCAGCAGCAGAAGCAATTCTAGGATATACCAAGGAGGAGCTTGCAGGATTAAGTATAAAGGATTTGGATTGTGATTATTCTGATGATTATTACTTTAAAATCAAAGAGCAGCTGAGCTCGAAAAGTGAGACTCTTTTTCTAGAGCGAAAGATTAAAATCAATTCTGGAGAATGTAGAATAATGGAAACTTCCTTTGTGAGTATGGAGGTGTTAAATAAAATTCAGACAGTTGTTTTCTTGAGGGATGTAACCGAAAAAGTAGAGCAGATTGAAACAATCTTAAATCAAAACAAAATTTTCAAGGAGATTGCCTGGTCCCAATCACATGAGGTGAGGGCTCCCCTTTCAAGAATGATGGGTGTAATTGATTTAGTTGATGATGAACTGAGTTCGGAATTGGATGAAGAGACTGCAAGTTTTATAAAAATCATCAAGGATTCTTCGCATGAATTAGATCAAATAATCAGGAAGATATCTGAAAAGTCCAATGTGGCCCAGTCAAAAACTAATGTAACCCTAGGATAGAATGAAAAGTGACTTTCAAATAATAGTGGTCGATGATGATCCTCAATTTATCTTTCTTCATAATTGGTCACTCAAAAAATTAGGGTTTAATGTGCATCCCGAGCATTTTCAAAACGGTGAAAAGCTTGTGGAGTTTTTTAAGCAAAAAGAAGATTCCCAAGCAAAATTTTTGATTTTACTTGATATCTATATGCCTATAATGGATGGGTGGGAAGTTTTGGAGTTTTTGGAATCAAAAGGGTCATTTGATACCATAAAAGTAATTTTGGTAACTTCATCGGTAGATAAAGGCGACAAGATCAAAGCTGAGAACTATACTTCCATCATTGATTTTTTGGAAAAACCGCTAGCTATTGATTATCTGATGGGATTGAAGGATAAGACTATTTTTAGCTGAACGGCTGTGGCTAAATATGACAACCTCTGATCACTTAAAGCGAATGCTTTTTTTCAATCCTAGCTTAGCATCAAAAAAAATCCAAACTGCCTTTGGGGTATAATATTATGGAAGGTAGTAGCCCCGACAGGAATCGAACCTGTATCTAAAGTTTAGGAAACTTCTATTCTATCCATTGAACTACGGGGCCATTATTTCAACTATTATTTGGGCTTTTTTTATGCTTCAACAAGTATCTTTTCAAATAGAAGAGTAGCGACTTAGTATTTAGAGTTTTTCTAATTCCTATCCGATACTGTTTTGGTATCCATTGAACCCTGACAGCCGGCAGGCAGGTACGAGGCCAAAGGGAGTTGCAAGATACGAGAAATGCCAAAAAACCAATAAATATAATCAGCCCAACTTATGGGGATTCAGAGATTTACCCTATCTTTGCACTCCAAATTTAGGATGGACGGGTTCCATCCACTAAACAAACAAATATAAATTATGCCAGTAAAAATCAGATTAGCACGTCGAGGCCGAAGAAAAATGGCGATGTATGACGTGGTTGTCGCTGATGCAAGAGCTCCACGTGATGGACGCTTCATCGAGAAGATCGGAACTTACAATCCGAACACTGACCCTGCATCGATCAACATCAACAATGAGCGCGCTCTACAGTGGTTGTTGAACGGAGCCCAGCCTACCGATACGGTGAAGGCTATGCTGTCCTACAGAGGAGTCATGCTGAAAAAACACCTCCAAATCGGAGTAGTTAAAGGTGCAATCACGCAAGAACAGGCTGATGCCAAATTCGAAGCTTGGTTGAAAGAAAAAGAAACTAAAATCCAAAGCAAAGTCGATTCTATCGGTAAGGCTAAAGACGAAGCCCGTCAGAAGGCTCTTGAAGCTGAAGCTGCTAAGAATCAGGCTCGTTTGGACGCTATCAAGGCAAGAGAAGAAGAAGCAAAAGCTGCTGCTGAAGCTGCTGCCGCTGCAGAAGCTCCTGCTGAAGAGTCCGCAGAAGAATCAGCTCCTGAAGCTTCCGCAGAAGGCGACGAAGCTCCACAAGCTTAATAGTATATTGATTCATGAACAAGGAACAATGCTTCCAATTAGGCTATGTTTCGAAAGTTCATGGACTCCGTGGTGAAATAGTGGTCGTGCTCGATGTGGATTTTCCTGAAGATTATGAAGATCTGGAGCACATCTTTCTAGAACGCAATGGCCGCTTAGTCCCTTATTTCTTGGAGCATTTCGTGCTTCAAGCAGGCAATAAGGCGCTGGCAAAAATTGAGGAACTAGATCGTATTGAGCAGGTGGAGGAATTGGTAGGATCGGAAGTATATCTTCCACTATCTGAACTACCCGAACTTGATGAAGACCAATACTATTTTCACGAATTGATCGGGTTTGAAGTAGAAGATGAAGTGCATGGCTCCTTAGGGCAAGTGCAAACCATCTACGACTTGGACGCCCAAGACCTTATCGGGGTCATCCATCAAGAAAAAGAGGTTCTCATTCCGATACAGGATGGAATCATCATCAAGGTGGACAAGGCAGCAAAAAAAGTTTTCTGTCGATTGCCCGAAGGATTGCTTGACATTTATCTGGAAGACTGAGATATGCATATCGACATCATCAGCGTGGTACCGGGATTGCTAGAAGGTCCCTTTTCACATTCTATTCTGAAAAGAGCAGAAGAAAAAGGCCTGGCAGTTGTCAGGGTACATAACCTGCGGGACTTTGCTACTGGCAAACAGAAGCAGGTAGACGATTATGCTTTTGGTGGAGGTGCAGGAATGGTCATGATGGTCGAACCAATTGCCCGGTGCATCGAACATCTCCAAAGTCAGCGAACATATGATGAAATTATTTATATGACGCCTGATGGGGAGACATTCGATCAGCCTATGGCAAATTCTCTATCGCTGAAGAAAAACCTGATGATCTTATGTGGTCATTATAAAGGAGTAGATCAGCGTGTGAGAGACCGATTCATTACCAAAGAAATCAGTATTGGTGATTTTGTGCTGTCGGGTGGAGAATTAGCAGCAGCTGTAGTGGCTGACGCTATTATTCGTCTGGTACCAGGAGTCTTAAATGATGAGACGTCGGCATTGACCGACTCTTTTCAGGATGACCTGCTCGCACCGCCGGTCTATACTCGTCCCGCTGACTGGGATGGGATGGAAGTTCCAGAAGTATTGCTCTCAGGTCATGAAGCAAAGATCAATGAATGGAGATTTGAAGCATCGGTTCGCCGAACCCGTGAACGAAGACCCGATCTATGGGCTAAGTCAGGTTTGGGGGATAGCGAAACAAGTAAACGGAAAAAGTAAATAACAAGCCACGTGTTGGCCAAACAGCGAAAGCATAAAATATAGAAGCTATGAGCGAACTAATGAAAATCGTAGAAGCGGAATACAGCGAGGCGAGAGCCAAATTCCCTTCTTTCAAAGCTGGTGATACCATCAACGTACACGTACGAATCAAGGAAGGTAATAAGGAGAGAGTCCAGCAGTTCCAAGGAACTGTCATCCAGCGTAAAAACCCGAATTCCAATGGAGAGACTTTCACAGTAAGAAAAGTATCCAACGGTATCGGTGTAGAGCGTATCTTCCCTATCCTTTCTCCATCTATCGAGCAAATCGATCTATTGAGACAAGGTAGAGTAAGAAGAGCCCGATTGTTCTACTTGAGAGGACGTCAGGGTAAAGCTGCTCGTATCAAGGAAAAGATTCAGGTGAAGCACTAATCTTCCCAAAAATCATAAAGAGGAACTCAGAAATGGGTTCCTTTTTTTGTTTTGGACTCATAAGGTGGATGTGATTATTGAGTACATTGAGTCCATCTAGGGAAGTAAAGAGTGAATAGTAAATGGTATGGTTTTTTTTGGCTCAAAGCTGAGTAAATGATGAATAAAAAGCGACGGATGAATCTTAAGATTCCTGCCTTTTCAAATCCCCTTTTTCCCTACAGAAGCCATCATTTTTCCCTACCTTTGCAGCCTGAATGGGGAACAATCTCCATTATTGCCTGTTTTTTTTAAGACAATCAATCACTCATGAGTAGAGAAATTCGCGTAAGATTTGCCCCGTCACCTACAGGGCCTTTACATATCGGAGGGGTACGTACTGCCCTTTATAATTACCTTTTTGCAAAAAAGAATCAGGGTAAATTCCTGCTTCGAATCGAAGATACCGATCAGGCTCGCTACGTGGCAGGTGCTGAGGAATATATTCGGGAATCCCTCGAATGGCTCGGTATTACACCTGACGAAAGTCCCTGGAACCCAGGAAATGTAGGTCCTTATCGGCAATCTGAGCGGAAGGCTGATTACATGCAATATGCGCTTGATTTGGTTGAAAAAGGCCATGCTTACTATGCTTTTGACACTTCGGAAGAACTCGAAGCTATGCGCGAGCGACTGACTGCAGCTCGAGTCGTACAGCCTCAATACAACAGTATCACCCGTACGCAGATGAAAAACTCCCTGACATTGCCGGAGGATGAGGTGAAGGCAAGATTGGCGTCTGGGGAGCCTTATGTGATTCGAGTGAAAATCCCCCGCAAAGAAGAAGTACGCTTTCATGACCAAATCCGTGGTTGGGTAATGGTTCATACCTCCACTTTGGATGATAAGGTGTTGATGAAGTCAGATGGAATGCCAACTTACCACTTGGCTAATATCGTAGATGATCATCGTATGGGAATTACGCATGTGATTCGTGGAGAGGAATGGCTACCTTCAGCACCCTTACACGTATTGCTTTACAAGTATTTTGGATGGGAAGATACCATGCCCGAATTTGCCCATCTGCCGCTTTTGCTGAAGCCTGATGGAAATGGAAAATTATCCAAGCGAGACGGTGACCGAATGGGATTTCCTGTTTTTCCACTTGATTGGAAAAACGAGGAGACCGGAGACTCGGCCATGGGATTCCGTGAGCAAGAATACCTACCGGAAGCTTTATTGAATTTCTTGGCCTTCTTGGGCTGGAACCCGGGCGATGAGCGAGAGCTTTTTTCCAAGGAGGAATTGGTAGAGGCTTTCAGTATTGAGCGGATTGGGAAAGCCGGTGCCAAATTCGACATAGCCAAGGCTAAATGGTATAATGAACAATACCTCCGGGCTCGTTCAAATGCTGATTTGGCTGATTTTGTCATTGAAGCAGCCAAAAAAGATGGGGTAGAGCTAAACTCAAAAAAGGCAGAGGCAATAGTCTCATTGACCAAGGAGCGCGTGACCTTCCCAGGGGAAATGTGGACTCAATGCCGTTTTTTGGTAAATGCTCCCAAAGAATTTGACGAGCAGGTAGCCTCCAAAAAGTGGAATTCAGATGCGGTAGCTGTACTTTCGGCTTACGCTGAGAAGCTTTCGAAATTTGAGGGAACTTATGATAGCGAAGTCGCTAAAACCCTACTCGGAGAGACTGCAGATGAACAGGAAATCAAACTAGGTAAGATCATGCAAGCCGTCCGATTGGCGGTGACAGGTGTCGGGGCCGGCCCGGATTTGATGGAGATATTTGCTATCTTAGGTGCAGGTGAAGTAGCAAACCGCATTCAGTTTGCAATTGAAAACCTACCTCGTCCAGAATAAGTATTAGAGCTATGAGCAAGCGAAAAAAGAAAAAACCCGAAGACCCAAAAGTTCATTCGGACTTGAAGGGTTTCAAAATGGAAATAGATCCTTTTGGAGAGATATCTTCCTCTTTTCCGATCGATAAAATCAATGAGTTTTTGAATAAAAATGTCGAAGATAAAAAATTGAAAGACCGGGAAGACTTGGATGATATCAAGCGTGGGTCTGACGAAGAAGAATAAAGAGGCTGTCTCAGATTTGGATGTACCGTCATCGCGATTCCATCAAAGTCGGGAGGCGGGCCTCTCCGCTGCAGCGGATCTAAATCATGAAAGTCTCATGAATTTTTTCTATTAATTATTTCGGAATTAAATATGATTTTTTATTTATTAGAGATGTAGTTTAATTCATCCATTAATTTTTAAGAAGGAGCCATGAGGATTTTTATCTTCTTTTTGATTGTTTTCTTTCCGCTTTCTTTTGTTTTCGCTCAATCAGGCCAAATCGAAGGCAAAATTGTGGATGATTTTACAGGCTTGCCTGTACAGGACGTCCACGTTTTTATACACAATACGACCTACCAGACTTTCTCTGATTCTACTGGAAAGTTTCTACTGAATAATATTCAGGACGGTCAATGGGAAATTCAGGTAAGAGGAAATGGATATACTTCCCAATCCCAGACTATATCGGCTTTGTCCGGAAAGACTTTAGAGGTGGTTTTCTCCTTGGAACCGGACCCTCAATCGAACCCTTTGTTCTCTGATTTTTCTAAAGGCAAGGTGAAAAAGTATAAAAGAGCCGTTGAGAAGAAATTCCTTGCTGATCATCCAAGTTCATGGCAAGTGGAGCTATTAAATTCTGATCAACTGATTTTTGAGAAACGAGCTGATAGGAAAATACAGGTTTCCTCTCAAGGGCCTCTTTATTTTTCTAATCGAGAAACTGGCTATTTGGTCACCATATATTTCAGTCCTTTTCTTTTAGAAGATGAACAGCCTCAATTGCAAGCCTATTCCTACTTTGAATTACCGGAAGGTGAAGGCATCGAAGAAAGGCGAAGCAATCGGCTTAGGGTCCATCAAAAAAGCCCAACTTATTTTTTGTCACAATTGATGATTGGGGAAATAGGGGATTTTCGTTCTAGTCCCAATCCAGAAGTTTCATTTTCAGATCAAGAGGGAGAGTACTTTTTAAAGTTTGATACTCCATTGGAAATTGAGACAGCGGATGGCAGGAGAGGCAGAATGTATTATGAAGGAGAAAAGCTTCAAGTCAAATTGAATGGAGCTCCAACTGATTGGTCAAAGTTGCAGTGGAGAGGAGAGCTTTTTGAAGATAATCCGATCTATGCCGTACCACAAAACTTCAATGCAGACAGAGTTTTTGCTTTGGCTAATCTGGAGAAGAATGCTCAGACCATGCAAGAGCGAATATACCTTCATACCGATCGAAGGCATTATTGGCCAGGGGAGCAAATCTTATTCAAAGCATACCTCAGCTATACCAATCCTGTCTTAGCTCAAGATTTAAGTAAGGTTTTGCATATTGAGCTGATTGATACGGTCGGTTTTGTGTGGTCTCATCAGGTATTTAGGATCACAGATGGCATTAGTGCGGGGCAGCTTGCCATTCCTGATCTCTCAGAAACTGGTAATTTTTTTCTAAGAGCTTACACAACCTGGAGTTTGAATTACGAGCAAGCTGAGCATATTTTACCGATTCAAATTCTTGATCATTTTAGTAAGCCTGAAGCATCTTCGGATGAATTTAAAGTGAAAAATGTCAGGGTTTTCACAGACAAACAAAAATACGAAGGACAGGAGAAAGTCACCTTAAATGTGATGATTACCTCAGATGATGGAGTGCCTATAAACTCGAATTTTTCAATTACTGTATTGGATTTAAAGCAGGCAGTATATGTCCCTGAGAGAGGCGAAATTGCTGAACAGCTAAGTGAAAAATCTTCAAGAGGCGAGATGGAGGATTTCAAGTATCCGCTCGAGAAGAAAGGATTTGAGCTTGAGGGTTTGCTCCAAGATAATGAAGGTAATCCTATTCAGGGATCCATTCAAGCTTTTGTAAACGGGTATGAGGATGAGCGAAAGATTAAATCTGAAAAGGACGGCTCCTTTGCTTTTTCTTCACTGGATTTCGAGGAGGACTTTGAGATTAATCTCAAAGCAACAAGTGTAAAGAATCAGCCAATTCGGACCATTAAGCTTGACCTCAAATCCTATCCAAGTGAGGGCCTTGATTTAGAGATGGTTTTCCCAAAAAAAGTAGAAAGAGGCAAGTTGTCTGATAAAAATATTCAACCTGTAAAGCCTATCGAAGCGGGTGAAATTCTTCTCGAAACTGCAGAAGTTAAAGGCAAAAAAGACAAGCCTTTTGGTACCATGATCTATGGAATTCCAGACAATGTGGTAGAAAGTGAAGAATTGAATTTAGTAGGCTCAACGGTTCAGTTTATTTATGCCTTGATGGCAAAGGTGCCTGGAATGACCGTCATGGGTTCTCCACCAAATATGTCGGTAAGATTCAGAGGAGGAGAACCTTTGATTTTGATAAATGGAACTCCAGCAAACGGCCTTTCAGGAGGTACAATCTCTGGTGGAGCGAGTAGATCCTTTTATAATATATTGGAGGGGATTAATGTCTTTGCCATTGATCGTGTGGAGGTAATTCGAAGGTTGGTGCCTCAGTATGGTGATCAGGGAAGAAATGGCTTGATCTCTATTTTTCTTAAAACAGGAGCTGAACTTGCAGCCACTCAAAACAACTTCAATCTTTTCAAATTAGAAGGATTTCAACGGTATATGAATTTTAGCAAAGCCCAAGAAACAAGAGAGAAATTTCCTTTTTTAGAAATTTTTAAACCCACCTTATTTTGGAGCCCATCTTTGATATCTACCAAAAACACCCTATCGATTCCTGTAGAATTTCAATTAAATGAGCTTGCTGGACCCATTTTGGTTGAAATTAGAGGGCTTACCGATCTTGGGGAACCCATTTATGGGACCTTCGTTTTAAATGACAATTAATAAGCTGACATTTTCTAATTTGGGGCCTCAGTAAATTTCATTCCTTTGAAGAAACTTATTCTTCTAGTAGCACTTCTGACTACTCAGGTATTTCTAGTATATTCTCAAACAGCCAAGGTGACTGGAACAGTCAAAGACGCTGACACGGGCGAGACGCTTCCCTTTTGCAATGTTTTTGTCAATAATACCACCATTTCAACGACCTCGGATTTGGATGGGGTATTCACCTTGTCAGACCTCGCTCCAGGTCCATTGGAAGTGGGTTTTTCATTTTTGGGCTATGTAGCCACTACGAAACAGGTCACGCTTAACCCTGGCGGTACCCTTACCTTGAATGTTTCTTTGGAGCCTTTGGAGACAGAGCTTTCGGATGTGGAAATCAAGGCCAAACGGGATAAGGCCTGGGAGCGGGATCTCCGGAAATTTGAAAACCTATTTCTCGGGAATGATGCCATTGCGGCTAAAACCGAAATATCCAACCCCTGGGTAGTGGACTTTCCTGAATCAGAAGAGCGAAACACCTTTTTAGCAAGCTCCCAACTTCCAATTGAGATCTTTAACCAATATCTGGGTTATAAAATTACCTTCGATATGAAGGAGTTTTTTGACAATCCTTCCAACTACCGAATTGTTGGAGCGGCAAGGTTTGAAGAATTGGAAGCAGAAACTGATCAACAGGAGGAGGAATGGGATCGGAATCGTATGGACGTGTATTCCAAATCTCCGCAGAATATGTTTCGGGCCATGATCTCCGGCACGCATGGAAAGGAGGGTTTTTACCTGTATGGAGAGCGGCCGAGTGCGGCAGATTCCCGAAATATGCGTTCGGATATTTTTGCTGATGAATTGGGGAAATCAGTCATTCCTTACAAGCCCGATCAACTAGTGACAGCGGCTGACCGTCCCGGTGAATACTGGATTCATCTCAAAGGAAGAATAGAAATTCACTACGAAAAAGGCTACACAACTGTCAATACTTACAAAGACGCGCCTTATCCCATTTCATGGATAGAAGTAAAGGGTGATCGGGTAAGAGTTCGGGAAAATGGTATGATTCTCAATTCCCAGGATGTGGTCTTTTCTGGCGATATGGACCGAAGGAGAGTGGCTTCCATGCTTCCTTTGGACTACGATGCCGAGCGAGCCATTCAGTTGCTAAATCTTGATGAGACCGCTGCCAACTATCAGGAACGCGTTTATTTACACACAGATCGTCCCTATTACCAAGCTGGTGAAGAGGCATTTTTTCAAGCTTTCATCAATTATGGAAACCCGTATCTCAAAAAGGAATTGAGTCAGGTTTTACACATAGAACTAGTCTCTGCTGATCGAGATTTTGTATTCAGAAAGAAGTATAAAATCTTCGATGGTTCAGCCGGTGGGAGCTTTTTCATCCCAGATAGTCTAGACGGAAATCAATATTTTCTAAGAGCATACACCAACTGGAACCGAAACTATGGTCCAGACCACCTTTTCTTAAAGCCGCTCCCAATCTTGAATCAAGATCAAGCCCTTGAAGCGCGAATTGCTCCTGTGGAGAAATCTGAAAATGTCACCTTGGAAGTGAGTCCGGGAAAAGCAGGGCCAAGGGAAAAGGTTCAGCTCAAAATAAAAACGCTGGATGATACAGGCAGGGCTCTCTCTGCAAGGGTATCCGTATCCGTCCTAGATCAAAGTCAAGTTGGAAGATTTCGGGAGGCTAAGGCCGCTTCTGAAGCTTTGGCTTTGGAGAAAATACCTGACAATATTGGATTGGACCGTTTCTCTTACCCGGTAGAGACTAATTTGGAGCAGGCTGGATTGATTCTGGATCAAAAAGGTAAAGGAACTTCAGGAGCTGTCACTGTATTTGTGAATAATTTTGAGGGAATCGTCGAGTTGGAAGCTGATAGAAGTGGTCAATTCAAATTGGAGGGGATGGAGTTTTATGGCCCTTTGAGACTGGCTATTCAGGCGACAGATTCTAAGGGTAGAACAGTTTCTGAGGTCAAATTGGAGGAAGATCTGGCTGCACCTTTAGCTGCTTTTCCTACAGTGGATTGGCCAAAATTCAAGATAGATCCTTCGTATCAGCCCATTTCTCAGGAAGAATTGAAGACGGAAGACCTTGAGTTGGTTGAGGTAGAAGACAAATCATTGGAATCCCCCAAGGCAATCTATGGAAGAGCCGACTTTGTGGTGACTTCCGACAAATTGATGGCAACTGGAAGCTCGGTAGACCTAGTGAATAGCCTTGCAGGAAATGTCCCAGGAATGCGGGTCACAGTGGCAGGTGCTTCAGGTCAGCAGCAAATCCGACTTCGAGGAGGTGCTACCTCGGTTTCCGGTTCTATGGAGCCACTAGTCATGGTAGATGGGGCTATTTTGGTGACCGCGCCGGGTGCGACTGCCGCTGATAATCTTCGAAATATCAATCCTAATGATATCGATCGGGTTGAAATCGTTTCTAGGACAGTTTCCATGCTGGGAGACCAAGGTAGAAATGGGGTGATAGCTGTCTATCTTAAGGAAGGTGTAAATACTCAATCGGTACCCACCCTCACCTCATCCGTTTCGAATTTTGTTATTCAGGGTTTTGAGCCTCCAAGAAGCTTTTACCAAATCGCATACGACGGAAGTGAAGAGGTAGAGCAGGACCTGAGAAAAACACTCTATTGGAATGGGAACTTGGTGACAGATGAGTCCGGTGAAGCGGTGCTAAGCTTTTTTACTAATGATTCGGGTGGGCCGATGACTGTCGAAATCCGAGGACTAAGCTTGGACGGAAAGCCGATTTCCGGCACCTTTACGATCAATTCATCTCAGAAATGAAATCGAGCATCCATGAAGCAGATAGGCATAAATTAGCCGTTACACACTGGAATTATCGTAAAATCTGCGAGATTCCATGTGGCATTTGAAAAACGAATCAAATCACATGAAAAAAATACTCCTGGCTTTTTTGATGTTTTCCTTGGCTTTCGAAGCCTTCCCTCAGACTAGTGTGGGTTTTCGGGCTGGATACACCTCTTCGTCATACTCTTATCAGCCGGCAGCCAATTTTCGATCACAAAGCACAGAGAGTGTTGTCAGACCTACTTTTGCGCTTGTTGTGGAGCATTTCACCTCCAAAAATGCCGGGATAGAAATGAACCTGCAATGGATCACTTTGGGCTTTCGACAGATCAATGAAAATGCCGTGACCCTTCCCGAAAATCGGACAGAGTTTGACTACCTGAAAGTGCCCTTTTTTGCCTCATTTTATGCGGGTAGATCAGGTAGGTTTCAAATAAAAATCGGGCCTCACTTGGGTTTTCTAGTTAATGCAAGAGATGTGCAGCGGGAATTCACCAGTGCTGCGACTCCTGAGATCCCCACCTATGGCGGGCCGGAAGATCGACCCAATCGTTTTATGTACGGCTTAAATGCAGGCGTTGGAATTTCTAAGCTTTTTGGGAAAAGCACCCTCGCGGTGGAATTCCGATTTGCCTATGACTTCACTAATCCGGAGGGGCAGGATCGAATTTTTGATATGAATTCCACCAATTTGGAGCTTTCCTTGGCATATCTCTTCCGAGTCAGAGAAAATCCTTAAGAAATCAGTCGCCCGCTGTCATATTTTTCGTAAAGTCTACGATTACAAGATGAAGATGAACCACAGCGAGCTAGAAAACATACTCAAAAACCATCATCGGGAAGCCTATCTCTGGGCCCGTCAATGCTGTGGCTTTGAGGATGAGCTAGCTAAGGACGTCTTGCAGATTTGTTATTTGAAGATTTTGGAGGGTAAGGCACGCCTCCAACAGGTTGAAAAAGTAAAACCCTGGTTATTTTCGGTGATTCGCTTTACCGCTATCGACGAACTCCGAAAGAAAGGAAATTGGGTGGCATTACAAGAAAATTATGATTTGGAGGATGAGCCGACTGAAAATGAAGAGGAGCTGGATTACCAGAAACTACTTATGCAGCTTTCACCCATGCAGCGGGAAGTCATGTTGATGGTCTTTTACCACCAATTGACAATCGCCGAAAGCGCCGAAGTCCTTCAAGTAAGCCTAGGCTCCGCACGCACACACTACGATCGCGGAAAAAAGAGACTGAAAGAATTAATCGTAAAATCTCAAAACTTGGAATATGATGGAAAATGATCAACTGATTGAAAACTTTTTCTCAGACATGAAAAAGCAGGATCAAAATATCCGAATTCCCGAATTTCCAGAGACGAAGGTACGAAGCTTCAATTGGTGGATTCCTAGTGGAATTGCGGCCACTTTGCTCTTGGGCGGTTTTCTATTGACCCAACAGGAGCCGGTCGCAGAAGCACCTTCTGAGGTGATTATCATTTCCCTTCAAGAAAATGAAAATAACGAGCAGGAATTTACCATCGAGGAAAAAGCTTACATCGACGTCTGGGAATCCAGTACATCCTCCTTACTCACAGAATTCTAAGCTAAACCAACTAATGTTATGAAATCGCTATTAATTACCGCCCTTTTCCTGCTTTCGTCCCTGACGATGGCTCAGGACATTTTCAAAAAGAACTTATACTCTGCTGACCAAATCATGGAAGCAAGAGAAAAGATCAACCTGACAGATGCCCAAGCCACAAAAATCAAAAAAATCCATGCAGAGAACGCCGGGGAATTCTCCACGCTCAAATGGGACTTGGATGCAACCAATACTGAGCTTGAAAAGCTCCTTGAGCAAAGGCCAATAGATCAAACAAAGGTCCTAACAGTCTTGGATATGATTCTAAAGTATGAGGCGCAATTGAAGAGAAAGCAACTTAGCACCTTGGTTGCCATCAAAAATGAATTGACTGAAGAGCAAATAGAAAAATTGGGTGAATCCACGAGACTCTATGGATTCAGGAGTTCTGGCTCAGGAGGTGCTTCAAGTACGCTAGGTGTCTCAAGCCTTCGCTCCGGTCAAAAGGTAGTGATTGGTTATCCTTCTTCTTCTTCAACTTTTTCTACTACTAACCCATCCTCTAAAGTAGATATAGTGGTAGCGGGAAGCGAGGATGGGAATCAGCCGCTATTCGTCATCAAATCTGATGATGGAACTATAGAGAAATCATCCATGGAGCAGTTGGATATCAACCCAAAAGACATTGAAAGTATCAATGTGCTGAAAGATAAAGGCGCTACCTCCTTGTATGGTGAGAAAGGAAAAAATGGCGTAATCATCATCACCTTGAAGAAAGGCGCGAAAGCAAAAATAAAGTAATTGATTATGGTCTGAGATAGATAAGAGGAGACCCCTTTGGAGTCTCCTTTTTTTCGTTTAACCCGGATTATGCATTAGAATCTGTAGTGAGAGATCAAACCGCAATAAAATCAAGCATTTAGCGAATAAAGCATAGCACCGCTACGGTGATTGAGCTAAATGCAGCAAAGCGATTGATTTTGAAGCGGTTTGGACTCGTAATAAGAAGTCTAATGCATATTTCGGGTTTAGTTCATTCCCATATAATCTACTACAAAGTAGCTCATGACCCGTAAGCCAAGAATGAATCCGCTTTCGTCAATGTAGAAATCGGGAGTATGATGCGACGGCGTTTTGGTTGGGTCTCCCCCTTTTTTCATACCTCCCAAAGAGATAAATAGACCAGGTTTCTCTCGCTGATAAAAGCTGAAATCCTCAGCCCCGGTAATTAGCGGATTGGTTAGTACGTTGCCATCACCTGCGGCTGCCAAAATAGTAGGACCCATCATTTCAGTTAGCGCTGGATCATTGATGGTGGAGGGGTACATTTTTCGGATTTTGACATCTGCTTTTGCGCCAGCACTTTCAGCGATATGAGTGGCTATTTCGGTGATTCGTTTGTGAACTAGTGCTTGCTGGTCATCTCCAAAAGTCCGGATAGTTCCGATCATATCTACTTTTTCGGGGATGATATTATGTCTGATGCCCCCGTGGATTGCGCCTACTGTCACGATAGCCGGAGCCTCGGTGATATTCACATTCCGCGCGATAATGGTCTGGAATCCATTGATGATTTGGGCAGAGGTGACGATGGGGTCTACGCCTGACCAGGGAGAAGCTCCATGAGCTTGGGTGCCGTGCACAGTGATTTCTAGCTCATCCACACCAGCTAGAGCTGGACCGGATCGATAGCCGATTTTTCCCACTTCCATTTGTGATCCGATGTGCAAGCCAAATACGGCATCCACGTCCTCCATGACTCCTTCTTCGACCATTTGCTTGGCTCCCCAGGAGTCCACTCCCGGTTCGTTGATTCCTTCCTCAGCGGGTTGGAATAGGAATTTGACATTTCCTGCAAGGTCTTCTTTCATTCCAGCGAGAATTTCTGCTACGCCCATCAGGATAGCCACGTGGGTGTCATGGCCACAGGCATGCATGACGCCAGTTTCCTGACCATTGTAAGTAGTGGTCACGGTGGATTTGAAAGGTAAGTCTACCCGCTCAGTCACAGGTAGTGCATCCATGTCCGCCCGAAGCGCTACCGTTGGGCCTGGTTTTCCTCCTCGAAGGACTCCGACTACTCCGGTCACTGCTACCTCTTCTGTGACCTCGATACCCAGACTACGGAGGTGATCTGCAACTTTCTTAGCAGTTCTAAATTCCTGGTTCCCTAATTCTGGATTTTGGTGAATATCCCGTCTCCATTCGATGACCTTATCTTCGATTTCAGCCGCTCTTTGATCAATGTCAGATCTGAGTTTAGACTGGGAAAATGCCACTCCGCTAATCAAAAACAGGGCAATGGTTAATTTATTCATTATAAAATTTGGTTGATGGTTTCGAAGCAAGTTATTTATTTCAAGGCAATAATGTTTCAGGGCTTTGAAAAAATACCTTTTCATCGAACCAAAAGTCCAAAATCTGTTTTACTCTTATCTAAACAAATTGAATCATGGATATTAAAAATAAAGTTGCCGTAGTAACAGGCGTCAGCAAAGGAATAGGGCTGGAAGTCGTTAAGATCTTACTGGAAAAAGGAAGCATCGTCGCAGGATGGGGAAGAAATGAGCCGGATTTGGATCATGAGAATTTTCACTTTTTCAAGTGTGATGTAGCCCAAGAGGCCTCAGTAGATGCTGCCTTCAGAAAGACTACTGAGAAGTTGGGAAAAGATATTCGAATATTGATCAATAATGCCGGTTTTGGAATAGCAGGACCTACCGAGACTTTTTCTTCTGAGGACTGGCGGGCCATGTTTGATACCAATGTGCATGGGATATTTTACACAACCAAACGCTTGATTCCCGCAATGAAACAAGCCGATGAAGGCCATATTATCAATGTGGCTTCCATTGCCGGATTAAACGGAGTCAATCAGTTTGCCGGATACGTGGGTACCAAGCACGCGGTGCGAGGGATTTCCCATTCCTTGTATATGGAGTTGCGGGACTTTGGTATCAAGGTGTCTACCATCTATCCGGGATCAGTGCAGACCAATTTCTTTGATGAAATACCCGGGATGAATGCGCATGAAAATATGATGCGGCCGGTGGATGTAGCCACGACCATCGTACAGACGCTAGAAACACATCCCAATTACTTTGTGGCAGATGTGGAATGCAGACCCCTTCGGCCCAAAGGAAAGAAATAAGCGATCAAAATTTTTATTGACCCGGCTTCCAAGCTCGGGTCATTTCTTTTTTACCCGGAGGTCCTGGAGGAGATTCTACTTCTAACCCTAGATCACGAAGATCTCGTTTGAGTTGACCTTTTGCACTGTAGGTGGTGAAAAGTCCGCCGGGACGCATGCTGTTGGTCACTTTTTCCAGCATGTCTTTTTCCCAAAGCTCCGGTTGCTTGCTTGGCGCAAAAGCATCAAAAAATACGACATCCGAAGGATAGAGTTGTGCCTCTTCCAAGGATACTTGATCTTTCTTGAAATTGAAGTATTCAGAAAGAGGCCCACCTTCATTCCAAGCTGCCTTGTGCAGAGCCTCAAAGTATTTATGGTAATGCCAGATGGCATCATTCTGATGAATGAAATTCAATTGGGAATACACTTCTTCCGAAAGAGGAAAAGGCTCAATCGTATGGTAAAGGACAGGTATTTGATACTGTTCTGCCCACACGAGCGTCAGCCAGGCATTCAAGCCCGTACCAAAACCCACTTCAAATACTCGAAGTGGATATCGGTTAGGATTAATGGCGAGCCAAGAGTCCAAGCCGTAGAGTAAAAAAACATGGAGTGATTCACGATAGGCCCCATGAAAACTGTGATAGGTCTCTTTCAAACCCTCATGATATAGGGAGTGAGAGCCATCTTCGGTAGTTATGATTTTTACTTTGTCGCTCATACTTTATAAATCAAAGCTGCACAATAGGCTGACACACCTTCTTCTCTTCCTACAAAACCCAACCATTCGGTCGTAGTGGCTTTGATGGAAATAGCTGATTCTTCCAAAGCCATGACTTCTGCCAAGCAAGTTTTCATTGCAGGGATATGTGGATTGATTTTAGGGTTTTGAAGGCAGATGGTTGTGTCCAGATTCCCAATTTCAAAACCTTCCTTTCGGATCAGTTCCATCACTTCCTTCAGGAGGATTTTACTGTCGATTCCTTTGAATTTTGGGTCTTTGTCCGAAAAGTGATAGCCGATGTCCCGCATGTTGGCTGCACCTAGCAGGGCATCACAGATCACATGAATAAGTACATCTGCATCAGAATGTCCCACTGCGCCTTTGGTATGGGGAACTTTGATCCCTCCTAACCAAAAGTCCTGATCAGCCTTGAGCTGATGTACATCGTATCCAAATCCTATTCGAAAGGGAGTCATGATATTTCTTTTTGATAATGTAAAACACTAGATTTTTCAGGTCGGAGTAGTCGATTTGCCCAATCCATCACCTGATCTGTTCCGATGGATGATTTGCGATCAAACTCATCCCAATAAAGATCGGGATGGCCCATATTTGCATACATGGCAAGATTCATCATTCGATTGATCAGCTGAATAGACTCGTAGGTTTTCATGGCCTCTCCTTGATTCTTTATCTTTTGAAGACTATGATCGTCTATTCCTTGTTTGAGAAAATCAGCTAAAAATTCATCCAATATAGCCTCTCCCTCTTCGCTGCTGGAACTTGGATCCATCCGAGTACTAAATACCAATAAGCCGGGATCTTGACTTCCCAAAATATAAGCTCCGGCGGAGGCAATTTCTTTTCGGCCTTTTACCAGCTTTTGCTCCATGGGGGATGACTTTCCAAATCCCAGATAGTCGGTGATCAGATCTGCTTCTAAGTAGCCATCTTCTCCTTTGCCTGGCATTTTATAGGTTTTGTAGAGCACATCGGTAGGCACATTTGCTTGGAAAGTTAGTGTCCGGCGCTCTTTTTGCTCTTTTTCTTTCGTGGATTCTAAGCGAGCTTGAGCCGAGGCCGGTATGGATCCAAACCATTTTTCTGCCAACTTCAGCACTTCTTTAGAATCCACACCTCCCCCGACAGCTAAGATGGCTCGATTAGGAGCGTAGTGTGTTTTGTAAAAATCCCAAACATCCTCCTCGGTGTAGTTGACGATATCTTCGGTGGTTTCTCCGATAGTTGGCCAACGGTAAGGATGAGAATGGAAGGCCAAAGGACGGAGTAGATGCCAGGTATTTCCGTAGGGCTGATTGAGATAGCGCTGCTTGAATTCCTCCAAGACTACCTTCCGCTGCGTTTCGATGGTTTTTTCCACCAACGTGAGCTGCAACATGCGATCAGACTCTAGCCAAAAAGCTGTTTCCAAATTGCTGGATGGCAGTGTCATGTAGTAATTGGTGATGTCAGGGCTGGTAAAAGCATTGCAATTACCGCCTACCCGCTCGAGTGCCCGGTCAAAAACCGGTACATTTTTCGAGCTACCAAACATCAAATGCTCAAAAAAGTGCGCCAGACCGGTTTTTCCGGGTATTTCATCTTTTGAACCTACCTTATACAGGAGATTAAAAACAGCTATTTTGGAATTTGGGTCCGGATGAATAATTACTTCCAGTCCGTTGTCGAGAAAATGTCTTTCGTATCGAAATCTCATGGAAAGCAAAGCTACGCTTTTTTGAATTTTTTTGGTTTCAAATTACAACAGTCAAAAAGGGGATTTGATTTGGAATATTTATTTATCGCCAAAAGATTTCCGCTTATGTAAGTCTCCATGGATTTTCATAAAAAAGCCGAACTTTGAATGAATATCAGTAGTTTGCTATCGAAAATCCACCATTCATCATCCATGGAGTATCACTGTATTGACCTGCGAAAGACGAATCAATTTTCTGATTTTTTTCTTGACTACATTGAAGGAAAAGCGGAGCTAAGACCTTTTTACAATCATTTACCAAAAATCGAGAGCTTCCAAAAAGCAATCGAACAAAAGCATTTCTCTGATACACATCGTCAAGTTTTATGCGATACTTTGACTGCACAGTATTCCGAAATCGAACTTTTTGAAGAGGAAAAATTACAGCTTCAGAAAATGGCTGATTCCAAAACCTTCACGGTGACCACAGGTCATCAGATGAATCTCTACACAGGGCCGCTATACTTTATTTACAAAATCGTCAGTACCATTCGCTTGGCCGAAAAACTCCGGGAAGCATATCCTGATTACCATTTTGTGCCGATTTACTGGATGGCGACAGAAGATCATGATTTTGATGAAATCAACTATTTCAAGCTGGATGGGAAAAAATATCAATGGAATACCAACCAAAGCGGTGC
The DNA here is from genome assembly GCF_002807035.1 of Algoriphagus formosus. Taxonomy (GTDB): domain Bacteria; phylum Bacteroidota; class Bacteroidia; order Cytophagales; family Cyclobacteriaceae; genus Algoriphagus; species Algoriphagus formosus. The sequence continues at coordinate 839,935 of NZ_NIUC01000002.1, read as the reverse complement.
CGTTGGAAATTTTGAGCTAGATGCGAGTTTCAAGGAATTTGCTAAGACTGTTCCATTTGCAGCGGATGTGTTCAAGGATGCCTATGGTTCTTCCAAGACCCTGAAGGAAGCCGTCCGCAAGTATGTACATGAGCTTTTTGGGAGAAAGGGCTTATTAATTGTGGATGCCCAAGAGGCAAGTTTCAAGTCGCTTTTCAAGGAGGTAATACGGGAAGATTTATTTTCTCACACGCCCCATAAGGAAGCTGTTTTGAAAACCGAGTCGTTGGAATCTTTGGGTTATGGCGGACAGATTTTTCCTCGAGAGATCAACTTCTTTTACTTGGATGAAGGAGTCCGGGAGCGAATTGAGCAGCAAGGGGATGAATATGTGGTGCTGAATACCGAATTGAGATTTTCCAGATCTGAGATCGAGCGACTCATCGAGGAGCATCCGGAGCGTTTTAGTCCCAATGTAGTCCTGCGCCCATTGTATCAGGAGACCATTTTACCAAACCTTGCCTACTTGGGTGGGCCTTCCGAGACAGTCTATTGGCTGCAATTGAAGGGAGTGTTTGATCATTTCAAAGTTCCGGTTCCAGTTCTTTTACCTCGAAATTTTGCACTTGTGCTAGAGCCACTTTTTGAGAAAAAACTGAAACAATTGGAATGGGAAGTGGAGGATCTATTCCAGGACTTTGATGGGTGGAAGAAATCATTTGTGGCCAAGCACGCATCGATTGATGTGAGTTTGGAAAATGAGCGAACTACCCTTGCATCGCTTTATGAAGAGAAGGGAAAGGAAGCTAAAAGTCTTGAGAAGAGCTTGGAGCAGTCATTTGAAGCGGCAAAAGTGCGCTCTCTGAAAATTCTCGATCAAATGAGCCGTAAACTTCGAAAAGCAGAAGAGAGAAGACAGCATATTTCTCTTGAGCGGGCGAGGGCAATTTTGGATTATGCCGCCCCAGGCGGTACCCCGCAAGAGCGAGTGGTGAATATGATGCAGTTTTACTTAGCTGATGATGAGTTTTTGGAGAAGCTTTACAAAGCCTTTGATCCGCTCGACTATTCCATGATTGTGATTGAATTATGATTCCTGCCAAGGAGTATATCAGGGAAAAATATAAAAAGAAGCGAGCTGTACTGAGCGATCAGGATAAAATGGATCTTGATCAGAAAATTACAGAACGAACGATTGACTGGTTGAAGACCAGGGATTTTCCGAAAAAGGTTCATCTTTTTCTACCAATCGAAAAACAGAAGGAAGTGGATACCTTTCCTTTGCTTGAATGGTTTTGGGAGAATGGATGGGATGTTTATTCATCAAAAATCAGTTCTGAAAGTCTCGATATGGAGACTATTTTTTTAGAGCCTAATACTTCTTTTACAACATCAACTTGGGGAATCCCCTTTCCAAATGATTACCAGGAGGTGGAGGTTCAGGAATTCTCTTTGATATTTCTTCCACTCTTGGCTTATGATAGGTCAGGCTATCGAATTGGTTTTGGGAAAGGGTATTATGATAAATTTCTGGCAGACATTGACTTCGATCCGGTAAAAGTAGGCTTAAGCTACTTTACCCCAGAGCAGTCATTGCCTTATGAGAGTCATGATATTCCTTTGGATTTTTGCATAACTCCTGAAAAAATCTTTACATTTTGATCATTATAAAAGAGGAGATGAAAAAAGCACTTTTGATTTTTGGTTTCAGCTTCGTATTGATTTGCCCTGCATTTTCGCAAGTTGGCAGCTATAATACTATGGTGGGGGTTACCGGAGGCACTAATGTCGGAGGTACAGTGAAGCAGTTTATTTCAGAAACTGGGGCAGTTGACCTATTGGTTTATAATCGATGGAAAGGCTGGGTGGCAGCCGTACTTTACGAGCATCACTGGGATATTCGAGAGTTTGAGGGTTTAGAGTGGTATGTAGGAGCGGGCGCGCATTATGGGATTTGGAAAGATGGCAAAGGAGAACCACCCTGGGTTTATAAAATTGATCGAGATTACAATGTCTTTGGGGTAGATGCGATAGTGGGTTTAGAGTATAATATTAACCGAAGTAACTTCTATGTAGGCTTATATTGGAAGCCTGCTTATAATTTTACAGACTTTACAAAGTTATGGGAAGATGAAGCAGCCTTGACTCTGAGATATTCTCTTTAAAATTTCGATTTTTGATAAAAAAATAAACTGACTTTTGTGGATTCAGCAAAAAATCTAATGTTTCTCAAAAGAATTAGACCCAGAATTTGATTTTTTTTAAATTTTTGAATCTTTTTTTTGTTTCAAATATAGCGATCAGAATTTTATTTTAATTCTTAGAGAATTGGGGTGTAAAAGTTCTTAAAAATTCAGATTGACAAAAATCAATGAAATTTTTTCCCTGATTTTCAGCAGTAAATTTTTATTTAATTATTCGAAAAAATTGCTTTGGCCAAATATTGTTTTGCGAATGTTAAATAATTTGAGTGAAACAGTTAAAATTTCTTAATACTGGGCTTTGATCCAAATAATCATCTTTTTAAGCCGTGCAAACCAAATTTTTACCGTTCATTCTGCTTTTTTTCTCAATAATTATAAAAATCTAATAAATGATTAGATATTTCAATTGATTAAATTATAAATATAAATATTCTAATAAATAAATATGTCTTTTTAATATATTTTTCAAAATTTCGAAATTTTGAAATTCCACAGAAAGGAATTTTCTTTACACATCAACTAAACTAAACACCTTATGAGAAAAGCTTTACTCTTTGTTGTTGCGCTTTTCACCATGACCCTCAGCTATGAGGTGTCGGCGCAGCAGCGGGTAATTACCGGACAGGTAATTTCCGACGAAGATGGACTTGGCTTGCCAGGTGCAACCGTTCTCGTGAAGGGTACAACAGTGGGTACTACCACCGATTTGGATGGTAATTATTCCATTAGTGTCCCAGATGGAGGTACGGTTCTGATTTTCTCCTTCGTAGGTCTAGAAACGAAGGAAGAGGTCATTGGCAACCGATCCGTAATTAATGTGACGCTCACTACTGATGCCGAACAACTATCCGAAGTGGTAGTAACGGCGATTGGTATCGAGCGTGAGAAAAAGGCCTTGGGTTATGCGGTTACCTCTGTAGGTAATGAGCAACTCGAAAACAGACCTGAGCAAGACGTAGCACGTGTATTGCAAGGAAAAGTACCGGGAGTGAATATCACTTCTACTAACGGTATGTCTGGTTCGGGTACTAACATGGTAATCCGAGGTTATTCGTCTGCGACTGGTTCTAACCAGCCTTTGTTCGTAGTAGATGGTGTTCCTTTCAACACCAGCACCAACGCCCAAAACGGGTTTACAACAGGTGGTGCAACTACTTCATCTCGATTCTTGGATATTGACCCTAACAACATTGAGAACATCTCCGTGTTGAAAGGTCTTTCTGCTACCGTACTTTACGGTGACCAAGGTCGAAATGGTGTAATCTTGATCACTACCAAGTCAGGTGCTTCTAAAAGAAGAGCTGCTGAAGTGACTATCAATCAATCTGTATTTACCAATGAGGCAGCTTCATTACCTACTTATGGAACGATCTACGGTAATGGATTCCAGCAAGCTCCGGGATTCTTCTTCTCCAACTTTGGACCAAGAATGGATGAGGGAAGAACTGTAAATCACCCATATGCTACTTCATCTGTTCAGGCAGTTCGAGAAGCATTCCCTGAGTTTTGGGAAGGTGGTATTGTAGGTGGAACTCCTGTACAGTATGAGTACAAGGCATATGCTGATCCTTCTGAAGTTTTCTTCCGCACTGGTTTGATTTCTAATACCTCTGTGCAGGTAGCTGGTGGATCAGATCGTACAAGCTTCAATGCTAGCTTTGGCTATACTGATGAGGAAGGGTTTACTCCTGGAAACAACTTGAAGAAGTACAACTTTGGATTGGGTATCAATTCAGCTGTGAACGATAAATTGACTGTTAAGTCATCCTTTACATTTGCTATTACAGACTTGGAGTCACCTCCAGTAAACGCAGCATTTGGTTCTGGACCTTCTGGCGGTATTCCTTCTGCATTTGCGCACGTATTGTATACGCCACGTTCAGTTGATTTGGGAGGTCTTCCTTTCGAAAATCCAATCGATCGTAGTTCTGTATACTATCGTGGTGGTAATGATATCGTCAATCCTTTGTGGTTGGTTAGATACTATCAGAATACTTCTGATGTAAACAGATTCTTCAACTCTACTTCCGTAATCTATGATATCAACGATGATTTCTCGATTACTTACCGAATTGGTTTGGATACCTATACTGAATTGCAAGAGCTTAAGTATAACAGAGGAGGACCATCTGCATCTTTGGCGACAACTTCTGGCTACTACAGATCTTCTAACATTCAGAATACTATCTGGAACCAGGATTTGATCATCAACTGGAAAAAGCAATTCTCTGATAAATTCGGAATGAGTGCTTTGATCGGTGGTAACTCCCGATATGACTCTTATTCTCAGAATGGAGTAGCTTCTCAAGGTCAATTGGCTTTTGGATTGTTCAGACACTCAAACTTTACGCAGTCGTCTTCTAACGATGCATACAGTGGAGCTAATTTGAACTTCACAGAGGAAGAGCGTAGAATGGGGGTTTATGCCAACGTAACTTTGGATTATGACAGCTACCTATTCGTAAACCTTTCTGCTCGTAATGACTGGACCTCTACTGTAGAGCCAGAAAATCGTAGAATTCTTTATCCTGGAGCGTCAGTATCTTTCCTTCCTGGAACTGCATTCAACTGGAATAGCAGCACAGTGAATGATTTGAAATTGCGTTTGGGATATGGTACTTCTGCCGGTTTCCCTCGTCCATACAGAACTCGAAATGTATTGGTGCAAAGTGCACGTGCATTTGATAGAGACGGTTCAGTTACTCAAACTCACTCAGTAGCCAATACATTGGGTAATCCTAACTTGAAGCCTGAGCTTCATGAGGAAGTAGAATTTGGTGTGGAAGGTGTCATGTTCAACAACAAATTGACATTCGATCTTTCCCTTTATCAGAAGAATACAAGAGATTTGATTACTCAATCTCCAATTGACCCTGCAACTGGATTTACTTCCACTGCAATTAACATTGGTAAGATTCGTACTCGAGGTATTGAATTCCAAGCTACTGTGAATCCTGTATCTACTGCTTCAGGATTCAACTGGAACTCTACTATCAACTGGGGTCTTTACAGATCTGTAACAGTTGAATTGGGCGGAGGTCTAGAAGAAGTACTTGTAGCTGGATTTACCACACTTGGTAACTTTGCGATTCCAGGAGAGCCTTTCAACATTATAAAAGGTCTAGGATTTGATCGTGATGAGCAGACTGGAGAGCCAATCATTCTTTCAAATGGATTGCACAAGCCAGCAGCTGATCTGCAAGTATTGGGTGATCCAAACCCAGCTTGGACTGGATCTTGGATTAACTCATTCTCCTTTAAAGGATTTACTTTAAGCGCCATGATGGAATACCGTCACAAAGGTGCTGTGTTCTCCAACACTGTAACAGCTACTTTAGCTCGAGGTGTGACGAAGGATCCAGTAGCTGATAGAGAGTTGACTTTCATCATGCCAGGTGTGAAAGAGGATGGTACTCCTAACGATATCCAGATTACTGCATCTGACTACTTCTTTGCAGGATATCAAGGTGCTACTGATGAGCCAAACGTATTCGATGGATCTATGATTCGATTGAGAGAAGTTTCCTTGGGTTATGAAATTCCTATGAATTTGATGGCTAAGACTCCTTTCAAGAGAGCATCTATCGCATTGAGCGGTACCAACCTTTGGTTCCTTGCGCTTAACTTCCCACCAAACATGAACTACGATGTAGACGTGTTGGGAACTGGTGTAGGTAATGGTTTGGGCTTTGACTTTGTAACAGGTCCTAGCTCCAGAAGATTTGGTGGAACTGTAACGCTTACATTCTAATCCCAAAACTGAAGAATTATGAAAAGAATATTATATACAGTGATGTTGGGAGCAAGTATGCTAGTTGCAACCTCATCATGTGATTTAGATTTGTTGGATGACCCGAATGCAGTTACCGCTTCTACTGCGGATCCTAACTTCATTCTGAACAGAATCCAACTTGATTATGAAAACCTCTTCAACACGATTGGAGATGATGGAATGCGTCTTACCCGAATTATCAATCAGGGTTCCGCGCAGTATGAAGGTGCATATACCCCTGTGACTACTAATGGTTATTGGAGTAATGCTTATGCCAATATCCTTCAGGATATTGCATTTCTAGAGCCTCTAGCTGTAGAAGCTGAATTTGAGAGACATCTTGGTATTTCCAAGACTATCAAAGCAATGGTTCTCTTCCACTTGGTAGACTCTTATGGCGATGTGCCTTTCTCTCAAGCATTGGATCCTAACGAATTTAATCCTGCAGTAGATTCAGGAGAGTCTGTTTATGACGCTGCTTTTGCAGCTTTGAACGAAGCAGAAGCTCATTTTACTGCTCAGGGAAGTGCTGGTGCTCCAAATGACTACTTCTATGGAAGAAACTATACCAAATGGGTAAGACTTGTCAACACTCTAAAGTTGCGATATTTCTTAAACAGAAAATTGGTTGATCCTTCTGGTGCTACTGCTGGTATTAATGCTTTGATCGCAGCAGATAATTTCTTGAAAGCAGGAGATGATTTCGTATTCCAGTTTGGAACTACTCAAGCGGATCCGGATTCTCGTCATCCAAGATTTGCTGGTCAGTATACCTCAGGTGGTGGTGACTATCAGTCTACCTACTATATGTGGCACTTGACTGAGCAAAAAGGATTCGATGATCCTCGTGCTAGATTTTATTTCTATCGCCAAGTTTTGGCTAACTCTACTAATCCAGACGAAATTGAGTGTATTACTCAGCTTCCTCCAGCACACTACCTAGTCGGTGGATTTATCTACTGTCTTCCTGGTGAGCGTGGATATTGGGGACGTGACCACTTGGATCCTGATGGTATTCCACCAGATGGTTTGAAGCGTACTGCATGGGGAGTATATCCAGCAGGTGGTCGATTTGACGATAATTCAGCTACTCCAGTAAACGATCCTTCTTTGGGAGCTCAGGGTGCTGGTATTCAGCCAATCATGTTAGCTGCATATGTTGACTTTATGTTGGCAGAAGCTGCTTTGACGCTAGGAACTACAGGAAATGCTAAGGATTACTTGCTATCAGGTATCGAAAAGCACATGAACTATGTGGTTAACTGGAGTCTTGGTACAGCCCAAGCAGGAGCAATTAATTCATTCTTCGATGAGGAAGGAATCGATATTGATCAAAATATCACGAATTATCTTTCTTATGTATCGAATGAATACGATGGTTTGTCTTCTGGTGATGATCGTATGGATGTAATTGGACGTGAGTATTGGTTGTCTCTATTCGGAAACGGTATCGAGTCATACAATCTTTACAGAAGAACAGGAAAGCCTGATAATATGCAACCAGGTCTGGAAGCAAATCCAGGTGTATTCCCAAGATCTTTCTTCTATCCTAACAACTACATGGTAACCAATACCAGTGCAGTTCAGAAGGCAGATCAGTCTGTACAGGTGTTCTGGGATACTAATCCTGCTGGTAACGCTTGGGTTTATTAACCGAAAAATTTGAAAAATATGAAAATGTTAAAATATAGTTTCGGCCTTTTCTTAAGTGCACTGGTCTTCTTTAGCTCTTGTAGAGACTTTGTGGAGCCTAATGTGCCTTATTCAGAGTTCGATACGGGTGCTTACTTGCGTACAATTGCAAGAACCAGCACAACCTTTAACTTCTTTGATCTACAAAATTCCAGTTTCGCTTTGACTCTGGAGGCTGTAGACATCGAGGATGGAGGTACGGTAGAAAACGTGGAAATCCGCGTTAGACACAGAAGATTGATCCCAGGTGTAGGTTTGGAGTATACTCCTGCTGAAGATGTTTTGGTAAGAACATTGGATAAGAGTGAGTTTCAGCCAAACTCTGAATCTCGTTTCTTGAGAGTTACTTTCGAGATTCCTGCATTGGATGCTATTCAGGCAGTAGGATTGACTCCTGCTGATATTGAAGGAGCAGATGTATTTGAGTTCCGTTTGGTATTGAATGATCGTTTTGGTAGAAGTTTCTCTACTGATAACGTAACCACCAACGTAGCAGGTGCTCCTTTCTATGCATCTCCATTCCAGTACAACGTAAGCGTAATCTGTCCATCTGATTTGGGCGGTACTTATGAGTTTGAGCAGTCTAACATGGAATCTATTTATGGTTCTTGCGCTGGTACTATTACCGGTACAACTACTTGGACTCCGGTATCATCTACTCCAGGTGCATATACTGTTACAGACGGTACTTTCGGATTCTGGGATTGCTACGGTGATTCATGGGGAAGTGGTAATGTAAGAATCAGTGATGCTTGCGGTACGCTTTCTATGTCAGGAGCTGATAAATATGGTGCTTCATACAGTATGACTGTGGTAAGTGCTGATGCTGACAACCTTGTTTTCCAATGGTTAAATTCCGATGGAGAAACAGGTTTGGTAACAGTTAAATCAAATGATGGCAAACCTTGGCCTCAGTTGAGATAAGTTCTAAATAATTGAAAAATAGCGGTATGAAAATACCGCTATTTTTTTCTCTATGTATATTTGAATAAACGAATATACGGTTTTTTAATATCGTTTATAAAGGCTAGTTTTGTTGAGCCTATTCAAAATAACCATGGACAAATTTTCGTATATCGCAAACGCACACGTTTCTTACATCGATGAGCTTTATGCATCTTATAAATCCGACCCTGAATCCATAGATCCAAGTTGGAAAGAATTTTTTGACGGATTCGATTTCGCCTTGACCAATTACGGGGAAGAGGAGAACGGATCTGCTGCAGCCGCTTCATCGCCTAGCACAGCAAAAAATGGCTCTTTAGCAACTCCCGGTACCATCATGGATATGGAGCAATTGCCTAAGGAGATTAAAGTCCGGGCTTTGATTCATGCTCATCGGTCCAGAGCTCATTTGCGTTCTAAAACAAATCCAGTTCGTGAAAGAAGAGATAGAAAGGCGCTGATCGATCCACAGGATTTTGGTCTTGGGGATGCAGACATGAATACAGAGTTCCAAGCTGGGAATGAAATAGGAATAGGTAAAGCCAAGTTGTCTGATATCATCAGTGCATTAAAGAAGATCTATGAAGGGTCGATGGGTTTCGAGTACCTATACATTCGGGATCCTGAAATATTAGACTGGTTTAAGACCAAAGTTGAGAAGGAGGCTTTAGCTTTTAATCCAGCTACTGAAGAAAAGAAACGTATTCTTTTCAAGCTTAATCAGGCTGTTGTCTTTGAAAACTTTCTCCATACCAAATATCTTGGTCAAAAGCGTTTTTCACTAGAAGGTGGTGAAAGTACAATTCCATTTTTGGATGCAGTTATCAATGGTGCTGCCAATTTAGGTGCTGAAGAGGTGATGATAGGAATGGCGCACAGAGGTAGATTGAATGTGCTTGCCAATATCATGGGTAAAACCTACGAACAAATTTTCTCCGAATTTGAAGGAACAGCAAAGCCTGATCTGACTATGGGTGATGGAGATGTGAAATATCACATGGGCTACTCCTCTGATATCGTCACTCCACAGGACAAAAAAATACACCTAAAATTAGCACCAAATCCTTCGCACTTGGAAGCTGTAAATCCAGTGGTAGAAGGTTTTATCCGAGCAAAAATTGATTCGGAGCACAAAGGTGATGCAACCAAGGCATTACCGATTTTGATCCATGGAGATGCTGCTGTGGCCGGACAAGGGATTGTCTATGAAGTTACCCAAATGGCGGGGCTGAAAGGTTACCATACAGGAGGTACTATTCACTTTGTAATCAATAATCAGGTTGGTTTCACTACAGATTTTGATGACGCCAGATCCTCGATTTATTGTACCGATGTAGCAAAGATTATCGATGCACCGGTGATTCACGTGAATGGAGATGATGCAGAAGCAGTGGTTTTTGCAGCGAAGCTAGCAGCTGAATTCAGGCAAAAATTCGGCAAGGATATTTTTGTGGATATGGTATGCTATCGTCGTCATGGTCACAATGAATCTGATGAGCCGAAATTTACTCAACCGGAGCTCTACAATATAATTTCCAAGCACCCGAATCCACGTGAGGTTTATATCAAAAAGCTTACCGAGCGAGGTGATATTGATGCTAAAATCGCGAAGCAAATGGATAAAGAATTCCGACAATTGCTTCAGGATCGATTGAATATGGTCAAGGAAAAACCTTTGCCTTACCAAGCCACCAAGTTTGAGAGAGAGTGGGGTACATTAAGAAGATCTAAGCCAGAGGATTTTGACAAATCTCCAGAAACCGGTGTTAGCTCGGAAGCTATAGAGACAGTAGCAAAAGCACTTACTTTCATTCCAAAAGGCTTCAAGGCTATCAAGCAGATTGAAGTTCAGATGAAGCAAAGAAAGGATATGTTTTTCGATAGTAAGTCCTTGAACTGGGCTGCGGCGGAGCTTTTGGCTTATGGCTCCCTTCTTTTGGAAGGAAAGACAGTCCGACTGACAGGTCAAGATGTACAGCGAGGAACATTCTCACACCGTCATGCGGTCATCCATGATGCGAATTCCAATCAGCCTTTCAACTCACTTCATGAAATGCCTGAGCGCAAAGGAAAATTCTCCATTTACAACTCCTTGCTTTCTGAGTATGCCGTTTTGGGCTTTGAGTATGGTTACGGAATGGCAAATCCAAATTCGTTGACCATTTGGGAAGCACAGTTCGGAGATTTCGCCAATGGTGCCCAAACTATGATCGACCAGTTTATTTCTTCTGGAGAATCAAAATGGCAAAAGCAAAATGGTCTCGTGATGTTATTACCGCATGGCTATGAAGGGCAAGGTCCAGAGCACTCCAATGCTCGGCCAGAGCGCTTCTTGCAGCTTTCTGCTGAATACAACATGGTGGTAGCAAATATTACCGAACCTTCTAATTTCTTCCACCTTTTGAGAAGGCAATTGGCATGGGAATTCAGAAAACCTTGCGTGGTTATGTCTCCGAAATCCCTCCTGCGTCATCCTAAAGTGATGTCTCCGCTTGATGAGTTCACTAGTGGTTCATTCAAAGAAATCATCACAGATTCCAATGCTGATCCAAAAAAAGTGAAGCGTGTTATTCTTTGCTCAGGCAAAGTTTATTACGACCTAGAGGAGGTAAGAGAAAAGGAAAAAATTGATCAAGTAGCAATAATCCGAGTCGAGCAATTGCATCCACTTCCTAAAAAGCAAATCTTAGAGGCCTTAAAGCCTTACAAAGGTGCTGAGGTCGTTTGGGTTCAAGAAGAGCCGGAAAACATGGGTTATTGGACCTATATCTTAAGACTGCTTCACAAAGAACTTCCAATGGATGTCATAGCCAGAAAGGTATCTGCATCTCCTGCCACAGGATATAATAAGGTACACGTAGAGGAGCAGAAGTCTATCATCAACAAAGCCTTAAAACTTTAATACCCAATCCGAAATAATCTTTTGATGCTTTGACCTGTACGGGAGAAGCTAAAACAACAATCTCATGAGCAAAGAAATCAAAGTTCCCGCAGTGGGAGAGTCTATCACGGAAGTGACCGTGGGACAGTGGTTCAAGAAGGATGGAGACCAAGTCGAAATGGATGAGGTACTCTGCGAACTCGAATCAGATAAAGCTACTTTTGAACTTCCCGCTGAAGCAGCAGGTACACTTCGAATTAAGGCAGAAGAAGGCGATACCCTAGAGATTGGGGCGGTCATCTGTGTAATTGATGAATCCACCAATTCTGTAGTGACAGACACAAATAAACCTTCTGAGTCAGAAGGAAAAAAAGAGAACAATTCCGCAAAAAGCACAGGAGAAGTAAAAGAGATGGTAGTCCCTACCGTTGGAGAATCAATCACAGAGGTGACTTTGGCCAATTGGATTAAAGCGGATGGAGATTATGTGGAATTGGATGAAATCATCGCAGAAGTAGACTCTGATAAGGCTACATTCGAACTACCCGCTGAAGGTTCAGGTATTTTGAGACATGTGGCTCAGGAAGGCGATACGTTAGAAATTGGAGGATTGATTTGCAAAATCGAGATCATGGAAGGTAAGCCAGCTGAGACTTATGCCGAGTCAAAAACTGAATCACCAGCCTCAACTTCAGCTTCCCCATCCAAAGAGTCCTACGCAACCGGACATGCATCTCCTGCTGCGTCTAAAATTCTTGCAGAAAAAGGCATCAAACCTGAAGAAGTAAAAGGATCAGGCAAAGATGGTCGAATCACTAAGGAGGATGCTGAAAATGCTCAAAAGAAAGCAGCTGCTCCAGCGAAGGAGGAGAAGAAAGAGTCAGCTCCAGCTCAAGAAGCAGTGAGAGTTCCAGGATCAAGAGAAGAGAAGCGCGAAAAAATGTCCTCTCTTCGTCGAACAGTTTCAAGGAGACTGGTATCAGTGAAAAATGAAACTGCGATGTTGACTACATTCAATGAGGTCAATATGCAGCCAATCATGGACCTACGCTCCAAGTACAAAGAGCTTTTCAAAGAGAAGCATGGAGTAGGGCTAGGGTTTATGTCCTTCTTCACCAAGGCAGTATGCGTGGCACTTCAAGAATGGCCTGCAGTCAATGCCAAAATTGATGGAAATGAAATCGTATACCATGATTTCTGTGATATCTCAATCGCGGTTTCTGCACCAAAAGGATTGGTCGTTCCAGTGATTCGAAATGCTGAGGGAATGAGCTTCGATCAGATTGAAAAAGAAGTGGTTCGTCTTGCTACCAAGGCTAGAGACAATAAGCTTTCCATCGAGGAAATGACAGGTGGTACCTTTACCATTACCAATGGTGGTGTTTTTGGCTCTATGATGTCCACGCCGATTATCAATGCACCACAATCAGCGATTCTAGGCATGCATAATATCGTTCAGCGGCCAATGGCTGTGAATGGTGAAGTGAAAATTTTGCCTATGATGTATGTAGCCCTTTCTTACGATCACCGAATTATTGATGGTAGAGAATCGGTGAGCTTCTTGGTACGTGTCAAGCAGCTTCTCGAAGAGCCAGAGCGATTGCTTTTTGGAGTTTAATGTAGTACGAAGTACGAAGTACAATGTACTAGGTAGCATAATTCTAATGCGATGCATAATTTTCTTGTAGAGTTGTGCATAGCAGAAAGAAGAGAAGGAGATATTTAGAAAAAATGTAAATTATTCATCAAACTAAATTCTCTTAATTATGTCGTTACAAAGAATTAAAAGTATGGCAGAAGGCCATAGATCTAGCTGTAGAAGTATATCGAATCACTGAAAAATTGCCCGCTGAGGAAAGGTTTGGGTTGATATCTCAAATCAATAGGTGCGCGATTTCCATTCCTTCAAACATAGCTGAAGGAGCAGGAAGAAATACCAATAAGGATTTTAATCATTTCTTAGGAATTTCTCTTGGCTCATCTTTTGAATTGGATACCCAAATGATCATTTCTAATAGGTTGGGCTATGTAAATAATGCTGATTTCGAAGAAATCGAAAAAGAGCTTGAGTATATACAAAATATGATTGTAAAACTTAAGCAAAACTTGAATGTATAACCTCAATGGGCTTGGTACTTGGTACTAAGTACATTGTACAAAGTCAAAAATAATGTACGACTTAATAGTAATCGGTTCAGGACCTGGAGGCTACGTCGCCGCTATCCGGGGTGCTCAATTGGGAATGAAAACCGCCATTATCGAAAAATATCCAACTTTGGGAGGAACTTGCCTCAATGTAGGCTGTATTCCGTCCAAGGCTTTATTGGACTCTTCTGAGCATTTTCATAATGCAAAGCACACTTTTAAGACTCATGGAATCAACCTAAGTAACCTGAAGGTTGACCTGAAGCAAATGATTGCCCGCAAAGAGGATGTGGTCAAGCAGAATGTGGATGGGATTCAGTACCTCATGAAGAAGAACAAGATAGATGTGCTTCAGGGAGTCGGATCATTTGTAGATGCCAATACCATCAAAGTGACAAAAGATGACGGTTCTGAAGAAAAAATTGAAGGTAAAAATATCATCATAGCCACTGGTTCTAAGCCTGCTTCTTTGCCGTTTATCAAGATCGACAAGGAAAGGGTGATCACCTCTACAGAAGCTTTGAAGATGAAAGAAATTCCAAAGCACTTGATCATCATTGGTGGTGGAGTGATCGGAATGGAGCTAGGGTCGGTTTATGGCCGAATGGGGGCTAAAGTTTCTGTGGTCGAGTACATGGACTCTTTGATTCCTTCGATGGACAAAACCATGGGTAAAGAGCTTCAGAAGTCACTAAAGAAACTTGGATTTGATTTTTATCTCAAGCACAAAGTAACTGCCGTTGAGAATAAGGGTAAAGAGGTTACGGTAACTGCTGAAAACAGCAAAGGAGAGAATGTTGAGTTGAAAGGGGACTACGTTTTGGTTTCCATTGGTAGAAGACCTTACACGGATGGCCTAAACGCAGAAGCTGCAGGTGTCAAAGTCAATGAGCGAGGACAGGTTGAAGTAAATGATCATTTACAGACCTCGGTGTCTCACATCTACGCCATCGGCGATGTTGTCAAAGGTGCTATGCTGGCACACAAAGCGGAAGAAGAAGGTGTTTTTGTGGCAGAAACCATTGCCGGGCAAAAGCCCCATATCAATTACCTGCTGATTCCTGGTGTAGTTTACACCTGGCCTGAGGTTGCCTCTGTGGGATACACGGAAGAGCAATTGAAAGAGCATGGCAAAAAATATAAAGCTGGCAAATTTCCATTTATGGCCTCAGGTCGAGCAAGAGCTTCAATGGATACTGATGGACTTGTAAAAGTATTGGCAGATGCTGAAACGGATGAGATCCTCGGGGTACATATGATTGGTCCTCGTACAGCCGATATGATTGCAGAGGCGGTTGTAGCTATGGAATACCGTGCGTCAGCGGAAGATATTGCTCGAATGTCACATGCGCACCCTACATATACAGAGGCTTTCAAAGAAGCCTGTTTGGCAGCGACAGAGAATCGAGCGCTGCACATTTGATTGATGTACATGAGCTTAAGCCATCTTCCTCGCGGGAGATGGCTTTTCTTTTTTTAGGAAAAATGGCTTTATTCACCCATGACTTATAAAGTAGCTTTTTTAGGAGCAGGAAATATGGCTTGGCATTTGGCCCCTGCATTGGAAAATGCCGGCCATCAGGTGACCGAGGTATATTCCCGAACCTTGTCAGGAGCAAAAAGGGTCACCGAAAGGCTTTACGCTGCGATACCTAAGGATGATTTGGACTTTTCAGAAAGCAAAGCCCAACTATTTATTTTGGCGGTAAAAGATGATGCTATTCCTGATGTGGCAGATGCGGTGATTTTGCCTGAGGAAAGTATCTTAGTCCATACTTCGGGTACGATGCCACTTGATATTTTAAACTACTCCTCGGCTACCTACACAGGTATTTTCTATCCTTTGCAGTCTTTCACGGCTGGTCAGAAAATGGACTTATCGGATGTTTCGATTTTGATCGAATCTGATGATCAGGAAATTGTTAAAATCCTGAGAAAAGTAGCAAAGTCCATCTCGCACAATATCTTTTTTGTCCGTTCCAAAGATCGAAAAGCGGTTCATATAGCAGCTGTTTTTGCCAGTAACTTTACCAATCACATGATCCGAATAGCCGAGGAAATCATGCGAAGACAAGGACTTGATTTTGAAATGATGAAGCCGCTGATTATTGAGTCCATTTCAAAAAGCCTACAAATAGGAGCCAAGAAAGCTCAAACGGGTCCTGCTATTCGGGAAGACTATGAGACACTGGAGGAGCATCACCGTTTTTTAAATTATAACCCCGAAATAGCAGAAATCTACCGTTTGATCTCTCAGGACATTATCGATTCTTAGCCATCCCAAGTACCAAACAACCCTCGCTGATAGTCTCGATAGGCTTCCCGGATTTCATCTTCGGTATTCATCACGAAAGGTCCTTGAGCCACCACAGGCTCATTGAATGGCAAGGCATGTCCCAAAATGACAACGGAATCTTCTGATGCTTCGACCTTCAAGACTTCTCCCTGATTAGCAAACTCGACTAGGTGTCTAAATGGGACTTCTTCACCATTAACTTTGATTTTTCCTCTGACGATGTATAAAAAGATATTTTCATTCTCTGGGATTTTTTTTTCAAAAGAGCCCCCGTTTTTTAAATAAATCGTACTCATTGAGATCGGAAAATTTCCCTCAAAAGCGCCCTTCACACCATTCCACTCGCCAAAAAGCTGTTGGACAGTTACGTTTCCTTCATTCAGATCGAAAGACGGAATCTCTTCTTTTTGAAGCCCAACGTATTTTGGTGAAAGCATTTTCTTACTGGCGGGCAGATTCAGCCAAAGTTGGAGTATCTCCAAATCACCGCCATTTTTCTTGAACTCAGAGCTGGATACTTCTGCGTGAATCAACCCCTTTCCTGCTGTCATGTATTGCACTCCACCTGCTTCAATGACTGATTCATGTCCTGATGAATCCTTATGCATGATATCTCCTTCTAGGATGAAAGTGACGGTCTCCATTCCACGATGAGGATGAGGACCGAAAGGCAAGCCATGGTTATTTTGAGGATACTTTTGAAATCCGTGATGGTTGAGAAATAAAAAAGGATCAATCATGTCCAAACTTCTTGTGGGCATGGGGCTATAGGTAATCAGATCTGCAATAGGGCGATATTCAGAACCGTGAACTTTCTTGATCTTTCGTAAATCCATTTTAAAACCTTATTTGATGTATATACATGTAATTAGAAAACCTTGTAAAAGGTTCAGGGAACTTGGGCTTCTTATTGGAGTTTTTTATCCAGCTCTAGAATTGTATGAAGCAAAACATTTGCTCCATTTGCGACATCCTCTTTGCTGGAATATTCTTGAGGTGAATGGCTAATGCCATCTTTGCTGGGGATAAAAATCATGCCCATAGGAGCAATTTTTGCCATTTCCTGAGCATCATGTCCAGCTCCACTAGGAAGACTTAGTGTAGATAATCCGAGCATTTCAGCCTTTTCCTGAATGATTTGTCGAATCTTGGGGTCAGCTAGGGCCGGGTCTGAGGCAACTTCAATATGATTGATCGAAACTGAGGTATTAAACTCCTTCGCAATGGTCTTTGCTTTTTCTTCTAATTGTCGATAGATGGACCAAATTTTTTCCGAAGAGAGGTCTCGAATTTCCAAATTTAAGGTAACCTCAGACGGGATGACATTTCCTGCACCTGGCTTTGCCTCTATCTTTCCTACAGTACCTACCTGTCTTCCTGGGATCGATCGAACTGTTTCATTCACAGCAAGGATAAACTTAGCAGCTGGGAGCATTGGGTCCTGACGAAGATCCATCGGTGTAGTTCCTGCATGGTTGGCAAATCCTTTAAAGGTGAATTCCCACCACTGAATCGCTACGATTCCTTCTACCACTCCGATATCTATTTTTTTATTGAATAGGTTGGCTCCTTGCTCAATATGAAGCTCTAGAAATGCAGCTAAGTCTCCAGGCTTTCTTTTTAACTCAGGAATTCTATCTGGATTCCCTCCTAACTTTTTGATGCCTTCGTAGTGAGTGATCCCTGCATTACTGACGACCTGAAGCGCTTCTTTACTTAAACTGCCAACCAAAGCGCGACTTCCAATAACTCCTCCTTCTTCATTGGCGAAAATAATCACTTCAAGCGGGTGCTCTGTTACAATCTTATTTTCGGTGAGAGATTGAACGACTTCAATGGCACTCAGTGAACCAAGGGGCCCGTCATAGTCCCCACCATTTGGGACTTCATCGATATGAGAACCGAAGGCAATGGGTTTTAATCCGGGGTTTTTTCCAGCCTTCTTTCCGATGATATTCCCTGCAAAGTCAATGCTTACCTCCAAACCGGCCTTTTTCATCAAATCAATGACATAAGCCCTTCCTTTTACATCGTAATCAGAATAGGCGACCCGGTCGGACCCACCTAAATCATTTTTGCCAAAAGTAGCTAGCTGCATTAGCGTAGAATCGAGTCGGTTTGAATTGACTCGAATATCTTGCCCAAAGGTGGTATTGAAAACTAAGGTAAAAATGAAAGAAAGGGTGGTGAATCGAAGGTTCATAAGTTTATTTCAATCGTGTCGATGTCATGTGAAATATTTTTCTGAAAATAAAAAAGTCCTTCCCAAAAAGGAAGGACTCTGGAATTATTTGAGCCAAGCGAGTCGAACTTCATCTGGTGCTTTCATCCGGTCAGCGAGACGCATATATCGATCGGCCAAGTTTGAAAGGTAATCCTGAGCTTTGGCAGCCACATCATTTAATCCTGTCAGCGCTTCCACTTTCCAATGGTCAACCAGGTGCTGAATAATTCGGGCATAGTCCCAACCTGTGTAGATTCCTACTTTTTGGGTGATTTCTGAGAAGTCCTTGTACAATGATGGTCTACTGCCACCTTCTCCCATCAATACAGCAGGCATCACGATTTGCTTTCGCATCATTTTTTCAAATGCGACAATTGCTCCACTTGGATCAATTTCGAAGATTTTGTTCATGAAAGTCTTGTAAGCTTTTTCATGCCTTGCCTCATCACCAGCGATGGTTTTACAGATTCTTGAAAGCACATGATCTCCAGCCTTATCTGCCAATTTACCGGTATTGACGTGGGATATTTTGGTAGCTCTCTCCTGAAAAGAAGTATATATCATGGCCTGATAAGGATCGGCTTCAGACTTAGGATCAAACCCATTTGCTAAGAGTCTGTGAATGGTTCGCTCTACAGCGCCCATATCTACTCGTCCTGTGAGGTAAAGATATTTGTTGAGCAAGTCTCCATGACGATTCTCTTCGGCAGTCCAAGATTTGGACCAACGAACCCAACCTGATGGCGAAAGCAATGATCGTTCATCATTAATGCCTTCCAAAAGATTAAAGTATGTCTGATAGGAAGGCAAGGCTTCCTCAGTAATCATATTTCCAACTAAAGAAGTCAATACTGTATCTGGGATACCCTCAGCTCTTTTTTGAAGCAATTTTACCTCTTCGAAGACTTCTGGGTTTTGAAAATCGGGTAGGAAATCTGAAGGTTGCCAGCACTTATCAGGATCTACCAGGATATTGTCTACGGCGTCCCCCACGATATCATCCAACTGGGAGATAACCTCCATGTTCTTTTCCAGCTCGTAATTGATGTTTTCTGATTTTTTCATTTCCTAATAGGTTCTGAATTGATTTATATCAAAAATAAAGGTACGGACAATTTTGTCAGGAATTAAATTTATTGAAGTAAAGGACAAATTTCAGGCTGAATGGCTGCGGGTAGATTCAAGCAAAATGAAGGTTTCCCAGATTTTATGTCTATCGATTCATATTCTCTTTTTGAGAGGAGTTTTTTGCGCAATTCATTATTTTGGAAAAAAAACCGCGATATGTTAAAAATTTTGGTTGTTGGTAGTAGCAATACCGACTTGGTTCTTCGCTCTTCAAAACTTCCTAAGCCAGGTGAGACTGTCACCGGAGGACAATTTTTTCAATTTCAAGGGGGAAAGGGAGCCAATCAGGCTGTAGCCGCTGCAAAACTTGGTGGACAGGTATCCTTTTTGGCTAAAGTGGGTGATGATGCCTTTGGCAAGCAAGCATTGGCTGAATATCAAACCTACGGATTAGATACCAAGCATGTAATTATCGATTCAACTGCTGCTACCGGAGTGGCACTTATTCTAGTGGATGAAAATGGTGAAAATTCTATCTCAGTTGCCTCCGGTGCAAATGCGAATTTGCTACCTGAAGATATTTTGGCAGCAGAGGAGTTAATCCGGTCTTCCGACTTGATTTTAGCCCAATTGGAAACTCCATTGAGCACCATTGAGGCTCTTTCAGACTTGGCTTTCAAGCATCAAAAAAAGATGATTCTCAATCCTGCACCGGTAATGGATTTACCTCAAAAACTCCTGCAGAAGCTCTATTTCATCACCCCAAATGAGCATGAAGCTAGTTATCTGACGGGTGAAAAAGTTGATTCAATAGACACAGCAAAACGTGCAGCCGAAATTCTAATAGGCCAAGGAGTAAAAAATATATTGATTACGCTCGGTGCCTCGGGGTCTTATTATTTGGGAGAAGAAGGGGAGTTTCATACGCCCGCTCCCAAAGTAAAAGCAATGGACACTACGGCAGCCGGGGACACATTCAATGGTGCATTTGTGGTTTCTTTGGCTGAAGGGAAAGCTTTTGATGAGGCCATTAAGTTTGCCTCTCAGGCCGCAGCTATCTCAGTGACACGGATGGGGGCGCAAGTGTCGCAGCCATTCCGAAAAGAAGTTTTAATTTAAAAATCTAAAACCCAAGCTATGTTTTTTCCTGAATCCTATCTCCTGGCAGTATTCTTTTGCTTTATCACCATGCTTTGCTGGGGTTCCTGGGCAAACACCCAGAAACTTGCATCTAAATCATGGTCATTTCCCTTGTTTTATTGGGATTACGCAATTGGAATTGTACTTGCCTCACTCATTTTAGGTCTTACCATGGGATCAATGGGCTCTGAGGGAAGACCGTTTTTTGAAGACTTATCTCAAGCGAGTTCAAGTTCCATAGGCTCAGCGATATTGGGCGGGATTATCTTCAATCTGGCCAATCTCCTGATCGTAGCTGCTATCGATATTGCGGGTATGGCTGTAGCCTTTCCCGTTGGTATTGGAATTGCCTTGGTTTTGGGAGTGTTGATCAATTACCTGGCAGACCCGCTTGGCAATCCGGTGTTACTCTTTTTGGGAGTGGCCTTGGTTGTAATCGCTATTATACTAGATGCTCTGGCTTATCGCAATCTCACTGCAAGTCAAAATCAACCTCCTATCAAGGGTATCTTGCTGGCCTTGGCTGGCGGTATTTTGATGGGCTTTTTCTATCGCTTTGTAGCAGCATCGATTTCTACCGACTTTAGCAATCCTGCTGAAGGCTTGATGACTCCCTATACTGCTGTCTTTATTTTTTCATTGGGTGTTTTGGGTTCCAATTTTCTTTGGAATTCATTTTTCATGTATAAACCTATCCAAGGACAGCCCGTCACGTATTCGGATTACTTTCGACTTGGTAATTTAAAACTTCATAGCATTGGATGGCTTGGTGGGCTCATTTGGTGTTTGGGGATGGTATTGAATGTGATTTCCGGGGAAAAAGCGGGTTTTGCCATATCCTATGGACTAGGGCAAGGCGCTACCATGGTGGCAGCCGCTTGGGGAGTTTTTATTTGGAAAGAGTTCAAGGATGCTCCAAAAGGGACTTTTCCACAATTGATTATGATGTTTGTCTTCTTTCTGATGGGTTTGGGATTGATTATTCTCAGTCGACTGATTTAAAAAAAATCGGATCAATTGACAAGACGAGCCTATCAATTGATCCGATCTGATTTGGATCAAAACTGGTTTGATCAATAATCTAATTTGTACGCGACCACCTTATTTTTGAAGAAGGTTGGAACATAAACCACCATTTCGGAAGGATTGTATCCAATGTCAGCTGTATTGGATTCTTCAGCTTTGGTATCTAGCATTTTGGTTTGATCCTCGGCAGAAGCAAACCAGATTTCCCCTTGCCATCTGGAAGCCACAAAGTTTCCATCTCCTAAAACGACTAGTCCATCTCCTCCTGTGACGGCGGAATTGAGGATTTCTGTAGTCCCATCGGCATTCCATTTTTTCAAACCGGAAGCATCCAAGCCATAGATGGTCCCATCTGCACCCACGGCGATTCCGTTGATGGAATCATGTCCTTCTGATACGGTGCTGATTGCTCCATCTTGATAACTGTGAACTTTGCCGGTATTCATGTCAGTGAAATACACTACGCCATTGTGCGATGCGACATCATTGAGGAATTCAGCTCCTTCTACGGTCCACTTGTTTGTAATTTCTCCTGACTCCAAGTTGATTTCTACCAATTCATCGATATCTGTTACATACAGATTTCCATTGGCAATGGCCATTCCTTTTGGAGCGTTCAATCCGCTGACCCAAGTCTGCTCTACAATACTTCCATCCGTGCCCAGGATTGAAATGGTACCGTTTCCATCTTTTTCCTGTGGGTTTTGTCCGAAAATATTGGAAGTGTAAATTTTACCTGAGGAGGGATCATAGAGGACAGATTCCACAGTTTCAAGGCTAGCCTCTGATTCCCAAAGCATCGTTAAGCTTGGTGTTTTTACCTCTTCTTCGACCATGGGCTCTTCAGTTTCAGTAGTTTTTTGTGGGGAGCATTGAGCAAAAAGCATGGTTGCTCCGATTCCATAAATCGCTGTTTTTAAATAAGTTCGCATGATTTAGTTGTTTTTAGTTAAAGTCCAGTTATTCAAGTTAAAGTTTGATGGTGCTGATGCTTCTAGGCGCTTTTGGATTTTGTCCAAATACATGGTGTTGTATCGCAATCTGGTGATATAGTTTGGCAAATCCGGATCTCCATTCCAGCAGTGCTCGGCGCGATCACCATAAGCAACCTCACCTCCATAGTAAGGGTTTTCGGTATTCTCCAGAAAATCCTCTGTTAAGTACACCGCGTTGTTTAAATAGTAATTGTCCATATCTCCGCAGTAAATATGCACCTTACCTTCGAGTTTGGGACCTAAAGTACTCCACTCCCGCTCCATGATATAGCGAAGATCGTAATTTTCCTTCCAATATTCAGCCACTTCCGAATCGATTTCACCCGTGTATCTATCCCAAATGGGAATTGGATACCCATCTTCTCCAACAGGGGAAAAAACTGCCTGCCAGATGTCAAATTGATCTCCAGAACGGCTCTTCGTTCCGCCTAAGGCCAGTTCCCTGTGATTCATGTCTATTAGCATAGCATCTACATGGCCAAGATAGTTCCGATGACCGGGACGAAGGGTTTTTCTGAAATGTCCATCTTGGTAATAGGCATTTTCATCCTCATAGATATTTACAGAAGTGTAGGCCCTAAAATCAATCGGATCAGGACAAGCCGCAAAACAGCCATTGTATTCGTCAGGATATTTGACCTGAACAGCAAGTGCCTCCCATCCGCCGGTAGATCCACCATAAAGAAATCTTGCCCAACCTTCTCCGATACCTCTGAATTGCTCCTCGATATGTGGAATTAATTCATAGGTAATGGCATCACCATAAGGACCCAGATTTTCGGAGTTTACCGCATAGCTATCATCATAGTAAGGATTAGCATGTTGGATTTCAATCACGATGTAGCGCTTAAAATCCGGTGAAATCCATTGCTGATAGAAATCATAAGCTTCCTGCTGCTGCATTTTTTCATATCCATAGATCCCAAATCGTGCACTGTAATCATCCTCTCCCAGCTCTGGGTCAGGTGGAATCGTGCGAAAGCCGCCAAAATCTGAAGGAAAATGTCCATGAAATACCATCAAAGGATAATATTGGTTGGGGTTTTCATCAAAGCCCTCCGGAAGTAATACGTGTGCACCTAGATACATATCCCTTCCCCAAAACTCGGAGAGCAATTCGCTTTTGATTTTGATGTGCTTGATGTACTCGGTGTCTTCTGGTTCGCTGACAGGGGGGATGATTTGATCGATCTCCAATTCGAGGCTGGAATTGCCGTTCCAATTGATTTTTTTTGGTGTGGAATAAATATTTTTCGGGGCTCGTGCCCATTGTCTTCCCTCTCCCTGATCCATGGGTAATTTGACGGTGTGGCCGTCTGATCTGACGAAGGTTTCATGCTTTTGAATAAAAGCCTGAACAGTGTACTCTCCTTCCGGTATCTCCGAAAGTGATTCGATTGGATAGCCAAAACTCTCCGTGTCAAAATCTATACTTTCGCCTGACTGATAATTTTCAAAATCCATCCCAAAAACCTGATTGGTTCTTACATTGTCACTGATACCGAATCGTGGTTCGGCCTCATGATTGGTGGAGAAAATCAACAAAAGGCGCCCATCTTTGACATCCTCCTGAAGCTCTGAGGCAATGGAGACTGATATGTTTGAATTACTGGGTGATTGGCAGGAGGCAAGTAGGAAAACGGCCAAAATCACCAAGAGAAGATTTTTCATAGACGCTGCATTTAATGTGATGGAATTTACACAAAATCAATTGTTTATTTGGCGAAGGGACAAAATTTAAACCATCAATAGACATTTCTTCGGTATAATCCACCATTTGTGGATATTTTGGCTAGTTGTGTCAGAAAGCTAGTATCTTACCATCATAGAAAAACCACATTATGAACAAATATTTAAGCCTTATTGCCGCCGCAGGACTCCTATTCTCTTGCGAGCCGAAAAATCCCGAAATAGACTACACGCAACTTTCTGATGCTGAACGCCTGGAACTGGCGCAGGAGATAGCCCAATCCACCATCATGGTCGATGGACATGTGGATCTTCCTTATCGAATGAAAGTAGGAGGTTTTACCCTTCAGCGAGAAATTTTGGACGTTTCTGTTCGAACTCCTGATGGAAATTTTGACTATCCTCGCTCCAAGGAGGGCGGTTTGGATGCCCCATTCATGTCAATTTATATTCCGGCAGGAAATCAGGCTATTCCAGGAGCTTCCAAAGCGCTGGCGGATTCCTTGATTTTGATGACGGAACGACTGGCCAATACTTTCCCCGATAAGTTTGCCATGGCCTACAGCCCGGCTGATGTTGAGGCTAATTTTGAAAAAGGACTGATCTCCCTGCCCATGGGGATGGAAAATGGCTCCGGCCTAGAAGATGACTTGGCCAACGTAGAATACTTTCACAAAAGAGGAATTCGATACATCACATTGACTCATGGGAAGGATAATCTGATCGGCGATGCCAGCTATGATACTACCGGGACTCATGGAGGTTTGAGTGAATATGGAGAGCAGGTAGTTGCTGAAATGAACCGTGTGGGAATTATGGTGGACTTGAGCCATGTGTCGGACAATACCTTCCGGGATGCATTGGCGATTACTAAAGTGCCAGTAATTGCTTCCCATTCTTCAGCTAGAAAATTCACTCCCGGTTTTGAGCGGAATATGAGTGATGAATTGATCACGGCCATGGCAGAAAATGGTGGAGTGATGATGATCAATTTTGGAGGAACATTCATTGATTCTGCCTATGCCGCAGGTTCGTCCAAGGTTCGGGAGCATTTGGTGAATTACATGGTAGACAATGGTCTTAGTCGCAGCGATTCGGCATTCAGAGCCTATGCGGCGGAATATTCGGCCGCAAACAACCCTTTTCCTACCGTTCAGCGAGTAGCCGACCATATTGATCATGTGGTGAATTTAGTAGGGATTGATCATGTAGGGTTTGGGTCGGATTTTGATGGGGTAGGAGACTCCTTACCTACTGGGCTGAAGGATGTTTCCATGTTCCCCAATCTGATTGCTGAGCTTTTGAAAAGAGGGTATTCTAAGGAGGATATTGAGAAAATTTGCTACAAAAATATCTTCCGTGTTTGGAAAGCGGTAGAGGATTATGCCGCTAGCCAAGGGTAGAAAAAGATTTTAAAAGGAAGCTGAACCAAGTAAAAGCGTTTTTACGCTGAGCTGAATTTATTTTAGAAATAAGTTTAGGTCAAGGTCAAGCTAAAATTAAACAAGAAACTTCTGTTCGATTTTGATCAGAAGTTTTTTTGTGCCCAGATTTTGGAAAACTTCTTCAATCAGAAATGATTTTTCAGATTTAATTACGTAATTCAAAATAAAAAAAATTTTATTTTAATCATTAGCGTATGAAACGATCTCTTTTAATTCTAGCCACAATCCTGACATATTTTACAGTTCATGCTCAGGAAGAAAGCAGTATTTTCAAACAAGGCGTAAAGGGCTGCTACTCGGATTATTACATTGAATTTTACAATCGTGGTGCAGATCTACCCACCGACGGGGAGTATGAAGTAGTGATTTCGGTAATTATGGACGGTCAGAGTGATTGCTATTTAGGCAAAGCTACCATCCAAAATGGTCAGTTGTCAAACCCTGTTTATATCCAAAAAACGGACGGATCTTATCAGCCGATGAGCCGGATGTTTAAGGCTTTGGATCCGGAATGGGTGGCTGCAAGGGATGAAGCGTCTATCAGACAAGTTTCAGACGGCATGTCTACTCTTTTTTACACGGTAGATAGGCACTGGATTCGCTTATTTTTTCCTTCTTTGATTGCAGGCCAATCCATGGCAAATAAAAAAGCTCCGCCAGCCAAAGAAATGCTCAAGTCTAATAATTGATCTGAAATTCTCTTAAATCATTTTCTCCCCCTGTTCATTTGATCAGGGGGTATTTTTATGCCAAAATTTCACATTTTTATCTAAAGAAAGCTCTTTTTCAGACATTTTGACCGAAAAAATGAATTGGAGATGGATTTGCTGATAGATGATTGTAATCAAAAATAAAGGAACTAAACCACTAGCAATACATGGATTTCAAACAATTTACCATTAAATCTCAGGAGGCGATTCAGAAGGCAGTTGAGTTGGCAATGAGCATGGGGCAGCCCACCATTGAGCCAGCACACTTGCTAAAAGGAATCTTCTCTGAGGACGAAAATGTCACCGATTTTGTCTTAAAAAAACTCGGTGCCAATAAGCAACAACTAACCCAAAAGCTCGAGGAGCAATTGGGCAAACTTCCTAAAGTCAGCGGTGCTAATCAGCAGCCCTATTTATCCGGTGCTGCCAATCAGGCTTTAACTAAAGCAAGGGACTACCTGAAGACTTTTGGAGATGAATATGTCGCCATTGAGCATTTGCTCTTGGGGATTTTGGCAGGAAGCGATGCAACCGCACAACTACTGAAAGATCAGGGAATGGCTGAAAAGCCGCTGATCGAAGCTATCAAGGAACTAAGAAAAGGAAATAAAGTGACTGATCCCAACGCAGAAAGCAAGTACAGGGCTTTGGAGAAATACTCCAAAAACCTGAACGAATTGGCCAAAAAGGGTAAAATCGACCCGGTAATTGGCCGTGATGAAGAAATCAGACGGGTGCTGCAGATCTTGGCGCGACGAACCAAAAACAACCCCATTCTACTCGGTGAGCCAGGTGTGGGTAAGACGGCTATTGTCGAAGGACTCGCGCAGCGAATCGTCTCTGGTGATGTACCGGAAAATTTGAAAAGTAAAACCTTGATCTCACTGGATATGGGCTTGCTTGTCGCAGGTGCCAAATACAAAGGTGAATTTGAGGAAAGACTAAAGGCAGTGATCAAGGAGGTGACCGATTCTGATGGGGAGATTATTCTCTTTATCGATGAGATACATACCTTGATCGGAGCCGGAGGTGGAGGAGAAGGAGCCATGGATGCTGCCAACTTGCTCAAGCCAGCTTTGGCTCGTGGCGAACTCCATGCTATCGGAGCCACTACCTTGAAAGAGTATCAAAAATACATTGAGAAGGACAAAGCACTGGAGCGTAGATTCCAGGCTGTGATCGTAGATGAGCCGGATGCAGCAGATGCGATTTCCATTCTAAGAGGAATCAAAGACAAATACGAGCTTCACCACGGTGTACGGATCAAGGATGATGCTGTCATTGCTGCGGTGGAATTGTCGCAACGATATATTTCTGATCGATTTTTGCCTGATAAGGCTATCGATTTGATGGATGAGGCTGCCGCCAAACTTCGAATGGAAATTGACTCCTTGCCTCAGGAATTGGATGAGCTAAACCGTCGAATCATGCAGTTGGAAATCGAGCGCGAGGCGATCCGAAGAGAAAAGAACAAGGATAAAGAGGCTCTTTTGAGCAAAGAAATCGCTGAGCTTTCCGAAAAGCGACAGTCTGTAAAGGCCAAGTGGGAAAGCGAGAAAGCGGTCATCATGGGTATTCAGCGTGAAAAAGAGAATATCGATAAGTTCAAGCTGGAAGCAGAGCAAGCCGAGCGGGCTGGAGATTTTGGTAAAGTGGCTGAAATCCGATACGGTAAAATCGGAGAAGCTGAGAAAAAGCTAGAATCCTTCAAATCCCAATTAGCCGAAATGCAGGCAGGGTCTCCTCTTTTGAAAGAGGAGGTTGATCAGGAAGATATTGCCACAGTCGTTTCCAAATGGACCGGAATTCCGGTTTCAAAGATGATCCAATCCGAGCGGGAGAAATTACTGCATTTGGAGGATGAATTGGGCCGACGAGTGGCAGGTCAGAAAGAAGCAATTGCAGCGCTTTCCGATGCCGTACGTAGAAGTCGGGCAGGTTTGCAGGACCCGAAGCGTCCGATTGGTAGCTTTATCTTCATGGGTACGACCGGTGTAGGTAAAACTGAATTAGCGAAAGCCTTAGCCGAATATCTCTTCAATGATGAAAACGCGATGGTGAGAATCGATATGTCCGAATATCAAGAGCGACATGCCGTCAGCCGATTGGTAGGGGCGCCTCCGGGATACGTGGGCTACGATGAAGGCGGTCAGTTGACTGAAGCGGTAAGAAGAAAGCCATACTCAGTAATCTTGCTTGACGAGATCGAAAAGGCCCATCCGGATGTCTTCAACATTCTTCTACAAGTATTGGATGATGGGCGATTGACGGACAATAAAGGCCGGATCGCTAATTTCAAGAATACGATCATTATCATGACGACTAATATTGGTTCTCATCTTATTCAGGAGCGATTCGCATCCATGGAGGATTGGAATAAGGAAGAGGTTTTGGAAAAAACCAAATCGGAAGTATTTGACCTGCTCAAAAAGTCCGTACGACCAGAATTCCTAAACCGAATCGATGAAACGATTATGTTTGAACCGTTGAATAAGCAGATCATCCGGAAGATTGTCGATATCCAATGGAGAGAAATTCAAAACCGTCTGGCCGAGTCCCATATCGAGATTGAGGCTACGAAAGAAGTTTTGGATTACTTAGGCGAAGTCGGCTTTGATCCACAATTTGGTGCAAGACCGCTCAAGCGAACCATGCAGCGTTTGATCTTGAATGAGCTTTCCAAGCAGATTTTGGCAGGCTACATCAAAAATGACTCGGCTGTTTTGGTTGACTTGGACGCCGATAAGCAGGTTTACTTCAAAAATGTAGACACTGCTGTCGAGGTGGAGTAAATCCAAGCTAATCCTCATTTCAACCCCCGATTTTATAAAGAGATCGGGGGTTATTTTTTATCCAATTAAAATAATTTTTAAAAAAGTAGTGTGTCCAGGCAACCTTAGCCTTCTTTATTACATTTTTAAGATTGAAAGTAAAATCTAATTTGGCTTGGAGGCAAAAATCATCAATAAAGCAAGGCGGGGAGATCCTAAAGCACAGCGAACTATTTTCGATAGCTATGCCCGTCAGATGTTTTTGCTATGCCTGCGATATGTGAGGATTCAGGAAGATGCAGAGGATCTTTTGAGCACCGGATTTACCAAAGCCTTCGCCAATTTGGACAGTTTTGAATACCGAAGTGAGGCCTCTTTTGAAGTTTGGCTCAAGCGGATTTTGATCAACGAATGCTTGATGTTTTTGCGAAAGCAGAATAAAGCCCCGCTCATGGTTGAGCCGGATGAATCTCTGATATCCACTCATGAAGATGTCATTGACATGTTGAGTGCGGATACGCTGTTTGGATTGATTCTCCAGTTGCCCGAGGGCTATCGGACCGTATTCAATCTATTTGAAATAGAAGGATACACCCACAAAGAAATCGCAGAGAAGTTGGGAATCACAGAAGGTACATCCAAGTCTCAACTGAGCAAAGCAAAAGCTGCTTTGAAAGAAACCATCATTAAAAAAGGATTGAATTATGCCTCTTGATATAAAAAATATTGACAAGAAAGCTGCCTTGCCCGAAGATATCGATTTTCGGAAGGAGATGATTTGGGAAAAAATTCAAACCCGAAAAAAATCGAAATTGAGGCTTTTTTGGCCGTGGATGGTAGCCGCAATGGTGATTCTTGGTTTCGGTCTCTCTTTGCTAAAAAATTCAAAACCTGTTGAAATCGCAGGTCAAGAAATCGACTTGATAGCTAGCAATTCAGTTCATGATTTTCCAGAACTTGAAAATCCAGTTTTGGACTTTCAAGTTCCAGATTTGATTGAGAGAAGAATTCCTGTGCAGAAAACTGAGGTAAAAGAAATAGCAAAGCAGCCAGAGACAAAAGCAGTGTTTTCTGATGAAATATCGATTTTCAAAAGCATTGTCGCTGAACCTATAAAACCGCTCGAAATCGCTTCTAACGAGCAGTTATATAGTGACTTGCATGAAGAGAAGAAATTGAGTCCAGCGGCTATGCGGTTGAAAAGAAATCTCCAAAAAATGGATAAGGAGAATGTTCCAGATCAAACCATGGTTGTAGAAAAATTTAATCTTTTGCGTGAATTGCAGGGCTACCCCATGGAAGCATCTGCAAAGCAAAATCCGACTTCCATCTATAATCAACTAAACAAAAGAATAAATGAATAAAACTAGCCTAATCTTTATCAGCTTTTTGCTTTTGACAGTTTTTCGTTCATTCGCCCAGACTGGTGAGACTAATCCGCCACTTTATCCTGAATACAACCTCATTCAACCAAAGGAAAGCATCAATTATAAATCTGCTGAAAGATCTTACTATGAGGATGAAATTGAACTGAGAAGGGTGAACGATTCTTTGGCGATTTACTTGGAAGGGCAGAAAAAATTGTCTTTCGTAGCATTGAACATTACTGCTTTCGAAGAGTTTGCTGGTTTTGAGAAAGACATTGACTCTTTTCTAGAGTTCATAGCTAAACTAGATTTGGATTTTAGTAAAAATTCTTACCAAATCCGCTTTAGTCCCGGAACAAAACAAATTCGGGTCATAGAAAGGAATGAGATACGATTCAAGAATTTTGACGGAGAGGTATTACCAACCTTCCGCCATGAGGTTATTTTTACTTATCAGCCAGAGATGCTAGAGGTGAATTTATATGTAGGAGAAATAGATGAACTTTTGGTGTTGAAAGATGCTGGATTTTCAGAGGTAATCAAGAAAGAAATGGTCGAAAAAGAATGGTTTAAAAAATATGAAAAGAGAACATTCAATAAAGACATAAAAATCGATGAAACTGGGAAGCTTGGGATAGTTACTTATGGTAACTTCGAGGCAAATGGCGCTACCATCGACTTTGATATAAGTATGGGAGCTAGTTTGCTAGGGGATCAGTTTCCTTTCAGAGAAGAGGTTTCTTTGGTGTTCAAAACCAATAAATTCAATAAATGGACACAATTTAAGCACGGAGCATTTATTGGAGCCGAATTTTACCAGTTTTTCAGCCGAAACCAAGAAAATAAAGTTCAATTAGAAAACTCCTCATTCATAAATGTTGGCTGGCTTTTCGGGGTCAAAGATACACCTGTAAGTATTTTTTATGGTAGGTATGTTGGTGATGATACAGGCTCATTTTTTGAGTTTAATAAAAATAAGTTCGGTTTGGATGTACTGGTAAAATCTTCATTCAGGATCAAGTATGAGGTTTTTGTAGGCTCTAATGATAGTGACTGGATAAATTCAATAGGAATCACTTTTCCTTTAATTCCTGGGAGATAATTTGAGGTCTTGGGTTTCCTTTCTGGTTAATTCCCTTTATGGTTATAGATTTCAAGAGAATGGAACTGTTTAGATAAAGCTTAAAATAAAATCTGCATTTGAAGCCTATTTATTTTAAATGCGGAATCTAGCTGTGTAGATAGAGTTAATCTAATTCCTTTTTTAAAATGAGTTTTAAAAGCATATCGGAGGCTGTTTCACCCCCCAATCCAATCCAAATAATTCCCCGAATGAACTACCTCAAAACTTGCATCCGGATAGGCTTTTGACCAAGCAGCCGGGGCTTTTGGGGTTTTATTTAAAGAGTATTTGAACTCATAGCTTCTCAATTGATCACCTTCTTCTTCTACCCAATCCAATTCTTGCTGATCGTAAGTCCTCCAGAAGTAATTGTTGCAGTGTATTTGAGTATAACTCTGGAATTTAAGGCGCTCGGCTGCTAAATAATTTTCCCAAAGTTCGCCCACATCCGTCCTTAGATTCAGGCGATTGAAGTTCTGGATCAAGGCATTTCGTACCCCATTGTCATAAAAATACCAACGGCTGTTTTTGACGATTTCCTTCCTTAGATTTTTACTGAATCCGCCGATTCGGTACACCACAAAAACTTTGGATAGCATATCGAGATACCTTTCTACCGTGTTTTTTGACATGCTGAGCTGGCGACCCAGCTCTTCCAGTGAGACTTCTTTTCCGACCTGAAAGGCAATAAGTCTCAACAAGGAATAAAGCTTCTCGGAGTTTTTGATTCCGTCCACCATCAAAATGTCCTTCAGTAGGTAATCATTCATGATTTGGTACAGGTAATCCTCTTTGTCTTTCCACGTGGGATATTGAATCAATTCGGGATAGCCTCCAAAAATGAGTCGTTCCTCACGCTTTTCAAGTGTAGTCTTGTAATCTTCCCGCTCCTTGAATTCCATCTGAGCCAAAGGAAATAGGTAAAGGGTATTTTTCCGTCCGACCAATGGCTCGCCTACTTGCTGATGCAGGTCAAAAGCAGATGATCCCGTAGCGATCACATGAATTCCCTCGATGGTATCTACAATTAGCTTTAGAATCATTCCGATATCAGGAATATGCTGCGCTTCGTCGATGACCAGCAGTTTTTTACCTGCCAGTAATCGGGTATAATTTGCGACGGACCTTTCCTTTACCAGTGCTGCATCTGTGACGTCATCACCGTTCAGAATCAGTGTTTCCTCTGATTTCCATTGAGAAATATATGTTCGAATAAAGGCAGTCTTACCTACTCTCCTTGGCCCGATCAGCATCAGTACCTTGTTTGGCTTGAGCTTTTTTTCGAAAACCGATCGAATCCCTCTTGGATAAATTACCATTGAATGTGTTAAATAACTGAATATCAATCCAAAATTGACTTATTCATTCAATAAATCCAAATTAAACTGACGCAATTAATGTAAATTCCGTCAGTAGACTGACGCAATTAACGTAAATTCCGTTAGTCAATTGACTCAATTCATGTAAATTCCGTCAATTATATATTTTTTAGAAAAGCTAATTTTTGTTTTCTGTACTCATTTTTCCCAGCCTTTTGTAACTTACTGCTTACCACCAAACCCAATCAATCATGCATTTAAAATTCAGCCCCCTTTTGCTAGGGTTGCTTTTGCTTTTTTCACCCGAAAGTGCCTTTTCACAGAAATCCAAAAAGAAATCTGAGCCGGCTCAAGAAGCCACTTATGATACCGCACTTTACAATGCCATGGAATTTCGTCTTGTCGGTCCTTTCAGGGGAGGTCGGGCGACGGCCGTGGCAGGAGTCGTTCAGGAACCCATGACTTTCTATCAAGGCTCAGTCGGTGGAGTATGGAAAACCACCGATGCCGGAGAAAGCTGGTTCAATGTTTCAGACGGATTCTTTGGTACGGCATCCGTGGGTGCCATCACCGTTGCGGAGTCCGATCCAAATGTAGTCTATGTCGGAATGGGCGAAGCGCCTGTCAGAGGAGTCATGACTTCCCATGGAGACGGAGTGTACAAATCAGTTGATGGAGGAAAGACCTGGAAGCATATGGGGCTTTCTGAGATTCGACAGATTTCGAAGATAGTTGTTCATCCAAGCAATCCTGACCTAGTCATCGTAGGCGGACAGGGAAGTCCCTACGGCGCGACCGATGCCCGGGGAATCTACCGCTCGGAAGACGGAGGGGAAACTTGGGAAAAAGTTCATTATGTGAATGAAAATTCCGGTGTTTCGGATCTCAGCATGGATATGACTAATCCCCGGATGATCTATGCAGCCTATTGGGATCACCGTCGTTTTCCTTGGAAAGTACAGAGTGGAGGTCCCGGTTCAGGAATCTACAAGTCCTCGGATATGGGAAAAACCTGGACCAAACTCAGCGAAGGCCTGCCAAAAGGAGTCATGGGAAAAATCGGAATATCCGTTTCCCGGGCCAATAATAATATTGTCTGGGCTATCATCGAAGCCGAAGACGGTGGGCTTTACCGATCTAATGATGCGGGGAAAACCTGGAAATTGGTAAATGAAGACCGGTTGCTTCGTGCACGCTCTTGGTATTACATGCATATTTTGGCTCACCCAACTGAGTCGGAGACAGTGTATATCATGAATGCACCTTTGGTGGAGTCCAAGGATGGGGGGAAGACATTTGTTAACCTTCGAACCCGCCACGGCGACAATCATCAGCTTTGGATCAATCCGGAGCATCCCCAATACATGGTCAACGCCAATGACGGGGGAGGGAATGTGTCTATCGATGGCGGTAAAAATTGGTCCCGTCAGGATAATCAGCCTACCGCTCAATTCTATCGGGTAAATGTGGATCAGCAATTCCCTTATCGCATTTATGGAGGCCAGCAGGATAATTCATCCGTTTCTTTAGCCTCCCGTGCCAATGGTTCAGGAATTGGCTGGGATGAGTTTTATCCAGTGGGAGGTTGCGAGTCTGCTTTTTCGGCTTTTGATCCAGAAAACCCCATTTATATCTATTCTGGTTGTTATCAGGGTATCATCACCGAGTGGAATGCTAAAACCAAGCAGGAAAAAGACGTGATGGCCTATCCTTACCAAGGCTTGGCTTCCAAGCCTGCTGAAGTCAAATATCGTTTCAACTGGAATGCTCCTATCATCGCTTCCAAGCATGATCCTTCAGTAATCTATCATGCAGGAAATGTGATTTTGAAGACTACCAACCGAGGTTTGAGTTGGGAGGAAGTGTCTCCTGACTTGACCAAGAATGACCCTGCTCATCTAGACTATGGCGGTGGACCGATTACCAATGAGGGGGCAGGTGGGGAAGTTTTTCATACGATCATGTATCTCGCGGAATCTCCTCATACTCCAGATGTTTTGTATGCCGGTGCGGACGATGGGTTGCTTCATGTCACCAAGGATGGAGGCCAAAGCTGGTCCAATATCACCATCCCCAATACGCCGGAAGGCATGGTCAATCAGATCGAGGTTTCTCCTCATGATCCTGCTACCGTTTATGTGGCTTTCACGAGCTACAAGTACAATGATTTCACCCCGCATATTTTTAAGTCTAGTGATTACGGATCTACTTGGACCCGCATGGTGAATGGAATTGCGGAAGAAGCTTTTGTTCGTGTAGTAAGGGAAGATCCTAACCAGAAGGACTTGCTGTATGCAGGTACCGAAACGGGGCTTTATGTCTCTTTCAATGGTGGTCAAAAATGGGAGAAATTTCAGCAGAACTTGCCCGTAGTTCCGATTAATGACCTGATGATTCAGGACAATGATATGATCATTGCTACTTCTGGAAGAGCATTTTGGGTGATGGATGATTTGAATCCGCTGTATGAACTGAAAGCTGCTGCTGATGCTGACTTCTATGTGTACGAACCTGAGGCTGCGATTCGTGATTTTGCTTTCCGCGGAAATGATCCCCAAGTTGGGCAAAATCCTTATCCCGGATTTTCTGTGATGTATTACCTGAAGGGAAATGTGGATTCGGTGCTTTTGGAAGCCGAATTTCAGGATATGAGTGGTAAAGTGCTTCGCAAATTCACCACTGATTCGGACGCAAAAACCGGAAAAATCAAAAAGAAAACGGGTATGAATCGACTGAATTGGGATTTGAGTTTGGATTCTTTTGAGTCAGTGAAAGGAGTTTTCTCTGGAATAGGTTCTTCAGCCCAGCGGGTCATTCCTGGCAAATACAAGTTGGTGATGCGCTACGGAGACCAGGAAATCAGCAAGGAATTAGAAGTTAAACCCGACCCAAGGTGGACGGCTAACGCAGCTCAATATCAAGAGCAGTATGCGCAGCTGACCAATCTTCGGGAAGCTATTATTTCAACTCGAAAAATGGCGGAAGACCTGCGAAGCCTTAGAGGTCAGATCAAAGACTTGTCAGAAAGAGTGGATGCTGAGAAATACGAGACTTGGCATAATCAGGCCAAAGAAGTACTGACAGCCATCGATGAAGCCGAGTCAGAATTGATTCAGACCAAGCAGAAGACCTTCCAGGATGTGATCAACTTCCCGAATAAACTGGATGCCGATCTCTTGCATATCTACGGTGCGATCAATGAGGGCGAGCCGCCGATTACAGAAGGGCAAAAGCAGCGAGCCAAAGACCTTTTGAGTGTTTTCTCAAAAGTAAAAGCACAAGTTGAAGGGGTAATGGCTTCTACCCAAGCCTTAGAAAAGTCCATGATTGACCAAAAGATTCCGATTTTGGTTCCGAAGAAGGATTAAGGAAAAGGAATCAGCGTTCTGGCTGTTCTGCTTCTCCAGAAGCAGGAATTTTTACTTAAAAGTTTTCTATCCTGCTTTCGGAATAGCAGGATAGCTAAAATTGAGTTAAGGCTTGGGTTTGAAATCCAGGCCTTAACTTTTTACCCCTTCATCTGTTTTATTTTCATGTACGAACACTTCTTCCAATGTCCCCATTGCTTTCAGGAGATTTCTATGCTTCTCGATCCCTCGGTTTCTCGTCAGGAGTACATTGAGGATTGTGAAGTTTGCTGTAATCCTATCGAGCTTCAGGTGGAGTTTGAGGAGGGGGAACTGGTTTATTTTGAGGCAAATTCCATCGAACAATAATGCTTTTTTCAAAAGAAGAAACGCTGGAAGGAATCTGGCAGGCAGTTAAGCATGAGCTGCATCGTGGAGCCTTGGACGTGAAGCACCCCTTTCATTGGGTAAATTTGGGTACGGTTTCTGGGGATTTTCCCTCAGTTCGTACGGTGGTGCTAAGAAAGGTAAGTGAGGAACTTCATTTTTTTGTCTACACCGATTACCGATCCGAGAAATGTTCAGATTTGAAGTCCAATCCGAATGCTACGCTTCATTTTTACCATCCCAAAAAGCAGGTTCAAATCCGGGTAAAGACTCAGGCTAAGCTCCATTTTCAGAATGAATTGGCTGAAAAACTTTGGGAGACCATTCCAACCCACCGAAGGTCTGAATATAGCGGAGTCCAAACTCCAGGAATTCCCATTTCTAATCCTCAGGAAGGATGGAACCAAGGAGATTTAGAAAATCACTTTTTCACCGTTTTGGACTTGGAGCCTTTGGAAATCGAGGTATTGCAGCTTCGCAAAGAAGGGCACCTTCGAGTACTATTTGCTAAAGAAAAAGATTGGGAGGGTACTTGGCTAGTGCCTTAAATATTCCACCAATAGGTGAATTTCAACACGATTGATCGGTTTTTGGTGTAGAATGGAGCAGGAAGGTAATTATCCGTGTACACGATAAAAAGGTCCGAAGCCGGCTGGAATCGCCACTGGAAGCGGGTATTCAGGTTGATGTTTTTGATCTGCTCGTTGTACTGGACGAATGCAGTGAAAAAGAGGGTATTGGTCATGGTCACATCCACACGTGGGCCGACCAGCCAAAAATTGGTCGTATTCCATGGCTCCGGAAGTACTATTCGGTTGTAATTGGTGCTCATTGCGATACTCACATAGGGCTGGAATCGATAGCCCAGTTCGGTACTGATGTTGTACCGATCCCCGTCTGCATAGTATCCACCCATCCGTGTGGAAAAGCTGTAAGTGAACAAGCTTTGCGGCTTGGAGGAATATTCGGTGCCCCATGCCCTCCACGTATGAACGGTTCCGGCAGGGAGTGTTTCTCCTGAGAAATTGGTCGGGTCAAAAGGTCGCTGCAGCTTTACAAAATCATAGCCTGCCCAGAGCATAAAGGTGCTTTGGCTTCTCCATTTCACATTGTATGCAGCATAAGTGGTATTATCGGTTTGTTCTCCAGTAGTATTAAAAAAGAAGGCAGTTCCCACATCCGGTCCATGAGAAAGGATTTTTTCGCTTTTGGGAAACCAGCGGTACCCTACTGTAGGACTGATTTTGAAAAAGCCATTTCTGGGTACAAAACCTACTTCAGCCGTATAGTTTTCAGACACGTATTCATGCTGCCAATTCCAAGTCAGGTTTCCCGATGCATAGCGCAGATTGGCTGCGTGAACAAAACCCTCCTGAGTGCCGTCCGGCCCAAAGCTTTTCAGCACCATGGCTTTTCCTGTCCAAAGATTATTGGAAGATGCCAAATTGTATTCCAAACCTACATTTCGATTGAATTGACTATAAACAGGAAGCTCAGATTCCGGATCAGGATTGTAATTCAGGGATTGTTTGTTGATCAGAATTCCGGTGATATTGGATCGGGAGCCGACCTGTCTTTGCAAGGCAAGTACTGTGAAGTTTTGGGAAGGGAGACCTTCACTGTCCACCGCTCCTGTTTGCATATTCATGGCTCCGATTCGCCAGTCTTTGTTGATTTTCCCACTGAGCCGGGCACCAAACTGGATCGGGGCATTGAGTCCGATTCTTCTGGAAAAAAAAGGTCTGATGGTACTATAGCCGAAGTTGGCGAAGAGGTCTCCGTTTTCCAGGAAAAACTGCCTTCGTTCAGGGAAAAAGAGCTCAAACCGATCCAGATTGGTCACTTGCCTGTCCACCTCGACTTGTGAAAAGTCAGGATTTACCGTCAGGTCTAGATTCAGGGAGGAAGTGAGGGCAATTTTGGCATCCATCCCAAACTCCCGACGATATTGAGTTTCGTTTTCCGATTCGAAATCCTTGGACACTCCTCCCAAGAGGTAAGGGATGACAGAAATATTCGCTCCTGCTTCCGGAGGTGCTTCATCCCAAACCAAGACTCCGGTATAAGCCAAGGAAGCCGAAGGAAATTGACGTGGTACAGGAGCCCAGCCTGATTTTTCGGTAGCTTTTAGGTCAAGGCGGGAAAAGTTGATTCCCCATTCTTTGATACCCTTTTTGTACCGGATGGATTTGAAGGGAATGGCTGCTTCAAATATCCATTTGTCTTCGAAATTGCTGACTTTGGAGGTCCATTTGTTGTCCCAACTGAGGTCTACCGAGCCTCCGTTGAACATGATTCCATCCCATTGAGCTCCGGCAGCATTCGCCCCGAATGAAAATCCGTTGGTTTGGTCGTCAAAGGGGTCCATGAAAAGTAAGAAATTGTCATTTTTCCCAAAACTAAAATCCCGGCGAAGCGACTCGACCATGTAGGGGCCTTCCAGCAAGTGATGATTGACCACGATGAGATATAAATTCTGATCATCGTAAGTCATCCGGACGTCCGTCTGCACCTGCGCGAAACTTGTGTCCATGGGCGTAATCATAAAAAAATCACTGGCCACCTCGGCCTCTTCCCATGCTTTCTCATCCATCACTCCATCAATCAAAATTGGAGATGAAGCCCGCTTCATGTGGAGTCGGTAGGAATCGTTTATTTTTTGGGCTTGAACAGGTCCAATGCAGATTATTGAGAGAAAAAGAAAGAAAGCTGTAAGTCTGAGCATCATCATTTGCTCTTCAAAGTTGGGGAATGATTGCTTGACTATCAGTGATAGGAGTCTCAAAGGAAGCGAGTTTTATGGGTTTATTCGGTAGGAAAAGGTCAGATTGATTTGCCTTCGGATAAATTGGGAGTCTCCTTCGGTAAAGAAGTTTTCCCCTTCGATGATGTAGCGGTTTCTTCGTGAATTGAATATGTCATTCGCAGTCAATATCAGCCTTCCTCGCTCTTGCATGATTTGCTTGCTGGCAGAAAGGTCAATGAAAAAGATGCCTTTTCTTACCCCTTGAGCTGTTTTTTGCCGAGCATCGTAATTCGCGCGAAACTGTAAGTCCCAACCTCCATCCAAAGTAAATCGAGAGGTCTGTCGGGCAAGGAATGAGGTGGTTCTAGCCTGAAAGTCTGCCTGCACATTGCTTCCGTCGATATTAGCATGGAAAAAGTTCAGGTTCAGATCCAGTTTCCACCAGTCTTTGGGTCGGTAATCAGCACTAAACTCTAAGCCGAATGAACGCTCACCAGTGAGATTGAAAGGTAGGGTGGTCGCAAAACCCTCTTCATTCACCGTGCGGATTCGCTCGATCTTATCCACTGTATTTCTGAAATAAGCGGTGGAAAAAAGTGTGCCTTTGTCGAAGTATTTGATATGTCCCAATTCAAATGCATCGGTAAACTCCGGGTCTAGGTCTGGATTGCCGCTGAAGAAGTTTCGCTGATCAGAAAAGGTAACGTAGGGACTTAGATCATTGTAAACCGGTCGGCGCACCCGTCTCGAGTAGCTGAGTTGAAAGGCATTTTCCTCTGAGATATTATAGGTCAAATGGGCACTAGGAAAGAGATTGGTGTAGTTTCTTGGGTTACGCTCATTGGTTTCAGCGAGGATAGTTTCCACATCGGTATGCTCTACGCGAAGCCCTGCTTGATAAGTCCAGTCGCCAGTTTTATTGCCCAAAATCCCATAGGCGGCTAGAATATTTTCATTGTAGAGGAAAATATTGTCCAGTCCGGGTATGGGAACCAATTCCCCACTTTCATTTTCTTCAGATACAATGAAGTCATTTTCCATCTCACGGAAACTGGTCCGCAGACCGGTTTCAAATTTCCCTTCCGAACCGATAGGCTTGACATAATCGAGCTGAAATAGGTACTGATTTTCAAATTCATCATTCAGTGAAGTCTGAAGCAGATCTTCCTCGGGTACCGGCTGTCCATTGGCATCAAAGCGGAATTCGGTGAATAGCTGATCTGAATTTTCCCAATAATTCAGGTAGGTAAAATTTGCAGTCAGCTCATGGCCTTTTTGACCAAAAGTCCGCTTGTAGTTTAATGCTATTTCTGAATTGGGCTCTTTTTCCTTTTCGTCCTGTCTTCGCAAAGAATAGCCTTGAAAATTATCCAGAGAATTCAGGTAATCATCATAGCGGATGTCGGTGATTCTTCGGCCATCGGTTCGTCTCCATAGGTAGGATGCAGTGAAAATGCTCTGTTCGGAGAAAAAATAGTCCAATCCGCCCCGGATACTGTTGTTCCAGCCCCGAAGTTCACCGGAATTGGCCTGACTGAGAATGAGGGTTTCCCCATTTTCGTAGACCTCCTGATACTGCTCGCTGACATACGGCTGGTAGCGTCGGGCAAAGCTGTAATTGATAAACCAGTTGATGCGGTTTTTGCGGTAGTTCAGATTGGTGGAAAAGCCCAAATTAAGCGGAGTGCCAGCGATTACTTCAAAGGAACCGTTGAATCCCTGATTGCTGTCTTTTTTCAGGATGATGTTGATTACTCCGGCCATCCCTTCGGCCTCATAGCGTGCTGATGGATTGGTGATGACCTCGACTCGCTCGACCATATTGGCTTGAAGCTGTCTGAGGCCCGAAGAACCTTTGAAACTCACCAGTCCGGAAGGCTTCCCATCGATCAAAATGCGGACATTGGTGGAGCCCCGTAGACTCACATTCCCTTCTGGATCGACGGCAACGGAAGGAAGATTCATCAGAATATCCGTAGCAGTACCTCCTGCATTGGCAAGGTCCTTTCCCACATTGAAAATCCGTTTGTCCAGTGAGAGCTCCATCAGGGTCTTTTCTCCTTGGACCACTACTTCATCCAGCTTTTGATCATTTGATTGAAGGGAGATCGTACCCAAATTCACTATACCATCTGCTCTGGATAATTCAAAAAGCGGGCTCTTGAAGGATTCAAAGCCCATAAACTCCACCAAAGCATAAAACCTTCCAAAGGGTAGATCAATCGAAAAGCTTCCGTTGTCTTCCGTAATTCCGCCACCTACCAGACTGTCCTTTTCAGAATATACGGCTACGGATGCAAAGGGCAGGGCCTGCTCAGAAGATTGATTTTGAACGATGCCTCGAAGCTTCCCTTGAGAATAAGCGAGGCTACTTCCCAAGAATAACAAGGCAAATACGACAAGAAAATGTCGATAGTGGTTTTTTGGGCTGAACATAGGTTTATAGGCTGGGCTAAAAGACAATTGCTTGCCAAATTAGTTTCTAAATCTACCTTGATTTTGGTGTATTTACCTTCTCTTTTTGATCAATGGCAGGAGAAAATTTTGAGTTGAAAAAAGCAGGGATACCAATACTTTGAGTCGAAATTATTGAATGACACTTACTGTCAAAAGTTAGTCGGTCAACTTTCTTTGCCGTAAATTTATTCTACTAATCAGTTCAAAATCAGCTACGTGTGATTTTGGTAAAAAATAGATTCACATCGAGCTATGTGGGTAGAACCAACTAAGGTGAAGTTTTCTTAGTGAATACAAAAGTAGTCTAGGCGGGCTGAAAGAAATTAAAATATACTATTCAAATATGAACTATCAAGATAAAGTAAAAGAGGCTTTTGAAATCCTGGAAGATGCCAAAATCCAGGTTTTTACAGCGCTGATCAATGTTGCTATGGCTTCCGAATTCAAGGAAATAGATGAGCTGTTTGATGAAGGGGAATTTTTTGCCTTCAGGAGTAGCGACTTTGATCATGCTACTGATCCCAATATCCAAAGCCTTCAATATGTGGTGAAAGCAATGGAGATCGCAAAAGAAGAAATGATCGCCTGGAACGGTCTCAATAACTTGAATTTACAGGGGAATGAGTAAGGATTAATTTTCTAATCCTATCAAGTATCCCGTGTAAAGCAGGTAAGTGGTCAATAACATCAGTGCTTCCCAGCGATCTAGCCGGTATCTTTTTCCGGTAAACATCGCCACAAAAAGAAAGACTGTTCCTGCACCGAGGATATAAAGATCGGTATTGAAGGAAATATTGAATTCTAATGGGCGGATGACAGAGCTGACTCCCAGAATAAGCAAAAGGTTGAAAATATTAGAGCCTACGATATTCCCGATTGCGATATCGGCATTTTTCCGCATGGCCGCTACGACAGAAGTGGCGAGTTCGGGAAGGGATGTTCCTGCCGCTACGATAGTAAGTCCGATGATTTTTTCACTTACACCCAAGGATTGAGCCATTGAAACGGCATTGTCCACGACGAGTTTTCCGCCGCCAACCAAGCCCGCTAAACCTAACAAAATCAACATCCAGATTTTCTGATTGGAATAATCTTTCACCTCGACTTGCTCTGCTTGTGGGTCAGATTTGAGCTGAGTGGCTACGTAATAAAGAAAGGCAACAAAACAAACTAGTAGAATCACACCGTCCCACCGTGATAGGAGGGGATTTCCCGAAAATAAATAAGCATTTGCCAGAAAAAACAGTCCAATTGCAGCAACAAGAGAAAAGGGAATTTCCTTCCAAACAGTACTTGACTGGACAGAAAGAGGAATGATCAGCCCGGATATACCCAAGATGATGAATAGATTGAAATTATTGGAGCCGATCACATTCCCAAATACAATGTCCGGGTAGTTTCCAGAGGCAGCAACGGCATTTACCACAAGCTCAGGAGCAGAAGTGCCAAAAGCTACAATTGTCAAACCAATTGCCAGATCAGAGACATTCTTCTTTTTTGCCAAAACAGAGGCGCCATCCACGAGCCAGTCTGCCCCTTTGACTAAAAATACTAACCCAATGAGCAATAAGAGAATTGAAACTACCATAGTTCTGAAGAATGATTAAAATTCTTTCAATAAATCGCGCAAATGTAGATGGAAAAAAGTCTCATTTAGATCAGGGGTCGATATTTATTTCTTGGGATTTTTTTGATTATTCAATTAATTGAAATACAGTTGATTATGTGAAATTTTTTGGGTTGAAAGGGTTGGTCTTTCTGTTTTTGAATCCATGATATGAACTATAAAGAAAAATCAATGCAGCACCTGCGATGGCAGTTATCTGTAAGGGCATGATTTCACCCCAGTGTCGAACGGCAATGGCTACTAAAGCCCAAACTCCAACC
This sequence comes from Algoriphagus formosus, assembly GCF_002807035.1. Taxonomy (GTDB): domain Bacteria; phylum Bacteroidota; class Bacteroidia; order Cytophagales; family Cyclobacteriaceae; genus Algoriphagus; species Algoriphagus formosus. Next base: position 796,320 of record NZ_NIUC01000002.1, on the reverse strand, counting down.
AAGGAAAATTCCCGCATGGATCGGGTGTAAATCATCCAAAGATTCAATCCTGTTGCCACTAAAATCATGATGATGGTCCAAGTAAGTTCATCCAGTCCGCCCGTCCAACCGATCTTAGCCAGATAGGCGGAAAAATTGGCAATAGTGGCCACTGCAATCCAGCCTGAATAGAAACAAATGGGCCACCAAATCCAGCCAATGATGTAGCGGGGAGCATGCCAACGCTCCATATTCAGTCGGAGGATGACAGCTACCAATGAGGCTAGAATTCCCAGCATAATCACCACACTCAATCCTGTCTGCTCAGTAAGCCAAAACCAAAGCCAAGCTCCATTTAGTAGATTAGCCAGAATCAAAAATGGTCCCATTTGTAGGATGTACCTGCTTTTTCCATCGCTGAAGGCTGATTTGACCAAGTAGATGGCCTGCGCAGTCAAACTCAAAAATATCAAACCCCATATTGAAAAGGCATAGGATGCGGGTGTAAATAGGTTTTCATATTCCCGGCTCAGCGAGCCTACCGTATTTCCATTGATTCCGAAAGCGTTGACCCGATAATTCCAAAATATGAGGACCAGTAATACAAGTAAGTTGATGAGTGCGATGGCTTTTTGGGCTTTCTTCATTTTTTGAGGGGTTGAAGGGATTGTAAAAGCGTAGGAATTAATTCTGTCACTGTTGGATGGGTAAAAACCCCATTCTTCAGTACATCAAAATGTAAATTTCCGTACATGGCTGTAAGGAAAATACCGATGATTTCATCAGCTCCCGTACCACAAATCATTGCTCCGGCGATTTGTCCACTCTTTTCTTCAATCAAAACCTCCATTTTCCCTTGAGTTTCTCCTTTCTCTTTGGCTCGATTGATTTGCGACATGGGCATTTCTGCGAATAAATAGTTCTTTTTAGAGGTTAGAGCTTGTGTTTTCGTGATGCCAGCTCGTGCAAAGGGTGGATCGATGTAGAGGGCATAATTGAGAATACGGTCGCTGGTTTTTTTCTTTTTGGTACCGCTGATATGGTCTTTGATGATTTCGAAGTCATGGAAGGCTGTATGAGTAAATGCTCCCTTCCCATTGCAATCACCGAGTGCAAAAATGCCCGGGATCTCAGTCTCCAATTTTTCATTGACTGGGATAAAGCCCTTTTCATCGGTGGAAATATTCGCTAATTCTAATTGAAGCAAATCGGTATTCGGCTCTCTTCCCGTGGCCAATAGCAAATGGCTTCCTCGCACTGCTTTTTTTTCTCCATGGCAATCCATTTGCACTTCCACTTGGGATTTGCCCCAGTTTTTTCCGGAGAGGCAATTGGATCGGAGTTCAAACTGAATGCCCTCAGCCTCTAAAATTTCCTGAATAAGCTGTGAATGGTCAGGGTCTTCCTGATGAATGATTCGATTTCCTTTTTCTAACACCGTCACTTTACTTCCCAGTCTTTTGAAAATCTGGGCAAATTCCAGTCCCACATAACTTCCACCCACAATCAGGAGATGATCGGGGATTTCTTGAAGTTCCAGAATACTTTCATTCGTGAAGTAGCGGACATTTTCAAAACCTGAAATGATCCTGGGCCTCGTTCCGACATTGATGTAAATTTTTTTGGCGGCAAGTCTATCCTTTCCAACTTGAATGAGATGGGGCTCGAGGAATTTACCCACCCCTTTGAAAAGACGGATTTTATCATTTTCCTCCATTCCCTTCTCTAATCCCTTTCTGGAAGAGCCAATAATGGTTTCTTTTCGCTTCCAGATTTCCTTCAAGTCAATTTTGAGCTTCGTGGAAGCTTGCACTCCAATTCGCTTGGGGCTAGAGAGTTCCCATGCCCTTCTGGCTGAGGCCACGTAGGTTTTGGTGGGTGTACAGCCCGTATTGACACAGGTGCCGCCCAACTTTCCTTTTTCGATCAAGGCCACTTTTTCTCCTTGATCTGCAAGGAAAAAGGCCAAAGGGTTCCCTGCTTGGCCTGAACCTATGATGATCGAGTCAAAAGTTACGTCAGGTTTCATGCTAAAAGTATTGGGTCAATTATTAATCTAGGGATTTGAAAGGGTTTTTAAAAGGAATTAAGGGTTTTTAGCTGTAGATAGCTTTTTGGCTCTCTTACAAAAGGAAAAATCCCCCGATCATTCAACCGGGGGATTTCTCTTGCTTCTCATTTCTATTCTCTTTCTTCTGCTAAAAAGCTCTTTCCTTCAAGTGCTCTTCCAGATCCAGTAGATTCACTCCGCTTTTCCACCAGTCGGGAGCAGCTTCACCCTTCAGATGGTGATCGAAAAACTCCATCATCCGTACGCTGTAATCCTTGCGGTTTTCCAACTTGCTGAGTCCGTGATTTTCGCCCTTATACTGCATCATCACCACTGGCTTTTTCAATCTTCTCAAGGCTGAATAATACTCGATTCCTTGTGTAAAGTCCACTGCTCCGTCTTTGTCATTATGCAAAAGTAGGAGAGGAGTGCTGACATTTTTCACATGGTAAACAGGGCTATTTCGCTCGTAGGCATCCCAGTTTTCCCATGGGCCACCACGGAATCTTCCCTGAGAAGCCTCAAATATGGACATATTACCTCCTCCCGAATTCCAGTAGATCAAATCATACATGGAAATCATATTGGTCAAAGGAGCTCCTGCAGCGGCAGCCTTAAACATATCTGTCTGCGTGATCAAGAAGGAAGTTTGATAGCCACCCCAAGAGTGTCCGTGGATTCCGATGTTATTTTCATCAATAACTCCTGTTTTGATGGCTTCCTTCACAGCAGGAATCACACACCAAACAGCCGACATGCCCGGATCATCCAGTTTGTACACGATATCCGGAATAAAGACCGCAAAACCATTGGAAGTGTACACATTCGGATTCCAACCTGTTCCGCCAAAACCGGGATTAGACCAGTTATGGCGAGTTTGGGAAAGTTTCTCGTAGTAATAAACTACCGTCGGATATTTCTGTCCTTCTACATAGCCTGCCGGCAAAAAGAGCGTTCCTTGGAGTTTATCGCCCTTATCAGAAACATAATCCACCAGCATGGTACCTTCAGACCAAGCATATTTATCAGCATCCGGTGCATTATTGGTGACTTGCTGAGGATTAGTCAGGGAGGCATCAGTGAGGTAAACCTGCGTTGGTTCATTGAATTTCTCTTGGAAGAAAAAATAGGTTTCGGCGTTTTTAGCTTTGGATAGATTTCCAACATTAAAATCATCCCAAATCAAGACTTTTGCTCCCGGAGTCAAGCCTCCTTTTTTCGCAGGAGAAAGCTGCGCAATACCAGATTTCTTGGTCCACTCTCCATACATTCGGATATAGGCAGGCTTCCTTAGATCGATGCCTTTTTCCTCAGGATCCAAACCGAAGCGATACTGATAGCGAATCTGATCTGTTTTGCCATTCACAGTCAAATTTATTGGCGTTTCCTTTGACGCCATGGCGGGAACCTGCCAAATATCCCAGCCGTCTCTCAGAAGAACGTATTTGCTATCCGAACTCCAGCCCAAAGCTCCGTAAAGTGGTTTTTCGATGTTATGATCATCCTCGATATTTATGAAAGAAACAGACATTCCTTCAGTGATATTTCGGCTTTGGCCGGTAGGAATATCGTAGATGTAGTAATGCCCGTCTGAGCCATAGATCAATTTGGTGCCATCCGGAGATTCACGAGGGAACGAAGAATAATTGGGGAGGTACATTTTCTTGAATAGCTCTTTCTTTTCTCCCGTTTTCAAATCCACAATATAGAAATCCTGGTATCGCTGTCCATCCAAGTTCATATCCAGTTCGTAGGCAGAATAATCCGCCCCAAGGGCATAACGCTGCTTGTCTAGAATATTCAGGTCACGCATACTGCTGTCTTGCAATTGGATGTGCTTGCCAGCATTGACATCATACATGGCCCAGAAACTGTAGTTTTTGTCCTGATTCTGCATGACCTGCTGTCGGGACTGCAGACGGCTGTCATTCCAGTGCCAGATGGTCATATCCGGAGTGTCAGCATCATTATCTTTTTTGTCATTCACCTTACCGGAGTCCAGTTTGGAGATGGCTTTCTGAAGGTCAGAGATGGATTTGATGGTGGTGTCTGCCATGATTTTTTTCATGGCTTCAGCTTCAGCCTGCTTAACCGAGTCTTGGTCCATTTCCTTTTTCTCCTCTTTTTTCTCTGCTAAAACCAAAGGGTGAATGCCATAAAACAAGCGAGTCAAATCCTCCGACCACATAGGTCTTCTGTTTTGGGAAATGGTATAAGCCTGATCAAAATTGACTGAATCCTTTTCCGGATTATACACCGTCACCTGAGGAGCGGCTAGATTTTTCACACCGATGACTTGTCCCTTGTCCTGCTTGTACTTTTTGTCTTCGACCATTTTCAAAGCAGCAAAGGCATCACCTTTTTCGGTCCAAGCCAAGGATCGGTAGGAAGCTTTGTCCGAGTCCAGAATCTGCATGCTATTGGCGGAGACATTCATCAAGTACAAGCCATTGCCGGATTGATTGGCAGCATCGACTGTGTAGGCTAGGTAATTACCCGCTTTGTTGAAAGAGAAATCAGCCACATTGCCAATATTTTGGGCTTTTTCGCTAGCCAAGTGATAGATCAAAAGATCAGAACCCCGGGCATCGCCATTTCCGTTCTTGGAAAGATTAATTGCTAAAACAGTGGAGGCTTCTCCATTGAACGAGTAATTGCTGACATTCTCAAATTCCTTTTTGTCTTCGCTTCCCAATTTGATGAGAATAGCCTTGTTCTTGAGCGGTTTTCCTTTGCTCTTTTCATTGGCTTTTTTCTGCGAAAAGGTAGGATACTCGGTGTAGGCAAACCATTTTCCATCTTCGCTGAATTGCATGGACGGATAACTGGTCGAACCGATTTTCAAAGTCTTTTTGGAGTCTTCCTCCCCCACTTTTTGCAGGATGATTTCTCCATCTCCTTCGAGTTGAACGAGCCCATAGGCCATCCATTGTCCGTCAGGAGAGAGTTGAAATGCCGATCCAGGCATATATTTCCAGGAGGGGATATCTTTCCAGGTAATGGGATCTTTTTCTTGGGCTATTGCCAAGCTGGCAATCAGGAAAAGTGCCCAAAATGTGAGTAAGTGTTTTTTGATCATTGCTATTCTTTTTTCTGAAGCAGGAAAATAGGGAAAATAACGCACAGTCCTGAACGATATCTCAGGAATGGTCAAAAAAAGCAATATTGTTGCATTTTTATCAGGTGATTCATTTTGATACGGGAGGTTTAAAAAAAAAATACTATTAAATTCTTCGATAGTCCTAGCCGAATTAGGTTGGTGGTTATGATGGAAAGAAAACAAAAAAGGCCATCCAAGTTTTCAAAACTTGGACGGCCTGGGAGTTTTTCTGATTATTGACTTCAGAATTCTACTTTTTAAATACCACTTGTCCCCCCATCACCGTCATGGCAACTTGAGTTTTCAGTATTTCATCCTCTGGCACTTCCATGATATTTTGATCAAAAACAGTGAAGTCAGCTGCTTTGCCTACCTCGATCGAGCCTTTGAAATCTTCTTCAAATTCCGCATAGGCACCGTCCAATGTGTAAGACTTTAGCGCCTGCTCTCGGGTCATTTTTTGATCGCCCTCGTAACCTCCTTCAGGAAGTCCTTCCAAGGTCTTGCGTGTTACGGATGCATAAAAAGAAGGAATTGGATCTACTGGTTCCACAGGCGCATCCGTTCCATTACAGATTCTTGCGCCAGTTTGGAAAAGCTTCTGCCACACATAAGCCCCATCAATGATACGCTTTTCACCCAAGCGATCAATCGCCCATGGTCTGTCAGAACTCAAATGAATGGCCTGCATGGCTGCAATCACTCCCAATTCACCAAATCTTGGAATATCATCAGGATGCAAATGCTGGGCATGCTCAATGCGGAACCGATGGTCTGTTGCATCTGGAAACTTCGTGAAGGCAGCTTCATAGCGATCCAAAATCTCCTGATTAGCTCGGTCACCAATAGCATGAGAGCAAACCTGAAAACCTAAAGGAAGTGCCTTTTCAGAAACCTCCGTCACCACAGACATAGGCAAAGTCTCATGGCCACGATGACCTGGTCGGTCAGCGTAGTCCTCTAGCAACCATGCTCCTCTTGGCCCTAAGGCTCCGTCGCAATTCAATTTAATGGATCTGACGGTCAACAAGTGATCTTCTGTATCGATCATCGGGCCTTTTTTGTACCATTCTTCCAAAAGCTCCGGCTGACGTCCGGTAAGCATGATATACTGGCGGACGGTAAGTTTTCCCTCGTCCTTGAATTTTTGAACCAAATCGATTACACCCTGACCGGAACCTGCATCATGAAAAGAGGTGATTCCTTTCTCTACCAATTCTTGCAAAGCCAAAGTCAAGGCTTCTTCTGCTCGTTCTGGAGTTTCCTCAGGGACTAATCTAGCGACAAGACTCGAAGCTCTTTCGGTCAATACCCCGGTAGGATTACCCAATTCATCCGTGATGATTTCTCCGCCTTCGACCTCACCTGGTCTTTCGCCTTTTAGATTGGCGATTCCAGCGAGTTCCAAAGCTTTTGAATTTGCAAAGGATGCATGACCAGAAGCATGGCGAAGGAATACCGGATTGTCAGGAGACACAGCATTCAAAGGCTCGTTAGTTTGGAAACCTTTGACCATTTTTTCAGGCTTTTCGATCCACTTATCCTGATGCCATCCCCGACCTGTGATCCAGTCGCCAGGTTTGGCTTTAGCAACTGCCTCGGCTACTTTTTCGACGAGTTCATCATAGGTTTTGACATACATCAGGTCAAGCTCCAGCTTGTTGTAGCCGATTCCCATCAAGTGGGCATGGGACTCAATAAAGCCTGGTGTCATGGTTTTTCCTTCCAAGTCAACCACTTCGGTATTTTTACCTGCTAATTCCTGGATTTCAGCAGATGAACCAATTGCCTGAATCATTCCATCTTTGACGGCTACTGCTTCGACCTTCGGATTGGATTCGTCCACGGTGTAGATGGTTCCGTTAATAAAAATTTTATCAGCAGGATTTTCCGGGCCGCTATTACAGGCAAACCCGATAAAGGCCAAAAAGGCCAAGAAATAAATATGTCTCATAAGTTGGTGTTTATTCTGTATTGAAAGCTAGGATATTTCCTGTATCCAAACAAAACTAATCTCAATCACCTCACCCAGAACTTTCTTGATATAGAATTACGGTTGTTAGTTTGAAGCTGAAAAATATAAAGTCCCGGTGTGTAAAAGTCTGACTGAATCTCCAATTCCTGTCCTGCCTCTAGGCTGATATCTGATAAAATCACCTGGCCCAAAGCATTGACGATACGTCCTGTCCCGGACTGGTTGGAAATGACTTTTACAGGTCCTAGTGTTGGATTGGGATATAAAATTAACTGAATCCCTTCACTTGGGGGAATGGCAGATTCCGAGGCCTTGAGATAAATCAATCCACCGGCTCGCGTACCTAAAATCAAATCAGGATTACCTCCCAAAACATCCGGCAGCAAGGTAATCCAAGTATTTCTGCCAAAGCGAGTCGGATAGTTTTCACCTCCGATTTGGATTTGTACTTCTTCTCGCTGACTTTGTTGCATGAAGTTGTCGATATAGGTTAAAATTCCCTGTTGATCGATAGTATACAAGCCGGGGTCTTCTTTTTGATAAACTGCAACAGCTAGATTTCGATTGGCAGGATTGTCCTGAAATCCCAAGAAATCGGTTTCAAGGAGCTCAGTAGCTAAATTTTCAAAGTCTATGGAATAGAGATCCAAGCCTCCATTCTGAGCGGCAACGAGTAAATAGTCTTGATCCTGATAATTAAAAAGCGACAAATAATCCCCTCGGCTGGGCTGATAGCCTGAAAGCTCAAGTCCGGTCCACCGATTGTTGAGCAGCTGAAAAATACGCTGCTGCGGGATATTTCCCTCAAAACGTATTCCTGTCAGTAATCTTTGGACTCGACCTGTTTGGTCGGTGTATTCTAAATATTGAACTTCAGAAAGCCCTAATTCTCGAATGTTTTCAAAGCGATCCTTCTCTTCGAATGCTCCATTTTGAAAATCGAATTCTAAGATTTCACCCAATACTTCTCCTTCACGGGTCACATTGGCACTGAGGTAGAGTTTTCCTCCATTTTGATTTCCAAGGAAAAAAGGCCTTGTGTTTTCTCCCAAATCCAAAATTTGATCCTGTAAAATAGGATTGCTCATCCCATCAAACCGGAAGATGGACTGAGCGAAGTCCACTCCATAAATGGCAGCTGCTTCATTGGAATTTGAACTGATAATCAGATTCCCCTCTATCAACTCCGGATTGTGGAAGACGGGAAATCGGGGTAGCGCACCAAGGCTAGGAAGACTGGTGGAAAATTCGTCGAAAAGGGGATCGGTTTCTGTTCCTTTATTAGGTAGGAAATATAAGATATCGCACTCATCGCGGCCTAAAAGCAAATCGGAAATACCGTCGCCATCCCAATCCTGATAGAGAAGAGAATGGCCGCCAGCATGCTGGATTCGGGCATTTTCAGTAGGACTGACTCTTAAATCTATGCCAGCACAAGTCTGTCCAAAAGAGATATCACCGCAGGCACAGATTTCAAATAATCCCCAATGCCTCACCGGGAAAGCAAAGCCGTCGATTTCCGGGCTGCCACTTCGATCTATTGAAGTATTTTCATAGAATTCCAGATAGTCTCCCGAGGCAAAATTGAAGATCACCAAGTCTAGATCTCCATCTCCGTCTAAATCTTGAATCAACGGTGTGTCAAGATTATTGGCTTGAATATTTGATCCATTATCCAATGGAAGAAAGTCTTGAGCCAGTTCAAAGGAAATGGAGTTGCCGGAAGAAGTGTTTTGGTATGCTTTGATACCTCTGGCTGTGGAAGTAAAGAGGTCCTTTTTACCGTCTGAATTGTAGTCCGCCAACACCAAAAACCCACTGATATCCTCCGGAAAATAGTAAGCCCATTCAGGTTGATGGATGAATTCCTCACCTGATTTTTCAAAGACCGAGAGTTGCCGGGAATTGATATCCCAGACTACCCACTCTTCGGCTCCGTCATCATTCAAATCAATTGTTTGGATTTGGGCTGAATTGATCCCGCCACTCCAAGGGGAGCTCAGCGTCTTGCCTTCCAGATCGACTGCTGTGCTCTTATCAAAAGTGAAAGCGGTTTGGCCTTGACTGGGCAAGGATAAGAGCGATATGAAAAAAAGCAGGAATAAACTTCTCATGGCTAAATTCTAAACCGAATTTAAAGATAAAACGTTGCCAAAAGCCAAAAATGAGATGGATTCGCTTATTTTGGACTATTAAAATTAAGTCATGAATATCATCACCCTATACGAAGCTTTTCTCAAAAGTACAGGAGTCAGTACCGATACACGGAAAATTGAACCAGGAAATCTGTTTTTCGCCCTAAAAGGTCCAAATTTCGATGCGAATGAATTTGCTGCGAAGGCTCTTGAAATGGGTGCTTCTGGAGTGGTGGTCGATGACCCCGCTTACTATTTGGAAAATGATGAGCGCTATTTTATCTGTCAGGATGCTTTGGTTTGCTTGCAGAAACTGGCCAATTATCATCGACATCAATTCGACATACCCATCCTTGGTCTTACCGGTAGCAATGGAAAGACTACTTCCAAGGAGCTGCTGAATGCTGTATTGAAGACCAAATTCAAGACTTTGGCTACAGTCGGAAATCTCAATAATCACATTGGGGTTCCATTGACCTTGCTTTCTCTCAAGAAAGAGCATGAACTGGCAATCATCGAAATGGGAGCGAATAAACAAGGGGATATTCAGGAGCTTTGTGAAATTGCCGAACCCACACATGGTTTCATTACTAACATTGGGAAAGCTCATTTAGAGGGAATGGGAGGACCGGAAGGGGTTTTGAAGACAAAAACAGAGCTTTACCAGCACCTGCGGGAAAATAAGGGGACGGTTTTCATCAATAGCCAAGATCAGATCTTGAGCAATATGGTCAAGCGATTCAAAGAGCCCGTTCTTTATCCTTCCAAAGGGGATTTTTGCGAAATACAATTTTTGAGTGCCGATCCCTTTGTAAAATTTTCGGTCGAGGGGGTAGATGGGGAGCAAGTATCTTCTCTGATCGGAGCTTATAATTTTGGAAATATTGCCACTGCGCTTACTATCGGGAAGTTTTTTGGAGTGGATATGAATCGAGCTGTAGAGGCAGTTTTGAATTACAAGCCTTCCAATATGCGCTCCCAATTGGTCGAAAAGCGGAGTAATTTAATCATTTTGGATGCCTACAATGCCAATCCATCAAGCATGGAAGCAGCGATTCGGACCTTTGGTCAGATGAAAGGGAAGAAGCATAAAATGATCATCCTAGGAGACATGTATGAGTTGGGTGAGCATGCCGAGGCGGAGCATGCAAGATTAGGAGAGATAGTCAGCGAGTATGAGTTTGATAAGGTTTGTTTCACAGGAAAACTCATCGTTTCTGCACTCACTAAGGCACCGAAGGCCCTGTATTTTCCCGATCCTTTTTCATTCCGAAATTGGCTTCAGGACAGTCAGCTTGAAGACTACATGATTCTGATCAAAGGAAGTAGAGGGATGAAGTTGGAGGGGCTTGTTGATTTTATTTAAACTCTCTCTTTTTCTAAGGGTTAAAAAGACACATCTATTATCAAACTAGAAATTATGAGGCCTTATCTAGACTTTCTTTCAACTCTCGCAGAAAACAATCATAAAGATTGGATGGATGCCAACCGAGATTGGTATCAGTCAAACCGAAAAGAATTTTTAGAGGATGTGACGGTCATGTTAAAGAATCTCTCAGAACTCGAGCCGGCACTGTCTGCTTTCAAACCGAAAGATTGCGTATTTAGACAAAATCGGGATATCCGTTTTTCTGCCAATAAGGATCCCTATAAAACCAATTTCGCGGCCTATTTTTCACCAAAAGGAAAGAAATCCGAGGGGCCGGGATGGTATCTTCATATACAGCCAGGCAATTCATTTTTTGCAGGAGGCATTTGGATGCCAATGGCAGAAACACTGAAGAAAATTCGAAAGGAAATTGATTACTCCGGTGCTGAGTTAACGGAAATTCTCAGCAAACCTGAGTTTGTCAAAATGTTTCCCACCATCGAAGGAGAAAAGCTCAAGACAAGTCCAAGGGACTATGATGCAGACCATCCATATATCGAATTTCTTCGGATGAAAAGCTTCATCGTTTCCAGCCCAATTGCAGACAAGGATGTAAACTCGGGCAATTTTCTGAACCTTGCCTTCCAAGGGTTTTCCGTGATGAAGCCTTTTTTGGACTTTCTGGATAAAGCCGTAGAAGAGGTCGAAGACGGCTCGAATTTACTTTAATTTCTGAAGGCTTTATCAATTTGTAGATCCGCTAATCTAATAGTAGGAAAGGTGAATTGCCTACAATGAACCTAGATGTTCATAATTCGGATGCTTCACTCTTTCAACTTCCTGCCAGAAATAAAAGAGAATTTGACAAAGGCTTAATTGCGGAAAACCGTATTAATCAAAATCACTCCAATTTACATTTTCAGAAAAGGCTGTAAAAAAGCCAAAGCCAATCACGGAAAAGATAATGATTCCAATCACAAAGCCGATGAGTCGAAGAATCAGCTCAGATTTGGCCCAATTGGATTTGTTGACATCGGTATTCTTATCTACTGCCCAAACGATCAACATGATAAAACCAATGAGTGGCAATTTGGAGATCAAGACGTTGATGATCCAGTCTCCAAGCGTTAAGGTGGGTTTTTGGAATTCTTCAGGAATGTTCATAGTGGTTTGAGGTTAGTTGTTTCGAGGAAATCTTTGGTCTGAAACTCATGCTCTTGCATAGCGAAATTATCCGGGTTAAAGGGATCAGTTTGGATAAACTGAACCACGATTTTTTCATAGTTTTCAGAATTTTCAAAGTCTCTGAGATAGATTTCAGCACATTTTCTGGCGAGTACTTCCGGGTATTCTCCCAGAAGTTTTGGGTCGCCATTCTCCAATTTAAGAATAATTATAGATTCATCATTTGTCCGCTTCAAATTCACAGAGGTGCCTTGGAAATCACCTAAAGCGCGAATTTCATCCGAAGGAACAAATCCATCTCCCACCATTTTTTCCATTCCCTTAAATGCTATTTTGAGGATATCCTCAGGCTGACAGGAGCAGGAAGAGAGAAAAAAAATAGCCATCAAAAAAGTGATGGCTTGAAGTCTTATTGTTTTCATAAAGCTCAATTTCTAAGTATTTTGATTTGCTCAGAGTGATTGTTCCACTGTAATTCCAGAATATAGAAGCCAGCTGGAAGATAACTAAAATACGAATTTATTATGAACCTTGAAGTTGTGGGGAGTGGAACTGTTTTTTCTCTTAACTCACCCGTAGTATTCAACAGGCGTAGCTTCACATTTCCTCCTGAGATTTTTTCTTTTCCCAGATAGGCTAATTCTAAATTTTGACCTGCATAGCTTGGGTTTGGAAATAAAGTCCAATTGGGTATCATCTCTTTGGGCATCTCTCGTTTTACCAAGAGAACAGAGCTGTAATAATCGAATTCTCCTGTTTTTTTTCTTATTCTGTAATAGAGGTGGTCTTGATTAAAGGGGAAATTTGTGTCTTGAAAGGAGTAAGGAGTCTTTTCGGTTTTTGAATTAGGAATTTCAATGGTTCCGATAGTTTGAAAAGGCTCATCACCATTATTTTTTCTTTGAATTTCGAAAGTGCCAGGCTCTATTTCTCGATTCGTTTCCCAGTTGAGGATTACTTTTCCTGTCTTGGGAGACCACTCTCCTACAAAGTAGGAAAGATCTAAAGATAGAACTGAAGCAACATCCAGAAAGTATTCTACGGTTTGAGAGCATCCATTAGCATCGGTCACAGTCAGTGTATATAAGCCTGTGCTCAGGCCGAATATATTTCTATTAGTACTGTAAAAACCATCAGGACCCGTCCATTCAAAGCTATAAGGCTCCGTGCCTCCAGTGACACTTTCCACGTAAATGATCCCGGTATCATCATCGATTTTTGTAGGGAAAATAGTCACCTGAATACCAAAGTTAGGATCAATGAAAATATCCTTGTAGATGTTAGTAGTTGTCACCCCATCATCAGCGGTAAGTCCTATAGTGTAAGTGCCTGTTGCAGGGAAATCAAAAACTGGACTTGGTCCGGTAGCAGTCCCTAGTCCGTCAAAATCCCATTCGAAAGTATAATTGTATGGTGGTGATCCCCCTATAGTTTGCGAAGTGAATTCTATGGTCGTATTACAAATCCCATTAGACTGGAAATCGAATTTTGGAAATAATGGAACAGCAGCAGTAAAGCCTTCAAGGTTGCCGTAGCATTGTGAGTTAATGTTGTTTTTATTGCTAATAACACAAGTAGAATTAGGGTTAGCTGTACCCGTGGTCCAATAGATGAAAATGTCTTTAATGTCTACCACATCCCCCCAATTCCAAGTAAAATCCCGAACCTTAACCCAAACGTTCTGCTGGGCTTGTACACCAGAAAAAAGACATTCGTATTGCTCATCTGCGATTAGAACGTCATTGATGACAATATCAAAAAAGAATCTCAGGTTATATCCATTAGTTGAAGAGCCTCCCAGAATAGTCCAGAGTTCTCCATTGATTTCTTCTCCAAGTTCATATTCGTCAGTGACTGTGAAAGGGTTTCCATCGGCATCTCGTAACTGAAAGCCATCAACAACGAAATTATTCTGAGGGCATTGGGCAAATAGGACCTTAGGAATACTTAGGGTCATAAGTATCAAAATAACTATTTTGACTAGTCCTATTTTTTGCATTTAACTCGGTACTTTCGGGCTTCAAATATAGCAAATGAAGCAACACAAAAAACATTGTAAATAACTGGTTTTCTGATAATTAAGATTGGGTTATTATATAAAAATAAAAAGTCTTTTGGTATTGAGAATATTGAATTTTGTCACAGGAAAAAATCAAAAAACGACTTAATTTTTTTTGGAGTCAACTCGAAAAGTTCACTTGGTATAGATTGAGGCTGACTCTACTTGATGGTTTCTTTGACTTTAAATGATTCGGGTTTACAGAGGTTTTACTGAATTTTGAAACCTTCCGAAATGCAACTGGGATTCGCTAGTCTTTGAGCTAACATTAAAAAAACAAAAAGCTCCTCTATTGAGAAGCTTTGATGGTGGAGGATAACGCCTGCCTGCCGGCAAAGGCAGGGAGTCGAACCGATAGCCTGTGCCGAAGAAAATCGGCAACCTTCCCGAATGCTTTCGGGACGCTCTAGGAAGTTGAGCTAATTAACCATCCGATATATTTTCGGCTTTTTTTCTTCTTAATATCGCGTTCTCTTTTCAATGCAATAGACCGATCAGCTACTTTTTCCAAATATTTTATTTCCCAAAAAGGGGCGCCTGATTTTGTGGAGGGAGTTGCTCCTGCATTATGGTGTTTTAATCTTGCTTCAGGAGAATCAGTTGACCCGATATAGTATTTATTGGTTTTGGTACTGAAAAGGATGTAAACGAAATACATGATTAAAAATAAAAAAAGGCTTGCAAACTCTGCAAGCCTTGATGGAGGATAACGCCTGCCTGCCGGCAAAGGCAGGGAGTCGAACCGATAGCCTGTGCCGAAGAAAATCGGCAACCTTCCCGAATGCTTTCGGGACGCTCTAGATAGTTGAGCTAATTAGATAAAAACAAAAAGCTCCTCTTTTGAGAAGCTTTGATGGTGGAGGATAACGGAGTCGAACCGATGACCTCTACACTGCCAGTGTAGCGCTCTAGCCAGCTGAGCTAATCCCCCAATTTTTCTATTTTTCAGTATTTAAACCGATGAACTTTCCGAATGCTTTCGGGACGCTCTAGTCCCGATGACTACCGGGTAGCTAATCCCCGTTGTTTGAGGTGCAAATATAGAACTGGATTTAATACCCACAAATATTTAATTACTCTTGGCTGTAATTAATCCGGGTCATAATACTTCTTCCCAAGGTGACCTCATCTGTAAACTCTAGTTCACCCCCTACAGGGATACCTCTTGCGATGGTACTGATACTTACGCCTGTTTCTTTTAGTCTTTTGCCCAAGTAGAAAGCAGTGGTATCTCCTTCCATGGTAGCGCTTAGCGCCAAAATGATTTCCTTAACCGGTTCATTCTTAGCAGATTCAGAAATTCTGCTTACCAGGGATTCGATGGTTAGTTCTTCAGGACCAATCCCTTGAATAGGTGATATGACACCGCCCAAAACATGATATTTCCCATTGTATTGATTGGTGTTTTCGATAGCTAGTACATCCCTGATATCTTCTACCACGCATATAGTGGACGAGTCACGCTTATGACTTTTGCAGATGCTGCATTCCTCGTCATCGGAGATGGTATGGCAAGTCTTGCAATATTTGATTTCTTGCCTCATTCGAGTCAGTGATAGCGCCAATGCCTCTGTATGAGCTTCGTGTTGTTTAAGAAGGTGAAGGGCGAGTCGAAGAGCAGTTTTCTTGCCGATGCCTGGCAGCCTGGATATTTCGGTAACGGCATCCTCGATTAGTTTTGAAGGGAGATTCACAAAAGTGGAAATTAAGTAATGGTAGCTTGAATTCCTGCGTCAAGGATCGCTTCGCACATGGGTTTCAGATCTTCGAAACTCCCCTTTTTGACAGCACATTTTCCTTTGTAATGAATGATTAATGTGCATTGCTCAGCCTGTACTCGGGTATGCTTACAGACTTTCATCAAAACATGGGTCACATGATCAAAGGTATTCACATCGTCATTGAATACTACCAGGTCATGTTCCTCCAGGTCCAGCAAATCTTCAATTAAAATTTCTTCTTCCTCCAGCTGGGGTAGATCGTTTTGAAGGTAAATCATATTGCAAAATTAAGAATAATGGTCAAATTTAGCGGTTTCAAGCCTTCTCTTTTATGAATCCACAAACAGTACTAATTGTTATCGCCTGCTATTTTTTGTTGCTTTTTGTCATCTCTTGGTTGACATCAAGAAAGGTGACTTCAGATACCTTTTTCACTGGTGATAGGCAGTCTCCATGGTTTTTGGTGGCTTTTGGAATGATTGGGGCTTCGCTCTCTGGAGTCACTTTTATCTCAGTTCCAGGTGAAGTTGGCAATACTAATTTTTATTATTTCCAGGTTGTGCTTGGATACACGCTCGGCTATTTTACAATTGCTAAGGTTCTTTTGCCTTTATATTATCGATTGAATCTCATTTCGATATACACCTATTTGGAGGATAGATTTGGCTTTTACAGCTACAAGACTGGTGCTTTCTTTTTTATTCTTTCGAGGACCTTAGGCTCATCGCTAAGGGTTTTCTTGGTGGCATCAGTTTTACAGTTGATTCTGTTCGATTCCTTAGGAATTCCCTTCTGGGTTTCGGTCTTAATTACAGTAGGCCTGATTTGGATTTACACCCACCGGGGAGGGATCAAAACGGTGGTTTGGACCGATACGCTACAGACCTTTTTTATGCTTGCATCGGTGGTAGTTTGCATCATTGTGGTCGGCGACGCATTGGAGTTTTCAGGGATCTCAGATTATTTCAGCCGGGTATCCGAAGACTCGAGGTCTTCCATCTTTAATTGGGACTGGAAAGCCGGGACTAATTTTTTCAAGCAGTTTATTTCCGGAGCATTTATCACTATTGTCATGACTGGCCTGGACCAGGATATGATGCAAAAAAACTTGACCTGTCGGAATATTGGGGATGCTCAGAAAAATATGTTTTGGTTTACAATCATCTTGGTCTTTGTAAATCTACTTTTCTTGGGACTGGGGGTAATGTTATATCTTTTTGCGGAGACGCAAGGGCTTGCACTTCCCGAGAAATCAGATGAATTGTTCCCCTTTTTGGCGACTCAGCATTTTCCTGCTTATGCAGGAATCATTTTTGTCCTGGGAATAACGGCGGCAGCCTATTCCAGCGCAGACTCAACGCTTACTGCTTTGACCACTTCCTTTTGTATTGATTTTCTAGAAATCGAGCGAAAATATCCAAAGGACAGACAAGTGGCAGTCAGAAAAAAAGTCCACCTGGCTTTTACGTTTATCATGTTTTTGGCTATCCTGATCTTTCACTGGATCAATGATCAAAGTGTGATCAATTCGGTATTTATCATTGCGGGATACACATACGGGCCTCTTCTGGGATTGTATGCTTTTGGATTGTTTACAAAAATGAAAGTTCAGGATAATATGGTTCCGTTTCTAGCTGTTGCAGCCCCCCTAATTACCTTTTTCATTAGCTCAAATTCAGAGCGTTGGTTTTGGGGATATAAGTTTGGGTTTGAGGCTTTGATTTTGAATGGTCTCTTGATGTTTTTAGGGCTGTATCTTTTCCGTCAAAAGAATTAAAGCCCGAGTTCTTTTTCCGGATCCCAAAAAAGCTTGTCGAAATCCTGAACTTGATCTTTTTCTACATGGATTCCTTCCAGTTCCAATAGTTCTTGCATTCGGGTAGGAGTGGCGAAGTGATGCTTTCCGGTCAAAACTCCTGCTCTATTTACGACTCGATGGGCTGGAACATCCGGTAGGGTATGAGCCGCGTTCATAGCATAACCAACCATGCGAGCACCGCTTTTTAGCCCCAAATAGTGAGCAATCGTTCCGTAGGTACATACCCTTCCCGGGGGAATCTCTCGCACCACCTGATAGACAAGGTCAAAATAATTAGACTTTTTTGTGTTCATTTTTCCAGTTCAAAAAGGATTGATTGATAGCCTTTCGGACTTGCGCTTCTTTGATTTTTTCACCTGACCGAATAGGGAATTGATAGCGCATCAGGATATTATCGGACTTTCGCTCCAGTATATTCAGTTGGGCGCCTTCGGTCAGCACCAGATCTCCATATTCTTTCAAAACCTGCGTGAGGCTCTCCTCCAATTGATTCAATTGTAAATCACTGGAGTAGGGGATTTCTGCATCGAATACGACTTGGTGCGTGTTGTTTTTAGAATAATTCACCACATCGGTGGATAGAATCATGGAATTGGGAATGAAAATCAATTCACCTGTTTCGCTTTTTAGGACCGTATTCACGAGCGTAATATCCCGTATGAACCCCGTTTTATTACCCACATTGATTTTGTCTCCTATTTCCAGCTGCTCTGAAAACATCAGGATCAAACCGTTCACGATATTGGTGATGTATTCTTTTGTAAGTAGCGCAATAGCAGCTGCGACAATAGTGATGGAAGTCAAAAACTCCAAGGGTCTGATACCAAAGGCAAGCATCAATGAAATAAGGAAGGCAAAGAAATTCAGGATCGTGGCTATCCGGTTGATTCCAAGGACGAAATTGGGCTGAACCTTTGTCTCTGCAGTTTTCTTTAAATAAATCCCCAAAGTGATAAACCGGCCAAGAGAAATAACCAAGTGTGCACTCAGCAGAAAAATACCAGCCCGGAGTAGATTGGTGAGGGAAGCATGCTCTTCTAAAAACCTATGCACGGGTGTATCCGCCACATAAGCAATCTGTAAGAGGATCAACAAGATCAGCTTGAGAAAAAAGTAACCTCTTCTCCTGTTCTCTTTGCTTCGTATACTGGTTTTTATATCATTCATAATAGAATCGAAAAATAACAGTTAATTTTAGGAATTATCAACCATTAAAATTGGAATGACTCGAAATATTATTGTCACAGGTGCTGCGGGTAATTTGGGAGGAGCTGTTGTAGAAAAATTCAAGCGGGAAGGCTATAAAGTCATTGCCTTATTGCAGCCCGGAAAAAATGAAGAAGTAGAAGAAGCCGATGATAGCTATGAGGTAGATGTCGCAGATGAAGCGGCAGTTGAGGCTTTTGTCAAAGAGTATCAATTGCAGTACAATGACCTGGATGCATTAGCACTTTTGGTAGGAGGATTTGCGATGGGTTCTATGGAAGAAACCTCGAAAGCAGACTTGGATCAAATGATTCAGCTGAATTTTTACAGTGCCTTTCACTTAGTAAAAGGTTTTCTTCCTTTGATGCAAAAGCAGAATAAAGGCACTTTCCTATTTGTAGGTGCAAGGCCAGCATTGCAGCTAGTAGATGCAGCAGGGACTTTTGCCTATGCGATGAGTAAAAGCATGGTTATCAATCTAGCAGAAATGGTCGCTAGTTTTACACAGGATACTTCTATCCGGTCTCACGTTTTTGTTCCGAGCATTATTGATACTCCGCCAAACAGAGAATCTATGCCTGATTCAGACTTTTCGAAATGGGTCCGCCCTGAAGAAATTGCAGAAGCCATGCACTATGCAGTGAACAATGATGCTCTTCGAAATATGACTTTCAAACTTTATGGTGAAGTATAATATGAAAAATATTTTAGTAGTAATCTTGACCTTCTTCATGATTGGGCTTCAAAATCAGGCAATGGCCCAGACTCCAGAGATAGAGGTTCAAAAGGTGATCGAGAAGCTTTTTGATGCCATGCGTGCCAAAGATGGTGCTGCCGCAGGAGCGGTCTTTTTAGAATCAGCACCTATGCAAACTGTGGTAGCAGGCGAAAATGGGAGTACTCTTGGAAGTAATTCAGTCGCTGACTTTGTGAATCGGATCGCCACCACTCCAGAAGATGTAAATCTGGATGAGCGGATCCTGGAATACCAAATCAAAGTAGACGGAGATCTTGCTGCAGCCTGGACACCTTATGAATTCTATGTGAATGATCAATTCAGCCACTGCGGGGTCAATTCTTTTCAACTTGTCCGTACTGCTGAAGGTTGGAAAATATCCTATATCATCGATACCCGTCGGAAAGAGGGCTGTAACCAATGAACTTGAACAAAGAAGAGGTATTCAAACAGGCCGTTTCGATCCTCAAAACAAGAATTCAGGAATTGAAGGAAGAGCGAAAAGCTATTTCTGATGGGATTTTGGAAGATGATAAAAGCAGTGCCGGAGATAAATTTGAAACTGGCCGGGAAATGCTTACCCAGGACCTGAGGCAGGTTGAATCTCAAATTACCTCCAATTCCAACCTTTTGGATGAAATTTATCGGGTGCAAAGCGTAAAATCCCAAAGCTCAAATGTTAGAGAAGGGTCTTTGATCCGCCTTGCCGGAGAATACTTTCTTATCGCTGCCGCAGTTGGTAAAATTACGGTCAATGAGCAAGGCGTTTATTTGATCAGCGCAGCATCACCTTTGGCACAGAGTGTCATGGGAAAAGGGAGTGGCGACAAAGTCCTATTCAAAGGAAAAGAGAATTCCATTGAACTGATTGCCTAGGCTAATTTTTCGGGACAAAACTCATCAATTCTTTTGCTCCATCAAGTAGTGTCAATTTATCCTTGCCTACCTTAAGGTTTTTTACTTGACTCAGTGCGGAAATAAAATCCTGCTCTCCTGTTCCAGGGCAGGCTTTTCGAGTCATGGCACCGGGGTCTAGGTTGATGTCAGTTCCTTCGAGCTTGAAGCTTCCATTGAAATTATTACAACCCGAAAAACCAGTGAGTTTTCCATCATCCATAAAGTTGAGAAAAGGGACTCCTCCGGAAAATTGTGATAGATCTAGACCTTGACCTAGTAGGGAGGAAAGGGCCCAACTATTTCCAGTAAGGAGGCTTAGGGGGTTCAGACTTTTGACACTGCTACAGCCGCTGAACAAAATAAAAACCAAGGCTATCGAAAATAAACGTGCTTTTTTCATGGATATCTAGATTTGGTTCACCCTAAAATAGCGGATTTACTTCATTTTTATTTTATAGGAAAGTCGGTTTTCGAAAAAATATTTGGGTGATCGATTATCTTAGCTTTAGAAAAAATCTATTTAAAGGCTGTTTTTTCTGCCAATTTGAAAGATAAATGGGCTAATGCTTGGCAAAAAGAAAATGGAGGCTTAAACTTGCAAATGCTATCCTTGCTATGAAAAAGTCCATGATTGCACCATTTTTACCGGCTTTTACCCCACGGCTTTCTTGGGGCTTTACCTTTTTTGGAATGAGCAAGACCATGATGACGACCATCATTACGGGGTAATCCCGTTTCTATTTTCTACCTCCGCCCTTTTGGCTTTTGCCATATTTCTCATCAAATCACAAAGTAAATCATGAAAATCATCAAGTTTGGTGGTTCGTCCATAGCGAATCCAGATTCAATTAAACAGGTTTTTTCCATCATTCAGGATAAACTGAAGCGACAGGAAATAGCAGTTATTTTTTCCGCTTTTGGTGGAGTTACTGAGACACTCCTCACCATTGCGAAAATGGCCAGAGAAGGGGATCAAGTTTATCGGGATTTATTACAGACTCTTGAAGAGAAGCATTTGGATATGGTTCGGCAACTTATTGCTGTGCAGAATCAGTCTACCGTCATGACTTATGTAAAAGTCCGATTCAATGAATTGGAGGACTTGTTTCATGGTATCTATCTGATAAAAGAAAATTCCCCTCGGACGCTGGATTATGTAGTGAGTTTTGGGGAGCGGCTTTCTGCATTCATTTTATCAGAAGCATTGACTGCCAAGGGCGTGAAAAGCCGCTTTCTCGATGCAAGGGAAGTGATCCGGACCAATGACCGATTCGGGCAGGCAAGGGTTGATTTTGAAAAAACCAATGCATTGATCCGTCAGTATTTTTTGAATTATGATGGGGTTAAGGTGATCACAGGATTTATCGCTTCAACGGATAAGGGTGAGACGACTACATTGGGAAGGTCTGGTTCAGACTACACCGCGGCGATTTTTGCATCAGCCCTGGAAGCAGATGATTTGGAGATTTGGACGGATGTATCCGGAGTTTTGACTTCAGATCCAAATTTGGTTTACACCGCTTTCACCATTCCTCAGTTGAGCTACAATGAGGCGATGGAGCTTTCTCATTTTGGTGCTAAGGTGATTTTCCCTGCAACCATGCAGCCGGCTATGAAGCGCAATATCCCGATTAGGATCAAAAACACTTTTGAACCTGAAAATGCGGGAACCTTGATTAATGGGGATGTGACGAATGGCCCACTGATCAAGGGTATCAGCTCCATGTCCAATATTTCAATTGTGACTGTTCAAGGAGCTGCTTTGTTGGATGGGACTGCCGGAAGTCGAGTATTTAAGGCTCTTTCGGAGGCCAAAGTCAATATCGTCCTCATCTCTCAAGCTTCATCGGAGCATAGCATCTGTCTCGCGATCAAAACCAGTGAGGCATATCTGGCCAAAGAGGTAATCGAGCAGGAATTTTTCTACGAGATCAAATCCAACGAAATGGAGGAAGTATCCCTCCTTCATGGGTATTCGACCATTGCAGTGGTGGGAGAAAATATGAAGCAAAATCCGGGTGCTTCCGGGCGAATGTTCCGGGCTTTAGGTCGGAATAACATCAACGTGGCAGCCATT
Organism: Algoriphagus formosus; assembly: GCF_002807035.1. Classification (GTDB taxonomy): domain Bacteria; phylum Bacteroidota; class Bacteroidia; order Cytophagales; family Cyclobacteriaceae; genus Algoriphagus; species Algoriphagus formosus. Next base: position 774,012 of record NZ_NIUC01000002.1, on the reverse strand, counting down.
GCCCAAGGAAGTTCAGAGCTGAATATTTCTGCTGTAATTCCTCAGCCGGACTTGCAAAAGGCTTTGAACGCCCTGCATGAGGCCTTTTTCCTTTCAGAAAACAAGGTGCTTCACGTCTTTTTGGTAGGGACTGGCTTGATTGGAAAAGCCCTGATGCGAATGATTGCGATCCAACAAGCAAAACTTCGAGAGGAAAGCGAGCTGGACATCCAAATCCACGGTTTGGCTAATAGTCGTTTTATGGCTTTTCATGAGGATGGATTTGATCTGAAAGCCGGCTATGATTTGTCCGAGAAGGATCAGAAAATGGATATGGAGAAGTTTGTCCGACAAATGGAGGAAATGAACTTTTCTAACTCCGTCTTCGTGGATTGCACGGCAAGTCAAGAAGTGGCAGATGCCTATCCTCGTGTCTTGGGCGCGAAAGTGGCCATCGTCACTCCGAACAAAAAAGCCAATTCAGGAACCATGGAGCAATACCTGGAGCTCAAGAAGTTGGCGAAGAAACGAGGGGTGAAATTCCTCTACGAAACCAATGTTGCAGCAGGGCTTCCCGTCATCAATACTTTGCAGGATTTGATGCTATCCGGGGATAAGGTGATCCGAATTGAGGCAGTTTTGAGTGGGTCAATGAATTTTATTTTTTCCGAATTGGAAAAGGGAGACCCTTTTTCCGAAGTGGTCAAATCTGCTAAAGAGAAAGGCTTCACCGAACCGGATCCTCGAGATGATCTGAGTGGGATGGATGTGGCTAGAAAAATTTTGATCCTCGGAAGAGAGGCGGAGCAAAGACTAGAATTTGAAGATATCACGGTGCAAAGTATGGTACCTGAAGATTGTCAATCTGCCGAGTCAGTCCAGGATTTTTTCGAAAAATTGAAAGGTCATGATAAAGGTTTCGCAGACTTGCTCAAAACTGCAGAAGCTAAAGGAGAAAAACTCCGATTCATGGCTACTCTTGAAAATGGGAAGGCGAAAGTGGGGCTAAATTCACTTCCTGCTTCGCACCCATTTAGCAATCTGAGTGGCAGTGATAATATGATTTTGCTCACTACAGAGCGATACCTTGATCGGCCGATGATCATTAGAGGGCCAGGTGCCGGGGCAGATGTAACTGCCGCGGGTGTATTTGCAGACGTCATTCGAATCGGTAACTATACTCGGGAGTGATGCGAACCGTCAAAGCTTTTGCGCCAGCTACTGTAGCCAATGTTTCCTGTGGCTTTGATATTCTAGGCTTTGCTATAGAAGGCATGGGAGATACCGTGCAGCTCATAGAAAATAATAGCCAAGAGCTCAGGGTAGTTTCAATCACAGGAGACGGGGGTAGATTGCCTCTGGATGCTGCTAAAAACACTTGTTCGGTAGCCATTCAGGCTCTCTTGGATGAGTTGGGAATCCGTCTTGGATTGAATATTCATTTAGAAAAAGGGCTGCCACTCGGATCTGGAATGGGTTCAAGTGCTGCCAGTGCCGTGGCGGCCTTGGTCGCTGTGAATGAATTGCTAGAAAACCCATTGGAGAAAAAAGATCTGCTGCCCTTTGCGATCTTAGCAGAGAAAGTTGCCTGCGGTGCCGGTCATGCTGATAATGTCGCTCCCAGTCTATTGGGAGGATTTGTCCTGATCCGGGATTATCACCCACTAGATGTCATCAAACTGCCAGTGCCTTCGGAATTACATTGTGTACTTTTGCATCCGCATTATGAACTCCGGACAGAGGATTCCCGCTCAGTTCTTCGGGACCAAATTCCTTTAAAATATTCCACCATACAATCAGGAAATGTTGGTGGCTTGGTTTCTGGGCTTTTTCTATCCGATTATGGATTGATATCAAGGTCATTGCGGGATGTGATAGCCGAGCCTTATCGAGCAGTGTTGATCCCTGGTTTTTATGAGGTACGTGAGGCAATCAAATCGGCTGGTTCACTCGGAATGGGTATTTCAGGTTCCGGGCCAACCCTTTTTTCCCTCTGTCAGGGGGAGAGTTCCATCCCCGGAATTATTTCAGCGGCTCGAAAGGTCTATGAATCTACGGGTCTCGGAGTAGATGCCTATCACTCAGCGATCAATATCCGTGGAGCTTTTGTAATTGAATAAACCACAGCATGAAGTATTACAGCACCAATAACCATAAGCATCAAGTTGGTCTTTCCGAGGCCGTAATCAAGGGCTTGGCACCAGATAATGGCCTGTATATGCCCGAGCGGATTCCTGTTTTGCCAAATGACCTGATCGAAAAAATGTCCGAAATGAGCTTTCGGGAAATCGGCTATGCGGTGATCGGGGCTTTGTTTTCAGAGGATTTGACCGAAAAGCAGATTCATGAGTTGGTTGATCATACGCTCAGTTTTGATGCACCAATCGTGGAGGTGGAGGAAGATGTGTATAGCCTAGAGCTGTTTCATGGGCCTACTTTGGCTTTCAAGGATGTAGGAGCAAGGTTTTGTTCCAAACTGATGAGTATGCTTGTCGAAGATAAAAGTAAGACGCTTCGAGTTTTGGTTGCCACCTCGGGAGATACCGGAAGTGCTGTTGCCAATGGTTTTTTGGGAGTGGAAGGAGTGGAGGTCATTATTCTTTTTCCCAAAGGAAAAGTCAGTAAACTTCAGGAGAAGCAGTTTACCACATTAGGGCAAAATATAACCGCCTTGGAGGTGGAGGGAGTCTTTGATGACTGTCAGACCTTGGTGAAGCAGGCTTTTTTGGATAGGGAATTAAATGAAAAGCTGATGCTGACCTCGGCAAATTCCATCAACATTGCCCGCTGGATTCCGCAATCCCTGTACTATTTCTATGCTTTTTCCCAGTTGCCTAAAACGAGTAAAAAAGTCGCATTTGCAGTTCCAAGCGGGAATTTCGGGAATATCGGAGCTGGGATTTTGGCACAACAAATGGGCCTGCCGATAGAACAGTTTGTGGCCGCAACCAATGTAAATAAGGTAGTTCCCGAGTATTTGAATGGCTTTCCTTTTAAGGCCAAGCCCTCCATCCCGACTGTGTCCAATTCTATGGACGTGGGCAATCCAAGTAATTTCCCAAGGCTTCTGGCGCTATATGAAGGAGATGAGAAGCGGTTCCGGGAAAACGTGAAAGGGTATTTTTACACCGATGAGCAAACGGTGGAGGCCATTCAAGCAATACAGCCAAAGGGATATACACTCGATCCTCATGGAGCAGTGGGATATTTGGGCTTGAAAGACTTTATGGCCGAAAATCCAGGTTATGTGGGAGTCTTTTTGGAAACCGCCCATCCGGGTAAATTCCGGGATGTGGTGGAGGAAGCATTGGGAGAAAAATTGATCTTACCTGAGCGATTAGCAGCCTTTTTGGAGGGGGAGAAAAAAGTGATTCCTATGGGGAAAAGTTTTGATGAGTTTAAGGGTTTTTTAAAGGGGTTGGTTTGATGATCCGGTGAGTGATAGTGTTATTTGATACTATCAAAATCCAATCAAATCACCTCCCAAGGCTCAAAAACAGGGATTTGACTTGATTTGAAGTCTTTTTTATTTCTAGTGATAATTCCTTCAAGTTTGGGGATGCCAGAAGCACAAAAGTACTGCACGGCATCTTCCAAATCATTAAAAACAGAGTTTAAAGCCTGTAGTATTTGAGCTTTTTGGGTAGGTTGAATCTCCAAATAATTGATCAACCGACCAATTTTGATTCTGCTTTCTGCTTCTCCTATTTCTTTTGAAATGATGTAATAGCTGGTCAGTATCGAATTGTCCGAGGTCCAAAGTTGCCATTCCTTCAGCCGGGATTTATTGAATATCTCCAAAGCATACTTTCCAAACGGCTGTCTATTTCCTAAAAAGTCCAGCAGGATATTAGTGTCTAAAAAGTATCGTGTCATTTCTGGTGTTTTTCGCTTAAAATTTCTCGGATCGCCTCTTTTTCATTTAAGTCAGCGGGTAAATTGACCGAACCAAAAAGCCCTTTGAATTCCTCAGGAATATTAGCTTGCTGTTTCTCCGCTTCAGCAATTTCTTTTTCTAAAAATCGCTCGACCAAATCCGAAAGACTCTTTCCAGAGTTCCCCGCGAATTCCTTTGCCTTTTCAATGATGTTTTTTTCGATAGTGAGCGTGAGTTTTGTTTTCATGTGTTTATAATTTGTCTTAAAGCGGTCACATGGAATCTCGCAATTATAATCATCCCTCTGTGTGTCGCTTGCGTCATGCTCGATTTCATCTGTTTTCAAATTGATTTTGAATGGTCAGATTGCCCCGAAAGCTTTCGGGGTGACGATTAACCCCGACAAATCGGGGCATTTCCCGTGCGTTAAAAGATTATTTTAATCGTGCTGATTTTATGACACGTGTAATTTATTTAAATATACGTGTGTTTTCTGTTTGTTGATTCTATTTCTGTAAAAATTTAGAAAAAGCTTTTGCCTTCACTATTTTCAATTTCTAATTCAAACCTATTTTAACCATGTATTATTCAACTCGTTTTCTCAGTCTTCTGCTTCTTGCAGGATTTGCCTGCTCCCAGCCAAAAGAGACCTCCGAGGTCATCACGGCTGATTCCACCGCTTCCAAATTTGCAAATGCTCCATTGGTTGAGCATATCTACACCGCTGATCCCTCAGCCCATGTTTTTGAAGGGAAAATTTTCATCTATCCCTCGCATGATATCGAAACGGAGGTGGCGGAGGACGATATGGGTTCTCATTTTGATATGAAGGATTATCATGTTTTTTCAATGGAAAAGCCAGGAGGGGCTGTTACCGATCATGGGGTAGCGCTCAAACTGGAGGATATTCCTTGGGCAGGCCGTCAGCTTTGGGCTCCGGATGCGGCTGAGAAGGATGGAAAATATTTCCTCTATTTTCCTGCAAAGGACAAACAGGATATTTTCAAAATTGGGGTAGCGATCTCAGATCGGCCAGAAGGCCCCTTTCAAGCGGAGCCTGAACCTATTGCCGGGACTTTCAGTATGGATCCATCAGCCTTTCAGGATGGAGAGGAGTATTACTTGCTATGGGGAGGAATCTGGGGCGGTCAGCTTCAATGGTATGAAGATCAAAAGCTGGTGGAAGGACGAAAAGGTCCAACGGATGGTATTCCAGCACCAGACCAAAAAGCCTTAATGCCATACATTGCCAAACTTTCAGGCTCCATGACTGAATTGGCAGAGAAGCCAAAGGAAGTTTTGATTTTGGATGAAAATGGTGAGCCAATCAAAGCAGGAGACAATGATCGGAGGTTCTTTGAAGCAGCCTGGATGCATCAATACGAAGGGAAATACTATCTGTCCTATTCCACTGGCGATACCCATTTTATTGCTTATGCTACAGGGGACAGCCCTTATGGGCCTTTTACGTACCAGGGAAATGTCTTAGAACCAGTTCAGGGCTGGACCAATCACCATTCCATCGTGGATTTTGATGGCAAATGGTATCTTTTTTATCATGATACTGAGCTATCAGGAGAGACTCCACTTAGGAATATCAAAATGGCTGAGTTAACTCACCTACCTGACGGAAAAATTCAGACTATCAACCCAATGAAGTAATGCAAAAGCCGGATTCTGTCCGGCTTATTTCTTACGCTCAATGGTGTAACTGACGAGGTCTTTGAGGGATGTCTTAAATTCGGAATCAGGAAAGTCCTTTAGGATATCCAAAGCTTCTTGATAGAATTCATTCATTTTCTCTTTGGCATATTCTAGCCCTCCACTTTTCTTGACAAAGTCAATTACCTGGGCTACAGCTTTCTTATCTTCTGATTTGTTTTTGATCAGGGAAATGATTCTTCTTTTTTCCAGCCAATCTGCATTTCTCAAAGCATAGATCAGCGGAAGTGTCATTTTCTTTTCCTTGATATCAATGCCTACGGGCTTACCGATTTCATCCTCCCCGTAGTCGAAAAGGTCATCTTTGATCTGGAAAGCCATCCCGACTTTTTCTCCAAAATCACGCATTTTGCTTACGTTCTCCAAGTCAGCTCCAACACTTGATGCGCCAACTGCACAGCAAGAGGCGATGAGACTGGCTGTTTTTTGTCGGATAATCTCGTAATAAACCTCTTCGTCTACGTCCAGTTTTCGGGCTTTATAACTTTGCAGAAGTTCACCTTCTGACATTTCCCTTACGGCATTGGAGACGATCTGCAGGAGATTAAAGTCTCCATTGTCTACGGAAAGGAGTAGCCCCCTCGACAGCAGGTAATCCCCTACCAAAACGGCGATTTTGTTCTTCCAGAGTGCATTTACAGAAAAAAATCCCCGGCGGTAGTTCGCATCATCCACTACGTCATCATGCACTAGGGTAGCTGTATGAAGGAGCTCGATAAGCGCAGCTCCTCTGTGGGTAGAGTCGTTGATCTGTCCACAGACACCAGCTGTCAAAAACACAAACATGGGACGCATCTGCTTACCCTTGCGCTTGACAATGTAATTGGTGATGTGGTCAAGGAGCTTGACTTTGCTCTTCATAAAATCCCTAAACTTCTGCTCGAATTCAATCATTTCGGCAGCAATCGGGACTTGGATTTGTTTGAGGTCAGGTTTCATCAGGAATGCGAGCGTAAAAATAGCATGCTTTGGGTGCAGTGCAAGAAATCTTTTGGCTTTACTGACAAACGGTCTAGATCCCGAAACGTTTATGGATTTTCTGTATTTTGTATTTTATTGATTTATCATAACCCCCACTACGATGAAAAAGCTAAGTATTGAAATTAAATGGGCACTAATTTTTGTGGCTATGATGCTGATTTGGATGGTCTTTGAGAAATCCATGGGTTGGCACGATGAGAAGATTGCTGATCATTCTAACTATACCAATTTGGTGGCTATCCCCTCGATTCTGATTTATGTGTTGGCTCTTCGGGATAAAAAGATTAATTTCTATGGAGGACATTTGAGTTTCAAACAAGGTTTTGTATCAGGGATGATCATTACCTTGATTGTGGCCTTGCTTACTCCATTGAGCCAATTTATCATCTCTACTTATATTACTCCCGACTATTTCTCCAATGTGATTGAATATTCAGTAAGCACTGGCATCATGGAGAGAAGCGCTGCAGAGGAGTTTTTCAATTTGAAGAGTTACATTATCCAAGCCACTATAGGAGCCTTCATTATGGGTTTGATTACCTCCTTGGTAGTAGCTTTTTTGGTGAAATCAAAAAAAAATACACCTATGCCCTCTGCCAGCTAATCCTAATCTGACTAATTCTATTTATGTATCTTTGATTTTTCTAATCAATCTGCCCCTTGGAGGAAAAATATATCAAGCACAAATACGATCCCATCCTTCCTAGTAAGGATGAGTGGCCCGTTGTCAAATTGGCGCGTGAGCGAAAGGAATTTGTCAAAAAAGTATCTGAAAATGCTCAAGGTCGGATATTGAAGCTTACTTCCAATAATATGGAAATATTGAAGGAAGAGCTGGAAACTACTCGCTACCGAGAGAAGCTTCGAATAAAGCAAAATCCATGGGTGGTGGACCCAGATGATGAAGGGGCCTTTTGGGGAAAAGTCAAAGAGTCTCTTCTTCATGCGAGTTCGGAAACAAGCCTTTCCAAAAAGCAGAGGGAAGCGATTTATAAGGAAATATTAGAATCCATTACTTCCCGGTATTCGGAGGAAATTGCCAGCAATTTTAAGCATCAGCATTACAAGTTTATTCGGAGCGTGGTCACCTTTGGATTTGCACGCTTGCTCAATGCGGCCCGGGTAAAAGGATTTCGATCCATTTTTTCCAATCAGTACACCCTACAGGATAAGATACAAATCACTGGGGAAACCGATCAACTCCGAGATTTGGCTACGAAAGGCACCATTGTGATGGTTCCTACGCACTTTTCCAATCTGGATAGTATTCTTATTGGGTGGATTATTTCAGTGCTAGGATTACCTCCATTTATCTATGGAGCTGGATTGAATCTCTTCAATATTTCCATTTTTGCCTACTTTATGAATGCGCTTGGAGCATATAAAGTAGATCGTCGAAAAAAGAATTTGGTCTACTTGGAGACTTTAAAAACCTATTCCAAAGAGGCCATTCAATTTGGGTGTCACTCTCTCTTTTTCCCTGGAGGCACACGTAGCCGAAGCGGTATGATTGAGAGCAAACTCAAATTGGGCTTACTTAGCACAGCTATTGAAGCACAGCGAAATAATTATCAGGAGGGGATCACCGGGATTTCAGGTAAAATCTTCGTGGTACCCGTCACGATTAATTATCATTTTGTCTTGGAGGCTCCAAGTCTAATACGAGACCACTTAAGTATCACCGGGCAGGAGCGCTATTACAAAGAGAATGATGAGTTTTCTACTTCTTACAAAATCTCGAAGTTCCTCGTCAAGTTTTTTACCAAGGGTTCAGATATTTCTGTTTCTGTTGGGAAAGCGATGGATGTTCTGGGAAATTATGTCAACGAAAAGGGCGAAAGCTTGGATCAGCATGGCAGAGTGATTGACACCAGTCATTATTTCAGATCCGGAGGAAAGGTGACAGTTGATTCTCAGCGAGAGGAAGAATACACCCACATGCTAGGAAGGAGAATTGTAGAGGAGTTTCACCGTATCAATCGGGTTTTTAGCTCGCATTTGGTAGCCTTTACAGCATTCGAACTCATCAAAGCCAAAAACTCCAAATTGGATCTATTTGACTTGATTAGATTGCCAGAAGAGGAAATTTTCATTGAATACGAAGAATTCAAGGATGCTTGTCAGCGTGTGTATGATCAGATTCTAATTCTTCGCGAGCAGGGATTGATCAAAATTGCTCCACACATGAAGCGAAGTCTAGAGGAAATTATCGCTCATGGACTCGATAATGTGGGGATGTATCATGCCAAGCGGCCTTTGATCCGAAATAAAAAAGGTCAAATAGTGACCGAGGACATGAGTTTACTTTATTTCTATCACAATAGACTACACGGCTATGAGCTCGAAAATCTTTTCTGATTCATCATTGATCGGTGTAGTAGGCGTAGGTTCTTTTGGGACCGTCATCGCCAATATGCTTGCTGAAAAAAACCAAGTTTTGGTTTATGCTAGGAACGCTGAGGTCGTTGCAGAGATCAATGAAAATCATACAGCGCAGGGTAAATCAATGCATGAATCCATTATGGCTACACAGGATCCTCAGCAGCTTTGTGAATCCTGCCAAACCATTTTTTTCATGGTTCCCAGTTCGGCATTTCAGGATGTAGCCAGGAAATTCTCTCCTTTCCTTCAGCCCTATCATTTAGTCATTCACGGTACAAAGGGACTTTGTCTGGATTTGCCTGAAGGGCAAAGTTTGGATGAGGTGAAAAACCTTGATCGTAACCGCATCCTGACCATGAGCGAAGTTCTACAGAAAGAGACTGTGGCAGTTCGCGTGGGTTGCCTAGCCGGACCGAATATCGCAAAGGAGCTTTCCAAAGGTCAACCTGCAGCAACGGTGATTGCTTCTAAGTTCAACGAGGTGATTTTGGAAGGTCAGCGGTTGCTTCGATCTGAAAAATTTCAGGTTTACGGCAATTCCGACATCATCGGAGTAGAGCTAAGTGGGGTATTGAAGAATATCATTGCCATAGCTGCCGGGGCATTGGCAGGGTTAGGTTTGGGAGAAAATGCCAAAGGGCTACTTATTTCTCGAGGGATGGTAGAGATGGTACATTTGAGTCGTGCCTTGGGAGGTAGCGTAAAATCAGCTTTTGGGCTCGCTGGTGTGGGGGATTTGGTGACTACTTGTAACTCGGTGAATTCTCGAAATTATACAGTCGGCTATCGCCTTGCAAAGGGAGAAAAATTGCCACAGATCCTAGATGAAATGGAAGAAGTGGCTGAGGGAATTAATACTGTTAAAATTATCAAAGGCTTTTTGGAGGCAGCGGATTTACGGGCACCAATTACAGAAAACCTGTACCGGGTTTTGTTTGAAGATCTGGAGATAGAGGAAGCACTTCAGTTTCTGATGAAATACCCTTTCAATGTGGATGTTGATTTCGTGTAGACATAAAAAAAGCTCTTCGTTTTGAAGAGCTTTTTTTGATTTATTCCACCGGGAGGAGTTTGACTAGCAGGCCTGTTCCTTCTGTGATGGCGTAAAGATATCCATCCGGACTTTCAGATACTTGTCTCACTCGGCCGATGTCTTGGAACATCACCTCTTGTGAAAGTGCAGTTGCTCCATCCATGTCTACTCGGTTGATGTGCATTTTTGCCAAAGCACCTATCAAAATATCTCCTTTCCAGTTGGGATATCTGTCAGAAGTGACCATGGTCATGCCGCAAGTTGCGATCGATGGCACGTAGTAAGTGACAGGCTGTTCCATCCCTTCTTTTTCGGTGATTTCAGTGATTGGTGTTCCATCGTAATTTTGTCCGTAGGTAATCACTGGCCAACCGTAGTTTTTGCCTTTTTCGATCAGGTTGAGTTCATCACCACCCATTGGACCGTGCTCTGCTTCCCAAAGTCTGTTATTCGCTTTGTCAAAATATAATCCTTGTGGATTTCTATTTCCATAAGACCAAATAGAACCTACTGCGCCTTCCTCATTGACAAAAGGATTGTCTGCAGGAATTCTCCCATCGTCATGAATTCTGTGAACTTTTCCATGAGCATTGGTCAAGGTTTGAGCATTTTCAGGCTTATTTCCTTTGTCTCCATTGGAAAAATAGAGGAAACCTTCGTTGTCAAATACGATCCGGCTTCCAAAGTGACGCCCACCTTCCCATTCAGGCATGGCAACAATGATCTCTTCCTGATCGATTGCATTATTGTTGTCATCAAGCTTGAAACGCATAATCGTTAAAGCACCTTTATTGTCAGGGAATGGCTTTGCGTAAGCAATGTAAATCCAGCCATTCTCAGCATGATTTGGATGTGCTGCGACATCCAATAGACCTGCTTGATTCACTTCATGAACTTCCGGAAGGCCTGTCACTTTTTGACCGGTAAATTCATCATTTTCGAAAATCAATATTTCACCTTTTCGCTCAGTTACGAGCATTTTTCCATCTGAAAGCCAAGTCATACCCCATGGGCTCTCAAATTCGGTGAATAGTGTATCTACTTTGATAAGGTGCTTTTCAGTTTGCTGTGCGAAAGTAGGATCTACTGGCTCAGGCTGATTGATATCATCTGCTTCCTTTGTTGCGCAGGAAACAGTGGCTAGCATTCCAGCACCGATCAATATCCAAAGATTGTATCTGTTCATATCATTTAGGTTTGAAATCCGAAGGTACAGTTTCTAGTACAAATTTCAATCAGAATGGTTTTAAACGGTCGCAGAGATCTTTGATTTTTCGATGTGCTTGATCGCTTGGTCAACCATTTCTTCTGAGCCGATAAATAGTGGTGTACGCTGGTGAAGGGAGTCGGGGACGATATCCAAAATTCTGGATTTTCCATCCGTAGCTTTTGCTCCTGCCTGCTCTGCAATAAAGGCCAATGCATTTGCTTCATATAGTAATCGAAGCTTACCATTGGGGTTGTTTTTAGTCGCTGGATACAGGTAAATGCCTCCCTTAAGCAAGTTTCGATGAAAGTCAGCCACCAAAGACCCAATATAGCGGGCCGCATATCGCTTTGCTTTACATTCATCAATGTAATTCTTTATGCCTTCTTGCCAGTCCATCTCCAATCCCTCGTTAATCGAATAGATTTTTCCTGATTTGGGCGCCTTGATTTGTGGGTGTGAAAGAAAAAACTCGCCCAGGCTGGTCTCATAGGTAAATCCATTTACCCCAAAGCCTGTGGTATACACAAGCATGGTAGAAGAGCCATAGAGTACATACCCAGCTGCTACCTGCTCAGAACCCGGTTGCATGATATCTTCCATCTGAATGGGACTTCCAAGTGGGGTCTTTCGTCTGTAAATTGAAAAAATCGTCCCTATGCTGATATTTACGTCAATATTTGAGCTTCCATCCAAAGGATCAATGGCCACAACGTATTTGCCGGATTTGTTTTTCAGGTCGATGACAGCATCTTCCTCTTCTGATACGATGGCGCACACTTCACCGCCTTTGCTCAGTGCTCGCATAAATCGGATATTGGCGATCACATCCAGCTTTTGTTGCTCTTCGCCTTGGACATTGGTTTGACCAAAAGCCCCACCAATATTGGCAAGACCAGCGCGATTTGTCTCCCGGTTCACGATCTTTGCTGCGAGTGCAATGTCACGTAGCAATTGGGAAAGTTCTCCGGAAGCAAAAGGAAAATCGCTTTGTTTGAATTTGATAAAGCGATCAAGGGTAGTACCGACAGAGTAGGCCACGCCGCTCTGATCGGGTTGATAAGGATTGATTTTCATTATTAGAAAAGTACAATATTTGGGTTTATATTCTTCTCGAAATTAGAAAGAAAATTGGATGGCAAAAACAATCGTTTTCAAATTTGGTGGAGCATCTGTTAAAGATGCTGAATCAATAAAAAACTTAGCTGAAATTTTTCGTAATCGATTGCGAAATTCGACGCTTTTAGTCATTTCAGCAATGGGAAAGACGACTAATGCGTTGGAAAAATTGCTGCAGTTTCGATTGGATAATTTGGATATATCTTCAAATTATACAATTTTAAAAAATTTTCATTTGGAGATATGCCAAGCGCTTTTTCCTTCTGGCCATCCTGTATTTTCCAGAGTAGAAAATCTCTTTGTTCAACTGAGCCATGAACTCGAAAAGCCCATCAGCCCTGAGAATTATGATGAGGCCTACGATCGTATAATTTGCTTGGGAGAATTGATTTCCAGTCGGATTGTGTCAGAGTTTCTTTGTGAAATGGGAATAATAGTGGTCTGGCAGGATGCCAGGGAGTTGATCAAAACAGACTCCAATTTTCGCTTTGCAAATGTGGACTGGGTTAATACTAGACAGAAGGCAAAAAAGATTCTTGAACCTGTTTTGGAAAAATTTCCGGTAATGACTCAGGGTTTTATAGGAAGTAATTCTGCAGGGAAGCCCACTACTTTGGGAAGGGAAGGATCAGATTTTTCCGCAGCTATTTTGGCTTCTTGTCTCGATGCTCGATCAGTGACTATCTGGAAAGATGTACCCGGGGTGCTCAATGCAGACCCAAAGCTTTTCCCAGAATCGGTGCTTTTTGATGAATTGGATTACCTTCAGGCTGCTCAGATGACTTTTTATGGAGCTACTGTAATTCACCCAAAGACGATCAAGCCTCTTGCCAATCGTAAAATTCCGCTTTTTGTCAGGTCTTTTTTGAAGCCGGATGAGTCGGGTACCAAGATCCATGATACAGGAGCACCTAATTTGTTACCAACGATTATATTGAAGCAAAATCAGGTATTGGTTACGTTCCGGGTTACGGATTTCACTTTTCTCAATGAGTCACATATCCATGTGATCTATCAGCAATTAGATGAGTTAAAGTTGCAGGTTAATCTTTTACAGACCACTGCGATGGGTGTTTCTCTAGTTTTGGATGATCAGCTATTTAAACTGGAAAAATTGATTTTGGCTTTAAAAAGCCGTTTTACCATTCGTTATAATGATGGCTTGGAGCTTTTGACTGTTTTAAATCCTCAATTGGCTGATCTGAATTCATTTACTAAAGACCGGGAAGTACTATTGGAACAAAGTAGCCGACATGCTTTCCAAATTGTCAGAAGATAGCGCGGAGAAGAAATGAAATAGTCTTCTTTGGGAGGAATTTTGTATTTTCATTCCTGCTCTCATTTTTCATGAAGCCTTTTTAGAAAAAGTCTTTCATGTAACCTTCAAAAAAAGAAAAGATTATGAAGTCAAGAAGATCATTTTTGCTCAAGACAGGCCTTTCAGCACTTGCTATTGCGGTGCCAAAAATTGAAAGTTTTTCAGGGGGATTCCCAAAAAATTTTGCTGCTATCAATCCCGTTCAAGATGGTCCTGTTTTGAAAGTAGCCTTGATGGGATTGGGGAGTTATGCAGCTCGTGTTGCAGATGCAATGCAAAGCTGCAAGCGTGCAAAAATAACAGGATTGATCAGTGGTACCCCTTCCAAATTGGAGACCTGGAGTAAAAAATATGCTGTTCCTGAGGCTAATTGCTATAATTACGAGACCTACCATCGGATAAAAGACAATCCGGATATTGATGCTGTCTATGTCATTACACCCAATGCTTTGCATAAACCGCATGCATTGGGAGTGGCTGCAGCCGGGAAGCATGTGATTTGTGAGAAGCCCATGTCAGTCAATGCTAGCGATGCGAAGGAAATGGTGGAATTCTGTGAAAAAGCTGGAGTTCATTTGCTAATCGGCTACAGGATGCATTTTGAGGCAAATACCTTAAAAGTGGTCAATATGAGGCGAGATGGTGCATTTGGGGAAATTAAATTTTTCCAAGGGCTGAGCGGTTTCCGCATTGGTGATCCGAATCAATGGAGGCTCAATGCAGAATTAGCAGGTGGTGGGGCAATGATGGATATCGGGATTTATTCCATCAATGGTGCCCGATATATGGTAGGAGAGGAGCCTATTTGGGTGACGGCTCAGGAAGTCAAAACAGACCCGATAAAGTTTAAGGAAGGGGTCGATGAGACCATTACTTTCCAAATGGGTTTTCCTTCAGGGGTTGTAGCTTCTTGTCTTTCGACTTACAGCATGAATTATTTGGATAAGTTTTTCCTCAATGGAACCAATGGATATGCTGAAATGCAACCTTCCACAGGCTATGGACCTATCAAGGGACGTACACATCAAGGACCATTGGATGAGCCTCATGTAACCCATCAAACTACCCAAATGGATGAGATGGCGGCTATCATTTTGGATGGAAAGAAAGCATCGATCCCAGTAGATGGAGAGGAAGGATTGAAAGATATGGTCATCATCGACGCGATTTATAAAGCAGTGAAAACGGGTGGAAAGGTTAGTTTGGTTTAACCTTCTTTTTCAAAAGTGTGGCAACTCTACTGAAAGCGATTGATGATTTTTTGAATGCCTGGCAGATAGGCTTCTCCGAATAAATTGAGGTGAACCAAAAGGGGGTACAGATTATAAACTCCAATTCTCGACTCGAATTCCGGTTCTAGGGGAAGGGCTGATTCGTAGGAATCATAGAATTGCTGGTCAAATCCGCCAAACAATCTGCTGAAAGCTAGATCCATTTCCCGGTGTCCAAAATAGATGGCAGGGTCGATCAGGCTCGGTTCCCCTGAATCTGTGGGTATTACATTCCCGCTCCAAAGATCACCATGTACGAGTGATGGTTTTTCTTTTGGAAAAATGCCTTCTAGTTTAGGATAGATCTCCTGGAATTTTTTCAGAAAATCCAAGGGAATCAAGCGGTCAAAATAAGCCTTGCCCAAAAGGGGCTCCAAGCGCTGCTCAATGAAAAAGTCTAGCCAGTCCTCTGCATCGGGATTCTTTTGATAGAGGGAAGCGATGAAATTATCAGATTCTAAACCAAAAGTCTCCCGCTGAGTCAGGTGGAGATGGGCTAATCCGATGCCAAGGTTTTCCCAGTAGTTGGGTTGCTTTTTGCCTCCAGCCAAAAACTCCGTTAGCAGATAGTTATAGTCTTCTACTCGACCATACCCGTAGACTTCCGGTACCTTCAGGAAGGTTGATTTTCTCAGCAGATCCAAGCCTTGAGCTTCACGTGCTAAAATATCTTTTTCGTGGTCAAAGTTGAGTTTGAGAAAAAATGTACCCTCTGAACTGGCAAGCCTGATTCCTTGGTTGTGATTGCCTGCAGCGATGAGTGTGGCAGACTTAAATTCTGCCAAAGGGCCTAGTGTCTGGAAAAGAATTTGTTCATAAATCCCATTCAAATCAAGCATAAAGCTGATGTCGTTCTTTCAATTCCTGTAAAAAATCTTCTATGGCCCGATCTAAGATGTCATAGATTTTGTGGAATTCTTCTTCACCGCCATAATAGGGGTCTGGGACTGGTTGGCCCTTTTCTTCCTCCACAAAATCCCGCATGAGATAGATGGTTTTGTCGGGAAAACCATATCTGATTTTAAGTTTATCTAGATTTTGGAGATTCTGATTGTCCATGGCGATGATGTAATCAAACTCCCGGAAATCCACACGATTTACTTGCCTCCCACGATGTTTGATCGACATGCCATAGTGTTTTGCACAGCGAATAGTCCGGTCATCAGGGAGCTCCCCGATGTGAAAGTCAGAAGTGCCAGCACTGTCAGACTTGAAGAAAGAATCAAGCCCTTTATTATGGATTTTATGATTAAAAATTGCTTCAGCTAGAGGCGATCGGCAAATATTTCCAAGACAGACAAAAAGAACCTTAATCATGTATTCTGCATTCTCATTTTAAAGTTTACCCAAGAGGTAACTTTGAAATTAAAAATTTTTAAATGTAATCGAACAAAAGAGCACCCATATTTTCAAAAAAATATGAATGCGAAGCTACTAATTTTAAATCTTCTCTAGGGAAAGCTTAATTTTAGCCATGCAATGGATCTACAATTTCTTTCTTCGGGTGGTGGAGTTTCTTTTTCCAGTTGCAGCTATATTTTCTACTAAGATCGCTGATTTTGTAAAGGGGAGGGAAGGTCTCTTTAAGCGATTGAGAACTTTTGCTCCTGATGCTGAAAGACCTGTAATCTGGTTTCATGTCGCCTCGTTGGGGGAATATGAGCAGGCGAGGCCTGTGATGAGCCTTTGGAAGCGGCGAAAGCCTGAAGTACAGATTTTGGTCAGTTTCTTTTCAACCTCAGGATTTGAGCCAATCTCAAAAAGGAATGAACCGGTACTTGATTTTGTCACTTACTTACCACTTGACAGACCTAGTTATGCCAGGGAATTTCTTGATATCGTTCGGCCGGACATTATCTACTTCGTCAAGTATGATCTTTGGTTTAATTTTCTCAAGGAAAGCTCTTCTCGTGGTATTCCTCTCTACCTGATCTCTGCAAGCTTTAGAGAAGATCAGGTTTATTTTAGGAGAAAGGGGTTTTTCAGAGCTCCAATATTTTTCTTTGACCATATTTTCACTCAAAATGAGGAAAGTGCTGAGCTCCTTGAAGGAATCAATTTTCAATCCTACACTAGAGTTGGGGATACTCGCTTTGATCGGGTAGCGGAGATCGCTAGGGCTCCGAAGAGATTCCCCCAAATCGAAACTTGGCTAGGGGAAAAGCCTGCGGTCGTTCTAGGTTCTGTTTGGCAAGAAGATATGGATTTACTCATCCCTTTGATCAATCAAAATCAAGACTTCAGATGGATTATTGCCCCGCATAGTATGAACCCTGGGCCAATGCAAAATTGGAAGTCACAAACCAAGGCTAGCTGTCAATTTTATACCTCCTGGGATCAGACGAAAACCACGGAGGTGCTAATTATTGATACCATCGGAATGCTCGCCTCTTTGTATCAATTTGCACAGGTTTCCTATGTAGGAGGTGCATTCGGAGAGGGCTTACACAATATCTTGGAGTCGATTGGCTTTGGCGCTCCTGTTATTTTTGGGAAGGTTCGTAAGGCAGGGAAATTTCCTGAGGCTCAAGAGTCTATCAAACAGGGTTGCGGATTTGAAGTGGAGGATTTCTTAGCGCTAAAAACCGCTTTTGATTCTTTAAAGAATCCAGAAAACTTGGAGAGAAGTAGGATTTCAGCAAATTCCTGGGTAGAAAGCAATCGGGGTGCGACTGAAAGAATTTTGGATTTTACCGATAACTTGCAATAAATGAAGGGAAGAGTAATCAAATCCACTGGTAGCTGGTACACGGTGAACGCTGAAGGAAAGTACATTCAGGCAAGGTTAAAGGGGAAATTCAAGCAGCAAGACTTGAAGCTTACCAATCCTATAGCCGTGGGAGACTGGGTTGAGCTTGATGTTGAACCGGGACAGGAGACTGCTGTCATTCGGAGTATTTTACCTCGTGAGAATTATGTGATTCGCAAGTCTACTCGAAATCAACACTTTTCCCATATCATTGCCAGTAACCTGGATCAGGCCATGTTGATCATCACGATGGAGCAACCTCGAACCTCTACTGGGTTTATTGATCGCTTTCTCGTCAGTACAGAAAGTTTCAGGATTCCAGCCATACTTGTGGTCAACAAAATGGATTTGCTGAAATCGAAGAAAAAAGGCAAAGAATGGCTGGAGAACTTGCATGAAATTTATGATCCTCTGGATATTCCAGTGATAGAAATTTCTGCTCAAAGTGATCAGGACCTTTCGTCCCGTTTCCAAGAGTTCCTTCGAGGGAAATCCACCTTGATAGCCGGGCATTCTGGAGTAGGTAAATCCACACTTTTGAATAAGTTGGTACCAAAAGCAAAGCAAAGCACCCAAGAAATATCCAAGTTTAGCAGCAAGGGAGTTCACACCACGACTTTCGCAGAACTTTTTGAACTTGATGGAGGTGGAGATCTGATCGATACTCCGGGGATCAAGGAATTTGGGATTTTGGATATCGAAGAAAATGAGCTCTCCCACTATTTTCCAGAGATGAGAGCCTATTTGGGTCATTGCAAGTTTCACAATTGCCGACATGTCAATGAGCCGGGCTGTGTCGTACTCGAAAAGCTAGAAGAAGGGGAAATTCACCCTAGTAGATACCGGAGCTATCTGAATATGCTGGAGGAGGAGGAAAGCCATCGCTAAAAATTGATTTTGAAAGCAAGGCAAATAGGCCTAATTTTCATTTTCAAAATTTTATCATGAGCGAAGTACTCAACGACAAACAAATCCGGCAAAAAATAACCCGGATGGCTTTCGAAATCTACGAGCGTAATCTTCACACGAAAGGTGTTGTTTTCGCAGGTGTGACTGGTATGGGTTTGATCCTATCCGAGCTTTTGGCTAAAGAGCTAAGTCATATATCCGAATTGCAGGTAGAACAATTGGAGGTACAATTGGATAAGTCTGATGTTGCTAATTCTAAGATTTCACTTTCCCAAAACCTAGATTTAACAGGGAAGAGCCTGATTCTCGTGGATGATGTACTAAATACAGGTAGGACTGTAGCTTATGCAATGAAGCCATTTTTGCAGGAGGAAATTAGCAAAATGGAGTTGGCTGTTTTGGTAAATAGAGCCCATGGTTTATTTCCGTTAAGACCTGATTACACAGGTTTTGAACTTTCTACTACGCTCAATGAGCACATCCGAGTAGATCTTTCCTCATCAAGCTATTCTGTACACTTACACTGATATCATGTCTGTTCACTCCTCTTCTTCAGTCAAACGAGTCACTACCCACATTCTTCAGGAAATGAAAGATAGTGGTGAGAAAATATCCATGTTGACAGCCTACGATTTTTCGATGGCTAAAATTGTGGACAGTGCAGGAATTGATATTGTTTTGGTAGGTGACTCAGCATCCAATGTGATGGCAGGCCATGAGACCACACTACCAATCACTTTGGATCAGATGATTTATCACGCTTCCTCGGTGGTGCGAGCAGTCAAAAGAGCTTTTATCGTGGTAGATATTCCATTTGGACACTATCAGGGAAATAGCTCGGAGGCATTGCGATCGGCTATTCGGATCATGAAAGAGTCCGGTGCCCATGCCGTCAAGGTAGAAGGGGGCTCTGAGATCAAAGAGTCAGTTAGCAGAATTCTGAGTGCAGGTGTTCCCGTCATGGGACACTTGGGTTTGACTCCTCAGTCTATTTATAAATTTGGGACCTACACAGTCAGAGCAAAGGAAGAAGCAGAGGCTAAAAAGCTTTTAGAAGATGCACAAATGCTAGAGCAATGTGGATGTTTCGCGATTGTCCTTGAAAAGATACCTGCTGCTTTGGCACAGAAAGTAGCTGAATCTGTGAAAATCCCGGTGATTGGGATAGGAGCAGGTCCCGATGTAGATGGTCAGGTATTGGTCATGCACGATATGCTGGGGATTACTCAGGAGTTTAAGCCACGCTTTTTGCGTCAATATGCCGACCTTCAGTCTATAATGACTGATGCTTTCCAAAACTATATTAAAGACGTGAAGGAAAGGAAATTCCCTACGAAGTCTGAAAGCTATTGATTGAAGGGATAGATATACTGGAATATGTAGGAAGACTTAAGCTTCCAATTTCTGAACCTATTGCCCATACTTTTTTCTTACTTGCGGAATAGCGGGAATTTATACTGATAACATAAAAAAAGCCATCTGAAAAGATGGCTTTTGGTTTTTTAAACATTTACATGCCGCTCGGCATGATAGGAGGATCGGACAAGTGGGCCTGACTCCACATATTTTAATCCTCTCTTCAATCCTTCCTCACGATAGTGATCAAAAAGATCCGGATGAATGAATTCTGCAACTTCAATATGCATTTTGGTAGGTTGGAGGTATTGTCCTAATGTCAGGATATCACATCCATGGGCTACCAAGTCATCCATAGCTTTGTAAACCTCATCTTTGGTTTCTCCAAGGCCTAGCATGATACCAGTCTTGGTTCGTTTTCCATACTCTTTGGTCAATTTAATCTGCTCCAAAGAACGATTGTATTTAGCCTGAGGTCTTACTCTTCTGTAGAGACTTTCCACCGTTTCCATATTATGAGAAACGACTTCCTGTCCTGCACTGATCATTCGATATAATGCGTCCCAGTTTGCCTTGACATCGGGAATAAGTGTTTCTATGGTTGTTTCTGGAGAAAGCTCTTTGGTCTGTACGACTGTCTGATACCAAATTTCGGCACCGCGATCTTTACGCTCATCTCGATTGACTGAGGTGATCACTGCATGCTTGACCCCCATCAATTTGATGGCCTCAGCCACCCTTCTTGGCTCGTCTTCATCATACTCAGGCGGTCTACCTGTCGCGACAGCACAGAAGGAACAAGATCGGGTACATACATTTCCTAAAATCATAAAGGTAGCAGTACCAGCACCCCAACACTCACCCATGTTGGGACAGTTTCCACTTTCGCAAATCGTGTGAAGTTTATGTTGATCGACAAGTTTGCGAACTTTGGCATACTCCTTACCCACAGGAAGCTTGACTCTCAGCCAATTAGGCTTTTTTCTGCGAGTTGATTCCTCGGATATTACGGGTAATTCTATCATTCTATTGGATTTTCAGGGTCAAAATTAAATTTTATTCCGGGAAATACCACCAGTCTATTTTCGGAATCCGTAATAGAAGGTGAAATAGGCAGCTTGGAAAAACTGACGATTTTCAGCAGTGGGTATCAATGGAATTTCTTTGTTAAAACCTTCAATCATGTATCCTAGTTCCAAGCCGGTGACATTGCTTCTAAAGACTCCAAATTCAAGATTAATGGCTGCTTTTGCATTAGCTCCTATTGCAAGTTGAGATTCTCCGAGGCCTTCGAACAATCGTCCTGTTCCTAGAATATTAAATCGGCTTTGATGTACTTCAGGGTTATATTGTTCTCTTACTGTTTCCAGTCTATTTACTGCATATTCAATGTAATACGGGGCAATCAAACCAATACTTGGACCAACTGCAGCAAGGGCAGAGACTTGCACTCCTTGATTTGGTGCTTTTCGGAAGAGAATCACTTCCCGTCCATATTGCGGTCTTATGGAGTACAGATAATTGGATTTCCCAAAGATGTAACTATTGCCTAATACAGTATTGTAGCGAACTTCTTTGGGATTCTTGACATTGGCTAGCTCTACAGCGAAGAAGCTGAACTGTTCATCAGATATCCTTGTACCAACTTTAAACATCAGGCCTCCAATCAGACCACCATTGGTATTTTTATTTAGCCCAAAAATGAACTCTTTATCGTATTCATAATTGCCGGCATCTTCTCGTTGCGCTAAAACTTCTGTAAAGGAAGCTGCAAAAAAGAGAGCCAAAATGAATTTTATACGTACTGATATCATGTGAGCTATTATTAACCTATTTTTGGTTATCTATTTAACTGAAAATTAAAAGTAAGAGTTTAGACTCGTGATAAAAAGTGCCTATCTGGAATTTTAATCTGTGTATTAATCAGGTAATTCTAGATTCCTAGACCCAATAAACCCAAATTTCTATGTGTTTTTTATTCAACAGCTTTCGGGAATGGAAGTCCTACTGTGAAGAAAAGGATATTTCATTGCCTCAATCCGTCATTGAATACGAATGTGAGCAAAAAGGAGCAACGCCGGAAAAAATTCAGGATGGCCTGCTTCAAGCCTATCAAGTGATGAAGGAAGCAGTTCATACCGGACTTGAAAAAGATATGAAGTCGAGGTCCGGAATGATAGATAATGGGGCCAAAAAGGTTTTCAATCATCCCCTGACGGTACTATCTCCAGAATTTCAAAAATTAATCAGTCGAGCCTTAGCTGCAAAGGAAGTGAACTCTTGTATGGGGAGGGTAGTCGCAGCACCGACCGCAGGAGCATCCGGGATCTTACCTGGAACAATGGTTACACTTCAGGAGATTCACGGATTATCTGATGAAAAGATTGCAGAGGGCCTTTTGGTAGGTGCAGGAATTGCTTTGATTATTGAGCAAAAAGCGAGTTTGGCAGGTGCTGTAGGAGGTTGTCAAGCAGAAACTGGCTCTGCCGCAGCAATGGCTTCAGGTGCGATAGTTTACTGTTTGGGAGGTTCTTTAGACCAAGTTTTTAATGCAGTAGCTATCACTATACAATGTATGCTAGGCCTAGTCTGTGACCCTGTAGCAGGGCTAGTGGAAGTCCCTTGTGTGGTCAGAAATGCTAGTGCTGCTAGTATTGCTTTTAGCTCAGCTCAAATTGCCTTGGCACAGGTATCAGCTGTGATTCCTGTAGATGAGTGCGTAGAGGCTATGGGAGAGATTGGGGCTTCAATGGAAAGTCGCTACAAGGAAACCGCTCTTGGAGGCTTGGCTGCCACACTGACCGGTCAGCAAATTGCTGAGCGCGTATTGATCCAAGATATTGAAATTTTACCAGATGAGGAGTTACCCGATTAGGCTTTTGAAAAACGGAATTTCTAGAATTTGATCGATGCTCAGACTAAATACTGTAGCCCAAAAAATAGCACTCCAGAGCATGTGGAAATAGATCTGTCGTTTTTTGGAACCGAAAGAGACCAAGATCAAAGTTCCTCCGATCGGAGTGAAAATCAGTGGCGTCAGGAAGGCAATTCCAATTTCACCGTATTTTTTCCATAAGGTTACGATCTTTCTATTTTTTGGGGTAAAAATTGGTTTTTTCTTTCTGATGCGTAATAGGAGTTTCTCTTTAAACTTTTTTCCTAAAAGCGTAAAAATCAAAACGCTGGACATCATTCCTGCCACTGTTACTAAGATAGTGGTCACCACCCCAAACCCGGCAGCAGGTGCTAGTACAGGACCGGCAATGAATTTGAAATAAGAAAGGAAGTAGATTCCTAGAAGGCTGATAATTGACTCTTTCATAGAAGGAAAAACATGTATGCCAAATAGGTCAAGAAGAGGATACTTCCTTCAAATTTTGAAATCTGCATTTTGGTTTTGATCAATGGGAATAATAAAACTGTAATTCCAATCATCCACCAAAAATCAACTCGGATAAACTCATCAGCTACGCTTATGGGTTCAATTATGGCAGTAATACCAATGATGGAAAGGATATTCATAATATTACTCCCTAAGATATTTCCTAGGGCCATATCCGTTTCCTTGGCCAATGCGGCCATGATTGAGGTGATCAATTCCGGAAGGCTTGTACCAATGGCTATGATAGTCACGCCTATCACCCGTTCAGAGACTCCAAAATTACGTGAGATCAAAACTGCATTTTCTACTAGAAGGTCTGATCCAAAATACAAACCTATAATACCTCCGAAAAAGAAAAGGATAGCTTTCCACCAAGGGAAATTTTTGACTTGTTCTATTTCCTCTTCTACCTCTTTGGATTCCTTCACTACTCCTTTTTTTTCCAACCAAAAGAGGTAAATATTGAAGCTGACAAAGGCAGTGAACATGGCGATTCCCTCCCAGCGGTCTACCATTCCATTTACACTCACGAGATAAAAAACACCAGTGACAATCAATGTAATCAAGTATTCGAATCGAATATGTCGTTTGGTGATTTTGGTTGGGTAGAAGAGTCCGCTAAGTCCTAAGACTAGACCTAGATTGGCAATATTTGATCCTACCACATTTCCTATGGATATATCGCTATTTCCTTTCAAAGCGGCATTGATACTCACCAAAAGTTCAGGTGCTGAAGTTCCAAAGGCTACAATCGTCAGACCAATCAGCCCAGCACTCATTCCTAGCTTGACAGCAATTCCCGAGGCACCATCTACCAAGAATTTCCCGCCTAATAAAAGAATGGCAAGTCCTGCTATTAATAGCAAATATTCAGTCATGATTTTAAAGTTTTGGGCCGAAAGCTAAGTCTCCGGCATCACCTAGACCAGGTAGTATATATGCTTGCTCATTCAAGCCCTGATCCAGTGCTCCTATCCAAACTTGATGAGGGATAGATAAGTTTTCTTTGATGTGAGCTAACCCTTCAGGTGCAGCAACTACAGCCGCGATGTGGATTTTCCTGGGTTTACCGTTGATGAATAGGCTTTCAAGAGATTTGATGAAGGATTTTCCTGTGGCAAGCATTGGATCCACGATTACCAGAGTTTTCCCTTCAAGGTTTGGACTGGCATAATAACCTAGGCTTATTTCAAGATCATCTTTTTTTCCTTCCTGTCTATAAGCACCGATAAATCCATTCTCTGCCTTATCAAAAAAATCCAAAAAACCCTGATAGAAAGGTAAGGAGGCTCTAAGTACTGAAACCAAAACGACTTGCTCATCGAGTTGCAATACGTTGGTTTTCATTAAAGGGGTTTCAATTTCTACTACTTTATATTCCAGGTTTTTGGAAAGTTCATAAGCTAAAATATTACCCAACCTTCTCAAATTAGTTCGAAACCGCATTGAATCAGTTTGAATATTTCTGTCTCTTAATTCTGAAAGAAATTGAGAGGCAATGGAAGGTGTCTCTGATAAAACAAACATAGAGCGAATTTAAAAGAAAAAACCCAGCTTAGGAGAAAGCTGGGTTTTTGAATCTATGATCTTTTTTTAATTCAGGTTAAATGAAACCCTTCGGGCCATCTGTCTTGCGTCTTCAGAATTTTTATCGACGCTTGTATCTTCTCCGTAGCCCTTATAGCTGAGTCGGCTACTATCGATTCCTGAGGCAATCAGCAAGTCGTAAACAGCTTTAGCTCTTTTTTCAGAAAGTTTAATATTATAATCTTCTGAGCCTAGTTCATCTGCATAGCCCATTATTTCCAGTGAAATCCCTGGATTCTTTTTCAGGAAATTTGATACAAACTGAGCTGCAGATACCGAATACTGAAGCGGTTTGGCTGAGTCGAATCCAAAGTATACGTTTACAAATTGATCGTCAATAGCCTTTCGAAGGTAATCGATGGGTTTGCTGATTTCTTCAATCGGGCATCCTTGGTTCGCTGATGGACCTGGAAGGAATGGACAGTTGTCCTCATGATCTGCTAATCCGTCTCCATCTGAATCCAGCGTAATTCCTGAAGAGTTCACACGTGCATTTGCAGGAGTATTTGGCTCTTTGTCTAAGTAGTCAGGAATCCCGTCTCCATCAGAATCCTTGAGCATATCTTTAATTTCTCCGATTTGAGAGGCAAGTTCCTCTTTCGTGGCGTAACGGTCAGCAGCAATGTACCAATCAGCATGTTCTTCCTTAGAACCTAAGTATACATTCACCCCAAAAGTACCCGTCCACCAGACTCCCGTTGCATGGACAAATGGGTTTTCAGGAACAATAGGTTGAAATGGAGCATTAAACATGCGGCCGTCAAAAGTATAGGTCTGTCGCCCGTTAACAATCATTGAAATATCCCCTTTGAGGGCAATCCTTGAACTGATACGATATTGAGCGGTCAATCCAGAAATAATATTGTAGTGATAGTCAGGTTCAGAAGGTAAAGCTCCCTCGTCAAAAGTCATTCTTCCAAATCCAGCACCAAGATGCCCTAGGAATCCAAGCTTTGGTGCGAAAGACTCGAAGCTTAGCATTCTGCCAAAGTTGGCTACGCCTTGGAGGTCTACCCGAACATAATCAGTATCAAAAGGTAGACTTACTCCCTTAGCTTCCGAAAAACTTCCAAAACCTAAATCCCCTTTTACCCCAAAATACTCATTAAACATATAGCGGGCTCCAAGATTCACATGCCCGATATTTAAGGTGGGTGAAAGATAATTTCTAGATAGTGGGGACATAGACTTATTGAAGCCTGCATCTACCTCAAGTGACCATCGATTGAAGTCTTGTTGGGCAACTGACGCCAAACAAGTACCGACCAACATTAAGATGGTTAGGAAACGTTTTTTCATTTTGATATTATTGATTGAGTAGGATGATTTTTCAAAAATATGGATTTTTATTCATTTGAGTTAAAACAAAAAAACCCACATGTTTCCATGTGGGTTTCTGAGAGTATTTTTCTGATTATTTTACTTCGAAAGAAGCTCTTCTCGCCATTTGACGAGCATCAGCAGATGACTTGTCTACGCTAGTATCTTCGCCGTATCCTTTGTAAGACAATCTTGAAGCATCTACTCCAGCAGCAACCATTAGGTCATATACTGCTTTTGCTCTTCTTTCAGAAAGCTTCATGTTGTAATCTTCTGGACCTAGCTCATCAGCATATCCTTTGATTTCAACACTTACTCCAGGATTTCTCTTTAGGAAGTTAGCTACATAATTAGCAGCACTTACAGAGTAGCCAAGCGGCTTAGCACTGTCGAATGCATAAAATACGTTTACGTACCCATCATTGATAGCTTTCTTCAAGTAATCAACTTCTTCTCTTTCTTCCACTACAGGACATCCGTTTGTAGAAGCAGGACCTGGCTGGAATGGACAGTTGTCCATATGATCTGGAGTTCCATCACCATCAGAGTCAAGAGTTGTTCCGAAAGAATTTACACGAGCACCTGCTGGAGTATTTGGTTCTTTGTCCAAATAATCTGGAACACCGTCTCCGTCAGAGTCCTTCAACATATCTTTGATTCCATTGATCTGAGAAGCAAGCTCTTCTTTGGTAGCATATTTGTCAGCAGCGATATACCAATCAGCATGCTCGTCATTAGATCCAAGGTAGAAATTCAGACCAAGAGTACCTGTCCACCAAGTACCGTTAGCGCCGTAGAATCCATTGTTGATGTCAGGTCTGATAGCTTCAGAACCATCCCAAGTAACAGTCTGACGACCATTAAGGATAGTTGAAATATCACCTACTAAAGCAATGTTTTTAGAAAGCTTCAACTGTGGTGTGATTCCGAAGATCAATGTGTAAACATTGTCATCAAAATCGTTGAAAGTGTTCATTTCTGGGTTAACAAGACCAATACCCGCTCCACCGTGAAGAAGAAGACCGAATGATCTTGAGAAAGATTCAAAATTCATGATTCTTCCCACATTAGCAACACCCTGCATATTCAATCTGAAATACTTCGTGTCAAACTCTTGGCTTTGGGAATCAGCACCACGCGCTTCACGCATAGATCCAAATCCGTAGTCAAGCTTAAGACCGAACTTTTCGTTGAACATGTACCGGGCGCCAAATTCGATGTGGCCTAGGTTTAGGGTAGGAGACAAGAAGTTTCGATTAAGCGGAGCCATTGGCTTGTTAAAGCCACCTCCAACTTCTACCGACCACTTGTCGAATTCCTGTGCATTAGCTCCAATAGCTAAAGCACCTGCCATTAATGTTGAGAGTATTAGTTTTTTCATAACAAAAAATTTTTGTCCAAATTTTAAGTGTTTGATTGATGTGAGTACAAATTTATAAACTTTTAACTTACTGCAAATCTAGATGAATTATTTAATTCCCAATTAAGGAAATAAATATTACAATAGATTTTTTTAAATATTAATGAAAATGTAACATAATTTATGCCAGAATGAAAATTTTGCATCATCTTTTAAAACAATCAAGTGTTTCGGGAAACGAATCCCAAATCGCCCAATTCCTTTTAGATACGATACAACAACGAAAGAATGACTGGAAAGTTTGCCCGCAAATTTATTCTGGGGAAGATTTCCACGATTGTATCTTATTGAAATTTGGAAATCCTAGAACAGCGCTTTTTGCGCATATGGATACAATAGGGTTTATGACCCGGTATGAAAATCAATTAATTCCAGTGGGTGGACCTGAAACTGAAGACGGGATGCTCTTGATTGGAGAAGATGAATTGGGTCCGATTGAGTGTCGATTAAAAGTTGAGGATGATTCCCTCTTTCACGATTTCCAACGTCCCATTCAACCGGGCACTTATTTATCCTTCGCTCAGAATATCCGAGTGGATGGGGAATATATTCAAGCTGCGTATCTAGATAATAGACTTGGGCTTTATACAGCATTGCAGGTTTGCGAAAATTTAGAACATGGATGGGTCGTATTTAGTACTTATGAAGAACACGGTGGAGGAAGTATGCCCTTTCTTCTTAAGTTTATCCAAGAAAATCACCCCATTCGACAGGCTCTGATAGCGGATATTACTTGGGTGACTGAAGGGGTAGTCCCTCACGAGGGCGTAGCTATTTCCATCCGGGACCGATACATTCCTCGAAGAAAATTCATCGACCGCGTAATTGCTTTAGCTACGGAAAGTAAAATACCTTTTCAGTTGGAGGTAGAGGCCTCAGGAGGAAGTGATGGAAGAGAAATCCAATTTTCTCCTTATCCAATAGATTGGTGCTTCGTAGGAGCGGCTGAGGAAAATGTTCATTCCCCGGATGAGAAAGTCTCCCTTGCGGATTTGGACTCAATGATTGAAATGCACCAATATTTAATGAAACACCTTTAATATATGAGTAAGAAAATCCATGATAAATCTTTTGAAATATTTCTGACCAAAGAAGAGATTGAGTCCAGAGTTTCTTCTCTGGGAGCTCAGATAAAAAAAGATTTTGAAAGAAAAGATCCCGTATTACTTGGAGTATTGAAAGGTTGCTTTGTTTTTATGGCTGATTTATCGAGAGCGATAGACCTTCCATTAGAGGTGTCTTTTATAAGACTACAGTCCTATGAAGGATTTCATTCCACTGGCAAACCTCAAATTTCCCTTTCAATAAAGGAAAAACTTGAAGGAAGGGATATTCTTATTGTAGAAGATATAGTTGACACAGGTAACAGTATTTATCACCTCAAAAAAGAGCTGGAAGACCTAAAACCGAACTCTGTTTCAATAGTAGCATTGCTTTATAAACCAGATGCTTTCCGGTTTAATTACCCGATTGATTATGTCGGTTTTGAAATTCCGAATAAATTTGTCGTCGGTTATGGGCTGGATTATGATGACTTAGGTCGAAATCTGCCTGATATTTACCAAGTAATTGATTGAAAATTTAAAGAATAAAGGATGCGTAATATCGTCTTGTTTGGCCCTCCGGGAGCGGGAAAAGGTACTCAAAGTGAAAAAATCATCGAGAAATACGGTCTCACCCACCTTTCTACTGGGGACCTTTTTCGTAAGCATCTTGGTGAAGGGACAGAGCTAGGTAATCTTGCCAAAAAATATATGAATGAGGGAAGATTGGTGCCGGATGAGGTGGTCATCGGAATGGTGGAAGAGAAGATTGCATCTACCCAAGATACCAAAGGGTTCATTTTTGATGGATTTCCTCGAACTACTGCTCAGGCAGAAGCACTTGATGATATGCTAGCCAAACATGGGATGAAAATCGACGGAATGATTGCGCTTGAGGTACCTGAGGATGTTTTAAAAGCTCGAATCAAAGAAAGAGGAAAAACTTCCGGAAGAGTAGACGATCAGGATGATCAGAAAATCCAAACCAGAATAAAGGTTTACCTTGATGAGACACTTCCAGTTGCTTCTTACTATCAAAATCAGGACAAACTTACCAATATCAATGGAGTAGGGGCAATTGATAGCATCTTTGGTCAGATCAGTGAAGTGATTGACAGCTATTAAGTTCCTGATATTCCTTACCTTTGTGATTCTAACAAGCTAAGCCATCAGCTTAGCTTTTTTATTTCTATTATGGCAGAGTCCAATTTCATCGATTATGTAAAGTTTTGCTCACGATCAGGGGCTGGTGGGGCAGGCTCCATGCATTTCCGAAGGGAAAAGCACGTGCCCAAAGGAGGACCTGACGGTGGAGATGGTGGTAGAGGAGGTCATATCATTCTTCGGGGGAATACCCAAATGTGGACACTTCTACATTTGAAATATAAAAAACATGTAATAGCCGAATCCGGGAAGTCGGGAGAAGGTGGACGAAGGACTGGAGCAGACGGAAAAGATGTCATCTTAGAAGTGCCGCTCGGTACAGTAGCCAAAGATGCCGAGACAGGTGAAAAGCGATTTGAAATAACGGAAGATGGGCAAGAAGTAGTCTTAACCAAAGGAGGAAGAGGTGGATTGGGCAATCATCATTTCAAGTCTTCAACCAATCAAGCTCCGCACTACGCCCAACCTGGTGAGGAGGGAATAGAGGAGTGGATTATTCTAGAGCTTAAGCTTTTGGCAGACGTAGGACTTGTTGGCTTTCCCAATGCCGGGAAGTCTACCTTGCTTTCGGCTGTTTCTGCCGCCAAACCTGAAATTGGGGATTATCCTTTCACGACTTTGGTCCCAAATCTCGGTGTGGTATCCTATCGTGACGACCGATCCTTTGTGATGGCAGATATTCCTGGAATCATCGAAGGTGCCGCAGATGGCAAAGGATTGGGGATTAGATTTTTAAGGCATATTGAGCGAAATTCCATTCTACTTTTTGTTATTCCTGCTGATGCGGATCAGATCAAAAAAGAATACCAGATTCTTTTGGGAGAATTAGAAAAATATAATCCCGAATTGCTTGACAAAAAGCGTCTGCTGGCAATCTCCAAATCTGACTTATTAGATGAGGAATTGATGCAGGAAATGCAGGCTGAAATTCCTGAGGGAATACCTGCAGTGTTTATTTCCTCCGTGACCCAAACCAACCTTGACCGACTCAAAGACATGATTTGGCAGGCCATTCATGCAGAATGATGTGTCAGATTGTCAGAATTGAGGTGATGGCAAGCATATTGATGCTAGAGGGAGATTGAACTTTAGTTTGAATTCAAATGAAAAAAAATAAAGAAGAAGTGAGCGAGCAAGAAAACGAGGAGGTTCTTGATCAAAAAGAACAGATTAAAGAAGATAAAGAAGTAGCTCAAGAGGAATCCGTTAAGGAGCCCGAAAGCAACTTGGATCCTTTGGCTAAAATGCAGGGTGAACTTGCAGAGATGAAGGATAAATATCTACGACTTTATTCAGATTTTGAGAATTTCAGAAAGCGAAACGCCAAAGAGCGCCTTGATTTGATCAAGACTGCTTCAGAAGAGGTGCTCCGGGATCTTATTCCTGTGGTGGATGATTTTGAGCGAGCATTCAAAGCCTCTGAAAATGAATCCGATGCAGGAAAGGTGAGAGAAGGCAATCATTTGATTTTTCAAAAATTTGTAAAGGTCTTGGAATCCAAGGGCTTGAAAGTCATGGAGGATCAAATTGGTCATCCATTCGATGCAGAAACACAGGAAGCCATTACACAGATACCAGCGCCAAGTGAAGAAATGAAAGGTAAAGTGATAGACGTAGTGGAGAAGGGATATACCTTAGGTGACAAGGTAGTTCGGTACGCGAAGGTGGTAACAGGAGCATAAAAATCATGGCAAAAAGAGACTATTACGAAATATTGGGGGTCAGCAAATCCGCATCAGCGGATGAGATCAAAAAGGCATATAGAAAATTGGCCATCCAATATCACCCAGATAAAAATCCGGACAATCCTGAAGCTGAAGAAAAATTCAAGGAAGCAGCGGAAGCCTACGAGGTATTGAGCAATCCTGAAAAGCGTCAACGCTACGACCAATTTGGTCACCAAGGACTTGGTGGAAATGGTGGATTCGGCGGTGGCGGAATGAACATGGAGGATATTTTCTCCCAGTTTGGAGACATTTTCGGCGGAGGAGGATTTGGTTCTTTCTTCGGCGGAGGCGGCGGTGGTGGCCGACGTACCAAGAAAGGCACCAATCTACGTGTCAAGCTGAAATTGAACCTGCAGGAAATCGCTAATGGTGTAGAAAAGAAAATCAAGGTGAAGCGTCATGTAGTCGCACCTGGAGTTACTTTCAAGACTTGTTCTACTTGCCAAGGAACAGGTCAGATCAAAAAGGTGGTCAATACCATGTTGGGCCAAATGGTCTCTGCCAGCACTTGTGGAGTTTGTGGAGGTAGTGGTCAGATTGTTGATAAAAAACCCGCTGAGGCTGACTCTAGAGGATTGATCGTAAAGGAAGAAGTGATTTCTATCAATATCCCGGGTGGTGTGGCAGAAGGGATGCAGCTCAGCATGTCCACAAAAGGTAATGAAATACCGGGAGGGATCCCTGGAGATCTGTTGATTGTCATCGAGGAGATTGAGGACAAGGTATTGCAGCGAGATGGCAATAATGTCATCTTCGACCTGTATGTTTCATTTGTAGATGCAGCCTTGGGAGCATCAGTAGAAGTGCCGACTATCGACGGTCGGGTGAAGATTAAGGTCGAGCCAGGTACACAAAGTGGTAAGATGTTGCGATTGAAAGGAAAAGGGATCAAAGATATCAATGGCTATTCTCGAGGAGACCAATTGATCATGGTCAATGTTTGGACTCCAACCCAACTTACAAAAGAGGAGAAGCAGACCTTGGAAGCATTGCGAGAGTCTCCCAACTTCAAGCCGGCCCCGGGTAATTCGGAAAAGTCATTTTTTGATAAGATGAAAGAGTTTTTCTAAAATTTAAGAAGCCAGATGCAATTCTGGCTTTTTTTATATTTTTAAAAAACCTTTTCAAAGTTCAGCTCGTAACCTATCCGTATGCTTCAAAAATTCTGTCTGCTTCTTATTGGAATCATCAGTGGGATAGGCGTAAGCAAGGCACAATTGGTCAAGGAGTTTAGGACTCCCGAGAAAGAAGGCTTTGAAATGGTGCAGCTTGATTTTTCTTCATACAAAAGCACCACTCACCTAAAGCGATCCCGATCCAGCGAACCTGTGCAGATTCACGGGCATTTGGATAATGTGAATATTCTACCGGTTTTTGATCATTGGATTGCTGATCGGATCTTGCACGCGGAGCTCAGTCATAAAAATATCCAATCTGATAATCTAGGGCGAAGCCTCACTTCTAAGATTTTTTCTACTTCAAAGGACGATTTTGGACATTCTTGGGATATAGGACTAGGATCTAATTACCTGTATCATCTGAATTTTAACCTAGGTGTCGGTATGGCAGAAATTGATTTGGCAAATCTACCGGTCAGTCAACTCAAGGTGCAAAGTGCCAGTGCAGACGTCCTCATTCATTATAGTGACCGAGAGCCCAATCGTATTTTAATGGATACCCTGTTGGTAACTTTAAATATGGGAACAGTCGATATCCGTGACGCCAACTTTTCGAATGCGGATAAAATGATTTTTGAAGTGAATTATGGTAAAATAAACCTAAATTTCAGTGATGGTATGGCTTCCAAATGCCAAGTGATTGCTGCTGTAGGCGCCGGTTCGCTATACCTCAAGATTCCTTCGGAAAATTATCCAGTCAGGATCAAAATGAAAACAACGGCTATGTGCCGGACCTCCCTGCCAAAATACCTCCGACAAATAGATAGTGAAACCTACGTGACCAGAGGCTTTTCGGCTGATGATCCAAAGTTGATGGATCTGATCATAGACGTTGGCGTAGGTTCGCTCAAAGTCGAATAAAACCACCATGCTCGAAATAAAACAACTAAATAAAACCTACGGGAAAAACCGCGCCCTGACAGACGTGGATTTGCATGTTCCCAAAGGGGTGATTTTTGGATTACTTGGTCCAAATGGCGCCGGTAAGTCAACCCTGATCCGAATCATCAACCAAATCATCGATGCCGACTCAGGTGAGATCCATATCAATGGTAAAAAACTCGCTCCGGATCATATTTCTCAAATAGGCTATCTCCCAGAAGAGCGCGGTCTTTACAAGAAAATGAAAGTTTGGGATCAGATGCTGTATTTTGCTCAATTGAAAGGTATGAGCAAAGCAGAGTCCAAATCAAGAATCAATGCTTGGCTTGGGAAAATGGACATGCTCAGCTGGAGAGAAAAAAAGGTCGAGGACCTATCCAAAGGGATGGCTCAGAAGGTTCAGTTCATTTCTACTATTCTTCATGAACCTGCATTATTAATCTTGGATGAGCCGTTTTCTGGGTTTGATCCAGTCAATGCGGAGATTATCAAGGATGAGATTTTGGAGCTGAAGGAAAAGGGGACCACAGTCATCCTCAGTACGCACCGAATGGAGTCCGTAGAGTTGCTTTGTGATCAGGTGGCGATGATCAACAAATCCCGTAAAATCCTGGATGGAAGTATCAGAGAAGTAAAGTCAAGTTATCGCCCAAATATTTTTCATGTCACTTTGGAAGATCTCCAAGCCCCTCTACCTTCCGCTTGGAAAGCTGTAGAGGATGGAGGGCTTTGGCATTTCTCCCTTGCCTTGGATGGCAAAACCCCAAATGAATTGCTAGCAGAACTCATGCAGATGGGGCAAGTGGCCAGATTTCAAGAAAAGATTCCAAGTATGGAAGAGATTTTTATCCACCAAGTAAAGAATAGGGATTATGAATAAAATTTGGTTAGTCATTCAGCGCGAGTACTTATCTCGAGTGAAGAAAAAATCCTTTTTGCTAGCGACGCTACTGACTCCATTAATCTTTCCTGCGATAATGGGGATATTTATTTGGATAGCTGTGGAGGAAAAGGAAAATCAATCCCTTCGGATCATCGAAGTTGTAGATGAAAACAATCTCTTTTTCATGGAAAGCTCCGATCAATACGCTTTTTCTTTTTCAGACAGAAGTGTGGAGGAAGCAAAGGAGCTAGTTCAAAAAGGAGACCGCTATGGTTTTTTATTGATTCCAAAAATTGACTTGGAAGATCCTCAGGGTATCACTTACTACGGGGAAGAAAATCCAAATATGAATTTGATTTCCTATTTGGAGAGCAGTCTTCGCAAAAAAATTGAAGATCAGCGCCTCTATGACTCGGGGATAGACCCCCAAATCCTTTCAGAAATCCGTACTTCCGTCGATGTGACGGCAATTACTCTCGATGAAGAAGGAGGCGAGCGGGTGTCCGATGCCACCGTCAACTATGCTATCGGGTTTCTTGCTGGCATTTTGATCTACATGTTCATTTTCATCTATGGTAATCAAATCATGCAAGGGGTGATTGAGGAAAAGTCCAGTCGAATCGTGGAAATCCTCGTCTCTTCGCTGAAGCCTTTTCAGTTGATGATGGGTAAAATCGTCGGAATTGCAGGAGTAGGACTTACCCAACTGCTGATATGGATTGTCCTAATTGGAACGCTGACTACCGTGGTGACAGGGTTTTTGGGAATGCAGATGCCCCAGCAGCAAGCCATGGAAATGGCTCAGGCAGACATGGGTGAAGCCGTACCAAATGGAGAACTGGGTGAAATATTAGCGGTAATTCAAGGAATTGATTTCGTCACCCTAGTAGGCGCTTTCGTATTCTATTTTCTGGGAGGCTATTTACTTTATGGTGCCTTGTTCGCTGGGATAGGTTCTGCAGTGGATGCACCTTCAGATGCGCAGCAATTTATGCTGCCGGTGACTATTCCATTGATCGTAGCCTACATGGGATTGTTTGTGTTTGTACTTCAAGATCCTAATAGTACGACCTCTTTTTGGCTGTCTATTGTGCCACTTACCTCTCCAATCGCTATGATGGGTAGGATCAGCTACGGCGTTCCATTCTGGGAGCTTTTGCTTTCCATGGGATTATTGGTCTTGGGTTTTTTGGCCACTACTTGGTTGGCAGGAAAAATCTATCGGATCGGAATTCTGATGCATGGCACCAAGCCTAGCTACAAAACCCTTTGGAAATGGATTAAGACCAGTAATTGATAGTAGAGACAAGAATCTAGAGTCAAGAAACTAGGGTAAAAAATTTTAGATCTGTCCCCGGAGTTGGGGTTTATTACTTCAAAAAAAATCCTGACCATCAGTGGTCAGGATTTTTGATGATTGTCCTTTGATGACTATCTAAGGTACGCTGAGAGCATCCAAACTACCTTTTCTTTGGCTGTGATGTAATCACTCATCAAGGTGACTGTACCTTCATCGCCTTGCGCCGCGGCAGCTTCCAAGGCTCCTCGTTCAATATCCAATAGTGTATTGATATTATCCCTTGTGATTTCTACCATTTGCTTGGAATCGGATACTTTCAATGCCTCTTTGATGGAGGAGTTTTCAATGTATTCGCCGTACGAAGAGAATGGTCTAGCACCCAATGTTAGAATTCGTTCAGCTACTTCATCTACACTTTCATTTGCGGTGGTGTACAATTCCTCGAATTTCGCATGAAGCTCAAAGAAATTGGGTCCGCTAACGTTCCAATGGAAGTTTCTCAAGTTTTGATAGTAGATCTGATAGTTGGCTAATAAGGTGTTGAGCTTATTCACCAAAATCGCGGTTTCTTTTACCTCTAATCCTATGTCGTTCGTTTTCATATTGTTTGTTTGTTTTTGTCTTTCATTTAATACTTTAAATTTACTAAAAATTACCCTCTGATACCAACTGATAATTTCTATAGCTATCATATACTTTCTATCGAAATTGAGAGTTAATAGCTAAAATATATCAGCGAAAATTACCCGATGAAAAACCGTTTTCAGGATCTTACTTCTATTGATTTTTACCAAAACCGACGACAGGTGAAGTGGCTGGTAGTGGCGCTGTCTATTTTGATAGGAGCGGGGTCCATCTGGTATACCAATCGTTTGGTGGAGGAGTTGAAAGCTCGGGAGCGAAGGCAAATCGAATTGCTATCCAGTGCTTTGGAGTATGCGGCAAGCAATGCGGATAACCTCTCCTTTATCAATCAGGAGATCATTCAGCAAAATTACTCCATTCCCATCATCATGGTGGATGCAAGTGGAGCTCCATTGGAGTTTCGAAATATTCCCTTTCGGAAAAATGCTTCCGCCCAAGACTCGACTAAGATCCTTGCCGAGGAGCTGGAAGAGATGAAGGCAGAATACGAGCCCATTTTGCTGCGGGAAGCAGATATTCAGATCTTTTATCGCAACTCAGAGCTGCTCACCAATCTTCGCTACTATCCCTATGTGCAGCTGGCCGTAATCTTGATTTTTGGAGTTTTGGCTTATGCACTATTCAATCAAAGCAAAATCGCGGAGCAAAACCGGGTTTGGGCAGGTTTGACCAAAGAAACTGCCCATCAACTAGGGACTCCCATTGCCTCACTCATGGCATGGATTGACTACCTGCGCAATTCGCCTGTATGGGAAGAAAATAAGGAAATCATCACGGAAATGGACAAAGATGTGGTGAAGCTTCGAATGGTGACAGAGCGCTTCAGTAGCATCGGCAGTAAGCCAGTCATCCAATCCGAAAACCTCTATCAAGCAATCGAGGAGACGATCAACTATCTCCGACCTAGGATTTCGACGAAAGTGGATCTCATCATCAATGCTGACTCGCAAAATCTCGACGCCATGATGAATAAGCCACTCTTCGAATGGGTCATCGAAAATATCTGCAAAAATGCCGTGGATGCCATGAAAGGAAAGGGGCGGATTGAGATCGATATCCTACAGGATAGTGACAAATTCGTGATTGTGGATATTACTGATACGGGTAAGGGCATCGAAAAGCGCAATTTCAAAAAAGTTTTCAACCCAGGATTCTCTACAAGGCAGCGGGGTTGGGGACTGGGCTTGACCCTGGCAAAGCGCATCATTGAAGGCTATCATGGTGGAAGAATTTTCGTCAAAACTTCCGAAATCGGAAATGGTACCACTTTTCGCATCATCCTGCATAGTACCATTGAGGGAGCAGAGCAGTTTGTGACGGAGGGAATTTTAGAATACTAGTGGAAATGCGAGGTTGGAAATACTAGACATGAAATTTAAGGACCAAAGCTTTTAATTCTTCAATGGAGTATTCTGGATTTTTAAGACTTATACACCTTCCTACTTTCCCACTTTTAAACCTTCCAACTGTTTTTTCCCTACCTTTGCCCCCTGAAATTTACAATCCATGAGTTTGAAAGACGAAATCAAAAAGCGCCGAACCTTTGCCATCATTGCTCACCCGGATGCTGGGAAGACTACCTTGACGGAAAAACTCCTCCTTTTTGGTGGTGCGATCAATACGGCGGGAGCCGTCAAATCCAACAAAATCGACACGGCTACCAAGTCTGACTGGATGGAAATCGAGAAGCAGCGGGGAATCTCCGTGGCGACTTCGGTCATGGGCTTCGAATACAAAGACATCAAAATCAATCTACTCGATACGCCGGGTCACCAGGACTTTGCGGAAGATACCTATCGGACCTTGACTGCCGTGGACTCCGTGATCATGGTCATCGACTGTGTGAAAGGGGTAGAGATTCAGACCGAAAAACTCATGGAGGTCTGCCGCATGCGGAATACCCCGGTGATCTGCTTTATCAATAAGCTGGATCGCGAAGGGCGAGATCCTTATGACTTGCTCGATGAGGTGGAGGAAAAACTCAATATCAAGGTCAGACCGCTTTCCTGGCCAATCGGAATGGGTAAAAGTTTCAAGGGCGTTTATAATTTGTATGAAAAAAAGCTTAATCTTTTCACACCTTCTCAGCGAAAACTAAGTGATGACCGACAGGTTTTTGAGAATTTGGAGGATGGCTCCTTGGATCGCTTGATCGGGAATGGCCTCGCAGATCAGCTTCGGGAAGATGTGGAACTGATTGAGGGAGTCTATCCGGATTTTGATCCGAAGGAGTACTTGGAAGGAAAGGTTGCGCCGGTATTTTTCGGATCAGCGGTCAACAACTTCGGGGTGAATGAAATGCTGGATACGTTTATCAAAATCGCTCCAGCGCCCAAAAGCCGTCAAACCGATGTTCGCGAAGTGACTCCGGATGAATCCAAGTTTTCTGGCTTTGTCTTTAAGATTCATGCCAATATGGATCCCAATCACCGAAACCGGATCGCTTTCTTGCGGATTTGCTCTGGCAAATTTGAAAGAAACAAGCCTTACAATCACGTCAGAGGTCCAAAGCCATTACGATTTTCCAACGTGACCCAGTTTATGGCTCAGGACAAGGAAATTATTGATGAAGCTTTTCCAGGAGATATTGTCGGATTATACGACACTGGTAATTTGAAGATCGGGGATACGATCACGGATGGAGAGGATTTGACTTTTACGGGTATTCCTAGCTTTTCTCCTGAGATCTTCCGGGAAGTAGTCAATAAGGACGCGATGAAGACCAAGCAATTGGAAAAAGGGCTCAAGCAACTGATGGAAGAAGGGGTGGCGCAGCTGTTTACCTTCGATATGGGGTCGCGAAAGGTGATCGGTACAGTTGGGCAGCTTCAGTTTGAGGTGATTCAGTTTCGCTTAAAAAATGAATACAATGCCACGGTCGAATTTCACCCGATGAACTTATACAAAGCCTGCTGGATCAGCAGTAAGGATAAAAAGCAATTGGATGAATTTGTTCGATCCAAAAATCGTCACATCGCCCATGACAAGGATGGCAAGCTAGTCTTTATGGCCGAGTCCAAAGCATGGCTACAAATGGTGCAGGACAATTATCCCGAGATCGAGTTTCACTTTACCTCGGAGTTTTGATGAAAAACCCTCCAGATTTAATTTTCTGGCTTTTTTTCACAGGAAAACATCAGTAAACTTAAACCTCTTTCCATCAAACAAGCCCTTATCACTCAGCTTCAGATCCGGAATCACCAGTAAAGCCATAAAGCTCAGTGTCATAAAGGGAGAATTTAGGGAAGAACCCATTTCCTTGGCCATTCGATCGATTCGGGTATAGGCTTCGGCGACCTGATAACCATCTTCGGGTGACATAATCCCTCCTACGGGTAGGGGAAGGACTTCCTCTTTCTCTCCTGTAACTGCCGAAATGCCACCTTTCGCTTCGATAAGGATATTCACCGCCCGGCAGATGGATTCATCATCTACACCAACAGCGATGATATTATGAGAGTCGTGACCTACGGAGGAGGCGATCGCTCCGGATTTTAGGCCGAAGTTTTTAATAAAAGCTACCGCTGGAGAGGCATCTTCGTAGCGATTGACTACAGTGATTTTTAAAATATCTTTTTCAGGATTGGATTCCGCAAAGCCATTCTGAACCAAAATCTCTCCCTCGATTTCTGGAGTGATCAATTGTCCGTTCAAGGCTTCGATGACGCGTACCTTGGTGCCCGAAGCGGAAATTCTGAAGTCTTCCGATTTTTTGAGCGAGGTATGGAAGTTGTTGATCACCTCATTTTTGATCCGGGGAATCAGGGTTTTTCCGTCTTCAGCTACTTTTTGGCCTTGGATATAAGTCGCCAGCACCTCAAACTTTTCCAGATCCTTGACCAAAATAAAATCAGCTTGATCTCCTTCACGCAGTCGACCTACCGGTAGGGAATAATGTTCGATGGGATTCAGGCATGCTGCTTTTAGCACATCAAAGACATCTTTTCCCTTGGCCACTGCCCGCGCAGCCAATTCATTGATATGGCTGATGGCCAGATTGTCCGGATGCTTATCGTCCGAGCAGAACATGATCATTTCCGGGTATTCATCGATCAAATCGATCAAGGCCTCGAAGTTTTTGGCAGCTGAACCTTCCCGGATGGATATTTTCATTCCGAGTTTGATTTTGCCTAGCCCTTCTTCATAGGTGAAGCACTCATGATCCGTGCTGGGCCCTGCGGATACATACTTTTCGGCCATTTTCCCCATTAGACCCGGCGCATGTCCATCGATGGGTTTGCCATATTTTTTGGAAATCTCAATCTTCTCCATCACAATCGGATCCCGATTGACCGCTCCTGGCCAGTTCATCATCTCTGCTAGATACAGAATCTCTGATCTGCTCATTAGTTTTTCGATATCCTGCGCGTTGATTTCACCTCCTGCCGTTTCGAAAGGAGTGGCCGGGACACAAGAAGGAGCTCCAAAGAAAAAATGAAAGGGGGCCTGCTTGCCATTTGCTATCATGTATTCTACGCCCTCCATTCCGCAGACATTGGCGATCTCATGCGGGTCGGAGATGGTGGCAACAGTTCCGTGAACGACAGCTAAGCGAGCAAATTCCGAAGGTACCAGCATGGAAGATTCCACATGGACGTGGGCATCGATAAATCCCGGCATCAGGTAGGGAAGGCTAGAATCAGACGCTATTTCCTCGATTTTTGAGATTTGACCATCTTCTACAGAAAGGTTTACCGACCGGATTTGGCGGTGATGGATATCGACGAGTTGGGCTTGGATAGTCATGAAAATCAGAATTTAACTTCAATATTTTGAAATAGGAAAACCTTCAAATCTCCCTTTCATTTGTGCTAAAACTACTATATTTGCCCCAGAAAACTAAAAGGGGGAAGCTTACTTTTTGAATGGGTAAAATAGTCATTGCAATTGACGGATATTCCGGATGCGGAAAGAGTTCTACAGCAAAAGCGGTGGCCCAGGACTTGGGCTATACCTATATCGATTCGGGGGCTATGTATCGGGCGGTTACGCTTCATTTTCTGAATCGACACCTTTCACCTACCAATCCCAAAGACATTCTCTCAGGTCTTGAAGATTTGTTAATCACCTTTCAAGCAAATCCAGATTCCGGACAGCAAGAGACCTATCTCAATGGCTTGAATGTGGAAAAGGATATCCGTAGTATGCGGATTTCTGAGCGTGTCAGTGACTTTGCCAAGGTCAAAGAAATCCGGGAAGAACTTGTTGCGCAGCAGCAACGTTTAGGGAGGAAAAAAGGCGTGGTCATGGATGGTAGGGATATTGGGTCGGTAGTTTTTCCCGATGCTGAGTTGAAGGTATTCATGACAGCTGACTTGGCAACCCGCGCTGCTCGCAGACAGCAGGAATTGATCGAGCGGGGAGAATTGGTAGATCTAGAGGATATCAAAGCTAACCTTGGTCAGCGCGACGAAATAGACAGCAATCGCAAAGAAAGCCCACTTCTCAAGGTGGCTGATGCGGTAGAAATAGATACTAGTAATTTGACTTTTGCAGAGCAAGTGGCACAGATCGTGCACTTGGCTGAGCAAAGAATCAAACAGACGGAAGATTATGCAAGTAACCATCGATAAGAATTCAGGCTATTGCTTTGGGGTAGAATTTGCCATCAAAATGGCAGAAGATGAGATGGAGCAGTCGGATAAGCTCTATTGCCTGGGCGATATCGTTCATAATGACATGGAGGTCAAGCGTTTGGCTGAAAAGGGGCTAGTCGTCATCGACCGGGATCAGCTCTCCGAATTAAGTGACTGTAAGGTCCTGATCCGTGCCCATGGAGAGCCGCCAGAGACTTATAAAACAGCCATTCAAAATAATATCGAGCTCATCGATGCTTCCTGTCCTGTAGTGCTGAAGCTTCAGCATCGAGTCAAGACAGCTTTTGATAAGATGGAGCGGGAAGACGGTCAGATCGTTATTTATGGTAAAAAGGGTCATGCCGAGGTGATTGGACTGACCGGGCAGACGCTGGAGAAGGCTATTGTGGTGATGGAGGATGCTGATTTGGAGAAAATCGATTTCAACCGTCCGGTGACGCTATTCAGTCAGACGACCAAAAGCACCAAAGGCTTTTATGAGCTTTCGCAGAAAATCGAAGAGCGGATTAAAGCATCCAAGGGCGAACTCACAGAACTGGACTTCAATGCCAATGACTCTATCTGCCGACAAGTTTCCAACAGAGAACCTCAATTGCGCAAATTTGCGCAGGAAAATGAGGTGATCATTTTCGTGTCTGGGAAGAAGAGTAGTAATGGTAAGGCCCTTTATCAGGTATGCCTCGAAGAAAACCCAAGAAGTTTTTTCGTGGAAAACCAAACAGAGATTCAACCTGAGTGGTTTGAAACTACGGACAGAGTAGGAATCTGTGGTGCTACCTCGACGCCCATGTGGCTAATGGAACAGGTAAAAGAGCATCTTGAATCCTTAGAAGAAAATGCGCTGATGGCCTGATAGCCAAGGTCTAAGTGGATTTTCTCTGCCATCAATCATAAAGTTGCAAGATTAAAACCCAATTAACCTCAAAATAAAAAGGTTATTTATTAGATTTGGGGCGTTTTTCAAAAGCCCATAGTTACAATAAGATATGTCAAAAACCGTCAAGCTGAGGAAAGGCTTTGATATCAATCTGGTAGGGAAGGCAGCCAAAGAAATGGTTGAATTCGCCCCAGCTCAAACCTTTGCCGTTAAGCCAACAGACTTTGTAGGCCTACAGCGCCCCAAAGTATTGGTCAATGAAGGAGATACCGTCAAAGCGGGAACACCCATCTTCTTCGACAAAGCCATGGAACAGGTGAAGTTTGTAGCCCCGGTATCCGGTGAGATCATCGAGGTCAAGCGAGGTGAAAAGCGCAAACTTCTAGAAATTAGAATTCTGGCTGACAAGGAAGTTGCCTACGAGGATTTGGGCAAAATTGATCTAAGCAAAATAGATCGTGAGACCTTGGTGGATCGCTTAGCTCAAGGAGGTGTTTGGCCTCATATCATTCAGCGTCCTTTTGGTGTCATTGCCAATCCGGCTGATGAGCCAAAAGCGATTTATGTTTCAGCTTTCGACACTAATCCCTTGTCTCCTGATATGGCTTTCGTTCTTCAAGGACAAGAAGCTTATTTTCAGGCTGGTCTAGATGCATTGACCAAATTGACAAGCGGAAAGGTTCACCTCAATATTAATGGCGACGAGCAGGGTTCTTCATTATTTTCGCAAGCAAAAAATGTAGAAATCAACCGATTCTCAGGCCCTCATCCTGCTGGAAACGTAGGCGTGCAGATTCATCATCTTGATCCTATCAATAAAGGTGATTTGGTTTGGACAGTAAATCCAGTGGGAGTAGCGCAGATTGGAAAGTTGGTTTTGGAAGGAAAGTATGATGCCTCCAAAGTCATTGTCCTGACAGGGTCTGAACTATCCAAGCGTGGATATGTGAAAACAATTTCTGGCTCAGCCGTTACTAATTATGTGAAAGGAAATCTACAAAGCGGTCATATCCGTGTGATTTCCGGCAACGTTCTTACCGGTGAAAAAATCTCCATGGAAGGGTATTTGGGATATTATCACAATCAAATCACCGTAATTCCAGAAGGCGATTATGAAGAGTTTTTGGGTTGGTTGAAACCTACCACTTCCAAACTCAGCTTCCACAAGGCGATCGGGATGCTTTCTTTCCTCAACAAAGGAGAGTTCAAAGTAGACACCAATACGCACGGTGAGGAGCGACCTTTTGTAGTATCCGGTGTATTTGAAAAAGTGCTTCCAATGGACATTCTTCCAACCTACCTATTCAAAGCAATCCATGCGGAGGACTTTGACGAGATGGAGCAGCTTGGTCTTTATGAGATCATAGAGGAAGATGTGGCTTTATGTGAATTTGTAGATCCTTCTAAGAATGATTTGCAGGAGTTGGTAAGAAGTGGGATAGAATTATTAATGTATAGCTAAAATATGAAGGCATTACAAAATCTCTTCGATAGTATTAAGCCGAACTTTGAAAAGGGCGGCAAATGGGAAAAATTTCACACCCTTTATGAGGGTCACCGCACGATTGCCTTTGCACCGGACTTGACTACCAAGGCCAAAGGTGCTCAGATCAAAGATGCGACCGACCTTAAGCGAGTGATGATCACCGTGGTGATCGCCATGGTTCCAGCTTTGCTTTTTGGTATCCTGAACATAGGACACCAGCATTTTATGGCAACTGGCGAAGCAGCTACTTGGATTGATAAAGCTGTTTTTGGAGCAATATCAGTTCTTCCTATTCTGATCGTTTCCTACGCAGTAGGGCTTTTGACAGAATTTACTTTCTGTGTCATCCGAAATCACCCAATTTCTGAGGGCTATTTGGTGACAGGTATGCTGATTGCCCTAGTTATGCCTCCATACATTCCGCTTTGGCAAGTGGCTCTAGCGACGATTTTCGCTGTGGTGATTGGTAAGGAAGTATTTGGTGGTACAGGTATGAATATTTTGAACGTCGCCATGACTGCGCGAGCATTCTTGTATTTTGCTTATCCTGCCCAAATCTCCGGAGATCAAGTTTGGACTTACTTAGCAGACAAGACTGCAG
The DNA here is from genome assembly GCF_002807035.1 of Algoriphagus formosus. Classification (GTDB taxonomy): domain Bacteria; phylum Bacteroidota; class Bacteroidia; order Cytophagales; family Cyclobacteriaceae; genus Algoriphagus; species Algoriphagus formosus. The sequence goes on along the minus strand of NZ_NIUC01000002.1, from coordinate 729,017 downwards.
TTGATGGCTACTCTGGAGCTACAGCTTTGGCAGTTGCATACAATGCCGGTGTGGAAGGTGTAGACGCAGGTCAGGCTTTGGCACAGCACAATGCATCGATCGGAGCCGACTTTAGCTTTATGAATATGTTCATGGGCTGGATTCCAGGTTCCATTGGTGAGACTTCTACTCTGATGGCTTTGATCGGAGCTGTAATTCTCATCGGTACAGGTGTAGCAAGCTGGAAAATCATCGTATCCGGATTTGGGGGTGCTTATGTAATGGGATTAGTAATGAATCTCTTTGCAGCTAATGAATTCATGGCAATGGCTCCACACTTGCACTTGGTGATGGGTGGTTTGGCATTTGGTGTAGTATTTATGGCTACTGACCCCGTATCAGCATCACAAACTGAAACTGGTAAATGGATTTATGGATTCTTGATTGGTGCTTTGACCATTATCATCCGAGTAACCAATCCAGCTTATCCAGAAGGAATTATGCTAGCCGTTCTTTTGATGAACGTCTTCGCACCATTGATTGACTATTACGTAGTGAAAGCAAACAAAACAAGGAGGTTACAACGTGCAACAGTCTAACGCATATATCATCACATTTTCGGTCATTTTGACCGTTGTATTGGGTCTTCTTCTATCTGGGACTTCTCAAGTCCTAGGTCCACTTCAGAAAGAAGCAGAGGCTTTGGATAAGAAGAAGCAAATTCTAGGTGCTGTAATTTCCGCAGAGGAAATCGGCTCTATGAAAGCTGAGGAAATCAATGCTTTCTACAACTCTCATATCGCTACTGTAGTAGTTGATATCGAGGGAAATGAAGTAACCGAACAGGGTGGAACTCCCGTTACAGCTGAGAGCGTGGATATCGGTAAGAACTACAAGAAGCCAGTAGAAGAAAGACTCTTCCCAGTTTTCATCTTTCATGAAGAAGGAAATGCGGAAGCGGTTCAATCTTATATCTTCCCCGTTTATGGAGCTGGACTTTGGGATGCTATTTGGGGTTTCGTAGCCTTGGATACTGATATGAATACCATTGGTGGTGTGACTTTCGCCCATGCTGGAGAGACTCCAGGTTTGGGAGCTAGAATCACTGAGTCTGGTGTACAGCAGCGATTTGTAGGCAAAGAGATCTTCAATGAGCAAGGCGAGCTTGTGGCTGTAAGTATGCAAAAGGGAGAAGGAAAAGATTATACCGGTGAGCCTCACAAAGTAGATGGAATGTCTGGAGCAACCATTACTGCAAATGGTGTCAACGATATGTTGAGTAATTACCTAGGTCATTACAAAGCATTTATCGATTCTAAAAAATCATCTACAACCCTAGCGGTCGTAAATTAATATTCTCCACTTCACTGAATCTAATTGATATGAGTACAGAAACTGTAGAAAAAGCAATCGAAAAAAAGCCAGCTGAGGCTTTACTTTCGAAGCGTAGAAAAAGACTGATTAGTGACCCATTAGTGGATGATAATCCCATCACCATTCAGGTATTGGGAATCTGTTCTGCCTTGGCAGTGACGACCCAGATGAAGCCAACCCTGGTAATGGCTATCTCGGTAATATTCGTAATGGTGATGTCCAACTTGGTCATCTCATTGATGAGAAATACCATCCCTAGCCGAGTACGAATCATTGTACAGCTTGCAGTAGTAGCATCCCTAGTAACTCTTGTAAATGAAGTATTGAAAGCTTTTGCTTTCGATATGTACAAGGAGCTTTCAGTTTTCGTAGGTCTTATCATTACTAACTGTATTGTAATGGGTCGTCTAGAAGCATTTGCTCTAGGTAACAAGCCTTATGATTCTGTTTTGGATGGCTTTGGTTCGGCCTTAGGATACTCTTGGATCATTTTGACGGTAGCATTCTTCAGAGAGCTATGGGGATCTGGATCCGTCTTTGGAGTCCCTGTTTTTGATTATGTTTCTAGCATCTTTGGTCCTGATTTCAAACTAGCCACCAATGGTCTGATGGTTTCTCCGGTAGGAGCTTTCGTCATACTTGGATTGATCATCTGGGTACAGCGTACCAAGACAGGCTATGTAGAACACTAAAACCCGGTAGAAGAAATGGAATTATTCAATTTAGGTATTCGGTCGATCTTTATCGACAACATGGTTTTCGCTTACTTCCTCGGCATGTGTTCTTTCCTTGCTGTATCCAAAAAAGTAAGTACTGCCCTAGGACTAGGCGCTGCGGTTATTTTCGTATTGACCGTGACTGTTCCAGTCAACTGGCTTTTGAATGAGTATGTCTTGAAAGAAGGTGCTCTTGGATGGGTCAATGCTGAGTTGGCTACTGTTGATTTGACTTTCCTTCGATTCATCATGTTTATCGCGATTATTGCTGCGATGGTACAGTTGGTGGAAATGGTCGTTGAAAAGTTCGCTCCTGCTCTTTATGGTGCATTGGGTATCTTCTTGCCTTTGATCGCTGTAAACTGTGCGATTTTGGGTGGATCTCTTTTCATGGCTCAGCGAGACTATACTCTGGCTGAATCTGCTGTCTACGGATTCGGTTCCGGAACAGGATTCTTCTTGGCAATTGTAGCTTTGGCTGCTATTCGTGAGAAATTAAAATATTCTGCAGTTCCTAATGGTTTGAAAGGTTTGGGTATTACCATGCTTTTGACAGGCTTGATGGGAATCGCATTTATGTCCTTTATGGGGATTGACCTTTAAGGATTAGAATTCCTTTCATAGGAAACACATTATTGATTCGTCATCGCGAGAGAAACGAAGCGATCTTAATTATTGAATTTAGATTGCTTCACTTCGTTCGCAATGACGAATTTTTTATTTGCATCGCGAGGACTATTTATTTTTCAGAGGTTTGGAATGCTACCGCTACAGGTCGTATCTTACTGTTTCAAACCTTATCTCACGCTATGAAAACGTCCATATCATTTTTAATCCTCTTTCTTATTTCCCAGCTTTCTTTTGCTCAATCCGGAGAATGGATTGAGTTATTTAATGGAGAAAATCTGGAAGGTTGGAAGGTTTCCGAAAATCCAGATTCATTCCAGGTAGTAGATGGAGTAATTAAAGTTGATGGTCCACGTGCCCACGCCTTTTATGTAGGGCCGGTAGGAAATCATGATTTTAAGAATTTCGAGCTGATGGTGGAAGTAAAAACCATGCCTAAGGCCAATTCAGGGATATTTATTCATACAGAATACCAAGAAAACGGTTGGCCAAATGTAGGCTATGAAATTCAGGTCAATCAATCTCATTCTGACTGGAGAAAAACCGGGAGTGTGTATTCTTTCCAAGACGTACGTGAAGTCTACGTAGAGGATGGGGAATGGTACACGGAGCATGTAATCGTCCAAGGTGATCAAATCACTGTGAAAATCAACGGAAAGACTATCAATGAGTATGATGAGTCGGAGGTGAGAAGCGGTGATTTAGGAACCAAAAAGCTCAGCTCGGGGACAATCGCTTTACAAGCACATGATCCCGAATCCGTGATTTATTACCGCAGTGTGAAAATTAAGGTTTTGGATTAAAAAATTGAGTTAAGGTGTTGAATGTAATCAGTTCATCCATGGTTCCTGGTTTGTTTTAAATGCTCCTTTTGATAAGAATTTGGATTGAAACACTAAAAAATAGAAAATGGGCTTCGACTTCGCTCAGCCTGACAAAAAAAGTCTCTTGACTAATATGATATTTTTGAATTCCGTCCCCTATGGCATTTACCTATAAAAGAATCTTATCCTACTTTCTGAGAGGCTTACTGTTTCTGACTCCCTTGGCAGTGACAGTCTATGTGATTTATGCGATTTTTATCTTTTTAGATGGTCTGATTCCGGTGCCTATTCCCGGTATAGGGATTCTGATGGTTTTGGCCTTGATTACGTTTATTGGCTATCTGGCGAGTTTGTTCTTTACCAAGCCGTTTTTTGAGTGGTTTGAGCGAGGGGTATTTAAGATTCCCTTGGTGAATTTGCTCTATACCTCGATTAAAGACCTGATGGGAGCTTTTGTGGGTGAAAAGAAGAAGTTCAGCAGTCCGGTGATTGTACAAATTTCTGAGAACTTATCCCGGCTGGGTTTTATCACACAGGAAGACATGTCCAATATCGGTGAGCCGGACTTGGTGGCCGTGTATTTTCCGCATAGCTACAATGTCTCCGGTAATGTTTTTCTGGTACCCAAAGATAAGATCAAGCCACTCAAAGGAGTCAAAAGTACCGACGTGATGAAGTTTATGGTTTCGGGAGGAGTGTCGAGTTTGAGGTAATTATCTATATATAATACCTCACAAAAGCAATCCACTTCCCATCTGGTGACCAAGAATGCACGTTGATCGTGCCTTGGCCGCCATAAAAGACTTCTGTCAGATCTTCGATTTCTTTGGTTTCTACATCGAGTAGTCGAAGCTTCACGTCTTTTCCGAATGGATGGGCACCTTTTTGATCTTCCAAGTAAGAAATTATTACGGCACTTTTACTATCCGGCGATGGGTGGGGAAACCAATTGTCCAAGTCATCAAAAGTCAGTTGCTCTTGCCCGCTTCCATCAGGTTTCATCCGATAGGCTTGCATCCTGCCGGTTCGGTGGCTGTTGAAGTAGATCCATTTTCCATCATAAGAATACTCCGGGCCGTCGTCCAATCCTTCCGCGTCGGTCAATCGAACTTCCTCGCCCCCTTGGGTCGAGATAGCCCAGACATCCCAAGAACCATCTCTTTCTGCACAATATACTAGCGTCTTTCCATCCGGGCTGATTCCATGCCAATAGCTGGGATACTTAGGGGTGATGAGTTTGGCAGTTCCGCCCGCTGTGGGAATGGTGTAGATACGCGATCCCATTCCTTCCTCATTTTTGCTGAAAACGATGGTTTTCCCATCAAAACTCAAGCCATGATCATTGTTGATCCGAGTGATTTGATCTGGGAAAATCGGCCCCAAATTATTTCCTTCCAAATCAATTTTTTCCAGTTTTCCAGCGGCATTGATCAAAAGATAATCTCCATCCCGAGTCCAGTTTGGCGCTTCGAAGTGTCGCTTTTCTCTCAAAATCACTTTTTGCTCCAGCGTTTCTACATTCAAAATGACTAATTCACTTTCGATAGATGCTGGAACTTGGGCCATGGCTGATAAGTAAGTAAAGAAAAGGGCTAGTGAAAACAGGAAATTGCTGATTCTTAGGTTCATTTTAGGCTAGGTTTGTTGCTTTTAATTTACAAAACCCAATCCTGACCTAGCTTACCTTTACTGTAAATTTTTGCTTTGGAGTAAAAGATCCTATTTGCCAAACTTCTTGATTGGCTTGTTTTAGCGTGTCTTCAAACCATGTTTGATTTTCTGGCGAAACTGCTATCAATAGTCCTCCGCTGGTCTGTGGATCGCAGAGTTTGACCAGATCCATACCCTTGACTCCTTCTGTTTTGGTATTGTAAGCGTTCCAGTTTCGATAGGTGTTGTCTGGAAAAATAAACTGATCGATATAGTCCTGAATTCCCTCAATCAATGGTAATTGACCAATCGCTAGTTCTGCTGAAAGTTCAGCTCCCTCTGCCATTTCGATCAAATGTCCCAACAGCCCAAAGCCTGTCACATCTGTCATGGCATGCACTTCCTCATGATTTCCCAAGACAGCCCCGATTTTATTTAATTGGCAGGCTGTATTCACTAGTTTTTCATAGTCCTGATTTTGGATCTTTTGACGTTTCAATGCCGTAGCCAAGACGCCGATTCCGAGTGGCTTGGTCAGAAAAATCAGGTCACCTTCTTTGGCTCCCTGATTGGTTTTGATCTTTCGGGGATGTACGATTCCATTCACTGAAAGTCCGAAAATCGGGTCCTTGGCAGCGATGCTGTGACCTCCTGCGAGTTCGATACCAGCCTTGCTACAGATACTTTTCGCCCCTTCCATGACTTTGGCTGCCAGTTCGGGTGCAAGTTTTTCTACAGGCCAACTCAGAATCGCATTCGCAAATAAGGGCTTTCCGCCCATGGCATATACATCCGAGATCGCATTGGCAGCGGCGATCTGTCCAAAATCAAAAGGATCGTCTACAATAGGAGTGAAAAAATCTACGGTGTTGACTAGCGCAATATCCTCACTCACTTGATACACCGCCGCATCATCTTTACCCGAATTGCCCACTAGCAAGTTTGAGTCGCTTTGGCTAAATGAGTTGCTGGATGAAAGAATTTGATCCAGGATGGCAGGCGCGATTTTGCAGCCGCAGCCAGAGCCTTCACTCCATTCGGTCAATCTGATAGGGGTCTCATTCATAGAATTTTTCTTTTGCTTTCAGTAAAAGTTTACACTGTTGGTCCAAGCTTAGGCCGGAGAGATCCAAGGAAACCGTTCGATCCTTTGGGTGCTTATCTAACTCAAATTCGTAGGTTTTGTCATAGTAGATCAAAAGATTTTGGATCCATTTTGTATGTTCTCCTGCATCTATTGCATCCAAAGCTTCCTGCGTTCGGAGTCCTCCCAGTTTCTTCTGCAGTCTCAGGACGGCCTTTTTGAGGGAATCCTGAGGTAGTTTTGCGTACTCATTTGCAATGTGATCGGTCCGCTCTTCCAGCGATTTTTGAATATCGATGTGTGGGCTGCTTTTCATCTGTTCGAAAAATGCATCCGGCAGGATAATCCGACCGATTCTTCTGCTTTCGTTTTCTACCCAAATGGCTTTTTCTCCTACAAAAGGCAGGAGTTCTTCAGCAAGTAAATTTTCAAATTGCTCCACAGTAGGCTGGGGAGGCTGTCCGATTCCACCAAAGGAAGAACCTTTATGATTGGCCAAGTCCTCCAAGTCGACTACTTGCTCTTGAGATGATTTGAGCAATTGAAGTAAAACTGTTTTTGCTGTCCCGGTTTTTCCACCCAAAACGATGAGCTTTCTGCTTTTTCGGACTTCTTCGAAAGTAAAGGTTCGGTAGGTTTTGTATCCTCCTTTGATACGGAAAATTTCAAATCCGACCATTCCTAAGAGCCAGGATAAAATCTGACTGCGCATTCCGCCCCGCCAACAGTAAAGGATTATCTTTCTTTCGGGAAATTTTTCAATCGCTGCTTGCTGAATCTCATGAAATCGAGGTCCTACCAACTCAAAGCCTTTCAGTGTTGCAGCTTCACTACCTTTTTCTTTGTAGAGTGTTCCGACTATTTTTCGCTCTTGATCATTCAGAATGGGCAGATTGATGGCTCCGGGAATATGGCTTTGCGCAAATTCCCCTTCGCTTCTCGCATCCAGGATGGGAAGGCTTTTGCGAAGCTCAAAAAAATCAGAAAGCGTAATCAGGGTCTCACTCATAGGAGGTCGAATATAAAAAAATGCCACCGAATCACTCCGGTGGCATCTTAAATACTTGAAGTAGAAATTAGAGTTGAGCTTCTAATTTCTGGCTAAGAATTGCTTTAGGTACTGCGCCTACTTGCTTGTCTACAATCTGCCCGTCTTTGAAGAATAGAAGGGTAGGAATAGAGCGAATGCCAAATGCCTGTGCTACGCTTGGATTGGAATCTACATCCACTTTTCCAATGACAGCTTTGCCTTCGTAGTCTCCTGCGAGCTCTTCTACGATAGGTCCGATCATTTTACAAGGTCCGCACCACTCTGCCCAAAAATCCACTAGGATTGGTTTTTCTGATTTGATGACTTCTTCAAAATTTGCGTCAGTAATTTCTATTGCTTTTGCCATTATTTGATGTGTTTAGTTCGGTTCGATTTTCCAAATATATTAGAGAAAGCCTATGTATCTTCATTAAGTTCAAATTGTGTTTAAAAAATTCTCTATGAGTCATAGTCAGACTTTTACAATTACTCACTCATGATCTTATAGACGATGTCAGGGATAGTTTGCAGTTCCTTAATCAGCTCCTCACTCGGGTCGATCAGAAAGCGCTTCGAAAAGAGCTCCAGACTGATATTTTCCTTTCGGTCGATCACGTTGAAATAAAGCTTTGCTTCCCCTTTATACTTCTGAGTCATGGATTCCAGCTTTTCCATCAGGTCATAGTTTAGATCATCCAGGTCAATGTTTACACGAAGGCCTTTGACCATTTTTGACCGAACCTCAGAGAGTAACATGACGGATGAAATCTTAAACTCCATTTCGTCGGGATTCCACTTCTTCGGACTGACTCCGCCCTTCACAAAGAGGTACCAGCCTTTCATGAAATACTCTTTGAATTTCACATAATCCTCTCCGAAAAGGTAGAAAGTAAAGCCTCCCTGATAGTCTTCCAAGGTTAGTGTCCCAAAAGGCTTCCCATTTTTGGTAGTCCGATGGGCAAAGTCAGTGACTGCACCGGCAAGGTTGATGTCTTTTTTGTTTTGCAAAGCTGGGAGATCATTGAGCTCTGACAAGCTGCAGTTGGTGAAAGACTCAATTTCCAATTTGTACTGATCAAGCGGATGGCCTGAAATGTACAGCCCGACCACTTCTTTTTCAATGTTGAGCTGCTGAAGCTGGGAGAAAGGTTCCATCGGTGATACAGACGGCACGGGGACGTCCATTCCTCCGCCTGCTCCTCCAAATAGACTCACTTGCGAGCTTTCTTTTTCCTGTTGTAGGCGTTGGGCATACTTGGTTGCCTTCTCGATCAAGGTGATATCACCTTCAGGCGCTTCGAGGTATTGGCGGCGATGATATTCAGGAAAGCAGTCAAAGCTTCCTGCCATTGCCAAAGCCTCCATCGTTTTCTTGTTGAGAACTTTTGGATTTACTCGCTTCGCAAATTCAAAGAAGGAGGTGTAAAGCCCGTTTTTTTCACGTTCCAGGATGATTTCTTCTACCGCAGCACCGCCGGCTCCTTTGATGGCAGCCATTCCAAATCGGATTTCTCCATCTTTGTTTACCGTAAAGCCACTTTTGGATTCGTTGACATCCGGCCCTAAAACAGGAATTCCCATTCGCTTACACTCCTCCATGAAGAATGTCACCTGCGTGATATCGTTCATGTTGTTGCTGAGGACGGAAGCCATGTATTCGGCCGGATAGTGCGCCTTGAGATAGGCTGTCTGATAGGCTACCCAAGCATAGCAGGTCGAGTGGGATTTATTGAAGGCATAGGAGGCAAAAGCTTCCCAGTCTGTCCAGATTTTCTCCAACTTTTTAGGTTCATGGCCTTTTGCAGCTGCCTGCTCGATAAATTTGGGTTTCATTTTATCGAGGACGTCCTTTTGCTTTTTACCCATGGCCTTTCGAAGTACGTCGGCCTCACCTTTGGTGAAATCAGCCAATTTTTGCGAAAGCAACATTACTTGCTCTTGGTAGACCGTAATCCCGTATGTCTCCTCGAGATATTCTTGCATATCATCCAGGTCATAGCTAATCTCTTTTTTGCCATGCTTTCGATCGATAAACTCTGGAATGTAAGCCAAAGGTCCTGGTCTATACAGGGCATTCATAGCAATCAAATCGGCAAATGCGGTAGGTTTCAGTTCCCGCATGTACTTCTGCATGCCAGCGGATTCGTACTGGAAAATACCGACTGTTTCACCCCGCTGAAAAAGCTCATAAGTCTTCTCGTCGTCTATCGGAAAAGCATCCGCATCAAGCTGAATTCCATGTCGCTCCTTCACAATTTTGATCGCATCCTTGATCAGAGTGAGGGTTTTGAGTCCCAAAAAGTCCATTTTGAGCAAGCCAGCTGATTCGACCACGGAGTTGTCAAACTGGGTGCAAACCATCTCGGAATCCTTGGCTAAAGCTACCGGAACAAAATTGGTGATGTCGTCCGGCGTGATGATTACACCACAGGCGTGGATTCCTACATTTCGAACGGAACCTTCCAATACGGTTGCCTGATTGACAGTTTTGGCAGAATCATCCTGACCCTGTGCGATTTTCAGTAGTTCTTCGGCTTTTTGGATCAGTTCACCCTGTCCCTTCAATTTATCCGCCAAGGCAGATTTATTTTTCGCCAGGTCAAAAAGCACTTTCAATTTCAAGTCAGGCACCAAATTAGCCAGTCGGCCTGCTTCCTGGAGGGGCAAGTTCAAAACTCTCGCCGTGTCTCGGATGGCTGATTTGGCAGCCATGGTACCGTAGGTAATGATTTGGGCTACTTGATTGCTACCGTACTTTTTGATCACATAGTCGATGACCCGTCCACGACCTTCATCGTCAAAGTCAATATCAATATCGGGAAGAGATACCCGATCCGGATTCAAGAATCTCTCAAAAAGGAGGTCATACTCGATCGGGTCCACATTGGTGATTCCAATACAATAAGCTACGGCTGATCCTGCTGCCGAACCCCGACCCGGGCCGACTGATACGCCCATATCCCGAGCTGCTCGGGTAAAGTCCTGTACAATCAAAAAGTAACCCGGATAACCTGTTCGCTCGATGGTCTCCAATTCGAAATCCAATCGCTCTTGGATCTCAGGGGTAATTTCCTTGTATCGTTTCTTTGCTCCTTCATAAGTCAGGTGGCGGAGAAAAGCGTTCTCACCACGCTTGCCACCGTCCACTTCATCCTGAGGGTCTTTGAACTCCTCGGGTATGTCAAATTTTGGAAGCAGTACTTCTCGGGCAAGCTTGTATGCCTCTATTTTTTCGACAATCTCGTGCGTACATTCGATGGCCTCTGGAAGATCAGCGAAAAGCTTTTTCATCTCCTCAGGAGACTTGAGGTAAAATTCATCGTTGGGAAGTCCATATCGATATTCCCTTCCTCGCTTTCCGATGTATTTCTTCGGCTTTTCCACCAATTCACCGTCTTTCACACAAAGCAAAATATCATGCGCTTTAGCATCTGCTTTGTCATTGTAATAGGTGTTGTTTGCTGCGAAATACTTGACATTGTATTTGCGGGCAAATTCTAAAAGTACTTCATTGACTTTTTCCTCCTCAGGAATCCCGTGTCGGTTGAGCTCGACGTAGAAATCCTCTCCAAACTGCTCTTTCCACCAGATAAAGGCCTCCTCTGCCTGCGTTTCGCCCACATTCAAAATCAAAAAAGGAATCTCTCCCCAGAGACCGCCGGTGGTCGCGATAAGATCGCCTTTGTACTGCACAAGTACTTCTTTGTCAATTCTTGGGAGGTAATAAAAACCCTCAATATTGGCATAGGAAGCTAATTTGGCGAGATTGTGATAACCGGCCTTGTTTTTGGCTAGTAGGACCGTTTGGTATCCATCATCCTTGTTGGATTTGTTTTTTCGATCCCGACACAGGTTGAATTCACAGCCGATAATGGGTTTGATATCTGCTACCATGGCAGATTTCACAAAATTGAAAGCCCCCATCATATTGCCATGATCTGTCATAGCGATGGCAGGCATATTCATGGACTTTGCCTTGGCAATCAGGGCAGGTATTTCCGAAGTAGCCTGTAGAACTGAATACTGAGTATGGACATGGAGATGCGTAAAAGGTACATCGACCAATTCAGAGATATCCGCTTTCCCGGCTTGTTTCAGAACTTCCTTGGCTGCAACTTTCTGTTCGTCTTTGGCCTGAGCGAAATTTGCTTCTGCTAGATCGGGTGCTTCATAGACGACTTCCTGGATACTGATACCTTCCTCAGGCTTTTGTACTCCATGGGTTATCAAGCCAAAGAAACAGCGTGCCGTGGCATCCACATCATAGGCGGCATCGTGGGCATCGCCAAAGCCTTTACCAAATAGTTTTTGATGCAATTCAGTGAGGGTAGGCCATTTGAATTTTCCGCCTTTTCCCCCTGGAATCGCACAGAACTCCGTGGAAATATCCTTGGTATCGAGTGGATTGGCCGTTAGCGGCATTCCCAATTCTGCTCGGATAAATTCGGACCCGACCACGTTAATATCAAATTCGATATTATGACCGACCAGATGCTTGGCCTCAGCGACATCCTTCTCAAAAATCGCCAAAACCTCTTTCAGGTCATATCCTTCAGCGAGAGCTCTCTTGGTGGAGATTCCATGGACTTTTTCGGCATTATAGGGAATAGTAAAACCCTCTGGTTTGACGATGTAGTTATGATTGGATATCAGTTTACCCTTAGCATCATGCAGTTGCCAGGCCAGCTGAACCAGCCGAGGCCAGTTGTCCACATCGGACATGGGAGCATTGTAATCGCGGGGTAAACCGGTGGTTTCGGTATCGAAAATAATATACATACAGCACAGAAAATTGAGGCTTCAAATTAGGGTAATTCGATCAGTCAAAAAAGTGGAGCGGCGGGAATTGTCTCAGAATTTCGATAAGATATTGATTTTCTTCACATTAAACTTAACTCATTGAATGTCAAAGAATAATGAAATTTTATTTTGAAATTGGACAGACGTATTTGGGGACTACTGGGACCTAAATCATAAAAATCTTGAGAAATTGCTCAGCATAATTTCGAGAAAAGTAAAAAGATAAGATGTACTTTATAAGGTACACTTTTAGACCTAAACTGCATCTTCAAAGATACACTTTGTTATCTTTTGTCCTCCCAAGGCATATAGACCACCTTTTTGGTCTCAAAAAAATCTTCCTTGAAATAGTCGCTTAAGTGGTAGGTTACATAGGATTTGCCTGTTTCCTCCATTTCCTCATCCACATCGCCTCCTTTGAGGTAAAGGATGCCATTGGGAAATTCATTAAAATCCTCTCGCTTGATTTTTCCTTTGACCCAAGGATAAAAATTGATCATGCGGGTCACGGCGCGGCTGATCACAAAATCATATTTCCGTACTAATGTCTCCGCCCGGGCTTGTTGGGCTTCTACATTGCTAAGCTTAAGGGCTTTGGCTACCTCTTTCACAACCGTAATTTTTTTTCCAATCGAGTCCACTAGGTGAAAGTGAGTCTCTGGAAAAAGAATGGCTAATGGAATTCCCGGAAATCCTCCTCCCGTACCGATATCGAGTACTTTGGTGCCAGGCTGAAATCGCATGACTTGTGCTATTCCCAAGGAATGAAGGACATGATGGATGTAAAACTGATCCATGTCCTTGCGGCTGATCACATTTATTTTTGCATTCCAATCAGCATAAAGTTCCTCTAAGCGATCGAATTGCTCGATCTGCTTTTCGGTTAGATTAGGAAAATAGGAAAGAATCAGCTCGGTGCCGGAGTTCATCAGATGTGCTTTTCTTTGCCGGAGGCGATTTCATATAATAGTTCTCGGGAGCGGTGCAATTGTGCTTTGACCGTTCCGAGTGGCTTTTCGAGTTCTTGGGCGATCTCTTCGTAAGAAAGCTCATCAAAGTATCGAAGTTGTACCAATTTGCGGTATTTGGCTGGAAGCTTATCGACAAAAATCCGCACCATTTCGATCCGCTGAGACTTGATGAATTCATCCTGCGGATTGTTGTCATCGTCTTCTACATCGATGGTCACTGAGTTACCGCTGTCATCGGACATGGTGGTATTTAGGCTCATGGTTTTGAGCTTTTTCTTACGGATAAAATCGATGGCATTATTGGTCGCAATCCGGAAAAGCCAAGTGGAAAAGGTGTAGTCTTTTTTGAATCGATGTAGGTTTTTGAAGGCTTTGGCAAATGCCTCCATGGTCAAATCCTCGGCATCATCGGCATCTCGGATCATCTTGAGGATCATGAAGTAAACAGCCTTCTTGTAGCGCTTCATCAAAGCTGCATAAGCTTGCTGATCCTTTTCCTCTACGGCTTGATCGATTAGATCGAAGTCTTCGAGCGCTTTCTTAGAAAATCCACGTTGGTTTAGTTCCATTTGATGTCCTTTGACTGATGGGATATTGGCCCCAAAATCCAAAAATAACCTAAATACAAAAAGTCATTGATTAAGGTGTTTGATGGATTTTTGTGACCATTGAGATTTCTGTTGGCCTTGGAAAATACCCAAGTGAGTAGCAGAAGCCTCATGAGAAATATACCGAAAACGATCGCAATTTGTTCCCATTTCTGCTCCAAAGCCAAATAAATAAATAAACCTATGGCTCCAGCCCAGAATAAAAGGTGGGAAAAGGCATACCAACCGATTTTTAGCTTGTCTTGCGTCAAATAGTGCTTTCCGATATTTAAATGTCTTTTTTTCTGAGAAAAGTAATCCTTCCAGTTCTCCTTGGGAATAGAAATAGTCCTTGCATCTGCATCCAAAACCGCACGGGTGTTTTTTCCGGTGGCATAACGGTTGATCAACAGGTCATCGTCACCACCCTCGAGATGCCAAAGGTCTTTGAAAGCTTTGATTTCCATGAAAAAACTACGTCGGTAACAAAGATTTCTACCAACTCCCATAAATGGGCTTTTCCACTTGGCAAAGGATAGATACAAAAGCGCTGTTTTGAGCGTTTCGAATTGTATCCATCGGTTAAGGAATCCCTTTTGCTGCTCATAGCCGGAGTACCCAATCGAAAAGGTCATATTTTGATTTCTAACGGGCTGGGTCATTTTACGAATCCACTGATCGGACGCAGGGATGCAATCTGCGTCAGTCAATAAGATGACGTCATTTTTGGCCACTTTGATACCGAGAGTAAGCGCATATTTCTTTGCGGTCACATGGTCAGGGGTATATTTCACCGTGACGGTGCGGAGTTTGGGATACTGACTCATCAGGTCTTCCAAAAGACGTCCCGTTCTATCCCTACTTCGATCATTGACCACCAAGACATCAAAGTTGGGATAATCCTGCTCAAATAGTTGAGGAATCAGCCGTTTTAGGTTTTTGAACTCATTATGAGCGGCGATCAAGACGGTAACACCTTCGGTATTTTCAGAATTACTGTCTGGTTTTGCCTTGAAAAATGCGACTTTCCCAAATATGGGTAACAAATAAATCAGCTGAATAAAAATGCCAAGTCCAAATAGAATCCAGAGTAAAAGAAGGGCCATAGTTTAGTTGTGCTCGGCAAATATAAAATCAATTTCAGCATTCGTTTAGGAATAAAGAGATAATTTTGTCACGGCTCTTTTTTGGCCACCCAATCAAAATAATCCTTCGATGAAGTTCACTTTAGCACAGGAAGATCCTCAATCCAAAGCCAGGGCAGGACTGGTGGAAACAGACCATGGAAAGATCGAGACGCCCATCTTTATGCCAGTCGGAACGGCAGGTACTGTCAAGGCTGTCCATCAGCGGGAACTTAAGGAGGATGTGCAAGCCCAGATTATTTTGGGAAATACTTACCATCTATATCTGCGGCCAGGATTGGATATTCTGGAAAAAGCCGGAGGTCTTCACAAATTCAATGGCTGGGATCGGCCGATTTTGACGGACTCGGGAGGGTATCAGGTTTTTTCGCTTGCCGGGACACGAAAGATTAAAGAAGAAGGGGTGACCTTCAAATCCCATATTGATGGATCAAAGCACAATTTCACTCCAGAAAATGTGATGGACATTCAGCGGACTATCGGAGCGGATATCATCATGGCTTTTGATGAGTGCACGCCCTATCCTTGCGAGTATGGCTATGCGAGAAAGTCCATGGAAATGACGCATCGCTGGCTCAAGCGCTGTACCGAACGATTTGACTCTACGGAAGGAAAATACGGATACAATCAAACACTATTTCCGATCGTACAGGGATCTGTTTACAAGGATTTGCGAAAGCAAAGTGCGGAATTCATCGCCGAGCAAGGTCGAGAAGGAAATGCAATAGGTGGTCTTTCTGTAGGAGAACCTGCTGAAATGATGTACGAAATGACCGAGATCGTCACGGATCTTTTACCGAGGGATAAACCTCGCTACCTGATGGGGGTGGGAACTCCGGCCAATATTCTGGAGTGCATCGCACTTGGGATCGATATGTTTGACTGCGTAATGCCGACGAGAAATGCCCGAAACGGGATGCTTTTTACCTCAGAAGGGATCATCAACATTCGAAATGAAAAGTGGAAAGATGATTTCACTCCTATCGATCCCGCCATAGGAAATTATGCGAGTACTTTTTATTCGAAGGCCTATTTGCGTCATTTAACAATTTCTAAGGAAATTTTGGCTGCACAAATCGCCAGTATTCACAACTTGTCTTTCTATCTGTGGTTAGTAAAAGAGGCAAGAAATCATATTTTAGCCGGTGATTTTGCTAGCTGGAAAAACCAGATGGTCAAAAAAGTAAGCACTCGTCTCTAACATGAAACTGATCGATCGACTCATTATCAAAGATTTTTTGAAGACCTATTTCTTTGTGGTCTTGATGTTGATTTTGGTGGTTTTGGTACTGGATTTTACGGAAAAGAATGACAAATACATCCAAAATCAAGTGCCTACGGTCGAGATACTTAAGTACATGGGTAACTATGGACTTTACTTGAATAATCTCCTCACACCGATTACAGTATTTATTTCGGTTATTTTCATCACTTCCAAAATGGCTGGACGAACCGAGATTATCGCCATACTTGGAAGTGGGGTAAGCTTTGTTCGTTTGCTTTTCCCTTTTCTATTCTCCGCAGCTTTGATCGGAGGCGTAAGCTTTTTACTAAATGGTTGGGTACTGCCTACAGCTACCGAAAATCTTACGGTTTTTCGCTTAGTGTATCTGGAAAAAGGAGCCCCTCAAAATGAGCAAAACATTCACATCAAGGTAGGGGAGGATAGCTACGCATATTTGAGTCGATTCTTTAAGACTAACAGCACTGGCTATAATTTCACATTGGAAACTATCCGAGACGGCGAGATGCTAGCCAAGCTTTCATCTGACCGGATAGAATGGGATACCGCAAAGAATGCCTGGACTTTGAAAAACTGGAGACTCCGAGAATTGAAGGAGGAGGGTGAAAAATGGTCGGTAGGTACCGAATTGGATACCGTGCTTTCGATCGTTCCAGAGGACTTTGGAGTACCGGAGAATCATCACGAGACACTCAAATTACCTCAACTCAGCCGACAAATCCGGATTTTGGAGGATCGGGGAGCTGATAATGTGGCCTATTACAAAATCGAGCGCTACGTTCGGTTTATGTCTCCCTTTGCTGCCTTGATTTTGACTTTCATCGGAGTAATTATGTCGGCTCGGAAGACTCGGGGTGGTTCAGGCTTTCAGATTGCCATGGGCTTTTTGATGGCTTTTATCTACATCTTGCTATTTATCCTATCCAGAACCTTTGCCGAAAATGGATCCGAGTACCCCATTTTTGCTGTTTGGCTCCCCAATATCATTTTTGCTTCGGTAGGTCTAGTGCTTTATAAAACCGTCCCGCGATAAATGCAGGCCTCACTGAAAGATTATCTTTTACTCCACCTCATTGTCTTGATATGGGGTTTTACAGCTATTCTTGGAGTTTTAATTTCTCTACCGGCTTTTGAACTGGTTTTTTACCGAACGCTCATCGCCTCAATTGGCGTTGCTCTGCTATTTACCTGGAAAAAGAAAAATATCCTTATTCCTCCTCATCAGATGTGGAAAGTGTTGGGTACCGGGGTACTGATCGCCTTGCACTGGATTCTGTTTTTTTGGTCAGCGCGGGTTTCCACAGTTTCCGTTTGCTTAGCTGGAATGGCCACGACCTCGCTGTGGACAGCATTTGTCGAGCCGTTTTTCAATAAAGCAAAAATCAAGTGGTACGAGGTGGCATTGGGTTTACTGGTGATCTCCGGCCTCTTGGTCATTTTCAAATTTGAAACAGGATATTGGCTAGGGCTATCCATGGCTTTGGCTTCGGCCTTTTTGGCGGCTTGCTTTTCTGTCATTAATGGTCGACTGACCAAGCGTCACGATCCCTATCAAATCACCTTTTATGAGATGACTGGAGCCTGTTTGGCAATTCTGTTATTCATGCCTGTTTATTCTGTTTGGCTGACCGATGGTGCTGGTATTCAATGGACCTGGCAGGGTATGGATTGGTTTTGGCTGCTAGTGTTAGGAGGAGTATGTACAGTCTATGCTTTTTCCGTTTCGGTGGATTTGATGAAGCGACTGACCGTATTCTCCATCAATCTGACGATTAATTTGGAACCCGTCTATGGGATTGTGTTGGCAGTATTGATCTTTGGAGAAAAGGAAAAAATGACCCCGGAGTTTTATCTGGGGACCTTGATTATTCTGGTTTCGGTTTTGATTTATCCAGTACTGAATTATTGGAATAAGCGGAGAAAAGCTGTGAGGACTTTGGGTTAAAATCATCCAGCTGCTTCGCGTAATCATCCATTCCCCATTCTGCAAGCTCAATAATCTGGGGATCTTTTTTGGCTCGTTGAAAGGATTTTTTGTAAGCCATTTTTTTAAGCCAGATCTTGATTTTTGATATTAATTGGCTTTTGCAGAATCGATCTGAAGTAGATGTTTTCTTTTTGAAGGCTTTTGGGATTTAAAGTTCTTTTTCAAAACAAAAATAATTATCAGGAAAATCAATTTCACTTGGCTTTGTTTCGAAAAGGCCAAATACACTGGAACCGGAACCGGACATAGCTGCGTAGTAGGCACCAGCCTTGTACAGTTGGCTTTTGATGGCGGCTATTTCAGGATGGTTTCTAAAAATACTTGGTTCAAAATCATTGACCAATTCATCTTTCCATCTACTTCGGTCTGCTATAACCTCCTCAATCTTCACTTTGGGTGCAGCAGGGTGGACGCCTGAGTAGGCCTCTTTGGTGCCGATGTGAATTCCCGGATTGATTAAGACCAGATAGCTTCCTGCAAGAGATACCTTTGAGGGACTGAGGATTTCACCCCGACCACGGGCGATTTTTGGCGTATTCTCGATAAAAAAAGGACAATCGCTTCCAAGCTGTGCTGCATATTCCTCTAGAAAGTAGTCATCGAGATGAAGGTCAAAAAGATTATTCATCAATTTCAAAGCGAAAGCTCCGTCAGCCGAACCCCCACCGAGACCAGCACCCATTGGTATATTTTTATGAAGGTGGATTTTGAGTTGTGGTAGCCCCTGAAAATCTTTTCTCAGTAGCTTTTCTGCTTTTAAAATCAAATTGTCTTTGGCCTCACCTGGGATAGGGATTCCGGTGCTTTCCCAGCCGCCTTTTTTATCCAAGATGATTTCTAAGGCATCCAGAAGAGGGATAGGAACCATGCAAGTTTCGATTTCGTGGTATCCATCCTTTCTTTTTCCTAGGATATGCAGTCCGAGGTTAATTTTTGCATTAGGGAAAGTGATCATATCGAGAGCTTTCCGCAAATTAAGTGGATTTTAGACTGAAAAGTTTACAATTCGATCTTTGAATATTTTTAAGTTAATCTTGGAAAGATTAGGAAAAATAAGGCGATTGATCTCTTCGATTGATAAAAATGGAATCTTTTTCACTTTTTATTAAAAAAAAGTCAATTCAGTATAAAATTCTGTTTTTTGAAAAAAAATATATTTCAAATAGAATAATAAGCATAAAAAGTTCTTTTATAAGAATAAAATTCTATAAAAATTCATATTGCGATAATTTATATTCTGTGTTAAAGATTTTTAAGCGAATTAAATATTGTTAGTCTCCTTCATGAAACTTAAATTTGACAAAATTTCGAATTCACAGCAGCTCAACCCAAAATCTATGAATCGAGTGGTCTTTTTGCTTAGCATTATTATTCTCCTAGGATACTAAGGTGAGGCACTAGACTATATCAAAATAAAAAATCTGTAAGTGCCTCATTACATGAAGGCACTTTTTTTATATCCCTATGAAAAACCTTAAAAAATATAGTTGGGAAATCTCTGATAATCCCGAGCATCCGGCAGGCAAAGCAATGCTGTATGCCACTGGTCTATCTGACAAGAAATTAATGCAGCCTTTTGTAGGAATTGCAAGCTGTGGCTATGAAAGCAATCCCTGCAACATGCACCTCAATGACTTTGCTGCTGAGATCAAATCAACTACTCAAGAGCATGATTTGACCGGTTTGGTTTTCAATACCATTGGGATTTCGGATGGTACTTCCATGGGGACGTTGGGAATGCGTTATTCCTTGGTTTCTAGAGAGATCATTGCAGATTCGATTGAGTCATTCATTTTAGGTCACTCCTTTGATGCCTGTGTGGCAGTAGCAGGATGTGATAAAAATATGCCCGGGGCGATCATGGGAATGCTTCGCATCAACCGCCCATCGATTATGGTTTATGGTGGGACGATTGCCTCGGGCAATTATAAAGGTGAGAAACTGAACATCGTATCTGCATTTGAGGCATTTGGGAAAAAGATCCAAGGAACGATCTCAGATGAAGACTATGATGGAGTGATCCGAAATGCTTGCCCCGGAGCAGGTGCCTGTGGGGGGATGTATACCGCCAACACCATGTCATCTGCTGCAGAAGCTATGGGAATGTCTCTTCCTTATTCAGCTTCCTATCCTGCCAACTCCCCTGAGAAACTCCGAGAGTGTAGAGAGGTCAGCAAATACATCAAAATCCTACTTGAAAAAGATATCAAACCAAAGGATATCGTCACACGAAAAAGCATTGAAAATGCTGTACGAGTCATTGTAGCTCTGGGTGGAAGTACCAATGCAGTGATGCATATCCTGGCGATTGCGCGTACGGCTGGAGTAGATTTTACACTTGAAGACTTCAAAGCTGTAAATGATATCACCCCATTGTTAGGAGATTTCAAACCTTCCGGAAAATTCCTGATGGAAGACCTTCATGAACAAGGTGGGCTTCCAGCTTTCATGAAATTCATGCTAGATCAAGGAATGCTCCATGGAGACTGTATGACCGTCACCGGTAAGACTCTAGCCGAAAATCTGGAAAATATCGACCCTATCATACCATCCTTGGTCAATTGTATTCGGCCAATCGATCAGCCCATTAAGAAAACCGGTCATCTATGCATTCTCAAAGGAAATCTTGCTCCTGAAGGGGCAGTTTCGAAGATCACTGGAAAGGAAGGGGTTTCATTCACGGGTCCAGCCAAAGTTTTCGATTCTGAATTGGAGGCTAATAATGCCATACGGGATCACAAGGTGCAGGCTGGAGATGTAGTGGTAGTTCGAAATGTCGGTCCAAAAGGAGCTCCTGGAATGCCAGAGATGCTTAAACCAACCTCCATGATCATTGGAGCGGGCTTGGGTTCAGATGTAGCTCTAATTACTGACGGAAGATTTTCTGGCGGAACGCATGGCTTTGTAGTGGGACACGTTACCCCGGAGGCTTGGTGTGGAGGTCCCATTGGACTCTTAAAAGACGGAGATGTCATCACAATCGATGCGAATAATTTTGAGCTTTCAGTGCAAGTGAGTGAAGAAGAGTTTGCGGAGCGCAAAAAATCCTGGTCACCCAAGAAAATTGAAGGATTGCAGGGTACCCTGAAAAAATATAATCAACTCGTGGCAACCGCATCAGAAGGCTGCGTAACCGATAAATTCTAAAGTCTATGAAGGAAGAATCCATGATTCGTGGGGCAGACATAGTTGTGCAGTCCCTAATCGCAGAGCAAGCAGAAATTATCTTTGGGTATCCTGGAGGCGCAATCATGCCTGTATACGATGCCTTGTACGATTATCATGAGCAGATCAAGCACGTATTGACTCGGCATGAGCAGGGTGCTATCCATGCAGCACAAGGCTATGCCCGAGTTTCTGGAAAAGTCGGAGTCTGCTTGGCTACTTCAGGCCCCGGAGCGACTAATTTGATCACGGGGCTGGCTGATGCGCAGATCGACAGCACCCCCTTGGTTTGTATTACTGGGCAAGTTGCCGCACACCTTTTGGGTACAGATGCCTTTCAGGAGACGGATGTGGTCGGTATTTCTATGCCTGGGACGAAATGGAATATTCAGGTGAGAAGAGTGGAAGATATTGCACCTGCTATTGCAAAGGGCTTTTATATCGCTAGGTCTGGGCGTCCCGGACCGGTATTGATTGATATTACAAAAAATGCTCAGGTAGACTTTGGGCAGATGAACTACACGCCTTGCTTAGGCTTCAGATCTTACAAAGTTCATCAGCCAATAGACCCAAATGCTATTCAGAAAGCTTCAGAATTGATCAAGCAGGCTAAGCGACCCTATTTGCTTTTTGGGCAGGGCGTGGTCTTGGGAAAAGCTGAGACCGAGTTGAAGTTTTTCTTAGATAAAACAGGTATTCCTGCTGCTTCTACCCTTTTGGGATCAGGGGCACTTTCTGAGGATCATCCAAATTATGTGGGTAAGCTCGGTATGCACGGAAATTATGCTCCCAACCTGCTGACCAATCAATGCGATGTTCTTATTGCGGTAGGAATGCGATTTGATGATCGGGTGACCGGAGATCTGAAGCGCTATGCCAAGCAGGCAAAAGTCATTCATCTGGAGTTGGACGCCGCTGAGATTAATAAAAATGTCAAAGTTGAAGTAGGAGTTTTGGGAGACTGTAAGGAAAGTCTTTCCATGCTGACCGAAGCGGTAGAGCAAGGGTCCCATCCGGAATGGCTTGGGAAGTTTCGTGAGTTGGAGCAGATGGAAAAGGAAGCTGTGATGCAGCATGATATCACTCCGACCAAAGTGGGCCTTACCATGGGTGAGGTAATCAGTCAAATCAATCGCTACAAGGCAGATGATGCTGTTTTGGTAACCGATGTGGGACAGCACCAAATGATTGCTTGGCGCTATTTTCACTATAAGAAGACACGGACCCAGATTACTTCAGGAGGTTTAGGAACCATGGGTTTTGCACTTCCAGCGGCTTTAGGAGCACAGCTCCATGACTATTCCAGACAGGTAATCTGTGTAGTCGGGGATGGAGGTATTCAGATGACCATTCAGGAGTTGGGTGCTATCATGCAGACCAAGGCGCCCGTCAAAATTGTCCTGCTCAATAATAATTACCTGGGAATGGTCCGTCAGTGGCAGCAGATGTTTTTTGATAAACGCTACTCATTCACTGAATTGGACAATCCGGATTTCATCAAACTGGCAGAAGCCTATGGCATTAAAGCTCAAAAGGTAACCGAAAGAAATACGCTCACGGAATCTATTGAAGATATGTTGATTCATGACGGCCCCTATTTCTTGGAAGTGGTGGTGGAGAAAGAAGATAATGTATTCCCGATGATCGCTACCGGATGCTCGGTAGAAGAAGTCCGACTTTCTTAAAAAAATCCCCCTATGAAACGCTATACTATTTTCGTCATTACGGAGAATTTTATCGGAATTCTCAATCGGATCACTATCATCTTCACTCGAAGAGGGATCAATATCGATGCGTTGACTGCTTCTGAAAGCAGTGTGGATGGGATTCATCGGATTACGATCGAAGTGACTACCTCCGAAGAAATGGTAGTTCATCTCGTCAATCAAATTGAAAAAATCATTGATGTCATCAAGGCATTTTATCATGAAGATTCCGGCGTGGTCTATCAGGAGATTGCACTTTACAAGATCCCTGTTGCTCGCTTGGATGGAAGCTTAGAGAAAATCATTCGACAGCATCATGCAAAAATCATTTCGGCAGAGCAGGAATTTGTCGTGCTGGAAGTGGCAGGACATAAAGAACAAACCCAGGAGTTGCTGGAAATTCTGAAGGGCTATGGTCTTCTCGAATTTGCAAGATCAGGCAGAGTTGCTGTCGCGAAACGAATGCGAACAATTGATCAGTATTTATCATAAAACATTAAAAATCAATCTATTAAACCTAATTTTAGAATCATGAAATTAAAATTCGGCAATGTTGAAGAAAATGTGGTGACCCGTGAGGAATTCCCACTGGAGAAAGCCAGAGAAGTACTCAAGGATGAGGTGATCGCAGTCATTGGCTATGGTGTCCAAGGCCCAGGACAGGCTTTGAACCTTAAAGACAATGGATTCAACGTCATCGTAGGTCAGCGTAAAAATTCCAAAACTTGGGATAAAGCCGTATCGGACGGGTGGGTTCCTGGCGAGACGCTTTTTGAGATCGAAGAAGCCTGTGAAAAAGGTACGATCATTCAGTTTTTGCTGTCAGATGCTGGACAAATTGCCCTTTGGCCAACAGTGAAAAAACACCTGACTCCTGGAAAGGCATTATACTTCTCGCATGGATTTGGTGTGACTTATAAGGATAAAACAGGAATCATACCTCCTGCAGATGTAGACGTGATTTTGGTTGCGCCAAAAGGGTCTGGGACCTCTTTGAGAAGAATGTTTGTAGAGGGTCGTGGATTGAATTCCTCTTATGCGATTTACCAAGATGCAACAGGCAAGGCTAAGGATCGTGTCGTTGCCTTAGGTATTGGCGTAGGGTCAGGATACCTTTTCGAAACAGATTTTTACCGTGAAGTTACTTCTGACCTCACCGGTGAAAGAGGGACTTTGATGGGAGCGATCCAAGGGATTTTTGCTGCCCAATATGAGGTTTTGAGAGCAAATGGTCATACTCCATCCGAAGCTTTCAATGAGACAGTAGAGGAGTTGACGCAGTCTTTGATGCCTTTGGTAGCAGAAAATGGAATGGATTGGATGTATGCCAACTGTTCCACTACGGCTCAAAGAGGTGCTTTAGATTGGTGGAAGCCTTTCCGGGATGCAACCAAGCCTGTTTTTGAGGCATTGTATGATTCTGTCAAAACAGGTAAAGAGGCTCAAAAATCCATTGACTCTAATTCGAAGTCAGATTACAGAGAAAAGCTGGAGGCTGAGTTGAAAGAATTGCGCGAGTCTGAAATGTGGCAGGCCGGTGCGGTCGTCCGTCAGTTGAGACCAGAAAATAATTAAACCCCAAATTTAAACCCAAAGATCATGAGTGAGAAGCTGTGGATATTTGATACAACCCTGCGAGACGGGGAGCAAGTGCCAGGGTGTCAGCTGAATACCCAGGAGAAAATTATCGTGGCAAAGGCCCTAGAAGAACTAGGAGTTGATATAATTGAGGCAGGATTTCCCATCTCTAGCCCAGGTGATTTCAATTCTGTGCAGGAGATTTCGAAAGCTGTTTCCAATCCGATCATTTGTGCCCTCTCACGTGCGGTAGAAAAGGATATCGAAGTAGCTGCAGCGGCACTCAAGTATGCCAAAAAAGGCCGAATTCACACGGGTATTGGGGTTTCTCCCTATCATATTCAGTACAAGCTCCGTTCCACTCCGGATGAGATCATCCGCCGTGGGGTGGCAGCTGTGAAATTTGCCAAGCAGTTTGTGGAGGATGTGGAGTTTTATGCAGAAGATGCCGGGCGTTCGGAGCCTGATTTTCTTTGTAAAATCATTGAAGAGGTCATCAAAGCCGGAGCTACTGTGGTGAATATTCCGGATACCACCGGCTATTGTTTACCAGAGCAGTATGGGGGCTTTATCGCAAATCTCAAAAATCGAGTTCCCAATATAGACAAGGCGATCATAGCCACCCATTGTCACAATGATTTGGGGATGGCTACCGCCAATACGGTGGCTGGTGTTCAAAATGGTGCCCGGCAGGTTGAAGTGACGATCAATGGAATCGGAGAGCGTGCCGGAAATACTTCCATGGAGGAGGTGGTGATGGCTATCAAATGTCATCAGTCCATTCCTGTTCACACGGATATCGTTACGCAGAAGATTTACCAAACCAGCCGATTGGTATCCAAACTGATGAATATGCCTGTACAGCCTAATAAGGCGATTGTAGGTAGAAATGCCTTTGCTCACTCCTCAGGGATTCATCAGGACGGTGTCTTGAAGCACAGAGAAAACTACGAAATCATCGATCCCAAAGAGGTCGGGGTGGAGGAGTCTTCGATTGTCCTGACTGCAAGATCCGGGAGAGCTGCCTTGAAGCATCATCTAGATGCCTTGGGTGTGGAATTAGAAGGCGAAGAGCTTCGCAAAGTCTACGAAGAGTTTTTGCTTTTGGCTGATTCAAAGCGAGATATTGGTAGAAAAGATTTGCTGGAGCTGGTAGGTAAGTACATGGATGAATCCAATTTCATCGAATTGGAAGAAGTGACTTATTCTTCTAATGGTGAGATCAACGCACAAGTAAAAGTGAAAATCGGTAATGAATCCCATGAAGCTTCAGCAACCGGAGTTGGTCCTGTAGATGCTGTTTTGACAGCTATCGAAAAAGTCGTCCAACCCCAAGTTGATTTGGAAGAATTTCTGATTCAAGCCATGACCCATGGCTCCAATGATGTGGCAAAAGTCCACATGCGTGTCATCAAATCCGACAAGCCTTACTACGGCTTTGCTTCCAACCAAGATATCGTATTGGCATCTGCTCAAGCATTTGTGGATGCATTAAACAAAATACCAGTCAAAGAATACGTGACTGCCTAATTATGGAAAAGACAACATTATTTGATAAAATCTGGGATTCACATGTCGTGAAATCGGTACCTGCGGGGCCAGATGTGTTCTTCATTGATAAGCATTTTATCCATGAAGTTACCTCCCCTGTAGCTTTCTTGAATTTGGAGAAAAGAGGCATTGGCGTAAAATATCCTCATCGGACGATAGCAACTCCAGATCACAATGTTCCGACGATAGATCAGGATCAGACGATCAAGGACAAGCTTTCTCGGATGCAAGTGGAGCGACTTCGCCAAAATTGCGCAAAATACGGCATTGAGCTCCATGATTTGGGATCTGCTCATCACGGAATTGTCCACGTAATCGGACCGGAATTGGGAGTAACCCAACCTGGGATGACCATCGTTTGCGGCGATTCACATACTTCTACGCATGGGGCCTTTGGAGCGATTGCCTTTGGTATCGGTACTTCTGAGGTGGAAATGGTGCTAGCGACGCAGTGCATCATGCAGTCCAAGCCAAAGAAAATGCGAATCTCTGTAGAAGGAGAACTTGGAAAAGGAGTGACCTCCAAAGACATCATTCTCTACATCATTTCCAAAATCTCTGCCGCTGGGGCTACCGGCTATTTTGTGGAATATGCAGGATCGGCGATCCGAAACCTCTCCATGGAAGCTCGGATGACCATTTGCAACATGTCCATCGAAATGGGCGCCAGAGGAGGTTTGATTGCTCCGGATGAGACAACATTTGCTTTCCTAAAAGGTAAACAATATGCACCAAAAGGGGAAGATTGGGATAAGGCAGTAGCCTACTGGAAGACACTCAAAACGGACGATGGGGCTGTTTTCGATAAGGAACTTCACTTTGATGCTGCTGATATCGAACCAATGATCACCTATGGAACCAATCCGGGAATGGGGATCAAGGTTAAAGACTCTATTCCGACCACGGATGGGATGGAAGGCTCCAATAAAAAGTCTTACCTCAAATCTTTGGATTATATGGGCTTCCAGCCGGGTGAACCGGTCAAAGGAAAGCAAGTCGATTATGTATTTGTCGGGTCCTGTACCAATGGGCGAATCGAAGATATTCGCGCAGTAGCACAATTCGTCAAGGGCAAGAAAAAAGCGGATAATATCACCGCTTGGATTGTTCCGGGCTCCAGAGAAGTGGAAAAGCTCGCTCATGAAGAAGGCTTGGTGAAAATCTTGGAAGAAGCTGGTTTCGAACTTCGTCAGCCGGGTTGTTCAGCCTGCCTAGCCATGAACGATGATAAGATTCCTGCTGGAAAATACGCGGTTTCTACGTCCAATCGAAACTTCGAAGGTCGTCAAGGACCAGGTGCGAGGACTATGCTTGCCTCTCCTTTGACAGTTGCAGCAGTGGCCGTCACCGGGCGTATCACCGACCCGAGGGAAGTCTTTGAAAATTAAATACGAAGTGGGAAATACGAGATACGGGCTTAATGGAATTTCAGGCTTAGCTGAGATGACACACCTTTCAACCTTCCCACTTAAAAACCTTTGAACAAATTAAAATGGCTTACGATAAATTCACCATACTCCGCGATACGGCAGTTCCATTGCCGACCGAAAACGTGGATACTGACCAAATCATCCCCGCTCGCTTTTTGAAAGCAACTGAACGAGAAGGCTTTGGAGACAATCTTTTCCGCGACTGGCGGTATGACGTGGAAGGCAATCCGAAAAAGGATTTTGTGCTAAACGATCCTACCTATTCTGGTAAAATTTTGGTTGCTGGTAAAAACTTCGGTTCAGGTTCCAGCCGGGAGCATGCCGTTTGGGCACTGTATGATTATGGCTTTCGCTGTGTGGTTTCCAGCTTTTTTGCAGATATCTTCAAAAATAACTGTCTGAATATTGGAGTCCTTCCGGTGACAGTTTCTACTGAATTTGCTGATAAACTATTCAATGCGATTGAGGCAGATCCTAAGTCCGAGATCGAAATCAACCTGCCCGAACAGAAAATCAAACTGCTCGCAACTGGAGAATCCGAATCTTTTGACATCAATGAATATAAGAAGGCCAATATGCAGAATGGCTTCGATGATATTGATTACTTGCTAAACATGTCTTCTGAAATCGAGGCATTCGAAGCATCCAAATAAAAGCAAATGGAGGGAAGTAGGAATCAAGTCAAAAATCAACCCTCCAAGGGGTTCAAACCCTTGGAGGGTTTGAACCAACGACGTGTCGAAATCATGGATACGACACTGAGGGATGGAGAGCAGACCTCAGGTGTATCCTTTTTGCCTTCAGAGAAGCTTCAAATTGCCAAGCTATTGCTGGAGGAACTGAAGGTAGACCGGATTGAAGTGGCCTCTGCGAGAGTTTCAGAAGGAGAATTGGAGGGAGTTCAAAAAATCACTCAATGGGCTGGTCAAAAAGGACATCTCCATCAGGTGGAAGTTTTGGGCTTTGTAGATACACCTGTTTCAGTTGATTGGATCGAGGATGCTGGCGCCAAAGTGCTGAATTTACTTACGAAAGGATCGCTCAATCATCTGGTGCATCAGCTGAAGAAGACTCCCGAGCAGCATTTTTCAGAAATTGAAGAGTGTATTAACTATGCCCAGAAAAAGGGGATTGAAGTTAATGTGTACCTCGAGGACTGGTCAAATGGAATGCGGAATTCTCAGGAATACACCTTAAACCTAATCGATTTTCTTGATCATCAGCCAGTGAAGCGAATCATGCTTCCTGATACCTTAGGATTGCTTTCTCCGGAAGAGGTCAAAGACTATTTCCAGCTCATCGTTTCCCGCTTTCCTAATGCCCATTTTGACTTTCATGCGCACAACGATTACGATCTTTCTGTGGCTAACGTCATGGAGGCTATTCTTCATGGTGCAGCCGGAATTCATACTACTGTGAATGGCTTGGGTGAACGCGCAGGAAATGCTCCTTTGGAGTCCATTGTGGCTGTGGTGAAGGATTTTACCCATTTTGAAATTGGAGTGCGAGAAAATAAGATTTTCCGTGTATCCAAGCTGGTGGAGCAGTTTTCAGGGCAGCATATTCCTGCAAATAAGCCAGTCGTAGGTGAAAATGTCTTCACCCAAACCGCGGGAATCCACGCAGACGGAGATAATAAAAAGAACCTCTATTTTAACGATCTGATGCCAGAGCGATTTGGCAGGCAACGGAAATATGCCTTGGGTAAAACCTCCGGAAAGGCCAATATTCTGAAGAATTTGGAGGAGCTGGGTATTTCTTTAGAGAAAGATGAACTCACCAAAGTAACCCAGCGAATAATTGAACTCGGCGACAAAAAGGAGCGTGTGACCACGGAGGATTTGCCTTACATCATTTCGGATGTCCTGCAAAACAACTCCATATCCAAGCACATCAGTATCGAGGGCTATCACATGACGCATTCGAAGGGGTTAAAGCCCACGGTACAACTTCGGATGAATATCCACGGGAAGTTTTACGATGAAAGTGCTACAGGAGACGGACAGTATGACTCATTCAT
This sequence comes from Algoriphagus formosus, assembly GCF_002807035.1. Lineage (GTDB taxonomy): Bacteria > Bacteroidota > Bacteroidia > Cytophagales > Cyclobacteriaceae > Algoriphagus > Algoriphagus formosus. The sequence continues at coordinate 699,550 of NZ_NIUC01000002.1, read as the reverse complement.
GAAGGCACTCAAAAAAATCTACAAATCCCTAGGCCGTGAACTTCCAAGACTGGTCGACTACCATGTTTCTATTCCTCCGGGAGGTAAGACCGACGCTTTTGTGGAGACTGTAGTTACCTGGGATTATGGAAAGATATTTAAGACCAAGGGGCTTGACCCCGACCAAACAGTAGCGGCGATGATGGCTACTGAAAAAATGCTCAACATCATTGAAAACATGAATTACCAACCCAATAAAGAAGAATCCACTTATTATGGAAATGAATATCGCGCTGTTGCCGGGTGACGGCATCGGACCTGAGGTGATTGCTCAGGCTGTCAAAGTAGTCAAGGCTGTTGGCCAAAAATTCGGACATCAAATCACCTTCAAGGAAGGTCTGGTAGGCGCTTGCGCTATCGATGCGACGGGTGACCCATATCCAGATGCTACGCATGAGATTTGTGCAGCATCAGATGCTGTCCTTTTTGGGGCCATTGGCGATCCGAAGTATGACAATGATCCGAAAGCGAAAGTAAGACCTGAACAGGGACTGCTGAGAATGCGTCAGAAGTTGGGACTTTTTGCTAATGTCCGTCCGACCTTTACTTTTCCTTCTTTGGTGCATAAGTCACCGCTGAAACTGGAGCGGGTGGACGGAGTGGATTTTGTTTTCTTCAGAGAATTGACCGGTGGGGTATATTTCGGTGAGCCAAGAGGTCGCAATGAGCAGGGCACCAAGGCTTTCGATACCAATGTATATAGCAAAGAAGAGATTGTACGCTTAGCCAGAATGGGTTTTGAAGCTGCGCAAAAGCGAAGGAAACTCCTGACCTGTGTGGACAAAGCCAATGTCATGGCCACTTCCAGATTGTGGAGGGAAACGGTGCAGGAGCTGGCTTCCGAATACCCGGATGTGAAGGTGGAATATGAGTTTGTGGATGCTGTAGCCATGCGGCTGATTCAGTGGCCCAAAGCCTATGATGTCTTGATTACGGAAAATCTTTTTGGAGATATTCTGACCGATGAGGCTTCGGTGATTTCCGGCTCTATGGGTTTGATGCCATCGGCTTCTTTGGGATCTGAGGTGAAATTGTTTGAACCGATTCACGGTTCCTATCCTCAGGCTGCCGGAAAAGACATCGCCAACCCATTGGCTACCGTCTTGTCCGCTGCGATGATGTTTGAGTATGCATTTGACATGAAAGCTGAGGCAGATGCCATATCTGATGTGGTGAATCTTTCCTTGGCTGAGGGCTATGTGACCGAGGATATTGCTGACGGCGGGACTGCCTACAAAACCTCCCAAGTGGGAGACTGGCTGGCAGCAAAGATTTTGGGATAATTCAGATCCCTACAAAACGGTAGCTATTCGAGATTTGCAATCTCAAATTTCATCGAAAACCACCTCAGAAATGGGGTGGTTTTTATTCATTCATTGGAGAAACCCGTATTATGAATTAAATTCAATAAACTTTGAAGGCATGGAAAATTCGGTTCTTAAAGAAAAGCTTCATCAAGCAGTCGATTCTGCTGATCCCAAATTATTGGAAATTTTTGTTTTCGGTAGTCAGTGAATTCAATGAGTCTAACTATGAATTAACTTCAGGACAGCAGGCCGAATTAAAAAGAAGATTGGACTTGTTTGACGCTGGAAAAATGAAATTTGGAACCTGGGATGAAATGATTTCAAAAATTGAAAAAGTAAAGAGCTTACCTCAATAAGGTTGAATCAATTCAACCTGTTATTTCTGATTTTTACCAAATCCACCACTTTTATCCCATAGGCATTTGCGTAATCAGCAAGTTTGGAATCCCCCGTGATCAACAAATCACAATTTTTGCAGATTTCTAATATTCCGGTGTCTGTCAACCCGAGTTGCAAAAAAGCATCAAAATCAATCACCTTTCTTGCTTCAAGAAATTTTTCAGAAGATTTAGTAATTATTTCTCGGATCACTTGATAGTAGGCCCATCGATGCCCTTTTTGGAAATTATTCAAGAGGTTATCTACTTCTGTCAATACATTGGGAGTAGTAACCACTTTCTCCAAGTCTCCGATTAAAAATGTCAAATTTTCAAAGTCAATTGGTTCATAGATAGAAGTGCGCTTATGTGAAGAAATTAGAGCTTTATCGATAAACCCTACGATCAAAAGAATTAGCGCATTGGTATCCACAAAAATCATTTTGCTTCAGAAAACATGAAAATCCCTACAACTTCTTTGTTTTCATCAATTTTTAATCTTTTGTAGATTCTTTCATAGGGCAAAAAGCTGAGAATCGAACCTGTAGAAGCTCCTCGATTTTTATTTTCTTGAAGGTAAGAAACGACTACATCCCATGTCTTTTCATCTTTTTTATATTCAAGTTGCTCTAAACGGAAATCAGATTCCTGAATATTGATAAGCTCTGCAAATTGTTTTTTTGCGGCGTTAAAGACTTCTTTTAATGAAAGTTCCATATCTGATTTTTTTCAAATTTACTAAATCCCCTAATCATTAAACGAATAAATGATCAGTTTGGCTTCGAACAAATTCTAAAATATGGTCACAATTTCCTTCATCTAAATTTATCTTCAAAAGTGTTTCAGGCTTTCTCATGATAAGTCTTTTTACCAATTGGGAAAAACAATAATATCAAAATCCATCAGCTTTTTTCACTTCCAAAGACCTTTCTTTTTCGAGCGAGCTTCCCGTTGTAGGCGGATAAAGAGCTTCTCATATTTCACATTGGGGGGGAAGGTGGCCACTGTCGCATAGCCTTCACGAACGAGAAGCGCATTGAAGAAAGTGCCATCCTCCAGATAGACATAGGCTAAAGTTCGCTGATAGCGATCTTTGCGTTGTGCGTCATATTCGAGTCGGACCCTTTTTCCATCTAGCATGCGCTTGGCAAAGGCAGAACTTTCGGCACCGAAATACTCTTTTTTCACCCGGCCTGCATTCCTAGCCTCAGGACTATCCACTCCGATAAGCCGGATTTTTTCCTCCTCTCCCTGGGCATTGATCAGCCAAAAGGTATCTCCGTCAACTACCTTGCTCACCCGGAGTAGTCCGGTTTTTTGTTGGGCGTTTAACTCATTTGAAATGAATAAACCTATAAAAAGTAGGAGGCAGAGAAAGTGAAATACTCGTTGGTTTTCTTGCATGCTGAAAATTAATAATCTGGGTTTTAAATAAAAATATTCCCTGGAATTGGTCATTAAATGTCATACAATCAAGCCAACCTAAAAATGAGTGTTGATAAATGAAATAAGGTTTGTAATGACAGTTGTTCTCTGGATAATGCTGTTTTCTGCAAAAGAACCAATCAATGGGAATAAGTCCAATCAAAAGATTTAGAGATGTGATAAATTAGATTTTCTCTATGTTTGAGAAAAATAATAAAACTTCAGATCCAACCTAAAGACATTTCATTTTGAAACTCATACAGCTCGTAAAGAGAGAATATAGAAAGTCAAGGCAAAAGAGATGGAATGCTCTTTTCGACAAGAAAATTAATGAGAAAGCCGAAGCTGCTTTGGCCAATTTGGCGAAACAAGGGAAAAGTATTTCTCCCTCTCAGCTAAAAGCATGCAATGACTATGCGCAAGATGTCCTTGGGTCCAAGGCATTTTCACCTTGGCTTCAAGTATATACCACTTTTCGGGGGGAGTTTCTAGAAGGTTGGATTCCAGATAATTATATGGGGAGAGTCATTTCGCCTGGGCTGAACGGGCATTTTGAGAATCTTAGTGTTTACAAAACGCTATCTAAAAGGATTTTAGAAACTGATTTGATGCCAGATTTGGCCTATTTTGTTAAAGGAAGTTGGGTTCTAGTTTCAGGGGAACCTGTTTCTCTCAATGAGGTCAAATCAGCTTGCTTTGAGGATTATCCTTTTGTTTTTATCAAAAGAGATTTTTCATTTCAAGGAAATGGAGTAATCAAATTAAGTCCGGATGATTTTGACGAATTTGATTTTGGATCCTTCGGAGATTCAGTTATTCAAGCCCCGATTTTTCAGCACTCCATATTAAATGAATTAAGCCCAAATGCAGTAGCCACCATCCGGATTACCACTCTCAAACAGCAAGGAAAACAGGCTAAAAATATACTTTCCGGCCTTCGGGTTGGTCAAAAAGGAATGGATATTATTGATTCAAAAAGTTCTATTCGAGTCCCTATTTTTTTGGAAAGCGGTGAATTCTATTCTAAGGGAATTACTGCAGAGTGGGAAACTTTAGAATCTCATCCAGAAAGTGGAATTAAATTTAAGGGAAAATCTATCCCATTTTATTCCAAAATTGTGAAAAGCTGTGAACAGCTTCACAATCGAATTCCTCATTTACAGTTGATAGGTTGGGATGTGTCGGTAACTGATTCCGGAGAAATCAAATTAATTGAATGGAATACTGGGCACCCTGGAATAATTTATACTGAGCCTACCACAGGACCTAGTTTCAAAGGGTTAGGCTGGGAAAATCTCTGGAAAAAGATGTGATGCTGTATTTGATTCACTCACCTAGATGACAGCTCTCAGATAGGGAGCTTATAGGATTTGTAAAAGTTTCCTGACAAAATATTCTTAATCAGCTTTTAGAACAAAATTCATGTTTGATAGTCCCGAATATCCCCAATCACTTTCTGAAGACCTCTTCGAGCAATGGCTTGAAATCGGCCGGGAAAAGCCGATTCCGTATGCCTATTTGCTAGTAATTTGGGATGAAATCGAAAACACCTATTTGCCCATATATGTAGAGGAGCGATCACAGATCCATTCCTATTCACGATATGGGACCTCACCTGAAAGGCAATTACTGGTAGCTGCCTACGATCTGTTTTCAGAGTCGAGAGTTTTATAATCAGTTGACTTTTTCTATGATTATCCGCCTTTCTGCCGATATGAAACCACTCCGGAATACGGAGTGAAATAAGCCTTGAGGTTAAGCTTCTGGCTAGTTCGATCTTCATTCTTCCAGCTTCCGGCAAAATAAATTGGGTACTGGCAAGATTATATATATTCATATTTTTTCAACTCAAAATGCTTAGTCCCACTTGATCTTGTATCGAATGACAATAGGATCTTCTTGATCTATGAGTTGCTCAGAGGCAATCTGAAGCGCCTGCGTATGATTTTCTCCCAATTGCCCAGATTCTAACAGTTGATTCCAAGTTTCGGTGTAGAGCAGTCGGTAGAAGTACTCTCCATCTGAAAAGGGCATCCCTCCCAGGCCAGGGACTATCTTCGAAGCTTTGATTTGTTGCTTTTTTGGATGAATAAAAACCTCATAAACCGGAAAATCTGCAGGTATTTCTTCCATTTCCTCCAATTCAGAAGGACTTAATGGCTTTGGCGTAATTCCAAAAACTTGCGTATTGATGGTCTCTCCGGCTACTTCCACATTGCCGAAGTAAAAATCATAAGTCTGTGTGGCAATCATTCGCTCCAGTTCTTCATCTGCTTTGTCCTCCGGTTGAAGCCGGCTTTCCTCAGGCATACTTCTATCACCCGAATTCATACTCAAAAGTGGTTTAATAGTACCTTTTGAATAGTAAAAAATCGTATCGGAAGCGCCGAAATTCAACAAAAATCCTTCTTCATAGGGGACGATTGAACCCGCTTCACCACTTCCTGAAGCCGGATAGGATTTCAGGGGTAAAAATTCATAAGTCAAAGAGTCACGGTCAAAGACTGCAAAATTTTTGAAGAAGCCATCCTCCTCAGGGTCTGTCCCTCTCAAAGAGACAAGCCACTTTTTTTCCACAAAAGGATGAAAGTCAATAACAAAATAGGAACCGACTTGGCGGAGATTGATTCTGTTTTGGATGTCTAACTTTTCATCAAACTCTAAAAGTGATGCCCTGGAAATAACCGCTAGGCGTCCATCGTCAGTCAATCCTAATTTGTCTATACTCTCGTATTCATTTGGCCCACCGCCTTTTCTCGCGATCGACTGAATATGCTTGCCTTGTAAGTCAAATTCATGAATGGATGGATTCATGTAAGGATCGGTGTTCAAGAATATCCGATCTCCAGAGATAGCCATATTTGGGTCAAAGCCAAAATACTGAATCGGAGTGCCCTCTGGGATTTTTAAAGGGATAAACTCCACTTCGCCCAATACCTGTTCTGGACTCTGGATAATACGCTCATTAACCTCAAAGCTTGGGAAGTTCTCCGAATTGTTGATTTCTGAATCGCTACTGCAGGAAAATAAGCTTGAAAGGGCGAAGAGTAGGATCGCTTGCGATAATTTCATATAGGAAGCTTTTAAAAGTGATTAATTACTAAAAATATAAAAGCGAAAAAAAGCCGGATAAGGTTACAATACCGCCGGCTTTTTTCTCGAAAATTTTAAAGTCTGATAGCGCGGGCTACTGCAGCAGCCATGATACCCAAACCTTCTGTGTTTGGATGCACTCCATCTGGAAGCAAATCTGCCCTATCCATCAAAGGAGTGTACAAATCGATCATTTCAGAACCACTGGATTTGACGATATCGATGATCATCATCCGCTGTTCATTGTTCATTACATCAGCAGTAATTCCAAAATTATCCTTAGTCACAGGCACGGGCATGACCACGTAGACTTTTCCGTCTTTCGGCATATGAGCCTTGAATTCTGCGATCATATCCAAATAATCCTGTTTAAATTCTGAGCTGTGAGCCCAATTTTGAGGCTTGGAATCATTGGTGCCTAGCATGATCACCAGAATGTCTGGAGAAAAGTCCTTTACCTCCTGAAATTGCGGTTCGTTCCAATAAGGGAAGTCTCCCTTTCGAAGAAGCGTTCTTCCGCTGACTCCAAAGTTTTTGACTTCATAGGTATCACCAAGAATAGCCTGCATTTGAAGGGGGTAACTGTCCGGATGATCTCTACCGGGTCCTTGTGTGATAGAGTTGCCCACGCAGGCGATTTTGATTGGCTCTTGAGCAAGAAGAGCACTTGAGAAGGCAAAGGATAGAAAGAATAAAACTAATTTCATCATAAGGTTTAATGGGTTTGGTTTTTGAAAAATAGGAAATTTTGGCCAATCAAAATTCCTTGTTTCTGGTCTTTGTCCCTGTATTTTTACGGAATGCAATTTTTCAACAAAGTGCTTTTGTGGATTTCATGGCTTTCCTTGGATGTGGTTTCCGGCGCTATGGCTGGAATGCTGTTTTTTTCGGAACTCTTGCATGTATCTATAGAACTCCCTGCTTACATTCTTTTGGGAATGGCCGTTTGGAGCATCTATAATCTGGATCATATACTCGATGCACAGGAAAACGGGGTATTCTCCTCCAGAAGGTTTTTTCATCAAAAGGCTAAAAAGGTGTTGATAGTCGCGGTATTGTCCCTTGGTTTTATAGGTCTTATCGGAGGGTTTTGGTGGTTTGGCTGGGGGAGTGTATTGAAGTCGGTTTTTGCACTTGGTCTGATTATTCTGTTTGCTCGGATGGTGATATGGAAGTTTGGGATGGGTTGGATGAAGGAGGTCTCCATTGCTTTCTTTTACGTATTGGGGATATCTTTTTTACCCTTAATGACCGCGGATGCGCTGGATAGGACGCTTTGGTTTTGGTTGTTTTTCACGCTCTATTTGCTTTTAGCTATTTACAACCTGTTTATTTTATCTTTTTTGGATGTGGAGGAAGATCAGCAGGCTGGCTTTTTTTCTGCCGCAAGGTCTTTCGGAGCTGATCGCTTAGAAAAGATCATCTATGCTATCAGTGCGGTACTTTTGGGAGGAAATTTTCTGACCCTGGTATTTGCCCCATCGTTTTTCAAAATTTTTGGAGTTTTTCTCTTAGCAATGACTTTGATTCACTGGCTCACTTTCCGTAGATCTCATTGGACTTTGGAAGAAAAGCGACTAAGTATGGAATGGGCTTTTTCACTTCCGCTCTTATTGCTCATTTTACTTTAGAGGCATGAAGGATCAATACCGTTTGGTAGCAGGGATTTATAGGCCATTAGCAAGATTGGTTTTTGGAGAATCGCTTTCCCTGGCAAATGTCCATTTTTTGAGTCAGTATCTCAATGGGAAAGCCTTGATCGTCGGTGGAGGTGAAGGGTTTGACTACCGGGAATTTCAAGACCGGCTTTCCGGCGAATACTGGGAGCTTTCCGAATCCATGTTGAATAAGGCAAAAGAAAACCTTCAATCCAGCAAGCTTTCGTTTCATTTAGGTGATTTTCCACAAGCTGAGCCCTTTGATCTAGTTCTATTGCCTTTTGTTTTGGACACGCTTACAGATGAACAAATTCCCAAATTTCTTAATCGAGTGGGTCAAAATCTTAAGTCCGGAGGAGTGGTGGTCTTATCTGACTTTTTCAAAACAGATTCAGTCCGGCAGTCTATTATCACTGCGTTGATGATTGCTTTTTTTCGACTGGTAGCAGGACACTCTCGAAAGGACCTTCCGGATCACTCATCCTGGCTGAGTGCTCAGGGCTGGATTTTGAAAGAGGAAAAAGTTTGGAAAAATGGCTGGATTCGGGCGCAAGTTTGGGTAAAGGGTTAAATACCGCTTTGTTCGATGATTTTAGTGATCATATCATCAAAGTACTTTCCATTTCCGGGTCCATACCAATTCATCTCGCGCACTTCGTGAAAGTGTTTGTCATAGAGTTCATCGGGCGTGATGTAGCCAATATAGCCTCCGTTGAAAGTTGTGATGATCAAGTTAAGACCTTTCGATTCGGCTAGTTTTTCCCATTTTTCATAGAATACACCGGATATTTCACCGCTAGAAGAGATCAGAAGTGTATTCCCAATTTGTGTGATATCGAAATGCGCATTGGTGTCACCCACAAGCCGCTCAAAGAGCCAAGGGCGAATTCGCCAGTTATCAGAAATTCGAAGGTGCGGTTCTCGAAGCTGAATATTCAATCGTGCATTTTTCAGGCTTGCATTTCGAATCGTAGCATAACGAGTCATTTTCAAGCGATTGACAGAATCTAGTTGAAAGGCGTATTCCTGAATATCCTTTACCTGATTTCCAGGGGCAATCGGGCGGTGAGAACCAACTGTTCCGGAAGCAAAAAGCGCAAAGTCAAACTCTTTTTCTTCCAGGGTTTTCATGAGGTAGAAAGGATAGTCACCAGAAAGCCCCATGAATTTCGAACTGAGACAAGTGGCATGAGCCGAGTAGGTGATCAAGGTGGCTTTTTGACCAGATTTTTGGGTGAAAATCAACTGACGGGTAAAGGGGTCCGTCGGGCCATCCTTGATGAATCGGTTGGCAAGCAGCTCTCCGGCATTTGCCTTTCGGTAAGTGATAGAAACCGTATCCAGCTCTATTTTTGCCTTAGCAATAGCCTCTACACTTTTCTCTGTTATCATTTGGACTATTTCCTCCTGAAAACCACCAAAGGCTAATTCACCCACTGGACCGGGCATGAAGCCACCCATGCCTGAATGCGTATGTGTAGCGGTGAAAATTACCTGAGTGAGATCAGGAAAGGTTTTTTTGACTGCGCTTTCTATGGATTTTGCCAAGTGAGGGTGGACAATCAAAAGCTCCAGGTTTAACCAAGCAATGCTGCTTTTTCCATTGCTGAGGAAGATACTCTTGACAAAGCTGCTATCCTGAACAAAATCATAAGGTCCCCTTGGTGCATATCCTACTAAGTCAATCGGCTTAGCGGGCGTCATATTTGCCTTGGCCCATCCTGCTAGCCAAAGGTCTCCTTGGGTAGATTGAATGGGTAAGTCTTGAAGGCTTTGGAGAGTATTTTGATAAAAATCCTGATTCTCAATCGGTGATCGGTCTACACGAGTAAGGGTGAAAATTGCTACCAGCAACAAAAACAGAAAGATCCCGAGAAGGACCTTTCCAAAAGTGATATAAATAGATTTCCAGTTCATGAATTAGTATTCATAAGTCCCGTAAGGGCTATGGATCGTTACCTTTTTCTCGGTAGACGCTTCGACCCGACCGATGATTTGGGCTTCTACGCCGTGGGATTCTGCGATATCGATGATTTCTTCGGCATAGCGCTCGTCTAGGTAAACTTCCATTCGGTGTCCCATATTGAAAACCTTGTACATTTCTTTCCAGTCCGTGCCGCTTTCTTCCTGAATGATTCGGAAAAGAGGAGGAGTCTCAAAGAGGTTGTCTTTGATCACATGGAGATTTTCGATGAAGTGAAGCACTTTGGTTTGTGCGCCTCCAGAACAATGGACCAAACCGTGAATATGTGGTCTCAAATAATTGAGTACGTCCACCATGATGGGGGCATAAGTTCGGGTAGGGGAAAGTACGAGCTTGCCCATATCCAAAGGAGCTCCAGGTGCTGGATCAGTCAGGTTGTATTTCCCTGTGTAAATCAAGTCTTCGGGTACAGCAGGGTCAAAAGATTCAGGATACTTCGTCTTCAAAAGTTTATTGAAAATATCATGTCTGGCAGAGGTTAGTCCATTACTTCCCATTCCACCATTGTATTCATTTTCATAGTTGGATTTGCCAAAAGAAGCTAAACCAACAATGACGTCTCCTGCCTGAATTTTGTCGTTGGAGATGACGTCCTCTCTTCGCATGCGACATGTGACCGTACTGTCTACAATTACGGTACGCACCAAGTCGCCCACATCCGCTGTTTCTCCTCCGGTAAGTACTGCGTTGACTCCTTTGTCACGAAGCATTTGAAGTACTTCTTCTGTGCCTTCGATAATGGCCGAAATGACTTCTCCAGGGATTAAGTTTTTATTTCTACCGATAGTAGAGGAGACAAGAATATTATTGATCGCACCCACACAAAGCAGATCGTCGGTATTCATGATGATAGCATCCTGAGCGATCCCTTTCCATACGCTCAAATCTCCTGTTTCTTTCCAATAGAGATATGCCAGCGAAGACTTGGTACCTGCGCCGTCGGCATGCATGATATTGCAGTATTCCGGGTCATTGCCCAGTGTGTCTTCGACGATTTTGCAGAATGCTTTTGGAAAAAGGCCTTTATCAAGGTTGGCGATGGCCTGATGCACATCTTCTTTGGAGGCGGAAACACCGCGCTGCATATAGCGCTCGTTCATGGAGATTTGGGATTGGTTACCAATAAACAAAGTTAAGTATTCCGATTCATTGAGGAAGGAATTTGTAGGAAATATGTACTTGGTGAAATATCGCTTTGCCGAAATAAGCCTTTGGCGAAATACTGTTGAAATATAACTCGCTTTGCTCGATGAAATATGCCTTTGGCAAGATATGCTTCACTTCGTTCAGCAAGATAGGTTCGGCTCCGCCTCACAAGATATTTTGTGCTTCCCTATGACTGAGGAAAACCCACTACTTACTACTTGCCACTCACTATTTACTTTTTACTCCTTTCTTCCAGCTCCCAACTTCCATCTTCCAACTCAACCTCACTCAAACATCTCCTCAATCAATTGGGTGTAAAAATCTTTCACTTCCATGCCTATCGCTCGTACTTGCTGAGAAATCAAACTTGTTTCTGTTTGCCCGGGAACGGTATTGATCTCGATAAAGTAAAATTTCCCGCTTTCTTTTTCTAAAAAGTAATCAATGCGCACGGCTCCTTTGCAGTTGAGCTTTTCGTAGACCTTCTCAACGATTCGGCTGACACGCGTTGCCTCTTCTTCGTTCATTCGACCTGGAGTGATTTCTTCGGTGACTCCTGCGGTATACTTGGCCTCAAAATCAAAATACTCCTTGCTGGAGACGATTTCGGTGGCTGGAAGGACCGTGATTGTACCCTTTCCCCGAAAAACCCCTATAGAGAATTCTCTGCCAGATACAAACTCCTCCACCAAGACCTGTTTGTCTTCAGCAAAGGCACTTTCCAAAGCCTGTGGAAGTTCCTCCCAAGTTTTCACCTTGCTCATCCCTATCGAACTTCCTCCATTATTCGGTTTGATAAAAAGCGGGAGAGTCAATTCAGATTCGATTCGTTTTTTGTTTTCAGGAGTATTCGCAAATAATTGAAGCGATTTGGCGATGTGAAGCTCAGGGATATCGTCCACAATTGCTTTGGTATAGCCCTTGTTCATCGTGATGGCAGAGGTGAGTTGGTCGCAGGTCGTGTAGGGAATTCCCAACATGTCAAAATATCCGGCAAGCTTTCCGTCCTCCCCTGGTGAACCATGAAGAATGTTGAACACTCCGTCAAAGTTGATTTTTTCATCGCCGATAGTGATCGAAAAATCATTGAGGTCTACCGGGATCTTTTCTCCAGAATCGCAGATAAAATGCCAATCATTGGGATAAATTAGGATTTTATAGACATCATAACGGCTACGGTCTATGGTTTTTTCCACGACAGCGGCGCTTTTCAATGAGATCACCGACTCACCGGTAAATCCGCCTGTAACGAGGGCAATTTTTTTCTTCATAGCTGGAGTAAAATGAATATGCGAAGTAGCTTAATTTATCCAAACCCTCCAAAGATAATGCCCCTTCAGCGCCTTATTTTCTTATATTCGTCCCTGTTAATTCACGCATTTACCCCAAATTAATTCTGATATGATTAAAAGTTTGAAAAAGACCAGTATGCTTTTACTGGTTTTGATCAGCACAGCCTCCTTGCTACAAGCACAGGCTTTAAAAAAAGTAACGCTTGAGGATGTTTTTAAAAAAGGCACCTTCTCCCAAAAATCCGTCTATGGCATCAATTGGATGAAAGACGGGCAATTTTACAGCAGTTTGGTGAATCGGGCTGGCTCTCCCATGGTGGTCAAGATCAATCTTGCAACTGGGGAGGAAGAAGCAGTCCTATTAGATGGTAGGGAGCTTGGAGTCAAATTTACTTCCTATTCCTTCAATACGGATGAGTCCAAAGCGCTGATTGCATCTGATGTGGAGTCTATCTACCGAAGATCCAGCAAGGGAATATTCTATGTGGTTGATATGGCTACTGGCGAAAAGCAGCAACTCGCAGATGGAGAGAAAATCTCTTACGCAACACTTTCACCTGACAATAACAAGGTCGCTTTCGTCAAGGATAATGACCTATTCATGGTCGATTTGTCAAGCAATGAGATGACCCAAATCACTCAAGACGGCGAATGGAACAAAGTCATCAATGGAGCTGCAGATTGGGTCTATGAAGAGGAGTTTTCCATGGCACAGGCTTTCAAATGGTCTCCAGATGGGAAGAAAATCGCATTTATCCGCTTTGATGAGACAAATGTTCCTGAGTTTAATATGCAACTCTGGGGGCCGCTTTATCCGGCCGACTACCGATTCAAATATCCAAAGGCAGGAGAAAAGAATGCGGAGGTTAGTATTCATGTCTATGATTTGACATCTGGGAATATACAGAAAATGGATGCAGGTTCGGAAACTGATATTTACCTTCCCAGAATTTATTGGACACAAGATCCCAATCAACTGGCTTTTATCCGACTCAATCGTCTCCAAAATCAACTGGATCTATTTCACGCCAATGCAAATACAGGAGAAAGCAAGTTGATCATTTCCGAAAAGTCAGAGACCTATGTGGACCTGAACTACAATGACAATCTCCAATATCTGAGTGATGGAAAAAGCTTTATCCGGACATCGGAGCAAGATGGCTTCAAGCATATCTACCATCATGCCATGGATGGAAGCTTAATCAAGCAGGTTACTTCCGGTGATTGGGAAGTGACAGAATTGGTTGGAGTGGACGAAAAAGGAAAGAAAATCTATTTTGTATCTACCGAGGTATCCCCACTTGAGCGAAACTTTTATGTGGTTGATTTGAATGGGAAAAATAAAAAATCCCTAACTCCACTATCCGGTACGCACCGAATCAATATGAGTCCGGACCATCGTTTCTTTATCGATTATTTCTCTACTACTGAGATTCCTCAAAAAGTGGTGCTTTGCGAAGCAAATGGTACGCCTGTAAAAACTTTGGAAGAAAATGAAGCTTTGGAGCAGACCTTGAAAGGCTTTGCCTTGGGTAAAAAGGAGTTTTTCACTTTTCCTACTGTGGATGGTACCTCCTTGAACGGATATATGATCAAGCCGGCAGATTTTAACCCAAATAAAAAATATCCGGTACTGATGTATGTCTATGGAGGTCCGGGATCTCAGAATGTATTGAACTCTTGGGGTGGTGCCCGTGACTTTTGGCATCAGGCTTTGGTGGCTGAGGGTTATATCGTAGCCTGTGTAGACAACCGTGGTACAGGAGCCCGTGGCCGTGACTTCAAGCATTCGACCTACGCGAATCTTGGGAAATTAGAAACTATCGATCAGATAGAAGGAGCGAAGTATTTTGCGAAGCAATCCTTTGTAGATCCGGGTCGAATCGGAATCTGGGGTTGGTCCTATGGAGGATACATGTCTTCACTTTCCTTGATGATAGGCAATGATGTCTTCAAAACTGCCATTGCTGTGGCACCTGTAACTACTTGGAGATACTACGATACGATTTACACTGAGCGCTATCTTCAGACACCGCAAATCAATCCTGCAGGCTATGATGACAATAGCCCGATCACTCATGTGAACAAGTTGAAAGGGAATTTTCTACTGATTCATGGTACAGGTGATGATAATGTTCATTTCCAAAACACAGTTGACCTGGTTGATGCCTTGATCACGGCGGATAAGCAGTTTGAGACCTTCTATTATCCAAACCGAAACCATGGGATCTATGGAGGAAATACCACCTGGCACTTGTATTCGCAGATGACGGATTTCTTGAAGAGAAAACTATAAAAAGCTCATATCTCCGAATAAAAAATCGTAGGATGAAAATTCTGCGGTTTTTTATTGTAACAATTCTTAACTATTCAGCGTATGGAGATTAAACACTTTCGTCAACCAAAACCAATCTCTATGAATGATGTATTTAGGATTATACCATTACTGCTACTTTTCTTAGTCTTTTTATCATGTCAAGAAACTGAGGAACCCGAAAACCTACTCGATGAGGTGGGCTTTGAGGGCGATCTTCCGGATGGAAGCGCATTTGGAATAATTGATGTTCGGTCTGGAAACGGGAGCGGGGGTTCAGGCATTAATGGGGAATATCGGGGAAGACATATTTTAGGAATCAGGACATTTGACCATAAATGGTCATTAAGCCTTGAGACCCCTTCCCAGCCTTTTCCCGATGATATGCCGCGGGGTGAATATGTCCCTAGGGAGGAAATTATAGACTTATTTAATACTCACTATCCCTATGAAGACTTGCTTCAGGTCTTTTTAACTGAAAAATCCAAAGCCGAATCGGATCCGAGCTACACGAGTTTTGACCAATTTCGAGTTCAATTGGCAAATCAAAAAGAATATTATGCTTATCTGGCGGATAACTACTTTCCATCGAAAGGAGGAAAAATCAGGGTTTTGGCTGTGGAAGAAGGAGTAGTTAAGGATGACTTTGGCCAAGATGTGCGAAAAATTGAGGTAGTAATTGAATTTGACCTTCCTCTGAAAACTACGGACACCACTATTGAAATTCAAGAGTGGGAATTGAAAGGCGTAGGCCGATTTAGATACCGCGAGGATTTCTATCAAGATGAGTTTGAAAACCCGGATTAAACGAACTTTATCTGATCAAGATAAAACTTCATCCGGCTGTGGTCCCGGGGTAAAAAGTCAATTTTATCAATCTTGTCTTCCTTGTGATTATAAAAAACCTCTACGTAATCATTTTCCAATAGATACAGATTCACCTTGTGCCGATAATAGCGAATAGCCACCACGAAGGTACCCTCAAGGTATAGGGTCTTGATCTTTTGGTGTAAAGGCATATCACTGAATTCTTCTCGGCTCATGAACTTGTTTTTACTTCTGACTCCAAATTAATCAAAATGGTTCGGGGAATGCGTGATTTTTTGAATTAGTCCGTGAAATATTCCAAAAGCAAAAAGCCCCAAGATAGTTTTCTTGGGGCTTTGATTGTTGGTTTAGCTGTACTTAGTGAACGGCTTCTTGGAAGTCCTTGATAGCCTCACTAAAGTCCAATACTTCCGTATTATTCATTTCACCTGATACAATGCTTGATCCGGCAGCCGAGCGATATCCACCTGCACAGTGTACCAAAACTGGCTTGTCAGCTGGGATTTCATTGGCTCGCTCACGCAATTCATGAAGAGGAATATTAATACTAGACTCGAAAATCGGAGTGTTTTTGTGCTCGTCAGCACTTCGAATATCCACGATGGTGTAAGCATCTGGATTCATCTTGAATGCTTCTACATCAAATTCTTCTCCGGTGGCAGTCATTCCTGCTGGATTGACTACTGCCCCTTTGATCAATTGCTCGTAGCCGATTTTTGCAGCCTTGAAGATCAAAATCTCCAACTCAGCTTCTGTATCTGCTACCAAGAAAAACTTCTCCTCAGGTCCTACGATGGATCCCAACCAAGTTTCAAATTTTCCACCATTCATGATATTGATGGCCCCCGGTACGTGTCCTGCACGGAACTTATCCTGCTCACGGCTATCAATAACCAAGGCTCCCTCTGGAATGGCAGAACCTGCTGGCCAAATGCTCACCTGAGAAATTGATCGCTGATAGGCAGGAGCACCTTTTTTGTTCATATCTACATCGTAGCCAAAATATTTTGGGATGTGGGGCTGTCCTTCTAGAAGTGAACTCACAAAAGTCTGCTCGTCTACATCTCCAAATGCCCAGTTAGTTGCTCTCTGCTCACCGATGGTTGATTGACGGGCATCACTGAGGTTTTTACCACAAAGCGAACCTGCACCGTGTGCTGGATAAACAATGACATCATCTGCCAAAGGCTTCAATTTGTCTTGTACCGTGTGGAACATCATTTTCGCCAATTCCTCACGCTGAGCTTTCATATTTCCAGCTTTTTCACGCAAGTCCGGTCGTCCTACGTCTCCGATGAAAAGGGTGTCTCCAGAGAATAATGCATGGTCTTTTCCATTCTCATCTTTCAATAAGATACTGATAGAATCTGGAGAGTGACCTGGGGTATGAATGGAGTGGAAAGTAACCTTACCCATCTGAAAAGAATCTCCCTCATCAAATCCTGTATGTGGGTACTCTGCTCCTACAAGCTTAGAAACATAGATTGTTGCATCCTCATTTTGATGAAATTCAAGATGAGAACTTACGAAGTCAGCATGCGGGTGGGTTTCGATAACCGCAACGATTTTTGCATTATTTGCTTCCGCAAAATCGTAATACTGCTGAGGGTTTCTCCCTGGATCTACGAGTGCTACTTTTCCTTCACTTAAAATGGCATAGCTGGCATGTGCCAAGCCTTCGTCATAAAATTGTTGGATATTCATGTTGTATAAGTTTTTTCTGAATTGATACCACAAAGGTAAAACCTGACAAAAGTCAGTTTTGGTGATGCATGTCACGTAACATCCTTCTAATCAGATTGCGATTTCTATTCGATAATATTTCTGAAAAAGCATTGCATCACAAAGGATTAGTCTTTAAAATTGGTTCCATGAACTATCGGAATTTTTCTATTCAGAATCGCCTCGGAATCAATTGGGCCTTACTTTTTTTATTCGTTTTTGTATTTGCCTCCTGCAAGTCTTCAAAAGTAGCAAAAGATGACCCGGCTTTCAAGGTCATCAGTACAGCAAAATCCTATTACGGTACACCCTATAAGTTTGGCGGGACGACAAGGGCAGGAATGGATTGTTCAGCCTTACTTTTCCACTCTTTTTATTCAGTGGGGATCAATTTGCCTCGCATGTCGGCGGATCAGGCCAAACAAGGAGTAAAGGTCAATACTAGAGACTTAAAACCCGGGGATGTATTATTTTTTGCAACAAGCAGGCGGAAAAAAAGAGTGACACACGCAGGAATTGTCACGGAAGTGAATAAGGGAGATATTCGTTTTATCCATGCATCTACTTCACTCGGGGTATCGGAGGATTATCTGAGCAATCGCTATTGGAACAAGGCTTTTTTATTTGCAAGAAGATTGCTGGAATAAAAAAGGAGCACTTACTAAGCGCTCCTTTTTCTTAAATAGCCCCATGAAGTAAAATTAAAGATTTGTAGTGCCATCAGGCCTCAACACATACCGGAAGGTATAATGAGCACTCGGAGTGGTCATTGGGTTGATCTGATCTGCCGGTGGGTTTCCTTTGTAATAGCTGAGAATTTCGATCTTACTGTAGTTGCCAGCTGTGGTTTGCACTAAAATAACTCGACCTGGGATAGGTGTCACGGTGAAAGTAGCTGGGTTGTAGTTGTACCAACCGCTTCCACTTCCTGTAGGGATCGCAAAACTAGTCTCTGTATCGGTAGCAAAAGTGGCATTGGCAGGCACTTCGGTGATTTCTTCAAAGATACCATTGACCACAGCCGCACTTACATTCTTACTGCTGTTAACCCGAATGGTCGTTCCTTTGAAAGCTAGGTCCCAATCCTCGTTTTCAGACACTAAGGCATTCTGTTCTAGGCTGAAAAACTGGAATGGTCGCTCTTCAGTCACTTCTCCTGTAGTCCTGTCAATGACATCATTGGGTGCTGCCAGGTCTTCGACCAAAGTGGCTTCAAGTTCTACAATTGGTAAAGGATCATCATTGCTATCGCAAGAAAATAAAAAGCCCGAAATAGCTGTGGTAAAGAGGAGTTTTTGAATAGTCTTCATTTGTTTTTACTCGATTTTATTTAATTAATTTATAAGGTTTAATACTGGAATTTTGACACCAAGGAAAAGCACTCGGCCGGGATTATTGGGTTGTGCTGGAGTGGCGGTATTCAATAGATTGGTTCCGCCTGCTTCGAAGAATATTCCGTTTGAAAGGGTTTTGGAGGCAGTAAGATTGACCGAAACCCAACCATCAGCATACTCGCTCTCATCGTCTAGGATGAGGTTACCATTGCGGTCAGCAAAGCCAAACTTACCTCGGTAAATGACGCGCAAAGCCCAGTCAATTCCGGTGTTCAATTCTTGGTAGTTAATCTTGAAGTTTCCGCTGTGGCGACTTCGGTTGAACAGGCCCCCATAATCTTCCAAAGTGACTCTTCGGGTTTGATTTTGGCTATTTCGCTTGAAAACTTCCCCATTTTCGATTCGATCCACTACATCCAAATCACGAGTATCCAAAAAGGCATAACCTGCGCTTAGGGATAAATTTTCAAGTACTTGAAAAGAGGCGTCTACTTCTACTCCTTGAGTGATTACACTTCGCACATTGAAATAGGAAAATGCGTTCTGTCCTGTGTTTAGCTGTGCAATCGGCGCCGTTTCAATCAGATTGTCAATGGCATTTCTGAAGGCGTTTACCTGCAGGTTGGCTCTTTCGCTGGCTTTCCATCGAAAGCCTGTATTGAAAGCCCAGGAAGTCTCGGCCTTCAGATCCCCCAAGGTAGATGGGTCGAATAAAATTTGGGCCACCAAGCCTTGCTCTTGCAGTCGGGCTATTCCTTCTTGGGCTAAAGTGGCTCCAAAGACATTGTAGCCCGAAGCAGCATTGTTGAAGTTTAAGAGGAGTTGGCGGAAGTCAGGGGCTTTGAAACCTGCTCCGATGGATGCCTGCCAACTGAATTTTTCAGAAATCTTGTACTGTCCAGAAACTTTTGGACTGAGTCGATTGCCATATTGGCTATGGAAGTCCGCCCGTAGGCCAGAGACTACATTCACCCGCTGCCCTGGGTCCCACTGATGCTGAAGGAAAAAGTAGCCGGCATCGAAACGATTCAAATCATCGTAACGAGTCGCTTCTACCGTCTCGATCAATTGCCCCAAACCTAGTGTCAAGAGCTGATTGGCTCTGATTTGATAGTCTGTCTGAAGTTCGGTTCGATGATAAAACTGCTGGAAATCCTGCAAATCGAAAACTTCTCCGCTGGATTGGAATTGGGTGTTTGAATTCGTACTAAACCAAGAGCTCATCCCTCTGAGTGTAAAAAGCCACTTTTCATTGGGTTTGATTCGAAGAGTGGGGTTAAGGTTGAGATCCCGGCGGGTATTGTCCAATTCCAAAAGCTCAGGATTAGCTGCGCCACCTATTTGCATCAGACCATCTGAAGTTTCTGAATAGCCTCTTGCAAATAGGCTCAAATCCCATTTTGGAGCCAGCTTTCCGTTGATTTTCACCTGAGCAGTAGTGGCCTTGTACGGGTTTTGAGTTTGTCCGATAGTTTCTGGAGTCAGGTCAAAACCCTCCGTTTGGAAGTGGTCCAGAAATACATTGGCATCCCATTTTTCACCGCCAGTTCCAAGTTCCAAGGATGGGTTCCAGCTGTTAAACGACCGATGGCGTAGCGCTATATCTGCTTTGCGTTGTCCCGAGTTATTTTTGGTGATGATATTGACCACTCCAGCCATGGCTTCACTTCCATACAGGGCACTGGATGGGCCCCGAAGAATCTCGATTCGCTCAATATTGGAGACTGAGATGCGGTCCAAATCAAAGGTGCCTGCTGTACGACCAATCAATGGCTCGCCGTCTAGTAGAATTAAAATGTAATCAGAGTCAAGCCCTTGCATCTGCAAGCCAGCGCCATGGTCTGAGGCGATTTGAAGGCCAGTTTGCTCGCGCAAAATTTCCGATAGGCGCATCCCGCCTGTTTCCTGAATTTTCTCGGTATTCAAGACAGTTACCGGCATGGGAAGGTCTTCAACACTTCGCTCAGTTCGCGTGGCTGCCACCACAACCTCCTGGAGGTTTCCGGATTTTTCAAGAAGAATGATTTTTTCGGATGCCAGCCATTCTTCCCAAGTGAGCTGCTGGGTTTCATAACCAAGCGCAAAAATCACCACTCGGTCACCTTTCGAAGGAGAATCTACCTGCCCGTTTTCATCCACAGACAAAGGCTTTTGGCCATCCACTTTGACTAGGGCAAATGGAATAGGATTTCCCTTTTCATCCAAAATAATCTTTTCCCCCTCTTGAAAAGCCCCAAATACAAGGTGGGGAATCAGAAGAAAAATAGCTGTAATTTTAATTAGATTAATTCTAAACATAGGTTTAAAATTTAAGCGGAGTTGGACCTCCGCTTGTTTGATTTAGTTCAAACTGTCGAGAATTGCTTTCCATTCGGGTTTTTGAGGAATTCCAGGTTTGCGCAGTCCAAAGAACTGAGCAACCATTTCTCCTTCCGCATCAAAAAGCTCTAAGGCAGAGACCAATCCTTCGGTCGTATTTTTATGAACTACGAAGGCACGGTCCACAACGGATTCATTGAGGTGCATATTAAATTCAGGATCCATGACATTGAGCCAATCTCCCAGTTGCTTGATGGTCTTCACCTTGCCTTGGTGAATCTGAATATTCCCCTTATTTCCTGCGAAAATCATGATAGGAAGCTTGATGTCAGAGGCAGTTTCCAATACACTTCTCACAGAAAGCCGATCCACTTCATAAGCCCACTTGTCATCAATCCACTCGACCGCATTGAGTCGGTTCAATTTGTATTTGCGAAGCATTCCGAAGAAATCATGGGTGTCTTTCATATTTTCCCAATCCGAAGAAAGGCTTTCAAAATCCAAGTCATTCTTGCTTACGTACTCCGCTTTTTCGAATGTCTCAATAGCCAAATCAGAGGACTGATCAGCGTGGGTATGTGCTTTGACCAATTCTTCAGAGAAGTCAAAATCGGAATCCTCCTGCAAAAACACCTTCATGACCGCATCACCAGCTTTGTCAAAATACTGAAGACTAAACATCGGGCCACGTGGAGTTTCTGAAACTACCGCAAAGCCAAATTTCCATCCTCCGAAGAACACCCGCTGCTCAATTGGTCCGATCACTGTGGCGATTTTTTGAGGTCCGGCCTGATGCACCTCGATTTTTTGGAAAGTGCCTTTATGCTCCAAAACACAGCCTTCATTTCGTGTCAAAGACATTACCCGACCTAGCTTTGGAAATTTTTCAAGCTGTTCCACAAAGTCCTCGGATAGTCGGATCACGTTTTCACCGATTCCTGTTGCTAGTAATTCAGCTTCAGAAACGCCCAATTTTTTGGCAGCGTCACGAATTCGAAGTTTTGGCTCTTGTTCCTTTAGATTGGTCCAGGCCTGCTTGAGTGAGGTAGTTTCGATTGCGGTGTTCATGCTTGTGCTTGTTTTGAGATTTTTAATTCTGAATGAAAGGCGGAATTGCTACTGACCAAGATCTGCTGGGTTTCCTGATCTTTGACTAGTCGGATAGGATGGTCAAAGACCTCAGATAGGAGGGATTCGGAATAGACTTCCTCCACTTTGCCTACGCCGGCGATCAATCCATCTTTTACAATGGCAATTCGATCTGCGTAATGTGCTGCTAGATTTAGGTCATGCAGTACGATCAATACGCCGATATTTTGAGATTTTAGTTTTTTAAGAATATCCAGGACAATGTGCTGCTGGGAAATGTCTAAGCTCGAGGTTGGTTCATCCAAAAGCAGGTAGCGAGGGAAGGGCTTTTTCTCCCAAATCTGAATCAATACCCGAGCGAGTTGAACCCGCTGCTTTTCACCTCCTGAGAGCTGCTGATACAATCTATCTTCCAGATGAACCACTTTTGTCAGCTCCATGACTTCACGGATATTCTTCTCTGAATTCTTCTTGGAGTCTTTTGGCAGGCCCAGTTCAACTACCTCTCGGGCGGTGAAAGGGAAACTTACCGTAGAATGCTGCGGCATCACAGCTCGGACACTTGCCAATTGTTGGGTTTTTAGGGCCCGTAGATTTTGGCCATTGTAATCTACCTGTCCTCTGGTGCAGGAGATTTCCCCTGCAAGGATTTTGAAAAGGGTAGATTTTCCGGCACCATTTGGACCTAAGACAGCCAGAATCTCACCTGGGTTGACGGATATGCTTGCCTTCTTGACGATAGGCCGCTGTCTGATACAAAAGTGGATGTCCTCGGCTTGCAGCATTAGGAGTTAATTTTGTTGAGTTTGAAAATCAGATAAATAAAGAAAGGAGCGCCAATAAGTGCCGTCAAAACCCCAATGGGTAATTCTGCGGGTGAGACGACGGTTCTAGCCATAAGGTCAGCTACATTTAATAAAATGGCTCCCAGCAGAAAAGAGGCAGGTAATACCAAGCGGTGATTTGCTCCAAATCCAATTCGAATTAAATGCGGTACGACTAGCCCGACGAAACCGATCATTCCCGCTAGGGATACACCCACGCCCACGATCAGTGCGGAGAGGATTAATATTTTTATTTTGACGCGCTGTACGGAAATTCCCATGTGAAAGGCTTCCCGCTCGCCTAGTGACAGGGCATTTAGATTTCGATATTCTAGCATCAGCATGATCGAAGGAATGCCAATGAGGGAAATCGCTACGGGGAATTTACTCCACGAGGAGGCTCCCAAATCTCCCAAACTCCAGAAGGTAAAGCTGCGCAAAGCAGAGTCGTCGGCGAAAAACAGGGTAAGTCCTATTAATGCACCGGCTAGGGCATTGATTGCAACACCTGCTAAAATCAAAGTTGCCGTATCTGTCCTTCCTTGAGTTCTTGCCAATTGATAGACAGCCCAAACATGAGTCAATCCACCCAAGAAGGCGAAAAGCGGCATTCCTAGATTTTGAATCAAATTGCTGCTACCCGCAAGACCGGGGATCAAGACAATGAACACAACTGCAAAAAGTGCACTGCCACTGCTGACTCCGATTAAACCGGGCTCTACCAGTGGGTTTCTAAACAAGCCCTGAAGTGCAGCTCCAGCGATGCCTAATCCACCACCTATTAATAAAGCAATGATGATTCGAGGAAGTCGGATTTGCAAGAGTACGTTAGCGGCACTTCGGTCTACTCCTTCCAAGCTTAATCCAAATTGTTCACCTAGGATAGCCAATACTGAAGAGAAAGGAATGGCATAGGCTCCAAGCGAAAGGGATAGCAACATTATTAGAATCAATGCTATTCCCAGTGCAGAAAGCACCAAGGCCTGATAAGAATCCTTCGATATGGAGAGTCCGGCGATCAATTTTCTTGCGTTCTTGTTGCCTTGGCGAGTTCAAGTGCTGCTTTTCCCATGCGAGGACCGAACCCTGATAGGTAAAGTCCATCCATAGCGATGATTTGATCTTTTTGAAAAGCCGTAGTTTCTGTGATACCGGGTATTTTGGTCAGGCCGGACTTACCGCCCAAGCTTTCAAGGCCTGATTCGAACAGCACTAGATAATCAGGATTTAGGCTGATTAAAGCCTCGGGAGTGAGTGGCACAAAATCTTCGAAATTTGTTTCTACTTGCTCCACGCCAGCCATTCCGAAGATGGACTCAGAAAAACTTCCATCACCAGCGATGAATAAAGACTCAGGTCCTCTAGCCATTACAAAGGCGGCTTTCCCGTTTGGCTTTGAATTGGAAAGAAAATCGTTCAGGTTTTGTAGGTCTTGCTCAATTTCTGCAATCATTGCCTGTCCTTGCTCTTCCATCTCAAAAAATGCAGCGATCTGTTGGATTAAGGCAATGGTTTGCTCTTTAGACTGAGTCTTTGGGAAGACTTCCAATTTGATCGTAGAGACGCTTTGAATCTGGCTTATTACTTCTTCATTTAAGTATCCCTCTTCCACCAAAATCATATCGGGACCTAAGGAAAGAATCCCCTCTGCTTTGATTTGATTTCGGTATCCGATGCTAGGTAGGCTTTGCAGCGACGCTGGAAAGGTAGAAGTTCGATCTGTCGCAATGATTTGGTCACCGAGTCCCAGACCAACCACAATTTCACTGATAGTCCCCCCGGCAGTAATGATTTTTGGCGTTGTAGTCTCTGAAGACACTTCGGTCTTTTCTGGAATACCACAGGCAAAGGCTGCTAGAAGGATGGTCAAAGAAGCAAATAGCTTTCTCATTTATTTAGATTGAATTGAAATAATGGCTCAAAAGTAATTGCTAATTAGATTCAATCCAAATAAAAAATAATAGAAAATTCTTATCGAAAAGCAAAAATTATTTATGCATTTCCCTGTCCTGCAATGGGATCGGTTTTTCTTTTAAATGAAAGCATTCATTGAATGGAAAAACCTAAGCGAAAAGAAGGTAAGAGATTCAATAGATATAAATATTCTAGGATTATCCGCTATGATGCTAGTAACTGAACTTTCTTTGCTAATCTATCCGGATGTCCGATGTCCGATGACGGATGACTGCATAAATCGATCAATTTCGCAGAATTTTAGCCGCACAATTTCGGTAATGGTAAGAAAGCGGACATTAATTATTATATCATGTGTCCGAAATAAAAGGAAATTTCATTTGGGGCTCGAAAGTCGATGGCTCTAAATGTCTTTGAATTTGAAAGGATTAATTTTCCAAATATCCTTTGGTATTAGTCTTTATTGATTAATTTTGCGCACGAATTCAAAAAGCACATCCTTTTTACATTTCATCAAATCAAATGGCAAATATTGGAAAGATAACGCAGGTAATCGGCCCCGTAGTGGACGTTTCCTTCGAAGGCGGTAAGCTACCAAACATCCTAGACGCGCTGGAAGTGACCAAAGAGAACGGCCAAGTCGTCGTTATGGAGGTTCAGCAGCACCTAGGTGAGGACCGAGTAAGAACGATCGCGATGGACTCATCCGAAGGGATGGTTCGTGGCATGGAAGTGAAAGATATGGGTCAGCCTATCTCTGTTCCTACCGGAGAAGCGATCAAAGGTCGTCTTTTCAATGTGGTAGGTGAAGCAATTGACGGTCTTCCTCAGGTACCTGCTGGCAAGCGTCTTCCTATTCACCGATCTGCACCAAGATTTGAAGATCTTTCTACTTCTACCGAAGTACTTTATACAGGTATCAAAGTAATTGACTTGATCGAGCCTTATGCTAAAGGTGGTAAGATTGGTTTGTTTGGTGGTGCCGGTGTAGGTAAGACGGTATTGATCCAGGAATTGATCAATAACATCGCCAAAGCATACTCAGGTCTATCTGTATTTGCAGGTGTAGGTGAAAGGACCCGTGAAGGAAATGACCTTTTGAGAGAAATGATCGAGTCTGGTATCGTTACTTACGGTGAAGACTTTGTACATAGCCTAGAAGAAGAAGGTGGATGGGATCTTTCCAAAGTGGACTTGAAGAAACTGGAAGATTCTAAAGCAACCTTCGTATTCGGTCAGATGAACGAGCCTCCAGGGGCCCGTGCTCGAGTAGCCTTGACTGGATTGACCTTGGCAGAATATTATCGTGATGGTGAAGGTGATGGAGCGGGTAAGGATATCCTATTTTTTATCGACAACATCTTCCGATTCACTCAGGCAGGTTCTGAGGTGTCCGCACTTCTTGGACGTATGCCATCTGCGGTAGGTTACCAGCCTACTTTGGCAACAGAGATGGGTGCCATGCAGGAAAGAATTACATCTACCAAGAACGGTTCCATTACATCCGTACAGGCGGTTTACGTACCTGCGGATGACTTGACTGACCCAGCTCCTGCGACGACTTTCGCTCACTTGGATGCGACTACGGTATTGTCAAGAAAGATTGCTGAATTGGGTATCTACCCTGCAGTGGATCCTTTGGATTCTACTTCCCGAATTCTTTCTCCAGATATCTTGGGAGAGGAGCATTACGGATGTGCGCAGCGTGTAAAAGAAATCCTTCAGCGATACAAAGAATTGCAGGACATCATCGCAATCTTGGGTATGGAAGAACTTTCTGAAGAAGATAAGCAAGTCGTACACAGAGCTCGTCGAGTTCAGCGTTTTCTTTCTCAGCCATTCCACGTAGCTGAGCAGTTTACAGGCTTGAAAGGTGTATTGGTAGATATCAAGGACACCATCAAAGGCTTCAATATGATCATGGATGGTGAATTAGATCATCTTCCAGAAGCAGCCTTCAACTTGGTAGGTAGCATCGAAGATGCAATCGCTAAGGGTGAGAAAATGCTTGCTGAGACCAAATAAGAATTTGTAAATGATGAAAAGTAATCGGTAAGAATTTAGATCTGTTCCGATTACTTTTCGTGTTTATATCAAACGAAAAAGATATGCAGTTAGAAATTGTCACACCGGATAAGAAAGTCTTCGAAGGAGAAGTATCTGAAGCGAGCTTCCCCGGAGCATCGGGTGCATTTCAGGTATTGAATAGTCACGCTCCGATTGTATCTGCTTTGGCCAAAGGGGCGGTCTCCTTTACCACTCCTGAAGGAAAGCAATCTATGATCGTGGATGGTGGAGTCGTGGAAGTCAAAAACAATGTAATTGTCGTCTTGGCAGAAAAAGTAATCGGCTAAACGAGAACAGTTAAAAATAGATAAGTCCAACTCGTAAGGGTTGGACTTTTTTTTCGAATAGAGGTTTGGTTATTAATTGGATTAAAGTAGGTTTCGAAAAGGTCTTTCCCTAATTTGTTTTAAAATCCAACAATCTTCCAATTTTTAAATTATTCTCTTACCTTTGCCCCACGAAAGGGGGTGTACACATATGATCATAGTAAACGTAAAAGAAAACGAATCCATCGAGAAAGCGCTGAAGCGTTTTAAAAAGAAGTTTGACAAAACCGGTGCGGTTCGCGAGCTTAGAGCCCGTCAGGCTTTCACCAAACCTTCCGTCAAAAGAAGAGATCAAGTCATCAAAGCTGCTTACAAACAGCGGATGCAGGAGGAGGCAAACAAATAATTGTTGCTCCTTGTAATAAAATAGAGACAGCTATCCATTGGGTAGCTGTTTTTTTTTTGGTTATTTCTTTCTAGCATGCTTTTTCGATTTGTGACTTTTGTCAGAAAATAGTCTCCTTTTTTTCTGCTATCTTAAAATTCAATTCCAAGCCAGATGATCGACTCCTTTGTCAGTTACCTACAATACGAAAAACGCAGCAGTGCCCATACGGTGGAGGCCTATGAGCGGGATCTACTTCAGTTTCAGGAATTCCTTTCACTTTCCTTTGAGCAATCCGATTTGAGTTTGGCAGGACATTCGGAGATTCGGGCATGGATTATCGACTTGGTCGAGCAAGGATTAAGCACCACTTCAGTCAATCGCAAGTTAGCAACCCTGCGTTCTTTCTATAAATTTCTTCTTCGACAGGAGCACATCAGTCAAGATCCTACCTACAAGTTAAAGAGTCTTAAAAACCCCAAAAAACTCCCCGAATTTGTACAGGAATCCAGTATTCAGGACGTTTTAGAATCGGATGTTTACGATCCAGGATTTGATGGACAGCGTGACAAAATGATTTTGGAATTTCTATACTTGACCGGTGTGAGATTATCTGAGTTGATTGGACTTCGATGGTCTGACTTGGATTTACCGCAAATGCAAGTTCGTGTACTCGGAAAACGAAAGAAAGAACGGGTAATCCCTCTATCCAAAGGCCTTATTCAGAATATTATTTCTTACCGAAAAGTATTTGAGGAAAGGTTTCCGGATTTGGGCCAAAATCCCTATTTTATCGTAACAAATTCAGGTAAACAAAGCTATCCCATGATGGTCTATCGCACGGTTCGGCAGTATCTTGATCGCTTTGCTCAGACTAGCAAACGCAGCCCACACGTGCTGAGACACACATTTGCGACACACCTGCTCAATAAGGGAGCAGATCTGAATGCGGTGAAAGATCTATTGGGACATGCCAATCTGGCGGCTACCCAAGTCTACACCCACAACTCCATGGAAAAACTGAAGGCTGTGTTTGAACAGGCACATCCTAAAGCATAATTAATTAATTGTTCAACCTAAAATGCTAAATGCTATGAAACTGCAAATGCACTCTATTCACTTCGATGCTGATCAGAAGTTGATTGATTTTATCCAGAGAAAAGCTGACAAACTGGACACCTATTACGACCGGATTATTGACGGGGAAGTATTCATGAGATTGGACAAAAACGAAAAAAATGAAAATAAAATCGTTGAAATTAAACTGAATGTTCCCGGCAAGCAGTTTTTTGCAAAGCATCAAACAGACTCTTTCGAAGCGGCTGCCGATGAGGCGGTGGAAGGCTTGAGAAGACAGATCAAGAAGTACAAGGAAAAAGTAGTCTTGGCTAAGCAATAAACCCAAAAACAAATTTGACCCTAACCCCGGATTCACCCTCCGGGGTTATTTTTTTTCAAGCAAATAATACTTTTTACTGTTGGCTTGCAGCAATTCCTCAAACTCAGCCCTGTGGATCTGAGAAAGTAGATTGGGGATAGCCTTGGAATCCCAATTCCGAGAGGCGGTTTTTACCTCGTATGCAGTCAAATCCATCTCTTCAAGCCAGTGATCTTCCAAAATTATAAATTGGTACTTTGTCGCTTCAGCCTGCCATTGGTTTTTAGGTAGATCGATCAATTCATAATCCGGGCCGAGGCTCATGCGGATTTTGCTCCCGGCATGTAGATTTCCATAAAAAGCAATTGGTTCTCGAATATTTTCAGCTTGGATTAGGCTTGCAGTTTGAGTTCCTTGATGCGGCAGCGATATATGATAGGTGATTGAGCTCAATAGGAAAAAAATTATTAGGAAGGTGTAAGAAATGATTTTCGGAAGCTTCTCCGGGGTTTTCAAGCCTGTATAAATGGCATAAATCAAGAAAATAACACCAATCCCTGCTTGAAGCCGAAGCCAAAAATTACCCGCCTCTCCGAAGTTGATCCAAAGACTGAACCCAGTCAGAATTAGGATCAAAAGTAAGAATAAGGCAATGGAAATTTTGAGGGACTTGATGCGCTCAAATAATCCTCCTTCTACGCCAATCCAGGAAATCAAAACAGCCAAAACTGGGGCTACTGGAAGTAGGTATCGCTCATAAAACTTACTGGTCAGAGCACCCATTCCCAAAATCGCCAAGCCCCACACAATTGCAAACAGGAAAAACTGAGGGTTTTCTTTCCAAGTCTTCTTGATTGTTTGCCTCAAGTTGGGAATGATGAGCAGTATCCAGGGAATAAACATTACCAGGAGTAGCAGGAGTGCTAAAAGTCCATTTTGTAAAATCAGGAGAAAGCGGGAAGCAACGCGGATCCCAACTTGGTCCTCCAAGAAACTGTCCAAATAGGTGGGGCCGTGGATTTTCCACATAGCGACAAACCAAAAAAGCGCGATGGCTATGCTTAGTATGAGTGCAGGTAGGTGTAGGAGCTTTTTCCAAGACACCCGCTTCCAGGGGTTCAGAAGCAATACCAGAATCCCCAGGACACCCAAGGCTGCTGCGGGAAGTCCTTTCACTTCAAATGCTAAAGCCAACCCTACATACATCGCCCAAATAAACTTTGAATGGGCTTTTTCCCCATCCCGTAGCAAGCATGCAAAGCCAACAGCACTCAAGGTCATGGTCAAAACCAGCAAGACATCGGGAATTGATCGCCCTGAAGAAAGGATCAATACGGGGTTTGCTGTCATAATCAGCGCTGAGAGGCCGGCGATTTTTTTGTCCTTGAAAAGGATTTTGGAGAGTAAAAAAGTGAGCCCTACGGTCCCTGCACCAGCCAGTAAAAAGAAAATTCTTGAACCAAACTCATGAATGCCAAACAGCTTAAAACCTGCCAAAACCGCCCAATATGTGAGAATAGGTTTTTTGAATCGTAGTTCTCCGCTTCCTAAGTAAGTGGTGAGGTAATCCCCATTCTGAAGCATTTTGATAGCAGCATCCCGGTAATAAATCTCATCCGGATAATGCATGTGAAAATTCAGGACAAAGGGACCTATCAACAGGCAATAGGCTGCCATCAGAATCCATGGGTTGATTTTAAGCTCGCTGGAAGAGGACAAAAGCATGCGTAAAGATAAGTTTTCAGACGCAGCAGTTTCAGAATTTTCTTTGGGTTTTGGAATTGGGATAAGGCTTTTTTGTCAAGGCTGGCTTTTTGGAGTATTTTTGACCAAATTTTATCCCATGAGCCAGCCACTTTTGTCCGTCGTCGTGACGGTATACAACGAAGAAGAAAATATCCAACCCCTCCTTGACCAATGCTACCGAGCACTTCAAGAGTTGGATTACGAATTGATCCTTGTCGAGGATGGCTCTACGGATGGGACCGTCTCCGAGGTGAAAAAGTATGCCAATGAGCGGACGAAACTCATCATCTTCAACCGGAATTTTGGGCAAACTACAGCTTTGGCAGCAGGAATTGATCATGCCAAGGGTGAGTACATTGTCACCATGGATGGGGATCTTCAGAATGACCCGACGGACATTCCCGGCATGCTTCAAAAAGCTATCGATGAGGACTGGGATGTAGTGGCCGGCGTTCGTGCCAAGCGCAAGGACGGATTTGTCCTAAGAAAGATTCCATCCAAAATCGCCAACTGGATCATCCGAAACTCTACCAAGGTTTACCTGAGTGACTACGGTTGTACACTCCGCGTTTACAAGGCAGAGATCGCTCAGAATATGGGCTTGTACGGAGAGCTTCACCGCTTCATTCCTGTCCTGGCAAAGGAGCAGGGAGCTCGAATGACGGAAATGGACGTCAAGCATCATCCACGAATCCATGGAACATCGAAATATGGATTGAGTCGGACTTTCAAAGTATTGTCAGATCTGATTCTGATGCTCTTTTTCCAAAAATACCTTCAACGCCCGATCCACCTTTTCGGAGGAATAGGTCTTTTGTCCTTTTTGGTGGGATCTGTGATTAGTTTTTATCTCTTGGTTTTGAAATTACTGGGTGAGGATATCTGGGGCAGACCGATCATGATTTTGGGTTTTATTTTGATTTTGGGAGGAATTCAGTTGATCACGACTGGGATCATTGCTGAGATCATTGTGAGGACCTACTTTGAGTCTCAGGATAAGAAGACCTACACGGTGCGGTCGGTTTTTGTGGGAGAGAAACAAGATACAAAGGAGAAAAATATTACCAATCCTGCTTCTGGAGAAGCAGGATAATTGAGACTTGAAACAGCTCTAGCATTTGGGTGAGAGCAAAACTGAATGAAGGTTTTACTTGAAAATTCCATTTACAAAATGCCGTAGGCATGGAAAATAATCTAGCCAGCCATTTCAATGGCTGGAAAATGGATGATGCTATAGATTTCAGAAAATGCCGTAGGCATGACTGATACAATATGTGAAGGTCATTTATTGAAAATAGAGGTATTTAATCAATCGTCATCCTTAGGCTAGGAATGACGAAGTAATCTTTTTGTAAAAATAAAACCAAGGAGACTGCTTCACCCTTCGGGATTCGCAGTGACGAATTAATCTAATACACATTGCATCAATACAAAAACCAGCTGAAAACACTCCTCAAACTCATCCTCACCGGATTGGCTTTGTATCTGGTTTTTCGAAAGATTGACACTGGGCAGCTTTTAGGAATTATTCAAACCCTTCAATGGCCTTGGTTGATCCCGGCGACTTGCCTTTTTGTATTGAGTAAGGTGGCTACGGCTGTCCGATTAAATCAGTATTTCAAGAATATTGATTTGTACCTCTCGGAAAAGTTAAACTTCCGATTATATCTGCTCGGAATGTTTTACAATTTGTTTCTTCCAGGAGGCATTGGAGGAGATGGCTATAAGGTTTACCTGCTCAATAAACAATTCAAAACCCCTGTCAAAAAACTGCTTCAGGCTGCGCTCTTGGATCGTTTGGGAGGATTGGTCGCGATCGTTTTTTTATTGTTTGGATTGTTTTTGATGGTGGACGTAGAGCTGGATTTTTTGGAAAGTTCAATTTGGAACGCTTTGATGATTGGAGGCTTGATACTGACTATTCCTACTTTTTGGCTAGTCCAAAAGCTTCTTTTTAAAGATTTTCTTCCCTCTTTTTGGTCAGCCAATGCCTGGTCTTTTGCAGGACAGATAGCTCAATTGATCTGTGCTTGGTTTATTTTGATGGCTTTAGGAATTGATGAGAAGACTCTGGCTTACCAATTGGTCTTTTTGCTTTCTTCCATCGTGGCGGTTCTTCCGCTGACGATTGGGGGTGTAGGAGCCCGTGAATTGGTCTTTGTCTATGCTCATCAGTATGCAGGAATCGAGGAGGCCGCAGCAGTAGCTTTCAGTCTGATCTTTTTTCTGATTACAGCCGGGGTTTCTTTGATGGGGGCTTTCGTAAAGGTGGATTTGGGTGAAAACGGTATTAATTGAGTACAACTTTTAAAGGAAAATAAAAAAGTCCCGGGCCCTCCTTGGTCACTTCCCAAAGTATCCTTTTGTTTTCTTCCAAATAGATTAGTCGAATTTCAAAATCGGTCAAGGAATAAGCACTGGTAATCTTTCCAACAAATACATTTTGGTCTATTTTTTTCAAGAATATAGAATATGATTCATCAGTACAATCTATGCGATCGCCATTGAAGGCAACTCCACAATGTGTGCCTATAAAGTCGAATTCCGAAAACTCTGATGTTGCTTTTTTTAAATAAATCTCGAATGACTGGTCTTCTTTTTCAAACCATCTCCAAGACCCCGAAATGTCTTGAGAATAACCATTTATAGAAAAAAGAATCAAAAATAACAACGTCGAATATCTTCGTGTTTTTTCCATAAAAATAAGTTTAACTACAATTGTATATCTGTTATTTTTCCAGTTGTCAAATCGAAAAATATACCCAAGCCATCGTCTAAAACTATTTTTTTATTTGAAAGAATAATGAATATCCTCCCAATATTTTCTAGTTTTAAAGTGTCAAATTGGTTTTTGTAGCTAGGATATATTTTTTCGACCTCTGAATAATGGTCCCCAACTTTGATGAAACTTTCACCATTTCCAATTGAGAATTTAGAATCTTGAAATCTGAAATCAGTTAGTTTACCTTCGAGAAAGTAAAGCTCAGAAGCATCGTAAGAAATGAGTCGAGCCATTACCTCATCCATTTCGTAGTAATAATCCTCGTTTCTATCAGGGTTTGGAAACTTTTCTAAGAAGTCAGCCATATAAGATTTAAGAAATCTAAACTCCTTTTTCGAATCTTGGGTGGATTTAATAATTAGGAAATTCAGGTCAAAGGTAGGAAAAGCAGTATCTTCTCGGTATCCCGGAATTTGACCAATAGAATGAAAGGAAATTGAAAAAAATAATACTTAGGTAGACTTTCATTTTGTTTGGTTTTTAAATCTCTAGAACATTCAATATAGTTATTTTTGAAAAATTAGTTCAGTAAAAACTGTTTTTTTAAAAGTCAATACCCTAAAGTGGGTATTTTTCGGGGGTTTTCGAACTCGCTCGGATTCCTTACTTTTGTCAGAATCCTAAAAAATCCCCATGACCCGATCCGAACTATTTGCCCAAATCCAGCAAAAATCTTCCTTTCTATGTGTAGGTCTTGATCCGGATTTGGAGAAGATTCCTCGTCATTTACTTGCTGAGCCGGATCCGATTTTTAGCTTTTGCAAGGCAATTATCGAGGAAACGGCCGATTTTGCGGTGGCTTACAAGCCGAATATTGCCTTCTTTGAAGCGCTAGGGGCAAAGGGTTGGGAGACGCTAGCCAGGGTAGAAGAATTGATTACAGATGATATTTTTACCATTGCTGACGCCAAGCGTGGGGATATCGGGAATACATCAAAACTCTATGCCAAGGCTTTTTTTGAGACTATGGATTTTGATTCAATTACCGTGGCTCCCTACATGGGAAAAGACTCGGTTTCTCCTTTTTTGGAGTTTGAAAATAAATGGGTGATTCTTCTTGCCCTGACTTCGAATGCGGGTTCATCCGATTTCCAATTAATTCAGGACGAATCTGGGCAACCCCTTTATAAATCGGTTTTAGCTAAAAGTCAAGAATGGGGAAGCCCGGAAAACCTCATGTATGTGGTCGGGGCAACTCGGGGAGAGCTGATCGGCGAGGTGCGAAAATCCGCTCCTGAGCATTTCTTCCTCGTGCCGGGCGTAGGCGCTCAAGGTGGAAGTCTCTCCGAGGTTGCCAAATACGGAATGAATTCCACTTGTGGGCTTTTGGTCAATTCCAGTCGGGGGATTATTTACGCTTCGGGAGAAAAAGACTTTGCGAAGGCAGCACGAAGGGAAGCAGAAAAGCTTCAGGTAGAAATGAAGAGTTTGTTAGAGCAGTACCTATAAACTAGCCGGTCCCAAAAATTTCTTGTCAACGGGAGTGTCATTACTCACGTTTTTGAAGGGCCGAACTAGATTGATTAGTTTCTAATTCTCTTCTTTTTGATTGGCTGTGAGTGCAGACTTTCCTTCGGAAAAGGCAGGCCACAAAGCGGAGTTGGATGGTTTTTTAAAGCTGCTATTTGCGTCTTTAGTTTGAAATATTTATTTTCATAAGCTTTTAGTCCTCAGGCTTATGAATTTTAAAGAAGATTTTTTACAACTCGTCTGGAAGTACCAGTATTTTGATCGGAAAGGCCTCCAAACCACAGATGGACAATCGGCCCAAATCCTGAATGTAGGTATTCATAATCTAGGCGAAGGTCCTGATTTCAGAGATGCGACGATAGTTTTAGACGGAGTGACATTTCATGGCCATTTGGAGGTACATCGCTTGGCTTCTGAGTGGAAGCAGCATGCACATGATGGAGATTCGGCCTACAATTCGGTCATCCTCCATGTGGTCTGGAAAGATGATAAATCCGCTCTTCGAAAAGATGGAACTCGTATTCCTACTTTGGAATTAGAGGGGAGGATTTTTCTGGAAATCTGGCGGAATTACGAGCAGCTTCTCCATTATGAGCAAGACCTGCCTTGTGGTCACGCTTTGTCTCAGGTGCCCGAAATCATCCGATTTTCAGCTTTGGAAAAGGCTCTAGTAGAACGCTTGCATCAAAAATCAGAGCAGATTCTTCAGATTCTGGATCAGACCAAGGGTGATTGGGAAGAGACGGCTTATCGTTGGCTGTTTCAGTGTTTTGGTTTCAAGACCAATGCTAGTCCGATGTTGGATTTGGCTAGCCTACTACCTTATAAAATCCTTCAAAAGCATCGAAATCAATTATCTGCGGTGGAAGCGATGCTTTTTGGTTTGGCGGGGCTTCTGCCCGACAAAACGGAAGAACCCTACGTGCAGCACCTGATTCGGGAGTATGATTTTTATCAGAAAAAGTTTGTCTGGCAGGATCAGCTCCTTCGTCAGCACTGGAATTTTATGGGAGTTCGTCCCAGTAATTTTCCAACCCTAAGGATCGCCCAACTTGCTGCAATTTTGGCTAAAGCTCCCAATTTACTTCAGGCCGTGATGGAAGATTCCAGGGACTTTGCTTCTTTCAAAAAGCTATTGCAAGTCCAGCCTTCAGACTATTGGTTATATCATTACTCTTTTGGGAAGTCTTCCGAAAAAATGGCCTCTAGAGGTATTTCTGGTACGGTTTTGCAGCTGCTTATCATCAATTTTGTTATGCCGCTGTGGTTTGCTTACGGCCGCTATTTCCAAAATCCAGATTGGCAGGAGCGATGCTTTGATCTCCTTCAAGAGATACCTGCTGAGCGGAATTTTATTATTCGAAAGTTTGAGTCATCCGACTGGAAAGCGGCAAACGCCTTCGATTCCCAAGGGATGATAGGGCTATTCCGGACCTATTGTTCTCCTAAGAAATGCTTACAATGCAAAATCGCCCAAAGTTTGATTAAGTCGACAAAAGGTTGATTTTTTGGCGATGGTGTTGAATTGCCGTACTTTTGCAATCCAAAATCAAGAAAAATGGATAAACCAATCATAATATTTGGAGCAAAAGGAATAGCCCAGCCAGCTTTGGAGATTTTCAATAGCAATGAAGCTGTGGTCTATGGCTTTCTCGAGGAGGACGAAAAGTTGCATGGCTCCGAAATCAACACGGTGCCTGTGTTGGGCCATCCGGAAGATGATGGATTTCTAAAACTGATTGGAAAGAAGACAGAAGCCTTTGTAGCAGTCGATGATGCCAAGTACCGGAAGTTTATTGTGGAGCTTTTGAATGAGCGACGCAAGGTACAGCCGGTCAATGCGATTCATAGCACAGTATTTATTTCCAGTGATGCGGCGATTGGCCATGGCAATTTCATCAATGCTCGCGTTACTTTAGGAACTGGTACCGAAATAGGCCAGCATTGTATTTTGCACACCGGAGCGATCATAGATCATCATGTGAAAGTGGCAGACTATGTGCAGATCGGAGCAGGAAGCATTATCAATTCGGAGGTGACGATCGAAGAAGGTGCATTTATCGGTTCTGGCGCAACAATTGTGTCGGGAGTGACCATCGGGAAAAATGCCCGAATAGGAGCCGGTTCGGTTGTAATCAGCTCAGTTGGAGCCAATGAGACGGTCTTTGGGAATCCAGCAGCAAAAATTAAGTAAGAAAGGGCCTAGGCCATTTCCCTTGTGGAGGAAATTTAAGAGGAAATAAATATCGAATGCTGAATGTCGAATACTGAACAATGAAGTGAACCATCAGACATCCGGCATCGGACATCAAACAAAAACCAAACACCCTGCCGAAACAGGGCTTCAGTTATGGAACAAAACAACGATTACCAAATTCTCCTGTACTATTGCTATGCAAAAATCGAAAACCCCGAAGAGTACAGGGAGCAGCACCACCTATTTTGCGTGGAAAACAACATCCGGGGTCGAATCATCATTTCAGATGAGGGATTGAACGGAACGGTCTCTGGACTGAAAGAGGACTGTGAAAAGTACATGGCCTATGTCCATGCCGATCCTCGATTTGCCAAGACTGAGTTCAAGATTGACAATCATGATAAGCATGCCTTCACTAAAATCCACGTAAGGTATAAGCCGGAGATTGTGCATTCTTCACTTAGGCATTTGGATCCCAATGTCCGCACGGGTAAGCATTTGGAGCCGGAAGAGTTTAAAAAGCTCAAAGATCAGGAAGATGTGGTCATTTTGGATGTCCGATCAAACTACGAGCATGAGTTAGGGCACTTCAAAAATGCACTCACTTTGGATATTGACAATTTCCGGGATTTCCCAGAAAAAGTGAAGGAACTGGAGCATTTGAAAAACAAGAAAGTCCTTACCTATTGCACAGGAGGGATCAAGTGTGAAAAGGCATCTGCATTTCTTTTGGAGCAGGGTTTTGAAGATGTCTACCAGCTTCATGGTGGCATTATCAAATACGGAATGGAAGCAGGTGGAGAGGATTTCGAAGGTAAATGCTATGTCTTTGACAATCGGATCGCTGTAGATGTCAACAAAGTTAATCCGACCATCGTATCAAAGTGTCATGTCTGTGGTACTCCTTCCGACCGTATGGTCAATTGTGCCAACTCGGTCTGCAATATCCATGTGCCTATCTGTGAATCATGCGGATGGGAATTGGAAGGTGCATGCTCTCCTGAGTGCAAAGAGCATCCCGAGAAGCGTCCCTATGATGGTACAGGATACTATCAAAAAAATACCAACGGTTACAATCCTTACAAAGGACTTCACCGAAAGCCAAATAAGGATCAGATCTTAAAACTACATGGAGAAACACAGGATTCCTGCATCTGAGTTGATTATCAATCCGGATGGAAGTATTTATCATTTGCATTTGAAGCCAGAAGACCTGGCTTCACTTGTTTTTACGGTTGGGGATCCGGATCGGGTAGCTCAGGTTTCCCAGTATTTTGACCGGATAGAAATCAAAAAGCGAAAGCGTGAATTTGTGACGCATACGGGTTATCTCCGGGGGCAGCGGGTGACAGTCATGAGTACGGGAATGGGTACAGATAATATCGAAATTCTCATGACAGAATTGGATGCTCTAGTCAATGTGGATCTGGAGCATCGAACGGTGAATGATCTAAAAAAGGCACTTAAAATCATTCGTTTGGGGACTTCAGGAAGTATGCAGGCGGATATCCCGGTAGGAAGTCTTCTCGCCTCCGAAGTAGGGATTGGAATGGATACCCTCATGCAGTTTTACCCATCTTTAGCCGAAGATCAATCCATAGCAGAGCTGATTAGACAGGAGCTGGGGCTTGGTTTTTTGCCTTATCAGGCATCAGCTTCATCAGATTTGTTAAGTAAGCTTGATGAACGATTTTTTAAAGGTGTCACGCTGACTTGTCCCGGATTTTATGCTCCGCAGGGAAGAGAAGTTCGATTGAAACCTCGATTTGAGGATATGATTTCAAGGTTGTCATCTATCGAATCAAAGGGCAAGCGCTTAACCAATTTTGAAATGGAGACGGCGGGCTATTATGCTATGGGTAAATTGCTGGGCCATGATATGCTAAGCCTGAATGCTATCGTAGCAAATCGTCCTAAAAATGAATTTGATAAAAACGCTGCAAAAACCGTGGATACGTTGATCCACACAGCCTTAGAATTATTCGTTGCTTAAAAAGTGATCACCCTTACGCGAGATACCGACGAGAGAGGGGAGATTTTTCCAATTGAAAGTCTTCCCATTCGTGGTAATCAATGTCTTGTAAAATCCTAGTCAAAAACTCAGCACACTCTTGCTTGCAAACATATATTCCAAACAAGTTTTGGTTCTCATTAACTCGAAAGGTCCGCTTGCTATCAAAGAGTTTGACCAAGTCCGCCCAACTGCCCAAAATCAATAATTCGTCTCTATCCTTGATAGTTTGAATTATCTTAAAATTTCCAAGTTGACTTGAAATTTTCATAGCTTAAAAATGATTAATGATATTCAAACCTATGAAATCAACGTACATCTAACAATACGTAGAAATACCTATTTTCAGTCTTATAGCATAGAAACTGCTTTTGAGAGTCAGAAAACTGCTTAAAAAATAAAATATAAGAGCTGTGCTTAGTACAGGTTTTCCTTATTGTTTTGTGCCCAGATCAATAGGGAGTTGTGCTTTTTCTCCAGATTAAGCTTGGAAATAATATTTGAACGATGCTTGTCAACCGTTCGCTCAGAGATAAAAAGCTGCTCGGCAATTTCTTTGGTCGAATGACCATCTGCGATCAAGCGGAGAATTTTGAGTTCAGATGGGGTCAAAGAATGATCAGAGAGACAATCTTCCTTTTTCAGACCTTCAAAAAGTTTTTCACTGAAAAACTCCTGTCCAGATAGCACAGTATCAATGGCTTTTCGAAGGTCATTTAGTGCAAATTCCTTAAGGATATATCCACTGATGTTGAGTTCCTTCGCTTGCTGATAAAATTTCAATTCTTTGTGAAGGGTCAATAGAATTACTCGGGTTTTTAAGCCCAATTTTTTGCAATCCGCTGCTACTTCCAGACCAGTCATTTCAGGCATTTCCAAGTCGAGAATAGCAAGTGGAGGCTGACTGTCTACGATGGCATCTAATGCATCCTTGCCATTATGGAAGGCTCCAATCACTTCGAGGCCAAGATCTGCCAAAAATTCGTGAAGTCCCTTCAGAAGTATCGGATGATCGTCTGCAATGATTACCTGGTGACGCTGCTTATCCATAGATCAAAAAACTTAGCTTGGTTCCCTTTCCCTTCTCACTATTTACCTTCATGGTGCCTTTGATAGATGCTGTACGTTCTTTGAGAGTTTTGAGGCCTAGACTATGAAAGTCTTGGTATTTCTCCGAAAAATCAAATCCTTTTCCATTATCCTCAATGCTCAACTCGATATGATTTTCTTGTTGTACAAGAAGCACGCGCATGGCTTTGGCCTCCGAATGCTTCAGGATATTGTTGATGCTTTCTTGTGTGATTCGATATAGCTGCAACTCC
Source organism: Algoriphagus formosus (assembly GCF_002807035.1). Lineage (GTDB taxonomy): Bacteria > Bacteroidota > Bacteroidia > Cytophagales > Cyclobacteriaceae > Algoriphagus > Algoriphagus formosus. The sequence continues at coordinate 659,261 of NZ_NIUC01000002.1, read as the reverse complement.
ACATTTTTATCTAATGTTTTGGACAAGGGTTCTATTTCATGCGAAACGAAAATATCTGTTTCCGAATCTATTTGATCCAAAAGATTAATCAATGCCTGAGCTAATCCCAGTTTTTCCAATTGCATGGGATGGAGTGACCTGGCGATGGACCGCAATTCGCTGATTGCGGTATCGAGCATTTCGCCTGCATTTTCCGGTTGATTGAGAGCAACTTTGTTTTTGATAAGGAGCAGGCTTTGACCTAAGCCATCGTGTAAGTCCTTTGATATTCGCTTTCGCTCCTCTTCTTGAATTTTAAGTAGTTCCTGCGAAAATTCCTCCTGAAGTTTCTTTGCCTTTCGGGTGTTTTTCAGGTTTAAGGATAGGAAAAAGATAATCCCTCCAACGATTAGAACTAGAATGACTCCCAGGAATAATTGAATGCGAAATCTGGATTCAGTTTGTAAGTCTTCAAGCTCAAGATTTTTTCGAAGGATTTCTCTTTCCTTTTTCTCTGTCTCATAGAGTGTCTGGTAGTAAGCAAAAGATGTTGCTTGATTCGCTTCAAAAATAGAGTCCTTATAACTTGTAAGCTGACGGAGAGCATTGAGTGACTCATCAGTTTGACCTGATTTTTCATACGCTTCTTCCAAAAGTTCCAAAGCCCCTATTCGGTGATCCATGTTTTCCTTGCTAGCCGATAGTTCGAGTAGTCGCTGAGCAATTGCTTTGCCTTGAACGAGGTTTCCCGAATTTATTTCAAGAAGGCCTTTGGTGATCAGATAGGCTCCATTTTCATTCCAGTTTTGAGGTACTTTGTCTTTTACCTCTTCACCTTTTTGGAAGTATTTCCTTTGAGATTCAAGTTCATTTTTCTCCCCATAATACCTAGAAAGCGAAAAATAGGTCATGGCTTCCAAGTAAAAATCCTCCGGCTCAAATGGAATGAGAGCCTCCAGTTCTTTGAGTTTTTGAAGCTGAAGAGTTTCTTCCCCCATTTTTCGATAGGTCTCAGCCATATTATAGAGCTGTACCCCTAGGTCACCTTCGATTTCTCGGGTTTTATAAAACTCCACCAATTCCTCTCTGATACCCTGTGCAGGTTCGTAGATGCCATATTTACTGAAAAGGATAGCCATACCTCCCTTGGTGTAGTTGGCAAAATCTTCATCGCCTTGGGATTCATAAATGTCTCTGGCAATCTGATAGTCTTGCATGGCTTCAAGCATATTGCCTTGATAATCTTCTGCTTGACCTCTGAAAAAATAGGTGTCTGCGATGTATAGTGAATCATTTTCGTCCAAATGCTCAAAAGCCCGGGTATAATGAGAAATAGCTGAGTCAAATTCCTGTAGATTAAACCAGGCACCCGCAATTTTTAGCTCAAGATTTCCGAGCAAAAGCGAGTCCTGGATTTGATTCCGATAGGAGAGTGCTCGCTCGAGGTAAGATTTTTTGACCCAATTCGAACTATCCAAAAAGGTAGGATAGTGAAAGAAATCAATGGCTTGCCTTGCCATATTCTCATACTCTTTTGAGCTTTCATAGAAATTAATCAATTGAAGATAGAGCTGGGTTTTTACACTGTCAGGAGTATCCTCTTCTTTGATTATTCGGGTCCAGTTTTCGGCCTGCTCAGCGGTCGGGGGATTTTCCTGCTTCTGAAAACCGAAAGCAGAGCTATTAAAAAAGGCCAATCCTAAAATAGTAGAGTAAAAATATCGAAAGGGCATAGCTCAAATATACATAATGATCCGAATAAGAGGCCTTTATGTTGCTATTGTTTCTTTTTGGAAAAATCTGATAAATTGAGGCATGAGTCAGTTGACCGAACAGATCGAATTTGCCTTACGAGAAAAGTCAATTCCCGAGAAAGCCGCATTTTTTCCCAAGTTTTTCAAGGCCTTTCCGGGAGGATATGGAGAAGGTGATTTGTTTTTGGGAGTTAAAGTCCCTGATCAGCGAAAGATAGCCAAGCAGTTTTTCAAAGAAATCAGTCTGAAAGAATTATCCGAATTGGTCCAAAACCCTTATCACGAAATGAGACTGACCGGGCTTTTGGCTTTGGTATACCGCTATGAAAAATGCAAGACTGAGGAGGAAAAGAAAAAGCTGGTGGACTTTTATTTGGCTCATTTGGATTATGTGAACAACTGGGATCTGGTGGATACAAGTTGTCACCAGATTTTGGGAGCATACTATCTCAAAAGAGAAAAAAATCTGTTTTATGAATTAGCAAATTCAGATCATCTCTGGAGGCAGCGGGTGGCTATGATTAGTTCTTATCATTGGATCAAAAGAGGAGATTTCAAGGATGCTTTGGCTTTGGCGGAGCAGCTTAAAAATCATCCCCATGACTTGATGCATAAAGCGGTGGGTTGGATGCTCCGGGAAATCGGAAACCAGGATTTTGATGTGGAAATGGTATTCTTGAAAAAGCACTACCAATCCCTGCCTCGAACAGCCTTACGCTATGCCATTGAGAAGTTTCCAGAAGAATTGAGGCAGGATTTTTTGAAAGGGAGAATATGAAATATAGTAGAAATATATTTCATGAAATCGAGCCCGCCTGCTGACAGGCATGACAAAATTCAATACATAGTGAAGTGTTTTTCAATATGCGAGATTCCTCCCGATAGCTATCGGGATGACCATTGAAAATAAATAATAAACAGATGAAATTGAATCCCTTCGGGAGTCGAAATAGCCTCGCTCGCCTACTGAAAGCCTATTTGTTTCCAAAGTATTTCACCGACCGCAGGAAGGTTTATTTCTATTGTATTTCAATCATTAATCTTCTATCCCCTCCAATTCACTCAATTCCAACCAAGTCATTTCGAGTTCTTCCAGTTCGGAGTCAATTTCAGCGATCCGATTTGAAAGCTTCAAAAGCTCCTCATGATCTTCAATGCCAGCGGCAATTTGCGCAGTGATTTTTTCCTTCTCGCCCTCCAGTTTAGCAATCTGCTCGTTGGTCTTTTTAAACTCCTGCTTTTGCTTAAAGCTAGCCTTGACTTTTGTGTCAGATTTAACAGAGTCATCAAGCTTATTTTCTATCTTTTTCTCTTGTCTCTCGCTTCTTGATTCAGACGTCTTTGTACTTGATACTTGGTACTTTGTACTTTCCTCCTTCTCCCACTCTCTGAAATCCGTATAGTTGCCAGGGAAGTCCCTGATCACCCCTTCTCCCTCAAACACAAAGAGGTGCTCCACCAATCTGTCCATAAAGTATCGATCGTGCGAAACGATGATCAGACAGCCCGGAAAAGTATCCAAAAACTCCTCCAGAATATTCAAGGTCATCAGGTCTAAATCATTGGTTGGCTCATCCAGTATCAGGAAGTTGGGATTCTTGATCAGTACCATCAGTAATTGCAGTCTTCGGCGCTCTCCTCCGCTCATTTTTCCGATGGGGGTAAACTGCTGCTTAGGGGGAAAGCCAAATTGATTCAAAAACTGTCCGACGGTGATGGTCTGCCCCTTGTTGAGAGTGACTACTTCAGCCACTTCCTTCACTACGTCAATGAGTCGTTTTTCCTCATCAAAGCGATCTTCTTCCTGTCTGTAGTAGCCAAATAAGGTGGTTTGCCCTTGAGTAACTTTCCCCTGATCGGGTTCGATAAGGCCTGTAATCATCTGCAGAAAGGTGGTTTTTCCTGCTCCATTGGGGCCTACGATCCCGATGCGGTCCTTTTTCTTGAAGATGTAAGAGAAATCTTCAATCAGTTTCTTCTCTCCATAAGACTTGCTGATTTTATCGATTTCAAGGATTTTATTCCCCAATCTTTGGGTGGATACGGACAACTCAATATCCCGCTCTTCCCGTTTGGTAAAGGCCTTTTCCTTCGTCTCTTCGAAAGCATCCACGCGATACTTGGCTTTGGTTCCACGTGCTTTGGGTTGTCGACGGATCCAGTCCAGTTCCTTTTTGTATAAACTTTTGGCTTTTTCGATCTCGATGTCCTCGATCTGCATGCGCTCCGCCTTTTTGTCCAGGAAATAGCCGTAATTCCCTTGATAGCGATGAATTTTGCCTTGGTCGAGTTCGAGGATTTCGTTGGTGACTTTTTCCAAAAAATAACGGTCGTGAGTCACCATAAAGATGGCTAGGTTCGCTTTGGCCAAATAGTCTTCCAGCCATTCGATGGTCTCCAAGTCCAGGTGGTTAGTAGGCTCATCGAGCAGGAGCAAATCCGGTTTTTCTAGAATGGCTTTCGCCAAAGCTACCCGCTTCCGCTGACCTCCGGAGAGATTTCCAACCGGCAAATCAGTGTCATGTAGGCCTAATTTCCCCAAAACTTCTTTCACCTGATATTCAAAATCCCAAGCTTGAAGTGCATCCATCTGCTCAAAAAGCTTGGCCATTTTGTCGGAGTTGTCTATCCCTCGCTCCGAGTCCAGCATGGCCTTGTGATAGTCTTCGATCACTCGAAGCACTTCCGAATTACTTTGGTCAAAAATCGTCTGATAGATACTCAGATTGGAGTCAAAAACCGGGTTTTGGTGCACGTAGGCGATTTTCACGGCATTATTGAGAGCCACTTGTCCGGTATCGGGGATTTCCAGTCCCATGATGATTTTCATCAGGGTGGATTTGCCTGCCCCGTTGATGCCGACTAGGGCGATTTTTTGTCCCTGGGAGATACCGAATGAGATATTGGAAAAAAGCTTGCGCTCGCCAAAGGCTTTGCTGAGATTTTCAACCGAAAGGTAATTCATGGGGCAAAAGTACGGGAAAATACTGTGGAAATACGATGGAAATACAATAGAAATAGGGCCTCCTTTGGAGGCTGAAATACTATGGAAATACACCCTCCTTCGTTGGGTGAAATAATGTGGAAATACTGGGACTCGGCTCAAAAAGTTTGGAAATAAGGCTCACTCTTAAAGCAAATTGAGCCGTATTTTAAATAAATTCAGGGTATTTGAGCCGAATTCTATGATTTCAATCAATTAATTCAATCAACTCAAACCGAAAAGCGTCTTCCTCCGCATCGGGGTTTTCGGGATTGTTGGTGGAGAGGTAAAGTCCTTTTTCGGTTATAAAGTGATTGTTTGGGAAATAGATTCCCCCTTCGAAATAACTTTCAGTGATCAGTCCCAGGTCTTTCCCTCCCAGATCAACTCGAATTTTTGGATCTTTCCTATCTTTCTGCCATGAAAACCATCCACGATATCCTTAAGCTCGGTGACCCCAGATTGTATCAAGTTTGCGAACCTGTACTCGAATCCGAATTGGATCAGGTATCTGTATGGACTCTTCAGTTACATGAGGCGATGGAGGATATCCGTCGGGTGTATGGCTTTGGAACTCGTATCAAGCTGGATAACAGTTTGTCTGTACTAAGATCGAATTAGTATTTTTCAGGATAAGGGATAGAAAATTTTACTCCTTAGAATTCTTTGATTCTGACTTTCAGTATGTAAGGATTTTCATAGGTTTCAAAATTTTGATAGATGCGATCAATTAAAGAGTTTGCCTTTAGGAAGTCAGGAAGCGAAGGGTTTCCTTTTAGCTTATCAATTTCCGATTTGATTGCATAGGGATCTACGGAAAAAAAGAGGAATTCACTATCGCTTCCAATTGGGGTATAGGCCAAGTAGGAGCTCAAATTTGAAAAATCGTCTCCAAATTCGCTTGACCAACCTTTTGTAATTTTAACTTCATGACTACTTCTATTTACTATTGCAGTATAGAACTTAGAACCTTGAATAATGAAAAGGAATAAATTTTTGTTTGTTGGCTGGATTGAAAAAACAGAAGCATAATCATTTTCTGCTGCTTTATTTCTGAAGTCCATGATGTTTTCAAAGTCACGATCAAAGAATTCCTCCGGGGTTTGAAATTCTCCAAGATCAAAAAAATACTTTGCCCTAGCTCCTGATTCACCTAAAGTAAAAAGCGTATCGCTATCAGAATAAAAGAACTCTGTTTTATCTCCTGTATTATAAAATGTGTCATTATTGAGTACGCTGAGATAATTTCTTTCTTTGCCAATTTTGCTGTATCCATTAATTTTTTCACCAGTCTTTCCCGAGACTAATACTGCACGATTTCCGTCTCCATTGAAAAAAACTCCACCGTAAATATAATAATCATCACCTTGGGGAATAAACGAAGTTGCTAAATATAGAAAAGGGTTTTTCCATTCATCGTGAAACGTTCCTTCAACAGTAAACCGTAGCAATTTGCCACTGTTTTTGTCTAGAACCTCCAAGAGATTGGAGTTTTCATTCCATCGGATATCATCCACTGACTGATATTCTGCTGGGCCCTGACCTTGGTTCGAGAGCTGATTTAATATTTCACCATTTGAATCCAAATGCAAGATTTTTTCTGAGCTAAGGATCCAATAATTTTTTTCAAGCGATAGGATTCTTTTGATTTTGGTGATCGGATTACCTTCTGAATCTTTTAAGGAGATTAAATCCTCTACCGTAAAGATGGAATCAAATCTACCTGACTTGGCATCCTGAAGATTGATGGCGATTGATTCTAACTCATTAATGGTTTCCTTAGTTGATGAAAAACAACTAATTATCAAAAAAGAAATGAAAAGTGTTAAGAATGGAGAAAGACTTTTTTTCATATAAAGAATAATTTAAAGGAGGGAATTACCCTCCTTTATGGTTCACTAAGTATTTTAAGAACAAGGTATCCCTGAACAGCTGTCTATCGGATTCGTACTTTCTACACAACAATAAGTATTGGGACCTACTTGTGCCATTTTATAATATTTCGGTTCTTCCTCACAGTTCTCCTCACACATTGTTTGTGCTGTTGTGCCCATAGAAATCAAAAAACCGAAGCTAAAAACAAAAAGCCCAACTCCTAAAATTAACTTTTTCATAATAAATTTAGATTATAAAAACACATCCTCCTCGAAAGGAGCGGCTAGTCAATCGACTAACTGTTTCTAACATATTATTATTATTATTCAAGAAAATTGGCTGACTAAACACATGAAATTAGTTATTCTTTTGATAAAAGGTTTGTTTATTGTGTTAGTGGTCAGTTGAAGTCAGCTCTTTTCTTTTAATCCAAACCTTCCTGGAATTTTGGATCTTTCCTATCTTTCCTCTATGAAAACCATCCACGATATCCTCAAGCTAGGTGACCTCAGATTGTATCAAATTTGCGAACCTGTACTCGAATCCGAGTTGGATCAGGTATCTGAATGGACTCAGCAGCTGCACGAAGCAATGGAAGATATCCGTAGGGTGTATGGCTTTGGAAGAGGAATTGCTGCTCCTCAATTGGGGATTATGAAGCGGATGTTCTATCTCAATTTGGATCGGCCTTATATCATTCTAAATCCGGTACTTCAAAACCTGAGCGAGGAAAAATTCGAACTCTGGGATGATTGCATGTCCTTTCCCAATCTCTTTGTGAAAGTAGAAAGGCATCAAAGCCTGACCCTGGAATACCGGGATGAAAACTGGGAAAAGCAAAGCTGGCAAGTGGAGGGAGCGATCTCCGAGCTGATCCAGCACGAATACGATCATCTTGACGGAGTACTTTGTACGATGAGGGCGATGGATGAGAAAAGTTTTAAGTGGAGGATTTAAGATTCGGGGCAGCTTACTTATTTTGGAGCAATTAAAAGATAGCCGTCGCAGATATGCCTCCCTACGGTCGGCAAGATATGCTTCGCAAGATATAGGAAGGTTTAACCCTTAAGGTTTATCTAGGTAGCTTTTGCTACCTTATCTTCATTTTATCTGCGTAGCTATCTTATTTAATTGTATGGCTCCATTTTTGATCTCCTCCCATAAATTCTAATTCATGTCCAAGCCCTGGGATTCCTATATCAAGCAGTTTCGGCATTACCTAAAGATAGAGCGGTCGCTAAGTGATAATTCCATCGAGGCTTATTGCCGGGATGTGCAGCGATTGGCGGAATTTGTAGAAATAAATTTTCAGGGTTTAAGTCCCTTGGACGTGAGCTCCAAAGAACTTCAGGCTTTTGTACGGATGATCGGTGAGCTCGAACTTTCCGAATTTACCCAAGCCCGGATGATCTCGGGAATCAAGGCTTTTTATCGGTTTTTGGTTTATGAGGACTTGGTCAAAAAAGATCCTGCTCAGTTGCTGGAAGCACCAAGATTGGGTAGAAAGTTGCCTGATACACTGAGCTTTCACGAAATCAATCAAATCTTGGAGGGGATTCCGCTAGGCGAAACCCAAGGACATCGAAACCGTGCCATGCTGGAGTTGCTTTATAGTAGTGGTTTACGTGTTTCCGAACTGATCAATTTGAAAAAAAGCCAGATTTTTGAAGACATTGGCTTCCTGCGAATCGTGGGAAAAGGCAATAAGGAGCGGCTCGTTCCTTTCGGAAAGGATGCACTGAAATATCTGAAAATCTATCAAGAAGAAGTGCGGAATCACCAAAATATTGCCCGTGGACACGAGGAATATGTATTTCTCAATCGACGAGGGAAAAAACTGAGTCGGGTGATGATTTTTATGATTATTAAGGAGGCAGTGGACCGAGTTGGGATTCAAAAAAATGTGAGCCCTCATACTTTCCGTCATTCCTTTGCCACACACTTGATCGAAGGCGGTGCGGATCTTCGCGCGGTGCAGGAAATGCTGGGCCATGAAAGCATTACCACCACCGAGATTTATACCCATTTGGACCGAGATTACCTTCGTCAAGTATTGACTGATTTCCATCCAAGAAATCAGAAAAATGGATAATTGGTGATTGTATTCACCAAAAATCAGTGTTTTTGGTGATCGTATTCACCAATTGTACATAAAACAATAAATCAGTACAGTTAGGGACTGATTGAAATAAAAAAATCCCCGAGGAAATCCTCAGGGAAGTTTTAAAGTTTACAATCCAGATGAAAATTTGAGTTCACCTGACATCGGACATCCGACACCAGACTTAAAGCATCATTTCTTCAACACCTCTCTCGAAATCACCAATTTTTGGATTTCTGACGTTCCTTCACCGATGGTACAAAGCTTGGCGTCACGATAGTATTTCTCCACCGGATAGTCCTTGGTAAAGCCATAGCCTCCGAAAATCTGCACAGCTTCATTGGAGACCGAAACAGCTACTTCAGAAGCATAGTATTTCGCCTGAGCTCCAGCTAAGGTTACTTTTTCCCCTCGGTTTTTCAGATCAGCTGCTTTGAAAGTCAGTAAACTCGCCGCTTCCACTTGGGTAGCCATATCTGCCAGTTTGAAGGAAATTCCCTGAAATCTACTTATCGGCTGATTGAACTGCTGACGCTCTTTGGAATACTGAATGGAAGCTTCCAATGCACCCTCAGCGATTCCCAAAGAAAGTGCTGCGATAGAGATTCTACCTCCATCCAAAATCTTCATGGATTGGATAAAGCCTTCCCCGACTTCGCCCAGGATCTGACTTTCGTGAACCTTACAATCCTCAAAAATCATCTCTGCTGTCTCAGAAGCCCGCATGCCGAGTTTATCTTCTTTTCGGCCTCCTTTGAATCCAGGAGTGCCTTTTTCGACCACAAAAGCCGTCATTCCATGAGAGTCACCGACTTCACCTGTCCGGGCTATTACGACTGCTACATCACCCGAATAGCCATGGGTGATAAAGTTTTTAGCTCCGTTGATGATGTAATATTCCCCTTCCTTCTTGGCGACGGTTCGCATATTTCCGGCATCCGAACCGGTATTGGGCTCAGTTAATCCCCAAGCACCCAACCATTCGCAGGTAGCGAGTTTTGGAAGGTACTTTTTCTTTTGCTCCTCATTGCCAAATAGCATGATGTGCCCTGTGCAAAGGGAATTGTGGGCGGCCATGGAGAGTCCGACGGAAGGGTCCAGTTTGGATAGTTCTGCGATGGCTGTGACGTATTCAAAGTAGCCAAAACCCGAACCTCCATATTCATTAGGAACGAGCACGCCCATCAGGCCAAGCTCTCCCAGTTTCTTGAAAAGCTCAATCGGGAAGTGCTGATTGTCATCCCACTCCTTTCGGAAAGGAGTGATCTCCTTTGCTCCGAAGTCCCGAATCATTTCAGCGATCATTCGCTGATTTTCATTCATATTGAAATTCATGGTATACTTTGGGTTTATATGCTGTAAATCAAACCCTAAGATTCAGAATTAGTTTGGTTCAAGCAAATCGCCACATTCCATAGAAGATTGTGTTCTTTTCCAAAAAGGATACTTTTTTTTCTACAAAAAATCTCTTTTTATTATTTAATTGCTATGAAATATTGCTCTGCTTGGGTTTTTATTTGTCTATCCCCTTCCTAAAAAAATCTACTGTCATGAAATCAAGCATGACGTACCCGTCACACAAAGAGAAGATTGTAAAACAGACGAGATTCTCCCGAATCAAGTTCGGGACAAGCTATATGACCTTAAAAAAAATTATAATCATATGAAACTCCGAATTTGGTCTAGCCTTCTCCTTTTTTTAGTACTTAGTCCATACGTATTTGGACAATCTCCTCGACAGATTGTCGACAGTTTGCTGAATAGCGCACAGCAGGAAAACGCTGATGAAACTCTTGCTGCGATCTATGGGGAATTGGGCTGGACCTATGCCGCTATTAATTTGGATTCAGCGATCTACTATGGTCAATTGGCGGTTGAACTGTCTGAGAAAACAGGTGATCAGGCGCTTTTAGCACAATCTTACAGTGATTTGGGCAGTGGATACCTGCAAAAAGGTCAGCTGCAGGAGGCAAGTGAGGTATATCTAAAATCCCTTGAAATTCGAGAGGCAAATCGGGATTCGCTCGGAATGGCTAAGGTTTACAATGCCTTGGGCTTTATCCTTCAGCGGAAGTACGAATCAGATTCTGCGATCACTTATTTTTTGAAAGCCCTACCCATTTTCGAGAAGGAAGGGGCCCTGCTCAATGCCGCTACTATTCTGAATAATATCGGAGTGATCTACCAAAACATGTCCAATTATCCCAAGGCCATAGAGTTTTACGAACGGGCTGCTGTCATGCGAGAGGCTCAAAAAGACTTTAGGAATCTGATTGGAAGCTATGCCAATCTGGGGACAACTCATAAGTATTTGGGGAATTTTGATCAAGCAGAGGAATACTTTCAGAAAGCCATTGATTTGGCTATTCGGGAGGATGACCCTCTCAATTTGGCAGTTTCCTATCGGATGTATGCCTTTTTTCTTCAAGAAAAAGGAGACATGGATCGTCTAGAAGAAGTTGCTCAAAAAGGACTGGAAGCTGCCAGAGCTGTCAATGCACTCTATGAGGAAGCAACCATGGAATATGCTTTGGGAGTGGTTGAAAACACAAAAAAGAACTACAAAAAGGCCAAAGAATATCTAGAATCGGCAGCTGAAAAGTTTGTGAGCCAAGGTGCCGAGGATGATGTGTTCGGGCCCTATTTGGAGTTGATAACAAGCTTTGCCGCACTGGGAGATGCCGACAGTTCGAGGTATTATGCCAACCTCTATCAATCCACCCTGCGAAGCAAGGAAGAAAAAGCTGCAAAGGAACTAACTGCCGAACTGGAGACCAAATATCAAACAGCCCTCAAGGACAGTCAAATTTCGGAGCAGCAACTGCAAATTCGCAATAAAAACTTTCAACTTTATGGTTCGCTCCTTATGGCCTTGGTGCTCGGACTGGTGGGCTACCTTCTCTACAAGCAGCAAAAGCTGAAAAACCGGCAACTGGAGCAGGAGGTAGAACTCAAGGAGGCTTTGGCTCAAATAGAAACTCAAAACAAACTGCAGGAACAAAGGCTTTTGATCGCCCGAGACTTGCATGATAATATCGGGGCGCAATTGACCTTTATTATTTCTTCGATCGAAAACCTCAAATACTTTGAACCCATCAAGGAAACCCTGACTCCTCGCTATGAGTCGATTGCCAATTTTACAAAGCAGACTATCCGCGAACTTCGGGATACTATCTGGGCAATGAATAGTGGAGCTGTTACTTTGGAAGATTTGGTCGGTAGGGTTAAAAATTTCATTCAACAGGGGAAACAATCAACGGATGTCAAACTCGAATTTGTGCAGGAGGAGGGGCTGGACCTTTCGAAGAAAATCAGCTCGGCGAATAGTATTCAGATCTTAAGAATCGTGCAGGAAGCTGTTCAAAACGCTGTCAAATACGCCGAAGCAAGCCAAATTCAAGTGATTTTTTCTCTCAGTGAAAATCAGCTTCAATTTCAGGTCATAGATAACGGGAAGGGCTTTGATCTGGAAAAGGTCAAAGTGGGAAATGGCTTGGGAAATATGCAAAAAAGAGCTGATGAAATCGAGGCCATTCTTTCTGTGAAATCCGAAACTGGGCAAGGAACAGAAATTAGCCTATTACTCCCGCTGTAGGGTTGTCAAGGTTAAATAGGTGATTTGTCGTATTTCGAGGCGATGTGTTTCGATTTAATTTTGAAGAAAAGCCTGAATTGACTTTTCCTCTGATTTTGTCGTAATGCCTCTATCCGATCTGACTCTTTCTGTATTGATCTTTTTGATCTTCTTTGTCTTGGCAGCCTTTCACTTTTTGCTCATTCGCGAGTATGCCAAGCAAAAGCGGATTCAAAAAAAGCGATTGGAGGACTTGGAGCTTTTGGTGCAGCAAGAGATACAGCGCTCCAGGAATTTGGATCAGAGCAATACGACCTTGAAAAAGATAAAAAAGAAGACGGATCAACGATTGGAGCTGATCCGTCTTCAGATAAAGTCTTTGGATAAAAATTCGGGTGAGGCTAAGCTCTGATCAATCCGGCAAGGCAAAAGCCACATAGCTATCACCGCTTTTGGTGCCCTTTCCTCCTCCGCAGGCAATCACCAAAAACTGTTTGCCATTTTGCTCAAACATAGCCGGTGTAGCATGGCCCGAGGCGGGAAGGTCAGCCTGCCACAAGAGCTCGCCAGTATCCTTGTCAAATGCCCGAATCTTCTCGTCTTTAGTTGCTGCAATGAAGAGCAAGCCTCCTGCAGTGACTACCGGGCCTCCATAGTTTTCTGTGCCCGTGGGTGCAAAGCCTTGCTGACTTAAGGAGTCAATTTCTCCCAAGGGTACCTGCCATTTGCGCAGTCCGGTTTGCATATCGATGGCTGTCAAAACTCCCCAAGGTGGGTTGGACCCATAGAGCCCCTCTTTGGTGAGAAGCTTTTTGTAGCCATTCATGTAGTATCGAGGATTGAGGGCCGCATTTTCTGCTTCCAGTTCCTTCTTGTCTCCTTCCTGACTTTTCCCCAGCAAATAATCGACTAAAACATCCCGCTGCTCTTCGGAGAGATAGTCAAAGGCAGGCATGGCACCTCGTCCCTTTTTCAGTAAAGCAGTGAGGGAATCAGGACTGTATTTCGCTTCAAGATTCAAGAGAGCAGGAATAGCCGGAAGGTTTCCTTTTCGCTCCAGACCATGGCAATTGCCACAATAATTGGTGTATACTGACTTGCCTACATTTTCAAAATCCGAATTAGGCGTCATTTCAATCATCCACGGGATTTGATTGGCATTGACATAAAAAGTCTGTGTCTCGGGATCGAAAGCTGCTCCGCCCCATTCTGCTCCACCATCCATTCCGGGGAATAAAACAAGCGGTTTTTCAGCATTTGGGGGAAACCACATATCTCCGTAGAGTGCATTTTGAAGCTGATCGCGAATATCAGCCTCCCATTCGGGCCTGAGGTTTAGGATATCTTTTTCTTCAAAAACCAAATTCATGAAAGGCTCCGGGAGTGTAGGGAAAGGCTGAGTGGGGCTGCTTTGCTCTCCAGGTAAACTGCTCTGTGGGACAGCTCGCTCTTCGATGGGCCAAAGGGGTTCCCCGCTTTCCCGATCAAATACATAAGTAAATCCTTGTTTGGAGGTTTGGGCGACAGCATCGATCCATTTGCCATCATGATTCACGCGAATAAGGGTAGGAGGAGAGGGGAAGTCCCGATCCCAAACATCATGATGAACTCCTTGAAAATGCCAGATTCGCTCCCCGGTTTTGGCATCCAAAGCCAAAAGGGAGTTGGCGAATAGATTGTCCCCATGCCGGTAGCCTCCCCAAAAGTCATAAGTAGCTGACCCCGTAGGGACAAATACCATTCCCCGCTGGTAATCGACCACCATTCCTGCCCAATTATTCGCTCCGCCGATTTGGGAGACGTACTTTGAATCCCATGTATCATATCCAAATTCTGGCTCTTTAGGAATCGTATGGAATATCCACTCCATTTCCCCGGTGGGAATATGATAAGCCCTGATATGTCCAGGTGCAGCATCCAAGCCCTCGGATAGCCGCATTCCGATGATTAAAAGATCTTCGAAAACCACGCCGGGTGCATTGGCTACGATCAAAAAATCCTCTCGTTTATCATCCAGTCCTTTCCGCAGATCTATTTTTCCGCCATCTCCAAAGCTTGGAATAGGCGCTCCTGTCAGTGCATCAACCGCCATGAGCCAGTTGCCTGCTCCAAATAGGATCCGTTTATCTTCCCCCTTTTCCCAATAGCTTACACCCCGATTGGTTCCGGCCCAGGAGTTTTCCCCTCCCAAAATCTCAAAGGGATCAAAACGCCAAATTTCCTCTCCACTCTCTGCATCCAATGCAAAAACATCCAATCCGGGCGTAGTTGCATAGAGAATTCCATTTTTGACGATAGGTTGACATTGGATTTGGGATCGTTCAGTAGCATCGCCGGTTTGGTAGGTCCAAGCTACGGAAAGCTGTCCGACATTTTCTCGGGTGATTTGGTTGAGTGAGGAATAGCGGCTTCCGTCCTCAGGCCCCCCGTAATGCGACCAATCGGTGTAATCGATTTCTTTTGGTTCGGGCTTGCAAGCGGAAATCAAAATAATGGCAGCCCAAAGGGTAATTCTACTTTTCATTGGGTTTTGGTTTGAGAGTAGGAAATTAATGATTTGGAGAAGAATATGGAAAATCAAGCGGGTCCGGATAGAGAAAATCAAAGCCCATTTCTAGAATTTTTTCGCCTGAAATGATTCGCTGATCATTTTCTTTCTCAGGTGCATAGCTGAGTGGAGGCGCTATGCCTAACTCTCGAGCGTTCTTTTCATAGATTTCCTTGCGTCGCGGATGCTTTGGAGCCACACCGTTGATTGTTTCTCCCCATAATTCATTTTCGATGACATAGGCAATCAGGCGAGCTGCATCCAGTCGGTAGATGAAGTTTACCCCGGTATGGCCTGTTACGTTTTCCTTTCCTGAGAAATATTTCCCCGGGATTCGATCATCACCCAAAAGTCCACCAAAGCGGATGATGCTCAACTTTTGACTGAGATTCTCCTGAAGATATTTCTCTGCCTTCCAAAGGTTGGGGTTTCCGGTATTTTCAAGGTTCATAGCATCATTCTCGGTATAGCCGGATTCCTTGTTTTCATCCGGATAGACTCCTGTTGAACTCACATAGACCACCTTTTTGATCGCTGAAGAGGAGAGCAAATCCTTCAAAAACTTTAATTGCTCTAGGTATTTTTCTCCGCCATCATAGCGGCTTCTCGGAGGGATATTGATCACCAGAGTCTCTGATTGGAATAGCTGCTGAAAGCCCACACCTGAGGGATAGGGGTCAAGGGAGAATTGGATGGCATGGATGCCTTCTTTTAGCAGTAGATTGGTTTTTTCGGCTGTGGTCGTGCTACCGCTTACTTGATGGCCTTTTTCCCGAAGGATTTTTGCCAAAGGCAGACCGATCCAACCCAAACCGATAATGGATATTTTTTGCATACGTGAAAATAAAAAAGAGTCTGTCCGAAAAAAATAAAATTCCGTCATCGCGATCTCGACAAGGTCGAGAGAAGCGATCTTAATGTTGATTTATTGAAATCAGGAAAGATTGCTTCACTTCGTTCGCAATGACGGAAGTCTTTTAAAATTGCCTCTTAATTCTAATCTTTTTTCGGGAGGGTGCCCAGAATGTAATCCCAAAGCGGAGTACTTACTCCGAAAGCTACATCCGGATTCTTGTAATGGTGAATGGCATGGTTGACCCAAAGAATCTTCAAGAAGTTTTTGGGTGGGTTGAAGGCATGCACGATGTAGTGTACGCCCAAATAACTAGCATAGCCAAATAAAAATCCTGGAAGGAAATAGAAAGCGAAATTGCCCATGATCAATTTGAAGACCAAATAGAAAATCGCGGCATAGGCAGCACTTACAAAAGGAGGCATCGCCAATCGATCCTTATCTTTCGGGTAGTCGTGATGGACACCGTGGATGGAATATTGCAATTTATCTTTAACAGGCGTATCCGGCTCCATGTGGAAGAAATGCTTGTGCATCATGTATTCCACAAAGGTAAAAGCAATGTATCCTACCAAGAATAAGGCAATGGCCAATGGCCAAGAAATCACCGTGGTGGTAATTCCATAGTAAATTGATATCCCTGCAAAAACAAGGAACATGGTAATGGGGATAGAGATATGGGTTCTTGAAATTCGTTCCAAGATCGGATTCTCAAACATTTTGGCAGAGCCGTTATTATCCGGTCTATCCAGTCTTCCTATCTTTTTCATGGGACTATGGGTTGCAACAGTTGGTCTCATCACTTGCAAAATTAACTAATTATGATTCTAAACCTTATTGATTTTTGTCAGATTTTTCCTATTTGCTTCAATTAGAGAGTTTTTGCCATCGACTTTTCGATGGTTTCTTCATAGTATTTTACATACCGAGGGAGGATATTTGAAATATCAAATTCCTTGGCTCTTGCCAGCGCATTGTCTTTGAAAGTTTGGAGGTTTTGGTCATCCAAGATGATTTTAGCCTTCTCCTTCATGCCTTGAATATCTCCCACTGCACATACAAACCCTGTTTTTCCATCAATGTTTAGTTCGGGAATACCTCCCGCGTCGGAAGTCAAAATCGGTACCTCGCAGGCCATGGCTTCTAGGGCAGCAAGCCCAAAGCTTTCCTTTTCTGAAGGCATTATAAACAAGTCTGATACCGAAAGAACCTCCTCGACAGCATCCAGCTTGCCCAGGAAGCGGATGTCATTGCAGGTGCCCAGTTCCCGACAAAGCCGCTCCATTTTGTCCCGCTCGGGGCCATCTCCTACGAGAAGCAGTTTGGCAGGGATTTCTTTTCGAAGTTCGTAGAAAACCCGAATGACATCTTCTACGCGTTTTACCTTTCGGAAGTTGGAGGTGTGTACCAGTAGCTTCTCACCATCCGGACAGATGGCCAGTTTAAAATGTTCTTTCTTCTGCTTTTTGAATCGCTCAAGATCGATGAAGTTGGGAATCACCTCGATGTCACGCTTGACGCCGAAATAGGCATACGTTTCATCTTTCAAGTCCTGCGAAACTGCCGTCACGCCATCACTGTGATTGATGCTGAATGTCACCACGGGTTCATAACTCGGGTCTTTCCCCACTAGGGTAATGTCCGTACCATGGAGTGTGGTCACGACCGGAATGTGAATTCCTTGTTCGGCGAGGATCATCTTGGCCATGTAGGCCGAGGAGGCGTGCGGGATGGCATAGTGAACGTGGAGAAGATCCAGATTTTCATATTTCACTACGGAGACCATCTTGCTCGCTAGTGCCAATTCGTATGGCGCGTGCTCAAAAAGCGGATAGCTCTTGATGTCAACTTCGTGGTAAAAAAGGTTTTCACTAAAAAAATCCAATCTCGTCGGTTGGCGATAGGTGATAAAATGAACTTCATGACCGACTTTCGCCAGTCCTTTTCCAAGTTCCGTTGCGACCACCCCACTACCACCGAAGGTAGGATAACAAACAATTCCTATTTTCATTTCTCTATTGAGCCAATTAGCTATTCAGCGACTAAAACACGCATAAATGCAAGTTTTGTTCAAAATAAAAGGAATTAATCATATATCCTGATATTCTCTTCACTAATCCTATTTCCTATTGCTTTGATTTCAAGTGTTTTAACTAGGTTTGAGACATGTGCCAGGCTAAGACTTTATTTTTTGGATTTCCATATAGCCTTCCTGTCAAAAGGAAATACATGCTAAAAATCTCCCAATCAGCTATTTTCTTCTGATGGCTTTAAGCGGAAGCTGCCAAATATTCAAAATTTCAGCTGTCGGGGATCTCTAAAAGTAGGACAGGAGAATATGGTTAGAAACCTTCGGGGTTTTGAAAACCCCAAAGGTTAACCCAAATCAGTGTAACCTATTAAGTTTTAACTAGTTTTGTATAAAGCAGTAAAAAGTATTTAGTAAATACTTGCTTTTCTCGTGGGGTGGGCGCTACTTTTAGTTCAAGCTTTCAGCGCTGAGAGCCTTTTAATAAATCGTTTAATTTTAAATTTTATTAAAATGAAAAAAGCAAGAATTGCGTTTATTGCGCTGAGCTTGGGAATGATGGGATTTTTGTATGCTCCTGCCCCGGCTCAAACTACTAATCCACCTGAGGAGGAGGAAGCAACAGATCCAGATGACATTGGGGGAGAAAAGATCAAGTGGTATTATTTTGACTGCCCTTATGATCAGGGTAAATATTGTGAATCAATTGAAAGTTCTCTTTCATGTGGAAAATCTAAGAAAAAACCGATTGGAGCCTGTTAAATTATTATCTAAAATTATTCCATCTCAGCGATTCCGCTGAGATGGCATTTTTGAATTTATGGAAAAATTAGAAGTTGTCCTGAGGTTAAAAATTCGTCTCTTTTCTTTGCTAATTTTTGGGCTTTTTTCCTGTTCAAAGGAGAAAACTGTTCCGATTTCTTTATCACCGGAGGTGGTTTCGAAGAATTTCCATACCGGTAACTCACTAGGCCAATTTTATTTTTTTAATCAAGTGAGAAACGATTCTTTGCTCGTATTTAACGTTTATGATCATGCACTTAATATCATCGATACGCGTGTGGATTCGGTAGTTTCCTCTATTCAGTTTGAATTTAACGGCCCAAATGCTGTGAATGAGATCTCTAGCTTTTATTATCACAATGAAGATTCTATTTTTTTGGCAGAGAATAATCAAGCCATTGTTTTGATCACTAGTAGAGGAGAATTGAAGAGAAGGTATAGTGATTTTGAGAGTAGCTTTGAGACTGTTGAAAGAGAAAAGGTGTATGATAATAGTCCTTCTCTTCGATTTGCTTCACAACTTTTATACAATTCCGAAGAGCATGAAATATTCCTTTATTTTACGAGTTTTAATCAACCTAAGAAGAAAAGGATATTTGCTTCTTATTCACTAAAGACAGGGAAATCCAAATCTATCCCCATATACTATCCTGAGGATTATCTAGGCAAAAAGCTTGACTTAAGTAAACTTTTTTTGACTTCAGCTACGCTCGATGGAAATGGCTTCGCATATATTTTTTCGGGCAGCCCAAGGATTTTTCGATATGATTTTCTTAGTTCCAGTGTCAGTTCTGTAGTGGCAAATCCACCTTGGGAGAAGGTCAAAGCAGATGATATTCCCTTCGGTCCTATGAATACTTCTGAAAAACAGTTATTCATGGCTGAAAATCCTTTTTATTATAAAATTTACTATGACCATTACAGGGACGTTTATTATCGATTGAGTAGTCCTCCTCGGCCAAATTTCAACGAAGCTGATTTTCACTATGTCAATTACAATAGAATATTAGTTTCCGTTTTAGATTCTAATCTTAATCTGATTTCAGATTTTTACTTACCAAAGGAGAATACCTACAATGTTGGGTTTTCTTTTGTTACATCGGAAGGGCTTTGGATTAGCTATAATAGTAAAAACCAAGACGATGAGAATTTTATCAAGGGAGATTTAATCCGAATCAAAGAACTGTACTTGTTATTCTGTTTTCCTGCTTTTCCGAAAGCAGGAAGAGTCTTTGTTCCAAAATGTCAGCTGTCGGGGATCTCTAAAAGCAGGACAGGGGAATATGGTTAGAAACCTTCGGGGTTTCCAAAACCCCAAAGGTTAATTCTAATTAATCGAAAGTTCTGATAAAGGGATAATGATAATGGACAAAGAATAAAATCTTTGCACTTATCCTTTCCCCTTAGCCATTGCCTGATAGATGATATCATGGATATCCGTTCGGATTCCTTCTCTGAGCAATTTTTTGTTTTCGGCATCGGGATAGACCCGGTTGGATAGGAAAATGTAAATCAGCTGATTATCGGGATCTGCCCAGGCACAAGTACCGGTGAATCCCGTATGTCCAAAAGTAGATTTGGGAGCGAGTTTTCCGGCTGAGCCACCTTCTCCCTCCTCGGGTTCAGGTTTGTCCCAGCCCCAGCCGCGACGGCTCTGCGTGGATTGACGGGCAGTAAATGCGCTGACAGTACCGGGTTTCATCAAGCTTACATCCCCGTAGTAGCCTTTATTCAGCATGAGCTGCATCATCACGGCTAGGTCATTGGCTTTGCCAAAAAGCCCTGCATGTCCAGCCACGCCACCATACATGGCAGCCCCCGGGTCATGCACATATCCTTGTACCTGCCTTTTCCGAAAAACCACATCGTTTTCCGTAGGGGCAATGTTGTCCAATGGCATTTTTTCATGCGGCTTAAACGTAAGTGTGTGTAGCCCTAAGGGTTCGTAGAAGTTTTGCTCCAGAAACTCATCCAGGGGCTGATTGACGATGCGCTCTACGACGGCCTGCATAAAGTACATGGTCAGGTCTGAATAGACATAGCGATTTCTTCCAGCCCGCTTGGGTAACAATTCTGACTCGACCGTCCACTTCCAAATGCTGTCCCGAAGGCTTTCTTTGGCATACATGCGATTGGAAATTGGCCGGGTGAATCCCGGACTGGAGCTTTCCTGATAAAACTCTGATTTCCATTGTCCGCTTTCCACGGTCTTGGCATAGTGTGGGATAAAAGCTTTTAGGCCCGCCTCGTGAGCCATGACATCCTTGAGTACCAAATTTGCCTTGTTGGTGCCACGAAGTTCGGGAAGGTAGTCTCCCAAGGTTTTATTCATATCCAGTTCCCCGCGGCTGTTCAAGAACATAACCGCCTGTGTAGTGGCCAAGACCTTGGTAATAGAAGCCAGATCATAAACAGTTTCGGAATTCACCTTCGGACTGTTTCGGTATTCCAATTGCCCGTAAGACCGCTCAAAAATTACTTTTCCATCTTTTACCACCAATACATTTGCTCCGGGAGTAGCCTGGATTTTGATGGCTCGATCGACGACCGAGTCGATCTTATCCAAGGTTTTGCTGTTTAGTCCTACGCTTTCGGGAGTTCCATAGGAAAGCCTATTTAGTCCACTCAGGAAACCTCCTACGCCGTAAGTAAACTGTCCTCCGGTACTGACAGGTAGGATGCCTTGAGCAGGTCTGCCACCAAAGAGAATCTGGGGAACGATGCTTTGGGTCCAGTCCACATTTTCGTAGGCCATCACCAAGTGGTCGATCCCTTCGAAAAACTTACTGGAGTAAGCATTTCCAAACAGCACATTCACGGTTTTTTGCCGCTGCTGAAGCTTTCTGAGCAAAGCTACATCTCCCGGCGCTATTCCAAATGCCCGGCGGGGGCTGTTGGATATTCCCATTACACCTACGACAATGACATCAAAATCCTCCAGTTTTTTGAGCAGATTATAATGCTCGGATTCACTACTGGCTTTTCCGATCTGGAAGTGTTCAAATTTGGCGTATTTGTCAAGCCCCTTCTGGAATTCTTTTCCATCACCCCCTATGGTCAAGCTGGCAAAACGCTTGGTGTCCAATTGCCTGAAAGGAATCAGATCAGCTTTATTGGAAGCCACGGTGATAGCGCTGGCGTAGAGCTTTTCGAGGATCTCATGTGTTTTGGGAGTGACGATTCGCTCCACTAAACGATAAGTATCAATTGGCCGATATTCGTTTAATCCCACCTCATATTTTGACTTGAGGATTTTTTTGATTCTGCGATCAATTTCTGACTGTTCGATTTTTCCTTCGGCCACCGCTTTCTTGATCAGCTCCTTGGCTTTGGGGACATTTTGCGAATAAAGCAATACGTCATTTCCGGCGATTAAGGCTTCTACATCGACTTCTCCCGGGCTGTAGGATTTGGTCACTCCCTGCATATTCAGGGCATCGGTGAAGATCAGCCCTTTGAATTTCATTCGTTCTTGCAAGAGTTCAGTCACAACTTTTTTACTCAAACTGGTAGGCCGATTTCCACTTTCTCCCAAGCTGGGGATATTGAGGTGGGCTACCATGACAGATTTGAGGCCTTCTTTAATGAGCTCCTGATAGGGGTAGAGGTCTACTTCCCAGATTCGGGTTTCGGGATGGCGGATCAGCGGCAGTGCATAGTGGCTGTCAGCTTCGGTATCGCCATGTCCAGGGAAGTGCTTGGCATTGGCAATGATGCCATGGTCCTGCATTCCTTTCATGTAGGCGACGGATTGGCGGGCCACAGCTTGTGGGTTTTCACCAAATGAGCGATAACCGATCACGGGATTATCCGGATTGGAGTTGACATCCACAACCGGGGCAAAATTGATGTGCATGCCTAGTTCCTTAAACTGTCTGGCGATTTCCTCACCCATTTCATAGATCAATTGGGTATCGGGGATTGCCCCCAAGGTCATGGCTTTGGGAAAATCAGGAATGGAGTCGAGTCGCATTCCAATTCCCCACTCAGCGTCCATAGCGATCAAAAGTGGTGTTTTTGCCTTAGCTTGGTAATAATTTGTCAAGCGTGCCTGTCTTTTTGGGCCACCTTGGAAAAAGATCAAACCTCCTAGGTTTTCCTGCTCGACCAAGTTGGCAATCTGATTGACATGATCTTGACCTTGATTGGAATAGGCTGCTACCATAAACAGCTGACCGAGTCGCTGATCCGGGCTCAATGCATTGAACACGGAATCTACCCAATTGGCCATTTCCATATTTTCTATCGCAACAGGGTCCGGCGAATTGCCTGAACTCCAGCTGTTCGACTGGCTGGTCCAAAAAAATGTGAATAAACAGATTAGAACTATTTTCGACAGCAGTTTATGCATTCGAGCTTGATTTTTTATCCTTAATTTTTGAGATAAATTTGTGTCATCACCCTGTAGTTTTAAAAACGAAGAATTCTGAAAATTGCTTCAAACAGGGCTAAATTAAATCCAATTGGACTTAATTAAATTGAAGATACTAAAGTCCAGTCAACATTTGAGCATGGATTTGGGTTTAAATAATATAAATTTGATAGTTGGCAGGTTCGTAATCTGATCTGCCTTTCAAACCTGCTCCCTGAGTCAAAAACTTAACGCATGAAGTTTCCTTCCATCTTTCGTACAGCCAGTCCGAACCGATTTGATATTAAGCCTAGATACTATGATCCAGTCAAGGAGGAATTGGAGCAGCGAACCTCCCGTATCAAAAAAGAATTAGAGGCTGAAGGAAAGCTGGGGGATTTGGACGAGGCCGACCGCTTAAGGCATTATGAGACAGGAATCAGAGGAGCTTTTGCGCATCATCAAGGCATTCGCCCCAGAGCGACTTCTGTACTTGCATCTACGGCCATGCTTCGAACCTTGATTTTTTTAATTCTTGTCGGAGGCTTGGCAGGATATATTTACTTCGGTCCTGTAATTTTTGAGTACTTGCTTTACATCGTTTTGATCATTGCAGTTGGATATTTCTTCTCTAAGCTGAAAAACAAATCCAAACGATGAGTGATTTGATTCAGCTTTTGCCTGATGCCATCGCCAACCAAATTGCTGCCGGTGAAGTGGTGCAGCGGCCAGCGTCTGCCCTAAAGGAGCTATTGGAAAATGCGATCGATGCCGGCGCTTCCAAAATTCAGGTGATTGTCAAAGAAGCAGGAAAGCAATTGATTCAGGTCGTGGATGACGGACGGGGGATGAGTCCTACCGATGCCAGAATGTCCTTTGAGCGACATGCCACCTCCAAGATTCGCAATAGTCAGGACCTGTTTTCTATTCGTACATTCGGATTTAGAGGAGAAGCTTTGGCCTCCATAGCCGCCGTAGCACAGGTAGAACTCAAAACGCGGCAGGAAAGCGAGGAACTAGGGACTTTAATCCAAATAGAGGGCTCAGAAGTCAAAAAACAAGAGCCGATAGCTACCACACCGGGCACTTCCGTGGCAATGAAAAATCTCTTTTTCAATGTCCCCGCCCGAAGAAATTTCCTAAAATCCAATCCTGTCGAGATGCGACATATCGTGGAGGAATTTCAGCGAGTGGCATTGTCCTATCCAGAAATCGCGTTTACGCTGATGCAAAATGATATGGAATTGTTTCGCTTGCATGCCGGCAAACTCAGTCAACGGGTGGTTGGTCTTTTTGGGAAAAATTATCAAAGCCAATTAGTGCCTTGCGAGGAACTGACTCCTCATGTGAACGTCAAAGGATATATCGGAAAACCTGAATCCGCAAAGAAAACCCGTGGTGAGCAGTTCTTTTTCGTCAATAATCGCTATATCAAAAGCTCCTACCTGCATCATGCGGTAAGCACCGCCTTTGAAGGGATGATTCAGACAGATCAGCATCCATTTTACGTGCTTTTCCTGGAGATAGATCCCTCGCATATCGATATCAATGTCCACCCGACCAAGACTGAGATCAAGTTTGACGATGAGCGCACGGTCTATGCCGTGGTTCGGGCAGCGGTGAGACAAGCTTTGGGAGCCCATCACGTCGTGCCGTCCTTGGACTTTTCATTGGATGTCAACTTCAATGATAAGTGGGATCAGGATCCGGAAAATAAAATCAAAGTAGATCAAGAGTACAGCTATAAGACCTTCAATACACCGGAATTTAAAAAGTCCAGTGCTTCAGGTTGGGAAAAATTATTTGAGGGGGATTTTAAGGGAGGGCCAGCAGTCGCCTCACAAAAATCCAATGAGGATGATACGGAAGTATTGACTTTCTCATCCCGGGCCAATCCTGAGAGCGAACCGAGCATTCTCAATTCAAAAGAGATGCTTGAGAATACTGGGACGACCTTTCAAGTCGAGCTAAATTACATCGTAGCCCAGATGTCAACGGGTCTTTTGATCGTGGATCAGCAGGCAGCGCATGAGCGGATTTTGTACGAGCGTTACCTGAAGCAACTCAAATTGGCCCAAGGACCTTCGCAGCAAAGCTTATTTCCTCCCGTGATCGAGCTGAGCCCGAGTGACTTCGAATTGGTGTCAGGCTTACTTCCTGAGTTGCATAGCCTGGGTTTCATGATTTCTGTTTTTGGGAATCAGGCCGTAGTGGTGCAGGGAGTTCCTGCAGATATTCAGGTCAGAAATGAAAAAGAGCTTTTTGAAGGCTTGATCGAGCAATTCAAAAACTTCAAAAACGAATTGTCATTGGATACGCGGGAAAATTTGGCCCGTTCTTTAGCCAGAAAGTCTTCTTTGAAGAGAGGTCAAAAGCTCAATGATCAAGAGATGGAGACCCTCGTTGGGCAGCTATTTGCCTGTCAAAATGCGAATTATGGGCTTTCCGGGAACAAAACCTTTGTAAAATTGGATTTAAGCAGCATCCACTCCTTCTTTGGGAAATAGAATCTTATGTTTAGAAATATCACGCCAGTCGTACAGAATTTACTTTTAATCAACATCGTTCTTTTTTTGGTGAGTGCTTTTGTCTTGCCTCAGTTGAATGAATGGTTTGCCCTTTATTACATCGGTAGTCAGTATTTCAAGCCCTTTCAGTTTTTGACTTACATGTTTATGCATGCCGATTTTTGGCATTTGTTCAGCAATATGTTTGGACTTTTGATCTTTGGACCGCTCTTGGAGCAGTTTCTGGGGCCTAAAAAACTCCTTACGCTTTGGATGATTTGTGGTGTGGGATCGGGAGTTCTGTACTCGGGCTACAATATCTACCGAGTCAACCAACTGGAGAGTAAAGTTGAGACCTTTGTCAATAATCCTGATCCTGAAGTTTTCAATCGGATTGTGCTGGATAATCGAGGATTTTTTCAGCGATCTGTCTTTGATTTTGTAGATGAATACAGCCGAAACCCTGGAGACCCGGCCAAAATCAACCAAGCCAAGCAGACCCTGAATGCGATCATTGATATTCAGTCTAATATTCCGATGGTTGGAGCTTCCGGAGCCTTGTTTGGAATTTTGATTGCCTTCGCCATGTTGTTCCCCAATACGCAGCTATTCTTGCTCTTTCCGCCGATGCCGGTAAAGGCTAAGTATCTGGTACTCTTTTATGGGCTTTATACGATTTACAACGTATTGGTAAATAATCCCCTCGACAACGTGGCGCATTTTGCCCACCTGAGTGGTTTGATTATTGGTGGAGCATTGGTGTATAAGTGGAAAAAAGACCGAAATAGTTTTTATTGATATGTACGGAAATTTTTGGGAAAATCTTAAGAACGCCTTCAAGCATGGAGACAACAGCGTTTACAAGCTGATCGCCATCAATCTCATCGTTTGGGCAGTATTTATGGTATTGCGCGTAGTGATGACCATTGGAGGAATCGGTGATACGTATGGTTCGCTGATTTCCTGGTTTATGATGCCGGCCTCTTTACCCAAATTGGCCATTCAGCCTTGGAGTATTTTTACCTACATGTTTTTGCATGAGGGGATTTTTCACATCCTGTTCAATATGCTATTCCTCTACTGGTTCGGTTTGCTGATCCATCAGTACCTAGGCAGTAGAAAACTCGCAAATCTCTACATTTTAGGTGGTTTGGCAGGTGGTCTTTTCTATTTGTTGATCTATAATTTGGCTCCCTATTTCAGCAATTCTGTTGATTCATCCATGATGCTAGGTGCGAGTGCGGGAGTTTTCGCTATTGTCGTCGGTGCTGCTACTTTGTCACCTAATACCACCTTTTTCCTGATCCTACTCGGACCGGTGAAGATCAAGTACATCGCGATTTTCTACGTGGTGTTATCTTTTGCCAATAGCGCAGGAGCAAATGCCGGTGGAGAACTGGCACATCTCGGTGGAGCCTTGATGGGATTTTTATATGTAACTCAGCTCCGAAAAGGAAATGACTGGGGAGTGCCTATTCAGAAGGTTGGAATTTTCTTCGAAAACCTTTTTGGGTCCAACCGCCCTCGAGTAAAAGTCAGTTTCCGCAAAACGCAAAGCAAAAGTGGTAGCTTCAGTTCCTTTAATAAGTCTGAAAGCAGTAG
The DNA here is from genome assembly GCF_002807035.1 of Algoriphagus formosus. Taxonomy (GTDB): domain Bacteria; phylum Bacteroidota; class Bacteroidia; order Cytophagales; family Cyclobacteriaceae; genus Algoriphagus; species Algoriphagus formosus. The sequence goes on along the minus strand of NZ_NIUC01000002.1, from coordinate 632,322 downwards.
CAAGACTACTCCGGTAAAAGGTGGCTCAGAGGCTACGCAGGAAGAAATCGACCGAATTCTAGACAAGATTGCTGACAAAGGCTATGATGCCCTGTCAAAGGATGAGAAGAGAAAGTTATTTGAGTTTAGCAAAAAGTAATCAGAGCGGAAAAGCGAATCCAACCCGAAATCCCAATTCCCTTCTGTTTTGACTTTGGAATTTGAATTCGGTACTTAATCCTACCCAATCGACAATTGCAATGTAGGCACCCAAACCCATGTTGGCGCCATTGAATGTCCTTCTAACTCCGGGATCGCCTGGCTGCGTATTTTCCCAATCTTGACTGTATCCTGCCATGAAGTAGAGTTGGGATGGACCTTCAGAAACATAGTAGCGAAGATCAAAACTGAAGTTTGTTCGATTTCCTATGTTGGGAAAATGATAGGTAAAGCTGGGCATCAAGGCAAAGTGCTCCAAGAAAAAATACTCTACACCCCCACCAATTCCAAACTCTTGCCATCGAAGGCCATAAGTTCCAAAAGCATGAACTCGAGCATCTCCTTGCTCCTGTGTCTGGGAGTAGGAGGGCAGTGCCATTAGCAGGCCCAAAAAACAAATCACCAAAGCCTTCTTCATAGTCAGTCGTTTATGCTGAGAAATTAGAGGGCTTTGGTGAAGAAAACAATATTCTTATTCGAAAATTTTTGAGAACAGTCCCATTCGACCGCTTTCATCCATTCCTTCCACGATGATCAGTTGTCGTTTTGCCTGATCGGTATTGTAGTACTCCATGGAGATTTTGCCGGATTCATCCACATTCACCAGCGGATTCCAATAAATGGTGGCCCGTTGATCAGTGAGAGCCGTTTCCATGGATTTTTCAGAGTAATCAGGCTGATAAAACTCCCGGGCAATAGAATAGCCACCGTAGGTCGTGACTAGGGTTCCACCCACACTTGGGGTGAATCCTGCTCCCTGCTTGGTATATACAGCAATTACTCCGTTGGCTCCTTGAGCACCGAAAATGGCCGCTCTCGCAGGATCTTTGAAGACATCCACACTTGCCACATCGCGTGGGCTAATCTGTAGTAGGGTTGCTGCATCAACAGGAATATTATCCAAAAGGAATAGCGGTGTAGTGCCCGAGTTCACCGAACCCACACCTCGGATAGTAACAGCGACATCCAAACCGCTGACGAAAACCTGTACCCCGGAGACCCGACCTTGAATCAATTGAAATACATTGGTAAAGCCAACGGATGAAGGGATCTTGTCAGGAGTGATAGTCACATCACCACTTCCATAGATCTTGCGAACTTCCTCTTCTTCCCGCTCGATGGTTTGTCCTTCTACTGTGACCTCTTCCAAATCCACTAAATCTGGATCTTCATTCATTTGTTTCATCAGATTTCGAGCCTGAAAACTCTCTGCCAATCCCTCAGGCCATTGGATTTCCTTGACATATTCTCCAGTGATTTTTGAGAAAACCGGTTCCGGCCGAATCACCTCGACATCAATAAAGGTTTTTAATCTGTTGTCTTCGGCTGTGATGGTCACCTTGGCAGAGTCCTGATAAACCAAATCCCTAAAAATAAACCGACCGTTGGGCCCGTACTCAGAGGTGACGATTTCGATTCCTTCGCCGACTAGTGCCGTGATTTTTCCTCCAGCCAAACCTTTTCGGGTATCTTCTTGATCGGTGATCTGACCTTCAATATTGATTCCCCGCTCGATGAAATAGTCAACCTTTGGGATTTCCTGTTCCAAAACCTCCTCCCAAGTAAATCGTCTCCAGCCATGCGTCAACATGACCAAATCCATTGCGGCTAAGGTTTCTGGTGAATTGTCCTTGAAGTAATAACCTGGTAAATAAATTTTGCCGGGGAGATCCGAACTCAACAGGAGTTGAGATGCAATCGTACCGTAAATATCACGCTCGTCTTCTACTTGATCAGCATCCAGAACAGCTACCGAAAAGGTACCAGGTTGGACCTTTCCATTTAATGAATTTTGAAGCTCTAAGCTGAGTTTTTCTCGAGGTTGAATTGACCCTTTCATACTCAGGCTAAGATCAAGGTAGTCCTCGGGATGGATAAATATAAGTCGTTCTAAAAGTGGTTTTCCAGTAGCATCCAAAATACTGATCTGATTGATGCCTGCGATCAGATTTTCTTTAGGGATTCGTACACCCCAAACGCCATTGGTGAGGCCACCTTGAATCATGTAATTCACAATCCCACGAGTCTGACTCACCAAAAGCAGTCCCTCTGCCGGGATATTGCCTTGCACAAATGCCGTCACGTAGCTTGCTTCAGGATTATTTACTACCTGAAGCACCATGCCATTTTCAAGTGGCTCCGGCAGGGAAATAGTTCTACTTTCTTGTGTTTTGGGATCTGTTAATACAGCCTGATACTCCTTTTTGGTAGGGGTTAATTCAAATTTTCCCAAACCGGCAAAATTGCTTTCAAAAGCTACTTCCTCTCCTGAAATCTCTCCCTCGAGTTGATAGGGTTCGCCATTAGGTGCCACAGCCCGAAAGGCTATGGTTGACTTTTTCCCAATCAGCCAATTACCGCCTTCAGGGAGGAATTGAATGTCAGCCAGACTTAAGCTGTATGGCAGTCCTAGTTTTTTGCTAACAGGATAGTTTTCATTTTCCATGAAAATCAATTCAGCATGGAGGCTTTCGTAGGGCTTTTCAGGAATAGAAAAAGAGAAAGAAGCCTGTCCGTCGGCATTGAGAAGTAAGTCTTGCTTGTACAGCTGCTCTCCGGACCCGAAAATCAGAAGCTCGACTGATTCAGAAGAAAGGGGGTTCCCCTTGTCGTTGATCGCAGTCAACTCCGATTGATAGCTTACCTTTCCTCCTGCGGTGGTGATTTGCTTGATTTCAAGGTTTGGAAGAAAACTCCCCGCATCTCCATCAATGACCTGAAGGCTTGTGTTGAAGAAAAACTCTTCTCCAAAATTCCGCATCCAAGCAGTGTAGGCTTTGACTTGATAGGTTCCTGCCTTTCCAAATCGAGGCAAAGAAAAATCCCCTTTTCCGCGTCCATTTTCCAATTGGACGATGCGTTGCTCCAGTAATAAACCATCCCCGTCAAAAAGGTCCACATAAAGCGTGGCACTGAGAGGGGATAGAATCTGCGAGCTTCCAGCTACCAAATAGGCACTGAACCACACATCCTCTCCAAGTGTGTAGGTGTGTTTGTCAAAATGCAAGTGAGCCTTTTCAGGTGGACTTTCCTTTTGGTAAGTATCAAAAAAGGATTGGATTTGACTTGGTAGTCCTTCTTGCGCAAAGCCTAGGTGGCCAAAAGAAAAAAGAATAATGGCCCCAATAATTATTTTTCGCATAAAAAGAGTTGGTTTAGTACTATCTGTATTTTGACGAAAAGAAAACCTTTTGGTTTAATCTTAAGAGATCGTAATAAAACTAAATAATCAGCAAATTTAAAAGTGAAAAAATCTTAATTATTGGATTAGGTCTGCCACTTCATTTTTGTTGGCTAGTTGTCCGCAAGCAGCATCGATGTCCTGACCTCTTGATTTGCGTACTTTTGCTACAATACCATTTTGCTCTAAGATGCGGACATAGAGATCCACGGCTTCCTGCTTTGCCTGTCGGAATTCACCCTCATCGATGGGATTGTATTGGATAATATTGACTTTGGATGGGATGATCTTACAAAACTTGGCCAAAGCCCTCGCATGTCGCTCATCATCATTGATGCCTTCCCAGATGACATATTCGTAGGTGACTTTTCGCTTAGTTTTTTGGTACCAATATTTTAAGGCTTCCGCCAGATCTTCCAATGGGCTGGAATCATTGATCGGCATCAGTCGGGAGCGCGTTTCATTGATGGCGGAGTGTAGAGAGATAGCCAAGTTGAACCTGACTTCATCATCTGCCAATTTCTTGATCATTTTGGGGATGCCTACGGTCGAGAGGGTAATCCGTCTCGGTGCCATTCCCAAGCCTTCCGGAGCGGTGATTTTTTCGATGGCAGAAAGTACATTGTTGTAGTTCAGCAAAGGCTCTCCCATTCCCATAAATACAATATTGGTCAATGGACGCTGAAAGTAGGTTTCTGCTTCATCCTTGATAGCCACGACTTGATCGTAGATTTCATCGGGATTCAGATTTCGCATTCGCTTGAGTCGGGCAGTAGCGCAGAAGTTGCAATCCAGGCTACAGCCGACCTGGGAAGAAACACAGGCTGTAATCCGCTTGGAAGTAGGGATCAAAACAGACTCGACGATTTTATTATCGTAGAGTTTGACGGCATTTTTGATCGTGCCATCCTGGGAGTGCTGCATGAGATCGACCAAGATGTGATTGATTTCAAAATGCTTTTTGAGCATCTCACGAGTAGCGAGGGAAATATTGGTCATTTCGTCGAAGTTTTTCAGCGACTTGTTCCAAAGCCACTCATAGACTTGCTTTGCCCGAAACTTCTTATCTCCCACAGATAGGAAAAACTCTTCTAGCTCCTCTAAGCTCAGTTTTCGTATGTCCCTTTTTTGGATCTCTTCCATGCTGCAAAGGTACGGATTTGATTGGTTAGATTTTTCTTTTCTAAAAAGCTGAAAATAAAGCCTTCAAATCTTTCGAAAATGATTTATTTATCTGCCTAGTTTTTAACTTTGATCTCTCAGACCAAAAGTCCTTCCAGTTTTGAAAATACAAATCATCAACGGACCCAATCTCAATCTCCTGGGAAAGCGCGAGCCTGAAGTTTACGGCAGCACATCCTTCGAGGAATATTTCGAGGAGCTGAAAAAGCAATTTCCTCAAATCGATCTACATTACTTTCAGAGCAATGTGGAGGGGGAGTTGATCAATAAAATTCATGAAGTGGGCTTTGATTTTGATGCCATTTTGCTCAATGCAGGTGGCTACACCCATACCTCGGTGGCCATCTCCGATGCTATTGCCGGAGTGACTACTCCCGTGCTGGAAGTTCATATCTCCAATATTTACAAGCGGGAGGAGTTTCGTCATAAAAGTATCATCTCCCAGGCCTGTGTCGGAATGATTTCTGGATTGGGCCTGAAGGGCTACGAATTGGGCATCCGCTATTTTCTATAAATTCTCTTACCTATGCTTACCTTCTCTGCAGGACCTTCCAAGGTTTACGATTCCATGCCTCAATATTTACAGGATGCTTATGAAGCGGGGATCCTGAGTGCCAATCACCGGAGCGCAGCTTTCATGAATCTCTACCGGGAAGTTCATCAGCTATTCTGTGAAAAGCTTCACATGCCTGAAGATTATTCTTTGCTATTTACATCCTCAGCAACCGAAAACTGGGAAATCATCACGCAGTCCATCGTAGAATCTGCGAGCTATCATATTTATTCGGGATCTTTTGGGAAGAAGTGGATCAACTTTGCGCAGCATATCAATCCCGAAACAGAAGGGCTAAAAATCGAGGCTGATCAGGCAATCGATGTGGCTAATTTGAATATAGCGGAGAAGTTTGACCTGATTGCGATCACCCAAAATGAAACCTCCAATGCGACGCAAGTTCCGATGGAAGTCTTGGAGGAAATTCGAGATAAATATCCCGAAAAGCTTATAGCAGTAGATACGACCTCCAGTATGGGGGGAATAGCTTTGAATTTTAGTCTGGGGGACATTTGGTACGCTTCCGTTCAAAAATGCTTCGGAATGCCGGCTGGTCTGGGAGTATTAATCTTGTCTCCCCGAGCCGTGGAGCAGACGGAGCGAAAGGGTGAAAAAGGTCGATACAACAGCCTGAATTTCATGCTGGAAAATGCCCGCTCATTCCAAACGCATTACACACCCAATGTCTTGGGAATCTACTTGCTGAAGCGGGTTTTACAGGATATCCCTGAAATCCAGCATATTTCCAGTAGACTCAATGATCGCATGCACCAGCTCGAGCAGTGCATCATTCAGACATCAAGCTTGCGTTTGTTGGTTCCCAATTCCGAAACTAGAAGTAAGACGGTTTTGGGTGTGACGGGTACAGAGAGCCTGATCAGTGAAGTAAAAAAGGCAGCGGAAGAAGCGGGGATGCAATTGGGAAGTGGCTATGGTCCACTGAAGCCCACTTCTTTTCGGATCGCTAATTTTCCCGCGATTACGGATGAGGAAATGGACAAGCTGATGAGTTTCTTGAAAAATTATTAAATCTTTAATATTTTCCTGAATGAATTTTGAGGGAATTCCAAATAGGTCATCGGAAGTAAAGAAATGGGAACGAATTTTATTCTTCCCTGTTCTTCCGCTACTAGCTTTCTCTATAGCGCTAGGATGGAACGTTTTGTTATTGATCCTATTTGGCTATGCTATTTTGACCCAAAGATTCATCTATAATCTTTATAGTAAGGAAGGAAGGGGAAAGGAATTCCTAGTGCGGATGAGCGTTCCTTTTCTTGCTGCCTTGGTGATTCTAGCGTTTTTTGGATTTGAGTACTTTTTCAAGAACTGATTCTTCGTTTATAATTGGATGAACCCAAGTTTTCCGTCTGAGTAATTATTTCATAATCTGTTCTTCTTTCTTTTCCGGCAAAGAAATGTCTACTTTTGCGGCATGATTGACCTCAAGCAAATTCTGTCGGTTTCATTGATCCTCTTTTCGGTGATAGATATACTCGGATCTATACCGATCATCATCAATTTGCGTAAAAAAGCCGGACATATTCAGTCCGAAAAAGCTACCCTTGCAGCGGGTGTTTTGATGATTCTTTTTCTTCTGGGAGGAAAAACCATCTTATCCCTCTTTGGAATCGGGGTGGAGGACTTTGCCATCGCCGGAGCTTTGATCATTTTTGCTCTAGGAGCTGAGATGATTTTGGGAATTGAGCTTTTCAAGCCTGATCCAGAGGCTTCCACAGGAGCATCGATTGTTCCTATTGCCTTCCCTTTGATTGCCGGTGCTGGTACTTTGACCACTATCTTGACTTTGAAGGCCGAGTTTGATCAGGTAAATATCGCGATCGGGATTGTCCTGAATTTGATCTTGGTCTATGTGGTATTGAAAAGTACCTCTTGGCTGGAGCGGAAACTTGGAAAAACAGGTCTGGATGTGCTCCGAAGGATTTTTGGGATCATCTTGCTTTCGATCGCAGTGAAAATTTTCAAGAGCAATGCCTTCCCCATGGAAATTGTCTAACAGGGCAAATTCCCTTTCTTTACATCATGATTACCATTTACACAGATGGAGCTGCCAAAGGCAATCCGGGTCCCGGTGGCTATGGCGCAGTTCTGAAGTTTAATAAGCACCGAAAAGAGCTTTCCGAAGGGTTTCGCCTGACTACCAACAATCGCATGGAGCTTTTGGCAGTGATCCGAGCTTTGCAAGAGTTAAAGCTTACGGGAATTCCCGTGACGATCTACTCAGATAGCAAGTATGTCGTGGATGCTGTCGAAAAAGGTTGGCTTTGGGGATGGCAGAAAAAGGGCTTTAAGGACAAAAAGAACCCCGACCTATGGCTTCGGTACATTCCACTTCATCTGAAGTATAAGCCCAAGTTTGTTTGGGTGAAAGGGCATGCCGGAAATATCGAGAATGAGCGCTGCGATCAGCTAGCGGTAGAAGCAGCAGAAGGTCCTAGTCTCAAAGTAGATGAGGGGTATGAGTCAAACGCCAAGTAGTGCTTTAAGTCAGATACTTCTTTTGGAATTCCTTAACGGGAAGTATTCGAATTACTTTCCCTTCCATTGAAAGGCTGTCCTCTTGATCCAGGGTAAGGATAAAACCCTCTTTCAGGTCAAAGAAATTCATCGCCTCAAAAAGGCCTTCTATTTCTCGATTTTTGTTTTCTGAATGGATTTTCTCAGAAACTTGTATGGCCCACTTGCAGGTTTTGTCCTCAAAAACTACAAAGTCACATTCTTTCTTTTCTCTGAAATAAAACAACTGATAGCTTGTTTTTCGAAGCATTAAATAAACTAAATTTTCCAATAGTCTTCCCTGATCCTTTGAAAAGCTCAGTGAATTTGCCCGAGCAAATCCGGTGTCTATGCAATAGACTTTCTTTGGATTTTTGGATATGCTTTTGGCAGACCAACTGAAGCGTGGTAGGAAAAATAGAAGATAGGCATCTCCTAGCCAGTTTAGGTAATCAGAGACGGTATTGGCTGATCCGATTTCAAATGTCTTTTTGATACCATTATAGCTGATTTCTTTTCCCACATTGGATATCAGGTACAAGGTGACATCTAAGAGTGTTTTGGTGTTTTTGATGCCATAGCGAATCGCAATATCTCGGAAAACGATGTCCTTAAGCAAATTTTGAAGGATTTCAGGATTTCTGTCTCGGAGATACTCAGGAAAGCCCCCCAAGTCCAAGTAATTTTGAAAGTTTTCTACACTATCTTCCCAAGCATTATATTCTAAAAACTCAGAGTAGGAAAAGGGGAATATTTCATAGGCTAAGTATCTTCCAGTGAGTCGGGTGCCAAGTTCCCGGCTGAGAAGCGAAGCATTGGATCCAGTGATGAAGACTTTTTGCCCGCGATCATGCAATTGACGAACATAAACTTCCCAACCTTTTACATTTTGGATTTCATCAAAAAAATAAGGAGCGCCACTCGATTCTAAGATTTCATCCAATTTGGAGAAATCATCAACTGTAAAATCAAATATCCGAGGATCTTCAAAGTTCAAATAGGAGAAGTTTGGAGCAAATTCATCTATGAGTTGTCGCATTAGCGAACTTTTCCCAGATCTTCTTATTCCGGTGATTACTTCTATCTGCCGACTTCCCTGCTTGATTTTGCTTTTTGCCTCTCTTCGAGTGAGTGGTAATTTTTGGTCAAACAGCTTTTTTTGCCGATTAACTGCTAGTTCTATTTCTTCTTTGAGTAGCATAATTCTACCAATTTTATTACTCAAAGGTAAGAGTTTATTTTTGTAATATAAAAAAGTTTATACTGTAAAAATAAACCTTTGTGTTTTGACAATATAAACTCCACGCCTATAAGTCTTCCATCGTCACTAGCGGGATGTCTTTTCGATTGACTTCTTTTAGAGCTTGATACTCAGCTTGTGGATATACCCATCCTTCATCAGTCAATTCGTAAAGAAGAGGCGCTAAATTTTGTACAGCTGCCTTACAGCCTTGCACGATTGCACCCATTTTTCCGGTTTGCTTGGATAGGACTGCCTCATTTTCTATTTCAAAAGGTCCTGAAAAGCCTTTTTCCTTCAATACATTTACAAAAGCTCTCCAGTCCAGATGATCCCCTAAGCCAAATCCAGGTAAGGTAGCCTCGTAGTGATGCCGGTCCCAAGGATTGGTGCTGGATGGGATTCCGGCCTTTTTGGCCCAATCTTCAGGAATCTGATGCATGGGATACATATTACCCCAGAAAGGATCAGGATTGTTGCGTGTGGATTTGACATGGATACGCTTCAGGCGACTCATATCCGTATTTTTGATCACTTCCACGGGGTCTGTGTGCTGCCAGATATCGTGGGAAGGGTCGTAGATTTCACCATGATTCTTGGCAGGAATCAATTCATACATGAGTTTACGTGCTGCTAGTACCCCAGGCAGGTTGTTGTAAGTACTAAACTGAGCCGAGCTTCGCCAACCCTCCATCGGGCAGTTTTCATATAATATACTGACGCCCAGATTCGCGGCATACTTGATGATGGGTTCAAAAATCCGCTGGTATTCCAGTAGGTTTTTTTCGAAGCCTCCTTCCTGATTTCCCAATTCGTGATTGTAGCCAACGAAGGTTCCGACTTTCACATCATTTTCATCTCCTCCTAGAAGGTAGGCCATTCGGATGAGTCGGAGTAAATGGTTTTGATTTTTGACACGCTGAATGGGATCTCCACCGATCAAATTTTCAAAGGCTCCGATCGAAAGACGAAGAGAAGCTTGGTTGAATTGCTCAATAATCCGATGAGCATCTTCGGGCCCAAAACTTTCATAATCCAAATGGGTAGCGACAAAATCATCCCGTGTGCCATCCCTCCGGAAGACACAAAGGTCCAAGCCCTGTATGCCAATTTCATTTGCTTTGGTGATAGTTTGTTCCAAATTCAGCTGGTCAAAAGCTGAAGTCATGATCCAAATCGGATTAGCCATTTGTAAATAGGTTTTTTGGGTAAAAAAATTAAGGTTGTTTCAAAAGGATTCCGTCATTGCGATCCGCCGTGGCGGAGAAGCAATCTACCCAGATTTTATCCTAATCAATATAAAGATCGCTTCTCCCGACCCTGTCGGGATCGCGATGACGTGACCTCATATTTATGAAACAGCCTCGCTTAAATTAATTGTTTTCTGCCAAATTTTCTGGCTTGGTACTGATTCGTTTCCAAATCAACTCACCTACTTGTCGTCCTTGCCATACTCCCTCTTCAATCGCAGGCATGTAGTGAATACCGCCATACAATCTGGAAATGGCTGCTTCGGATGAGGCTTCCAAAAATGAATCATATTCTCTAACAGGAAGCCCGTAATTGACCTCTGAACTGTCCACAAAATGAAATTCCTCTCCAAAGATCTGAGTCAAGGTATAGGCAGCAGCGGTGGAGGCAACGCTATGTCCGCTGGTATGCTCAGGAAATGGTGGTGTCTGTAGAATGGGAAGCCACTCCTCATCAATGTATTGATTGATGTATGTTTCAGGGCGAATTAATACGCTTCGGTATTTCTCATCCCAGCAGGCAACAAAGGCATCATGCAGCGATACTCCGGTCAAAGCCAATGCCTCAGCGGTCTTTTTCCAATCTGCATTTGCGGTTTTAGAAGCGATAGCTGCGATACTCATCCAATGCCCTCCGGGAGTAATCTTTTTCTCAGCAAACATTACATGGCCCTTTACATTCATCTTGTAAGGATTGCAATCCCAAAACATGGCAATATCTACCTCTTCCTTGCTTGCTTTATTCACTCCCTCATAGACTTCGTAGGCCAACTTGTAAAAATCTGAATTTGGATCTGTGGAAAAAGGAGGGGGAGGAGATACCTTAAATTGAGAAGCTGAATCGATCACGAATGTTCTGATCTTATTCCAATGGGGTTCGATTCCCTCCATATATGCAGGAGGTGTAGGTTCCCAGGTACCCGGAAGATTTGTTACCGTGTATTTTGGGAATGAGCGGCTTTCGTGGTAATTGTCTTTTTTGGAATAGGCTATGACTGCATCTGCTACCTCTTGACCAAACTCCAAGGATGCTTCAAATACATCATCCGGGATTCCTTTTTCTCTCAATTCCTCATAGATTCCATCCCGATGCGCATTGACCATATCTTCTGAAAAGATCAATGCGGTCCCTGTTTTGTAATAAGCTGCAAGTGAAGCAAGGGGAGGGTAAACCTTTTCCGGAATGGTAAAACTCACCGATTCGGAACCTTTCAATTGTCCCAAAAGGGACTGGTAAGCAGGGTCAGAGGCTGCAGCAACTTCATAGGCAGCCAAGGATGAATAGGAGTAGATCCGAGCTGCTACCGGAGGAGAGAAAATATCGTGAATGATCACCTCTGTGATCCGGTCTTGTGCTCTGGAAATATAGCTTCCATCTGTGATGACCTGACTGTAATCTACAGGCTCTTGGCAGGAAGCTGTAATCACGAAAATGGATAAGATAAGTAGGCGTAGGCTACGCATAATCGGGTAATTTTAATCTATTAAAGCTTTGATTTTTTCGTCGTGGAGTTAATCAACTCTCTGTTACTTTGTACGATAGGGACAAAGCTAGGTTAATTTATGAAAACAGGCTATGATTTTTATCATTCCTGTATTTGTCCAAGAGGATAGATGGGACCATCATGCGTCAGTGCAAATACCTGTTTTTTGATCTCAAACAAAGCTCTCACCTCTGCATGAAGGGGTAGATTTTCATCTAATTGGGCCTTTTTCCATTGGCCCTCATCCCATTTCCATGCCGAAAGAGATGATGCGGATGCTTTTCCTAAATCAACTCGATATCCTGAGAAATTACCTCCCAAAATTAGGGTTTTGGTATCCTGATCCCAATGAATTGCCAATATGGGGCTCAGTTGAGCTTCCCAAGGAAATGGTTGAAATGTAAAGCCCCCGTCTGCGTTTTGAAGGTATGCGCCCGAGCGGAATTCTACCGCTTTTTTGGGTGTCACTTGGTCCAAGGTGCTTTTGGGAAAAAGGTCCTCGGGACTTTTGATTTGGGCATATTCCTGATAACTAGGATGCTTGCGTTTGATGCCGGGAATTTGCTTGATCAAGTCATCTCGGGTAGCAAATGGTACCAATTTTTCACCCATGAAATGAAAGATTAGCGGATCTGCCTGCCCATTTTCGTCAAAATCATGATGATACAAATAAACCGGTTTTTCCGGACTGGCTTTTAGTTTGGAATTCAATCCTAGATTTCCAGTGAGAATGTCAGGAAGACCGTCCCCGTTAATATCTGCAAGCTGCAATTCATTGATCCATCCTGCCGAATTCTCTAAGCCCTTCGGGAAAATTTCTTCAAACTTAGAACCTGATTTCTTGAAAACACGGACTCCCTGCCATTCCCCTGAAAGTAGGAGTTCATCAGTCCCATCCTGATCCAAATCGCTCCACATGGCTGAATTGACCATCCCGAAATCGATGTTCACTCCAAACCATTCTTCGGTTTGCTCTCGAAATTGCCCTTTTCCGTTGTTGATGAGGAGGTAGCTTTTTGGGCTTGCACCATAGTCGCCTGCCACATTCGAAGCTCCGATAAAGAGGTCTAAAGCACCATCGCCATTTACATCTGAGGGTGCTATCGCAGCCGTATTTTCGCCAATTGGTGGCAAGGCATTTGGGAAGAAAGTGAACTGACCGGTACCATTTCCCAAAAACACCCGATCAAAAAGAAATAGATTTCCTTGCTCGAGTTCATTTCCCCCACTTGCTACATAGAGATCCAAAGCACCATCTCCATTCAAGTCAGCAAAAGTGGTAACGATATCCTCTGCTCTGGCCAATTGGTTGAAGGTTGGGTTTTCAATTTTTTCAAAAGACCCATCTGCTTGTTGCAAATGCAGTTCACCTGCCTGATCCTTAGCACCTCCCAAATAGATATCCTCCAACCCATCACCATTCACATCTGCCACCGCGATGGCAGGCCCTGAAATTGCATAGCTTCGGGGGATCAGGTATTCGCGATCACTTTCTTTGATGCTGTTTTTTTCTTGATGTTTCCAGTTGAATGGACTGTCTGACAGAATTTCCTCCTCAACTCTCAGCTTACTTTCTCTTAATTCACCATTCCCTTTTTTGAGCTTTTGGAGGGTGTTGATTGGGATATTTTTGAAGGTCTCTTGTTCTCCCTCAGGCCAGTTGACTTGTATGGAGTCTATCGCGTCGATTTCGCCCAATCCAAAAGTCAGGATGGTTGACGTACCTGACTGAAATCCTCTCGAGGTACTGAGGAATTGGCGAAAAACTCTTTTTCCAGCGAAAACCTGGACTTCTGCCCCAATTCCAAATGGGTTTTTGCTGCTTGAAGAAAGACTGATTTGGACAAAATTTCTATTTAGCCTTTCACTTTGATTTTGGTAGATGAAAGCTTGCTGATCCAGATTATTGATAATGAGATCCAAATCCCCATCATTGTCCAAATCGGCATAAGTACTGCCATTGGAATAGGATTCCTGATCAAGTCCCCAGCTTGATTGTGCCTGTTCAAATTTTAGATTACCCAGATTTTGAAAGGCGTAATTTGGAAGCTTAACGCTTGGGAGCATGTCGATTTGTCTTTTGCGAAGCTCCGAGAAAGTCATATTAGGATCAGCCTCCTGAGAATATTGGATAAAATCCAGGTCATTCGGTCTTTTGACAATGCCATTGGTGATGTGGATGTCCATCAAGCCATCATTGTCCATATCAAAAATCAATGGGGACCAACTCCAGTCGGAGGCAAAAGTACCGGCATAAAGCGCGATTTCACTGAAACCTTTCTTTCCCTGATTCAATTGCAGATGATTCCTGACATATTGATCTCCATAATTGAACTGCTTTTTAATCGAGTAAACCTCTACTTTGTCCTCACCGACGGATTTCATCCAGATCTCCGGGTCTTCGGGTAGCATATCGGTGGTGATGATATCCGGCTTTCCATCTCCATTCAGATCGGCGGCATCATTTCCCATGGAGTAGCGCGAGGTGTTGGCAATGAGGGACTCCAAGGATTCTTCAAAAGTACCGTCTTGCTGATTTAGGTAGAGGTAATCATTTTCTGTAAAATCATTCGAAACGTAAAGATCCGGCCAGCCATCTTCATTGAAATCCTCGACAGCTACACCCAGGCCAAAGCCTAGAATACTGGAGTAAATTCCAGCGGACTCAGTGACATCCACAAAGCGATCTTCTCCTTCTACCGATAAGTTTTTCAGCAGCTTATCCCCGCCTTCATCCGGTTTATATCGGTTTTCTGATTGGGCAAAAACCTCCGGTGACTTCACACCATGATTCAACAAGTACAGGTCGAGGTCTCCATCTCTGTCAAAATCTAAAAAAGCCGCATGAGTCCCAAATCCTTTGAAATCAACCCCGTATTGCTCTGATTTTTCTTCAAAAGTCAGATCTCCTTGATTGATCAAGAGTCGGTTATGACCCTGGATCCCCTTGTAATCACCCACTTGGCTGATATAAATGTCCAAAAAGCCATCTCCATTTACATCACCGAAAATGGCCCCATTGGACCAGCCTTTGACAGATTGAACTCCTGAGGATTCGCTGATATCTTCGAATTGAAAGTTGCCCTTATTTAGGTACAGCTTATTGGGAACTTGATTTCCGGTAAAAAATAAATCGACCAGACCATCATTATTAATGTCTCCAGCTGCAACTCCTCCTCCATTGTAGAAATATAGGTACTCCAGGATATTCAATGAGTCCGTGGATTGAAGTGAATTTTCAAATGTTACACCGGACTTCTCTGCAGGAATGAGCTCAAAGAGGCTTTGCTCTTTTTTCTTTTCTTCACAGGAATAAAAAGAGAATGAAAATCCAAGAATACCGAGAATTAATCTGCTTTTGATTCTACTCCTCATACCTCCAAATTTCTGCTGCCGCGTTGTTTTTGATTACTAGCAGCCTTGAATCACTTAGCCATTTGAAATGACGAATCTCTCCCTGCAATTGCATCGAATGAATGCGATTGGGAATAAAGCGGAACGTTCCATCCCCATTCCCAAGCAGCACTTCACCATAGCTTGCATCTGATTTTCCGATTTCGGGTTTGATCCCATAAAGATTTCCTCCTAAGATCAGATCCAGAATTCCATCACCGTCCAGATCAGCTGTTTCAATCGCAAATATCATGGATCGCTGTGCTTCAATTGGTAAGGATTTCCATTCAAATTTCCCTGAACCTTGATTCATCAATACCCCTGATTCCAAATGATTGACTTCGCTGATAATGGATTTTCCGATGGTTTCTTGATCAAAAATCTGCTCCAGCGTTTGATTATTGTAATTGCTGTAGCGGATGTATTTCTTTTTGATACTTGGGACCTGCTTTTCTAGTTCGTGTTTGAGCGTGTATGGAATAGCGACTCCGTTTCGGACTGTCGTAAAAAGCTGCTCAATAGAACCGTTTTGATCAAAATCATTTAAGTACAGGCGGACAGGCTGTTCCTCAGATGCTTTGAATCGGGTATTTAGCCCTTGATTTCCCAAAATCAAATCCGGTTTTTGATCCTTGTTGAGGTCAGCTACTTTGAGACTTCGGTACCAGCCTTTTTTACCTTCCATTTCAGGCATGCTGATTTTCTCTAGCTTTCCATCTGTATTTCTGAAGAAGGTCGGTGCCATCCAGTCTCCCACCAGTACCAAATCTTCTTTTCTATCTCCATCCCAATCAAGTTTGGCAGCATCTGTGACCATGCCGATTTCTAGTAGTTCAGGAGCGTAATTTTGTGTTTGTTCGGTGAATTGCCCTTTTCCATCATTGATCCAAATATGACTGCTTGCAGGAGCGCCATAAACGAAAGGAACTAAACGGTCACCGATAAACAAGTCCATTGCACCATCTTCATTGATGTCTATCGGGACGACTACCGAGCTGCTGCCCCGAAGGCTTTGCAAGCCACTGTTTTCGGATTTGGTGAAATTTCCTTTCCCGTCATTTAGGTAAAGTCGGTCAGCAAGATCCAAGGCATTTAGCGGGAATTCATTTCCTCCGGAGCTTACAAAGAGATCCAAAGATCCATCTCCATTGGCGTCGAAAAATACTGCATCCGTATCCTCTGAATTTTTATCTCCTTCGAAAGCTGTTTGAGAGCTAAATTGAAAATCACCACTTGAACTGGCCAAGAATAGCTGTCCTGCTGCGTCTTTTGATCCTCCAAAGTAAAAGTCCTCCAGCCCATCTCCATTCACATCAGCTGTGGCCATGGCCGGCCCCTCGGTAGAAAATAGATGGTAGGTCAATCTATCCCGATCAAAATCCACGAAGATGTTTTCCCGGTGCTCGAAGGCGAGCTGATCTTTATTCTCTTTTTTGAAAGTCCCAAAACCAGAATCAGAAGAAGGACGGTCAATGGCCTCTTCGGCATCTTCCCATTTCAGGGAAATCAATTGGTTGACGTCTTGATCCTTGAGGATGGTTTCCCTGTTGTCAGGCCAAGTGACGCGGATTTCATCCAGTTCGGTTATGCTTCCAAGTCCGATCGTAATTTTTGGGTCGACAGAGGATTGAAAGCCTCGATTGGGCATTTGCTCCTGATAGAAAATCTCCTCTCCAGCCTTGATTTGAATTTGAGTTCCGATCGCATAGGTGTTTTTACTTTTGCCTTCTAGCTGGATTTGCAAGTAGTTTTTTTCACTCAACAAACTGTCGGCCTGATTGATGAAAAGCTGTGCTGAACGATTTACATTGTTGATTACTAAATCAGGGTAGCCATCATTGTTGAGGTCTCCATAAGCAGCCCCATTAGAATGGATGGCTTCTCCCAATCCCCAGGCATCAGCTTGATTGACAAATTTCAGATTGCCTTGATTTTGATAAGCGTAATTTGGGACAGGATTAATCGGAATCGGATCTATCAAAGCCCGATAGTCTACACCCTCTCCTGTGATAATTTTTACTTTGGTGTCTTCATCATCGATGAAGTTCAGGTAATCCAAGTCGGTAATGTCTTGGTAGATGCCATTGGCTACGAAAAGGTCCCGCTTGCCATCGCTATCCATGTCGAAAATCAGGGCTCCCCAACTCCAATCCGTTGCTTCTACGTTGGCAAGCCGGCCGACTTCGCTAAAGCTTCCATCCCCATTGTTCAGATGGAGCATATTTCTCGAAAACTGATAATGGTAGCCGTGGATTTTATTAAACTGAAATTTATCCCAATTTTCGAAGGTGGTTACCTGCTTCAGTCTCTCCAAGGGTTCTGGGAGCATATCTGTGACAAAAATGTCCAACAAGCCATCTCCATTAATATCTGCAATATCCGCACCCATGGAAGCCGCGGAAATGGATCGCATGGATGACTCCAAAGATTCAGTGAAGGTTCCGTCCTGATTGTTGATATAGAGATAGTCCTTTTCAAAAAAATCATTGGAGATGAAAATGTCCGGCCAAGTATCCTGATTCACATCCCCGATGGTGATGCCTAGCCCAAAACCTATAATCGATCCGTAAATTCCCGCCTCTTCGCTGACATCTGTGAAGCTTTCCCCATCATTCCGAAAGAGTTTATCACCACCAACCGGATCGCGTTTGGGTCGCTCATTTTGCATTTTATTGAAGCTGCCAATGGCCTGATAGCTATTGTTTAGAAGATAGACGTCTAGGTCTCCATCCTTGTCATAGTCGAAAAACACGGCATGCGTAGAAAATCCCTCATCTGCTAGGCCATATTTTTCAGCCTCTTCCGAGAAACTCCCATTACCCTGATTGATGAAAAGCTCATTTTGCTTATTGTCGCCGGAAATATCCCCGGAGTTGCAGACATAGATATCAAGCAATCCATCACCGTTCACATCAGCCATAGCGACACCCGTAGACCATGCACGGGTCCCAGCTACTCCTGCCTGCTCCGTGACATCCTCAAATTTTAGATTTCCTCGGTTTTGATAAAGTCTGTTCGGCCCCAGGTTGGCTGTGAGGTAGATGTCGAGCAGTCCGTCTTGATTGACATCCCCTAGAGCTACTCCACCTCCGTTGTAATAATTTCTATAAGTGAAAATATTGAAATCCTCGTCAAAGGATAGGTCATTGCTAAAGTTTACTCCAGAGACTGCGGGGTCTAATTCCTGAAAAAGAGTAGGCGCCTTCTCCTCCTTTTGTTTACAGGAAAAAGCCAAGATTAAACTGAGTGCTATGTAAGAGTAATTTCTCATTCGTTTTCTTCTAGGCTTTTCAAAATGTTTAAGTCGGCTATCTCAGCCCTCACCACGGAGAGGCTTTTTTTGAAAACCCGAACTCTGCGATTACCGTCGATTTTCACAAAGGCTATCAGACTTCGATCTTCATTACTGACTTCAAAGAATCCAGGTCCGTACCACTCTTCAAATTGAGCTACAACATCTTCCCGGAGGTTTTCCACGCTTAGCTCTTCATTCCATGGAGCCCATCCCTCGTAAGTGAATTCCACAGGCATCAGGTAGATCTTATCATCTTCAAATTTGGGGTAGAACCGCATCTTCGCATCCTTTCCGGAAGGTAGGGTCACATTGTATTCAACGGAAAGCTCGGTGGGGCCATTGCTTAGCACTCCTTTCTTATTCCAATCCCAACAGGTCTGGAAGAAGTCCTTTCTTACCATTCCTAATTCCAAATCCAGAAAGAGCTCATTATTGATCTCTCCTGAGGAAAGTTCCTCTTGCTCTATTTTTTGATATTCGCTTTGGCAAGAAATCAAACCCGATAGCATGGTACAGCTAAGGACGAATCTTAAATAGAACCGGTTTATCATCATTTTTACTTACGATTAAATATTGATTGTTTTGGATGGCTAGGATATCCCGGATTTCTCCTGGAATTGCCATTCCACTTTCGGCAGGCATCATAGCCTTCCATTTTCCTGAATTGTCTTTTTGTAAAACCCATCCGTAGGAAGCTAGTTGCGTTCCAAGTTCTGGTTTGATACGACTCTGATTACCCCCCAATATGAGGTATTTGCCAGCTGCTGTCTCAATCGAATGAATTGCAAATACCGGAGCTTGCTGCACTTCCTGCGGCAATTCTGACTTGGTAAATCGCTCCCCATTCTCATTTTTCCAAAGGGTAGTTTCCAGATTTTCAGCCTCCAAAATTAAGGAATTTGAAAGGGAATTGGCAGGGAAAAGCTCCTCCATGCTTTTATCCTGATAGTCGGAATAGCGAACTAGGTTTTTTCGAAGTGAGGGGATTTGCTTGAGTAGCGCGTTTTTCATCACCCAGGGAATTGATTTCTCCCCATTAAACTCACAGAGAATCGGGTCAAGGCTTCCGTTTTGGTCAAAATCATTGATATACATCCGAAGCGTTGAACCATTTTTGAAGTGAAGGCGGGTATTGGTTCCACTGTTTCCAGCTAGTATTTCTGGGTATCCATCTTCATCGAGATCTTCAACCAAAAGTCGATTCCAAAGGCCTGTACTTTCCGCAAATCCAAATTCGGCAGTACGGTTGGTTAGTGCTTCATCCAATGAAAAGATCTGAATAGCCATCCATTCTCCCGCCACAATTAGCTCACTCATGCCATCTCCATCCAAGTCTGCCAATGCTCCATCGGTCAGCATCCCAAGACTGGAAATAGACTCTCCATAGGATTCAGAGATGTCTTTGAAATTTCCTTTTCCATCATTTTGCCAAATACCCAATCCCTCCGGTACTCCATAGGCAAAAGGGTGGGCACGGTATCCAAAGATCAAGTCTTCGTCCCCATCTTGGTCCAGATCATGCGAAAGAGCAAAAGCAGTGGGTCGGGAATCGAATCCTTGTTCACTTAAAATGAACTCTCCTTGTTCGTTTTGGATGAAAAGTTGATCACGATATTGAGGACTACGAGCCGGGAATTCTATTCCTCCGGACCATGTGAGTAAATCTTGCCGTCCATCTCCGTTGGCATCGAAAAATGCAGCTCCTACGATTTCCATTTCTGGATTTTGCCCCACCAATCGCTCACTTTCGTCCTTGGTTTTTCCAGCTTGATCTAATCTGAATAGTTGGGAAGGATAGCCCTTTGCTCCCGGAAGAAAAATCAGCGATCCATCCGCTTCTTGAGTGGATGCTATTCTCGGGCCTTCGTTACTGATGGACCAAAACCTAAGTCTATCCCGATCGAAATCCACAAAAGGACTTTCTTGATGCTTAATACCTTCGGGAAGTGGGAGCTCTTCTAAAAGTGGAGAAACCAAGTCTTTCTGATCCTTTAAAAGCTCCTTTTCTAAAGGAGAGAGCTTTAGGTATTGATTTGCGGAAATGTTGCTGAGAATAGTCTCACTTAAATCCGGCCAAATTACTTGGATTTCCTCAATGGAAGATTCATCTCCCAATCCAAAAACCAAACGGGGATCCACAGAGGACATATACCCTTTGACTGGATGGTACTCTTGAACTTGTTTGTTTTTTGCAGTTTTGATTGAAACTTTTGCTCCAAAATATCCACTTAGATCCAAGCCTATAAAATTGCTCTGCTGCTTTTCTATGCTGGTATTCCGATAGACTCCTGCTTCATCATTGAGATTGTTTACCACCAGATCCAAGTCTCCGTCATTATCTAGATCACCATAGGCTGCCCCCGTACTAAAAGTTGCCTGATCTAATCCACTCGTTTCTGCCTGATTTTCAAATGACCAGTTCCCTTGGTTTTTAAACCAAAAATTCACCTGTGGATTGGAAGGAAAGGCATCGATCATCTTGGTGACCAAAATAGAATCTGCCCGATAATCCTCGATCTTCTCCTGATTGTTCATGTAAAAATCCACGAAGTCAAAGTCAGTCAGGTCTTTCACGATGCCATTGGCTACGAAAACATCCTTCAAACCATCCAAGTCAGCATCAAAGATCAGAGCTCCCCAGCTCCAATCGGTAGCATGCACACCAGCCATTCGGGCTATCTCTGTAAACAAGGGTAAATCAGAATTTGGGTATTTTCCCAAGTTTCTTTGGAGGGTGTTTCGAGTAAATTGTCGGTGGTAACCAGCCTTCAGGTTAGATTGATACTTGTCCCATTCTTCAAAAGGTGTTTTGGTTTTGGCACGTGCCAAATCTGCAGGAAGCATTTCAGTCACGAATATTTCGGGAAGTCCGTCATTATTGAGATCTGCAATATCAGCTCCCATAGATCCCATGCTGATTTCGGGTAGGAGATCAGGGAGAACCTCCCGGAAAGTCCCATCTTGATTATTGAGATAGAGGTAATCCCGCTCGAAAAAGTCATTGGAAACATATAGATCAGGCCAAAAATCCTCGTTGAGGTCAGCGACCGTCACCCCGAGTCCATAGCCAATCACACTGCCATAAATCCCTGCTTCTTCGCTGATATCGGTGAATTTTTCTCCTTCATTTCTGAAAAGCTTATTCCCACCTTCGGGATCTCGGATTTCACGTTGCCCTTCACGCAGATCAAATACTCCTACTGAGCGGGCAGAATTACTCAGAAGGTATACATCCAAGTCTCCGTCTTTATCAAAGTCAAAAAAAACTGCATGTTGGGAGAGTCCAACTTCATCCAAGCCATAGGCTTTTGCTTGATTCTCAAATTGTAGATTTCCCAGATTGATATAGAGCTCATTGGCTCGATTGGCACTGTTGAGAGGGCCGGATTTACAAAAATAAATATCGAGTAGACCGTCCTGATTCACATCTGCCAGGCTTACTCCGGTATTCCATTCATTTTGGGAAATAATCCCGGCGGAATCCGTAATGTCTTTGAATTTGAAGTTTCCTTCGTTGAGATAGATTTTGTTGGGGCTCTGATTTCCTGAGAAAACAATATCAATCAGTCCGTCATTATTTAAATCTCCTAAACCGACACCAGCTCCATTGTAGAAATTTCGAAAAGTGTATGGGTTAACTGACTCGGTATAGCTAAGGTCATTTCTGAATGTTATCCCTGACTCCTCAGGCTTTATTTTTTCAAAAAGTAATTGCTCGCTTTCTCCTTTTTTCTGACAGGAGGCGAGTATGGAAAAAAGAATAAAAAGGAAAGAAGCTGACTTCTTCATACTT
Organism: Algoriphagus formosus; assembly: GCF_002807035.1. GTDB lineage: Bacteria > Bacteroidota > Bacteroidia > Cytophagales > Cyclobacteriaceae > Algoriphagus > Algoriphagus formosus. The sequence goes on along the minus strand of NZ_NIUC01000002.1, from coordinate 610,239 downwards.
GTAAAAAAAAGGAAGTGCACGAATGTACACTTCCTTTTTGATTCAAATTAATAGGTGATTAGTAACCTGGGTTCTGTACCAAGTTAGGGTTAGCATTGATCTGCTGCAATGGAATAGGGAATAGTGCTCTGAACGGCTCAGACTGTCCTTTTTCCCACCATGGATCATTCCAGGTACCGAAACGGATCTGGTCAGTTCTTCTGGAAGCTTCAGCAAACATTTCTCTTCCTCGCTCATCATAGATGTCTTCGAGGGTCAAAGAAGCGAATGCAGGCATGCCAGCTCTTTCTCTTACCATGTTGATCGCTGCAAGCGCATCACCTGTTTTTCCTTGACGGAAAGCAGCTTCTGCTTTAGTCAGATACATGTCCGCAAGTCTTAGCAAAGGATAATCGTTGCTCAAAGAGGAAGCAGCACCTGAAGCAAACTCAAATTTACCTACCCGAACACCCGCTTGACGCAAAGCGTTAGGAGCTAATTCGTTGATCTCAGGAGTGAAGGTCAAAGGCTCTCCATCTGGATCTTCTGCTTCGGCAGAAATATCATTCAAACGAGTACCATCAGCAGCAAACTGAGGACCTACCAAGAAGGAGTTCTTTCTGACATCATTGTCATCAAACGAGTTGTAAAACTCTTCCAAGGAAGCGTATCCATTCCAAGGCTGCTCCTGTAGGTTGTAAGTAGCCTGACTGGAGTAGTGAAGAGTCATCTGCGCCAAGTTGAATCCACCAGCGTTATTCTCATCATAAGGAAGAGTCAGGATGTTTTCTGTTGATCCTCCATTTCTTGTAGAAAAGTTGCTAAAGAAGTTAGATGATAGAGAATAAAGACCACTGTTGATCACCACGTCTGCTGCAGCTTCCGCGTCGGCCCAACGAGCCGTGCCTGTGTATACTTCAGCATTCAAATACAACTTAGCCAAGACAGCATGAGCTGAATAGTAGTTCAACGTAGTCTTAGTGTCAGTTTTCGGAAGTAAATCCACATTTTCTAAGATAGACTGCTCGATAAAGTCAAATACTTCCTGACGGGAATTGTTAGTAGGGTTACCCTCTAAGTCATCCTCTGTGACGATTGGAACATTTCCGAAACTGTCAATAAGCCAAGAATATACCAATGCTCTAAGTACTCTAAGTTCAGCAGTCAAAGCTTGAACATCTCTATAAGAAACGATCAAGTTGTTGATTTCACCGATTGCAGTGTAGCAATAAGCCCAAGAGTTGTTGAAGGCTTCATCGGAAGCTTGCCAAGTGTGTCTGTGAGCCCGTAGCCAAAGGCCACCATCTTCCCAGTCAGCACCTTTTTGAGGAATAGCTAGCTCGTCAGATGTGACTTCATAGATAGACCAAATACTGTTGTGACCACCCCAGCTACCTACAATTCTTGAGTAAGCAGAGGCTTTCAAGACATCAATCAATACCGGATTGTTGCTATTATTCACCTCTTCCTGTGTAATCCCATCCAGCACCTCTTGATCCAACTCCCAGCATGATCCCAGCATCAATGTCGCAGGGATCAAAAGAAAGGTTTTTCGAATTGATTTAAACATATCTCTGTATTTTGATTGATTATTTAAAGTTTAAAGAAAGTCCCAATGTAAATGAGCGGGTCTGGAAATACTGATCTCTACGCTCAATCCCTGGGGAAAGGGCAGTAGTGAAATTATCATCATTTTCTGAGTCAGTTACTCTTGCCTCCGGGTCGATACCCGTGTAGTTGGTAATAGTGAAAAGATTCTGAGCGGCAAAGTATACTCTAAAAGAACCAATATTTGGTGAATTAGTTCTAAAGTTATAACCTAACTCCATGTTATCCAGTCTAATAAAGCTTGCATCTTCTACATACGAGCTATTAAAGGTTGGGGTTGAGGTTACCACCGGATTGGTTGGAGTTTTCTCTGTAATTACAGAGTTCCAAGTTACAGAAGCTCCATCCGCATTTTCGTAGAATCCTCTGTAAGAGTTGTAAAGGTCATGACCCCATACACCTCTAAGGAAGAAGTTCAATGTCCAGTTTCTCCAAGCGAAGTTGTTGGCAAAACCAAACTCGCCTTTTGGAAGTCCATTTCCTAGTCTTTCAAACTCATCTGGATTCGTGGTAGATAAGATATACTCACCTGATTCAGATAGACCTAGCAATCTTGGTCCATAGATATCACCCAATGTCTGACCTACTCTATTGTAGATAATTGGGTTGTTGTTTTGTCCTGGAGAACCTGGAGTCGCAAATCGTAATTCATCAAATCCAAGACCAGAAGCCGATAAGCTTTCGATTTGAGTCTTTTGATAGATAGTAAAGTTACCGCTTGGTGTCCAAAGGACTTCTCCCAAGTTTAAGCCATTTACTGCTACAGCGAATTCAAAACCTGCATTGCTCAAATCAGCAAGGTTAACCCAAGTACTTCCAACGGTGTTGAATCGTCCTGGGTCGAAGATGTTTGGTCCACCACCAACTGGCACATTGAATAGTAGGTCGGAGATATTTCTGGTGTAGTAGTCCATGCTACCAGTCACCTTGTTATCCCAAATACCGAAATCCACACCTACGTTGAATTCTCTTTTTGTTTCCCACTTCAAGAATCTGTTTGGGTTGGAGTTTTGAATGATACCCACATAGATGTCATCAGTACTCAAAGGATCACCATCCAAGTCAATTCGGTTACCATTTCCGAATACACCCAAAGCCAGGGTAGGAGATGGAGGAAGGTTACCAGTCACACCGTAAGATACTCTTGGCTTGAACTGAGAGAATACTCCCATATCGAAAATCTGCGTAAAGTCCGAGCCCAAAGAGAAGGCTGGGAATACACCCGTTTGATTTTCTGGTCCAAATCCTGAGTAGGTTTCCGCTCTGACAGACGCAGAGAAGAACAAGAAGTTGTTATAGTTAAAGTTCGCTCGACCAAATACAGAATTCAATTGATCCTGATTGGCATAAGAATACATATTGGTAAAGTTACCGATTCGAAGTGCACCTGCTCCTAGGTTATCCCATCCTGTATCGAATAGGAATTGTCTTGAACGTGCACCGAATCCTTGGTTTTTGGTAGTCTGCGTACCGACACCACCCAATAGAGCAAGATTCAATCCATCAAACAAATCTACTTCATATCTAAGGGTAGATTCGAAGATTCGTTGAACTCGGTCATTGGTGATCCGCTCAGCAGAACCTCTAGCTCCAAATCCTACCTGAAAATCTTGGATAGACCAGAAGTTACCGATCAATTCATTTCTTCTATCTTCTGAATATTGAGCAGATAGTGTCAAGTTTGGCAGGAAGTCATACTCCACTCGATATGAAGTCAATGCAGTTTTGATTTCATTGATGCCTCTTTGCTGATTGATCAATGCTACCGGGTTGAAGAAATCAAATAGGTCACGCTGGAAGTATCCTCCAAATCGCTGATTGGCATCTTCAGTATCCTCGAAAATAGGAGCAGTCGGATTGTAAATAGTTGCATATCTAAATGCTGACTCAGGGACTGAATTTGATTCGACTGTTGTAAACGAAAGATTAACATTGAATCGCAATCTATTATCCAAAGCAGCTTGGGATAAATTAATTCGAGTATTCAATCTTTCATTTGAAATTCCCTTAGCTACTCCGTTATTACTCCGATAATTGACAGATGCCAAATAATTGGTGTTGTTAAATCCACCGGAAATACTTGCATTTGTAGTGTAGGAATAAGCATCTCTGATCAATTCCTGTCTCCAATCTGTCTCACTTCCGAAATCAGTACCACCACGGGCAACAAATTCCTCTGGAGACAATACAGGAATCAGGTTTGTGGCTTGATCTAATGTACCAAATGAATTGATGCTTACTTCAGCTCGGCCTTCCTTGCTTCCTTTCTTAGTAGTAGTGATCAAGATTACACCAGAAGAACCTCTTGCACCATAAATTGCAGCTGCAGAACCATCTTTCAAAACATCGATCGATTGGATATCATTCGGATCGACGTTTTCCAAAGAAGCACCAATCACACCATCCAATACGATAAGTGGAGAGGAGTTGGCCCCGAAGGTAGAAAGACCTCTCAATCGGATGTTGAATCCAGCATTTGGGTTACCACCTGGACGAGTAATGGATAGACCTGCTACTTTACCTTGAAGCAACTGAGCCGGATTGGCAACGTTACCACGGTTGAAGTCTTCAGGTTTCACACCCACTACTGCTGAGGTGATTTCCTTTTTGTCCTGAGAACCGTAACCAATTACCACTGCTTCTTCCAAGCTCTGGATATCTTCCTCCAGATTAATGGTGAAGCTACTTTGGTTTCCGATTTCTACTTCTTGGGTTAGGTATCCTACAAAGGAAACTACCAAGATTTGATCGCCTGATTGAATGTCAAGAGTAAACTTTCCATCCAAATCCGTTGCAACCCCGCGGGTGGTGCCTTTGACTAGCACAGTGGCACCGGGAACAGGGTCACCAAGAGAAGCATCCAGGACGGTACCTGTGATGGTTCTGTTTTGCGCATTGGCTAGGAAAGACACCCCAAATAGGAGGGTCAGTGCAAAAGCCAATGTTTTGAACTGTTGTAAATAATTTCTCATAGGGTTTTTTGTTAGTTAAAAAGCGAAATAGGTATGAGTACTTAATTTCGAAACTAATGTGTTGTATTATTTTTGATTTTGCAATATTTAACAAAGTGCAAAGGAGTATGTTGGAAAAGCGCCTTTTAATAGAATAAAGTATATTTTAATAATTCCATATATTATCGAATTATTAATTGAAATATTTTTAATGGAAATCGTTTTCCTTTTATTAAAACTTAAAAAATTGAAATATTTTTAAAAAAATGAAAATTTTGAAGCTTTCGAGGAAGTGCCTCTATTTCAAGAAATGACATCTTTAAAAAATTTTAAAAAGTAGTCTATTTTCCTAAAAAAATTAAAATTGGTCTTTTTGCTTCCTTTTCGCCTTGTTTTTGGTCCCAAAAAGACCCTTGTTTGGACTGGTGAGCATTTTACAACTCTGGAAATCTATTCCTCGTAATTTTATTTTATTACTTCTATTACTCTGCTTTATATGAAAAATCCTGCAGCTTTTTCACTCTTAATATTGTCATTTTTATTCATTTCATTTTCTTCTTTTTCTCAGGGAATTCGTGGTCGGGTTTTTTCTAATGATGGAGAGCCTTTGCCTTACGCTTCAGTCTTTATTAGAAACCTTGGAGATGGAGTGCCTGCCAATGATGAAGGTTATTATGAAATGAAATTACCGGAGGGAATCTACGATGTCTACTTTCAGATTTTGGGATATAAATCACGCATCGAGACCTTGGTTGTCAAAGAAGGTGCTTGGACAGATTTTGATGTAAGATTGGAGCCTCAGATTTACACACTCGAGCAGGTAGAAGTTCGGGCAGGTGCTGAAGATCCCGCTTTGACTATCATGAGGAAAGCCATCTCTAAGGCAAAGTACCATCGACTGCAGCTCCAATCGTATGAGATGACTGTCTACCTGAAGGGAACAGGTCAATTGACGGATGCTCCCTTTTTTCTTAAAAAAACGCTTGAAAAAGATGGACTGAACCTGAATGAAGCCTACACTTCAGAGTCGGTTTCCAAGATCCGGTTTTCATTACCTGACAAATTGGAAGAAGAGGTCATCTCAATCCGTACCAATGGGGATAATCAAAACACTTCACCCGCTCCGTACATTCAGACGAGTTTTTACGAAGAAAAAATCAATGAAATCATCTCTCCACTATCTCGAGCAGCCTTTCAGTATTATCGCTTTCGCTATGAAGGAAGTTTTTTTGATGAAGATGTCATGGTCAATAAAATCCGGGTAATCCCTCGGTCGCGTGGCGAGCGGATTTTTGACGGGTACATTTACATTATCGAGGATCTATGGGCCATTCATAGTCTGGATCTGAAGTCTTCGCTTTTGGGTTTTCAAATCGAAGCCAAGCAACAATACGCCCCTGTGGCTGAGAATGTTTGGATGCCCTTTACACATACCTACCGCTTTTCAGGAAAGATTTTCGGCTTTGCCGGTGAATTTAATTACCTCGCTTCTACCCGGGATTATGAGGTAGTGCTGAATCCTGACCTTGTCCAAACTCCTGAGATTATCGATGAAAAAATTGAGGAAAAGCCTCAGGATGCAATGGCAAAAGAAGCCGAAGATCTGGGGCTTCTAGAAAAGCTAAGCAGTGAAACTCCCAAGACGCGTAAGGAATACCGGAAACTTCTCAATGAGTATGAAAAGGAAATGCTCCAAGAGCAACGGGAAGAAGAGGTGATTATCGAGCGGAATTATACGGTGGACAGTCTTGCGAAAAAGCGGGACTTGAGCTATTGGGATAGCATCCGGCCGGTTCCTTTGACAGCAAAGGAGATTCAAGGCTATGAGCGGGATGATAGTCTGGCAGTGGTGGAAGCTGCCAAAATGAGTGAGGTAGACTCAGTAGCCAAAAAGGCAAGAAGGAAATATCGGCCCTTGGACTTTCTCAATGGGGCTACTTACAGTTTTGGAAAAGGTAGGAGCATAGGATTCAATCAGAATTGGACCAAAATATCTTTCAATACCGTGGAGGGACTGAAAGTTGGTGTGTCAGGTTTCTATCGGAAAGCGAAAGAAATACCGATGGCAGATAGTGTCAATGTCTTTCGGAAGAGTTTCAATATCGAACCCGAACTCAGATATGGTTTCAGTAGCAGGCGATTTTATGGAAAATCTACCTTGCGCTGGTCAGGCAACAAGCCCACCTCGGGCTACTCTTATGGACTTGAGGGGGGGCGTTTTATTTATCAGTTTAATGGGGGAGAGCCTATCAATGAGCAAGTGAATGCCTTGTATTCGCTCTTGTTCAGACAAAATTACATGAAGCTCTATGAGCAAAGCTTTGGTCGGGCATTTTGGGCTCATCGGGTGGATTATGGTTTTACTTACCGGGTGAATTTCACCTATGCGCAGCGAAATCAGCTTTTCAATAACTCGGATTACAGTTTTTATAATCGAGGTGAGCGGATTTATACCCCAAATCGACCTGAAAACGTAGAGACCGGTAATCAGGCATTTCAAGACCATCAGATTGCTAAGCTTCAGCTAGGTGTAGAATGGAGGCCTGGAATAAAATACGGTATCCGAAATGGTCGAAAATACCCTATTTCGGATCGAGCGCCATTGATTCGGTTTGATTACATCAAAGCTATTCCACAACTGACCCGACAGCAAGATTATGCAGCAGACTTTGACCACATTCGGGTAGGAGTGGAGCATGACTACACCTTTGGAATCAGTGGGAAGTTCGATTTCAATGTGAGTGCCGGGACTTTCTTGAATTCCAATCGGGTTTATTTTCCAGACTTCCAGCACTTCGGGGGCAATCGTACCATCTTTTCAAACTTTGGTCCTGCTTCCAACTTCCGATTTATGGACTATTACAAATACAGCACTTCAAGCTCTTATTTGTCAGGTATTTTCCATTATCAATTCCGAAAGTTTCTCCTGACTCAGCTTCCGATGCTTCGATTTTCAGGAGTGCAGGAAAATGTTTTCTTGAACTATCTTAAAACCGAAAACTCCCCTCACTATGTAGAAGTAGGCTACTCGTTGGATAATTTGTTTAGGATCTTCCGTGTAGAGATAGGTGCAGGGTTTGAAAATGGAAATTATCTGCGTGGAGGTGTGAGATTTGGTGTGGCGACTTTTATACAGATTCAGTAATTCATTCCTATTTCAAAGCCATGGCTAAGCCTTGGTATCTTTAGGTTTTCTACGGCTTTCATTCGGATATTCTTCGGGTTTCCCTCGACTCGTACTCAATTTAGCCCGAAGAAAATTCGAAAATGCTACGGTCAAAGGGTGAATTAAGGTGGGGAGTTCTCGAGGTATCCAATATTATGAATTAGTAAATTAGTCGTTGTTAGAATTGTGTCACTGAAAAGGATAGTAAATAATCAGACCTATGAAATGAGTATTTATCAAGAAAAATAGTAGATTCAATTCCATTAAGTAAAAACTCAAGGATGAGAATTCTTTTTTTGATCTTACTTCTGTTTTCAGCTAAAATTCTTGCTTCGCAAACCATCAGGGGAACGGTTTTCGAAAAAGAATCTGGACTTCCCCTTCCCTTTGCAAATGTATTTGTCAACAATACCACCTTGGGCGCGGCCTCAGACGAGGAAGGCCGGTTTACGCTCAGAGGAACTTTCCCCAACGAAATCGAAATCGTTGCCTCATTTGTCGGGTATGTCACTGAGGTGAAGACGATTTCCTTTGAAAACAAAAATGAGCTAAAGGTGGACTTTGAACTTGCATTTCAGGAGTCTGGTCTTTCTGAAGTAGAGCTCAAGGCTAAACGCGACAAAGCCTGGCAACGCGAATTCCGAAGGTTTGAGGAAGTTTTTTTGGCGGTGCCCGATGACCCGTATAAATCCCAAATCGAAATCCAAAACCCCTGGGTGGTGGAATTTGAAAAGATAAAACCGAAAAGGGGACAAAATTACCTCCGGGCCAGCGCCCGGGAACCCCTGAAAATCATCAACCGCGCCCTGGGGTACCGAATCGATTATTATCTTCAGGATTATCGTCTTATCCGAAACGGATCCCGGTTTTACGGTCAGGTATTTTTCGAACCGCTGAATCCCACAGATGCCGAGGAATCCCAAGGTTGGGCGGAAGCCAGGGCTGCAAACTATCAGGGATCTATCCGTAGCCTCAATCAGTCCATCCTGCTCAATGCGCCGGATTCTGTGGAATTTAAACTCTATCGGGTATTGCCGGAAAGGATGGACAGAAGACGCACCAACGAGTTTTATGAAGAATTGGATGAGTCCATTCTTGCTGTCAGCAAGGACTCTTTGCTGAGAAAACCTTTGGAAAATGGCAATTACAGAATCTTTCTACCCGGAAAGATGGAAATCCACCACCTGGATAAGCCCTGGCCCAACCAGTATTACCGAGATGTGTATCATGCCCTCAGCTGGATCGAAGCCCCTCTGGGCTTTTATGACATCGATCGCAGAGGGGTACTGATCAATCCCACCCAGTTGATGCTCTCTGGCTATTTGAGTCGGCAGCGGGTAGCCCGGACCTTGCCGCTGGATTTTGTTCCAGAATCGGGACTTTTGGCCCAACAACCACCAAACGAAATCCTCAACGATCCTTCTTCCAAACTGAACCGCTTACGGGAAAAGGCATGGATAACTACCAGCAAGCCCTATTTTTATCCCGGAGAGACCGCTTGGCTTGGGGGACGGATGCTTTACCATGAACCTACCCTGAAAGATTCACTCAGCCGGACAGTCTATGTGGACTTGTTGGATTCCAAGGCAGAAGTCATCCAATCGGCTACTTTTCCTGTCCGGGAAGGGAAGCTTTCCGGAGCCTTGGTTTTATCAGAGGATTTGAAGCCGGGGGATTATGCCCTTAGAGCCTATACCCATTGGAGCCGGAACTTTGGACAATTGGATGAATTCTTGACCCCTTTTGTGGTAATGGAGCCGGGATATTTTCCCACAGCAGATCTTCCCGATCCGGTGGAATATTTTGGGGAAATTCAGGTGAGTTCCTCCTATACCCTCAGGGATTCGCTGAGCTATGGGCTAATGGATTTGGAGTTGGCCCTGAAGGATGGTTTTGACAATCCCATCGACGGGGAATTTATCCTTAGCATCACAGATGCGGAGTATGTGCGGGAATTCCCCCGAATAAACAGTTTGGAGCAGGCCATGGACTGGCTGGATACTGCCCTACCGGAAGACGTTGGGACTGAGCTATCCCATCCCGTCGAATACGGGATATCCATTCAGGGTCAGTTTATTCCGGACAAAAAACGCCGTCCCCTGATCAATCCCATTACCATAGTTCGGGGAGACTTGGAGGATTACGGACAGGTGGACACGGATTCGGCAGGGAGGTTTTGGGCAACGGGATTATATTTCAAGGATACTGCCCAGATCGCAGTGGCGGCAATGGACAGTAAACGAAAACCCTATGGCTCGGTCAGGCTGGACTCCTTGGGAAAACCGGATCCTCCTTCGGAGTTTCCAAGAATGCCCTACCAGAAAGCACCACTTCCGACTGATGAAGATATCCTCGATGCAGCAGGCGATTACATCCTTTTGGAGGAGTTTGTTAAAGAGGCTAAAAAAGAGGTTGCGAAAGAATCTGACTGGTATGGATATGGGGAGCCAGATAGGGTAATGACTGAGGATCAGTTAGCGATGAGTTTAAATATGATGACAGTTTTAACACGCATGGGCTTTAATTCAAATAGTTTAAAATTTGGCAATTATAGCTACGGAGAAAGAACTGGAGCACCGCTTTTGATTATAGATGGTTCCAAGTTTCCTTTTCTTGAAAACCAAGAATTTGTGGATATGATTAATTCCTATGTTCCTAAAGAAATAAAATCTGTAGGAATTTATACATTCGGCGCGGGGGTATTTGGAATGGCAGGGTATTCAGGAGTAGTGATACTTGAAACCAAACGTGGTGAAAGGATCAGAGAAGAAAGAAGCCGCAACTTTAATTCTAAAGGTTTTCAGCTTTTTGATGTCTTAGGTTTTACCGAATTCGAGGAATTCCCCAAAAATCCACCAGCTGACCAATACTTAAAGAAAAGACCAACCATTTTCTGGGAGCCCGAGGCACTGACCGAGGATGGTGTTTTCAGCGTTCAGGTTAAAATTCCCCACGGCGTTCGCCAGTTGAGAATTCGAATCGAAGGATTGACACTGGACGGGGAGGTGTTTAAAAAGAGTATTGAATTATCCCTCTAGAAAGATTATTGATCATGCAAAGCTAAAAATGGGGTCCTCTCTTTCGAAAGGTGCTTTGAAAGGCATAGTTGGAGCTATTCCAAATCGGTTAATTCATAAAAATTATCTGGGCGGATTACCTTAAAGCTGGAATTGGGATAGGTTTGGCTGAAAATCTTAGGGAGCTTGATTGTATCTAAAGTGAACTTCATAAATTTAGCTAAATACGTGAAGTTGAATTCATGATTTTAGCTAAATACATGAATTTTGGGTTCTGAGATTTTTCAAGATACCTCCCCAATTGATCGGATTCTTCCCATTTAAAATCCAAAAAGCCACTTTCTTTCCGAAAGTGGCTTTTGAAAGTTAATGTGCTTTCTTGTTTTTAGACCTTCATGATATCCGCTTCTTTTTTCACGAGAAGTTCATCGATTTTTGCGGAATATTGATCGGTGAATTTTTGAACCTTGTCTTCAGCACGCTTTACCTCATCTTCTGAAGCACCTTCCTTTTGAAGTTTTTTCAGTGAATCATTGGTGTCTTTACGTACGGTACGGATGGATATTTTTCCGTTTTCACACTCATGCTTGGCTTGCTTGACTAAAGCTAGTCTGCGCTCTTCAGTAAGTGTAGGAATGGTAAGAATGACTACCTCTCCGTTATTTTGAGGAGCTAGGCCAAGGTCAGAGTTGATGATGGCCTTTTCGATCTCAGAGATTAGGTTTTTTTCGAAAGGGCGAATAGACAATGTCCGAGCATCCGGTGTAGTGACAGAAGATACTTGATTAATAGGAGTAGGGGTGCCGTAGTAGGGGACCATGACTCCATCGAGTAGGTTAGGCATGGCCTTTCCTGCACGGATTTTGACTAATTCTGCAGCCGTATGATCCACGGCTTTTTGCATGAGTTCCTTTGCTTCCTCGAGATACAGTTCTATTTCTTCCATGAGATTGCTTAGATTGATGTGATTAGTGTGCCGACTTTCTCTCCTTCTACGAGTTTGCTGAGATTACCGACTTTGTTCATGTCAAATACAATGATAGGCAGATTGTTTTCCTGGCAAAGTGTAAAAGCCGTCATGTCCATGACATTGAGGTTTTTTTCATACACTTCGTGAAAAGAGATGGTTTGATATTTGGTAGCTGATTTATCTTTTTCAGGATCTGCTGTATATACGCCGTCTACTCGGGTGCCTTTCAAGACTACGTCCGCCTCAATTTCGATAGCTCGAAGACTGGCTGTAGAGTCTGTTGTGAAATAAGGGTTACCAATCCCAGCTCCAAAGATTACGATTCTACCTTTTTCCAGGTGTCGGATTGCTCTTCTTCTAATAAAGGGTTCACACACACTTTCTACCTTGATACCAGACATCAAGCGGGTGTAAAGTCCGGCTTGCTCCAAGGCGCTTTGCAATGCCATCGCATTGATCAGGGTGGCTAGCATTCCCATGTAATCACCTTGTACTCGGTCAATTCCGGATTTTTCAGCCTGAACCCCTCTAAAAATATTTCCTCCTCCAATGACAATGGCGATTTCCACGCCCATATCTTTTACTTTTTTGATCTCAGCAGTGTATTGCTGTAGCCTATTGGGGTCAATCCCGTAGTTTTTGTCACCCATTAGGGCCTCTCCGCTGAGTTTGAGGAGGATTCTTTTGTACTTCATTTTTTATTTCCCTTTGTTTTTAAAATGTCACCTCTTCTTGATGAAGCTTGATTTTCCAAACTCATTTTGCTTAAACCTTTATCTTGACCAAGCAGGCACTGAGTTTGATTTTTTTGGACTGTTTTCAAAAATCACCGGACAAATATAATTTCTATCCCTCAGAATGCTAGTATTTTTTGAGTTTCCCGTCAGGAAGCTTTAGAAAGTAATCAAAACCTGGTTTTTCTCCACACTTTGCTTGAGGTTTACCTTTACCTCTGATACCAGGCCATCTCCGGGAGACTTGATGATATTTTCCATTTTCATGGCCTCAAGAATCAACACTACGTCGCCTTTCTTGACTTCATCTCCGGGCTTTACTTTCAAATCCAAAATCAGTCCTGGCATCGGTGCTTTGATATCCTGAACAGCCGAACCGGCTACGTCTTCCATGCCCATTTCTTCAAGCAAGAGATCAAAGCGATCTTTTAGAGATACCTCGACCAGTTTTTTATTCAGTCTGATATGAAGTGTTTTGGATTCTTTGTCAATACTCACCAATTCAGCTTCATAGGACTGATGATTTTTAATCAGATGAAACTTCCTTCCATCGATGGGTTTGATATCCCAATCGAGTGCTTTATCTGCCACGGTGATGCCCTTTTCGTTTTTTTCAACCGAAAAGGTTTTGTCATTGATGGTTGCTGAAAACATTCCTGCTAATTTAGGCCTTCAAGATTTATTTTGAGTTTTCTGAAATTTGTCAAATATCCAATAAATGCACACGAAGCCAAAGAATATTTTGGGAAAGAATCTGATTTGGGGGATTTCAGGCTTATTGATCTATACCACTGCCTGTAAATCTACCCAGGATCTGCCTCCCAAAGAAGTTGTTAGCATCATAGAACCTATTCCTCAAATAGAAAGTGATGACTCTAATTCAGATGATTCACTGAAGGCAATGCAGCTTTTAAGGCAAAAAGAGGCGGCAATTGCAAACTACCGGGCCGCAGCTACCAGAGAGTTTGATATTTTGGATACCGAACTGGATTTACGCTTTGATTATGAGCAGCAGGCTGTGATGGGTGAAGCTATTTTGACCATCACTCCCTATGCCAAAGCTCAGTCTATATTGGTTTTGGATGCAAAAGATTTTGAACCTGGATCCATTTATTTTTCTCACGATGGAGAGGAGACATCGACTAATTATCGCTATGACTACAAGCAGTTGATGATTTACCTTCCCAAGCCTGTTAGCCTAAGCGATACATTTTCTATTCGGGTAAGATATACAGCTTTTCCAGAGCGAAATTCAGGCTCGGACAACTTGGCTATTACCGACACCAAGGGTTTGTACTTTATTGATCCTCTGGATACCGTACCGGGCAAGCCTACCATGATTTGGACTCAAGGGGAGACTGAATACAACAGTAAATGGTTTCCGACTATCGATAAACCTAATGAGCGCTTTACTCAGACCATCCATTTGACAGTTAAAGATAATCTTACCACCATCAGCAATGGAGAGCTGATTGCCCAAAAACCGCTTGCAGATGGAATGCGCCAAGATACCTGGAGAATGGATTTGCCTCATGCTCCTTACCTTGCTGCGGTCGCGATTGGGGAGTTTGATGTCGTGAAGAGAGACTTGGATGGCTTGCCAATCAATTACTATGTAGAAAAAGGATATGGAGCTGGGGCAGCGAGAGTATTTAAGCATACCCCTGAAATGATCCGCTATTTCGAAGATTTGCTTCAGGTAAAATTTCCTTGGCCCAAATATGATCAGATTGTCGTGCGGGACTTTGTCTCTGGTGCGATGGAAAATACCACAGCTTCCATTTTTATGGAAGAATTACGATTGACAGAGCGTGAAGCCATCGATTCAGAGTGGGACTACATCATTGCACATGAATTATTTCACCAATGGTTTGGAGACTTAGTGACTACAGAGTCTTGGGCTAATCTGACCCTGAATGAAGCATTTGCAAACTACAGTGAATATTTATGGAACGAGCATAAATATGGAGATGACCTAGCCAAATTAAAGCTGATCGTCGAGACGGAAACTTATTTTCAGGAAGCTGAAACCAAGCAGGTGGATTTGATTCGCTTTGGCTATTCCGATCCTGAGGATATGTTTGATGCGCATAGTTATTCCAAAGGAGGGGTGATCCTACATATGCTTCGGAAATACCTGGGCGATGAGTTATTTTTCAGAGGACTCAATCTTTATCTTACTACTCATGCGTTCCAAAGCGTGGAAGTGCATGATTTAAGGTTGGCATTTGAAAAGGTCAGCGGAGAAGACCTGAATTGGTTTTTCAACCAGTGGTTTCTGGATAAGGGACACCCTGAGCTAAAGGTCTCCATTGATTACTCCATTCCTGAGAATCTCTTGATCACAGTAGAGCAAACGCAAGATCTTACACTTTCCCCTCTGTATAAATTGCCTTTCGAGATCAGTTGGTACGAAGGGGAAGAGCGGAAGAGTAGGCGATTAATTTTGGAGAAAGGCTTTCAGCAGTTTGCGCTTGAAAATGAATTTCCCCTGACACAAGCCTATTTTGATGAGGGTAAAGATTTACTGACAAAGCGGAAAGGAGAGTTTTCATCTGATCATTATGTGCGGCAGTTTCAAGAATCTCAGTTGGGAATCGCGAGATATGAAGCGTTGGATAGCCTGGTGAGTAGAGTGGAGGAGGATAAGTTGAAACCTTTGTTGGCGGAAGGTCTGAAAGATCCCTTTTGGAGTATTCGGGAGTTGACGCTGAATATTCTTCAGAGCAACCCAGAATGGATATCAGAAGGAATGGAGGAATCTATTTATACCATTGCCGATAATGATGAAAAAAATTCTGTTCGGGCGGGAGCCATCGATGTATTAGGTTCGTTAAATGCGGACAAATACTATCCTGACCTCAGCCGATATGTGAATGATTCATCTTTTTTGATTGTCAGTTCTGCCTTGATGGCAATGAATAATGTTTCTTCCGAGCGGCTTGATCCTGACTTGTTTGAGCGATTTGAATCGGAAACGAATTATCGGGTACTCGTACCTGTCGCAGAATACTATCTCAATGAGGATATAAAGGGTAAGGGAGATTGGTTTCGTTCCAAGCTTTCTGTGCTGAGTGGCGAAGGTTTGTATTATTTTTTGGGTTATTTCAGTGAGTATTTTGTCTCCAATCCGGAAGAAGGGGCTGAGGAAGCCAAGGCCTATTTGTTGGATCAGATGCAAAATAATCCACAGGTTTTTGTTCGATTGGGAGCATTTCAAGGGCTATTGGGATTTGCTGATGATGAGACCTTGGTGAAGCAATTGCAGGAAATTGCATCGAAAGAGACGAACTCCCAGATCAAAAATTACTTTCAGTACTTCCTTCAGAGCTTTGGAGACGAAAATTAAATCATTGATTTTAAGCGAATTAAAACTTATTTCAATAAAATATTCGGAAAAATATTTTGTATGCTTTGAAACTTTGTGAAAAGCCTATAATTTTGCCATCCGTTATGACGAATAGCGGTCATAATTTACTGAAAAGCAGACAAGGGGGAATACCAAAGCGGCCAACTGGGACGGACTGTAAATCCGTTGACTTATGTCTTCACAGGTTCGAATCCTGTTTCCCCCACATTGCCGAATTGTAAAATTTTTTCCTAGTTTTGCAGGGCAAAAAAGTAGAGGAAGTATTCTCTAAAGATTAAAAGCGGGAGTAGCTCAGTTGGTAGAGCGGCAGCCTTCCAAGCTGCAGGTCGCGGGTTCGAGCCTCGTCTCCCGCTCAATGCCTTTCTGAGGAGGGCATCGGGTAAAAGCCGACGTAGCTCAGGGGTAGAGTACTTCCTTGGTAAGGAAGGGGTCACGGGTTCAAATCCCGTCGTTGGCTCTTAACGGCTTATAATTAAACTAAACATATCTTTAAACTTAAACTGAGGATTTTCAAGCATGGCAAAAGCAACATTCGACCGTTCCAAGCCGCACGTAAATATCGGTACGATTGGACACGTGGACCATGGGAAAACTACATTGACTGCAGCTATCACTACAGTGTTGGCTAAGCAGGGTCTTTCCGAACTACGAGATTTCTCTTCTATCGACAACGCGCCAGAAGAAAAAGAAAGAGGTATTACTATCAACACCTCTCACGTAGAGTATCAAACAGCAAACAGACACTATGCACACGTAGACTGTCCAGGTCACGCTGACTATGTGAAAAACATGGTTACAGGTGCCGCTCAAATGGACGGAGCTATCCTAGTGGTAGCAGCTACAGACGGACCAATGCCACAAACTCGTGAGCACATCCTTTTGGCTCGTCAGGTAGGTGTACCTGCTCTAGTTGTATTCCTTAACAAAGTTGACATGGTTGACGATGAGGAACTTCTTGAGCTAGTAGAAATGGAAGTTAGAGAATTGCTTTCTTTCTATGAATTCGACGGTGACAATATTCCAGTTATTCAAGGTTCTGCTCTTGGAGCATTGAACGGAGAAGAGAAGTGGGTTAACACAGTAATGGAATTGATGGATGCGGTTGATAACCACATTCCACTTCCAGAGCGTTTGACTGACAAAGATTTCTTGATGCCTGTAGAGGACGTATTCTCTATCACAGGTCGTGGTACTGTAGCTACCGGACGTATCGAAAGAGGTGTAATCAACTCTGGTGATCCAGTTGATATCATCGGTATGGGTGCAGAAGGATTGAAGTCTACTGTTACTGGTGTTGAGATGTTCCGTAAGATTTTGGACAGAGGTGAAGCTGGTGATAACGTAGGTCTATTGCTTAGAGGTATCGAAAAAGCGCAAATCAAGCGTGGTATGATTATCTGTAAGCCAGGATCCGTAACTCCACACGCTCACTTCAAGGCTGAGGTTTACGTTCTTTCAAAAGAAGAAGGTGGACGTCACACTCCATTCTTCAACAAGTACCGTCCACAGTTCTACTTGAGAACTACTGACGTAACTGGAGAGATCAAACTTCCAGAAAACGTTGAAATGGTAATGCCTGGTGATAACGTAACTATCGAAGTTAACTTGCTTAACGCAGTTGCTTTGGAGAAAGGTCTTCGATTTGCGATCCGTGAAGGTGGTCGTACAGTAGGAGCCGGTCAGGTTACTGAAATCCTAGACTAATACACATTATACTTAATTAACAATGCGATCCTAAAGTTTTTTGGGATCGCATTTGTTTCTTAAGGCACTTATATCTAATTTTGCGTTCCCGTTTGGAGAGCGATCAAACACACGGGCATAGTTCAATGGCAGAATAGCGGTCTCCAAAACCGTTGATGGGAGTTCGAATCTCTCTGCCCGTGCTAGCAAGCGAATCAATATGAATTTAAAAAACTTTGTCCTCGAGTCTTACGACGAAATGAAGAACAAGGTCACCTGGCCGAAGTACTCATTTCTCCAGAATTCTGCCGTATTGGTATTGGTAGCGTCACTGATCTTTGCACTATTTATTGGTGGAGTGGATCTAGGATTCGAAAATATCATGACATGGTTTTATGATTTGTTTTAATTGAATTGAAATTACAGCATGGCCGAACATAAGTGGTACGTACTCAGAGTAGTAGCAGGACAGGAAAAAAAAGCGAAGACTTACCTTGACAATGAAATTGTCAGGCAAAAGTTGGATGAATTTATTCCTGATGTACTGATCCCCTCTGAGAAAGTATATGAAATGCGAAATGGCAAAAAGCGAGTCCGAGAGAAGAACTTCTTCCCGGGCTATGTGCTTGTCAACGCAGATCTATCGAATGGAGAGGCCAATCACGTAATAACGAGTATTCCGGGAGTAATCGGGTTTCTTGGATCAAGCCAGGGGGGAGCTTCCAAAACCCCTGAACCATTACGCCAATCAGAAGTCAATCGCATCTTAGGAAAGGTTGAGGAGATTGATGAGTTTGCCGAGAAGCTAGATACACCATTTATAGTCGGAGAGTCCGTAAAAGTAATGGATGGACCCTTCAGTGGATTTACCGGGACGATTGAGGAGATATTTGATGACAAGAAGAAATTGAATGTTATGGTCAAGATCTTCGGACGAAATACTCCTGTTGAATTAAACTTTATACAAGTAGAAAAACAAGACTAAGCAATGGCTAAGGAAATCACTGGTTATTTAAAACTGCAAGTGAAAGGTGGCCAGGCTAACCCGTCGCCTCCAGTAGGTCCAGCTCTTGGTTCCAAGGGTTTGAACATCATGGAGTTTTGTAAGCAGTTCAATGCACGTACCCAAGACAAAATGGGTCAAACGTGTCCTGTATTGATTACAATCTACTCGGATAAGTCTTTCGATTTTGTTGTAAAAACTCCACCAGCAGCAAACCTGCTTTTGGAAGCAGCAAAAATCAAAGGCGGATCTGCAGAGCCTAACCGTAAGAAGGTAGGATCTGTTACCTGGGATCAGGTAAAGGAGATAGCGGAGGTGAAAATGCCTGACTTAAATGCTTTCAAAGTGGAGTCTGCCATGCGAATGGTAGCAGGGACTGCACGTAGTATGGGTATCACAGTATCTGGAAAAGCCCCTTGGGAAGAATAATTATACAACTATGGCTAAGTTAACAAAAAAGCAAAAAGAAGCTCTTTCTAAGTACGACCCAAGCCAAGTGTACTCCCTGGAGGCCGCTTCTACGATCGTAAAAGAGATTACTGACACTAAATTTGACGCATCTGTTGATGTGGATGTACGCCTTGGCGTTGATCCTCGTAAAGCAGATCAAATGGTCAGAGGTGTAGTAGCTCTACCTCACGGTACTGGTAAAGACACCAAAGTATTGGTTCTTTGTACACCCGATAAAGAGGAAGAAGCGAAAGAAGCAGGCGCAGACTACGTTGGATTGGACGACTACATTGCTAAGATCGAAGGTGGGTGGACTGACATTGATGTCATTATCACTATGCCTAACGTGATGGCAAAAGTAGGTAGACTAGGTAGGGTATTGGGTCCTAGAGGACTAATGCCAAACCCTAAAGCAGGAACAGTAACCCTAGAAGTAGGTAAAGCTGTAAAAGAGGTGAAGGCTGGTAAGATTGATTTCAAGGTAGATAAGTTTGGAATTATTCACGCAAGCGTAGGAAAAGTATCTTTTACCCCTGAGAAAATTCAGGAGAACGTAAATGAACTTATCCAAACCATCTCCAAGCTGAAACCAGCTTCCGCAAAGGGAACTTATTTTAGAAGTATTCATCTATCCAGTACGATGTCTCCGGGCATCAAACTAGACAAGGGTAGTTTTCAAGGTATCTAAATCATGACTAGAGAAGAGAAAAAAGAAATAATCGACGGTCTTACCGAGAAATTCAGAGAAAACCCTTTCTTCTATGTTACAGATGCTTCCGGGTTTACTGTAGCACAGGTGAATGCTTTCCGACGTACATGCTTTGAAAAAGGAGTGGAGTACAAAGTGTACAAAAACACCTTGATCAAAAAAGCATTGGAGAATCTCGATGCAGATTTCTCTCAGTTGGATGATACATTGAAAGGTTTCTCTGGTATTATTTTCTCCAAAGAGACAAGTAATCTACCGGCGAAAGTTTTGCTTGACTTCCGTAAGAAGTTGGGTAAAAAAGAAACCAGACCAGTATTCAAAGGAGCTTCCATCGATTCTGATGTAATCGTAGGTGAAGCAAACCTTGACATGCTGTCCAAACTTAAATCTAAGCAAGAATTGCTCGGAGACCTCTTGGGTCTGTTGCAATCTCCTGCTATGAACTTGATCTCTGCACTTCAGAGTGGTCAAAACAACCTAGGTGGTGTTTTGAAGGCTTTGGAAGAAAGAGGCGAGCAGTAAAAATTCACACATTTAACAACGAAAATTTAAACTTTACAATAAAATGGCAGATCTAACACAACTTGCAGATCAGTTGGTTAACTTGACTGTAAAAGAGGTTAAAGAATTGACAGATATCCTTAAGGATCAGTATGGTATCGAGCCTGCAGCTGCAGCTGTAGCAGTAGCTGGACCAGCTGCTGGTGGTGCTGATGGTGGCGCAGCAGAAGAAGAGAAGTCTTCTTTTGACGTGGTATTGAAGGCAGCCGGTGGTCAGAAGCTTGCAGTAGTTAAGCTTGTGAAAGAATTGACTGGTCTTGGATTGAAAGATGCAAAGGAATTGGTTGACTCCGCTCCTAAAGCATTGAAAGAAGGTATCGCTAAAGACGAAGCTGAGGCTTTGAAGAAGTCTCTTGAAGAAGCTGGTGCTGAAGTAGAGATCAAATAATTTGGCAAAACCTGAACCCTTGGTTTAGGTATTGCCCTAAGACCTGACTAAAATAAGTCAGGTCTTTTCCTGTTTATGCACAGGGTAAAAATTGCATTATTCTAAGCGATAATTGTCGCATTCCGTTATTAAATATCACTAAAACACACACTACCTTGGCTATCAAGAATCAAACCGAAAGGAAAAGTTTCTCCTCCATTAAGGTGGTCAAAGACTATCCGGATTTTCTCGATATTCAGTTGCAGTCCTTCAAGGACTTTTTCCAACTGGATACACCTGCTGAGAAGCGAAGAGCAGACGGATTATTCAAGGTTTTTTCAGAGAATTTCCCAATTTCTGATTCCCGTGAAAACTTCACCTTGGAGTTTATTGACTATGCAGTTGACCCTCCTAAATACAGCGTCGGAGAGTGTATCGAGCGCGGACTAACCTACTCTGTGCCGCTCAAGGCAAAATTGAGGTTGCTTTGCCACGATGAAGATAATGAGGACTTTGAAACCATCGAGCAGGAAGTATTTTTAGGAAATCTTCCATACATGACCGAAAAAGGTTCATTTGTGATCAATGGGGCTGAGCGAGTGATCGTTTCCCAGCTTCACCGATCTCCAGGTGTCTTCTTTGCTCAAAGTAAGCACACCAACGGTACCAAGCTTTATTCCGCTCGAATTATTCCTTTCAAAGGTTCTTGGATCGAGTTTGCAACTGACATCAACAATGTCATGTATGCTTATATCGATCGTAAGAAAAAATTCCCGGTAACCACACTTCTTAGAGCTATTGGATACGGTTCAGATAAAGATATCTTGGATCTATTCGGTCTTTCTGAGGAAGTGAATGCCACTAAAACTGCCCTTAAAAAAGCTGCAGGCCGTAAGTTGGCTGCACGTGTTTTGAGAACATGGGTAGAGGACTTTGTGGATGAGGATACTGGTGAGGTAGTTTCTATCGACCGAAATGAAGTTCTATTAGAACGTGATACGGTCCTTACTGAGGAAGATATTGAAATGATCTTGGATTCAGGCTCTAAGAGCATCATTCTCCACAGAGAAGATGTCAACATTGCCGACTACTCTATCATTTACAATACTCTACAAAAAGATAATTCAAACTCTGAGAAGGAAGCGGTAGAAGTGATTTATCGTCAGTTGAGAAATACTGAAGCTCCTGATGAGGCTACTGCCCGTGAGGTAATTCACTCCTTGTTCTTCTCTGACAAGCGTTATGATCTAGGAGAAGTTGGTCGCTATAGAATCAACAAAAAACTGGGTCTCGACATCGATTCTGAGAAAATCGTCCTTACCAAAGAGGATATCATCAATATCGTTAAATACTTGATCGGTTTGATCAACTCTAAAGCGGTTGTCGATGATATTGACCACTTGTCTAATAGACGTGTTCGTACTGTAGGCGAGCAGCTTTACAGCCAGTTTGGTGTAGGTTTGGCTAGAATGGCTAGAACCATCCGTGAGCGAATGAACGTTCGTGACAACGAAGATTTCAAGCCTGTTGATTTGATCAACGCGCGTACGCTTTCTTCAGTAATCAACTCTTTCTTCGGAACCAACCAACTTTCTCAGTTTATGGATCAAACCAATCCATTGGCTGAGTTGACACACAAGCGTAGACTTTCTGCCTTAGGTCCAGGTGGTCTTTCAAGAGAGCGTGCAGGTTTCGAGGTTCGTGACGTTCACTATACGCATTATGGGCGTCTTTGTACGATCGAAACTCCTGAAGGTCCAAATATTGGTTTGATTTCCTCTCTTTGTGTTCACGCAAAAGTGAATTCAATGGGCTTCTTGGAAACTCCTTATCGCCAAGTAAAAGAAGGCAAAGTAGGGATGAAAAAGGAGGATATTGTCTTCCTTACCGCTGAAGAAGAGGATAATCATAACATCGCTCAGGCCAATGCACCATTGGATGAGAAAGGATCTTTTGTAAATGATCGAGTGAAGGCTAGATATGAGGGTGATTTCCCTGTTTTGGAGCCAAACGAAATCAGTTACATGGACGTAGCTCCTAATCAGATTGTATCTGTAGCTGCTTCTTTGATTCCATTCTTGGAGCATGATGATGCAAACCGAGCCTTGATGGGTTCCAACATGCAGCGTCAGGCAGTTCCATTGTTGAAAGCTGAAGCACCAATCGTAGGTACTGGACTTGAAGGAAAAGCTGCTATCGACTCTAGATCACTGATCATTGCTGAGGCAAGCGGTGTGGTTGACTACGTAGATGCTACAAAAATCCGAATCAAGTATGACCTATCTGACGATGAGTTGTTGGTCAACTTCACGGATGAATATAAAACATATGATCTGATCAAATTCAGAAGAACTAACCAAGACACGACGATAAACCTGACACCACTTGTTTTGCATGGTCAAAAAGTGGAAAAGGGTCAAGTTTTGGTCGAAGGATACTCCACCAACAATGGTGAGCTTGCACTGGGTAAAAACCTAAGAGTGGCTTACATGCCTTGGCAGGGTTATAACTTCGAGGATGCGATCGTTATTTCTGAGCGAGTTGTTCGTGAGGATATATTTACTTCCATTCACGTAGAAGAATTCCAACTAGAAGTTCGGGATACCAAGCGTGGAGAGGAAGAATTAACTTCTGAAATTCCAAACGTATCCGAGGAAGCTGTGAAGCACTTGGATGAAAACGGTATCATCACCGTAGGTGCGGAAATCAAAGAAGGCGATATCATCATTGGTAAGATTACTCCAAAAGGTGAAACTGATCCTACACCAGAAGAGAAGCTTCTAAGAGCTATCTTCGGTGACAAAGCAGGTGATGTAAAAGATGCTTCTTTGAAAGCTTCTCCATCATTGAACGGGGTGGTAATCGAGACCAAACTATTCTCAAGACCAAAGAAGGACAAGGATGTACGTGCTAAGGCAAAAGCTGAGGTTGAAAAACTGAAAGCAAAATACTCCAAAGACCTTCTTGGAATCCGTGCTCGAATGATCAACAAATTGGTCAATATCCTTGACGGAAAGACATCATTGGGTGTCAAGCACAAGTTTGGTGATGAGATTATCAGCAAGGGACAGAAGTTCAATCATAAGAACATTGAAAATAACCTCTTCCCAGCTAAGAACCCTTATCGGGATGAGTCTAACTACAATGTGCCAGAAGAAGCTAATTTGATCTCAGATATCATCCTAGATGACTGGACAGATGATGCACATACCAATTCACTCATTGTACAATTGGTGAAAAACTACACCAATGCTCGTAATGAGATTTCCGGTCAATTTAAGCGTGAGCGATTTACATTGGAGGTAGGCGATGAGCTTCCTGCAGGTATCGTGAAATTGGCAAAAGTATACGTAGCCAAGAAGCGTAAATTGAAAGTAGGAGATAAGATGGCAGGTCGTCACGGTAACAAAGGTATCGTGGCAAGAATCGTAAGAGATGAAGATATGCCATTCTTGGAAGATGGTACTCCAATGGACATTGTATTGAATCCACTTGGTGTTCCTTCCCGAATGAACATCGGACAGATCTTCGAAACTGTATTGGCATGGGCTGGTCAGAAACTTGGTAAGAAATATGCCACTCCAATCTTTGATGGAGCTTCTATGGAAGAGGTCTCTGCAGAATTGGAAGCAGCAGGTTTACCTCCATATGGCCGAACTTACCTATACGATGGTCTATCAGGCGTCAGATTTGATCAGCCGGTGACTGTAGGTATAGCCTACATGTTGAAGCTAGGTCACTTGGTAGACGACAAAATGCACGCAAGATCCATCGGTCCTTACTCTTTGATCACGCAGCAGCCATTGGGTGGTAAAGCCCAATTCGGTGGACAGCGATTCGGAGAGATGGAAGTGTGGGCATTGGAAGCATTTGGTGCATCACACGTGTTGCAGGAGATTTTGACGGTTAAGTCTGATGACGTAATTGGCCGTGCAAAAGCATACGAAGCGATTGTTAAGGGTGAGAACCTGCCAAAACCAAATATCCCTGAATCATTCAATGTATTGGTTCATGAATTGAGAGGTTTGGCACTAGAAATCACCTTAGACTAATTTGGCTCAATTGGGCGGGAAACCGCCCTTCACATATCTTTCTATAAACTATGGCGTTCAGAAAAAACAAAAAACTCAACAATGACTTTTCGAGAGTCACCATCAGTTTGGCTAGCCCAGAATCTATTCTGGATAGTTCAAATGGTGAAGTGACCCAGCCAGAAACTATCAACTACAGAACTTACAAGCCTGAGATGGGCGGTTTGTTCTGCGAGCGGATATTTGGTCCGGTTAAAGACTGGGAGTGTCATTGTGGCAAATACAAGCGCATCAGATACAAGGGCATTATCTGCGACCGTTGTGGTGTAGAGGTGACCGAGAAGAAAGTACGACGTGAGCGAATGGGACATATCGAATTGGTAGTTCCAGTTGCCCATATTTGGTATTTCAAGTCCCTTCCAAACAAAATTGGTTACCTATTGGGACTTCCTACCAAAAAGCTAGATCAAATCGTATATTATGAGCGATATGCGGTGGTTCAAGCTGGTATTAAAGCTGAAGACGGTATTCAATATCTTGACTTTTTGACTGAGGACGAATACCTCGATATCATGGATAAGCTTCCAAAAGAAAACCATCTTTTGGATGACGATGATCCTAATAAATTCATCGCTAAAATGGGTGCGGAGGCATTGGAAATGCTTCTTGCTCGTTTGGATTTGGATGATCTATCTTACTCTCTTCGCCACCAGGCGGCTACAGATACTTCCCAGCAGCGGAAGGCTGAAGCGCTGAAGCGATTGAAAGTAGTAGAGGCATTCCGTGATGCACGTACGCGAATCGAAAACAGACCTGAGTGGATGATCGTCCGCATGGTGCCTGTGATTCCACCAGAATTGCGTCCATTGGTTCCTTTGGATGGAGGTCGATTTGCAACTTCTGATTTGAATGACCTTTACCGTCGTGTAATCATTCGAAACAACCGATTGAAGCGTTTGATCGATATCAAAGCACCTGAGGTGATTTTGAGAAACGAAAAGCGAATGCTTCAGGAAGCTGTCGATTCACTATTTGACAACTCAAGAAAAGTAAATGCGGTAAGATCCGATGGAAACCGTGCCTTGAAGTCTCTTTCCGATATGTTGAAAGGTAAGCAAGGTCGATTCCGTCAGAATTTGCTCGGTAAGCGTGTGGATTACTCCGGTCGTTCGGTGATCGTAGTAGGTCCTGAATTGAAGCTTCACGAGTGCGGTCTTCCTAAAAATATGGCAGCAGAGCTTTTCAAGCCTTTTATCATCAGAAAGTTGATCGAAAGAGGAATTGTTAAGACTGTAAAATCTGCTAAGAAAATTGTGGATCGTAAAGATCCTGTTGTTTGGGATATTTTGGAAAATGTGTTGAAAGGGCACCCTGTTCTTCTCAACCGTGCTCCAACTCTTCACCGTTTGGGTATTCAGGCTTTCCAGCCAAAATTGATCGAAGGAAAAGCGATCCAATTGCACCCACTCGTTTGTACAGCCTTCAACGCTGACTTTGACGGTGACCAAATGGCGGTACACGTTCCACTTGGACATGAAGCTATCCTAGAGGCATCTACATTGATGCTTTCTTCGCACAACATTTTGAACCCGGCTAACGGTGCTCCAATTACTGTTCCTTCTCAGGATATGGTTTTGGGTCTTTACTACGTGACTAAGGGTAAAAAATCTACTGAGGAAGAGCCTGTAGCTGGAGAGGGAATGACCTTCTACAGTCAAGAGGAAGTAATCATTGCTCTTAACGAGGGGCAAATTTCCAAGCATGCTCACATTAAGTGTAAGGTAAATGTTCGCTCTGCAGATGGAGAGATCAAATCTGAGCTTATTGACACGGTAGCAGGACGATTGATTTTCAATCAATTTGTACCAGAAGAAGTAGGCTATGTCAACGAACTATTGACTAAGAAAAAGCTTCAGCAAATCATTGCCAAAGTTGTGAAGGTTTGCGGTGTAGCCCGAACTGCTCAATTCCTGGATGATATCAAGCACCTTGGTTTCCAAATGGCCTATCAAGGTGGATTGTCCATGGGTCTGAATGATGTCATCATTCCGGATGAGAAAGATCCGATGATCGATAAGGCAAAAGAAGAAGTAGATGTCGTTTGGAACAACTATCTAATGGGTCTTATCACAGACAATGAGCGATACAACCAAGTAATTGATATCTGGACAAGAACTAACTCTCATCTGACTAACATCTTGATGAAGCAGATGGAGGAAGATAAGCAAGGATTTAATGCTATCTACATGATGATGCACTCCGGAGCCCGAGGTTCTCGTGAGCAGATTCGTCAGTTGGGTGGTATGAGAGGTTTGATGGCCAAGCCACAGAAGAACCTTCAGGGTTCTGTAGGTGAAATCATCGAAAACCCAATCCTTTCAAACTTTAAAGAGGGTCTTGATGTATTGGAGTACTTTATCTCCACACACGGTGCTCGAAAAGGTCTTGCAGATACAGCCTTGAAAACAGCCGATGCGGGTTATTTGACTCGTCGTCTGGTTGACGTAGCTCAAGATATGATCGTCACTGAAGATGATTGCGGTACGCTAAGAGGATTGGTTGTACAGCCACTCAAAGACAATGAAGATATTGTAGAGCCACTTTCTGAGCGAATCCTAGGGCGTGTATCTGTTCATGATGTGTATGATCCGATTTCAGATGAATTGATCATTCCTGCGGGAGTAGAGATTGATGACGAAATCGCTGCTAAAGTAGATGATTCTGCAATCGAAGAAGTTGAAATTCGATCTGTATTGACTTGCGAAACTCGTAGAGGAGTTTGTTCTAAGTGTTACGGAAGAAACCTTGCTACTGGTAAAATGGCTCATACAGGTGAATCTGTCGGTGTAATTGCTGCACAGTCCATCGGAGAACCAGGTACTCAGTTGACACTTCGTACATTCCACGTCGGTGGTACAGCTTCCAACATGGCCGTTGATGCAAGTATCAATGCTAAATTTGAAGGAGTTGTTGAATTCGACGAGGAATTGAGATTCATCGAGACCACCAATAAGGATGGAGAGCCTGTCACAGTAGTAATGGGACGATCCGGTGAGATTCGAATCAATGAAGCGAAAAGTGGCAAGACCCTAGTGTCAAACCACGTTCCTTACGGAGCTATCTTGAATGTAAAAGATGGTCAGAAGGTAGCGAAAGGTGATTCACTTTGTACTTGGGATCCATACAACGCAGTGATTCTTTCCGAATTTGATGGAAAGATTGATTTCGAGTCGATCGTTGAAGGGGTTACTTTCAAAGAAGTAGCCGATGATCAGACAGGATTCCGTGAGAAAGTAATCATCGAAACCAAAGATAGAACGAAGAACCCTGCGATCGTAGTTGAGTACGGCGAGGATAGCAAGTCTTACAACATCCCAGTTGGTGCCCACTTGGCAGTTGACTTGGGTGACAAAGTGAAGTCTGGCCAAATCCTTGTGAAAATCCCTCGATCCGTAGGTAAAACTCGAGATATTACCGGTGGTCTTCCACGAGTAACTGAACTCTTCGAAGCACGTAACCCGTCTAATCCGGCGGTAGTTTCTGAAATCGATGGAGTGGTTTCTTACGGAGGTATCAAACGAGGTAACCGAGAGATTATCATCGAATCTAAGGATGGTGTGATCAAGAAATACATGGTGTCGCTTTCTAAGCACATTTTGGTCCAGGAGAATGACTTCATCCGTGCTGGTGAGCCATTATCTGATGGAGCGATTACTCCAAATGATATCTTGGCGATCAAAGGACCGACGGCTGTTCAGGAGTACTTGGTCAATGAAATCCAGGAAGTATATCGACTTCAAGGTGTGAAAATCAACGATAAGCACATCGAGGTGATTGTATCTCAAATGATGCAAAAAGTCGAAATTCTGGATGCAGGAGACACCAGCTTCCTTCAGGGTCAGACTGTAGACAAATGGGCTTTCCGAGAAGAAAACGATATGATTCTTGATAAGAAAGTCGTGATGGATGCAGGTGATTCTAGTACTTTGAAGCCAGGTATGATCATTTCTGCAAGAAGATTGAGAGACGAAAACTCCAGTCTGAAGCGTAAGGATTTGAAATTGGTACAAGTGAGGGATGCAGAAACTGCGGTTTCTAAGCCAACACTTCAAGGTATCACAGCAGCTTCCTTGGGTACTGAGAGCTTTATCTCTGCAGCATCCTTCCAGGAAACTACTAAGGTGCTTTCGGAAGCGTCTATCCGAGGTAAGCGTGATGAGTTGTTAGGTCTGAAGGAAAATGTGATCGTAGGTCACTTGATCCCAGCCGGTACAGGTCAGCGTAACTTCCAGAAGATGATCGTTGGATCTCAAGAGGAGTATGAAAAGCTTTCTGAAAACATGGAGATGACTTCTTCAAAGTCCAGCGAAGCAATTCTGTAAAATTTATAATTAGTTTTAAGTGGAAGGCCTGCGTCGAGCAGGCCTTTTTTAATCCTAAGAAAATGAGCGAGCAAAAGAAACCAGATCAACAGATCAATGTCGAATTGAGCGAAGAAGTGGCAGAAGGCGTTTATTGTAATTTGGCCATGATCGCCCACTCCAATTCAGAGTTTGTGATAGATTTCATCCGGATGATGCCTGGTGTTCCAAAGGCAAAAGTAAAATCCAGAGTGATTATTACTCCGGAACATGCCCAGAGATTGTTGGCTGCATTAAAAGACAACATTGATAAGTATGAGGCCGCTTTTGGAAAAATCAACCCACAAGATGAGCAGTCCAAGTTCCCGATTAGCTTTGGGACTCCTGGAGAAGCCTAACAAAAATATAACTCCTTAATTTTGTTAGTCTTATTACTTTATTTACCTTTGCAGTCCAAAATTCAACAGTTTACAAGACAACTAAATAATTTCAGTTAATGCCTACTATTCAACAGTTAGTAAGAAAAGGTAGAACTACACTGGAAACCAAATCAAAATCAAGAGCTTTGGATGCATGTCCACAGCGAAGAGGGGTTTGTACCAGAGTATACACTACCACGCCTAAGAAGCCTAACTCAGCGATGAGAAAGGTGGCAAGGGTTAGATTGACAAATGGAAAAGAAGTGAACGCTTACATTCCAGGTGAAGGTCACAATCTACAAGAGCACTCTATCGTATTGATCAGAGGTGGTCGTGTGAAAGATCTACCAGGTGTGAGATATCACATCATCCGAGGTGCACTAGATACCGCTGGTGTGAAGGACCGAAAGCAGGGC
Source organism: Algoriphagus formosus (assembly GCF_002807035.1). Taxonomy (GTDB): domain Bacteria; phylum Bacteroidota; class Bacteroidia; order Cytophagales; family Cyclobacteriaceae; genus Algoriphagus; species Algoriphagus formosus. Next base: position 580,444 of record NZ_NIUC01000002.1, on the reverse strand, counting down.
CGATCCAAGTACGGTGCGAAACGACCAAAGGCTGCAGCAGCCAAAAAATAATCAGTAATCAGAGAAAGAAATGAGAAAAGCGAAACCAAAGAAGAGATATATTCTTCCCGATCCAAAGTTCAATGACACTTTGGTGACCAAGTTTGTAAACTGTCTAATGATCGACGGGAAGAAGAGTATTGCTTACAACATTTTCTACGACGCAGTCGAGAAAGTGGAGGCAAAAGTAGGTGAGAATGGTCTTGAAGTTTGGAAAAAAGCGCTTAACAATATTGCTCCATCCGTAGAGGTGAAGAGTCGTAGAGTTGGTGGTGCTACATTCCAAGTTCCAATGGAAGTCAGACCAGAGCGGAAGATGTCCCTTGGAATTAAGTGGATGATCAACTATGCAAGAAAAAGAGGTGAAAAGACGATGATGGATAGACTAGCAGGAGAGATTATGGCTGCTGCTAAAGGTGAAGGAGCTGCCGTCAAGAAGAAAGATGATACGCATAGAATGGCTGAAGCCAACAAAGCATTCTCACATTTTAGATTTTAATTAAGGATGGCTAAAAGAGACTTAAAATACACCAGAAATATCGGTATCGCCGCTCACATTGATGCCGGTAAAACTACCACCACTGAGCGGATCCTTTTTTACTCAGGTGTATCTCACAAAATCGGTGAGGTTCACGACGGAGCAGCTACCATGGACTGGATGGCTCAGGAGCAGGAAAGAGGTATTACCATTACTTCAGCTGCGACTACCGTATTCTGGAACTACAGAGATCAAAAATACCAAATCAACATCATCGATACTCCGGGACACGTTGACTTTACCGTAGAGGTAAACCGTTCCTTGCGTGTATTGGATGGATTGGTATTCCTTTTCAGTGCCGTTGATGGTGTAGAACCTCAGTCGGAGACCAACTGGAGACTAGCAGATAATTACAAAGTAGCTCGTATCGGATTTGTCAACAAAATGGACCGTGCAGGTGCTAACTTCCTTGACGTGTGTAAGCAGGTAAAGGATATGTTGGGTAGCTATGCAGTTCCTTTGCAGTTGCCTATCGGTGCAGAAGATAAGTTCAAAGGTGTTGTTGACTTGATCAATAACAGAGCTATTGTATGGAATGAAGAGGATATGGGAATGACTTTCGAGGAGGTTCCAATCCCTGAAGATATGCAAGAAGATGTAGATCAGTGGAGAGAGCACTTGCTAGAAGCTGTTGCAGAGTATGACGAATCGTTGATGGAGAAATTCTTCGACGATCCAGATTCTATCTCAGAGCAAGAAATCTTGACCGCGCTTCGTGCAGCTACCATCGATATGAAGATTGTACCGATGGTTTGTGGATCTTCATTCAAAAACAAAGGAGTTCAGACCATGCTTGACTTGGTGATGGAATTACTTCCTTCTCCAATGGACAAAGACGATATCATCGCTCATGATTTGGATGATGAAGAGAAAGAGGTAAGAATCGCTCCAGATGAGGACGAGCCTTTCTCTGGTCTAGCATTCAAAATTGCTACTGACCCATTCGTAGGACGTCTATGCTTCGTAAGAGCTTATTCAGGTAGATTGGATTCTGGCTCTTATGTATTCAATAGCCGTTCTGGAAATAAAGAGCGTATTTCTCGTGTATTCCAAATGCACGCTAACAAGCAAAATCAAATCGATGCACTTCGCGCAGGTGATATCGGTGCGGTAGTAGGATTTAAGGACATCAAGACTGGTGATACCCTTTGCGACGAAAAGCGTAAAGTTGTATTGGAGTCTATGATCTTCCCTGAGCCTGTAATTGGATACGCTATCGAGCCAAAAACTCAGGCTGATGTTGATAAATTGGGTATGGCTATCGCCAAGCTAGTAGAAGAAGATCCTACACTTCAAGTAAATACTGATCACGAAACTGGTCAGACTATCTTGAGAGGTATGGGAGAGCTTCACCTAGATATCATCATCGACCGTTTGAAGCGTGAGTTCAAGGTTGAGATCAACCAAGGTGCTCCTCAAGTTGCTTACAAAGAAGCTTTGTTTGGTTCTATTGAGCACAAGGAAGTGTATAAGAAGCAGACAGGTGGTAAAGGTAAATTTGCCGATATCGTGTTTGAACTAGGTCCACGCGAAGCAGATCCTGAAACAGGAGAGATCAAGCAAGGATTGGATTTCGTAAACGGTATCGTTGGTGGTGTGATTCCAAAAGAATTTATCCCATCTATCCAGAAAGGATTTGCTGAAGCGATGAAGAATGGTCCTTTGGCGGGCTATCCAATCGAATCAATGAAAGTGAGATTGTTCCACGGATCATTCCACGACGTCGATTCAGATGCCCTTTCTTTCGAATTGGCTGCAAGACTAGGATTCAAAGAGGCAGCTAAGAGATGTAAGCCTCAGCTCCTAGAGCCTATCATGTCAGTAGACGTGGTGACTCCAGATGAGTACACGGGTCCTATCACCGGTGACTTGAATAGAAGAAGAGGACTCATGAAAGGAATGGATACCAAAGGGACTTCTACAGTAGTGAAAGCCTCTGTTCCATTGTCCGAACTGTTTGGCTATATCACTGATTTGAGAACCATCTCTTCAGGTCGAGCTACAGCTTCATTGACATTCTCTCACTATGAGCCTGTTCCGAACAACATCGCGGAAACTGTAATAGCAAACGTAAAAGGTCAGAATGCCTAATCAATATTTGTGATGAATCAGAAAATCAGAATAAAACTAAAATCATACGATCACAGCCTGGTGGATAAGTCATCAGAGAAGATCGTGAAAGCCGTCAAAGCGACGGGTGCTGTGGTAGTCGGACCGATTCCTTTGCCTACCAAAAAGGAGAAATTCACCGTATTGAAGTCTCCGCACGTAAATAAGAAAGCAAGAGATCAGTATCAGCTTTGTACTTACAAGAGATTGGTAGATATCTACTCAAACTCTTCTAAGACTGTTGACGCCTTGATGAAAATCGAACTTCCAAGTGGAGTAGACGTCGAAATCAAAGTCTGACAGAAAACAAATTTCTGGGAACTCAAAGACCCGCCAATAGGTGGGTCTTTTCTTTGTCTAAAGATTTCCAGAAGAAATCCGGCTGCAAACCAAATGAAATTAGTCTCTGCTACGCAAAATTCTAGCTAATTGTTTGAAAATATAGGAGTTGGGGTTTGCTACAGAATTTTATTTCAGTAACTTTGCAGTCCTTAAAAAGGGCCCAAGCGCATAAATGCTTGTGGATTATCAAATTATCTCCAAAAGATGTCTGGTATAATAGGAAAAAAAGTAGGAATGACTAGCATTTTCAGTGCCGATGGACGTAACGTCGCATGCACGTTAATAGAGGCTGGTCCTTGCGTAGTGACGCAAGTAAAAAACGTTGAAACAGACGGGTACAACGCAGTGCAAATGGCGTATGGGGAGCGAAAGGAGAAGAATACTCCTAAGCCACTGATCGGTCACTTTAAAAAGGCCGGCACCACGCCAAAGCAGAAAGTTGTTGAGTTTCGGGATTTCCGGGTCGAGTTTGAAGGCCAGGTTGATCTTGGAGCTACGGTGAAGGCCGGAGAGGTATTTATTGAAGGAGACTTCGTAGATGCTATCGGTACTTCTAAAGGTAAAGGCTTCCAGGGTGTAGTGAAGCGTCACGGTTTTGCCGGTGTGGGTGGTCAAACTCACGGTCAGCACAACAGACAGCGTCACCCAGGATCCATTGGTGCTTGTTCTTGGCCATCCCGAGTATTTAAGGGAATGCGAATGGCCGGTAGAACCGGTGGAAATCGTGTGAAAGTATTGAACCTCAGAGTATTGAAAATTTACCCTGAGCAAAACCTCCTGTTGGTTTCAGGTTCAATACCAGGTCACAAAAACTCTTTCGTAATTCTAGAGAAGTAAGCCATGGAATTAGCAGTATTAAATCAACAAGGCCAAGATACCGGTAGAAAGGTACAATTGTCAGACGAAATCTTCGGGATTGAGCCGAATGACAATGCCATCTATCTGGATGTGAAGCAGTACCTGGCTAATCAGAGACAGGGAACACATAAATCAAAAGAGCGAAACGAAATCGCAGGATCTACCAAGAAGATCAAGAAGCAAAAAGGTACCGGTACAGCTCGTGCAGGATCTTTGAAGTCTCCGATTTTCAGAGGTGGAGGTAGAGTTTTTGGTCCTAAGCCCAGAAACTACTCGTTCAAATTGAACAAAAAAGTAAAACAACTTGCCAGAAAGTCTGCCCTTGCATACAAGGTGAAAGAAAATAGTCTTTCTGTTTTGGAAAACTTCAGCTTTGAAGCACCCAAGACTAAATCCTACCTGGCATTGCTTAATGGATTGGCGCTATCCGATAAGAAGACGCTGTTGGTTCTCCCAGAAGACAACAAAAACGTTTACCTGTCCAGCCGTAATATCCCAAAGGCAAAAGTTGTCAATGTAAATGATGTAAATACTTACGCTGTCCTTAATGCAGATCATTTGGTGCTTTGCGAAGGTTCTGTAAGTAAGTTGGAAACCATTTTATCAAAATAAGACAATGGACATTCTAAAGCAGCCTTTGATCACAGAGAAAGTTTCCGCTATGAACGAGCGTGGTGTCTATGGATTCGTCGTAGACCGTACCGCTAAAAAGCCGGAAATCAAAAACGCTATAGAAAAGACTTATGGTGTCAAAGTGGTATCTATTCGTACCATGCGTTACGCTGCGAAGCGTAAGAATCGCTACACCAAAGCAGGTATCGTTTCAGGATTTACCAATGCTTTCAAGAAAGCCTTCGTACAGGTAGCTGACGGAGAGGTAATCGACTTTTACGGAGAAATTTAATTGAATCAAGATCATGGCAATTAAAAAATTGAAGCCTGTAACAGCAGGAACGAGATTCAGGGTAGCTCCGGCGTTTGACGAGATCACCAAGTCAACGCCAGAGAAGTCCCTTCTTGCTCCACTGAAGAAATCAGGCGGTAGAAATAATCAAGGGAGAATGACTGCCCGCTATATCGGTGGTGGTCACAAGCGAAGACTGAGAATTGTAGACTTCAAGCGAAATAAGTTTGGAGTACCTGCTACAGTCAAAGCGATCGAATATGATCCAAATAGAACTGCCCGTTTGGCACTTCTTTACTATGCCGATGGTGCGAAAGCCTATATCATTGCTCCGGAAGGATTGCAAGTAGGACAGACTGTCATCGCTGGCGAAAGCGTAGCTCCTGAAGTGGGTAACGCTATGCCAATGGCTAACATCCCAATGGGTACAATTGTACACTGTGTGGAATTGAAGCCAGGTAAAGGTGCAGCAATGGTAAGAAGTGCTGGTGGATATGCTCAGATCGTTGCTCGTGAGGGCAAATATGTGACTTTGAAACTCCCTTCTGGTGAAATGAGAATGGTATTAGGTACTTGCATGGCCACTATCGGTACGGTATCTAATGGAGACCACATGAACGTGGTGCTTGGTAAGGCTGGTCGTAAGAGATGGCTCGGAAGAAGACCTCGAGTAAGAGGTGTAGCAATGAACCCTGTCGATCACCCAATGGGTGGTGGTGAAGGACGTTCATCCGGAGGTCATCCAAGATCACGTAACGGACTTCTTGCCAAGGGTAAGAAAACTCGTTCGCCTAAGAAGTATTCAAACAAGTTCATCATTAGTAAAAGATCTAAATAATCATGGCACGTTCATTAAAAAAAGGTCCTTATATCGAGCATCACCTTCTAAAGAAAGTGGACGCGATGAACGAGTCCGGCAAAAAATCTGTCATCAAGACTTGGTCTCGACGCTCCATGATTTCTCCGGATTTCGTAGGTCATACCTTCGCTGTGCATAATGGAAATAAATTCATTCCTGTATTTGTCACAGACAATATGGTAGGACACAAGCTGGGTGAATTTGCTCCGACGAGAAATTTCAGAGGCCACATTGCCAAAAAAGATAAAGGAAAGAGATAATCATGGAAGCAGTAGCAAGATTAAAAAACGTTCCTACCTCTCCGCGCAAAATGCGACTTGTCGCTGACTTGGTCAGAGGTAAAAGAGTAGGGTTGGCCCTCAGCATTTTGAAGTTCACTCCAAATCACGGAGCAATCCGTCTGGAGAAACTTCTTCTTTCCGCAGTGGCCAATTGGCAGGCTAAGAATCCTGATGCCAAATTGGAAGAAGCAGACCTTTACATCAAAACCATCATGGTAGATGAAGGAAGAGCGCTCAAGAGATTGAGACCTGCTCCCCAAGGCCGTGGACATAGAATCCGCAAAAGATCAAATCATGTGACTCTTGTAGTTGATGCATTCAACGACATGGACGTTACCGCTGATATAGTTGAAACAAACGAACAGGCAAATTAAGAACAAACTATGGGACAAAAGATCAACCCAATAGGATTGCGACTTGGTATTGTCAAGGGCTGGGACTCCAACTGGTACGGAGGAAAGGACTTTGCTGACAAACTATACGAAGATCAAAAAATCCGAAAGTACGTCCTTGCCAGAATTCCTAAGGGTGGAATTTCAAAAGTGATCATTGAGCGCACGCTTAAGAGAATCACCTTGACAATTCACACAGCCCGTCCAGGAGTAGTGATTGGTAAAGGTGGTGCCGAAGTAGATAAGCTTAAAGAGGAATTGAAAAAGCTTACTAACAAGGACATTCAGATCAATATCTTTGAAATCAAAAGACCTGAACTGGATGCCAAACTAGTAGGTGAGTCTATCGCTCAGCAGCTACAGGCACGTATCTCTTTCCGTCGCGCTATGAAGCAAGCTATTGCTGCCTCTATGCGAGTAGGAGCCGAGGGGATCAAAGTGAAGCTTTCCGGTCGTCTTGGTGGAGCAGAAATGGCTCGATCTGAGATGTACAAAGAAGGAAGAATTCCACTTCATACTTTAAGAGCAGACATTGATTACGCGATCTCTGAAGCACAGACTGTGTATGGAATCATCGGTATCAAAGTTTGGATCTTCAAAGGGGAAGTTTATGGAAAGCGTGACCTTTCTCCAAACGTAGGTGCCGGTCAGGATCCTAAGGGCCGTGGACCAGGTAAAGGAGATAGAGCTCCAAGACGTAGAAAAAGAAATAGCTAATTTTCACCGATAAGTGAGAAATCATGTTACAGCCGAAAAGAACTAAATATAGAAAAATGCAAAAGGGCCGTGTCAAAGGCATTGCACAAAGGGGGCATACGCTCGCTTTTGGCAACTTTGGCATCAAGTCTCTAGAAGCAGGATGGATTACATCCCGTCAGATTGAGGCAGCCCGTATCGCAATGACCCGTGCTATGAAGCGTGAAGGTCAGGTATGGATCCGGATTTTCCCGGACAAGCCTGTGACCAAGAAGCCTGCTGAAGTACGTATGGGTAAAGGTAAAGGTGCTCCTGAGTATTGGGTAGCCGTGATCAAGCCTGGAACAATCTTGTTTGAAGCTACCGGAGTCTCAATTGAGACTGCCAAAGAGGCACTCCGATTAGCTCAGCAGAAATTGCCAGTTAGCACAAAGTTTATTGTCCGTAGAGATTACGCAGAATAATCAGAACAATGAAATACGCAGAAATATCTTCACTTTCCGCAAGTGAAATCGCTGAGCGAATCAGCACTGAGAAAGCGAACCTGAGCAAGTTGAAATTTGCTCACTCAATTTCTCCAATTGAAAATCCTAACCGAATTGGTGAAACTAAGCGTCTTATCGCAAGATTGAAGACTGCATTAGCATCCAAATAATAGCTAACAGAAAAGAAAATGGCTACGATCGAAAGAAACCTTCGAAAAGAAAGAGTAGGTAAGGTCATCAGCAGCAAAATGGATAAGTCCATTACTGTAGCAGTAGAGCGTCGTGTGAAGCACGGCATCTATGGCAAGTTCGTTGCGAAGACTACCAAATTCATGGCTCATGACGAGAAAAACGAATGTAACACAGGTGACATCGTTAAGATCAGTGAAACTCGTCCGCTGAGTAAGAACAAGCGTTGGAGATTAGTTGAAATTATTGAAAGGGCTAAATAATCATGATACAGCAAGAATCAAGACTAAGCGTGGCGGATAATTCCGGTGCCAAAGAGGTATTGGTGATCCGTGTTTTGGGAGGTACGCGAAAGCGTTATGCTTCCATCGGCGACAAGGTGGTTGTGACTGTTAAATCAGCCCTATCTTCCAGCAATATGAAAAAAGGTACCGTTTCTAAAGCGGTTATCGTCCGTACTCGTAAAGAAATACGACGTAAAGATGGATCTTACATTCGTTTTGAAGACAATGCTGCTGTATTGTTGAACAACAACGATGAGCCAAGAGGTACCCGTATCTTCGGCCCAGTTGCTCGTGAGCTCCGTGAAAAGCAATATATGAAAATCGTTTCCTTGGCCCCTGAAGTACTATAATCATGGCAAGTAAAATCAACAAGCAGACAAAACTGCACGTGAAAACCGGAGACACTGTAAAAGTGATCGCTGGTGATGATAAAGGGAAAACAGGCAAAATCCTGGCTATTGATACCCAAAAGCAAAGAGCATTTGTAGAAGGAATCAATATGGTGACCAAGCATGTCAAGCCTACTGCCGCTAAACCACAGGGTGGAATCGAAAAGAAGGAAGCTTCTGTACACATCAGTAACTTGATGCTAGTAGACCCTAAAAGCGGTGAAGCTACCCGAATAGGTCGCAAAATGGGCGACAACGGTAAATTAGTAAGATACGCAAAGAAAACTGGGGAGGTGATCAATGGCTAATCCTAGAATGAAAGATAAGTACCTGAGCGAAATCGTTCCAGGGCTAAAAGAGAAGTTTCAGTACAAGTCTGTAATGCAAGTTCCTAAGCTGAGCAAAATTGTAATCAGTAAAGGTATCGGTGCTGCAGTAGCTGACAAGAAGTTGGTAGATCAGGGAGTAGAAGAGCTTTCATTGATCAGCGGTCAGCGTGCCGTTGCTACGATTGCTAAGAAATCCGTATCCAACTTTAAGCTTCGTGAAGGAATGCCTATCGGAGCGAAAGTGACTTTGCGTGGCGACAGAATGTATGAATTCCTTGATCGTTTGATGACAGTGGCATTGCCACGTGTACGTGACTTCAAAGGAATTTCTGACAAAGGTTTCGATGGAAGAGGAAATTATACTTTGGGAGTAACTGAGCAAATCATTTTCCCTGAAATCTCTATCGAAAAAGTAAATCGAATCTCAGGCATGGATATCACATTCGTGACTTCTGCACCGTCAGATGAAGAGAGCTTTGCACTTTTGAAAGCTTTCGGAATGCCTTTCGTAAACAAAAATAATCCAGAATAATATGGCTAGAGAGTCCATCAAAGCTCGTGAGAGAAAAAGAGAGCGCTTGGTAGCCAAGTATGCCCAAAAAAGAGCTGAGCTGAAAGCAGCTGGTGATTATGAGGCGCTTGACAAGCTTCCGAAGAACGCTTCTCCGGTAAGACTTCACAACCGATGCAAACTTACCGGTCGTCCGAAAGGATACATGAGAAAGTTTGGTATCAACCGTGTGACATTTAGGGAAATGGCTTCTGCCGGTAAGATCCCTGGTATCACGAAGTCCAGCTGGTAAAATCACGACAGTAGTTTTTATTTAAAAAATCAATTCGTAACTTTGCACGCCCAAAAATAGGGTGGAGCTAGACTAAAATACCATGACTGATCCAATAGCTGATTACTTGACTCGATTGAGAAATGCCATCAAGGCCTCTCATCGTATCGTGGAGATCCCTGCTTCTAATATTAAGAAGGAGATCACCAAAGTATTGCATGACAAAGGATATATCCAAAACTATAAGTTTGAAGATAACGGACCTCAAGGCACGATCAAGATCGCTTTGAAGTACAATCCTACTACTAAGCAAAATGCAATCGTAAACCTGACTCGCGTAAGTAAGCCAGGTCTTAGAAAATATGCAAAACACGATGAGCTACCCCGCGTGATCAACGGTTTGGGTGTGGCCATCATCTCTACCTCTAAAGGGGTAATGACTGATAAAGAAGCTCGCTCCGAAGGGATCGGAGGAGAAGTACTTGCCTACGTATATTAATTTACTATCATGTCACGAATAGGTAAAAAACCAATAAATCTACCCAGCGGTGTTACTGTAGACGTGTCTGCTCATGGAGTAGTCACTGTTAAAGGTCCAAAGGGTACACTAGTGCAGGAAGTCAATCCTGACATTAAAGTGACAGTAGAGGGAAATGATGTAGTCGTTTCTCGTCCTACTGAATCCAAAAGACATAAGTCGCTTCACGGTCTTTACAGATCATTGATCAATAACATGGTCATCGGCGTGTCTGAAGGATATAAGAAAGAACTTGAGCTTGTGGGTGTAGGTTACAAAGCCACTAACCAAGGACAAGTTCTTGAGTTGAACTTAGGGTATTCACACAATATCTTCTTCGCTTTGCCGGAGACTATTAATGTGAAGACTGAGACTGCTAAAGGTAAAAACCCGATCATCACCCTCGAGGCAATCGACAAGGAATTGATCGGACAAGTAGCTGCTAAAATCAGGTCTCTTAGAAAAATCGAGCCTTACAAAGGTAAAGGTGTTCGATTTGTTGGTGAACAAATTAGACGTAAGGCTGGTAAAACTGCCGCTAAAAAATAATAGGTTATGGCATTTAATAAGAATTCCAGAAGACTTAGAATCAAGCAGGGTATCCGTAGAAAAATTTCCGGTACCGATTCCAGACCTCGTTTATCTGTGTTCAAAAGTAACACGGGTATTTATGCACAATTGGTCGATGACCTTAAAGGACATACGCTTGCGCATGCATCTTCCAAAGAATTGGGAGTTGAGCGTAATATCAATGTAGAGATTTCTAAGGAAGTAGGTAAGAAACTTGCTGAGAAAGCTACTGCAAACGGTGTAAGTTCTGTGGTTTTTGACAGAAACGGTTATTTGTTTCACGGTAATATCAAAGCCTTGGCCGATGGAGCCAGAGAAGGTGGCCTTAAATTTTAATCAGCGATGTCTCAACTAAGAAAAAAGCCTATCAGGGCTACAGATACAGAACTTAAGGAAAAAGTCGTTGCTATCAACCGAGTAGCGAAAGTAGTGAAAGGTGGACGCCGATTCTCTTTCTCTTCTATCGTGGTAGTAGGTGACGGTAACGGTGTAGTAGGTTACGGATTGGGTAAGGCCAATGAAGTAACTGATGCAATTACAAAAGGAATCGAAGATGCTAAAAAGAACCTTGTGAAGGTACCAGTACTTAAAGGTACAATTCCTCACGAGCAAATTGGTAAATTCGGTGGTGGTTTGGTTCTTATCAAGCCAGCAGCAGCAGGTACAGGTGTAATAGCCGGTGGTGCGATGCGTGCAGTATTGGAATCAGCTGGCGTCACTGACGTTTTGGCTAAGTCTAAAGGATCTTCCAATCCTCACAACGTAGTGAAAGCTACTATCGACGCTTTGATGAATTTGCGTGATGCTATTGCAGTATCTCAGCAGCGAGGAGTGAAAATGTCTAAAGTTTTTAACGGATAATCTCATGGCCAAGATAAAAATCACGCAAGTTAGATCTACCATCAAAAGACCAAAGGATCAAAAAGCTACGATTACTGCTTTGGGCCTTGGACGAATTAGCAAATCTGTAGAGGTAGAAAATACTCCTCAGATTGCAGGGATGGTTAAGAAAGTCAATCACCTAGTAAAAGTAGAGGAGGTTTAATCATGAAATTACATACATTAAAACCAGCTGAAGGATCTACTAAAAACCGAAAGAGAATCGGTAGAGGTCCTGGTTCTGGACGAGGCGGTACCTCCACAAGAGGTCACAAAGGTGCTAAATCTAGATCTGGATATAAGAAGAAGCTTGGATTTGAAGGTGGTCAGATGCCACTTCAGAGAAGAGTTCCTAAATTTGGATTCAAAAGTTTGAATAGGGTAGAGTACAAGCCAATTAATTTGGATACCTTGCAGGCCCTTGCAGAAACTCACAATCTAGAAACGCTTGACTTTGCTACTTTGGTTGCACATGGTGTTGCTTCTAAAAATGACAGAGTAAAAGTTCTAGGTGGTGGTGAATTGAGTTCAAAAGTTGCTGTTTCTGCACACGCTTTCTCGGCATCTGCCGTTGAAGCTATTGAAAAAGCAGGCGGTTCCGTCAATAAGATTTGATTAAATGAAAAAGTTTATTTCGACAGTTAAGAATATCTTTTCAATCGAAGACCTTCGGGTGAGAATTCTCAATACGATTGGGTTCCTAATTATTTTCCGATTAGGTTCCTTTATCGTTTTACCTGGTGTCGACCCCTCTAAGTTGGGAGGTCCTCAGGAAGGTATCTTCGGTTTGATTGATACGTTTCTAGGTGGTGCCTTTAGTAATGCATCCATCTTCGGATTGGGTATCATGCCCTACATCTCTGCTTCCATCGTGTTGCAGCTTTTGACTGTCGGAGTACCCTATTTCCAGAAGATGCAAAAAGAGGGTGAATCTGGTCGTAAAAGAATCAATCAGATAACCCGAGTTTTGACTATTCTGATCACTATTGCTCAAGGTATCGGTTACGTTACTGCCACGATTTTGCCGACAGGCGCAGTTATGGTAAGTACCGGATTGTTCATGTTCAGTTCATTGGTATTGCTTTCTGCAGGTACTATGTTCTGTATGTGGTTGGGTGAGAAGATTACTGAAAAAGGAATCGGTAATGGTATTTCCATGCTGATCATGATCGGTATCATCTCTAGATTCCCAGGTGCAATTATCGCCGAGGTTCTTGAAAAGGGATCTTCAGGTCTACTTCTACTATTGATCGAAGCTGCCGTTCTCTTCTTCGTAGTTGTCGGGGTAGTGGCATTGACAGAAGCTACACGTAGAATTCCTGTACAATACGCTAAGCAAGTTGTAGGTGGTAAAGTATATGGTGGACAGCGACAGTACATTCCTATTAAGGTTAATGCTTCTGGTGTGATGCCCATTATCTTTGCCCAGTCATTGATGTTTGTTCCTGCCTTGATCGCTCAGATTTGGGCTGGAGAGAGTGATATTGCCAATTACATTGGTACTACCTTCTCTGACTTTACTTCTTGGCAGTACAATCTTGTATTCGCAGTGATGATCATCGTCTTTACTTTCTTCTATACCGCTATTACAGTTAATCCTGAGCAAATAGCTGAAGACATGAAGAGAAATGGAGGTTTTGTACCTGGTATCAAGCCTGGTGCTCCTACCTCTGAATTCATCGATGGTATCATTTCTAAGATCACGCTTCCAGGTTCTATCCTATTAGCTGTAGTTGCCATTCTTCCTGCTCTTGCGATTATCGCAGGTGTTGGTGGTGAGTTTGCTCAGTTTTATGGAGGTACATCGCTTTTGATTATGGTAGGTGTGATTATGGATACGCTTAGACAGATTGAAAGTTATTTGCTAATGCGTCACTATGAAGGAATGATGAAGAGCGGTAATATGAAGAACAACGCTTCGAATTACCAAGTAGCTTAACATGATTCATTATAAAACCTCTGAGGAGGTTCAAAAGATAAAAGAGAGTGCTGATATCTTGGCGAAAGCCCACGGGGAAGTAGCCAAGCATGTCAAAGTAGGGGTAAAGACCTCTTACTTAGATAAAATTGCTGAAGAGTTTATCAGGGATCATCAAGCCGTTCCTTCTTTCAAAGGTTATGGCGGTTTCCCCGCTTCACTCTGTATTTCTGTGAATGAAGTAGTAGTTCACGGATTTCCCAGCGAGTATGAATTGAAAGATGGCGATATAATCTCGATAGATTGTGGAGTCTTTCACCAAGGTTTTCATAGCGATTCCGCTTATACGTATCCCGTAGGTGAAGTATCATCCCCAGTCTTAGATTTATTGCGCGCCACCAAAGATTCATTATATCTGGGAATCGAAAAGGCAGTTTTTGGCAATCGTATTGGAGATATTGGGAATGCCATTCAGAAGTTTGTAGAGGCCAAAGGTTATACCGTCGTTCGCGAGCTGGTAGGACATGGTCTAGGAAAGAATCTTCATGAAGCACCTGAAGTCCCTAATTATGGCAAAAAAGGTAGTGGTCCATTGCTTAAAGACGGCATGGTCATAGCTATCGAGCCGATGGTCAATCTTGGTACACGAAATATCGTGCAAGAACGAGATGGTTGGACTATTCGGACTGCCGATCGAAAGCCGTCAGCACATTATGAGCATACGGTTGCGATCTTTGAAGATCGTACTGAAATATTGACTTCGCATAAGTACATAGAAGAGAACTATAAATTCTAATATGGCTAAACAAACTTCAATCGAACAGGACGGTACTATAATCGAGGCCTTGTCCAACGCGATGTTTAAAGTAGAGCTGGAAAATGGACATCAGCTCATTGCACACATATCTGGAAAGATGAGGATGAATTATATCAAAATCCTTCCAGGTGACCGGGTTAAGCTGGAGCTTTCTCCATACGACCTTTCCAAAGGCAGAATTGTATACAGATATAAGTAAAAGCAATAAAGTCTGGCCTCAAACCAGGTTTTATATTGCCTTAAAAAAACAACTAATAAGCATATGAAAGTAAGGGCATCTATCAAAAAGAGAAGCGCTGACTGTAAGGTGATCAGAAGAAAAGGAAAGCTTTACGTCATCAACAAAAAGAATCCTAAGTTTAAACAAAGACAAGGTTAAGATTATGGCTAGAATTGCAGGTGTAGATATACCAGACCATAAGCGAGGCGAAATCGGGCTTACCTATATCTTCGGTATCGGTAGAAGCTCAGCCAGAGCGATCCTAAGTAAAGCTGGAATTTCCTTTGACAAGAAGGCTGGCGAATGGGATGACGACGAGTCCACTACTATCCGAAATATCATTTCGGAAGAATTCCGGACTGAAGGTGTTTTGAAATCTGAAGTTCAACTGAACATCAAGCGATTGATGGATATCGGTTGCTACAGAGGCTTGAGACACAGAAAAGGCCTTCCTGTGCGTGGTCAAAAGACCAAAAACAACGCCAGAACAAGAAAGGGTAAGCGTAAAACTGTTGCTAACAAGAAGAAGGCAACTAAATAAAACCTGAATTAGATTATGGCTCAGAAAAGAAACGATAAATCGAAAGGTAAAAAGCGAGTTGTAAAAGTTGAAGCAGTAGGCCAAGCTCATATCAAAGCCTCATTCAACAATATCATCATCTCCATTACCAACAATGCTGGACAAGTGATCTCTTGGGCGTCTGCCGGTAAAATGGGATTCAGAGGTTCAAAGAAAAACACTCCTTATGCTGCGCAAATGGCCGCTCAAAACTGCGGACAAGTTGCTTATGACTTGGGAATGAGAAAAATTGAGGTCTTTGTCAAAGGTCCTGGTTCCGGTCGTGAATCAGCTATTCGTACGTTGCAAAATGTGGGATTGGATGTGACTACCATTATCGACGTGACTCCTATGCCACATAACGGTTGTAGACCTCCTAAGCGTAGACGAGTTTAATTTTAAAAAAGAAAAAGAATGGCTAGATATACAGGTCCTAAATCCAAGATCGCCAGAAAATTTGGCGAGCCTATCGAAGGGCACAGCAAAGCACTTCAGAAGAAAAACTATCCTCCTGGACAGCACGGAAGAGGTAGAAGAAAGAAGCAGTCTGAATACGCAATCCAGCTTGCTGAAAAGCAAAAAGCAAAATACATCTATGGTGTATTGGAGCGCCAGTTCGCCAAAATGTTTGACATCGCATCTCGTAAGGGCGGTATCACCGGTGAAAACCTTCTTCAACTTCTAGAGGCAAGACTTGACAACACCGTTTACAGAATGGGAATCGCTCCTACTCGTAGAGGTGCAAGACAGCTTGTTTCTCACAAGCACATCCTTGTGAATGGTGAGGTGGTAAATATTCCGTCTTACTCATTGAAGCCCGGAGACGTGGTTTCAGTACGTGAGCGTTCGAAATCTCTTGAAGCTATCACGAGTAGTCTTGCAGGCAACTCTGGTGCGCAGAGATACTCTTGGCTTGAGTTTGATAAGCCTACTTTGACGGGTAAGTTTGTTAGCATCCCTGTTCGTGACGATATTCCTGAGAATATCAAAGAACAGCTGATCGTCGAACTTTACTCTAAGTAATATTTCCTATTTTCAGCAAAAAACAACGAACAATATATGTCCATATTAGCATTTCAAATGCCCGAGAAAGTGGTAATGGAGAAAGCCGATGACTTCCATGGCCTCTTCACTTTTAAGCCACTAGAAAAAGGGTATGGAGTTACTATCGGTAACGCTCTGAGAAGGATATTGCTTTCTTCGCTGGAGGGTTATGCCATCACTTCCATCAAGATTCCTGGAGTGGTGCATGAGTTTTCTACCATCGAAGGTGTAGTGGAAGATGTGACCGACATTATTTTGAACCTGAAGCAGGTGCGTTTCAAGAAAGTTCACGAAGCTTTTGACGGAAAAATCACTGTGGAGGTAAAAAACCAGTCTGTCTTCACTGCTGGGGACATTGCCAAGTTCACCTCTTCTTTTGAGATCTTGAATCCGGATTTGGTAATCTGTCACATTGACGAGTCCAAAACTTTCGAAATTGAACTCACTATCGAAAAGGGTAGAGGATACCTACCTGCTGAAGAGTCCAAACCAAAGGAGCAAGTGTTCGGTCAAATCGCAATCGATGCCATCTTTACACCGATTAAGAATGTAAAGTATAGTGTAGAAAATACGCGAGTTGAGCAGAAAACTGACTTCGAAAAACTAATCTTGGAAGTTTCTACAGATGGATCGATCCACCCTGAGAAAGCACTTCAAGAATCTGCTAAAATTCTGATTCAACACTTCATGTTGTTTTCTGACCAGACCATGGTCTTGGATTCAACGGGAATTGCTGAGCCAGAGCCAATTGATGAGGAATTCCTTCACATGCGTAAGCTTCTTAAAACTTCATTGAGTGATCTTGACCTTTCCGTAAGAGCATTCAATTGTCTCAAAGCAGCTGACGTGAAGACCTTGGGTGATCTTGCTAAGTTGGAAATTTCTGATATGATGAAATTCAGAAACTTCGGTAAGAAGTCACTTGCAGAATTGGAGCAGTTGATCCAAGACAAAGGATTGACCTTTGGGATGGATATTTCAAAGTATAAACTTGATGAAGAATAAATAAAATGAGACACGGCAAGAAATTCAACCACCTTGGAAGAAAGGCAGCCCACAGGAAAGCAATGCTCTCCAATATGGCCACGTCCTTGATTCTTCACAAGCGTATCTCTACCACGCTTGCAAAGGCTAAAGAATTAAAAAAATACGTAGAGCCTCTTATTACGAGAGCAAAAGAAGATACTACTCACAATCGTCGAGTTGCATTTTCTTACCTTAAAAATAAGGATGGTATCAAGGCACTATTTGGTGAAGTAATCGCGAAAGTGGGTACTCGTCCAGGTGGTTACACTAGAATCATCAAAACTGGATTTCGTCTTGGTGATAATGCTGAGATGTGTATCATCGAATTGGTTGACTTCAATGAGCTGATGTTGAAAGATAGCAAGCCAGCTAAGAAGACTACCAGAAGATCTCGTAGAGGTTCAGGTTCTAAGGCTACTGAAACTGCATCTGCAGCTCCAGCGGCTGAGAAGAAGGAAGCAGCTCAAGCAGCTGAAACTTCAACTAAAGAGCCTACAAACGAGGCAGATGATGCTTCTAATGAGTCAAATGAAGAATCTGAGAAAAACTAAATGGTTGATCTCTGAATATAATTAAAGGATTGGACGTTAGTTCAATCCTTTTTTTATGCCCATAGATTCCTCACCTTCTCAGAAATATTTAACTTTGGCCAATCCTTCACATCATGATAAAAAAGAAAGCTACCCTATTACTTGCAGATGGAACAATTTTCCATGGCTCGCTGATCGGAAATCCAGGTACAAATGGTGGAGAAATTTGCTTCAACACCGGTATGACTGGATACCAAGAAATTTATACCGACCCATCCTACACCGGACAGGTGATTGTGACCACTACCTCCCATATAGGCAATTATGGTGTCCATAATGAGGAAGTAGAATCAGACCATCCAACGATTGGTGGTATCGTGGTGAATAGTTTTTCCGAGATCTACTCTAGACTAGATGGTCATGGTTCATTGCAGGACTATTTGGTTTCCAATGGCATCACCGGAATTGCAGATATTGATACTAGAAAGCTCGTGAGACATATCCGTTCTCAGGGTGCGATGAATGCCATCATCAGTTCTGAGTATGAAGGAGATTTGGAAGGCCTTAAAGCGGAATTAGAAAAGCTTCCAGATATGAATGGGCTGGAACTTTCCTCTCAAGTCTGTACAAAGGAACCTTACTTTTTTGGCAATGAGGATGCTCCTATCCGCGTTGCTTGTCTGGATTTCGGAATCAAAAAGAATATTCTTCGAAACCTCGCTTCGCGTGGTGTCTACTGCAAGGTTTTCCCCGCTAAAACCTCGCTAGCCGAAATGGAGACTTGGGCACCTGATGCTTACTTCCTATCCAATGGACCTGGTGATCCTGCTGCCATGGATTATGCGGTGGAAACTGTTAAGGATGTTTTAGCTACGAATAAGCCTGTCTTTGGGATCTGCCTTGGACATCAATTGCTTGCAGAAGCGGTAGGAATTTCTACCTTCAAGATGCACCATGGTCATAGAGGCATCAATCATCCGATTAAGAATCTCTTTACAGGGAAAAGTGAAATCACCTCTCAAAACCATGGTTTCAATATCGTAAGAGAGGACGCCGAAAAACATGCAGAAGTCGAAATCACACACGTTCATCTGAATGATAATACCGTGGCAGGGATCAAGCTTAATAACAAACCCGCTTTCTCTGTACAGTACCACCCCGAGTCTTCTCCGGGACCGCACGATTCCCGCTATCTTTTCGATGACTTTATCGCATTAATCAATAAAAACTAATCTCAAACCTTTTATACTATGACTTTGATTCAATCAATTCATGCAAGACAAATCCTCGACTCTAGAGGAAATCCTACTATCGAGGTAGATGTCGTTACTGAAAATGGCGCATTTGGCCGAGCTGCAGTACCTAGTGGTGCTTCTACCGGTGCCAATGAAGCTGTAGAACTTAGAGACGGAGACAAAAATGTATACTTGGGCAAAGGCGTTCTAAAAGCCGTTGCCAATGTCAATGATATCATCGCATCCGAGCTTGTTGGCTTTGATGTCTTTGAGCAAAACTTGATCGATCAGATCATGATTGAGCTTGATGGCACTCCAAACAAAGGCAAATTAGGGGCAAATGCTATTTTGGGTGTTTCACTTGCTGTGGCAAAAGCTGCTGCGATGGAATCAGGACAGCCTTTATACCGATACATCGGTGGCGTAAATGCCAACACACTTCCAGTTCCAATGATGAACATCATCAACGGAGGATCTCATTCTGATGCACCTATTGCATTTCAGGAATTTATGATTCGTCCCGTTGGAGCAGAAAGTTTCTCTGAGGCCATCCGAATGGGAGCTGAGATTTTCCATCACTTGAAGAAGATTCTTCACGATAAAAATCTGGTGACTGCAGTAGGGGATGAAGGTGGATTTGCGCCGAATTTCTCTGGTGGAACGGAGGAAGCACTAGGAAGTATTCTAGATGCAATCTCAAAAGCTGGCTACAAAGCTGGAGAGCAAGTCACAATCGCTTTGGACTGCGCTGCTTCTGAGTTTTTTGTGGATGGCAAGTACGATTATTCCAAATTTGAAGGTCCATCTGGTCAAGTTCGTTCCAGAGAAGAGCAAGTGGCTTATTTGGCTGAGTTGACTGAAAAGTATCCAATCGACTCGATCGAGGATGGGTGTGCAGAAGATGACTGGGAAGGTTGGGCAATGCTGACTGCCAAAATCGGTGATCGTGTGCAGTTAGTTGGTGACGATCTTTTCGTGACTAATGTGAAGTTTTTGGAGCGTGGAATCCAAGAGAAATCTGCCAACTCAATCTTAATCAAGGTTAATCAGATCGGTACATTAACTGAGACGATCAATGCTGTGAATATGGCTCATAAGGCTGGGTTTACCGCTGTGATGTCTCACAGATCCGGTGAAACTGAAGATTCTACCATCGCAGATTTGGCGGTAGCTTTAAATACTGGACAGATTAAGACTGGATCAGCTTCTCGATCTGATCGTATGGCTAAGTACAATCAATTGCTAAGAATCGAAGAGCAATTAGGTGAATCAGCTGTATTTAAAGGACGCCTTAAATAAATTCGATTTCAATCGATGAATAGCATTTAAGCTTTAAGACAGACTTTATATGGAAAGGCAGCTGATTGGCTGCCTTTCATTTTTTAATCTTTGATGCTATAGGAACAAATATTCTCTCTGAAGTCAATCCAGAGGCTTCAATTCTGTCAGTTGTAAGTAATATGCGCTGAAAAGGGCTGTGATTTAAAAAAAAAACGGTCCTCAAATCAGAATTATTTTTGATGAAGATATTTGCCTTAACTTAACTTTTTCCGAAAATCATCTAGGCTGATATCCCAGGTTTTTGGAAAATCAGCAGATTTCCAAGTGGCTTCAGTACCTCCATCGATGATGATGTATTGACCGACAATAAATTTGGAATTATCCAGTAAAAGAAATTTGACCAAAGGAGCGATATCCTCAGGCTTAGGAATGCTTCCAAGAGGTTTAGGAAGCATATTTATTCCCGCTGCCTTTCTGGGATCTTTCAGGTCATTCTCTATCAAAGGTGTGAGTACGGCTCCAGGAGCAAGGATATTCATACTAATGCCTGATTCAGCCCAAGAAGACGCCGCTTTTCTAGCCCAAAATGTAATGGCCGTTTTGCTGACTTGATAAGTCCAATGAGGGTATTTCGACATCAACTTCATGGCCTTTGCTTTATCCATTGCTAACAAAGCTTCTACGGGTTCCAATGGAATTTCAGGTGTCACTACCACTGAGTTAGACGAATTGATCAAAACCCTTCCATTTTTATTTTTAGAGAGGTACGGCTTCAACCCTTCCAATAATTGGATGATGCCAAAATAATTCAATCCAAAAACCAACTCAGCATTTTCATTATCCATACCTGCATTTGCAAACACTCCATCAACTTTTCCTCCGGTCAGGTGGATGATTTGTTCGATTGCCTGCTTTACTCCTTCCTGGGAGGATAAATCTGCCTGTATTTCTTCACCCGCTACCTGTGATATACCTATCACATTGGCTCCAAATTCTTGGAGAAGTTCTTTGCTGGCCTTTCCCATGCCACTGCTTGAACCAGTGACGATGATGTTTTTTTGCTCTTGCATATTTTATGAGTTTAAAATGTGACTGTTTCAAAAATCATTTCATTAGCGAACCCGGTCCTTTACTTTCATATTTTAATGTAGCTTCCACGCTTTCTTGAATAGCTTTGTGAATATCTTCCTCTTGAAATTGAAGGAAGTTCATCGAATAAGAAGGAGTGATATAAAAGTCCAAACTCTCCCACTCCAGCAATTTGATAGGATCATAGGCACTTTCCTTACCCATGCTTTTCAATGCTTTTGCTTGCTTTTTCGCTTTTTCCAAAAAGTATTCAGCGGGTTTATCTTTTATTGGCACCTTAGAGCCAAGTACTGAAGCAAAATGTTCAAAAATCTCTCGATACTTGAGATTGACATTTCCGATAGGAAAGAACCTTTTTCCAATTGATAGTTCACAGGCATTTGCAGCAGCAATCCCCACCTGATTCATTGTAATGCATGCAGTTCCTCCACTATGGACGGCAACTTCCTCCGTTGCTGTTTGGATCATATCGATGTAAAAATTCCATAGCGTACCTTTTCCCGGCGCAGCTCCAAAAATATAGGGCAACTCTAAAACACCTACTTCCCAATCTGGTGGGGTTTGGTTCATTACTAATTCCGCTTGTTCTACTCTGGATTTGACATATGGGCTGTAGTCAGGAATTCTCAGATCTGGAGAGATTCGATCCATATACGTATAATAAGAGCCCAACACAATGAGCTTCTTAGATCCTATCAGTTTCATTGCTTCGATGAGGTCTTCAATGGGTTTCACATTCTGTTTCCTATAACCTTCTATAGCCGGAATATCAAATAGAGCACGCCCATCGGCACCTGCCGCGTGGATCACCACATCGCTTCCCTTTAGAAGTTCAGCCAACTGTTTTATACTTAATGTGCTTGTATCTACAAGTTCAATTTTTGTCTCTTTTGGTAAAAAACCAGGCTTAGGAGGCTCCCCTATCCCAATAGCCTGAACGAGGTGACCTCTGCTGTATAGATGCTTGGCAACAAAATGTCCTAATTGACCTGTACCACCGATAATTGATACTAAGAGGGGATTTGGTTGATGCTCATTTTTCATAGCGATTTGTTGATTTAATCTGTGAAATACTCAGGGTAGAAGACTCATTAGCCTTATTTGAACCAAGGTTTGTAGGACACTGACTTTGTGAACTGAAACTCTAATCCATCCTGTTTTCAATAGAAATATAATTATTTAAAAAAAAACTTTTTATTTTTCCTTAATTATGAAAAAAAAACTTTTATTTTTATTCAAACTTTAAATTATATGTCACTTACAAATCTTTTCGATCTAAAAAACAAAGTTGCCATCGTCACGGGAGGTGGAAATGGCATCGGTAAGGCAAGCGCCTTAATTCTTGCACAGGCAGGTGCTGCAGTAGCAGTAAGCGATTTGAAACTTTCAGATGCTGAAGAAGTAGCTGAAGAAATCAAAAAAGGTGGCGGAAAAGCCATTGCGGTGGAGTGTAATGTTACCGACGATGATCATTTGGTCAATCTCGTGGAGCGTACAGTCAAAGAACTAGGCGGGGTTCATATTCTGATCAATAACGCCGGTGGCGGAGGAGGAGGAAGGGAGAGCCCTTTCAAGATCGATGTAAAAAGATTTGCTTGGGTTTTTGAACTTAATCTTTTTTCTGCGTGGAGATTATCTCAGCTCTGCGCTCCTCATATGAAGGACGGTGGATATGGATCGATTGTCAATATCACTTCGATGGGCTCCATCAATAAAAGTCCAAACATGAGTGCATACGCTGGATCAAAAGCAGCACTGAACCATATGTCGGCCAATCTTGCCTATGACTATGGTCCCTTTGGGATTAGAGTCAATTGCGTCGGACCGGGAGCTACAAAAACTGCTGCATTAGCAAGTGTACTTACACCGGAAATTGAAGAAAAAATGCTAGCAGGTACACCGATCAAGAGACTTGGAGAAGTGGAAGATATCTCTGGGGCTGTCCTCTATTTCGCTGCCCCTATTTCTGAATGGGTAAGCGGTCAGGTACTATTTGTAAATGGTGGTGGTGTCCAAACCCTCGATTAATACCTATTCTCAACTTAAATATTTTTACCATGAAAAAGACAGAATTGCTGAATGACCTATTCAGTTTCGAAAACAAAGTAATTATCATCACCGGTGGCGCAGGCGCTATTGGTAGTGCCCTTGCTGAGCTCCTTGGAAATCTCGGGGCCAATGTAGTCATCACGGATATCAATCAGGAGCGGGTAAACAAAGTAGCCTCAGAGATCCAAAAGGCAACAGGAAAAGAAACACTTGGGTTAGTAGCCGACTCTACGGATGAAAACCAAATGAAGGAATTGGTAGATAAAGTGGTAGCTAAATTCGGAAAGATCTCAGGACTGGTCAATAATGTAGGCTGGGGAGCTGCTACTCCGATTTGGGGGTCGGATACAGAGAAGATGGTCAATTCGTACAAATTAAACACGCTGAGTGCGTACAACCTGACCAAGTTTTGTATGCCTTACTTGGAAAAAGAAGAAAATGCCTCTGTGATTTTTTCCAATTCAAGAGTAGGAAATACTCCTTCTCCGGAATTCATTGAATACAGTACTGCGAAAGCTGCCTTGCTGAATATGGCAAAAAGTATGGCTGTAATTTCTGGTCCCAAGGTCCGATTCAATACCGTAATCATAGGCTCAGTAGACAATGGAGAGTCTACTCTAGATGCAGGATTTACCATGGAAATGCTGCAAAAAATCAACGATTCTATTGTGATGAAGCGTAGAGGCTTTCCAGCTGACATAGCCCACGGTATCATGTTTTTGATGAGTAAAGCGGCATCCTGGGTGACCGGAGTCGACCTGACACTTGATGGTGGCGGTCGATATGAAAGTAAAATGCCGAAAAAAGAGGATTAATCTTTAATCTCAGGCTGTTTCAAAGTTCTCATATCCGTTTCGTTTGTTAGAAGCTAAGGTTTTTCACCTTAAACATTAATAAGTTCTCCTTGTGATATGACTTTTTGGAACAGCCTTTTAAACTCCACTTATATGGAGAAACTATACCGATTACTATTCTTCTGCGCCGTTTTTCTTTTTTTTCTGGAAACTTCACCTAGTCTAGCCCAGCAAAATAACGCCTTTGGGGTTGAGGCTATTCCCTCCAATTCGGAAGGAACTCCTATTCGCTCGGTGATTATCTTGCTAGAAAAAGAAGGAAAAACATACCTAGCTGACTCAGCTGAATTGGCGAATTTCACAGAATCCTTCCATATCCAACCTGGTGGAAGCTTTAGGCAATTTACAGCGGATTTGGCTTTAGAAGTGGTGAAAAGACAACCGGAAATCAAATCTGCAAGCTATAAATTGTATAACACTGAGCTTGGAGGCCCGGTCACCATTGTGGTTACCGCGACATTTCTTTCTGAAGGTGAGTCCAAAGCTCCGGTAGAAAAGGAGAAAACCAAATTTCCAGTCATCTCCCAAACACAAAAGTCCAAATTGTCTTGGCTACTGAATGGAGGAGGTGGTTTTTATCATGAGCAAAATGGTCTTTTTGCACAAGGGGAGGCTTTTTCTCAAGGGAATCCAGTGGCAACCAATCCAGCAGGCTTAGGGCCTAGGTTTTGGGGAGAGTTTTATCTCGAACCTGGGTTGGCCGGCATTACCCAGTTAGGTAATTCTAAGATTTTCCCTTACGCATCCGTTTCTTTTTTGCTTTCGGGGAGAAACAGTAGCGATATATATTCTGATGGGGCAACAGCTTTTGGTGCGGTGGAGCGTCTGTATGGCGGTATACTTCTTCCTAGGCTAGGAGCTAAGGAGAATTTACACATTGATATTTCGGCAGGAAGACAATTTTTCCAACTAAATGATGGGTTTTTATTTTCCAAATTTTCCGGTTCGGCTAATGCTGGAGATAGAGGAAGTGTGTACCTCAATTCGCGGACAACTTTCCAAATGACGGGCTTGGCAAAAATCCGCTACGGGAAGTTCCATCTCGATGGGTTTTACTTAGAGCCACAGGAGCTATTCAAAGATCGGCAGACAGACACCCGATACTTAGGGTCTTCATTGCAATTTCAGGATAATCAACATTGGGATGTTGGTCTAAGCTATATTTCCATTATCAATTCACTATCTCGCTATGGTACACCAACAGACCCAATTCCTTGGGAGGGGCTGCGGGTCATCAATCCTAAACTCTGGATTAAAAATATTGGACAAAAGGGGCTTTTTATTAAATCTGAACTTGCCTATCAAACCCATGCAACAGCTGACATGCAGGCCTTGGGCTGGTATCTAGGAGGTGGGGTTTTGAAGAAAGAATGGAAAGGAGGGCCATCGCTCTATTACAGATATGCATACATGCAAGGCGATGATCCCACTACGCCTACTTTTGAGAGATATGATGCATTGCTCACAGGCGGCCTAGGAAACTGGGTGCAAGGGCTGAACTTCAGAAAAATTTCAGGAGATGGAAATTTCATTACCCACCGAGTTGAGCTGAAAGGTTACCTAAAACAAAACCTAGAAGTGTCCTTAGATTACTTCCATTTTCGAGCAGATCAACTTAATAATCAAGGGGGACTGCCTCCGATCACAAGCTACAGTTCGAATGCCATTGGACAGGAAGTCACTGCTACTTTCCGCTATTTCTTTGCAAAAAACTATCTGTTTTTGGGAATTTTCACCTGGGGTGATCCTGGAGCAGCAATTACTGAAAACTTCGAAACCAAAACCCCAGACTGGCTATCCTTTCAGGGTACTGTTTTTCTCTTCTTCTAAAAATAATCAACTATGTCAACACAAACTTATTCGCCAACTGAAATATGGAAAGGAGCCCTCACAGGAGGAGTCATCAATGCCATTATTAACGGTCTGATTAATTGGTTTCAGGTGAAAAATCTGGATTCTGTCTTGGTTACAGACAATCTGATCTCTTCTGAGGCGCATACGCTCTTCTCCGGAGCCGTGCCTCTTGCCGTAAGTTTGGCATTTATCCTCTCGGGTGTAGCCTATGCCACTACCAAGATCCCGAATAAACCTCCCTATTTCCCAAGATATTTCTTGAAATCGCTCCAATATGCTTTTTCTGCTTTTGGAATGGTGGTGACACTCGGTGTCCTGTGGCAGCGATGGGTAGGCTCAATAGAAATTTCTCCGGTTATGGCAGCCGTTTGGGCTGGAATAATTGCGGGAATTGTAGCTTTTGTGGTTAACTTAATGGTTGTAAGTGATTTAACGAAGAGATGAAATTAAAACTAATTGTTCCCCTTTTGATATTAGTGTCCTTGTCTGCCTTAGGGCAGAGTAAAAAGGACTATTCTAATGGCGTGCCTATCACCAAAGGTACTTGGTTCAGCAGTTTGAGCCTTTCTGCCAACTCCCGAGTGGGTGAAAATGATCGGCAGCTATTTGCTACCTATGTCGAGCAGCAGAGAAATGCATTCAATGTTCGACTAGATCCAGGTTATATAATTAAAGACAATTTAGGGGTTGGAATCGGTCTGTTATATGGAAGTCGCAAGGATGAAAATATACAACTCTCATCGGATGGGATTATATCTGAAGTCAATTCAGCTGATAGACGATTTGAAATTCGGCCTTATATTAAAAATTTCATCCCTTTAGGAAATACCAACCGCTTTTACATCGTCATCCCTACGGAGTTACAGATTGGGTTTGGGAATGGTATCAAAGAAACCACGACAGACGGCTTATTGACCAGGGAGTTTACGGATGGATTCTATTATGGATTGGAAATGCGGCCGGGAATGCTCGTTTTTATCCACAAAAACTTTGGGTTTGAGGTGAATGTCGGGGCATTGGGCATTAGCAGAACTGTTATTACAAACGAAACAACCGATTTACCAGATTCAAAGGTAAATACTGGTGATCTCAATTTGAGAATCAATTTACTGGAACTATCACTTGGCTTTTCTGTCTACCTATGAAAAAATTAAGCGCATATACCATCCTATCACTTTTGAGTATTTCATTACTTACCTTTTCATGTATAGATGAGCATTTTTTTGGTAAGTCTTCACTTAAAGAAATCCGCTATTTTACGGTTCCTGGCCAATTGGGGAATACCCAAATTGTGGAAGATAGTTTATTGATTAGGCTCTCTGTAGGTTCGAGAGTAGATATCTCTCAGTTGGCAGCAGATTCTATAGGCCTGAGCTCGTATGCTAGAGTCACTCCTGCAGTAGGTGAGCCTCAGGATTTTAATCAGCCCGTCATTTATCAAGTTGAGGCTGAAGATGGCTCGATTGTAAGTTATCAAGTATTTATTAGTAAGCAGTCCGAAAATCAACAATTGGAGAATTCTGGATTTGATGATTGGTATACTCCAGAAGGTAAAAACTATGAAGAACCTGGAAAAGACGAGAATACGATCTGGGCTTCTGGTAATGCAGGCGTTGTGACACTAGGGGAGGCCAATGTTGAGAAATTCGAAGTAGCTCCTGGGGATTTCGCGGCTAGATTGATTACTCGGGATTTGGGACCTCTGGCTCAGTTGGTTCGGCAGCGAATGGCTGCAGGTTCGATGTTTACAGGGAAGTTTGTCTTAGACATCTCTAATCCGCTAGACTCCCCAAAGTTTGGGATCGCTTTTTCCGGAAAACCTAAAAGTTTCACAGTAAGTTACTCCTACTCTCCTGGGGAAGTTTACCGAAACGGCCAAGGGCAGATTTTGGAGAAAGAAGATCAGGCAGACATTTATCTTTTACTCGAAAATAGATCCGGATCTGAAGTTAAGCGTATCGGAACAGGCTGGCTAAGAAGCGGAGAAGCTATCAGTGAATTCAGAGAAGTAACTGTGCCCATCATCTATGGTACTATACCTTCTGACTCACCTAGTTATTGGTTTCCTGCAAATGGTCAGTTTGGATCTGAAAATGATGAAGTGACCCACCTTAGCTTAGTGTTTGCATCGAGTGCAGAGGGGGCAAACTTTGAAGGTGGAGTGAATAGTACTTTAATTATTAATTCTGTTCAGTTAAATTATTGAATAGAGAGTTTTATATATACTAGTTATTAGTTTTCTAAATTCTCTGTCAACTGTTTTAATATTTCTCGGTATTGAGTTTCTCCTTTTGGTGAAAGAAATGGCTCGAATGTATTTAACATTCCAGCTAAATAAATTGGCTTCATTTGATTATAAGGTATATCAAAGTCGTATAGTGAATACGATGAAATCCAGGTCGTCAATGTATTGATAAATTGAAATCGAAATACCCGAAGGTGAAATTCATCCAGAATTGAATCAAGGAGAAACCCTTTGTGTACTAAAGCTTCTACCATTGCTATTGGTCTTTCTTTTCTGCTATTCCATGTCTCCGTCACTTTTTCAAAAAGGGTTTTCTGAGATTGACTTGCTATAGAGATAAAACGGATAGTGGATCTGTTTGCAAATTGTATATCCATAATATTGGACAAAAGTGTATACATACTATATAGCGAAGGGTCATTTTTAAATGATTCTGAAATTTCAGGTGCCGATAGCTCCTTTTCATAAACTTCTGCTAGCCCCATAAACAGGTGATCCTTAGTGGGGAAATAGTTGGTAATACCACCAATTGTGATCCCGATGATTTTTGATAGTTCTCGAAGGGTCAAAAATACTCCGGTTTCATTCAAAATCTTTCTTGATTCCAAAAGAATGTTTTCACGGGTTTTTTTTCCTTTACTTTTTTTCAATGTGGTCATTTTGGAATTTATTTGGGTCTTGACGCTATTGCTTTTCCTATCTTCTTTTGAATAGTTTTAAAGGAGGTATAGAGTTGTTTTTAACGAATTTAATCCTGTAAAAATACAACTTTATTTTTTACAATACATTTCTTTATAAGGTTATATTTTTACTTTGCTAATCACCTTCTTTATTGATTTAATCTATTTTTAATTTTAGACTAACTTGCTTTGTCCGATCGGTTTACATTCCCCAAATTAGCTTTATCATTCAACTGCGAATTCATACTAAAAGGAACCAAGGAAAGAGCTCATTTGGCAATGTTTTTTTCTTTTAAATCCAAATGATCAAAGAGTTAGTGAGGAATAATTAGTATGATTTTCGTGATTTCTGACCGCTTGTATCGAGAATTCTTGTGTTGGAATATCAAAAAAGCTGATCTTTGAAATTCATTTGTTAACTAGAGCAAAAAGTAAGAAATGCCGCAAGCAAGTAAAGGGGAATTAACTCGAAATAAGATTTTAAGAGATACTAATGAATTTTTTAATAAAAATGGAATCAATAGTACAATCACCGAAATCGGCCAACAAACTGGATTAGGAAAAAGTAAGATCACCAATTACTTTCCAAAAAAGGAAATTCTCTTCAAAGCCATCTTAGAAGAGTATAATGAAAAAGCGCAACACCTTTTTTTACAATATCATCAGGGAGATATTCAGTTCAGTTTTTCTTGGTATGTCAGCTATATCTCAAAAGTTATGGATTTGATGTATGAGTATAGAGCTGTCATCAATTTTTCATTGGTGGAGGATAATAACTTTGAAGTGAATAAACACATCCGTGAATCCTACCTCAATAATAAAAAGATCATCCATCAGCGGATAGAGTTCATGGTTAATCAGGGGTTGATTGATAGCAGTCTTTTGGATCAATCTGAGTTTAATGTATTTGTGCTACAGTATTATTCTGTCGCTTCATTTTGGATTAATATTTTCCAAAGAGTAGAAAGTGAAAGAAGTTATTTTGAATCAAAGCCTGATTATTTAAAGGCGATTTTAGCGTGTTTTAACCCATACCTAACCAAAAAAGGCAAGGAAGAAAAGTCCAAGGCTGTAGAAGAGTTTTTTGCTCAAGAAGAGGCTTGATTTTGATTTAAGGCCTGTTTTTTTGAAATCTTCCTGCTTAAAATTCCAGCTTTCTATGTCTTTAGAAGAAAAAACCCGAGCTTTTCAACTCGGGTTTTTTTAAGATTAATCTAAACCATCAATTGGTGGAGCACCCAAGGCTTTGACTCGTGCGGCAAGAGCTGGGATGGTATTTCCTTTCATTTGCCCTAATTCCGCTTTGAGTGGAGCAAATTCTGTTTTACCAGCTTCAAGAGCTCCTTTTTGCATGCCTGTTGGGCCATAAGTTCCGGTTGCGCCTCCGTATGCAGCATAGAGTCTATCAGTGACTGTTGGTGCTTTATTATCCTGTAGCTCACGCTTAGCCAGGTTTCCATTCATTTTGCTTTCCAGCATTTTCAAAGCCATCTCAGCTTCATGGAGATCTTTGACCAAAGCTGCATCCATTTTTTCGGATCTGCTGACGGCCACTTGCATCGCCTGAACTTGCTTGAGAGCTTTCTCCAGGTCGGATTCGGCCAAAGTCAATTCGTTGGCAAATTCACTTAACTCAGCTCGGAATGCCTTGATTTCAGCAAGACTCTTTCCTTCCAATGCGCCTTCTCTTAGTGGTTTGACTTCAAATGAAACAGATTCTCCCATCGGAGTCATTTCCCCATCCTTGTAGGCTACTAATTTGGCAGAGTAAGTGCCCGGCAAAGCCATCATACCACCAAAACCTCCTGCTCGAAGACGATCTGGATCAATGACTCCCTGACTTGCCATCGTCAGATCCCAAGTCATTCTGTGAATGCCGGCAGCATTTTTTGCCTTCACCCGCTGTACAAAGTTTCCATCGGCATCATAAATCTCAAGGTGGATTTCTGGAGCTTTTTCCATCATCTCTGCCTCAATGGCATCAAAACCTGGGAAAGGTATCGAGGCATCCCCCATTTCTTTTTCGGCCTTTTGTCGATTGGCCTTTAGGGTACTCATACCTTCTTTGATAAAATAGGTGAAAGTGACCCCAAACTCAGGATTTGGAGCTGACCAATAGTCGTCGCCCATATATCTCACAGCATTTTTGGGTACGTACCAATAGCCATCTCTAGGAGTGAAAAGTTGTGCTTCCTGATCCAGCATCTCCTCTGAGATTTCTCTCAAGGCACTGTAGTCATCCAACACGAAGAAGCCTCTTCCAAATGAAGCTCCTACCAGATCATTTTCTCTACGCTGTATAGTGATATCTCTGAAAGAAATGGTCGGTAAGCCACCATTCAGCTCCATCCATTTTCCTCCTCCATTGATGGAAAAGTAAACCCCAAATTCGGTGGCCAGAAATAGAAGCCCTTCTTTCTCATGATCCTGCACGATTCTCCAAGTAAGTAGGGGAGTAGGGAGTCCATTTGTAATCAAAGTCCAGCTAGCCCCATAATTGGTGCTCTTTGCGACATAAGGCTTGAAATCGCCTTCCTTATGATTATCCAAGACCACATAAACGGTCGCCTTATCAAAGAGGTCCGCACGGATATCATTTACAAAGGCATTTTTAGGAACGCCGGGGATGCTACTGACTGGCACTTTGTTCCAGTTTTCTCCACCATCGGTGGTGTATTGAATCAGTCCATCATCCGTACCTGCATAAAGGACATCGGGATTGATTGGGGATTCACCGAGAGAAGAAATAGTGCTGAATTCAGACATAGCATACATATCCCAAGCATGATCCCAACTTTGATTTTTACCCATGATGGGCTCTGTAATTCGGTCTCGACCGGTAGTAAGATCTCCGGAAATCGCCGTCCAGGAATCTCCTCGATCTGTAGATTTCCATACTCTTTGCGAAGCAAAATAAATGGTGCTCGGTACATGCTGACTTGGTAAAATCGGAGAATCCCAGTTGAAACGCTCCTCGCCTTCATTAGCCCCTGGCTGTGGCTGGATATACACCGCTTCACCGGTGATTCGATCCAGCCTGTTCAAATATCCTTGTTGAGATTCGGCATATCCAATATCTGGATTTCCTGGTTCTACGGCAGACTGATGTCCGTCCCCACCCAGCACTCGTGACCAGTGGGCATTGCGAATTCCATTTTCATCATCTGTTCTGGAAGGACCTCCATGAGATCCGTTGTCTTGTGTACCTCCATAGACATTATAAAATGGAGCTGCATCATCCACAGCTACTTTATAGTATTGAGTCACCGGAAGATTCTTAATGTATCTCCAAGTTTTGGTGCCGTCAAGCGTC
Source organism: Algoriphagus formosus (assembly GCF_002807035.1). Lineage (GTDB taxonomy): Bacteria > Bacteroidota > Bacteroidia > Cytophagales > Cyclobacteriaceae > Algoriphagus > Algoriphagus formosus. Next base: position 548,288 of record NZ_NIUC01000002.1, on the reverse strand, counting down.
TCGTAAATACCACCATCAGTTCCCAAAAGCATAAAATCAGGCTCATCAGCTATAAAATTCAGAGAATGACTATCTGAGTGGGTAGCGTCAGTGTTCAATAGGCTAAAGGTTTTTCCATGATCGTAGGAAACCTGCATGCGAACATCAATCAAGTAAATCGCTCCGAAGCGATGAGGATCAGCAATCAGTTCCTGATAGTAGTGAGGGCCAGTTGCACCGGAAACAGTTTCTGACATTTTTGTCCAGGAAGCGCCTTGATTGGTACTCAAGAATACCCCGCCGGTTCTTCTAATCAATTCAATCGCTGCATATACATAATCTGGATTTTGAGGGCTGATCGCCAAACCGATTTTTCCTTTGATTCCTCCGGGAATACCATTGGTCAATTCGGTCCAGGTTTTTCCTCCATCTGTCGATTTGTGAACTCCAGATTTAGGTCCGCCGCCAAGATATCCGGCTACTGTTCTGTGTCTTTGCCAAGTGGCAGCATACACGACATCAGGATTTCTTGGGTCGATCACAGCATCCGCTACTCCTGTCCATTCCTCATCTCCAAGAGTCTTTTCCCAAGTTTTTCCCCCATCCTCGGAGCGATAGAATCCACGATCTCCTCCGCTACTCCAAAGCGGACCCTGAGAGGCAACCATGACCACATCTGAATTTTCGGGATGAACGATGATTTTTCCAATGTGCTGCGAATCCTTCAGCCCCATATTTTTCCAGGTGGATCCACCGTCTTCGCTGAGGTAGACCCCATCCCCGAAAGAGATGTGTCGACCGCCGTTGTTTTCACCAGTTCCCACCCAAACACGATTTGGGTTGACAGGATCAATAGTGACACAGCCAATGGCAAATACAGGCTGATCGTCAAAAATAGGAGTCCAGGTAGTACCTGCATTTTCGGTTTTCCAGACGCCACCAGATGCTACGCCTACATACCAGACATTACGGTTGTTTGGGTGAATGGCAATGTCAGCAATTCGGCCTGAGGTGAATGCAGGCCCGATATTTCTCCAGGCAAATGCCGAGAAGCTTTGAGAAGCTAGATCCTTGGCTTTTTCCTCGGAGTTTTTCTTCTGTGCAAAAGAAGGACTCCAAAGAAGCGCAAAGGACAAAATGATTAGATAAAGTTTACGCATGTGATTAGTACTTGGTCAGTGATTGTTTTTTCTACAGCAATTAATATCGCTAAATTTTCTCAGCCTAAATAATTCAACTGGCTAAGCGGCGAATTCTGATTAGTTTATTGGAGAGCTTTCATCAAAAAAGTAGGGTCACTGCTCTTCTAGAGATCATTCAAAAAAAACAATCAAGAACAGCCAATAGTGAGATCGTGGCAATTTTGAAATCGGGAAATGGAAAATATGAATGTCCGCTTTCTTACCAGTAACCAAATTTTATTAGGTTCACCTCGACTTCGCTCGGCGAACGTTACTGTGTAAAGTTGGGGAGGGGAGGAAAATGCGGCTTAGCCGCATTTTCCTCCCCTCCTAAAATTAACCGCGAATCCGGAGGCCAGTCCCGATGTATCGGGATGAGGCCATTTTGAACTACTGGCATGATTGCGGATAATCATTATGAAAATTCTATGAAAAAATAGAATGTCTCATTTTAAAGCTAAAAATGACCGCTTCTAGGCAAGTTCATACGGGTAGATAGCACAGATTACTTTGAAAAGTTCTTCGCCTCCGAATTCAATTTTTTGTCATCGGGATGCTCTCCTGAGTAAAGCAAAATCCGGTATCGAAAGGTGACCGACTCTCCGGGATTTAATTTGAAATCCAGAATTTCTTTTCCACCGCTTAGCTCTTTTTGACCCAAAGGATTGGCTGAAAAAAGTCCGTAGCCCCGAGCATGCCAATAGGTGGGATAACCCGGGTTGTCAAGGTGATCCAAAATTACGACAGAGACTTTTTCCTGATCAATTTCCCCATCCAGAGTCACCCATTCCCCTCGCGTTCCCCAAACTTCATCTCCTTCTTTTCCTGCGCTACTTCGATATTTTCCCGTAACTCCTTCATTGTTTAGGCTGGGAACCCTGGTAGGATTGCCGTTTGCATCAGTGAATAGCTCGGGCTTATCAGATGGATGCTCCAATTCCCTAGCTACACGAATAGCAAAGACACCCTCTTTGTTGTCCTTCATGAATACCGGCTCTCCCTGAGCAGTCAGGGTAGTAATTCGGTCTATACCTCGTTTTTTTCCTTCGGAGAAAAACACAAACCGGGTTTTTTCTTTCAATAAAACTTTGCTATCGGGAGTCAACCAATCCATGGTCACCGCTAACTCTGCGCTATTTTTATTTTCCTTTATCTCGGAGATTCCCGTATGCCTGATTGTTCCATACCGCTCTTTTTTATCAGCAGGTATAGCATCTGAATTATTCCAGAAGTCAAGTCCATTTACATCCCCATAATTCATCCAATGTCCGATATGATGAGGGTGGTCCACTCGTTCTCCTGGTCTTGGAGCTAGGGGAAATCCTCGCGTGATTTCCTTTCCTCCTGAGCTAATGATAGGATATAATACCGGCTTGGCGATGGATTCTGGATAGTAGTAGCTGGTAAAAAGCTGGTCTCCAATTAGTACCTCCACTTTTTTCTCAGCATCCTTTTGGACCAGTTTGATTTGATCTGTTTGTGCCTGAAGTGTTCCTTGAGTACCCCAAAAGAGGGACGGCAGTATGGCTACTGTCCCCCAGTTGATTTTTTTGATCCAAATCATGGCCTAATATTGGAAAGGTTTACCGCCTGCCAAGACCTCTTGCTTTGTCTCATCGAAAGTTACAAACTGACCGGTGCGAAGTGCAGCGGTGGTCATGATATTAGCGATGGAATGATTGTAGCCAGCCATGACATCTGCATTGGGTTTTTGACGGGAACGAACGCACTCCATCCAGTTTCGCATATGAGCTGATGTGAGATTGTCTACACCGGTATTGGCGCTTGTTTCCACCGCAGCGGCCTCGGCAAGGGACATTTCAGGAAGTAAATTTTCTTTCATTCCCATTCGTTTTGCATGATTTTCTCGCAGCCCGCCATTTGGAGTTATTTTATTAGTATCCAAATTGAGCTCTCCGGCATTAGAATAGTAAATTTCCTTGGTCCCGCCGGCCGAATTAGTGAATCGAGACGAATAGATCACCTGAAAGCCTTTGCTGGCATCGTCCAATGGTCCGTAATCAAATACAGCAGTCATGGTGTCAAAATTTTCCCGTCCGTCTTTCCAAAGGTAAATTCCTCCATTGGCTGCTACACTTCTTGGGTGCGGCAAGTCGGTAAACCAATGCACGGTATCAATCTGATGCGCCATCCACTGTCCTGGAATCCCGGAAGAAAAAGGCCAAAAAAGGCGGAATTCCAGGTACTTTCTAGGGTCCCAGGCTATTTTCGGTCGATTCATCAGAAAGCGATCCCAATCTGTATCCTCTTGGCGGATTTCCTGCGTCAATTCGGGTAGTCTCCAGCGACCCGGTTGATTGACATTCCAGGTCATTTCCACTGCTACGATATCTCCAAACTTGCCGTCCTTGATAAATTTATTGGCAGCGTGGTAGTTGGCACCACTTCTTCGCTGAGAACCAACCTGTACGATTTTTCCGGTGCGGAGGACCGCTTCTTTTGCCGCCCGATTGTCTGCCATTGTTTCGGCAAATGGCTTTTCCACATATACATCCCTTCCGGCTTCCACGGCTTCTTTGCAATGAAGAGCATGCTGAAAATCTGCAGTACTGATGATGACGGCATCCACATCTTTTCGATCGTAGAGTTCATCATTGTTTCTACAGGCAGCAATCGAAAGATCCGCCTTATCCTTCACATAAGTCTGACATTCGTCTCGGCGCCGACTCCAGATGTCTGATACGGCCGTAAACTGATAATTCATCTCTTTGGCATGGACAAGCATAGCCGGAATCAAGGCATATTTGGCACGGTCAGAAAAACCAACTATGCCGACATTCACCCGATCATTTGCTCCAATGATGCGGCTGTAACTCTTCGGGGAAAAAGCCATCGCACCGAAGCCGATTCCGGCAGTGGTCAAAGCGGACTTTTTCAGAAAATCTCTTCTGGATTGATCGTTCATGGTTAGTATGGGTTTTGGTATTTTGGGTTCTGATTTATTAATAATCTATTTGACTAGTGCATTAAAAAGCTCGAGTTGCTCTCGAAGGGCTTCTATTCGGTCGGCTGGCTTGGTTCTGGCTTCGAGCAAAATCCAGCCTTCATAATCCATTTCCTTGAAAAGCCTGAATAAGTCCGGGTAGGGGTAATTCCCGACGTTGAATTCCCGTACATGCACGGTATCCCCAAACCAATTTTTCACTGAATGAAAATTGGCTTTCAGGCCTGGGGAAAGAAGATCCTCCTCATTGCAATTCCAGCAGATTTTCACATTGGGTTCGGTGACCTCGTCAAAAATCGCTTTCATCACCGGAAGCTCTTGGGTGTACTGTCCATGGACTTCCACCCGGATTTCTTGCCCATAATCCTGAGCAAATTTTCCCACTTCATTGAAGGAAGCAGCAATTTGGGAAATGGTCTTTTCTCGAGGGATTTCAGGGGGTAAATAGTTGGGCTTGACTTTAATGCCAGTGGCGCCGATATCATGACATAGCTGGATGTAAGCCTTGGTTCCTTCAATATTTTGCTTGAGCTTCTCCGGGTCAGGGCTATGGTACTCGTAGTTGCTTCCATAACCCAAGCAAGTAACTGGACTATCTGCAAATCGCTTTTTGACTTCCGCTCTTTGGGCTTTACTCAGGCTGCTTTCTACACCATGGGCATGCTGAGTGCGAAGTTCTACCCCGAGCACACCTGTCTTTTCACAATTGCTGATAAGGGTGGGAAGGTCCCAGTCTTTGCCCCACTCATAGGTGACTAGCCCAAAACGCATTTTGGACCGCTTTTCTGCGGATAAAGCCGATGAAAAGGGCAGCAAGCCTAGAGATCCCGTGACCAAAACAGTATTTCTAAGGAATGTTCTCCGGTGTATTTTTTCTACTTCCATGCACTTAAAATACAGATAAAAGAGAGGAGAATATTCCTAAAGGCTTGAAAATCTTCGGAATCGATTCGGGAAAATCGGGCTATTTATCATGCATGAGTCAGGAGCTATGATCAAAGAGATTGCGATTCTTTTTTCCACGATCTTTTAAAATTTGCATGAACTTTGCACTCCTTTGTTTTAAATTGTAGCATCATGAAGAGATTTTTCAAACTCACCACCAATTTCTATTTCTTGGCAGGGGCTTTCTTTCTTTGCTGGATGATTTTTATCGACTCCAATAATTTGATCAATCAATTCAAACTGAGCAGAAAGCTTTCTGAATTGGAGGATAGAAAAGAATATTACCTGGAGCGGAAAGAAAAAATTAAAGCTGAGCGGGAAGAATTGATGAGTAATCCGGAACTTATGGAGAAGTTTGCCCGTGAAAAATACCTGATGAAGAAAGAAAGCGAAGATCTCTATGTTATTGTCAAAAAATAAATTCCTGGCCATCTTCTTTGGCCTTTTTTTGTTTTCAAGCTTAGCTTTTGCGCAGCGCCCGATCTATAGCGACAGCACCTCATTCAAGGATAGATTGTATTTCGGAGGAAATTTTGGGATGCAATTTGGAACTGTGACTTTGATCGATGTCTCTCCTTTGGCGGGGGTGATGATTACTGATAAATATTCAGCAGGTATTGGAATCACTTATCAATATTTTGACGATCGCAGATTTATAGGAGGATCCTCTTCCACTTATGGCGGGCGCTTGTTCAATCGCTACAATGTCCTCCCCAATATTTTCCTACATGCCGAGTATGAATCCATCAATTTTGAGAATTACAATCTGGCCTCTGAACGGTTTGAGCGCATTTGGGTAAATGGACTTTTTCTGGGAGGTGGTTATTTTGCACCCTTCGGAGGTGGTAGAGGCGGAGCCAACTTTACCTTTCTCTACAATGTTCTCCATGATAATCGACGCTCGCCATATGGTGAACCTTATGTGATTCGAGTGGGTTTTGTGTTGTAAATGCACATCAAGCCTATTCTATGAATTCATTTCTCGAAAAACTCCATCAATCTCATCAAGAATGCTCGGATTGTCCATCGCCACAGGTTATTCAGCAGTTTTTTGAAAGCTTATTGGGATTGTTGTTCCCGGAGCATTCCGTGCAGAAAATCAAAGAAAAATCCGAGCTCAAAGCCCGAATAGAGGAACTTCAGGAGCGGCTTTCAAAGATTCTTCAGAGAAATACCCATCTGCATGAGCAGGACGGACTGAAGTTAGGAAGACAGTTTTTCGACAATTTAGAGCGAATCTACGATTGGATCAATCAGGATGTGGACGCCATGTATGCAGGTGACCCTGCGGCCAAATCACGCACAGAGATTTTGAGGTCTTACCCAGGGTTTTATGCCATTGCTGCCTATCGGATTGCACACGAGTTGCATCTTTTGGGGATTAAACTGATTCCTAGGATGATCACGGAGATCGCTCACAGTCGAACCGGAATTGATATTCACCCGGGAGCTCAAATTGGGCAATATTTCTGTATCGATCACGGAACAGGAGTTGTGATCGGAGAAACGACTATTATCGGTAATCATGTCAAAATCTATCAGGGCGTTACCCTTGGGGCATTGAGTGTGGACAAGGCCGATGCAGATAGCAAAAGACATCCAACTATCGAAGATGGAGTGGTGATCTATGCAGGGGCGACAATTTTGGGAGGGAAGACCGTCATCGGAAAAGATAGTACGATTGGTGGAAATGTCTGGCTTACCAAGTCAGTTGATCCGGGCTCAAAGGTCTACTACCAAGCCCAAATGCACCACGCCGACTCATCCAAAACGGATTTGTATATCTTTAAAAACGACTAGTATGAAGCTTTTTGAATTAATTGGAAATACACCTCTGGTGGAGCTCCAGCATATTCCTGTCAATCCCAAGGTCAAGATTCTCTGCAAAATGGAAGGTCAAAACCCTGGAGGAAGTGTGAAGGACCGAGCTGCTTTTAATATGCTGCAATCTGCCTTGGATAGAGGGGAGATCAAAAAGGGCGATAAATTGGTGGAGGCTACTAGCGGAAATACCGGAATTGCCCTTGCTATGGTGGCAAAGGTCTTGGGTCTGGATATGACCCTGATTATGCCGGATAATTCTACCCGAGAGCGGGTACTTTCCATGGAAGCTTACGGAGCCAAAGTCATCTTGACGCCTGCTGCCAAAACCATCGAGTATTCCCGTACCCTTGCAGAAGAGATGAACGAGAAAGAGGGATATTTCATGCTCAATCAATTTGCCAATCCGGATAATTACCTAGCTCACTACAAAACCACTGGACCCGAAATCTGGAATGATACCGATGGAAAAGTTACTCATTTTGTTTCGGCAATGGGGACGACCGGGACTATCATGGGAGTATCTCGCTTTTTGAAACAAAAAAATCCAGCTATTCAGATCGTAGGTACGCAGCCAACGGATGGATCCAGTATCCCCGGCATCCGAAGATGGTCACCAGAGTTTTTGCCGGCAATTTTTGAAAAGGAACGGGTAGATCGGGTGATCGATGTGTCCCAAGAACAGGCTACGCAAATGACACGTCGAATGGCTAAGGAAGAAGGAATTCTAGCCGGCATGAGTAGCGGAGGAGCTTTGACCGCGGCTATCAAACTTTCCGAAGAACTCGAAGAAGGCCTAATTGTCTGCATTACCTGCGACCGTGGAGACCGGTATTTAAGTTCGGATTTGTTTGGGTGAGAGGAATTGGAAAATTGAAAGTACTTGTCCGCCTGGGAGGATTAGAAGATTGAAAAAATTTGGAAAGCTCCATGCCCAGGTTCGTGTCTTCACGAACCGATAAACTTCCTATTTACGTCCACGTGAGTGGAAACACTCACGTCGGCGAGGAGGAATATTTGAGGAGCTGTATCACTTTATCAAATTGGCGCGTTTTACTTACACAACCAAAACCTTATTTATGAAAACTCCCTTATCTGTTTCCTCTTTATTTTTAATACTAAGCATATTTTCTTGTAGTGAATCTGAAGACCCAATGTCCCCACTGATAGGAAAATGGGAAAATCGAACCTTTGTCGATTCTTTGGATATTTGGTTTGTAGACAGTTATACCTTTAAAAATGACAGTCTTTTTGATTTAAAATCGACTGTAAGAGAGATCGAAACGGGGGCTGATTTAGGTTATAGACTGATTTCGACCGCATGGTATAACTTAGAAGGAGATGTTTTTCAATATTATTATTCTGATGGATTGTTTTATTTCCCAAAAGATAGGAATGCTCCTTTATATGCACCAAAGGAGGAGCTTCGACCAGGAGTAATTGATTTTTTTAGGATTCCTGAAGGAACCTTGTCTTTCAGTAATAATCGGCGCCAGTTTACGTTTCAGGAAAATTGTTTTAACGCTAACTCTGACGTTAACTGCATTCCTATCCCTTCGCGCACCTTTATAAAAGTTGATTAGTTTTTTTAAGTACCCATTTCGAGTGTGCTTTGAAAAAGGTTGGATTGTGAGGAAGTTGTAAAGAGGAGAAGTTTTAAGGGTTGATAGTTTATTCCCGGTCTTGGTTCGTGTATTTACACCCCGCCCAGGTTCGTGTCTTCACGAACCGATAAACTTCCTATTTACGTCCACGTGAGTGGAGACACTCACGTCGGCGAAAGGCTATCGGATTTCCTATCAGTATTGACAAAAAGAAGGCTTATTTTCTGCTGAAAAGATCCAAATCCGGAAGCTTCGCCTGCCAGCCGTGGCTGGGACTTCGGTCATCGGTCATCGGTCTTCCAACAAGCCAAGCAAAGAAAATATGGCAAATGCATGATCAAGGATAAAAAGAAAAACATAGTATACCCTCGAGATTTTAAAACCTCAAGGCTTGGTGCTTTTTAAAAAAACTGCTTCATTTTTTCTAAACCTGTCCGGGCGACTACATCAGCATCCATGGCATACAAACTAGGATTGAAGAGCTCGAGGGAGAGAATTTTGTTTCCGCCCATATTCTTTAAGGTCTGAGCTACTTCCGCCAAAGGCCCCACCCCATCCCCAGGAAAAACCCGATGCTTGTCCTCTTGCTCTGTTCTGGCCAGGGTGCCGGGGAAATCATTCATATGAAATACTTCTACCGCATTCCCACTGAGCAGTTTCAGCCCATCAAAACCGGAATCTCCACGGAAAAGATGATAAATATCCGGCAGCAATCGGGCATCCGCATCATTAGCCATGGCTGCGACCGCCAGAGCCTGCCCCAACTGATAGAAAGGTGGAAAGGCTCCCCAAAACTCCAATTGTGGCATACAGCCGGTTTTGCGGCCAAGCTCCAGAAGTTGAGCATACTTTTCTCCAGCTTCAAATAAGTCCACTGGCGCTTCCGCACCGATTGCAGGAGCGGCGATGCGCTTGCAACCAATGGCTGCGAGCTGATTCATTTCCTTTTCGATTTGGGCAAAGCCTTTTTTGCTTTTCTCCAGATCCTGCGCCATCCAAGTCGCGAAGCCTATGGCATTCACCGCTTCGATTCCCGCATCATCCAATTCCTTTTTCAAGGCTTGGAGACTTTTTCCAGACTCCAAATAGGCATCGATTTCCATCATCCACAGTTCGATTCCATCATAGCCTGCCCGTGCGGTGATAGTAATCATTTCTGAGAGGCTCAGCTTTTGCCCCCGTATCGTGGAGGTGTTCAAGGAAAATTTAAATTGCTGTAGCTTTTGGTCTTTTGCCTTCGTCTGTATAAGCGGGGCAGTTGCGGCTAGGGAAGTAAGAGCGAGGGTCTTGAGGGCTTGTCGGCGATTGGTCATAATAGGTTTTTAACAATTTGGTGGAGGCATTTTCCCTTCTATCGATAAAGGAAGCCACTTAAAGATATTTTTAAAAATAGAAAATCTCGGATTAGAAACTCTTGTAATTTCGACCATGCATAAAATAATTTTTTCTTTAGGTAGCTGGATATTTTTGACGGTTTCGTCATTCGGTCAAGCTGTCAGCGAGAATCTTCAAAATCTGGATAAGTACCAGGAGCAGCTTCCTTTCTTTCAGGAGCTCATCACTGGTGCGCAGTATCCGGAGCCTCCGAGGAATTATGATGGGTTTCCTTTTTTGGATACCCGTTCCTTCGAAAATGGAGGACTGACCATCAATCGGGTCTTTTATCCCGATGTGCCTTTGCTTTATGATATTCGCTATGATCAGGTGATCACTTTTCATCCCCTCTTTTCACAAAAGCTTTTGATCAAGCCTTCCAAAATTGATGGTTTTGTACTGTCTGACGGGAAAGAGTTTGTACAGCTGAGCGGTAATGAAGGATATCTGTATGACAAAAATGGCTTTTATGAAGTGATTGCCTCCGGAGATTTCAGGCTTTTGTCCAAGCATTACAAAGTCGATAGACGCGCAAGGGAATTGGGGGATTATATTGGCTATTACGATGAGTACGAAGATTTCTTTTTGTACAAAGCAGGAGCTTTTTACCCAGTCAAGAAAAAGAAAGATGCGATTAAGGTGCTCGGAGTACAAAAAAAGGCGATCCGGGAAAATCTCACTCGACAACGGATCTACTACAATAAAGATCGAAGAAAATACCTAGTCGCTTTGCTCCAACTCGCCAACTCCTCCAAAACTGATTAAGAATGAAAGCGATACGAATTTCACTTATTTTAATTCTTGGACTCGCTGTGACGCAGGTTTGGGCACAGACTTCGGCAAAGTTTACCGGCTTCTACGCGGGCCTGAGCTTTGAGCGATTTGCCGAAAAGATCGAGTCCGAGAGCGATTTTCGCTTTTATTTCGATCCCATGTTGGTGGAAGGAATTACGGTCAATATTCAGGTAAATGAAACCGGGCTTTCGGATCTTTTGAGTAGCGTTTTGGAAGAAACGGATTTGGAATTTTCTATTTCTCCTGATGGAAAGGTTTTTATCACCAAGGGTGAAAAGTTCACGGTGGACTTCGCTAGAGGATATTTTGACCCGAAAGTAGATGTGGAAGGTGCCTCCGGGAAGAATGCTTCTGCCATGGGTGCCTTTGCTCGAAATATGCGCTTTGAAATTGGTAAGGAAAATGAAGATCCAGCAAAGAGGACGGCCGTCTTACGAGGGAAAATCACCAATATCGACAATGGTGAACCGATGTTGGGGACAGTGATCTTCGAAAAGGTGGACTATCAGAAAGCCATTACCGACGAAAATGGAACGTACCGACTGGAACTGCCGAAGGGCCGACATACTTTGATCGTCCAAAATCCAGGAGGCTATCAAGAGCAACGTCAAATCGAGCTCTTTGGGGATGGGATATTGGATATGGAGGTGCAGGAGAATTTCCTTTCCCTAGACGAAGTAGTCGTGAGTTCGGGGGCTTTGAACAATATCAATAAATTGGATATGGGCGTGCAGGCTATCAGCATAGCCGATGTCCGGAAGTTACCTGCGATTCTGGGAGAGGTAGATATTTTGAGAGGTGTTTTGACCCTGCCGGGTGTGAATACCGTCGGAGAAGCCAGCGTCGGCTTCAATGTCCGCGGTGGTGCGGCCGATCAAAACTTGATACTTTACAATCAGTCCACGGTCTTCAATCCTGCACACGTTTTTGGCTTTTTCTCAGCGTTCAATCCCGATATGGTTTCAGGAGTGGAGCTTTATAAAGGCTCAGTGCCTGTCAATTATGGAGGAAGGCTTTCTTCCGTGCTTCAGGTGGAACCCAAATTTGGGCGAACCGATAAAATCGGAGGAAGCGGAGGTATTGGAATAATGACCGGTAGACTGAGTTTGGAAGGACCTATCGGAGAGAATACCACCTTTATATTGGGCGGAAGAACTACTTACTCGGATTGGGCTTTGAATCTTCTGGAGGATGAAGCAGCCTTGGAAGGATCGAATGCTTCCTTTTATGATCTGAATGCCAATCTCCGTCATACCTTCAATGATAAGAATCAACTTGAAATCACTTCCTATATCTCTCAGGATGATTTTGCCTTTGACGCTGATACGACCTATTCCTATCGCAATACTAACTTGGCTGCGACCTGGCGACATTACTTCAATGATCAACTGGAAGGTAGATTTACAGTGGGTTATGATGGCTATGAGTTTGGGATCATCGGAGAAGACAATCCTCTGAACGCCTACGAATTCAGCTTCGATGTCAAGCAATGGCACTTACGGGCAGATTTTGAATACAGAAAAGGGGAAGATCACCTGTATAAGTTTGGGGTGCATGGTATTCAATATCAACTCAATCCCGGTACCAATCTACCTTTCGGCTCGGAGTCTATCGTGATCCCGGAGGATTTGGAAGATGAAAATGCGCGGGAGATTGCGGTGTATTTCGGAGATGAATGGACGATCAATGAGCGCTTTTCCCTGAGCTATGGTGGACGCTATATGCTCTATCAGCTTCTTGGACCTTTGACAGTCAATCAATATGTGCCTGGAGCTCCAATCACGGAGAGCAATGTGATAGGGGAGGAGACTTTCGGGGCAGGTCAGGTAGTTCAGACCTATCATGGTCCGGAGTTTAGACTATCGGGTCGATACACCTTGGATAATCAATCCTCAATCAAGGCAGGCTTTACCACCATGCGGCAAAACCTTCACCTGCTGTCCAATACCTCAGCGATTGCACCGACAGATAGCTGGAAGCTGAGTGACCGCTATCTAAAACCTCAAACCGGAGGTCAGGCTTCTGTAGGTTATTATCGAAACATGGCGCGAAATACCTTGGAGTTTTCCGGTGAAGTCTATTATCGCTACATGAATAATCTGCTGGATTATCGGTCTGGGGCAGATTTGATTCTGAATGAAAATATTGAGCAGGATGTCCTGAATTCTATCGGTAAAGCCTATGGAGTGGAGCTTTTGATGAAAAAGACTTCCGGCCTTTTGACAGGATCCTTGGCCTATACCTACTCCCGTTCTTTGCTGAGGACTTCCGATGAACCAAGTATCGAAAAGATCAATAATGGGGAATTTTACTCCAGTAATTTTGACCAACCCCATCATGTGGTTTTAGTAACGAATTATGAGCTCAGCAAGCGGATCAACGTTTCCTTGAATGGAAATTACAGCACAGGCAGACCGGTGACTTTGCCGATTGCTAAGTTTGAATACGCGGGTTCGGAGCGGGTTTATTTCTCTGAAAGAAATGCCTATCGGATTCCTGATTACTTCCGACTGGATGCCTCAGTCAATTTGGAGGGAAATCATAAGGTCAAGAAACTGGCACATTCTTCCTGGTCCTTGGGCGTCTATAATTTGCTAGGACGAAGCAATCCTTACTCGGTTTATTACACAGCAGTAGAAGGGCAGCTCCAAGGCTATCAGCTTTCTATTTTCGCCCGACCTATTCCTTTTATTACCTACAATTTCAAATTCTGATGCGGTATAACTTTCTATATATTTTATTTTTCCTTGGACTGTTTTCGGCCTGTCGGGAGCCTTTCGAGCCCGAGATCGATCCGGTCGATCTGGATGTTCTCGTGGTGGAAGGATACCTGGACTCAGAGGGGATTCCCAGTGAGCTGTCTCTAAGCTTGACCTCCAATATTCAGAGTGATGGATTCACCAATAACTTGGTCAATGGAGCAACCATTTATTTGGAAAATACCTCGGGGGCTCGTTTCTCGTTCACTGAGTTGGGAGATGGTAAGTATGAATTTGCACATGATATTTCAGAATCGGATGTCTATCGGCTTCGGATCTTTTTGCAAAACGGAGCAAGCTATACCTCGGAGGAACTAAGACCCATTATCACCCCTGATATCATCGATGTGGGATTTGATAAGAATGAAGATGGGGTGGAGATTTTCCTGACCACACAGGGTGATGAAAATGCCGATGACTTTCTCTGGACCTACGAGGAAACATGGGCTTTCAGGCCTCCTTTTACATCTTTGGACAAATATGTGCCAGAGACCCAAGAGATCGTGCCTCGTACAGATGAGGAGCGAATTGACCGTTGCTACTTGAGTCGTCCCAATTCGGATCTTTTGCTGGAAACTTCTTCCCGATTCGAGGATCAGTTTGTTTTCCGGCAGGCTATCCGACAGATCAATCAGGGAGACGAGCGACTTTCGCTTCGCTATAGTATTTTGATTTCCCAGAAAGCAATCAGCAAGGATGATGTGGAGTTTTGGGAGATTCTGAAAGAGAATTCGGATGATTTGGGATCTATTTTCAGCCCGCTTCCATCCATCATCGGGGGGAATATCACCATGGATCAAAATCCAGATGCACCAGTCATCGGACAGGTCAGTTTGGGGGTGGTAAAGCAAAAACGTCTTTACATCGATATTCGGGAGGTAGCTCCTTGGACTGCAGAAGTGGAGGAATATTTTGGTTGTGTTTTGGAGCCGGATACCGTCTTGGTTGCTAATTATGATCAGTTTTTCAGGTCAGGGGGAAATATACCGACTACTCCGATTTTCCTTGAAAACGGCTTTGTTCCCATTGGCTACCGCTATGCGCGGGCTTCCTGTGTAGACTGTACACGCAGAGGATCGAATTTGAAACCTGATTTTTGGGAGGACTTCTGATGAATAGATTCTATCGCTTTAAATATTTCGCAGCTATTTGCTGCTTGGTTTTCCTTTCGCTTTCTCTTTTTGCACAAAATGCCGTCCCTGAAACAGTAGAGTTTTCAGTTCCCAAGAATATTTTCTTCACTGGGGAGAAAGTTTGGATTCAAGCTTCGGCGTATCAAAACGATAAGCCAAGTACCTCACAGGTTCTCTACGTGGAGCTCCTCAATCGGGAAAATCAATCCGTTTACTTGTCTAAATTCTTACTCGAAAAGGGGGAGCTTTTTCATTTCTTAGAAATCCCGAAGGATATTCCTTCTGACCATTATCTTTTGCGGGTGTTTACCCGAATTAGTCCTTTGGTGGACTTGGAAAAGGGGCTCAAACAGCAGTTTGTGACTATTTTCAATCCAAAAATCCCACCAGCGATAGCGGAAGATCATCCTGGGTTTTTTGAAAATCTGCCTAAATCTGATACCGATCTCAGCATTTCGAAGCCTCTTCCCAAAGCAGGAGAGGAGCTTAGTATTCGATCAAATGCTTTCAAAGAATCCACGAAACTTTTTGTGAAAGTTTACAATCCCTACCTGAAAGATTCTGAGGGTTTGCCTTCTTCAGCCATTTATTCCGGAAAGGCTCAAGGTGAATTTTTGCCTGAGTTGTTTGGGCATATAGTAGCTGCTCAGATTGATCCGAGAACGGTCGATACGACGAAGGTTTATTTCCTTTCAGTGCATGGAAGGGAGTCTGCTTTGTACACGGATAGACCTGATGAAAAGGGGAAATTGTATTTCGATATTGGGGGATTGAAGCATTGGGATTTTATGATTGCTCAGGCAGATCAAAATGGGGATATGCTAGACTTTGAATTCCTCAGCCCTGCTGTGAGAACTGAATTTGCGAGTGGGTTTTCTTTTCCAGAATTGAAAATCAGTCCCAATGATCAGCCTTTCCTTCAGGATTTGTTGATCAGTAGTGGAGTGCAGACTTTTTACACCGAAAAGTATGAGCAAGAACCCATTCCTGTCGTGACAGGCTTTGTGGCAGATCGGACTTTTCTCTTGGATGATTATACCCGCTTTGAATCGGTAGAAACTGTGATCAAAGAGTACGTACCGATGGTTTCGGTGCGTACTAGGCAGGGAAAAAAGGAGTTTCGATCAGTAAATGAGTTTGGGAATACTTTCACCGGAAATCCTTTGATGCTTGTAGATGGGATGCCTGTTTTTGACTCGGATCAGCTTGCGGCTTTTAATCCGAAGAACTTTGAAAAGCTGGAGGTTCTGTCTCGAGTCTTCTATCTCAATGATCAGCGCTACGAGGGGGTGATGAGTTTCTCCTCCTATCAAAGTAATGTAGGAGGCTTTCCCTTACCTACCAATGCCTTCTTCAAGCAGACACCTGGCATACAAGTGCCGGTTCAATTGGAGCAAGAGACCTTTGGAGGTTCAAGCATAAATCGCGGTGATTTTAGATCCGTCCTTTTCTGGTCAAATGATCCGAAGGCTTCAAAATTGAATGGTGATGCACTTAACCTTAAAACCCCGGATTTGTCCTTGCCTTTTGAGGTGGAATTGCTAGAAAATGGAAAGGTGATCCGAAGGGCTTACTTCATGGTTCAGTCTCCTGATTAATCCTTTTTCTTCAATTCATTCGATAGGAAATCGCCCAGCTTCTTTTGGTAAGTAGCCTCATCCGGATATTCGGGTACCAGGGATTTTTTCTCAGGGAAAGTTTCCATGTGGAGAGTCTGGGTAGGGAATGCAAATCGAACTCCAAGCGCATTGGCTAGTTTGACGGTGCTTATCAGGATTTCATGCCGAGCCCGAAGCTCTTCTGGCCAGGTAGGAACTGTGAAGAAAATGTAGAGCATCACGTCCTGACTGTATGCCGAAAGGTTATTGAAGTAGATATGAAAATAGTCCTTTCGAGTGTCGGGGTGAGCTAAAACGATTTCTCGAAGCCCTTTGACAAACTTCTCGATCAATTCCGGCGGGGTGTCGTAGGTGACAGTCAGAGTGGTGTAAAATCTTCGATAGACGCGAAGTCCATGATTGTCAAGGATGGCATCAGCCATTTTCCCGTTTGGAACGTACATCACGGAATTTCGAAAGGTTCGAACCCGGGTGGATCGAAACCCCACTTCCTCTACCGTACCGTCAATTTCTCCGGAAGTGATCCAATCCCCCACTTGAAAGGGCTTGTCGATAAAGATCATGACAGAACCAAAGAAGTTTTTGATGGTGTCTTGGGCGGCAAGTGCAATGGCTACACCACCGATGGAAAGACCAGTCAAGAAAGGAATGATATCGAGATTAAACCCATCTTTTAGGATGAAAAGTGTACCAATGAGGACTACAAATGCTTTAAGGGTTTTTCTCAAAAGCGGAACGAGCTGATCATCTAGCGTGGACTCTGTTTTGGTAGCCAATCGGGCAAAGTACATAGCCAGGACATTGACCAACTTGTAAAAAATCAAGGTGATCAAGAGTGGCCTCAGCGTCCGTAGAATCACCACAAGCCATGACCAAATCTCTACCGGAAGCTGTAGCACTGGGAGTAAAATAGATAGGATTTGAACGATCAAAAAGTAACTGACCACCTTCGCAACAGGAAGGAGGTAGCTCTCTCCGAGTTTCTGAATATTTAGTTTTCTGAATAGGAAAACCAAACCTTTATCCACCAAAAAGGTGAAAAAGAAATGGGCAATAAAGACAAATAAAATAATGAAAAAGAGCCCTACTAATTGCCAGAGATAGAAGCCAAGGTATTGCTCGTTTCCAATCTTAGGTAGAAGGTTGAGCAATCGATCCGTACCGTAAGGGTAGGTGCTCTTGTGCATTTCTTCGATCTGACTTACCGTAAATGCTGAAAACTGCCACTGAGAGCCCACTTTTTCCAGGAATACTCCCGGAAGCTTATTGCGGTCAAAATAGTAGATTTTCTCTGCGACTATTCCCGTTGTGTCCTGATAGTCTGCGATTCTTGGGATTTGACTTGCTCGGATAATGATCCCTTGCCCTTCAAAAATCTGCTTAAGCTTGATACTTAGACTTTCCCCTTCGTCCTTTGAAACATCCGAGAGATTTAGCGCTTTTGCAGCCTGCTCAGGAGCAAAATTGGAGTCCTCTAGATTGTAAAAAAAAGTCAGTGTGGTATGATATGGCGTACTCAGGTTGGATCTTGCAGGATCGGTGATGGCTGCCGTATTATCCCGAATCAACTGTGCCTGAATCTGTAGGGAAATGGCAAATAGAAGGTAAAAACTTATAAATATTTTGCGAAACATAGCTCCGGTTTAGTTCTAATGTAAAATCCAATCAACTAGGCCGAAAGGAAATAAGTGATCATTTGATCACCCATGATGGTGTGTATGGCGTACTGATTTGCCCTTTGGTCAAAACTAATCTGAATCGGACCTGAACTATCCAACGGCAAGTTGGTCAGCAGGTTACCCGAAAGATCATAGAGATAAGTGAAGTTTTGCAGAGGGTCTGTCACTGCAAAAATCTGTCTATCCGATCCAAAATCAAAATATTGATACACAAGTCTTTCTTCAGAGACGCGGATATTAAATAAAACCTCCTGCTTGGAATTGAAGACCTTGAGCTGGTTGAAGGTTTTGGAAAGGATGATAAACTGATTCTGATTTTGATCAGGGATTAACTTGAATTCGCTGTCTCGATCATCTTTTTCCAGTTGATTTCGATTGACCACTTCTCCGTTGAAGTTCACTTCGATTACCTGTCCATCTGTGCTGACCCCGGTGAGGACAAATCGATTGGAAGTGGCAGATTTTCCGAAGAATAATTCAGACTGGAAGCCCGCACTAAGGTCGAAAGGCGATCCGGATTGCTTTTCCCCTCTTCGATTGAAAAGATGAAGCTTGCCTGATGGAGTGAGCGTGCCCATGTAGTCTCCTACGCCCGGTACCCGATAGTGTCGCGGACTTTGAAGGCTATTCTCCGAGATTGGATTTGGGTTCCAACCCTCCAGTTTATTTCCGGATTTATCCAGTAAAAGGAGGTTCGCAGACTCTGTTGCTACAAAGTATCGGTAGTCTCGGGTATTGTCATAATCAACCAACTGCAAGTGAGTAATCGATTCCTTGAGATCAAAAGGATAGCCGGTCAATGGATTTCCAAGCCGGTCAATTCCATAAATTTTATCCTTGGTGGCAAGAAGCAACTGAAGTTTTCCATTTTTGAAATAGTCAACTTGAAAAGCATCACTGATAACGGGGCCAGATAGTGGATACCGATAGACTATTTCTCCAGCTGAGTTTATGAGGTATAGAGTATGGTCCTGGTCTTGAAGGATCAAATCTTTTGAGTTGTCCTGGTAGTTGATGATCTCCTTTGGTCCCCAAATTAGCCTTTGATTGAATCTCAAGATCTGATCTGATTGGAGATTGACCTGATTTTCGGCGATTTCTATTTCTGGAGCTGTTTCATCAAAAGTGATTAAAATGCTGCTCTTTACTTCTTCCCCGATTTGATTTACCCGGAGGGTCAGATAAGGAAAAGCACTAAATACTGGTCTGTATTTTTGGAAATAGGAACTCCAGGAACTGTTGGTTAAGGTGGTCCATTTATTCCAGATTTCCTTGATTCGATAGGTCTGCGAGAAACCAACGCTTGGGCTTAAAGCTGCCTTCAGATAATCTGGAAGCGCATTACTATCCCAGGTATAGCCTCTATTAAGATCGTCAAGAAGCATTTTGACGGCTTCTTGCGAATTGGCAAATAGAATGATATTACCACGACGGATTACAAAAGTCTGTGGAAAGCCTACAAACTTTCCCGAAAAAAGATAGGCGGGAAGCTCCTCCGTGGGAACGTAGAAAACTTCATCATTTCCATAAAAATCAGAATAGGTTTCACTTTCTTTTTGTAGGTAGTTTTTTAGAATCTCGAGGGGTTCATTGTCGTTGAGCAGTCTCGCGACCAAGACTAGATTTGAGCTACCATCAGCTCTCGCTTCCAGTTCTTGTAGGTAAAATTCCCCACCAAACCCATCCAAAAATCCTTGATCAATCAAGTTTTGCTGTACTTCGGCTTGGATAGTGGATTTTGGGACGAAACCTCGATTTTCTAGCTGCTGAATTTCTGCTATACCTTGTAAATTGAATTGGGTCAGAGAGACCGTTCTGGCAGAGATAGCTTTTTGAATTTCAGAAATATTCGCAGCAAGGGAAGGGGTGAAGGAAGGTGCTTCGCTGTAACCCAAATTCCCCTCAAATCTGATTTGATTATCATCCAAAAAGAGTTCGTAAGCGACAGATGCATCAAGATTTTCCAAGGCCCGAATTTGCTGACTTTCTCTTTCCTTGCTTACACCTTTCAGAAAACTTGCAAGGCTTTTTCCTCTGAGCCAAAGCGTAGCCAAACCCTTTTCGCCGGAAGCTGTCAAGTCAGCCGGGATCAATTCCTCTGCGGGGACCTGAGACTTTCTTATTGCCTCCTCCACTAGAAATGATGATTCGGAAAGGACCAGGAGCCCATTTAAATAGGTGAAACTCATCAGTCGGGAGTCGGGGCCTTGAGTGACTTCGGTAATTTCAGTTTCAGAATAAGTCCTTGCTACCAGTTTTGTTTCTCCCGAGATATTGGATTTGATACTTGATAAAAGGTTTTCAAGAGAGGACTGATCCAATTGTAAAATATAGAGTAGATCAAAACTTTCAGCTCCTGTGGGATGATAGGAGATGGTTAGGTTGTTCCCATTGAGTAATCGGGAGATTTGACCTTGGAATCCTGTGAGGCTATCTAAGGTCGAGAGATTAGTGGCGATTTTTTCAAAGCTTGGGATGGTTTTGATTTTTTCCCAAAGTGGGTGATTGACCAGCTTATTCCAGCTTTGATCAGCTTGATCTGATTCTAGAACAAAAACGGCATTATCACTGATTAACTGCTTGTTTTCCAGCGTAGATGAGGAAAAATAATCGGAATAAAGCAGGTAGCCCGCAACTGCGGCGACCAAGATAATGGCGAGAATCAATGCACTTTTACCAATATTCAAGGGGCTGGAATTTTGTGGTTAAGGTACAAAAATTAGACCCGGAATGCAGCTTTTTCAAACTAGATCCCGGGTCTTTGAATTTAGAAGTTCAATTACTTGGACAAATTGTCAAGTACATGCATTACTTCTTTGACGTGGCCTCTGGAAACTTCCAAAAGAGCCTTTTCTTCTTCGTTGAGATCCAATTCGATCACTTTTTCGATTCCGTTTTTGCCGAGGATGACAGGAACGCCAAGATAGCAGTCATCGATACCGTATTCGCCATCAAGCTTGATGCAGACTGGGAACACGCGACGCTGATTCTTAAGGATTGCCTCTACCATCTGAGCAGCAGCAGAGCCAGGTGCATACCATGCGGAAGTTCCCATCAATTTCACCAATTCACCGCCACCGAATTTTGTTCGCTCGATGATTGCGTCCAATTTATCTTTAGCGACAAGCTCTGTCACAGGAATACCAGCAACAGTCGTGTAGCGAGGAAGTGGAACCATCGTGTCACCATGTCCTCCCATCAAGATAGCCTGAATCTCTTTTGCTGATACATTCAGCTCTTCTGCCAAGAAAGCTCTGTAGCGTGCTGTGTCTAGAATTCCAGCCATACCCATCACTTTGGTACGTGGCAGCTTGGAAGAGAGGTGAGCCTGATAAGTCATCACATCGAGTGGGTTAGATACGACGATGATGATGGCGTCAGGTGAATGCTTGATTACGTTTTCTGTTACAGACTTCACGATCCCTGCGTTGGTTTCGATCAAGTCGTCACGGGTCATCCCTGGCTTGCGTGGTAGGCCTGAAGTGATGACAACTACATCTGATCCAGCAGTTTTGCTGTAGTCATTTGTACTGCCGACTGTACGCGGGTCATATTGATTGATCGGGGCCTTTTGCCAGATATCCAAAGCCTTGCCCTCGGCTACGCCTTCCTTGATATCTACCAAAACAATTTCTTCCGCGATTTCGCGATAGGCCAAAACGTCAGCGCAAGTTGCTCCTACGTTTCCAGCCCCAACTACGGTTACTTTGCTCATGATTTTATAAATTTTTATGAATGAATTGCCTAAAAAGCGCCGCTAAGTTAATTAACAATGACAGGATTAGAAACCCGAAAGGAAATACTTTGTTGGATGGTATTTGACTTAAGGCTAAGGGGCTGTCAATTGTCACTCAAACATTTGCCGAAGGCTAAAAAATCCGAAGGACTCCCGATAGGAGCGGAAGAGTCGCTGATTGTTTTCGTTGTAATATTCTGCAAGCGCTGTCATCACCTTGGCTTTGATTTTTGGATTGCTTTCGAAGATCTCTTGAATAGCAAAATGCGGGATCACGATCAACTCTGCCTCATCCGAACTGACAATCGCGGTGTAGATTCGTTTGGTGTTTTGTAAAAGGGAGTTTTCTCCAAATGCCTGGCCACGATTGATTTCCATGATCATCTCAAAATTGTCCTTTACATCTATCGTCAGGTGCACTTGTCCTTTCTTGATCAAGTAGATGGCTTGACTAGGGTCTTTACTGAAAAAGACTACCTCATCTTTGACATATTTGCGGACATGCATGGCTGGTAAAAAACGCGATAGCTCCTTGTTTTTTAACTTTTCAAAAAATTTGATCGGCCTCATAAAATCAAAAGTCTGAAGCTCAGATTCTGTATAGGATTTGGTAAAAGGATTTTGCATCAGTTTTTCTTTTTGAAATGTAAAGCAATCCGTGTAGCCTCGTCGCACTTGGCCCAGTCTGCAATCCGGTGGCCGATCACCCAGGCGATTTTTCCCTCCGAAACAAGCACCTTGACCTGATCTTTGTGCCAACGGTCTATTTTCAAATCTATCAAAAAATCAGAGACTTTTTTTCCGTTTTTCATCCCTAGAGGAATGAATTTGTCTCCCAACTCCCAAGTTCGGATAGTCAAGGGAAAACTAAGCCGATCCAAATCCAACTGGGCATTCTGACGGGACGTGTCAATTTTCCGGTCAAAAGGTTCTTTCAGTAATTCGTAGGTGCCCTCCGGAATTACGAGCTCGATGTCTTTTTCATCTAGGATGACAGGGTCAAACTGCTCTGAAATTGGCGCCAAAAGCAAGGCTTCCCGGTCTACTGTCAACTGATGAGTTGCGCTGAAGAAAACTTTCCCGCTTTCCTGATTTTTGGCCGAGTGGAGGGTTGATTCGGCTTGATCCGAGTTGAATCCGTAGCTCCGAAGCCAGTAAAAAAGCAAAGTGGCAGCACCTGCCAGATTGATAAAACTCCGAAAAGGCAAGCTTTCTACTTCTGAATCTTTTTGAAGGTTTTGCTCTAGCCAGATTTCTGATAGTCCTCCCAGTGCCTTACCGGCATCCTGTAAGCGGTTAAAACTGCTTAGCAGGTTTTGCTTGGCATCTTCACTTACTTCGTAGAGAGCGGGGAGTGCTTCCAGCCTGAGCTTGTTTCGCTTATATTCTGTTTTTTGATTCGAAGCATCTTCTCGCCAAATGATTCCATTTTCTTTGGCAAAAGCCAGAATCTCCTCTTTTGAAAAAGGGAGTAGTGGACGGATCAAGTAGCCCTTTTTATCCGCCATGCCTTGTATCCCATCCAATCCTGTGGTACGCAGGAGATTTAGAAAGATCGTTTCCAACTGATCGTCCTGATGATGGGCAAGGACGATTCCATCCAAGGATCGCTTTTTTATTAAATCATCAAACCAAGCGTATCGAATGTCCCTAGCGGCCATCTGTATGGAGATTTTCTCATCCGTGGCTTTACTGGTAGTGTCCGGGTGATGGCTGTGGAAAGGAATGCTATTTTTCTTGCTCCACTTTTCAATCGAGGATTCATCTGCATCGCTTTCTGCTCCTCGCAAGCCAAAATTAACATGGCCGATTTCAAAAGGGATTCCTATTTCCAAAAGCAAATGTGCCAAAACCATGCTATCCACTCCTCCGCTACAGGCGAGTAGGTAGGTTTTAGAAGGAGACAAAAGGCTCCGTTTTTCGATATGCTCCTTAAATACTGTTAACATTGATCAAAAATAGCTTTTTCTACTAATTTTGCCCACTTGTACAAGTCTATGAACAGCAGCCTGAAATCATTTTGCCTGATTGCTTTTTTCTTCCTTCCGATTTTTATGATTCGGGCTCAGGAAAACAATGCCCTGGAAATCCTTCGTGCAGACTCGCTAAAGGGTGCTATGGGTTTTGAAAGACTGCTAGGCTCTGTCCGAATGAAAAATCAAAGCACCTTGATCGAGTGTGATTCTGCTCATTTTTTCAGAGCAGATAATAAAGCAAAACTATATGGTCGGGTTTTTATCCGAAGTGAAGAAGATTCGGTTACCACACGAAGTGCTTATGCAGAATATGACGGGAATACGAAACTGGCAAAACTCCGAACCAATGTAGTCTTCACTAACATGGAGACGACCGTTTACACTGATTATTTGGATTATGACCGGGCTGGAAATATTGCTTATTATTTCAATGATGGTCGGGTGGTAGACTCTACCAATGTCTTGACTAGTGAGAAAGGGCGATATGAAGTGAATCGGGAACGGATTACTTTCACCGATGACGTGGTTTTGGTCAATCCTGACTACACGATGAAAACCAATTTTCTGGTTTATCTCACCATTCCCAAAACTGCTGAAACCAAAGGGCTAACCAATTTGATTTCCAAAGATGGAAATACCCTGGATGCTTCGAAGGGGAGTTTCTATGATACGCAAGCGAAAAATTTCCGATTCTTTGATGGCTTGGTGGAGACCGAGACAAGTCGGGTCAAGGCCGATGAATTGCTTTATCGGGAAAATGAGGCTTACTATGAGGGGAAGGGAGATGTTAGAGTATTGAACAAGGAACGGGAGGTCGAAATATTTGGCGATCAGGGACAATATTGGGAGGATCGTGGATACAGCTTGGTCCATGGCAAAGCTCTGGTCAGAAGATACTTTGAAACAGATACCCTGTACATGACTGCCGATACGCTGATTTCTCAGGATCATGAATCAGACTCACTAAAATACCTTTTGGCTTTTTCATCCATACAGTTGGTGAAGTCACAGATGTCAGGAATAGCCGATTCGCTGTCTTACAATTATTCAGATTCGACTATCCGCCTTTTTCAAGATCCTGCTATTTGGGATAATAGAAGTCAGATTACCGCAGATTCCATGACGTTTTTCATTGAAAACGAACAGCTTCGGAAGCTTTTTGTAAAAAACAATGCATTTGCCGTCATGACTGACACCCTGGTCAATTTCAATCAAATGAAAGGCAGGTCTATGACAGGGCTCTTCGAGAATGGCGATCTGAATACATTGGACATCACTGGAAATGGGGAATCCTTGTATTATGCCTTGGAGGGTGACACCTTGGTGCAAGGAGTCAATAAGACCCTTTCTGCCACGATCAAAATGACCTTTGTGGAGGGACAATTGAAAAAAGTCAACTATGGCGTAAAGCCCGAGGGAAAGTTTATACCTGTGCAGGATATCGGTGAAGAGGGAGGAAAGCTAGAAGGTTTTGTCTGGCGAAAAGAAGAAAAGCCTACTATGGAGAAAATATTTGCTTGGAGGTCTGTCAATGAGGTGGATCTGGAAGCCGAAAATCTTTTTGAAGTTCCAGAGGCAGAAATCCGAATGCCTTCTGATGAAGAAATGCAAAAGTCACTAGAAAAGTGGGATACAAATACCAATAAAGGCGGTTTGATCCCCTTGAAAAAGGTTAAAGATTTTTCGAACGAATAAAAGCCGGAAATATTTTATAAAGGTTAACAACAATTAACCGCAAATTTTCGTCCCAAGATTACCTACTGCGTATTTTTGTGAGTATATTACTTCTCGAAAGTATCAGACGACAGGCTTATCGAATAGAATTTTACATGAAAGTTTTCCTTAGAATTTTTGCATGGGTTTTTGTGACCCTTCCGCTACTGGCGGAAGCACAAGAGGTCCGTGTGCTAAGTGAGGGACTTTCATTCGATGGCGACATCGGTGCATCCCAGCGGAAAACCATCATCCTTCAAAACGAATCCGAGGTTGAAAAAACCTACTTCCTGAAAAATATCAGTGGAGATATTGGTTCTTCACAGGAGATGAAAATCTGTATCGGAGATGCCTGTTTTGATGCAAAGCGAGATTTAGCCAAAATAAAAGTAACGCTAGCTCCGGGTGAGATTATTACGGATCTTTATTTGGAGTTTTCTCTTGGTATTGCAGAGACTCGTGGAGCCTTTGATTTGATCTTTGTGAATACGTCTAATATTCGGGAATCATTTGTTGTTCAAGCCCAATACGATGTCACTGACCCTGCCAAGAAAATCGATGAATCGGATTATGACGCAATTACCATTTCTGAGGTCTATCCTAATCCAAGCAATCGGGTAGCACAACTAGATTACAAGCTGAAAAAGCGAGAAACATTAGCTAAAATCACCATAAATAGCTTTATCGGAAACCCTGTAGCAGAATATGAGCTAGATCCTGACAGATCCTCCTTGCTAATCAACGTTTCTGATTTTCATCCAGGTGTTTATTTCTACACACTGTTTTTGGACAATAAAAATATTGTTACAAAGAAACTCGTTGTTAAGAAGTAACCTAAGCAATCCTATCCATTTGAATACCAACTATTATCCCGTATATTTGCGGTCTTGAAAATGAATATGCGAAAAGTCCCCTTTATTTTACTTGTTTTTGTCACACTTTGCCTCTCCTGTGGCCCATTTGCCAAGTTGGAAAAAAGTACCAACTGGGAGGAGCTCTACGAAGGTGCCAATGACTACTATCAAAAAGGAGAATACAATAAGGCGATCATTCTTTATGACAAGGTGATTCCTATCATCAGAGGTAGCGAAAAGGCAGAATTGGCGGATTACAATTACGCCTATTGCCATTTCAAAACTAAGCGCTACATCGAATCTGCTGGTTATTTCAATAATTTCTACAGGACATACAACCGAAGCCCTTTGGCAGAAGAAGCCCTGTTTATGCATGCTTATTCCCTTTTCCTAGATGCTCCTGATTTCAATTTGGATCAGCAGAGTAGCCAAGAGGCAGTAGCAGCAATTCAGCAGTTTGTGACGAGGTATCCCGGCTCGGATAGTTATGAGCGAGCTTTGGAAATGCTGACCGACTTAGAGAAGCGGTTTGAGCAGAAAGCCTATGAAGAGTCGATGATGTATTACCGTTTGAAAGACGGTTTATTTCCAGGAGACTTCCTGAGAGCGTGTATTGTCAATTTCCAGAATTTTGCAAAGGATTATCCTGAAAGTGAATACAACGAAGAGTTGGCTTACAAACTGGTAGAGGTAAGTACAGAGTATGCTGTAAACAGTATTTTCTCCAAAAAAGAAGAACGACTCAACGATGTATTCCAATATTCGATGAATTTCTATCGAAGATATCCAGATAGTAATTTCACGGCAGAGGTGAAAGATTATGAAAATACAGCTCGTGAAGAGTTGAATAGTCACCTAAAGGTAAAAAGAGATATTGCGGAGCGATCCGAAAAAGCTGCTGATACTACTTCAGTCAGCGCAATAAAACCAACAGAAGAAATTAAACAACGATAAACATGGCAGTTAATCCATCAATCATTACCCGAGATTTGGACAAAGTATCCGAGGAAACCGGGAACATTTATGAGTCCATCCACTTGGTAGGTCAGCGTGCAAAGCAGATTTCCAATAACCTTAAAGAGGAATTGAATGGCAAGCTTTCTGAGTTTGCTTCTACAGTAGATAACCTTGAAGAAGTTTTCGAAAACAAGGAGCAAATCGAGATTTCCAAGTTTTATGAGCGTATGCCAAAACCATCTACTTTGGCAATGGAAGAATATCTGGATGGAAAATTATACCACAGATATCCTGAAGAAGAAACTGAATAATGAATCTCGAAGGAAAGCGAATACTTCTTGGAGTCACAGGTAGCATTGCTGCCTATAAGTCCGCTTTCTTGGTCAGATTATTAGTAAAGGCAGGAGCAGAGGTCCAAGTCATTATGACGGCCTCTGCTCTTGATTTTATAGGCCCTTTGACCCTAGCTACCCTTTCCAAACATCCAGTTTTACATACTTTCCAAAAAGATGAAACGGGCACTTGGAACAACCACGTGGAATTGGGGCTTTGGGCAGACTTGATGATCATTGCGCCTCTTTCAGCCAATACCCTCGGCAAAATGGCAAATGGGCTTTGTGATAACCTACTTCTAGCTACCTACCTTTCAGCAAGATGTCCGGTTTGGGTAGCTCCTGCGATGGATCTTGATATGTATCAGCATCCATCCGTCAGAAAAAATCTAGCTACTATTCAAGGTTTTGGAAACCGACTACTGGATGCCGAAAGCGGAGAATTAGCTTCCGGGCTATCTGGTCAGGGTCGGATGATGGAACCTGAAAAGATTCTAGAAGAAATACAACGATTTTTTGAATCCAAAGGTGATTTTTCCGGAAAAAAGGTAGCCCTCACCATGGGGCCGACTCAAGAAGCGATTGATCCTGTTCGCTTCATCAGCAATCATTCAAGCGGTAAAATGGGACTAGCACTCGCCGAGGCGTTCTTGGAAAGAGGTGCGGAGGTTTGGGTGATTTCAGGCCCTGTGGCTATTCCTGTTAATAAAGAGAAATTTCACTGGAAAGATGTGAACAGTGCCGAGGAGATGTTTCATGCAGCCTCAGCTATTCATAGTCAGATGGACATCGTTGTTTTCACGGCTGCGGTGGCAGATTATGCACCAGCTACCGTCGCTACCGAAAAAATTAAAAAGGATGAGGATGCTATGCAGATTCGCCTGAAGAAGAATGTTGACATCGCCAAAGAGCTGGGAAGTAAAAAGCAGCCTAAACAATTCCATGTAGGCTTTGCGCTCGAAACAGAAAATGAAGAGTTTCATGCAAAGGAGAAGCTTCAGCGCAAGAATTTTGATCTAATTGTTCTTAACTCCATGAAAGAAAGTGGCGCAGGTTTTCGTTTGGATACCAATCGGGTGACTGTTTTCTCCAAAAATGGAGGCCAATGGAAATCTCCACTCGCATCTAAGTCGGAAATCGCCCAATTGATCCTGGATCATATCAAGCGGGAGAGCAGTTGGACGCTGATCTGATTTTTTCTTTATTGTATGAGAATGATAAAAATAATCAGCTTTCTTTCCTTGTTTCTGCTGGTCGGAATTGTAAAGGCCCAAGAGCTCAACTTTACAGTCACGATCAACAGTGAGCGCTCCAATCTTCAGAATACGGATATTTTTAACCAAATGAAGGCTAGTTTTGAGCAGTTCCTTAATGGACGATCTTGGACTACTGACGAGTTTCGGCCGGAGGAGCGGATCAAAGGAAATTTGCTGATCACCATCAATGAGGCCACTACCGTAGGGTCATTTTCTGCAACGGTACAAGTACAAACCGTACGGCCGGTTTATGGAACCAATTATGAAAGTCTCCTTTTCAATTTTGCCGATCGAACTTGGAATTTTGAGTTTATTGAATCTCAACCCCTAGAGTTTAATCGCTTCACCTTCCTTAATAACATCTCCTCGCTTTTAGCTTACTATGCCAATATCGCTCTTGGTTTAGATTACGATAGTTTTCAGAACAAAGGCGGAGATCCCTTTTTTGCTGTAGCAAATGACATAGTGAATAATGCTCAACAATCAGGTCGCGCAGGCTGGGGACAAAGTAACTCCGATCGAAGGAATCGATTTTGGTTGATCAATGATATTTATACCTCCTCTGTTTACTCCTCGATTCGAGAGGCGTATTACCTCTACCATAGACAGGGATTGGATATTTTGCAGATAGACCCTGAGAAGGCCTACCAAAATATGCTGGAAGCCATTCGCTTGGTGGCAGAGGCCAATAAGGCACAACCCAATGGGATCTTCACGATTTCTTTTATGGATGCCAAAGGAGATGAGATTGCACAGGTATTAAAGAATGCCCCTTTTGAGATACGGACAGAAGCAGTAGAATTGCTTTTGGAAGTGGATCCAAATAATGCGAGAAAGTACAATGAGCTGCTGAAAAGCTAAGCTTGATTTTTTAGCTTTGTACAAACGTAAAATCCATGCTCAAATCCCTCAGTATATCCAATTATGCACTGATTGATGATCTGAAAATGCAACCTGGAGCCGGTCTGAATATGATTACCGGTGAAACGGGTGCAGGAAAATCCATCATGCTTGGAGCCGTGGGATTGCTACTTGGAAAACGAGCCGATACCAAAGTGCTCCTTCACGAGGATAAAAAATGCATTGTGGAAGGCTGGTTTGAACTTGGATCTTACGGATTGCAAGGATTTTTTGAAGAGAATGATTTGGAGTACGAAGAGCCCTGTATCATTCGTAGAGAAATCAGCCCTTCCGGTAAATCAAGATCTTTTGTCAATGATACGCCTGTATTATTGGATGTGCTGAAAAGTCTTGGTGAAAAGCTGATGGATGTACATTCACAGCATGACACCCTTTTGCTCGGAGATGGAGCCTATCAATTGGGCTTGGTGGATGCTTATTCTCAATCCAATCGGGAGTTGGCTGCTTATCAAGGAGCCTACCATGACTTTCGAAAAGCAAAAAAACACTTAGACCAACTCAAGAAGAAAGCTTTGGAGCTTCAGAAAGAGGCTGATTTCAATCAATTCCAACTGGATGAATTAAGTGCCCTTTCGCTTCAGGAAGGGGAGCAGACAGAATTGGAATCCAAGCAAGAAATCCTCGAAAATGCCGAGGAGATCAAGCTTAAGATTCAGGAGGCTAGTGGTCTTTTTGAAGATGAGCAGTTTGGGATTTTGCAGGGGATGGGGCAAATACAGCAGCACTTGCAAAGTCTGGAGAGACTGGCTCATACTTTTGGGTCTATTCGAGAGCGATTTCAGTCTGCCTTGATTGAGGTCAAGGATATTTTGGCTACACTCGAGGAAGAGGATGGGCAAATCGAAGTTGACTTTGAAAAACTGGAAGAAATCAGGGAGCGTCTGAGTAAAATCTACCAACT
This sequence comes from Algoriphagus formosus, assembly GCF_002807035.1. GTDB lineage: Bacteria > Bacteroidota > Bacteroidia > Cytophagales > Cyclobacteriaceae > Algoriphagus > Algoriphagus formosus. The sequence continues at coordinate 517,788 of NZ_NIUC01000002.1, read as the reverse complement.
TCAAAAGAAGCATGGGGTGCTTACCGTCGAAGAACTGATCGAGATTGAGCAGCAGTTAGCCGATCAGGTATTCGAATTTCAGAACTTGGATGAAAGTTTGGAAAAAGCTGAAAAGGACTTTGCAGAAGCTGAGAAGGCAATGCAATCTTTTGGAGAAAAGCTCACTAAGAAGCGTGTAAGTTGTTTCTCCGACTTTGAAAAATCCATGAAAGGCCTCTTGCAAGATTTGGGGATGGAAAATGCGCAAATCAAATTTCAGCGACAGGAAATTAGCCCAAGTAGTACCGGGCTAGATCAGATTGAAGTCCTTTTCTCAGCCAATAAGGGAGGCACTTTGCAGGCACTTAAAAAGGTCGCTTCAGGAGGAGAGTTTTCACGTCTTCTATTTGCAATCAAATATTTGATGGCTGATAAAATGGCTTTGCCCACCTTGATTTTTGATGAAATCGATGCAGGGATTTCTGGAGAGGTAGCCTTACAGATGGTCAGAATGATGAAAGATATTTCAGCGAAGCATCAGATTATTTGCATCACTCATCTCCCTCAGGTAGCGGCGAAAGGGGATATGCATTACTTTGTGTTCAAAGACAATTCAGCCTCCAAAACTATATCAAAAATCAAGCTTTTGGACGAGCAGGAGCGTATTCAGGAGCTGGCCAAAATGATAGCTGGAGCACAGCCCTCAGAGAATGCCTTGCAGAGTGCTCGTGAGCTTCTGGCGAATTGAGGGGCTTTCCCCAATTTTTAGCTATTTTTGCTAAGAATTTTTGAAATCAACCCAATAGAAATATGCCAGAAAACTTGCTAAAAGGTAAAGTCGGAATCATTACCGGAGCCTTGGATGAAAACTCCATTGCCTGGAAGACCGCGCTAAAAGTTAAAGAACAAGGTGGAAAGTTTGTCCTGACTAATGCCCCTATCGCTATGCGAATGGGTGCTATCAAAGAACTTGCAGAAGAGTGTAATACCATTGTCATTCCTGCGGATGCTACGGTTTTGGACGATATTGAGAAGCTATACACTGAGGCGAAAGAATTCCTCGGAGGTGATTTTGACTTTTTGTTGCATTCCATCGGTATGTCACCAAATATCCGAAAAGGCCGCTCTTACGGAGACCTTAACTACGACTGGGCGATGAAGTCTTATGATGTCTCCGCAATTTCATTCCATAAGATGATGCAGGTGGCAGAGAAAATGGATATCATGAAAAAATGGGGTTCGATTGTAGGTCTTTCTTACATTGCCGCTCAGCAGGTTTATCCATTTTATACGGATATGGCTGATGCCAAAGCCTTGCTTGAAAGTATCGCTAGAGGCTATGGATATAGACTAGGTAAGCTGAAAAATGTACGAGTCAATACCATTTCTCAATCGCCAACCAAGACAACTGCTGGTACAGGTATTGGAGGATTTGATTCCTTCTTCAACTTTGCCGAAAAGATGTCCCCACTTGGAAATGCTTCTGCTGAAGCTTGTGCGGATTACATTGTTACGATGTTTTCGGATTTGACAAGAATGGTGACTATGCAAAACCTCTTCCATGATGGAGGATATTCTCACACAGGTATTTCAGAGGAAATTATGGATCAGTTTAAGGATCTATAATTATTCTGATAAGAATCATTTTAAAAGAGGCTGTCTTAAAAGGCTTTCGTTATTGCGAACGAAGTGAAGCAATCTATCCTGATTTAATTTAAATCAATATTAAGATCGCCTGCCCTCCGGGAGGCGGGCTTCTCTCGAACTTTTCGGGATCGCGATGACGGAACATAATACTTTTGAGACAGCCATTTTTTTGTTTGCTTGGTCCAAAAGTCATTTTTCCCTTTTGTTTTTTCGGCTAACTTATAGACTTGAATTAACCACCTAACCCAGAAATCATGCGGAAAATTATTCTTGGGCTGATTCTTTCAGTCTTTTCGCTTCATGCCTTTGCTCAAATTATGCCTGCTCCTGACCGGGAGGAGGGTGATGGACCCTATGATAGATTGATCATTCGAGGAGTAACACTCATTGATGGGACCGGGGCGCCTCCTGTCGGCCCTGTGGATATAGTGGTGGAGAAAAACAGGATTACGCGTATTCAGACTGTGGGCTATCCCGGTTTACCTATTTCGGAAGGCCGTCGACCCAAAGCAGATGAGAACACGCAAGTTTTAGACTTGGAGGGGCATTATTTACTGCCTGGCTTCGTGGATATGCATGGACACATAGGGGGTACAGGGCAAGGAACTCCAGCCGAGTATGTATATAAGCTTTGGATGGCGCATGGAGTTACTACCATTCGGGATCCATCAGCTGGAAATGGTCTTAATTGGGTTTTAAATGAAAAAAACCGCTCGCTTTCCAATCAAATTACAGCTCCCAGAATTTTGGCCTATACATCATTTGGTCAGGGAGCTGAGAATCCCATTACCACAGCGGATCAGGCCAAGGCCTGGGTCAATGAAAATAAAGCCAAAGGTGCTGATGGGATCAAGTTCTTTGGTGCAAAGCCCGAAGTGATGCAGGCGGCGATTTCCGAAAACAAGCGAATAGGCTTACGGTCAGCTATGCATCATCAGCAGCTAGACGTGGCTCGTTGGAATGTATTGCACTCGGCTCGAGCTGGACTAACTTCCATGGAGCATTGGTACGGTCTTCCAGAAGCTCTTTTTGAAGATCGGACGATTCAGGATTTCCGATTGGATTACAATTACCAAAATGAGCAGCATCGATTTGCAGAAGCTGGCAAACTTTGGAAGCAAGCGGCAAAGCCCTATTCAGAGCATTGGAATAAGGTGATGAATGAGCTTTTGGAACTTGATTTCACGTTGGATCCAACCTTCAATATTTATGAAGCAAACCGGGACTTGATGCGGGCTCGCAGAGCAGAGTGGCATGACGCCTACACCTTACCTTCCCTATGGCGTTTTTACTCGCCAAGTAGACAGTCGCATGGTTCATATTGGTTTGATTGGACTACAGAGGAAGAGTTGCTTTGGAAGGAGAATTACCGTCTTTGGATGACTTTTGTCAACGAGTATAAAAATCGTGGAGGGAGAGTAACTACTGGTTCTGACTCAGGATTTATCTACCAATTGTATGGATTTGCCTATATCCGAGAGTTGGAATTGCTTCGGGAGGCAGGCTTTCATCCCTTGGAAGTGATTCGCTCAGCAACGATGTATGGAGCAGAGGCTTTGGGAATGGAAAAGGAGATTGGAACCGTAGAAGTAGGGAAACTGGCGGATTTTGTGATTTTGGAAGAAAACCCGCTTCAAAACCTCAAGGTCCTTTATGGAACGGGTGCGATTCGAATAGATGAAAATAACCAACCCATCCGTGTTGGGGGCGTTAAATATACAGTTAAGGACGGGGTTGTTTACGATGCAAAGCAGCTTTTGGCAGATGTCAAGGAAATTGTAGATCAGCATAAGGCTCGCGAAAATGCTCGAATCACTCAGCCAGGATTAGATTGGTAGATTTTCACCCTAAAAAGGATTCAAATGCCGCATATCGAAGCAAATGGAATAAAGCTCTATTACATCGACAAAGGAGAAGGAGATGAAACGGTGGTTTTCTCTCATGGACTACTTTGGAGTCATAAAATGTTTGATGCTCAGATCGATGAATTAGCGAAGTCTTACCGTGTCATTGCGTACGATCATCGAGGCCAAGGCCAAAGCGAGGTGAAGGAGCCATTTGACATGGAAACCGTAGCTGAAGATGCAGCAGCATTGATAGAAAAGCTCGATTTGGTCAAAGTACACTTTGTCGGGCTATCAATGGGTGGATTTGTGGGAATGCGTTTGGCTGCTAGAAGGCCTGATTTGGTTAAAACTTTGAGTCTTTTAGAAACCTCAGCGAATAGTGAGCCGGTAGAGAACCTTCCCAAATACAAAACCTTGAATGGAATTGTCAAATGGCTTGGAGTAATCCCTCCGGTCGCCAATAAGGTCATGCCCATCATGTTTGCTCAATCCTGGTTGAACAATAAATCGAATTCGGAAGCGATTAAGAAGTGGAAAAAAGAACTTACGTCCAATAAGAAAACTATTACTGGACCGGTAGAGGGAGTAATTTATCGAAAAGGCGTGGAAGCTGAATTAGGTGCCATAAAATGTCCTACTATGATTGTGGTGGGAGATGAAGATGTTGCAACAAAACCCGAAAAGGCAAAATTCATTCAAATGGGAATTGCTGGATCGAGGCTTCATATGATCCCCGGTGCAGGTCATAGTTCCTGCATTGAGAAGCCTGAAGTAGTCAATCAGCTGCTGAAAGACTGGTTGAGCGAAAATGCATAAAAAAAAGCCCCGCGGGGCTTTTTTTAATCAAATTGAAATACTCTAATATAATCCACAATCATGTGTTGTGGAAACGTTGTGCTATTATCCGGAGATCCGGGCCAGTTTCCACCGACAGCCACATTCATGATGAAAAAGAAATTTCTTCTGAACTCATCTAGTTCGGCAGGAGTGGTATCGATCTCATGATATTTCACATCATCAATAAACCAGCTAATATTATTTGAGGTCCATTCGATTGAGTAGACATGGAATTTATCGGCTAGAGTACCTGAAGGAATCTTATAAGAACCGCCAAATTCCGCCCGGCTCCCATTATTATCCCAGTGAACTGTTCCATGGACTGTGTTTTCCCGTCCTTGTCCACCGACCATCTCCATGATGTCAATCTCTCCACATCTTGGCCATCCTACTTCAGGGAAGTTTGATCCAAGCATCCAAAGAGCAGGCCATAAGCCTTGTCCGCGTGGGTTTACCGCCCGAATATCAACTCTACCATAGCGGAATTGCTTTTTGTTCAATGAGACGATTCTGGAGGAAGTATATTCGCTTCCTTGGAAGTTTTCTTTCTTAGCAGTGATGATCAAATGCCCTCTTTCTACAGAGGTATTTTGGGATCTGTAATATTGAAGCTCGTTATTTCCCCAGCCATTGTCGCCAGTTCCTATTTCATGTGACCAGTTGGCTGCATCTAGGCTATTTCCTTCAAAATCATCCTCCCAAACTAGTGTCATCCCAGGATAGGAAGTAGGAGAGGTGGCTCCACCGTCAGGTATTGGAACTTCAGTAACGTTATTACCGGGGTTTGAACCTGTGGGATTGTCCGCAGTTTCCGAATCACAGGAAAATAAAACTCCAATTAGAAAAAATGCGGAAAGAGTTTGGCTTGTGTAGTTAAAGATAGTTTTCATACTATTTTGGGTTAAAGAAAAAAAAGGCATCTGGGTATTACGTTCCAGATGCCACTTAAATTAATTATTCTGAAATCAGTTTGAAAGTCCACCAGATACCGTCTTGGATTTCGATATGCAGTGTCATTCGCTTCACGCCATCTGTCTCTGTCAAACTTGCAACCTGATATGTTACGTCCGCCGGAACTTCTACTCCCGCCGTGCTCAACTCTGCTCCGTTGATTACTTTAGAAAGAGCCAGGTGAGCTCCTTCGCCAATTAATTTTAAAGAGCTTCCATCAAATGTAAAGGTGTAATCTCCTGAGCCGTCATGCGGTGCTACAGGAGCGCCACAACCGTCTTCGGCGACACCTTGCCAAGTTTCGAGCCAAGTCTGATCACCCAAATCATAAGAGTAGGTGCCATCTTCAGCAAATGTATAGACATCATCAAAGAAGCAGGCTCTGGTAGTCACATCGTCTGCGGAGTTAGCAAAAAACTCGGTGCTTCCAGCTGAAGGACCCACACCAAAGGCTCCTGCTATTGGCTCCATTTTCCAATTTCCGAAGATAGACGCAGATTCGCCGCCACCATTGTCGATTTCACCAGAAACCAGTTTGAAGTCCCACCAAACTCCAGAACCAGCTTCGATTCTTAGCGTCATTCTGCGGGTATTTCCATCAACAACTGGATCAACAATCGTATACGTGATTTGATCAGGAATAGCCGCTCCTTGAGAAACTTCACCTGCATTATTTACTTTTGAAAGTCCCAAGTATGCACCTTCTCCGATTACTGTCAGGGAAGTTCCTGTGTAAGTATATTGGTATGTGCCTCCATCATAAGGCGATACCGGTGTGCCGCATCGGTCAGAGTCAACTCCTTGCCAAGTTTCCAACCAAGTTTGATCTCCGAGGTCAATAACGAATGATCCATCAGCACCGAAAGTATAGGTATCGTCATAAAAACAAGCTCTTTGCGATACTCCTGCACCATCAATTGCAAACCACTCAGTGCTTCCAGGACTTGGTCCCACTGCAAGAGAAGCCGCCACTGGCTCAACCACCCAAGTACCAGTAATGTCAAAGTCTGGCTGTGCTGAAGCTACTTCAAATGTCACATTATCAGTTGCCGTATTGCCATTGGTATCTGAAACTACAACGTCAAAGTTGTAAGTACCAGCATCAAATCCACCCGGAACACTAATAGTGACTGTCTGCTGATCACCACTTAGCGCCTCTGATCCAGAAGTAACTGTGGCTCCTCCTGAAGTGATGGTGTAGTCAAGGGAGGCAAGGGAGCTAATGGCTCCGTCATCCGTACCGTCATCCAGAGTTACGGAAATTCTAAAATCTTCTCCTTCAGTCAATCCAGAGGAAATTGAACCTAGAGTAATTTTTGGAGGAGTGTCTATCACGTCAATGTCTGCGAAACCGTTGTCGCAGGCCCAGCTTACTACGAGCAGGGAGAGCATTGTGATAATTTTGGGAAAATTGTTTTTCATGGGTATTAGTTTTTTTCCCTAATTTCTTAAACCGATTCACAGACCCCAAATAAAAAGCTTCTACAACTATTCATCAATTGTAGATTTTGGCTACATCAAAAACACATCAAATATTGTAAAAACCCCTCTTAACATAATTTAAATCAATGTTTTGATCTGATATTCTTTTCACACTTCCGATTTTAATTTTCTCAGGTCAAAGACTTTTGAAAAGGATCAAACTCAAGAAATCCGCTTCAGTTTAGGAGGTTTTTTTCGGAAGGATGCTTTCCTCTTTTTCGCTCATTTTAGATAATTTTTTTTCAATTCGGAAACCTTTTTATAGATTTGCATGTATATACATTAAATTCAATTGTATTAAAATGGGAAAGTTAGAAGAAGCCATTCAGCAGAAAGATTTTATAGATCCTTATCATAAGGCTGTGGTCAATTTATTATTCACGCACAGTTATGTGGTAGGCTATCAAAATGCTCTTTTGAAACCCTATGACTTATCTCCAGAGCAATATAATGTATTGAGAATATTGAGAGGACAAAATGGGAATCCCACTACTGTATCCTCTATTCAGGAACGCATGCTTAATAAAATGTCCAATGCATCTCGTCTGGTAGAAAAGCTAAAGGCCAAAGGTTTGGTAATTCGTGAAGAATGTCCAACTGACAGAAGGCAGGTAGATGTGATGATTTCAGCTGAAGGATTGAAGTTGCTGGAGAAGCTGGAGACACGGATTCAGGATTCGAATAAATATTACATCAAGCTCAGCGAATCGGAGGTAAGAAATCTCAATATGCTGCTTGATAAACTGAGAGGCTAAAAAATTTACCTTTATCCATGTATAAACACTAATTGTAAAAACAAATAATATTTCATTTCACTTAAATCAATAAAAATCATGAGTACAGAAAAATGGGTAATTGATCCAACACATTCAGAAGTGTCTTTTAAGGTAAAGCACTTGGTCATTTCCACCGTGACTGGATATTTTAAAAAGTTTGAGGGTGCTGCAGAGAGTGAGTCGGATGACTTTGATGGAGCTAGTGTCTCCTTCACTGCGGATATTGATAGCATTGATACCAATCAAAGTGACCGTGACAATCATTTGAAATCAGCAGACTTTTTTGATGCAGCTAATCATCCTAAGCTTTCTTTCTCTGGAAAAATTTCAAAGAATGGAGGGGACTATCAGTTGGTAGGAGACCTAGAAATCCGTGGAACCAAGAAAGAGGTAACGCTTGATGTAGACTTCGGTGGAGTAGCCGGTGATCCCTATGGACAGACTAAGGCGGGCTTCGAAATTGAAGGAAAAATCAATCGGAAAGAATTTGGACTTACTTGGTCGGCAGTCACAGAGGCAGGCTCGGTAGTTGTTTCTGATCAGGTTCGTTTAATGCTAAGTGTACAGCTCGTAAAGCAAGCATAAAAGCCTCCGAGGTTTTGTTTTAAAACCCCGAAGGCTATCCTTTGGGGTTTTTTGTAAAATCTCATTCATCTAAAATTTCAATCTTATGACCACAAAGCCATTAATTTCCGGGATTCACCATATCACAGCGATAGCTGGTAATCCTCAGCAGAATATTGATTTTTATACAGGAATCTTAGGATTAAGACTTGTAAAAAAGACCATCAATTTTGATGCGCCGGATGTCTACCATTTTTACTTTGGCGATGAGTTGGGTAGGCCAGGTACAGTCTTTACCACCTTCCCTTTCAAAGGTGCTCGGCGCGGGACTAAAGGAACTGGTGAGTTGACCTATACAGCCTTTTCCATTGGGAAAGATTCACTTACTTACTGGAGAGACCGCCTGAAGAAATTTGGAGTTGCAGTTTCAGATGATTTGACTCGGTTTGGAGATTCCCTTATCCGATTTGAAGATCATGATGGGATGGGACTGGAGTTGATCGCGAGTGATCGAGATGATCGAAAAGGATGGCCACAGGGACATATTCCTGCTGAGCATTCAATCAAGGGTTTTTTTGGAGCAACCCTTTACTTACAAGCCAAGGAGCCAACTGAGAAGCTTTTGACAGAGCTGATGAATTATCATTTTGTTGGGCAAGAGGGCAATCGCTTTCGCTATGCCACAGCAGGAAAGCCGGGAGACATCGTAGATATTTTGGTGGACCCCAATGCTAGGCGGGGAATGCAAAGCGCCGGGACGGTTCATCATATTGCCTTCCGTACGGATAATGAAGCCACCCAACTGGAAGTGCAGCACTTATTGATGCAAAATGGTTTGGGTGTCACCGAGGTAAAGGATCGAAATTATTTCAGAAGCATCTATTTCCGTGAGCCGGGAGGGGTGTTGTTTGAAGTGGCTACCGACGAGCCTGGCTTCGCAATTGACGAGGAAGAAGCGCATTTGGGTGAATTGCTGAAGTTGCCCGATTGGGCGGAACCATCTCGAGATAGAATTGAAAAAGCACTTCCAAAAGTTGAAGTAAACCTATCAGACTATGAATAAGCTAATCAACGAAGGACAAAAGCCCCAAAAAGGAAAAAAAGCAGCAATCATGATTCATGGCAGAGGAGCTGCTGCAGAAAGTATCCTCTCTTTGAAATCGTATTTGAAGCTGGATGATTTTGCTTTGATTGCTCCCCAAGCGGCAGGAGGAACTTGGTATCCTTACAGTTTTATGGCACCTGACCAGTCCAATCAGCCGGCTCTGACTAATTCACTTCAGCAGATCAAAGAGGCCTTTGATTCCTTGATCGAAGAAGGGGTGCTAGCTAGCGATATTTACCTGATAGGCTTTTCGCAGGGGGCATGCCTGAGTTTGGAGTTTGCAGCTCAAAATGCTCAAAAGCTTGGTGGCGTAGTGGCCTTTACGGGAGGCCTAATTGGAGAGCAGATCAATCCTGCAAACTACCATGGGGATTTCAAGGGAACCCCCACTCTTATCTCCGGTAGCCAACACGATATGCATGTTCCACTTGAGCGGATGCAAGAGTCGGAGTCACATCTCACCAAGCAAGGTGCAAAAGTCAAGTTGATGACCTTTGCTGATTCGGCTCATACGATTCGACAGGAGGAGATCGACTGGGTCAATCAGCATATTTTGGGCTAAAGGAATCTCGGGAAGGTTTTGGTGTTTGTCAAAAGCTTAATTCATACTTTTGGGCATGCAGACCAAAGCCTTCTTTTAATCATTTCAAATAAATTTGAGAAAAATTAAAAATAGTTCACATTTCTCTTGCAAAGTTAGTCGGGGGGGTGTATTGATCGCAGAAAGAACCAGTTCTGGCCAGATAGTGGTTTTTCTGTATAATTATTTCTAACCCGCTTGGTTACTCTTCCAAGCCCAAAAAATATACTATGAAAAAATATATTAGACCTTGCCTAGCCATTATAGCATTAGCTTTTTTCGGTTTAAGCATTCAAAGTCAAAAGGTATTAGCTGTAGGAGCGGATAAGGCTTGCGTATACACAGTAGACACGCCTGATTCCACCCGAGTTGATTGTTTTGGAGCAGGTTCAGTTTGTAGTGGAGTCGCTGAATGCCCAGCTCCCAAATTAGGACAATTAAATTGAATCAACCTAAAATTAAAGTATTATGAAAAAATCTTTGATAGGTCTTTTTTGTTCGGCCGCTTTATTTTCGATTCCTTTTATACCTCAATCTAATGCAGATGAATGGCCTACCAAAGCCTGTAGGCTGACTGTTGTAAGTGATGAAGAGGCAAATATGGAATGCGTGGGTAATGGAATGGTTTGCTCTTCAGTTTTCGATTGCTTTGGTATTTTTAAACCAGGGATGGGGTGAAAATAATTGATTCTTGCCAATTTAATTTGAAGGTGATTGTGGTTATCTGCAGTTGCTTTTTTTCATGTGGTTCAGAAAAATTCGAAGTAGCTCCATCTGAATTTTATGAAGTTGCAATCACAGATTTTAATTATGACACGCTTCAATTAAAAATTGATAGCCTTACCGTTATTCCGCAAAATAGTCAATTAATACAAGGAGACAGCGCACTGTTTGTTTTTAATAAATCTATCTCATCCCTTGAATTTTATAATCTTCATACTTCTGAATTTTCTCGAGTGAGACTTGAGGTGGATGGACCAAATGGAATTGGTGGGACAACTGGGCTATATTACATATCGAAAGATACGATAATTGGTGCCAGAGTAAATCAGCTGATTTTCCTAAATTCTGAGGGAAAGGTTTTCAAAAGGTTAGAAATAAGCTTAGACGATCTTGGAATGTACCCTGATATCATGGTTCAGGGTACTAAGCCAGTTATAAAAAGAGGAGATAGTCTAATTTTTGGGCTTTTCCCTCATTTAGATCCTCACAACGGTGATCACCTTTCAAATTGGAAATCATTTGTTGAAATAGACTTGAAAAGTGGTGTGGCATCAAGTTTTGGGGATTTGCCAAAAGAAATGATTGATAACGTCTATGGCATTAATTTCATGAATTTTTCATTTGTTATGAATCAGAATGAGGAATTGGTGATTTCCTTTACTCCATTGAAAGATTTGTTTAAGATCGACTTGAATTCAAAAGAAAGAAACCTCGAACGAATCCCCTTAAAAAGCCCCAATTTTTCAAATGCGGAAAAATTGCCGGATGAGGATAATAACGAAATGCGTTATGTCATGAGGCATTACCTATTTCAACCAAGCTTTGATGCCTTATTTTTTGACGGTGAAAGTTATCTACGTGTTTTACAGGAACCAATCTCAGAGGGTGAGTTTGAGTCCATGTCATGGGCAAAGAAAAAAACTCTTATTATTTATAATGATCAGTTTGAAGCAATTTATAGTCGTGAATTTAACTCTAAGTCTTTGAGCTATAATATGATATTCCCCTATAAGAAGGGTTATCTAGGAAGAATTACTTCAAAAAGTGAGGAACATTTTCAATTTCTTTCCATTCAAAAAAATGAGTAAAAGAACCTTATTTTTCACATTGCTGATTTTCAGCTTAATTTCTTGTAAGACTAGTGATAATGAGGTCTTGAGTAAAAAGATCGAGTTTTTCTTTAGTTCAATAACGGAATCAAACATTGAGGACACTGAATACCTTTTGGTCGTTCCGATTGATAAGGGTTGCGGATTTTGTGTTTCTAAGGTCGTGGAATTTGCAAGAGTTTTCGAAATTCCCGAAAATCTGAGGATTGTTTTTAGTTCTGGGGATGAAACGGTTCTAAACAATTTTTTAACAGAGAATTCCCTTAAAAATAAAAAACATGTGATTCTTGATTCAAAAAACTATTTTTTTCTTAATGAATTGATTTTTTTAAAACCAACAATTTTTCAGAAATCAGACAATGAGTGGATTCCCATTGAATTAGTTCCTGTTAACGTTGAAGATCTGCTATTTGAGCATTTTATAAATTTACCCTCAAGACCACATTTACAGGAATTTTATGATTTTGTGGCTAGTGGTGAGGTCAGTGAAATCGAAGAGCAAGGAAACAAAGTGTTTCTTCGTTTTAAATCATCAATGGGATTTGGTATTGACTCTTCTTTAAATATTGATAAATCAGTTTATGAAGGATTTGGATCTAGTTTGGTCGAGGGCTCGCTTATTTTGAAAGAACCAAGGTCCTTTTACTTTTTTGAATACTTGCTTTTAGATAGCATGTCGGCTCGAGCATTTAGGAAGGTAGCGGAATTCAACGATTAATAATGTCAAGTACTATTCTCAAAAAGAGTATTGTTCCCCTGTCCTTAAAAAAGAAGTTAATAGAGCTAATAGAATATTCAGGATTAGGGTCAAATTGTTCCGATATCAGATTTAAGTGCTAAAAGGTTAGGTAATTGAACTTAAGCTTCTTTGCTGGGGCTGAATAATTAAATTTGTGTTGATATGCAGACCAAAGCCTTCTCCTACTTATTTTCTATCTCCTACTTTGGAGCCCGCTACAAGGGCTGGGCTATCCAAAAAGGACAGCCCACCATTCAGGGGAAATTAGAGCGTGTGCTGAAATTCGTTTTGGGGAATGATGATTTCAGCTTGTTGGGTGGAAGCCGGACAGACTCCGGGGTGAGTTGCAAGCAGGGGTACTTTCAGCTTTTTCTTTCTGATAAAAATGACTTTGCTGAGGAAACCGTATCCGCCATCAATGAAAACCTAGGAGGAGAAATACAGATTCAATTCATGGGGCCTGTTCGCCGGGATTTTAATTTGATCAAAGCCTCAAAAAGGAAGGTTTATCGCTATTTTTTCACTGACTCCACCGACACTCCCGCTTTGCATACTGCTTGGCTTCAGCTAGTTTTCGAAAAGCTTGATTTGGGTAAAATGAATAAAGCCGCCAAAGTATTTGTAGGGAAACATGATTTCAGCGCTTTTTGCACACCATCGCCTACCAAGACGGATTTCGAGCGGGAAATTTCACGATGTCAGATTTTGCTGGCAGATGAGATTCCATACAAAAATCTAACTGATCCGGTGTACTACCTAGAAGTGGTAGGAACAGGCTTTTTGCACCATCAAGTCCGGAAAATGATGCGGGCCATTTGGTATGTAGGCTCAGGGCATTGGGATTTGTCCGAAATCGAAAATAGACTAAACAGGCCTTCAGAAGACTGGGAAAAAATCCCTCCGGCGCCGGCATTGGGTTTGGTTTTGTGGAGTACGGTGTTGGATGTTTGAGTTGATAATTAACTGTCCTTCCATTTGTAAGAAAAGGGGTTGAAAGGTTGGAAAGTTGTAAAGTTTCGGACTTCAACTTTACAACTTTCAGAATCCTTCACTTTCCAACCCAATTTTACCTACCTTTGCACTCCAAATTTGAAGCGAATTCTGTGAAAGCGAGAACATTAAAGAAAGACAAAGTCAATATTATCACCATGGGTTGCTCCAAAAACCTGGTGGATTCCGAAGTCCTTTTGACGCAGTTGAAAGGAAACGGGATCAATGCCAGTCATGAGTCTAATTCCGATGATAATAACATCGTCATCATCAATACTTGCGGTTTTATCGATAATGCCAAGCAAGAATCCATCGATACCATCCTTCAATATGTGGATGCGAAGGAGCGAGGCTTGGTAGAAAAAGTCTATGTGACGGGCTGTCTTTCTCAGCGCTACAAGGATGACCTGGAAAAAGAGATTCCTCAGGTGGATGCCTTTTTTGGGACGCGGGATTTGCCTGCCATTTTGAAAAAATTTAAGGCGGACTACAAGCATGAGCTGGTAGGAGAGCGATTATTGACGCATAATGCGCATTATGCCTACATGAAGATTTCTGAAGGCTGTGATCGGCCTTGCTCCTTCTGTGCGATCCCGCTGATGCGAGGAGGACATGTATCTCGACCGATTGAGGAATTGGTCAAAGAAGCACAGCATAAAGCAGCAAATGGCACCAAAGAGCTACTTTTGATCGCTCAGGATTCGACCTATTACGGATTAGATTTGTACAAAAAGCGGAATCTTGCCGAATTGCTGAGACAGCTATCAGATGTGGAAGGGATCGACTGGATTCGTCTGCACTATGCTTATCCTACCGGATTTCCGATGGATGTGATCGAGGTGATGAAAGAGCGATCCAATATTTGCAACTACTTGGATATTCCTTTGCAGCACGGTTCGACCGATGTTTTGAAAGCGATGCGCCGTGGAACCACCCGAGAAAAGCAGGAGGAACTGATCTACAGAATTCGTGAAATGATTCCTGAAATAGCCATCCGTACTACCTTGATTGCAGGGCATCCCGGTGAAGGTGAAAAAGAATTCCAGGAGATGGTAGATTTTGTGGAGCGAATGAAATTTGAGCGATTGGGTGTGTTTACCTATTCTCATGAGGAAAATACCCATGCTTTTGGAATGGAGGACAAGCTTTCTCAGGAAGAAAAGCAAGAACGAGCCAACCATCTGATGGAAGTACAGGAGCAAATTTCCTATGATCTGAATCAGGAGAAAGTTGGAAAGACCTTCAAGACCCTAATCGATAAAAAAGAAGGAGGGTACTTTGTGGGGCGTACCGAATTTGACTCGGTGGAGGTGGACAATGAGGTACTGATAGACGCTTCCAAGCATTATTGTAGAGTAGGTGACTTTGTGCAAGCTAAAGTCACTGAGGCGACGGAGTTTGATTTATATGCGACTGTGGTATAAGAAGGGTTTAAATATGAGAAATTAGCTTAATAATTATTCATTTAATATTTAACAGAAGGTAAAAGTTAAATAAAAATGACTTCCGTAATTAAAAGCCTTGGATAGTTCTTTTTTTTTATTTTGTTTGGAGCAGTTAAAATTAATTCAACCAAAAAATCAAAAAAAATTAGTTTTTATGTCTGCTTTTACTATTCTGTTTTCAGCACCTTTTTTCGTTGGTGCCCAAGAAGTAGAAGAGCCTGGTTTTGGGGAGCCAACTTTAAGAAAAATGTATTGTAATTCTCAAAAAACCTATTATGCCTGCAAGTACCTCTCTGAAGGGGAAGACTGTCCGCTTTCAGGTACTACTACTTGTTATTAAGATGTTTTCAATTTAGAACTATTCTAGGGGAGGTGTATAGCCTCCCCAATTAATTATGAGAGCTTTATTTAATGTACTTTCTATTTTTATACTCCTTTCATGTCAATCTAAATCTGAAAAGAAAGACGCTACAAATTTGAATTTTGAGGTAATGGGCTACGATTTAGCAGGAGCTGGCCATTTAATTTTTGACAGACCTCATCATATTTTGAATGACACCTTGTTTAGTTTTGATTCTTATCAAAAAACAATTATCAAAACTCCATTGAATGGAGATAAAGAACAAGCGCTTAGCTTGAACTTTAGTTTTGATTCAGAACCTTATACTTTTTTTTATATAAATTCGGATTCAATCATTTTTTCAACGGGAAGCATGTTGTTTATGACCGATGATGAGGGGGAACAATTTCATTCTGTAAAGCTTTTTGAAAATCTCGAAAAAATCGCATATGATGTTTACACAGAATATCCTTTTGATGGATTTTCTCCTCATTTATTTTATGATAAGAACTCAAAATCAATACTTTACTATTTTGCTAAAAAGAGTCAAGTTGAAAGGCGAAAAGTCTTTGCTAGCGTAAAAATTAATGACGGTGAATGGAATAGTGTTAATTCCTATCATCCAGAAGAGTATAGAAATGTTCCGTTGAATTATACTACTTATCCAAGTTTAACATGGAGTCCCGATGGATTTAGTTTTATATATTCAATTAATCCATCCATTGTCAAAGTAGATACGATAACTCAAATACAGAGTGAACATAGGATTAAAAGTTTTGAAGGTGAGCAAGTAGCAGAACCTCAGACAAATAGGGGGGATTGGTCATCTGAGTATTTTGAAAATTGGGTTTTGACTTCTCCAAATTACCTGAAACTGATTTATGATCCTTTTAGAAAAGTTTATTACAGGTTTTCTCAAGCTCCCTTGAATAAGTTTCCTGTTAATGGAGAGTACTACTATGATTTCCTTGTTGAGAATAGAGAGTTATATCTCACAGTTTTGGATGACGATTTTAGAATTCTCTTAAACCATCAATTGCCACGAGGCCAGTATGATCCAACCAAAAGTTTTGTGTTTTCCAAAGGTTTGTGGATACCTAAAGACATTTCCATTGTACCTGATGAGGAAAAACTTTATGGTGACTTATTTCTCATAAAATTTTAGACCCAAGTTTTTTTGATTACAAATAAGGATAAACAGAAAAAAATCCTGATTACCCTTAATACTCTTGTTCCATAAACTGAATTCTCAAGTTTGGATAATTTTTAGAGTTCCACCTACTGCAAAAGCAGGATAAACATGGGACTTCACTTACTTTTTGCCCTTTAAAGTTAATCTGCTTTTCCGAAAGCAGATTTTCTAAGTCCAGTCCGATCAAAATCGGAGGAGAAATAAGACAACGGAGAATATCGAATGAAGGAAGTATTGCTTTAGTGGGAGAATCCTGCTTCTGGAGAAGCAGGATAACAAGCAGCTTGGAAATTGGGGATTGTTGTGCTGCTTTTCCGAAAGCAGCACCGTTAATATAGTCTTTACTCTACTACTTTTTGAGAGCAGAATTTTATACTATTTTTGGTTAAGTTTTTTCAAAAATCATGAAGCCTTTCCAAGTTTCAGATCAAAACGCTGTCTACTTTTTGACCTTAACTATTGAAGGTTGGGTCGACGTTTTTACACGCAAAGAATATAAGCTAGAGATAGTGGATTCTTTGAATTTTTGTGTAGAACGAAAAGGGTTGGAAATCTACAGTTGGTGTTTAATGTCTAATCACTTGCACCTCTTATGTAGGTCCAAGGAAGCATTCAGACTTTCCGACACTTTTCAGGATTTTAAGAAATTTACTGCAAAGAGAATTTTAAATAGTTTGGAGAAAGAAAGTATAGAACCCAGAGCCAAGTGGATGTTAGAGTACTTCAAGAAGCGGAGTCAATCTCAAGGTAGGATTTCAAACTATAAATTCTGGAAGGATGGGCTTCATGCGATCTTGGTTGAATCTTCAATTTTTTTTGAGCAAAAGCTCCATTATATCCACCAAAATCCAGTGGAAGCAATGATTGTGGAGCAGGAAGAAGAATATATGTTTAGCTCTGCAAGAGATTATGCTGGAAGAAAAGGATTAGTGAGAATCGAATTATATTGAACTAAGAGGAAAAACCCTGCTTCTCCAGAAGCAGGATAACTAAAATTGGGTTGTGCTGCTTTTCCGAAAGCAGATTTTCTAAGTCCAGTCCGATCAAAATCTGAGGAGAAGCAGTATAGCGCTGAATCTTTCTATCCAGCCAAAAGGCAGATATTTTTGCGTTTGTCTGGGGTTTTCATGAGTTCATCGATATTTTTTTAGGATCTTCATGCTTTGTGGCAATTTGAGTTCATAACCAACTCAAACGATTTATCATGAAAAGATTCAGAGCTTATTTAGCTGTAGGAGGACTCCTAGTTTTACTCAATTCCTGTGTCTATTCCCTTTTTCCAATTTACACGGAGGAGACACTAGTTTTTATCCCCGAGCTAGTCGGACGATGGCAGTTGCCAGAGGAAGATGGGGATTATATTGAATTTACTAGCCTGTCAGAAGAGGAGGATGTGGTGGTCAGTTCTGCAGACTCATCTACGGATGGACCTCAAGAAAAGTATACCGATTCAGTCGCTATTGGTGATATGACCATCCGCTATAATGCGTCAGATGGCATAAAAGTAAATGGCAAAATGATTTACAATCAGGATAGTATTCGAATGTATTATCAAGAGATTGCCAAAAAGACAGTCACCGATCCAGATAAATCTTTTTCAGAGATGGGAGAAGTAGTAGACGCTTTGGGAAAAACCTTCGCTGCTTTGGGAAATACCGTAGAAGCCGTTTCCAAGGTCAGCAAGCGATCCAATAGCGTCAAAGGTACAGCTTACTCTAATTTTAAGGAAAGCTACCGAGTCACTGTGATGGACAATGGAAAATTGATCGAATACATCGGTCATGTGGCGAAAATTGGGAAAGATTATTTCTTGGATATTTTTCCACTTGCCGAATATTCTGATGATGGATTTGGATCCAATGTCTTACCAGTTCATACCTTTTTGAAGCTTCGTCTAAATGGACAAAAACTGGTGCTAACTCCCTTCGATTTGGAAAAGCTTAACCGTCTTTTTGAAAGCAATCTTATCCGACTCAGACATGAAAATGTAGATGGTACCGTATTGATCACGGCCCAGCCCAGAGAGATTCAGAAGTTTCTCGAGCGCTATTCGGAAGATGAGACGGTATTTGAGGATGCGGATATTTACGAAAGGATAGATTCATGAAGGGTATTCGAACAATTTTAGGAAAGAAATGGATTCAGCATGGAGCTTTTTGGGTCCTATCCATTTACGCCATCGGGAGCTATTTTTCCATAGCCAGCCTCTTCAAGTTTATCGACTTTTTCTACTCGCTGCTGTTTCACGTTCCTTTGGTGTTTTTGGTCTACGTGAATTTGAGGGTCTTGATTCCACGATTCCTTGAAAGGGAAAAGTACCTGCTCTACTTTGCCAGTATTCCTTTGCTTCTTTTGGCAAGCTATGGGATACATGAACTGACCTTCGAGGTGCTTTTCCCCTTGATGGATTCAGATTATTACATGGTCTCATTTACAGAGTGGCAGATTTTGATTTTCATATTTATCATCTATCTGGTTTTGACCACCTTGATCAAGCTTTCCAAGTCATGGTATAAGCTTCAGGAGGTAGAAAAAGAGAATCTTTCCCTCGAGCTAAATTCCCTGAAAACCCAGATCAATCCACATTTCCTGTTTAATAGCCTGAATAGTATTTACTCTCAGGCTTTGGGAAAAAGTGAGCAGACAGCAGAGACGGTATTGGAGCTTTCTAATCTACTTCGCTACATGCTCTATGAAGTAAGTGAAGAAAAAGTACCACTCTCCAAAGAGGTGGAAATGCTTGAGAATTATATAGAATTGCAAAAGCTACGATTGGATGATCATTCCCGGGTTGATTTTTCAGTCAAAGGAGAATTAGCGTCTGCCAAAGTGGCGCCCTTGCTTTTCTTTCCTTTGGTAGAAAATGCCTTCAAGCATGGAATGAAAGGGGAAACTCAAGCCGGCTTTGTTCAAATCGAACTAAGCGTAAGTGATCAAATAATATTTGAGGTAAGGAATAACTTGGGAAAAGTAGATGATATGGAAAAGGGTAGGTATGGAGGGATAGGCTTAGAAAATGTCCAGAGAAGGCTGGAGTTGATTTATCCAGGGACGCATGAACTAAAGGTGGAAAAGAGTACTCAGGAGTTTTTCGTTAAATTGATTTTATCATGATCAAGTGCGCTATAATCGATGATGAACCTTTAAGCCGAGATATTTTAAGACAATTTATCGAGGATCATCCGGACCTGATTCTGACTGCTGAATATAAGGATGCCTTGGAGGCTATTTCGGGGCTTGAGAAGCAGTCGGTGGATCTATTGCTCTTGGACATCAATATGCCCAAGCTTTCAGGTGTCAATTTTTATAAATCGCTTCGCGAAAAGCCCTTGGTGATATTCACCACGGCGTATCCTGAATTTGCCTTGGAGGGTTTTGAATTGGATGCGGTCGATTACCTGATGAAGCCCATCGCTTTTGATCGCTTTTTGCAGGCGATCCAAAAGGTGAAAAATCGCCTCAAAACTTCATCTGAAGAAATGCCGGAGCACATCATGCTAAAGGTAGATAAGAAGCTTTATCGAGCCGCTTTTGATGATATCTTATATTTAGAAGCATTTGGAGATTATGCGAAGGTTCATTTGCTGAGTCAGGTACTGATTATCACATCGACCATGAAAAGACTGGAGGCAGAGCTTCCTTCAGAGCTTTTCGTCCGGACGCATAAGTCATTTATTATCAATTTTTCCAAAGTGGAATTTATAGAAGGAAACCAGGTGAAAATTGGGAGCGAAATGATTCCTATTGGTTTACGGTATCGGGAGGCCGTTTTGGGGAAATTGAAATAGGTATAAAAGTGTGCTACACTGCACAGGAAAGTCTCCAGCTCCGATACCAACCGGAGGAAAAGCAGTCCATTAACTAGATAATGATAATCATCCTAGTTTGTCGATTTCTTTCTCCAACCTTTTTTCCAAAATAACAGTTAAATTCTATCATGATAATACTGACTTTTCTGATTTTCAGCATCCTATCACCCATTCAGGATCTTGATACGGGTTATTATTATTTTGGAACTACCAATTATCTAGGCTCAGGGTTGGTAGGTCCTGAAGGAAAAGAAGGTGAGTGGAAGGTTTATGAAAAAGTGAATCCAGAGCCTGATGCAAAACCAAGCTTACAGTCCGCCAACAAGAACATCCTATTGACGGAATTTGACTCTAAACCCAAATACAGCGTTTCCTTTCAAAATGATGAGCCCAACGGTCCGTTAAAGGAGTTTTTTGAAGATGGACAAATCAAAACTTTGAGTAATTATCAGGATGGAAAAATGCATGGTGAGCATATTGTGTATTTCGAAAATGGTGAAATATCAACTTTGGGTTATTTCGAGGATGGTGAAAAAACTGGGGATTGGAAGGAGTTTTTTCCTGAAGGCCAACTCAGTAAGACCTATTCATATAAACTTGGTTCTTTAGACGGTTTGGTGGAGAGCTATTACCCCGATGGGAAAATCAAGTGGTTTTTTATGAATCAAGAGGGTGAACTCAATGGAGATTATGCATACTTCAATCCAGATGGATCCTTCTTGGAAAAAGGGTCATACCAATCAGGAGCTCTTGATGGAGAGTTTATTCTGTATTATCCTGACCATTCTATCAAGATTCAGGGAGAGTTTCTAGCAGGAAAACAGCATGGGCTTTGGAAGAGCTATGATGAAAATGGAAACCTAGTATTTGAAGGCCAGTTTGAGAACGGATTAGCAAATGGGAGCCTGACTGAGAGCTTAGATTTAGTACCTCAGTATGTGCGGAGAGGATCTGTTTTGGCCGGAGAAAAGGAAGGAGAGTGGTTGGTATTAAATTCTGATGGGGAGGTGGTCCAAAAGGAGTATTATCAGGGAGGTAAGCTCATGACCCTCAGTGATTTTCAAATTGGAGACCAATTTCTTCCAGGGAATAAGGTAAAAAATGGGAAAGGCAAGCGAGTATTTTTTGATGAATCGGGAAATAAAGTTGCTGAAGGTAGAATTCAATCTGGCTTTAGGAATGGTGTCTGGTACCATTATTACCCCGGAACAAATCAAATCATGAGCTCCGGCAAATATATCCGAACCGAAAAAGTGGGGTTATGGACTTTTTATACCATTGAGGGAGATTTTTTGGAAGAAAAGGACTTTGGGGTTTTAAACAGCAGAGTAGGACGATCGCTTCCTCAGAATAGTATCGGGAACTCCTTTAATTCAACTATTATGGATCAAACTTCAAGGATGAATAGTCAGGTCTACTGGTCTCAGTTTGGTATTTTTAGATAAGGTAATTCCTAATTTTCCAAATGCTTCTACTCAGAGGCAACATAAATTTCGCCTCCCAGATACTTTTTGCCCTTTGACTGCCTTTCCCTAATTTAGCCGATCTAAAATCACCCGAATGAAGCTAGTAGAAGTCACCACACCTGCCCATCAGAGAGAGTTTATCGAGATGGCTGTTAGGCTTTACAAAAACGAGAAAAACTGGATCCGTCCCCTTGATAAAGATATCGAAGGACTTTTTCATTCTGAGACGAATAAGCTTTTTCGAAATGGCGCCAAAGCGAAGCGTTGGCTGCTTCAGGATGAAAAAGGGCAGACAATCGGTCGAATTGCGGCCTTTATCAATCCAAAGATGAAAGAAAAGCAACCGACTGGCGGAGTGGGTTTCTTTGAGTGCATCGATAATCAGGAGGCGGCTTTTATGCTTTTTGATATAGCAAAAGATTGGCTGCAAAGCGAAGGGATGGAAGCTATGGATGGGCCAATAAACTTTGGAGAGCGGGACAAATGGTGGGGACTACTCGTGGATGGATTTTCCGAGCCGAATTATAATATGCCTTGGAATTTTCCTTACTATCAGAAGTTTTTCGAAGACTATGGGTTCAAACTGTATTTCAAGCAGTTTACCTACATGCGACCGGTTCAGGATGTGGGATTTGATGCAAAAATGATCAAGCGTGCCAATGCAGTGATCGATAATCCTGATTATTCTTTCCGATATATCAAGGGAAAAGAGCTTCAGGAGAAGGCGCCGGAATATTTTATGACGGTTTACAATAAAGCTTGGGCGCGTCACATGGGGAAGTCCATTGCGCTTAAGGAAGCCAAGTTGATGTTTGGGAAAATGAAACCCATCATCGATCCTCGTTTGATTTACTTCGCATTTTACAAAGGCGAGCCAGTAGGATTCTTCATTCAAATACCGGAGATCAATCAGATTTTCAAGCATGTCAATGGGAAAATGGATTTGATCGGAAAGCTGAAGTTTCTTTGGTACAAGACCTTTTCCCCACCCAATAAAATGCTCGGTTTGGTATTTGGGGTGGTGCCCGAGCATCAAAGCAAGGGCGTAGAAAGTGCCATGATTATCAGCTATGATAAAATGAGTAACAGTCCCAAATTTCCATACAAAACCATCGAGATGAACTGGATTGGGGATTTCAACCCAAAGATGATGCGCGTTTGTGAGCAGTTGCTAGCAGAGATATACAAAACACATCATACGTATCGGTATTTGTTTGATCGGGAAAAGCCCTTTGAAAGACACCCGATATTTGATTAAAAAATGTCCGATGCCAGATGTCGGATGTCCGATGTCAGGCTGAGCAGAGTAGAAGCTTTATCTTACTTAAAATACGATTGACGAAATACAATTGATGAAATACGAGGCTTTCTCGAACCCCATTCTAGTTTTCCATTTGAAATCGATGGAATGAAATCGAGCATGTCGTAGTAGACACACACTGGAATAATTGTAAAACATGCGAGATTCCATCCCGACCTAAGGTACGGGACAGGTTATGGCCTTTAAAAAAAATATAATCATATGAATTTTCGAACATCGAATTTCAAATAATGAAGTAATCCAACCTTCGACCCAACCTTATAACATTACAACTTTCCAACCATTTAAAAATGAAAAAATACGACGTAACAGGCATAGGAAATGCCTTGGTAGATATCGAGTTCAAAGTCACTGACCAGTTTTTTGCGGACAATGGAGTAGAAAAAGGCTTAATGACGCTAGTTGATGAAGAGCGACAAAACTCACTGATGGGAGTAATCAATACTGCCGAAGCTAAGAAACAGGCTGGTGGGTCAGCCGCCAACACCATTGTGGCAGTAAGTCAATTTGGAGGGAAGTCTTTTTACTGCTTTCGAGTTGCGGATGATGAATTGGGACATTTTTACCTGAAAGACCTGATTGATTCGGGAGTGGATGTTGCCTTGGTGCCAGAGCGATTGGAAAATGGGGTCACCGGAAAATGTCTGGTGATGGTAACCGAAGACTCCGAGCGTACGATGAATACCTTCTTGGGAATCACCCAGAACTTTTCTGTCAAGGATATTCATGACTCGGCGATTAAAGACTCCAAGTATCTTTTCATAGAAGGATATCTAGTGACTTCTCCGAATGGAAAAGAAGCCATGCTACATGCCAAAAAAGTAGCAGAGGAAGCCGGAACCAAGGTTGCCTTGACCTTCTCTGACCCTGCAATGGTCAAATATTTTAAGGAAAACTTTGACGATGTAATCGGCCCAAGTGTGGATTTGCTTTTTGCAAATGAGGAAGAAGCCATGCTTTACACTGGCAAGGACAATCTATTGGAAGCCCGTGAAGAGATGAAGAAAGCTGCGAAGCACTTTGTGATTACACAGGGTAAAAATGGAGCGATGATTTTCGATGGCGATACCTTTATTGATATTGAGCCTTATAAAACCACGGCGATTGATAGCAACGGAGCAGGAGATATGTTTGCAGGGGCCTTTTTGTATGGGATCACGAATGGTCACAGCTATGCATCAAGCGGAAAGCTGGCATCGATGGCGAGTTCTCAGATCGTCAGCCAATTCGGGCCAAGACTTCAGTGGCATCAGGCAAAGGATATTTTAGGAAAGTTGAACCCTTAATCAAGACTAAACTTTGTCAGTTCAAGTGGAGTCGAAGGGTCCTCGACTCTGCTCGGACTGACACATTTTAGAATTGCTTTATCAAAACTGTCATCCCGTTTTGTGCATTCTCCCAATTATTAAGCCTTGCTGTGACGATCTAAATTCATTGCAAGGATCGGCCATCTTATTAAATAAGAGATTGCTTCGGCTCGTTCCTCACCTCGCAAAGACGTGCTTCCTTTTATCCTTTTTTAGAAATATGAATGTTTCTCTAGCTTTCATTAATGATGCAGAGAAGACTTTATTCCTACTTCTTCAATATTAGCTCTGAGCTGGGCACTCGAAATCTAGGTCCATAAATCCCTTCTGGGAGTCCTTGGCCACAGCCGATAATCATGCAGATTTCGGAGCCCGTTGGTAAGTCAAGTAACTTTTTAACCCGTTTGGAATCAAAACCCTCCATGGGACAAGTGTCATAGCCCACAGCCTTCATTCCAAGCATAAAGGTCATGGCCGCCAAAGCGGCGCTTTTGTGAACGGAAATCCGTACCTCGGTTTCTCCGACTTCCCGAACCATGGGTCTGCGCATTCCCACCCACCAAGCGATCAGCTTTTTGATCAGTGACCAGCCAGGGTACTTTCCAAAAAGTTTAGGGATTAGATTTTTATAATAATTTCCCGCCTGCTTGACCTTTTTCTCTGATTGATTTTGATTGGAGTTGAGGATGAAGTCATAGTTTGCTTTGGCTCGAGACTTCCACACATCCCTACGCGTAATGACCACAACCAATTCACGTGCAGTCGTAGCTGCTTTTTGACGCATGCAAAGTTGGGCTAGCGGATCCTTAAGTGGAGAGGATTCCGGTACTCGAATAAACTGGTATAACTGTAGGTTGGAGCTATTGGGGGAAAGGATAGCAGCTTCCAGGCACTTTTGGACTTTGTCATGGTCAAATGAGCTTTCTTGATCAAAAATCCGCACCGACCTCCGTGCTTCCACAGCATCAAAAAATCCTAGCTCTTGGTTTAATTCCTGCATTTATCCGATTTTTTTGGTATTTAACTCGATCAAATGTAAGCTTAATCCTTAATTTCAAGCAAAATAAACAAAAGCCCTTTATCTGACTGCCTATGTTTTTTGAATTAATTCGGCTGCAATACCTGAAATCTGTCAGGTCCACAGCTTTTGCCAAGAGCCTCATGACCAATATTTTCTTGGGGTTCATTATTCTGCTCCTCTTAAGCTATCTGTTGCTTGCAGGTCTTTTCTTGGGAAGGATCATTGAGAATTTTGCCGAAGGTCAGGACCCTATCGCTTTTCTAAATAGCTTTCTGATCTTTTTCTTTTTGACCGAGTTTCTTTACCGGTACTTTATTCAAAATTTACCGGTGGTAGATTTGGAAAGTCTATTGCACCTTCCTGTCGGCAAGCGGAAGATTATGCATTTGTTGCTGATCCGCTCATTTATTTCTCCGCTCAATATTATTGCACTACTGATCTTTTTGCCATTTAGCATTCAAAGCATTGCTCCCGAATTTGGTAGCATGGGTGCCTTGGGATGGATAGGTTCTTTGGTGCTTACAAGCTGGATTTTGCATTGGTTTATGCTCTGGTTCAAGCAGCGCTTTGAGGACTCTACCCTTGGATTGATCATTGTGATGGCGGTTTTGGTCCTAGGTGGAGGTTCTACCTATTTGGGCTGGTATAATTTGGGTGAATTGACTCAGCCAATATTCGACCTGGCCGTGAATTCAATTTTACCACTGGCAGTTCTGTCTTTGGTTTTTGTTGGGAGTTATTGGCTATGCTTTCGCTATCATGTGGATAATGCCTATCTCGAAGACCTTTCTTCTGACAATGACTCTCAAGTACGAGGGCAATCAATAGGTTTTCTTTCGCGATTTGGTTTGGCAGGGGAGCTCGCCAATGTAGAATGGAAGTTGATCGTACGCCACAAGAAGAGTAGAACCTACCTGATGCTTTCTGCTTTTTTCCTCTTGTATGGATTGATTTTCTACACCAATCCGGCGTATGCCTCAGAGGATGGGGGAATTAGTTTCATATTCGTGTTTGTTGGGGTTTTTATCACTGGGATATTTATGATTCAGTATGGTCAACTCTTCTTAAGCTGGAATTCTGGAAGTTTCGATTTTTACCTGAACCGAAAGGATGGTGTTGAGCAATTGGTACGTGGCAAATACCTGCTTTTTATTTCTATTTCAGTGATTTGCTTTCTTGCTTCAGTCCCTTATGTCTATTTTGGTTGGCAGATTTTGCTGGTTCACATCGCTACTTTTTTATTCAATATAGGTGTCCTGATTCATGTCATTATTTATCTGGCGCTTTGGAAGCCGAAGCCGATGGATTTGAATAAAGGAGCCATGTTCAATTACGAGGGAGTTGGCGCCGCCCAATGGCTGATGGTGATTCCCATGATGATCCTTCCTTATGTGATATACCTTCCATTTGCTTTGCTGATTAATGAATTCGCGGGATTAGCGGCATTGGCAATTTTTGGCTTGTTTGGTATTCTCTTTTATAAAAAATTAAGTGCGCTGAATATCCGACGCGTCTATCAAAATAAATACGAAATCTCATCTTCATTTAGACAAGAACTATGATCTCTGTAAAGAACCTCAAGAAACAATACAAGGAGGCAGTGGTCCTCGACGTGGAAGCCTTAGAAATTCCGAAAGGAGAGTGCTTTGGGCTTGTAGGAAATAATGGGGCTGGTAAGACTACCCTTTTTCGAATCATGCTGGACTTGGTGCGGCCTACATCCGGAGAGGTCTCACTCGAAGGGCATGTGGTCAATCAAGGCGAGGAGTGGAAAAAATTCACAGGAGCCTATTTGGATGAACACATGTTACTTTCCTATCTGACTCCGGATGAGTATTTTGAGACGCTTCGAAAGATTTATGGACTCTCTGAAGCCGATTTGGAGGTTCATCTGGAGAAGTTTGCGGAGCTGTTCAATGATGAAGTCAGAGGCAAAAAGAAATACATCCGTGACCTGTCAAAAGGGAATTTGAAAAAGGTTGGGATTGCAGCTGCTTTATTGGGAAATCCGGAGGTGGTTTTCTTGGATGAGCCCTTCGAAAATCTCGATCCGAGTTCACAGATTCGGCTGAAAAAACTGATTTCTAAGGAAAAGGATGAGTTTAAGCGTACCTTTTTAATTTCTTCCCATGACCTGAACCATGTGACAGAAATCTGCGATCGCATCGTGCTTTTGGAAAAAGGGAAAATCATTCGTGATCTCAGCGAAAAGTCTGAGATGATGCGAGAATTGGAGGCTTATTTTGTGGGGTAGAAGAAGGCTAGTCCTCATCGAAAGCTTGAAAAACCATGTAATTTCAAATTGCATGGTTTTTTTGTGCAAGGATAAGAGTTTGAATTAATAATTGGCAAAAACAAAAAAGGCCCACATTTCTGTGAGCCTTTGTACCCAGGGCCGGAGTCGAACCGGCACGCCCGAAGGCATTGGTGTTTGAGACCAACGCGTCTACCAATTCCGCCACCTGGGCATGGTGCTTATTTGCGGATTTAAAATTTCCAGGGTTTTAAAAGAATGATCATTTTCTCATTCTCGGCGGACAGGTCCGCCATCTGGGCATTTCAAAATTTCCCGTTACTTTCCAAACGGGATGCAAATATGAATACAATTTTATTTTTCTCCAACCCTAGATTTCTACTTCATCCAACTTTTTTGTGCTGAAGGCCTGAGGTCTATCTGAAAAAAGGGTCTTCGTATAGCTCCAAACTGATTTAAAAAGCTCAGAATCACGGTATTCATTCAGACTCTTCTCACTATCCCAATGACTGTAAGTCATGAAAATATTTTTCTGATTTTCATCTTGCCAAAGTTCAAGATGCCGACAACCGGGAAATGAGCGAATCTTTTTCTTATTGGATTCGAAGTTTTCTAAAAAAGCAGCAACCTTTTCTTCCTGAAAGGTCATTCGTACAATTCGGATTAGCATGAGTTAGGGATTGAAATAAATGGTAACCACAGACTCAAAGCGCAAGCCAAGAAGGGAACCAGCATCTCCGTGATTAATGGCAATTTCTAACAGTCCTAGGCTATTGAAATAAGCGAAACAGTCACCTAGATCTACCTGTCCAAATCCATTATGAAGGCGATCAAGCCTTTCTCTACCGATTTCAATGGTGAAATTACCGGGGTTCAATTTGTCGAATAGTTCTTTACTGATATTTGTGATAGCATTACCATAGCGATCCACTCGGATGACATGCCCGGTGATAAATTCTCGGGTGGCTTTGGGATTGCGGGGCATGGCTTTTTTGAATTGATCCAAAGGCCCACCAAAATCATGGATGGCAGCTCCCGAAGCTACTTTGGCAGCGATCGGAGCTAAGATGTCTTTTGCAGGGAAACTGCTTTCCTGCACGTGGATATCTGCAAATTTGACCAGAATTCCTGGTTCTTTATCAGCCAGAAGGCTTAGAATGCCATTGTTTGGAGCGATAAAAATATGCTCTTCCAGTTTTGCACCAATGTATCCCTGAGTCATTTCGCCGGTAGTATTGACCGCTACCAAGTGCACTGTTCCTTTCGGAAAATCTCTAAATGATGCCTTTAAAATGAAAGCAGCTTGCTCCAGATCAAATGACTTGATATGATGAGATAAGTCTATGATATTCAATTGCGGATTGATCGCCAACATTTTGGCTTTCACCGCAGGTACGTAATGATCCTGATCTCCAAAATCTGAGATGAATGTCACCAAGGCCATAGAAGCAAGTCAATTAAAATTATGTACTTTTGTTGAGAGGGCTTTGAGACAAAAATAGAATAATATCTCAGCCCCTTCAAGAATATTTAACTGATTAAAAAATTTGGTAGAAAAAGTAATCACGCTGGAAAATGTGCCCCTTGCAGAATTTTTAGGGCAAGCAAATGAAAACATCCGTCAGGTGGCGCAGGCATTTCCTCAAAGCAAAATCATCTCTCGGGGCAACGAAATCCGAATTCAGGGCGGTGCGCCTGAAATTCTGCGCATTAATAATCTGATCAACCTTCTTTTGGAGCATGTCGAGCGCTTCGGTCATCTCAGCCCGGACAAGGTCAAAGACTATCTTGATATGGAAGGGATCCCTTTTGAGCAGACGAGTAGAGATCAGGTCATTGTATTTGGGAATAAAGGCTTGGTCATCAAGCCCAAATCCCCCAATCAGCGTAAACTTGTGGAGGCCTCTTTCAAAAATGATTTGGTCTTCGCTTTGGGACCGGCAGGTACCGGGAAGACATACATTGCTGTCGCCCTGGCTGTTCGGGCATTGAAAAATCGCGAGGTTAAGCGAATTATCATTACTCGCCCCGCAGTAGAAGCTGGTGAGAATCTTGGTTTCTTACCTGGGGACTTACAAGAAAAACTCGATCCTTACCTGCGACCCATCTATGATGCACTGCAGGACATGGTTCCGCCGGAGAAGCTTAAGTATTATCAAGAGACCCGCGTGATCGAAATCGCTCCGCTTGCCTACATGAGAGGTAGAACACTTCACGATGCCTTCGTGCTTTTGGATGAGGCGCAGAATACCACTTCTGAGCAGATTAAAATGTTTTTGACTCGAATGGGACCTAATTCCAAGGTGATTATCACGGGGGATCAGACTCAGGTGGATTTGCCGATTAGGCAGAAGTCCGGACTTAGAGAGGCTCTTCGGATCCTTCAGGGAGTGAAAGGAATCGGGATCGTCAACCTGAGTGGGAAAGACGTTATCAGACATAAACTAGTCAAAGCCATTATCGAGGCCTACGAAAAGCATCAAACAGAAAAAGAGATTTCAAAAAATGAGCCTGCTAGTAGAAAAAGTGACCGGTAAAGCCGGAAGGGATATCATTTTCAAGATTCGGGAAGAAGTATTTGTAATGGAGCAGAAAGTGGACGCTGCTGATGAATACGATGAATTTGAAGAAACATCTACCCATTTTCTCGCGTCATTAGGAGGGAAGCCTGTAGGAACTGCTAGATGGAGGTTTACTCCCGATGGCATCAAATTGGAGCGCTTTGCAGTTCAAAAAGATGCCAGAGGAAAAGGTGTAGGGCAAGCATTAGTCTCAGCCGTACTGAGAGATATTATGGTTCATCCGGAAGCTGCAGGCAAAAAGCGCTACCTACATGCTCAATTGGAAGCTGTTCCTCTCTATGCCAAGTTTGGTTTCCAAAAAGTCGGTGATCAATTCGAGGAATGTAATATTCTCCATTACAAAATGGAGTTAGGCTAAAAAAATAGTAATTTTGTTTTTACCTTTTATTGTTTAGAATCTAGATATGAAAAATTTAACTACACTTCTTTTAACCCTCATTTTCGGGTTTAATGCTTATAGTCAAACGGTCGTTTCCAGTAGCAGTGGCAATGCCTTTAGCGGAGATCGAACGAATGAAATCAAGCTGAATTTCGCAAATCTGATTGCGCTTGGATCGATTGAAATAGGCTATGAAAAGTTTTTATCAGATGATACTGCTTTGGACTTTCAATTGCATATCAATGATAGATTTGGGTATAATTCTCAAGCTAACGGAAAGAATTACAAAACCAATGCAGTTCAAGCAGCGATGAACTTCTACTTTGGAACCAACCCAAACGGTAGGTTCTTTCTTTACCCACTAGCCAAGATTCGGTTTGGTGAATTTGAAGAGCCTGTAGATGGCGGTATCGCAACTACTAATATGAATGCCTTTATGATTGGTGTTGGTGCCGGATTTAAGTGGGAGCTTTCAGAAAGCTTTGCATTTGGACCCTATGTCAGTATCGCTAGGGGATTTAGTAATGAGGTCGCCGATCGTTTTACAAGAATAGAACTCAACGGTGGGTTTAGCCTTGGCTATCGGTTTTAAGATCTAAAAATTTCTTATGAAGCCATCCTAAGTTTTTGGGATGGCTTTTTTTTTACCGTAAATTGTAGGAAAGCTTTTTGAAGATGAGGTTTTCCGATTATCCTTTTTTGAGATACCTTCTTTTTTTCTTGGCAGGAATCTGCTTGAGTTTTCTATTTCCTTTGGAGGTTTCTAAGTTGGTTTTTTTGATTTCGATAGCGCTACTGTGGTTGATTTACTTTTTGGCAGCCCGTTTAAAGGCGGATCTATCCATATTGACCTGGTTAGCCTATTTACAGTTGATAGTGTTGGGTTGGTTGCTCCCTTCTTTTCATCGGGAAGTGCAAAAGGAAACTGTATTGGATGGTCCTTACCTTGCCCAAGTACAAGCGTATGATCTGCAAAAGCCCAACTCCAAGGAAAATCTACTTTTAGCCCAGTATTATTTTGATTCTTCCAAATGGGCTAAAGCCAATCAGCAGGTCATCATTTATCATCAATCAGCACACGAGTTTATCCCTGGCCAATGGGTACTCGTTTCCGATAAGCCGAAGAAGATTGAAGCCCCTAGAAATCCGAATGAATTTGACTACAAAGGCTTTCTTTCTCGAAAAGGGATCACTGCCAGACAATTTATCCCGGAGGGAAAATCGAAGATTATTTCTGCCGTAAATAATCGATCATTCTACTTCTTTGCTGATGATTTAAGGGAAAGTCTAAGTGATCTCCTAGAGAAACACATTCCTCAGAAGTCTTCTTTGCCTATTGCTAAAGCTCTACTTCTCGGTCAAAAGAACCAATTGGATCGATCTACCCGGCAGGCTTATTCTGAGGCTGGCGTTATGCATATTTTGGCAGTCTCTGGACTTCATGTTGGGATTCTGGTAGCGGTTTTATTGTTCTTGATCAAACCACTTAAACTATCTGGAATAGCGCGAAAAAGCTACCTCTTAGTCCTGGTATTAGTCATTTGGACATACGCGACTATCACGGGTCTTTCTCCTTCCGTAGTGCGGGCATCTGTCATGTTTACCTTGATTGTCCTCGGTCAGCTTCGGGATCGCAAGCCACCCATATTCAATATTTTGGCCTTCTCGGCGATTTTAATGATTGCCGTTAACCCAGGAGTGATCACAGAAGTTGGATTCCAACTTTCCTATTTGGCAGTAGCAGGAATCGTCTTGCTTCAACCACTCATCGTAAGGGTCTGGTATCCCAAAAGTCGAGTTTTAGAATACCTCTGGCAGCTTGGAGCAGTCTCAATTGCTGCACAGCTGGCTACTTTTCCACTTTCAGTCTGGTATTTCCATAGTTTTCCGGTTTGGTTTCTGCCAGCCAACCTGTTAGTTATTCCTATCACATTCTTAATCATGCAGGTTGGGATTCCCATGTTATTAATCGGCTGGATTCCGTTTTTGGGAAAAGCTTTGGGGTGGGTAGCCGGGAGTTTAATTCAGGTCGAACTTTGGATTTTAGAGGCCTTTCGGCTTTTGCCTTTCCGTTTAAACGAACTCACTATTCAGCCAGTTACCATGCTTTTGGTTTGGTCATTGCTGCTTATTTGGGCGGCATGGGAATATGTTCCAAAGAAACAGCTTGCTTTTTGGTCAGTAGCTTTATTGTTTTTTTGGGCTATGAGTGGCATGCTTCAGTTGATTTCCAATCAAAAGCCAGAAGTGGTCATCTACCGGGCAGAGGAAGGTTGGGCTATTGATTATTGGACAGGAGTAGAATTGAAATCATGGAATCAGAGTATTTCTTCGGAAGATGCAGATTATGTGATTCTTCCAAATCGTGTCAAAAGTAATTGGGGAAATGAGCCACAGGAACTTCAGGTTTTCTCAACCCAAGAGGGTGATTTATATTTCTCCGAATTGGATTTGACAATAAGTGAAAAGCGAATGGTTTTGGGTCAAAAATCTCCTCAGAATATTCAAATGTGGGATTCTCAAGGATGGATTAAACATTCAGATTCCAAAAGCTTAGAGATTCCTTTTACTGCTCTTCGACTGACTTTTTGAAAAAGCCCTACACTGTCCTAACTTGTCCAAGTAAACCCAAAGAATAATGAACGATATTGTCCTTTTTGAAAAATCTAATAGGATAGGAAAAATTACTCTTAACCGCCCCGAAAAGCGAAATGCCATGAGCCCCGAATTGATCAGTGGGCTATTGGAAATTTTGGATCGGGTGGAGAATGAGGAGGATGTGAAAGTGGTGATTTTGGCAGCTGCAGGGAAAGCATTTTGTGCCGGGGCTGACCTCGCTTACATTCAAAGGATGCAGGACTTTACTCCCGAAGAAAACTTGGAGGACAGTAAGCGGCTGATGAGCCTGTTTGATCGGATTTATAATTTCCCCAAGCCCATTATAGCCGCAGTGCAAGGGCATGCTTTGGCAGGTGGCTGTGGCTTGGTGACAGTTTGTGATTTTGCTTTCGCAGTGCATGAGGCACTTTTTGGCTACACGGAAGTTCGAATCGGCTTTATTCCTGCCTTGGTCTCTGTGTTCCTTCAGGAGCAGATTGGTGCCGCCAAAACTCAGGAATTACTCCTTTCCGGGGATTTGATTTCTGCACAAAAGGCAGCTAATCTTGGAATTATCACCGAACTCGTTGAGTCAGATCAATTGATGACAAAGGTTATCGAATTTGCGGAAAAGCTTGTGGAAAAAAATTCTGCCAATTCCATGCGTGCAACCAAACTTTTGCTGCGAAATATTCATCGGGAGGGGCGTGATCAAAAATTATTACTCGCCGCAAAAATGAATGCAGAGTCCCGCTCGCATCAGGACTGTAAGGACGGAATTGCTGCTTTTTTGAATAAGGAAACCCCTAACTGGTAATTGGAAAAGCTGGCAAAAGATATCTTAAAGCAGGTTTTTGGGCACGATGATTTTCGTCCGGTCCAAAAGCAAGTGATCCTGTCTGTTTTGGATGGGAAAGATACTTTTGCGCTCATGCCAACTGGCGGAGGGAAGTCTCTCTGCTACCAAATTCCGGCTCTTGTACAGGAAGGAATTTGTCTAGTCATTAGCCCTTTGATTGCTTTGATGAAGGATCAAGTCGATCAACTCAAAAGTAAGGGGATTTTGGCCCAAGCCATCTACTCTGGAATGAGCTATCGGGAAATAGACCGGGTATTGGATAATTGCGTGCACGGGAATTATAAATTCCTCTATGTGTCTCCCGAGCGTCTCAAATCGGAGCTTTTTTTGGAACGATTCAAGCAAATGCCTATCAATCTGATTGCAGTCGATGAAGCGCATTGTATTTCACAGTGGGGCTATGATTTTCGGCCACCTTATTTGGAAATTGCTGAGATTAAGCCCTTTCATCCGAATGTGCCGATTTTGGCATTGACTGCATCTGCTACTCCCCAAGTCGTGGAGGATATCCAGGAAAAGCTGGAAATGAAAAACCCGGTGATTTTCCGACAGAGTTTTGCCCGTAAAAATCTAGGATACCATGTTCGCATGGTTGAAAACAAGCTCGTCAAAGCGAAGGAAATCCTAAGCCGTATTCCTGGTTCGGCTATTTGGTATGTTCGGAACCGACAGGCTACTCAGGATATCGCCAAGGCTTTGGGCCAATTGGGAATTTCTGCAACGTACTACCATGCCGGAATGTCCATGGCAGACCGTGCTAAACGTCAGCAAGAATGGATGAAAGGGAATGTTCGGGTGATGGTAGCTACCAATGCCTTTGGGATGGGGATTGACAAGCCGGATGTGCGGATCGTTTTGCATTCGGATGTAACTGAAAATATCGAAAGCTACTATCAGGAGGCTGGAAGAGCAGGAAGAGATGGTAAGCCGGCCTATGCGGTTTTGCTTTGCAGCGAGGAGAATCTTGAAAAATTGATGGAGCGGGCGGCTCTGGTTTATCCTCCCATTGAATTTGTCAAGCGGGTTTACCAGTCCCTGGCAAATTATTTTCAGATCGCGGTGGGAAGTAATATGCTCAGCAGCTTCGATTTTGAGTGGGGAGAGTTTGCAAAAACTTATAACCTTGGTGTGCTGGAAACTTTTTATGCCTTGAAAGTTCTCGAAGAGGAAGGTTTTATTGGAATGAATGAAAGCTTTTTTAGCCCTTCAAAAATTCATTTTCTGGTCAATCCCCAGCAACTTTATGAGTTTCAGATTTCCCAGGCAAAGCTAGACCCATTGATCAAAATCTTGCTTCGAACCTATGGGGGAAATTTGTTTTCAGAGTACATCAAAATCCAGGAATCGAAGCTCTCCAAGCTGTTGGAAACATCTGAAAGCCAAGTCATCAAGTCGCTGGAGAAGATGGCTCAAATGGATGTTATTGACTATGAAAAGCGCAAGGACAAGCCACAAATCACCTTTTTGACAGGGCGATACGATGCGGGAAAATTGCCTTTGAATGTAAAACGAATAGACCTTCGAAGGGAGTTGACACTGGAAAAGGCCAAAAGCATGGTCATGTATGCTCATCAAAATCTTCTTTGTCGGACACAATTTATCCAGGAGTATTTCGGAGAAGAAAGCGATAGAAAATGTGGAATTTGTGACTGGTGTATCCAACTGTCCAAGGACCCCGAGCAGGAAGAAAGGAACCTGAAAGCCTGGCTGTTCGAAACTTTGAGGCAGCATGGAGAGTTAAAAGAGAGTCTATTGCAAAGTCACCTCAGCAGCAAAAAGTCTGAGATTCTTGCCCAATTGGTACGAAGACTTACAGATGAAGGCCAACTTCAAGTGACATCCCAAGGGAATCTTAAACTACCCATCAATGAATAATTTCTTCGATGATCTTTTTGGCAAAATCTTTAAAAATCCAGCCAAATCACCTGTCAAGCATAAAGAAAACTATGCGGTCAAGGAGGCTGACTTGGAAGAGATCGATCGGTGGATAGAAACCGAAGAAGCAGCCGGTCTTTTTGATAAGGTGTATAGAAGCTATCATCTCAAGCGAACAGGGATCAACGAGAGCCCTCAGGTACACCTTTTTCAATCTCCCTATGCGAATGGCTTTGCAGTTACCTTTGAGCCTCCCTTTACAGCAGAAACTTTTTCTAAACTTTTCTTGGCTTTCTCCCGACGCATCCTAGCTTTGGGGTATAAGCAGGTGAGCTTGGACCGGAAAATGGAAGAAATCAATAATCAGGTTCGAGTTACCGAAAAGTTTTACTTGAAGCCTCCGCTTCAAGCTCCCGTAGAGAATGAGTTGATTTCTCAGCTCTTCGGAAATGTAAGCATCGAGAAAATAAGTGTGGACAATAAACCCAGCTACCTAAAACTCTTAGTCACGGTCTATTCCGATCGCCTTTATCAAAATGCCAAACCATTTGATCAGATGATGGACCGATTATTCGAAACACAACATGGATAGAACGATTTTAAAAAACCAGCTGGAAACTTACCGAACTCCCTACGAAGAGGAAGCGGCCTTTGTCAAGGATTTTGCAGAATTGACTTTGGACCCTTTGGCCTATAAGCGGGAGCGATTGGCAGGGCATTTCACGGCTTCATCTTGGATTGTCAATAAGAATCGGACACATACGCTATTAACACTTCATCGAAAACTCGGGCGCTGGTTGCAGCTGGGAGGGCACGCAGACGGAAATGAAAATCTCATCGAGGTAGCTCTAAAGGAAGCTGCAGAGGAAAGCGGGCTTAAAAACCTTATACTTGTCGAGGAAAGAATTTTTGATTTGGACAAGCACATCATCCCTGAGCGTCCGCACGTTCCCGAGCATTTTCATTACGACGTACGATTTCTGATTGAGGCTGATATCAATGAGCCGCTACAGATGAGTGATGAAAGTATTTCATTGGCTTGGTTTAGCTTTGATGCGGTGGCTGATATGATCGGATATAATCCATCCATCCTGCGCATGCTAGAGAAAACCAGCAAATCTGAGATTCTACTGTAACCCAAAAGCAATCTTTCCCCTTGGAAAATTTTCAATTCTCCGTTCCCATTCAGGTTCGTTTTTCGGACATAGATGGCTACATGCATGTCAATAATGGGATCTTCTTCAATTATTTCGAGCATGCACGAGCTCAATACCTTTACGAGAAATGCGACTGGAACATCATGGAGATCGGTACCGTAGTGGCGCGAATCGAACTTGATTATGTGAAGCCCATTCATTTGGATGACAAAGTCCGCGCTTGGGTTAGCTGTACCCGTGTTGGGAATTCATCATTTGATTTAGAGCAGGTTTTAGCCAGTGAAGATCAATCTACCATTTTTGCAAAATGTAAAACCATCATGGTCTCGGTGTCCATGAAAAATATGAAACCAGTCCCAATTCCTGCCGAACATCGGGCTATTTTGGAATCCGACCTGCACAAGAGCGCCTGATTGCCTATCTTTGCGCCAAAATCAATTGAATCGTGAGAAAAATCTGGATAGTTGCATTATTGCTAATAGGCTTTTCTGCTTGTTCACCTAGCGAGGAGGAGCTGATGAAAGCGGGAATAGAAAAAATGGATTCTCAGGAATGGGAAGGAGCTATTTCCCTTTTCGACCGAGTATTGGAGCAAAACCCTTCTCAAGGACAAGCATTGAATGCTAAAGGCGTGGCTCTTTTCCAACTACAAAAATATAAAGAAGCTATCCCTGTCTTTTCTCAGGGAATTGAGGCCGACTCCGCCAGTTACAAACCTTGGTTCAACCGTGGAAACGCTCATTTTGAGCTGGGGAATTTCAAGGAAGCAATCTCCGATTACAACATGGCTAATCGTCTGGATCCTGCCCAAACCGATATTTACTACAATCGTGGCGTAGCTTTGCTTAGCAATGAATCCTACGAGGATGCGATCTTGGATTTTGATATGGCTCTTCAGACCAACCCCAATCAGGCCTTAGTTCACTTCAACAAAGGAAAAGCACAAATGGGTAACAATGACCCGGTAGGTGCGCTAGAGTCCCTGACCAATGCGGTAAATCTTGATCCAAAAAACGGAGCAGCCTATTATCTTTTGGGTGTCACTCGTTTGAGTGCGCTCAATCAAAAGAATGAAGGTTGTGCGGATCTGAAAATGGCTCTTTCCCTAGGCTATCAAGAGGCTGAAACCTGGATCAACGATTTCTGTGATTGATCATGGCTGTCATCGGAAAAGATATTGCCGAGGCAAAGCAACTATTATCAGAGGGGGACTTAGTCGCTATTCCGACTGAGACAGTTTATGGTTTGGCAGGTAATGCTTTGAATGATCAGGCAGTTGCCAAAATTTTTGAAGCCAAAAATAGGCCTTCATTCGATCCTTTGATTCTTCATACCAACTCTTTGGAAAAGGTGAAGTCCTTTGTTAGGGAGATCCCTCAATCACTAGAAGAGCTTGCAAAAGCATTTTGGCCGGGTCCACTGACACTGCTACTTCCCAAAAAAGAAATCATTTCTGACTTGGTAACTGCCGGTCTGGAGCGGGTTGCCGTTCGGATTCCACAGCATCCAATCGCCCTGGAGCTTCTTGGAGAGCTAGATTTCCCCCTAGCTGCGCCAAGTGCTAATCCATTTGGGTATATCAGCCCGACGCAGGCTGGGCATGTACAAGCCCAGTTGGGTGATAAAATTCAGTATATTTTGGATGGAGGTGCCTGTCAGGTAGGCTTAGAAAGTACCATCGTTGGGATGGAGGAAGATCAAGTTGTGATTTATCGAATGGGCGGTTTGGACCTTCGGGAAATTGAAAAGATTGTTATAAAGGTGGAAGTCCGATCGCATAGCAGTTCCAATCCTGCCGCACCGGGTCTACTCAAAAGCCACTATGCTCCAAGAAAACCATTTTTGGTGGGTGATTTGCAAAAATTGATTCCTGAATATTTGGAAAAAGGCGAGCGTTTTGCGGTATTAAGCTTAGCTCGGAAATTTCCCCTTCCCGCAGATTTTCCCCAATATCAACTGAGTGAATCGGCTGATTTGGCCGAAGCAGCCCGCCATCTTTTTGGCTATATGCGAAGTCTGGACGAAAGCAATGTGAATCTTATTTTGGCAGAGTGGATGCCCGAGGAAGGCTTAGGACGAGCGATCAATGATCGTCTTCGCCGAGCAGCGGCATTAGGCTGATCGAAAGTCGTTTTTTGTCCGAATTCTTAATAAATTCAAGCAGTTTTTGAAATAAACTGAAATCTATTAAACTAAATTCTATTATGAATCCTAGAATTAAAAATGTCGATAATTTAAGTTTTGAAGGGAAGAAAGCTTTGATCCGTGTGGATTTTAATGTTCCCTTGGATGATAATCAAAAAGTAACCGACGATACCCGAATCCAAGCTGCTTTACCTACCATCCAAAAGATTTTGAATGATGGAGGCTCGGCTATTTTGATGTCACACCTTGGACGTCCAAAAAACGGACCTGAGGATAAGTTTTCGCTTAAGCATATCCTTCTCGATTTGGAGAAAGCTCTTGGGCGCCCTGTCAAGTTTGCACCGGATTGCATAGGGTCTGAAGCTAAGAATCTGGCTGCAGGATTGAAGGCAGGGGAGGTATTGCTTCTGGAGAATCTCCGTTTTTACAAAGAGGAAGAAAAAGGAGATGCTGAATTTGCCAAGAAACTAGCTGGTATGGGGGATATCTATGTCAATGATGCCTTCGGAACAGCCCACAGAGCGCATGCATCCACAGCTGTGATTGCACAGTTTTTCAATGATAAAGTTTGTGGCTATGTGATGCTTTCTGAGTTGGAGAATGCCGATAAGGTTCTCGGAAATCCTGAGCGTCCTTACACAGCGATCATGGGTGGCGCTAAGATTTCAGATAAGATTTTGATTATCGAAAGACTTTTGGATAAGGTGGATAATCTGATCATCGGTGGAGGAATGTCTTACACTTTTGCGAAAGCACAGGGTGGTACGATTGGGGATTCCCTTTTGGAAGCTGATAAGTTGGACTTTGTCTTGGAACTGATGGAAAAGGCCAAAGCAAAAGGCGTAAACTTGATACTGCCTCTTGACACCGTGATCTCGAAAGCTTTTGCAAATGATGCCGAGCAGGGCTTAGCCAATAAGGGTGAAATTCCAGACGGCTGGATGGGACTTGATATCGGTCCTAAGACCCGTGAGCTATTTGCCGAGACAGTATTGAAGTCCAATACTATTCTTTGGAATGGCCCGATGGGTGTGTTTGAGATGGAATCATTTGACAAAGGAACCAAGGCGATTGCTGAGGCGGTCGTAGAAGCTACCCAGCAGGGAGCCTTCTCTCTGATCGGCGGTGGAGATTCTGCTGCCGCTGTTAATAAATTTGGCTATGGTGATCAGGTGTCCTTCGTATCTACCGGCGGAGGAGCATTGCTGGAGTATATGGAAGGTAAGGTGCTTCCGGGAGTTGCCGCATTGGAACCCTAAGATAGAAGTGAGAAATAAGAGACAAGAAGCTAGATCAAAAAGCTTTTATTTTTGAAGGGAAAAAAATAAGAAAAAGGTCGCTGGAAGCAGTGACCTTTTTCTTTGTGCTGATCCAAAGAAAAACCCTTCTGGATTTCTCCAGAAGGGTTTTGATATCAATTATTTCAGGATGATTACCCGATAGAAATTCGCTTGAATGCAGAGACAGTCATGCCTTTGCTCACACCGTCAAGGTACTGAGCGATGGTTTTGGAGTTGTCCTTTACAAAAGACTGGCTAAGCAAGGTGTTCTCTTTGTAGAACTTGTTCAATTTACCCATTGCGATTTTCTCCAACATCTCTTCAGGCTTGCCTTCAGCTCTTGCTTGGTCCTTACCTACCTCGATTTCACGCTCGATCGTAGAAGCATCCACGCCATCCTTATCAACAGCTACAGGATTCATAGCAGCGATTTGCATGGCAACGTCTTTTCCAGCTTCATCTACATCAGCACCACCTGTGTTGGTCAATCCTACCAATACACCTAATTTACCATTGGAGTGGATATAAGGAACTACTGCTTCAGAGTTGATGATTTCGAAATGTGATACTTCGATTTTCTCACCGATTTTACCAGTCATTTCGACGATTTTCTCGGCTACAGTGATGTTTTCAAAAGGAAGAGCCAAAAGCTCCTCTGCTGATTTAGCTCCTTTTTCAACTGCCAAGTCCAAAAGTGTATTGGCAAAAGCTCCGAACTCATCATTCTTTGCTACGAAGTCAGTTTCGCAAGTCAAAGAAAGGATGGTTCCGGTTTTTCCGTCTTCGGATACATGCGTTACAACTTGACCTTCTTTAGTTTCACGGTCTGCTCTGGAAGCAGATACTTTCTGACCTTTTTTGCGAAGGATGTCTACTGCTTTGTCGAAGTCACCTTCTGCTTCTGTCAAAGCTTTTTTGCAGTCCATCATACCGGCACCGGTCATTTGTCTCAGTTTGTTTACGTCTTGTGCAGTAATTGCCATTTTTGATCTATTTATGGAATTAAACGATAGAAATTCTTTTTTTCCGGCGCCTTGATTAAGGTGCCCGGCGAATGGTTAAAACAAAAAATTGAACATCGACCTGAGCCGGATGTTCAATTTTTTAATATTTCAAAATCAGTGTGGATTTTACTCTTTGGTTTCTGCGTCCACTGCTCTTTTAGCTTCTTCCTCTTCGGTAAGTTTAGCTTCTTCTTTTTCTTTCTTGCGCTCAGCTAGACCTTCTTCGATGGCCGCACCAAATGCTTTTACTAGAAGATTGACAGATTTGTACGCATCGTCATTGGCAGGGATAGGGAAGTCCACCTCGTTAGGGTTGGAGTTCGTATCTACCAAAGCGAAAACAGGGATACCAAGCTTGTGTGCTTCAGCGATGGCGATGTGCTCACGCTTGATGTCTACGATAAATAGGGCCGCAGGAAGACGAGTCAAATCAGCGATACCGCCTAGTACGTTTTCCATTTTGTCCTTTTGTCTGGAGATCATCAGTCTCTCCTTCTTTGCCATGTTTTTGAAGGCATCTTCCTTCATCATCTTATCCAAAGAAGACATTTTCTTCAAGGATTTGCGGATAGTGGCAAAGTTGGTCAGCATACCACCCAACCATCTTTCGGTCACGTAAGGCATGTTGAGACGACGTGCTTCATCAGCTACCAAGTCTTTAGCTTGCTTTTTGGTAGCGACAAACATCACTTTCTTTCCTGATCTTACGATCTGCTTGACTGCAGCGGATGCTTCTTCGAGGCAGGCAAGGGTTTTGTTAAGGTCGATAAGATGGATTCCGTTTTTCTCCATAAAAATGAATGGAGCCATACGGGGATCCCACTTT
The DNA here is from genome assembly GCF_002807035.1 of Algoriphagus formosus. Classification (GTDB taxonomy): domain Bacteria; phylum Bacteroidota; class Bacteroidia; order Cytophagales; family Cyclobacteriaceae; genus Algoriphagus; species Algoriphagus formosus. The sequence goes on along the minus strand of NZ_NIUC01000002.1, from coordinate 475,599 downwards.
CTCGTCAAGTGTCCGAAGTGAACACCAGCATCCAGTAAGTCTTTGTATTCGATTTTTGACATGAAATAAATTGGTTTCTAATATAATGGAGGAAGTTCCGATTAACGCTTGGAGAACTGGAATCTTCTTCTTGCTTTTCTACGTCCTGGCTTCTTACGCTCGACCATTCTTGGGTCACGAGTCAAGAATCCTTCTTTTTTCAATGCGCCTCTGTGCTCTTCATTTACTTCACAAAGTGCTCTGGCGATCGCCATACGGGCAGCTTCTGCCTGTCCTTTGATTCCGCCACCGTCTACATTGATCTGAATGTCGAAGTTGCCTTCTTCTCCTACGAGTGTCAAAGGTTGCTTTACGACGATTTGGTGTAGATCGAATGGGAAATAAGTTTCGATCGCTTTTTTGTTGACGGTAATTTCACCTTTTCCTGGAGCTAGGTAAATTCTGGCTACGGAGGTTTTTCTTCTACCGATTGTATTGATTACGTCCATGATTTATCGATTAGAGCGTGATGGTTTTTGGCTGCTGTGCTTCATGAGGATGCTCCGCACCTTCATACACATACAGATTACCGTACATTTTTCTTCCGAGTCTGTTTTTAGGCAGCATGCCTCTTACGGCTTTCTCTACTAGGATAGCTGAGGATTTCTCTTTTAGCAATCTTGGTGTAGAGATACGCTGACCACCGGGATAGCCGGTATGACGTACATATACCTTTTCGTCCCACTTTCTACCGGTCAGTCTGACCTTGTCTGCGTTGATTACGATGACATTGTCACCACAATCCACGTGAGGGGTGAAGTTGGGCTTGTTTTTCCCCCTCAAGATTCTTGCTACCTCACTGGCCAATCGACCTAAAACTGCAGCCTGGGCATCCACTACCACCCATTGCTTGTCTACAGTCGCGTCATTGGCAGATATGGTCTTATAGCTTAAAGTATCCACTGTGTAACTGTTTAATTTTTAGCTTGTTAAATGTTTTCGACCCCCAAAAAGGGACACAAAGATAGAAGTATTTTATTTTCCATGCAAAATATTTCCAAGGCTACTTCCTAATTTTCATTGGTTTAGCCTTAAAAACCCGAATTTCGCAATACTTTTTCACGCTGATTATCAGCTGTTTTTCTCCAGCTGATTTACCAAGACTTGAAAATCCTTTGGATAGGGAGCATTTACGATGATCTCTTTTCCGTCCAAACCCTCAAATCCAATGGAAAAAGCATGCAAAGAAACCCGCTGCATGATGGGTAATTCTTCGGTCTCTTTTTTCAAATTGAAGCGACGCTTGAGTGAAGAAAGATAAAGTGGCCGTCCGCCGTAAAGCTCATCTCCACAAATCGGAGATTGAAGGTAAGCGAGATGAACCCGGATTTGATGCAGCCTTCCTGTGATGGGGCGGCATTCGATCAGGGAATGAGCCCGGTAGGTTTTCATAGTATGAAAAACCGTCTGGGCAGGCTTGCCTTCCTTACTGACTTTGGCGACTCCTTTGGCCGAGGCGATGAGATTGCGGTCTACGAGCAATTGCTCATACTCCTTGATCCCTTCGACTACAGCATGATAGACTTTATTGACTTTTCGATTTTCAAACTGCATCGCCAAGTGCCGGTAGGCGGCTGGATTCTTGGCAATCACCAGACATCCGGAGGTCTCCTTGTCCAGGCGATGACACAGCTGGGCATCTGCTGTATGCATCTTGGCAAGGTCCAGAATGTTCTGCGCCTCGTGCCTATCGTCTAAGCTCGACAGGTAAGGCGGCTTGTTGATCACCAGGTAATCCGTGTTTTCAAATAGAATAAGAGCCTTAAAATCTACTTTCTTCATGGAATCTCCCCCGTCACTTCAAGGGGAGCGCAAAGGTAGGGAAATGAAAGCTCAAAAAAAATCCTTCACCGCGGAAGGATTTGGAAAGTAGAAAAAGAAAACTATAGCTCTTTGACAATGGTAAATCCTCTTCCGGTCATGGATGTAGATCCACCCCATTTGAGTTCTCCCTCATGATAGACTTCTTTAATCATCCTTGTAGGACAATAATTCGGATCACCAATTGGAACAATATTGGCGAAGAGGGTATCGGCCTCAGAGGCATTCCATTGGATCACTGTTTTTTCGGTATCCAAGATGACTTCCATACTATAGAAGTCTTCCCCTGCCTCGAGCGGAATGATTCGAAAATTTCTTCGCATGTTGGTCATTTGTCCATTGTAGAATTCCTCCAGTGATCCGTTGCGCTCATAAAAGATTTTAATCTGATTAGAGCTGAAGGCAAGTTCCTTAGTTTGATCCAGGAGATCCTTGCCTTCTTGGTCTAATACCTGAATATTAATCCGATTGTTATCAATAGGGTAGCAGGGTTGTGTACCCTCTTCGCAAGAAGAAAGAAATCCTGCTAAAATTACTAGAAAAAAGAGTGGTAGTTTCTTCATATCGATAATAAAGTCTTTTTAAAATTAATTAAAAGAGACTAAAAAAAAATCATATTTACCGCAGCCCGTGAAAGTGAAGTTGCTCGGAAAATTTTGGGAAAGCTCGATAGAAATCAGTGGTTTAACTTCAAAAAACGACTAAAAACTTGGCTATTTGTTTATTTATTGATTAGTTTACGAATAACATAATTTTAATTGAAGAAAACGCATTATCATGAAAAATTATTTTATAGGTTTACTCGTCTTGCTTCTTTTTTTAGGTGGATCACTTTTGACCGCAATTGGTCAATCATCTAATTCTGGTCATCTCGATGTCAAATTTAATTTCGGAAATGAATTAACGGCAGGTGAACTCGGAGATGTTGATGCTATATGTTATGATATTAATGGCCAACCTGTACCACCTATTTGTAAGATTACCTTTAATCCTGATTACAGGGAATACTATGGCGTACCTTACTTGTGCCTTGCTTAAATCAATGGACGTTCCTGTAGTTTCAAATTTAACCAAGTTAGAGGGAGTTTTTCTCTTAAGGATATTAGGTGCTTTTTTTTGTTTATTAGTTTCTTGTCAAGAATTTAAAAAGGGTGATAGTTTTGAAGATTATTTTTCCGCAATCAAGGAGATTCAACTCGAAAGAATCCAATTTGAAGTTGCAGATGGAAGCCCCTTTTTTAGGAATATGTACATTCTAGGCTATATTGATAGTGTGGTTGTGGTGAATGAATACCTTACCAATGATTATACTTTTAAACTTATTGACCTCAAAACTGGAGCTGTCAAGAATTTTGGTAAACGAGGTGAGGGTCCTAATGAGTTAGTGGCCGAAGGGGGCTATTTTTTGACAGATTATCAAAATAATCAGTTGATAATAGGCGATGGTCTATTTAATTATACCTATTCAGTTGAAGATCTATTTAAAGAGAATCCGCAACCCCTGAATTCATTTACTTTTGAAACAAATGGAGATCGCTTTATCGGAGCTAGGGTTTTTGCCAAGGGTAAGGTGATTGGTTCAACCTACTTGCATCAATTTGCATCCTATACTTTGGCAACAAAGCAATTTGAAACCCATGGGGATTATCCCGGTGGAGAATCTCAATCTCTAGCTCATCAGGCCTATTATTGCGCTCATCCGACAGAAGCTAAGATTGCATACGGGGTTCGAGCATATCCAGAATTTGGTATTTTGACCGAAAAAGATGATAAACTCCAAATTCAGAAATGGAATTGGGGTGAGGATTTCATTCAGGTTGAGGAGCTGTCCGATGGAACAAGGTCGGCTGTTGGTTTATTAGATGAAGAATTGAATTTTTTTTCTTCATCGGGAAGTAAGTCTTCCATTTTCTTTCTTTTTTCTGGTAAAAAAGTGAGACAGGCCGATGGGCAAATCCGTAAGTCTGGATTGTTGCCTAGTCAAGTATATCAATTAGATTGGGAGGGAAATCCGCAAGCTATATTAAATTTAGGTCAACCTGTAAAAGCTATTGCCGTCGATCCTGATGGGCAACTTCTTTTTGCGTCTAGTGCAGCAAGAGACCCGGAATTATTGATATATAAATTACCTAGTAATGAAAATTAGATCGGTATTAATTTTAGCTTGTTTTTTCATGTTTGGAAAGTCCTTTGCCCAAGCTTCAATGGAAAGAAAGTTTGATCCCCTATTTCCGTCAGAGGTAATGACAGAAAGTAGCCAGCAAGTTAGCCGTGAGTTGGATAAAGAGGTTGCGATTGTACGATTTGTCAAAGTTGAAAACCCTCGTATCGAACTAGAAATCGAAATGTGGAGTAAATTTTTGACAGGTATCGATCGACAGTTAGTAGGATTTTTATTTGTCTTGGATTACGACTCCGATGAATTTAGGACAAATTGGGCGGAAAAGATGCCTTCTGATATCCCTTTAATTTTGGATTCGAAAGGATTGGTCAAGCAGGAGAATGAAGTGGGCGAGGACTATGGGGAGCAAACTTTGATTCTAGGCGAGGATTTGAAAATACTCACAGCAACGGGGTCCCCCATTATTTTAGATAATTTTGATTTGATGCGATCAGTTTTGGGGCATGAGCTAAAAAATCAAGGGTATACTACGGGAGTAAAGGGTCCCATAAACGATCCGGATTCAGAAAATCGAACATGGCTCATGGGTGAGCCCATTTATATGACTCAGGCCGGAATTCGACTGACTCCCGAAGAGTTTAAAAAACTCCTAGAAAGTGGACAATTTTACCCAGAGTTTACGTTTTCAGATACAGTAAAGATGATAAGACGAAAGTAAAGGTGGGGCTTATTTTTTACGGATTTTCAGGATTACTTTCTTTCACCAAAGGCAATGAAAAACTAAAAATGGATCCTTTACCTACTGTAGAGCTAACGGAGATTTTACTTTTATGACCTTCCAGAATGTGCTTTACGATTGCTAATCCCAAGCCTGTTCCGCCTTCTTTTTTGTTTCGGCTTTTCTCCACTCGATAGAATCGCTCAAAAATCCGCTTCAAGTCTTCCGGCGGGATTCCCTGTCCATCGTCTTTGATATCGACTTGGATATGATTTTTGTGAGCTTTCAAGCCAATGATGACTTCTCCTTTGTCATGATTGTATTTGACTGCATTGAAGATCAAGTTTTGACAGACCCGATAGATTTTTTGCCGGTCGGCATGAGTGATATAGTTCTTATCTGCTTCGTATTTGAAATCAATCTGCACCTTTCGCTTACTGGCCTTATGCTCGAGCTCTTCCATGACCTCTTCGATGACTTCTTTCAGGTCAAAGTCTTCAAAGACAAATTTGATCACTCCGCTTTCCATCTGATTGAGCGTCAGAAGATCCTGGACTAGATTATCAAGGGAGTCGAGGCTTTTGGCAGCTCGCTTCAGGAATTTCATCCGTACCTGCTTATCATCAATCGCCCCATCTAATAAGGTGTGTATATAGCCCTGCGTGGCAAAAATGGGTGTTTTGAGCTCATGGGAGATATCCGCGATAAACTCCCTTCTGAATTCCGCGTTTTTCTGAAGTGCATCGATTTCCTTTTGCCTTGCAACTGCATAGGAATTGATCACGGCATTGATCTTTCGCAGCGGAGAGATGGAAGACTTTGATTTTTTGTCAGAGATTTCGGAGAGATCTTTTTTCTGAATCTTCTCCAGCATGGTGTAGATGTTTCCGATCTCCCGAAAGACCAAAAATTCCAGCGTAATCGTGATCAGCAGGTAAGCAGATGAAAAAGCCAAGCCGCCTGCGACCAAAATAAGAATAAAGCTTGCCTCGTCGAGCAAGGATAAAAAAGCCACGACGAGCAAGGCAATGGCCAAAGCCAGTACAAAAGAAATCCCCCGGGAAGTATTGAGCATGAATTATCCTAAATCGAACTTGTATCCTACACCTTTGACAGTAGTGATGTAGTCGTCTCCGATTTTTTCGCGAACCTTTCTGATATGTACGTCCACGGTGCGGGCCAGCACAAAAACGTCAGCACCCCAAATATTCTGAAGAAGCTCATCTCTACTGAATACCATATTAGGGTTTTTGGCAAGGAAAAACAATAGTTCGAATTCCTTCTTGGGAAGGGTGATGGTTTTGCCTGATTTTTCGATCGTGTAGCTGCCTCGATCAATGACTAGATCTCGAATGCTGATTTGCGATTGCTCCTGTTCTTTTTTGGATTCCCTTCGGAAAAGCGCCGCGATTCTACTCATCAGCGCTCGGGGCTTGATGGGCTTGGTGATGTAATCATCTGCGCCCACATCAAAGGCAGCCACTTCGGAGTATTCTTCCATTCGAGCTGTCAAAAAGATGATGAAGGTATTTTTCAACTCAGGGATTTGCCGGATTTGCAGGCAAGTTTCGACCCCATCCTGATTGGGCATCATGATATCGAGTAGTATGACATCGGGATGAAATTTGGAGGCTTTTTTCACCGCCTTGATTCCGTCTTCGGCGGTCTCGACGTCGTAACCTTCTTTCTGCAAGTTGTACTTTAGAATCTCAACAATGTCCGGCTCGTCATCTACGACCAGGACTTTGATTTTCTTCTTGTCGCCCATTGGGTTTCTTGGAGTTGATTTTGGATAAAATTAAAGAATATTTGAGGATAGGCAGCAAGTTTTTGAGGCCTAGTTCAGCAATTATCCAATTTACATCAATCCCAGCGACTTTCCTTGACCGAAATGTTAAGACAGGGTTAAGAATTTATGACTGTTAATAGCGAAGTCCTTTGGCTGATTTCAGGTCCAGATTCAGGGATCCCAAGAAGAGATTGGCCTTAATTTTCACAGGAATTTTGTTTTGATCCTGAGTCACCCAGACAGTCACAGGGTATTCGCCACGGAAAAGTTTGTTCTTGGGGATTTGTGGTGAAAAAATGTAGGTATCTACCTCGCCTAGGTCGGTTTTGATTTTCTCCTGACCCTCGTAGATTAATTTTATGTTATATATTTCTTTGTCAAAGAAACCTTTGATGTTTACACTCTGTCCCTTGTTCATTTTAGACAAGTCTAGGGTCCGGAGGTAATAGAATCCACTGACGATATCTTGCACGCTGCCGGGAAGATCAAATTCCTGAACCTTCTCCAGATTTTTATTCTCCCGATCATAGAGTTCCATGACGGCTTTTTTCTCCTGATGGTCAAAATACACCTTTTCATGCTTTCGGTATCTGCCTTCCTCGATGTGTCGATAAGATCTTGAGGGAAGCTTGGTTTCTTTATTCCAAATCGTGCCCCAGTTGTCATTTACTCTTCCAAAAATGGTGGCGGCCCCTTTGGTTTTTCCGTAGACGTCGATTTTGAAATGCTCCTTGTCCTCGATTTTCTCGGGATTTTTGGCAATGACCATTTTGGCATCAGCAAGGTTAAACCAGCCATAGCTTACTTCGAAATTCAACTCCTCCCCATAGGTGAAAGGAAAGTTTTTTTCCTGAGCCCATAGAGAAGGCTGAAAAAGAGCCAAAGCGAGAAGAAGTGATGTTATTTTAGTAATTACGTTCATCTTTTATGACAATCCCTGACAAAAAGCTGGTATTTTTATGCTTGGTACGAAAAAGCATGCCGAATAGTGACGAAAAATACGAATTTGCCTATCGAAAGCAAGTCGGCGGATGATTTTGGCCATGGCTTAGCAAGTTTTAACTTTATTTGAAATATCTATATCAATATCCACATGAGTAATAACGCAGAAAAATTAAAAGCACTACAACTGACCATCGATAAACTGGAGAAGGCCTATGGTAAGGGCACTGTCATGAAGCTTAGTGACAATCACGTAGCGGATATTCCTGCTATTTCTACCGGTTCGCTTGGTCTAGACCTGGCTCTGGGAGTTGGAGGTATTCCCCGTGGTCGTGTGATTGAGATTTATGGTCCGGAATCTTCCGGTAAGACGACTTTGACTATGCATTGCATTGCCGAAGCACAGAAAGCGGGTGGTTTAGCGGCATTTATTGATGCGGAGCATGCCTTTGATAAGACCTATGCCGAGAAACTGGGGATCGATATCGAGAACCTCTTGATCTCACAGCCTGACAACGGTGAGCAAGCTCTGGAGATTGCTGAGCATCTGATTCGTTCTGGAGCAATTGACATCATCGTGATTGACTCCGTGGCTGCTTTGGTGCCAAAAGGTGAATTGGAAGGTGAAATGGGAGATAGCAAAATGGGTCTTCAGGCTCGCTTGATGTCTCAGGCCTTGCGTAAGCTCACCGGTGCAATCAATAAGACGGGTTGTTCTTGTATTTTTATCAATCAGCTTCGCGAAAAGATCGGGGTGATGTTTGGAAATCCTGAGACTACTACGGGTGGTAATGCCTTGAAATTCTATGCTTCCGTACGTCTGGATATTCGTCGTATCGGGCAGATCAAAGAAAGTGCTGATAATGTCACCGGTAACCGTACCCGTGTCAAAGTGGTTAAGAATAAGGTGGCACCTCCTTTCAAAGTGGTGGAGTTTGACATCATGTACGGACAGGGGATTTCCAAAGTAGGGGAAATCATTGACTTGGGTGTTGAGTTTGATATTATCAAGAAAGCCGGCTCATGGTTCTCTTATAATGGAGAAAAACTAGGTCAAGGTCGAGATGCGGTGAAGAACTTAATTCTAGACAATCCTGAATTGATGGAAGAGCTAGAAACCAAAATCAAAGCTGCTTCAGGTCTGATTCCAGTTGACCCGGCAGGTGATATGGAAGAATAAGGTTTTTTGGAAAAAATAATGTTTTTATCAGAGGGAACGTCACTGCGAGCGAAGCGTGGCAGTCTCATGAAGTAAAGGCATTCTCTAAAGAAAGAAGAAGAATAGCAAGGCGGTCAGAAGACTTGATCGATTCGGAGAATAAATTTTATCAAAACAAAAAAAGGGAAGCCGTTGAAAGCTTCCCTTTTTTGATAGCAATTATTTTTAAGCTGTTCGAATCGCCTCAACAGGATCTAGTCGGGCGGCCAGGGTTGCCGGTACGATTCCGGATACCACGCCGATAATCGATGAGACACCCAAACCTAAAATGATATTGGCAGGGGAGAGGACTAGGTCCAAACTTCCAAGCTGCACAAAGCTGAGGAAGTACACTAGAATAATTCCAACCCCTCCTCCGATTAGACTTAAGCAGACCGCTTCAAAGAGGAACTGGAAAAGGATAAAGTAATTCTTAGCTCCCAGCGACTTTTGAATTCCGATGATGTTGGTACGCTCACGTACCGATACGAACATGATATTGGCGATACCAAAACCTCCAACAAGGATCGAAAATCCTCCGATCACCCAGCCTGCACCTGAGATTACATCAAATACAGACCCAATGGCATTTTGTAGAAACTCGGTTTTGTTTAGAGAAAAGGTATCGTCTTCGGTTGGCTTCAATGCCCTTTTTGCTCTCAGGAGACCAATCATTTCATTTTCAATATTGACCAAACCCACATCTTCTTCTTTTCCCTTGGCTGCAATGGTAGGATTGATACCATTTTTCCCGGTATTGAAAAGCTTGGTGAAAGTTGGGTAAGGAATGATACAGGCCTCGTCTTTGGATGGAAGATCAAATAGCCCACTACCTTCTTCTTCCAAGACACCTACTACGACAAACTTGAGTCCGCGCATTTTGAATTCTTTACCCAGTGCAGGCTCGTTAGGGAATAGGGTGGTGGCGATAGTTTTTCCAATTACTGCCAGGTTTCGGGCAGCTTTGATTTCATTTCCGTTGAAAAAACGCCCTTCCTCGATGGGTACATCGTAGACGTCTGAGTAGTCTTCGAAGGCTCCGGTCAATTGTACACCTTGGAAAGCATTACTTCCTGCTGCAACAGTGGTGCTAGCAGAAGCTGCGATGGTGATACCCTCAGCGGTGGTCAATCTGCTTTTTAGAAACTCATATTCCTCTACGGTGCTATTCGGTCTTCTGAAATATTTCCACCAGGGGAAATTTCCGGGAGGGCCAGACTGGAAGGGGAATTTGTCAACACGAATTACGTTGGTTCCTAGAAAGGAAAAGGATGATTTGATATTGTTTTCAAGGGAGTCAACCAGTGTGAATACCGCGATGATCGCGAAGATACCTACGGTCACACCCAATAGAGAAAGGGTGGTACGGGTAAGGTTAGATTTCAGTGCGTTGATAGCGAACCGGAAGCTTTCCCAAGAAAGTCTCAAAAATAACATGGCATTATAGTTGGTGAAATCAATCTCTAAAGTTAGCGGATTTTGCACATTATATTCTTATCTTTGCACTTTTTAGAGTGAAAAAACTCTAAAGAATCCCATTCATCTAAAACTTCTCTATGAAATTATCAGATTTCAAATTTGACGTCCCCAAAAAGCTTGTTGCTTTGTATCCAACGCCCAATCGGGATGAATCACGCTTGATGGTCGTTCACCGTAAAACCGGGGAATTTGAGCATCGATCTTTTAAAGATATTCTGGATTATTTTGACGAAGGTGATGTTTTTGTCACCAACGACACCAAAGTATTCCCGGCAAGATTATACGGCAACAAAGAGAAGACAGGAGCTGAGATCGAAGTTTTTCTTCTTCGCGAACTCAATCCTGAACTCCGACTGTGGGATGTTCTTGTAGATCCTGCGAGAAAAATCCGTGTAGGAAACAAACTTTACTTCGGCGATTCTGACTTAGTAGCTGAAGTCATTGACAACACCACCTCCAGGGGTCGTACGATCAGATTCCTTTTCGATGGCACTCCCGAAGAGTTCTACAAGGCTATCGACACCTTAGGTGAGACTCCATTATTGAAAGAAATCATTGACAGAAAGGTAGAGCCTGAAGATCGCGACCGTTACCAGACTGTTTTTGCGAAGAATGTCGGTGCAGTAGCTGCGCCTACAGCAGGGCTTCACTTTACACCGCATCTTTTGAAGCGATTGGAGCTGAAAGGTATCGAAGTGACGCCGATTACGCTTCATGTGGGTCTTGGTACTTTCAGACAAGTAGATGTCGAAGACTTGACGAAGCATAAGATGGATTCAGAGAATTATGATATTCCTGAGAAAACCGTCAAGCTCGTCAACGAAGCCCTAGATCACAAAAAGCGCGTGGTAGCAGTGGGTACGACCGTTCTCAAGACGGTGGAATCTTCTGTGACTGCCAGCAATCATCTGAAAGCTTCCAGCGGATGGACTGATAAGTTTATCATTCCGCCTTACGAGTTCAAGATCGCCAATGCGATGATTACGAATTTCCATTTGCCTGAATCTACTTTATTGATGACTGCAGCGGCATTCGGAGGCTATGATTTGATCATGAAAGCATACAAAGAAGCAATCAAAGAAAAGTATCGGTTCTTCTCCTACGGAGATGCGATGCTGATTCTCTAAATACTAAAAGCTCCCAAAAGGAGCTTTTTTTATTTTTACAGGGACTTAATCAGGAATTGACCTGAAGTAAATTTTGAAACTTTAGATTTGCAAAAAAATAAAATGCAAAAAGCGGCTGTACTAGTAGCCGGAGGTCGAGGGACGCGTATGGGTGCACCCATCTCCAAGCAATATCTTCCGATAGCAGGTTTGCCAATTCTGATGCATACCTTATCAGTTTTTCATCAAGTGGATTCAGCGATTGAATTGATTTTGGTGATTCCCAAAGACGATTTTGCTTATTGGAACGAGCTCTGTGAGAAGTTTCAGTTCCAGATACCCCATCAGCTAGTAGCGGGCGGTAATTCCAGATTTCAGTCTGTTAAAAACGGGATTTCCGCAATTTCTTTTGAGGAAGGTTTAGTGGCTATCCACGATGGCGTGCGGCCTTTTGTGAATGAGTCGGTCATCCAAGAGAGTTTTGAAAAAGCTGAGGAAAAAGGAAGCGCGGTAGCTGTGATTGCCTTGAAAGATTCCATTCGAAAGCTTACTGACGATGGAAAAAACTTTTATCAAGAGCGTCAATATTTCCGCTTGGTACAGACTCCACAAACTTTTGATTTGAAGCGGATCAGAAAGGCTTTTCAGGTTACCGAATTACCACAGTTTACAGACGATGCAACCGTGTATGAGCATCAGGGCTGGGAAGTGACACTTATCTCTGGAAATCCGGAAAATATTAAGATTACCACGCCGGAAGATATGGATTACGCAGAGTATTTGGCCGAAAGGAGAAACGGTCGGTAAAATTCTCCGGAGTTTTTACCGACTTTTTAGGCGCATTCACCGATTTTTCAACAGCCTAGTCGAATAGCATTCTTGAATTGGCAGTAGCAGAGATAGTTTTGATCATCAATTTTAAACAAACAAAGCGATGGCAAACTATTCTAAACCAAAATCCAACAATGACGGAGGCCTGATATTCGGGTTCATTATCCTCGGCCTTGGCGTTTTACTTTTACTTCGTAAGATCGGGATTTTCTATCCCTCCTGGTTACTCAGTTGGCCCATGATTCTCATTGTAATTGGCCTTGTGGTATCGATTAAGCATCAATTCAAATCCTTTTTTGGATTTATCATGCTCTTTTTCGGGGTGTATTTTCTGCTAGAGCGGGAATTCTATTTTGATTTCGGTCTTGAAAATTACCTACTTCCGCTCGGCTTGATAGCATTGGGTATCTACCTCATCACGCAGAAGCAAAAGGAAAAACGAATCATGGAGAATGTGCAGCAGCAAATGCATAATAAGCAATTCAAATCAAGTCCTTTGGACTCCAGCGATTCCAGCAGTGCAGAGGCTCAAGCCGGTTCAGATGAGTCGAAGTCAAATACCTCGGATGGAGCCAAGAAAAATTTTCAGGGTATTTCTGGGATTTCTTACAATGATCGGGTCAATATCGATGCAATTTTCTCAGGAGTGAATAAGCGAGTTTTATCCAAGAAATTTGAAGGTGGAAAACTGACTGCAGCATTTGGAGGAATAGATCTGGATCTGACGCAGGCAGATTTTTCAGGAACTGTTTATCTACAGATAGATGTAATCTTTGGAGGGACTAAGATTCTTGTGCCTCCCCACTGGGATGTCCGTGTCGAGATCACCAATATCGCTGCAGGTGTAGAAGATAAGCGAATGTATAGTCAGACAGAAGTAGATCCGGAGAAAGTATTGGTTCTTCGAGGCACCTGTTTCTTCGGTGGTTTGGAAATCAGATCCTTTTAATTGATTTTGAAGAAAAAATCAGCAATAAATGCTTGCTAGAGCTTTTCGATCTACCAGAACATACTATTGGATTATCCAAGGAGCAGGATTAGCCTGGCTCCTTGGTTCTTTTTTGGTCCTGAGCTACTATGGTGTTGAGGATCTGATTGCTGGAGTGGATAGTAGTGTTTTTTCGCTTGTATTTGTTGGAATGGTGACGGTCTTAGATAGGATTTTCACTTTTTACAATCCTAAAAGCGGGAAGATTCTAATTCTATTGGCTTTGCCTCTTGCGCTTTCATTCCTTTTGATATTTATCCATAAGCTGACTATGGCTTGGATATTTGTCGATTATCCTGATTATGTGGACTTTTTAAAGCAAAACCTCTATTTGAGATGGGCTATTTTGGCATTGGCTGGAGTCATGATTAGCCTGATAGCCATGCTTGTCTCCCGATTGGAGGAGCAGGAGCAAAGTCAGGATCGGGAATTGCATATGCTGGAGCTCAGCAAGGAAGCCGAGTTGAGTCAGTTAAGGCAGCAATTGCAACCGCATTTTTTGTTTAACAGTCTCAATTCTATCAGTGCTTTGGTAGTCAGTCAGCCTGAAAAAGCCAGAGAAATGGTATTGTTACTGTCAGATTTTCTGCGGGGAACTATCCGAAAGGATCTGAAGTCCTGGACTACTTTATCGGAGGAGTTGGAGTACTTGGAGATGTATTTTCAAATCGAAAAGGTACGCTTTGGACATAGACTTAAAGTCGAATTTGATATTTCGGATGATTCCCGTGAGTTGCAGATTCCTCAACTTTTGATTCAGCCTCTCCTTGAGAATGCAATCAAACACGGGTTGTACGGAGTAAGGGGAGATGTTCAAATTCGAGTTCAGGCTAGTGTCGAGTCGCCTTATCTTTTGGTCAAATTGCAGAATCCATACGACTCAGAAGTTCCCCAACAAAAAGGATTGGGCTTTGGACTGAGTTCTGTGAAGCGTAGGCTTTATTTACTTTTTGGTAGAAATGATCTGCTCAGCACCCTTTCAGAAGAAAATATATTTACTGTCACTTTGAAAATCCCCCAGCCAAAATGATCAAAACCCTCATTATCGATGATGAACCCCTAGCTGCGGGTATAGTCGAAGAATTTCTGAGATCAGATAGTCGTTTCGAAATTTTGGAAATATGTCAGGATGGTTTTGAAGGATTGAAAGCCATTCAAAAGTATCAGCCTGACTTGATTTTTCTGGATGTTCAGATGCCAAAGATCACGGGATTTGAGATGCTAGAGCTTTTGGATGAGCCTCCCGCTGTGATTTTTACCACGGCTTTTGATGAGTATGCGCTAGCTGCTTTTGACGCCAAGGCGATAGACTATTTGTTAAAGCCCTTTTCTAAATCACGATTCCAGCAAGCATTAAACCGTTTTCTGGAGCGATATGAAGTGGAGCAAGGTGGGCAAAATTCGGCTATTTCTTCGCTTGCCGAAAAAAGTCAGCGTCTCGTGGTACGGGTGAAAAATGAAATCAAAATTATCCCTGTCAATCAGGTAAGCTACTTCGAAGCGGCAGATGACTATGTCAATATTGTTACCGAATCAGGGGCTTTCTTAAAAAAGATGACCATGAAGTCCTTGGAAGAGGCACTTTCGCCCGATCGTTTTGCTAGGATTCATCGGTCCTATATTTTGAATCTCAATGAAGTCACACGGATAGAGCCCTATGAAAAGGATAGCTATTTAGTCTTTTTGAGAAATGGGAAAAAGCTACCTGTGAGCAAGACCGGGTATTCCCGACTGAGGCAGGTCTTGGGAATTTAAAATCCCAGGTAGAAAGAAAAAGCCCCGAAAAAATCCGAGGCTTTGGCATTAATATTCATCTTCATTAAAGAAGAAATCATCTTTGGTCGGGTAATCCGGCCAAATTTCTTCGATGGTCTCATAAGGTTCTCCATCATCTTCCAGTTCTTGGAGGTTTTCTACCACTTCCATCGGTGCACCAGAGCGAATTGCATAATCAATCAATTCGTCCTTGGTCGCTGGCCATGGAGCATCTTCCAAGTAGGAGGCTAGTTCGAGTGTCCAGTACATAGTATTCGTTTTAGAGTGTTCCGGAATTTAACCCGTAGTATTCATTAGACTTCCTATTACAAGCTCAAAACACTTCAAAATCAAACGCTTTACTGCATCTAGCTCAATCACCGTAGCGATGCTATGCTTCATTCGCTAAATGCTTGATTTTATTGTGTTTTGAACTTTCATTACGGATTCTAATGTATAATCCGGGTTTAAAGGCTGCAAAATTATCTATTTTTTTAAATATGTAAGCTTGTACTGATTATTTCTGAGAAAGTTGCTTCAAAACATAATTTTTTACGTCTACTTTCCGCTTCAGTCCAAATAACTTTTTCTTCATCATGATTTCAAAATCGCTGCTCCTGACCTGAAAATTGTCCGAATTATTTTGAGCAGTCTCATATTCTGTTTGATCTCGATGAAGAAGATCTCTCAGTAAAGCAGTTTTGATCTGATTTTGTTCCATTTCTGATTTTTGATCAAAATCAGCATACTTTCCATGCACAAGCTTGTCCAAGAAAGCTTTCTCAAAAACAATGTCTGAGAAGAATTGAAAGGACCGCGCTAGTAAATTCGCGTCTTTTGGTTTTCTGGGAGGAAGCTTTCTCCATTCTTGCTGAATTTCCTTCGCTCTTGCGATCAACTCAGGTGAAGTGTCCTTTCCGGCCAGTTTCTTGATTTCTTCAGTCAGCGTTTCCACCTTTTTCATCACCTCTCGGGGATGCATTTGTGGACCTGGATTGAGTGTTCGCTTGTATTTGGAGAAGATTCGGTTGTTCAGCTTGGAAAATTCGTCCCAAAGAGGCTGACGCTTTTCGGCAGGAACTTTCCCCGCAGACTTCCATTCTTTTTGGATTTTTTTACTGATCTCAAAGGCCATCTTCGCATCTGGCAAGTCATGAGCTTCTCGGGCCTGTACCACTAGTGACTCATAGACCTTGATGTTTTCCTCAGCCTGAAGGGCCATGCCTTCGAAGAAATGTCTACGGTTTTCGAAGAAATGCTGAACCGCTTCTTGGAATTGATTTTCAATCTCCTCTTCGAGTTCTTTTTCTACCGGACCGGTTTTGATCCAGCGCATTTTTAGGTCCTTAAATGCCTGTGCTGTTTCTTTCCAGTCTGTATCATCTTTGAGAGCTTCTGCCTCTTGGATAAGACCCTTTTTGATCTCTAGGTTTTTGGCACGATTGGCTTGGATGATTTCATTGAGGTATTCTTCCAGGCCGTTCAGCTCTTCGATCATCGGCACGAAATCACCCAAAGCATCGGATTCATAGAGCGAATCACGCAGGTGAATCAGCTTCATGAGGAAGGAACCCTTGTTTTGGTTTTCTTCAATATCCTTTTTGAGCTTCTCTACCTTCTCCTGAATCTGAGCAAATCTATCCTCAAAATAGGCAATGGTCGAAGGTTCATCTTCTTTCACCTCTCCAATTTCCCGATCAGGTTTTCCCAAAAATCCCTTCAGAAAGACCTTGTTGTCTTTGATATATCCGTACGGATGCTCCATTGCACTACAGTAGGTTAGGTGGTTGTTTTCAATTTTCCGCAAATTAATTAATTCAAAAGCACTTATCCTAAGAATGGCCTTTTTTTGCATCTTTGCTATTTAACGCAAATTTTCAGGAAAAATTCAACGCATGAGCGCAGAAAAAATCATCTTTTCGATGGCAGGGGTCTCAAAAGTCTATCCCCCGCAGAAAAAAGTACTCAAAGATATCTATCTCTCATTTTTCTATGGTGCCAAAATCGGTGTCCTAGGTTTGAATGGCTCGGGTAAGTCTTCCTTGCTCCGGATTATTGCAGGCATTGACAAGGATTACCTCGGCGAAGTGGTCTTTTCACCAGGATACTCAGTAGGAATGCTGGAGCAGGAACCTAAGCTCGATCCGACCAAAACCGTCAAAGAAGTCGTGGAAGAAGCCGTAGCTGATACGGTCAATCTGCTCAAAGAATTTGAAGAGATCAACGAAAAATTCATGGATCCGGCCTTGATGGAAGATCCGGATGCGATGAATAAGCTGATCGAGCGTCAGGGTGAGGTTCAGGAAAAACTGGACGCAGCCAATGCTTGGGAACTGGATGTCATGCTGGACAAGGCTATGGATGCCTTGAGACTTCCGCCTGCTGAGGCCAACGTAGCCAATCTTTCCGGAGGAGAAAAGCGAAGAGTGGCCCTTTGCCGTCTCCTGCTTATGGAGCCGGACGTACTCCTCTTGGATGAACCTACCAACCACTTGGATGCAGAATCTGTCCACTGGCTTGAGCAGCACTTGCAAAACTACAAGGGTACGGTCAT
Organism: Algoriphagus formosus; assembly: GCF_002807035.1. Classification (GTDB taxonomy): domain Bacteria; phylum Bacteroidota; class Bacteroidia; order Cytophagales; family Cyclobacteriaceae; genus Algoriphagus; species Algoriphagus formosus. The sequence goes on along the minus strand of NZ_NIUC01000002.1, from coordinate 458,257 downwards.
AGCGGTGACTCACGATAGATACTTCTTGGATAATGTAGCCGGATGGATTTTGGAACTGGATCGGGGAGAAGGGATTCCGTGGAAAGGGAATTATTCCTCTTGGCTGGAGCAAAAGCAAAACCGACTGAAGCAGGAAGAAAAAACTGAATCCAAGCGTCAGAAGACCTTGGAGCGGGAATTGGAATGGATTCGTATGTCGCCCAAAGCCCGACAGTCTAAAGGCAAGGCCCGTCTAAATGCTTATGATAAACTGGTCGGAGAAGAAGCAAAAGAGAAAGAAGCGAAGTTGGAGCTTTTCATCCCGCCGGGTCCGCGTTTGGGTGCCAAAGTGATAGAGGCAAATAATGTTTCGAAGGCTTATGGGGATAAGTTATTGTTTGAAAACTTAAGCTTTGCTTTGCCACAAGGCGGGATTGTCGGAATCATCGGTCCAAATGGAGCTGGTAAAACCACTTTGTTTAAACTGATCACCGGGCAGGAAAAGCCCGATTCAGGTAATTTTGAAGTCGGAGAGACCGTTAAACTGGCTTATGTGGATCAGGAACATGATTCTTTGGATCCGAATAAGACGGTTTATCAGATTATTTCGGATGGGAATGAGCATATGAAACTAGGCAACAAGGAAGTGAATTCCCGTGCCTATGTGTCCAAGTTCAACTTTGCCGGAGCAGATCAGGAGAAGAAAGTCGGGGTGCTTTCAGGAGGGGAGCGGAACCGGGTTCACTTGGCCATGATGCTCAAGGAAGGCGGTAACTTGCTGCTTTTAGATGAACCTACCAACGACTTGGATGTAAACACGCTACGAGCTTTGGAAGAAGCTTTGGAAAACTTCGGTGGCTGTGCGGTGATCATTTCCCACGACCGTTGGTTCTTGGATAGAATTTGTACCCACATTTTGGCATTCGAAGGTGATTCTCAGGTATATTGGTTTGAAGGAAACTTCACCGACTATGAGGAGAACAAGAAAAAACGGCTTGGTGATGTGACTCCAAAGCGAATTCGGTATAAGAATTTGAAGTAAACTTCACCTTTGAGTCCGCCACAGCGGACTCAAAGGTTTCTTGCTATCCTGCTTTTCCAAAAGCAGGATTTTTTTTGATTAAAGGAACGGGTTTCAAAAAATTTGGAGTTCCGAAAAATTCATCAACTTTTAGAAATCTTAAAGAATGCCTATTAACCTTGAATTCGGTAGTGTGAACTTGAAGTTTCTATTTTCAAAGATTGGAATAGGCAAGGAGACAAAAGCTAAATTTTTTTTCTAAAAATTTTTTTCTGTGTTCTTCGCAAAATCTCATTGCTTCAAAAACTAATTTCAAATTAATAGATGGAAAAAAAAATTAAATTCTGTTTTAAGGTTTTATTTCAATCAGTTTCAATGGTTTTTCGGATAGTCCAGTTGAAACAATTTTTTTGATTTTTCGATTTAGTATCTAGTTTTACTAGAAAAAACGTTTTTCTATTTGTTTAATTGACATGATGAATGCCCAAGTTCCAATAGTCATTTATTCACCTGACTTGGTTTTGTCAGGTTGGATACTGGTGGTTTTGGAGCTTGTATGTAGATCGCATCTTGACATATCAATATGGCAACAATGGATTTTATATTAAAAAGGATAGGTGTTTTAACTGTAATGTACTGGGTTGGGATTTTCTTAAAATACCTTTTAAGAAATTATACTAATTCATGGAGCTGGAATAAAAAAGAGAAATAAATGCAGAATATAACTGGGTTTAGTGTTCTAAAGATCTTATCTGGGGGAACAGTTATAAGTCTGGATGTATAAAAGTTAACAATTATGAAATTAAGGATCCCATACAATATCTTTATCTTTATTTGGTCTCTATTCGGTATAGCTATATTTATATATAGCCTTTCTAAAGATTTTATTATTTATCGATTTGCCAATATTTCAAGGCTTGAATTAATTGTTTATTTTAATATCCTTTTTCTTCTTTTACTTTATGCGTTCAAATATTTAAAGCATAGAAAGAAAATCAAGAAGTTGACTTAAGTATTTAAAAAGATGATTTAGGTATTTCTGATGATCGAATTGTTCGCATAAATAATATCAAAATTGTATTTTTATTAGATTATTCCAAGTCCGCCGTAGCCTTAAACCTTAATCAACCCCCTCAAAAAGAAATTCTTGAGGGGGTTGTTTTTTAACAATTAGTTTGATTTCTTACATAAAATATTTTTAGCCCATGAGTCAGCGAAGATTTAGATTTCACATAGCCATGATTCTGATTGCCTTGGTGATTGGAGGCCTTTCTTTATGGCAAAGTGGTTTTTGGCTTAATGAAGTAAATACTGTCCCTAATTTTACTGCGATGGCCATGGTTTTTCTGGTTATTTCGCAGGGAATGATGCTGAAAGCAGGATTGAAAAAAGGTAAAGAGTAGCTTGAATTTTTTAAAATAACTGACAGTCTATTGATATTTTCTGACTAATTATGAAGTCTATATTTAGAGGATCTTTTCTTTTTTTGATTGTCATAGGATTGTTTTCCTGTAACTCCGAGCAGGAGTATAGATCTGATACAGAAGAAAAAGAGATTTTGATTGACCTTGACCAGCCGATCACCTTCAAAGCCAGTCAATTTTTTGATACCTGTTTTATAGTTCCTTTGGATGATAGGGAGTTGATCGGGGAGGTAAGTGACGTGTATTTTGATCAAGAACAAATACTTATAACAGACAGGAAAATCACTCAGAGAATCTTTCAATTTGATTGGAAAGGGAATCTATTAAGGCTGATCGGAACTGAAGGTGAAGGACCGGGAGAGTATAAATTTCAGAGAGATGTGCAGCTCCTATCTGATGAAGAGATAATTATCTATAGTAATGCTACCAATAAACTGGTTTTTCAAAACATTTTTGAGAAAAAAGGACGCGATTTGAAATTAGATACACTAGGTCCATTGACGGATTTCAAGTGGTTCAATAGTAAGTATCACCTGACTCGGGAGAATAAATCGTATCAAAGTAATCAGATTATTATTCTTGATTCGTCCTTTAAGTTTTTAAAACAAATTGATTTAAATGAAAAGTTTCTTTCTCAAGATCAATCCAAATATGGGATGGGTAAGGATCACCATATCTTTCCAAAATGGGATAAAGAAGGTTTTTATTTTTCTGATACAGAAAATCCATATTTTTTGGACTTTGATAGTGATCAGCTCAAAAATATCTACCGTGTTCGCTTTTCAGAACGGGAGATTGATTATTCAAGAATCAGTACTGGTTCTGAACTAGGTAAGCTCAACATGGCCAGAGAGTTTAATTTGGCTTATTTTTCCAATAATTTACAAGTCCATTCTGACTTTATGTTTTTAGGCTATGGAGAAGGAATTTACTCTAAAATGGCTATTTGGGATAAAAAGTCACAAATAGCTTACCCAATAAAAAATATTGAGAATGATTTGACTATTATTCCTGACATCAATTCGATTGGAATTAGTGTAGAGCTCAGTTCTCAACCAGGATATCATCTATTCATGATAGATGCCCCTATGTTACTAGATTTATTAAAGGAGGTTGAAACAAAAGATAATTTTTACCTAGAGAGGTTGCGAGCTTTAAATATTCAGAGGGATGATAATCCAGTTTTGTTCTTTTTTCGATTCAAAAAAAGGGTAGAGTTAGGTTTTCCATAGGTCATATTAATGTATTCCTATTTCCTCCTCAACTCCAGCACCGTAATCTCCGGCCAAATTCCCACTCTTCCCGGAAAGGCCAAAAATCCAAAACCCCGATTGACGTGGAGGTAGCGACCCAATTCTTCATAGAGCCCGGCCCATTTTGGATATCGAAGGGAAGCGGGACTCCATCTGATAAATCCAGGAATTTCAATTCCAAACTGCATTCCGTGGGTATGCCCACTTAGGGTGAGATGGATCAGTTGGGAGAATTTTTTGACTACCTCATCAAAGTGGGAGGGATCGTGACTCATCAGAATCTTAAAACTTTTTTCCTCCAGATTGGCGGTAGCTTTGTTTAGATCCCCGTATTGAGCAAAGCCTTTTCCCCAGTTTTCCACCCCGATTAGGTCTATGCTGGAATTACCTTTTTGAATTTTTATGTTTTCGTTTCGAAGAAGTTTGAAGCCCAATTCTTCTTGAATTTGACAAAGGCGCTGAAGATTCTGGACTTTGGCTTCATTGCTTGGCCAAGCCACATAGTCCCCATAGTCATGATTACCCAAAATGGAATACTTACCCATCGGAGCCTTTAGCTTTTGGAAAGTCTCGATCCAGGGCTCCATTTCTCCTGCATGATTATTCACCAAGTCACCCGTAAATAGAATCATATCGGACTCCTGCTGATTGATCAGGTCCACTCCGTATTCGAGTTTCTCTTTGTTGTCGAAGCTTCCGGAGTGGATATCCGAAATTTGGGTGATAGTAAATCCATCAAATTCCTCCGGTAGGTCATCAAATTCCAGGGTATGCTTCATCACCCGGTAGCGGTATTTTCCAATCAATACCCCATGCAGGGTTCCCAAAAAAGGAATGGCAGAAAGTAGCAGGGCGGTTTGACTGATAAATTTCCGTCGCTCTGGCAAGAAATCCCCATTGTTAGTTCCACTGATCGACTGAAAAACACCTCTAACAACACGTGTGATATCTTCACCGAAAAGAAAAACCAGAATAATCAGCTTGGGAAGGATAGAAAGTACCAGAAGGGAGATTAGCCTTCCGAAATTCAAACCAACATTGATTCGGTCAAAAGTCAGGAAAACGAAGATTGCGAATAGGTAAATCCCTATTGAAAATGCCCAAAATCCGATTTTGACCCAGTTTTGATTTGGAAAAAGTGTTTTGAAGGCTTGGTAAGAATACCAATCAATAAGCCCTAGAAAGAGCAGAAAGAACAGAATACGGATAAAAACCACTTAGAAATAGAATTTTAAAGGAAGGAAATCGAGCAATAAAATAGGTAAACGGAAAGGATATAATCAAGTTGGAAAATCCTTTGGGTAAACCTGTTAGGCTGAAAGAAGTTTCGTAAGCTTCTGGATTTTCCTTTTCGCCTTGCATTTAAAAAATCACCTTACTTTTCCTTTTCTTTGTGACGAAATTTTTCACCAACCAGCCTATTACACTATGAGACAGCTACTCCTCAGACCAGGAGCCGAAGAACTCTCCTATGAAATTCGTGGAATTGTCAAGAAAGCAAGGCAAATCGAGGCCTTGGGCTATGGGATGACCTGGGAGAATATCGGGGATCCAATCCAGAAGAGTAATCGGATTCCAGACTGGATGAAATCCATCATTGCCGAGCTGCTTAAGGAAGATCAAACCTACGGATATGCCGACTCCAAAGGGGTTCTGGAAACTAGGAGATTTCTTGCTGATCTCAATAATGAAAAAGGAGGCGCTCAAATTTCGGCGGAAGATGTTTTATTCTTCAATGGGCTAGGGGATGCCATCGCCAAACTGTATCAATTTTTGGTACCAACGGCCCGGATCATCGGTCCTTCTCCTGCATACTCTACCCACAGCTCTGCAGAGGCGGCTCATGCCAATGCGGCTCCAATTACCTACAAACTCGATCCGGATAATCAGTGGCTTCCGGACATGGAGGACCTGTATCTGAAAGTCAAATACAACCCCTCCATTGTTGGGATTCTGATTATCAACCCCGACAATCCAACCGGGATGGTGTATCCCAAAGAGATTTTGGAAGGCTTTGTGAGAATAGCCGAGGAATTTAAGCTTCTGCTAATCGCTGATGAGATCTATCAGAATATTACCTACAATGGCATCAAAGCAGTCGCCCTCGCTGAAGTAATCGGAAACCGTCCTGCCATTTCATTGAAAGGAATTTCCAAGGAATTCCCATGGCCTGGGGCTCGTTGCGGTTGGATGGAGTTTTACAATCGGGAAGCTTCTGAAGAGTTTTCCAAACTCTGCCAGACATTAGAAAATGCCAAGATGATCGAGGTTTGCTCGACCATTTTACCCCAGCTATCCATTCCAAGGATTATGAGTCATCCTGCCTATTTCTCCTATCGAGGGAGAGCGAATGCACAAATTGGGAAGCGAAGTGAATGGATGCGGGAGATTTTGGGTGAAATTGATGGAATCAAGTTTAATCCAACCCAGGGGGCTTTTTACAATACCATTGTTTTTGAGGAAGGGAGACTTTCTGAAAATCAGTTTCTGCCGATCGAAGACCAGAAATTAAAAGACTTACTGGATTCTTGGCTCACTGAACCGAATATGCCATTGGATAAGCGATTTGTCTATTATTTACTAGCTGCTGAGCGGATTTGTGTCGTTCCGATTTCTTCTTTTTGTTCGGATTTGCGAGGATTTCGAGTGACGCTATTGGAGGAGAATGAGGATGTTTTTAAGGATACCTTCACTCGCCTCGGGAAGGCCATTCAGTCTTATTTGAATAGCTAGGATCTATTCGAAAGGGATTTTCAGTTGCTCTCCAAAATGCACCTGTTCTTCAGTGATATTGAGGTTGGACAGTCCGAGCCCCAAGAGCCGGATGGGTTTGGGAATTTCTTCCTGCCTTAGCAGCTCTAGACCCACTTCCCAGATTTGAGCCGGTTCGGGATACTGTTCCAAGGTTTTGCTCCGAGTCTGCTGGGTAAAGTCAGCGTATTTAAGCTTGAGCGTTACCGTTCTGCCTTTGATTCCTCCTTTTTGGGTTCGCTTGATTACCTCTTCGAAAATTGATTTTAACTCCATTTCCATTTCCTCCAGGCTGATGAGGTCCTTTTCGAAAGTGTTTTCTGCACTGAGACTCTTTCGGACTCGGTGAGGCTGAACCTCAGACAGGTGAATTCCCCGCACGATATTGTAGTAGTGAAGGCCGGACTTGCCAAATTTCTTGGTGAGGAATTGGAGGGAAAACTCTTTGAGATCTTTGCCATTGAATATTCCGAGTTTTTCCATTTTTTCGGCTGTGACCTTTCCTATTCCAAAGAATTTTTTGATCGGCAGCTTCTCTAAAAATTCTTCGGCTTCTTCAGGCAAAATCACTGCTTGTCCATTGGGCTTATTTAGATCGGAAGCAATTTTTGCCAAAAACTTATTGTAGCTGACCCCGGCTGAGGCATTCAGTCCTGTTTTTTCCTTGATTTTTTGCCGTATCTGCCTGGCGATTAAAATGGCGGATTTGAGTCCCATTTTATTTTCCGTCACATCCAAAAATGCTTCATCCAAAGAAAGGGGCTCGACCAAGTCAGTGTATTCAAAAAATATTTCCCTGATCTGACGTGAGAGCTCCCGATAGCGGTCAAATCGATGAGGTGCAAAAATAAGATGCGGACATTTCCTAGCTGCCAAAACGGAGGACATGGCTGAGTGAATTCCATATTTTCGCGCTTCATAGCTAGCGGCTGCCACCACGCCTCTTGCTGCATTCCCCCCAACTACCAGAGGCTTTCCACGCCATTCAGGATGGTCCAGTTGCTCCACCGAGGCATAGAAGGCATCCATGTCGACATGGATTATTTTTCGTATGATTTGGCTAGGATTACTTTCTTTATTTTCCACTAAGGACCTCCAGGATAGCATTTGCTTTTAGCAGACATTCATCATACTCTTGCTCAGCTTCGGCATCGATGGTGATGGCACTGCCTACAGCAAAATAGAGTTTTTTACTCGATTGATCTAAGATGATGCTTCTGATTATTACCGAAAAGTCAAAATCCCCAGTTTCGTTTATAAAACCCAAGGCGCCTGAAAACCAGCCTCTTTTGAAGTTTTCGAATTGGTCAATGAGCTCCATGGTTTTGATTTTGGGAGCGCCTGTCATGCTTCCCATTGGAAAAGTGGCCTCAATGATTTGTCTAAAGGTCGTATTTGGTTTGAGGGTAGCTGATACAGTACTGATCATCTGATGCACTCTTGGAAAAGAGTAAAGCCCAAAGAGCTCTGGAACCTCAACCGATCCTATTTCTGAGACTTTGGATAGGTCATTGCGCATGAGGTCTGTGATCATGAGGTTCTCCGCACGTTCCTTCTCACTTGCATGGAGCTGCTTTTTGTTTTCGAGGTCTTCTGCTTCATTTTGTCCCCTTTTGGCAGTTCCTTTGATCGGCTGGGCGATGAGCTGATTCCCCGTTTTTTTCAGGAAACGTTCTGGTGAGGCAGATAGAATATATTTTTCCCCAGCTTTAAAAAGTGCCGCAAATGGCATCGGAGACTTTTTATTCAATCTGAGAAAGGTATCGATTGGGTCCAGCTCTTCAAAATCCGCTTGGTACGCTATACAAAAGTTCATTTCATAGGTATTGCCCTCACGGATCTCATCCTGAATCTTTCGAAAATTTTTCAGGTATTCATCTTTGCTTGTCTGAGACTGAATGCTAACTGATTTCGTTTTTGGTTTTGGGCAAACTGGATTGAAAATTTCTGGTGGTAATGGCTGGCTAGAACTGATCTCCGAATTATTCCAGGATACCTGGAGTTTGGGCTGGAAAAACCAAAAGTCAGGTAGCTCAAAGAAACTCGGGTTTTTACTAGATAGTTTCTCGATCTGATTTTTAAAATCATAGGAAAAAATACCGGCCAGAGCTTCTTTCGAATATCTTTTTTCAAGCTCTTCGATTGAATTGATTGCTTGGTTTCCAGCTAGAATTTGATTGGGAAATGGGCCTTTGGGGTAGGAGTGATTATTCCCCTGAGTAAAAAGATAGTGGCTGTAGTTTTGATCAATCCAGCGAAGTAAATGAGGGAGATATTTTTCTTCTGAAAATGGATAGGTGTGTGAGTTCACAATACAAAAAAAAGGGAATTCCGAAGAATTCCCTTGATTTAAATTGGTTGATTGTAATTAGTTTGCTTTTACGTCAAGCATCAAAGATACAGTATTGTAGATAAACTGATCTTTTGCTTTGTCAACTGCGTTAGCTTCGTCTCCGTAAGAAAGACCCCACTCAGTACGATCAATGTTGAAGCCTGCTTTTGCAGTAACTACACCATTTTCCATCGCAACTGCAGCTGGGAACTTGATGTTTTTGGAAGTACCTCTCATGGTCAAGTTTCCGCTGATCCAATGAGTAGGAGTTTCAGGAGAAAGCTCAGATGCAGCCATTGGCGTATTGTCTGTCTCGAATTGCTCCATATCAGCAATTACATCACCAGCAGCAAAAGGCTCGATTCCTGTAATTTCAAAAGTTGCAGTTGGATGATTGGCAGCGTCGAAGAAATCAGGAGACTGCAAGTGTCCCCAAAGTTTGCCGTAGTTCTCAGAACCTTCCTCAAGGTCTTCGATTTTCAAACCTGTGATGTCAAATGTGAATTTTCCACCTGTAATTTCATCACCAGTCACCATCAAGGAACCTTCGGTAGCAGGGATTTTTCCAAAGTGCTGACCAGCTGGCTTATATCCTCTCCAAGAGATAGTAGTTGCATCCATATCAAGATTTAGAGCTTGTCCGGTAGCTTCTGCTACTTCCTTAGCTTCAGATGTTTCTACAGTTTCACTTGGTCCGCCACAGGCGAATGTCAAAAGGGCAGCCGAAAGAAATAGGCCTGTTTGTTTAAATAACTTCATAATGGTTTGTGTTTAGTTTCAAATTTGATGTATATACACGGAAACCAAAATTAATACAAAAAGTTCTGGTTCTCGGAAAATTTTTTGAATTTGTTCAAAAATCAAAAACTCAATGCAGGAAGCCTTAATAATGGAGCTAAACGGCAAAAAGCCAATTTTCGGAGAGTCATGCTGGTTAGCGCCGAATGCCACTGTTGTCGGTGATGTCATCATGGGAGATGAATGTACGGTTTGGTTCAATGCCGTGGTACGAGGAGATGTGCATGAGATCCGGATAGGTAATCAAACAAATATTCAAGATGGGGTAGTCATCCATTGTACCTACCAAAAAGCCGGAACCTACATAGGCGATCAGGTATCTATCGCTCATAATGCGGTAGTGCATGGCTGTACGATCCATGATCGGGTATTGGTAGGAATGGGGGCGATTATCATGGATGGAGCTGTTGTGCACTCTGGAGCAGTGATTGCCGCGGGTGCTGTAGTCTTGGCAAATACGGTGGTAGAGGCAAATTCCATTTATGCAGGTATGCCCGCCAAAAAAGTCAAAGAAATAGGTCCTGAGATGAAAGAAGTCATTGAACGAACAGCCAGAAATTACCCAATGTATTCTAAGTGGTTTCAAAAAGGCTGATAAAAAATCCTTTTAGAATTTTTTAACTAATTGATATTGAGTAAATTCGAGTTCTTTTAAAGCTTTTTTATGGAATCAACTTTTAGAAGTTTATCTCAAAAGGGATCATTAATCACCTTTTTCTTGATGATGATTGCCTTTAATTTATCGCTTTCCTTTTTTATGCCTAAGGAATATGCGCTGGATTTGAAATTTGCCTATACATTTTCGGAAGCATGGCAATCCCTCTCGGCAATGGATATGGATACAAGAGACCTCTATCGGAAGGGGATATGGTTTCTTGATTTACCGTATTTAATTGTATACAGTGTCTTTTTCTCAGGATTACTATACAGGCTGATGGGAATGAAGCGAGTTGTCTTCCTTCCTTTTTTGGTAGCTTCCTTTGATTTTATTGAAAACCTATTGGTTTTGCGCCTATTGAAGATTTTTCCAGAGCCTTCTAAGGTACTTACCCTTATAGCCTCCATTGCTACGACCTTCAAATGGATTGCCGTGGCTATTATGCTTGGGATAGTCCTGTTCGGTATTTTCCGATTAGTCTTTTCTAAGAAATATTTTCCTCAATCTTCTTCTAGGTCGAGGCTTTGATTTTTTAATTTTTGAGTAAAGAAGAATATCCTTTGCTTTTCAAGATATTTTGAATAGTTTTTCAAAACTTACGACCATTAATCTTTTTGGGAAATTTTATGAAAGAGGAATATTTCAAATGGTATTCTCCCCATCTCAATCGAGAGGTTCAGATGTTGACTTTTGGACATGCAGGCTATCCGGTGGTAGTTTTTCCTACCTCGAAAGGGTCCTTCCACGAAAACCGAGACATGGGTTTGATCGGTTCTGCCCAATGGTATATTGAGCAGGGTCTGGTTCAGATTTTTTGTCCGGAAAGTAATGATGCTGACAGCTTTTACAACAGAAACATTCATCCCCATCAACGCATCCAAAATCATGTGGCTTATGATAAAATGATCTGCCATGAGATTGTGGAGCGTATTCGATTGAACACTGCAGTAGCAAAAGTGGTGGTAGCAGGCTGTAGTTTTGGGGGCTATCATGCTGCTAACTTTGCCTTCCGTCACCCAGGATATGTAAGCCATATGTTCAGTATGTCAGGGGCTTTCGATATTAGAAATTTCATGGATGGATATAACCATGATGATATTTATTACAACAGCCCCTTAGAATATCTCCCAGGATTAAATGATGATGAGCTTTGGAAGATGGATATTGTACTGGGTACTTCTAATTGGGATATCTGTTTTGATGCTAATCTCAAATTAGACGACTGCCTCAATAAAAAAGGTGTTCCCCATTGGCTGGATGTGAGGCAAAATAGAGTTCATGATTGGGATGTCTGGAAAGAGATGTTTCCACACTATTTAAGTAGAATTAAGTTTGATTAAACCATTTTATCCAATAAGAATATGAAGAAGATAGGAATACTTTTCGGGATGGAAGATACTTTTCCTCAGGCTTTTATCGATCGAGTGAATCAAAAAGCAGAGAAGGGGATTATTGCCGAGGCAGTGAAAATTGACAAGGTGATCCAAAATGAGCTTTCCGATTATGCGGTGATTATTGATCGAATATCTCAGGATGTCCCTTTTTATCGTGCCTATTTGAAAAATGCAGCCCTGACAGGTACAGCCGTAATCAACAATCCTTTTTGGTGGAGTGCAGATGACAAGTTTTTCAATAATGCCCTGGCAGACCAATTGGGTGTTCCTCTACCAAAAACGGTATTATTGCCCTCGGCAGAGCACCCCACGGATACTACTTCCAAGTCCTTTCGAAATCTAGCAGCTCCTCTCGATTGGGATGGCATGTTTGAATACATCGGCTTTCCAGCTTACATGAAGCCCTATGCAGGTGGAGGTTGGAAGAATGTCTATAGACTTGAGAATAAAGAAGAGTTTTTTCAGAAGCATCCAGAAACCGGTCAACTCGTGATGTTGCTACAAGAAGAAATCATTTTCGATGAGTATTTCCGAGTTTATTGTCTTGGGGGGAAAGAGGTTCGCATCATGGAGTATGAACCACGAAACCCGCACCATCTTCGCTATGTGGTGGATAGGGCACCATCCTCGAAAAAGCTTTTAGCTAAGGTCAAAAAATATACGATTGATCTATGTAAAGGATTAGGCTATGATTTCAATACTGTAGAATTCGCTGTGAGGGATGGAATTCCTTATGCCATAGACTTTGGTAATCCAGCACCTGATGCCGATGTCAATTCGGTAGGTCAGGAAAATTTTGAATGGGTAGTTGAAGAGGCAGCCAACATGGCAATTCGCTACGCAAAAGCTCAAAAACCCGGAAAAATGAATTTGACTTGGGGAACCTTTGTCAAAAACTCCGTCGAGATGGCTAAGCGCTTTTAGTATTTAACTGTTTGATTATGAGTATCTCCAATAAAAAACTACCGAAGTTTACACTCGGCGTAGAAGAAGAGTACCAGATCATCGATCCCGAAACAAGGGACCTTCGCTCTCACATGTCCAAAATTGTGGAGGGAGGAAAGATTCAGCTCCGAGAGCAAGTAAAAGCGGAGATGCATCAGTCCGTGGTAGAGGTTGGTACCAATATTTGTCAAAATGTACAGGAAGCCAGAAAGGAAGTGGCTTTTCTACGGAATAAAATTGCTGAGCTAGCCGGAAAGCAAGGCTTAATCGTAGGAGCATCGAGTACTCACCCTTTTGCCAAGTGGCAGGACCAGGCTATCACCGATGAGCCCCGCTATCATCATATCGTGGACGAGCTGAAAGATATCGCCAGATCCAATTTGATTTTTGGTCTTCATGTGCACGTCGGCATTGAAAATAGAGAAACTGCCTTGCAGCTGATGAATCAGGCCTGCTACTTTCTCCCCCATATTTATGCCCTGACGACCAATTCCCCATTTTGGGAGGGAAGAGATACAGGTTTTAAGGCTTTCCGAGCAAAGATTTTTGCCAAATTCCCACGGACAGGACTTCCCGAATACTTTGATTCGGTTCAGTCTTATGACAATTATCTGGAGATTTTGGTCAAGACCAATTGCATAGATAATCCAAAGAAAATCTGGTGGGATCTTCGAATGCACCCGTTTTTTAGTACCATCGAATTTCGTATTTGCGACATGTGTCTTACGGTAGAGGAGACTACCTGCATCGTCGCACTGATACAAGCTGTGGTTGCCAAGCTTTACAAGCTATTGATGAGCAACACAAGCTTTAATATTTACCGGATCGCATTGATTCGAGAAAATAAATTCCGTGCAGCAAGAAATGGGATTGAAGGCAAATTGATCGATTTTGGTAAGAAATCAGAAGTGCCAACTATTGAGTTGATCGCTGAGCTATTAGATTTTATAGATGATGTTGTAGATGAGTTGGGTAGCCGGGAAGAAGTAGAATACGTTCATCAAATTCTAGCTAAGGGTACAGGAGCTGATCAGCAATTGGCCGTCTATCTTGAGACTGGAGACTTGGCAAAAGTCGTAGACTATATCACTGGTAAATTTACCGAAGGTATTTGAGTATTTGCCGTACCTTTGACCCGTAAAATTCAATCGCAGTGGCAAAATCAAAAATCAATCTGGCTATTTTGGATATGTATGACGGGGAGCCCAATCAGGGCATGCGTTGTATACAAGAGATAGTTGGGCGTTTTCAGAAACATATTTCTTTTCGGGTTTTTGACGTTCGGGGAAAATCAGAGGTTCCGGACGTTCAGGATTTTGACTTGTTTATCTCAACTGGTGGGCCAGGTAGTCCACTGGAGGGAAATGGTGAATGGGAATTGAAATACTTTGACTTTCTTGATCAAGTGTGGATTTGGAACCAAAACCATAATCAGAAGAAGTTTTTGCTGCTGATTTGTCACTCGTTCCAGATGGCCTGTAAGCACTTTGGGCTGGGAGATATCACTAAAAGAAAATCCACTTCCTTTGGCGTGATGACCATCCACAAGACGGATGAAGGCTTGTTGGACCCATTATTCTATAATTTGGACAATCCCTTTTGGGCAGTAGATAGCAGAGATTATCAAGTTATTCGTCCTGAAAAGCGAAAATTCAAGCAGTTGGGTGCTAAAATCATCGCCTTAGAAAAGATTCGAAATCATGTAGAATATGAAAGGGCCTTGATGGGTATTCGCTTTTCCGATGAGATCGTAGGAACCCAGTTTCATCCGGAGGCAGATGCGATTTCTTTTTTGGAACACCTCAAAAAGCCGGAGGTGAAAGAAAAAATCATCGCAGTCAAAGGAAAAGCCAAGTTTAGAGATATGATCGAGCACTTGGTAGATGAAGATAAAATCGTTAGAACCAATCAGGTTTTGATCCCTAACTTTTTGGAAAGGGGTATAAAGGCTATCGCTACCTATCGAAAAAAGAAAATTTTAATCTAAAGCTCGATGATTGAAACCTATCGGAAGCAATTCAATGCTGAGTTTTCGACGCAAAAATACCAAAAGCTTCTTGACTCGATTCAAGATGACTTTGGATATATTCCTACTTTTCGGGTAGCAGAAACGCCTTTCTTTATTCCTGATGATTTCAAGGAAAAGTTACTTCAGGCCTGCGACGACTTAGTCACTTTTATTAAGCAGCCCAAATTCAAAGAATTGACCCAAAGGGCGCTTGACTTGAATATTGAGGTTCCGAATGAGGACCTTCATACGCAGTTTATGGCAATTGACTTTGGGGTATGTGAGGAAGATGGAGTGCTTACTCCGAAGCTGATTGAGGTACAGGGATTCCCTTCAATTTTCAATTTTCAGCATAATCTTTTTCAAAAGCTGAAGAAAGTCTACCCGATGCTGGAAAGCTTGACTCCTTATCTATCAGGTTTGGATGAAGATAGCTGCCTTTCTTTGCTAAAAAGCACAATTTTGGGACAATATGCTCCAGAAGAAGTGGTTTTATTGGAAATTGAACCTGAAAAACAAAATACGAAAATAGATTTTTCTTACTGTGAAAAAGACCTTGGGATTGCCACTTGTTGTGTGACTAAGGTGATTAAAAAAGGGAAAAAGCTTTTTTACAAAAACCGAGACGGTCAAGAAGTTCAGATAAAGCGAATCTACAATCGGGTAGTGTTTGATGAATTGTTTGCTCGACCAGACTTGAAAATGGAGTTCAGCTTCACAGATGAGCTCGAGGTAGAATGGGCCGGGCATCCCAATTGGTACACGCGGATTTCAAAGTTTATTCTTCCCCATCTTCATGGACCTTATTTTATTGAGTCTACTTTGCTAAGTGAGCTTCAGGAAATACCAGAGGATCTTGAAAATTACGTTTTGAAGCCTTTATTTTCCTTCTCAGGTGCAGGAGTAATATTTAATGTGACTAAAGCTGATATTGAGGCAGTCCAAGACAAAGGCTTGTATATGCTACAAAAGAAAGTGAGCTACAAGCCTGTAATCCAGGCACCGGATGGATTGGTAAAGGTGGAGGTTCGAATCTTAGCAATCTGGCCTGAGGCTGACGAAAAACCTACTTTAGCAGGAAACCTAGTCCGTCTGAGTCGAGGCGAAATGATAGGGGTCAAATTCAATAAAGACAAAGACTGGGTGGGAGGGTCAATAGGCCTTTTTACTAAAAAAGCTTAATCATCCCTTTATCCCCACGCAGATGGGTCTTTTCTCCATGTGCCAAGTGACTGAAGTGCTTTTTCGTCAATGTAGGATTTTGCAACCGCTCTTGGCAAAAGATGCTCATAATCGCATAGCGTCACTAATTTGACTCCTGCTTTCTCGAAATTCTCAGCTGCTACCGGAAATCCATAGCTGAATATGGCCACCATTCCTAAGACCTCAAATCCTGCATTGCGCAGGTCCTGAACAGCTTTCAGAGAACTTCCTCCAGTGGAGACAAGGTCTTCTACCACCACTACTTTTTGACCTGGGGTAATTTGGCCTTCAATCATGTTTTCCATTCCATGACCTTTTGGTTTGGATCGGACATAGAGAAATGGGATTTCAAGCTCATTGGCTAAAAGTGCCCCCTGTGGAATACCGGCAGTTGCAACACCTGCTATCGCTTCGGCTTGAGGGTAAAAATGCTGAATGGATTGAGTCAAACCATCCCGAATCAGATTACGGACCTTCGGAAATGATAGGGAAAGCCGATTGTCACAATAGATCGGGGATTTCCAACCTGAGGCCCAGGTAAAGGGCTGTTCGGGCTGAAGACGAATCGCTTTAATTTTCAATAATTGATCGGCTACTTCAGCTGCTAGTTCATTCGATAAAATTTCCATAGCCCAAAAATACAGGAAACCCGAAAGGAATGTTTGTCTTGGTATAAAAAATCTGCATTTTTAAAATCTTAACGCAATGGTAAGATGCCTATGCGTACTATCATTCAGAAACAACCATTAAACCCAGCCGTGCTTTTATGCGGATTTTTATTAATGACAAACCGCTGGATATAATCAGCTACAAGCAATTAGTCAATCCTGAAAAATTCGAGGGAGTTTTTTCTGACTCTCAGGAATTACCCCCAATTAAGCGCTGGCAGGACGATATTTTGTTCAAGGACCCCTCGGTTGATTTAGTGATTCGAATTTTGTATCAATTAAGAACGCGGAAGCTGAGAGAATTAGACTCCATTACTTTAGTCTCACATACTAAGGGAGATCTTAAGAGCTTTATCAAAAGTCGGTTTTATACGATCAGAGCTGCTGGAGGGATAGTCTTAAAAGACAAAAAGGTACTTCTGATCCATCGATTGGGGAAGTGGGATTTTCCAAAAGGCAAATTCGATAAAGGCGAAACTCCTGAGCAATGCGCGCTTCGTGAAGTCGAGGAGGAATGTGGGATAAAGGTCAAAATGGGAAGTCATATCTGTAACACTTGGCATACTTACACCCAAAACCGGAAAAGTATCCTAAAAAAGACCTACTGGTATACCATGTCCTGTACAGATGATAGTCAGATGACTCCACAATTGGAGGAGGGAATTGATGATATTCGATGGTTTGGAATCGAAGAGGCTAAAGTAGCTTTAATCAATTCATACCCATCCATGCGCTGGCTTTTCAAGCAAATGCTGAAGGGGAATTTTAAATAGAATAAGGTAAAAACTCGCTCACATCTCCTCCATAGCGATGCACTTCCCGAATGACGGTGGAGCTGATAGCGGCATACTGCGGGGAGGTAATCAGGAAAACTGTCTCCAAGTCCTCGTTGAGATAGCGGTTCATTTGAGAGATGGTATTCTCATATTCAAAGTCGGTGGTATTACGTAGTCCCCGAATCAGAAAATTAGCTCCATGCTTTTTAGCGAGTGTTGAAGTAAGCTCATTGTAGACAATTACTTTCACTGAATCCATACCTTCGTACACTGACTCTATTTTTTTAACCATCAGGTCGATATCAAAATAGCGGTTTTTCTTGGTCGAATTATACCCAATGCCAATAATCACCTCATCAAAAATATCCAAGCTTCGCATGACGATGTCATGGTGTCCTTTGGTGTAGGGGTCAAAAGATCCGGGGAAAATGGCTGTTTTTTTCATGGGTTTGTCGTTCGCAAAAGTTATTTTCTTCGCTCAAATAGCCTTTGAGACTTTCAATAAATCTTAAGGGTGTTTCTTTCTTATAAAAGAGTGTTTTTTTATCCAAACGGATGGATGATCCTTATTGATATTGCCAATATACCTCAAACAGACCCAAATCCTTTATTTTTTTGAATCCGTGAGAGTAGTTCTGATTGGCATGAGGGGTTAAAATCCGCACATTATGGAAATACTCTTGAGCCCATTCTTCTGTGATTTCGGACTTAGAAGGTACTCCATAGATTGTAACCCGAACGTGCTTTGGATTAAAATTCAATTGCTTGATCAGAATCTGCACATACTTTAGCAGGTCTTCCTTCTCTGATATCTCAAACATATTGAAGGTAGTAAGCTCTTGATCGGTAAAGGCCGCTAGATACATTTTACCATCCAAAAGATTAACAAGTATTTCTTGTCCGATCAGATTGAATCGTTCTTTGAAGAGGTAAGACAGAAAAGAACAGGAGCCATGATAAAAGGAAATTTCAGTAAACCGAGCCTGAAGGCTTCGCTTAAGCTTTTCCTCTATGAATGAAACGATCTGAACATTATTACTGTCCAGTGCTGTGTGGAAAAAATGTGACTTTTCAGGAAGTTCCTGTACATATTCCAGATAGGTTCTGTCATTTTCGCTAGAATACAAAACCCCCGGTACTAAGCTGAATCCGGATTGATGAAGATAGACTCTGGCTGGCACATCGATCTTCAGTAATGGATCGGATATGATGAGCTTCTCCAGAGAGTTCCAATCAAATTTTGGATAAAAATGAATGCCAATATTGGCTTGATTCTGATCCTTTGCAAAAATTGCTAAAAAGCTAGGGTATAAAAAAAGTGATAAGCTTGCGGTATCACCCGCATCAAACTTATCACTTTTAAATACTTTTAGAGTGGTTTCCAATTTCGCTTGGATTATTTCCAGTTACCTTCAGTCGAGGCGTCTGTTCTGGATCCTACACGAAGAGCCTTCTCGTTGTTGTTCAATCTTCTTTCTGGGTTGATAGGAGCAGGGTCTCTGATCTCAAATACGTTGATCATGTAGCTATTTCGCTCAATTTTATCAGCGAAAAACTCAAACTGCTTTCCTCCTGAACCAGGTACTACAGCTAATTTATCAAGATCGAAATCAGGGAATTTACGCTCATTGAATAAGGAGTCAATCACCGGAACAGAACCCAAAGTATCGAAAGTGACAGTTGTCTCTTCTTTTCCGTAGTCAAGTAGCTTGGTTGTTTCTGTACGCTGAATCAACCAGATTTCGCCTTCTTGGATAAAGGTTTTAAGACTGTCCCAGGTGGAAGCATATTTTCCATTGGAAGCTTCGTAAGCAAGTTGTGCATCTCTAAGCATCTGAAGCTTTTCGATGACAGCACCTTCAATTAGAGCAATTCTTTTCTCTGCTTCTACGACATCATCGACGCCTTTCCATAGAAAGTAGCCAAGTGCTAGTGCACCCAAAAGAAATACGAAGGATAAGACTTTGGTTAGATTCATTTTGATTTGAGTTTTAAAATCTGGGTAAGGTTGATGGTTCTTTTTTGCCGTGCTATTTTAGGTATTTATTTCCAAAATTAAAATATCCTTTCCACAATCCTATCTCTCGGAATGATTTTATTCCCCAAAATACCTGATGAATAGAATCATGAGGTACGTTTTTAAGATCTTTTAAGCTCATCCATGCGATTTCGCTCAAGATTTGATTCTGGCTTTCGAGCTCGGGATCTATTCCTAAATGTAGTTTTCCGCCGTTCATTTCTACTTCGAAAAACAATTCTATAGCGTGTAAAGGGGGCTTCAAAAACTCATGCACACACAAGAATTTGCCTACTTCGATTTCCAATCCGGTTTCCTCCATAAACTCCCGCTTCAAATTGCTGGGAGCATCCGATCCAAAGTCCATCCCACCTCCAGGTACTGACCAAAAATCCCTCTGATCACTCATTTTATGTCTGACCATCAGGATTTTTTCATCGCGGATCAATACACCATTTACCCGCGTTCGAAGTTTATTTCCGAATTTCGATTCGATTTCTTGCCCTATTTTGTCTTCTCTCATTTACCTTCGTCTCTTATGGGTAAAGATACTCAGCTAGGTCAGAGACCGTCGGGTTTTATCAGAAAATATTTTCCCTTTGAACCAACAGAGGGGCAGGAGCGATTTTTTCTTGGGATGGATGAATTCCTCCTAGAAGAGACTGAGGAAAAGCCCACCTTTATCCTAAGAGGCTACGCCGGAACTGGAAAGACTACGCTCGTCTCTGCACTGGTAAAAGTGCTTCCGCGACTCAAAATGAAGTCGCTTTTGCTAGCTCCTACCGGTAGGGCTGCAAAAGTAATGGCTGGGTATAGTTCACGATCTGCCTTTACTATCCACAAGATTATATATAAGCCGAAAGAGGAAGTGTCGGGTTTGGGCTTTGGTTTTATTCTTCAGAAAAATTACTTCAAGGACACGGTATTTATTGTGGATGAGTCCTCTATGCTATCTGACGACGGCGGTATGTCGGGAACGCTTCTAGGGGACCTGATTCGGTTTGTGTTTAGTGGGGAAAATAATCGTCTTCTTTTAGTGGGGGATACGGCACAGCTACCTCCGGTGGGAAGTGAATACAGCCCTGCATTGGAGTCTGGATATTTGCAGAGGCAATTTCGGCTGAATGCCTCCCAAATTGAGTTGACTGAGGTGATGCGTCAGCGCCAGGAATCCGGTATTTTATTTAATGCAACGGGACTAAGGCAGCTTTTGGGTAAGAAAGACCCCCAGATTAAATTAAAAACAGGCGGCTTTAGAGATATTTTCAAAATGACGGGCGAGCGGCTTGAAGATGGATTGCGCTATGGATATGACAAATTTGGAAGAGAAAACACCGTGATTGTAACCCGATCCAATAAAAATGCGGTGCAATACAATCAATACATTCGGCGCATGATTTTTTTCTATGAAAATGAAATTGATACGGGGGACTTGCTGATGATAGTCAAAAATAACTACACTTATATGGCTGATTCAGACCGGGTGAATTTTTTGGCAAATGGTGACATGGCCGAAATCATGAAGATCAGAAGTTTTGAGGAGTTGTATGGGTTTCGTTTTGCGACTTTGGAGCTCAGGCTTTTGGATTACCCGGATGAGCCTCATTTCGAAGCAAAGGTACTATTAGACACACTGTATTCTGCTGCACCAGCATTGACGCGTGAAGAATACCGTAAGCTCTACGATCAGGTTTCGGAGGACTATGCGGATGTCGCAAGTAAAGCTGAGCGAACGGAGTTGATCAGAAAAGACCCTTATTTAAATGCACTTCAGGTTAAGTTTGCCTATGCTTTGACCTGTCATAAGGCCCAAGGTGGTCAGTGGGAGGCGGTTTTTGTGGATCAAGGATATTTACCGGATGGTCAGGTTGATCGTGATTTTATACGCTGGCTATATACTGCTGTGACCCGTGCGAAGGAGGAACTCTACCTGTTGAACTTTGCTCCGCAATTTTTCTAAAAGCTGACAAAAGGGCATGTCTGTCTGTTAGAATAAGTTAAAATGCGCCTCAGATCTTATACTGGTCTGGATTTTGAGTTATTATTGAAAAGTTGAATATTTGAATAATTAAAATAATGAGAGATATGAAAAAATTCGGTTTGCTACTTGGCTTATTTGCCTTCTTATTTGTAATCCAAGTCAATGCACAAAGTGAATCTGGCGCAGTGATTACCTTCAAGGAAAAGTCTGTTGATTTTGGCGACATCGTGCAAGGTCAGAAAGTTTCTCACACATTCGAATTGACCAATACTGGTGAGTCTCCATTGGTAATCTCAAATGTAGCTGCTACTTGTGGTTGTACGGTACCTAGCTGGCCAAAAGAGCCCATCGCTCCCGGAGCATCAGCTGAGATTCAAGTTTCCTTTAATTCAGCTGGGAAAATGGGAAAACAGAACTCTGTCGTGAGGATTTATTCCAATGCTTCAGAGCCTATCGAAAAGGTTTCACTGATTTCTAATGTGTTGCCCAAGACCAAATAAGATTTTCAATTAATAAGAATTCAAGCCCGTCATTTTGACGGGCTTTTTTATTACCCGGGAACCAAATCCACAAATTGTTTATTAATTGCCTGTCTACATCATGAAACAGAAACCAAAAGAAAAGCGGGTCAGTATCCAAAAGGTGTTTGCGACCATCGTCTGGCCCCGTCGAAAGCACCTACTGCTTGGATTATTTTTAATTGTAATCAGTCGATTAGCAGGATTAGTTCTTCCCGGTGCGAGTAAGTACTTGGTAGATGATGTCATCCCCTCCAATGATCTACACCTTTTGAAATGGCTGATAATTGCAGTGGTTGCAGCCATTGTAATTCAATCGGTCACATCCTATGCTCTGACACAAATCCTTTCAGTAGAAGCACAAAATCTCATCGCTAAGCTTCGTTCCCAAGTCCAAAGTCATATTATCAAGCTTCCCATTCGGTTTTTTGACAATACCAAAACCGGGGAATTGGTGTCTCGGATTATGAGTGATGTGGAAGGTGTCCGCAACTTGGTGGGGACTGGGTTTGCACAGATGATAGGTGGAATTTTGACCGCGGTGATTTCCTTGATTTTACTAATCAGTATTTCACCGATGATGACCTTGTATGTTCTCGTTCCGGTGATTGTCTTTGGAGTTGTTTCGTTGAAAGCTTTCGGCAAAATCCGCCCAATTTTCAGAGAGCGGGGAAAAATCAACGCCCAAGTGACCGGAAGGCTTACTGAAACACTAGGGGGGATCCGTGTGATCAAAGGCTTCAATGCAGAAGAGCAGGAAATCAAAACTTTCCAAAAAGGAGTAGATGAACTTTTTCAGAATGTAAAATCAAGTCTTACTGCGACATCATTTGTTACTTCAGCGGGGACTTTACTCTTGGGACTGGCATCTGCCGGCATCATGGGGATTGGTGGCTGGATGATTATGGAAGGTCAAATGACTTTTGGTGACTTCTTGGCCTTTACGCTCTACTTGGGATTCATGATCGCACCCATCGTTCAAATGTCAAATATTGGCTCCCAACTCACAGAAGCTTTCGCCGGCTTGGATAGAACGGAGGAAATCATGAATGCTCCGCTGGAATCGGATGATAAAAAGCGGAAAATCGAACTTCATGATTTTAAAGGAGATATTCTTTTCGATAAGGTATCATTCTCATACGAGGAAGGAAAAGAAGTGGTGAAAGAAATCAGTTTCGAGGCTCCAGCAGGGTCAGTTACTGCACTTGTCGGAACCTCCGGCTCGGGAAAGACTACGATCGCGGGTTTGGCAGCTAGTTTTCTGAATCCTGATTCTGGAGAGATTTCTCTGGATGGAAATGACTTGGGTGAAGTGACCTTGGAGTCCTATCGGTCCCGCTTGGGTGTAGTGCTCCAGGATGATTTTCTCTTTGAAGGTACTATCCGCGAAAACATCCTTTTTCCAAGGCCGGATGCCACAGAAGACCAACTTCATCAAGCTGTACGTGCTGCTCATGTTCAGGAGTTCACCGATCGCTTTGAGGATGGGTTGGACACCTTGATTGGTGAGCGTGGAGTCAAGCTTTCTGGCGGTCAGCGCCAACGAATCGCTATCGCAAGGGCGATTTTGGCTGATCCGAAAATTCTCATTCTGGATGAAGCTACTTCGAATCTGGATACGGAGTCAGAAACGCTCATCCAAGCCAGTTTGAAGGAATTGATGAAAGGGCGTACCACATTCGTGATTGCTCACCGGTTGAGTACGATTCGACAGGCAGATCAGATTTTGGTCATCGAGCAGGGCGAGATCGTGGAGCGCGGCAAACATGATGAATTAATAGCGCTAGAAGGGCGATATTATCAGCTGTATACTTATCAGGCTAGGATTTGATTTCATTTTGATCATAGTCAAAGCCAAGGCATTCGATTTGCAGGAAGGTATTTTGTAAATTTGATCTCCCAAATAAATTTTAGAAATGAGTGAACTTCAATGGTACGTGATGTACACGGCTTCGCGTTCGGAAAAAAAGGTAGCGAAAAGACTGAGAGAGAAGGGATGGGACGTTTACCTTCCTTTGGTGACAGAACTTCGTCAATGGTCCGATAGGAAGAAAAAAGTAGAACGTCCACTTTTTAATGGTTATGTATTTGTCAAAACCCAACGAAACCAGCTTTGGGAATGTCTCCAAGAGCCTGGTGCAGTGAAATTCGTCCACTTTTCAGGTCAGCATGCTACGGTTCGGGAAGAGGATTTGGATAAAATCAAACGGGTAGTCGAAACGGGAGTAGCTGTAGAAACCGACGGTACTGAAATCGAACCCGGCGAGCAAGTGGAAGTCATCGGAGGACCACTTCAAAATATGGTTGGGGAATGTATCGAAAAGGGAAATAAAGATTATTTCGTAATCAGAATCCCGGGTATTTACCAGAATATGTTGATTAATCTCCCTCGTAAATATCTACAGGTGCTTCCCTCCAAAGCATCTTAAAATTAAGTTTATTCAAAACAAAAAAGGAATGCTTTTGCATTCCTTTTTTACTTTAAAGACCGGTGTAACTGAAGGGTGAAATCTGCTTCAATTCCTGCTTGATCTCATCAGAGACGGCTAAACCCTCGATGAATTTGGCGATGGAATCTTGGGTGATTTTTTCATTTGTTCTTGTAAGATCCTTCAGTGCTTCATAAGGTTTTGGGTAACCCTCGCGTCGTAGAATAGTCTGTATTGCTTCAGCAACTACTGCCCAGTTTTCTTGTAAATCCGAATCGATCGCGGCTCTGTTGAGCTCTAATTTCCCTAGTCCTTTTTTCAGAGACTCTAGAGCGATAAGCATATGGCCTAATGGCACTCCAATGACCCGAAGGACGGTGCTGTCTGTCAGATCCCGCTGCAATCTCGAAATCGGAAGTTTTGCTGAGAGATGCTCCAAAAGAGCGTTGGCGATACCCAGGTTTCCTTCCGCATTTTCAAAATCAATCGGATTTACCTTGTGAGGCATAGCAGAGGAGCCTACTTCTCCAGCCTTGATTTTCTGTTTGAAATAATTCATCGCCACATATTGCCACACATCTTTCGAAAGGTCCAATAAGACTGTGTTGATGCGCTTCATTGCATCGAAAAGAGCAGCAAGATTATCATAGTGCTCTATCTGAGTAGTGGGAAATGAGCGGGAAAGGCCTAAATATTTTTCTACAAAATGCTTTGCAAAGTCATTCCATGGCAAATGTGGATAGGCAACCAAATGCGCATTCATATTACCTGTAGCGCCACCAAATTTCGCTGAATAGGGGACTGCTTGGAGTTGCTCAAGTTGCTGCTCAATTCGGGTGATAAAAACCTGGAACTCTTTTCCGAGTCGAGTGGGGGACGCTGGCTGACCATGGGTTTTGGCCAGCATGGGAATGGATTCCCAAGATTTAGCTTGTTCTCTGAGCTTGTTCAATACACTATCAAGCGTAGGCAAGATTACTTTCTCCAATCCCTCTTTCAACATGAGCGGAGTAGCTGTATTATTAATGTCTTGAGAGGTAAGCCCAAAGTGGATGAACTCTTTGAAAGGCTCTTGTCCAAGCTCATCAAATTTTTTCTTCAGGAAATATTCAACTGCTTTTACATCATGATTAGTGACCTTTTCAGTTTCCTTGATCTCTTCTGCATCCTCAAGGGAGAAATTTTTGACAATATTTCGCAGAGCTGCAAAAAGATCTGTGTCAAAACCTGCCAATTGAGGAAGGGGGAGTTCGCAAAGGGCGATGAAATATTCTACCTCTACATGAACTCGATATTTGATCAAAGCAAATTCAGAAAAATAGGCTCTTAAAGCTTCGGTTTTGCCGGCATATCTGCCATCTACCGGACTGATGGCGGTCAGGGGATTGAATTCCATGATTAGATTGGTGATGAAGTACTTTCCAATTTGAGCTGCAATTTACGGCATTGCCTGAAAATATGCCCCGATAGAAGAATAATTATCGATCAGAGCAAACTAAGCGAAAGAAATTATGGTTTGACTATTGAAAAATCAGGCATAAGCTCTGTATTGTCAGTTGCCTCATTAATTTTGCACCCGAATATATCCCTGTAGGAATGTTTAATTTATTTAAGAAGAAGAAACCTGAA
This sequence comes from Algoriphagus formosus, assembly GCF_002807035.1. GTDB lineage: Bacteria > Bacteroidota > Bacteroidia > Cytophagales > Cyclobacteriaceae > Algoriphagus > Algoriphagus formosus. The sequence continues at coordinate 432,473 of NZ_NIUC01000002.1, read as the reverse complement.
GCGAAGAAGTCAAATTTCTTACCTCTAAAAGTGAGGGAAGTAGTCAGGGAAACGCCAGATACTGTAAGTATATATTTTGAGCAGCCAGAACCTTTCTTGGAGTACAAACCCGGTCAGTTTTTGACTTTGGTTATGGACTTTGGGGGTAAGGAGCATAGACGCTCTTACAGCCTTTGTACATCTCCTTTTGTCGATCCTTTTCCTGGGATTTCGGTCAAAAAGGTAGAAGGAGGTCTTTTTTCCAACTATCTCAATGAGAAGGTGTTTCCGGGTAAAACCATCAACGTCCTGCCTCCTTTGGGAAATTTCACGGTTGATTTTCACAGCTCACTTCAGCGGCACTTTATTCTGGTAGCGGGTGGAAGTGGGATCACGCCTATCATGGGGATATTGAAATCTGTTTTGGTCAATGAACCCAAGTCCATTGCGACATTAATTTATTGCAGCCGAAATGAGGAAATGATCATTTTCAAGGATCAACTCGAAAAATTGGAAAAGGCCAACCCTGATCGCCTAAGGATAGAGCATGTTCTTAGCCAACCTTCATCCGAGTGGACAGGAACTTATGGCCGATTGGATCATGCCAAATTCAAAGAGCTTGTCGCTAATACCGAGTATGAGCAGCGATATGAAGAAATCTATTTTCTCTGCGGACCGGAGGGAATCATGAGCACTGCTCAAAATGTCCTCAACGAAATCGGAGTACCTGATGAGCGTGTCCACACCGAAAGCTTTTTTTCAGCAGCTGCAGAGCAAGCCAAGGCAGATGCAAAAGCTGGGATTGCTGCGGGAGTTTTGACACGGGATGTGAAAATCACTTTGGAAGGGGAAGATCATCTTGTGAGCGTATCTCCGGATAAAACCATCTTAGAAGCTGGTTTGGAGGCTGGTTTGGATATGCCATATAGCTGCCAAAGTGGGCTTTGTACTGCTTGTCGTGGTAGAATTACCTCTGGTCAGGTGAAAATGGACGAGGATGCTGGCTTGAGTCCCAAGGAGATCGAAGAAGGATATATTTTATGTTGCTCTTCTCGTGCTGTAAGTGACGACATTAAAATCACAATCGAATAGAGTTTTGGAATTAGATATAGAAAAGCTAAAAAAGAGCTACCGAAAGCAGGAGGTAACTTCGCTAATATTGATGCTGGTTGCGCTGCCTATATTCGGAATTGTATACCTCTATTATACTTCTGGTAATTTAGACTGGGATTTACCTCAAATTCCAGATTTCTTCAGGGGCTTAATGATTGGTTCTGGATACGGCTTGTTGATTGGCCAATTTTTTATTTTCCGGGACGAATTGAAAAGAGCTAAATCAGAAAATGTATTTGAAGGAAAAGTGATGCAGTACCTTCGGGCTTCTCAAAAGCGCGTTGGTTTTCTGTTTTTAATATCCTTGATCAGTGCAGTAGGTTTACTGTTTTTCCAAAGTGCCTGGTTTGTGATCATGTTTGCATTGGCACTTGTATTTTTCTCTTTAGCTAAAGTCACACCTGACCGGATGAAGCGGCTACTGAAACTCAGTAAGGAAGAGGGCGAAATTGCCCGTTTGATTTCAAGACCATAAATGAAAAAGCCCTTTTTGACTATCAAAAAGGGCTTTTTTGTGATTAAATAGTTGGTTTAGTTTTCAATGGAAATGCTTCCTGAAGTGATCTTACCTTTGACCCATGAGGCAGCCCCATTATCCAGTTCTAGACTTTTATTACCCCTGGAGTTTCCTACTCGTAGGTTACCGGAAGATGCGCTCAGATCAAAATTGAAGTTTTCCAGATTCGAATTGGTTTGAATTCGGAAGTTTCCTGAAGAACCTGAAAAACTGGTATTAGGACCAAGTCCGGCATTTTCAGCTCGCATCGATCCGGATGTAAATTTCAAGGCACCAAGTGCACCGATATTTTCCAATTCAGCTCTGCCAGAGGTAAACTGCACATTGATTTCTCCTCTGATATCAGAAGCGTTTAATGAACCACTGGTGGATTTATAAGAAACATTTCCGTCTACTTGGGAGATTTCCCCTCGACCTGAAGTCAAGGATGCAGTTACATCGCCACCAATGATCGAAGCTATTAAATTACCTGAGGTTCCACCGATAATTAAATCCCCCTGAATGTCTTCTGCGATGATTCTTCCAGAAGTTACTTTGAGACGAGTCGTTTCGGAATTAACCCGGCTGATCTTGGCACTTCCTGAGCTATTTTGGACGTCCAATTGGATGGATTCGGGACCTTTAATCCGGATGTATCCATTGTTTTTGGAGTTTCCCCAGCTTACGTTGCGACTTCCGCGCTCATACTTGATTTTCAATACATTACCTAGCGTGACAAATACGATGTCCTGATCTTCATCATTGGACTCTAGATAAGCTTCTACCTGAACTTCGTCTCCGAAGCCTCCTTCGTAAGTCACTTCAAGCCAACCTCCCTCAATTTCGAGTTTTTCGATATTTGAATAGGATTTGTTGACGTCCACAAGGACATTTTGTGCAAAAGCACTACTTCCGATCAGAAGTAGTGCAAAACAGAGGTTGAAAGTTTTCAAAATATTGTTCATAGTGTGTTATTGGTTTTAATCTATTCGAAGTCCAAAACTTATCGCTTGCAATTCAGGTCCTAAGCCCGGCTGAAACAAGTCATTCAAATCATAATTGAAGAAAAAGGTCACATCGCCGACACCTATTTCTCCTCGGAGGCCGTATCTGAAGTTTTCTACATACATGTTGGATTTGGTAAAGACCTTTTGCTTATCACCATCCAAGTCGTCATAGACATATTTACCTCTACCTCCCAGTCTAAATCCAGCATAGCCACCTGCACCAATTCTGAAATTGCCATCATTGGTTCTAAAAGTAGGCACAAGGGTCAGCGTGGCATAGGAAGCAGAAATTTTCGATTTGGTAGGTACACCTTCAGGACCGTTTGGTAAATCTTCAAAGTTGACAAAGTCAAGCCCATCAGGATTTCTCACTGCGATAGTACCTCTATCCTCGAATTTAAAGTTGTACCAATTCACTCCAAGTGTGGATCGAAGATGGAAGTTTTTACTAGCCTTCCAAGTACCTACAGAGTGAAGTGATACATACCAACTTCCCCAAGGTTTCACCTGCGGTGCGCCCTTATCATTTGGGTACATGCTGAGACCGATTTCACTTTCCAAAAAGTTGTAATAAAACTTATTGGTAGACTTTCGGATGTACTTTTCGGGATCATTGTCAAGCTGGTTATCCTCTTCCCATTCTATGAGCTTGGTGCCATCTGCATATTTGGTGACAGTCCAGCTTTTGCCCATGATGGTGTAGTCTAAAGTTTTTTCCACTTTTTTAGTGGTATCCTGTGATTGTGCAAAAGTTCCCGAAGCAAAAATCACAAGAGCTAGGATAAATAGTGGTAGTTTTCTCATTGTTTTTGTATTGATAGTTGGTAAAAAGCTTAGAATGAGTGGTTTAGAATACGATGCCAAATGTAATCGGATTCAATTCAGGTCCTTTTCCGTCTTGGAATAGATTGTTGAGGTCATAAGTGGAGAAGAAAGTAAATCGTCCTACTCCGATTTCTCCCCGGACGCCATAGCGCAAATTGTTAAGGTATAAGCCGGTATTTTGCTTGTCTTTTTTACGTCCTGAGCCTCCAAGTTCGCGGTAGACAAATTTAGATTGACCTCCCAATCTGTAACCTACATAGGGTCCTGCTGCGATTCGAAGTCCTCTTCTACCATTGTCATTCATTCTCCCAAAATCCAACTCCAGCATGGTCATGGCGGTAAGGTAAGAAGCTGAGATTTTGCTCTTGAATCCATCTACATCTGTACGCTGAGTAAATTCAATCATGTCGTCTCCGCGTACTGCCTGAAAGTCTCGATTTTCAAACTTGAAGTTGTAGAACTGAAAGCCTACACCGAAATTCCAGTAAAATCCCTTGGAAATACGCTGTGCAGCCATCCAATTCAGTCCCAGATTCCAGCTTCCCCAGCCTTTGACTGCGTAGGGATTGTCTGAAGTTGGAAATTGTCCATCTGCGTCGAGGTAATTGTTGACGCCCAGATCCACATTAAAGAAGGTACGAAAAGCGGGTTCTTCCTTTTTGGACCGGTTTGTTTCGATTTTGACTTTGGTATTGGCGCCGGTTTCATCTACGTAGACGCGCATACCTCCGATTTGCACTTCGGTCTCCAGTCCATCTTCTCGTACTTTCACCACTTCTTTGGTGGATCCATCTTTCTTACGGATTTCTACGATAGTCAATTCGCCGGTATCTTCATCTTCTTCAAGACCCAGGGATCTGATTATCTCATTGATATCCATCGATTTAAGTCGTTCAAAGTCTTCTTTATTTTCGACGATAATCACGACTTTACCGGATTTCCCGAATTCGACTATCACAGAGTCTTTGGTGATCAGGTGATCATTGGATGGCAAGCTGTTGTATGCAAAAGCAGTTTGCACAAGGGCCATCAGGCAGAATAATAGCAGGTACTTTTTCATTTTTGTATAAATAAATAGGTGGTGGTTTTTTTATTCTTCAGTTACTTTTTCTTTTCGAGTCACCAGGGCCGTAAACAAGTTGTTTTTGGCATCCTGTAGATTTGCAAAGCCTTCATCGACTTTCCCCAAAAGACCTTCTACTTGATTGACTTTTCGACCGATATCAGCAATCAGGTTTTTATCTTCTTTGATTCCGTCGGAAATGATGGTCACTCGATATGCCGGTTCTTCTACAGGTTTTGCTTCAGCGATCAATAGACCTTGGTTGATTTCTGTAGTTGGTACACTTGGTAGTTCTACTTCTTTGTTGATTCTGATTTCAGGTAACTCCTCTCGGACTTTTGGTTCTTCGATTTCCGTCTCCGCTTGCGCAATCAGGTTTTGAGGAGTCTGGAATTCTTTTTTCACAGTTGGTTTTGGATCATTTCTTGGCGATTCTTCTTCCTGAATGATTTCAGTACTTGATTCCTTTTCATCAGTTTTCTGAGGTTCTTCTGTTTCAGCGATAGTTACCGGTGGAGTTTCCACAGAGCTCGGCTCGGTGATTTCCTCCGAAAGAAGATTTTGTTCTTCAATTGGACTGTCTGTACTGCGAAGTAGGCTACCGACGGCAAGTAATAAGGCCACCGCTGCAGCTACTGCCCACCATACAAAAGGGGCTGATTTCTTTTCTTGCTTAGGCAACTGGTTTTCAAGTCTCTCCCAAGCCAATCGACTGGGTTTGACCTCGTGATTCTCCAGGTTTTCCCGAAAAATCGTATCCAAGTTTTCTTTATTCTTAGCCATTGATTCTCTTTTTTTTGAGTTGTTGACTGGCGATTTTTTCTTTCAATACATTCCTTGCACGGTTCAGTTGAGATTTCGAAGTGCTTTCACTGATTCCCAGTAGATCTGCAATTTCCTGATGTGCATAGCCTTCAATCGCATAGAGGTTGAAGACTGTCCGGTATCCTACAGGCAGGCTTTCTACCATGTCCATTAAATCCTCTGCTTCGAGATCTGTACTTTCGTAGTGGAAGTGCTCATATTGATGATCTTCTTCCACATGTACTTCCATCATGAGATGGCGATTACTTCTCAAAGTCATGAGGGACTGAGTGACGACGATTCGCTTCATCCAGCCTTCAAAGCTGCCTTTTCCCTCGTACTGAGGTAATTTTTCGAATATTTTCATGAAGCTTTCGATCATTACGTCCTCTGCATGCTCTCTATTCTTCAGGTAGCGAAGGCATATCGCCAGAAATTTGCCTGAATAGCTATCGTACAATGCCCGCTGAGCCGAACGGTCTCCTTTGAGGCATCCCTTGATTAGCTTTTCGTCTGAAGAATAGTTGGTTTTAAATAACATTCTTGGTGGCTTTCAATGAGGTAGATGTCACTTTTGAAAAATTGGTTGCATGCAGAGTGAAAAAAAGTTAAAAAAATATTTAAATAACTGAAAATCAACGCATAAAATATAGTGGTTGAATTAGCATGGCTTTTACGCCATACTTTTGCCAAGCCTGAAATGCTGAATTCCACCAAAGTTTTGCCTTGGTAGGTTAAGTCTTTAGAAGAATGCTTTGTAATTGATGATGATATCTAACGTAGTCCACTCGGCCTTTTTGACGACAACAGGTTGTATACTTCCATTTCCATCAAACATATTGGCGAACAAGCCTTCTTCCTCCTTTACAAAAACTGAGTAGGTTCCCGGGGCTAACTGAATGCTGTACTTGCCATCCGCATCGGATTGGACAGAATCAATCGGTTCTCCTTTTACTCTACTGAATAAGGCTCCTTCCCTCGCTGCATCCGAAAGGTTTGTCAAAGGATAAATCAGCAACATTCGCTCTGCCGGTACTCCTTTAGGATTGACTTCAGAGGACTTCCCATCTTCGCTTATCATAGGCATTTGATTTCCCTCGAGCCAAGTGACTTTCCCCTGTATTCCCTGACCGTCAGAAAGTGGAGGCTTGCAGGAAATTGTCATAAGAATGGGAATTATAAGTAGCGCTAAGATAATTTTCGAAGACATGTTTGTAGGCTTAAATATTTTCAAAAAGCAGAACGGACTCTAGATAATTTGGAATAATCGTTCTCCAGCCTAGTTCGAAGTCCAACTTATGTGCCAATTCTTCGGAGTTTTTCCCCTCTCCGTGTACGATAAAAGTTATTTTGGGGCTTTCGGTAAACCCTTCAGCCCATTCCATCAATTCTTCCTGGTCGGCATGTGCTGACAATCCATCTATTTGATAGATTTTGGCTTCATTTGGCACTTGATTTCCGTAAATGGTAATGAATTTTTCGCCCTCAATAAGTCTTCTTCCACGAGTTCCTTCGGCCTGAAAACCAACGAAAATGACCCCATTCTTTGGGTTTGGAAGGTGATGGTATAGATGATGAAGTACCCGGCCACCTGTCGCCATCCCCGAGGCGGAAATAATGATCGCGTTCCCTCTGAATTCATTCAATGACTTTGAGTCTTCTTGTTTTCGATAGTATTTGAGCTGTGGATGATCGAAAGGATGAGCGTCTTCCTCTTCAAGTACAGCACTCAGTTGATGATCATTTCGAAACTTCATGTAAAGCTCCGTCGCATTGATACCCATAGGAGAGTCAACAAAAACAGGGACTTTTGGGATTTTTCCCTTTTGCATCAGTTGAAAAATATGATACATCACCAGCTGCGTCCGGCCAACTGCAAAAGAAGGGATGATTACCAAGCCCCCTCTGTCAAAAGTGTCTGTAATTGCAGCAGCCAGTTCTTCTCCGGGGCGTGATTTTGTAGCAATTCTATCTCCATAAGTTGACTCGATCCAGAGAATATCAGCTTTTGGGATAAGGGTAGGAGGGTACAAAATCGGATCATGGAACCTACCCAAGTCACCAGAGAAAACTAGTCGCTTTTTTTGGGTATCTCCTTCAATCAAAACTTTGACAATGGCTGCACCTAGAATATGACCTGCATGATAATAGGTGACAGTAATCTTGGGGTGAATGGAAAAGGGCTTTTCGAAATCCTGTGTAACAAAAAGTGGAAATACTGCCTCTGCATCTTCTGCGGTGTAAAGTGGTTGCGGATTTTTATGTCTTGAAAAACCCTTTTTTCTTGCATATTCAGCTTCCTCTTCCTGTAACTTTCCAGAGTCCAATAGTAGAATTTTGGCTAATTCTGCTGTTGCTTCAGTACAATAAATTGGACCATTGAAGCCTTGCTTTACCAGACGAGGAAGGTATCCGATATGGTCTAAGTGGGCATGAGTAAGGATGACTGCCTCCATTTGATCGAGAGGCATGGGGAATTTGTCCCAGTTTCGCTCTCTGAGTTCTCTTCTTCCCTGAAACAACCCACAATCCACCAAAAACTCAAAATCACCTGTATCAATCAAATATTTTGAACCGGTCACGGAACCTGCTCCTCCTAAAAATTTTGCGCTGATGTTCATCTGATCTTTTTTTGGAGAAGTTACAAAAAAAGGGACACTCGGCTAGGAATGTCCCTCTTTTTTTAGTCAAGAGTATCGAGTCGCTGCAGGTATTTAGCCCTCGAAAGACTGTCTAAGGTCTCTCTGCTCGTACTTTCATTTTGATCCTCGTTTTCGGCATCTTCCTCCTCTTCATAATCTACTTCATCACTGACTTCTGGAATTTCACAGGTAAGGCAAACTAAGCCAGCCTCATTGAAAGCCCAAGTATTTCCCTCCTGTACATCTCGATTTCTATACCCATTTCTATAGATAGTATTTCGGAGAATTTCCAAAAGGGATCGATCCATAATGAATGGTTTTTCATAAGGGATTGACATGGTGAGACTGACGCGCTGACCTCTAAAGATCTCAATGGCACTGTAATCATATCCAGGAGGGAAAGTCACTACAGAATCTTGTATGCTGATGTTGTAAGACAATAGTTTTGCGTTTTCTAATGATTCAGCCTTTGTTTTTCCTCTGGAGAAAAACTCCTTCTCTAGAGTTACTAAGGAGTCGGAAGTTCCGATCAGTTTAAGGCTGACCTCATTAAAATCTGGATCTTCGGCTTGATTATCCAAGGTCAATAACATCGTCCCACCAGTTGCGGAAATGGTTTCAGTTTCTTGATATCTGTTTTCGTTTTTGAACTGACTGACTATTCTAGGGACTTGGAATAAAGCTATGCCCAGGCATAGGAGCCAGAGAGCAAATGCAATCAATCCAAACCGATTAGCAACCAGATTCTTGCGAATCAGCACACTTAGTCCAAGGAGCATAAAGATGACACCAGGTATAATCATCAAGAAGGATGAACTAATGGCTAGCCAACTAGGTACAATTCCGGTGAATAGCTCAAAAGGAACTTCACCCGTGGTCATCACATAATCATTTGGATTGAGATACTCAAAGAAGAAGGCTAGTACGATCAAAGGTGAAATGGTCAATGATAGTCCAATAAAGAAGACGATCATCCCGAATATGACCCGAAAGACTGCCAATAGAAATTTACCCAAAGGTCCCAAGGCTTTTCCTATTGCCTCAATGACTTGTCCCAAAACCCGGAACGGTGCCATCAGAATTCTCTTTGCTGAAGATTCTGGCTGAGGAGGAATAGGGTTCATGTTTTCCTTTAGCGTCGAATCAATATTGTCCAAGGTGATTTCCCCACCTTTCATTTTTATTCGCTCAGTGATCGAAAGGGCCACCGGCGTGATAATCCACAAGATCAGGTAAATCAATACTCCGGAGCCACCGGCTATGGTAAGGAATACGAAAGCTAATCTGACCCAAAGTACTTCGACTCCGAAATAAGCAGCTAAGCCACTCGCCACGCCTCCTAAAGCCTTGTCGTCAGGATTTCTGTATAGCTTTTTGATCGACTTATCTTCTTCATAATCATAGCTAACAGGAAGGATGATCCACATCACGATATAGGCTACCAAGGTGAAGAAGCCAAATGAGAATTTAAATCTTACCTCATCAAAAATCCAAAACCCAGGGCCTTCGAATATGCTATTAAACTGACCGCTAAAGAGCAATAGAAGCGCAATCAAACGAATCCAAAGCGGGTCAATCCTAAAGTAGTTAGCGATTCCGGCGCATACACCTCCCAGAATTTTCTTGGGTTCGGATCGCATGAGTTTTTTATACCCCTGCTTCTCATCTCCTGGAGGAGTCACGTATTTATAGAAGTCCTCCTGCGTAGATTCTTCTTTCTCCGGAGCAGCTTCTTCTTCTCCTTGTTCTACGGAGACGAAATCTGCAATAGTCCCCATTTTCTTGATGAGGTTATCTACGTTTTCCGCAGTGATTACCTGCTTGTTGTTTTTGAGATTGCTGAGAAAAATCTCCGCAATTCTGTTTTCGATATCAGAAATGATTTCCTGATTATCGGAGTAAGAGGAGAAATGTCTATTGATCGCATCGAGATATTTTCGAAGGGTATCGTAGCCATCCTCTTCGATGTGGAATAAAATTCCGCTTATGTTGATACTTATGGTCTTTTTCATGATTTTTTCTTTTTTCGACTACTTCTGCTTTGGTCTTGGATTATTTTTTCCGGGTGATCATTTGGGTGGAATCCAAGATGGATTGCCAGGTTTCCTGTAGGGTGGAGAGAAATTCTTTGCCCTGTTCTGTAATAGAATAGTACTTTCTCGGAGGCCCAGATTCAGATTCTACCCAGCGGTATTTGACCAGCTCCGCAGCTTTGAGACGATTGAGAAGAGGGTACAATGTGCCTTCGACTACGATCATTTGCGCTTGAGTTAGTTCCTCTATAAGATCGGAGGTATAAACTTCATCGCGCGAAATGATGTGAAGGACACAGAGTTCTAATAGTCCCTTTCTCATTTGAATTTGTGTGTTGGCTATATTCATGTCGATAGTGGTGATAGTCTTTTTCAGCCAAAATATTCTCTTCTATTCACTGAAAAGATTTTTGCCTTGCTGATAATTAATGAAAAATGATACCAATCTTTTCCAAGCTACCTTGTAATGCCTAATTCTAGGCATGAAGTATGGAGTTTCGAATTGAAAACCATATAAAAACACCTGTTTAGGTTGTTTAAATGAGGTTTTTGTAGGATTTGAAAGATTTTGAAAAAAATATAGGCGCCCTGCCCTTGGACTTTTTGTGTATAAAAAAATGTAGAGAACCGTACAAAAAAGTGTTCGGTCCCGTACATTTTTTTTACGCTTCTCCAGGGAATATTCCTGAGATTAATTCATCTAACAAGAATTTGGTTATTTTGGCCTTGTGAATCAATCGAAGGCCTTTTATCTAAGGATTTTTACACTCATCACTCTTCTAGGAACAGGGATCTCCTTGAAGGCACAGGATCTTACTCCAAAATATTCCAATGAGTTCTTGAATATTGGGGTAGGTGCTAGGGCTTTGGGAATGGGAGGAGCGCAGGTTTCTGCCGTAAGGGATGTAACAGCCTCCTACTGGAATCCCGCCGGGCTTTTTGGCACTAAAAACCGCTACGAGGCTACCTTGATGCATGCTGAATATTTTGCGGGGATAGCTCAATACGATTACTTGGCATTTACCACACCGATCAAGGATCAGAGTCAAATTGCTGTTTCTCTAATCCGCTTTGGAGTTGATGATATTCCTGATACTAGGTTTTTGTATGATGCCAACGGTGCATTGAATTACAACAATATTCAGTTTTTCAATGCAGCCGACTACGCACTCTTGCTCACCTATTCTCGGGCGATTTCGGATCGAATCAAAGTCGGAGCAAATGCCAAAGTGATTCACCGAAATGTGGGGAAATTTGCCTCTGCTTGGGGTTTCGGATTGGATGTCGGAGCTATGTATCACAAGGATAAGCTCACCGTCGGCCTTATGCTGCGCGATATCACCACCACCTTCAATGCTTGGGCTCATAATGCTGAGATGGTAAGAGATATCTATGCAGATACTGATAACGAGGTGCCGCTAAACTCGGTGGAACTCACTTTGCCAAGGGCAATCAGTAGCATCAGCTATTACTGGAAGCTTGGAGAAACATTTGGTCTGGTCTCAGCACTTGATCTGGATATGACCTTTGATGGAAATAGGAACACTCTTATTTCTACTTCACTGCTGAGTATTGACCCAAGACTTGGCTTAGAGCTGAGTTTTAAGCAGGTGGCTTTCCTGCGTACAGGAGTGAGTAATTTTCAGTACATCAAGGATTTTCAGGGTAATGAAAGTTTAAATTTCCTCCCAAGTGCAGGTTTGGGATTCAATATCAATCAGCGTTTCCAAATCGATTATGCACTTTCGGATATTGGAAATATTTCAGAGACACCTTATTCACATATTTTTAGTGTCAAAGTTTCATTAGAAAATCTCAAAGAGGAAGATAGAAAGTATAAAGGATGGGCTTACTGAAACGCATATTGATAATTGCTTTGGTCCTTTTTGCTGTAGGATCCTCACAGGCTCAGATAGCCCGATGGTATAATTATGGGCAGGACTATTACAAGATTAAAACAGCCAAAGACGGTATCCACCGAATTCCAGCTGAGTCTTTGGAAGCAGCAGGATTGAACCTCAATTCCCTAGACCCCAGAAAGCTGAGCTTGTATCATCGGGGGAAAGAAGTAGCCATTTTCGTAGAGGGGGAAGCAGACGGGCAATTGGGAAGTGGTGATTTTATCGAGTTTTACGGTTTGAGAAATGATGCTACGCTGGATTCTCTGCTTTATCGAGATAAATTTCCAGCCAATCCCTACTTTAATTTACATTCAGATAGTACAGCGTTTTTCCTGACCATCAAGTCTGAAGGAACTGGAAAACGAATGCTTGAAAGAGCGGATGTATCGGGCAGTATTCCTGAAATTACCAGCTTTGAGAGTAGCCGTAAAGTTGTTTTTGGAGATCAGTTTTCATTGGGTGCGAGTTATACCTTGGGATTCCGGCTATCTAGTTATGACAACGGAGAGGGCTGGATGAGTACCGTAATTACCAAGGGTGCCGTTCGGAATATTCCCTTTGAAAATTTAGGCCAGATAGTCAATGGAGGAAGTCCTAGATTGGTGATTGGTCTAACTGGTCGGTCAGGAAATCCTCATTTGGTGAGAATTGGAGCTGGTAGAAATGCCGGAACACAGCGAGTACTTCAGGAAGCTATTTTTGAAGGTTTTTCCTCGCTTGAGCTAGAAGTTCCGCTACAATTCTTGGATTTTGATCCAAATGGAAATATAGTAATCTCTGTGAGCCCCCAGGGTCCTGAATCTGCAGATAATATCTCGATCACCTATGCTCAGATTTATTATCAAAAGTCCAAGCCATCGGTGGACTTTTTGTCTGAGGAGATTTCCGTCCCTGCTGGTGAGTCTAGGATTTCTTTGCCCGGCGATGCAGCAGCGTATCGGGCATTTGAAATCACTGATCCGAATAATCTGGAGTTTCTCAATATTACCCAAAATGGAAACCAATTTGTTCTACAGTCCGGAGTAGCTACTGAGGCAAGTAAAATCAAAATCCAGAACCTTTCCGATATACAGATTATCGATAGGCTGGAGCGAGTGAGATTCAGAGATTATTTATCTCAAAGTGCGAACTATCTTTTGGTTGGTCATCGAGAGTTGCAGAAAGCAGGTACGGAATTCGAAAATGTATTGGAGGCTTATGCATCTCACCGGGCATCTCCTACAGGGGGCAACTACGATACCCTCACGCTACTCATGGAGCAGATGTATAATCAATATGCCTATGGTGAAGAAAGCCCTGTAGCGCTTTATAATTTTTTGAAAGAATATTATCCCGTACATAGACCTTCTCATGTGCTATTAGCAGGTAGGGCGCTTGCAATCTATTCAACTGCTCGGGAGGCAGGCGTGACTTACTTCTACCGAAATAGGCCTTCAGCTTTCCCTTTCCAAAGTTTAGTGCCAGTTGCAGGTTATCCTTTTTCGGATAATGAGTTCGTGGTCGATTTGGATCCCCAAAACCCCAACGTGCCTGCGATAGCAATTGGAAGAATACCAGCAAAGAATGCTCAGGAACTTGAAACCTATTTAAATAAGGCTATTGAAAAGGATGAGTTGGGTCTTTCGGAACCTTGGCAAAAAGAGCTCATCCATTTAGGAGGAGGGGTTTCAGAGTTTGAGTTGGATCGATATTTCAGCTTCCTAAATGGATTTAAGGCTATCGCCGAATCTGATTTCTTAGGAGGTAATGTGACCACTTACCGGAAGCGATCCAACAATGTGGTGGAGGTAATTGACATTACTGGAGATTTAAATGAAGGTCGCTCATTGGTGACTTTCTTCGGACATGGCTCTCCTACGATATTGGATATTGATATCGGTTTTGCATCAGATCCGACCATCAATTATCAAAACAAAGGAAAATATCCGGTCATGCTTTTCAATGGCTGTGATTATGGAAGTGCTTTCGGGACCAACTATACTCAGGGAGAAGACTGGGTCATGACGGCTGATAAAGGAGCTTCCAATATTTTGGCTAATTCATCCATTGGCGTAGACGTATTTCTCCGAAGATATTCAGAGCAATTTTATTTGGAGGCTTTTGCTGACAGTGCCAAGATTTTCAGAACTGTAGGTGAGATCAAGCGGACTGCGGAAGGCAATTTTGTCAATCGATATGGCCTCAATCCGCTGAATTATTCCCACATGGAGCAAATGATTCTACTGGGGGATCCGGCTACTCGACTTTTCCCTGCCGATAAGCCCGATTATTATTTGGAAGAATCGGAGGCAAGGATAGGGACTTTTGAAAATGAACCCATTACTACTTTGACGGATAGCCTGAAGCTGACTTTTGTGCTTCGAAATATCGGGATTACAAGTTCTGACTCTATTCATTACAAAGTGAGCAGACAGTTGGCAGATGGGACGGTAATCAATTACCCCGAAATCCAGATTCCGGCAACAAAAAGGTTGGATACGCTCTTTTTCACCATCCCAAATGTGGAGGTGAATTCAGCCGGAGAAAATTTCTTTGAGCTAATCGTCAATAGCAAGCAGGAAGTGGAGGAAATGTCCCTGACGAATAATCAGATTCGGATTTCTCAATTTATTTCACTCAGTGGAACCTTACACTTAAGTCCTAAAGCCTATGCCATCGAAAACTCTACTAATGCAGAGTTGATAGGTCAAATCCCGGGCAAAAACGAAACCGAAAGGATTGTCATCGTTCAGCTTGATACTGCAGCAACCTTTAATTCAGCCTATCGAAAAGAAATCCGAATTCCTACGAAAGGAATTTTCAATTGGCCGGTGGAATTACTCACGGGGCCTGATTCCGTGACTTATTTCTGGAGATCCAAATATCAGGAACCAAGACAAGGTGAAACTGATTCCTGGACGACTACCTCATTTTCTTACATCAATAATGGTCCCGAGGGATGGACTCAGCGAGTATTACCACAGCTTGGAGAGAATATTTTGAATAATCTAGAGGTCAATTCAAATGCCTCAAGATTAAAGTACTTGGATCAGGATTTAGGTTTTGAGGTATTTACGGTAGGATCAGCAGTGGATAGTTTGTCATTTAGAAATACCCAATTTTTCTTAAATGAGGTTCCACAAATCATTGACAATGTCAACAATGCTAATAGTCGACTTTGTCCAAATGGCTCTTTGGGCTTGGTGACTTTTCAGCAGAAAACCTTGCAACCTTACCTTCCAGTACCGGTGCCGGGATTTGATATTTTGGATGGAAGATCATGTGGTCGACCGCCTCAGTTAATTCAGAGCATTCGAAATGCTTGGATAGTAGCTCCGGGAAGGACCATTTTGGATGATTTTACCGAAAATGTAGAAGAGGGAGATTATGTGGTGATTTTCACAGTAGGAGGTGTCAATTTCGATGATTGGCCGGATCAAGCTTATGCAAGATTGAAGGAATTTGGTGCCAGTGAAGTGACCCTTCGAAACTTACAGTCTGGCGATCCTTACATTCTGTATGGACGGAAAGGAATGAAGCCCGGTGAAGCACTTGAGATCATCGGAAATCCTGATTTTGAGGTTCCGTCCAGTCAGCAAACGTTGAGTTTCAAAACAGAATTGACAGGATATATTAGCGAGGGATTGATTATTACCCCTCAAATCGGCCCAGCAAGAAACTGGGAGGCCTTTGTCCAAGAGATCAATGATAGACCTTGGATCCAAGAAGAAGAAACCAATTTTGATATCATCGGTATCAAGTCCAATGGAGAGGAAGAAGTATTACTTACAGAAGTGACTGATTCACAATTGGACCTTTCATTTATCAATTCTGAAGTTTATCCATACCTCCGCCTTCGTTATCGCATGCAAGATGCTGAATCTACGGATCCGGCAGACTTGAATTTTTGGCAGGTGAATTACACTGGAGTTCCGGAAGGAGCATTGATGGTAAATCCTCGCTCCGAAACAGTCAAATTGATCGAAGGACAAACTGGGATTTTGGAATACGAATTTGTGAATGTTTCCAGAAATGACTTTCTGGATTCTATTCAGGTGAATTGGGAAATCACCAATAGCCAATCCAGACAGGTGGAGCGATTCTCCAAAAAATTCCCAGCTCTCAAAGCAGGTGAGCGACTAAGTGAGGCGATCGAGTTTAATACAGTTGGGAAAAATGGAAGCTACGAAATTGAGATTTTCGCCAATCCAAGGATACAGCTCGAGCAGACATTCCGAAATAATCAGCTGGACTTAGGCGTGTACTTCGAAGTAGAAGGGGATGATAGTCAGGACATCTTGGATGTGAATTTCGACGGAGTTTATATCATGGATGGGGACATTGTATCTCCGACAGTCATGATCAATGCCATCCTGAAAAATGATCAAGCTATTTTGCTGAAGAAGGATACCGTTGGGCTGGATATTTTCCTTAAGCGAGAGTGCGAATCCTGTGATTTCGAACGAATCAATTTCTCCAATCCCAATCTAACCTGGACGCCTGCTTCTGAGAATACTGACTTCCGCGTGGCCTTCCAACCTGGACCATTAGAGGATGGTTTATACACACTACGGGTTCAAAATGAAGATTCTCCGGAGCCATATCAGGTTAATTTTGAAGTAATCAATGAATCTCAGATCACCAATTTCTACCCTTATCCGAATCCTTTTAGTACCAGTGTCCGGTTTGTTTTCACACTGACAGGAACAGAAATTCCCGATGAGATCAAGATTCAGATCATGACTGTCACAGGCCGGGTGGTCAGAGAAATCCTTCAGGATGAATTAGGGCCGATCCGAATCGGAAATAATATCACCGAATATGCCTGGGATGGACGAGATGAGTACGGAGATCAGCTTGCAAATGGAGTTTACATTTACCGGGTATTGATCAGAAAGAATGGTCAATTTATGGAACATAGGCCTTCTGCCGGAGACCGGGCTTTCAAGCAAGGCTATGGTAAAATGTATCTTCTTCGCTAAGCCTTTGATAGTTTCCAATTTCTCCATATCCCCCAGATACTGGCAATCAAAAGGATGAATACCAAAAGAATTTGCCAAGGTTCTTGAAGGTTTTCGCGGGCTTCCAAAAAATCACTGGCGATAATTCCGGCAAGAAAAGCCATCAAGGTCCGGGGAAGCATTCCCGGGATACCGTAGATCAATGCTTGTTTGAGCGGGATCTTAAGCGAAGCAAAAAGGAAATTGGAAATGGCAAAAGGTATCACCGGGCTGATTCTGACAAAGAAAATCAGAGAACCGATTCGCTGCATTCGTTTTTCAAAAGCTAATTCCAAATCTGGATACTTTCGAAAAACAAAATCTTTGAAATCTATATTAAGGTAGTGACCAAGCAGGTAGCCGATTACATTAGCCAAGGAATAGGCCAAAACCATAATCGGAAAACCTATCCATCCGAGCCAATAGCCGGTCAACAAGGAGGTAAGTGTGGTAGGGATCAAAGCTAGTCCCATAGCAAGGGCTGCAATGAGAGTGTATAGACTCAGGGATGAAAAACCGCTTATCGGAATTTCAGAAAAGAAAGTATAATTCGATACCACCCATAAGCTGCCCAAAAAAGGTACAAGAGTCACCCAAATCCAAGAAAGAAGCGCCAATGGATGCCTCTGGAGGTAATATAAAATTTGGTTGAAAAAACTCCTCTTTTTTGTCATCTTTGGCTTCCCTACGGCGGTTGGGATGTCACAAGTTTAGTGAAAATCAACCCAAATTAACTTTATTATTCATCAATCATTTATACAAAGAAATATGAAATTCGGAACCAAAGCCATTCATGCAGGTGTAGAGCCAGATCCGAGTACGGGGGCTATTATGACCCCTATCTTTCAGACTTCCACATACGTGCAGCGCTCTCCCGGAGATCATCAGGGCTATGAGTATTCCCGTACCCATAATCCCACCCGGACTGCTCTCCAGCAAAATCTTGCTGCACTTGAAAATGGCAAGCATGGAATCTGTTTTTCATCCGGATTAGGTGCAATCGATGCCGTAATCAAACTATTCCGACCTGGTGATGAAATCATCAGTACCAATGACCTTTACGGTGGTACTTACCGGCTTTTCACCAAAGTTTTTGAGCCTTTCGGTATTAAGTTTCACTTTGTGCCTATGGCGGACCCGGCAGCGATCGAGTCAAAAATCACTGCGAATACCAAGATGATTTGGGTGGAAACACCTACTAATCCCATGATGAATATTATTGATATTCAGGCAGTGGCAGACTTAGGAAAAAAACATGGAGTACTCGTGGCTGTGGATAATACATTTGCCTCCCCTTTTATCCAAAATCCACTCGATCTAGGAGCAGACATCGTGATGCACTCAGTGACTAAGTATCTTGGAGGGCATTCGGATGTAGTGATGGGAGCTTTGGTAGTGAATGATGATTCGCTCGCAGAGCGTTTGGTCTTTTTGCAAAACGCCTCCGGAGCGACTCCAGGTCCTCAGGATTGCTTCTTGGTACTTCGAGGCATCAAAACACTTCACCTCCGGATGGAGCGTCACTCCCAAAATGGGAAGACCATTGCTGCCTATTTAAAAAATCACCCGAAAGTTGAAAAGGTCTACTGGCCTGGATTTGAAGACCACCCCAATCATGATATTGCTAAAAAACAAATGCGTGACTTTGGCGGTATGATTTCATTTACGCTGAAGGGCAATCGTCTGGAAGATGCCAAGAAAGTGATGGAAAACTTCCAAGTTTTCGCATTGGCTGAGTCCTTGGGAGGAGTAGAGTCACTTTGCGGCCACCCTGCAAGTATGACCCACGCCAGCATTCCAAGGGAAGAGCGTGAAAAGGTTGGTTTGGTAGATTCCCTGATCCGTCTCAGTGTGGGTGTGGAAGATGCTGAGGATCTAAAAAATGATCTTGCTCAAGCTTTATCTAGTATCTGATTAACCGAGAATTTTAGCAAATAACTGACTGGCCTGTTTTTCGATCACGGAAGACAGGCCTTTCTTTTTCTGCTTCAACTCCTTGGCCCAATCAAGGTATTTCTGAGATACCTTTGGTTTTTCTGCCAAAAACTGACTGAGAAATTGAATCTCCAAATGATTGACATACCAGCTATCCAGACTATCAATCATTTGCTTCATTTCTGTATGAATACGTGCTATGAAAATCGGGTTTAATCCCAAATGGCCTAGCAGTTGTTCCAGTTTCATGATTTTTTGCAGTCCCAAATGCAAGTCTTTATAAGCTCGGCTATCCATTCCTTTTTTCCACTCGAGTTCGAAAAATTCCAACTCATCTTGGACCAACTGATGAATCGCCGTACTCACTTCAAGGACTTTAAGTCCTTTACTTGATTTTTTGACTTGGTCGAGCAGTTGACTCCATTCCGAGGTAGTACTGCCCACAATCCTATCAAAAGCTACTTTATGCAATCCCCTTTTGTGAGTTTGGATAAACTGCTCATAGGAATTATACCGGATAGCTAGATTTGATTGTCTCTTTTCCAATCCTTGTTCTACAGCCTTTAGGCGAATGATTTTTTTTAGATCTTTTTCCAAAGGCCTGAAGTCCCGAATGAGTTGGTTAGAGAGTTCTTTTTGCTCAAAATGGATTTTGCCAATCAAATCCGCGAATAGCTCGAGGTATAGCAGCTTTTCATAAAGTTGCCCGGCTTTTTTGGATCGAATCCGCTTGCTAAGCTCGAAAAACAATTGAATAGCCTCCTGATGGCTTTTTTCAAAAACAGAAAAAACAGGCGAAACTTTAGTCTGCATGGATCAAGAGATTCGTACTAGGGTCGCCCCATATCCCCATTTATCCTTCTGGGTGTCCTTAAAGTACTGAATATTTCTCAATTCACTCAGTCGCTTTTGAATTTCTTTGCGGAGGACTCCATTACCGATTCCATGAACGAAGGTGATTTCATGCATTCCAGATGCAATAGCTTGATTGAGGTTTTTTTCAAAGGTCTCAAGCTGAATTCTTAGTATCTCCGAATTACTCATTCCTGTCGGATCTTGCACGAGTTCTTCGATGTGTAAATCGATTCGCTGTGCTGGCTTTTTGATAGGTTCGGTGATTGGTTTTGGCTTGATATTCTCCAGCTCAAGATTCAGTTTCTGAACGTCCAAGTCTTGGGTAGTTTGCTCCAAATGAAAAAGATAGCCTCTCTTTCCCAAAAGTGGTGCTTCTCCAAGATGTTTGAAAAACTGGGAAGCTTTGATCTTGAGTTTTCTTTCAAAAGGTTTCTTCTCCGGGCCTAGCTGGGTTTGAATGGGAAAAAACCGAAGTAAAAAAGCAGGCCATTCATCGAGTTGCTTTAGGATTCGGTCATCAAATTTTTTGCTTTCTCCAGAAAGTAATTTGTCTGCGAAAAGCGTCCGATGATTCGTGCCAAAAACCTCCGTGCATTGCACCAAGTATCCATCCCTGCTATCGTTGATGAGGTACAGGCTGATGTTTTGATCATTGATGGGAATAAAGGCAAGATACAAACCTTGATCCTTGGGCTTGGAAATAGGTAAGGGTATTTTTTCCTCCTCGATTCCCTCTTCTTTTTTTCCAAAATAGGCTTCCTCGGCCGAGTGGATGACTACCGCTTCAGACTTGAGAGCAGGAATGGTGAACCCATCTTCGATTTCTACTTCAATCCTACCACTGGAGGAAATTTTTCGTACAATTCCCTCTTCTGTGCTTCGTAGTAGTCTGACTCGGTCTCCGATATTCATGAATTTAGCGCTTCTTTATAGGTGTCAATGGCTCTTTGCCTTGCAAATTTATGATCTACGATGGGTTTTGGATAATCATTGCTATCTAATTCAGGAATCCATTTTTTAATGTAGCGTAGATCCTTGTCAAACTTGTCTGTTTGAGACTCCGGATTAAATACCCGGAAGTAAGGCTGAGCGTCTGTTCCGGTCCCCGCTGCCCATTGCCAGCCACCATTGTTAGAGGCAAGTTCAAAGTCCAGAAGCTTCCGTGCGAAATAGGCCTCTCCCCATCTCCAATCTATTAAAAGGTGTTTGGTAAGAAAGGACGCCACGATCATTCGTACCCGGTTGTGCATGTATCCGGTGGTGTTGAGTTCCCTCATTCCCGCATCGACTATGGGATAGCCGGTTTTGCCCTCACACCAGGCTTTGAACTCCTCTTCGTTATTTCTCCATGGAATCTGGTCATACGCCGGCTTGAAGGCCTTATCCACCACCTGTGGATTGTATGCCAAAATAGTCATGTAAAACTCTCTCCATATCAATTCATTCAAGTAAGTATCGTTGAGTTTGGAGGCAGTAAGGGCTAATTTCCGAATCGAGATTGTGCCAAATCGTAGGTGAATTCCAAGTCGACTCGTTCCCTCTTTTGCAGGGAAGTTTCGATTTTTATCATAATGCCGAATGATATCTTCGTCCGTCATTTTAGGCGGAATCTCAATCGAAGATTTTTCGAAGCCTACCTCTTTGAGCGAGGGTAGATCAAATGCTTTGCACTCTAGAAGATTTTTCCAATGGAAATAATTCAGGGGCTCTATGGTCTGTTTTTTAAACTCTTCAAGCCAAACCCTACTGTAGGGGGTGAAGACTTTGTAGAATTCTCCAGAGCCATTCAAAACTTCTCCTGGCTCAAAAATCATTTGATCTTTGAAAGTGAAGAGTTCAATAGCCTTTTCCTTTAGAAGTTTTGCCACTTCCTTATCACGCTCTTTGGCATAGGGCTCATAATCCCGGTTGGTATAGACTGCCTGCACGTCGTAATCCTCGAGAAGGGATTTGAAAATTTCCACAGGACGTCCAATTTTCACCAGAAGGCTGCTGTCTTTTTCTTCAAATTTTGAGTTGAGATCTGTGATTTGATCGTGGATGAACCCTACTCTTGCATCATCTTTATCCTCCAGTTTTTCTAGGATATTTTGATCAAAAATGAATAGGGGGAGTACGTTTTCTTCCTGCGAAAGTGCGTAATACAGTCCAGTATTGTCATCCAGACGAAGGTCTCGTCGAAACCAAAACAGCGTGATTTTTTGCATAATTTACTTTTTCAAAATAAGCCCATAGCGTACAAAAATGTTTACCTATCGCTGATCAACTGGTAAAATTTGATTGGGTTTATTGTAAATAGAATCAAGTCTCTCTACTACCGGGCTTAGATCGATCGGTTTCCAATCGGCGTCTTCTTGGAATCTGAGGTAGTTATCAGAGTCTTCGATCAGGGAGGTGTTTCTTTTTTTCTCCTTCCGCTGTGTGATCTTCTGGAATAGTTCGGAGAAAGAATTGAAGGAAACATTTTGAGTGAGTGCTACTCCGTAGGTCACAATATTCTGTGAAAGCGAGAGCGAAGTGAAGGTGTTGAAGTTGTTTCTATTGAATATACGCATTCGGTATACCCCATCGTCTGTAAGTAAGTATTCAGCTTGCCAGTCACCGATGATGGATGCAGCTCCAGCCTGTCCAGTGTTATCTGTAAATCCTCCGTCTCTTGACACCCTTAGTCGGCCGTCGAGGAAAGTGTAGGCAACACTTAGCTGGAAAGTTTCCAGGGTATTTTGATCCAGGTTGGCAAGGTCAATATTGATTTCAAGATTTTTATCTACTTGGCTGGCAAGTGAATTAAGTTGGGCAGATAGCAATTGCCCCAAACTATTTGATATGGAGTTGACGCCTGCAAACTGACCCTCCGGAGAAAATGATCGGCTCATAATCACGGAGAAAACCTGTCTGTTCATCTCCTGTTCATCGTTGGCGATACGAGACTGAAAAGATGAGATGGCAGTTTGAACTTCTCCACTATTGGGAAGCTCAGAAAAATCAAAACCAAAGGAAATGTCAGGCGACATCAGTTCCCCGTCAAGATTCATGATGACACTGACTGGGTAACGCCTGTTGGTGCCATTTTGCTGATCTTGTGTCGTACTCGTGGCCAATAAAGGCTGAATAGAAACGGACTCTGTGTATTGTGCCGTAAGGTCGAGGATTCCCTCGTACGGATCTCCATACCAAGATATTCTGCCCCCGGGCTGTACGGTGAATTTTTTATTCACCACATTGTAAAGGGAGAAATCATAACTTGCTTCGGTCACCTCGTAGGTACCATTCAGCTGGAAGGCCCCTTGGGTATCGATATTCATGGTCAGGACACCTCTGCCTCGCCCCGAGATTTTTTCCTGCGTCCTTGGGTCAATGATAATTTCAGCGTAGGCATCGGGAGTTACCTCCATGGTGAAGTTCATCTGGAAGTTCTGAATGTCTAGGCGATCTATTTCTTCATTTATTGACTGGACAGATACTGTATCATAAATATTGACAAAAGTGATGTAATCCTCACTGACCTGCTCATTACTGCTGCTCAAAGGAATGAAAATCCGGGTATCGCGTTCACTTCTTGCTCTTGCGTCCATGATAAGATTATCGGTATTTCCACTTAAATCCATTTCTCCTGTGACATAAATGGTCCCGTAGAAGACCTCATTGTCTTTGGCAGAGGTATTCATGACTTGAAAGTTCCTTAAGTCAGCCTGAATGTCCAGTCTGATGTTATCCAAGCCTTGGTAGTTTAATCCACCCTTCAGGTCAGCTGTATTTCCCCGTACATCCTTAGCAATTAATTTGTCAAAGCGAACTTGACCTGGCGTGAAAAGCACGCTCCCATCCAATTGATAAAGAGTATTCAGGTAATTGACACGTAATTTTCCCTGATCGATCTTTCCTTCACCCACCAAGGTAGGATTAATGGCATCACCTTTAAGCTGAATGTCACCGGTGATCTGACCGCCCATGTCAGAGAGGTAATTGGAGAGAAATGGCTCGAAAATTTTGATTTCAGCCTCTTGAAGTTTTCCGTTGAGATCAAATTCAAGGGTACCGAGCTCCAAGTCACCTCCCAAAGTGATGGTTTTCTTACCATCAAGCATATTTTCAATTTGCAAAACCATTGCATCATCCTTAAGATGAGCTTCTGTTGAGAGGTCTCCGATTGGGATTTCGTTAATCGTCAGGTTTTTTATTCCGATTTCGGCATCCAAAGTCATCTTTCCTGCCTCTCCTGTACTGGAGCGAATCAGTCCTTTTACCTTTCCTTCATATTCCTGTGGAGTCAGGGTGTTGAGAATATTGGCATTCACCTGGTCAAGGCTCAAAGTCCATTCATCCTCCGGGCGATTGCTTAGAACTCCTTCTAAGTCAATTTTTTGTTCGCCAGAAATGAGCATCAGGTTTTCAAACTTCACAGAACCGGGTAGTAAAGTGACCAAATTGTCAGGGTCAAATTGCCAGTTACTACTTAGTACAGTTAGTTGGGAAGGCTTGAGCTGAAGAGTGGTTTGAGAAGGGGAAAATTGAGCTACTGCATTGACACGGGCCTTGCTTTGAGTCGAGTCCTGATCCAGGGCTAAATTCAGATCAAGGGCATCGTTGTTCCAAATTGCTTCAAATCCCAAATTGCTGAAATCGAGCTTTCCGCCAATATTTTGTTGCTTTGAGAAGATGTAAAAAGAAGCCAAAATCTCGGGACTGTTTATGATTTTGGAGGTGTTGAAGTCAATATTTACCTGTCTCGCTTCATTAGCACCATATCGAAGAGTGTCAATCCCTGAGAAAAAGTTGAAAATCGTATTTTCTTCTGTTTGATAAAATGCTCCTTCGACTAGGGTATTTTTAGAAATATAAAGATCGGGTTTGAGCAGTCGTAGAATGGGATTTATATCAATCAGGTTGATATTCAGGTCAAGATTGTAGGGAACTGAGAAATAGTCCGAGTTTTCCGCCACTGGGGCTTCGTCTTGCAGAAGTATGGCCAAATATTGCTGAAGCAAAAAAGGCAAATCCTTTGCCATTTGCTCCAATTTAAACTGACCTGAGGCACCGGCCACGATGTAGTCGGAGTTTAGAGACATAGTTCTCGTCCCTCCGGCAAAAAGTGACTGAAAATAAAAATCTCCTACTTCCAATATCCTGTCTTGGTAGCCGACGACTAAATCATTGAATCGCATAATTCCAGTCAAATCGTCGATATTGATCCCTTGGGTGTCAATTTCCAACTTTCCTTTGAAGTATGCTGGTGTGTCAATCAGATTAATAGCTTGAAGATTGGCCGAATCTAGTGTGAGTAGAAGAGAAATAGCTTCCGAGCTGTCCTTTAGATTGATACTTCCTCCACCATTCAATTTTAGGTTTGGGTCATTGATGCTAATGTTCCCTTCGAAAAGCTCCAATCCGTATTTTGCGTCAGTTTGGATCCCTGTGTAATTGTAGCCCAATAGTCCGAAATTTGAAACATTGGCATCTAGGTCCAAAAGCAAATCATCCAGTGAATTTCCCTCTGCCTCTACCGTACCGCTTAAGGAGATTTTTTGAAAAGTTTCTCGCTGATCGGTCAGGATGCCCAGATTGAAGTTTTCGATATCTACTCGGGATACTACTTCATTCTTTCCATTTTGGTTTTCATAGCGGATCCTACCTGAAACTTTTCCTATTGAAGTTCGAAAATCACCATCCGTATCGAACCGGTCTAAATAGCCTCTGAAATTTGAACTGAGGCGAATAGTCCCAAATTTCAAAACCTCCTTTTTGCTGGATTCAGGCAAGTAAGGGCTTAAATCTTTGGTGTCAAGCGTGGAGTTTTGAAGAGAAAGATTGATGTAGGTATTTTCTATATCTGGCAAGCCGTCTAGCAAAATTGATCCAAATACCTCCGTTTTTTCGCCGAGTCTAAGAATAAATTCATCTGTTTTGATTTCTGAAACCGGACCTGTGAAGTTTCCCGTGATTACAAGTTCATCCTGAATATCGGGAAGAGTAGGGGCGAAAAAGCGAAGATCTCCCAATCCTAAGGTGGTTTCTTTCATATTTGCATTGATCGTCACCTCGGAGATGAATTCCGAGAAAGCGCTGAGTGAACTGTATTCCAGTCTTAAAAAATCCTTGATGTGACTTTCATTCGTGACTAGCTTCAAATTCGCAAATTCCATAAACCGGGGAGAGTAAATGAAATCAGTCCGAAATTCCTTGATATTTAATCCAGACCCAGATTCGAGGCCAACCATGTGGGCTATCTTGATACCAATTTCACCTCCGTCGAGGTAGAATTCACTGGCAGAAATGCTAATGTCCTCAAACCGCATTCGGTTATAATCTAAGCCTTCGGAAATGGGCTCAGAATTGAAGTTGACCAAGGCAAAGCTTGAGTTTCGCATTTCAATCTGGCCAATCCCAAATTTCGGGCTTGCTCCTCCGCCTCCAGAGCTGAAACGGTTGCTTAATTCATTGACCCAAAGGTTGATATTCATCAATGAGTCACCTTGATGTGTCAATAGCTGAATTTTCGCTTTTTCGATCCTCACCTGATCAAGGTTTGGCTGCCCTGCCGCAAGGAGCTTTCCAAGTTCAAAATCTACAAAGATTTCCCCTGCACCAATCATGATACTATCTCGGTGATCCCGGATTTCTACATCCGAGAGACTCAAAGCGTCCATCCAATTCAGATGAATTCTTCCTATAGAGGTTTCAAACTGACTGTCAGAATTGAGGAAATTAGTAGCCCGTTGAATGAGCCAATTTTGGACTGGAGCAGTTTGAACCAATAGGGCAACAGCGATCAGGAACACTGTCAGAGAAAAGATTACCCATAAGACTATCCGGAACGCTTTGTGCAAAAAATCCGTAACTTTCGGTTTATTTTCCAATGGGTACTAAGACTAATTACATACTAGCTATCGAATCATCCTGTGACGAAACATCCGCCTCAGTGATCGCTAATGGCAAAGTACTTAATAATATCATCGCCACACAATCAGTTCACGAAAAATATGGAGGTGTAGTTCCGGAGCTAGCCTCTCGGGCACATCAAGAAAATATAGTGCCAGTCGTCCAGGAGGCATTGGATTCTGCAAGTATTTCAAAATCTGAGCTTTCTGCGATAGCATTTACCCGTGGCCCCGGTTTGATGGGAGCGCTTTTGGTAGGTGTGAGTTTTGCCAAGGCAATGGCACAGGCATTGGATATCCCGCTTATTGAGATTAATCATATGCAGGCGCACGTCTTAGCGCATTTTATCGAGGACCCCAAGCCTACTTTTCCATTTCTCTGTTTGACAGTAAGTGGAGGCCATACGCAATTGGTCAAAGTTAATTCAGCCTTGGATATGCAAGTGATTGGGGAGACTAGGGATGATGCTGTAGGCGAGGCATTTGATAAGACGGCGAAACTTCTTGGCTTGCCTTATCCGGGCGGTCCTTTGATCGATAAATATGCAAAAGAAGGAAATCCTAAAGCTTTTGATTTTCCGGTGACCCGAATGCCGAATCTGGATTTTTCCTTTAGTGGAATCAAGACTGCAGTTTTATATTTTCTGAAAGAGCAACTTCAAGGAAATCCGGATTTTATTCAGGAAAATTTACAGGATCTCTGTGCAAGCATTCAATATACTTTGATCGAAATGCTTCGAATCAAATTGGTGCAAGCTGCCAAGGAGACTGGGATCCGGCAAATAGCCATAGCAGGGGGTGTTTCGGCTAATTCCGGACTCCGGAAGACATTGGAATTGGAAGCAAAAAAGAGAAACTGGGAACTTTTTATCCCCAAATTTGAGTACTGCACAGACAATGCGGCGATGATTGCCATGGCAGCTCACTTTAAATATTTGGAAGGGGACTTTTCCTCTTTGGAGGTTACGCCTCTTGCAAAAATGAAAATCTAATATGGCAGATAAGAAGAAGTTTGATAAGATTGTCAATATAAAGAATAAGAAGGCAAGCTTTCAATTTGAGTTTATTGATACTTTCAAAGCTGGAATCATGCTGAAAGGCACCGAAATCAAATCCATCCGGGAGGGGAAGGTCTCTCTCACGGAATCTTTCTGCGTTTTTCTGGATGGGGAGCTTTTTGTGAGGCAAATGCATATCGCCCCATACTCCATGGCTTCTAGCTATAATCACGAGGCGGTAAGAGATCGGAAACTCCTTCTCAATAAGAAAGAACTTGAAAAACTCCACACGAAGTCCCAAGAAAAGGGGCTGACTATCATTCCTGTTCGTATATTTATCAATGATCGTGGGCTGGCAAAAATGGAAATTGCCCTCGGAAGAGGTAAAAAGACTCACGACAAGCGACAGGACTTGAAAGCTAAAGATGCCAAAAGAGAACTTCAACGAATGGCCCTTAATTGATTCCTTCGGGATTTGTAGGCAAACCCTGCTACCCGTATACCGACAGCCAAGTACCAATTCGGCGATGATTTCCCAACTTTTATTTGGGGAGTGTTATCAAGTACTAGCTGTGTCCACAGATCGTCAGTGGTATCGCATTTTTCATGAGGATAGTAGAATGGGAGGCTGGATCTCGACAAAGTCACTCAAGGAAATCCACAAAGACGAGTATCAGAATTTTCTGGACCAAGATTTTCAGATAGTTACAAGCCCCATAGCTGCCATAGAATACATGGGGACAAATCTATATTTATTGCCCGGAAGCCGTTTACACTTTTCGGAATTGGAGCTTTTCAATTGGCAGGAAACTATAGGCTTTACCGGGACTAGCCGAGCCCATGCTAAGCGGGCAGATCGGGATGAATTACTGGAAATTGCGCTTCGGTATATCAATGCTCCTTGGCAAGCGGGAGGCCGAAGTATTTTTGGGTTGGACGAGCTACAGGGTTTCGCTTTGATCTACTCCATCGCCGGATATCAATGGTCCTCAGCCACTTTGCCCGGAAGAATTTTACCTTTTAATCATGCCATGCCGGGAGATTTATTTATTTTTCATGATGAAGATTCTCGTCAAGATCAATTCGCAATCTACCTGGGCATGGAGGAAGTACTTTGGATGGATAGTCGGATGAAAGTCTCAGATCTTGAGGAATGGGAGGGTTTTCTTGCAAACAATCGAAATAAACAGGTCGTTTTGGAAGCTAGGTCAGTGTTTAATTGAAGATGGAAAAGCGGGTATTGGTATTAAATTTGGATCACTCACCGGTGGCAGTAGTTTCGGCCCAAAAGGCTATCGTTCTTACTTTGCTTGAGAAGGCAACCATGCTTTCCACCTACGAACTTTTACAGATCCGAACCATTAGCAGAAGTTTTGAATATCCTGCTGTCATCCGACTAAATCAATATAAAAGCATTCCTTATAGGGGGGTGATGCTCAATCGGGCCAACCTTTTTCGAAGAGATAATGGAGAATGTCAGTATTGTGGATCGGTGAAGCATTTGACAATTGATCATGTTGTGCCTCGATCCAAGGGTGGAAAAACGTCCTGGACTAATCTAGTTACCGCCTGCAATCGCTGTAACGTAAATAAGGGAAACAAGACACCGGAAGAAGCTGGCATGCCTTTAAAAATTCTTCCTTTTAAGCCCACCCTATCTTATTTTTTGGCTGATTATGCCGAGAGACATGCCGAAGAATGGCTTCCTTTTTTAAATGTGAAAGTCGTTCCTGGCTGATAAAATATTTTTTGGCAATAAAATTGCCTAGGTATCAATATGAACCTATCCTTTCTTTCTCCTGTACTGCTTTCGCTATTCTTGAGCATTTCTAGCATAGAAGCACAACAACTCATCGGTAAATGGCAATTGGTTTACTTCGATGGGATTGATCGAATTAGAAATTCCGCCCAATTCAGAGAAGCCGACTCCGCTACCCGGGCAAATATGGAATATCGAATCAAGAATAGGCTTGAGTCCACGATTTATCAATTTACCCCAGGAGATTCCCTTCGCTATACAGACATGGTCAATCAGACCATCGTTCAGCGTCGTGCTCAAATTGAGATCGGTGAAGGGGATGTATTGATCATCCGTGAGGGAGAAATGGAGCGGAAGGCAAAAATTGTAGACTTTGATGAGAATAGATTGGTGCTGGAACCCATTACCAAGTCAGGCAATAGCGGTAAACTGATTTTTGAGCGAGTAGTAGAAAAGCCCAAAAAGTAAATTACGTAAAATTAAGCTCCAACTGATCTGGTAAAAGCTTAAAGCTTGATCGGTGCCATGGAGTAGCTCCATGGTCTGAGATTCCCTTTCGATGTACTTTTGTCGGGTAGCCTGCATTGGTTTCCCATCCATAGTAAGGGAAATCCTCTGCCAGTTTGGCCATAAAATCATCTCGATAGACTTTGGCTAAAATGGAAGCAGCTGCAATGCTGGCAAACTTTCCATCCCCTTTGATTACGCAGGTATGAGGTATCTGTAAATCAGACTTCCACCGATTCCCATCGATCAGTAAGTGATTGGGTTGAGTTTTTAGTCCCAAAACAGCTCGCTTCATTGCTAAGAAAGAGGCATTCAAAATATTGATTTGGTCGATCTCGGCTACGCTTGCCTCTGCGATGGCCCAGCTAAGTGCAGTGGACTTGATTTCTTCCACCAATTCTTCCCGCTGCGATTTGAGTAATTTTTTGGAGTCATTTACCCAAGGGTTTGAAAAGTCCTCGGGTAAAATAACAGCAGCTGCCACGACGGGACCTGCAAGACAGCCCCTTCCTACTTCATCACAGCCTGCTTCGAGGCGATTAGCTTCTAAAAAGGGGAGTAGAGGCATGTACTTCTAGTTTTTCTTCTTTGTAATATTTATGGATCATCTCTGCCACTAGGCCTGTCCATCCTGTCTGATGGGAAGCGCCTAGGCCTTTGCCACTATCACCATGAAAATATTCATAGAATAATATATGATCCTTGAAATGAGGGTCTTTCTGGAATTTTTCCTGATTCCCAAAGACAGGTCTGTTTCCATTCGCATCTCGCATAAAGATTTTCATACATCTCAGTGAAAGTTCCTTTGCAATCATATCCATGGAAAGGTAATTGCCCGATCCGGTTGGGTATTCGATCGAAAAGTCACCGCCATAGTAGAAGTTGAATTTCTTCAGCGACTCAATGATCAGGTAATTAATAGGGAACCATATCGGTCCTCGCCAATTTGAGTTGCCTCCAAACATCCGGGTGTCAGACTCTCCGGGAGTATATCTGATTGAATAGGCATCTCCGTTCATTTGAAGTGTGTAAGGTTTGGCCAAATGGAATTTGGATAGGGATCGAATTCCAAAATCACTCAAAAACTCCTCAGAATCCAACATCTTGTGAAGGACACTTCGCATTCGGTGTCCTCGCAGCAAAGAGAAAAGTCTGCGTTTGCCTTTTCCTGGATGAATCCAGCTTGATACCAGCGCTGCTAATTTTGGCTTTTCCCGCATAAAGAAGTCCAGCCTTTTCTTGAATTCAGGCAGGCTTTCGAAGAGCTCTTCTCGTATAGGCTCCACCGCAAAAAGTGGAATTAAACCCACAATAGAGCGAACCTTTAGCTTTTCGGGCTCTTTTCCTTTGAAGTGGAAAACGTCATAGAAAAACTGGTCCTCATCATCCCAAAGAGATATGTGTTCCTTTGAGATATTGTTCATTGCTCCGGCGATGTAGAGAAAGTGCTCCAGAAATTTGGTCGCAGTGTACTGATACACAGTGTTGAACTCGCAAAGATCCAAGGACATTCGGAGCATGTTCAACGAAAACATCGCCATCCAAGAAGTACCATCGGCTTGTTCCAGTTTGCCCTGATAATACTCCGCCGCAGATCTATCGAAAATGGAAATATTATCCAGTCCTAAGAATCCTCCCTCGAATATATTTTTGCCGTCATTATCTTTTCGATTGACCCACCAGGTGAAATTGAGCATGAGTTTGTGCATCGCACGCTCTAGAAATTCCTGGTCACCTTTTCCTCCATTGGCTTTTTTATCTATTTGATAGACGCGCTGCACCGCGTAAGCATGAACAGGTGGATTGACATCCGAGAAGTTCCACTCGTAGGCCGGGATTTGACCATTAGGATGCATGTACCACTCATTGAGTAGCAGTAGCAGCTGATCTTTGGCAAATTCCGGGTCAATTCGAGCTATGGGAATACAATGAAATGCTAAGTCCCATGCCGCATACCATGGATATTCCCACTTGTCCGGCATGGAAATGATATCGTAGTTTTGAAGGTGTCGCCACTGATGATTTCGGCCTTTCTTTCGAGCAACCGGAGGTACGTATCTCCCAGGGTCTCCTTCCAGCCACCGCTCTACATCGTAATAATAAAACTGCTTAGACCACATCATACCTGCATAGGCTTGCCGCTGAATTTGTCTTAGGTCAGGATCCGTGACTCGATCTTGCAATTGACCATAGAACTCATCGGCCTCCCGCTTTCTTTCTTCTAAGCAGGTTTCACAAATTTCTAGTGGCTGATCTTCCAACTGATGCTGAAGTCGCATTTTGATCTCTACTTTCTCTCCAGCTGGAATTTCAAGGTGGTAAATGGCCGCTGCTTTGGTACCGGTAAACTTTGGATTGACTTTGGAGTCATCCTTTTTGATCAGGTAATCATTGATACCGTCTTTATGAAACTCCCGCTCGTTGGGGATATTGTAAAGCCTTTCCCGATTGGTTTCATTGTCACAAAACCGAATATCTGGGCTGCCACTGAAGGTGATAGAATAGTTTCCCGATTTTGGATTGAACGCTTTGATTCTATTGGAGCGGACGAGGCTCAACTTTGGCATAAAGGGTTCGTGGCCTGTAAACCAAGTTTTTCGAAACCAAAGCGTCGGCATCACCCAAATGGGAGCTGATTCGGGACCTCTGTTATGGATGGTTACTTTAGCGACAATGTCCTCTGCGTCATTTTTGGCATATTCTATAAAAATGTCAAAGTACCGATCCTCATCAAATACTCCTGTGTCGATCAGTTCAAATTCAGGGTCGGTCTTTTGCCTTTTCTTATTTTCCAGAAGTAGTTTTTGGTAAGGGAATTCGGCTTGAGGATACTTATAAAGCATCTTCATGTAGGAGTGAGTCGGCGTGGAGTCTAGATAGTAATAGATTTCCTTGACGTCCTCTCCATGATTTCCCTGATTTCCCGTCAATCCAAAAAGCCGCTCTTTGATAAATGGGTCTTTTCCATTCCAAAATGCCCAGGCAAGACAAAGTTTTTGTTTGTGGTCGGAGATTCCACCGATGCCTTCCTCTCCCCAGCGATAGGCCTTGCTACGTGCCTCATCGTGGGTCACATTTTCCCAAGCTGCACCATCAGGGCTATAGTCTTCACGGACGGTTCCCCACTGTCTTTCTGTAAGGTAGGGGCCCCATTTCTTCCAGTGCTTTTTGTATTCTCTATCTTCCTGTAATCGTATATGTTCGGCTAACATGGTCTTCTTCTTGAGCAGGTGGTGAAATTATCAATTTCTGGGTATTTAAGCCGAAAATTCGTAATTCTGTTCAGCTCAGCTGATTATTTTTTCTTGGAGAGAAAGTATTTAAGGATTGTTTTTCAGTTGTTTATGAAACGAACTGCTTTAAAGTGCCTATTTCTCAGTTTTTAGAATTCATTTATGTTTTTCTAAAAATATCATAAAACTATTCTTCTACACTTGTAGAATAATAAATCTCTTCTACATTTGTAGAATATTAATCTGAACATCTATGCTATCCAAAGCCGAAGAAGAATTAATGAATCACCTTTGGGAAAAGGAAAAAGCTTTTCTGAAAGATCTGATCGAAGCGTATCCTGAGCCCAAGCCTGCAGCGACTACTATTTCCACCTTGCTCAAACGAATGCAGGAGAAAAAATTCGTGGACTATCAGACAGAGGGAAAGGCTAGGCTTTATTTTCCCCTTGTATCCAAAGAGTCCTATTTTGGCAAACATCTCCAAGGTTTGATCAAGAACTTTTTCAATGATTCTCCTGCTCAGTTTGCTTCATTTTTTGCGAAGCAAAGTTCTTTCACCGAGGCTCAATTAAAAGAGCTAAAGTCTATGATAGATGACCAACTAAACCAAAAAAAGTAATGGAATACTTGCTCAAATCCATCCTTTGCTTACTGCTAATGCAGCTATTTTATCGTCTGTTTTTGCAGCAGGAAGTCTTGTATCGATTTAATCGGTTCTATCTCCTTTTCGCAGTGCTGATTTCTTTTCTCTTGCCACTGAATCAAATCGAAATCCAGGATTCTACTCCTAGCGAATGGGTTGTAATCGAGGAGCTAGATGGTATGTCAGTAAACAGTCAAGGAGATTTTCAGCAGAATTTTGAAATAGCCAAATCACCTAATCCTCCCCTGCAATTTCCTTGGAAAGCTCTTGGAATTGGGCTTTATGGGCTGGTTTCCTTGATTTTTGCTTATCGCTTTTTTTGGAATATTAGAGTTTTGAAGAATAAAGCGAATTCCAATATTCGTGTTGTTTATCGAGATCAGGTTTTGGTTTTGTTGGAGGAGGATACACTTCCCTATTCCTTTTTGAATTTTATTTTCGTCCACAAAAAAAGCTTTGAAGCGGAAGGATTGAGTGATGCGATCTTCGAGCATGAACTCTGTCATGTGCGAGAAAAACATAGTCTTGATTTGATTTTTATTGAATTTTTGATGATACCGTTTTGGTTTCACCCGGGTCTTTATTGGGCCAAGCAGTCCATTCAGCTCAATCATGAGTTTATCGCGGATCGAGCAGCCATCCAAAAAGTAGATCAAATTTCCTATCAGCGACAGCTCCTATCCTTGGCGATTTCAAGTACGCAACATCTCTTGACTAGCCGCCTTAATTTTTCTTTAACCAAAAAACGAATGCAGATGATGAGTAAAAAACAGAAGCCTATCCGAACAGCCTTGAAAATATTGTTTTTGATCCCGATGATGGGCTTGATTTATTATGGGTTTAGTGAACATGTAAAGAAGCCATTCGATGCACCGAGGCATGAGGTACATATATTTCCCATGGAAGTTGAAAGCTCAGAAAATTTATATGACTTAACCTTCTACCTGGCTACTGAGGGTCGGTTTATTTTAAATGATCCACAAAGTGAAGATATCCAGCCTATAGCACAATTATCCACTGTTTTAGATCAGCTTCCTGATAAAGAACTTTTGATTCGAATGTTCATTCATGAAGGTAATTCAATGGGTGAAATTGATGCAGTCACTTCTATTTTCAGGGAAAATGGCATTCGACGATTGGTCTGGGTCGACGGACAGGGTCAGAATCAACTAGTAGAAGATTTGAGTGAAAGCTATCAGTTGGTGACCGATCAATCCTCTCAGAAAATGACAAAAGCTGAATATTACAGTCAGACCAAGTTCATCTTGAAGTATCCGGATGGGGAACTGGAAGAAAAAAGCTATGAAGCATTGCCGCAAAGCCTGAAAGATGGACTTCCAGATACTCCAAACAAAATAGAGGCAAAAGCGCCCTCGGCTGATCAATTTGAAAGTTGGAAAGATGGTAATGAGTTTGCGCTTTGGCTTGATGGAGAAGTTATTCCCAATTCAAAATTGGATGAAATTTCGCAGGAAGAAATTGTCCATTTCTTTTCCAGTTTTGTCTATAAAAATGCCCGTTCGGAACGCTTTCCGCAGAATTATCAAGTCAATTTATATACGAAAGAAGCCTTTGAAAATAGTTTTGGGGAGTTTTCGGATACTAGAACCAAGCCTCTTCGTGGGACAGTAACAATACCGGTGGATGAACCAAAAAATCAAAGTTTTTCGACGAATACGAACCCTGTTTCTCTTTACCAAAAAGAGCTCAAAGCTTACCATAAAAAACTCAACACAGGTGTTCATTTTATTGAGAAAGACAAAAGGGATCAAGAGGAATTGCTGGAGGAGTTTTTGGATCTTGGTGGGAAGTATTTTCGATTAAGAGTAGAGGATAAAAGGCTGACAGAAAGACCGACTCATCCATTTTCTCCCTACATTCGATTTAAGAAGGAGGATGGATATTACTTCAAGCTTCGGGAAGATTTGACAGAGGAAGAACTAAAGCAGTTGCCACCACCTCCGCCTCCGGCAAATGGTTTGAAAAGTACAGCATCAACTCAAATTACCTCAGGCCTTTTGGAATCTTACCAAAAAATGCTCTTGGCCTATGATTTGAAAAAATACGAAATGAGGCTTCAGTTTTCTGGTAACTCTACCAAAAGAGAAGCTATTTTCGAAGAGTTTATCCGAGTTCAGAATGTATTTCTGGCATTGGATGATGCTGAAAAGAAGCTCGTGAATCCTCCGACTTCGCCTTCCATGCCTAGCCGTACGAAGTCGGGTTCTGACATTTGTTGACGGGATGATTTAAATCAAGTATAGCTCAAATCCGACGACTGGATGAAAATGCTTGTCTCCTCAGGCACCGGAAGTAGCTGCATGAGCACTTGCTCCCAAGTTTCTATCCATCGTTGAAAATCCTCTTGAAGAGGATTGGTTTTTTCAAGAGAAGCCAACTCGAGAATAGAAAAATCAAATGAGTTAGCTGTTTTTCCTATGCCGGAATGAAATACCTCTAGTGCATTACAGGCTTGTTCGTACTGTCCAGCTACGGGGATGACAAGTATTGGCTTGCCTAGGAACATCGCCTCGCAGACGGATTCAAATCCAGCAGTACAGATTAAGCCCTTACAAGCTGCCATATCTTGCAAGAAGCGCTGATCATGGACACGGTTTAGGCTCAAGTTGGGAAGGACTTGCTCAATGTCGGCTGCATCTTTTTTGTCCCAATAAGCTTTGATCTGGATGTGCGGATGAGCTTTGGCATACGCTATCACCTCCTGCCCGTATCCGGGATTGACCATATAGGCAAGATAAAAGTCGCCTTGGTGCGGAGATAGTTTTTTGACTTCCCGTCGAAGGAGAGGAGGTACGACACGAATTTTTCGACTTGCTATTTTTTGCGGCAAAAAAGACAAGGCCAAGATCTCCTGAGCTCCCCAGGCAGTGATTTGGGTATTGAGTCTGAAAAGCAGGCGCTCCAAGTTTCTTCCCGGCGCAAAAAGAAACTCTGGATGTCCCGAGAGGTATTGATGACCGATCACCCAATAAGCGGCTTTTGGTCGGAAAAGCATGGAGTAAAGCCCTCCCAAGAGGTCATAAAAATTCAGAATTACATCTGGGTTTAGACTTTTTACCTGGTCATCGATTTGCAGGAGACTTTTCCAGAAAATGGGAGCTTTTTTTAGGTTTTTGCGGATGGTTTTTCCTAAAAGGATTTTTTTCTCTGCTCCATCTGCTTCAAAATTTGGACTGTCTAAAGCAAGGATTGGAGCCTGAATTTCTCTTGTAAAAAAATCCGGAATACTTCTTCGATGACTTTTCCCAACCAAAACAGCTGCGAGTTCATGACCTTGACTACGCAGTAGATTTGAAAATGCGATAGCCTGCGTCATGTGACCTCGGCCTTCGCCTTGTACGATAAAAAGAAACCTCATAGTTATCGAAATGCAGGTGGATTCAGGTCGTCTTTTGGGCTATCGAACGATACCTTTCGAAGAGGAATGATGGTGCTTTCATTCTCTTCTTCTTTGCCAGAAAAGAAACTGCCGATTTCTTGATCTCTGATTTCCTTGAAATTGATTTCGGAATAGTAGATCAATTGCCAGTTGCCTTCGTGATCTTCTGCCAAAGCCGACATTGTCTCTACCCAATCACCTGAGTTGAGATAATGAACACCATCGATCAATCGGTTTTCTGCCTTGTGGATGTGCCCACAGATGATCCCGTCGCAGCCTTTGGCTTTTGCCATTTTGGCGAGCTCAGTTTCATATTGATCCACATAGGATACCGCAGACTTCACTTTGCCTTTGATATACTGAGACAATGAAAAGTAAGGTAAGCCTCTTTTGAATCGGTAGTGATTGACCACTCGATTGAGCCAAAGGAGGAATGTGTAACCCATATCGCCCAAATAGGCTATCCAGCGAAGATTGGTCGTAATGCTATCGAAAACATCCCCGTGGGTGATGAAGTATTTTTTTCCTTGAGATTCATAGATCATATCCGTCTGAATCGAAAGGTTTCCTATTTGAAGAGGAAGAATTTGATCTAAAAAATCATCATGGTTTCCTCTCAAGTAAAAAACTTGAGTGTTATGATTTTCGATCATTTTGAGGATGCGGTTGAAAAAACGGGTATGTTTTCTTTTCCAAGCCCCCGATTTTTTGAGACGCCACCCATCAATAATGTCACCGTTTAAAATAAGATTATCGCAGTGGTACTGTTTGAGAAATCGCGCTATTTCTTTTGCCTTAGAGCCTTTGGTACCCAAGTGAACGTCAGATACAATGATCGTTTTGAAGTGAGTTTTCACGCTATTGGTTTTGGTTGAAAGGTAGCGTGACATTGTAAATCTGTAACACTTAGTCTGTTAAGTATTTGCTATTTTTTCCAAATTTTCTTTGGTGAAAGTGAAGGCTGTGTTAAGCAGATGTGAAAAATAAGATGGGTCGTGCTTTTCTTTCTTTTTTGAAATGAAATAAATACCTTTTCAGTCTTTTATTTTAGATACTATGAAAATCACTTTTGTATTAGAGTGGGAAAACGCCATTCTTTCTGAACTAGACCGGACAAGTGAATTGCTAACTCAGATTCATTTACAGTCTAATACTCAACAGCAAGCTCAATTTGAGTTGCTTATTCTTCACAATTCAGAGCAAGTTTCCGAAGAGTTTATATCTGATTTCTTAAGAAATGTTCTTGATGAAAAAAATCTTCCCGAAATGGAAGAGACTAGGGTATTGGATGTGAAAGATGCTCACTATTTTCAATTAAAAAATGAGGGAGTAAGACATGCAAAGGGAGAGACGGTTATTATTTTGGATAGTGATATCATTCCACAGGCAGGTTGGCTTGAGGCTCTATTGAATGCTCACCAAAAATATCCTGAGGCTATCATCGCCGGGGCCACACATATCGACTATTCCGATTTTATAGGAAAGTGTTTCTCTTTAGCTTGGTTTTTCCCTGCCCCATCTGATCGATCCGATATGGAATCAGCAAATCTTATTTTCTCCAATAATTTTATTTGTAAAAAGCAGCTCCTCATTGACAATCCCTATCCAAAAATGGCTGAGGGAGTCACCCGAGGTGCAGACACCTTGCTTTGGAAAGAATTGGAAAGAAAAGGAGTGAAATTATTCATTTGCCATCAGGCAAAAGCATCACACCCCGCACCTAATGGTTGGGAACACTTTTTCAACCGAGCTTTGGCTGAGGGTAGGGATGATTACTTGCGTCTTTTCGAAAAGGATTTTCGAGTTGATCATCCGGCATTTAGATTTTTCAAAATTTATCTGCTGCGAAGTAAAAACACCATCGTTAGAATTTGGAAAAACCGTGCAAAAGTTAATTTGAGTCTTTGGCAAGTCCCCTTTGCGACTATTACGATGCTTACCTATTATCTTTTTTACCTGATTGGTGGCGTAATTACAAAAGCCACCCCTAGGTATGCAAAGGTTTCTTGGCAGATTTGATTCTGCTATGAATGAGATTTTTACGCAAGTGGTAAAAAGCTATTCGCGGTTGTTATTTAGTTTCGTTTTCGAATTAAACTCACTAAATAATGCAGCGAATACTCTTGATTTTAGGTCTCTTTCTGACCGTCAATTTAGCTTCAGCACAGGAGCCCATTTACAAGGGGAATTATGAACTAGCTTCCCGTTTTGCTCCTGCCAAACTTCGCAAAATGATTTTCTCAACTTCTGTCAATCCTCATTGGATGAAGAAGTCTGATCGATTCTGGTATGAGTATGAAACCAGTGATGGAAAGCGGTGGTATGTAGTCGATCCGGTAAGGAAAACCAAAACCGAACTTTTTGACAGAGACAAATTGGCTGCGGAAATCACCAAAGCGGTGAAAGACCCCTACGACGGTCAGCATCTGGAACTGGATGACTTGAAACTCTTAGAAGATGAAAATACCATCCGATTCAAGGTAAAATCTACAGCTGATGTGCTTAAGTCTGACTGGGCTGAGATCAAGGAGAAAAATAAAAATGCCAAGGATTCTTTAGAGAAGAAAGTCCACACCTTTCTTTTCAATATTGGCTCGCAAACGTTGACTGAGATCGAAACTGAAAAGGATCCAAAGCGTCTTTCCTGGGCAAATATTGCGCCCGACTCCTCCAAGGTAGTCTTCGCCAAAAACTTCAATTTGTATTGGATGGATAAGGAAAATTTCCTAAAAGCAGTGAAGGACGAAAAAGATTCGACTATCGTGGAAAACCAACTGACCACGGACGGAGAAAAGGATTACGAATACGGCTGGGGAGGTCGTGGAGATGACAATGTGGAGGAGGAAAAGAAGAAGAATGACCGGAAGCGGGTAGGCGTACTTTGGAGCAGCGATTCCAAGCAGTTTATCTTAACTCGTAGCGATCAGCGTAAAGTGAAAGATCTCTGGGTCATTCACAATACCCGGGATCCAAGACCCACTTTGGAAACCTACAAGTATGCGATGCCAGGTGAAAAGGAGCAACCACAAACTGAATTGTTGCACTACTCCTTCGAATCTGAGGAGATGAGTAAGCTTCCTATTTCAACCTTCAAAGATCAGACGGTTAGCCTTTGGTCCACTACTCCTCCTACCAATACTCGGGATGATGATTTTCGTCCGGCTACATGGTTGGGAGATTTGGATGAGTTTTATTTTGCTATCACCAGTAGGGACTTGAAGCGAGTAGATGTCTGCCGCTGGAATATTGCTACCGGTGAAAAGGAGGTTTTGATCGAAGAGCGTAGCAATACTTACATAGATTTTGATAAGTTGGAGCTAGTTGGGAATGATATGATCTGGTGGTCTGAGCGTGACGGTTGGGCACATTTGTACCTCTATGGAAAAGATGGAACTTTCAAAAGGCAATTGACTTCAGGTCCATTCCATGTAAGCGGCGTGGCTAGAGTAGATGAGCGAAATCGAAAAGTTTACTTCGTAGCAAACGGACGTGAAAGAGATGAGGATCCTTATTACGAGCATCTTTACAGTGTCAGCATGGATGGTGGGGCAATCAGCCTACTCAATTCCGGCAACTTCAATCACAGCATAGAAATAAATGACAATGCTTCATTCTTTGTCAATAATTTCTCCCGCGTGAATACAACGCCTGTTTCTGTCCTCATGGATAGAAATGGCAACAAGGTAATGGATTTGGAGACAGCCGATTTGACTCAGCTTTTTGCCGCAGGCTATCAATTCCCGGAACCCTTCAAGTTCAAAGCGGATGATGGAATCACGGATTTGTACGGGGTGATGTACAAGCCTTTTGACTTTGACTCTACTAGAAAGTATCCATTGGTACAATATGTCTATCCTGGTCCTCAGACCGAAGCGGTGAATAAGTCCTTCGGAAGAAGCATGGATCGAACAGACCGTTTGGCGCAGTTTGGCTTTGTAGTCGTGACTTTAGGAAATAGAGGAGGACATCCTGCGAGATCCAAGTGGTATCACAATTATGGATACGGTGACCTGAGAGATTATGGCTTAGCAGATAAGAAAGCTGCAGTAGATCAATTGGCAGATCGACACTCCTACATCGATAGAAATCGAGTGGGAATTCACGGGCATTCTGGCGGTGGCTTTATGTCTACAGCAGCGATGCTTGTTTATCCTGAGGTGTTCAAGGTAGCTGTTTCATCTGCTGGAAATCATGAAAATAACATTTATAACCGCTGGTGGTCTGAAAAGCACCACGGCGTGAAAGAAGTCATCACTCCAAAAGGTGATACCACTTTTGTCTACCAAATCGAAAAGAATCCCGACTTGGCTAAAAACCTAAAAGGCCACCTGATGCTCAGCACAGGAGATGTGGACAACAACGTGCACCCGGCAGGTACAATTCGAATGGCCGAAGCACTGATCAAGGCTGGGAAACGATTTGAATTTGTGATTTTGCCAGGTCAGCGTCATGGATATGGACCGATGGCTGAATACTTCTTCTGGAAAATGGGAGATTACTTCGTGCGGCACCTCTTGGGTGACAATACACCGCCTCCTGTAGATATGGTTGAGATGCAGCGGGATAAGCCGCAGGATAAGTAGATAGTTTTTGTAAGTAGTGAATTGTAAGTGGTTTGAAATGAAAAAGTTTAAGGTTTCAGATCTTAAATTAGTCCACCCGAATTTTACTTAAAAATCAAGTGTTGATAAATGATAAAGCCCGATTTCGTGTAGGAATCGGGCTTTTTTACTGGATAGCAATTTGGAATCTTAGTCGATTTTTTTGATTTGAATGGTGTAATTCACCGAGTCGTCAAACTCTTTGATGGGCATGCGGCTTTGGGGGTCAGGTAATTGATAGATAGGAGGCATTCCTACTCTAAACTTACGGTTGGGTAATAAGTCCATATACCTTTCTGGGTCTAGACTCTTGGGTAAAAATAAAAACCCACTGTCCAAAAGTATCCTTCCGGTATCTATAGAATCTCTCTTTAAATCAGGAATGGATTTCCATTGATTCTTCAGTGTATCCTGTAGAGAATTACTGAGCGAATCAATCTTTTCCTGTGCAAAAGCCAATCCTAAGGTGCTGAAAAATAGGGTCAAAAAACTTCCGATAATTTTCATAACAAGCGCAATTTGTTGGATACTAAAACTACAAAATTAAAGAACTGATCTTTGTTTTTTTAAGTTAAAATTTATTAGAAGCGCAAAAATAAATATCAATCCAAAGCCTTAATTAT
Source organism: Algoriphagus formosus (assembly GCF_002807035.1). Taxonomy (GTDB): domain Bacteria; phylum Bacteroidota; class Bacteroidia; order Cytophagales; family Cyclobacteriaceae; genus Algoriphagus; species Algoriphagus formosus. Next base: position 390,199 of record NZ_NIUC01000002.1, on the reverse strand, counting down.
CAATCAATTTCCTTTTCAATCAAGGCCAAAATGGATTCCAATTTGTCCATGAGAGGCAGGTAATGCGCTTCTTCAGTAGCTTGAGTCGTCAGGATAAAGATCAAAAGTCGGTTTTCAAAAGACACAGATTCTAAAATCTGCAAATTGCTTTCCGAAAAATCACCTTTTGAAATTCCCAACGCCTGAGTAACCCCGGCATCTTCAAAGACTTTCCGGATGCTATATCCTTCTTCATCAAATACATTGATCACCTTTTCTCGCTGTATGCTTAATTCATTTTCCTGAGAGTGAATATCCTCCAAATTAGCTAACCAATCGGTGAGGGATTTCCTCAAGTCTGGATTGGATACATCTTTAAGACTTCCCGAATTGATCATTTCCATTAGCAGAGAGTTGTTTGGGCTAAAGGAAATTTCGAATGCCAATGCCTCAAAAACCCATTGGGAGAATTGACTTTCTAAAAGGTTGGAGTCTTTTGGGTCAGCTTGGATGATTTTCTTGGCATTTTCAAGGTTGTTTCGGTTGACCTTGATCAATTCCTGGAGTTTGGATTGACTGATCTGAAAATCCTCCTTCAACCCCTTAAGGTACACTTGCTCCTTGACTCGGTTTTGATTAATGACGTTGTTGTTATTGATGGCTAGGGCAATCATTATCCCAATGACTAAAAGGACCACTTCTCCCAAGGCATAGAGCAAATATTTTTGGATTTTGCCTTTGGAAATAATCTCTTGTCGGAATTTTCTGAATAGCCTGCTCATGAGTGTTGGTGGGATATTGAAATCTAACCTAAGTGATTCTAATAAAAAAGCCTGAAAAAAAGAGAGGAAATAGGTAGGAATGGCCCAAATACCCGATAATCTTCATCTCGACGATTCCAGTAATGACCATTTTGACTTAAAGAAAACCTCTTCGATCTGGAATTTCTTTAGCCTACTTTTCTAAGTCTAATCAGTAGAAAAAATGGAGACTTTTATCAGCTTTTTTTCACAAAAATTCATTTATGCAAAACTGACATGGGTAGTAAAGTCTCATAGTTTTTATCAATCAAAAAAAAATTCATATCAATAAAATTTTTGGTAATTTCGTAAGACTTGAAATTAACAATTAACTATAAACGATAACATCATGAACAATCCACACGAAAACGGCGGTAGCAGCTATTCTGTGAATGGAGACATCAGCAAATGTCCTTTTCACAATGGCCCTACAAAGGCAGCTGCCGGCAAAGGAATTCAAAATGTTGATTGGTGGCCCAATCAGCTGAATTTGAATATTTTAAGACAGCATTCTTCTTTGTCAAACCCAATGAATGAAGATTTCAACTATGCAAAGGAATTTGCTTCGTTGGATCTAGGTCAACTTAAGAAGGATATCGAAGAAGTGCTTACGACTTCTCAAGAGTGGTGGCCTGCAGATTACGGCCACTATGGTCCATTTATGATTCGTATGGCTTGGCATAGTGCCGGTACCTACAGAGTCCATGACGGACGAGGTGGCGCAGGAACAGGGAATCAGCGATTTGCTCCATTAAATTCTTGGCCTGATAATGCCAACTTGGACAAAGCCCGTTTGCTTTTGTGGCCAATCAAGCAGAAGTATGGAAAGAAACTTTCTTGGGCTGACTTGATGGTTCTTGCTGGTAACGTTTCTTTGGAATCCATGGGATTCAAGACTTTCGGTTTTGCAGGAGGTCGTGAAGATATTTGGGAGCCAGAGCAGGATATTTACTGGGGATCTGAGGCTGAATGGAAAGCCCACAGAAGTCCAGAAGCTCTTGAAAACCCACTAGGTGCAACTGAAATGGGATTAATCTATGTAAATCCTGAAGGTCCAGCCAACAACCCTGACCCGGTAGAGGCAGGTAAAGCAATCCGTGAGACATTCGGACGTATGGCTATGAACGATGAGGAAACAGTGGCATTGATTGCTGGAGGTCACTCTTTCGGAAAAACACACGGTGCCGCAAATCCTGATGAATACGTAGGACCAGAACCAGCAGCAGCTTCTATCGAAGAAATGGGAATGGGCTGGACCAGCAAATACGGTTCAGGTTCAGGTGCTGATACCATTACCAGTGGTTTGGAAGGAGCTTGGACATCTACCCCAGCTAAATTCAGCCATGACTACTTTAAGTTCTTGTTTGAATATGAGTGGGAATTGACAAAGAGTCCAGCAGGTGCTCATCAGTGGGTAGCTAAGGATGCAGAAGCGATTATCCCTGATGCACATATTCCTGGCAAATTCCATAAGCCATTTATGCTGACTACGGATCTGTCAATGAGATTTGATCCAGAATATGAAAAAGTGTCAAGAAGATTCTATGAGAACCCTAAGGAATTCGAAGATGCTTTCGCAAGAGCTTGGTTCAAGTTGACTCACCGTGACATGGGGCCTAAGGCTCGCTATGTTGGTTCTGAGGTTCCTGCTGAAGACCTACTATGGCAAGATCCTGTTCCTGCGGTAGATCACCCATTGGTTGACGAAAAGGATATCGAAGGCTTGAAGGCAAACATCCTAGCTTCTGGCTTGACTGTTTCCGAACTAGTAAGTACAGCTTGGGCTTCTGCTTCTACTTTCAGAAACTCTGACAAGCGTGGTGGTGCAAATGGTGCACGCATCCGTCTGGAGCCAATGAAAAACTGGAAAGTGAATAATCCGGAGCAATTGTCAAAAGTTTTAGGAACATTGGAGAGCATCCAAGAGGAATTTAACAGTACCGCTGATGGTGGAAAGAAAGTTTCCCTAGCTGATCTGATCGTATTGGGTGGATGTGCCGCTGTAGAAAAGGCAGCAAAAGATGCCGGATATGATGTAAAAGTTCCTTTCACTCCAGGTCGAACAGATGCTTCTCAGGAGCAGACAGAAGTTCTTTCATTCGAATATCTTAATCCAATCGCTGACGGCTTCCGCAATTATATGTCTGAAGACTGCGAAGTAAAAGGTGAGGAATTATTGGTGGATAAGGCTCAATTGATGTCTTTGACAGGACCAGAAATGACTGCCTTGGTAGGTGGTATGAGAGCTCTCAATGCAAACTGGGATGGATCAAAGCATGGTATCTTTACGAATAAGCCAGGACAATTGACCAATGATTTCTTTGTGAATGTTCTTGATTTGGGAACCACTTGGAGAGCTACTAATGATAAGAGCAATATCTTCGTAGGTAGTGATCGCAAAACAGGTGAGCCAAAGTGGACTGGTACTCGAGTTGACTTGATCTTTGGATCTAATTCCGAGCTAAGAGCTTATGCCGAAGTATATGGCTGTGCTGACGGAGCTGAGAAATTTGTCAATGACTTCGTGAAAGTTTGGGATAAGGTCATGAATCTAGATCGATTTGATCTTCATGATTAATTAATCATAACTATCAATAACAAAAATGGCTCTCAGATGGGAGCCATTTTTTTTGCTTTTTGAAGAAAGGAAAATAAGATGGATGCGAATTCAATTAGAAAGTACCAATGATTTAAACAGCTTTCCACTTTAGTGGTTTTCATAAAAAAATGATCATGAAGATTCTCCGATATACAATTCTTGTTTTAGGATGCATTCTGCCACTTATAGCCTGTCAGGCTCAGAATGGGTCTCAAAAAGATGATTCACCTTATAAATTCAAAAACCCCTCATGGGATGGAACAGGTAAAATCTATATGGGGCGGGAAATATCTCATATCATGGGTTTTGCTGGAAAAGACTGGTTGGAGCGTGATAGTAGAGAGGCGGAAGAAGGAGTCTCTTTGGCGGTAAAAAACTTACCCTTGACTTCAGAAAGTGTGGTCGCTGATATCGGTGCCGGTTCCGGATACTATACTTTTCGCGTGGCGGAAAGAATTCCTGAAGGAAAAATTTACGCAGTTGAGGTTCAGGATGAGGCACTGAATTACCTCGATCGCAGAAGGAAGGAATTAGGATTTGAGCAGGTTATTCCCACTAAGGGAAGTTCTACGTCCCCCAATTTACCTGATGGGGCAATCGATGTGGCCTTTATGGTGGATGTCTATCATGAGTTAGAGTTTCCACAGGAAATGCTTCAATCCATTCATCAATCGCTGAAACCCGGTGGTAAGTTGATTCTAATCGAATACAGAGGTGAGGACCCGACGATTGCTATTAAGCCACTTCATAAGATGACCGCTCGCCAAGCTGAAAAGGAGCTCAAGGCAAATGGATTTAAACTGGTGGAAAACGGGAAATTTTTAAAAATTCAGCACTTTTTAGTGTTTCAGAAAGTCTCGGATTAAGTTTTAAAGGGTGTAGCCATTTAGGATCACTCCGTCCGAAACTCGCTTCAGATAGGTGGCGGCCGATCCATCAGCCCCAACCTCACAGACTCGGTAGCTTGGAAATGGATTTCCCCAACTGCCCCCAAAATGTCCTGACCAGAGAAATGGCTTTTTTTGGTACAGCATTACACCGTCTACATCATGGTCATGTCCGTGAAATGTCGCCCGAACATTGGGGTAAGAAGCTATCAAGTCCATAAATCCCTGACAGCTGACTCCATGACGAGTCCAGTCATTTTGAGAAATATGAATGAAAACCATGACATGGGGTAGACTTGAAAATTCGTCTAAAGTCTGCTTGGCAAAATCAAGATCAGCACATAAATATTCGCCTTTTGGATTGGAGCAATTCAGCAAAACCATTCCCAACTCATCTCGATGAACTTTAGAAAAATTTGAAGGTTGATTCCAGATTTGATTCCAAGTTTCCTCATCCACCCGATCATGATTTCCTTTCGTCACAAAAAAAGGATGCTGCACTTGATCATAAACCTTTTTGACTTCCGGCATCAAGCTCGGCTCATCATGGATTAGGTCCCCGTTAAAAACCACAAAATCCACATCTTTTTCTTTGTTGATTGCCTGGATTAGGTCTTGATGGCTTTTTTCAAAATCGGTGTTTGGCTGTCCAAAATGTCCATCCGAGGCAGTGATAAACTTAAACTTTGTCTCCTTTGGGAGTTGCATTTTGCCAAAAAGATAAAAAGGAAGCGTCATCGTTGAAGTGGTTAGGATTCCAAGTTTTTGTAAAAAAGGCCTTCTATTCATCATTACAAAGGTTTGTGTCGGGCTTTTAAAATATTGGCAAAATATAATCAGGATTTGGAGAACTGCCGATTTTCACGCTCAGCTTTTGTTGCCGGAAGTTGACCTTTTGAGTAATCGGGATTTGCAAATCCATTTTTGGAAGCTATCTTAAAACGCGAAAAGCATGCAAAATGAAAGAATGCTTCAATTGGCTTCGATCATTTCTTTTTCCAATAAACCTAAACTAATCCTATCGATCAAAAAGCACATCATGAAGAAGAATTTCCAGATTATCGACAGAAGAGATTTCCTCAAGAAAACTGGCCTTGGGGCAGCTGCTCTTGCACTTTCACCTGCCCTACTTGCGCAGGCACAAGCCAATGGTAAATTGAGGATAGCCCAGATTGGAGTAGGTGCAATGGGGGTTGAAGATTTGAAGGCAATTTCCTCGCACCCATTGGTGGAGGTTGTGGCGCTTTGTGATGTAGATAGTACTAATCTTGGTAAAGCGGCTGCAGATTTTCCGCAGGCTAAGACTTATACGGATTACAGGGTTTTATTGAAGGAGTTGAAAAAAGATATTGACGCAGTGGTTGTCTCTACTCCTGATCACACCCATGCTCCAGCTTCCTTAATGGCGATGAAAATGGATAAGGCTGTTTATTGTCAAAAGCCTTTGACGCATCATGTTTCTGAAGCCAGAGAAATGAAGAAGGTGGCTGAGAAAAAAGGCTTGGTCACGCAGATGGGGATTCAAGTTCACTCATTCTACGATTACAAATTAGCGACGCTGCTAATTCAATCAGGAATCATCGGAAAGGTGCATACCGTCAGGGCTTGGTCTCCAAAAAATTGGGGAACTGATGATCCCATGCCGCAAGGTAGTGATCCGATTCCTGCTGATCTAGACTGGAACCTTTGGCTAGGAACTGCACCTGAGCGGCCGTTTAAAGAAGGGGAGTATCACCCGGGCAACTGGAGAAAGGTTTTGGATTTTGGTTGTGGAACTCTTGGAGATATGGGGGTTCATATTTTTGATACACCGTACAATGCCCTTGCTCTAGATGTGCCAAGAACGATCAAGAATGAGTGCCGACAGCCTACCGGTTTCGGCTTTCCAGAAAATAATATTGTAACCTACGAATTCCCTGCTACGCCTTACACAGCAGAAACTTTGACTTGGATATGGTCAGACGGACCTGGTGCGCCTGCCGATCATCCAGATCTCGCCCTTCCAAATGGAGACAAGCTTCCCGATCAGGGAGCCATGTTCCTTGGAGAAAAGGGGCGGTTATTACTTCCGCACTTTATGCAACTTCCTCGCTTGATCGTGGATGGTCAATATAAGGAAATGGATATTGCTCAATTTAATCTAGGCGAGCCCGTGAAAGACTATGCTGCAGAAAGTAAGAAGCACTATCATGAATTTGTAGATGCATGTTTGGGGAAAACAGAATGTAGTGCTCCCTTTTCTTATTCGGCAAATCTTACAGAAACGATCCTACTTGGAGTGATTGCGGGACGCTTTCCCAATGAAACACTTCACTGGGACAGCAAAAAGGCCCGTTTTGAAGAAGATAAAGCCAATGAGTTTTTGGATGGAAAGTACAGGAAGTTTTGATCTAAAAATGAGATTGGATAAATCATTAAACCTTTGGAATCAGAAAGATTCCAGAGGTTTTTTGTTTAATGGTAAATGGGTTTTCAAGTCTTATTTAGAACTTAGAATGATTCACAGTCGAAAATTCATGAAATATATCTGCACTTTATTCTTCGCTTTACTTCTTTTCGCTTCTTGTGACCCTCAAGATCCGCTGGTAGGACAAACCGAAATTACCAAGTGGCAGGGCAATAAGTCAGGAGCCGTTTCTATCACCTTTGATGATGGAATCATCAATCAATTGACAATTGCAAAACCAATTTTGGACAGCCTAGACCTGAAGGGGACATTCTATATTATTACAGGAAAGATTGAAGGTTCGGGAAAAGGTAAATTTATTGGAAGAGATGCACAGGAGATCATAAATGAGACTGGTCAGGTTCCAACAGATAGCAGTAATTTATTTGAAAGAGCTTCACTGATAGCGTATACGGGCACTTCCGAGGCTGTAGACTACCATAGTCGAATTGGGTCTTTGTATGAGCAAGGGAAGGTTGAAGAGGCCTATTCCCTGACAGATGAAGGCTATGCAAAAATCCGAAATGGTCAAATGAAGGATACCGATGATATTGTATTTCATGACAATGTAGAGGATACGACTACTTGGGATCAGTATCGATCTTATTCGGCTCAGGGGCATGAAATAGCCTCGCATACGGTGACCCATCCCAGGTTGGCAGTACTAGATGAAGTCAATTTGAAATACGAGATAGAACAGAGTAAGGCTGATTTATTGAAATTTATCGGTGAAGAATCCATCTTTTCAGCCGAGTGTCCATATGGAACAGAAAATGAACGTGTCATGAGCTATGCTCATCAGGTTTACCACTCCCTGAGAAATAGAATGCCGGAGGATTGGCTGGAAGAAATCAATAGAGGTAGCCGACTTACCCCGGGACAGTCAGAGAAAGAATATGTGCAATGGCAGCGAGGACCATTGACTCGAACTTCTACCGAAGAGGCAAAGTCTTGGGCAGATACAGTAATGAATCATGACAACACTTGGTTGGTTTTGGTCTATCATGGTGTCGAAAACTTGGGGTGGGAGCCCAAAAAACGTGAAGAGTTAGTCGAGTATTTTTCTTATTTAAAAGCTCATGAAGATCAATTATGGATCGCTCCTTTTCGGAATGTGACAAAGTATCTTCGTGAAAGAAAGGCGACTACGATTACAACCGAAAAAAAATCCGATGAAATACTTTTAAACTTGACTTGTTCATTGGATACAGAGCTGTATCAAGAGCCCTTGACTTTGAAAACTTACGTGCCCAAAACCTGGTCTGAGGTGGCTTTAGCCTTTGAGGAAGAAGTGTCTACTTTACAGTTGATGGAAGATGAGAATGGAAAATTTGTCATCTATTCTGCACTTCCTAATGCTAAAAATATCAGGTTAGCAAAGTCCGGGATGTAATCTTAACTTCTTTAAATTACTTCTAGGATTTGGGCTCTCCGTATTTTCTCAGCTTCTTCTTTAGCCGGATAATATACAGGCCTTGAACGAGTATAATGAGGGGCCAAATAATCACAAAAATCCAAACATTGATTTCTTTATAAGACATTCCAAAAAGATCAGATAGCCAATAAAGAAAGCTAACACACCAATCGAAAATTTGGTCCATACTACCCGTTAAAGATCAGTTTGAAAGTGGTTCCTTCACCCAATTGGGACCGTACTTGGATATTTCCCTTGTGGCGGCGCATAATCTGCTTGGAAAGACTCAGGCCGATTCCAGATCCTTTTTTCTTGGTGGTGAAGAATGGAATGAAAATTTTGCTCAAAGCTTCCTCTTCGATCCCTTTTCCGGTATCGCAGACCTCCAAAATTATCTTCCCTGCCTCATCGATAAATGCCCGTAGCCTGACAAGTTTTTGCTCAGAATCTTCCACTGCCTGAATCGCATTTTGCACCAAATTGATCAGTACTTGTTCGATTTGTGTTTGATCCCCAAATAGAATTAACTCCTCCGGATCAAGCTCCTTACGAAATGTGATTCCTTTGTTCTCCAACTGATGGTGGAAAAGTACCTGAAGCTGATCGAATAGCTGAGAAAGCCGGATACTACTAAACTTCGGTGCTGGAATATGCGCCAAACTCCTGAAATCCGATACAAAATTGATCAAACCTTCTGAGCGTTTTTCTACTGTGGCGATACCCATCAGATAGTCCTCCAAATCCGAATCTGAAACTGACTCCGCATGCTCTAGTTTCTGCTCGATGTCGCTTTTTATCGTACCGGCAAGAGAAGAAATAGGTGTAATGGAATTCATGATCTCATGGGTCAGCACCTTCACGAGATTTTGCCAGGCTTCCATTTCTTTTTCTTCGAGTTCGGATTGAATGTTTTGAAGGGATACCAGCTTAAATTGCTCTCCTCGCATCATCAATTCGATGACATAGACGGAGAGCTGCATAATGCCGTCCGGATGGGCAATTTTAATCAGTTCGCTACCTCCGGTCTTTAATTCATGAATCGCTCGATAAAGCTCTTTATTGACAGACTCTATCTGCTCGATGTTTTTGAGTTCATCTAAGTCCAATATTCGTTTAGCAGCGACATTCAAAAGTTGGATTTTTCCATCCTCACCAAAAGTAATAAGTCCGATACTCAGGTGCTTAAATACAGAGCGGAAGTACTGGTAATTGGCTTCCTTTTCGGCTTGATCTTCCTTTAGCTTTGCCAGAATGGCATTGAATTCTATATGAAGATCATCAGTCTCTGTACCGTCAAATTTGACAGGGTAGACCTGCGAGTATTCATCTTGCTTGATATTATCGAGGAAGGTTCTCACCTTTTTAAATGAACTCTCAGCGTATCTAAGGAAGAAAATAACTTGAATGATTACCAAAATGATAAAAAGGGAAGTCATGAAGACCCCCCATTCATCTGCAATGGAATATCCTAAAGCAAAAAGGGAAAAAGAGAGCAGGGCGATTCGGCCCAATAAGCCTACCTTAAAGTCCATACTTTTCTAATCTTCGGTATAGAGAAGCTCTGGTAAGTCCCAACTCCTTGGCAGCTTTAGAAATATTTCCGCCGTTTTTGTCAATTGCTCGCTGAATCGTAGAGCGTTCCATGTCATCCAGGTTCAAGGTGGTGGAGACAGGGGCTTTTTCTGAAGTAGGTTTCGCTGATAGGAAAAAGAAATCTCTGCTATCCAATTCATCCCCTTCGGACATGATGATAGCCCGTTCGATGGCATGCTGAAGCTCTCGGATATTTCCTGGCCAGGAATAACGCTGAAGTAGATCCATCGCAGAATCAGTAAATCCGCTGAGCGTTTTTCTGTACTTCTGCCCGTAGATTTTCAGGAAATGATTGGCCAATTGAGGGATATCATCCTGACGCTCCCGAAGGGGTGGAAGGAAAATTTCTACTGTATTGATTCGGTATAGTAAATCTTGCCGAAAACCATTGTCCATGATCATTTCATGAAGGGGCATATTGGTCGCACAAATCAGACGAATATCGACTGGGATAGCCTTGTTGGTACCAATTCGTGTCACCTCGCGTCTTTGCAATACTGTCAAAAGCTTTGATTGTAATGGCATGGATAAGTTTCCAATTTCATCCAAGAAGAGTGTGCCCTGATCCGCTACCTCAAAACGACCGGCCCGATCGTCTTTTGCATCGGTAAAGGCTCCTTTTTTATGTCCGAAAAGTTCTGATTCAAACAGTGTTTCTGTAATGGCACCCATATCCACACCGACGAAGATTTCATCCTTTCGAAGGGATCGCTCATGGATTGCTCTGGCAATTAATTCTTTACCGGTACCGTTTTCTCCCAAAATCAACACATTGGCGTCTGTTTGCGCTACTTTGTCGATTATAGAAAAGATATTTTTCATAGAAGCCGAGCTCCCGATGATATCCGTGTAAGGTTTCTTAAGGTCAGTCTGAAGGGTCTTTTGCTTTTTCTGGAGTTTATCAACTTCGTTGTAGCTTTCCTTTAGCTTGATCGCAGAGGAAAGGGTGGCAATCAGCTTTTCATTTTGCCAGGGTTTCAAAATGAAATCGGTCGCTCCTTCTTTGAGTGCCTGCACAGCCATTTCCACATCACCAAAAGCAGTAATCAAAATCACCACTGCCTTGGGATCGATCTCTTTTATTTGCTTTAGCCAATGGAAACCTTCCTTTCCGGAGGTAGTATCTTCCCGGAAATTCATGTCCAGAAGAATGACGTCATAGTCATTGTTATTGACCAAAAAGGGAATCCTTCGAGGATCCTTTTCGATCATCACTTCCTTGGCATGCTTTTTCAGAAGCATTTTTGCAGCGAAAAGCAAATCTTCATTATCGTCTATGATGAGTATTTTTCCCAGATTTTGGTTTTCCATGGTTGCTGTTTTTTCTGATTAATAGGGGAAAATGATGCCAATCCATTATTCCCGCTTAATTCAAGGGTTTTGAAGAAAATATGTCCGTTTTTGTACATAAATATACTGAATTCGGACACTTTGTCTGCGATACTGTACGGTTTTCTCCCTCGGCTTATTCTTTGTACCTTTGTAGGCGAACAAAAAGCAAATAGAATTATGACAGCAAAGAAAGGTGATACCGTAGAGGTACATTACACCGGAAAATTAGAGGATGGAAGCGTTTTTGACTCGTCTGTGAATCGTCAGCCACTTGGTTTCAAACTAGGTGATGGCAATATGATTAAAGGTTTTGACGATGCAGTTCATGGCATGGCTGTAGGGGATAAAAAGACTGTAACTATCCCTGCTGCAGAAGCCTATGGTGAGCGTCGTGACGATATGATGATTGATGTGCCTAAGGAGCAAGTTCCTGCTAACATCAGCCCTGAAGTTGGAATGCAGTTAACCCTGCAAGGAGGAAATGGGCAGCCAATGCCTGTGACCGTGACTCATGTAGACGAAGAAAAAATCACGCTTGATGCCAATCATCAGTTGGCTGGAAAAGACTTGATTTTTGATATCGAGTTGATGAAGATATCCTGATCTTAGGATCAAAAGTAAAGAGCCGGTCAGAAAATTTGACCGGTTTTTTTATGCCTAATGGTTTTTACTTGAGGTTTTTTAGGAGGGTAGGCATGTTAAATATTTTAACCTTGTCACCTTCTACTAAAAGAAGCTTGGTATTTCCGACGACTACTTTGGATCCTTTGGAATCTTTGACTTCAAAAAGCTTGAAAATCGCCTTGGTGGATAGGCAATAGGTATTCAAGTGGTCGTTTTCAATCCACAACAGATAGTCCTTGTATAGGCATAAATTTGGAACCTGCTTTAGATTGATCTGGCGAATCAGATTGCCTTGATTATCAAATACGAAAACCCCTTCTTCAGGCGCCAATACAAACAATCGATTTTTGAATTCTCGCATTTCGAGAATATTCAGGTTTTTGGAGTCTGTGAGTAGGGGTAGGGGTTGTGCATCTAATACCAGATTGCGTAAATAGTCCATTCGTTTTAAACTCAAATCCGACTCATCCCAAACCCATACGATATTATTGTTTCCAAATGTGGCAGCTTTGGCCAGGTTGATCGAAGCGTCAAAGAAATTATGCTCAGCTATCGGGTTCAGGAACCTATCAAGGACCCGGTATTCCTGCAAATCTTCCGAAAAAGTAAAAATGTTCACAGTCCAAGCAGCTTCCAATTGACTGATACGACCTTGGCGTGGAGGTGAGAAGTAGTTTAGTCGGTTTCCTTTGGAGTCGTAGAGATAAAGGTCACCTTGTCTACTACTGATGAATATCTGATCCCGATTATCCATGGACACTTGGTCAAGACCATTGATTTCGATCTCAGCCAAGGCGTTCTCCAGCAAATCTTGACTCATGCTTTGCGCTGCCCAAAGGACTAAAAAAAACAAAGTGAGGGCCAGCTTTTTCATTTTTCAAACTCCATTAGCTTTGCTTCCGAACCATCAAATTCCAAATAGGTGTATTGGCTCACCCATTCTCCCAAGTTAAAATAGGTAGCATTCGTCCCTACTTCAAGCTCTAAAGGCAAATGTCTATGTCCAAAGACATAATAGTCGTGATGCTTCCTGGTTTCTATCTCTTTGCAGTATTGCCACAGCCACTCATCTTCGCCTAAAAAGTGATTTTCGTTTTTTTCAATGTTTGAAATTCGGCTATGACCCGACCAGGCTTTTGCCAAGCGAACGCCGAGATCGGGATGCAGCCATCGAAAAAGCCATTGGGCAAAAGGATTGGTAAAGACTTTCTTTAGCACCTTGTATTGCTTGTCACCCGGCCCCAAACCATCCCCATGACCTACCAAAATACTTTTTCCATTCACTGATAGCTCGATAGGGTGATGGTAAACCGGAATTCCTAGCTCTTGGGTGAAATAATCCTTCATCCACAGATCATGGTTTCCAGTAAAAAAAAGAATAGGGATTTTACGTTCTCTGAGCTGATGAAGCTTGGAGATAAAAGGAATAAACCCTTTAGGAATGACCTCCTTGTACTCAAACCAAAAATCAAAAATATCTCCAACCAGTAATATTGCGGCAGCCTCTTCCTCAATCTCTCCTAGCCACTGAATTATTTTTTGTTCTCTGAGTTTGCTCTCCTGACTGGTGGGAGCCCCTAAATGGAAATCTGATGCAAAAAAGAGTTTTTTTCCATTCAGTTGATAATTGTGTGGCTTCCCGGTCATATCGAAAGATAGAGTTTTCTGCAAAAATAAAAAGTCCTGATAGATATCAGGACTTTCAAATTAATTGTGCGATTTAAGATTAGCTTTTCGCCTTTTCATCAGTCTCTGGTTCAGACTCAGACTCTGCGACGGGAACCTCTTTCTTGTCTTCAGCTTCTGAGGAAACCTCTTCAGATTTGGCTTTGACTTCAGCGTCTTCTGCCTTCTTTACCTCTTCTTTATTCTTGCCGTTAGTATAGGCTTGATAGGTAGTTTCTTTGGCAAATGGCCGCTTTCCGATTAGTTTCTCCAAATCAGACTGGAATAGAATTTCTTTTTCGAGTAATTCTTTGGCCAAAGTCTCCAATTCTTCTCTTCGCTCTTTGAGCAAATCGAGCGTTCTATGGTAGGCAAATTCGATCAGTTTATGAACTTCCTGATCGATCATTTCAGCCGTAGCTTCGGAATAAGGCTTGGTCATTTTGTATCCGTCACTCTTACTATCGTAGAAGGATACATTTCCCAATTTCTCATTCATACCATATACAGAAACGATGGAATAAGCCATTTTGGTGATACGTTCCAAGTCACTGAGTGCTCCTGTGGAAATCTTGCCAAAGACAATCTCTTCAGCAGCACGTCCACCCAAGGTCATACACATCTCATCAATCAGCTGTTCGGTTTGATACAGGAACTGCTCCTTCGGCAAGTACTGCGCATATCCAAGTGCTGCGACACCTCGAGGTACGATGGATACTTTTACCAATGGATCAGCGTGCTCTAGGAACCAACCCGCCACTGCGTGACCTGCTTCGTGATAGGCTACGATTTTTTTCTCATCAGGAGAGATGATCTTATTCTTTTTCTCCAATCCGCCGATGACTCTGTCAATTGCGTCTTGGAAGTCCTGCATATCTACAGATTCCTTATTTCTACGGGCAGCGATCAAAGCAGCCTCATTACATACGTTGGCGATTTCAGCACCAGCAAATCCAGGAGTTTGAGCTGCTAATTTTTTAGCATCTACGTCTGTAGAGCTTTTGATTGGCTTCAAATGAACTTTGAAAATTGCCTCACGTCCTACAATATCCGGCTTGTCGATCGAAATTTGTCTATCAAAACGACCCGGGCGAAGCAATGCGCTATCCAATACATCAGGTCGGTTGGTTGCCGCTACGACAATCACACCGGAGTCCGTACCGAAGCCATCCATTTCCACCAACAAAGAGTTCAAGGTGTTTTCACGCTCGTCATTAGAACCTGGCATTTGGCCTTTTCCTCTAGATCGACCGATTGCATCAATCTCATCAATGAAGATGATACATGGTGCCTTTTCCTTGGCTTGCTTGAAAAGATCCCGTACACGTGCCGCACCGACTCCGACAAACATCTCTACGAAGTCAGAACCTGAAAGCGTAAAGAAAGGAACGCCGGCTTCCCCTGCTACAGCTTTTGCCAGGAGGGTTTTACCCGTTCCCGGAGGTCCTACCAATAGTGCTCCCTTAGGAATTTTACCACCCAGTTTGGTGAACTTTGAAGGGTTTTTCAGGAATTCAACAATTTCTTGAATTTCTTCTTTCGCTTCGTCCAGACCAGCTACATTGTCAAAAGTGATTTTGACCTTGTTTTCTGCATCGAAGAGTTGTGCTCTAGATTTTCCGACATTGAATATTTGGCCACCAGGACCAGAGGGTCCTGCCATTCTTCTCATCATAAACCAGAAGAAGACAAAGAGTAACAATAGGAAGCCAAAGCTTCCAAACCAGGATGTCCAATTTTCTTCAGTGGTTACGCTATATCCAATTCTGTCCTCTGCTGGGACACTTTCTTCTAAGGCATCAAAGTCAGTTGCAAACTTGTCCGAAGATGCCACTTGAAGTGAGTAGTGAGGGCCATTTGGGTTGAAAAAGGAAGAATTAGACTCCAATTCATTTTTATACTTGGGGTCATTCAGCGCTGCTGGCTTGAGGGTGATGTCTACTCGGTCCATGTTTTTCACAATCATGACCTTGGCTACATCACCACCATTGTACATATCTTCAAACCGCTTCTGTGTAACGTCTACGGTTGCGCCGCGCTGCTGTATCCAAGTCAGTCCAATCAATACAACCACTGCCGCGACAATTAGCCATATTTGGAAATTGGGCTTCTGTGGTGGTTTGGGGACAAACTTCTTTTGCTTATTAGGTTCGCTCATTAGATTTTTTTGGTATTTCTATAAACTTATGGTAAAACGGAAAAGAGGTAGTAAAGTTTGTTAGCTATCAATCATGAACCTTAGAAAGAATTGCGTCTCCCCAAAGGTCTTCTAATCCGTAGAATTCTCTTTTATCTTTCAGGAAAATGTGGGCTACTACATCCACATAATCTATCAATACCCATTGATTGTTGTTTTTGCCCTCTACCCGGTAAGGTGAGGTTTCACCTGCTTTGGATACTTTCTCCTCAATTGAATCTGCAATTGCTTCCACTTGGGTGTCAGAATTGGCAGAGCAAATAACAAAAAAATCGCTTACGGTATTTTTAATATTTCTCAAATCCATCACAACGATGTCTATGGCTTTTTTATCATCCATTGCATCTGCGATGACTTGACTTAACGCTTCTGCTGTCATATTATTCGTTTAATTTTGCCTTCGGTCTGTAAAACTACCTGCTAAGAAGACAAACCATTTTAAAATGTATAAAATTCTTGCCAATACGCTTTTTTTAGGAAAAGATATTCAATATCTGCCAGAGTGTCACTCTACCAATGACATTGCCTTCCAATTAGTCAGGAATCAGAGTGCCCAGGAGGGAACGCTTGTGATTTGTGATCATCAGCAAGCAGGTAAAGGGCAGCGCGGTAATCACTGGGAGTCTAAACCGGGAAAAAACCTGACGTTTTCTCTGGTGTTAAAACCGACGTTTTTGGATGCGTCCGAGCAATTTTATCTCAATATGGCTGTAAGCTGCGCAATTCGAAAGGTTCTTGCCGATTATTTTCCCTTGATTCAAATCAAATGGCCAAATGATTTGATTGTCGCTCAAAGTGGAAAAATAGGCGGGGTCTTGATTGAAAATAGTATAGGCAAGTCAGGTTGGGAAGTGGCGGTAGTAGGCATTGGCTTGAATATTAATCAGACCGATTTTGGTTCAGGAAAAGCGGTCTCACTGAAAAAGCTGACAAGTTTAGACTATTCGCTGCAAGAACTACTGCGTCTGCTTGTGACTCAGCTTGAGCAGTATTATTTGATTCTTCGCAAAAGAAAATTCGCTCAAATTCAAACAGAATACCTTTCCAATTTATTTCTCTATCAGGAGTGGGCAAACTTTGAAGGTGAAAGTGGTCCCTTTGAAGGGAAAATCATTGCGGTGCAAGCAGATGGTAAACTTGAGATGGAATTGAAAGGAGGTATCACTAAGTCATTTGATTTTCAGACTATTCGCTTTCCAGACTATACAAAGCCATTTTAGATTGCGGGATTTATGCGGTACCTTTGCAAAAGTTTTAGCAAATCAAACTATAATCATTTATAACTATGTCAGAGATTCAATCTGAAAAATTTATCCAATACAAAGTAAAAGACATTTCTCTTGCTGATTGGGGACGTAAAGAAATCAAACTTGCAGAGTCAGAGATGCCAGGATTGATGGCGCTTCGTGAAGAGTATGGTGCATCCAAGCCTTTAAAAGGGGCAAGAATCGCTGGATGTCTTCACATGACTATCCAAACTGCTGTATTGATCGAAACCCTCGTTGAGCTTGGGGCAGAAGTCACTTGGTCTTCTTGTAATATTTTTTCTACGCAAGATCACGCTGCTGCAGCGATCGCAGCTGCCGGAATTCAGGTTTATGCTTGGAAAGGCATGACTGCTGAGGAGTTTGACTGGTGTATCGAGCAGACTTTGTTTTTCGGAGAAGAGAAACAGCCATTGAATATGATTTTGGATGATGGTGGAGACTTGACCAACATGGTTTTGGATAATTATCCTGAGCTAGTGGCTGGAATCAAAGGATTATCTGAAGAAACAACTACAGGTGTTCACAGACTTTATGAACGTATGAAAAATGGCACCTTGCCACTTCCTGCGATCAATGTGAACGACTCTGTAACCAAGTCTAAATTTGACAATAAGTACGGGTGTAAAGAGTCTTTGGTAGATGCGATTCGTCGTGCAACTGATGTGATGATGGCTGGAAAAGTAGCCGTTGTAGCAGGATATGGTGATGTAGGAAAAGGATCCGCAGCTTCTCTTCGTGGAGCTGGAGCAAGGGTAATTGTTACCGAAATCGATCCAATTTGTGCTTTGCAGGCTGCTATGGATGGTTTTGCTGTAAAGAAGATGGTAGATGCAGTGAAGGAAGCTGATATCGTAGTTACTGCTACCGGTAATAAGGATATCATCACTGGAGAGCATTTCAAAGCAATGCGTGACAAAACGATCGTGTGTAACATCGGCCACTTTGACAATGAGATTGATATGGCCTGGTTGAATAAAAACTATGGACAGACTAAGTCTGTTATCAAGCCTCAGGTAGATCTTTACAACCTCGATGGAAATGACTTGATCATTCTTGCAGAAGGTCGTTTGGTAAACTTGGGATGCGCAACAGGTCACCCTTCATTTGTAATGTCTAACTCATTCACCAATCAAACTTTGGCACAGCTTGAGTTGTGGACTAAGACTGACGAATATCAGCCAGGTGTTTACGTTCTTCCAAAGCATCTTGATGAAAAAGTGGCAGCCCTACACCTTTCAAAGTTAGGCGTGGAGCTAGATACTTTATCCAAAGATCAAGCGGAATATATCGGTGTCGAGGTAAAAGGGCCATTCAAGCCAGAGTACTACAGATATTAATCAACAATCAAATTTTTGAAACCCGAAGGCTAATGCTTTCGGGTTTTTTTATGGTCTTAATTGTAGCGTTCTCCCATCTGGTAGGAGGGCATCAACCTGCGTCTGGCAGGAATCCAAAGGTGTATATGTCAATGAGTGTCTAAGATTTTCGTTTCCTCTCGTTACCTCCCAAAGCTCTGCAGCAGAATCTGCCAATCTGCTTTTACCGCTTAAAAAGCAAGTGTAATTGGCAATTCGGTCAGCCTGCAAGCTCATTTTTATGCTTCGTCCAGCAGGATTGAGTCCTTGCATACTTCCTCTGGAAACTATTTCTGACAAGGAAAAACCATTCAGTACCTGTTGGTGATTGAAGCTGCCCGAAAGCGTAGAATTCAATTCATTTGAAGTGGTAATTGATAGCCCGTCAAATTCCTCACGGACATTCCGGAGGGAGGTAAAAGTAAATGACCTTGTACCCTCCATTTCCCAATCCCGATAACTGTAGCCTTCATAGGCTAAGGACCAAGTGGTCTGATTAGAACCAGAGAGAGGGAACTGCAGAATTAATTTTCCCGATCGAACAGACTCGCCTTCTTCACAGCCGGAGTTAAAATTGAGAGTTACGGTGCCTTCCGTGCTATTGACGGATATTTCAGGGCATCCTGGCAGGGTATCACTTTCTATATTTTGATAAGAATTGAAGCTGATCATTGCAAAAAAGAGACTTTCACCCCATGCTTCCGAAATGGTTAAAAATTGGTTGGCTTCTTGGGTCAAATCAGTTCGGATAGTCCGCTCTGCATCCTCCTGACAGGAAAACAAGCCAAGTGCTGCTAAAGGAAAAAGGAGAATTAAAATACGTTTCATTTTCAGCGATACTCTTTTCTGTATTGTTTTCAAATATTGGGCCTGATGACTATCTTGTTTGGATTTTATTTTGGATTTCGATCTTCTGTGGATCGTATTTTAAAAGAAATTTTCTAAAAATAAATCAAGAGACAGTCTAACCCAAAAACATAAATTTTCGACATGAATTTCAAGGAAGGAATGCTTCGTGAAGGGGCACTTAAAGGTAAAAATATTTTGGTCACGGGCGGAGGAACTGGCTTGGGTAGATCCATGGGGAGTTATTTTCTAGAATTGGGAGCTAACCTGATCATCACTTCCCGAAAACTAGATGTGCTCAAACAAACAGCCGAAGAGATGATGGCTGAAAAAGGAGGGAAAGTACTGCCTCTTGCCTGCGATGTGCGGGATATAGAGCAAGTTGAGCAGATGTGGAAAGATGCTACCGAAGCTTTTGGAACCATCCATGTCGTCTTGAATAATGCAGCAGGCAATTTTATCAGCCCGACAGAGCGACTCTCTACCAATGCCTTTAATACAGTTCTTGATATCGTTCTCAAAGGAACTTCACAAGTGACACTTACTGCTGGTAAGGATTGGATCGCCAAAAAGCAGGCCGGGACATTTTTGAATATAGTTACAACATATGCCTGGACAGGTTCAGGCTATGTGGTTCCATCAGCAGCGGCAAAGGCGGGAGTACTGGCGATGACTAGATCCCTTGCTGTGGAATGGGCCAAATACGGAATCCGATCAAATGCCATTGCTCCAGGACCATTCCCAACAGAAGGGGCTTGGAGTAGATTATTGCCGGGAGACTTGGTGAAGAAGTTTGATCCTGCCAAAAAAGTACCTGTTGGAAGAGTAGGGGAGCATCAGGAGTTAGCAAACCTTGCAGCCTATTTGGTTTCGGATTTTTCGAGCTATGTCAATGGTGAAGTGATGACTATTGATGGGGGAGAATGGCTAAAAGGTGCAGGAGAATTCAATAATTTGGATATGATTCCTCAAGAAATGTGGGATATGCTAGAAGCGAGTCGCGGAAAAAAGGGATGAGCCCCAAGGTGATTTGGGGCTATCTGAAAGCAAAATGGAAAATCAGAAATCTTTAAGGTCTCATTCTAAAGAAGAGTCAGCATCGCTTGTCTCTTCTTTGAATGCCTTTTGTTGATTGACAGATTCTTTGATGCTCTTTTTTAGAGCTGAATCTAGCATGGACGTTTCTTTCTTTAATAATTCGACCAATCGTCGTGATTCTAGCGATTGTTGTTCTATTTCTAGAATATCAATAAGTCCGATAATATTTGCTACTCTGGCTCGGAGGGTGTGAGACTGCTGAAAAGCCAAGTCTTTCAAAAAGTAATGATGTTCTTTCAACCAGATTTCCTGCTTTTTTCGCTCACTGATATCAATGATGATTCCTTGAATCTGTTGGGGTTTCCCCTCTTTGTCCCATTGAGTTGTTTTGCCAAATCCGACAACCCAAATGATTTGCTCACGCTTTGAAATCAATCGAAACTCCCTTTTAAAAGGGATATTGCCGGTTGATTTGAAGTGTTGAATCAAGTCTGATCGCAATTGGGAAAAGTCATCTTTATGGATATGCTTCTCCCAAGCTATTTTTCCTAATTGGTCAATTTCTTCTTCCGAATACCCAAGGGTCTGAGCAAGTCCTGAACTGATGGTATTGGATTGTTCGAATGGATTGAAATCCCAAAACCCAAGAAGTTTATTTTCTAGAAGACTATCCAAAAATTCATGAGGACGGTCTGTTCCATCCATGTATTCGCCCAATGCAAGATTGTAGGGTTTTTGGGCATCCACAGGATGACCGATTCCTAGGCAAGTCCCAAAATCATCTGAAATAAAGAAGAACTCCCATTTAGTCTTTAATAAAGTCTGATCGGGATAGTTTATTTTCTGGAGCTCTACAAAAAATGATTGGTGGTGGTTTTGCCAGGCTTTTATGCGATTATTTTCATATTTTACCCAGTCGGATGACAGGAAGCAATCGGCGAAAACCATTGGTTTTTTCGATTGGTCAAAAAGTGAAGGAACTGGGCCTATCCCCGAATCACTGGAAAGGACTTTTCCCTCTCGATCCAAAGTGACTTGCATCAAGTATTCTGAGGCAATGGCTAGTTGAGCCATGAGATTAAGTCCATCCAAATTCTTCATTGTACTAAAGGTGTGCACAAAAGTAAATAAAAAACATAATTTATAGTATAAAATACATTTAAAATTGTTTGAAATGTCAAATATTGATTTAAACCTCGGAAGGTCTGAGTTTGGGAACCCTGAAAATGCTGGAAATGTACTCCCTGAGAGTGAAGCCTTTGAATTATTAAATAGCTGGGTCAAAAATGAAAAATTGATTGTTCATATGCGGCAAGTGGCTCATCTTATGAAGTCTTATGCCAAGAAAAAAGGGTATGATGAATCAACTCAATATCGCTGGTTTCTGGCGGGCCTTCTTCATGACGCTGATTGGGATCAGTGGCCTGATTTACATTGCAAGAAAATAATCGAAGAGCTTGAGTCACGTCAGGTTGATCCGGAGATTATCCGAGCAATCGCCTCTCATGGACCCAGGTATTTTGGGGTAGAGCCAAAAAGTGAAATGGACAAGATGCTCTACGCTTTTGACGAGCTCAGTGGGTTTGTTCATGCCTATTCGCTCATGCGTCCTACAGGCTATGATGGGATGGAAATCAAAGGGGTAAAAAAGCGATTGAAGGATAAGACATTTGCCGCTCAAGTGAGTCGAGAAGACATCAGAGATGGCTCAGAGCGAGCTGGCCTGAGTGTGGAGGAGCTGATACAGTTTGTCATTGATAATCAACCCGATGCCTTAAACTAGAAGAGGAGAATTAATCCTCCTCTTCTTGATTAACTGGTCTGAAATTCCCTTCTGGAAGTGGCTCGGACTCCAATTCGGAATCATAGTTGAATACTTCCACGATAGGGCTCTCGCTGATGTCTGGCACCCGAAAGCTCACTAGCATATTGCTCAAGCTTTCTTGAATTCTATCGTAGGCTTGTTTGACATCCTCAGCGGTAACTATCATGTATTGGGTTACCTTTTTTTCCTTTCCACTATCCCCATCTGCTACTAGGTAAGTGATTTTACATTTGTGCCAGATATCCGCATCCTCATAGAAAAATACATCTACGATATTGCTTTTGCTGATCCCGGTGACCTGAAAGTCTCCCCGAATTTGGGATCCTAGTCTATCATATAAAATTGCTTCAGCCTCCGTGAAGGATACCGCATCTACCAAATATTGCTCGGAGATGCTTTTGAGAAGGCCTTGCTCATTTTCTTTGGCGTATTTTACTTTACACAAAAACCACGTTCTCATCTTTTTCTCGTTTAGGCTGTGAAAGTACAGCATATCATTAAATAGTCCATGAGATCAGTCGGTCAAATCTAGATTTGATGAAAAGGCATTTTTCAAGTTTTTGATGCTCAGTACTTTCGGAGTTAAATTTTTTCATTGGTTGAAAAATTTTAACTTTTCATGAATATCCAACACTATGGTCCGAAATATTTGGTTTAGCTTTCCTGTACAGCTTTTCCTGCTTCACATCCGAAAGAATCTAGCACTAGTTCTGGTGTGGGCATTACTGTTTCTGATCATTTTTGAAGGTTTTGGTGTCACCTTAGGAATACCCTTCCTTTTCTTGGATCCTGAGTACCTACACGAAGTCTCCTGGTTGAGCTTTTTTCTGATGGGGGTTGGTTTTTCGGTCTTTACGATGGCCTTTCATATGACTACATACATCATGGATGGTCGACAGTTTTCCTTTTTAGCTGTTTTGAAAAAGCCCTTCATTCACTTTTGCATTAATAATTCGATCATACCACTCCTTTTTTACCTTGCTTATTGTCTTCGTTTTGTTTCATTTCAGCTTCAAAATGATCTAAATTCTGAATGGGAGGTATTTATCCTATTTGGAGGATTTTCGATAGGGAGCATTCTTAGCTATGGGCTGATCTTTGGCTATTTTGCCTTTACCAACAAAGACTTTTTTGTACTCTTTGCGGGGACTCTTGACCGTCGGTTGAGGAAAGTGAAGTTTACTCGAAAAAATGTCATCAGTCGCTACAAGGATATCAAGAATAAGCCTCAGTCAGTTAGGAGTTACCTTAATCTTGCCTTGCGATTTGAGCCAGTCAGGCCGGATATTTCCCGCTTTCAAGCTGCCAAATTGCTGAAAGTATTTGACCAAAATCATCTGAATCTATTTTTGATTCAGGTTCTGCTGATTGGTTTGGTGATCGGCTTAGGTTTGTTGAGAGAGCAGCCAATAATGCAGCTTCCGGCAGGGATGAGTGTATTATTACTTTTTGCGATTTTGGTGATGTTGGTTGGGGCGGTGAGTTTTTGGTTGAGAGGCTGGGCCACCGTCACGGTGTTTGCTGCGATTTTACTCATCAACTATTTTTCCAATTTCTCTTTTCTCAATAGGCCACATGAGGCTTTTGGGATGAATTATCAAGTTCCTGCTGCTGAATATACCTTGGAGCGATTGGACTCCTTGCTGCATCCTGACACTTTGGCAAAGGACCGCAATAATACGATGCGGATTTTAGACAATTGGAAAAGTAAGACTGGAGAGTCCAAACCTAAACTGGTACTGATAGCGGCTAGTGGAGGAGGACAACGGTCTGCATTATGGACATTTGTGGTTCTACAGCATTTGTATGACATGCATCAGGGGAAAATTCTTAAACATACAGAGCTATTTACCGGTGCTTCTGGAGGGGTTTTGGGAGAGGCTTTTTTCCGAGAGATCTATTTACAATCTCTGGATAATCCTGCTGTCAATCCCCTTGATTCGGTCTATTTGGATCAGATTTCAGCAGATAATTTGAACCCGATTATTTTTTCGCTTTTAGTCAACGACCTACTGATTCGTAATCAATACTTCCATTACAATGGCCAAAGCTATTTGAAGGACAGAGGCTATGCTTTTGAAAGCCAATTGAATTCAAACACAAATGGCGTAATGGATAAGCAACTTAAGGACTACCGAGAACCAGAATTTTCTGCGAAAATCCCATTGCTCCCCGTGACATCATTAATTACCAATGACGGAAGGAAATTGATCATATCTCCTCACTCGATGTCTTACATGGGGACCTCGATCAAAGGTCAGTTTGGGGCTGAAGAAAAGAAGCAAAGCGTTGATTTTCTTCGATTTTTCGATGAGCAAGATGCGGAAAACCTACGGTTTTTGACGGCCATTCGAATGTCTGCAACTTTCCCGTTTATTACTCCCAATATCCAATTGCCTTCTGATCCTGCCATGGAGACGATGGATACAGGACTTTCCGATAATTTTGGGATTCAGGATGCCCTTCGATTCACCTATGTATTTCAAGATTGGATTCGTCAAAATACCTCCGGGGTGGTCTTGGTCACAATCCGAGACTCTCAAAAATCCATGCAAATTCCTGCCAGCCCTCTTCCTAGAATCGCCGAAAAGATTTTCAATCCCTTGAAGAATATCTACTCCAATTGGGATAATGTGCAGACCATTCAAAATGAAGTGCTCTTCAACTATATGTCAGAATCCATGAATTTCCACATGGATCGTGTAGAATTTGAATATGCACCGGAATTGGTACAAACTGGGGAGCTGACAGGTAGCCAAGAGACGATGAAGCGGGCTTCTTTGAATTGGAGATTGACTGCAATGGAAAAAAAGTCCATTCTGATGAGCATTCAAACAGAGAAAAATCAAGCTTCTTTGAAGAAAATAGAAGGCATTTTTGCAGAAAAAGCTGAAGAGAAGGAGCTTCAATAGGCGAGTCCTAATCGCTTGTAGATAAAGTGCATCAACCAGGCAGGTCCGATCAAAAGGAATTGTACATCTTTCAGGAAAGATGGCTTTTTGCCCTCGATTTTGTGTCCATAAAACTGGATAATCCATGAAATGACAAAAATCCCTAAGCTGATTAGCCAAAGTTTTCCCGGAAAAATGATGCTTAGAAAATTTGCTAAGGCTAGACAAATCGCAGAAAACAGAAACATGCCTAAGGCTAAAGGAGCCGAAAGCGTGATGTAATACACCAAAACCAAAAAAAGTGCGATGGTCGCCCAATTAGCGAAGCTTCCCAAAAGGCCGAGGTATTCTGGAAGTGGTCCTGTAGGGATGCTGAAAACCAAGCCTACGATACTAAAGAAAATAGCAGGCACACATACCCAGTGGATCAATTTATTGGTAGGATTCTGGTGACTGAGGCCATATTCGTGGAGGAGCTCTTCTATTTTTCGCATCGGTTTTTTGGGGCTGATATCAAACTTTAGATTAAATTATCAAAAATCTTGAAAAGAAAATAAGAAAGCCAAAGAGTATATGTTGAGTTATTGGGAGAAGAAGAATTTTTTGAATTACGATTTGATAGTGGTGGGAGCCGGGTTTGTGGGGCTTTCGACAGCAATCCATTTCAAAAAGAAGCGGCCAAAAGCCCGAGTTTTGATTTTGGAACGGGGGACTTTCCCAAGTGGAGCCAGCACCAAAAATGCTGGTTTTGCCTGCTTTGGATCACTAACTGAAATCTTGGACGACATGTGGTCCATGACACAAGATGAGTTAGTCAAACTGGTAGAAAAACGAGCCAAGGGACTAGAGCTCATTCAAAAGGAATTCGGCAGAAAAGCACTTGATTTCAAGCAGTCGGGAGGATTTGAATTGATCACTGAGGATCAGCTGGAGGCGCTTGATCAGCTTTCCTCGATCAATAAGCTACTTAAGCCTATTTTCAAAAAGCCCGTTTTTTCAAACCTCAAGAACTACCGGAGTTTTGGTTTTGATGAATCTGTAAAGGCGGTCGTCAAAAATCAGTTTGAAGGTGAATTGGATCCCGGGAATTATATTTCAGCCTTGTGGTCCAGAGCAAATGAATTGGGAATTAAAATTCTGACAGGTTCTCATGTCCAGAAGGTTGAAAAGGATTTGGGATTGATCAGTGCAAAGACTGGGACGGATGAACTGATAGAGTTTCAAGGATCCAAGGTAGCAATCTGCACCAATGCTTTTGCGGGGCAATTTTTCCCGGAATTTGATCTTGAACCAGGACGTGGCTTAGTAATGGT
This sequence comes from Algoriphagus formosus, assembly GCF_002807035.1. GTDB lineage: Bacteria > Bacteroidota > Bacteroidia > Cytophagales > Cyclobacteriaceae > Algoriphagus > Algoriphagus formosus. Next base: position 364,127 of record NZ_NIUC01000002.1, on the reverse strand, counting down.
CAGTCAGCCTTTTGAGCAAAAGATTCCGTGGAAAGGCAGTTTTCATTTTGACAAAGGCTACGTGTACTTCCGAAAGATTGATGGGCGCCTTCTTCTAGGCGGAGGTAGAAATAAGGATTTTGAAGGTGAAAAGAGTCTGGAAAACGCTGTCAATCCCACTATCGATTGGTATTTAGAAAATTTGGCAGAAACAATCATCTTTCCCGGACAGAAAATTACCTGGGAATCCAAATGGACTGGAATCATGGCATTTGGGCAAAAAAAGCTCCCAATCCTGGAGAAAGTCGGTGATCGGACAGCCGTGGGAGTACGCCTGGGAGGAATGGGAGTAGCAATAGGCTGGGAAGTTGGGAGGCAACTCTCCGATCTCTTACGGAAAGGGTTTTAAAATTTTTGGTTAGATTCGGGAGTTCATCCTATTTAAACATTTGATGCAAGAAAAAGCCAAGACGCCAACTATACTTGACGCGCTCATTCCTTTGATTTTTTTGATTGTCTTGTTAGTGTTCAATATTCAGATATTCGGAACTGACGGACTTTCGGGCTCCAATCAGATCGTATTGATTTTATCTGCAGCAGTAGCTGGCCTAGTAGCCGTCTATCGCTTAGGGTTTCATTGGGAAACCCTCCAAGATGGCATAGTCAAAAGCATTAGCTCTGCCATGTCCAGTATTTTGATTTTATTTCTCATTGGTGCCCTTGCAGGTACCTGGCTCCTGAGTGGGATAGTTCCAGCGATGATTTATTATGGACTTCAGGTCTTGAGTCCGGGGATATTTCTGATTGCGGCATGCGTAGTCAGTGCGATTGTATCCATTTCTACGGGTAGTTCTTGGACTACGGTGGCGACGGTAGGAGTTGCTCTTTTAGGGATCGGTAAAGCGCTTGGTTTTGATGAAGGAATCATTGCAGGAGCTATTATTTCGGGTGCATATTTTGGCGATAAAATGTCTCCCTTGTCCGATACGACCAATCTTGCACCTGCTATGGCAGGGACGGATTTGTTTACCCATATCCGGCACATGGCAAAAACAACTATTCCTTCCATCACCATTACCATAATCCTATTTGTCATCATCGGTGTGAATTATGAAGTGAGTGGTTCGGTCGAGGATGTCAAGGCTATTTCAGCAGTGATTTTAGAAAAATTCAATATTACCGGATGGCTATTTATCGTTCCGGCAGTAGTCTTGGTGCTGATTATTAGAAAAGTCCCCGCTATCCCAGCTTTGCTCATCGGAGCTTTATTAGGTGGAGTATTTGCCGTGATTTTTCAACCTCAAATTATCGCAACCATAGCCAATGAATCTGGAGTGTCCTACACTTACTTGAGCTTCAAGGCAGTAATGATGGCTCTTTATGGGGAGATATCTATTTTGACTAGCAATGATATCGTCAATGAGCTGCTTGTCACAAGAGGAATGGGAGGTATGTTGAATACGATTTGGTTGATTGTCTGTGCGATGGTGTTTGGAGGGATTATGGAAGTGACAGGGATGCTACAGGTTTTGGCAGAAGCGGTGATCCGTAAAGTTCATAAGGTTGGATCGCTTATCGCGAGTACCGCTGCGACTTGTATCTTTTTCAACATAACTACTTCCGACCAATATTTGGCTATCCTGGTTCCGGGAAGGATGTATGCTGATATTTACAAAAAACGAGGTCTGAAGCCAGAAAACCTCAGTAGAACCCTAGAGGATTCCGCGACAGTTACCTCAGTTTTGGTTCCGTGGAATACTTGCGGGGCAACTCAGGCATCCGTATTGGGAGTAGCAACATTGGTGTACGCACCGTATTGTTTCTTTAATATTATCAGCCCATTCATGACTATTTTATATGGATATCTGAAGATTGGGATCAACTTTTATGAAGAGGAAGAGTTAGAGGTGGCATGAATCTCAGAAGAATAAGTAAAGACGAAATAAATGCACTGCCATTGGGGCAGTTTGATGGTGAAATTTACTTGATTGACGAACTTGATCAAGTGGAGGAAGTGGTCGAGTTTCTGGCTAAGCAGCAAATTCTTGGTTTTGATACAGAGACCAAACCTGCCTTCCGAAAAGGAGTCTTCAATGAAGTAGCACTTTTACAGCTTTCGACCGAAGAGCAGGCTTTTTTATTCCGGTTGAATTCAATTGGTTTTCCGGATGAAATCCGTGCCTTGCTTGAGCATGAGCACATTTTAAAAATAGGTGCCGCAGTGCATGATGACCTTAAAGGCCTTTCCAAGCTCACTGATTCCTTTTACCCTCAATCATTTTTTGACTTGAATGATGAGCTGAAGAAAGTAGGATTTCATAATGTGGGGGTTAGAAATCTATCCGGTATGATTCTCGGCATCCGAATCAGCAAGTCTGAGCAGGTTTCTAATTGGGAGGCACAAGAACTGACGGAAAAGCAGCAACGCTATGCGGCGACGGATGCCTGGGCTTGTTTGGAAGTTTTCAAGCGCCTGAGGGAAGAAGGTGTCTTAGATCCTCTCTTCGATTAATTTATACTCCAGTCCATCAATTATCTCCAGTTGGTCAATGACCTGATCCTTCAAGCTGCTTCGAAAGGATAAATCCATTTTGCAATCCAGCTCCATTTCTTGTGACTCGATTTCGAGATTCTCGTTTTTGATCAACTTCATCACATCATTCATGACAGGATAGGGAAAATGGAGTTTCAGAAAGCATCTTTCAAAGTCTTCCACAATCTCATTTTCCTCGATAGCCATTTTCGCTGCCGTTCTATAGGCTTGAATCAGACCACCTACCCCAAGTTTGGTTCCACCAAAGTAGCGGACGACTACTATCAGGACATTCGTCAATTCAAAGGATCTGATTTGCCCCAAAATCGGATCTCCCGCCGAATGGTTGGGTTCGCCGTCATCATTTGCCCGGAAGACTTCTCCATCCTTTCCAAGACTATAAGCATAGCAATGATGCCTTGCGTCGTAGTATTGCTTTCGGAGTTCTGCTAGTTTTTCCTTTACCTCCTCTTCCGATTTGACAGGGAAAGCATGAGCGTGGAATTTAGAGTTTCTATCCTTAAATAAGGAGGCACTTTCTCGGCTTAGGGTAAAAAATCGATCTGTATCGTCTCTGGATTCCACTGGTCAGATTATTTGGCTAGGTTTCGAAATGAAAACCTAAATTTAATGGAACTGTAACCTTTTTTACTTGGTATTTATCTTAATTTTAGTCCGATTCAAAAAGTAATGATGCATCCACAAAAAACAAGTCAGCCCAGATGGATTGATTTTGATGGGGAAAAAGGGCAGGCCGGCGAATTGTATTATTGGGAAAAGCAAGACCTCTTTCCTAATGGTATTCAGCGATGCTTTTGGGTACATGCAGTTCCTGGCGGGGTTTCGCGAGGCAATCATGCTCATCGTGAAGAAACGCAGGTGCTTGTTGCCTTGGCTGGGGAGATAAGAGCAAAAACTACCGACACTCAGGGAGTTACGCAAGTATTTAAATTAAATCATCCTTCCAGAGGTCTTTTGATTCCCCCGCTTCATTGGGTAGAGACTGATTTTTCTTCAGATGCAGTCTTACTTGCATTATCAGACCGAGAGTTTTCAGAAGCCGATTACATCAGAGATTTAAAGGAATTTGCAAAGCTCTAAGATGGATATCTCCAATCAATATCACCTTGAAGTACAGGATAGCCGAGCGGAAATAAAAGATTATTTTCTTGCAAATGAGCAGTTGCTAGGATACCGGGAGTACCTTGATTTTAAGCTTGTCAAAAAGGAAAAAGTCAAGGCTTGGATTACCATTTGTATTTCAGAGCAAGGAAAGGCTATTTCGCTTCCTCAGGTTCCTTTTGGAGGAATTTGGATGCAGGATAGTCTAAGTTCTGAAGCTTTAGAGTACTTCATATTGGTGATTCAAGGAGAGCTCCGGAAAAGGGGAGTTTTGGAATTGGAAATTACTCAAGCTCCGAAGCCTTATCAGTCAAACCATGATTTGGTGAATTACTTACTTTTCAAGCTTGGTTTCAGGCAGGAAAAGGTTTTGGCTCATCAATTTTTCTTGGGAAAAAAGAAGATTAAGAAACTGATTCAAAGTGAGCAGGATCGATTCCAGAAGCGCATAAAAGAAGGGGAGCTTACAATTCGAAAAGGGCCAATCTCTAATTTTGGCTTTTTACAGGAGATTCGATCATGGAATCAGTCAAGAGGCTATGACTCCAACTTGGATGAAACTCGGTTAATCACGCAGGTGTCGGAGTATCCAGAGCGTTATTTCTTGATTTCGCTAGAAAAAAAGGGCCAAGCTGTGGCACACACTTTAGCGACTAGATTGACTTCAGAGTCATTATATTATTTTCAGTCAGCCATAGACCCAAAAAGTCAGCTTAAGCAAGGAGGCGAAATGCTTCTATATCAATTATTTATTTTGGCAATGGAACTGAAGGTGGACTTCATAGATCTGGGCTCCTCTGATCAGCCAAGTTCGGCCAATCATAATTTAATGTTTTTTAAGTCCAGATTTTCCAACGATATTTCTAACAAAGTCACCTGGGTCAGGAAACTTTAACCATGGAAAGCTTAGGTAAAGTCACTGTTATTTGCACAGCCTTCAATCACGAAGACTGGATTTGGGAGGCACTAGAGAGTGTGGCAATGCAGGATTACCATGACAAAGAATTGGTCATTGTCGATAATGGAAGTTCTGATAGTACTGCCGAACGCATCAAGGATTGGGTCTCGCAGTATTCTGGATTATTTCCGGTGAAAACGTACTTTTTTGAGGATACTAGACCATACTGTCAGACCTTCAATGAAGTGTTTGCAGAGACAAATGGGGACTACCTGGTCGATTTGTCCGGAGATGATGTGCTTTATCCTGATCATCTATCGCTATCGATCGCTCAACTTTCACAGGATCCTGAAGCAGCTTTTAGTTTCTCTGATGCCTATTTACTAGAGTCATCGGGGTCTATCACGACTTTCTATAAGCGAAATACATTCGGAGAGCTTAGGGAAAAGCTGCATATGGGCACGATATACGAAACGCTATTAAGGCGAAGTATCATCTGCGCAGCTACCATGGTATTCAATGCAAAGATTTTTCGAAAGGAGTCGGGTTATGATGAGAGTCTGTATTACGAGGATTTTGATATCCAAATCCGAATGGCAAGGAAATATCATGTGGTATTTTCCGATCATTTTGGCGTCCTGAAGCGTGAGCATGAGGAGTCTATGTCAGCAAACCAGTACCAGCGCTATTTTTCAAAAATGTTGCCTAGTACGGTAAAGGTCTGTGAAAAAGCATTGGAGCTCAATCAAAGCCAGGATGAAAATAAAGCATTGTTGGAGCGAGTTCTTTTTGAATTGAAACATGCACTTTGGTCGGCAAATTTCTCTGCTGCTGATCAACTCATCCAAATGGCCGAACGCTTACATGGCAAAGGCCTAAAATTGAAGCTCTATAAAGCTTGGGCGAAATTCAAGCTTGACATATCTTGGCTTTACGTCAGTGTCACGAGTTGATTAGCCAACACTTACTTCTATCAAGGGCTGATCTTTGAAGTATTTTTGACCGATTTGAAGAATGTCTTCCGCCTTAAATTCTTTTAGAAATTGAAGTTTCTGCGAATAATAGTTCAAGTCCAAGCCAGAGTGGTGAACTGAGCGGAAACGATCGATTATGTCGAAGGAGTTGCTAAACTGTGAAAGCATCTGACCAAGCAGGTAATTCCTGACAGTTTCCAACTCATCCTCTTCTACGAGCTCTGTAGAGAGTTTTTCGATTTCATACTTGATTTCGGTTTTCACTAGCTCGAGATACTGTTTTTCCACATCAGCTCCCACGGCCCAATAGTTCAGGTTACCCATTTGAACCAAGCTGGAGTAAATCCCATAGGTATGTCCCTTATCTTCTCGGATATTTTTGATAAGTCGAGATCCAAAGTATCCGCCTAAGATGGTGTTGAATACCGAAAGGGGGATGAAATCAGGGTGATTTTTAGGAATCGAAAGTTTACCCATTCGGATACTGCTTTGAACTGCATCTTGCCGAGATTCATAAATGGATTCCTCACTATTTGGGTCAGGGAGTAGAATGCCTTCTTGCGGAATCTGATTTGGAAGCCTCTCTAAAAACCCTTCTAAAGCTATCCTCTCTTCTTCACTAAAGTCACCGGCAGTAAAGATCTCAAGTCCCTGCCAAAGCAGTTGCTGACTATGCTGTTGAAGCCTTTCAGAATTAATAGCTTCAAGCATTTCCTCGTGGATCATGTTTCCGAAAGGATGCTCCCCTCCAAAAAGCGTTTTGCGGAAAAGCTGAGAGGCCTGTGATGCTGTCTTTTTCCTTTCCATCTCAATCATGAGACGGCGTTGAGCTTTTCGTTTTTCCAGCGGCTCCTCAGGGAAGCTCGGTTGGGTAATCACTTCCAAAAGCAGCTCCAAAACCTGAAAAAGATGCTTTTTTGTGCTTATGAGTGTGATGCCTTCCTGCCCAAATGTCAAATAAGGCTGAATTTCACTGGCATGAAAATCCAAGAGATGTGCAATTTCACTACTGCTTTTTGATGCAGTGCCCTCAATCAACATCTGTAAGGTGAATGATGGCACTAGCGCCTCATTTAATGGTAGAAATGCTCGAGTACCTTTTCCAATCAAGTCGATTTTGACAGCTTGAATTCCTGGAGTATCAAAATGAAAATGTGCAGCTCCATTTTGAAGGATTTTTTCAGCAGGTGATTGTAAGCTAAAGTCTTCTGGAATGGAGTAACTCGGTGGAGTACTTCGGTCTAGAATCATCAATTGGATGGAATTGCGTATCGCAGAGAAAAGCGTAATGTCTCAGCGAGCGGGTGGTTTTGTACTTGAGGGACTAGGTAAGAGAAATCAAATCCAAGGCGCTTCACATTGAAGCCGACACCCATGGTAAAATATCTCCTTCCTCCTTTAGTAGGGTTTTCAAAAAAGTAACCAGTTCGTAAGGCAAACTTTTCATTGTACAGGTATTCTGCACCGAAAGAAACGGTGATTTCCTGCATCTCCTCACTGAATCCATCAGGAGCATCTGTGAAGGAACCAAACATACCTGAAATAAGCGGTCTATTTGGATCTTTTCCTTGCTCGATAATGAGATTTCCGTCTTCATCCGTAGAAAGCGTCCCGTCAGGATTGGTTGCGTAGACAGGAGGAGAAGGGACCAAAAGTTTATTAAAGTCTAAGGCAAAGGTCAATTTATTCAACTCGTTGAAGTAAATACCATAAGCGGTTCCGATTCTCAGATTTGTAGGGATGTAATCCAAGTCATCAGCGGAATTATAGGTGATCTTCGGTCCAATATTGGAAATATTGACACCCCAAGACCATGTTCCTTCCTTGGAACCTGTGAAAATATCTTTGCTGTAATAAAGCCCTACATCTGTTCCTACACTAATCCCGGCTCTTGCATCGCTTCCTCCCACTGAGGAAATATTTCCTGACAAATTGGAATAGATAAATCGGGCAGATACTCCCAATCCAAGATTGGCGGAGAGTTTTCGAGAATAAGTGCCTCCGATGGCAATATCGCGTGGATTAAATTGGCCTAATTCATTGCCTAAACCATCTGTCAACTGAATATCGCCCATGTTAAAATAGCGCAAGTCAAAACCGAAGGCAGAATTTTCATCGATGCGGAAAGCACCGGTTAGATAGCTTAAAGACATATCATTGACCAATCTTCCCAACCAGGGAGAATAAGATAAGGAAAATGCTGTCTGGTCTTCTAGGAAGGCTAATTTGCCACTATTCCAATGTGCTGAATTCGCATCAGGAGTGGTTGCCACCCCCACGTCACCCATGGCAGAATGACGAGAGTCTGGAGCAAAATTAAGAAAAGGTACTGCTGTCGTGATCACCCTCCGCTGCCTGTCCTGTCCTGAGACTACAATGGAATTTTGAGCCATTACAAGTGCAGAGGTGGTCATAAACACCCCAAAAAGTAATCCTATCGGCCTAATGATTCCTTTTCTTTTCATTCAATTATAAGTTTTCCGCTTTCAGATGCGACTGAACTTTCAGCTTCCGAACTAAGCGTCAATTTGTAAATATAAGTTCCTTTTGCTGGAATTTTAGATTGGTTTTGTAAAAAAATCCATCTAAATCCCTCGATGCGTGATTCAGCTTCTACCAAACGACGCGATGCAGAAAATAGTATTGAGCCTGTCAAAGAATAAACTTCCAGCTCTATGAGAAGGTTTTCACCCGGACGATTGTGAGTCAATTCAAAGATTGTTTCTTTATCTGCTGGGTTGGGATAGACGATGTGATCTAGAATTTGAATTCTATTACTGCCTTCAACTCGAATTTCAAAGATAGCCTCATTACTATTCCCCACTAGGTCAGTTGCTGATACCCGGATAGAATTTATGCCTTCTTCCAATCCTTCAATTTTGATTCCTGCTTGTCCACGCTGATAGCTACCACCATCACTTACAAAGGATTTATTTAAAACCCGTGGAGGCTGTTGGTTAATTTGGATCGTAAAATCTTTCCTTGGATCAATTCCGCTTATATCTATTCCTGTACTATCTGATAGGAAAATGATGGCTGCCAATTGCTTCGAGGGGAAGTTAAATGGCTCGAGTTGTTGTCCTTCGATTTGTATTTCAATATTCGGTCCTTCTTCATCTGTTGGGTTGTCTGCCTGCTCACCACCTACATCAACTTGAGCTACTCCTTGTGCATCCAGCATGCTCGTGGAGTCAACGGCATACATTCGGATATTTCCTTTTCCAATTTCAATATCGATGCCGCTTGGAACTCTAAATCTTCCTTCAAAGAAACCATTTCTGACTTCAGCTTTTCCCCTAAATAAAGTAATGGCTTCCTCAGGGAATTCAATTGGCGGGCTTTCATCGCCAAGAGTTTTGATCGATACAGGTCGATCCATCAGTTCTACTTCCACTGTTCCGTTGAAAGTGGTCATATCATTTCCACTTAAGGGATTGACCACTTTTCCCTGATAAAAGACCTCCGAAAGGGGGGCGAAATTCTCGATTGGATTTCCTTCAGCATCCTTGAATTCTCCAATTTCGATTTCCAAATCCGGATAATTTAAACGTAGACTTGGATCCCCAAGAAGACTAAAATTTCGGTTTAAAGCTCCATTTAAGCTATTGTTTTTGGTGTTTTTAAAAATACTCCCCAAATCCTGATAGGTGCCGTTTTCCTTTTTGTAAACCTCCCTCACAAATGCCTCATTTAGCCTGAAATTAACACTGCTAAATACCGGCCGTCCTGTGGTCAAAAGGCCAATGGCACCTTTACCTTGTACTGTGAGCAATTCCTCCGCACCTGAGCGGATAAAAGGGCTGTCATGCCTGCCAAACTCACAGGTGGCAGTGACCCAAAGCGGTAAAAAGGAGGTTTCCGGGAAGTCAGCGATATCTTCTACCCGGAATACTTCTTCAGCAGTAAGAGTGGTTTCATTTCCATGACCGATATAGTTTACCACTAAGGTGCCTTCCGTCAAGACTTCTCGCAAAGCTTGCTTCGCCTCGGGGGATTGTTGGGAATCACCGTTTGGAATTTGTTCGTAGCGATCGAGGTATAATTTATTTTGAAAGAATTCGGAATTGGCTTCTCTCAAATAGTTGCTATGGGCTTCTGCATCTCGCAGGTGAATATTGTTGTCGGCATCATCGGCAAAAAGGCTAAAAGATCGTTTCCAGTTCACGAAGGATGGGTTTTGCTCGTAGTCAATGATTTTTTGAACTACGATATCCGCCTCTTGCCGGGTGATCACTGGAAGGCGGCCTACTCCGATGGATAGTTTTTCGTCACCGCTTTGGCTTTCTACCCACTCTCCTTGACCAAATTCTAATAGTCCAAAAAAGTCATCGGAGCTGTAAGTAGTTAGGGGGTTTAGACTACTTCTACTGGAGTATGTGGGGACGATATTTGGTCTTCCTCCGAGTTTACCTTTGTAGTCGAAGGTTCCTTTACCCAGAAAGAGAACATTTTTCACCCTTTTTCCCTCGTGAAAATGCCAGGCAATAAAATCCCGGATAGCCACCACATCTTTAGTTCCATAGCCGAAAGCATCATAAATCTCCTTTAGAGTTACTACTTCTGATAATATGCCCTGACCTAATTTATGTGTACTCAGTTTTTCTGCTTCTGGAAGTAGGTTTTGATCCGTAATAATGAGGAGCTCAGGCCAGCTTCCAACTGTTCGGATATTCGATTCAACAGGCGAGAGGTCAGGGATATTAAAGAGGTCTGAGCTCCTTGAAAAAACCAATTTGCCTCCTTGAGCGAAGCCATTTTTCTGAAAAGTGATGGGCTTGTAGAAATCACTTACCTCCCAAACCTCGCATTCATTACAGCCATGGCTGAATGCCCGTCCGCTAAGATTAAAATAATGTCCAGATTGAATTTCCGAAGACTCATTAGGTACTCCAAGGAGCAAATGTTCGAAATAAGCTGCGGCATTATTGTCAGAGCTGTTGTAGGCAAGTTCCAAAGTGTTGACCTCCTGATTGGCGGGGTTAAAACTTACGTTTACTGCTGCTTCTACTCCTTTTATCCCATAAAGTGAATTTGGAATTGGAGAGATATTGGTTTGGAAAATGGAACTTCCGCTTTCCAAAATAGATACCTGACTGCTTTGAAAAGATTGAGCCATCACCCGGCCTTGTAGCAGCCAATCTGCACTTGATTCAGTACTTTGTCTAAACGGGATAGATCGTAAAGAACCTGAACTAACGGGTTCTGAATACCATATTCTTCCCGAATTCAAAATATTTCGATCTTCTCCCTTGACAGTAGTCCATTCGTAAAGCGTGATTGGTTCGGCCTGTGGACTGACCTGAGTTTCGGACTCCAGTCTTTTTGGGTTTTCTTTACTACCAATCAGATAATACAAGGTGTCCGAATAATAATGGTGCCTATATTCTAATTCACCATCAATAAGGTCAAGGCGGTGCGGTCCGGTTAAAAAGATTAACAATTCATTATTTACCCTTTTTGCTGGGATTTCCCTTAAAGAGAAGGTGCCGCTATCAAGCTTTTGTGGAAGTCTTCCCGGGTAGCCAAAAAAAGCAACTTCGTCTAAGGAGCTAATTCCCAATTCATTTAGCCTATCTGCATCAAAGCGGTATAATCCGGATTTGGTTACGCCAAACTTGTAGAAACTTTCCTGAGAAAATCCCTGCAAGAAAAATCCAAAAAAGAGGGATAATCCCCCCAAAATACCTGCCAGGCATGCTTTTTTCATAAAGAAGCAGATGAATTTTCGATAAGGGAAAGCCCTAGGTACAGTATAATAACCAAGGGTATCCCTGACAAGCCCATCAGTAGGATTGCCAATGCTCCCGAAGCCAAGAGCACATACCTAAATACATTATCTCGCAAAGAAAAGTTTTTGAATTTCAGAGCAATCAGGGGGATTTCGGCGACTAGCAGCAAGGAAAAGACCCAAGAAAGTACGATCAAGGTCCATGGATTTGATAAGTAATTCCCTGTGAAACTCCAGAAGTCCGCCAAATAAGGCAAGGTGCTAAAAAACAAGGCGTTTGCCGGAGTTGGTAAACCAATAAAACGGTCTGATTGTCTTGTATCGATATTGAATTTGGCTAGCCTTAAGGCAGAAAATAGCGGAATCGTCAGCGAAAGATAGGGCATCCATTCTACCGAGGTCAGAGTGGAAATCCACTCATAGACCACAAATCCTGGCAATACCCCAAAGGATACTAAATCAGCCAGAGAATCAAGCTGTTTGCCTAGTTCACCACTTACCTCGAGAAGTCTGGCAGCGAATCCATCAAAAAAATCCAGAAATGCTGCTAAAAAAATAAAATAGGCTCCACTTTGATAGTCTCCAGCCAGAACTGTGACAATACCAATTACACCTGCGAGTAGATTGCCGAGTGTAAGCGAATTTGGGATGTGGGATTTGATACTCACGGATCAGAATCTTGAATTTTTTCCCACAAATGGATTGTATGCTTTCTCATGAGCTATTGTGGTGCTGGGCCCATGACCGGAATGAATTACAGTTTGGTCGGGTAGCTTAAATAATACACTTTTGATTTTTTCCAAAAGAAGATTGTGGTCACCTCCCGGAAGATCTGTCCGTCCGATACTTTCTCTAAAAAGCGTGTCACCTGCAATGCATTGTTGGCTTTCAGGATGATAAAAAACCACATGGCCCGGAGCGTGCCCCGGTACAAACAGGACTTCAAGGTGCTCATTACCTATTTCAATGCTTTTTCCTTCGCTGAGGTAGCCATCTGGATCTGTATGTGAATAGTTGGCAAATCCATAATTTGGGGCATAGGCCTTGACAGAGTTCAATACCGGGATTTCCTGATCATGTATTAAAAGGGGAATACTGAAAGTTCTCTTGATAAAATCATTCCCAAGCACGTGGTCAATATGACAATGGGTATTCAACAAAAGCTCAGGCTTCAGGTTATTTTCACGTATATATCCTAAGATCTGCTGGTTTTCAGCATCTTCATAATTCCCCGGATCAATGATGGCTGCATGACCTTCCTGATCAGAGATCACGTAGGTATTTTCCTGAAAAGGGTTGAATGTAAATGATTTGATTCGAAGCATGATTTTGTCTATGTACGTATAACAAAATAAGGAATAAAACCCGTTCTTTGATGCATGAAAGTTGATTTTTTGTTAATAGGTGGTGGCTTGGCCGGGATGAGTCTTGGCTATCAATTGCAAAAATCGGGTAAAAAAATTCTGATTTTAGATCATCAGTCAGGGAACCAATCCAGTCAGATAGCGGCGGGATTGTATAATCCAGTGACTGGCCGAAAAATGGTCAAAACTTGGCTGGCGGATCAGCTTTTTCCTAAGATAGAACCTTTTTACCAAGAGCTTGAACACAAGACAGGTAGGAGTTTTCTTCGTCCTCAGAAAATTTACCGCCCATTCCTCACGGTTGAAGAGCAAAATGAATGGATGGGGCATAGCTCTGACCCTTTGTTTCAAGGTTATTTGGATGGATTGTTTCAATCCTCCCAGTCAAGTTTTCTAAATGATCCTTTTGGAGGTGTGATGCTTACCCAGTCGGGATGGCTCGATATTCCCACTTTTCTTGAGGGGATGCGTACTTTTTTTGGAGATCGCTATCGGGATGTGATTTTTGAAGAGGATAAATTGATTAAGAGTGATCAATTCTGGTCCTATGAGAATATTGAGGCAAATGAAATAATTTTCTGTACGGGGGTTCATGCGGCTCAATCCAAGTTTTTCTCATATTTACCCTTTGCGCCGGTCAAGGGTGAAATCTTAGAAGTAAAGCAGGACTTCTGTCCGGAATTCATCGTCAATCGCGGAGTTTTCAGGGTGCATTTGGGGCAAAATGTCTTTCGGGTCGGCTCAACTTACACACACTTTGACTTGGATCAGGGTCCCACAGAGCGGGCAAAAGATGAGATTTTGGGACGATTGGAGTCATTGGTCCAAGTCCCTGTCGATGAGGTAGTATCTCATAAATTTGGTATACGTCCGGCCACAAAGGACCGAAAGCCATTTCTTGGGAAACATCCTGACTTTTCAGGCGTTTACATATTCAATGGGTTTGGTGCCAAAGGCGTGTCGTTGGTGCCCTATTTCAGTTTAATGATGCGTGATTTCCTTCTAAATGGCAGCTCCTTGTCACCTGAGGTGGATATCGCTAGGTATTTTGATTATATTTAAATTCTGTCCAGTAAGGAAAAATATGCGAGTAAAGTCTTTCCTGTTATTTCTGCTTCTGACTACTATTCTCTTTTCGCAGAATTCTTTTGCACAATTTGATCAGGAGCGTTTCGGAAAAAACCGACTGCAGCATCAGCAGTTCGATTGGTACTTTTATAGCTCAAATAATTTTGAGGTTTATTATTACGATCGTGGAGGTGCAAATGCCAAGCAGGCAATTGAATTTTTAGAGTCTGAATTTCAGCGATTGACACAGATGATAGGCTATGTCGCCTACACCAAGCCAAAAATCTATATTTATAATACTCCCGAAGAATTGCTACAAAGCAATTTGAATTTGAATAAGGAAGAATTTAACGAAGAAGGGCAGACGAATTTTAGCAGACTTATCGCCGAACTTGCCTACAAAGGCGAAATGGATCAGTTCAAGGAGGACTTGATTTATGCCACTTCCAAAGTAATTATTCAAGAGATGCTCTATGGTGCATCTGTTGCAGATGCGTTCCAGTCCAACCTGATGAATAGTTTTCCGGATTGGTATGTAGAGGGGATATCTCTTTACCTGGCCAAGGGTTGGAGTATGGAGATGGATGATTATATCCGTCATTATCTCAAAGAAGATGAAAAACCGAAAATCCTTCGCCTAAAAGGAATCGAGGCAGCGCTTGTTGGTCAGTCGATTTGGAATTACATCGCTGAGCGATACGGTCGACGCTATTTGTCGAGCATTCTAAATCTATCAAGAATCAACCGAAATGAGGAAAATAGCATAGCGAATACCGTTGGGTTGAATTTCGATACTTTTTTAGAAGATTGGAAAAAATACTACCTGACTATCAATGAGCAGGTAACCAATAATTTTCGACCTATCGAAAGCTCTCAGGCCATCGCATCTACCTCTCCGAAGATGCTTGGTGTCATTACAGACATCAAATTTAGCCCAGATGGATTGAATCTAGCCTATGTTCTCAATAATCAGGGTAAATACAAGGTACAGGTAAGAGAGCTTTCCACAGGAACAGAAAGAACTCTAATGCAGGGAGGATCGGTATACCAGGATCAAATTCCGAATTTTCGGTCTCCGGTAATTGCTTGGAGGGATTCTGCCAGTTTGGCGATAGCATCCTTTACGAGAGGGCTTACGACGCTGAGATTAAGAGCTTTGGATGGGACCAATCAGGATAAAATCTTCCTGAGAAATATCAATCAGATTCTTAGTATCGATTTTAATTCAACAGGAAGGAATATGGTTCTTTCCGCCATTTCAAATGGAAAAACCGATATCTATACGCTCAACGTACGCGGTCAAGGTCGACGAATGACCAATGATGAGTTTGATGATTTGACCCCGATGTTCTTGAATGATTCTACGATCATTTATTCGACTAATTATTCTGAGGAATTAGACTCTCTTAGCGGGAAGTTTGAAAATCTCAATCAATACGTAGAAACCTATAACATATTCATGGCTGAAGTAAGGGATACTGTGAGGTTGACCCGCTTGACCAATAGCTTTAGCAAGAATGTGAGACCGAGAAAGGTCAATAGCAATAATGTTGTATTCCTGAGTGACCAAAGTGGAATCAACAACCTGATGCGGCTGAATGTAGGCAATCAAGTTTCCAGTCAAATTTCTGGATTTAACAAAAGTATCGAGACCTTCGATGTGAATAGTCGCATGAATAAGATTGCCTTTGCCGTTCGAGATGGAATGGAAAGCTTCTTGATAGTGCAGTCTTATTCCGGTGCAGATCAGTTTACTCCGAGTACGCCAAGGATTCAGTTGGAACAGGCAAAAAGCTTGAACGAAAGGCTTGCGGCAAGGAGGAGAATGGAAGCCCAGACACAGCCGAAGCGTGAGGAAGAGCCTCTTCCCAAGCCAACTCCACAGCCTGAAGTACAGCCACTACCACAAGCTATCGATACAACTTCAACCAAAACTACTTCCTCTATCAATGTGGATCGCTTGAAATTCCGAAATAGGAATGGAATTGATACCGAGAATTACACCTTTGACTCCTTGCCTAGTACTCTACTTGCTCAAGAAAGGGAAGGAGAAAGCCAAGATAAGGCTACCAATTTGCTAGAAGCCTTTAGAAAGCAATCCCTGAAAAAACGAGTGACCGGTCCAAGAGGCATGGAACCTCAGTTTTTTACCAATAATATTAACACACGATTTATTGTCGACCCACTAAGAGGTTTTGGAATTAGCCTTCAAGGCAAAATGAGTGATCTGCTAGACAATCATGTCTTGTATGGTGGGATTTCAACTGCTTTAGATTTTAGATCAGGAGGGGATATCTTTGCCGAATACGAATACCTGAAAAGTAGAATAGATTTTAGAGTACGATTTGATAGAAGAACTATTCGGATATCAGAGTTTGATGACATCACCTTCCAGCGCTATGTGCTTTCCAAATTTGAGGTGGGAGTATCTTATCCTTTCAATGTGAATTCCAGATTCACCTTAGCCCCATTTGTGGCCAAGTCCCAATATTTTAATCTGAATGCTGATTCCTTGATCCTAGCTACCAATCCGGAGCAGAATCGCTTCGATGTGAATTATGTGGGAGGGCGAGCTGAATTTGTTTTCGACCGAACACAGCAGATAGGTCTGTATTCCCAAGCTGGTCTCAAAGGTAAGGTTGGTTTGGTTCATTATCAGGGTCTCAATCAAGGAGATAGAAGTTTCAGTAATTTCTATTTAGATGTCAGAAATTATCAGCGAATTCACAAGAACATTGTCCTTGCGACGCGACTTTACGCAGGGTCTTTCTTTGGAAACAATCCTCAAACCTACCTTGTCGGTGGGATGGATAATTGGCTTTTCAATGAATTTTATCAACCACCATCCAATAGACCGGAGGCTTCTCCTGTTCGCAACCCAAGTGGTGCAGAGAACTCCAATATTCTATTTGCAGAATTTGTTGATCTGAGAGGTTATCATTATGATGAAATTAGGGGAAATAAGGTCGTTACCTTTACAACTGAACTTCGGATCCCAATTTTCTCATACCTGACTCGAGGCAACATCACGTCGAATTTTGTGAGAAATTTCCAGCTAGTCGGATTTTATGATATTGGTTCTGCTTGGAATGAGGCAGCGCCATGGGAGCGGATCAATGATCAGAACACAGAGGTAATTAATACAGAGGGATCTCCTTTCACCATCACGCTGAATAATTTCAATAATCCATGGCTCCAAAGTTATGGAGCAGGTTTGCGTACAGTACTCTTGAATTACTACGTGAAGTTTGATGTAGCACGGCCTATCAGAAATTATCAAACAGAGGACCTCAGATTTTATGTAACTTTGGGTTACAACTTTTAAAGTAATATCATGATCAAATCGATGACCGGTTTCGGAAGAGCCGGAATGGAAGATGATTTTCGCACCATACAGGCTGAGGTCAAAACACTCAATTCTAAGTTTCTAGACCTTTCATTGAAATTGCCTCGACAGTTTTCCGAAAAGGAGCACGAGGTACGGAATCTGGTACAGGGGATACTAGAAAGAGGTAAGGTAAATCTTGCCCTGGACTTTATTCCAAAAAAGTCCAATCAGATTCCAGTTACAATCAATGAGGAGCTTTTTCAGGCATACTTCGAAAAGTATCAAAACCTAGCCAATTCGGTGGTGGCTGAGAAAAGTGAGTTATTCAAGCTAGCTCTCCAATCGCCGTCAGTCATTGTCAACATGGCTCCTGATGAAGCTACCGAAGCAGAGGAGGAATGGGAATTGATTCAAAAAGTGATCATTGAAGCGCTTAAAAAATGCGATCAGTTTCGTAAAGATGAGGGGGAGTCGCTTTTTGAAAAGCTAAAGGAAAATATCCAAGTAATTGAAAGTGCACTTCAACGGGTGAAGGCGATAGAGGGACAGAGAAAAGATCGAATCAAAAACAGAATCAGGTCAAACTTCCATGATTGGATAGAAGAAAATGACTTCGATCAAAACCGATTTGAGCAGGAGTTGATCTATTATTTTGAGAAGCTTGATATCACTGAGGAATTGGTTCGATTGGAAACTCACCTCAACTATTTCATCAAAGTGCTGAATGAAGAGACCCAGCAAGGAAAAAAGTTAGGGTTTATCAGTCAGGAAATAGGGCGTGAAATCAACACCATAGGTTCAAAAGCCAACGATGCAGGTATGCAGAAGTGGGTGATTCTGATGAAGGATGAGTTGGAGAAAATCAAGGAACAAACCCTCAACGTCCTGTAGCTTGTTTCCGGATCACCTTTCCAAAACCTTTGTTTAAAAATTCCCCTTCCTTAACAGCAAACTGCCCATTCACCAATACATAGAGAATCCCTTCAGGATATTGATGTGGATCGATAAAGGTTGATTTGTCCCGAATGGTTTCAGGATCAAATAGGCACAAATCTGCCTTCATTCCTTCCTCAATCAGTCCCCGGTCCGAAAGGCCAAGACTTTGAGCCGAAAGTCCGGTCATTTTATAAATGGCTGTAGGAAGGTCAAGAACTTTTTCTTCTCTTGTATAAAATCCCAATACTCTAGGAAATGTACCGTATGCCCTTGGATGAGGGTGACCTTCTCCCGGTCTGGATAATCTCCCATCAGATGCAATCATAGTCATAGGATGTTGCATGATTCTCCGAACATCAGCTTCATCCATGGCATGATAGATCGTACCTGTTCCCCCATTGAGTTGGGCTTGAATCACAAAATCAGCCCCATTTTCTACAGAGGGGTTTTTACCTTCACGAATCAGCCAATCATGTAAAGTTTTCCCTTCAAGGGATCGATCCCAAGTGACAGTTGAGAATTGTATCCTTTTCAAATCAGCCCCACCGCGGTCATTGAGAATGGAGTAGATAATTCCATCTTTGATACTATCGCGTAGGGAGGGGTTCTTGACTCTTTCTTCAAAATTCCCGCCCTCCATGGCCCAACTTGGAATCAATACGCTTATTCCCGTGTGACTGGCAGCATAAGGGTACTGATCCATTTTGATATCTAGGCCTTGTTTTCTTGCCGAATCCACGAGGGCAAGAGTTTTTGTGCTAGCTCCCCACATTTTGACGCCAATGGCTTTGTGATGCGTCAAAATCACAGGGATAGAAGCTTCATCGCTAATTTCGATAGCCTCTTGCACTGCCTCAACGAGGCCAATTCCTTCTTCCCGAAGGTGAGAAGTATAGATTCCACCATGCTCAGCCGCAGCTTTTGAAAGTGCAATAAGCTCATCCTTTTTCGCAAAGGTACCCGGCAAATACTTCAGTCCTGTAGATATTCCAAAAGCTCCTTCCTTCATCGCTCGATCTACTTCTTGGATCATTTGCTGAAGTTCTTCCTCATTAGGTTCCCGATCTGAATTTTGCAGGTATTTTCGGCGGATACTGTTATGTCCGACAAGATAAGCCAGGTTAGGACCTATCTCCATTTGCTCCAAGCTATCCAAAAACTCTCCCAAGGGCAAAGGACCGCTTCCGTCAGGTCCTCCAAGAGCTAGGGTTACTCCTTGCCTGATCAAGGATTCTGCTAGGGGCATTTCCAAAATAGGCTCCAAGTGCGTATGTAGATCTATAAATCCAGGCGAAACTGCAAGTCCAGAAGCGTCAATGGTTTCCTTGCTTTTGTAATTCTCAAGTTTTCCGATAAAGCTTATTTCATCCCCAGAAACTCCAATATCCAGTATCTGACCCGGAGATCCATCTCCTTTGTAGACAGTACCATTGAGAATCACCAAGTCATATTCCTTGCTTTGACATGAACCGAATAGGATGAGGATTGCGAGAATTAGCTTTTGGACTTTCATAGGTATCCAAAATACATAATTCGCTTTGATAGTCTTGGGATGAATTATCAAAAAGCCCCAAACCTTCTTGGGCTGGGGCAATGATTTCATCAATTTAAGCGAAAGCGAATCGGAATAACCATCCTTGATCTTACAGCATTTCCTCCTACTTTTCCGGGATTCCATTCTGGTGAGTTGGCCACGACTTTCAAGGCAATTTCATCACAGCCTCCGCCCAAAGAGCGGACCACTTCTGCATCCTGGACCGATCCGTCTTTATTGACTACAAAGCGAACTAAGACCACTCCTTCGATTCCCATTCTTCTGGCTTGACTGGGATAAGTAAGGTTCTCTTTCAAATAAGCAGTCCATTTTTCCATCCCACCTTTGAATGTGGCTTGTACTTCAGTGAAATCTAAAATCTCATCGGCTTTATCAACTGTTGGGGGTGTATTGGGTAAAACCACCGTTGGTATTTCTACATCCTCTCCCATATTAATATCAATATTGAAGTCCTGAGGATCAATTGTGATATCATTGGGTACTTCAGTGACTATAGGCGGAGCAGTCTCTGGTGGGGGTGGGGGAGTTTGAATACTAATCGGTACCTCAGGAATTTCCCAGATATCAGTCTGAGAAGTGATTTCTTTGAGTTTCCCTTCTGGGTAGCTTTTCCACTCAAAAGCAGTGAGGCAAATGCCTAGGCTGCAGGTCAGCCCAAAATAAAAGAGTGGCGTAGACCATTTTCTCAGGTCTGCATTGGGATTCTTTTTCGTTTCCATGGTAAGCGGGGTTTTGGTTGAAAATAAATTACCCAAGAATTTACCATGTAATGGTCTCGAAAAGAACGGATTAACTGTATTTAACTATGTTAAAAGTTTTAAAAACAAAAAAGCCCGGAAAACCGGGCTTTCAATATTACTTGTTTGTGATTAGCTCAACTTGAAGCGGATTGGAAGTCTCATTCGAGTACGAACTGGACGTCCACGTTGCTTACCAGGCTCCCACTTAGGTGCATTTTCTACTACCTTCACAGCTTCCTCGTCGCAACCTCCTCCGATTCCTCGAAGAACTTCTACGTCTTGGATAGAGCCATCAGTATTGATAACGAATACCACAATTACAGTTCCTTCGATACCCATTCTTCTGGCTTGAGTTGGGTACTTAAGGTTTTTGCTTAGGTATTGATTCCAACCTGACATTCCACCTGGAGGAACTGGTTGAGTTTCTACCACGTCAAAGATTTCGTCAGCTTTTTCCTCTACAGGAGCTTCAGCGATAACAACCTCTTCAATGACAGTTTCCTCTTCCACGTTCACATCGAAGTTAACTTCGATTTTCTCTTCGATTTCAACCTCATCAGGAATCTCCTGAATGATAGGCTGCTCTACTGGTGGTGGTGGAGGTGGTGGTGGCTGCTCTGTGATAGGAATATCCAGTAGCTCTTCAAAGTTGTCATCACCCATTCCGAGATCCTTAAGAGCCCCGTCATCAAATGATTTCCACTCAAAAGCCACTAGGACAGCACCAACGGCTACCATCAAACCCAAGTTCAGGAACATTCCTGACTTTTTGGTGAGATCGGCTGCCGGAGTCTTTTTTGATTCCATAGCGTTTTTGGTTTATTATAGGTTAATGTATTCGAAACTAATTAACAATTGTAAGCATTTCAAAAGATTAATCCAAGCGAAATACCTTGGATGAAATCTTAAAATATCCTAACAGACCTGCCCAAACACCGATTTGGTTGAATACCAGATCCCATATGTCGAGTGAGCGATTTGGGATCCAATATTGCCCTATTTCAAATAGGATAGATGGTAGGACTACTAGTAGACTGAACAGTAGCCAGTTCGGTTTTTGTTCTTTCAATCTCACTCCTGCCCAAATAAAGGAAAGGATGAAGAAAAGAACGGTATGGATTAATTTATCCTGAAAGTCGAAGGCATGAATCTCGGGGAATTTTTCTCCAGGCATAAGCATTGCAAAGCCTAGTAAAATTAACCAGATCAGTCCGGCAACCCAGCGCAAATGAATCTTAATTTTGGCCTACCAGCTCTGTGTATTCCTCAGCATTGAGTAGATCTTCAGGAAGATCGCCGTCAACTTTGATTTTAATCATCCAGCCTGATTCATAAGGGGATTCATTGACTAGCTCTGGAGAGCTTTCCAACTCGTCGTTGAATTCTAGGATTTCACCGCTTACAGGCATGAAGAGGTCAGAAACAGTTTTGACGGCTTCTACAGTACCAAACACCTCTCCGGCTTCGATACTTTCACCTACAGTTTCTACTTCCACGTAGACGATATCTCCCAATTCAGACTGGGCAAATTCAGTAATTCCAACCGTGGCTACATCCCCGTCGATTTTGATCCACTCGTGATCTTTGGTGTACTTAAGTTCTTGAGGAAAATTCATTTCTTGATTTGATTTTAAAGTCTCCAAAAATAAGAGGAATCCGAGAGCTAAAAAATCTATTGGGATAAATTAAATCGTAATTGTCCACCAAAAGAAGTGGATGCACGCTTGAAGGCAGTGGTGACGCGTGGATCATTGATACTTCTATCAAAATAGAAGGTAAGGTTGAGGTTCTGATTGATCACATAACTGATCGTGGGACGGATTTGGATATTGAGGTTTCCGTTAGTAACTGTGCTACCTTCTTCGATCTTCCGCTGAACCTGTCGGGTATCGACAATCTTCATATCCATCCGTAGTGTCAGGTCATTTTTCAGGATGGTTTCTCTTCCTTGAATCTTGAAAGGAATTTTAGTGCCTGCTTTAGTATACGAGAAATTCAATCCGAAATCATTACTTCTTCGCTCAGTCACCTGAGAATTGGAGAAATTCAATCCTAGTGTTCGCTCCTTGTTATAATTGATAGCAAAATTCATTCTTCCCTTTGTCATCAGATCCAGTCCAATAAGCGGAGCAAAACGTTCCGACAGTACGACTTGATTGAGTACATAAATTGGAATGAAAAATCCATCGTCGTTCACTTCGTTTGGAAGTCTTTGCTCTTGTAGACGATTAAATAGCTCTAGCCCTTGCTGATATTGGAGTGAATTGGAAAAGTTGCTCGCATCATAAGTGGAGGTGTAGGCATGGGTAATGTTGATACTAGTGAAAATATCACTTAGACCTTTCAGTCTCGATAGCCCCGCATAATCAATCCTCCAGTTTGGAAGAGGAGTTTTTGGGAATGGATTGAGGTTTGATTCTGCTGCATCCTGACCTCGATAAGCAGCTATAAATGCCGGTACCAATACATCCTGACCATTGATACTGTATTCTCCTGTTGATCCATTTTGAGCGTCAAGCCTTGATTTGATTATCGCCCGATTATTTTCGAAATCTTGGAAAAGCGGAGAGTTATTTTGTGAATCATCCCTAGAGAATGAAGTCCCGAGCATAATAGTTGTCACTGAATAGGCTGTATTCGTACGAGTAGGACTGATGGATAAATATTCCCCAGGATTATCCGCCGAATTCCTGAATATTTCTTGATAATCGCCTACTTCCCGTTTGTCGGCATTTAAGGTTATTCTAAAGTCTCGGAAAGGTTCTACTAAAGCTCCCAATCTCAAATTCATGGCCCGATTTTGCCTGAAGGGTTGGGTAAGTTCAGCACTTGGAGCCATGAGACCACGTGCCGCCAGTTCATTTCGAATCATCGGGTCCTGACTACCGAAAATAAAGGCAAGTCCTGGATTACTAAATGCCCGGTCCATTCCCAAAAGACCGGTATTCGGCAAATATCCGGGCAAGAATGTTCCTTCAACTACTCCATAATTGAAAGTGACTTCCTTGACAGACATTAGAAACTTGAGCAGTTGATTGCTAAAAGGCGTACCGATAGTGTCTTCGGCAGCGATATTATTTCTACCCGGAATGCTTGGTCGTTTTGGGGCATTGAGAGCCTCTAGCTTTTTATTTTTATTGTAAAGCCTGATTAGGTCAAACTTTCCGTTTAAAGTTTGCTCGCGCGTATTTTGGATGACATTACCCAAAGTGTCCTTTTGCCCGATCGCACCGGTCATCCATGTGTAGGTGGTGTTGTATCGATAGTCTGCCCGGATCCAATTTAGGAAAGGTACTTTATCCAGTGGAATGGTATAATTCAGATTGACGGTATGGTTGTAATTCGTCCTTCGACCAAAATTCCAGAAATTGGTTCTGACGGAGTCAATTTTTTCCTGTGAATCCAAATCTCCCTGAGGCTCATCCACCACAGCCATGACTGAACCAGAATAATCCACCCGAAGGTTTTTACTCAAGTCCCAGTTGAGTGTGTAGAACCGGTTCATGAAAAATGACTTTTGGAAAAGCGGATCTACACCGGCAGTACCAAGCTGGTCATTGCGGTATTGAGAGCGGAGGAATTTTCGATCTACATCCACCCGCGCCAAAATCTGACTTGGAGCTAGATTCAGGTTAAAGTCTTTGATCAGTTTCAAGTAAGGCGACGAAAGTCCCTCTGAATTCTTAAATGGCTCAATGTTGAGCGGTTTGGGGGCGAAGTTATAAGTGATATTTCCCCGATTCGTTTTGAATTCGTAGTTCTGAATCTGAGCATTGGTCTGGGTAACTGTACCCACTGCGTAGGAGAAAGAGAAATTGCTTAAGTCATAGATTCTATTTGGAGCCTCAGGATTGGTTTTTATTTTTCGGACATTGTTAAGACTGATATTTTTTCGGGTTAGCTGGTCCTGTGCGATATCTCGATAGGCGTCCCTTTCTTGATCGGTTTCGAACTTTTGTAAAGCGACCTCAAAAGGCACATCGGGATTAAGTGGGTCAAATTCAGGCCTTGTATTCGAATTTTCAACGCTCAAGTAAACTGGAATACTCACTCCCAATTCCTCTGGCAAAAGCTTGTCTGCCTTAATGTTGGTAGAAATGTCATATTGAGTAGTGGCCTGTCGAGTTCGCTGAGATATTCTGGTTTCTAGACCTCCGAAACCAATTGAATTGTGGCGAATGGAAGCAGAGACTACAGCAAGGTCAGCAATTTTGGCATTTAGGAAAGCATTTGCAGCCCAGCCGTTATTTTCGTTTTGGCCCGTTACCCGAAGTTCGTTTGCCCAGATACATACGCTTTTGCTTCCTCCGATTCCTGTCCCGGGATTTCTTACCCCGATCATCGCACCTTGAGTCTGATTAAGTTCAGGCCGGCCGACTACAGTTACTTTGTATTGTCTGATATCCTTGGAGTAGGGGAGGTTTAAGGGGACTTGATTATTGTCCCGCTCGGTTTTGACGGATACAATTTCCTGAATCGCGATATCAATTTCATTTTCCAGCGGCCAAATCTGCCTTGGATCTCGAGTGCCTTTTGGAGTAATGATCAAAGGAACTTCGATCTCATAATAATTATCTGTGTAATCTGTACCAAGCCTCAAAAATGCAGTAATCTCTCCGTCAAGCGCATCTTCACTATCAGCATGGAAAAACATCTTGATCCGCTCAAATTGTACCAAGTCCAATTGTAGGTTTTTGAAAACGGCCCGAGCATCTCTAGGAGCAAGATCTTCCACACATACACGAAGGGATTGCTCATTCAATCTCCGCTCAACAGTAGAAGTATTGTCTCGATCCCGATTGATCCCTGGAGGAAGTACATAAGGGCTTTGGGTATCGCTGCCTTGGGAATTTTCTTCTATCCCTACCACATCTACAGTCACGTTGGAATTGTCAGGCTCTGGAATTTCGAAGAATCCACGCTCAAACAAAGACTCTTGGAATACTCGCCATTGGCTACCGATCATTCGGAAGTTTGCCATTCGAAGCACCACCGGCTGCTCGAAGTCCGTGAGGTAAGTTCTGATCCATCGAATAGACTTAAAGCCTGTGATATTTCCTTCCACCCGATCAGGTTGTCTTACAGGAATACGGAACAAATACCAGTCTACAGATTCTCCACCGACATTGGCGGTTACTTTGTCGACGATGTAATTTTGGCCAACGACCAGATTATCAGGGCGAAGATCCACTTCATATTCGTAGTAGTTTTCTAGCTCGTTGATCGTATTATCGGTGTTGAGGTCTTCGTTGTCTGGAAGGTTGGTGCCGGATGGGGTGAAGGAAGCGGTTTGTGGTGGCTCGACCGGGGAGTTGCCTTCCATCCCGTTGAATTTTTTGTATCGCTCCAGAATCTTGACATCCTGCTGATCGAATTCCTCATTCAAGTAATACTCAAAATTATCCGCCGATACATCAGCAAGAATCCGGTTTAAACCTTGCTGATTTACATTGATCCGGTCAAGAAATCTACTCTGAAAGAATGGGGCTTCGTCCTCATTTTTCAGACCATCGAGTCCGATGTCTTGATTTACACGAGCTTCTTCAGAGTTATCAAATGCAGGAAGTAAAAACTGCTCTCTTGTAATTCGACCCCATTCATTTTCTCGAGTCTCGGCAGGATCCCCATCTGCTGGCAGACCATTTTCAAATGAATGGCTGCCATCCTTCATTACATCCTCCGAAATATCTCCTAAGTTGAAATAAAGCTTACCACCTGTGGTATTGTTCTGGTTGAATATTCCATCTAGGACACGCCCGTTTTCACCTTCGATAAATGGATCAAGCAACCAAAATTCCATGTATTCAATATTGGTCCGGTCAAAGTCTACCTCTGTCGTAATTGCCCGTGTCACCCCACCATAGTTTTCTCTAGGATTAGGAAGCAAGCCATCTTGTCGCAGATTTGGGTTGTAATTAAACATACCCCTTTCCGATGGGAAATAAGCCAATTCAAAAAGGGGCTCAGGGGTAATGATCACATCCCTATCCTGCTGTGGGAAGATTTCTTGAGGAATTACCCTACGTACATAGTGGTTTCTTCGGTCTTCGCGTGTAATATTGGACGGTACTCCTGGGCCATTTTCTCGATAGAAAATATTGTCAATGTTGTACCAAGCCACTCGGGCTCTTCGATAGGCTGAACCTAGCTCATCTTCGGTTTGGAAACTCAGATCAAATCGATTGTCAGGAGTCTGGGGAGTCGAAGAAAGCTTCCAGTTTTGATTGGCAGCACCTCCAAGATTGAACGGGGTAATGGCCGCTTCAAAATCATCAATGTAGGATGCTCCTTCTCCATCTACACGGTTGGATGTACCGGGTAGCAAATGTGCAAATTCACCGCTGATCCGAACCTCGGAAGTCTCTTTGGTATTGGTAAAAGGAAGTGCATCCGCCAATTTGGTGAGCCATCTGGACTCATCTGAATAGTTTGCATCCAAGCCCCAAAGACTGTTTCGGAGTGTTTCACTACCCGTCGCAATTCGCGTGACATTTGGTCTTTCATTGAGGTATAGAAAGGTACCTCCAAGGTTGAATTTGTCGCTGAAAAGATAATCTAGGCGTGTTCCAAGGAGACTCCTCGTTTGGAATGAAACCAAATCGGCTTTTTCAAAACTCACATTGATTTGCTTTCCGGATTGTAGGATGGCATCATTGATGATGACCAAGCGACCCACATTGTAGTCAATAGTGAAGTCCACACCTTCAGTCAAAGGAATATTTCCAGCCGTGACGATCACGGAGCCAGGAGAAATATTAAGTCCGGGAAGTTGTATTTCACTGGCAGAGCCTGCTGTTAGTCGCCCTTTGATAAAATACTTATTTAATCGCGTGACGAGCTCCGCATCTGCTTGGGTAGTTTGATAGAGTGTGTCGTAGACATATTTTTCTTTCAGGACTCCTTCAGAGGGGAGGAACTTGCGCTCCAGATTGGACCCAAAAGGCTCCAAAACGGGGAAAATCAAAAGCCCTCGATTGGAAATCATGGTCAAGCCTTCGACAAAGTCAAAGTTGCCATCTGGGGCAGGATCATTTTGAGGGTTGAGATTATCCAAGCCCGTAAGCCGGATCAGCGGAATATCCTTGACCTCTTGCCCCTCCAAAAGGGATGGGTTGTCCAAACCTGTGCGGTCATCTCGGTAGATCACCTGAAGCTGAAAACCTTCTCTCAGGATCTGACTGGCGTTAAGGCTGTAAACGTTTTTCATCATCAAGTCCCAGGTTGGAACTCGCGTATTGATTCTGGCTGGTCTCAGGAGCTTGAGAAAAATCAATTCATCCTCTGCCCGGTTTTGATAATCCTCTGTGAGTTCACCCACTTTGTAAACTTGGCCATTGTAGGTGTACTCGTAAGAAACTGCCAAAACTTCATCGTTTTGCAATCTTCTGAAAAGGGATAAGTAGCCTAATTGGGGATTAAAGAAAAATTCGGATTGCTCGAGTTTTCTCGCTCCGTTGATTTGTTCGAAATCCAATCCTTTTCTGATACCAAGGCTGTTCTCCATTGCCCTCGAACCGGTGTCGAATGGGCGGAAAGCTGGATTGCTCGATATATTTGAGAAGAGTTGGTTCGCTCCGTTCCCTGCGGGGGCATTGGGATTTGTGGGAGCAATATTCGGATTACTCGGGTTGAGTAATTCCCGGCCCTCTCCCAAGTCCATGAAAGCCGCGAAATTTCTCAGGGTTTCGGTATTAGCCGCCCGGTTCATGATGTAGACTTCAACTCGCGTCACATTCACACCAGACAGTACCTGTGGCAAGCCTCTCAGCCATCTCTCATAATTTTCTCTGAAAAAATGGCCAAGGAAAAAGTGTCTGTTTTCATCGTACTCCGAGCCTTGGATTTCAAAAGTTCTTCCCTGCCCGTTGGCGTCGATGGTGAGGTTGTCTCTACGACCACGTTGAGTAGAAGCTACTGCTGTCACATTTAGCTTTCCGAATTGCATCTGAGTTTTGACCCCAAATAGGTTTTGGGCACCTTGGATCAGTCTGTTTTGTACAGGCATGGAGACATTACCAATTTCGATCGACTGAATGATATCCTCTTCAAAGCCGTTGAATTCCAATTTCAATTGATTTTGAAAATCAAAGGAATTGTTGGAGTCAAAATTGGCTCCGATTTTCATTTTCTCACCCAAAGAACCATTCACAGCCATTTGGATCTGTTGATTGAAATCAAAGCCGCCATTTCGTTGCTGCCGGATAGGTAGGGTAGGATTATCGATTCTTCGGAATACGGCACCCAAGTCTAGGTTTACATATCCGGTCGGAGTAATGTTGATTTCGGAACCTCCAAAAATCCGGTCAAAATTTGGACTGACTGTCAAAGGAGGTACAAGCCCCCGGCCTTCTACGGCACTTTCTCCATCTCCGCCCCGGGCCCGACTTCTCCAATAATCCTGTCGAACCTTGTATTCCTGAATTTGGGAAAACTCTTCAAAATCGTACTCCTGCTCATTGCCGACCCGCGTCGAATCCAGCTCATCGGCAATATTGTATCGAAGGCCGGCGGTGGAATCTACTTTGACCTCAACAGATTTTTGAAGGAGAGACTTAGGGAAAAAGGGCGAATATGAGTTTAAAAAAGGGTTTCGGTAGGGAAATAGGGGATTGGTACTTTGGTTTTTCCAAAGCAAAAAAGAGGGTGCAAGGCGGCGCTGGTTGAGCGAGTCGAGTCTAGTTTGGGTACTGTCCGGGTTGGTTTGCTGGGCTTCTGCAGTCGATAAACTGATCAACAATCCAAACAGGATGAAGCAAAAAGGCCAACTAACCAGAGATCTTTCCCTGCAAAAAGTCAGTATTGTCCGAAAGTTCAATCCAAGTTTTGATTATGATGTCTTTAAAGATGCTTTAATTAAATCTTCTAAAGAAATTTCTCCATCGGTTTTTTTGAGTACTTGGTTGATATTCTTTTCAGCGGCAGCTTTAGGAAAACCAAGAGTCAATAAGGCTTGTAACGCTTCTTCTCGGACTTTATTGCTTGATTTGAGGAAGCCAATTTGCTGTCCGGCACCAGTTGCGGTTGATTTGCTAATCTTATCCTTGAGTTCTAGAATCACCCTTTGTGCGGTCTTCAATCCAATACCTTTCACTTGTTGTATAGATGCCACATCCCCCGAGAGGATCGCATTTTCCACCTCTTCAGTACTCATTGAGGATAAGATCATCAAACCGGTATTGGGTCCCACACCACTAATGCTGATCAGGAGTAAGAAAAGACGCTTTTCACTTTCTTCCCAAAAGCCATACAAGGTGTGTGCATCTTCTTTGATGTGTAGGTAAGTGTGTAGACGTATGGCTTCCTGATCTTTGATTTTACTGTAGGTCTGCAGGGAGATTTTGACCTCATAGCCAATCCCACCCACGTCGATGAGGACGTAGGTGGGGTCTTTGAATGCTAATTTTCCCTGAAGATAGGCAATCATGATTGGGCTGTTTGTGCGTCCACTACAGCGATAGCAACCATATTCACGATTTCTCGGATTGAACTACCTAATTGAAGGATATGAACTGGCTTATTCATACCAAGAAGAATAGGACCGATTGCCTCTGCGTTTCCAAGCTCCGAAAGTAGCTTGTAGGCGATGTTGCCTGAAGCTAGATCTGGGAAAATCAAGGTGTTAGCTCGTCGATTGATCAATTGAGAGAAAGGATAAATCTCTTTTTGTATCTCGTCATTGATTGCGACGTTGGCTTGCATTTCCCCTTCTATGATGAGATCAGGATATCTCTCTTTGGCAAGTGCCGTTGCTTTCGCCATTTTTACAGGGATATCTCCCTGAGCTGAGCCAAAGTTGGAGTAGGAAAGCATGGCCACTCGTGGCTGTACATTAAAGAACTTCACAGCCTCTGCTGTCAACCCGATGATGTCGACCAACTCTTCCACACTTGGATTTAGATTGACAGTCGTGTCAGCAAAGAAGTAAGGACCTTTGTCTGTATTCATGATATACATTCCGGCTACTCGCTTCGCCTCAGGCTTTACTCCGATGGTATGAAGTGATGGCAAAATCGTTTTCGGATAATCTCTAGTCAAACCTGAAATGAATGCATCCGCGAGGCCTACCTCTACCATCATGGCTCCAAAGTAGTTTCTCTGAGTTACCAATCGAGAAGCATCCGTCAGCGTCATTCCTTTTCGCTTTCGCTTATCATAAAGCACCTTGGTAAACTGATCAAGTTTTTCAGTTTCTTCCAGAGGATCAATGATAGTGACATGTTCTAAATCCAGAGAATTCTCTTGAATCAGGGCTAGAATTTTTTCCTTATTTCCAAGAAGGATCGGTTGTGCAATCTTTTCATCACGGATGATTTGGGCAGCCTTCAAGATCTTGCGGTTGTCGGCTTCTGCGAAAACTACTCGCTTCGGATCCTTCTTCGCTCGCGCAATAACGACAGACATCAATCGCTGATCGATACCGATTCGTTCTTGTAGCTCTAATTCGTAAGCATCCCAGTCGGTGATGCTTTTACGGGCTACTCCTGAATCAATGGCTGCTTTCGCTACTGCAGGGGCGATAGTAGTAATGAGTCTTGGATCAAGAGGCTTTGGAATAAGGTACATTCTGCCAAAACCCAGATTTGCTTCTCCGTATGCTTTGGTTACGATATCCGGGACAGGTTCTTTGGCTAGTTTGGCGATCGCCTTCGCTGCCGCAAGCTTCATGTCTTCGTTAATGGCGGTAGATCGAACGTCTAGTGCTCCTCGGAAGATATACGGGAATCCAAGAACATTATTTACTTGATTAGGATGGTCAGAACGACCTGTTGCCATGATGACATCTTCTCTAGCAGCGATTGCCAAATCATAGGCGATTTCCGGATCTGGATTTGCCAATGCAAAAACGATCGGATTAGGAGCCATCAGCTTGATTTGGTCCTGGGAAACTACATTCCCAGCGGAAAGTCCCAAGAAAACATCTGCACCGCTCATCGCATCAGAAAGGGTGTGAATATCCCGATCGGTAGAGAATTCTGCTTTTATGCTATCTAGATTGTCGCGGTCAGATCGAATGACTCCCTCTTTGTCACACATGACGACATTTTCACGCTTGACACCAAGGGACATGTAAAAACGCGTACAGGAAACGGCTGAAGCACCGGCTCCGTTGACTACGAGTTTGATCTTAGTAATATCTTTCTCGACGAGCTCAAGGGCATTCAAAAGTGCTGCCCCAGAAATAATCGCGGTTCCATGCTGATCATCATGCATGACCGGGATTTTCATCTCTTTTTTGAGGGTTTGCTCTATTTCAAAGCATTCCGGAGCCTTGATATCTTCCAAGTTGACGCCGCCAAAAGTCGGCTCAAGAGACTTGATGATATCGATGAGCTTTTTAGGGTCATTTTCGTTGATCTCGATATCGAAAACGTCGATACCTGCAAATTTCTTAAAAAGGACTCCTTTTCCCTCCATGACGGGTTTGGATGCTTCAGGACCGATGTTTCCAAGGCCCAAGACGGCTGTTCCATTAGATATGACAGCTACCAAATTGCCCTTTGCAGTGTATTTGTAGACGTTCTCTACGTTTGCTTCGATCTCTTTGCAAGGCTCTGCTACTCCAGGTGAATAAGCAAGCGCCAAGTCCATTTGACTCGAAAGCGGCTTGGAAGGGATTACTTCGATTTTACCAGGTGAACCCTGTGTATGGTAATTCAGGGCGTCTTCTTTCCGGATTTTGATGGCCATAAAAATGGGGTTAGTTGGGTACTTAAGAGCCTTGCTCGGGTACCCAACTAATATCCGTATTGAGAAGAATGGTCTCTATTTCTCTGAGAGCATCTCTGTGTACTTCATTTGGGTAGTACACAAATCCTTCCAGATAATAAAGTTTACCTTTTTCCTGATCTACCATCAGGTATCCCAGGTAGGTTCCACCCATGCTGATATTGTTGGTCCTCCAAGAGGCTCTGATTTCGGTGGTAAAATTATCATTTATCACCATGTTTCGGAAAGCTGGAGGGATTTGTTTTTCAGTTACTACATAAGAGGTAGGATCTTCAGGGTCTCCAAAGACATGTTGTCTTGTGATAGAGTCCCTGAGAGCCAGGATGTTCTCTGGGAATGTTTGCTCCTCAGAGACATAATCTTCTACATGAAAAATCAGGCTGATATCAGGCCTTCTTTCGGTAGGAGTAGGTTGTCGGAGCCACAGAAATCCTGGTTGGCTCTTCGCGACTTGGTAAGAAGCAGGGACGTTGATCTGGATTCCTAGGTTTTTTTCTGCCTCAGCATTGGCAGCTGTATTTTTCCTTGCTAGAATAATGCTTTCCAAACGTCCTCTTTCCCGTACTTCAAAAAGATTTTGAAGGCGGTCTGAATTCTTTTTCAAGTTGGTTACAAGTTGCTCCTCATTGTTTCCAAAAAGATAAAGTACTTCCTGTCCTACCGCATATTCATCTTCTACTCGTAGGGAATAAATGGACGGGTCATTCAGCGCTTTCTCTTTGGATTCTTTAGAAAACTGTGCATTGATCACCTGACTAGCCGAACCCTTATCGTCGAAAGTGGTGACGTAAACCAAATTGGTTGACATCTTCAGCATTCGGGTCATTGCTCGAGGGTCCACGGTATTCACCTTGAATTTGCTTTCGGAGCGGATCATTCCGGGCATATCCGCTTCAAAAATGTTTTTCAACGCGTCACCCACTGGGCCAGCGTATTTCGCCGAGTCAATGACTAGAATGATTTCGCCAATGGCACCCCGGGCTTTGGGTTTGGTGTTTTCGGAGAGTGGGCCATTTGCATCACATGCAAAAAACATCACTGCTCCAAGTATGAACATACTAAATCTCAGAAGAGGCTTCATTAAGTTGTTTGGTTTTATTTGGTTGGAAGTAAAATAAATACTTTCCGAGGGGAAAACTCAATCCCTTATGAACTTTTGGATTTTGTTAAAAAAAATTAACAGAATTAGGGAGTGAACTCAGTCAAATTAACCAATGATGAGTCGTTGTCCCGGCTTGATTTGAGTGGAGTTCAGGTTGTTCAGTCTTTTCAACTGGTCTACGGTCAGTCCTGCAAATCGCCGAGAAATGATCCAAAGTGAATCTCCCGGTTGTACGACATAGGTTTTTTGACCGTTCGAATTGGTTTGAACTTTTGCAATGGTTCTTGACGGAGCGGCACCTTCAGGAGCGTGCAATGTAAGCCGCTGTCCAACTCGTATCAGATTGGAGGAAAGGTTGTTCCATTCCTTGATTTGAGAAACGGATACGCGATAGTTTTGCGCGATTTTCCCAAGATTATCTCCGCTTTGCACGCGATAAGTGATGGTATTTCGCTCGATTTCGTCCAGTTTTTCATCTTCGGATCGGTAAATGAGTTTATCGCTTGCAAGTAGTGGGCGAAGCTCATTTCCCAAAGAATCAGCGATCCAAGCAAAGTTTTCTTTTACAAAATTTGCCTGATTGACAGGAACACGGATAGCCATGCTTTTGTGGCTCTCGGGTATTTTTCTACGTTTTACGGCAGGATTTAGCTTTTCCAGATCGCTAAGACAAAGGTTGGTAAGCTCTGAAAGCTTGTCCAAGGTAAAGGCTCTTTCAAATCGAATGGATTCAGTAGCGAAGGAATAAGTGGGTTCTTCGAGATGTAGATTGTGCGCATCTAAATGCCGAAGGATATACATCATCGCTTGAAATTGAGGAACATAACCACGAGTTTCTCGAGGCAGGTAGTTATAGATTTCCCAGAATTTCTTTTTGCCTCCGGATCTTCTGATGGCTTTTCTCACGTTTCCAGGACCGCAATTGTAAGCTGCGAGTGCCAATTCCCAATCCCCAAACATTCGATACAGGGATTTTAGGTATTTGGCAGCTGCTTCGGTGGATTGTTCAGGATCCATTCGCTCATCAATATCCCAATTGATATCCATACCATACATTCGACCTGTGGCTGGCATAAATTGCCAAAGGCCCATAGCTCCAACCCGGGAGCGAATTTGAGGGTCAAGCCCTGACTCTATGATGGATAAATACTTGATGTCGTCCGGCATTTCATGCTCTGCCAAAGTCTCCTCAAAAAGCGGAAAGAATAAGTCTTTGCGAGCTAAAACCATTTTGGTGTAGTCGCGATTTCGGACGGTGAAATATTGGATAAAAGAGAAAATTCGATCGTTCAATTCGAAGGACATTTCGCTGTCCATCTTATCTACACGCTCCTTGATTAGATCGTATGTAAAATCAGGGATGTATTCGTAGTGATAATTAGGCTGAACCAAGTTTTCATCAAAAAGATCCGGAGCCACTAGCTCATTTTCCTGAGGGAAAGCAGTAGAAATAGATAGACTGAAGGTGAAAACAATCAGAATAAATATTTTCAAGTTGCGATCCGTCATGGTTTATTTTTCGGTTTTTTGGTTCAAATAGTTACAAAAAGAGAATAAATCTGCCTCTTTGAAGGAATTGGTGATGACTTGAATTCCAATTGGCATACCATTTTGATCTTTACCATTCGGGACTGAAATGGCTGGTACTCCAGAAACTGAAGCCTGCACGGTGAAAAGGTCTTCTAAGTACATGGATACAGGATCATCACTATGCTCTCCGAATTTAAACGCCGTGGTAGGCGTAGTCGGCATGATAATATAATCAAAATCATCCAAAAGTGACTCGGTAAATTCTTTAATCAGTCTGCGGACCTTTTGAGCCTTGGTAAAATACGCATCATAATAGCTGGCACTCAAAACAAAAGTCCCCAGCATAATCCTTCGCTTCACTTCCTCACCGAAGCCCTCGCTGCGGCTGAGCTTGTACATGGACTCAAGATTATGTGTATTTGGACTTCGATATCCATATTTGACTCCATCAAATCGGGACAGATTGGAGCTAGCCTCAGCTGTAGTGAGAATGTAGTATGTCGGGAGAATGTATTCTAAAAGTGGAAAATCTACAGCCTCTACTTGATGTCCGTCGGATTCAAGATTTTTAAGAACAGACTCTGTGTTTTTTTTGATTTCCGCTTGTAGCATGGGAGACTCCAAAGCTTCTTTCAGATATGCAATCTTTACCTTCTTGTCAAAATGCAAAAGTTGACTGTATGGAAGTACTGGCTTTCGAGAGGAAGTGTTATCCCACTCATCATGCCCTGCGATCACTTCCATGACAAGGGCATTGTCTTGTATGGTTTGAGAAAAAACGCCGATTGTATCAAAAGAAGAAGCATAGGCGATTAATCCCCATCTGGAAACGCGGGAATAAGTTGGTTTAGAGCCAATTACTCCGGTGAAAGCTGCTGGCTGTCTGACCGATCCTCCTGTGTCCGTTCCTAGTGAGACGGTACAAAGATTTGCTTGAACAGCCACGGCAGAACCTCCTGAGGAACCACCGGGAACTCGGGATTCATCAAGTGCATTCAGGACTTTTCCATGGGAAGAGTTTTCATTGGAACTGCCCATTCCAAATTCATCACAGTTCAGTCGCCCAATTATGATCGCATCTTGATCAATCAGGCGTTGTACAGCTGTGCAAGTGTATTGTGATTCGTAGCCTTGTAGGATGGACGAAGATGCATTGGATTCGTGGCCTGCATAGCATAGGACATCCTTGATGCCAATGACCATTCCTGCGAGTTTGCCAGCCTTTCCGGCTGCAAGTTTTGCATCTACGCGGTTTGCTTGGGCAAGAGCTGATTGCTCATAAACTTCGACGAAGGCGTTTAAGTGCGCCTTCGTCTGAATGTTGTTGAGGTAGTACTGAACGATTGAAAGACAATTCGTTTCTCCTTTTTCGAGGGATTTTTGAATTTCCCCGAATGAAATAAATTTTTCCAACGTCACAGAGATTAAGGAATTACTTTTTCTTATCCTTCAATCCCTCTTCGAGATCATTTTGAATATCTTTAGTAGCGTCTTTGAACTCACGGATACCGCGTCCAAGACCTCTAGCTAGTTCAGGAATTCGCTTTGCTCCAAATAGGAGAAGAATGACCAAAACGATCAGGACGATCGATCCGCCACCCATATTTTGAAAGAAACCCAATGTTGCCATAGTTAATTTGATTTAGGGTAAATGTAGCCACAAAGATACTATTGTCCTTGGCATGGACAAAGAAGCTATGAGACTCTTCGATTGTTTTTCTTGAATATACGGATTTTTACACTACCGGGATGAAATCCATGAGGCAGGATCCATTTTC
Source organism: Algoriphagus formosus (assembly GCF_002807035.1). GTDB lineage: Bacteria > Bacteroidota > Bacteroidia > Cytophagales > Cyclobacteriaceae > Algoriphagus > Algoriphagus formosus. The sequence continues at coordinate 327,765 of NZ_NIUC01000002.1, read as the reverse complement.
TGAAGACCTTTCCAGGTTTGAAAATGAATTTCGGCTTCTCCATCCGAATTGGTAGCTACTCGTCCAATTACGTCTTTTGCCTTGACAACTTGACCAACTTTTACAGAAGTGGACTGAAGCTTGGTGTACAAGGTATAATATTCACCATGTTTGATGAGAACGGTTTCGCCATAGCCGGGCATGGATGCTACCTTGGCGACTGTTCCGTCAAAGACCGTCCTGACATTTGAATTCGGCTGTGTCCGTATATTGATCCCGTCACTGGGCACTGTAATGCCTCGTAATGTCGGGTGAGGATGGTCTCCGTAGGTTTGGGAAATAAAGCCCGTTTCTACAGGCCATGGGAGTCTGCCTCTGTTTCCAGCAAAGGAGCTGGAAAGTGCCGCTACTTCAGGAGTCATCGGTAAACTGCTACCTGCAGCTTTGGTTGCTGTACTGTTTTCTTTTTTAGCAGCCGCCTCAGCTAGTCGGATCTCCTCCTCAATAGCTTTACGGATCATGGACTCGAGTTGTTGTTGCTGTTTTTTGGTAGCCGTGATTTGACTTCTGATACTCTTTTCCTTTTTGGTAAGGGTATTGACGATTCCTTGTTGCTCTCTCCGCATAGCCTCCAGCTTCTGACGCTCACGCTGGGCCTCCGCCAGGATTTTTTCTTTGTCCTGCTTTCGGATTTCGAGCTGCTCTTTTTCCTTAGCCAGTTCTAGACTAAGGGCTTGGATTTGTGCAGCCTGCTGTTTTCTACTATCTGTGTATTGCTTCAAGTATTTCAAACGCATGTAAAGCTGATTGAAATTATTGGAGCTGAATACAAAAGCAACAATGGATAAGTTTCGATTGAGTTTGGATGAATTGTAAATCATCCGGGCATATTCAGCCTTCAATTCCTTCAGGTCATTTTCCAGACGATTGATATCATCCTCATTTTTTTGGATTTCGCTATCCAATACTTTCACCTCTCGGTCGAGAGTGCTGACTAGGCGTGACTGAGTCTGATATTGCCTCGTGACTGCATTAAGTGAGCCAATGGTTTCTTTTTTATTGGCAGTTGTCTGCCGAAGAATAGCGTCAAATTCCTTCAGTTTGGCTTGGATTTCTGCTTTTTCCCGTTCCAAATCCGCTCGCGTCCGTGAAGTTTGCGCTTGCACCGGGGACAAGGCGGCCATGCTTATCAAGGCTAAGCAGGTAATCAGAAAAAGTCGATATGAAGTGTTTTTCATCAAAATTTGAAAGGAAAATTCAATGGTTCGTCTTCCAAAGTGATGGAGGTCCAGTCCACATGTAAGATAGTATTTTGAGATCCTGTACTAAGCTGATAAACAAGTTTGTAGAGTGTCTCGGAAGGGAATGGCTGACCATCTACTTCCTGAAATCCATCAAAACTTGCAAGTAAAGAACCTCTGTCGTCGAGTGAATTTCCCGCCAGTTCGATGACCTTTGCACTCTCCGTTCCGATTTTGCTGAAATACCTCACTTGGTTTCGCACTTGCGTCAACTCATATTGAGATTTGACCCGAAGTAAGCGGTCACTGTAGTCAAAGCGAAATGGAGGATTTGCCCAAAGGATATTTTGGAAAAGGTCTAAGGACAAGTCCAAGCCGTAATAATTTTTGAACTCTCCAAAGGTCAGGTTGATATCCTCTTTTCCGATTCGGTCCTTGATTTGGATTTTTTCTTGAGTAATCAAGCCCCTTACTGCTTCCATTCCTAGACCCGGAGAAATGGTAAACCAAAGGACTGAATCCTTTTTTGAGCGAAGACTGAGCGTGCCCCGAGTGACTTTTCCAGACTCTTCTTCGATTATGACCTTGGCCCGGGCACTTAAATAATTATAGCTTGGATAGCTGGGCTGAAAGCTTTCCATCCTTCCATCCGATTGGTAAGGGATGACCTTTTTTGCACAGCTGGCCGAAAAAATCAATAATAAAAGAATCAGGCTGGTGCCTAAAAATCTATTCATAATATTTTCTGTCTCTAATCTTCATTGGTAGTTTTTCGGATGCTTCCGGACTATCAGCTGCTTTTTCCCAATAGCTAATGGCTTCTGATTTTTTGCCCAAATGATACAAAATATCGCCAAAATGCTCCAAAAGAACTCCGCTAGGCTCGGTTTCGCTTTGAAGTGCCTTTTCCATGTATAGATAGGCATCCTCATACTCACCTAGCTGGAAAAGCACCCAAGCATACGTATCCAAAAAAGTGCCATTTTCTGGAAATCGCTTGACAACTTTGGCTGCCATTTCTTTAGCCTTCTCCAAGTTTCTCTTTTCCAAGGAGAGGAAGTAGGCGTAATTATTCAGTACCTGCTCATCATTTGGATTGATTTGTAGAGCCTTGTCAAAGTAGACAAAGGAGGAGTCTTTTTGTCCGAGATTGTATAGCGAGCTACCCAAGGACCCAAAAGCAACTTGATCCAATTGATCATTTTGCCCGGAGTTCAGGTCAATGGCTTTTTGGAGGGATTTTACAGCAGAACTGTCCTTTTGCAAAGCGGATTTGACCACACCATCATAAAACCAAAACTGAGGGCTTTCCGGAAATTCGTCCACTCCCATGATGGTGTATTTTTCCAGGCCTTGTAGATCGGCATTTTCTCCAAATGAATTGAGAATGACTTGCTCTAAAATCCTCGGGTTTGAAGGGTTCAAATCCAAGGATTTTTTATACAGCGCTACACTTTCTGGAATCCGCTTTTCCTTGGACTCTCTATCTCCAAGCGTTTCATAGATGGCTGCATTATTTGCTTCATCTGCCCGCATCAAAACAGTCAATGAATCTAGAATTCGCTCTCGCTCAGGCGTGCTTATTTCATTCAAAATACCTGCAAAGGCTCTGGCTTTTGAATCCGGGTCCAAATCAGGGCTGGCGAATGCGCTAAACAGATATTCGGTGGATTTATCAGTATCCCCTTTTGATTTTAGTAGGGTATAAGCTGCCATTTGAAGTTCAGGCTGATTGGGATACTTTTCAATTTCCTCATTCACCAATTCAATGGCTTGGTCCAGACGGTTGTTGTTGAATAGTATTTCAACCAAGCCCAAGACAAATTGAGGATTTCCAGGTCTGGCTTCGATCAGGCGCTCACCTTCCTCAATCGCCTGATCGAGTTGGTTTTTACGGAGATAAATTCGCTGTTTTTGTTGGGTAATGGGCTCCATTACACCGAAATACCGCTCTGCACGATCCAGCACGACCAAAGCTTTGTCAAATTCCCCAGCTTGTAAATAAATGGAAGCTAAGTCCAAATTATATTGCTGATTGCTCTCTCCGTCGGCAGTGAGTTGATCGAGTATTTCTGCTGCTCTTAGCGGTTGTTGGAGATTATTGTAGATCTCTGCAACCATCAAGGCGTAATATTTATTTTCAGAATCAAGTCTTACAGCCTCCTTCGCATAAGGAAGAGCCTTTTCTGGGTCATTGGCGCGGGTGTAGATTTCTGCGATTTTATAGTGAATTGCAGGCTCATCAGGATTTAGCTCCAAGGCTCGCTGCAAATAGACAAAGGCTTTCTCAAACTCACCCAAGGCCAATTGCTTGGTGCCCTCGATGAAATTCCGGTCTGCCAGTGCTTCCTGCTCCTGGATTTTTCGCTCCTTTTTTGAAAGTTTTTTTTGGACTTGTCCTTGGGCGATGCTTCCTGAAAAAAGAAGTGCCAGAACAAGCAATAATCTATGAATGTGCACGGTGATTTTTTCCCTTTACTCTTTGAGTTACAAACATAATGCCTTTTGCCGAAAGGCATTGAATTATTGCAACAGCAGTCCTTGACAAATCATCCCTTCGATAAGAGTTTTTAACCCTTTTTTGCCAAAAATCGGATGAGTTCTTTGCGTTCTAGGACCAGAATCAGGATTATGAAAGTAATCAGGAAGGCGTTTTTAAGGAAAAAAGAGAGAATTTCGGATTCGGTACTGAACCAAAATCCCAAATAACTGAGCCCAAATGCAATCAACAAATAGGCGAGGTCTTTTCCGGTCTGATAGGGAATGGGGTAAAACTTTTGACCAAAAACAAAGCAAATCACTGACATCACAACATAACAGGCCAAGGTACTTAGAGCAGCGCCCATAAAACCATAAATCGGTACCAAAAGGATCACGACTACAATACTCACCAAGGCACCAATAAAAGTGATCCAGAAACTATATTGAGTCTTGTCGGTGATTTTGAACCAAATGGAAAGATTGAAATAAACACCCAGAAGCAGGTATCCCATCAATAAAACGGGGACAATGTATAAGCCCTCTGCATAGCCTTCACTTCGAAGAAATAGTGGTCCCATCCATTCAAGATTGACAGATATTGCGATCATCAATAGGCTGCAGAAAATGATAAATGCATGCATGACCCGCGCATAGAGTTCTGGAGAATTTTTATTTCCTGACTCCCGAAAGAAGAATGGCTCGGCTGCATATTTGAAAGCTTGAATGACTAGATTCATCAGTATCGCTAATTTGAAGTTGGCGCCAAAGACTCCAGCTGCATCACGACTGCTCAGGCCCGGATAGAAATTTTCGGGTAGAATGTATTCGAAAAGTAGCCGAGAGACCAACTCATTGGTAACTCCTGCCAAACCCATGAAGAGCAGGGGCAAGGCATATTTCCACATCGGCTGAAGGATGCTTTTTTCCAGTTTTGGACTGAAAAAGCCCGCTTTCCACCAGACAAAAGGAATAATCAAGCCATTGGCGAGGAGATTTGCCAAAAGAATGTATTCAACCCCCCAGTCCGATCGGTAACCCCAGAATCCTTCGGCAATAACTCCCTGATCTATCCACATCGGAATGGCGATAATCAGTAGCAAATTGAATCCGACATTTAAGGTAATGTTGGTCAATTTGGCTGCGGCAAATGTCAAGGCTTTATTGTCTAGTCTTAGCTTCGCAAAAGGGATAGCCAAGACTGCATCAAAAGTCAAAATCAAGGCCATCCAGCGAAATAAATAGGCTTGGCCCGGATAGTCCATCCAGTTTGCGAGTTGTGGAGCCAGGAGGTAAATGCCCGTACCCAAGACCAATGAAGTCCCAACCAAGAGACTTTGGGCATTATTGTAGACCCGCTTTGGATCGAGGTTTTTACCGGTAGCAAATCTGAAAAAGCTCGTCTCCATCCCGTAGGTGAAGATGATGTTCAAAAATCCAATCAGCGCATAAATACCTGTAAAAGCACCTAGAGCGTTTTTGCTCAGGTATGCGGTGTAGACGATGATCAGTAAAAAATTGATCGAGCGGCCCAAAATACTGCTGAGACCATAGATCGCAGTCTGACCGGCTAGTTTTTTGAGGTTGCTCATGAATAGGCTATTCGCCGCTTATTCGCCTTTGAATACAGGCTTTCTTTTTTCCAAAAATGCAGAAGTGCCCTCTTTGTAATCACCGGACTTGACACATCTGGCAAATGAATTGGCCTCAGTTTGATAGCCGTTTTCATCCGAGCGATAGACTGCATTCACACAGTCCACGATCATTCCGATCGCCAAGGGTGCCTTGGACATGATTTTGTGCAGAATTTCTTCGGCTTTAGCCATGGCTTCTCCTTTGGTGGGGAGCACATGATTGACCAACCCGAGCGATCTGGCATCTTCAGCATTGATCATGTCGCCGGTCATCATGAGTTCATTTGCTTTTCCTCTACCGATCAAAATGGTCAATCGCTGGGTGCCACCATATCCTGGAATGATACCCAAGTTTACTTCGGGCTGTCCAAATCTTGCATTTGCTGAAGCAATTCGCATGTGACAGGCCATGGCGAGTTCGCAGCCGCCACCTAGCGTAAAGCCATTGGTCACGGCGATTACCGGTTTTTCACAATTTTCAATCACAGAAAAAATTTCCTGACCGTTTTCGGCAAATTTCCGTGCATTCACCTCGTTAAGCTCGGCGATTTCACTGATGTCTGCCCCGGCTACAAAGGCCTTTTCACCTGCACCCGTGAGAATGACTGCCTTGATGGATTTGTCCTCCAAAACAGTGTCAAATACCTCCCTCAATTCCTCCAAAGTGGCAAAATTCAGGGCATTCATTTTATCTTCCCGATTGATGGTGAGGTAAAGAATTCCATCTTTTGTTTCGGCTAGGATATTTTTAAAGTGGTCCATAAGCTTCTTGTTCTGTAGAAAACAAATATACGTCTCGGGTATTCAATCCCAAATGGAGTCTTGGAAAAATCCAAAAATCGTAGGGAATACAAACCTAAATTTATCCAAGATATAAATTCAATTTAGGTATTTCAGGGCGTGGTACAGCATTTTTTCCTTACTTTTGCGGAACGAAATTTTAATCAAAACCTCAAAATATATGTCTTCAAAAAGAAAGATAACCGTAGCATACGGGGATGGAATTGGTCCAGAAATCATGGACGCTACATTGAGAATACTCGATGCTGCCGGTGCTCAGTTGGAATATGACGTGATCGAAATTGGTGAAAAGGTGTACTTGAAGGGGATTTCCTCAGGAATGGAGCCCAAAGCCATTGACTCACTTCGCGAAACCAAAGTCTTTTTGAAGTCGCCGATCACCACTCCTCAAGGTGGAGGTTTCAAGTCCTTGAACGTGACTACTCGGAAGTCTTTTGGATTGTATGCCAATGTGCGTCCATGTAAGGCTTTTTCTCCCTTTGTAAAGACTCACTTCCCTAAGACGGATATGGTTATTATCCGTGAAAATGAGGAAGATCTATACGCGGGTATCGAGCACAGACAGACAGAGGAAGTGTATCAGACTCTTAAATTGATCTCTGAGCCAGGTTCCGAAAAAATCATTCGCTATGCTTTCGAATATGCCAAGAAATACGGTCGCAAGAAGGTGACTTGTATGACCAAGGACAATATCATGAAGCTTTCCGATGGTTTGTTCCACAAGAAATTTGATGAAATCGCCAAAGAATATCCAGAGATTCAGTCCGATCACAAGATCATCGATATCGGTACCGCTTTGATTGCGGATAAACCGGAGACTTTTGATGTGGTGGTGACTCTAAACCTATACGGAGATATCATTTCCGATGTAGCTGCTCAGGTGACAGGATCTGTAGGTCTTGGAGGATCTGCCAACGTGGGTGCTGAGGTGGCCATGTTTGAAGCAATTCACGGTTCGGCTCCCGATATCGCAGGTATGGATATAGCCAATCCTTCCGGTTTGCTGAATGGAGCCATCATGATGTTGGTACACATTGGTCAGCCGGATGTAGCCGAGAAGATTTCCAATGCTTGGATGAAGACTTTGGAAGATGGAATTCACACTGGCGATATTTTCCAAGAGGGACTTTCTTCCAAAAAAGCCTCTACAAAGGAATTTGCTGATGCCGTTATCGAGCGCCTTGGCCAAAAGCCTGAGAAAATGACTCCTGCTGTCTTTGGTGAAGATGCTACTGAGCCAATGAATATCACCTTGACCAAAAAGCCTAAGGCTAAGAAGGAATTGGTCGGAGTAGATGTATTTATTGATTGGGATGAGGATAATCGTAATCCAAATATCATCGGAGAGCGCCTTCGAAAAGCCAATGCGGATGGTTTGCAATTGCATCTTATCACCAATCGTGGAGTTAAGGTATTCCCAGAAGGACTTAGAGAGACTTTCTGTACTGATCACTGGAGATGTCGATTCAAGACGGCAGACCAAAAAGTATTATCGCATAACCACATTTTGGAATTATTGACTCAAATCAAGGCTTTAGGCTTTGACTTTATCAAGACAGAGCACTTATACACCTTTGATGGGGTAAGAGGCTATTCGCTTGCACAAGGAGAATAATTTCAAATACGAAGATTGAAATACAGAAAAGATAGCACTGAATTAAATGTGCAACTGAAATAAAGCTCAAAAAGGGAGGAGAAATCTTCCCTTTTTTATTTTTCAAAAGGATACTCTAATGCAGTAAGCCCCTTGACTTTATGCAGTTTTTGTCGTCGCTTTTTTATTACCCCCAATGAAAATTAGAACGCCTGCTGTACCAAACATAATCAAGCTGTATACAGCAGAGGGTATAGTCATTTCTGAGTTGCCAATTAGGGTAGCGGCGATGGTGATCCCAAGTGTGCCATTTTGGATGCCTGATTCGATGGAAATAGTCCGAGCTTGTTTTGCCACAAGTCCCAAGGCTTTTGCTGAGAAAAAGCCAAAAGCTAAGGTTAAAACATTCAAGCCTAGAGCTACCGGTCCAATTTGACTAAAGTAGTCTACTATGTTTTCTCGCTCTTTCAGAATGGCTGCTAGAATGATCACCACGAAAAAAACTGCAGAAAAGATCCGAAAAGGCCTATCCATTTTTCGTGCAAGCTGAGGTGATTTTTTGAAAATCAACATGCCGATCGCAACAGGAATGATCGTAATAGCCAATACTGAGATCACCGTGCCGAATATATTCAGCGGGGGCTGTTCTCCACCCGGGATAAAATAGGAGATTGAGAAATTCACGATGAAAGGGATGGTCACCACCGTAATCAGGGAGGAAAAGGCAGTCAGAGTAATCGAGAGTGCCGTATCACCATTTGCCAAATGGGAAATGAGATTGGATGTGGGGCCGCCAGGGCAAGCTGCCAAAATCATCAAGCCCACTGCTAACCCTGGATTCAAATCAAAAAATATTGCTAATGAGAAAGCGATCAACGGAAGAATTACTAGTTGATTGATTAGCCCCAAAGTCACGGCTTTTGGGTAAATAAAAATCCTTTTGAAATCCGTAACCGTCAGGCTGAGCCCCATTCCAAGCATGATGACTGCCAGCGTCAGGGGTAGAAAAACTTCAGTCAGTATGTTTCCTTCCATATTGTCAAGGTTTTAGCTTGGGAAAATATAGGAAGAAAAGCACGGTTCTGAAATTTTTATCTCACCGCCAATTTTCCTATCAGTTTTCGCCCAAGTAAGAATCTTTTCAGCAAACTTGCACTTTCTCACTGCTAGCTACTACTTTGTACAGGAATGAAAAAACGGGTTCTCATCATTACGTATTATTGGCCGCCAAGTGGAGGCTCCGGGGTACAGCGTTGGCTAAAGTTTGCCAAATACCTACCCGAATTTGATTGGGAACCGGTCATTTTTACCCCGGAAAATCCGGATTTTGATATTCAAGATGCGAGTTTGGAGAAGGAGATTTCTAAGGACCTGGAAGTAATCAAGTTTCCGATTTGGGAACCCTACTCACTTTTGGCAAAACTGAGAGGCAAAAAGAAGTCGCATCCAGCAAGAATCCAAGAGCAGAAGGATCATACTTTTTTGGAAAAAATAGCCATTTGGGCACGTGCCAATTTATTGGTTCCTGATCCACGGAAATTTTGGATCAAACCCTCCGTGAAGTTTCTTCTTGAGGCTGTACAGTCAGGCCATTATCAGGCCATCATCACAACGGGACCTCCCCATTCCATGCATTTGATTGGGAAGCAGCTAAAGGAAAAAACAGGAGTTTTTTGGGTAGCTGATTTTCGAGACCCTTGGTCTGAATGGGAGTTTTTGGATACCCTTCCGATGTCTTCAGCAGTGAGAAGAAAGCATCAAAAGCTGGAAAAGGCCGTGTTGACTCTGGCAGATCATGTCTTGACTATCTCTCCCAGCTTTCAAGCTGATTTGGAGCGCATAGCAGGGAGAAAGATTGATTTGCTTACGAATGGTTTTGATTCGGATGATCTACCCGCTGATTTCAAGCCCAAGAAATTTCATACTGGTCAGCTGCACTTGGTGTACACCGGAGTCATCGACTCTATCCGAGATCCTAGACCTATTCTGAATGCCTTCCGGGAGGAGTTTTCTCAGACTGGACAAAATGTCAAATTTACCTTTGTCGGAAAAGTCAGTGAGCAGGTAAGAGAATTTGTAAAAAATGACCCTTGGCTGATAGATCAGGTTCATTTCCCGGGTTATGTCAGTCATGCGGAGGTTTTTGACTACTATGCGCAGGCTGATACGCTTGTCTTGATTCTCACCACCACTAAAAATGCCAAAGGAAACATTCCGGGGAAGCTATTTGAATACCTTTCCACAAGTATTCCGATATTGGCATTGGGTGATCCAGAAGGTGATACGGCGAAAATATTAAAGGAGTCTAAGGGTGGAAGGGTAGTTGCATCGGAAGATGAACAAGGAATCCGATCTAGCCTAAAGTCTTTAAGTAGCGGTCAGTTTTCACGTTCAAATCCTGAGGAGATTATTCATTTTTCCAGAAAAAATCTAAGTAAACAACTAGCTGAAATACTCGATGAAAGTACCCTTTCTTGACTTAAGCAGGATTGATTCTGAGCTCAAAGAGGAGTTGAAGCAGAAATTCGCTGCTTTATTGGACAAGGGTGTTTTTTCAGGGGGGAAAGAAGTGGATTTATTCGAAAGATCGATCCAAGACAAGCTGAATAGTAGAAATGCGATCGCCTGTGCCAATGGAACGGATGCTTTGGAACTGGCACTTCGAATGCTACAAATTGGCACGGGAGACGAAGTGATTGTGCCGGCGCTCACTTGGGTCAGTACAGCCGAGGTTGTCAGAATAGTAGGAGCGAAGCCCATTTTTTGGGATACGGATGAGAAGGGGCTTTTGCGGACAGATTGGGTGAAAGCTATTAGCAAACAGACCAAAGCAGTGATTCCCGTTCACTTGTATGGACGCATGGCAGATATGGAGTCAATTTGTGAAGCAGCGAAGTCCTCGAGAATTGCCGTCATTGAGGATGCGGCTCAGGCTTTTGGGACGACAAGAAATGGAAAAGCTGCAGGGACTTGGGGGGATATTGGCTGTCTAAGCTTTTACCCTACCAAAAATCTTGGAGCCTTGGGAGAAGCTGGCATGTGCTTGACTCAAGATGAAAAGATCGCCGAAAAAATCCGGGTTTTAATCAATCATGGACAAGTCAGCCGGGATGATCATGTTTCTGTCGGCCGAAATAGTCGAATAGACTCTATTCAAGCTGGCTTTTTGAATTTGTTTTTGGGGAGATTTGATGCTATTCAAAAAAGGAGAAAGGACTTGGCTAAAGTCTATTTGGAAAAATTGGGTGGCCTTCCAAAACTTGGACTCCCTGAGGATATTCTTGCTGACGATCACAACGCTCACCTTTTCGTCGTGGAGACGATCAAACGGGATGAGCTTAGAAATTTTTTGAAAGAAAAGGGAATCGGAACTGCCATCCATTACCCAAAAATCATCCCGGACATGGAGCCTTATCAGTCTCAAGGAGATTTTCCTAACGCCAGGAAGCTCACTGAACAAGGATTGTCGCTACCCTTGAATCCATGGATTACTGAAGGTGAAGTGAATTACATTACCGATTCGGTGATCGAATTTTTTGGACTTTGATAAGCCTACAAATCCTTGTCTGTTTTGATGGATTTGTTCAGTGGCAAACCCAATTGGTAGCGTAGATCTTCATCTCTAAGCGGGTCAGTCACGTCGACTCCATACTGGATTTTTTTGGTGTCATCGTATACAAAAGTACCGAATAGCCGATCCCAAATCGAGAAGATATTTCCAAAATTGGTGTCTGTCCAAGGACGCTCAAAGTGATGATGAAATTTGTGCACGTTGGGAGTGACAAAAATGAAACTCAGCGGTCTGTCAATCCATCGGGGTAGTTCAATATTTGCATGGGTTATGTAAGTGAAAAATACTGTGCAAATTCGGTAGAAAACATAAAAAGCAACTGGAATACCAAAAACGATCACTGTCGCAATCGAAAAGAGTTCCCGGATAAAATAATCGCCGGGATGATGTCTGGTGCCAGTGGTGGCATCTACTTTCGTATCACTATGATGCACCAAATGAAACTTCCACATCCAAGCTACCCGGTGCAGCAGGTAGTGCGCCACATATTGCGCAATAAAATCCAAGGCCATCACTGCAATGAGAAGCTCTGCCCAGAAGGGTAATTCAACCCACTGTAAAATCCCCACCTTCGAAGTACTAATCCAATAAAAAACACCGACTGTGGCAATACCAACCAGCACATTGATGACCATGGACATGCTCAGGAACACCAAATTGACGCCATCATGTTTGATCTTGTCATATTGATGCCTGACAAGTGGAATGACCAGTTCAAGTGTCCAAACCAAGCCCAAGCAGGCAACTACCCAAGCGAGTTTGTAAAGTGCAGGCAAATCTTCGAAGAAAGCGATATACTGTTCCATAATTCCAATAACTAGCATCTAAAATAATCAATTTGAATCCGATTTGTTGTCAAATGTGGATGGCAAAATGAATAAACAGGTCTTTATTCCTCATAGCTTCTTGCAAAATGTACCATTTCATCTATCAGCAATTGTGCATTTCGACCTTTCTCAGTAATTCGATACCCCACTCTTGGAGGGACTTCTCCATAATTAATCCGATCAACTAAATCACTTATTTTTAGAGTTTTGAGTTCCTGGATCAACATTTTTTCACTGATGTCTGGAATTAAAACCTTCAATTCACTTAGTCTCAATTCCTCATGGCTTATTAGCTGTTGGAGAATAATTAGTTTCCATTTCCCTCCCACCAGTTCCAATGTAGTTCTTATAGGACATCTAGCCGTAACTTCAATTGGTTTGTTTTTCATACACACAAAAAGGTTAGTACTGCTAAAATAGTATGCTCATTCTTTTTAACCTAGCTTTGGAATTGAATTTTAGAAACAAGTAAAAAGATCGAACCCATCTGACGGAAGCTATTCTAATGGGTGGCTATTCCTCCTTAATGGGTCATTGGTATTACTGCTTAAATCAAATTATAAACACATGCAAACTATCGCGTTATTTGGAGCAACTGGACAGACGGGCAAGCTTGTCTTGAAGATGGCATTGGATCAAGGGTATCAAATCAAGGCATTGGTCAGGGATCCAAAAAAAGTGGATTATTATTCCAATAATTTAACAATTGTCAAAGGGGATGTCTTGAATTATGAAAATGTGGAGACCACGATCAAAGATTGTGATTTGGTAGTCAGTTTATTCGGGCATGTAAAAAATTCTCCAGAATGGCTTCAAACAAATGGGACTAACCATATTGTGAAGGCTATGAACAGATTTGGGATCCGAAAAATTATCTCACTCTCAGGCGGTGGGCTTCCATTTCCAGAAAAGGATCAACCTAAATTTGCAGATAAACTTATACGGGCTATTATGAAAATAGCTTTTTCAAAAGTTCTGGATGACGCGATTCAACATTCCAAAGTGTTAAAAGAAAGCGGATTAGATTGGGTGATTATTCGGGGACCTAGGCTGACAAACGAAAAGCCAAAAGAAAGCTATCGTGTAGGCTGGGTCGGAGTCAATTCCGGGACCAAAATCGCTCGGGCGGATTTGTCGGACTTCATTTTGAAGCAGGTGGATTCAGACGAATTTATCCATCAGATGCCTTTTGTTAGCTACTAGGTGACTTCAAAGAACTGTTTTCCCTTTTGACAAATTCTCGAAAATTTATTGGTTTTGATCCGATGAGCTTTTCCACAGTATCTGTGGTAGGTGGAGTTGATGAAAATCTTGGCAGATAGTGCAACATGATCATCACAAGGATAAAGGCAGTTGGGACTTTCTCTCTTCTTTTTTGAATAAAAAAATTGAGCAGATTCGGGCTTTTGAAACTTATCTTTCTTCCCAATTCCTCACTTAATATGACTGCCATTTGCTGGAAAGTAAGTTGTTCCTGATTAGTTAGAGTATAGGCTTGGTTGATGTGTAACTCATTATTAATCAATACATTAGATGTGAATTCACCCGCATCATTGAGATCAATCAGTGTGAACTTTGCGTTTCCTGCTGGCAGGAAAATTTCATCTTTTTCAAGAATATCTCTTTTCAGCGTAGTGGTGAAATTTTGCATAAAGTAAGCAGGTCTCAAAAAGGTGAAATTAATACCGCTTTCTACAATAAGTTTTTCGATTTTATGGTGAGGGATCAAGGTGCTTGACTCAGCACCCTGAACAGACAGAAAAACGATCTGCTCAAGTCCTGATTTTTTAGCTAAATGGGTGATAGGTTCGAAATACTTCTTAACGTCTGTCAAATGTGGAGGTCTTAATAAGAATAGGATATCACATTGATAAATAGCTATCTCGATGCTAGCGATATCTTCAAAATCAAAAAAAACAGGGGTGATATCAGTGATTTTTGAGAGTCTCGCTTTATCTTTTTCACTTCTGTAGCAAGCCAATATTTCAAAGCCCTGTCTATTGTTTTTCAGGAAATGAATGACTCGCTCACCCACATTTCCCGTAGCTCCGGTGATAAGTAATTTTTTCATGTAGGTTTTGTGATGAATTGTTGAGCCATCAAATAGACTCTACAATTCCTTCATCCATTATTCCAATCGGTCTAGGTTGTAAAAAGGCTATGTCTTTTTTGACTTTAATTCCTAGGAGGGTTGATCATAATATGAGCTCTGTGGGTACCAGGGTCCATGATCCAAGGCAGTCCTGGACCTGCGGGCTTCAGTGGAAGACCCGTACTTTCCGCAGTAGCCCAAGGAATATAGACCACAGATCGCGTATAAGTATTTTGCGCCTCTCCGGTAGCCCAATTGACATCAGCCTCATCAGCTGTCAGCACATGAAGTACGGAGCCCTGATCGGGTAATTGCAGCTTTCCTGCTTTTGCCTCAGCCTCCCGGGTGTCAAAGACTTCTTGAAAACCTTTTCCCTCCTTTCGAAGCGCCCATCCACGTTCCATAAATGGCTGTGCGCTGCTATGATAGCACGAGACGCTCAGTCCCTCTCGGTTGGGATCATCCCCCAAGCAAATCGTCTGATTGCTTCCTTTTCTCAAGAGCGTTCCATCATAGGCATATACAGTGGCTTCGCTTTGCTGATCTTCAGGAGCGGCCAAAAGAGCCAGTTTGATTTGAATGTCTTTGCTCGGTGTATTTTGGGAGAAAGCTGAAAAGCTTAGCGATAAAAAGAAAATGCTGATTAGGGTTCTCATAAGGGTTAGATTTTGATGGTGATTTCAATTTAATGAAAAATTGGAAGAGTCTTACCCCATCACTGCGAGAGAAGCGAAGCCCGCCTCCCGGAGGGCAGGCAGTCCCAAAGTAGAGAATAACAAATTATGAAATTGCTTCGGGCATAAAAAGAAAAAAGGCAGCTTTAGGGTTTTTAGGTTTCTGCCCTCGCAATGACGTTTCTACTGTCACTGCGAGCCTGTCTGCCGACAAGGCAGGGAGGAACGACGAAGCAGTCTCAAGGAGATGAAGGGTGATTTTAAGATTGCTTCGGGCATGAAAAGAAAGTGGGCAGCTATAGGGTTTTTAGGTTTCTGCCCTCGCAATGACGGAAATACCTTTGAGGTCGCTTCTCCGTCAAGGTGCAATCACCCCTCAAAAAGAATAACTCACCTGCGAACCTACCTCTGGGTCTAGCTCGACTTGAGCGAAGACTCCGATCTCCTGCTGCAAATCTTCCACATGGCTGATGATCCCGACTATTCGGTTTTCGTGGCGAAGGGACTTGAGGGTTTCGAATACAACGCGGAGGGAATTTCGATCCAGAGCCCCAAAGCCTTCATCCAAAAAGAAGAAACTCTGGTCAGCTTGGTTGAGTGCTTTGACTTTTTCAGCTAAAGCCAAAGCCAAACAGAGGGAAGCCTGAAAAGTCTGACCTCCGGAGAGCGTTTTTAGCAGTCGTTTTTTGCCTCCATTGAGGTAATCGATCACCCAAAAGGTGTTATCAGAATCAATCTCTAATGCCAGGCTGTTTTTACTGAGCTTCATAAATCGCTGATTGGCCGTGTGGCAAAGTTCACGGAGATAGATCGAGCTCACGTATTTGACAAAGCCGCTTCCTTTGAAGAGTTTTTCCAGTTCGCGAAGGTAAGTTTCCCGTTTTTCTACTTCGGCTAGAAGCTTCTCCTGCTCTTTTTTCTCCTCCAGTTTTTGGTTGGTGTTCTTAAGCTCTTCCTGAAGTAGGGTCAATCGATTCTGAATCTCCCTTGACTCATTTTTGAAAAGACTTAAGTCACTTTGCAACTGTTCAAATGCGGCTTGATCGAAAGAAACTACCGCTTGATCCTGCTCTAATTCTTCAATTTTACTTTTTACCAATGCCACCTGCTGATCAAAATTCTGAATTTCCTTCGCGGTCTTTTCGGCATCCAAGGAATGCTCGAATAGCTCGATTAATTTCTCTTCATCCTGAAACCCATGCTCCGCTTTCAGTTGCTCAAACTCTGCACTTAGATTTTCATTTTTTGAAGTCAAAGTTGCAAGTGTCGCTTTGAAGTTTTTCAAGTCGGCAAGGTTCGTCGTGGCTTTGGTCCGGACTTCCTGCAGGTATTTTTGCTTACTCTCGAGTTCTTCTGCCGCGATTTCAATGTCCCGCTCTACCTTCAGGATAGTTTCCTCTACCTTTTCAGGAGATTTGGAGAAAAAGCTTTTACAAAATTCAGGATCCTTGATTTCCTCCTTTTTGGATTGGATCGCCGTGAGAGTATTTTCTTTTTTCAGTTGGGCCTTTTGGAGATTTTCCTGCGAGCTATCCAGCTGCTTCTGTACCTGATCCAGTTCTTTTCTTAGGGATTGAAGCTGTTTCAGGTTTTGCTCCCGGACTTGGCTCTGATTTTCCAGCTTAGCAATAAAAGCTTCCAATTCATCCTTTTGATGGATAGATTGGGCAGAAAGGAGTGAGGTCAAATTTTCAAGTTTCTCTATCAGGAGCGATTTTTCTGAACGGTTTCTTTTCAGATTTTCACTGTGCGTTTGCTGATAGATCTCCTGCTCTTTGAGCTGCTGTCTAATGAGAAGGATTTTCTCCAGCTCCTCTTTTTCTTGACCGATCTTTAGCTCGATTTCGCGTAAGCTTCGGTCAGCAGCCGATTTTTCCAAAGGATTGGGATGCTCTGAGGAACCGCAAAGCGGGCAGGGTTCTCCATCCTCCAGCAAGTGGGCATGGCTGTGAAGTCCGGATTTGCGAAGCAAATTTTCCCGTTTTTCATCCCAGGTATTGATCACTTCTTTTTGAGCTTGCTGCCACTTATCGAGGTTCTCATATTCACGCGGGATGCTATGCCGCAATTTCAAAAGCGTGTTTTCGACATGCTCGCTTTCCTTTTCAAATTGGGAAATGAGCTTTTCCTTTTGTGCCAACTGCTCCAAAAGATCCTTCCAGGAACTCAGTTGGTTTTTCAATTCGGCTAGCTGATTGACATCCGTGCCGGATTCGGACTGTAGGAAGGTTTCTTTTTCCAGAATCTCCTTTTCCAAGTCCTTTCGCTTTGCCTGAAATGTTTGAATCGCCGGAAGGATTTGATCCAGTTCATTTTTGGCAATTTGGAACCTAGAATCCAGCTCTTGAATTTCCAAGACTTTCTTGAGGTCGCGGATCTTTCCTTCCCGCTTGGGTCTGTCTTGATTCTTTTGCCGAAGGGCAGTTTCCTCCTGCTGTAGTCGATCAATTTCCTTTTCAAATTCTACCGCGAATCGCTCTGCGTCCGTAATGCTTACCCGGTATTTTTCGACATCTTTTTGAAGCTCTTGTAGCTGATTCCAAACAGGTCTCAGGTAGGTTTTTGCGGTGATAAAATCCCTGTGAATTTGTCGCTTTTCTTCTATCTGAGGTTTCTGCGCTTGGAGCTCAGCATAAGACTTTTGGTTTTGCTGCCAAGCTTCATTTTTTTCCCGAAGTTTTTCTTGGGTTTTCAGGATTTTCTCCAGCTTTTCCAACTCGGACAGACTTTTTTCCCAGTTCTTCTTAGCCGCTTCCAATTGGGTTTGAATCTCTTTTACCCCTTCCTCGGAATAGGCTTCCAGGCTTTGCAATCGAGTTTCTAATCGGATCTTTTCATCTTTTACAGCTCTTAGGAGATGTCCCGTTTTACCTGATAGATCAAAGCGCTCCAAACCAAAGAGTTCCTTCATCATTTCAGCACGTGGACCTGGGGTGAGATCGATAAATTCCCGGAATTTCCCCTGAGGAATGATCACAGTCTGCTTGAAATGCTCCTTTTTCATCCCAATGATTTCCTCAGCTTTAGTGTCGATTGCTTCCCAATCTGAGCCTGATTGCTGATAGAAAATATGAGAAGCCGGATCTACCCGTTCGGGATCCTTTTTGTTGCGCTTGGCTTCATAGCGTGCGAGGAAGGTTTGGGTATTGTTTTTTCCGGAGCGAAAGATAAATCGAATCAGCATCTGCTCACTTTGGAGGTTGAGCATGGAGTTTTTTTCACCACGATCTGAGAGGCGCTCGGTGCTACCATAGAGAGCCAATAAAATGGCCTCAAGGATAGAAGACTTTCCGCTTCCCACAGCTCCGAAAATACCAAAAAGACCAGCGGCTGTCAGCGGATCGAAGTTGATCGTCTGCTTTTCGCGATAGGAGTAAAGGCCTTGAATTTCTAACTGTACAGGAATCATGCGTTGGAATCTTGACTGATGACTTCTTTGAAAATTTCGAGGAGCTCTTCATTCGGTTCTTGTCCCCGTTCACTTTGAAAATAAAGCTTGAAAAGGCTGAGCATGTCTTTTTCGAGATCTTCAGCTTTCAGGCTTAGCGATTCTTGTCCTTGAGGGTTTTTGATTTGGGGAATCAGGTTGACTATTCCGTCATGCGCCTGATTGATTGCTTTGCGAGTATTGGCATCGATCGAGTGCTCTGTCTGATAGGTGAGTTCCAGAAAACAGTATGAATTTTCCTTTAGCCAATCCAACGTGTCAGACAGATTGTCGAAGGTTTTTCGGTAAAGTGGTCGCCCTGATTTTAAGGGGATTGGTCTGTATTCAGCGGCTTTTCCGGGCTCTAAGCTGACGATGACTACCTGCTTTTCCTGGTCTGCTTCCGAAAAGGAATAAGCCAGTGGACTGCTGGAATAGACTACAGGACAAGGATTTTTATCCACCGCGTGGTAGCGATGCAGGTGCCCTAGCGCTGCGTATTGAACCTGTGGAGGTAGATTTTCTGTAAATAGTGCCTGTGTACCGCCCACATGTAGTATTGGGCGCTCTGACTCAGGTTCCTCTTCTAGTGGAGCTCCTTTTTTTGCAAAAAAGAAATGGCCAACGAAGGCATTCACCCCATTGGAATCGCAGTATTGGTCAGCCAGGGCTTTCCATTTATCAGCAAGGAGATTGCGAAATTCTTCCTCCCGGTTTTCCTCCCCAAGATAGGTGCGTAAGCTGACCTCATGCGCATAGGGAGCCAAAATCAACCGGATAGGAAAGTTAATTTTTGGAAGTTTTAATTCCACAAAACCTTTGTCTGTTCGTAGAATTTCGACTCCTGAGTCCAGTGTTCCATTTGGAATAAGGCTGTCATAGCGGGAATAGAAGAAAATACCCATTTCCCGCGCGAGGGGATCGGGTGCTTCGACAAATTGGGAACTGTCATGATTGCCGGAGATGGCAATAATGGGACGATTTCCATTTTTTGATAATCTGCGGAGGGTTTTGTAGAGCAATTCCACGGCTTCGTGCGCAGGATTGAAGCTATCGAAGATATCACCCGCCAAAAGGACAAGGTCAACCTCCTGCTCATCGGCAATCTGGCAGATTTCGTCGAGCACGAGCTTTTGCTCTTCGATTCTGGGAAATTCCTGTAGGCGCTTGCCAAGGTGCCAATCTGCAGTATGAAGGATTTTGAGCATTTGGAATGAAAAAACTTGAATTTAAAATCTTAATCCAAGATACCTGATGAAGGGAGATCCTCCAAGGGAAAAACTAATTTGGACAGAAATTGGCATTCTTGTTTACACGGGACTGCCAATGAATCAAATCCAGCTCAAAATTATATTGATGCTGATTTTCTGAATGTTTGGGTCTAGTTTTACATTAGAAATTTTGGTAAAAATGAATCGAAAGAAGGAGGTGTCGAATTGAGCCTTCGAGTCTCTTTTTTAGAAAAAGTTACTTTAACCTCTTATTCGGACAGGTTTTAAATCCGAAAACTTTATATAGAGGACAAAATCCAACAAAGGAAGTAACTGTGAATAATATGGCTATGCCCAAATCAATAAAACCTATTGTTCCGGTAACTGTATTGGTGAAAAATAACGTGAATAATACCGCAGCAAGAATTATTCTTATCCCAATATCAAGTAATCCCATATTCTTCTCTAAAATTCTCATGGCTTACTTTGGTGATTATAAGATTATTGGGTTTTGCTTAAAATGTAAATTTAATTTATCGCGGATTTTTTAAATGAACAGCAAAAATCAATAGATTTTTTGACCCTCACAAGATATAAACCGCCCAAAATCAACTTGATATTGAATCCATTTGTTCATTTTAGATTCAATTTTATTGCCCTAATGGTAAACTGATTAAGTCTTCAAAAGCCTACTCCTCTTCGATCTTTGAAAGGGTGAAATTCAGGTTTTCTAAATAGTCCCCATCTATCAGCGGTTTGATTTCAAATTCGATGATACTTTGATCCACATTGGCATTCAAAAACTCCAGCTGTTTAGGATCTATTTCCAACTGGTAATTCCCAGGGAGTAAACCAAATGCATAATAGGATCCATCGGCAAAAGTCCGAAGGGTTTCTATAAGTTCACCTGTTCCTTTTTTGGTAAGTAGCAACCTAAGTCCGCCTATTCCTTGTTCTCCGGACTTTTGCTTCATAAGCACAGCCCCTTCAATGATCCCTGTTCGGTAAAGCGGAATATCGATTACCTTGAATCGGTTCGGTTCAGCTACAAAGCCAAATTTCTTTTCCTTAGGTGCCAAGGTTGGATCAGGCAAAGACTGCGTATCAATTTCCAGTGTATAAGTCCAATAACTCTGCAATTGGGTAATTCTCAGTACGCCATCAGATCCTAATAGCATATTTCCGGATTTATCTAGACGTACTGCCTTGGCAGGGACTATTTCCTCTCCTTTATCAAATTTCCCATTTTCATTTTCATCAATGAACATCCGCACAGATACTCCTGACCTCGAGACCTGATCTCGATTGGAAGGTAGCAAGGCACCAGCCACAGGGTCTATACCAATCGATCCACTGATGCTTTGTCGGACAGAATAGTCTCCTTTTCGTTTTGAAAATTGAGAAGACGACCTGAAGAAGTTAAAGTCGTAAAGAAATCCAATCTGAAATTGTCCATTACCGTTCACCAAATCCCGGTCATAGGCCATGGTTAGGCGTCCCAGTTTAAATAGCGTTTGTGAAACTTGGATATTCAGATTAGACAATTGGGAGGAGGCAGTATTGTATCTTACTTGAGATCGGATAAACATGCCTTTCACAAAAACAGGTAAACTTGGACTTCGTGGAAGGGAATAAGTGAAGGAGCCTGTCAAAACTCCGGGGGCAAATTCCGAGGAGAGATCATCACCACTTCCTTGGCCAAAAAGCTGTGCCCGATAATTGAAACGTGCAGCCAGTTTCCCAAGCTGCATATTAAAGTCAGCCTGGAGATTTCCCTTGTATCCATCCATTAGCCATTGCTTTTCTCCACCGAATCGAATCCCTGAAAATCTTCCAAATAGCTTAAATGGAAGGAAGGCATTTAAGTTAGCATCTCTTATAGGCTGGCTACTTGCATTTTCTTCGTCTGGAAGCGTCAGGTATTCGGTAGCCTGTGTACTGATGTTGATGTTATTGGCATAAAAAACACTGGCATTGGCTCGATAGTATCGCTCGGGTAAATAATCTACGTTGAAGAGGTATTGCTGAAACAAACGGGTAGACAAACCAAAGGAAGTATTCTGTCTACTGATGCCAAAGTAGTCCCCATAATTTACACCCGCACGTATTGTCGTTGATTTACTCAATCCAAATGCAAGGTCCGCATGTCCCACAAGATCAGAGGGAAGGGAATCTGCAGCATTCTGGAGCCTGCCACCTTGAATATTGTAAGCCAAAAATCCCTTGGGCAGGAAGGAGAAAGGGATCTGCAATTGACGGTCCTGAACGATCACTTCTCCCTGAGGCGTGTAGATTCTCAGCGTTAAACGGACAGTTCCATAGGTCACCGGTGCATTGAATCGATAGTAACCAACCTCATCAGCCCGCATAAAGTCAACCAATTGCCCCCCAATCAATAGCTCTACCTCTGAATCTCGCTCGGTGTAGCCGTCGATCACATAGACATCCAACTCTTGTCGGGGAATTACAGGATTGTTTGTCAGTGAAAAGCCCGTCAAAGAAACAGCGTCTGTCAGACTCGTGGTATTGATTTGTCCCAGGGTGATGCTGCTCAGCAGGACGTTTTTGTTAGGTTTTAAGCCTCCCGGTAATACATATCGCCAGCGTAATCCCGAGAATTGACTGCTCAAACCCTCAGCATCTACAGAACCGGTGTAGGCTCCCTGAATATCCCCGCCTAAAAACTCGCCGCCGGCCCTGAGTTGAAAGGTGGTAACTGTATTTTCGGAGGACTGGTCAAAATTGACAGCGTAGTCCATCATACCCAAGCCTAAAATGGACCGATCTCTTGGAAAGGCCATGGGAACATCTCCCTGATGTTCAGCTCTTGCCATTAATTTTTTTCGGATGGCCTCCCGTTTCATTTTCTCTTCGATTGGAAGAGCTTGCTCTGACTTAAGAGACAAGGATAGCGCGTAAGGGTTTACAGTAAATTCCATTTCAAATATGCGCTGAAAATATTCTGGATGAACAAAAAGATCGAGTTCGCCCAGGTAAAATTTATCTGCAGGAAGTGGTTCTGATACCCCATTGATCCAAATGAAACCTGCTACCGGATCTATTTTCCAAATTTCTTTTGGACCGGGATAGACTCCCTGTAGGCCCAGTTTATTATCGGTTTGTTCGTAAGGAATCTCAGTGAGGCTCAGGAATTCACCGAGTGGTAAGAATGCTACATCTCCAAAAAAAACTGCATTCACATAATATTGTCCGATGGATGGATGGGAAAAAGTCAGCAGGGCTTCTCCGTCAGGTTCTTGCTGAGCCTGCAGTTCGGGTATGGAACCTAGGCAAAAAGCAAGTATTGACAGGGCACAAAAAACCCGCTTCCAGAAGAATACCACTGGATTGATTATGTCCACCGTGACTACGATTTAGAAAGTTTTGAAGAAGAATTTTTGTGAATTAGAGCGTAACACTAAGTTTTTTTCTGACAGGAGGTGCTTGAACCAAGTCAGAGCTTGAGATGTCAGAGCGCTCTGTTTTGAAAAGGAGCTCTACTTCATAATCTCCTGGTGTAATGTCTTCGGGAATTGGAATGGAATAGCTTCTGAGGCCTTCGAAATACAAGGCTACCGTCTGCTGATGTCTTGCGATTATTTCACCTGAATTCGATTTCACTACCGCTTCCAAGCTTCCTAGAAATGGGGAATTTCCTGATACAGTGAATTTAGATTCTACCTTAATAAAATTTTCCTTTCTGCTTGCCGCTATTTCTTTGAATTCCAGGCCAGTGGAGGTTTCTCCATTTTTTTGAAAGACGGCTATAACTTGTTCTAACCTTAAGCTAATCTGCGTACTGATACCCTCGGTTGTTGTTTCTTCTACGCTAGCTGTTTGTTCATTGGAGGCTACCTTGACTCTTGTAAAATACATTCCATCTGGTCTGTTTCTATCCGGACGAACTTGGAAACGCACTGCTTGTTGTTGACCTGGAGCCAGTATAAAGGACTTAGGAAATGTACGAATTCGGTCTCCTAAGCCCGCCTGATTCTCTCTGATACTGTCGGAATAGATCATTTGCAGATTTCCTTCAGCATCATTTCCGGGATAGCCAAATAAAAAGCTAATATTAACTTCTTGTGGCTTATCTGAACCATTGGAAACATACATAGTACCGATCCCATTTGCATCAGCAAATACGGTAGTCGGAGCTAATGAAACTTGCGCTTGAACAATGCCAAAGACAAGTAGAAATTGAATCGATAGGATGAGAGATTTCATTGGTTTTTAGTATAAAATACCGGTAGAAAAGTCTTTTCCACCGGTATTCTTTTGGATTGAATTAATTATAGGTTGCAGTTAAAGTCAGGGTAGCAGTGTAAATTCCGCTAACTTGATCTGCCGCAGCATCTACAGTTGCACCCACATAAACATAAGTCCCATTTTTTCCATCAACTGTCGAGGTAGGGAATGTTATAGGGTTGGATGTTGCTACGTTTAACCTTGTTAAGGAGCTAGACTCAGTTCCATATCCTATTGTAGTCTCCTCATCACCAGCTTCATTTTCATTGAAGATAATAGGCATTTTATTGGTTCCATTAACTAATTCTGTCAAGTTATTGAAGGAAAGTATCACATTAGAACCAGCACCGGCAAATACTTTAAAACCGCCTTGCCGAATACCCGCTGTAGAAACATTTTCACCATCACTAGATGCAGCGCCACCTCCTGGTTTAATATACTTTTTAGTACCCTTCATTACTTGGCCGAAATTCAAGTCAGCTGTTTTTTCTACTGAAATAGCATCATACACAGTAGCTGATGCAGTCATATCAGCACTTCTAACTTGCGCCTGAGCGGTCACTCCGAATCCAATAGCGAAGGCCGCTACGGCGATAATTTTTACTAGTTTTTTCATAGTTTTTACTTGTTTAATTTGATTGTTTAAAGGTTTGTTTTTGTGTTTCAATTTTGATTTTACCTAGGTAGTGAAAAATGATTCTTAGTATCTGTTGTGTTCTTGAAATAGTTAAATTTTGATCAACAGGTTCTGAAATCACTTTTACTGTTACAAATATACTGTAAAGATGATTTAAAACCCAAATAAATGTATTTGAAATACATAAAAAATAATTTCAAATGAAAAAACGTGTATTTTGGATTTCTAAAATCAATAAATAGGATTATAAAAAATGAAAATAATTGACCAATAATTCAATAATAATTGCATTTTACTAATATTAAATTTACTCGAAAAAAAATTATTTTTTGCCAAAAATATCCGCTTCCTTTTAGGAGAAAATTTAAATCATTGGATAGAATTCCATTTCCATAATAATTTCTTAAGAATCATCGCCTAAAAAGAAAATAGAAATTCATGATAAACTCCTTTATTTTGATGGAATTCATATTGAATTCAAACAAGAAATATTGTAATTGGGAATCAGCTAAGGCAACCAAAAAACTGCAGTAGGGAAGGGTGTTTTCGGATTTTTTTTGCTCTTGTTTGTGAGCATTTTAAAAGAATTTTTGCTGGACAGATTTCCAAACTTTACTATCTGAAGTGAATGGTAAATTTGCTGGCTTTTGCTAGAAATTGTAGAAGCCAAAAAGTCAATACTTCTATTGTATTAGGGGTTTTGAGAATTATGGTTTTTCCCTTTCGAAGTCGGATTAAAAGTACTCCAAAACCAAGGTGGTCCCTTGGACCAGACTCGGGATTCCCAACCAAGCTCGAACTGAAGTTTGGCGGGGTATTTTATTTCTAATTAGTAGGGAAGACCGATCGAATTGCATTAATGCCGGAAGTCTTTCATAAGCTTTGGATGAAAAAAGTTCGTCCGTTTGATCATTCAAAAAGTAAATAGGAAAATTAATTTGAATTCCTTTTTCATCTCGAAGGTCGATCAAAAATTGGCTGTTTTCCAAGCTTCTCATTTGGATCCAGGTGAGTGGAATTAGTGTCCCGTCTTCAGCAATCAAAGCAAAGTCCACCTTTTCAGATTCCGAAATTCCCGAATTCCCTCCTTTTGTGCTAGTTGCAGAAGGAACTTTAGAGCTCAGGCCTACACCGGCTGGGAGTTCAATACTGATTCGGACAGGTTGACTTTGAGCGAATCCTTTTTGTAAAGAACCAAGGCCAATTCCCAAGACTAAGAAGAATACCTTAATCGCCACCTGATACATATACATTAATTAAGACTTCACCTACATAATTTCCTGCACTGACCTGTCCGATCGGGCCTAAAGTACCATAAACAAACAGGTAGACTGTTGATTTTGGTCGCGCATTTCCATACAATTCTGGGTTTGGAGGAAGGGGTACACCTCTTCTTCCTGCATGAACCGGAAAAGTCACACTTGTAAAACCCAAAGGGACATCCATAGATGATCCGAGAGCGGCCATTTCATTGGGTAATCCTTGATTGCTATATGACATTTGTAAAGCGAAAGGGATAGTTCCATTTTTTGGATCGCCTTCTTTTGCCAGAAAGTTAGGGGCCTGAAGTTCTACCGTAATATCAAATTCGGAGGGTGCTTCAATTTCAAAAATGGCAACTTGGGGGTCATTTTTTGCAATGTTGATGGCTGGTGTATTGGCCAAGAGAACTTGCTGTTTCTCATTGAATCGCAAGGAGGAAATCACCGATCCAATCGAACGAATGCTTACATCCTCACTTCCTGTCCAAGTTGAGAAATTGATCCGTTGAGCAACCGCCTCGCTGATCACTAGATTCGATAATAGTAAAAGCCCGATCAAAATTGCAACCTTCTTCATCACATGTATTCAAATTCTATGACAAATTCTGATACATAATTACCCTGAGTAGCTTGAGAAACGTCCAATTCGGCCCCCAGCCAAATAAATACCTCACCCATAGGGCCGATGGTGACATCAGCATTTCCCTGCGTCAACAAAAAACTGGCTGATTGATTGTCTTCTGGAGCTGCGCTCAGGGAATAAACCGCCTGAACTAGCCCTACTCCTTCATTTTGCTCCACCAAAGTTTCTCTTGGTGTATAATTAATCTGAACTCTTGCATTTGGACTACCCAAAATCTTAAATAGCCCAGCATAGGTACTTGTAATCGGGCTTACAGTAATTGTATTTTCAACAATCGCTGGACTCACTAGGTCCATATCCCGAATCGTAATCATTTGTAGATTCTCCATCACCACGGCTGTAGCCTTGATGGAAAAAGAGGATGATTGAGCGTGAGTTTGCAGTGCAAAAAACCCAAAAAGCAGGATCAGGAATATTTTTTTTGACATTGAATTATAATTTAATTGCTTTTTGGACCATCAGCTGATTACTCGTTTGAAGATGAATTAGGTACACTCCTTTTGGTAGATTAATTGCATTTGGTATCCATTCCAAAGTGTGAATTCCGGCTGGGTATAGTTGCTTTTCGAAACTTCCTACTTCCTGACCATTTATGCTGTAGATTTTTATTTCTGCAGCATCCTCCACAGGAAGATAAAATTTGATCATTGTACGGTCAACAAAAGGATTAGGGTAAGGGGTGTAGAGTTTTGGTACTTCGGGGCGATATTCTGGATTGGCTCCATCACCAGTGTAGCCGATGATGATCGTAAATGGACGAGTGATTTGACCGCTTTTGGTTCTGAAATTCTGTCCTTCTCCATCTTTGATCTCATGCGAAAATACTACCGCTTGTGGTTGTTTCATCTCCCCGTCCTCTGTTCGAATCCGCATATTGGTAGAGGTTGGTGCCTCAAAGCTGAATTCATAAGATTGCACCTCACTCATGTCAATAGCAGTTTTGGAGATGTGGTCCATCAGTACTACCGGTACATCAGAAGGCCAATCAAGCGGTAATTCCCAGTTTAAGGTATAACTTCCTGAGAAAGTCTGCCCATTCTTAGCGGCTGCCACGTAGAGCGGGATTGATTTTTCGCCCTGCTCAGGCAAGCTTAAATGGTTAATTACCAATGGATCCAATTGATCTGGAGATCCCAAGGAGTATAGGTTGAGCCAGAAGCTGTTGAGAGACTCCAGCTGAAATGCATCCCAAGGATCCAAGCCATCTTCCCCCTGATCGGAAATTCTCAGACTGGCATTCGCTTTTAATCCCTCTCCCTGAATCGAAAGAATAATTTTTGAGGTATTTGCTCCTGGCACTTCACTCATAACTCTTCCGTAGAACATGCTTGAAGCAAAGGACTTAGCCTCATTAGAAAGAGTCAGGCTCGGGTTTTCTTGGTTTGTTCTCACCCAAAAAGCTTGATAAGGAGCAATTAACCGATTTGCTTCTGGCGTATCTTCTGTCACTTCTCTAAAATCTCCCTGACCATTGTTGAAATTCTGATCCCAGATGTAGATAGTTTCATCGATTCCAGATTTAGTCCAGCCACTTTCTTTGAAAAAGTCAATAAAACTGGCTGTTGGATTGGCAAGTAAATTGAAGCCTTCCACAGCGCTTTCCACTTGCGTGTAGGTCCCTGACTCTACATTGCCTTTGAAATCTTCATTGCGTGGAGTGTAGGTCACTCCAAAATCAAATCCACCATTGTTCAGATTTATCTCAGAACCAAAGGCTGATAAGGTTATTGGGAGATTATCGGAGTAATTGCCGGATGAAGCCTTGGAACCTCCGTCAAAGACATACACATAGTGTCCTCTTCCATTCGGGACTTGCTCACTGATATTGGAAGGTTGTCTCCATCCTTGCAGGGTAGTGCCACCATCTGTTTCGTCCCACCAAAGTACATTGGGCTGAAGGCTAGGGTTGGAGCTTCCTGTAAAGCCTTGACTTTCCAGTCCAGTCAAGAAATTGAGATAGGTAGCCCCACTTACCGGAGAGCCTAGCATTCGCCATCCTTTCACCCCAGTCAGAAGTTGCTGCACTTCGATAGTAGGGGTACTGATTCCTAGATTACTGTATTTAGCTCCTGGATTCAATACAATCCGTGAAGCATCATTGGTGTTTAGATTAGATAATAAGTCTGCGGTGAAGGATACTCCATTTTTCACAACAAGCTCCGAGGAACCATTCAAAGTCATCCCAAGATCCACTAATAGTGATTCATCCAATTGGAATGAACCTGAGTTCATGACTAAATCCAATGTAACTTCTAAAGGTCTATCCAGCGTGACTACCGAGCTATTGTCAATCATCAGAGAGTTGACCACTGATGGTAACCCGCTTCCTATGGATTGGGCTTCGGACCCATTATACATATAATTAGCTTCACTACTGAAGGTACGGGTTCCAGTATTTTGAATTGCTCCATTATTCCCTGAAAGACTTATTCCATCTGGATGTGCAATAGCTAAGGTTGCCCCTTTGCTAACCGTTACATTTCCAGCTCCATTTACAGTGCCTTCGGCTGGGAGACTAAGGATTCCTTCATTCCCTACAGTCAGCGTTGAGCCTGAGTTTAAGCTTAAGGATTTTCCAGAGACTAGACTCAGTTCACCTTTTCCGTTTATGCTGACTGAACCTGAGATAGAAAGATTGTCAGAGACATTGACCTTGGTGTTTTCTCCCGAAATCATCACCATGGAGTTTGTCCCAGGTTTGGAGTTGATCTTTGCAAATTGTCCATTCGAGAACTGCTGCTCCCAGGTATTTTCATCCTCCCAATTTCCGGAAGCCGATGCGCGGAATTGGTTGACAGGCTTGGGGTAAGTGATAATGATTTTGCCTGAGCCTCCATTACCGCCTTGATTTGAGCCAAATCCAGAACTGACTGAACCTCCTCCACCTCCTCCAGGGGAGTTTCCATCATTTCCATTTCCATTCGATTGCGCAGATCCGCCGTTTCCACCGTCTCCACCACCATTTCCTCCAAAATTATTATTTCCATTCCCCCCATTTCCTCCAGGAGTACTTCCTGCTCCGCTTCCTCCATTTCCACCATTGCCATTAAATGTTCCAAAAACACCAGTTGCTCCTTGGCCACCTATTCCTCCATTGGCACTCATTAGCTCGGTGCCTCCGGTTTCTACACTAGAAAAACCTCCATTTTGACCATCAGCATTAGCGCCTCCTACACCACCCACACCAACATTGATGCTAAGTGTTTGTCCCGGAGAGACTGAAATGGTGGCTGAAGAATAGGCTCCGCCTCCGCCTCCGCCACCTCTACCAGTACCGAAAAATGCACCAGATCCACCGCCGCCTCCACCGCCGCCCCAAGCTTCGACCATAATGCTGGTCACACCCGGAGGCACAGTCCAAGTGGTACTGGTATTGAATTCTTGTATTGCATCTTCGGTACCAAGGGCTGTAAATGTCAGAGAAGTGAAGCCTGAAGAGCTTGCGGTTAGTGTATTTTGGCCAGGAGTCTCACCCAAAATCCAAGAAGTCAAGGAGGCTATCCCTGCTAAATTCGTAGAAACTGCCGTGGTTGGTTCAATATTGCCTCCACCAGAAGTGACGGAAAAACTTACCGAAACCCCTGAAATTGGATTCCCAAAAATATCCTGAACCCTAACTGCTGGAGGAGTGGTGACCGCCATTCCTGTGGGAGCCACCTGTTGGATTCCCGCATAGCGGGTGAATAATGCAGCAGGTCCTACCGAGATGGCAAATTGCCCACTGGAGGCAGAAGATAATCCCTCGGATTCTGCCAAAATAACCTTATCATTTCCCACCAAGTCAATGTTTAATCCCGAAAAAGTCGCCAAACCATTGACTGCCTGGAGTTCGATTTCCCCGCGTAGCTCTCCAGATCCAGATTCCAAACTTAAAGAAATAAGGACTGAAGCACTTTCTACCCGGTTCCCATCTGCGTCCTGAACTTCAATAATCGGCTGTTGAGCAAAAGGTTGTCCTGCTTCTGTCGTACTGCCTGTGGGGTCTTGTACAAAGACCAGCTGGGTCGGAATGGCATCGACCGTAGTGATTTCTGGGGAGGTTCCGAATAGTCCGCCTGATCCGGAAGCAGTAATTTGAGTTGTAATCCCAACTGAATTAGCGACAGTAAATTCTATGGTGGCAATTCCATCTCCGTCTGTAGTGGATGTGGAAGAGGAGAATGTGCCAGAGTTTCCATTCAGTTCGGACCAGGAAACTAATCTTCCCGCTTCTGATACAGTATTCCCATTGACATCTGCTAATTGAGCTGTGATGGTAATCGAGGTGCCTTTTTTTGGATTTTGAGAAGAAACTGTGACTAGGTATTGAGTTGGATTTGACTGGATTTCAAAAAGTATTCCCGAGACAAAATCAATTGTGTAATTACCGTTGGAACTGCTTAGGCTACCCTGCCTGATTTCATAGAAGCCAGCAGATTCTCCTGCATCCCGTACGAGGTTTCCCGAGAGAATGGAGGGATTATCAGCAAAGGCAAACCCAGATGCTTGATAGGTAAAGGAGCTAGGGTCCGACTCGCCGATAAGCTTGAATTGGCCAGCATCAGGGGTAATGGTTAGAAGCTTTGGAGTGATTGAAAAATTTGCCCCTACAAATTCTATGGTATAACCTGGAGCAGCAAGACTTCCTTGATTGATGGCATAGGTCCCCACGTTTTGACCATTAGCTCTAGATAAAGAGCCAGTAATAATACTTGCGTTGTCATTCCCTTGAAAACCAGATACCGAATAAGTTAATGTTGGATCGGATTGCCCATAAATCTTGGTAATTGGATTGGCTGTGACTGTTAAGACCTTTGACTGGATTTCAAAGAATATTCCTGAGACAAAATCAATCGTGTAATTGCCACTGGAACTGCTTAGGCTACCCTGCCTGATTTCATAGAAGCCAGCAGATTCTCCTGCATCCCGTACGAGGTTTCCCGAGAGAATGGAGGGATTATCAGCAAAGGCAAACCCAGATGCTTGATAGGTAAAGGAGCTAGGGTCCGACTCGCCTATAAGCTTGAATTGGCCTTCATCAGGGGTAATGGTAAGATTCTTAGGAGTTATGGAAAAATTTGCTCCTGTGAAGGTTATGGTATATCCTGGAGCAGCAAGATTTCCTTGATTGATGGCATAGGTTCCTACGTTTTGACCATTAGCTCGAGATAAAGATCCAGTAATAATACTTGCATTGTCATTCCCTTGAAAACCAGATACCGAATAAGTTAATGTTGGATCGGATTGCCCATAAACCTTGGTGATTGGGTTGGCTGTAACCGTTAAAACTCTCGCTTTGCCTTTAATTGCTATGGTGAAGGCATGGGGAGAATCGAAATCTCCCGATAGGTTGAATGAACCTGGGTTCTCGTTTGAGTTAGTTGAATTGCGAGATGCGGAAGAAACTCGAACTCTAGAGGTTCTTCTATTGCTTGAGTTTGCTACTGTAATTAAATTTCCATATCCACTAGGAGGTCCATTAACGTTATTTTCGGTAACTCGATTGGTTTTAGCTGCTAAAAATAGCGTAGGACTGGCTGACCAAGAAGTGGTCAAAGAAGGTGGATTGGTCGTGTTAGAACCCGCTACAACTGCCTCTGGAGTGCCTTCCCAATTCGATATCCGGTAGGTAATTGCAGCAAGTCGTCCATCATCGTCTAACCTAATATTTAGACTGGAGCCCTCATTACCATTTGCTTCACGATAAATGACATATGATCGACCGTTATCATTTCTAGTACTTAATTGAATCCATCCAGAGGGAATACTGATTGACCTACTAGATTGAGGCCGCAAAATCATCAATAGCAAATCGCCGTTTTGGATCCCATTTGGTAAGTCTACATCATGATTATCTGGTCTTGAATTATTCTGAAATGTAGCGGTGGATTCGATTACAGGGAACTGAGCCTTTACCTCCGAAATATTGCTAAAAAAGCCTACGCAGGCCAAAAGCCAAAATAGCCCCACGACTTTCATTTGAGCTGAAAACCTCGAAAGAATATTTTTAGAAATTCTAGAGATCATAGGTTTTTTTCAAGGGTAAATTCGTGTTCAGTACTTTGGTCAAAATTGTACAAATTCAGTTTAGGACTATCGGGAAGAGATGGGTGTCTAATCGTACGCAAATATGCATGCTAATATTTGAAACGCAAAAAAATGTATTTAAAAATATTATTTATGGTTTTGAAATTCAAAAAAGTGTCTTTTCCTTCAAAAATATTTAAAGTTTAAAAAGTTATAAATTCTTTCTCTCTTTAGTTGAAAATTGACTTATTCTAATATTTGATTAGGTTTTTATCGGGTTGTAAGTTTCTCAAAATTTTTTATGATTTTCTATTTTATCTCAAGCAAAAAAAGTGTGAACAGTTGAATGCCTTGAAAGGAACTTAATCCGGAAGCATCTCGCTTTACTCTCCCGACGTCCAGGGACAAACAACAAAGAAGATATTCCCACAGGCTTATTTGAGTACCATTATTTGAATATTTTATCGCCTACCATTTGATATCGGTAGATCTATGCTGGACAGAAATTGGCATTTTTGTTGACCTGCTTCTGCTGATGAATAAATCTTTACTCTCGCTTCTTTTACTTCTGATTTTTGGGTTGCCTTGGGATAGTAAGGCTCAGGGAGCGGATTCCGTACAGATTCAGACAGGATGGGCGAGTTTTTACGGGAAGCGCTTTCATCTTCGGAAAACCGCAAACGGAGAGGTTTTTCACCTAGACAGCCTGACAGCGGCTCATAAATACCTGCCTTTTGATACTCGTGTGAAGGTGACTCGATTGGATACCGGAGATACAGTTTGGGTACGAATTAATGACCGCTTGCCGAAAGCCTCAAGGAGGATTATTGATTTATCCCGGGGTGCGGCTTCCCAACTTCAAATGCTCGATGATGGAATAGCACAGGTCAAACTTGAAGTAGCTTCGATAGACGCCATGAATGAATTGTACGATCAATTCGAAGGGGAAGCTCGCGGAACTCTCCGGATTCGGTATTTTGAGGAGGCTATAGTGTTTCGAAAAAGACCGATTTCGTGGGCTTGGCCGATTTGGTAAGGGTTTGATTCTGTGAAGAATAGGATTATTTTTAAACTAAAATATTTCAATCATTAAAAAATATTTCCAATTGATAATCAATAACTTGTATCAACTAATCATTTTTTTTAATCTTAAAATAACTTGCAAGTTTAGGAATTAGGTTTTAGTTTAGACGAACTAGGATCAAGGTATTGGCCAATCATCGATTTTTCCCCGGAGTCAAAGTGGCTTCGGTCTGCGATGTTTTATTAAAACCAAACAAAAATGAAAAAGACGATTTTAAAACTATCATTTTTGAGTATGGTTCTCGTTGGAGTTTATTTTTTAACTCCTTCTGAAATCGAAGCTCAAAGTGATTGTATTCCAGCCGGCTGTTGGAAAACGATAACTCAACGAAATGGCTGGCTAGCCATGTATTGTGGCACTTGCACCTATATAGAAAATAGTATGGGAGTGGGAACGGATACAGGCCTTTGCTATCAATGTCCTGGAATAGGTTAAATTTTGTAATAAAGTAAGGCACACTTTCCTTGGAAGGTGTGCCTATCAATAACTAAAACGATGAAAATTAAATCTAGACTCAATCAATTAGTATTTTTAATGTGGGCTGTGCTCATGGCCTGCTCTCAAAAATCTGATCAAACGATTTTTGTGCAGGATGTGCCGCAAAATTCCAATTTCATGACCTTTGACTCTGTTCATGTGGTCAATAAATTTCCAAAAATTCACGCTATCGAGAAGGGAGTAAGCTTAGACAAGGAATTTATTGGAATGAAAGATTTTGAGATTGTGGATAGTCTTATGGTCGTTTCTACTGCTTTTCCAAAATTCTGGAGTATCTATCAACTTCCTGCTTTAGACTCATTAGGTAGTTTTCTGTCTTTAGGAGAAGGACCAAAGGAATTTGCCGACCCATCAATAGCCTCGGATAAGGTTCTTTTTCGATCCGAAAGAAATGATATAACAGCCTTGATTTATCAATTCTCAAAGGGTAACTTAATAAAATTCAATCTAAACCCATCAATACAATTAGGGCAGGATAGCTTGGAGCTAGTTGACTATGATTTGCCACTATTTCTTTTTGATTTTTTGATCTTGGGTCCTGATCATTATTTTCTGAGACAGCCTGAAAATCAGGAGACAAAACAAAATCGGTATTTGCTATTTCAAGGTAAATTGTCCAGCAATGCACTTCTCGATCAGCTAAATCGGGCTGAAGTTTCCAATGGAATGTTAAATATGTCTTTGATGGCATCGATGACAAGGCTTAGTCCAGAGCGCGATAAAATCTTGGAGATGTATTTTCGCCTTAATTATTTTAATCTGTACGCTTTGGATGGTTCTTTGAAGAAAACGATTGCTATCGAACCAAATCTCGATGATCTGAGTCTCCTTGAAAAGGTCCCTCAACCTGAGCGCAATTATCGATTTTCAGATGTAAGAGTCTACGATGATTTCTTTGCCTTACTTCATCTCAATGAATTGGAGCAGGATTTTGCAACCGAGCGAAAGTCTCTTCCGGAGATCCTAATTTTCGATTGGGAAGGAAACCCGATTTCGAAATTAGTCTTTGAGGATTTCTTCACCTCCTTCGACTTTGATCTAGCCAATCAAAAAGTCTACACCTTCGATAGTCAGACTGATAGATTTAAAGTTCATGAGTTGCCACTTATTTTAAATTAAGCATTTTATCATTTGAGTTTGGTTTACCTTTTTGGAAAGGAAATTGCTTTCACCATTTTTAACAGTCTTTTTTAATATCAATTTTTGTTTCAATCCAATTAATTAGTTTATTAGGGTTCTAACGATTATTTAGATGAAACACTACCGCTATTTTGCGCTTATCTTTTTGATGGGCTTTAGTTTTTCTTGTCAGGAAGACACCGAAAAGCAGGAAGAAATCCCTGCAGAATCTTTCAGAAATGAAGTGGCCGCTACCGAAGTTCGGGTGGCCAAGGCCGAAACCAAAAGCTTCGATTACTTGATTAATGCCACCGGGAAACTCGAAGCTGCTGCCCAAGTCAAGGCGGTCATTGAGCAACCTGGGTATCTCATCGAGCTACCCATCCGTGAAGGTCAGTCTGTCACCAAGGGTCAGGTGATCGCCAAGCTCGACCCTACCGAAGCGGAGATACGTCTTCAGAAAGCCCAAATCGCTCTTCAAAATGCGCAGGCATCCTTCGAAAATGATAAATTGGGTTTTTCCCGTGATTTTGCATCAGAGGATGAAGAGCGGAAGACATTTTTAGAACAGCAGCTCAAAGCAAAGAATGGCGTATTTCTCGCCGAAATCGAACTCAAGGAGGCACAGCTTAATCTTGAGCGCTGCGAAGTCAAAGCCCCAATCAGTGGGAAAGTAGCAGATCTTCAATTCAAAATGGGGAGTCTGATCAGTTCCAATGCCGAGCTTTGCGAAATCCTCAGTACCAATAATCTGGAGCTTCGGGTGAAAGTCCTGGAATCCGATATCGGTCTGATCTCCATCAATCAAAAATCCGAGGTGTATCCGGTATCCAATACGCAGGAAGCATTGGAAGGAAGAGTCATCGCAATCAATCCTAAAGTAGATGAAAATGGACTGGTCGAAGTAGCCATCCGCTTGACAAGTTCTCAAAACCTACTGCCGGGTATGAATGCCCGGGCGATCATTCGCGCTCCGCAGTCCAATTCTCTGGTTGTTCCTAAAGACGCGGTGGTGTATCGATCCGGCAGAGCGGTAGTCTTTACCATCGAGGACAATGAGTCCCGCTGGAATTATGTGGAGGTAGGAAAGGATAATGGGCAGGAAATTGAGATTTTGGATGGTATCACCTCAGGCAGCACTGTCATCACGACCAATAATCTGCAGCTAGCACATCAGGCACCTGTTCAAATCGTAAGCGAATAAGTCATGGTAAGATTTTTACTAGCACGGCCTATAGCCGTATTCATGACTTTTTCGGCCTTGATGGTCTTCTCTTTCATTGTCCTGCGGATGTTGCCCATATCGCTGCTTCCGCCGATTGATGTGCCGCAGATAGTAGTCAAGGTCAATTACCCCAATGCTTCTCCTGAGGCTATCGAACAAAATGTCCTTCGGAACATCAGGGAAGGTTTGATTACACTCAATGGCCTGGAGGAAATGGACTCCAAAGCCGGGTCTGAGGTTGGGACGATTCGACTTACTTTCAATTACTCCACGCAGATGGAGCTTGCCTACATCGATGTCAATGAAAAGATCGACCGAATCACCAATTCACTTCCTGAAGGCCTGACCCGCCCGGAAGTGATCCGTATCAATACCTCCGATATTCCGGTGGCCCGTGTACAAGTCATTCCCAAAGAAGGAGTGGATGAGATCGAGGTTAGCCTTTTGGCGGAGAATGTACTGAAAAAGCGGATCGAGCAACTTCCCGGCGTATCACTTGTAGATATCAATGGAAAAAAAGACCGTATCATCACGGTAGAGCCGAATGAGGCAGCAATTCGTGCCCTGGGCATGACGCAGCAGGAAGTCATCAATGCCATTCAGGCGGGAAACTCGGAGCTTCCCGGTGTATCGGTCAAAGATGGTCAGTTTCGCTATTACCTGAGACTAGCTACCCGCGTCGATACTCCAAGTGATATTGAGAGTCTTCCTGTGTCGGCACCTTCCGGGGCGATTATCCCATTAGGTCGTCTGGCGAAAGTGAGCTATCAGGCGCAGGAAATGCTTGGTTACCATCTTTTTGGAGAAAAGGAAGCCTTGGTGATCACCGTGCATAAGCAGGCCGCTGCCAAGATGAATGAATTGATCCCGGAATTGAAAGAAGCTTTGGAGCTCTTCAAGACTGATTACCCTCAGGTGGATTTTGAACTGACACAGGATCAGTCCAACTTGCTGAACGCGGCCATTTCCAATCTGCAAACCTCTTTACTATTTGGAGGGCTTTTCGCCTTTGGGGTTCTCTTTCTTTTTATGAAAGATTATCGACTGCCGATCATTATTGGCGTGAGTTTACCTTCCTCCTTATTGATTTCCTTTTTGGTCTTTTACTTCTTCGACATTTCGATCAATATTATTTCCCTTTCAGGTTTGGCATTGGGTATCGGGATGTTGATTGACAATTCCATCATCGTCCTTGATAATATCACCCGCAAGCGAGAGTCGGGGCTATCCCTCTTTGAGGCATGCGTGGCCGGGGTCAATGAAGTGATGAGCGCCTTGATCAGTTCGGTACTGACCACACTTTCGGTATTTGTACCCTTGGTTTTTTTGAGTGGGATTTCCGGAGCTTTGTTTTTCGATCAGGCTGTGGCAGTTGCAGCGATTCTAACCGTTTCACTGGCAGTGGCCTTTATTCTTTTACCCTTGCTGTATTTTCTCTTTTTCAGCAGAAGCAAAAAGACCGAAGAGGGTGGGGAAGGGGTCTTTTTCAGCAAAATTCTCAAACTCTACGATCGTGGATATCGGGGAATCTTTGGGAGTAGAAAACTTGCTTTAGCCATTTTTGCCATTTTGATTCCCTTGGGATTAGGACTAAGTATTTGGCTGGATTCAGAAGGCTTACCACAAATCGAAAAGTTTGATGCCACGCTGGAGATCGATTGGAATGAGCCCATTTCAGCCTCCGAAAACAGGGATCGGGTCATCGCATTGATGCGTTCCTTGGACGGTCGCTACGAAAAGGCAGAAGCGGATGTGGGAGTACGTCAATTCCTGCTTTTCGATGGAGAAAACTCCATTCAGCAGTCGTTGCTTTATTTTCTATTCGCCTCTACAGAGGCCAAAGAGGAGCGGCTGAAGGAGTTGGAAAGCTACCTGTCAGAAAACTACCCGAATGCCAACTTTCAACTAGGCGATGCGCCCAATGCCTTCGATCAGCTCTTCAATTCCACACTTCCGTACTACGAGGTGCGCTGGAAAGATCTGACATCAAAAGAGCCGATCGAGGAACAGAAAATGGATCCATGGCTCAGTCAATTCCCTGTGTCTGACTGGGAGCGAGGACCTGGTTTGCAAAAAGAAGCCTCGGTGGTTTTTACCCTGCGAGCAGATCGCTTGGCCACCTATGGGATTGCAGTCGATCAAGTTCAGGAGCAGCTGTCCCGCTTGTTTGGTACTTACACCATCACCGATATCCGTCGATTTGGAGAGATTACTCCCATTCGGCTGAAGGAATCGGAAACTCGCTTTGAGGATCTGCTTCGAACCACGCAGTTGACTACTTCCGATTCGTCCTTTTATACCTTGGGTGAATTTGTAGACTTTCGCTATGAAGATCACTACAAATATGTGACTGCAGATAAAGGGGGCATCTATCAATCCGTCCTTGTCACAGCGCCTAATCCCGATAGCTACAATTCCGAATTTATCCGATGGGGTGCCGATCGTAACCTAGGAGTCAGCATGGTAGGGCAATACTTCAAGGATCAGGAAAATATTCAGCAATTGATCGGGATTTTGCTGATTTCAGTGCTCTTGCTCTATTTTATTTTGGCTGCACAGTTCGAAAGCTTTATTCAACCTTTGATTGTAGTCTTGACCTTGCCATTGGGTATTGCAGGGGCATTTTTGGTTTTGCTCTTGGCAGGAGCTTCGCTGAATGTGATGTCTGCCATCGGCTTGGTGGTCATGCTGGGAATTATGGTGAATGACGCCATTTTGAAGATCGATACGATCAACCGACTGCGAAAGGAATACGTGGACAGACCGGAGATAGATCCAAAGGAGGCTTTGGAAATGGCGCTGCATCGGGCAGGTCAGATTCGACTCAAGCCGATTTTGATGACCTCTATCACCACGATTTTGGCCTTGATTCCGATTATTTTCAGTTCAGGCTTGGGAGCAGACTTGCAGCGGCCTTTGGTGTTTTCGGTAATCGGAGGTCTGACGATTGGTACACTGACAGCCTTGTATTTCGTTCCCTTGGCGTATTGGTTTTTTGTGTCAAAGAAAAAATTGAAGGAGGCGTAAGATGACACCATTTCGGGTTTTAGTTGCATTTGTTGTATTGGCCATTCTTGGAGTGGCGGTCATTCCTTTGCTTTCGGTTGATCTCAATCCCCGGGAAAAAGAACCCGTTTTGACCATTGCCTATGGCATTCCGAGAAGTTCACCGGAGATTATCGAAAAACTGGCCACTTCGCCTTTGGAAGGTGCTTTCTCCCAACTTTCGGAGCTAAAAAACATCACTTCCATCTCCAATTACGATAGGGGGCAAATCACACTGAGATTTGACAAGAAGGCCGATATGGAGCTCAAGCGCTTTGAGGTGCTGTCGCTGATACGTCAGATTTTTCCCCAATTGGACTCCAGGCTCAGTTATCCCACGGTATCTCAAAGCGATCAGGCCCGAACCGATGAAAAGACCCCGATTCTGACTTATTCTGTCAATGGACCCTTTGCTGCTTTTGAGATCAAAAAGATCGCCGAGGATATCATCAAACCAGCACTGACGCGTTTTGAGGAAGTGGAGGAAGTGTCGGTTCGGGGAGCCACAGACCTGCAATTGTACATCACTTTTGACATCCAAAAGCTACAAGCGTACGGCTTGACCCGCTCTCAACTGAATACTCAAATCAATCAGGCATTTGGGCGAAATTTTCCAGGCTCCGTCCTCAATAATGAAGGTAAAACCCTCTTTGTGCAGGTAGACCGATCCCTGAGGGATATGGATCAACTGGAAAATCTTCGGGTGGCGCAGGTACAGGGGAAGGATGTGCTGCTACGTGATGTTGCCAAATTGACTCTGGAGGAAGCCGAGCCCTCATCCTACTACCGAATCAACGGTAATAATTCGGTGACCTTGACCATTTTCAACCGGGATGGAGTCAATAAGGTCTTATTGGCTCAAAATCTCAAAGCGGCGGTGGAAGGGACCAAGGTTCTTCTGCCGGCAGGATTTGAGGTTCGCCTGGAGCGGGATGATACCGAGTTTCTCGACAAGGAATTGGATAAAATCTACAAGCGGTCAGGGCTTTCCATTCTGATCTTGATTGTCTTTATCTTCTTGATCAATCGCAATCTCAAATACCTTTCTGTTCTATTCCTAGGCATCTTGGTCAATCTCAGCCTTTGTGCCATCGTGCTGTACTTCCTCAAGGTGGATATTCACCTTTACTCTTTGGCAGGCTTGACGATTAGTTTTGGCTTGATCGTGGACAATGCCATCATCATGATCGATCACCTACATAAGCATCGAAATAGACGGGTGTTTTTGGCCTTGCTTGCGGCCTCACTGACCACGATCGCGGCATTAATGATTGTCTTTTTCCTCCCCGAGGAAGACCAGAAGAATTTGACAGAGTTTTCCATCGTCGTTTCCGTGATGTTGGGGATTTCATTGTTGATTGCGCTCTTTTTTACCCCGGCATTTTACGAAGTGCTTTTCAAAGAGTCCTCTCGAAAGGGGCGGAAGCTCAGTATTCCGCAACTTCGGAAGCGGGCGAAATACCTGAATCGATTTGAGCAGACTGTATCCTGGACTGCTCGCTATCGCAAAGCTTTTATTACGCTAATTATTTTGCTTTTTGGGATTCCGATTTTCTACCTTCCTGCCAAGTGGGAAGGACAGGAATGGTACAATAAAACAGTCGGAAACACTTTCTACCAAGAGGAAGTCCGGCCTTATGTGGACAAAGCCTTGGGTGGTTCCTTGCGGATGTTTGTCCGGGGAGTTTTTGAGAAAAGCTCCTATCGGGAAGCTGCGAAGACTCGATTGTATGTTTCAGCCCGATTGCCTTTTGGGAATACCCTGGATCAGATGGACTTTATCATGCGTGAGTTTGAAGCCTATCTGAAGGACGTGGAAGGGATCGATAAGTTTGTGACTTATGTGATGTCAGGTCAACGCGCCCAAATAGAAATCACCTTCAAAGAAGCTTACGAAAATTCCGCTTTGCCCTATCAGCTTAAAGGAAAACTATCCGTCAAGTCCACGGATTGGAGTGGTGCGCAATGGAACATTTATGGCGTAGGACAGGGATTCTATACCGGAGCAGGAGGAGAGGGGATTCCTTCCTTTCGAGTGACCATGAAGGGCTACAATTTCGATGAACTGGAGCGGCAGGCAGAGATTTTGGCAGAGAAACTGCTGAAGCATAAGCGGATTCAGGAAGTCAATACGAATGAGAGACTGGGTTGGGGAGAGCAGAAAACCGAGGAATATGTACTTCGCTTGGATCAAAATCAAATCGCCCTTGGGCAGACCAACCAATTCGAGCTGATCAACACCATGCTTGACCTGAGTAAGCCTCAGGGGCCAAGCGGTTCGCTGACCTTGGAAGAGAAGAATTATGGTAT
Source organism: Algoriphagus formosus (assembly GCF_002807035.1). GTDB lineage: Bacteria > Bacteroidota > Bacteroidia > Cytophagales > Cyclobacteriaceae > Algoriphagus > Algoriphagus formosus. Next base: position 286,162 of record NZ_NIUC01000002.1, on the reverse strand, counting down.
GGTCATTCGTGAAGCTAAATCCAATGATTTCAGTAAGTTTGACTTGGAGCAAAAAGGTTTAGTCGGAGGGACTGAGCGGATTTTTAAGATTTCGGACTTTGGAACCCTAACCAAGGAAACCACGACCAATGCGCTAAACAAAGAAGACCGGCAGTATATCCGCGCAGTGGCTTTTGAGTACATGGGTTCGGCCAAATTCGGAAATGAATACTTGGATGAAGTGCTCGATGAGATGAAACAGACGATGCCGATTGGCTATACGGCCGAAAAGCGGACCTGGTCATTCAGCTATGAAAAAGCCAAGCGACAGTATTCCTTGTTAGCATTTTTGATTGTGGGGATTTTCATGATTTGTGCGGTACTCTTTGAGAATCTCAAGCAGCCGGTGTATATCATTGCCATTATTCCGATCAGTTTTATCGGTCTCTTTCTGATCTTTTCCCTGTTTGACTTTTACTTCGATCAGGGAGGCTATGCGGCTTTTGTGATGCTGGGTGGTTTGGCGGTGAATGCCGGGATCTTTATTGTCAATGACCTGAACAACCGGACGGCAGGGGCCTATAATCGCAATGTGCTCAAATCAGTGGCCGGAAAAGCTATTCCGATTTTATTGACCATTCTATCTACCTGCTTTGGCTTGATTCCCTTTATCATGGAAGGTCAAAATGAGATTTTCTGGTTTTCACTCGCGATTGGTACCATCGGAGGCTTGGTTTTCAGTATGCTGGGAGTATTCTGGGCCTTGCCGGTTTTCCTTTGGAAAAAGGAGAAAGTAGCACTTGCTAATGAGGTCCAAGTCAAGGAGACAAAGGTCAAGAAAAAGCGTAGTTGGAAGTTTTGGAGGAGGGGGAAATAACTTAATCCTGCTCATTGAATGCTATCATCAGAATCCAATATAATTCAAGAATTATGAAATGGACAAAATCTTTATATCTAATTGTTTTATTGGGCTTTTTGGCTTGTAATTCTTCTAAAAACGACCCAAATCAAGTCAAGATCATTCCGCTAGATAATATTCCTATTCAAGAAGATAAACTGCTAATCGATCAGGCAATTCTATTGGGTTCGGATACCCTAGAATTGCTGGGAAGTGAATTGAGGACAGTATTTTCAAAACATGGGTTTTTTGTTTCCAATTACAACGGACCAAAAGCGATTCATCACTTTTCACCCCAAGGAGAGCATCTAGGTAGAATCACAGAAGTGGGCGAGGCTCCGGGTCAGGTTTTACGCTTTGAGGAGTTTCGAATTCACGGAGATACATTGATTGTAAATACAGGGAAGGGGGATCATATCGATTTGAATTTCTTTTATATTCCTGAACATAGACTAGTTAAAACCATAGAGACAGAGGCTTCTGCCTTTTCTTTTTATCCCAATGAAGATGGTAGTTTTTGGTTGTATTCGGGTCTGAACAAAGCCGTGGGTGATTATCGACTACAGCGTGTCGATCAGATGGGTAAAGTTATTGAACAGCGATTGTTTAATGATTTCAATGACGCATTGATTCCCTTTACCGAAAATTCATTTTTTGAAGGTGGAGAAAGACTTTTGTTTCGTGAACCACTTTTTCCCGAGATTTATGAGGTGCAGAGTGATTCCTTGAAGCTAGCCTATGAAATGGACTTTGGTAGCTATTCCATACCAAACGAAATATGGGAGATAGAAGATCCATTTCAGCTTTTTGAGCAACTGAATAAAAATGGTTTTGCGGATTCGTATTCAATTTTCGAAAACGAGAAATTTTTCCTTGCAGATATAGTTTTACAGCGTGAAGGAGACTATCGAAAGGAGCTTTTAATTATTGACCGAGTAAGCGGGGAAAGCCGAAAAATAGAAATCACCCAAGACAATTTTCCAGAATACTATTCCCCTTTTGCTTTGGTTGGAAGCCATGTACTATTCATTGCTTATGCACCTGCTTTGATTCAGCGTATAGATGAGTTGAATGTGACCGAGGAAGTCCGAGAGCAGTTGAAGGTGTTAGTAGAAGATTCTAATCCGGTAATCCTATATGGTAGGCTTGAAAAATAGTATTTTAATTGCCTCGCTGATTTTGGTGGTAGGTTTGATTTTTTGGGTAAATAAAAAAGAGACTCAAGGCAATACAGGTAAGGTCATTCGTCATTGTTTGGACTGTAAGTTGTTGTCCCTAAATTCTGGTGTGAATAATTTATTTTTGGCTGAAAACAAGGAGTTTCAAGTAGTGGTTTATACTCGGAATTTAACTTGGGAGCTAGCCACTTTCAACCTAAACTGGGAATCGCTAGGCGAGAAATTTCCCGAAATCAACTTTATTTTTTACTACGGAGGAAAAAGCGAAGAGAAGTTAAGGAGTTGGATGGAAGAAAAGCGTTTTGTCTTTCCTGTGATTTTTGATCCTAAGGATTCATTTCGTAAGGAGAATCTTGAAGGAGATATGAGCGGCATCGTCCTGAATATCCAAGATGGAAAAGTCATTAGTTTGATGAATCCGAGTTTTGGGGAGGAGTATGAGGATTTTTTAAAGGAATGGATGGATTGATTTAATGAAAAACATCATAGTGAATCAACCCAATAGAAAAGGTCATGTATTGCAAAGGGCTTCTTCGGAAATTATAATCAAATATTCCTTCATCGGGTAGGTAAGAAACATCTCCACGTTGCAGAAAGCGTACAGAATTCCCATCTTGTAGGGTAGCCCGGATCTCCAGCCTTAGAAATTCATCCAAAGGAATTTGAATTCCTCCACCAATCCGATAAGCCAAGGCCCAATCTTCGAAGTCTTTGCCGCTTTCTATGCTTTCCTCCGAGAGGATGGTTTCCCGGATTTTATAGCGTGTGTACAGGTAATTCGCCCCAAACTGTGCTTCGATAAAGGGTGTAAGCTTGGTGTTGACTGATGGCAGGTAACGAATGACTGCCATGCCTGTAGCGAGATTGTTATTTCTCCGTAGTCTCAGTTCGTCGGAAAATCCGGCATATAAATCTGTTCTTCTTTCCAGTTTAGAACCGTAAATCCCATAGCCCAATTCCAATCCTACCTGTAGGGGAGCTGTTCTGAATTCATACAAAAATATCCCCGAGATGGTTGGGAAAAAGAGGGATCCTGTTTCTTGTTTCAACTTGCCTACCGGTACAGAACCATTGAAATGGCCACCGGCAAGGAAGAATTGAGCGGATGCAATTTGTGAAAAAAGGCAAAACAGGATAATAGCAAATACTCTACTCATATTAGCCTTTAATACGAGTATTTGGGTAGCTCATGTTTCACTTTTGGCTGCCTTTGACTCCTTTTCGGTAAAGCGGAATCTGAAACCCTAAATAGGCATCGATGCTTCGTGAGTTTTTCGAAATCAAATTAGTAAGAATCGAGCCGGAACCGATAGTCGCAGGACCGATTCGGAACCCAAGACCCCAAGACAAGGCTCCCTCATATTGGCGATAGCTGATGGGGCTGTAAATACTCAACCATCCAGTCTCCATTCTTGGCGTAAGCATGAAGTTATTTACGATTTGGCTGACAGGTAGCTCTTGATGATTTCGGAGAGAAATCGAGCCCTGAGCAGCGAGGTAAAAGCGGTTTGTGATGGCATAATCCGCAAAAATCTGTAAAGAAGTGGGCATGCCTAACTTACTGGCTTGATCGCTTCTTAGGCCTTCATAATTTTCCTCCAAGACATCCTGAAAGTTGTCCTCGTTAAATTCATCCAGCGAAATGGTATTGTTCATATTGTAATCCCAGCGGCTAAACTCCGGATAATTAACTCCTCCAATGTCCAAAACGGAAACTCCCGCCTTCAACTTATACCCATCGGTATAGGCTCTGTCAGATTGATTTCTCATTTCAAAAATAAATCCGAGGTCCATTCCAAATCCCGATTTTAGGTTATCAAGATTTATATCCTCGAAGTCAAAACCATTCGAGTAGCCATAGCGAAACTGACCCCGGGTAGTAAGAGTATTGGGATTTTGAAGGTAAACGGCCCCTAATAAATCACTGGATCCGATAGCCCCTCCAGCTCCTCCAAGGTATTTGAATGTGGCGGCACCTCTTATAGAATAGTTGTCCTGATCAATAATGACGCGGCCATAAGTCAGCCCTATTTCTCCCCAAAGGTGAAAGATCCCATCCAGATCTCTCATCAACACCTCATAATTTTCGGACTCATCTTCTGGACTTGAGATAGATTCAAAAAATTCACCACCGATATTGTTGAGATTGAAGAAAGTTCTCACTCGGGTACTGAGCGCAATACTATGTTTAGGGCTAAGGTTCATTTGAAAGCCCGGTCCCATGAAATCTAGGTTTCCGACAAAATTATTATCCGGCTTTGGGTTTAGACTGCTGTTTTCCTGAAAGCTCCGGAAAGTGGTGATTCTATTCAGGTTGGAAAGATTGATACCTACGTAATCATTCCCCACGTATCCGCTGAAGGAGAAAAGATGAATTTCTGCCTTGAGTCTGGGATTGATCACATTGGCTGGATTCAAGGTAAGGCCTTTGATGCCAGCCCGATTATCAATTTGAGCACCGAAAATAGTCTGTGACCAAGTCTGATAGCTGATCGAAAAAGAGAAAATAAAAATTAATAGTCCCTGGGATATGGATGCTTTCATAGTGAAAGAGTTTTGGAAAAAGCCAATTTTAAAGACAATACCCGAAATAATCTTCTAAAATTCAATGAGTTTCCTCAGTTTTTTTCTAAATCTTTCTTTGGGTAAAAACTGCTTTTCCAAATTTGGAGAAAAAGGTACTGGAGTGTCCAGACTTCCTTCCCGCATCACCGGAGCATCCAAGTACTCAAAGCAATGCTCAGAAATCCAAGCGCAAATTTCTGCCCCAATTCCTCCCGTCAAGCAATCTTCCTGTAGAAAAATCACCTTTCCGTTCTTTTTTGCCGTCGATTTGACTGCCTCCTGATCCCAAGGAAGAAGCGTGCGCAAGTCTAAGATATCTGCCGAAATTCCCATTTCCTCCTTGGCCTTTTTTGCCCAATGCACTCCCATCCCGTAGGTGATGATAGAAACTTGCTCGCCTTCGGAAATCAGTTTTGCTTTCCCGATTTCCACGGTATAGTAGTCATCAGGAATCTCCTCGCTCAAGGAACGATAGAGGGCTTTGTGCTCGAAGTATAAATAGGGGTTTGGATCTTCAATGGCTGCATTCAGCAAGCCTTTGGCGTCGTAAGGGTTGGATGGGTAGACGATTTTCAAGCCGGGAGTGTGAAAAAACCAAGCCTCATTGGATTGGGAGTGGAAAGGTCCGGCTGCTACTCCTGCACCCGTAGGCATGCGGATGACCACGTCGGCATTTTGTCCCCAGCGGTAGTGGATTTTTGCCAGATTATTGACAATCTGGTTGAAACCTACAGAAACAAAATCAGCGAACTGCATCTCGACCATGGCTTTGTAGCCCTTGACCGATAGTCCCAAACCAGCACCGATAATCGCACTTTCACAAAGTGGAGTATTTCGTACCCGATCTGCGCCAAATTCCTTGACAAAGCCATCTGTAATTTTGAAGACTCCGCCATATTCCCCGATATCCTGACCCATCAAAACGAGCCTTGGAAATTTTTCCATAGACTGCCGAAGTCCGTCACTGATGGCATCAACAAATCGCTTCTCGCTGCTTTTTTCTGAATTGGGCTCGATTAGCTTTTGCTCAAAAGGCGCATAGACATCTGCTAGTTCTTCTACTAGGTCGGGTGAAATCGATTCTTCCGCAAAAGCAATTTCCCATGCCTCTGTGATTGCCTTTCGTACTTTATGATTGATTAGCTCCTTATTTTTCTCATCCAGCACCCCGATGCTTTCGAGGTACAATTCGTAATTCTCGACGGGGTCAAGTTTGGACCACTCCTCCATCAGTTGCTTAGGAACATACTTGGTTCCGGAAGCCTCCTCATGACCCCGCATCCGAAAGGTGATTGCTTCCACGAGGACTGGGCGGGGATTTTTTCGGATGTCTTTCGCAAGGTCGTGGATCGTTTGGTAGACATCGAGGACATTATTGCCTTCGATTCGCACAGTCTCCATTCCGTAGCCAGGTCCCTTTTCCGTGAAATTTTTGAAAGCAAATTGCTCTTGATTGGGAGTGGAAAGTCCATAGCCATTGTGTTCGATCACAAAGATGACAGGCAATTTCCAAACCGCTGCCACATTGAGACCTTCGTGAAAATCTCCTTCTGAACTCGCTCCATCTCCGGAGAAAACCAAGGTGACCTTCTTTTCTTTTGAGAGCTTATTTGCCAATGCAATACCATCCGCAATGGCAAGTTGGGGCCCCAAATGGGAAATCATCCCCACAATGTGATGCTCTACCGAACCAAAGTGAAAAGATCGATCCCGACCTTTGGTGAAGCCCGATTTTTTTCCCTGAAACTGGGCAAAAAGTTTGGTGAGCGGGACATTTCTTCCGGTGAAAATCCCCAAATTTCGGTGCATGGGAAGGATAAACTCATCCTCCATCAATGCCTGCACAGCCCCTACAGAAACTGCCTCTTGCCCCCAACCACTAAACCATTTTGAAATTCTGCCCTGTCGAAGAAGAATGAGCATTTTTTCCTCAATTCGTCTCGGAATGACAAGCGCTTCATAGAGTTCCAAAAGTTTGGTTTTGCTGAGTTTCTTCCGATCAAAATTCAGTTCTTTACTGGGCGTGGTGGCTATTTCCATAGTGCTTGATTTACCCAACTAAGGTACAAGAAGGGCATAAAATCCCAAGTGATTTTCTATCGAAGATTTAGGAAAAAATAAACCCCGGACAAGCCGGGGCGAAAAATTTATGCAAGGAGTTAAAAAGTTTTTGCTGTACAGTTCAAAATTAGGCAAAAGCCTTTCCCTGTCCTTTCCCAAGGCGTTAAGCTTGTTTTATTAAAAATCTAAGTAGGTAGCATTTGCTTAATATTTAGGAAATGTCCAAGCTATTTAGGGCATTTGTCGTATGGACTTTGGCTCCGAATCAAGACAACTTTGAAATAAAAACCATGAAAAATTTTCAAAAATTACTTTTCGCTTTTTCTTTCATTCTATTGATCTCCTCCTGCTGAGAGGATGATGATATGAGCCCAGTTGCAGGAGATTGCCCCGCAGGAAAAATGTGTTTCAAACTGAATGGCTCCGATGTTCAAGTAGATGCTGTTTGGTTTGATATCAATGGGCAGCGAACCCGGGTTTATTATGAAAATGGTTCGGGAACTTCCTATGAAAACATTGAGATTGATTTTTATGGAACTGCTCCAGGTTCCTATCCTGTAGTTGGGCAAAATTGGTCTTCGGGCGATGCGAGTTTTCAGTATTTCAAAGCAAGCGGTTCAGGGGGTGCAAGTGGAAATTCCGGAACGGTGGAAATCACCGAATTAGGAAGTACGGTAAGCGGAACATTCAGTGCATCCGGGACTGATGCTCAAGGTAATTCTGTATAAATCACAGATGGAGTCATCAATCGAGTACCGGCTGATTGATCTTTGATTGTATAAATGCCGTAGGCATGGACGATTTTCTCAAAGATATCCGAATATAAAAGGCCTGCCAGAGCTTAAAACTTTGGCAGACCTTTCTCTATAATAATATCAAAATGGATAATAAAGTCTAATGCGTTATTCGGATCAAACCTTACTTGGTTCAGGGTGCTGATAAGGAGCCCGATAAGGTCTGCGGAGTTTTGCTGTAGCTTCAGGATCATCGATTACAGTCATCGATTTGGGGTCGTAGCGAAGTGGTCTGCCACCAAGCTCCATAGAGATATTGGCTAGAATACAGGAAGCAGTAGAGATATGACCTTCTTCCACATCAGCGATGGGTCGGGTATTGTTGTCGATTGCCTTGAGCCAATCCTTCATGTGAAGGCGAGTAGCAGGGGCTGCATTTAGCTCGATCCGATCTTCGGTGACATCCTCCGGATACTCCTCTTTTTCATAGACCACATCGTAGTGAATGGGTTCTTCCTCATCTCCATAGGGGAAATAATCTGCTTGCATGGTACTTCCGGCTAGCATTCCATTTTCACCATAGATTTTAAAGGCCCAAGGGTATTCCGGATCAACCGGATTGCCCCAGGTGCGGTGTTGCCAGACTACGTTGAGTTCAGGAAATTCGAAAATGGCTGTTTGGGTGTCTGCGATATTGGATTTACCATCCTTTTGCACATAAATACCTCCTGTACCGGTGACCTGAGAAGGCCATCCCAATTTCAACATCCAACGAACCGTATCAAGCATGTGCACGCACATGTCTCCTGTGATGCCATTGCCATATTCCATAAAAGTTCTCCACCAACGCGTATGCGGTAGCCCATCATAAGGGCGAAGCGGTGCAGGACCAGTCCAAAGATCGTAATTAAAGAAATCCGGAACTTCCTGAACGGGAGGATTCCCATTTGCCCGCATGTGGAAATAGCAGCAAACCTCCGCATGGGATATTTTGCCCAGCTTTCCTGTATCGATGATCTCTTGCTTTGCTCGGATCAAGTGAGGAGTGGATTTTCGCTGTGTTCCAATTTGTACCACACGATTGTATTTGCGGGCGGCAGCTAGGATAGCTTCACCTTCGATCACGTCAACCGAGATGGGCTTTTGTAGGTAGACATGAGCACCGGCTTTGAGGGAGTCAATCGCCTGCAAGGCATGCCAGTGGTCTGGTGAGCCGATCAAAACAAGTTCTGGTTTTTCTTTGGCTAGGAGGTCTTGGTAATTTTCATAGAGTGGAGGAACTTTACCGGACTTTTGTCGCTCTGAAACCAGCTTTCCAGCCGCTTCAAGCATATTTTTATCCGGATCGGCCAAGCCTACCACATCAATGTCTGCTACTTGGATTAATCGGAAAAGGTCGGATTTCCCATACCATCCTGCTCCGATTAAGGCTGTTCGAATAGGGCCATCTGGATTTTTAAAGTCCATACCAAATAGACCAAAACTGGCAAGGGTCATGAATGCAGAAGATCCCTTTAGGAATTCGCGGCGATTAAGTTGATTCATAGGTTACAGGGTTTGAAGAGATTGAAAATCAATTTACAAAAAGCAAGGAATACCACAAATGCTGATTGGAAGAGCGGCAGAAGACTATACCAAAAGATTACAATTAGCTATCTGGCAGAAGGACTCGGATTGCTTTTTTTTTCGTAGGAAGACCTTCATAAGGCCTATACTTCTTCAAAAAATGAGCGATACACGAGAAAAACTTTTTTTTTAGCTTTCAAATTTGAAACTTAAGCCTTCGAATTTTAATCAATCAAATGGCTTCAGGATTATTTGCACTTTTGGACGATATCGCCACACTGATGGATGATGTGGCGGTCATGAGTAAGGTAGCAGCAAAGAAAACAGCAGGATTATTAGGGGATGACTTGGCGGTTAATGCGGAAAAGGCATCCGGATTTCTGCCAGATCGGGAATTGCCCGTCTTATGGGCTATTACTAAGGGCTCTTTTTTGAACAAGCTGATTATTCTTCCATTAGCCTTCCTTCTAAGTGCTTTTGTTCCAATGGCAGTAACAATTATTTTAATCATTGGTGGCTTGTACCTGGCTTATGAGGGGGCAGAAAAGATTTATCATTACATCATTCCTCATAAAAAGGAGGTAAAGGATACGCCAGATCTTGAACTCTCGAAAAAGGAGGTTTTGGAAGTCGAAAAGGCAAAAATAAAATCCGCGATCACCACGGACTTTATCCTTTCTGTAGAAATTGTAATCATCGCATTAGGGGCGGTATCAACAGAAGCTTTGTCTACACAAATTATGGTGGTGTCCATTATAGCTGTTTTGGCAACGGTGGGTGTATATGGAATTGTGGCGCTGATCGTCCGAATGGATGAAATGGGCTATAAATTGATAGCTTTAAATGAGGAGGATGATAGCTTTTCGGATAAGGTAGGAAAGCTACTTGTGAGGGGCCTGCCATGGGTCGTTAGAGCACTCGGCTTTATTGGTACTATCGCGCTTTTATTAGTTTCCGGAGGGATTTTCTCACATAATATTGATTTCTTCCATCACCTTTTGCCCTCTTGGCCGACTTTCCTTCGAGACGGATTGATTGGTTTGGTGATCGGTTTTCTCACTTTAGTACCTGTCTCCCTTTTCAAAAAACTATTTAAAAAGAAAGCTGCTTAAACCTTTTAATTATCAGAAAAATGAAAGCCCATATCCTGACATTTGCTATCCTCCTTTTGATTTTACAACCACTTGCCGCACAAAATGGCGAGACTTTCCTGCAATTTGAAGGGGGAGAAGGTGTAGGAAAGGGAAAGCATGTGGTCTTGGTGGCAGGAGATGATGAGTATCGCTCGGAGGAAAGTATGCCGATGCTGGCGAAGATTCTTTCGGAGCGTTTTGGGTTTAAGACTACCGTTCTTTTTCCGATTCATCCTGAGTCAGGGGATGTAGTACCCAATTATCAAAACAATATCCCTGGATTGGAGCATTTGCAGTCGGCCGATTTGATGATTATGCTGATTCGCTTTCGGGAGCTGCCGGATGAGCAAAGCCAATACATTGAAGATTTTCTGATGGCAGGCAAGCCTGTCATTGGTTTGAGGACTTCCACACATGCATTTTTTTACCAAAAGAATAAAGAATCCAAGTTTGCCAAGTGGGACTGGATGAGTAAGGCTCCGGGATGGGAGCGGGGATTTGGTCAGCGGATATTTGGAGAAACCTGGGTCAATCACCACGGCGTCCACGGCAAAGAGGGTACCCGGGGCTTGATTGATGGGGTAGATCAAAATAATGAACATCCGATTCTTCGTGGCGTCACAGATATTTGGGGGCCTTCGGATGTCTATGGGATTCGCCATCTTCCCGAGTCAGCCAATGTCTTGGTACAAGGTCAAAGTACCGCTGAGCTAGATCCTAATTCGGAATTGATTTGGGAAAAAGCCCTGATGCCTATCGCTTGGACCAAACCATACCAACTCGAGGGTGGAAAGCAGGGAATGGCTTTTGCTTCGACCATGGGTGCTTCCTTGGATTTTCAGAGTGAAGGATTACGAAGGCTTGTAATCAATGCCGCAATTTGGTTGATGGGAATGGAAGAGGCAATTGATCCAGAAATGAATGTGGACTTTGTCGGGACTTATGAACCCACCATGTTTGGTTTTGATACCTTCCGAAAAGGAATGCGTGTCTCTGATTTTAAATGATTGGAAAAGCCAGAGCCGTATTATGATATTTTCTTTGCGATGTAAAAGCCATAGCTCAGAAAGTCCTTGTACTCTTTATACTTCCTGATCTCATCTTTTTCAGTCGCTACGATTTCCCTGGCATCTTCAGAATTTTGATGCTTTTTGAGAAAGCTGTCAAATCGCTTTTCCATGGGTTGGTAATAGTGATCGATCCAACTAGCCTCACTCAATACAAAATAGCCTACTGGCGAAAAACCATTTCGCTCCAGAACAGAAAACTTGGTGGAGGCAGTGCCGATTTCCGGGTATTCCCGATTCCAATGTTCCTCAATTTCCTTCGGTCTTGATTCGCTGAGCCAGGTGATTTCACTCGCGGCTAGGTATCCATCTTTTTTGAGAAAATTCTTCCAATATTTCACTCCGTTTTCGAAGCCCATATTGTAGATGGCACCTTCAGACCAGATCAAATCCAAGCTCTCTTTTTCAAATGGCAGATCTTCCATAGATGCCTCCAAGGTTTTGATTTTTCCTTCTAGTCCTGATGCTTTGGCACGTTCGGTTAACTTCTCTAGAAATTCCGGAAATAAGTCCACCGCAGTAATATCAGCTTGCAGTTCTTTTGCCAAAACAAGCGTCTGAGCACCCGATCCACATCCGATGTCCGCAACTTTAAGGTTACTTTGCTTAGAAAGCTGGGTAAGGTTTAAAGCTTTGACCGTATCCTCATCGCTATCCGGACCCTGTCTTTCCGCATCTATATGAAAATCAATAAGTAGTTCTAGGTTTTCCATTTATTTGGTTTTGGTAAATAGCTAAAAAGATGCAATGGATTATTTTTCCATGGGATGTATTTCCAGAAGTTCGTCTGGATTCCAAAACCCTTCCTTGTCTTTTACTTCCTCTCGTACCTGCTTGACGAGCTCAGGGGGAATAGGGCTCGCTTGATTCCCAAATGAGTTTCTTACATAGGTCAAAACGGCTGCAACTTCCGTATCATTGAGCATGCCTGCATAAGGGGTCATCGGAACTTGACCCGGGTAGACCCGACCATTAACCTCGATTTCACCGAGAAGTCCGTTTAAGACAATTTTGATCAGTCGCTCAGGACTTCCTGTTACCCAAGGCGTACCTTTGAGTGGAGGGAATTGAGAAGCGGTCAGACCATTTCCGTCGAGCTGATGACAGGTGGCGCAAAAGCCTTCGCGTGCGTAGATTTCCTTTCCAATGACAAAAAGCTCACGGTCAGACCCAGTCAGGTTGGACTTGATATCTTCCTCTTTTTTCTCATCAACAGAAAGACCATTGATGTGTGCAATAGCCGTCTCTAAAGTTCTTGAAATCCAAGTATTGTCCTGTGGCTGCTTTTCTACCACACTCAAAATATCCACGCCATCTTCTTGAGGAAGCCAGGATGCTGCTGCAATTACCTCCATGCGAACTCGTCCGTGTGGATCTGAAGCAGCACTTTTTAGGAGGTCTAGTTGATTGCTCACTTGATGCCCGGTGTATCGAAGGACTCTCACAGCCGCGGCTCTAGCCCGATGATCCTTGGAATCCAAGAGCTCTTGAAGTAGGTTTTGATTGACTCGATTGATTCCCCAAGTCACCCAAAGAGCCTCCAAGCGATGATGTTCGTAATTGGGGTCTTCTGTATCCAACTGGCTAAGCCAATTTTCCACCTCTTGATATACCTGATCGGCATCCCTTCCTCTGAGCTCTCTTCGTGTTCGGTAGCGTGTTCGGTATTCGGGTAGCTTCAGATTATCCAGAAGCTCAGGGATACTGGCGCCATCGATTTTGGCTGGCTCTACCAAAGGTCGGGAAGGGTAGGTGACTCGATAAATCCGGCCATGTACATGATCTCTCAATGGATCGCGGGCATTATGCTGCATGTGTCCGATCAGGATATTATGCCAATCGACGATGTAAAGTGAGCCATCAGGTGCAAATTCAAGATCAACCGGCCGGAAATTACGATCCGTAGAACTCACCAAATCCTGTCGGTATTCGGTATGAAAGCCTACGGAATCTTCCACCATTTTGTGCTGCTTGGTTCCCAAGAAACCAATGGTGTTATTCAATAAGACGTCTCCTTGAACTTCCTCCGGAAAATGCCTGCTGGAGACAAATTCCAAACCAGAAGTTGGTCTGACCATCTGTTGCTGTTCGATCAGGTTGGGACCTTTGTAATTGGAATTTCCATACCGGGGAAGTACCGAGCCTGGAAGCATCCAATTGAGATTCGGTCCTGAAGTTTCGAGGTAGAAGTTTTGACCCCAATCATCGAAGGCTATTCCCCAAGGATTGGGAATGGCTACCTGATTCACACGCTCTAACTTATGTCGCTTGGGTTCATAGCGGTAGAAACCGCCATTTGTGGCTCTTACCGGGCCATAGGAAGTTTCGACATTGGTATGTAAAAAGACACCTTCCGCCATGTAAATTGCCCCGGATTCATCAGTAGAATAGGCAGAAATCGCATGGTGTGTATCATGGTCATCAAATCCCGAAAGAAGAATAGTTCTTTTATCAGCTCGGTCATCTCCGTCGGTATCTTCCAGTAAAACCAAGTTTGGTAATTGAGATACATACACTCCTTCGGCTGCCAGTTCGAAACCTACAGGAAGGTGAAGATCATCAGCAAAAACCGTTTGCTTATCGGCTTTTCCATCCTGATCAGTATCCTCCAAGATGATGAGTTTGTCGGAAGGTTTGGGGTCGCCCGGCTTATAATGAGGATAGGAAGGCATGGTAGCTACCCAAAGTCTTCCATGGTTGTCAAAAGAAAGCTGAACGGGATTAGCTAAATCCGGGAAGTCTTCCTCTGAGGCGAAAAGTTCGATTTTGTAGCCTTCAGGTACTTTCAATTCTGCAAGAGCAGCATCCCCATATTTGTATTCCAAGCTTCCATTGGCTTTTGGATTGTAGTTGGTCTCCACCTCAGGAAGGTCTCTGGTTTTCACATCTGCTGCAGTCAAATCATAGTTTTCTCCTTTGGCGCTTGCCCAAATGGCAGAGTCTCGATTTGCGGTTAGTTGTCTGATTTTTTCCAATTCGTATGGGTAATTATCAGGACCGAAGGGATCATAGCGACGACCGAATACGTGCACACCATTTGGAATCTTGTAGTCATTATGCCACATCCAGTTTTTCTCCTGTACAGCTTCATGAATGGATGCAAGTCTTTCAGGATTTTTTTGACCAGTCTGGCCAAAAAGCTGATCAGCCAATAATTCGGCGAAGCGCTGATAGCCTTCTTCGGTCAGTTGTGAGCCGTCTAGTGTTAATGGAGAAGAAGCATCAGCGTACCATTTTTTACTAGCCGAAAAAGCATCCACAAATACCAAATCATGCTTTTCTGCAACTTCTTCCATCGCCTGGGTGTATGCCTCTAGAATTTCATTTTGATCGATTCCGTTAGGCAAATCCTTCCAATCAGAAATATCCTCCATGGCTATCGGGGAGACTAAGGCTAGCTGAGGGGAATCAGTGCCATTGTATTTTTTGGACTTAGAATGAAGAACCCAAGCTTCGAGTTCGTCTTTGAAGGTTGGAAGCTTTTCTAAACCTTGGAAGGATTCGCTGAAACCAAAAAAACCAATTACGATATCGGCTTCCAGTCTAGTCAACCATTGATCGGGCTTTTCGAAAAAGCCCTGTGAGTTGGAGTTGGTGGCATATTCGTCCTGGAATTCTTCTGCTCCTGGAAAGGCCCACGGATCATTAGTGGCAGAACGCGGTCTGAAGCCCGGTGTATCTCCTGGGTCGGCCATGTTTCGGATGAAAAGTGTGGAATCAGGATAGCGAGCATGCATGGAGGTTTCAAACCAGCCATATTCCATCATTCGAGAAGCTAAATTTCCCCCGACTATAGCGATTTGGGCATCCTTGCTTAATTCTAAATGCTTTTGCTCTTGGCATGCAGAGAAAATTGAAACGAGACCTAGAGAAATTAAAAGACGAATTTGATTCATGGTTTTTAAAGGGCTTTTGAGGCAATATTAGATTTGAAAATATCGCTTTATTTTCAAAAGAGACCAAAAGAAGCAGGATGCACCCTGTAAAAAATATAATTTTCCAGTTTTTTATGTAAACGGTCGGATCATTCGGCTGAAATCTATTTTGCTTTTTTTAAATTTCTTTTTCAACCTGAAATTTATTTTCATGCAAAGTTCAATAAAAAGCATTTCGAGCCTTTCATTACTCGTTTTAGTCCTCTTGGGATTTAGCTGTCAGCAGCCCAAGTCAGAGCGTCAACTCACTGGTAATCCTAAAATTGACAAGTTAAAGCTTCCCGAAGGTTTTGAGGTGGAGCATCTGTATAGTCCTGGAGAAAACGATCAGGGGTCATGGGTAGCTATGACTTTTGATGATAAAGGCCGGATGATTACAGCAGACCAATATGGGTTTCTCTATCGCTTGACCATCCCCAAAGTAGGTTCTGACTCTGTCAAGCCTAAGGTGGAGAAAATGCTGGTTGGAAATGTGGAGGAGCCTCAAGTTGGGATGGGCTATGCACAAGGCTTGCTTTTTGCCTTTAATTCCATCTACGTGATGGTGAATCACAATCCCAATGAGACTTTTTCCAGAGGAACAGGGCTTTACCGTATTCAGGACTTGGATGGAGATGATCAGTATGAGACCGTAACCGAGATTCGGACTTTTACAGGAGAGCCGGGTGAGCATGGACCTCATTCCATGAAATTGACCCCGGATGGAAGCCGAATTGTGCTTTCCGCAGGTAATCATGTGGATGTGCCTCAGATGGATCATTATCGACTTTCAAGGGTATGGGATGAAGACAATTTATTCCCTCTCATCAAGGACCCACGTGGTCATGCCAATAGCAGACAAGCACCTGGAGGCTGGGTTGCAACCATTGATCCGGAAGGCAAGGATTGGGAATTGATCGCAGCAGGCTTTCGGAATGAGTTTGATATAGCCTATAATGAAGTGGGCGATCTTTTCACCTATGATTCAGACATGGAATGGGACTTCGGAATGCCTTGGTATCGGCCTACCCGAATCAATCATGTGACATCGGGTGCGGAGTTTGGCTGGAGAACAGGAAATGCGAAATGGTCACCCAATTTTCCGGACAACCTCCCAGCTGTTTTGAATATCGGACAAGGTTCTCCGACCAATGTGATGTTTGGAACTGAGGCGGCTTTCCCCGCTAAATATCAAAAGGCTTTGTATGCCTTTGATTGGAGTTTTGGGATTATCTATGCGGTTCATCTTACACCAGAAGGAGCGAGCTACTCTGCCAATGCGGAGGAATTTATTTCTGGTTCACCACTTCCCCTGACGGATGGAACTATCGGCCCTGATGGTGCGATGTATTTTGCCACGGGTGGTAGACGCTTGGAGTCGGATCTTTACCGGGTTTATTACACAGGGAATCCTGATGATGTTTCAGCTTTGACGGTGGAGGAATTGCCCGCCGAAGCTAAGCTGAGACGGGAATTGGAAAGCTTTCACGAAAGAAATCCAGGGCCAGAAGGTCTGGAGTTGGCCTGGCAAAACTTAGATCACGAAGATCGATTTGTTCAATATGCCGCTCGGATAGCTTTGGAGCATCAACCTTTGGAATCTTGGAGAGACAAAGTCAGTTCAGAAACAAACCCAGTCAAGAAAACGCAAGCCAGTTTGGCCTTGGCTCGTCAGGGAGGCTCGGGGGATGCAACTGACTTGCTGAATGGTTTGATGGAAATAGATTATTCAGCACTTTCTGAAAAAGAAAAACAGGATTTGCTTCGAACAGTTGAGGTCATTCTGTATCGGTATGATGACGCTGCTGCCTCGGTCAAGTCTGATTTGGTCGCCTATCTTTCCCCCAATTTCCCGGCAGATGATAATTTATTAAACCGGTCCCTTTCGGTGCTTTTAACGCATTTAGAAGCTCCTGATGCTGTGGAGAAAACTTTGGCATTGCTACAAACAGCCAAAGACGACGCAGACTATCAAAAGACCTTCACTTCTTCTTCTGAATTGGTTTTTAGAAATCCACAGTATGGTTTGGATATCGCAAATATGCTTGCAAATGTGCCTCCAGCTCAGGCTACTTACTATGCGACTGTTTTGGGAGGTGCCGAAAAAGGATGGACTCCAGCGATGCGTGAAGAATATTTTGCCTGGATCAAAAATGCGTTGACCGAATATAAAGGAGGCAGAAGCTATGTGGGATTCTTGGACCGTGCCCGAAAGATGGCCTTAGCATCCGTGGATCCTGCAGATTTTGAAAAGTATGATGAGCTATCTGGTGGGAAATTGCTTTCTGCCAGTGGGAATGATATTGTCGAACCGGGAATTCAGCCCGAGGGTCCTGGAAGAAGATGGACTGTAGACGAAGCCTTGGCAGCGGTGGATAATTTGGGTGCTCAGGATTATGTCAGAGGAAAGGCCATGTATCAGGCGACTCTTTGTCAATCCTGCCATACCATGCAGGGAGAGGGTGGAATCGTCGGACCGGACTTGACTCAATTAGGCACCCGTTTTTCCAAAAAGGACATTTTGGAAGCTACCATCAATCCAAGTGATGTCATTTCGGAGCAATATCATGCAACCGTATTTGAATTGAAAGATGGAGGCTCTGTGGTGGGAAGACTGGTAAATGAAAATGAGGAGGCGTATTTTGTGTCTCAGAATCCATTTGCTCCAGATGATTTACGTGAGGTGCCAAAAAGCACAGTTTCCTTTACCAAAAACTCAGAAGTGTCCATCATGCTTCCTGGATTAATCAATCGGCTCAACGAGGAGGAGTTGAAGGATTTGATGGCTTATTTGATAGCGGGTGGAAATGAAAACCACGAGCTATTTCAAAATAAGAGTACTGCGGAAAGGTAAAGAACTTGGATTAATTTTGTACGTTCGATAAATAAGCAGCTTTATTTTAAGCTAAACCTGTGAACTAAGTTCAAATATTAGATCTTTAAAAATCAATCGCTATGATAAGTGTCAACCCAAAATATGTTACAGATAAAAAAGGGAAAAAAGTTTCTGTAATTCTCCCTATGAAGGATTTTAAAGCGATTTTGGAAGAGTTGGAGGAATTGGATGATATTAGGCTTTTCGATGAGGCCAAAAAGGAAGATCAGGAATTTTTTGATGCTGAGGAGGTCTTTAAGGAAATTGAAGAATCCAGGAAAAATGAGCAAGTATAAGGTTAGAATAGCAAAAAGAGCCAAAAAGAAATTAATAAAGATTCCTGACCCCTATTTTTCAAATATTAAAGAAGCCATTTTGGCATTAGCAGATAATCCAAGGCCCAAAGGATATAAAAAGTTAAAAGGTAGGGAGGGGTATCGAATTAGGGTAGCCAATTACCGTATCCTATACGAAATACAAGACAAGATTCTGTTGGTAGATGTGATTGATTTAGGGCACAGAAAGGAGATATATTAATTATACTTTTAATCGAAAATCCTATTTAAAAAAAACACCCCAAAAGTTTTTTGCTTTTTGGGGTATTTGATTTTCTAAGTTTTAATCTTTTTTCAATCCGTCCAACTCATGGGATAGTTTTCATCCACAAAATCCAAAGCATCTGTGGTAATCTGCAGCGGTCTGAAAGTATCCAGCATGACTGCATATTCTTCCGTGGATTTGGCTCCAATAGATTTCTCAACCGTACCCGGATGAGGTCCGTGTGGCAGTCCTCCCATATGAATCGTGAAAGATCCTCGATCAATTCCTCTTCGACTCATAAACTCTCCCTCCGCATAGTACAGTACTTCGTCAGAATCAATATTGGAGTGATTGTAAGGTGCTGGAATGGCCAAGGGATGATAATCGAATAAGCGGGGTACAAAAGAACAAATCACAAAGCCCCAAGCTTGGAAAGTCTGATGTACGGGTGGTGGCTGATGGATTCGGCCGGTAATGGGCTCGAAATCATAGATTGACAGGGCATAAGGATACAGGTAACCATCCCATCCCACTATATCTAGTGGGCTATGACCGTAAGAATATTGGTGCAACATCCCCTGTTTTTTGATTTGAACCAGGTATTCACCTTTTTCTTTTTCAATGTGAAGTTCATGTGGAGGCCGAATGTCCCGCTCGCAATAAGGGGAATGCTCTAGCAATTGACCGACTTCATTTCTATATCGCTTCACTGTCTCGATCGGACCATGAGATTCGATGACTAGTAATCGCAAAGGACCTTCTTCTTCAAATTCAAACCGATAAATCGTCGTTCGTGGGATCACAATGTAATCGCCTTTCCGCACTTCCAATTTTCCGAACTGAGAATAAAGAACGCCATTACCATCATGAATGTAAATGAGTTCGTCGCCATCTGCATTTTTGAAGTAATAGTCCATTTTCCGCTGCTCCGGAGAGCAGATGCCCATCATCACATCATTATTCATCATGAGCATACGACGGGCGGAGAGATAGTCTTTACCAGTGGTGCCAACTCCTGATGTTTTGAGATGGGTTTGCTGGAGACCGTGGTCTTTAGCCACTTCCCATTTGAAAGGTTTGGGCTTACCGATGGTTTTTACCTCGTTTGGATTGTAGATATGGTAGAGATTGGAATAGATTCCTGAGAAACCTTTTGAGCTGACAAGCTCTTCCTTGTAGAGGCTTCCGTCTGGCTGTCGAAACTGCGTGTGCCGCTTGGGCGGAATCTGACCGAGTCTGTGATAATATGCCATGGGTTTTTATTTGGGTTTACGAAGGCAATTTACAATTAGCCTTTGAGAGAAAAAACAGCATAAATAAAAAGGCTGATTATCAATTTAACCAGCCTCTTCGATATTTGTTAGGGTAGACTTATTTGCTTTCTTCCTCAGTTTCAAAAATCATCTTTCTGAGGTTTTCTATTTTTTCACCGGTTTTTTCCTGTAAAAGACCCAAAAGCTCATCTTCCTGTCCCTCGGTAAACTTTAAATCATCGTCAGTCAGTGCGGCGTAAGTCTGCTTTAATTGTCCTTTCAGTTGATTCCATTTTCCTTTCAGTTGTAATGACATAAAATGTATATTTTTGGTTAGAATAAAAGATTAACAACAATAAAACCTATTTACCTAAAAAATAGTTCCATGCCTATTAAATTAAAAGTTTGTTTTCAATCCTTTTTGAGCCTATTACTTGTTTTCTTTTTTACCAATACGGAGTCTCTTCAAGCACAGAAACTGCTTTGGTCTGATGAGTTTGAAATTCCAGGATTGCCGGACGCCACTAAGTGGACATACGATGTGGGAGATCATGGCTGGGGAAACAATGAGTTGCAGTTTTATACAGAAAAAGACCTTAAAAATGCCCGGGTAGAAGATGGGTATTTGATCATTGAGGCAAGGTCTGATGCGGGTTTTCCAAAAGGCTATTCCTCTGCTCGATTACTTACTAGGGGAAAAGCAACCTGGAAATATGGTTACATAGAAGTGCGGGCAAAGCTTCCCAAAGGAGTTGGTACCTGGCCTGCTATCTGGATGCTAGCGGAGGAAAATCGCCATGGAGGCTGGCCAAAGAATGGGGAAATTGATATCATGGAGCATGTGGGATATGATCCCGGAGTGGTTCATGGCACTGTTCATACAGAGGCATTTAATCATGTCAAAGGCACCCAAAAAGGAAATCAGATTCAAGTTCCTGATTTTGATTCTGAATTTCATGTTTACGCCATCAATTGGACAGAAGAAAAGATTGATTTTCTAGTGGACGGTGTTCAGTATTTTACCTTTGAAAATACGGGAGGAAGCTATCAGGAATGGCCTTTTGATCAACCTTTTCACTTGATATTGAATATTGCAGTCGGAGGAAATTGGGGAGGTCGAGAAGGAGTAGATCCGGATATCTGGCCACAGCAGCTTGTAGTCGATTATGTCCGGGTCTATGATGAAATGCCGGGAGAGAACCCCTAATTTAATTTTTGGCAAACTGTCTAAGAATGCCTAAACTGAAGAAGAAAATTAGTTAGCCTTACTTACTAAAATACCATGTCCTCAATTCGAAGAAAAAAATTTCAGGCCTTCTTTATTGTCAGCCTTTTGCTTTTGTTGATCTATGCAAAAAATCTTATTGAGCGTCAGAATTTTAAAGAGATCAGCTCCACCTTTACTGAGGTGTATAACGACCGACTGGTGGTAGAAAGCTACATCTTTGATATTTCTGAAGGTCTTTTTCAGATCCAAAAGCTCGTAGACCACTGCGATATTGATTATGATTATTCGCGCGTTTTGGATGAAATTGAACAGGAGGAAAATGAGATTTTGGCGATCATAGAAGAATTTGAAAAGACAAAGCTGACACCGGATGAATCTCAATATTTGACAGATTTCAAAAATATCATTGTGAATGATCTATCGATCAAGAGTTATGATTTGCTTTACTCTGATTCTAGTGGAGTAAATATCGACCAAGTCAAGCGATATGATGCAAAAATTTCTCGGGCGAGAAAGGACTTGGATGATCTCAGTGCGATCCAATTGGATGAAGGTGAAAGATTGATCAAGAAAGCTAAAAGACTAATCAATCGCTCACAGATTTGGGCACAATTCGAAGTTGCACTCCTAATAATCCTGATTTTAGTGATGTTCTGGTTGATTTTCAGAAAATCAAAGGAAACAAAAGGGGTGATTTCCTAGGTAAAAATTTGACTATCAATAAAGAAGCCCGGTCTTTCGATCGGGCTTCTTTATGAATTTATACGAGCTCCTGCTCTTGGGCGTATTCCTCAACAGGGATACAGCTACACATCAAGTTCCTGTCACCATAGGCAGAATCAATTCTCCGTACGGTAGGCCAGAATTTATTATCCTTCACATAGGCCAAAGGATAAACAGCCTTTTCTCTGGAGTAAGGTAATTCCCAATCTCCGATCAAGACCATGTTTGCTGTGTGCGGAGCATTTTTCAACACATTATTTTCTCTATCAGCAGATCCATTTTCGATCTCTCTGATCTCCTCACGAATTCCAATCAATGCATCACAGAATCTATCCAACTCAGCCTTGGTCTCGGATTCGGTTGGTTCGATCATCATCGTGCCTGCCACAGGGAAAGATACAGTGGGAGCGTGGAAGCCATAATCCATCAATCGCTTGGCGATATCCTCTACTTCTACACCGAACTCCTTGAAGCCACGACAATCAATGATCATCTCATGAGCAGCTCTTCCATTAGCACCCGTGTAAAGAATAGGGTAATGACCATCCAATCTTTCCTTAATATAGTTGGCATTTAGAATAGCCATTTTAGTCGCATTGGTCAAACCATCTCCTCCCATCATTTCGATGTAAGCGTAGGAGATTGGAAGAATGCTAGCACTACCGTATGGTGCAGCTGAAATGGACGATACTGCTTGAGTTCCTCCCGTTTTAATGATTGGGTTTCCTGGTAAGAAAGGTGCCAAGTGAGCAGCTACGCAAATTGGTCCCATGCCTGGACCTCCACCACCGTGAGGAATACAGAATGTCTTGTGCAAGTTGAGGTGGCAGACATCAGCTCCGATTCGTCCCGGAGAGGTCAAACCTACCTGTGCGTTCATATTCGCACCATCCATGTAAACTTGTCCTCCAAATTCGTGGATAGTGGCGCAGATTTCCTGAATAGCTTCTTCGAATACCCCGTGTGTAGATGGATAGGTTACCATCAAAGCTGCAAGGTTTTCAGCATTTGCAGCAGCTTTTTCCTTCAGGTCTGCCACATCGATATTTCCTCTTTCGTCACATTTCACCAAGACTACTTTCATTCCGGCCATAACAGCGGAAGCAGGGTTGGTTCCGTGAGCAGAAGTAGGGATCAAAGCGATATTGCGGTGACCTTCGCCACGGCTCATGTGATAGGCTCGGATGACCATCAGGCCAGCATATTCGCCCTGAGCACCTGAGTTGGGCTGAAGAGAAGTGTCTGCGAAACCGGTGATTTCTGTCAACCATGTTCTGAGATTGGAAAACAACTCTTGGTAACCCAAAGTCTGATCCATAGGAGCAAATGGGTGAATCTGCCCAAATTCTGGCCAAGTGACAGGAATCATCTCAGCGGTAGCATTCAACTTCATGGTACAAGATCCCAAGGAGATCATGGAGTGTACCAAAGAAAGGTCTTTTGCTTCCAATCGCTTGATGTAGCGAAGCATTTCATGCTCGGAGTGGAAGTTGTTGAACACAGGGTGGGTGAGGTAGTCAGACTTTCTGGCTAGAGCCTCTGGCAATTCCAGATTCAAGTCAGCTACCAATTCATCCAAGTTCAACGTATGCTTTCCTTCTTCTGTAGCGAAGATGGATACGATAGCTTCTACATCAGCAAGCGACTTAGTCTCATCAAAGGAGATGAATATAGAGTCCTCTTCATAGCGGAAGTTCATTTCAGCTCCTAAGGCCAATCCTCTTACACGCTCGCGAGATACCTCATTCATTTTTACCTGAATGGTATCGAAGAAGGTTTGATCAGAAACTTCGAGGCCTACCTTCTTCAGTGCTTGAGCTGTCAATTTGGCAAGGCCATGCGTACGAAGCGCAATATTTTTCAATCCTTGCGGACCGTGATAGACTGCATAGAACGAAGACATCACGGCAAGTAATACCTGTGCGGTACAGATATTGGATGTGGCTTTTTCACGCTTGATATGTTGTTCACGTGTCTGAAGCGCCATGCGATAGGCTTTATTTCCAGCACGGTCTACAGATACACCGATGATTCGGCCTGGGATTTGTCTTTTGAAATCTTCCTTGGTTGCAAAAAATCCTGCGTGAGGTCCACCATATCCCATCGGTACACCAAATCGCTGTGCAGATCCTACTACCACATCGGCTCCCATTTCTCCCGGAGGGGTTAATAACGTGAGCGCCAAAAGGTCTGTGGCAAAGGCTGTCAATACATTGTTTTCTTTTGCGGCAGCTACTATGGCAGAGTAATCTCTCACAGCACCTTCTGCATCAGGGTATTGGAACATGACGCCATAAAGCTCAGGGTCGGTCACATCCAAATCTTGAATAGATCCAAATACCAATTCGATTCCTACCGGCTCAGCTCTAGTTTCAAGAAGCGCTCTGGTCTGAGGGAAGATTTTCTCGTCTACAAAGAATTTGTTTGCGGTTTTCTTCGCTCTTGGTTTTACGGAGTGAAGCATGGTCATTGCCTCGGCAGCTGCAGTGCCTTCATCCAATAGAGAAGCATTGGCTAGCTCCATGCCGGTCAGTTCCATGACCACCGTTTGGAAATTGATCAAAGCTTCCAATCTCCCTTGGGCAATTTCTGCCTGATACGGAGTGTAGGCTGTATACCACCCTGGGTTTTCCAGCACATTTCTCAAAATCACCCCCGGAACGATGGTATCGTAATAACCCATCCCAATGAAGGATTTGAATACCTTGTTTTTGGAAGCGAGTTTTTTGAAATCTCTTAGAAATTCAGATTCCAGTTTCGCTTTGGGCAAATCCAAAGGTCTTTCGTTTTGAATTGCTTTTGGGACGGTTTGATTGATAAGTTCCTCAAGGGATGTGGCACCGATCTTCTCCAACATTTCTGCGATTTCCGCCTCTGTCGGGCCATTGTGTCTGCTCTCAAACTTGACAGCATTCGAAAGGTTAATCTTCATACTTTTTTAATGGAAGCTGTGATGAATAGTAGGGTCTGAAATATTTTCAATTTCTGGCGGCAAATGTACAATTTATCAAGGGATAATCTTTACTTAACAGACAGAAATTCACCTCCTCAACACCCCTTTCGTGTAAACGGTTTACCGATAGGATAAAAAAATGTCTAGCTTAGCGATCAAAATAAAAAATAAACAAATGAATAAACGATTTCTACTGACTTCTGCACTGGCTTTGGGGATTTCCTGGGGCTCTTTTGCGCAGAATCCCGTGCAGGTAAAATATGCCAACACGATCACTGAGGCTGATTTGGAAGAGTACCTTACTTTCTTGGCTTCCGATGAAATGAGAGGCCGGGATACGGGTTCGCCTGAAGGGCTGATTGCTGCCAATTATTTGGCTGATTTTTACAAAGAACTGGGGCTGACTGGCCCGGTAGATGGAAGCTATTTTCAGCAGGTGCCTTTGGTGAGTGCTAAATTCGAAAAGGTCAGCTTGAAAGTGGGTAAGTCCAACTTGGTTGAAAACGAGGATTTTGTTTTTATCGGTGATGGAGACATGAAAAAAGCCTCCAAAACGGATTTGGTTTTCTTGGGTCTTGCCAATGATGAAAACCTTGCCAAAGTAGATGTAAGTGAAAAACTAGTCGGGATTTGGGCTGTAGGTGAGCGAAGCAATAGCTTAGTGGCTAAAGTGATGGATGCTGGAGCTGCCGGTGTGGTAATCGTCAGCATGGAAGGTCAGGCTAACTTTGACCGTATCGCCAACCGATACAAGACGCTTTCCGGAAGAGGTAGAATTGGATTTGAGCGTGAAATCGAACAGCGACCTATCTTCTTGGTGAGTTCTGATAAAATGGGAGAGTTTTTTGAAACTCCGGTGGAGGAGCTCAAGGAAGCTGCAAAGTCCAGTCCTGAGTCCATCAAGTCCCAAAAAGCGTCCTACCAAGTGCAAAAAAGCGTGACTCCAGTAGAAGCATACAATGTCTTGGGCTTTTTGGAAGGAACTGATAAGAAAGAAGAAGTATTTGTAATTTCTTCACACTATGATCACGTGGGTGTGAGTTCTACCGGCGAAATATTCAATGGTGCAGATGATGACGGTTCAGGGACTGTTTCTGTGATGGAAATTGCCGAAGCTTTTGCTACTGCAGCCAAAGAAGGTCATCGACCTAGAAGATCTATCCTCTTTTTGAATGTGACTGGTGAAGAAAAAGGCTTGCTGGGGTCTCAGTATTATTCTGAAAACCCAATATTCCCGATCGCCAATACTGTGAATAACATCAACATCGATATGGTAGGCCGTATTGACTACGAATATCAGGATGCTGAGAACAAGGACTATGTATATGTGATTGGTTCGGAGATGCTTTCTACCGATTTGAAGAAAATCAACGAGTACAATAATATCACCTACACAGACTTGATCTTGGACTATCGATATGATGCTGAGGATGATCCAAATCGATTCTACTATCGATCAGATCACTACAACTTTGCGAAGTTTGATATTCCGGTGATCTTCTTCTTCAACGGTGTGCATGATGATTACCATCAGGTGACCGATACAGTTGATAAAATCGAATTCCCACTGATGACCAAGCGGGCGCATTTGATTTTTCACACAGCTTGGGATTTGGCAAATAGAGAAAAGCGAACTCGAGTAGATGGAACGAACACTCGCGGAGAGCGATAAGATTGGAAAAGGGTCTCAGCTGAGACCCTTTTTTACTTTCCTACTCGGATAGAATTGTAATTTTTTTCCTGAAATAGTAATTCATGTTCTTGCAATAACTTAAACATTTCAATCTTAGTCGAAACATCATCTGAGCATAAACTAGAAATCAATGCTTCCCATATTCTGCGCTTTCGAGTTTCCGAAAAATCATACCCATCTCTAAGGTAATGTACAGAAGCGTTGGGGTAAAACTCTCCAATAACATCAAATGATTTAGGGTCTAAAAGCAAATTGTAAACCCCACCCACCAAAATTATTTTGGAGGAATATGCTTTTCCACGATCGTAATTTGTCCCGTTGAAGTATTCCAAAGACATTGTATTCGATCTTAGACTTGAAGAGAGTAAGCCCAAAAAATGGCCAAATGGCCCTAAATCATAGATTCCAATATCCAAATAATGCTCAAAAGCTCTTGCTTCTAATCCTAGACTTATTTCTTTTTGACTTTCTGAAAAAGAAGTTTTTACAAATTCTTTAATTCTCGATTCTAGCAAACTATCTCGAATAGGCTTGTCCATAAAAAAGTAAGGTTCAGAAGATGTAATTGAGAATCTTACAATTTGATCAGTTGAGTATTCTTTGAAAATTGAATCAAACCCTTCTAAAAGATCCCAAAAGCTTAGATTTTTTGGAATGTCTAGAAGCAGTGGATTTAAACTAACCACCTTTTCTACATTATTTGGAAATTCATGAAGATAGTAGTGAATAAGGCCTGCACCACTTCCAAACCCGATTAAAATTGCTGAATCATCCCCTAAAATTTCTTTTCGGACCACTTCTATATCTTTGATGATTTGACCTCGACTTAACCAGAGATATTTTTTATCAGATTCTATACCGGTGTTTTCTTCAATAAATTGGTTCAAATAAG
Organism: Algoriphagus formosus; assembly: GCF_002807035.1. Lineage (GTDB taxonomy): Bacteria > Bacteroidota > Bacteroidia > Cytophagales > Cyclobacteriaceae > Algoriphagus > Algoriphagus formosus. The sequence continues at coordinate 258,910 of NZ_NIUC01000002.1, read as the reverse complement.
GGGAGGAATACCTTCCATGGATTTTTATCAGATTGAATCCGGTAAATTCCAATTCTATCAAGTCACCTAATCCTAAATAATCATCAAGTGGATCAGCATGAGTAATGATAGTTTTCTTTTTAGAGTCAAAAGGTTGTTGAATAGAATATTCAATTTTGACTTTTATGGAATAGGGGTCTTCATGATCCAAGGGAACTTCTATCCAATCTGAATGACCAAAAGATAAAAGGAATATGAAACCAAAAAGACTCATGATTAATTTACTTTAAACTTAAATACGTCAAACATCAAAAAATCCTCATTTAAAAGAGAGTCTCCTGGGTGAGCTTTATTGAGATAAAGTCCATTTTCATTGACAAACCAATTGTTAATTTGGTAAGTGCGGTCTGGAAGAGGGACAGTCTGGATTAGCTCTAAATTTTCATCAAAGACTCTCAAAATCTGGCTTTTATCCAAGTAGGTTTTGTAAGAATTAGCATCTGGGCTATCCCAAACAATACTGTAAATCAAGTTTCTCCATGGATCAGGAATTGGTGATAAAAAATGTGGGTTTTCAATGGCATGCTGATCATAGGCTTGAGGATCGTTGGTTTGAGGAGTACTGGGCACAAACTTCACCTTAGAACTTGAAGTGGTAGACAATTTTTCATCATTCAATTGAAACCCATAAATCGTTGACTCATACTGGTAATTGAAAATCAATTGATTATCAAGTTTCCCATAAAAGCCCAAATAGGTCATAAATCCTACCTGGCCCGCAACAGATTTAAAATATTCTGAATGGTAGATGGGAAGTACATTTACTTCATTAGTCTCTAGATTCAAAGAAGTCATCAACGGTAACTCAGCTATTTCCAATAGGCTTACTCCCATTTGATTCATAAAAAAATACACGGATTGGCGTTCTGAATCATAGTATAATTTGAAATAAAAATTACACTGAGGAATTCCTAAGTTCAAATCGCCATAAATCTGAAATAGGTCCCAAGATTGCTTTTTACTCAAATCACCATTTAAAAGATGAAGTTTACCTAATTCGTAGACGAAAATGGAATCTGAAGATTGAACAAAAATTGACTCAATCTTTCCAATTCCATTAGGTCCGTCGGAATCCAAATTTTTTGATGTTATCGATTCTTCATGATCTAGGTTAAAAAAATCTAAGCTATGCCTTTTGTCATTATAGCTGACAAGGACCGGTTTCTCGTTTAGAGAGAAATTTGATTGGATTTGATAAGAGTTTAATTGTTCTGAAGAAATAGGGATTTTAATGGTTTCAATCGAGTATTTGATCGGGAGTTCTTCCTCCTGCGATGGCTGACAAGAGAAAAACCAAATAACTACCTGAATGATACTAAGGAGCCTTTTCATATTGCTAAATAATGAAAGGTGGTTTCACTAAAAAAAAATTAGTCTTTTTTAACTAAGTGCGTTCTAATTCTTCCTATTCTTCGTCTTCAACTGATTCCTATTCTTTTTCTTTCCGGATTTCTTCGCTTTTACTTTTTCACCTTTTCCGATATTTCGCTTGGGTTTGGCTTTCTTTTCATGAAAAGCTCCTTTGTAATCGGGGTTTTCTCTTTGCTTGAGCTTATCCAATTCACGAGCATAAATCTGCTGCTCTGCAAAAGGTGTTTCGGTGATTTTCACAGATTTGGGAATCGTTACCTCAGGTACATCCATGCGGATCAATTCTTCGATTTTTTCAAAATGCCAGACTTCTGCCGGATTGATGAAAGTAATGGCTTTCCCTTCATTTTCTGCTCTTCCGGTTCGGCCGATTCGATGCACATAGTCTTCATAGATCAAGGGCACATCAAAATTGATCACATGGGAAACCATCGTCACATCCAAGCCTCTGGAGGCCACATCTGTCGCAACTAAAAGTCGCACATCTCCAGCTTTGAAATCCTCCATGGAGTTGATTCGGGTGTTTTGCCCTTTATTGGCGTGAATGACGCGTACTTCGCCCACCTTTTTCCGCAGTAGAAAGCTGGATACTTCCTCGGCATTTTTCCGGCTTCGGGTAAAAATGATGGCTCGGTTGATTTCCTCGTTTTCGAGCAAGTGTTCCAGCAGGTTGATTTTCGTCCTCATGTTAGGTACGAAATACTTGACTTGAGCGATAGTCTCCGCAGTGGTGGCAGAGGGTGTGATTTCGACGCGCTCTGGAAATTCAAGAAACTCGGCAGAAAGTCGCTCCACCTTATCTGAGAAAGTCGCTGAGAAAAGTAGATTTTGACGCTTCACTGGGATAATTTCCAAAATAGCCCGAATCTGCGGTAGGAATCCCATATCCAGCATTTTATCCGCCTCATCTAGGACCATGGTTTTCAATTCCCGAGTCAGGATGACGCCCTTCTTATACAAATCCATGAATCGGCCCGGTGTCGCGATAATCAAATCCACTCCGGCTTCAATCTGCTCGATTTGGGTTTTTGGTCCCAATCCACCATAAAGACAGACTACGCGTAGGTCGGTGTATTTTCCCAAATCTTTGCAGACTGCCTCGATCTGCATGACGAGCTCCCGAGTAGGAGCAAGGACCATAGCCCGTGGATGCATGCCTTGGGCATACTTGATTTTCATCAGGATGGGAAGCACGTAGGCAGCGGTTTTTCCGGTACCTGTCTGCGCAATTCCCAATACATCATGACCTGCCAAGCCAAGCGGAATAGCCTTCTCCTGAATAGCGGTAGGAGTGCTGTAGCCTGCCTCTGCGATCGCATTAAGTAGCTGCTTATTCAGTTTAAATGCCTCAAAATTGATTGCCTGCTCGGCCATGATGGTTGGGTTTGGAAGGAGAAAAGATTAAATATTGTGCAAATATAGCGATTACGACTTGGAACTTTTCGGGTCTATTCCTTCAGTGTATCAATGGTCTTGTAATGTGGAGACGGGATGCCTATGATTTTTTCCTCAATTTCTAAAAATAATTTCGGGATGATTCTTGCGCAAAAAGGGACTTCTGTCTACCTTTGCCATCCGATTGAGAAAAAGTTCTCGAAGATTATCAAATGGTGATTGTAGCTCAGCTGGTTAGAGCGCTGGTTTGTGGCACCAGAGGTCGCCGGTTCGAACCCGGTCTTTCACCCCTAAAACCCCTCATTTTGAGGGGTTTTCCTTTTAATCCTCAGTACTTTGGCACAGGATTTGGTGCAAATCGACAAACTAAACCAACTTCAGATGTTTACATTGTTTAAAAACTCACCGAAATTCCCGGTGGTGAAACCGGTGAATATCTCGCTTGTCCGAAATTACATGGTCAAGTTTGAGGAGTCCCTCAAAAATTTTGAGGAAATTCAAAAAGAAGCTGTACGCTCCTAAAAAAGATTCGATTATCAGAAGGTTATGGCAACATAACCTTTATTTTTTTGCATTTGATTTTTCTTTCCGTTTCTATATTCTATTTTAACGGAAGCAACTTTTCAACCCATGAGTTATATCCATTTTGACAAGACCCAACTAGTCAACCTCAATTATTCCCTTGACCGGGAAATCATACGTACCAATCGTTCGGGAACCTATACAAGCACTACCATAATTGGTTGTAACACAAGGAAATACCACGGTCTTTTGGTGGCTCCTCAGCCAAAGATTGATTCTCAAAACCATGTCTTTCTGTCCACGGTCCATGAGACCGTTATTCAGCATGGGGCAAGTTTCAACTTGGGCATCAGCAAGTTTCCGGGAAACTACCATCCACGAGGGCATAAGTACTTGAAGGATTTTGACTCTGAACCCATACCGAAACTGACTTATCGTGTCGGTGGGGTTTTGCTCCAGAAGGAATTGATTCTCGATACCAATCGGGATCGGGTAATGATTCGATACACCTTGCTTGAAGCCCATTCGCCTACCAAAATTCGAATTCAGCCCTTTTTGGCTTTTCGAGGCTATCATACCCTTTGTAAGGAAAACAATGACATAAATAAGGATTTTGAAAAAGTGCCCAACGGTGTGAAGTTTCAACTTTACCCGGTATATGATCCCTTGTATCTACAGCTTTCCAAGAAGAACACCTTCGAGTCTGACCCGAAATGGTACAATAACCTAGAGTACATCATCGAAAGGGAGCGAGGCTATGATTATCAAGAAGACTTGTATGTACCTGGTTACTTTGAATTCGATATCAAAAAGGGGGAATCCGTGATTTTTGCGGCAGGTCTGACAGAGGCTGATCCAGCTACCCGACAGCGAGCCTTCGAAAAGGAGGTAGCTCGTAGAATTCCCCGAAATAATTTTGAAAACTGCCTGATTAATTCAGCCACTCAATTTATCCGAAAGCGAGAAGGGGATACCCGGATCATCGCAGGATATCCATGGTTTGGCTGGTGGGGTCGAGATACTTTTGTGGCTGCACCCGGATTGACTTTGGCCCGAGGGGACAAAGAGACTTTCCTGGAAATCATGGATACCATGTCCCGCGATCTGAAGGGACCGCTTTTCCCCAACGTGGGTAGTGGTGATTTCACCAACATGAATTCCATTGACGCTCCACTATGGTTCTCTTGGTCACTTCAGCAATATATTTTCTTTACAGGAGATAAAAAGACCATCCAAAAAAGATATTTGGATAAGCTAAAAGGCATAATCGATGGATATCGGGAAGGAACCGACTTCAATATTCATGTCATGGATAATGGATTGGTCTACGGAGGCTATGACGGCGTCGCATTGACTTGGATGGATGCAGTCACGGTGGATGGGCCTGTGACCCCTCGAACCGGTTCACCTGTGGAGATTCAGGCTCTTTGGTACAATGCACTCAAGTTCTATGAGGAGCTTTCCGGGGATCAGGAATATGGCAAGCTGGCAGAGAAAGCCAAAGAATCCTTCTTAGCTGAATTTTGGGATGAAGAAAATGGCTATTTGGCGGATTATGTTCATGATGGAGAAAAGGATTGGGCTATTCGGCCTAATATGGTTTTTGCGACTTCCTTGCCATACTCCATGCTGGATGAAAATCAAAAAGCCAGTGTGCTTGACTTAGTCAAGTCCAAACTTCTGACAAATCGAGGACTTCGGACGCTTGCTCCTGATGATCCTGCCTATAAAGGATATTACTTCGGTGATCCGATCAGTCGTGATAATGCTTATCACAATGGAACCGTTTGGGTCTGGCCTTTGGGTCATTTTGTAGATGCTTATTTGAAGCTTCATGGAAAATCCGGTGAAAATTTCATCAAGAAAATTATTCAGGGATTTGATGGAGTGATGACCCAATATGGTGTCGGTACAGTAGCAGAGATATTTGATGGAGATGCACCGCATCGGCCAAAGGGAGCGATTTCACAAGCTTGGAGTGTGGGAGAATTGCTGCGTATGATGGATTTAATAAAACGTCTATAATTTATTTTTCATGAGAGTCTTAATGTTTGGGTGGGAATTCCCGCCGCATATTTCCGGGGGCCTCGGTACTGCCTGTTATGGTTTGGTCAAGGGGATGGTTCACCACAATCAGGAGGTGATATTTGTAGTACCCAAACTTTGGGGTGATGAGGAGGAATTGGCAGACTTTGTCAATGCCAGTGATATCACCATAGACTATCGGGAAAAGAAGTTTAAAAGTATCTGGAAAAACCTGACCTATCTGGAAGTTTCCAGTTTTCTGGTTCCATATCTGGGTCCTGAAGAGTATCAGAAATTTACCGATTATGCGATTCATGATCGGACGGATGTGGATGAAAGTATTTTCACCACCAAATATGAGTTCAGCGGGAAATATGGTAAAAACCTCATGGAAGAGGTGAGTCGCTATGCCTTGACTGCTGCGCAAATAGCCCGGGATCGCGATGATTACGAAATCATCCATGCCCATGACTGGCTTTCTTTCCCTGCAGGTATAGCTGCAAAAGAAATCAGTGGAAAACCACTAGTAGCCCATGTGCATGCGACAGAATATGATCGATCTGGTGAATCAGTCAATAAGCCTGTTTTTGATATTGAAAAAGCGGGTATGGAAGCCGCCGACCATGTCGTGGCTGTCAGCCAACTCACCAAGAATACGATCATTCGTCGCTACGGAATTCCTGCGGAAAAAGTCAGCGTGCTGCACAATGCCGTATTGGATGCCAGCATCATCAAGTCAAAATATGAGAAGAAAGTACCAGAGAAAATTGTCACTTTCTTAGGGAGAATTACTTTTCAAAAAGGCCCTGAATACTTTGTGGAGGCAGCGAAAAAGGTCTTGGATCGGGATGAAAATGTACGCTTTGTCATGGCTGGGTCAGGAGACCTTCTCAACCGAATGATTGATCGGGTGGCAGAACTGCGCATGGGACATAAATTTCACTTTACAGGATTCCTGAAAGGCGATGACGTGGACCATATGTATGCCATTTCAGATGTCTATATCATGCCTTCTGTTTCGGAGCCTTTTGGAATTGCTCCTTTGGAAGCGGTGCGGCATAATACACCTACCGTAATTTCCAAGCAATCTGGGGTAGCAGAAGTCCTTCAGAATGCCATCAAAATAGACTATTGGGATGTGGATGCCATGGCGGATGCCACTTTTGCCTTGCTGCATTACCAAGGGATTTCTAAGATGTTTAAAGAACTGGGGAGTGAGGAGTTGAAAAATTTGAAATGGGAGCATGTGGCTGCCCGACTAGTTAAGATTTACGAAAAAACTTTAGCGCAATAACCATGAGAACGATTTGCTTTTACTTTCAGGTGCATCAGCCGTACCGGCTAAAGCCCTATCGCTTTTTTGATATTGGAGATGACCATTACTACTGGGATGATTTTCTAAACCGGAATGTTATGCGGAGGGTAGCCCAAAAGTGCTACTTGCCGATGAATGCCCTATTACTAGAGCTGATCGAAAAGCATCAAGGAGCGTTTAAAGTGACTTTTTCTTTTTCAGGGACCTATTTGGATCAATTGGAAGCCTATGCGCCGGATGTGCTCGAAAGCTTTCAAAGGCTGGTGGCGACAGGTCATGTGGAGGTGCTGAGCGAAACCTATGGTCACTCACTGGCTGCCCTGAAGAGCAAGGAAGAGTTTGCTCGCATGGTGAATCAACATAAGGAGAAAATCCAAAAATTATTCAATGGCTACACGCCCAAAGTCTTCCGAAATACCGAGCTTATCTACTCGGATCAAATCGGAGAAATGGTAGCAGATATGGGCTACAAAGGGATTTTAACTGAAGGTGCCAAGCATGTCTTGGGTTGGAAAAGCCCCAATTATGTGTACCAAAATAGCATCAAGCCAGAGCTCAAAGTACTCTTGAAAAACTTCCTGCTTTCTGATGATATTGCCTTCCGCTTCTCCAACAAGACCTGGAAAGATTATCCGCTAACTGTAGAGAAATTCATTTCTTGGATCAAGCCTATTCCAGCGTCCGAACCGGTTCTCAATCTCTTTATGGACTATGAGACCTTCGGGGAGCATCAATGGAAGGAGACGGGGATCTTTGAATTTATGCGCGCCTTGCCTGAGGCAGTTTTGAGTCAGACGAATTATGGCTTCTCTACGCCATCAGAGGTCTTGAATCAGGTAGAACCTGTAAGCCCTATTCAGGTGCCTTATCCGATCAGTTGGGCGGATGAAGAGCGTGACTTGACCGCATGGTTGGGAAATGATCTGCAGGATGAAGCTTTCGATCGACTCTATGAATTGGAGAAAATTGTGAGAAAGCTAGATGATCCGGATTTGATTCGAGACTGGAATTACCTACAGACCTCCGATCATTTCTACTATATGTGTACCAAGTTTTTCTCCGACGGGGATATTCACTCTTACTTCAGTCCTTACGATACGCCTTATGATGCATTTATCAATTATATGAATGTGCTCAGTGACTTTGTGCTACGGATCAAAGAGAAGCAAAAGGAGTTGGAGCTGATTCCTTAAAATGATTGGTTTATATAGCTCTTCTGGCTTTGTTGCCTGAGACAGGGAGGATTATTGAATTTAAGTGGTTGGTATTTAAGATTAATGATTGAAGAAAGTGGGTTGGAGGGTCTCTAGCCCATTAGGCCTAGTCTTATGAACTGAAAATTTCTATTAGTTTTTCAAGTCCTACTGGTTTCTTCAAATAACCTTTGACGAAGGGGTATTGATCTGCGTAAGCTTCGTCTACTTTGTTTATGGAGCTGGTGATTATGTATATCATTCCTGAAAATTCTGATGAATATTTTGAGAATTCATCTAAGAAATCCCAAGCGTCCCAAATAGGCATATTAATGTCTAATAAAATGTAATCTGGGAAACTCTCTGTATCTTTTTTTCTTTGAAGAATCCCCTCAAAAGCTTCTTTTCCATTTCTGAAAGTCAGTATTTCGCCAAAAAGGCCAGTAAACTCTATCATTTTTTGAGTGAGAGTCAAGTAGTTCTCATCATCTTCGATGATACAGATAGATTTATTTTTTTTCATTGATTTTTTAGATATACGCTAAAGGTGGAACCAATCCCTTCCTCACTCTCCACTTCTATTTTTCCTCCTAGGGTTTCTACTTGGAATTTGGTGATGAACAAACCAATTCCTCTGGAATCCGGGTGATTATGAAAAGTCTTATACATTCCAAAGATTTTTCGCCCTTGTCTTTTCAAATCGATTCCTAATCCATTGTCAGAGACTCGAAGTATAGTCCATTCATCTGAAATTTCTATGGAAATATTTATTCTTTTTTGCTTTTTAGGATCAGAATATTTGATGGCATTAGTGAGTAGATTTAAAATAATACTCTCTAAATAGCTTAAGATTCCCATCACCCAAGCCTTCCCCTGATTTTGTTCAAAATTAATTTGTACCTCAGAGCCCCTCGCAAGAGAAGATACATTTAGAAGCGTGGAGTTAATGATTTCTACTAGATTGAGTTTATCCAAATCCCCTGCTTCATTGATCTGTATATCTGCTACCTCCGAAAGGTTTTGAATAGATTCCATCAAATTATCAACGACATTTTTGAAATTTTGGAAGAAGATATTGGTTGCAAACTGCTTATCTTTTAACTCAATAAAAGATATCATTCCGCTTAGGTTGGCGGCATGTGACCGAAGGTTGTGAGAAACTATATGCGCAAAGTTTTTAAGACGGTCATTTTGTTTTTGGGTTAGATTAAGCAATTGGTTTTGCTCATCCTCTAATTTTTTCTTGTCAGTGATGTCTAGATGTATACCTACCGAACCAATCAATTCTCCTGCATCATTGTAATTAGGACCTCCACTGATCAGCCACCATCGTCGATTTCCAAACTTGTCAATTACTTCTGTTTCATAAACATCGGATTGTCCGATTTTTCGCAGGATGTTTTTCTGGATAATGGTCCTTTTTCCTTTTTCATCATGAAAAAATAAATCAATGCCTCTTTTTCCGATAAGCTCTTCTGTTGAATATCCTGACATTAGAGAGAAGCTTGGATTTGCATCTAAAATCGTATCGTCTTCATCTACTTCCAGGAATCCTAAATTCATATTCGCAATGATGTTCCTGTATTTTTCTTCCTGAATTTGGAGTTGTTTTTGGACTCGTTGCTTTTCTTTGACATTGATGATCATTTGACCGAAAAGTGTCAGGAGCTTGATTTCCTCGGCTGCGTATTTTCGTCTTGACCTGACGCTGTCAAAGCCTACAAACCCCTGTAGATTTTTGCCTTCAAAAATTGGAATCGTAATCAAACTTTGGATTCCTTGAGGCTCCAAAATTGACCTTAAATTAGTTTTCCCTTCTTCTACGATAGGCAACTCTTTTACATCTTCCACCAAGAAGGGTTGTTTTTTTAGATGCTTTTCGACCCATTCAGGGACAATATCCAGGGGGACGTTTTGTAAGTTTTGAATTTCCGGATCAATTCCGATTTCACACCATTCATACGTGTTGGTGGTAATTTTTTCTTTAAAGTTGTAATCAAAAATGTAAGCTCGATCTGCATTTACGAATTTTGCCATTTTTTCAAGTGAGCTTGAAATAACATTCTCGATCTTATTAATATCAATATTGATGTAAGTGGAGGAAATATCAATTAGGATATTCTGAAGTGCCACCTGATGCTGAATCAGCGCCTGATTTTCCTTTAGTTCACTGATATCGACCTCTACAGCCATATACCCCGTGATTTTATCAGAATCCTCACGCATCGGTACAATATTCAGTTGTAGCCAATATTCTTTTCCGTTTTTACCTCGGTTTAGTATTTCTGCGGTAACATTTTTACCTTCTAAAACCTCCTTTTTGATTTGCCTGGCAATTGTCCGGTCTGTCTTCTCGAATTGAAACATCCTAGGAGTCTGTCCTATGATCTCTTCCATAGAATATTCTGAGAGATTCAAGAATGCTTCATTTACCCAAGTAATTTTCAAATCCGTATCAGTGATAATTACTCCATTTGATGTTCTTTTTGCTACCAATGAGAGTTTTTCTACTTCCCGCTCTATTACTTTCCGGTCTGTGATATCTTGAATTGTGCCCGTTACGGTTCGGATATCCTGATTGGATAAGACTACGGGAGATCCCGTAATACTAATCCATTTTGACTCCTGAGTGAGAGGATCCACTATTTGCAAATCCATCTTAAATGACTCTTTGAAAACCCGACATCTATAGAATGCATCAATCAGTTTTTCACTATTCTTCTCATTTAAAAATGTCCGCCAAGAATTGTTATTACGCTCGAAATCATCCGGTATTCTGAAGATGTCATCGATCATTTCAGAATTTTGCCATTCACCAGTAATCAGGTTTACTTCATAATTCCCCAGTTTGGCGATTCGTTGAGCTTCTATCAGCCTGTTTTTTGTTTCCTCAAGAGCTTTTGTCCTAGCTTGAATTTGTTCTTCAAGTTTAAAGTTGAATTCTTCATTTTGGATTTTTGCTTGGAGCAAATGCTCCTTTAATTCTATCAGTGAGGTATTTAGACTTGATATCTCATCGACATTTGAAATGGTTTCTATTTCGATGTCATATTCACCAGTTTGTAGGCGATTAGAGATATTTGTGAGGTAGGTGATCGGTGTAGCAATCCGTTCGGCAATTCCATAAAATAAGCCTAAAGACATTACCAAAATGATCCCAAGGAAAACGTAAATGGGGTAATTGATTCGAAAAATTGCTTCTTCAATTACCTTATTTGATATAGCTAAGGCTACAAAGCCATTCAAATCATCAGAAATTATCGGATTTTTTACTAATAAATAGTTTATGGAATCTGCATTTAGTATCAATTCCGGATTTACTCCTTCAGGATTGCTTGCGAATACGGTCAGGTTACCTAGGGAGTCTTCTTCCACTAAGGCAATATATTCCAGTTCAGACTTTACATTGGCCAAATCAATGATGTCTGCCAGTCCTTCAAAGTCATTGTTTCGCAAGGCTAAGTTGACACCAAGTGCTGTTGTTCTACCTAGCTGGTTAAATTCGGTCTCAAAATTTTGTTTAAAGAGGGTGGATTGGCGACTAGGGTAGAGGACTAATAAGGATGCTAGTAGAATCGTAATCGATAGGGCAAAAGGAAACCATATACGAAAGGAAAGCCCATAGAGAATATTTTTTAAAGGATTCGGTTTCATTTGATCGATAATTTCAAATTAGAGGGAATCTCAATACTTCCTGCCGGAATAGCTGCAATTGCACCTGGGTTGTTTTCAACATATTCTACAATGTCCTTAGCAGACTGTAGAAATACAGGGGGGCTGGACCTTCCCTGAAATACTAGGGCAAGCCAAAACTTTTGCATTCCAGATACGCTTGTGTTGTAAAGATTATTAGCCACATCAGATGCAAGGCTAGAGTTTTTAGCAGGTAGAACAATGATTACTTTTTGATTACTATCCCAAAGTGACCTCCCATTTTTGAAAGTTTTCAATATTTCTGATTGGGGTAATTCAGTCACACCATTTACATTGATTATAAAATCCAATTCACCTATGTCAGATTTCTGTGCATAGCTGAGATGGGCTGCCAACAGCCCCAACACAATAAGATACCAGGTTTTCATAGTCCTCATTGATTAAAATCCGTATGCGACTTGAATCCTTAAAAATGGTCCTCCGTAGGATGTGGGATGGTTCTGATGAAAAGCGTGTTTGAATTCCCATTCTTTTTCCAATTGGATTTTTACGTTTAATAAATAGTCGAAAGAATAACGATAACCAAGAGCAATCTTAAGCCTTTCAGCAGGGTAAGCATGTACATCATTATCTGCCACATGAATGTAATCTCCTAATATATAAGGGGTGCTTTTTTCAGTCACATTTAGCCCGGCATAGACAAACTGGTAGAAATTATTGGCTCGTCCTGTAGTATCAGTAGTGGAAACATTATAGCCGGACTCGTTAAGGATCTCAAAATTGTCCTTGAAGTAGGCAAAAGAAAAACTCGTCAACCGGAATTTTACAGGTCCTTCATATCGCTGATCCAATGGTACTGATGAAGCAGTGCTATGGCCACTATGCACTCCTGGAGTGTTATCATGTAAATTATCCCAATAATAGGATGCGCCGATACGCATTCCGTCTCTTGGTTTGATATGAAATGAAGCCGAAAAAGATGGAACTACCGAATCATGATAAACATCCGTTGAACTTATCCCATTGCCAACCATTACATCATATCCAAAATTAAGCTTGCCTAAATTCTGGCCCTGAAACTGTAGACCCAGAGTATGGAGAGGAATAAAGTATGAAAAGCCAAGGGGGCGATCAATGACAGGGAAAAATACCCGACCATGATGATAAGAGTCATTCCAATAATTTAAAGGAGTATGAACTTTTCCAACTATCACCGAATGGTTGTTGGTATAGTTGAATTTTACAAGAGACCTCTCAATGCTCGGTAGGTAGTTAGTTACTGACTTAGAATTAAATCGAACAACATACTCTCCAATGAAAGTAATCTTGTCTGAAATAGTAGCATTTACGAAAAAGTCATGCTCACCAATTGCAAAAGATGCCTTCCTTCCCTCTTCATCTCTGATCATCGAAAACTCAAGGTGACCGAATCCATTAAACTGAGTCTGCTTAGTCTGGCCAAATACACGATTTGAAAAAAGAAAAAAAGCTATTAGACAGGATAGTATAAATGTAGTATTTGCTACCTTCTTATTTAATCTATTGCTAATTTTTACTTTATGTTCACACGGTGATTTATAGAATCCTTTCATGTTGTTTTACAATTTTGGATATCACAGGATTGAATAAATGATAATTTTACTTGGTTAATTCCAGTATTTTATTCTTGGAAAAATGAAATAATTCGCTAAAATAAATACAATTTTCTTTAAAAAGTTAAATTTTAATAAAAAAATGAAATTGCTTCAACAGGTGCTAAATAGAACGGAATCAGCCGGTTGAGAAAAACTTTTAGAATTGTAGAATCTTCATTTCTAAAAAATAAAAAGCTATAAAAAGAAAACCCTGTAAGTCCATTTCTTACAGGGTTAATTTTGTCCAGTTGTGGAGCTGAAGGGCTTCCGATATTTTTCAAAAAAAATCCCCGTATATGATAATTATACAGGGACTTATTTATTTGGTGAATAACAGTAAAGTTTTTCTTTAAATTTTATAGGGCTAGAAGGTTAAGACTTTAACATAGGTCAGACCAATGGTCTTCAAAATCAAAGAATTTAATTAGAGTGATCCCGCTACTGCATAGCTGGCAACTATAATGCCTAGCCAAATTCCTGAAGCAATGCCATAAGCTTTCCAAACTTTCTTCTTCTTGGTTTTGGTTGCCTGATCTGTGTAGCCCTTACGGTAGTTAGGATCTCTCATCAGTTCTAAATTGGGAGCGTTTAAATTTCCCTCATCTGGTTCAGATGATGTGATTATTGCGGCTGGAATAAGACCAATAACAGGCCCAAATAAAATAGATGTTGCAGCTACACCTCCTCTACCAGAATTGTTCCCATTGTAATACATAAGGGCATCTTGCTTTCCCTTTTCTATTAGCTCATATAATTCATCAGACTCGGTTGAGTAGGTTCTTTTTTGATCAAAAATATCTCTTGTTCCGTTTTCATATGTTACCATCAATACCTCTGATATCAAAATTGTAAAAGTCGGGCCTGACTGATTGTCAAACCTTTTATATTTTATTTCTTCAGGAGTAACTTCTAAGACTTTTGCCTCTATATCTGTTCCGTCTTTCTTCGTTATTACGTCTTGGGCGTAATTACTAAACGAAAAAAGCATTCCTAGAATCACTAGGATAAATTTCATTTTTGTTTTCATAGCTTTGTAATTAAAATTTTAATCCTAAAAGTAATTTGTTCTATCGTACAAATCAATACCATAAAGTGGGTAATTTTCCATTTTTCTTATCGTTTTTATTCATTGATTTTTAGATAAGTATAGTATTGTCTAAAAAGTGAGATGTAGATTTAAAAAAAAGGATAGTCTAACAACGTATATTGCCAAAAAGGTAGGCTTATTTTTAAAACAAACAATCTGTTAAGGTGAAGTATGGCTAAGTTTTTTTAATCCACTTCAAATCCTCAGATTCTTGTAATTAGATTACCTAAGGTGAAAAAATCGCAAATTGTTACTGTTTTGTTACTAAAACAAAGATAGACCCATTGCAAATAATTGATTTACAATGGGTTTTGTGTTTGAACTGGTGGAGCTGGCGAGATTCGAACTCGCGTCCAGATAAGGAAACACCGTACCGTCTACATGCTTAGTCACCGATTGGTTTTTCGACTAGACTATGCTGGGTGACACACCTGAGTCTAGCTTAGCGACTGAGTCTTAAGCTTGCTTAATCGCATCGCAAGCAGCAGTCTGACCTGATCGACACCTTAGTTTAGGCATAATTTCTAGAGCTTAGTACAAGTTGATTCTACCAGTTTCCATTTCGATTAAGTATATAAAATGATGAGTTGATCCAGGGGATTTCAGAGAGTTCTGCCACTGAATTGCCACTGAAAATGTACCGAACAAAATATGTCCTGAAAAACCCAAGTAAGAAAACTGGAATGGGTAAGATTACCATAGAAATCTACTTTTCCAGAGATAGCAAAAGGGAGCGAATGTACCTTCCCACAGGGGAGGAAATCCATGAGAAATTCTGGAAAAATGGTATAATCTCTAAATCATATCCCCAAAAAGAGCAGCTTCTGAGAAGACTAGAAGATAAGCATCAAGAAGTAAAGCAACAGCTCTATCAATGGGAGAAGGAGATTGGATATCTTACAGTAGACCTAATAAAGACCAAATTAGAAGAGAAGCCTGTTCAGGAAAGGGATATTCTCACGCTGTTTGAAGAATTCATGGAAGTAAAGAAGTTGACAGCCAAGCACAAAATGGTCATTAAGCTTACTACCATTAAAAATCATCTAAAGATCTTTCTAGGCAGAAAGAAAATGTACCTAGTGGAATACAATCAGACCTTTATCAATAAACTGACGCATTATTGGGAACAGAAGGTAGGGTTACAGCCAAATACTATCCACAAGAATTTCAGGTTTATCCTATTGTTTATGAATTACCTCAGAAAAGAGGGCCTTCTAGAAAATGAATTCTACAAGGAATTCCAATATCCTAGAATGGTTGAAACCAATACAATAGTACTAAGCAAGGATGAAGTGGTAAAGCTGATTCAGTATGTCCCAAAGACTAATTCAGAATCCAAAGTGAGGGATTTATTCCTTGTATTGATCTTTACAGGTCTCAGGTTTGGAGATGCAGTCAGGGTAAGAAAAAGCTGGGTGAGAGGAGAGTTTCTATATATCAATACCCAAAAGACTGGAGAGAAAGTATCTATTCCTATTCATCCTCATTTAAAAGCAGTATTGGCTAAATATGAGTATGATCTAACCCCACTGAAAATTTCCAATCAGAAGTTTAATGACTATGTCAAGGGGCTTTGCAGAGAAGCTGGAATTACAGATCAAATTGAAATAGTCCGGTATGAAAAGGGTGTGAAGAAGTACCTGACCTTTCCCAAACACCAGCTGATTGCAAGTCATACAGGAAGGAGAACCTTTATTACCAATGCCATATTAGCTGGGATTCCCTTACCTGTGATTCAGAAAATTACTGGGCATCGAAAGCTAACTACCCTTCAGAAGTATGTGGAGATAGCGGATGAGAATAAGAGGACTGAGCTGGAAAAGCTTAGCAATTTCTTTAAATAATGAGAGGTGGTAATACACCTCTTTTTTATAAAAAGCCAATCAAGATCTCCAACGAAATACAATGCCTATATGAAGCGCCTTTGAGAGGATGCTAATTTCAAGCCATATAGAAAGAACAGCCTTTATCTCAAACTCCATTTTAACGGGAATCCCTTTGATTGTGACTCAGTAGGTTACTAGAGATAGAAAATTAACCACTACCCGAAATTATATTCAACTTAGGAAATGAGAAGACAAATTGGATACTGAAAGTTTAATTGTTATGTCAATCCAAATTAAAAGGGTAGATCATTTTCGTCATCAATATTAGGGTCAACTTGTAATTTCCCTAAAGGGTGGTATGAATCTAGGTTCCTTATTCCCTTCCTTAAGTTTTGTAATGTTCGGATATAGTCGATATGCCTATAAACATCAATTTTAGTCCCATCAGGCTTAGTAAGAGTACCTAATCCAAAATGGGGAATATGCAATTCTTTTATTTCTTCAGGATCATCAAGGAAAAAATCTCTATTCTCCTTCGTGTTCAATAAAATGAATTCCTTAAATTCAGTATGATCAAAGTGGTAGCCAGTGTTTTTGTAAACGTATTTTACAGGTGAAAGAGCTACTCTCAAAGAACTTGATCCTAAGGTAAGATCCTCAATTTCTTCAATTTTAATTAGTCTAAAATCCATAAAGCTTGTGAAATTATAAATGAGAATTTATGAAAGAGTTGGCAATATCATCCTTAATTAATCATTGAAGCGTATTAAATGTCTGTAGAAGTCTTTGAGGGGCTAATTGTTCAACCCAGGGATTCGTGAAATTAGTGGGATATACCCCAAGACCTTGATCAGTTATTTTGAAAGATGAAAGTGGCTTTTCATCAAATTCAGTTGAAGTAAGTTTTAAATATGGATCAAACATCCCAAGAGCCTTTGTTCGACCTGAAACTTCAAAGCATTGAATGCTTCCATCAAATGCCACGACTAATTCATAAGTCAAGCCATTTGCTTTATATGAGTTCACATCCTTTTGATCAAAAGCTAAAAACATGGTTTCAAGAGAAAAGGCCCCTATCAAAAGATCGATTTCTCTTTTGAAAGAATGATCATTGAATCCACCTAAGTCAATATTTTTCACAGATGATAAATACTCATTTGGAAATATTATATCTGATTTTTCAACGAGTGCCAAAGTCTTTGAAAAATACCCATAGTCAGTTGAAAGAATTATTTCAATGTTCCTAGTTCCATTTGGGTTCAATACATTGCGTAGAGGTAACTCTGACTTCAAAGGGATCATTTCTTTTTTTGAAGTTTTATTCTTCCAAATGATTTCAAGATTTTCTGGGCTTAAAGCCTCAATAATTAGATTTTGAGTCTGGTTTTCCATTAAGACTTTTTTAAATAAAATACCGTGCTTAAATTTTTTGTTACTCTAAAGTAGTAACTTAAAAGTGGTAACGCAAGAGTTCGTAATGAATTTGCTTTATCTTTATGAAGAATAAGGATGAGCAATTCGAGGAATTCAAAAAGGATCAGCTCCAAAAACTAGCTGCTAGAATCAAGCAGCTTCGAATTCAAAAAGGATATACCTCCTATGAATATTTTGCCTACGACCATAATATTCCAAGGGCACAATATGGAAGGTATGAAAAAGGGGAAGATCTGAAATTCAGTAGTTTGCTTAAAATATTGAAAGGGTTAGATATTAGTATAAAAGAGTTTTTTGATGAAGGATTTACTGAACAAACCTGAAATAGAGGACGAAGAGCTCGAAGCCAGATGGATTATGGCAGAGGAGTGGAATCAGTTTGAAGTACCCCAAGAAATTGATGAGCGTATCACTGAGTTGATCTATTGGAATGAGGAGAAGGAGCATAAGGTACTATTGAAGCTTATGGATGAATTTGAGGCTCAGGAATGCTATATCAGAAAATGTATCTGGTTTAGCACCAGTAATTATCACTACCGCAAACAAGAGGAAGCTCGAGGAGCCTTCTACCAAAGTGCTTACTGCAAAGAAAGCTGTATTCCAAGGAGGTTTCGAAATAGTGTAAGTTCAGACTTAGACTGAGCTTAATTTGGGTTTGAAGAAAATAGTTTGCCTTTAAATTCTTATTTTGTATCCTATGATCAAACTTAGTTTATCGATGAAAATCAACTTTTTAAGTATTTCCCTACTTGTTTTGATAGTCAATATATCCCATGCTCAACAAGAAGGGGACTACAGCGAAGATTTTAATAAGGATGGAATTCCAGATAGGATGGAGATTTGGTATGATGGAGGAAGTGGCTTCGGAGGATACTATGGCCAAGTTAAAAATGGGGCTACTGGAAAAATCTATGAGCTTGACACCTGGGGTTGTATTTGTGATATAAAACTTGTGGTACCATTTCCACCAGAAGCGAGATTGTCAGAGCATAAACCATTTTATGATGCATTAGCTGAGAAGTTATTTCCTGATATTCAAGCAGAGCCAGACCCTACATTGGACTGGATCATTCAAGCTAATCTCCAAGCCATTGTTCCAGGTAATGATGATTTATTTGATTTGGTCTTACCTATTAAGCCATCTTGGAATAATGGACCAATAGCTAAAACTTCAAAATACCAGTTGAAAATAGATGATCGAATGATCAAGTCAGCTTATCATCCAATTCAAGAGCCACCTGCATGGATTGATGAATCCAAAGAAGGCTATCTAGAGTATTATGGAAACAACCATGATTTCCATCAGGAACAAATCAAAGTGGAGGAGAGTGATCTGATTCTGTGGAGAGGAAAGCATAGCCTGATTTTAAAAAATGGATCTGATGAAGCTGTTTTGTTTGTTACTGACCATCCCCTGACCAGTGGACCTGAGAGATTAAGAGATCCATCCATATCCAGTGTAGTTTCAAATGGTGAATTTGCTTTTTTTACTGTTAGTGAAACTCCAGAACCAGCTTTCAGAATTTTTGTAGCAGACTTAAATACAGGAAGGGTAGCAAGAATAAAGGCCTCTTTGTTTGGATATGGAGGGAAGGTTTCTAATGAAGAAAACAAGCTCTACAACCAGGAAGGGCAGATTGTTGTGGAGGATGTTTCAAATGTCCTTACCAATTTAGCAGAGAGAAATTTTTGATTTTAGACTCAAATGATTGATAAAAGTTCTTAGGGAATAAAAACTATAGATGATTTAATCAATTAAATTCTTATTTTTAAAACTCAATGTTTTAGAGCTATGCTTCAAGACCTCATTAAAGACCTTCAATCTAGCCTAAAATCCTACAGTCAGGGTTTAGTCAATAAGAATTTATTGGTAAATACCCATTGTGTAATTGTACTTGAAGGATCAGAACCTTTGAAGGTTCGCTTTCAAGAGGGAATTATTTAATCATAATTAAATTAAATACTTAGATATATAGGAGAATAATTAAATGAACCTGACCGAAAAGGATAAAGAAATAATCAAAAAGTGTTTGGACGAAGGAAAACCTATTCCTTCAATTTACAAACAAAAGCTGTTTAACACGGAGGACACCGAGTTTGTAGAAGCTACCAAAGATTACAAGCTGGTTTATAAAGGAAAGGCACGGAAAGAAGATATCATTGCCAATACACCAGCCGCCCCACTTCAAAAAATAAGAAGCTTCAACAGTGATAATCAATTTAAAGATGACTGGAGCAACATGCTCATTTTTGGTGATAACTTGCTCGCACTAAAAGCCATTTACGAAGATCAACAAGGGCCAAACCTTTACAAGACCAAAAACAAAATAAAGCTCGTCTACATAGACCCCCCTTTTGCTACCAAACAGGATTTCATGAAAGACCGGGAGAAGGCTTACCGGGATAAAATCATTGGTGCGCAGTTTATTGAGTTCTTGAGAAAGAGGTTGATCTTGTTGAGAGAGATTTTAGCTGATGATGGATCAATATTCGTCCATTTAGATTGGAAAAAAGGTCATTACATAAAAGCAATTCTAGACGAGATATTTGGAGAACATAACTTCAAGAATGAAATAATTTGGAATTATTATGGTCCGGGCTCACCGCACATGAAACAGTACAACAGAAAGCATGACAACATTTATTGGTACTCAAAGTCCAATGAATGGATTTTCAATGCAGATATGGTACGAACGGCACATGATGAGAAGACTAAGGGAAATTTTAAAGAAGGCCTTCGTGGTTCAGGTTTTATTGATGGAGAATATGAAATTCCTGACGGAAAAGTGCCTGAGGATCATTGGTTAATGGCTATCGCTGGTAGATATCCTAAGGATGGGATTAAACGCGTAGGGTACCCTACCGAAAAGCCATTGCCTCTCTTAGAAAGGATTATTCTGGGATCATCTAATGAGGGGGACATTGTCTTGGATGCATTTGGTGGCAGTGGTATAACAGCATGTGCAAGTGAATATCTTAACAGGAAATGGATTGCATTGGATTGTGGTAAAATGTCAATTTACACCATACAAAGCAGACTATGTAAAATGAAAGGAATTATGTTTAATGAGTTTCTTTCAGGTAGACCAAGAGAAGTTAAAGGGAACGAGTTTACCTTATATCATTCTGGGATTTATGATAATCAACTCATACTGCAAATGGAATGGGAGCACTACCGTCCTTTTGTGGCTCAGTTGTTTGGAGTTAGAATAAGTGAACACAAAGTACATAGCCTGAAAGTTGATGGATACATAGGAGTCAATTCCGCTTATATCTGGGACTACCCAAACCAAAAGAATCTATTGCTGGATGAGGAATATGTGAAAACATTACATGAAGCTTTGGGAGGCAGAGCTGGCGACAAATTCTATGTTATTGCTCCTATTTCATCCTTAAGCTTTATGCAGGATGAGATCAAACATGGAAATACAACCTATGTATTTCTGAAAGTGCCGCTTTCTGTTCTTATGGCGCTGATTAATAAAGGAGAGCCCGGTGCGCTGAAACAACCGGCCAGTGAGACAGATGTGAATGAAGTGATGGACGCCATAGGTTTTGACTTCATTTCTCAACCACTGGTAAAGGTAAACTACAAACGAGCTACACCTGACAATAAAGATCTGTTTAATGCCTCAGATAAAGACTTCATTATTGAGATAACAGAATTCAAGTCAAATACCCTTGCCTACGACCCTGAAGACTTTGAGAATTTTGAAACCTTCTCCATGGTCATGGTAGATACCAATTACAACGGAGAGTATTTTCATTTGAATGAAGTTTATTGGGCTGATAAGATATTCGATACTGAGGCAGAGAAAGCCATTGTTCGCATTCCTGAAAAAGCATTTACGGGAGAAAAAATGATGATCATTTTCATGGATAAATATGGCAATGAATTGAAAGTAATACGCACTAAAAAAGACTTTGCATGAGC
Source organism: Algoriphagus formosus (assembly GCF_002807035.1). Lineage (GTDB taxonomy): Bacteria > Bacteroidota > Bacteroidia > Cytophagales > Cyclobacteriaceae > Algoriphagus > Algoriphagus formosus. The sequence goes on along the minus strand of NZ_NIUC01000002.1, from coordinate 237,481 downwards.
CTTCAATATAAACAAGATGATTTTGTTCTGAAGATCAGTGATTATACTGACCAGACTAATGCCATTGTGGGTAAGTATGAAGCATACCTTGATGCCATCACCACAGAAAATTTTGAGCATGTAAGAGAAGCTATTCGCAGAGCATTGCGATTTCTGGTAACTGACAAATACCGAAATACTCAGGAATTAGCAGAAGAAAATTGGCACAACAATTCAAAACTGCAATTAAAATATAATGCACTTGAGCAATACCTACTCAATATTCAAATTAAGGATAAAAAGGCTGCAAGCATTGACTTGGCCACCGGAACAGGCAAAAGCTGGGTCATTTACGGAGTAGCTCAATTGGCATTAGCAGAAGGTTTGGTGGATAAGGTATTAGTTCTCTGCCCTTCGCTTACTATTGAAGAAGAACTCAAAAAGAAGTTTGAGCAACTGGCCGGAAGCCAAACCAATCAACAAATTCTGAAAGAATTAGGAGGAGTTCATCCTGCACCAAGCATTAAGAATGCAAACGTTCCCATTTTGAGCGGAGATATTTGCGTAGAAAATATTCATGCGGTTTACCAACGCACAGGTTCATCCATTCAGGACAGCTTTTTAGGAAAAGGGCAAAGAACTCTTGTAATTAGTGATGAGGCCCATCATATCTACAGCCCAGATGAAGCAGCCACTAAGAAATGGTTTGACTTTATCATCAATCCAGATTATGATTTCGCTTATCACATTGGTGTAACAGGAACCCCCTACATTGGCAATGATTATTTCCATGATGTAATTTATCGCTATGGGATAAAACAGGCTATTGAAGACGGAGTAGTCAAAAAGATTGACTATAAACTGGAAGAAGCGGATCAGGATAAAGGTTGGGATGAAACCTGGCACAACCACAATGAGATTGCTAATAAGTATAGTGGAAAATTGAAGCCTCTCACCATTGTGGTTGCAGATAGGATTTACCGCACCGTTGAAATCTGGAAAGAGCTTTCAGAATACATTTCGAAAAAGGAAAAAATCAGTTTTGAGGAAGCTTCTAAAAAAGTGATTTGGGTGGCTTCCGGTATTCCTTCCAATAAACAGGAGAAAGGCATCATTGAGTCGATTATAGAGAGCCCAGAAAAAGCAAGGAAGGAAAATTTGTCCACGTTAAAAACTGTGGATGAACCTGATAATTCAGTGGAATGGATCATTTCAGTAGCCATGCTTACAGAGGGCTGGGATGTAAAGAATGTTTTTCAGATTGTGCCACATGAACAGCGAGCATTTAACTCCAAACTTCTGATTGCCCAGGTGTTGGGAAGAGGTCTAAGAATTCCTAAAGGTGTTGAACAACCAGTCTATGTTCGAATCAATAACCATGAAAAATGGTCACAGGAAATTAAAGACCTGTATGAAGAAGTACTTGAACTTGAAAACCGGATCAGCTATGGTTATTCAGAAAATCGAAAGCAATATGACTTTCCGCTTTATAACCTTGATTACGTTGCCGATCAAAAAACAGTAGGAAGTGAAAAACAGCCTTCTTCAAAGGAACCCAAGATTGAAAAGCTTAAGCCTCAAAATAAAGTAAAGCAAACCTATAGTGAGTATTCTGAATCAGGTTCCGTCAGTTTTGAAATTGAAATTCAGGATAATGAACCCATAGAATCTGCTGCTAGACAGATCAAACTTTTTCTTAAGGACAAAGATCCTGAGATTTCGAAGGAATGGCCAATAAAACGAATTCAGGAATTCTTAAGCAGCAAACTAGATAACCTAGGATACGACTCAACGTATGTAAGTCGTGAAAACCTGTCTACTTTCAAACAGGCGTTTGGCCCCATGTTTAGAGAAGCAGGCAAGCAGGTAGTCCGCCTAATTTTAAAAGCACATAATACAAGTGAGATAAAACTAAAGAACCTTCCTACTCAAACCTTTTCAGAAAGTAGTATAAAACGGAATGGATATCTTTTTTACTCCAAAGAAGGGTTGAATGCACTTAAGAAAGAAGAATATGCGATTCTGAAAGACTATCTTGAGGATAAGGACAAAATTCAAACTGGTGGATTATCAGTGGTAAAGGAGGTTGCGGAGAAATACGGAGGAAATTTGCAAGAAGTAGATTTCCTTGATCAAAATCTAATTCAGGTTGATGATGAAAATTTAAAAACCATCCACAATCTGGTTTATGTCTCATTCGATCCTGAACGTCAGTTTTTAAAAGCATTACAAGCGAATATTGACCTGATAGACTCATTCCTCAAATCTCCGGATAAGGGATTCTATTCATTCCCGTACTCATACAAACCAGCAGAAACAGGGTCAAGTCACGTAAAACGCGAAAATTTCAATCCTGACTTCTTTTTAAAATTGAAGGGCAAGAATGAAATGCTTGTCGTAGAGATAAAAGCTGATGGCGACAGCCATCCGAAGAACAGAGCAAAATACAGGGATGCTCAAGAGCATTTCAAAGTATTAAATGAAAAGCTACAAGAAAAGGGAGTGAAATGGACTTACCATTTTTATTTTCTATCCCCAGATAATTACACAGATTTCTTTCAATCAATCAGAAATGGAAAACTGTACTGGAAATCAGAGCTCATGCAGATTTTAGATAACTCAAATTCTCCTTTTTAATGAATAGCTATGGCAAATCAATTTGGAGGTGAATGGACAGAAATAAAAATTAGAGTATTCAAGAAATACTTGTACGCATACATGCAAATCATGAAAGATAAGCCCTGGAAGCTTATCTATTTTGATGGCTTTGCTGGATCAGGAGACATTCAGACCAAAAAGGAAACAGAGGAAGTTATTGAAGGTACGGCACGACATGTCCTGAGCTTTGATGAACCTAGAAAATTTGATTTCTACTACTTTGTTGAGAAGGATTTAGACAATGCACAATTACTTCAAAGAATCATAAACAAGGAATTTCCTGCTTTAACGGATAAATCAGTGGTTGCTGGCGGAGATGACTGTAATCAGAAACTACAGGATATGGCAGGGTTTCTTAAAAGTCCCAAAGGTAAAAACTTCAAGGCTATTGCCTTTATTGATCCGTACGGCATGCAAGTAAAATGGGATGCTTTAGATTCATTAAAAGGTCGGGGAGTTGATTTGTGGATTTTAGTGCCTACAGGAATTGGCATCAATAGGCTTTTAAAAAAGAAGGAAAAATCAGGGCAGGTTTGGTTTGAGACCTTGGGGAATTTCTTCGGCCTTGACCCAAAAGAAATAGAAGATAGATTCTATTATGAAGACCCTCAAATGGACTTATTTGGAGAGCGGAAATTCAAGAAAATTGAGAATGCAGTTGATGCAGCAGCAAAACTTTACCAAGAACGTTTAAAGACGATATTTAAACATGTATCTGATCCTTTACCCTTACGGAATAGCACAAATGCAGTACTTTTTCATTTCATGGCAGCCTCTAATGTACCGGTAGCGATAAAGATTGCAAACGACATTATCAAAAAGGAGAAATAAAATGGCACAATCATCAATAGAGTGGACAGAATTAACATGGAATCCCGTAACGGGCTGTTCAAAGGTTTCGGCTGGATGCAAGTTCTGCTATGCAGAAGTAATGTCGAGACGCTTACAAGCTATGGGGTTGGAAAAATATAAAGACGGCTTTAAGAAAGTAAGAACCCATCCGACAACATTGGCTGATCCCTATGAATGGAAAGGGTCAAAAATGGTATTTGTAAACTCTATGAGTGATTTGTTCCATCCTGATGTGCCAGTTGACTTTATAAAGGACGTATTCAAAGTCATGAATGATAATTTGAGTCATGTATTTCAAGTCCTTACGAAACGTCCGGAAAGAGCACTGGAATTAAATGAGGATTTAACATGGAGCAAAAATATCTGGCTGGGCACATCTGTAGAAGACGAACGAGTTATCAATAGAATTGATCTTTTAAGGTTAAATAATGCTTCGGTTAAATTCCTTTCCTGCGAACCATTAATTGGATCTCTCGCAGGAATCAATCTATCATATATTGATTGGGTTATTGTTGGTGGAGAAAGTGGAAGAAATCCAAGACCAATGAAAAAGGAATGGGTTTTAGAAATAAAAGAACAATGTGAGATTTTTGGTTCTGCGTTCTTTTTTAAGCAATGGGGTGGAACAAATAAGAAAAAAGCAGGACGAGAATTAAATGGACAGACTTTTAATGATATGCCAATCAGTTAAGGTTTAAGGCAATCGATAATACTTATTGATTTTAAGAATAAAGGTAATTAAATGGAAATTGACTTTGAAAAGGTAAGAGAATCTGTTTGGCTCCGTGAGGATCAGTATCTATTTGATTATATAGGAGAAAAGCTCAATTTTAGAAATGGCCTACCTGAAGGGATATTCAATAAGAAGTATCCTGGCATGGGGGCTACCTTCTGTGAATTCCATGCAGATAGACCTTCTATATTGGTGTTTCCATTTAGAAGATTAGCTTTTGAAAAGTTCGAAGACTACAAAAAGAAAGGACGGAATACTTTTTTTGTGGGAACAGATCCCAATAACCAATCAACTAGTAAATATCAAATCAAGGACTGGTATTCCAGAAATAAGTCTAAAAATCCTAAATTCTCAGTTGTAGCAGATAGTATTGAGAAGTTGGTGGAGGCATTACACGAGGTTGGTTGTAATCCTTTCAAAGAGTTTTTTCTGGTATTGGATGAAGTGGAATTGCTCCAAATGCAATCAGGATTTAGATCTAAACTTCCGCTATGTTTTGACTACTTCAAGAAGTTTAAGCGAAAATGCTTGGTTTCTGCGACCCTATTAGATTTTTCTGATGAAGAACTAAAGAAATTGCCTCAGTATGATCTGGAAGTTTTTACCCATAAGACTGATGAATTAGGTATACCTTATACAAGAGACAAGGAGAGGCTAGAGATTCGAACTTTTAAGAAACACCCACACTGGGGAATTGCTAACCAGTTGGTTGACTTTTTTAAAAGCAAAAATGGCCAATCTAAAGACAATAAGTTCCTAATTGGTCTCAATTCTTTAGAAGGTTTATCAGAGATGATTGAGATATTTGAAAAAGCTAAAATTGAAAATCTAGTTTCAGTCCATGTAAGTTCTAATAGCAAGGAAAGGTTCTACAAAAAGTACAACAAGTTTGAAATTAAATCAGGAATATTGCCCACTCCCATTAATCTAACTTCCTGCATAAATTTCAGTGGAATTGACATTCATGAAAATATTCATGCCGTTGCAATAACCCTGAAAGGCAAAGTACATCATGCATTCAGTTTTGAGAACTTGGTTCAATTCTTTGGTAGATCAAGGACTAAGGAACAAAAACCACCCTATACTTTTGCTTTATCGCTAGAGGGAAATATTAACTACCAATTACCGAAAGTTCCTTTAGGTAAAAGGAAAGAGGACCTAAATGGTTTAATTGATTACGTCACTACAAAAATTGAGGAGGAAAAAGATAGGGCAGATCTTATCAAGGCAATCTCAGAGACAAAATCTAGTCTGATTTATATCAATAATGAGGGAAAACCAGCAGTAAACTGGCTATTGGAGGATCTAGAAAATCATGAATTGGATAAGGTTGAGCTTTATAAGAAGAAAGGTGAAATTCTCATTTCAAAGCTAAATGAAAGGTATAAGATAGAATATTTGGATTATACTAATTCCAAGTATTCCATACTACCTGATAAAAGAACTGATGAGGAGAAAGAGGCAGAAACGCTGGATAAGTTTTTGGATAACCTAGATGCTGATTATGAAAGTAGAAATCTAGTAGACAGGTTTCTTGATGATGAATCCAAGCAATCCATAAAAGTAGCTGCCTACTGGTATTTATTTGGAAGAGCTTTTTCATTGGAAGAAGAAAATTGTTGGGGATTAGCAAGCCATTATTCGAGATTAAAAAAACCATATCAAATTTCCTCTGTAGTGGTTGATGGACTAAGGCTTTATACTAGATATCCTGCAGCATTTAGTGAATTAGTGAAAATTCTGACCCAAAAAAGAACACAAAAGAAATATCTATCCTCCTCCGAAATTCCAAAAATCTTAGAAAACAAAGCATTTATTCGACAACACTTCAGATCATTTTTTCAAGTTGGTAATCCAACTGAAAACGCTTCTATTTTGATGGAGCATTTTTTTGGACTTAAAAAGGAAGGTGGTGATAGGCCTAAATTTAAGTTTGAAGAAAAAGATTTAGAAAAACCATCCATAGTAGAAAAAATCTTGAGTCTAACAGATCATTTGAAAGATGTGTCTAAAACGCCTAAAAGTAAAGGACTAGATTTTGGGAAAATAAATCTTGAACACTTGATTGATACAGATTTTAATAATGTGCAGGTGTAGGAATCTAATCTATTAAAATTAATACATCTGTACTTTTCCAAATTTTTTTATATAAAAAATTTTGAACTTCTGATTCAGAATTTACCAAAATAACATTGGATCACTACCCCCCATAAGTCTTGAATTGGGTCATACCCCGCCATCTATTGTTTGAGTTTTTCAAATTTTTGGATTTATATATTCAAACGTGGAGGTGGCTAAATACCTGGTTTAGAGCAGTCCGAGTGGGCTGCTTTTTGTGTTTCACATAACTATATTATAACACTTATGGAAAACTTAGTATTCCGTAGGGCTGCTCGAAGGCAGGCCAAAATTAAAGTGGGATTACAAGGTCCAAGTGGATCAGGTAAGACTACCAGTGCGCTACTCCTTGCCTATGGATTGGTAGGAGATTGGTCCAAGATTGCAGTGATAGACAGTGAAAATGGTTCAGCTGATCTTTACTCACATCTTGGAGAATACAATGTACTTGGAATTACTGCTCCCTATACTCCGGAGAAGTACATGGAAGCAATCAAAATGTGTCATGCTCAGGGTATGGAAGCTATTATTCTGGACTCTATTTCTCATGAATGGGAGGGTGACGGTGGAATCTTGGATATCCATGGAAATATGGCTGGGAACAGTTTCTCCAATTGGGCAAAAATTACTCCAAGACACAATGCATTCGTTAATGCAATTCTTTATACACCTGTTCACGTGATTGCTACGATCAGGTCAAAGCAAGATTATGTGATGATGGAGAAGAATGGCAAAGCTGTACCTGAAAAGGTAGGGTTAAAAGGAGTCACCAGAGATGGGATGGACTATGAGTTCACGGTGGTATTTGACATCAATATCAGACACCATGCAAGAGCATCTAAGGATAGAACTGGTTTATTTTCCTCTCAGCATGAATTTATAATCACTCAAGAAACAGGTCTAAAGATCAAAGAGTGGTGTGAGTCAGCTGATACCAAATTACCTGAGGAAAAAATGGATCTATTGCAAGCCATCAATTCCTGTAAAAATCTACAGGAGCTGTATGAGCTGTATGAGCAATCTGGTAAGGTCACTGAGGATCAGCTTCAAACCTTTTCTATGAAAAAGCAGGAATTATTGAAACCAAAACCCTTTGAAACCAATGGAAAATACACTGGTGAGGCCTCAAAACCTCAACTCTGAAGAAGTTGGCAAGGGGAATGTATTCCTACAAGCCAATACCATCGAAATGGATCTAAATGAGATCAGGGATAAACACATCATTCCTGTATTTCTGAAAGACAATGAACCTGCTATTTCTCAAGTAGAATTTGTGGAGGCTGTGACTGAAGCTGCCAAAGATGCTTATTCTATTAGAGATCTTTCAGCACCCTCAGTTAGGGTCTCTCATGCAGTAAAAGGGAGGGTTTATGAAGCTAGACACAAAAAAGCTAGTGAATTATTTCCGAATGAAAAGACCATCTATTACGAGCGCTTAGCTTTTATGGCAACCATTCCTACGATCATGCAGGATGTCAATGGGCAGTTACTAGAGCTAACTGTTGGAGGTGTGAAGGCCTACAATCTGGACAATATGAACACTAACAAAGGAAGTTATGAGCACTTCAAAATCTTTGTGGGGTTCAAAAATACGGTCTGTACCAACCTTTGCATTTCTACAGATGGGTCAAAGTTAGATCTGAAAGTGAAGTCCTTGCAGGAGTTGTATGCAAAGTCCTATGAATTATTCACTGGCTATGATGCAGTAGATCAAATCTCCAGAATGGAGCAACTCCCAGAAATGGATTTATCTGAATCACAGTTTGCCAAGTTGATTGGAAGAGCTAGAATGTATCAGTATCTACCCAAGGAAGAGAAGCTTCATATTCCAGAGCTACTGATCAATGATACTCAAATTTCCAGAGTAGCAGAATCCTACTACAGTGATGAGAATTTCTCTAGGTATGAATCTGGTAGAATTGACCTGTGGAGGTTATACAATCTGATGACTGGTGCAGTGAAATCATCTTACATTGACAAATTTCTTGAAAGAGAAGTCAATGCTTATGATTTTACATTGCAGATACAGAATGCTTTAGAGAATAAATCTGATGGATTCTGGTACTTGAATTAATCTAAGACCTACCTCAATCGGGGTAGGTTTTTTCTTTTATATAAAAAATTGAACATGAACGAATCTATCTCAGAAATCAATATTTCATATAGACCTAATCACAAAAATAAAAGTTTAGGGTCTATCAGAAGCTCTTCAGATGCCTACAGGGTATTGAAAGAGCTATACAATCAAGACCTGATTTGTGCAAGAGAAGAATTCATCATTCTGTATCTCAATAATGGAGGCAGGATTTTGGGTTATTTTAAAGCATTTACAGGAGGTATATCAAGTGTTACCTGTGACATGAAGATAATCCTTGGTGTGGGGTTAAAAAGCCTTGCTACCAGCGTTATTTTAAGCCATAATCATCCTTCAGGCAATTTGAAACCATCTTCTAGTGATTTAAATCTTACCAAGAGAGTAGCAAAAGGATGCAAGGTGATGGACATTCATCTATTTGATCATTTGATTCTTTCAGATGAAGGGTATTTCAGCTTTGCAGATGAAGGATTAATCTAATTTTAAAAACTATAAATTCAATCAAAATGAAAAATCTATTATTCTCAATTCTTGGGCTCTTGCTTAGCCTGAGTAATTCCTACAGTCAAGCTTCATTTCAAAATCAGGACATTTCTATTCAATGGGAGTGCAATCCTAAAATGAGTCAAAGGCAAGGAAGTAACGTGTATTATACCTGTAATTACCAAAAAGCTGGGCAGGTCTATATTTTCAGTATTTCTGTAATTGACCTCTCCAAGGATCTTACTCAATTCTCTAGTACCCGTGAAACTTATATTTCTAGTTTCTTGGCAAATATTAAGGAAGGGGTTTTGAGCAGTGGAGGTAGATTAATTTCTACTGGAAAGATCCTTTCTCAAAATTCAGTTCAATATGTCAGCACAGCTAGGGTTGATTCAGAACTGACTATGAAGGAATGCACTGCTGCATTTATTTTGGGAAAGAATGCTTATCTTATAAATCTGAGTGGAAACGTGGTGAACCCAAAAGTTGAATCAGAATTCCTTAACTTAGTAAAAAGTATCAAATCAAATTAATGTTTAACCAGGTTGTACCACTGAATATCCACTGGAAAAACATCATCAAAAAATAAAGCCCTGTAAATTAAGTCTTTACAGGGCCTATTTAATCTAAAACGTGGAGCTGGCGAGATTCGAACTCGCGTCCAGATAAGGAAACACCGTACCGTCTACATGCTTAGTCACCGATTGGTTTTTCGACTAGACTATGCTGGGTGACACACCTGAGTCTAGCTTAGCGACTGAGTCTTAAGCTTGCTTAATCGCATCGCAAGCAGCAGTCTGACCTGATCGACACCTCAACTCCACCCGGATCAGACCACAGGTGGTGAGATGTGGCCGGGGAATTACTGTTTGTAACTCAACCCTTTAAGCAATCTATCCTAGTAGGTTAGATTAGGCAGCCATGGCGTAAGAAGTTTCGCCATTTATGGTTCGTATGAATCTTTCAAGGCCGTACATACTCCAGCCTGCATGCGAGCCCGATCTTTACACTTACTGTCAATACCGGTCAGCCCCATTTTGTACTTAGACAAAGGTAAGGCAAATTTGGTTCCACTCAAGGAGTGGAGGGTAAGTAAATGGTAAATGGTTAGTTGTAAGTAGTAGAAGTCTTTATTTCCATAATTACGGTTCATCGTTCTTAGTTCAGTGTTCTTTTGAGTTAGAAACCTTGCTTGAAGTCCCAGTATCGCTTCCACCGAGACGATCACTTTCCAACCTTCCAACTTTTTCACTTTTCAACTTTCAAACTTTTACACTTTTCAACCAATCTTTCAATTTTTCAATTTTCAAATTCTCCAATCCACCTTCCAATCAAAGAGATTTTTATATCTTGCAGCGATGGAAAATTTCGTTGTTTCGGCAAGAAAATATAGACCGGCAAACTTCAAAAGTGTCGTAGGGCAGCAGCACATTACTACTACGCTTCAGAATGCGATTAAAAACAATCACTTAGCTCAAGCTTTTTTATTTTGTGGTCCTCGTGGAGTAGGGAAAACTACCTGTGCCCGGATCCTTGCCAAAACCATCAACTGCGAAAATCGAGGTGAAGATCAGGAAGCTTGTGGTACATGCGAGTCCTGTCTTTCCTTCCAAAACAATGCTTCATTCAATATTTATGAGCTGGATGCGGCGTCCAACAACTCTGTAGATGATATCCGGAATCTGGTTGATCAGGTTCGTTATGCTCCTCAAAAAGGTCAATACAAAGTCTATATCATTGATGAGGTTCACATGCTTTCCAATCAAGCTTTTAATGCCTTTTTGAAGACCTTGGAAGAACCTCCAAAATATGCGATTTTCATTCTGGCAACTACAGAAAAGCATAAGATTATACCTACTATCCTTTCCCGATGTCAGATTTTTGATTTCAACCGAATTCAGATCAAGCACATTGCGGAGCATTTGCAATACATCGCCAAAGAGGAGAGCGTAGATTATGAGGATGAGGCTTTGCGGCTAATTGCGGCTAAAGCAGATGGAGCACTTCGGGATGCACTTTCGATTTTTGACTTGATTGTTACCTATTCCGCGGGGAAGAAAGTCACCTATCAAGAGACCATCGCAAATCTCCACATTTTGGACTATGACTATTATTTCAAAGTGGTAGAGGCGCTTCTCGCTGGAAATATTGCAGACACTTTGTTGATCTTTGACGAAATCCTCAAAAAGGGGTTCGATGGGCATAATTTTGTTGTTGGGCTGGCCGAGCATTTCAGAGATTTGTTGGTGGTACAAGATTCTGCGACAGTGAATCTATTGGAAGTGTCTGATGAGGTGAAAGCCAACTATATTGAGCAGTCCAAAGCGAGTAGTCAGTCATTCCTTTTGAGTGCGCTATCCATCGCCAATCAATGCGATATTCATTACAAGAGTAGTAAGAATCAGCGGCTTCATGTCGAATTGGCTTTGATGAAAATGGCTAAAATTCCTGCCGCTTTGAGCCTTGCAGCGCTTGCTGTGGAGGATTCAAAAAAAAAAGCTTAGCCCCCAAAGCTGAGGCTTCGAACGGAACTCCAAAACCTGAAGTAGCCGAAGTCCATTCCAAAAAGACTCCAGTCCAAAAGACTATCTCGGTTCCTACGAATTTTTCCCAGGCAAAAACTTTTTTAAAGAAAGAGGTAAAGCCGGAAGTAAAGGAGCCTTCCCAAGAGGAGAAGACTCCAATAGAATTAATTCCTACCACTTCTGTAGGAGTATTTACGCAGGAAATGCTAGATCAATATCTGCCTGAGGTGATTGAACTTTGGAAGTCTGAAAAGCGGAACCTGGAGTTGGCCATCCTACATCAAGTCAAGAAAGTGGAGGAGGGGACGATTTTAATAGAAGTCATGGGCCATGTTCAGGAAGAGATTGCTGAAAAAATGAAGCCTGATTTGATTGGGATCTTCCGTAAAAAAAGTGGGGCTGGAAAAATCTCCATCCAATTGGATGTCAAGGAAGAAGATGATGCTGGAGCGCCCAAGCTTTACACCGATCAGGATAAATTTAAGCATCTGCTCAAAAAGCATCCGGCCTTATTGGAGTTTTCGAAGAAGTTTGACCTAGACCCGGACTTCTAAAAGTCCAGCGATATGCCAAAGTTGACGAGATTCTGTAGCTGAACAGCTTGTTTTGCTGGGCCGTCATCTTGCTTGATAAACACCTCCTCATCATATATCAAAGTCGTCTCTATTCGGGTGGAGATGTATTTGTTTACCTTCATTCGAATGATGGAGTTGAAGTTTACAACCATATTTCCGAATCGCTCATAATTTGAGAAAAGATTTAGATCAGCACGCCAGGTCACATTTTCCATCAGTTGGAAGTCTGCGATCGAAGTAGCCAAAGACATCCCTGCCTCGGCTCGTACATTTTCACCTGGGGTCACACCAAAGGCTCCGGCATTACTCAAAGAGTCATTTAGGACGATGGTAAAACGACCTGTAAAAGGGGAGAGGATGATTGATAGTTTCCCTTTTTTCTCATAGGTTTTCCGGTAGTTGAGACCCGTGGATGACTGCACATAGCCTGGGGACAATAGATCGGATATTTTTGTGCGGGTATCCGATTCACTTCCCGAAGGGCGGGCATATTTAAATCCTTCCAAAAGTTGGGTTCGAGCTTCCAACTGCGTGGAAAGGTAGAACGTCTCCGAGAGTTCTCTACCGTAATTACTCACAAAAAGAAAGTTGTCATTGGTTTTTCGCGTAGGGAAAACCCGGTCATTCTGCCTACTAAAACCCAGATTGACGGTAAGCTGAGTGTCCCATACCTTTTTGTCTTTTTTGTAATTGGCAAAAAGGGAAACTCCGGTATTCAGCGCGAAGGAGGAAGCTCCACCCGCAGCCCAATTGCTTAGGGTTACTTGTACAATGTTGAGGTTATAATTTCCACCCGTCTTCCAGAAAATCTCCTTTTTTGGTTCTTCTACAATCAAGGAATCCCCAATCATGAGCAGGGTATCCCCGGCTATCAAAACCGTATCCGGGATAATCTGCTGGTCTTGGGCAAGAAGCTTTCCCCCAAGCCCAATGAAAATAAGGCTTAAAAGTAGAAGAAATCGGTTCATGGGATTAAAACAGACGCGTTTCAGGGCTTGAAGATAGTTAATTTCTGCCCCACGCTAATGATATTTTGACTTCCGATTCGATTCCAGGATTTGAGTTGATCTACAGTCACTCCATATTTTTTGGAAATCGCGTACAATGTTTCTCCCGGAGAAACAGTATGAGTCAAACTAGCTGGGTCCGTAGCCTTCTGGTTGGAAGAGGCTGAGGTGACCGGGTTTGACTTCGGCTGAGTGACAGGCTGCTCGTTTTTGGCAATGACTGTTTTTGAAGGGTTGGAAATTTGTACCACTGGGATATCCTCGCCACGCTTTCGGTGTTCTTGGAGGTTCAATACCATGCCAGCTTTCAAATCCTGATCTCTTCGGATACGGTTTTTAGCTTTCAAGGACGAAAGTTTGATTCCATACTTTTGTGAGATGCTCCAGAGGGTTTCTCCCGGTTGAACGATGTGCGTAGCTACCTCAGCTTTCGCCTTTTTCTTTTCGGTGTAATAATATTCACCTGCTTCTACTCGCTCTCCTGGCTCCAGGTCATTCCATCGACGGAATCGCTTCTCTTTGATACCGATCTTTTCAGCAAAAGTATCCTGTGTGGTGGTAGATGCCGCCTGAACGCCATCTAGATTGTTCACAGTGATTTGGTCTGGTTGGGATGCTTTGGTAGTGTTGCCTGCAATGCGGGGATAGGAGTTAGCTGTGCTGTACTTGGTGCTTGATTTGCCCGCATTACTACTTTTTGCTGGATTTTTAGGCTCGATGCCCGTTTCAAACTCTACTTGATCATCAGTCACAAAAACCAAGTAGTAGGGGCCACCGGCGGGAATTTTTCCGTTGGAAGTCCATTTATTCATTTCCTTCAAATGCTCCTCACTGACCTTGTACTTTTTAGCCAAGGCATCCAAACTTGTAGGGCCATTTACCTTCACCTCTGCAAGTCGAAGCGAATTGGTATTACTTGTGAGTTGAAAAACCTGCTCCCCAAAGGCGACTTTATGCGCCAGGAATTTCTTGAAATACCAGTGTGAATTTCGATCCACATCGACTATGCGTTTACCCCGATAGCGATCACCGAAATAAGCTTTGGCACCTCCTGCACCCATTTGATAGGCGATCAGGGATACCATCCAATTGTCAAAAGTGCGATTGTGTCCTCTTAAGTACAAAGCTGCTCCGCGAGAGGAGTTGACGATATTTTTCCTTTCATCTACCTGCCTATCTACCCGAATAGATACTTCCTCAGCCGTCCCTTGTTTGAATTGCCAAAATCCAACTGCATTGGATGTAGAGACAGCATCTGCAATCAATCCACTTTCCTGAATGACCAAATATTTGAGATCTTCAGGTACTCCTGCAGCCCTAAATTCCCGTTCGATTATGGGACGATATAAATTGAATCGGTCCATTTTTACCTGAAAGTGCTTGGGACTGCGATGAAGTGCATCCACATCGAGTTGAATTTCCCTTCTTGCTTGAGGATTGATCCGAAGAATAAGATCGGCAAATTCCATCTCAGCAGGAACCTGCGGGATTTGAGCGAAAAGACTCGAAAAAAGGCTAATAAATAGGATTTTGGTAAAAATGATGCGAGAAATCAGCTTCATGGGGACAGTAAAGATTTTTCTTTCTGACCTTCTGCAAAAATGATTCCTAAAATTTCTTTAACCCGGACTATGCATTAGAATCTGTAGTGAGAGATCAAACCGCAATAAAATCAAGTATTTAGCGAATGAGGCATCCCGACTGCTCGGGACGGTGATTGAGCTAAATGCAGCAAAGCGGATTGATTTTGAAGCGGTTTGGACTCGTAATAAGAAGTCTAATGCATATTTCGGGTTTAAAGCTTTCTAGCTAACATCAATCCATCCCGAATGGGCAAAAGACTATTTTCCACTCGTGGGTCTTCTTGTACAAATCGGTTGAATTCCAGCAGGGCAGCTGTATCCTTATCGAGTTTTTTTCTGCCTTTGGGAAGGACTTTTCCCGACCAAAGTACATTGTCGGCGAGTATTACACCGCCTTTTGAAACCCGGTCTATCACGAGCTGGTAATAGGGAAGGTAATTCTCCTTGTCGGCATCTATAAATACAAAATCAAAATCACCTTCAATACTTGGAATTAAGTCAAGCGCATTCCCAAGTCGGTAGTCAATTTGAGCAATCAACCCACTTTCTTCAAAAAAGCCTCTGACCATTTTCTCCAACTCGTCATTGATATCCAAAGTAATGAGTTTACCTCCCTTCGATAGACCTCTTGCCATGCAAATAGCCGAATAACCGGTATAAGTACCGATTTCCAATATGGTTTTCGGTTGATGCATTTTGACCATCAACTCTAGAAATTTACCCTGAAGTTGACCTGAAAGCATCCGAGGCATAAGTACCTTGGCCTGCGTTTCTCGGGTGATTTTTTTCAAAAGCGCATCTTCTTCGCTTGTATGGGCTTCACAATATTCTAGGAGTTCCGGATCGATGAATTCCATGATCAATTGGGTAAATAAGTCAATGAGGTTAATTGTGCCGGGTCTAGGATTTCATTCGCGATTTCGAGTAAGTCTTCAGCTGTTGTTTTCTTGATTTGCTCAAAAATCTTATCCAAAGGATCAATTTTGCCATGGTCAATCAGGCTTTTCCCAAATACCAGCATGAGGGCAGCATAGTTTTCTTCCGCCATCGCCATCTGACCGATTGCTTGCTCCTTGGCCATATGCAGTTGTAGGCTGCCAAGTTTTTTTTCCCGAAGTCGCTTGAGTTCTTTCTGAACCAGCTTTTTGGCTTTGGGAAGGGTCTTTTCTTCCGTACCGAAAAAGATCCCAAAAAAGCCTACATCCGAGAAAGGCTGGAAAGTAGACTCTATGCTATAAACAAGCCCGTGCTTTTCGCGAAGCGCCATATTCAAGCGGCTATTCATGCTCGGTCCGCCGAGGATATTGTTTAAGAGGTAAAGTTTATACCTTCTTGGGTCATGCTGAGAATAGGCTGGTCTTCCGATTCCACAAAGAGACTGCGTGATATCCCGATTCAGTCTTTCTAGCTTGGGTTGGTATCCCTTGAAAGGGCTTCGTAGGTAGAGAGTTCGCTTGGCTGGAATTTCGGAAAGTGGGCCTTCAATGATCTTCAAAGCTTTGGCAAAGGAAATGTTTCCAACAATGGAAAAAACAAGTTGGGAGGTGTCAAGGCGACTCCCAATAAACTCAAAGAAATCCTGTTGGGTGAAATGTCCCACTGTCTCTTCTCTTCCAAGGATATTTCGACCTAGGGCATGATTATCAAAGACCAAAGCGTCGAGTTCGTCCTGAATAGAATCATCCGGTGAATCTCGGTACATGGCCATTTCTTCCAAGATTACCTGTCGCTCCTTCTCGATTTCTTTGGTTGGAAAAGTTGAATTGAAAGTGATATCAAAGAGCAGTTCGGCAGCTTTGGAATAATGATCCTTCAGGACCGATGCATAAAAGCAGATTTTTTCTTTGGTTGTGTAGGCATTGAGCTCTCCACCGAGGGATTCCAGGCGATTAAGGATGTGAAAGGTTTTTCGTCTTTTGGTACCCTTGAAAGCCATGTGCTCCCAGAAATGAGCCAATCCTTCCTGCTCCTTGGTCTCATCTCGGCTACCAATATTGAGTACAAATCCACAGTGGACCAAGCGCGTATGAGAGACTTCCTGATGAACGATCCGAATGCCGTTTGCAAGCTCTTTTATCTGATGCATAAATTATTTTGAAAACCAAAAACCAAGATTTCTAAACAAACTTGGATTCCTGAGAAGTTTGTTTCAATTTCAATTTCCGGTAACACAAAGAAAACAAATTTCTATCCCGGTCTTGTTTCAAATCAAATATAATTATCCCAGATTCTGCTTTACGGAGCTAATTCTGAAAATCCCTTTGATCAAAAAAATAAAAGATAGACAATGAAATACCAACCACTTTCCGCGGAGCTTTACATTCGAAATAGAGAAAAACTGGCTCAAAAACTAGCCAAAGATTCGGTCGCAATTTTCAATTCGAACGACATCATGCCAACCAACGCTGATGGCACGATGCGTTTTCGACAAAACAATGATCTTTTTTATCTCTGTGGCATAGATCAGGAAGAGACTATTCTCCTGATCGCACCTGACTGCCCTAATCCAGCTTGGAGAGAGGTACTTTTCCTGCGGGAGACAAATGAACATATCGCGGTTTGGGAAGGGCATAAATACACCAAAGAAGAAGCAGAAGCAGCTTCGGGAATTAAAAACATTCATTGGCTTTCAGATTTTGATCAAATCTTCAATTCAGTAATGGCGCTTTCCGAGCGCGTTTACCTGAATACAAATGAGCATCTCCGAGCGGGAGTGGTGGTAGAGACTCGAGATGCCCGATTTATCAAGTCGTGCAAGGAGCGATTTCCACTTCATGAGTATGAGCGACTGGCTCCGATTATGCATGAACTCCGTGGCGCCAAGGAGCAGGCTGAAATCGATCAACTCCAAATTGCCTGTGATATTACGGAGAAGGGATTTCGAAGAATTTTAAAATTCGTGAAGCCCGGAGTGACTGAGTTTGAGATTGAAGCGGAGTACTTGCATGAATTTGTGAGAAACCGAAGCAAGGGTTTTGCTTATGAGCCGATCATCGCCTCGGGTGCCAATGCCTGTGTCTTGCATTATATCGAGAATAGCCGCCCTTGCTATGACGGCGACTTATTGCTGATGGATGTGGGGGCGGAGTATGGTAACTACAACGCAGATATGACTCGGACTATTCCTGTAAATGGGAAATTTACAGAGCGTCAGAAAGCTGTTTATGATGCAGTCCTTCGTGTGCAGCGAGAGGCGATGAATATTCTGAGACCGGGGACTAACATTCAAGACTATCATAAAGAAGTAGGGCTCATCATGCAATCCGAATTGATCGGGCTTGGTCTAATCGATCAGACCGATGTGAAAAACCAAGATCCAAAATGGCCAGCATACAAAAAGTATTTTATGCATGGTACTTCCCATCATTTGGGTTTGGATGTGCATGATGTGGGGACTATGCATGGCCCGATTACACCGGGAATGGTATTTACGGTTGAGCCGGGAATCTACATTCCAGCAGAAAACCTTGGGGTGCGTTTGGAGAATAACATCGTCATCCAAGAAAATGGATACTTCGATTTGATGCGGAATATCCCGATTGAAGCGGAAGAAATTGAGAGTATTATGAATTCCTAATAGGTCTTAGAGTTTGAGATTTTAGTTTTTGCTCTTGGTTCTTTTTGTGTATATTTTGTTTGAAATATGTGTATGAAGACAGAGATGATACGAACAAATATTGAAATAGATGATAAATTAATTGAGGAAATTAAATTGCATTCAAAGTTGAAGACAAAAAAAAATATTGTTAATAAAGCTTTGAAATCCTATCTCAATGAGCTGAAAAGAAGAGAGTTAGCGTCTCTTGCAGGAAAAATTGCTTGGGAAGGTGACCTGGAATCAATGCGGGAAACCTGATGAATGGAGTATTAATTGATACAAGTGTTTGGATTTCCTTTTTCAGGGGTGGAAATGAATCAATCAGAGAGGAAATCAATCGACTCTTATTGGAAAATCAAGTATGCATTTGTCCGCCGATTTATCAGGAGATTCTCCAGGGGGTAAAAGATGAGTTCGAGTTTGATAGATTGAGGGACCTTTTAGACGCGCTGATATGGCTGGATATACCCTACAAGGACTTAGCCTTTCGAGCGGCAAATTTGTTTTTTTCTCTAAGAACCAAAGGGATTTCCATTAGAAAAAGCATGGATTGTCAAATCGCAGTTTTTGCTATACACTTTAAAGTCCCAATTTTTGAATTTGACCGTGATTTTGAATTGATTCAGCGAGGAACTGACTTAAAACTTTACAAGCCTTAAATTTTAAAATTGGGCCTCAACCATCACAGGAAAGTGATCAGACGGGTATTTTTTACCATAATTATCGGTTAGAATACCATGTCTGATTACTTGAACCTGACCTTTCACGAAAATATGGTCTATGATTCCGTTAGGCATTTTTTCCCAATCAAACCCGGTGAAAGTACCTGATGGTCCGTAGGAAGGTATTCTGGAAATTAAACGGGCATCCTTCCAGCCATCAGAGGAGGTAATGGTGGTGTAGGCAGCATTATCTGGTGTAACATTGAAATCACCCAATAAAACTACAGGAAGCTTTTCAGTATTAATTTCTTCAATTTTCTGAATAACTAATTTGCTGCTCTCTTCCCTTGCTTCCTGCCCGATATGGTCGTAGTGGATATTGAACACGTAAAACTCCTCTTTCTCAGCGCTTTTGAATTTCCCCCAGGAGCATATCCGATTAAGCGCGGCATCCCAACCCTTGCTTGGGACCTCCGGAGTAGGGGATAGCCAAAAAGTACCTTGTTTAAGTAATTCATATTGGGATCCATCATAAAGAATGGCGGTGTATTCTCCTTTTTGAGCGCCATCATCCCTGCCTACTCCCAAATAATCAAACCCAAGGGAGTTACTCAGCTGTTCGACTTGATGCTTTAGGCCTTCTTGCGTCCCTACGATTCCTATTTTATGAAATTGAATCAAAGAGGCTACATGGGGAGCTCGATCTTTCCAAAGATTACCAGTATCGCCAGGATTATCCCATCGGATGTTGAAGGTGGCTAGTTGGTGAGTTTGAGCCATGGAGAATGGCGCAAAACTGATTATGAAAAGTATAAGGAGGGAAAGGCTTTTGATAAGTGCGTGAGATTTCATTTTCAAATTCTGGGTTTAGTCCGATAAAATTGCCTTTTAATTTGAACAAAAGAAAAATCCTGAGGTAATTCATGCTGTTAAGAAAGAATGAATTTTTCCAATCAAACTGATTCATGAAGACTATTTACCCAAAAGACCTACCAGTTCCTGAATTTCATGCTTTGTTACAAGGCAGCGTGGCGCCACGACCCATTGCCTTTGCAAGTACCATTGACTCAGAGGGAAATGTTAACCTCAGTCCGTTCAGTTTCTTTAATCTATTCAGTACCAATCCCCCGATTTTGGTTTTTTCTCCTTCTCGGCGTGTGCGTGATAATACCACCAAGCATACCTTGGAAAATGTCCATGAGGTACCCGAAGTGGTGGTTCATGTGGTGCATTATGGTATGGTCGAGCAAATGTCTTTGGCGAGTACCGAGTACCCAAAAGGCGTGGATGAATTTGTGAAGGCAGGTTTTACGGCCGTGCCTTCTTCACAGGTCAAACCTCCCGGGATCAAAGAAGCTAGGGTTTCCATGGAGTGTAAAGTCAATGAGGTAAAATCACTAGGTGACACAGGAGGAGCGGGAAACCTAGTTATTTGTGAAGTGCTTTGCGTCCATGTAGACGAAGATATTTTGGATGAAAAGGGTATAATCGATCCCAATAAATTGGATTTGGTGGCTCGTCTTGGTGGGAATTGGTATTCACGAACCAACGGATCTTGTCTTTTCGAAATTCCAAAGCCACTAAGGACCCTAGGAATCGGAGTGGATCAAATTCCAGAGGAAATCCGAAACAGTGCTATTCTGACTGGGAATAATCTGGGAAGGTTGGGAAATGTAGAGAGTCTACCAAGTGAAGTAGAAATCGAAAAGTTTGGAGAAAAACCCGAAATACAAGAAATGCGGGTCCGTTTCCAAAATGATCCAGCGAGTTGGGCAGATCATTTACATCTGCTAGCCAAAGAGACTTTGGAAGAGGGAGATGTAGAGAAAGCCTGGTTGATTCTTCTGCAAAGGGCATGAAAAAAAGCCTCGGTTGAAAATTTCGACCGAGGCTTTTTCTTTATTTGATTTTGATCTCCTGAGGCATCCTTGCCTGAATTCCCTGATAGGTTTTTACTTTTTCTAGATTTTTGTAGAGACCGTAATATTCTCCAAGTTGAGCCTGAAGGATTCTAGCTTCTACATTGTCGGAGAAGTCTTCCATTAGTTTTTCAAACCAAGGCTTTTGCTGCGGATAATAAATCACCCGGTAATCATCTCCTGCCTCAATTCTCTTGGCTGCAAGGTCAATGGTGGTATCCAAACCACCCAAAACATCGACTAGGCCCCGTTCTTTAGCTTGATTTCCGGTCCAAACTCTTCCGGAGGCAACCTCTTTTACAGCCTCAGGACTCATGTTTCTACCCTCAGCTACACGGCTGATAAATTTTTCATAGCCATCTTCGATAGATTTTTGTACGATGGTTTTTTCCACTTCTGTTAGTGGTCGGGCTACATTCATAAAGTCCGAAAGCTCACCTGTGGTGACCACATCGGTCGTTACTCCCAGTTTATCATTAATCAATTCCTGTACATTGAACCATAAGCCGAAAATCCCAATTGAGCCTGTGATTGTATTAGGCTGAGCCACGATGGTATCTGCTGGGGCTGAGATATAATATCCGCCCGAGGCAGCTACTTCTCCCATGGATACATAGACTGGTTTTACCTTTTTGGCTTCACTCATTTCTCTCCAGATTACTTCTGATGCTAAAATCGATCCTCCCGGCGAATTAACCCGGAGAACAATCGCTTTGATATCATCGTCTTTTCTGGCTTTCCGAATCTCCTTGGCAAATTTATCAGAACTTATTACCCCATCCACACTGCCACTGACGATCTCTCCTTCAGCAAGGATTACAGCAATTCTATTTTTGGATGTGAGGTTTTTGGTTTTTGCCAACGAACCTAGGTCTGTGGCATTGATGGTGGGGATGTCGTCATCCTCATCCAATCCCAGTTTTTCTCTCAGGATAGCACGCACCTCATCCTCGTAGGTCAATCTGTTCAACAGATTGTATGTTACCGCGTCTTCTGCCTCCCTTACCAGCATTTGATCATTGATAGTGGCCATGCTGTCTAGGCTCAAACCTCGAGAGTCTGCCACGGCCTTGATCATTTCCTGATTAATGTCTTCTAAGAAATATTCTGTTTGAAGACGGTTTTCAGGGCTCATCTTCTCCAAGATGTATGGCTCGACGGCACTTTTGAATTCACCTACCCGAAATACTACTGGCTTGATTCCAACTTTTTCGAAGAAGCCCTTCAAAAAGATTACTTCTGAGGCGAGTCCATTGAAATCAATAGCCCCCATGGGATTGAGGTAAATTTCATCAGCAACAGAAGCCAAATAATACCCTCCTTCGCCATAAGCTTCGTCATAAGCGAGGATGAATTTTCCCGACTCTTTAAAGCTTTCTAGCTCTTCTCTCAGTTCGAGTAGATTAGCTTGTCCAGCTAGAATCAGTCCGGTATTGAGATAGATTCCTTTGATCTTCTCGTTGGTTTTTGCCTCTCGAATAGCTTTTTTGAGATTAATCATGCCTGCCTGCATACTTCCTCCAAAGGGGTTTCCGAATTGTCCAAAATTCAGATCATCCTCAGAGGTTCGCTCTACCAGCATTCGGCCGTTGAGATTGAGGTGTAGTACTGTATTATCATCCAGCGATACCTCTTTCTCTCCGGAAGCCGCAATAATGCCAATCAGACCAAAAAAGAGCAGGATACTCAAAATGGTGAAAACGAATAAGCCTACAATAACAGCAAGAACATTTCCTAAGAATTTCATAGTAGTTGTATTAGTTGGGGTAAAAATAGTTTATTTTAAGGGACTAATGAAAGTAAAATTCTAGGGGAATGGTTCAAGAGGTAGTTTTGATTTTGGGAGGGAACTTAGGCGATCGAGAGCAGCTGATTCGAGAGGCTAAACAAATGCTTGTTTCAAAAGCGCTGATTAAAGGGGAATCATCCATTTTTTCTACGGAAGCATGGGGTGGAAAGGCTGAAGGTGAATTTTTGAATCAAGTGCTCTTGGTAAGTACAGAGGAGGTACCACTTAAATTTCTAAGCTTTTTGCAGACCATTGAGCGGGATTTGGGTAGGGAGCGCGAAGTCACATGGGGAGATCGAACCATGGACATTGATATTTTGTATTGGGAAGATCAGGAGATTCAGGTGCCAAACCTTATCATTCCACACCCACACCTTCATAAGCGTCGTTTTGTTTTAGCACCACTTGCCGAGTTACTTCCTGATTGGGTTCACCCCAAGCTTAATAAAAATTCTTTGGGGCTTCTCGAAGCCTGTGAGGATGAATCAAAAGTAAAAAAATGGAAAAAATAGGCTGCCTTCTGAAAAAGACAGCCTAGCTTTTTAAGATCAAAGCCCAGAAACCTGCGCTTCCGGATGGATTTTTTTGACTAAACCCTGAAGTACCTTTCCGGGGCCGCATTCGGTAAATTGGGTAGCTCCATCCTTCACCATATTCTGGACAGATTGAGTCCATTTTACCGGTGCAGTGAGCTGGGCGATAAGATTTTCCTTGATTTCGTTTACATCCGTGACAGCCGTAGTGCTTACATTTTGGTAAACTGGACAAGAGCCAACAGAGAATTGTGTCATTTCGATGGCTTTTTGAAGTTTTTCTCGTGCTGGCTCCATCAGTGGAGAGTGAAAAGCTCCTCCTACCGGAAGGGGCAACGCCCTTTTTGCACCTGCTTCTTTCATTTTTTCACAAGCAATTTCAATTCCTCTATTGCTTCCTGAGATCACCAATTGACCCGGGCAATTGTAATTCGCCGGCACTACGATTTCTTCTGAGATACTGGCACAAATTTCCTCAACTTTTTCATCTGCCAATCCTAAGATAGCAGCCATCGTGGATGGATTAATCTCGCAAGCTTCCTGCATAGCCAAAGCCCGCTGATGTACCAAGCGTAGCCCATCTTCGAAGGCCAAGACTCCATTAGCCACCAATGCAGAAAACTCTCCCAAAGAATGCCCAGCTACCATATCAGGCTTGAAATCAGGAGTGCATTTTGCCAAGATTACAGAATGCAAAAAAATCGCAGGCTGTGTGACCTGAGTTTGCTTAAGTTCCTCAGCGGAACCTTCAAACATGATGTCTGTGATTCGAAATCCAAGTATTTCATTAGCCTTTTCGAAAAGCTCTTTGGCAAGAGAATTAGTCTCATACAGCTCTTTTCCCATTCCCGGGAATTGGGCTCCTTGCCCAGGAAAAACAAATGCGTTCATGTATTTTAGGTTGGTTTGTGCGCAAATATAGGGCTTTTACACAAGCCTTTACCTTTCTTATGGATTGAGGAGCTTTCCAAAAACTTCCTGATTGTTTTCGGTCAGCCAGCGAATAAAAGCCATCACCGCAGGTTGATGCCTTTTTTGCTTTAACCATACGAGCCTCCAATGCGCCTTGATGGGCAATCCTTTGAATTCAAGGAGTTTGATTCTGCCATCAGCCACTTCACTTCGCATAGAGTACAGTGATAAAACACTCACTCCAAGTCCTGCCATCACGGCCTGTTTGACAGCTTCATTGGTGGATAATTCCATACGGCTTTTGATAGCAATATCCCGATCTTCAAAAAATCGCTCCATGATGACCCGGGTTCCAGATCCTTTTTCCCTTAAAATAAACGGAATCTCTCCCCATTTGTCTTGATCTATTAGCTTCTGGAATTTTTCTGAATGCTCGGGAGAACATGCTAAATACCATTTATTCTCAGCTAAAGTCACTGAATCCAAGTCCAAGTCCTCAGGAGAAATCGAAAGAAAAGCCAAATCGGTGCTGTTTTCTTCCAAATGAGCCAAGACCTTGTAGCGATTGGAAACTTCAAGGCTGATTTCTACATGAGGATGCAACTTCATAAACTCCGAAATCAAATAGGGAATGATATATTTGCCTGTAGAGACTGCTGATATGCGGATTTTACCGGCCAGGAGTCCTTTTAGCTCTTTCATCCGTTGCTCGATTTGATTCATTTCGCTGAATATGCGCTCTGACATTTCAACGAGTTCAAGACCAAACTCCGTGATGTGGACCTTTTTACCGATCACTTCGGTAAGCGGGACATCAAACTGATCCTGAAGGTTTTTCAACTGAACGGATACCGCGGGCTGAGTCATATCCAAAGACTTAGCGGCTTTGGTAATGCTTTCATACTTAGCCACTGCCTGCAGGGCTTTGAGATGGTTGAAGTTTAGATTCATAATATTTTATAATACATCCTACTAATACGATAAAAAAAAATTATGTTTTTGTTTTTTTTAAATTTTTTACCGCAAATCTTTGTCGCATGAATTTTGAAATCCTGATAAACAATCTCACCAACCCAAGTTTGCTGTTTTTCGTCTTGGGGATTCTAGCGGTAAGATTTAAATCTGATCTGGAGATACCACCTACCTCAGCCAAGTTTATTGCACTTTATCTAATGCTTTCCATTGGGTTCAAGGGTGGTCAGGAGCTTTCCCACAGTGAATTTGATTTATACATTGTTTGGGCTTTGGTTTTCGGGTTGGTATTGTCGGCAGCGGTACCTATTTATACCTTCTTTATCCTGCGTACCAAATTGAATACTGCCAATTCAGCGGCTATATCGGCAGCGTATGGATCGATTTCAGCAGTTACTTTTGTAGCAGCAGCTTCCTTTTTGGATGCCCAAGGGGTCACCTTTGGAGGGCATATGGTTGCAGTGATGGCTTTGATGGAGGCTCCTGCTATCATTTCAGGAGTGGTTTTGCTCAGAAAATATTCGACTAAGAAAAAATCTAAAGGTAGTCTCAGTAAAATCATCACACATGCCTTTACAAATGGATCAGTATTACTGATTTTGGGGAGTTTGGTGATAGGTCTGATCGCTGACGAAAAGCAGGCGGAAGGAATCAAGCCTTTTGTCACGGATATTTTCAAAGGCTTTCTGGCAGTCTTCCTTTTGGATATGGGGATCAGTAGTGGCCGGAAGTTGAAGTCTTTTTTCAAAAATGGGTACTTCTCTACAGTTTTCGCCATATTAGTTCCACTGGTGAATGGTTGTATCGTGGCGGTGTTGAGTTATTGGATTGCACCGGCAGCAGGCGATCGATTTATCTTTTCGATTTTGGCAGCCAGTGCATCTTACATCGCAGTGCCGGCGGCCATGAAGCTAGCCAATCCCGAAGCGGATGAAGGTCTTTACATTCCCATGGCTTTGGCGATTACCTTCCCTTTCAATATCACCTTGGGGATGCCGATTTATTGGATGATTATTCAGTCTTTTTGAGAAAAATTTTCAGGGGAAAGAAATTTAGACTTTTCCTCGGGGGTCGGGATTCGGCAAGTTTCTTTTTTTCCAAACCAACGATAGCGATTCCTTCCAATCCAATCATAAATCGGATCCCGAAGCCATGCGGGTAGAATGATGAAGGCGTAAAAAAATGGCCAAAAGCCAGAAAGCTTTCTGGAAATCATTAATGCCGCCGTGCTTCTGTAGTAAATATTGTCGCCCTCAAGGAGTACCAATGAATCAAGGTAATCCTCTTTGACATCGTAGTAACTTAGGATTTTCTTAGAAAAATCATCCTGAAGCGCTCCTACCAAAAATTGGTTGTTTTTATCCCTTTTGATGATAAAATCGATGGATCTATTGCAAAGATTGCAGACTCCATCGAAGAAGATTATTGATTTTTGGCGATTCATCGAAGAATCTGAATGGTGCCTTTGAGTTCCTGCTCGCGCTGGCTTGGATCTAAGACATCGAAGAATACTTTTCCTGAATAGAAATAAGTACCTGCGGCCAATTCATTACCGTTTTGGTCTCGACCATCCCAACGAATAAATATGTCATTCTCGGCAGATTCCAGGCTATTGTAGCGGAATACTTCAGCTCCCCATCTATTGACAATAAATATTTCTACGCCCGTCACGAATCTAGGACATTGAGAGAATGGGTTGTCGAAGGCGATAAATGTGTCATTTAGACCATCACCATTCGGAGTAAAGGCATTTGGTAACTCGTAATTAGGACAGTTGTCCACACAGACGACGTTACTCGGCTCACTTTCATTCCCCGATCTGTCGACAGCTGTGATGTAGTAACAGCCTCTGTAGGTTGGAAGGTTGTTGATTCTTGTAGCCAATTCTAGCGAACTCAATTCAGCCACCAATTCAAACTGACCTTCTTCTCCGTCTGGGGTGAAATAAAGTCTATATCCAGCTAGTTCGTCATCACAATCGCCTGAGAAATCAGGTTCCCAACTCAAATCATGAACAAACGTATTGGTGTTGCAAGGCTGTTCTGCTAAATAAGCGGAGCATTCAGGACCTTCGAAAGTAAGGACTGGAGGACAGGGGAGTCTATTGTCATCAGGTTTGGCACAGACGATTTGAGATTTGTTTTCCAATGGATAAACAAGCCCTTCCACATTGTAAGCACCTTTGGTGACGATATAGTAACAATATTCGATATCCCTGACTAATGGAATACCGTTGAAGCTGCCATCGTCCAGGAAGACAAAACCGCTTTGGGTGACATCCACTTCAGCAATGAGCTCAAAAGTATCTTCATCCTGAGCATCCGCATCCGTTCTGTTTCGGTAAACCTCGTGCCTAAATTCCGAGATGGAATTATTCCAAGCCACATCGAATGTCCAATTTAGCTCGATAGCTTGATTAATTATACTTGGTTCTAAACGAACCGAGGAAGCAGTCGAGGATGTATCTATTTTGGTACCGTTGTCTAGAAGAATGACCTTGTAGTTGTATACCAGGTTTTCTGTATTTAGTCCTGTGTCTGTAAATAAGGTATCACTTGTCGTCCCTAGGCTTACACGATTGCTGGTCCCTGTAAATCCATCCTGCCTGATGAGCTCATAGGTATAAGGTCCAGGGAATTGTGTTTGATCAATATCATAGGGGGGAGTCCATTTCACAAAGATTTCCCCATTTTCAGCATCTGTTTCCTCCACGCTTACATTCGTGATGATCGGTACATCTACGTCGATCGTAATACAGATTTCTTCAGAAACGATACTTTCACCAAGTCTTGGTTCTGGAAAAGCTGCCACCAATCGGTAGCAATAAGTATTTCCAGGAGCTAAACCTGCACCACCATTCAAATCTGTGAAATTGAAAGTCTCCATATCCGTGGTTCCAATTAGCTCAAAACCAGGACGGATTCCTGTCTCGCAACTGTCCGGAACATAAGGGTCGGAGTTGATTCTTCGCCAAACCTGCATTTCGGAAGCCGAATTTGCACAGACATAAGGATCCCATGTCAGATCCACAGTTCTGCCTTGCTGCTGCTCCAAATCATCCCAGACGGGTGGTGGACCAATCACCTTGATTCGCCAAGTCTTCACATCCACTAGAGAAGGTCCCGAACGGGGTTGATCCGTAATTCTTACTCGTACATCATATTCCCGTGCACGCACATGGTTGCAGACTGTCTGCCAATTGAAATCGATCACGGCAGGGGAAGACTGAAATGCCTCTTCTGGACTATAGCTGGCAGGAGAAGTAGTAATTTCCATGGGTTCGCCGAAGACTTCAATTTTCACCGGATCGCCATCAGGATCTTGACCTTGAATAATTTCTTCAATCAGTGTTCCAGCTTCCACGCAAAGATCAGGCGGTAGAATCAGCTCGGGGCGTCGATTATTGGAGTTTTCAATGATGATTTGCATATCCCGAACCACATAGCCAATCTGAGTCCATACGCCATCGAGTTTTCGATATTCTTTGATTCGGAAAGCAACATTAAACTGTCCCGCTGTACCAGGTGCATCCCAGATTAAGTCACCAAAAACTTCATCTATTCCAAAAAGTGCCGGAGTCGCTCCTGATTCCTGATTGGTAGAAAACTCAGCGACATTTGGGTCACGGTAGTTATTTACCGGTCTTTGGAAAGCTTGCTTTGGGATATCCAATTCATAAGCCAAGCTGTCTCCGTCCGGATCATAAGCCCCTGGATTATGAATAAAACGAACGTTTACTGCTCCATTGTCAACAGGAGGAATTGTAAGAACTGGGGAATTATTCACCCCGATAAATGGA
Organism: Algoriphagus formosus; assembly: GCF_002807035.1. Lineage (GTDB taxonomy): Bacteria > Bacteroidota > Bacteroidia > Cytophagales > Cyclobacteriaceae > Algoriphagus > Algoriphagus formosus. The sequence continues at coordinate 208,689 of NZ_NIUC01000002.1, read as the reverse complement.
TCAATGGTAATTTGAGTCTCAACATAGAAAGGTGTGTCCACCGAGTTGTCCATGTTAAGCGTGAGATCATTTCTGTTAAATTCTTGAAATCGGATATTGTAAGTTCCAGGTCCTTGGAAAGTGTGCGTGATGACAAAGGTATTTTTCTCCACTTGTGGCGCAACCAATTCGACAAGGGAAAAATCACTTTCTGTATTGAGTTGTTCTTCTCGACCATCCCCAAAGTTGATCACACCAGGACCAAATACAACATTAGACCGGGTATCCGTGTATCCAACAACAGTAATTCTGTACGTTAGAGTTTGGACGGAGATCCGTTCAGCGATGATTTCACCTGCCCGAATGTGAGTGGCCCAGGCTTGGGAAACGCTCAAAAGCAGAAAGCAAAAAAATAGTGATAAGAAATGATTGAGCTTCATATTTTTCAAGTTCTCTATTGTTGATCAAAACACCTTTTGCAAGGCAAAGGTTACCAAGCAATATGGTTTGTATATAAACTCTCTACGAAATAAACGGAAGAAAGTAGAAATTCCTTTCAATATCAAACAATAAAATCAAACAGTAGGTTGTTTTGATGTGATTTTATGGGTAAAAGACTCTAAAATCGCACAAATTATTTAGAACCTTTTAAAATAAGATTGGGCTTGACGAATGGATTGTTTACTAGCTGTTCGGGGCGTAAATTTGGCTCCAGTTTAGAAAAACAAGTTCGTTTTAACCAAAGAAAAAATCTATGAGTTGGGTTACAAAAACCTTGAATAGCACCTTGGGTCGGAAGCTTCTAATGGCTTTGACAGGATTATTTCTCATTTTGTTTTTGGTAGTGCATTTGGCAGGAAACCTACAATTGCTCATTCCTGACAATGGCGAATCCTTTAACATTTATGCAGAGACCATGGCCAACAACCCTTTCATCCGGGTCGTATCCATCGGAAATTTCGCGTTTATCTTGATCCATATCATTTACGCGGCAGTTCTTAGTCGACAAAACAAAAGTGCTCGACCAGTCAACTATGCTACTTCAAAAGCAAGCACAAACAGTACTTGGTCTTCCCGAAATATGGGAATCTTGGGTACAGTGATTTTGATTTTCTTGATCATTCACTTGAGAGGTTTTTGGTATGAATTCAAATTTGGAGAGATGCCTACCGCTGAATATGGAGGTATGATTTACAAGGATGGGTTTAAAATCGTTTCTGAAGCGTATTCCAATATCCTGTATGTCGTGATCTACGTGGTGTCTATGGGCTTTCTTGCGTTTCACCTTTCACATGGATTTGCCAGTGCTTTCCAAACCCTTGGGCTAAACCATGCTAAGTACTCACCATTGATCCAAAAAATAGGCACAGGTTTTTCGATCTTGATCCCAGCACTTTTTGCGCTGATTCCGATCGTAATGTATATTCAGAGCTTATAAACTGATAAAGGAAAATAAATCAAATATAGATGATACTAGATTCCAAAATACCAGCTGGTCCGTTAGCGGAAAAATGGACTAAGCATAAATTCAACATGAAGCTGGTCAATCCGGCAAACAAACGAAAGTACGATGTAATCGTGGTGGGGACAGGATTGGCAGGCGCTTCAGCGGCTGCTTCCTTGGCAGAGTTGGGATACAATGTCAAAGCTTTCTGTTTCCAGGATAGCCCTCGACGTGCGCACTCTATCGCAGCGCAGGGTGGAATCAATGCAGCCAAAAACTACCAAAATGATGGAGATTCCGTTTTCCGTCTTTTTTATGACACCATCAAGGGAGGTGACTACCGCGCAAGAGAAGGCAATGTCTACCGATTGGCGGAAGTCTCAGTTAATATTATCGACCAATGTGTAGCGCAAGGTGTTCCTTTCGCGAGAGAATATGGTGGACTTTTGGCTAACCGCTCATTCGGTGGAGCTCAGGTATCCCGAACATTCTACGCTAGGGGTCAAACCGGACAGCAGTTGTTGCTTGGTGCATATTCTGCACTTAGCCGTCAAGTAGCTAATGGTAAGGTGAAGCTTTACCCACGTACCGAAATGATGGACGTGGTCAAAATAGATGGACATGCAAGAGGTATTATCACTAGAAACCTCATCACAGGAGCCATCGAAAAGCATGCTGCTCATGCAGTTCTCCTTTGTACAGGTGGATATGGAAACGTATTTTTCCTCTCTACCAATGCGATGGGATCCAATGTGACAGCCGCTTGGAGAGCTCACAAGCGTGGTGCTTACTTCGCTAATCCTTGCTATACTCAAATTCACCCGACGTGTATTCCTGTCTCTGGAGATCATCAGTCTAAGCTGACGTTGATGTCTGAGTCTTTGAGAAATGATGGTAGAGTATGGGTGCCATCAACTGTAGAGATGGCTGAAAAGCTTCGTAAAGGCCAAATCAAAGCAAATGATATTCCTGAAAACGACCGAGACTATTACCTAGAGCGAAAGTATCCTTCATTTGGTAACCTAGTGCCTCGTGATGTGGCTTCCAGAAATGCGAAATACGTATGTGATGAAGGTAGAGGAGTAAACGAAACAGGAGAGGCAGTTTTCTTGGATTTCCGAGATGCGATCAAAAGAGACGGAGAAGATACCATTCGTGCGAGATATGGAAACCTCTTCGATATGTATCAGCAGATCACAGGTGAGAATCCATATCAAGTACCGATGATGATTTACCCAGCTGTGCACTATACAATGGGTGGTCTTTGGGTGGATTATAATCTAAGCACTACTATCCCTGGATTGTACGCATTAGGAGAAGCAAACTTCTCTGACCATGGCGCCAACCGACTAGGTGCGTCTGCCTTGATGCAGGGCTTAGCAGATGGCTACTTCGTGATTCCTTATACTGTTGGGGATTATTTAGCTCAGATTGGACCAAGTCCGGTGAATGCTGATCATCCTGAGTTTGATAAGTCCATTCAAGAGGTAAAAGAAAGGATCCAGAAACTACTGAGCATCAAGGGAAGTAAGACGGTTGACTATTTCCACAAAAAGCTTGGTAAGATCATGTGGAATGAGTGTGGAATGGCTCGAACTGCAGAAGGACTTAAGCAGGCCAAAGCAGATATTAAAGCCTTGAGAGAGGAGTTTTGGAAAGATGTGAAAGTCCTTGGAGAAAACGAGGAACTTAACCAGTCTTTGGAAAAAGCGCATCGAGTTGCTGATTTCCTTGAATTGGGAGAGTTAATGATCGATGATGCATTTAATAGAGAAGAATCTTGCGGAGGTCACTTCCGAGAGGAGTACCAGACTCCAGAAGGAGAGGCGCTAAGAGACGATGAAAACTTTGCTTACGTCGCTGCTTGGAAATACCTTGGAGAGGGTCAAGAGGAAGAGCTTCATAAAGAGCCTCTTGAATTCGAAAATGTGAAATTGACTCAGCGTTCGTACAAATAATTAAAGATCAAAATTCATATGAAATTGACATTAAAAGTATGGAGACAGAAAAACAATGCTGACAAAGGCGGTTTTGTTTCCTATCCTATAGATGGCATATCCAAAGACATGTCCTTTTTGGAAATGATGGATGTGCTGAATGAACAGCTTACAGAAAAAGGAGAAGATCCCGTTCACTTCGATCACGATTGTAGAGAAGGAATCTGCGGTATGTGTTCCTTGCATATCAACGGAAAGCCTCACGGTCCTCAGCAAACCACTACTTGCCAATTACACATGCGATCTTTTAGTGATGGGGAGACCATTACGATCGAACCTTGGAGAGCTAAAGCTTTCCCGGTTGTAAAAGACTTGGTGGTAGATCGTTCTGCTTTTGACCGAATCATCCAAGCGGGTGGTTATGTATCTGTCAATACAGGTGGTGTTCCTGATGCCAATGAGATTCCGATTCCTAAGAAAATTGCGGATGAGGCATTTGATGCGGCAACCTGTATCGGTTGTGGAGCTTGTGTAGCAGCATGTAAAAATGCTTCGGCTATGCTTTTCACTTCAGCAAAAATCTCTCAGCTTGCTATGCTTCCTCAAGGACAAGTCGAGCGAAAGGATAGAGCAGAGAAAATGATCGCTCAAATGGATGCAGAAGGATTTGGTGCTTGTACCAATACTGGTGCTTGTGCTGCTGAGTGTCCAAAGGGTATTTCCCTGACAAACATCGCGCGAATGAATCGGGAGTACTTCACTGCTGCTGTTACGACCGAAAACGTTTAATAAAAACAACTACAGAAAAAGAGCCGGAGAAATCCGGCTTTTTTTGTTGTATACGGTTTAGGGCTTTTAATCTATTTGGCTTTTGAAGGTGCCGGTTTTTACCTCGTTTAGTGAGAGATAATCCTCGTTCTTATAACTTTGAAGCCTGTAGAAAAAATAGGTTTTTCTCGTACTGGAGAATTGAAAGGTTTAAAATAGATTTTTAACTATTCTAATTTCAAATTGGATAATTATATCAAAATAAGTCTAAAAACCCAATTTTATTTCATTTTTGAGCCCTTTTCATTAACTTTAAAAAATTATATTTTAAAATTCTTTGATACAAACCCAATTACATAATGCATTGGATAGATCTGGTGATCTTTGTTGTTTACATGCTAGCTATGCTCGGTGTGGGCGTTTTTTTTATGCGCAAGAATACCGGGCAGGAAGATTATTATGTAGGAGGTAGAAGTATTGGTTCTTGGCATATCGGACTCTCCGTCGTAGCAACAGATGTAGGTGGAGGTTTTTCAATTGGTCTTGGAGGTCTAGGCTTTATGATGGGGATATCCGGATCCTGGATGTTGTTCACTGGACTTTTGGGAGCTTGGATTGCAGCAGTTTTATTGATACCACGCGTAAAATCCGATCCGGCTTTTGCCAAGTTTTTCACCTTTCCACAAATTATCGGATACTTGTATAATTCCACCACAGCAAAGGTGGCTGCCATCATATGTTTTTTGGGCTACTTAGGCTTTACCGCCTCTCAGCTTTTGGCAGGTGCCAAATTAGCATCAGGAACCTTTGAAACACTTGACCTGCACACGGCTCTATTGATTATGGGGGCTATCGCGGTAGTTTATACCGTAATGGGAGGCCTAAAGGCAGTGATTTACACTGATACGGTTCAGTGGATTATACTTATGCTCGGATTAATGTTTATCGGGATTCCTATGGCTTACCGCTACGTGGGAGGATGGCAATCCATTCAAGAAACCGTTCCGTCAGAGTTTTTCTCCTTTGGGAATCTTGCTTGGCAGGATTTATTCAATTGGGCCATAACCATTATTCCCATTTGGTTTGTGGGAATGACTCTCTATCAGCGAATCTTTGCTGCCAGAGATGTGAAATCTGCCAAGAAGGCATGGTTTATCGCTGGATTATTTGAATGGCCTATCATGGCCTTTATGGGTGTTAGCCTAGGTTTACTAGCGCGTGTGGCAGTGGAGCAAGGAGCTTTGGATGGTTTTACCACCGCCATGGATCCCGAGATGGGATTACCGGTATTGCTGAGTCAAATTCTTCCTGCGGGCATCCTTGGTTTGATGATGTCGGCTTATTTTTCTGCAGTATTATCCACTGCGGATTCATGTTTGATGGCTGCATCCGGTAATCTGACCACTGACTTGCTGGGTAATTCTAAAAAGCCCCGAACCCATCGCTCCGAGATGAGACTTTCTCAGCTAATCACCTTTTTAATTGGCGTGGTGGCTATTCTTTTGGCCTGGCAAATGAACGAAGTGCTCAGCTTAATGTTATATTCTTATGCATTTATGGTTTCGGGGCTGCTAGTCCCCGTTGTAGCTGGCCTGTTTTTTGGAAAAAGAAACTGGAAAGCTGCTGTTACTTCGATGATTCTAGGAGGTTCTATTACAGCCGTCCTTACCTTTTTGGATCTAGAAATGCCACTAGGGCTAGACCCGAACCTCTATGGTTTGACAGCCTCTTTGATCGCCTTTATAGCGATAGATAAAATTGATACTAATGTTCATCCTGAAATAATAAATAAAGAATATGATAAAGCTTGAGACCCTATCAGCAATAGATAATGCCACCTTTCTTCAAAAGAATGAAATTGCCGACTTTTTGGTTGAGCATTTGGGGAAATATGGGGATCCTAAAGAGCATGTGATGAAATGCCTCGATTATGCATTGGACCAAAGTCTGCATGCTGGAGGATTTGTAGTCGTAGCTCGTGAAAATCAAAAAATAGTCGGAGCCCTTGTCATGAATCAGACAGGCATGTCAGGTTACATCCCGGAGAATATCTTGGTATATATCGCAGTGGATGCTGCCCAAAGAGGCAAAGGAATTGGAGCTAAGATTATGGATTCAGCAATCAAACTGGCCAAAGGTGATATTGCCCTTCACGTTGAGCCAGATAATCCAGCCAAAAGACTTTATGAGCGTTTAGGCTTTACGAATAAGTATTTGGAAATGAGATTGAAAAAATAAGATGGCTTATTTGACATTAAATCGAACAAAACTTAAAGACAATTTCGAGTTTCTTAAAAAGAAATTCAACGAAAATGGCGTGGCTTGGGGAGTAGTATCCAAGCTGATGTGCGGGAATAGACTTTTCTTGCAGGAATTGATCAGTCTAGGAGTGGATGAGATTCATGATAGCCGAATCAGTAACCTTGCTATGGTGAAACGCCTCAACCCTGATGTACAGACGGTTTACATCAAGCCTGTTTCCAAGAGGAATGTGGGTAAAATGGTGGAGTTTGCGGACGTCAGCCTGAATAGTGAATTGGAGACCATTCATTGGATCAGTGATGAAGCAGTGAGGCAGGATAAAAAGCACAAGATCATCATTATGGTAGAGACCGGTGATCTGCGAGAAGGAGTCATGGGAGAGCAATTGCTTGATTTTTATTCTCAGGTATTCAATTTGCCTAACATTGAAGTGATTGGACTAGGCACCAATCTCAATTGCCTAAATGGGGTGATGCCTTCCACGGATAAGTTGATTCAACTTGCGCTTTACAAGCAGATCATCGAACTGAAATTCAATAAAAAAATTCCTTGGGTATCTGCAGGTACTTCTGTGACTATCCCATTGATGCTTACACAGCAGCTACCAAAGGGAATCAATCACTTCCGAATTGGGGAGACGCTCTATTTTGGAGTGGATCTTTTCGAGGAAAAGGTAATTGAAGGAATGCATGGAGATGTTTTTGAACTGCATGTTGAAATTATCGAAATGCAGGAAAAGCCATTACTTCCGGTTGGGAACCTTGCTGCGAATCCTCAAGGTGAAGTAGTAGAAATAGATGAAAGTCTCTATGGAAAAACCTCCTTCCGTGCAATTGTAGATATTGGACTACTGGATGTGGATCCAAAATATCTGATGGCAGCCGATGATTCGATCGAGATATTAGGAGCTTCCTCGGATATGCTGATCATGAATTTGGGAGAGAATCCAAATAACTATCAGGTAGGTGATGTTCTGACTTTTGACCTGAAATACATGGGTGCTTTGGGTATCCTCAATTCCAATTATGTGGACAAAAAAGTGATTGACTAAATCACTTCATTTCATTGATCCAAGCACGGATCAGTTCCACGCCTTCTTGGTGGATGCTCGTTCTTCCGATTTCTGGCATTGCTACACCAACTGCCGTGCTGTTCATCCGGTGAACGAGGATGGATTCGTCGGCTTTTCCGGGAACAATATCGAATTGATGACTGCCTGCACCATTTCCAGCTGCTACTGGCGTTTTGTTTATCCCCAATTTGAGAGGATCTGTTTGCTCATAGCTTAAAAATAAGCCTGATGTGGAAGCAGGTCCTTCTTCCCGATGACAATGTGCACAATTGATGTCTAAGTAAGCTTTGGCTCTGTCAGCCAAGGGGAGGCTTTCGTTGCTGTAATCCACCATGCTAGGGTGATTTTCAACGCCTTCAAACCCTTCTAACTTTCCAATTTCTGTCCAATAAGCCAGCTGATTGATTTTTTTGCCATCAAAGTCCTTTTCGTGATTTAGATGTTTTACTTCTACTCCCAAAGGATCGAGTTTCTCGTTTTCATTGTGGCAAGTCTTGCACTGGTTTTTGTTTGGGATGAGGTAATTGATGACCTGATCTTCACCTTTTTCATTTACAAAACTTACCGTCGTTTCTCCGCCTACCACCTTGAGTTTGGCATCAGTTTGACTGTCATTCCAGATATATGGAAAAGCTTCCCAACCCTTTTCCTGATGAATCATTAAGCGAGTTTCGATGATTCGTCGTTTTCCCTCAGGTTTTGAAAAATCTTCAGGGTAGTAGAAATTTTTGATCAAAACACTTCCTACCGGAAGCGTAAGTTTGTCATTTATGATGGCTGCCTTGGAGTCTTCCGGCATCCACACAAATCTGCTTTTTAAAGCATAATCGGTGAAAAGTGAAGAGGCAGGTTCATATTCGATGAGCTTTTGACTTGGAGTTAAGCTTTTTAAATCTCCCTCAAAGAAACCGTAGGTAGAAAGCCAATCATAAGGATACATACCGTCTGCTTCCTCGTGATCTTTTTGTGGGTCAAAGGCAAGCGATTGTTCGACCTGATCTTCTTTCTGACAAGAAAAAAAGAAGACAAGCAAAAAGCTCAAGGATAAATAAGAAGCGATATTTTTCTTTGAAAAGCGAGTCATTACTTACTTGATATAAATGAAACGTCAGTAGTCACATTTACCTGACAATTTGAGAAAGGAGAAACATCAGCTGAGCTTTTAATGTTTTCTTCACCTTCACTGAGGTCAAATTGTGTAAAATAAAGGTTTTCCAAACCAGGTTCAGAAATACAGATATTCATGGGGTTTTGAGCAATGGAATTACCTCTGCTTTCATCAAAGATGCCATCATAGACGATATCTTGAGTCTTGGCTTTTCCATGAGCATTATACATGCTCACAAGCTGTCCTAATTCTCTGCTAAGATCTGGAAATCCCTCACTTCTGTCATAGCTGTTTCCGTGCAGGAAAATATCATGCGTGTAAGGAGACCAGTTTGGAGCGTCAGTTGGGAAGCCGGTAATCTGATAGCTGGCGATGGCTACTCCAACTGTTTTATTTCTGAGGATTTCATTGTCAAATACTTCCACTTCTTTGGCAGCAAGAAGAACAACTCCAGAACCAGGAGGAATCATGGTTACCGTATTACCATTTGGCCCTTCTCCGATAGGCGTCGCGAAGTTTTTGTGGTTATTATCAATGATTTTATTGTTGTAAATCTTGGTGCCTTTTCCATCTGACTTAGGAAGTCCCGGAAGGTTGAAGACTAAGATTCCACCTGAATTATTCCGGGCGGTATTCCCAAAGACTTCAGCATTATCGCAATTTTCAATTTCAATTCCCGCCACATTTCCATAGGCCAAGGAATTTTTCACAATGATGTTTTCAGATTGTCCTACATAGATTCCTGCATCCCGCGAGTGGGCAGCAATGCATTCATCAATTACCACATTTTTGCACTGTACAGGATAAAGCGCGTAGGTTCCATTTTTGGACTTGTCACCATGAGTCCAAGTGGCATGTACTCTTCGAAGGGTCAAACCATCCGTATGTTGGGCTTTGATCCCATCCCCGGGTGCATCTTCTATGGTTAGGTCTTTGACAGTGATATTTTTGCCCACGATTTTCATTCCTTCTCCTCCGGTTTTCAGATTTCGAAATGAAAGAACAGTTTTTTCCATTCCTGCACCTTGAATCGTGATATTCTCTTTGCTGTCAAGAATCAGTTGGGTTTTGAGGTCAAAAAAACCTTCCCCAATTTCTATGGTTGTACTGTCTTCGGCAAGGATGAAATCCTCTACCACTTTTTCGACTTCCTCAGCTGAACGTTTTTCGAGAAGGCTCGAATCAAAAAGTTGTTCATTGCTTGTCTCGCTACAAGATGTAATGATGACAAGTAAAAAAAGGCTGAAAAAGGGGATATATTTGGCTTTCATAGTTTTGGGTTTCGCATTAGGGTTGCTTCAAAACTACTTTTTTTCAACCTAAACTAGCCTTGACAAAAGTCAAAATGTCAGATTTTGGCGCGGACACGACTGAGTGTTTCGATCGTCATGTCTAGAAATGAAGCAATATGTCCCACGGATGCTCTTTGTATAATTTTGGGTTTTTTCTCCATCAATTCCAAATACCTTTCCCGGGCAGATTTGAATTTGGAGAAAATCATCTGCTCCTCTAATGCGATGTAATATTTCTCCAAAATCATCCGATATACTCGTTCGAGATCAGGGAATTTTTTGAAGCATTCCTGTAAGTCGTTGTACGAAATTCGATAGAGCAAAGACTTTTCCAGCGTCTCGATCGTTTCGTAGCTAGGACTTCGGGTGATAAAGGAATGCATCGCCGTGACAAATTCCCCTTCCAGGGAAAATGACACCGTGATGTCACGATTTTCTCTGATGTAAAAACTCCTAGCGGAGCCTTCTGCGATATAGTATAGGTATTTGCTCACTTCCCCTGCTGTCTCAAGCTTATAGCCTTTTTCAGCCTGTATTTCTTCTAGTTTGCTGATAAAGAAGTTTCTTACATCCTCACTGACTTCAGTGATGTTTTCAAACAGGGTAGGTTTTGTCATAGTTGAGGAGAAAAAATATCCAATAAACTGTCCACTTCCGGGATTGATCTAGTAGTTTTATCGGGAATTTAAAACATAAAGCAGATATGAGAAAGATTTTGATTGTTTTCTTCCTATTGGGATTGGTTTTTTCTGCAAAAGCTCAGTTCGGAGTTCGTGCTGGATTGTCTTCGGCTAATTTCTCCGACACGAATTTTAATGCCAATGTTGGCTTTCACGTGGGGGGCTACTATCGATTTGGCACCAGTCTTTTGGAGGTGGAACCTGGGATTCAATTTGGGCAAAAGGGCTATGAAACCAATAACCCGACAAATGGCAACGTAATTACAGAAACCTTGAATTATGTAGATGTTCCTATTCTTTTCCGACTTAATTTTCTTCCTGCTATCAATGTCTTTGGAGGACCACAGTTGAGTGTTTTGGCATCTAGAAATTATGAGGAGCCCGGAAATGTCCAAACTAGTACCGAGCCGATAAGAGGGTATGACTTAGGTGCTGTGGTAGGTATCGGTGGGTATATCCCCGGAGGAATAAACCTTCAATTGAGCTATGATTTGGGCTTGAGTAGTTTAAATTATTTCAACACTGATGTGAAAAATAGAGTGTTAAAAATATCTGCCGGATTTGATTTTTAAGTTCAAGTCTTACAAATCTTAAACTCTAGGGACCCAGCCAAAAGCTGGGTTTATTTTTTAGATTGCTGAGGATTCTCTCAAAATGCTTTTTACCTTAAGCTATCCCCTATCAAATGGGGTTCAGTTAAAAGCTTGATATTTAAGGAAAACAGATTACTTTTCCGGGTGTGATAGAGTGGAAACTGATGCTAATTCGGGAGGTTTTTGGACCTAATAAAAGCATTGTTTGACATTTGCAAATCAACCGTAAATCAATTTGTTTTTAGGCTTAGAGAATCAGCTCTAAAGTGTTTTACTTGATTTAAAATTGGGCTATTTAATTTTAATTACTGATCCACTTTGAGACTCCATGACTACTTGATCATTTAATACAAATTCATAATGAATACGATAGGAGTAGGTTCCTGGAGGACTATTTTTTCCATCAAGGCTTCCATCCCATGCTGAAATCCCTGAGTAGATCAACTGACCCCATCGATTGAAGATTGAGAGACTGTAGTTCAGTTCTCCACAATTTGAAATTGGGCCGAAGGCTCCTTGATCAGGATCGAAACCCGTAGGAAGCCGCAGACTAGGAGCTGTCTCTTCCAACCTTATACTTCCGATACCGACGCAGCCGGATGCATCCCTTACTTCCACTTCATAAATTCCCGCTTCAAGATTTTGATTCAATTGACCAGTGCTTCCATCGCTCCATTCGTAAGTATAAGGTGCGGTGCCTCCTATCAACTCAGCGATCAAATCCCCATTGGATTCCTCGGGGCAGGGATTTTTTATCACTGTAAGTGCAACTTCTAAAGGGTCTGGTTCGCTTAAAGTCACATTGAGTTCTGTCTCGCAATCATTGGAATCAATAATGAGGAAGGTAAATGTTCCACCTCCCAAATTTTCTAAAGTGACCTGATTTTGATCGACGGGTATAAGTGGGTCTGAGAGTCGATAGGGTGGGGTGCCTCCCTGTATCTCAAAGGATAAACTTCCGTCTGTATTTCCAAAACAGGACGGGTTTTCTTGCCTCAAAATAGATGCTTCCAAAGAGGCGGGTTCGCTGATTTCTAGGTTCTCAAGGGATATTTCGCAGCCTTGGCTATCTTGAATAATTACCGAATAGCTACCAGGGGCCAAATCTGAAGCTGAAGCAGCGTTAAGGTTTTGATCATGAGACCAGAGGAAGGTATAGGGAGGAATACCACCTTCCACCTCCAGATTGATCGCCCCATCTCCCGATCCAAAGCAGGTCACATCTGATAAACTCAATAGTTTTGCTTCAAAGCCAGTATTCAGTGCAACTGTTAATTCTGGAGATACGCCCTCACAAAACTCATCTAAAGTGCTGGATTCTCTGTAACTCAAAACTCCTTGACTTTCGTTTTCATCCCATCTGACCAAAACCTCAGGTCCAGTATTGCCACCAACAAAAGCACCTCCACTGATCTCCCATTCATAGTTCCGATTGGGAACGGTCTGGGATACGTTGTAGGTATATTCCAGATCCAAATCACAAATAAAATCCAAGCCAATGGGTGCCTCTGGCTCAAGTTCCTGCTTGATGACCACCGCCAGCTCCACTGTTTCTCCTGGACATCCATTAGTTCCAACCGGAGTGGCTTGCACCAAAGCCTCAGAATTGGCTACTCCCCATCGGATGATCGCCTGCTCATTGGTTTGTGAGATAACTTCTCCACCCACGGCATTCCAGAGGACTTCTTCTATTTCACCTTCACCTTCAAAGGAGTAAGTCAATTCTTCCACTTCAGGACAAGAGGTAAGTGGGCCTGTGAGTTTACCACCTAATTCCTGGACTTCTACCTCAAACTCGTGCAATTCAGTTTCTTCGCATCCACTCGCATCTATTGAAGCAAAAACTTTGACCTTGTAAATTCCAGGTTCGAGGTAAGTATGAGTCACTTCCTTGCCTGTTTTGATAGCTGAATCATCTCCAAAGTCCCAAGTAAAAAAAGTGTAGGAAGGATCGGAAACATTAACCGACCAGGTTCCTTCCTGATCTATACAAGCTAATCGAGGCGAGCCCGTTGTCAGTTCATCAAAACTTGAAAGGATTTCGTATCGCTCGTTTTCAAAGTCTTTTCCAAAGTCAACTGCATAAGACTGTGAAGGCCCAACAGCATAAAAATACCCGGAAAAGCCTGATGGATTACTTAGCGTATGCAAGCCTGGAGAAAGGATAACTTGGGCATATGAAAAATCAGCATTATTGACAAAGGGTTGAAACTCATCAGCAACGGACTCTCCATCAATTTGCATTTGAGGGACGTTTTCCGTGCGAGTAACTAGCTGGGCATAGTGGAAAAGTGTGGAAAAAACTCGATGGAAATTGACTGTGATCTGTGTTTTGGTGGTTTCAAATGGGGAGTAATTGACCATTTGAGGATTACCATAATTATTCACATTGGCCGGTGAAAGAACCGAATTTTCGTCTAGGATTTCGCAAGAGTATGATTTTCCAAAGCCAAAAACACCAACAGGTTTATTGGAGGTATATTGTAGAGCCAGATTGTTTTGGATATCCAATGTCAGAAACTCACCGGCATCGATGGTCCCCATCAAATTAGCTCCGCTGTAGATTTCTGTGTCGTCAAAAGCCGCAATAAATTTCACCAACTCACCCAATGCCCGATCTTTTAGAGGGATGTGAAAATAATTTGTGCCCCAAGCCGAAACGGGTTCATTTTGATTAAAAATGTGAGATGTGGAAAAGGGACCGCATTCCGGATCTCCTATGTCGGCAAATTTGTTTCCGGAAAAAACGGCAATTCGAGCACATTCTTCGGAGGAATTAATGACTGAGATCTCTGTGCCCGTCAAATCTCCCTTTGATTTCATCTGGTAAGTCTCTCCTTGATTGAGTGTGATTGTAAATGGATTAAGAGAGTTTCCTATGGGAGAACTTGGGACAATTCGAATATCAGTATTGTCTTTTGTTCCTACGATGAGAATCTGGCTTTCATTGTTGAATTGCCTTTCAGATAGCCTGATTCCCTTGGTTTGATTTTCAAAATGGGAGGCGGCAAAGTAGGTAGAACCTAATTGATCTAAAGGTAAAACCAAGGTGCCATCAAATGAATCAGGCTTCATATTGATAGCATAAACTGATATTTCTCCTTCAGAATAAATATGAAAGCCCTTATTTTCAACTACTCGATTTGTTTGGACGATCAGACTGGGATTGCTTTCAAATATATATTCTTCACCAATAGCCAAAGCGAAAGGGACAGCGTTTCCATCAAATTCTATCCTTCCCTCGACTTGATCCTCCAGAGCTGTGATGACCAGAGTGGGAACCACCGGAGGGCCTTGCTGGAGATTGTCCATGAACCCTACATAATAATGATTGACTTCCTTGGTGTCAGGCAGAACTTGTGCAATTACACTTGATAATTGAAAAACGGATAGAATTACCCAGTAGAAAATTAAAATGAAAGCTGATCTAAGCATTGAGTGCTTCTGAATAATCTTGCAATTAAAGGCTTTTGCTTAAAGAAGTTACGAAGATTTAGTAAAATCCGTTACAAGGTCTTAATTGAAGCTTTACGCAGCTTTCCTCCTGGTAGGGATATTAAAGTCCAGATTAAAAACAAAATCTACTACATTCATTAGTTTTCTGAAAAAGCGGGGAAATAAAACAATATTATTAGTTGCTATGTCGGTTAAGAATTTTCATCCTGATGCTCCAGCGCATTCTCGTAGGATTTTTCGTATTGATTATGAATCAATAAAATCAATAAACCAAAGACAGCAGCCGCTAGAATAAGCAGGTTATTCATCAAACCTTCCACCGAAAAAGAAAGCCTGATCAAGATCGTGGAAACGATGAATCCTGAATTTCGGATCACTTTGTGAAACTGATCGGTATAGTAGAAGGAAGCAAGAAGCAAAATCACATCTACGATGATCAGAATCATGAAAAATTCATCAAAAAAGATGGCATTGATATCTTTGAATGAGGTGCCTGTATTGCTTTCTGGTGAAATGACATAAAAAGCCCAACTCCCTAGCGTGTAAAAAGCTATGCCGATAAGGACAGGTACCAGGATTGTTGCTGTGATTTTTTTGAAACGAATGAAAGAGGTGAGCTCCTTGGTGAATTTGGCTTTGATGGTTTTTGAAGATTGTTTTTTACTGTTTTTGTAGAAAAAGAGGAGTAAAAGGAATAAAAGCAGGGAAGTGACCAGGTCATAGCTGAACTGTAAATCATCCTTGATCTGAAACCAATCCGAGGAAAGCTCCAAGGTAGCAAGGTCTTTAAAAAGTCTCCGGATGATAATCAATGAAATGATCTCGTACTGCTTGCCAATGTAGGTGGTGAAGGACTTGGGGAGGTAATAGACCAAGAGGTAAACCTCATAAACCAGAATAAAAGAAAAGGGAGTATAGATGGCAGAGATGGGATTTTGGAACAATTCTGATTGTAAATTCAAAATCCCGAAATCTGAAAGAAAGATGAGAATTAAATGAATGATAAAACTTCCAATCGCGATTCCCAAGATCAGACTTTCGCCCTTTTCCTTCGTTTTTTCTGATAAAAAACGATGATACAGATTTTCAAAAAAAGCCGATACTTTCATATGATTATTATTGATTTTTAAAGGCCATCCCGATAATTATCGGGAGGAATCTCGCAGGGCTTATAACCTTCTCTCTGTCTGTCGCTAGCGTCATGCCTGTCTGCTTCAGGCAGGCTCGATTTCATAAGAAGGTTTTCATAATCAATCAGTTCGAGCAAGGTGAGAACTCACTATAGTTGAAAGACTGATTCTGTTAAATTGTTTAGATACAGGGGGGGAATGACAGGAAATCAGAAGTCTGTATTTAAAGATTTGTCTGAATTCGGCTTGTCCGTTGACCTTTATTCAAAGTGCTAAGAAGCATTTCCTCCTAATTTCTTATAGTTGTATCATGAATCTAAAGTTCTGGTCTAAGCCTCATCCCTTTATTTTCGACTGGAAAAGCGTGCTGATCCCCGGATTGGTGACTTTTCTGATATTGGGGATTTATGCGCCTTTCGGTCTGGGTGAAATAGAAGATAGCTGGCGTTGGGGCTTTGCCGCTTCCATTTCGGCAGTTGCGGCTTTCTCTATCTGGGGAATGGTGACGCTCTTGAGGGCAGTGGTCAGTCAGGAATACTTGGATGAAAAATGGACTTTGGGGAATGAAATTCTACTGATTTTGTCCGTGCTTTTGCTCATTTGCTTGTCGGTTTTTATTGCATTTGTCAGCCTTGGATTTTCGGATCAGCCGATAGTTGATGTTTTCAAAGATGTAGTCTTGAAAACTCTTTTAGCCAGCTTTTTACCTGTAGTCATTTTAGTACTGACAGAGCAATATTTGGAGCAGCGGAAGCAACTTAAAAACATCAAATCCCTGGCTGCACATTTTCCAAAGGAAAGTAGTGAAGCTAAAAAGGACCCGACCTTTCCTGCGTCAAATCATTTGATCATTTTGGAAAATGAAAATGGAAAACCTTTGGCAAAGCTTCCCGCTGAGGAGATAATTCTCTTTCAGAGTGAAGGCAATTATTTAGAAGTTTTTCATCTTTCTAAGGAGGATGAGCTTCGAAAAACCCTTATCCGAAATACCTTAAAGACTTATGTGGAGCGACTTCCTGCAGAAGATTTTTTTCATGCTCACAAACGCTTTTTGGTCAATCGCCACCGCATAAAAGAACTACGTGGCAATTCCCGAAACTACGAAATACGCCTAGAGTCCTTTCCGGATTGGGTACCTGTATCTAGAAGTAAGTCCCAGGACTTATTGGCTTTTTTTAAATCTTAGGTTTAATGCTTTCCCTTTCGTCACAAACTCTTCCAATTCATCCCAAATAGCTTCAGCATTGATCTGGAAGCTCTTTTTGTCAACATCTTTGCCCCTGTTCAATCAAAAAGAAAAGGGGATGAACCTTCAAAGTATCGTTCTTGGATTACATATTCTATTTGGGTTTTCTGCCTTGACTTCGGGGCTGCTTGCTATTCTTGCTTCCAAAGGAGGAAAGCTACACCGTGGGTCAGGGAAGATTTATTTTATCGCTATGAAAGGTGTATTTATCTCTGGAGTTTGGGTAGCTGTAGAGCGTGATAATCGCTTCCTTTTTTTGATCGCTTTCCTAAGTTACTATTCAGTCTTTGCGGGTGTGAGAGCACTTAAGCTAAAGCAACTTCATCGTGATCAAAAGCCTGAAAAAGTAGACTGGATAGCCGGAAGCATCAATGCTTTGGCAAACTTCGTTTTTCTGGGCTTGGGTCTTTTCTATGTATTCAAAAACGGCTTCTTTACGGGTGGAGCACTCTTGTCTATTGGTTTTGGGCTTGGAGGCTTGGCTATCAGCTATACCAATTTGTCACCCTTCATTTTCAAACCTCAAAAATCTTGGCATTGGTACTTATCCCATATCGGAAATATGATGGGGGGATATATTGCTACCTTGACCGCTTTCATTTCTACTACGGTGAGTAGGTATGGCTATATGGATCCATTTCTTGCCTTTACACTACCGAGTCTTATTGGTATTCCTCTTCTCATTTATTGGCAGCAAAAAATTAATCATTCTTTCGAGCAAAAAACAAAAAAAGCATAATGAAAAATTTAGTTTGGATCGTATTCTTATTCAGTCTGTGTAGCTGTGATTATTTGACGCAAGTTCGCCTTCTCAAAAATGGGGAGGTCGGAGCTAGCAATTACTTAGAGGAAATCCCATTTGAATTGAGAAAGGGTCTTATTGTCGTGCAAGCTAAACTCAATGGAAGTGATACCAACCGTGAGTTTATCTTTGATACGGGAGCCTTTGACTGCAAGGTAGAGAAGGACTTAGCCGAGAGCTTGGGGATGCCTACCTTGGCTACAAGGGATAATTCGACCGCTGCAGGGATTTCTCGGGAATTGGAAATCACCCGAGTAGAAGAATGGATGCTGGGTCAAATTCCCTTCAGAAATCTCTCAGCTGGTAAGCTTGTATATGATAAATCCTCTAGCAGCCCTTGTCTAGCTCCACATGGCTTGGTAGGATCAAACTTGATTCGTTTGGCCCATTGGAAGGTCGACTTTCAGGATCAAATGCTTTCCTTCTCTGATTCGGCATTCCAGCCTGACCGGATGGAGGTTCAGTATCACATTCCTTTTGACCATGAAAAGCTCACCGGTATTCCCGAGGTAGACCTCACCCTGGGAGGAAAAAAGGCCAGCGGAGTGATTTTTGACTTGGGCTACAATGGGGGGATCGTCCTGCCCCTCTCCCTTGCCGATCAGATTCCCGGGGAAGTAGAAAAAATAATTTTGGATCAATCGACTACGGGGATTTTTGGATCGAGTCAAGATTCCATCCTTGTCAAAAAGGTAAAAATCAATTTCGGAGGTTTTGAGCAAAGCATCCCTATAGAGTTTTCGAGTTTGGGTAAGGGATTGATTGGAACAGACTTTCTGAAGCATTTTGAAATACTGATGGATTATCAAAAAAAGGAAATCACGCTCCTCCCAAGAGAAGAAGTTCAAATTCCAGAAACGATCGACTTTATTCCTGGAATCGGTTCGGATGGCTTATGGGTAGTCGACCGAACCACTCCTGAACTGCCTTTGAGGCTTGGGCAAAAAATTAGAAGGATAAATGGAAAGAAAGCACGGGAGGTGTTTCCAAGTCATTGCGATTATGTATTGGGGATTCGCGATTTTCTAGCCCAGGGAGTTTTCGAATTGGAACTAGAGGATGGGTCAATAATTCGGATCGAGTCCTGAGAAATATTCACCATATCCTTGATTTTAGACACTTTATTCTAGGATTTTATCTCCTTCCTCCCGAAAGAATGCATCTAGGCGATGCACGCCATGGCGGGGAGCCACATTGTCCTGAGCCATCATACTCAGAAAGAACTCAATTGGTCCATAGGTCTTAGAACTTGTAAAGGTCCGCATCATACCAAGTGCTGCTTTTCGGAGAAAATCGGGTAAATGAACGACCTTCCCTTCCTTTCCCATGGCTTCAAGGGCCAATTGGCCTATTTCATTTTGAGTAAAAATGTCCGGACCTCCGGCTTCTACCTCCTCTTGAGGAGAAGTAATGCTATCTATGACCACTCGCGCCAAGTCTAATCCATGGATGGGGTTCAGCTTGTACTCTCCATCTCCAAAAAGGTAAATCCTACCTGACTTGGCCATGGCTAAGAAGTCTTCCATATCAGAGAAGAAGCCATTGGGTCTTATGATACTGTACTCCAAGCCAGATTCTTTCAGAGCATCTACAAAGCGCTCCTTGGCGGCGGTAATTTTTAAGTGCCGCATATGCTCTCCGTTTAGGACTGAGACGTAGATAAATTTCCTTGCCCGATGACGCATGGCAAATTCTAAAAGATTCAAATTGGCACCATAATCCACATCCATGTAGCTCAAACCGTCTTTTTGGCGAGTAATCCCGACGGTGGAAATTACGGTGTCTATCGGTTCTTCGATTTTTGGAAAGGTAGCCAACTTTGTGACATCGACGACCTGGAATTCCTTTTCAGCTAAACCTAGTTTTTTGAGCTTTTCTTCGCTTCTCCCAAAAGCCAAAAAGTCATGGCCTTGGTCTTTGAGCTCTTGGGCAATAAAGCTTCCCAAATAGCCGGTGGCTCCTGCCAGTATTATTTTTCCTTGCATAATAGTGTGGTTTAGATTAGGGTGTTTGAGAATCAGTTTTTGTTTTTTTTAGCTCCATCAATACCTTGATTAAAAACTCCACAGATCCTTTATGGAATTCAGATTGATTGAAAGTGCCGCTGAGATAGGTGTTAAGTTCCGGGCAATAGTACATGAAGGCTCCAGTGAAGCCATGATGCCCGATAAGGGTCAAATTGGGTAAAAGCGGAAATAACTCTCTGATTCTCCATTGCATTAAGCCGTAGCCGTAATAGGTGCCTTTGCTGGCTGGAGTCCAGTTTTGCATGGCTTCCAAAATCTCTGTATCGACCAATTTTCCCTCAAAAAGAGCTTTCATAAAGATGGAAATATCTTTTGTAGTGCTTCGGAGACCCCCGCCTGCCCAATCACTGGAAAGGCTTTTCATCTTCGATACTTCTTCTTTTCCGAAGTAAATCTCCGTAAGCGGAGTTGCAGGCTCTTTCAAAGGCTTCGACCGTAAATGCATGGAAGTGTGTACCATTCCAAGAGGCCCAAAGATCCGTTCTTGGAATACCTCATGAAGAGGCTTTTGCTCCAATGCTTCGATGATTAGTCCGAGCAGTAAATATTCTGTGTCCGTGTAGTGGTAATCTGTTCCTGGGGCGAAACGCGCTTGAAACCCCGCTTTGTAGAAGTCCAACATTTCTTGGGGAGTCCAAAACTTATCCGGTTTTTCGAAAGCGACTTCTAACATGTTGTTTCCTGTTTTAGGCTGATCCTCGAAGTAATCCGAAAGGCCCGATCGATGCTGCAAAAGATGCCCGATGGTAATCTCTCGGGTCCGATCTTTTTCTTCCCAAACATGAAGACCTTGTGTGACTGAGTCGGGTAGGAATTGGTACATGGGTAAATCATAGCCCAGTTTTCCTTCTTCTACCAGCTGGGCAATAATCACTGCTGTAAAGGTCTTACCCAGGCTGGCAGTATGAAAAGGACTGTTGGTTTCTACTTTTTTTCCGTCCTTGAATTGCCCATAAGCCCAGCTTTGTTGAAAATCCAAGGCTTTGGAATCTACTCTGAAGAGTGCATTCTGAATCAGCTCTTTTCCAGCTGTTTTTTGGAAAAGGCTATCTAGCTTTTTCTCCGTTTTGAGTATGTCTTGTGCAAAGAGGAATTGGAAGAAGGACATGGCTATAAGGAAGATATAAAGAGTTCGGGTTTTCATGGTGAATAAAGTTGGAGAAACTTAGAAGGGAAAGCGGCTGAATCACACAGCACTTTTCCCTTCTGATTTGGATGGTTTGGCCTTTAAAAGAGCGTGATACCCACTCCAAGGGAGAAATTGGTCGCGTCTAGATTTCCACCCTCACTTCGAGTGACACGGCCCATGTAGAGACGGCTTTGGATGTCTAAGGCCCACTTTTCCCGCTGCAGTACTTCATAGCCTGTGGAGATCAAAACTCCCTTTCCCCACTCACTTTTTTTGGAGTTTGCTTCAGATTCGTAAAGTGCTCGCATATCCAAGGATGCACCGTAGCCACCACTGATCCACCATTTGTCAGTAGCCCAATATTGAATGGATGGGATAATACCTTCAAAGCTCCTGTCGACCCCTTCGGATTCATAGATTTGTCCGACGGTATTGACATAGATGGCTGTTCGGGGAGATACAAACCAACCCATTTTCAAGTTGGGAAGAGAGATGCCGCCTTGGGTTGGATCCTCACTCATGCCTTGGGTGAAATGCAATACGCTTCCATTTAAAGAGACGCCGGCAGTGAAGCCTTTGCGTAGTGGTTTTTCGGTTTGGGCCTGAATATTCAGAGTTGTAATCAGGCTGACGAAGAAGATAAAGATTAGCTTTTTCATTTTTTGTGTTGTTTAAGTTTTACTTGTGTTTGTTTCAAATTGATAGGACAAATTTGGGCTGTAGGCCAAGGCCAGTCGTCTTGAATTATGATTTGGGACTTTTTGATGAAATCCCGGACTTTTGCCCCTGAGTTATTCTTCTTTTGAGGACTTGAGCATGAAGTTGACCAGACTGATTCCTCCGCCTACAGCCATTCCCGTACTGATCCAGAAGGTGATTTGATTGTCAAAGTCCACTCCCAATATTCCGAGTGCGATGATTCCGATGGCTGTACCGGTGGCTACTCCGATTAGTGTCCCGATGGCGACACCAATTCCTGTTCCTAGGGTAATTGCTTTATTTTTCATTGTTGTATGAGTTAGGTTTTTGATAAATGACTGGGACAAAGTTGGGCTGGAGATAGCTGCCAGTCGTCTTGAATTATGATTCGGGACTTTTTGGTGAAATCCCGGACTTTGGAGTAGCTGGAGGTAAAAAAGTCAGACTTTGGGTGTGCTTTTAAAAAAAGAAATGCCAAAAGGAGGGGTTTCCTTCTGGCATTTGAGTTAATGGGAATAAGGTTAACTCTGGATTAGAGAAGATTTTCTATTTGATCTCCTGTAAGATGTTGCACGTTTTGGGTTATTCGTTCTATGGGCCAATCCCACCATTTCAAAGCTAGGAGTTGCTCGATTTTTTCCTCAGAAAAGCGCTTTTTGATTTCCCGAGCTGGGTTGCCCCCCACGATGGTGTAGGGCTCTACATTTCTTGTGACTACTGCCTTGCTGGCAATGATGGCTCCATCTCCGATTTGAACTCCCGGCATGATGGTCGCTCCATATCCTATCCACACATCATTCCCGATGATAGTGTCACCTTTGTGAGGATAGCTTTTGCCTTCCATGGCTATTTCCCACTCTTTTCCAAAAATAGCAAAGGGATAGGAGGAAAGAGATTTGGAAAGATGATTGGCGCCGTTCATGATGAAGGTTACATCTGAGGCGATCATACAAAACTTCCCGATGATCAATCGTTCTCCCACAAAATCGAAGAGGTACTTCACATTTTTCTCAAAATTGTGAACGTCTTCAAAATCATCATAATAGGTATAGTCGCCAACCTGAATTTGAGGGTTTTTGATCACATTCTTGAGAAAGCAAAGTCGATCGTAGCCGCTTAAGGGAAAGGCTTGGTTTTTATCTGGTCCTGTCATAATCTACGTTTTTTGTTTGAATCAAAGGTGGAGGAAATAGCAAGGTCAATCGTCCGGATATATGATTTCGGACTTTTTGCCATCAAGCTTTTTCGATTCAAACTGACTCCAATCTAGAGTCTGCTTTGACCTGTTTATCGACCAAAAAGACCAATCCTGCAGAAAAAATCATCAAAACAGTTATCAGCCATCCGATCTGGGGATAATGAAGCAAGCTTCCATCCGCAGCTTGAAAAATAACCCAACCTGCAAGGGCAGCAGCAAGGCCTCCTGCTAATTGCTGAACGGAGGAGTCAATTGCCAGAAATGCGCCTCGATCAGACTTTTTCGGGACTGCCGTAGCCAAGGCTGTTGAAGAGACCATTCGAGCGTTTACCCCTAAAAACAGAAATGAATGCACCAAAATAATCCATTCGAAGCTCTGAATTGCTCCCGCCGTGTAAATCAAAATCGCTCCTACGGAAAGCAAGGTGCCGAAAGCGAAGATGGACCATTTCCCAAATCGATCGGCTAGTTTTCCAAAAATAGGAGCCGCTAAAAGGCTAGTAATTCCAATAGCTCCATACACATAGGGAAGTTGGCTTTCTGCAAGCCCCAGATTATTGGTGAGAAAGGCGGCATTGAAAGTCATAAAGATCACATCTCCACCCACAATCAAAATATTCGTGCTGTACACGGTCCAGTAGGAGGATTTTCTCAAATTGGAAAAAATGTGGCTCCAAGGAGGTGAGAGCTCGGTGGAATTAGCCAAAGGACGAATGAGAAAAATGATCATCAAAAGCGCTAAAACTCCAAAACAGAAAATCATCGCATAAGCCATTTGCCAGGAAAAAGAACTAGCAATAAACAGGGATAAGGGAAGACCCATCACTAGACTTGCGGCAAAGGCCATTTGAATCCAGCCCATGACCCGACCTCTTTGCGACAGCGAAAACAAATCGGCTACCATGGCAAAACAGATTGAAGCCATTACGCCTCCAAAGGCACCGGTGATGATTCGGGCAATTAGAAGTATGAAGAATGAGGGTGATAAGGCACACATCACTATGCCGATCAAAAAGCCGGAATAGAATACCAAAAGAAAGGATTTTCGCTCAAAACGATCCGCATAACCGGAGGCTAGCAGGGCAGAAATCCCGGCGCTCAAGGCATAAGCTGAAGCAATCAGGCCAAACTCCTCGGTGCTAAGCTGAAGCTCAGCAAGCAAGGTACCGCTCAAGGCTGGAAGGAGCATGTAATCCAGTACTACGGTGAAAAGTAAACAGGAGAGACCCAGGATCACTAGCTTTTGATAAGTGCTGAATCTTTCCGGTTTTTCCATAAAAATCAATTTCTGTGAGCTTTCACCCAAGCCTTGGGCGTAAGTCCGGTGGATTTTTTGAAAAAGTCATTGAATACCGATTTGGAAGTAAATCCACTTTCATAGGCCAAGCCTAAAAGCGTGATATGGGCATTCGCCTTATTGGTTACTTTTTGCTTGAAAATCGCCAGGCGATGGGAATTGATGTAGTCATTGAAGTTTTGGCCCAATTTCATATTAATCAGCCAGGAAAGTTTGTTGGGGTGCAGCTCAATTTGTTCTGCCAAAGATCTTAAAGTTAGGTTGGTATCTGTCACCACTTCTTCCAAGGCCATTTTTTCCCGAAGGCTTTGAAGAAAATGTTCACATTCCTCCTCGGACATCTGACTGTTTTGGGCGATGATAAGCTGCTGATTGGAGGGATGCTGACGGTGGGCTTTGTGGTCTTGGAAATTCATCTGATCGTAGATTTCCTGAAAGCGCTCGTCTTCCCGGATATTATCCCAAACCCACCAATATTTCAGGCTGACCATCATGCTTGATTTCTCTTCCAATCCTTTCTTAAGAAAGTGTATTGCCTCATCGGGTCGGTTCATCAGGCTGTACAAAGCCGCAGGGTCACAGGGGTCGATGTAGTGACTGTTTTCGAGTTCCTCAAGGACTCCTTCCGTCTCTCCGCTCAGTACTTTGACAGTCATCAGGTCTAGTTTGACCAAGCCCTCTCCATTTGTTAAGTCAACAGCCTTATCAAGCGTTTGAAAGGCTTCCTCAAATCTCCCCAAATAGCCTAAAACCAAGCCTTTCCAACGAAGAGCCTCACTGAAGTTTGGGTCAATCCGCAGGCTTTCTTCAAAGGCAGGAAGAGCCTCTTCAAATCTACCAGAGAGGTAGTAGCAAAGTCCCAGCCACCAGTAGCTGATGATGTGGAGGGGATCCCGGGATTGATTTTCCTTGGCAATGGCAATGGCTAAGTCATAGTCCTTTTGGATGAAAATATAGTAGTTAGTGATGAAGTCGATCTCATTATTCAACCCAGCCGCAACTGCCTGATTGTAGGAGTCGATAGCAGCTCCCCAGTCCCAGTCATGAAAAAGATGAACGTAAGCCATAACTTTATGGGCACGCATGTCCTTGGGATTGATAGCAAGGGCTTTTTGGGCATATTCCCTGGATTTCTGAAAGCCCTCCTTGGCTGAAATCAAATTGAATCCTGCATGATGCAAGTAGGTTTCCCCGATGTAGGCAAAGGCTTCATGAAAGTCAGGGTCCAATTCGGTCGCCTTGGTAAACAAGACTAAAGCTTCTTTGACATCGGCCAAATCTTTCCGCTTAAAGTGATGACTGCCTTTCAGAAAAAGGTCGTAGGCTTCAGGATTGGTCGTTTTGCTGGACACAAGGCTGTCCTCTATTTCCAAGTGTCCAAAATTCTCCCGAATTCGATCTGCGACCAATAAACTAATTTCATCCTGCAAATCGAAAATATCCTCGAGTGTCCGGTCAAAGGTTTCGGACCAAATATGGAAGCCGTTGTCCGTTCGGATGAGTTGCACGGCGATGCGAACTCGACTTCCGGCTTTTCGAATACTGCCCTCGATGACTGATGAAACTCCGAGTTTATTGCCAATGATCCGAACATCGATTTTCTGTCCTTTGAAAGCAAAGGAGGAAGTTCGTGCGATAACTTTTAAGCTTTGGATTTTGCTGAGTGCATTGATGATTTCCTCGGCCATCCCGTCTGAAAAATATTCGTTTTCCGGGTCAGAGCTGAGGTTGTCGAAAGGAAGTACAGCGATGGAGCGTTGATTCATCCAAAGAAAAAAAAGCCCAAGAATAAGCCTTGGTAATGGTAACTAGGTTTTGAATAGCACTCAAGATAAAACATCCTGAAGTTTTTGGCTAAACATTAAAGCCAAAAACCGAGATAAAGCGAAAAAAAAAGCCTCTTACCAAGGTGTTTTAGTCTATCGCGTTTTCTTTTACACCGACTTCCAATTCAACGTTTGAATAAAAAGTCAACTGTCTTAAGCTCCTTTTCATAAGGTTAGATAGTGATGACCAATTTTCCAGAGACCTTCCTGTTTTTCAATAAGTCCAAAGCTTGAGGAACTTCATCTAGCGTAAAGCTTTGTTGAATATGAGGTTTGATCTTTCCTTCCTCAGCAAGTTTTGCAATCAGTTCCATGTCGGCTTGTTTCACTTTGGCCATAAGGGTTTTGAAGTGTTTTCCAATTCGGAATGACTTCCAGGATCCCATAAGAAGAGCTTCCATGGAAAAGCCGAAGGCTACATAGCGCCCTCTATCTTTTAAAACTCCTGCTATTTCACGGAGTGAATGATTTACAGGGCCATCAAATATCAAGTCGTATTCTTTATTTTCTAAGGTGAAGTTGCGCTTTGAATAATCTATCACTTCATCTGCCCCTAAAGCCTTTGCTTGATTTACATTTCTCCCGCTGCATACGGCAGTGACCTTTGCCCCAAAAGCCTTGGCGATTTGTATGGCGAATCCACCTACACCTCCCGAGGCACCGTTGATTAGCACCTCATCTCCTTTTTTGATTTTTCCTAAATCTCTCAATCCCTGCAAAGCTGTGACCGAGGCCATTGGTAAGGCAGCAGCCTCCTCAAATGTCAGGTTATTTGGCTTTTTAGCCAGTGCTTTTTCCTTCGCTAAAGCATACTCTGCAAATCCACCAAAGCCAATCCCTGAAAGATCTCCATACACATGCTCCCCTATTTTAAACTGTGTGACATTTTTTCCAACCCGCTCAATCACTCCGGAAATATCCGCCCCGAGAACTTGATGCTTTGGTTTGAAAAATCCAGCTGTAAAACGAACGGGAAAGGGGGTGCCACTCAAAAGGTGTCCATCAGCTTGGTTGACTGAAGCAGCCAAAACTTTTACCAGAACTTCATCTTCCTTTGGTTCGGGGCGATTCACCTCTTGGAGTGTAAGGTTTTTGGCAGTACCGTATTCTTGATAAATGATAGCTTTCATGATGGAATAGATTTGCTTGGTTGACCTTTGATCAGAAAATAAAATGCGAGTGTGACTTCGCCCAGTGCAGCAGAAATGCCGACGATCCAGGCAAATGCCGTTTCATTTCCCGGAAAAGCAAAGTCACCAAATGTTTCGATTAAATAACCCAAGCCTGCAAAGAACATTAGGATTCCCAGTAATTTCGGGAAAATACCGCTTTGGACGAGCTGAGTACCCAGAAGAATACAATGAATTCCAAAAAAAGCTCCGGCTATTAGGTATCCGTAGCCATGTGTTTCCATAAAAAAGTGACTCAAAGCTTTGATTTGTCCCGGGTCAAAGGAAAGGCTTAAAGTTTCGCTTTTCAGTACATGCAGCGCCAGGTAATGATTGAGGAGATTGAGTGTCCCAATCGCCGGATGGGCTAAGAGTCGAAGGGAAGAGGAGATAAAAGCCAATGTTTTTCCATAGGGCTTAAAAAGCAAATAAAGCAAAACAGATATAATGGCATCCAGCAGAAAAGCCAAAAGGTCCGTGACTAGTCCAATCCTGAAGAGATCCTCATTTTCCAGAATATTAGAGGCTGAAGTAACTGGGTCTCCAGGGATAAAAATACCTTCTCTTACAAAGCCCTGACTGAAGCCAGCAAAAATGATGACCAAGACATAAAGTAGTCCAATAAGTCTTATAGATGACGAATTTAGGATTTGTTTTTCCATGATTTTGTTGGTTGTGCATGAAATCGCCTTCGAATCAGGAAAAATCATTCCAATTCAATTTCCCCTAATAAATGGATTCCTTTAAGAGAAGTGGGGAGATCTGGATATTGCCTTAATTCAAAATGGAAATAGCTTATGGCTGTAAAGGTAAAGTAGGATGGAAAAGTAGTGTTGCCGTTTTGGGCCAATTCCTTGACCTTAGGGGCCAATAGATTTTTTACTTGGATTTTCTGTATTCCAATGGAGAAAGTTTAGTCCATCTTTTGAAAGCCCGATTGAAAGCACTTTGCTCCGAAAAACCAGTCTGAAAGGCGATTTCAGCAACGCTTAGGGATGAATTAGTCAACAAGTCCTGCGCAGACTTTTGCTGAATCAATTGTACCTGATTTCGAAAGGTCAGCTCCTTTTCTGCCAATCTACGCTTGAGCGTTCGGGTACTCATATGAAGGTGATCTATAATTTGAATGATGCTTGGAATACCACTAGGGAAGACGTTCTGAGATTAATTTACAGATGTCTTTAAGCATTGACCTGACTCAGTAACTATCCCATTTTTTTCTTCCTACAACCGTTCCACAATAAATCGATGGATGCTTTTATCAGCTTTGATTGTCCGAATATGAAGACTTTCTGTTCGAAATTGAAGCATATTATTCATAGCACCGAATTCTACCGGACTTTGGAAAAATTCTTCCATAGTACCAGAGGAAGACGATGGGATGTGCTGAAAAGTGACACCATTGGGAAGAATTTTTTGACCCTTCACATATTCCAAAAAGTCCCGAATCTCACCAAAACGTCCGCAATTACATTTTGGGACGATTGACCTGTTTTTCAACTTCATTTTTGCAATGTCAACTTGATAAATAAGCATTACAGATCAGTTGATAAGGATTTGTTTTTCTGCTGATTCTTCGGGAGGAGAAAGAGGAAAGCATCCTTTTGAATTAAAATTTTAATAAAGTCAATCTATGAAAAAGCCTTTCAAAGTTTTCATTTTCTCATTTCTTGTGATGTTCATTCTTTCATCGTGTGCCGAGAATAATGAAAGTCCACCCCTAAATTCAAGTGCCGTATCATCACCTTCGGAACTGACCTCGGTTTTAACGGAAATTTATATGAAGGGGAATGTTCCCGGTTTTGCAGTTTCGGTGGTAAAAGATGATAGTCTGCTTTATCAACATTCCTTTGGAGAAGCGGATATCCAAAATGGCAAAGCATATACCAATAAGACTACCCAACCTATAGGTTCGATCAGCAAAACTTTTGTAGGGGCAGCAATCGTGAAAGCAATAGAGCAGGGGTATTTTTCTTTAGACACGGACATCAATGACATTTTGCCCTTCACAATACAAAATCCCAAACTGCCTAATGCTATCATCCAGGTAAAGCATCTTGTAACACACACCTCAGGACTCCTAGACAACCCAGAAACGTACTTTAAAGCCTACCATATTTTACCTGGTGAAAATTTATCAACTGAAGGTGCTCAATTGATGATAGATGGATTAGGTATCCAACAGCGGGAAACCATCGCCTTACAAGAGTTTTTGGCAGAATACTACCTTCCAGATGGTGATCATTATAGTTTGGGAAATTTTGCTCAAACTACCCCAGGAACAGCTTGGAATTACTCCAATATCGCTACCTCATTGACTGCATTTTTGATCGAGTCGGCTACAAAAATCCCCTTCAAAGACTATGTGAAAACAAACTTATTGGACCCTTTGAACATGAATCAAACGGCTTACGGTTTGGCAGAACTTTCTCCAAACAACATTGCCAAATTGTATTGGGATAAAACGACTCCACTTCCAAATTACGCCAATGACTCTTACCCGGATGGAAGTATCCATACCAGCAATGAAGACTTGGCCAAATACCTTATAGATATAATGAAAGGGCTAAGAGGGCAATCAACTGCATTGTTTTCAAATACAGCATATCAAATGCTATTCAATTCTTTACTTCCCGAAGGTGTAGTTCCATCAGGGTTAGCTGAAAATCAAGGTGTGTTTTGGTTTTTGGACGGGAGTGAAATCGAGCATAGTGGTAGCGACCCCGGAACGACATGCAGTTTGCAATTCGACAAAAGTAAAAATGCCGGTTATCTCCTTTTGACAAATATGGATGCTTCTACCGAAGAACATGAGAAGGCCTTTTTTGAATTGGCTGAAAACGTCGACAAAGCCATTACTGAATTCTTCAAGAATTATTGAATTACTAAAATCTATCTCAACATTAAATATTTACTAAAATGAAAAAGCAGTTATTTATCCTCTTTGCACTAGTCACATTTAACACCTTTGCTCAGAGCAATTTTGAAAAAGGAAAAAAATCCGATGTTATTAACGAATACCGGGTCAGTTTTCCAGGGATTATCATCCCTCAGTTATTTGAGAAATCATGGAACGATAGAACCAATACCCAACATATAGAATTTCATATTAAGCGCAATATTGATGATAAAAACATCATCGGGTTGAAGTTTGCCACTTGGCGTTTATTTCAGCCAATGGGGATTCTTTGGTGGGATGGGCTTTTGGACAAAGTAGAGTCCGAAACGGAATTTTATCCCGGGCACGTTCGAGAAAGCGGTGTGGGAGTGAGCTATCAACGGATGCTTTGGAAAGGTCTTTTTGCCACCGTGGAAGTTCTGCCACAATTCAAAACCTATTTAGATGAGGAGGGTGAAAAAATAGGGAACGGGTTTAAACTCTATAATTCCTTTCACCTTGGCTATCATTTGGCATTTGGCAAGAAAAAGCGATTCTTCGTGGAGCCTCAGGTTCATTCCCAGTTTTGGGTTTTTGATACAAATACCCCGGATGCATTCAAACAATTGGATGATAAATGGAGGAATTACTTCCTCTTTGAGCCCAATATTTACTTAGGGCTGAAGTTTTGATTGCCTAGAAAGTGAAGGGGTTTGTAGTAGAATTTCCTGAGTTTGTCTGGAGCTTTTTTCAGACAGGCTCAGGTTCTTATTTTTTTAAGATTCATTTCTCAAGGAGGGTGGGATTTTTCCAGGCAGAGTTTGGGCCAAGCCAAGCCAAGATTTCTATTTAACTCCGGTTTGCTTTACTCAAGGCAACAAAGATCATTTTTTGGTCAGCCTATTTTATCTATTCTAGTAAGGATTTCCCACTGAAATGAATGGTAATATTTCAATTTTTAAATAAAAAATTTTGCGATTTAATTGATTGATTAGAACCATATTTAAAATTCTTGGTTAATTTTCAAATCATCAAAAACCTCAACCATGAAATATTTTATCTCCTTTGCATTAGTATTATTTCTTTCCACATCTTTTTTGCAGGCCCAAGATTCTGAACCCGCCTATCCCAGCAAGTATTGGAGTTCTGGAGGGGAATGGATTTTTTCTACTGGAAACGTTGAGGGACAAAATAATGTCGTTCGATGGTCTC
Source organism: Algoriphagus formosus (assembly GCF_002807035.1). Classification (GTDB taxonomy): domain Bacteria; phylum Bacteroidota; class Bacteroidia; order Cytophagales; family Cyclobacteriaceae; genus Algoriphagus; species Algoriphagus formosus. The sequence continues at coordinate 177,485 of NZ_NIUC01000002.1, read as the reverse complement.
CCGTGATCAACCTTCAGAATTTTCTCAACTTCGACAGAAGTCAAAACTTTGGATGGTTCACCGGAGTGAATCTGAGAAATGTGGGTTTTATCTATGACGAGAGCCCTTCCATCCGTAAGAAATTTAGAACCTACAACCTAGGAGTTCCACTAGGTTTGAAATTTGGGAATTTGGATAAAACCTTTTTCTACCTAGGCTATGAATTAGAAATAGCCTTTAACTACAAAGAAAAAACTTTCGTAGACGAGCGAAAGACAGACAAATTCAACGTTTGGTTTAGCGATCGGGTGAATCTTTTTCAAAGCTCAGTTTTTGCTGGGGTAAGTTTGTCCAATGGTACTAGTATCAAATTTAAATATTATCCAACCGGATTTTTCAATCAGGATTTTTCAATTTCTGAAATGGGTCAAACCATGCGGCCTTACGAAAATCTTCAAGCAAATATTTTCTACGTTTCACTGAGCTTCGACATTTTCGATAGAGGAGAATTCTCTTTTGGAGATTAAGTTTTTTTCGACTTAAGAAAGACTTAAAAATCAAAAAAGCCCTTGCAAAATCTACTTGCAGGGGCTTTTGCTTTTCAAGCTATTGTTTAATTCTTTAAATCAAATGCACTGATTTCGCCACTTCCTGATAGGTAATACAAATAGCCTTCGATATCATCGACTTCGTAAACAGGCTTTTTATCCTTAAGAACGATCTCTTTTTCAGTATTTCCGGTGTCCTTATTTACCTTGACTAATCCTACACCATCACTCAGATCGGTAAGGATGAACTGGTCGTTGGCAGTTGCCATAGTAGCTTTGAATCGCTTGGTCATCTCTCCGTAGGAAACAGAAGCAATATTGGAGAAGCTTTCCGCAGCTGCTGCATTTCTATTGGCACGCTGGGCCTCTGCACTGCTGTATTCCCCGATGTAGTAGGAATAGGTGGATTGGGACGCTGCCGCTGCCGCCATCGTTGCTGAGGCTACAGTTAATGCACCCAGAGCAACTTTTGCAAATGTACTTTGGCCGGGAGCCTTATGGAATACATGGTAGTTTTCCTGACCATTGACATCAAGTAGCATCATATTTTGATCCGAAGCCAAATACAAGCCAGAAGATCGCATCCCCATGGTGTTGGGACTTTCTTTACCTTCAAATTTCAACTTAGCCAGTGTGCTGAAGTCTCCTGTATTTTCATCTATTGCCAAAATCTCCTCACCCGTACTGATCAGATATCGTCCATTCGCTTGGTCATAGGCACTGGTCACTGAAGTGGCTTTCTTGTACTGAATTCCCTTTTTCCACTTGGCATCTCCTGTATTTAGGTCGATGATGTTAGCATCTGTATCGGTGATATAAATCATTCCCTGTGGGGTAGTGGCCATGGTGTGAATATTAGCTCCGGTATCGATCGGCTTTTTGAAAAGGGGAGTCCCATCAAACTTGATTTTGTTGATTCCGCCTTCTGCCAAACCAAATAAGATCCCATCCTCCATTACATAAAAATGCTGTACATAGCCCTTGGTTTTGGGTGCTTTTTCCCAAAGGTCTTCTCCATTTGAAGCATTGAGGAATGCAATTTTCGATTCTCCACTACCACCGATTTGGCTGACCAAGCTGCTTCCACCTTTGAATACATCGCTGACTACAGTCAAGCCACCCGGAAGAATTTGAAAACGAGTGACCGAGCCCTTGATTTTGCGCTCGTCCTCCCAAAGCTCCTGTCCATCTTTTCCGAATTTATGAATTCGGGTGTCGCCGTTCGAGCGCTCCTCAAAGCCATATATTTCATTTCCGGTCTCATCGGCCACCATGCTGGTAATATTTTTAATCTCATTTTGCCAAATAACGCTTCCGTCCTTCACGTTTGCTGAGACTACGCCCTTGGTAGTTGGGACGAATACTTGGTCATGAAGTAGGAACGGAGCTCCCGAACTCATCGGTACCGCTGCTGCACTTCGGACTTTGCCGGCATTTGGGTCCAGATTGGCAAAGCCATCCTGCTTACCGGTAGCCAAATCATAGATGCCCACAGCCAAAACTTCCCCTTCACTTTTCTCCCGATTGCCTACTACAACCAGTTTGTTTTCAGGGATAAAAATCTTCAGCTGCGCAATTTGCTTCCAGCCATTTTCTTCAGTTACGAAGACTTTTTCTCCGGTGATCACATCGATCACGGTTCGCTTAGAGTTGGCAAAGATGGTCCCAGGAATCTGGGATTTTCCGCCCTGAGTCAATACAACATAAGGACTCATCGGAACCAGTTCCATCTCTTCTTCTTTGATCTTTCCATACTCCGCAAAGTTGAAGTGTGGACTACTTGCACCGGGTTTAATCCCAGCCAATCCGTTACTGCCATTTACCAGCAATACACCTGCATCTGTCAGGGTCATTTTTTCGATTTTCCCACCGATTGTATACTTAAATGTGGGAGCTGTCTGCGTCCAGGCCTTTCCTACCAGGAAGGCCAGCGCGAATAATAAGAAGCTTAACTTTTTCATTTGTTTGGGAGGTATAAAATTTCTTTAATTGATAGGATAAAGAAAGATTAAGGACTCCCGATTTACCATACGCTATTTGTCGTATTTTACCAGATATAGGCCAAGGTTTTATTCCAGTTATTTCTGGATATTAAAAAACTTGTCAGCGGAAAGTTTAGGGTTAAATCTTTAATCATAGCCTTTTTTATTGTAATCTTGATACTAAGACGATTATTCCTATCCCTCTCCTTGAGGAATCCGTAGTAAAAGATGTAAACAAGAAATATGGAAGACAGAAATTATCAAATCAATATCAATCCGGACTGGATTCGGAAATACCTCAGTAAAATTCTGATTGGGGTTGTTCTATTAATTGGACTATTCTCGAGTATTCGGACCGTAGGTCCTGAAGAGGAAGGGGTGGTCATTCAGCTTGGGGAGTACAATCGTACCGTGCAGCCAGGGCTGAACTTTATGCTGCCCTTCGGAATCGAGCGAATGTATAAAATCCCGGTACAGAGACAGCTCAAGCAGGAGTTTGGTTTTAGAACCACCCGTGCAGGTCGTGAGTCTGAATATACCAAATCTGGCTATGGAGATGAAAGTATGATGCTCACAGGTGACCTTAATTTGACCGATGTAGAGTGGGTGGTGCAGTACCGAATCACTGATTCCTACAAGTTTCTATTCAAAGTAAGGAATGCAGAAAAGACGCTTCGCGATATGTCTGAGTCAGTCATGCGAAAAGTAGTAGGTGACCGGACCGTCAATGAGGTGCTAACCGTCGGACGTCAAGAGGTGGCTTCCAGTGTGGAGGTTCGACTTCAAGAAATGTGCGACGAGTACGAGAATGGTATTCGAATCGATCAGGTTGTTTTGCAAGATGTGAATCCACCGGAGCCAGTCAAGCCTTCCTTTAATGCAGTAAACCAAGCGCAGCAGGAGCGGGAAACACTCATCAATCAGGCCGAGGCTGAGTATAATCGAGTAATTCCAAGAGCTCGGGGTGAAGCGGAAGAGACCATACAATTGGCGGAAGCTTTTGCGCTCAATCGTGTCAACCGTGCCAAGGGTGAAGCGGAGCGATTTAATTCTTTGTATTCAGAATATGTAAAAGCTCCCGAAGTCACCAAGCAGCGAATCTATCTGGAAACGATGGAAAGTATTCTTCCGAAAATCGGTAACAAAATCATCGTGGATGAAAAAGGTAACAATGTGTTGCCGCTCTTGAATATTGACAAAGTAAAAACTCCGCAGCAATGAATCGAAAAAGAATAATAAGCATCGTAACCGTAGCGATTTTCACCATTTTGCTATTCAATAGTTACTTTATTTTGGATGAAACGCAGCAGGCTATCGTGACTCAATTCGGTAAGCCCGTGGGTGAGCCTCGGACCGATCCAGGAGTGAATTTTAAGATTCCTTTCCTTCATAAGGTGCAGTTTTTCGACAAACGATACCTGGAATGGGATGGAGACAAGAATCAGGTGCCTACCAAGGATAAGAAATTCATTTTCATTGATACCTACGCGCGCTGGGAGATTACGAATCCCCTGCAGTTTTTCATCCGTCTTCGGGACGAGCGTTCTGCACAGTCTCGATTGGATGACATTCTAGATGGCGAAACTCGAAATGCCATCGCCAGCCATGATCTATTGGATATCGTTCGGTCAACCAACCGTGATCCGGAGATCACAGAGGATTTTATGGAAGAGATCGAAGTTCTTCAGGATATCTCGGTAGGACGAGACGAGATAGAGCGGATTGTGCTTGAAAAAGCTAATGAGCGAACCGCAGATTTGGGCGTTCGTATTCTTGATTTCCGATTTAAGCGAATGAATTATGTGGATGATGTACGGGATCGTGTCTACGATCGTATGATCTCCGAAAGAAATCGAATTGCCGATCAGTTTCGCTCTGAGGGACAAGGTCGCGCCCGGGTGATTGAAGGTAACAAAGAGCGGGATTTGGCACAGATTCAGTCGGAGGCATTCCGAGAAGCTGAGGAAATCAAAGGTCGGGCGGATGCTGAAGCAACAGCCATTTATGCCTCGGCTTACAATAAAAATCGACAATCAATTGAGCTTTATAAGTTTTTGAGAACGATGGAAAGTTTCGAAAAATCAATGGATGAAAGCACGAGTATCGTTTTATCCACAGATTCGGAATTTTTCAAGTATCTCAGAAGATTGAATTAAAGAATCTGAAAGTCGATACGCTCTTTTTCTTTATGAAGTCTGGAAACTTCTATTGGGAAAGAAGAGGAATGAAAAATAAAGAGGGATAGCTATTGAAAGCTATCCCTTTTTGATTCCTTATGGCTAGGATTGAAGTCAAATAGGAAAATTTGGAGTGAGCGAGTTCAATTTACTTTCGATCAATGCCCAAAGAAATAGCCGTATAATTGATAGGCAAATAAGCCGATTCCTGCAAGAATGAGGTAGCTATTGACGGCTTTGTAAAAAGCAGGAAATCGCGGATACTTTTTGGCAATAGAAATAATCAAAACTATAGGAATCAATGCGAGGATCTGTCCAATTTCTACCCCCAAGTTGAAGCAAAGGATTTTTGCCAGCATTTGCCCGTCTCCCATCTCAAAGGATTGCAATCTGGTAGAAAGCCCAAACCCATGAATCAACCCGAAAAGTCCCACCATCAGAAGTAAATTGGGAGATTTGACTTTTAATTTTTCAAAGCCCCCCAAATTTTCAAAGCCCTTATAGAAGACACTTAGAGCAATGACTGCATCGACTAAGTGCTCATTTGCAGTTACACCTGCATAGGTGGCTCCGATCAAGGTAATGCAATGTCCAATCGTGAAGACGGTGATGAACTTGACAATATCACGAAAGCTGTTTAAATAAAAAATAACTCCGGCAAGAAAGAGCAAGTGATCATAGCCGGTGAGCATATGTGTGGCACCCACTTGTACGTAAGCCCACAAACCTCCATTTCTAAGAAGTTCTTGATCGGCACTCGTGACATCGTGGCCAAAGCCCACTAATGGAATGAAAAATAAGAAAACAAAAAGGCCTTGGGTAAGCTTGATTCGCGTCATCAATCTTTTTTTCTGAAAATCAGATAAAACAAGCCGATTAATATTGCACTGCCCAATACAAATACCCAAGTAGGAATTCCCTCCTCATGATCATGATCGTCATGGGTATGCGTATCTGCTCCATGCTTGTGAGTGACCTCAAAGGTCAGTGTGGCCCACTTTGATTGATGAGTCAATTCCTCACTTTCAGGGGTAGTGACCATATGAATGGTGCGGATATAGTAGATGCCATCCTCGGGAAGATCTACCGTTACTATTCCCTGATTATTGGTTCTGAGTTTTTGACCGCTCGTATGCGTATGGGTCTCTTCTGAGCCTGATTCATCATCGTGAGTATGCGTGCTTTCACCATGCTCATGACTATGTTCCTGACCTTCGTGGGAATGTGCAGTTTGGATAAAGTCAGCATAAACCAGCTGGTTGGCAAGTGGCTCGCCTTCCAGCAACAACTGAATGGCTAGATTCTCCCCACTGTATTTTTCATAGGGATTTTCCTGTGGGACGAATTCGATCGGGTAGTCCAGTACTGTTTTCCAATCTTCTGTTTTGGCATCTCCTACCTGAAAGATGGCTTTCACATGCTTCTGATAGCTTTCGACTGCATCTTGATCTAGCAAGCCGGCTTGGGTACGCTGCTCCAGCATATCCGATACGCCATCGTGTTCAAGGTAATCATTGAATTCATTCGCGGCGAGTTCTATGTTTTTGGCTTGAGTAGAGACGCCAACAAGGTAGGTGCCTTCTCCTTCGGCCTTAAAGGGAAGTTGAGTAATGGTACTGTCCTGATCTTGCCACTGATCTGCTTGGATCGCCCGTCGATCGCCACCTATGACAATAGAGGCATCAAGCATTCGGTCGCGGGTAATAATATTTTCACTCCTCTCAAAAGTCCCATTATAAAGGCTAATCCTTGCCTCTTGATTCGGTTGTAAGAAATAGGTGCCCATCTTGAGATAGAGATCATGGCTGCTGAGTAGCACTACTGCCAGTACTAGCGCAAGTGACTTTAAAATCTGGGATTTCGGAGTTTTAGAGGGAGTGCTCATGATAAACCTTATAATTTTGATAGGTAAGGGGATGAAAAAGTTTTTATTTCTGTATTTCGGTTGCTTTTAACTTCGGCAAAGAAAACCCAATTCTAAAAATTCTGCAATCCAAATTGGTCAAATAGAAGGAGAAATGGTTTTGAGGGAAAATCTAAGGGTTACACTTGATGTCTTTTCGCAAAAATTGTGAATCTATTTATTCTCAAAAATGGCAACCGCTCTCACCGGAGACCCGGTTCCTCCGCGGATTTTGAGTGGGAGGCCTACAAACCGAAATCTTCCTCTCCCAACTAACTGATGGAGATTTACCATGTTTTCATAATGGGTGAAGTTTAGCTTGCCGCAAATATGGTGTACCTCTCGATTGGACACACCCGATACACCCGGTGACATGGTTTCCACACCAAAGGCTGCTATTTCCTTTTCTCCAAGCCATCTGGCACAGGAAGCTGATACTCCAGGTCCTTTTGCCCAGTTTTCGCTAGCGAAGTGACGCCGATAGTGATCTGTGTAGAGAAGAACTGTATCACCTGCTTTAATCTCTACTTCAGCCTTTTTGCATGCCTCTTCGATTTCAGAAGCTTCGATTAATTCCCTTAATTTTTTATGCGAGAAGTCAAGACAAATTCCCTCTGTATAAAACATGGATAAGGGCATCTTATCAATGGATTTACCTTTGTGCTCAATGGCCATGTGATTGATGGCGTCCACATGAGTGCCTGTATGCTCTCCGAGCTCAAGCTTATGCACTGCGGGGGTACGAGCCTTGGGATTCCTTTCTCCACTCCATTCTTCGTGGGAGTTGTGTATCCCGATTTTTACCTGAGGAAGATCCTTAAAGACAGGCATTCCTTCATAGATTTCTTGACTGAGGTCAATGATTTCGATCATGATGGATTTGCTTATTTGTGATTCTCAGATTTCTTCATGGATTTATACTTGTCATTCATGCCTATTCCTGACAAGATCATAGGCTTACACTTTTCTATCCTGCCTGTTCTCATCTTGGATTGCTTGGGCTGGGAAAAATAAAGGATATATCCTAGCTGCCTTCCCGGTGTCAATGCTTCAAAAGCAGTTTTCAAAACTGGGTCTCGTTCCAACTCTGCTTCAAATTCCTCTGGAATCGGCTCAGGGTTCTTTTGGAAATGGATTTTCTGCCCAGTTTTTTCCAGTTCGATGGATTCATGGATATAAGCTTTCACTTCATTTTCAATATCCAGAATCTCTCGAAGCGTTTTAAACTTAAAAAGCCTTGTTGCTTGGGAATTAGGCCTAGGTTTTACCAATAGCTTTTTATCGTCCTTTAGCAGCGATCCTTTGAAAAAACTGAGGGAACAATAATCTTTGAATGCACTGAGGATAAGAATATTATTGTCTTGATAAGTGTAGCAGGGAACGCCCCATTTGGATTCTTCTTTCAAGCCACAGCTGAGGACTGTTTTTCGCAGGAGTGCCAATTCTGAAGTCCAAGAATGAACCTTACAGTCAGGACTGCCGCCCAAAGGACATCTTCCGCAGCCTTCGATAAAATAGTTGTCAACTGATTTGTTCATTTGGTATTGGACATTCAGCTATGAACAGGTTCTGATTTAAAGCTTTTAATTTTAAATATGAAGATACTTAATCAAACATAAGATTTGATTAGAATCCAACTCAATATTGATTTTACGTTTATCCGCATTCTTACCAGTACCGAATTTGTGCGGATAAAATTCTGCGAAAATGATCGATTTTTGAAGCTTCCGTCATCGGACATCCGGCTAGATTAGCAAAGAAATTAGGTTTCTGACATCATTGCGGATAATCATAATTGATTTTATACCCAGTCATATTTATGCTTTTCTTTCAGCTTTTCCTGAGATTTTTAAAAAGCCTATAAAAAATGTAGATATGGCTAAGGAATGTCGCTAAACCATAAGTCACAAACATCAGCCAAATGAAGCCAAGGTTTTGATTGTAAAGTTCTAGTCCAAAGAATTGCGGGAACGCGGTAATTAAATCTCCAAATCCTACGATGTTGAATATCCAAACCAGCGGAATGGCAAAACTCCATTTGTTTTTTAAGGCAATGGCTGCAATGATGGCTAAAATTGCAGTGGTAAGGTCAAGCAGACCAACTGTGGTTAAAAATTCAGTCGGAAAACCGTCATAAAATTGCTCCTTTGCCATAAATGTTAAACCGAGGTATCTGAATGTATTGAGAAAAACGAATGGAAGAAGTGCCTCATGGATGGGCAGCTTCGAGATTCGCGGTTGTATCCAATATTTAAAACCTAAAATTATTGCGACTGTGCCTGTTAAGGCCTGTAAGTTGATAATTGTAAAATTGTCCATCATTTTAAATTGTGTTTGGAATAGCTTGTTTATTGAGTTGTTTGAATATGAATTTTGGTGCCAAGCGGCTCATGAATTTCAGTTGTTTAGAAATTCCTGGCGTGATTTCTTCTTTGCCACTAATGAAATCCTTCCAAAAAATCGCTGCTAATTTCTCGGGGGGCATTGGTTTCAAATTATCGTCTTCGGCAATGTCTGCTCCGTGTGCCAATGGGGTGTCAACCACGGGTGGTAAAAGTTCAATAACTTTAATGCCATGAGGTTTCAGTTGTGGGCGAATACCTAATGTCCAAAAATGCAAGGCTGATTTTGTGCCCGAATAAACGGGTGCTTGAGCAAAAGGCACATAAGCCAATCCTGAAGAGACATTGACCAATACTGCGTTCTTACTTTTTTTCAATTGTGGTAGAAAGTAGTGCAATACTCTAATAGGCGAATTGTAGTTGATTTCAATTTCCTGCATTTGTTTTTGCAGGTCATTCCTTTCGTTTCCGGCATCGACTAAGTTCATGATGCCGGCATTATTGACAAGGATGTCAATGGCACCAAACTTTTGTTGAACATCATCTGCCAGCGTTTTCACTGCTGCTTCATCTGTTACATCACTTTGGTAGATATGGATTTTAGGATTTTCCTGTTTTACTTTTTCAAGCTTATCGAGATTTCGGCCCGTTATGATCACCGTATGGTCATTCTCAAGGAACTTCCTTGCTAAGGCAAGCCCAATGCCTGATCCTCCACCTGTTATGAGTACAGTTTGTTTTGATGATTTCATATAATAATGCTATTTTTACTATTGTTTCAGTAGCAATAGTAAGTAAAAATTATTTATTACTATCAAAATGATAGCAAAAAAAAATGAAAAGTAATTTTAGATCGGGCTGTCCCGTAGCTTCCACTTTAGATATCATAGGAGACAAATGGTCATTACTCCTCGTAAGAGATATGCTGGTTCAAGGGAAAAAGACATTTAAGGACTTTTCGATATCTCCTGAAAAAATAGCCCCCGGAATCTTGTCAGCAAGATTGAAGTGGTTGGAAGAGAATGGGCTAATTACCAAACAGAAATTGCCTGATAATCAAAAAGAAAACATCTATTTATTAACAGAAAAAGGGATAGAGTTAGCTCCTGTGATTACAGAAATTATTCTGTGGAGCGATAAAAATTTAAGGGAACAAAATTCGGAAATGTTTTCGATAGCTGAGGCAGGGTTTCACCAAGACAAATCAAAAGTGACAGCAGGTATTCAGAATAATTATCGTAAACTTGTTGAGGAAACTTTAAGTTGAAAAGGCTTTATTTAAATTACAGCCAACGTGATTCAGCTTGGTGACGGCGGGCCTGTCTGACGCCAGGCAGGCATTCGGAAACGTTCCCTTTCAACCAACTCCTGTTTTCTTAAAGGTATTGAATTTCATGATTACTCTGAACCGCCCAATATATTCAAGGTGATGTTAGCGAAAGTTGTTTCTTATCTATTAACCCAGTTTTCTAACTTAATACCAGAAATTCTTTGAAACTCTTTCAAGTTTTCGGTCACCATTATAAGGTCTTTTTCTACTGCTGTGCATCCAATAAAAAGATCAAAATCGCTTATCATCAATCCTTTTGACCTTAAACGGGCTTTCTCCTTTCCATACAGGTAAATCGCATTAAAAATTGGAAGGATAACAACTTGGTTAGCAAAGACTTCAACTAAATCAAGATTCTTTTGAGGGTGTTTACTGTTTTCAGCTCCAAAAACCAATTCTGCCAAAGTAATTTCTGAAATAGTAAAATTCTCAGTACCTAGCCGTTCAAACTTTTCTATCAGTTCATACTTGCCTCTTAAAAAATGGATACAAATGTTGGTGTCTAAAAGATACTTCATTCGAAACTAGGATTTTCTGCTTTTTCAATTCTGGATTCTCTAATTTCTTTAATGATTTCATCGGAATCTTTGTTGTCTTCCCATGCTCCGAAAAGTGATCGTAAATCCACCTTCTCTTCTTTTTTTTCAAGAGAATCGGTCAATTTTTTGATCAACTTTTTCTTCGAAAGATTATCTAGACCTCGCAACATACCAAAATACTTTTCCAAAGTCTTATTATTTAAAGTAAGGTTTGCCATGTTTTTTTTCTTCAATTTACGGAATTAATGGATTGATGGTCAATTGGTTTGCAAAATTAAACTCCTAACTCTCTTTTCTTTTTCTTTATTAAGTCCCCCATTTCACTTGTATCACTTATAAATCCACCTGTATTTATAAATTGATTTTCAGTATTGAACCAATAGACTTTATTATCCCCTTTAACTTTCAGTTTATACAAAGGAGGGTAAACAAACTGTATGTGAGAAAGAGATTCTACTTCCATCCAATTTATTTTTCTTTCGTTGTCACCATTTTTTATTGTAACATTTTGGCCTCCAAATTTTACTATTACAAATTTATCCTTAATCACAATAAATATTGGGAAGCAAACTAATCCTATCATTCCAAAAATTAACGTGGTAACGATGCTTTGTTCCATTTTCTCACCATTTACCCAGAATAACTCAGGAAAGAACCAAGATAAGATACACGTAATTAACATGATTATTCCCAGGCCAAGAAACAGATATTTCAGAAAGTGGTGATATAGTTTATTGCTTTCCATGGTTTTTTTTCAATTTTCGCCAACGTTTTGTAGCTACCCGAAGGGCGGGGACTTCACCACAAAACTTGATTTGAAAAACTAATGTTTGATTAATCACAAAACTGTCTTTGGAATACGAAACCCCGCCTTTTGGGTAGGTGCTGTTACCACGCGTTATTTTGTCGTCCATATTGAAAAGCCGTCTGATTCGCATTGCAATTCATTTTTTGAATTATAGTATTGGGTCAGTTCTTCATTGTTCTTGTATTCTGTTCTAAGTATTGAGAATTTACATTCAAAGAAGTTTGATGATGATGACAAACCGTGTTCCGCTTCAACTAAACTCATTTGTGAATCGTAATAGCGTTGTTCAATAAGTCTATTGAGCGTGTCAAACTTTTGTAGTTTTATTCCGACTCCAAATTTATCATATTTGATTTGGTTACTTCCATCAAAGGTTGTTATAAGTAATTCGTTTTGTTGGTCTATGTAGTTGTATGTTGTTCTTGAATTTAGTTTAAGATTTTTGTCATACCAAAGTTCTTCAATTACTCTTCCTTTACCGTCCTTAATCTTTGCTGCCTTTTCAGTCAAAATACACTTTTCATTATAGTGAGCTACAATTGTAGTGTCATTATGATATTCAGTCATTTCGATAGGGCTATAGTCCCATAGATAGTAATTTCCTTTTAAATTATAGCCAATTCTCTTTGTTAGTCTATTTTGATTGTCGAACTGTTTGTAAACAGCCGTTAGTCCAATATATTCGTTTAAATATCCTGTACTGTCAATGAATAAATCAAAACTTTCCAATTGGTCAACTCTTTCAAACCGTTGAAAAGGTTGCATTAAATAATCAACTGTCTTAGTCTTTTTCCAAATAGTCGAGTTTTCTATATTTTGTCGCAAGGAGTCCAAATTAATCTGAGCTTTTGTTGTCAAACATACAAGAATGAAAAATATGGATGTCGTTGCTTTCATAATGCGTGGTAACGGTTTGCAGCTACCCGAAGGTGGCGATTTGGAAGCACTTCACTGTCAACCAAGCACAAGCTTTGATAGAAGCACAAAGCTTGATTTAACCACTGAACCGCCACTTTTGGGTAGGTGCTGTTATGCTCTGTTTTCATTCTTTACCAACTATTAGAGTCTGATTTTCAATTTTGTCTTCATAAATATATTTCGCTCGATGATCCCAATCTTCCTTTGCTAAAATGAGTTGCTCTCCTTTTATTCCGTTTGAGTTAAAAAAAAGAGAAGGTCCATTAACAACAATCTTTTTACCGTCATTTGTCTTTAATACGGTTGGATAGAAGCCCATTCTTCTTTCTACTGCTTTATTTGCTTCGTTTCTTATCTCGCTTGATAGTCCAAATTGGCTTTTGTCTATAGATTCTACTTCGTCAATAAAAAACAGATTTTCAAAATTGTCAAAAAAAGCTCCAATAGGTGGTGTTTTGGTTATCCGAATAGTTGCAAAATCAAACTCTTTCCCATTGTTTAAAAGTATTTTAGCTGGCGCCACTTTACTTCCGTCCCAATTTTCTGAAAAACCTATTTCATCAATTTTCTTCTTTAAGGAATCGTCAGTTTTTAAGGTCTTATTAGCCCATCTTTTCAAGGTGTCAATCTGTCCGTCCATTATCTTGTTGAACATATTCCCTTCTTTATAGAATTGAGTTGAGCATTTTTGACATTTAAAGATTTCAATTCCCCCAATTTCCTGTTCCGAATCAATTCTTGAAATGAATTTAGATTCCAAATAATCGGTTCCAAAGCCAATCGTGTTGTTTTCAAAACAAACTGGACAGCCTTCTCTTTTTTTCCTTTTAAATATGTTGATCATTTGTCGTTTCTAAATAGAGCATAACTTCTTTTAGGCGCCATAAAAACTCCTTTATCCACCCAAATCCGGGGGATAGGCGCCATAAAAGTTCTGTTTATCCTAATCTTAATTACCAGCGATAGCCTCCTCCATACATCCCCACATTGACTGAAGGGGTGACACGCATGCCATAGGGGCCGCCACTGAAGTTGAGTCCTACGCCGCCCGTCATATGCATATTGGAGCAAGCAGGCAAGAAGAGAGAGAGACCAAGAATTATTAGTAGACTGAATATTCGCTTTTTCATTTTTTCAATTTTTAAGGATTATACACTTGAAGGGCTAGAGGAGCTCCCGTAGGATCAAGAATAATGGCTACCGAGCCGTTACGAACATCTGCACGGGGTTCTAGCAAGACGGTCGCTCCATTCTCTTTGGCCTTGGCCAAGGCAGCATTTACATCTGCTACCCGGATATAAGGAAGCCAATGACTTCGTACATTTTCCACGGGATTTTCCAGCATCCCCAGGCAGTTGAGGGTATTCTTCTTGAAAACCGTATAATCTACATTTCCCTCCTTGCGCATTTCAATTTCATAGTCTAGGATATCGGTGTAGAATTTTTGGGATTCTTCCGTATTGTTGGACCAGAGTTCCATACCGAGGAAGTTGTCTAGTGAAGCAAGATTAGGTTCGGGGTCTCCTCCTGCCATTCGAATCAGGGAGAAATGCGCTCCTTGAGGATCTTGAACATAGGAAATCATCCCCTGATTGGCTACGGCTACGGGTTTCGCTAAAATTGTGGCGCCGAGGGATTTGGCTTCGGAACTTGCCTGCTCCACATCTTCTGCTGAGATACTTCCTATCCATTCTCCGGAGTTGTTGTCGCTTTTATAGCGGGCCATTAGTGCAACCGGCTTTTGATCTTTTTGAAAAACCCAGAGTTCCCGATTATTGTCCCCATAGGGTGTCGTGGTCCAGCCGAAAACCGATTCATAGAAGTTTTTGGCTACTTCCGGATTGGGTGAAGCCAAGGTGTACCAAACTACTCGTCCCGGATGATAGCCGGGTGTGGAGACTTCAGTGAGAACAGGTGGGGCAGCACTCGGGCTGCAAGAGGCGAGGAAGGCTGAAAAAATCACAGCCCAAAGAATCTTTTGCATACTTTAAATAGTTTTTACTGATAAAATTTAGCGAAGGAGGGCATTAAAACCAATCGAAAACCGAAATATTAGTCTGTGTTTTTTGAAATTTTTTAGTATTTAATTCACTGTCTTTCCCTATTTTCCCGACATGACATTTCAAGATCAGCCGCTTTTTATTGCTGCTACGCTTTGTGTAGCAGTATTTTTTGGAATTTGGTTGACACGTTTTCCTTGGGGAAGGACGGTTGGCACACCCATTTGGGTGATTTTGATTTGTGCCTTTTTCGCTAATGTGGGACTCATCCCCTCCGCTATGGAAGGACATCCAATCTACGATGGGGTTTTTGTTTACCTAGCACCCTTGGGCATTTTCATAGCTTTGCTCGAGGTCGACCTACGGAGTCTCAAAGATGCCGGGATTCCCATCCTCCTGATGTTTGGAATTGGTACGGTAGGAACGGTGGTAGGTGTGGCCGTATCCTGGTTTCTGGTTCAACCGGAAGCTGCCATTGGAGAGCTTGCTGGAGCAGTGGCCGGTATGTACACCGGGACCTATATCGGTGGGAGTATCAATTTCAATGCAGTGGCCCTGAGCTATGCCGTCAATGAAAATGGGCCATTATTCGCTGCGACTACCGTGGTGGATAATTTGATCGGAACGCCTTGGATCATAGCCACCTTGATTTTACCTCGCTACCTTCAAAAGCTTTTTCCTCGAAAAAAACTTCAATCCGCCCAAAGCACCCCAAAGAGTGCTGGGGTTGAGGTGATTTCCATGTCTTCCTTGGCTTCCATGCTGGCTTTGGGATTTTTGGCTATGGTTATTAGCGGAATAGTGGCGGAGTATTTTCCTCAAGTCCCTGAGATCATCACCTTGACGACTATTGCCTTGATTTTAGCACAATTCCCCGCCGTCAAGCAATTGCATGGAAAACAAACCTTGGGCTTTTTTATGATTATGATCTTCCTAGGCGTAATCGGAACCCTCTGTGACATCTCTGCGCTGTCGGGTGTGGGTGAATTAGCTGGTACCTTGATTCTTTTTGTGGGTTTGCTGGTTTTGATTCATGGACTTTTTGTTTTTGGAATCGGTGCACTTTTGAAAATGGATTGGGATGTGATTGCAGTTGCTTCCCAGGCAAATGTGGGAGGGAATACGACCGCTATTGCAGCTGCAGAGAGCTTAAATCGTCCTGATTTATTGATTCCCGGAGTTCTGGTAGGAAGCTTGGGAAATGCCTTGGGGACCTATATTGGGTTCTTGGTGGCGGGGGCTTTTTGAAGTTGAAAAGTTTAAACCCGGACTATGCATTAGAATCTGTAGTGAGAGATCAAACCGCAATAAAATCAAGCATTTAGCGAATGAGGCATAGCACCGCTACGGTGATTGAGCTAAATGCGGCAAAGCGGATTGATTTTGAAGCGGTTTGGACTCGTAGTAAGAAGTCTAATGCATATTTCGGGTTAAAGAGGGAAGGTTGTAAGGTGTCCGTCATAGCGAGGAGCTGGAACGAAAAACATTAGATTCTCGGGCAATTCTAGAAGCGACGTGGCTATCTCATTAGTAAGTAGTGAATTGTAAGGGGAAAAGTGGAAAAGTTGAAAGGTGGTAAGGTTGGAAAATTTCAGCCATAGGGCTTGTCCGGGTCAGAAGGAGGGAGAGTATAATGACCAATTATTAAGCTCAATTTTTCTATTGCAGAAAACGCTGAACCTTGAACGCCGAACGTCGAACCCAAAACATCTCTTTTATTGATGATTCTGACCCTTCTCAGCTTTTACAAATCTTGAAAAAGAAAAATCCCCTTGTCAGCTGATCTTTATCAGGTATTTTTAAATTTATCAAAGGCAATTTTGCTCCGCGTACTTTAAGTTTTTAGAAATATATGACCAAAGCGATCTACCTCACTACAACCGAACCCTTTTCCGGAAAATCCATTTTTGCCTTGGGCTTGATGAATATGTTGGCTGCCAAAACTGATAGATTGGCCTATTTCAAACCCATAATTACCGGAAATAAGCGAGATAAAGACCGGAGGCTGGAATTGCTTGGAAAGCATTTCAACCTGCATCAGCGCTACGAGGAGATGTATGCCTTCACTCGTAAAAATGCATTTAAAGAGATCAATAAGCGGAATGACGCATTTCTCATCGATACCATTATCGAGAAGTTCAACTCGCTGAAAGAATCCGCAGACTTTATTGTCGTGGAGGGGACTGATTTTTCAGATGTCAGCACGAATGTGGAGTTTGACGGAAATATCAGCATTGCCAAAAATCTAGGGATTCCGGCGGCAATTATTCTCAATTGTGCGCATCGGACCACTTCAGAAATCATCGATTTGGCCATGGCAAGCGTCAATAGTTACCTCAGTCAGGAGGTGCAGGTACTTTCCCTCATTGCCAATAAAGTCAAACCATCCAAGCGGGAAGAGATTCTTCGCCGACTCAAGCATATCCTTCCCAAAAGCATCCTCATTAGCGCTATTCCAAGTCATGAACAGCTTAGCAATCCTACCATGGGAGAGATCATGGATTCCTTAGGTGCAAAGTTGTTATTCGGAGAGCAGTACCTGACTAATCGGGTGGATCAATCGGTCGTGGGAGCCATGCAGCTTCACAATTTTCTCGACAGAATCAACAATAATACACTGGTAGTGACCCCTGGGGATCGAGGAGATATTCTGATCGGGTCCCTTCAGGCAAATATTTCCAGGAATTTTGGAAAGATAGCCGGAGTCATCGTCTCGGGTGGAATGCACCCTGAGCCTTCTATCGTCAAGCTTTTGGAAGGTTTGGAGACGATTGTTCCTGTATTGCAGGTAGAGGATGGAACTTTCATGGTCGTGACCAAGGTCAATGAAATCAGGGCTCGTATCGCCCCGGAGGATAAGGATAAGATCGCTTTGGCCATACGGCTTTTTGAAGAATATGTGGACGAAAAGGCCCTGGATGATCGGATGGGTTCCTTCAGTTCGGAGATTCTGACTCCTCGGATGTTTCAGTATCAGATTGTCAAGCGGGCCAAAAGCCATAAAAAGCACATCGTCCTTCCTGAGGGGACAGATGAGCGGATTTTGCAAGCAGCTGATATGCTTTTGAGACAGGAAGTGGTCGAACTTACCCTATTGGGAAATCGAGAGGAGATCGAATCCATGATGGCTCGCCTGAATATTTCCACTGACTTTGATCGAATCAAAATTGTAGAACCGGCAACTTCAGAGCGATTTGAGGAGTATGCGCAGGAATTGTATGAGCTGCGCAAAGCAAAGGGAATTTCTCTCACGACAGCAAGAGATCTCATGCATGATGTATCCTATTTCGGAACCATGATGGTTTATAAAGGGCATGCTGATGGCATGGTTTCCGGAGCAGTGCATACTACACAGCATACGATTCGACCTGCTTTGCAGTTTGTCAAAACCAAACCCGGTGTCAATACCGTTTCCTCAGTCTTTTTTATGTGTCTCCCTAATCGCGTGTCGGTTTTTGGGGACTGTGCAGTCGTGCCAAATCCTACTTCTGAGCAATTGGCAGATATCGCCATATCTTCAGCTGAATCCGCTTTGATGTTTGGGATAGAGCCGAAGGTAGCGATGCTTTCCTATTCTTCGGGAACATCCGGAGCAGGGGAGGAGGTGGAAAAAGTACGCAAGGCCACCGAAATTGTCAAATCCAGACGTCCAGAACTTAAAATCGAGGGGCCTATTCAATACGATGCAGCAGTAGACCCGATTGTGGGTAGGCAGAAACTTCCCAATTCTGAGGTAGCAGGTCAGGCAAGTGTCTTGATTTTCCCAGATCTCAACACAGGAAATAACACCTATAAAGCTGTGCAGCGGGAAACCGGGGCTATTGCCATAGGTCCCATGCTCCAAGGTCTCAACAAACCCGTCAATGACCTGAGTCGAGGATGCACGGTCATTGATATCTTTAATACGGTTGTAATTACAGCCATTCAAGCACAAGAAGCAGAACAATGAAATGCCTATGAGAATGGCTTCTCAGACAGAAAAATGTTCCGATTTATCGGAGTAGGGCATTCCATGTGGCCTTTCAAAATCAAATTATAAACACATGAAAATTTTTGTCATCAATTCAGGGAGTAGCTCCATCAAATATCAGTTGATCCAAATGCCCGAGGAGCAGGTAATTTGCTCAGGAATGGTGGATCGAATTGGCTTGGATGAGTCCCGAATTGACTATAAGGCTTTTTTGCCAAAGGGGAATATAGCGCGAAGTGAAACCAAAGCAATTAATTCTCATTCTGAGGGTTTGAGGTTAGTTGCTGAATTTTTGACAGATCCTGAGATAGGCGTCATTTCTGACCCAAGGCAGGTAGAAGCGGTTGGACACCGGGTAGTACACGGAGGTGAGAAATTTGCCAGCACCCAGCTTATCAGTTCGGCTGTCAAGGCAAAAATCAAGGAGCTTTTTCCACTTGCTCCCTTACATAATCCTGCGAATTTTCTGGGTATTGAAGTGGCGGAGGAGATTTTTTCTGAGGCAAAGCAAATCGCTGTTTTTGACACGGCTTTTCATCAGACACAGCCTCCTGTTGCTTTTCGGATGGCCATTCCCAATGAGTTTTATGAGAAACATGGCATTCGGGCCTATGGATTTCATGGTACCAGCCATAAATATGTTTCCGAGCGGGCGATGGATCATTTAGGGAGCAGGAACCTTAAACTTATCAGCATTCACTTGGGCAATGGCTGCAGTATGGCAGCTATTCAAAATGGAAAATCGATTGATACAAGCATGGGAATGGGGCCTATGAATGGATTGATTATGGGAACCCGGGCAGGGGACATCGATCAGGCAGTTATTTTTTATTTGGTCAATCAACTGGGCTATAGCCTCGATGAGGTCAATAATCTTTTGAATAAAAAGAGCGGGATGCTTGGCCTGACAGGCTTTAGCGATATGCGGGACATTCAAAAGCACCTGCAGGAAGGAGATTCTAAAGCCCAACTTGCCTATGACTTGTACGCTTACCGCATTAAAAAATATATAGGTGCGTTTACGGCTTGTATGAATGGGTTGGACGGGGTGATTTTCACAGGAGGAGTGGGTGAAAATGATCGCTTGACTCGAAAATTGGTTTGTGAAAATATGGACTACCTCGGAATCCAGATGGATTTGGCGAAAAATGAGAATTTGGATAAAGGAATTCAGGAGATTCAAACCGCTGATTCCAAGGTCAAATTATTGGTCATCCCTACCAACGAGGAATTGGAAATTGCGAAGCAGTGTTTTGGATTACTTAATATTGATTTGTAGCAGGGTTTAACCATTTCTAGCGTTCAATTTGTATTTTTATAAAAACGAAACAAAAAATGGATACGCTTTCTTTGAAATTGGATTTGATTCAATGGTTGACTGAACTTGATGACAAAAATACGCTTCTCAAACTCTACGCTTTAAAAAAGGAGAAAGAAGGGTTTGTTAGTTCATCCCGTAAGAAACTGCTTGATGAGCGCATTAAATTTTTTGAAGAAAATCCTGAGGAACTCTTGGACTGGGAAATAGAAAAAGAAAGAAAATAGAATCGTTGTTTTTGCAATTACATATTCAAGTCGTGACCCCCAGGTTTGGGAGAAAAGAAAGGAATAATCCTTAATTAAAAAGCTCTATTTGGGCTCTATTTTTATTGTTTTTCGCTCCCTCAAGTCGCAACAATCGCTTTTTTGCATCCAAGCCTCCGGCATAGCCCACTAGGCTTCCATCCGAACCAATAATCCGATGACAGGGAATAATGATGGAGATTGCATTTGCACCATTAGCGGAGGCGACAGCTCGGATAGCGTCTGGATTCCCCATTTGTTGGGAAAGCTCCAGGTAGCTTCTCGTTTCACCAAAAGGGATTTCCATCAATTCCTGCCAAACGCTTTGCTGGAAATCTGTACCAACCATGCTTAATGGTACATCAAAGGTCTTTCGATTTCCTGAAAAATAGTCCTCTAACTGTTCGATAGCTTTTTGGATGACTTTGATATTTTCAGGTCTAATATCCTTATCAATAGCTGAAGTGGGGCTTTTCTTTTCCGAATCAAGATCAAAGTTTAAAAAATCAGCATTCAATCCTTTTTGGATACGTTCGTCCACTGCTTTTCTCATCCTCCGATAGTACCAGTCACAGAGGCAAAGTCGACCTTGAAAAGCTCCAAGGATCAATTCACCGACGGGACTTTTGTAGCTTGTGGTTATGATTTTTTCCATGGTTTCAAATTAGCTTAAAAAACGCAGAAGAGGATTTGTAAAGACATCAATTGTCAGCCTCTAATCGAACGGCTCGATATGTATCAGGATATGCCCCAATTTGGGGATTTCTTTCTTCAAAGTATCCTTGAGATCATGGGCGATGTCATGTCCTTCTCTCACAGTCAAGTCCCCGTTCACATTAGCATGTAAATCAACGTGGAATTTCATACCCGCTTTTCGAATAAAGCATTTTTCTGTACCAGTGATTCCTTCTACCGTCAGTGCTACTTTTCTGATTTCGGTAGTCAAGTCATCATGAGTGTCTTCATCCATGACTTCCCCAAGTGCCGGACGAAAAATAAGGTAGCAATTGTAGAGAATGAAGCCTGCAGCAAAAATGGCTGCATAGTCATCAGCCTTTTCATAGCCCTCACCACCCCAAATCGCAATCAAAATCCCGATAAATGCAGCTACTGAAGTAATAGCATCACTGCGATGATGCCAAGCTTCAGCTCGGAGGGAGCTAGATTGAAGCTTTTTGCTGCGATTAAGTACAAATCGGTAGGATATTTCTTTCCACAAAATAATCGCTGCCAAAACCGCCAAGGTCCAAGATGCCGGTCCTTCATGAGGTGTGCGGATATTTTGGATGGCCTGATAGGCAATTGTCACGGCAGAGACGATTAGAAAACCCACCACCAAAAAGGTAATCAGGGCTTCAGCTTTTCCATGTCCATAGGGGTGATTTTCGTCTGCCGGTCGCTGTGCATATTTCAAGCCGATCAAAACCAAAATACTTGAAAAAACATCCACCAAAGACTCGATAGCATCGGCGATCAGCGCAAAGGAATTTCCGAAAATACCTGCCAGAAATTTGATTCCTGAGAGCAGCGCATTTCCCAGCATGCTGAAAATTACGGTACGGATGGCAAGTTTCTCCTGGGACATGGACGAAATTACTATTTATCGGAAAAGCTAAGCGTTTATTCTGTGGAATTATCTGCTTGTCGCTTTCCAATCCAATACAAACCTGTTCCAATGAATACAAAAATTCCTGTCATCCAAACTGATTCCCAGCTTACCTGCATCATCAGCCACAGGCAAGACAAAATTCCCAAAATTGGAATTAGATAGCCGCCTTTTAGAATAAACCTTCCTTGTCCACGGAACTTTGGTCGAAGTGCAGGTACGGCTGCACAGGTCATGATAAATAGGAAAAGCCGGGATAAGACTGTCATGGCCGCCAAGAACCGGAAAGAACCCATAGCCGCCAGGATAAAGGCTGCTATTCCGAAAAAGAGAACTGAATTGGCGGGTGTAAGAAAGCGATTGTGGACCTTTCCAAACCAAGCTGGGAGGGAATTTTCCAGTGAAAGTGCATAGGTGACACGCGTAGCGGAAAACATGGAGCTAATCAGATTGGCGATTACGGAAGTGGCCACGCCAACCATCAGAAAGTAGGCTCCAAATTCCCCAAAGAGGTTGGATGCTGTGTCTAGTAGTGGAGTGGTGGATTCTGCCAAATTGGGGACTGCTGCCATGGCGACCAATTGGATCAGCATATATAAAATCACCACTACGACAAGTCCGAGAATTAGCCCCATGGGCATGTCTCGCTCGGGTTTTTTAGCTTCTCCTGCAGGGACAATCGCCCCCTCAAAGCCTACAAAAGCATAAATCAAAAGCAAGGCTGCTGCTCCTAAATTCCCCGCCTCAGGAAGCGCTGAATCAAATGTTGGGACCATGGTGTCTCCCAAAAGAACAAAACCTCCAAAAACCAAGCTTATCAAAACTCCAAATTTGATAATGGTGAAAAAGGTCATGGATCGGATGGACTCACTCGAACCTAGGATATTCACCGAACTAAGCCCCAGAATGGTGAGCAAAATGGTGAAAAGACGACCGGTGCCTTCTCCTGCAAGAGGAAAAAAGTAGGCAATGCTATCTGATAGGAGTACCGTATTGGCGGCGAAGGAAATCAACCGGGCGAGGTAATACAACCAGCCTCCTTGAAAACCTACAAATCCTCCAAAAGCTTGCGTTCCGTATTTGATCGGGCCGCCTGTTCCTCTAAAGTAACTCCCAACTTCCGCAAAACTCAAAATCACCGGGAGCATGAGCAGTGCACAAAATGCATAAATCCAAACGCTGTATTCACCTGCCAAATCCGCTGCGCCGGAAGGCAATCCAAAGATTCCTGCTCCAATAAATCCGTTGACCACAAGCATCCAAATGCCCCAAAGTCCAAGGTTTCTTGGCAGTTTTTCCTGTTTTTCTAATGACACCGATTCTTATTTTTTGCAAAAACGAATTCGGAAGATAATCAGATTGGGGAAAGAATTAAACCCGAAATATGCATTAGATTTCCTATTACGAGCTCAAGCCGCTTCAAAATCAATCGCTTTGCTGCATTTAGCTCAATCACCGTAGCGGTGCTATGCCTCAATCACTAAATGCTTGATTTTATTGCGGTTTGATCTCTCACTACAGACTCTAATGCATAATCCGGGTTAAATGGAAGATTAGACTTATGCTTGGGTAAGGGTGAAAACGGTGATTTCAGGTCGGACATTGAGGCGGATGGGGAAGTAATTTCCTAGAGCCCGATTGATGTAAAGAGTGCGTCCATCTTCTAGGTCAATTTTTCCCTGGTCGTAACGTCTATTTTGGACGGGCAGAATAGGAGCCGGAAGGAAAGGTGGCCTTACTTGACCTCCGTGAGTATGACCAGCCAAAACCCACCCATCGTAACCGTTCCAAATCGGTAGATCACAGGCATCTGGATTGTGACACATGACAATGGCAGCCTCTTTTGCATCCCAAGTTTTCATCACTTTTTCGGGATTAAATTTAGTACCCCAAAGATCCTCTATTCCATAGATCGTCAACCCATCCGAGTTGTATTTTTCATCCCTAAGAGTCTTTATACCAGATTTTTCTAAAATAGAAGTCGTTTCATCAGCTACCTCAGGCATAGACCATCCGTGTCCATAATCATGATTCCCTAGGGAAGCGAAAGTGCCAACTTTTCCTTTGGTAGCTGACTTGAGTACAGCGCTGAGTTGGCTGTACTGTTTGGAGTTTTTGAAATGCGTGAAGTCACCCGTGTATACAACCCAATCCGGATCGAATTCCTGTGCTTTTTTCATCGAATCGATGAGGTAACTGTGAGGAAAGCGGTCGCCTACATGAATGTCAGACAATTGAATCAGGATCTTTCCTTCATGCTCTTTGGGTAAATTTTTGACAGGCATAGGGAGATGAACAAATTCCAACCAATAAGGCTCGATTTGCCAAGCATAAACTCCACCAGCTGCCAGGGCTGTTCCTAATGCTATTCCGGATTTTAAAAACTTTCTTCTATTCATGAGTTTTCGTTTCTCTTGCACAGGCTTTTTTTTCCAAAATGCTTAGCTATGCAAGCATATTCAGCTCTTCCTTCGCCATTTTTTCACCAATTTCTCCATTTCCACTGCATGAAAAACAACCAAACCCATCCCTCCACAAATCAGTAGCTCGGGTAGATTCAACGCTTCTGTATGAAAAAGTTTATTGAAAACGGGCACATAAATGACCAATATCTGTAAAGCTATCATTCCCAGAACGGCAAGAATGAGAGGTAGATTGCTAAAGAGTCCTTGTTTAAATAAAAAATCCCGGTCACTTCTCACGGCCATCACATGTCCCAATTGGGAAAAGGCCAAGACAGAAAAAACCATGGTTTGCCAATGCCATTCATTTCGGATCGCCCAATATTGGGTGAAAAGTGTCACTGCAGCCATCAAGGTACCCACCCAAAGGATGTGAATCCCTACACCATCAGCAAATAGGCTTTGCTTTGGTGGTCGTGGAGGCCGTTTCATGATATTGCTTTCGGCTTTTTCCTTCGCCAATGCCAATGCCGGGATGCCATCAGTAACCAAATTGATCCACAGGATGTGAATGGGAAGAAGGGGAATAGGCATACCCAAAAATGGAGCAAGTGTAATCGTCAAAATCTCTGCCCCATTGCAGGTCATGATGTATTTGATAAACTTCCGGATGTTGTCAAAAATCCTTCTGCCTTCCCGGATTGCTCGCACGATGGTGGCAAAGTTATCATCCAATAGAATCATGTGAGCGGCTTCTTTGCTCACATCTGTACCGGTGATTCCCATGGCCACTCCGATGGTACTTGCCCGAAGGGAGGGGGCATCGTTCACCCCATCTCCTGTCATGGCTACAAATTGTCCTTTGCTTTGAAGGGTTTTGACGATTCGCAATTTCTGATCGGGAGAAACTCTAGCGTAAACGCTGATTTTTTCGATTTGCTTTTCAAAATCTTCATCTGAAAGCTCACGCAATTCCGAGCCGCTGATGGATAGTCTGCCCTCCTCCAAAATACCAACTTGCTCAGCAATAGTTTTGGCAGTTTCCGGATGATCTCCCGTGATCATGACAGGTTGAATACCCGCCGTTTTACATTCCTGAATAGCTTCTTTTACCTCCTCGCGTGGAGGGTCTATCATGCCCGCCAAACCCCAAAAAGACAGGTCTTTTTCCAAATTCTCCCATTCTTCTTCTGCCGGAAGGGAGGGGATGAGTTTTCCTGCAAAAGCCAAGACCCGCTCTCCTTCAGAAGCCCATTTGTCGGACATTTTTATAATTTCTTCTGAATAAATATCCTTTTCAAGTACGTCCAGGATAGTCTCAGTAGCCCCTTTGCAAATGACTAAAACCTGGTCCCCAAATTGATGGAAAGTACTCATCCGCTTTCGCTCGGAGTCAAAAGGCAACTCTCCGACTCGGGGATATTTTTCTTGAATTTGCTCGTACTCCTTTTGCCCCAAATCTTCCACGATATGTTCTACCAATGCCAACTCAGTCGCTTCGCCCATGAAGTTCCCTTCCTCGTTGGACTGAATGTCATGATTGAGCGCCATGGCCAATTGAAGGGGTACATTTCCTTCCGGTAAGGAGTCTTGGGAGGCTTCTTTCCGGACTACCTTCATTTGGTTTTTGGTCAGGGTGCCGGTTTTGTCCGTGCAAATGAAGGTGATGGACCCCAAGCTTTCGACAGCAGGTAGTTTTCGGATCAAAGTTTCCTTTTTTGCAAGTCGGGCTGCACCCAAAGACAGGGCAATGGTGATCAAAGCAGGTAATGCTTCTGGAATGGCTGCCACAGCGAGACTCACACTGACCAGCATTAATGGGATAGGGTCTTCTCCTCTCAGAATTCCCATTCCAAAAATCACCAAACAAATCAGAAGGATAAAAAGTGAGATGGTTTTTCCAAACTTCTCCATTCGGATTTGAAGGGGTGTATTTGGCCTTTTTTCCTGAAGTAAATCGGCAATTTTCCCCAGCTGGGTATTCATTCCTGTTGCCAAAATGATTCCCATTCCGCGCCCATTGGTTTGAAGAGTGCCTTTGAACAGGTGAACATTCGAGTCGATCGCTTCCGGATTTTTTATATCCTTGCTAGACTCCTTTTCCACTGGGACAGATTCTCCAGTCAAGGAGGATTCATCGACTTTGATGGCATTCTCTTCCAATAATTGAATATCTGCCGGGATCATATTCCCTGCCTCACAGAGCACTAAATCACCCGGCGCCAAATCCCGGGAGGGTAAGACTTGGTTTTTCCCTCCCCGAATGACTTGCGACTGGACCTCACTCATTTTTTTGAGAGATTCCATGGCTTTTTCGGCACGATACTCTTGCACAAAACCCATAATAGCATTCAACACAACTATGACCAAAATGATGATGGTGTCTGACCACTCTCCTGCAATACCTGAGAATATCGCAGCGATGACCAAAATGGTGATCATAAAGTCCTTGAATTGGTCTAGAAAAAGTTGGAAGGTGGATTTCTTCTTTTTTTCTTTCAGTTGGTTGGGGCCAAATTGCTCCAGCCGTTTAGCCGCTTCTTCCTGGCTAAGGCCATTTTTCAGGTATTCTTGTAATTCTTCTGGGGACTTGGGATAGTCGATCATAAAAGTCTAGGCGTTCGCCATTTAACCCGGATTATGCATTAGAATCTGTAGTGAGAGTTAAAACCGCAATAAAATCAAGCATTTAGCGAATGAGGCATAGCACCGCTACGGCGATTGAGCTAAATGCAGCAAAGCGATTGATTTTGCAGCGGTTTGGACTCGTAATAAGAAGTCTAATGCATACTTCGGGTTTAAATTAAAAAAAAGTCTGAGGAAAACCCCAGACTTTAATCAATACTTAGAAATTACCCCTCAGCGAGAGAACCCAATTTCTCCCAGGTCCGGAGATTCCGGAGCTATAGGGTCGATAGCGTTGATCGGTGATATTTTCCAATCCCATATTCAGAAATAGAAAATCAGTCAAAGGATAGGAAAACTTGATGTTAAGGGTGTACCAAGCTGGAGCGTAGTTGTTTCCATTTTCGTCCTTGGCATAGATTTCATCCTTGCGTTGCTCTTCGAAAGCCAAGTTTTCAAAGCTACGTTCACCTTGATAATCCACATAGAGTTGAGCACGAAGCTTCTTCGCCTGGTAGTCGATTCGGCTCACCCCAAAGAAAGGTGCCGCATGTCTAGAGGCGCTGATACTTCCATCATCCAGCTCTTCTTCCCCTTCTTGGAAGTTCATATCTGTGAGGAAAGTAAAGCGGCTACTCAATTTGATCTGCATACCCAACTGTAAACCGTAAACTCGAGCTTGGGCTGCATTTTGGATAGCTTGTACTTGGCTCAGTTCTCCCGAATAGAAAATACTGTCCTGACCATTCAATTGGAAGTTTCTACGCACCAAAGCATTATCGAGCAGCGTGTAGAAGCCAGTCAGGTCAATCTTCAAAGTCTCATTGATCACCTTGGCAATGGAAATATCCCAGTTGTAGGCGTACTCCGGATTTAAATTTGGGTTGGGGACGGTGACAGCCCCGGGTTCGGAATCAAATACCTTCCCGATGTCATCCACATTTGGAGAGCGGAATGCGGTTCCTAAATTGGTGCTGAGGATCCAGGATTCAGCCGGATTCCAAATGATTCCCACACTTCCCGTCAGGTTGCCATTTTGTAGACTTGCCTCTTCAAAGGGAAAAGGGAAAAAGCGGGTATCAAATTGACTCTCGATTCCAAAATGACTGTATCGAAGGCCTGTTTGTAGAGTTGCTTTTTCAAGGATTTTTGACTCCCAATTGAGATAGGCTCCAAAAGATGTCCAGGTAGAATTGGGATAGCGAGCCGCTCCCTCTTCCCGGAATCCAGAGTTGATATCCGTAGTGAAACCCGAAGAGTTTACATCATTTAAAACCCACTCCAAGCCATAGAATAGGTAATTCTTGGGGTTTAAGTTTTTGGTAAAATCTAAATTGACCGAGTAGGCATTGACCTCTTCGATTTGTGTGTTTCGAATTGGGTTGTTCAAGTCGCGGTCGATTCGGCTTTCTTCAAAATTTTGAAGGGCGAAACTCAGGTTTACACGATCATAGAAGCTATTGGACTGAAAATTGGAAACTTTCAGGTGATTCATCATCCATTTCTGCGGACCATAATTCCATTCAGCGTAGCGGGGAAGCCCATTTCGAACACGATTATGCCGATCATAGCGTCCATAGGAGGAGGTGGCAGAATAATGAAAGCCATATTGAAACTCCCAATCATCATTAGGACGAAAACGCACTTTTTGCATGAGGTTTCGCTGATTATAACCTGAAGGAATCTGCACCAAAGCAGGGTCTTCGATTGGGATTACGATATCTTCTCCGTCTATTCGCTCGACATAGTTGCGCTTCAGGTAATCGTCGGGACCATTACTTCCCTGCCTCAAATCATCAAAGTCCCAGGAAGTAAAACTGGTAGCAATGGCCCATTTTTTCCAGCCGATTTGCACCGATGCATGTCCGGTATTTTCTTGATTAGCCGACGAATATCGGCCAAGCAAGGTGCCGGATACTACAGGGTTTTCGTTGACAGAAAATGACGGATTCAATGTTTGGAAACTCATTACTCCTCCTATGGCATCACTCCCATAGATGACAGAAGCAGGGCCGAATAGCACCTCAGTACTGCTAATGGCAAAAGGGTCAAGGTTGATGACGTTTTGGATATTTCCGCCTCGGAAAATAGCCGTATTCATCCGCACGCCGTCCACCGAGTAGAGAAGCCGATTGGTCGCAAATCCCCGAATCATGGGGCTGCCTCCCCCTTGTTGACTCTTTTGCACATATACTTTGCCGGAAATGCCCAGCAAGTCAGCTGCTGTTTGAGGGTTTTGAAACTCCACTTCAGCTTTTGGGATAGGGGTGATTTTTTGGGGGATGTTCCGACTGTCTTGGGTCCATTTATTAGCCGAGATGATTACCTCTCCCAAATTCAGGTTGTTTTTCTCCAAGTAGAAAACCAGCTCATCGCTCGAAGCCAATTCTGACTTTCGGATCATCAGGGTGTTGTACCCAAAACTGCTTATTTGTAAGGTAGTAGATGCCACGAAAGAACTCAGGTCTGCCTGTCCTTTTTTATTGGCAAAAACCACTCTGCCCGTGGCAGGATCACTGACTGCCGCAGTAGTTACAGGTTCTTCATTGGCCTTGTCCAAAATGATGATCGTTTGACTTCTCATTTCAAAAATCAAGGCACAACAAATCACCCAGGTCATAAAATATTTCATTTCTATTCTGGATTAATTGATACAAATGCTGTCGATACACAGCAATGCTAGATCATCAGAATAGAATAGGAGGAGGGGTGATTGGAAGGGTGTTAAGATTTTTCCAGAATGTTTCGATTTGGATTGATTCCAGGCGCTCTGGAGACAGAGTTAAAATGCTCGTTAGCGGGATTTCCTGAAAGAAAAAAGTGAGGTGAAAAGAACTTTTTGATTGAGCTCTTTCCTGATCTTTAGGGTCAAAATCCTCGTATTCGCGCTCTTTTTCTTTCAATTCGCTTTCTTCCTCATCATGCCAAACCAGGTATTCGACTTTTTCGCCTTTGTCGTGGATTTCCAGCACGTCATACATTTGACCTTGGTACTCAAATTCCCGATCATGCTCCCATTTCAAAACTTGAGAGATTTCGCTTTTTGAAAAAATCAGTGTCTGAATGCGTTCTTTATTTTCGCTTTGGGTATATCGCTCCGAGAAATTTTCCCTCAACTCCCAAAAGCGCAATTCGAATGCAGCCATTCCCAGACTCATCGGCCCGGCAATGCTCACACAAAGAAATATGGCAATCAGAAGTTGTTTCATGGGTTTGTGAATGGAATTTACGTCCAATTTTCAGGATTTCTGAATCTCTTTTGAAAATAGGAGACTTCCTTTGATTGGAGGTTTATTTAGGATTTGAAAATTGGAAATACTTTTCCGCCTTGGTTGATTGACGTGATAGCGTCGGTTCACTAAGTGGTACAAGCAATCCTTTTTCACTTTTCGGAGCAAATTCGTTTCCGTCTTGCTGGCACCCTATTTCTGCTTCCAATTTAAGATCAAGGGCCAGCGCTGGGGAATGGTGTTGTTCTTTTACCTGGGGTTTGCACCCCAGGCTAATATGTTTCGTGCCTTCAGCACTCTTTTCCTTCACTGCTTTGCGAGGTAAATTATTTTCTATCCACCACGGTGGACATGTTCTTGCTGGCAAAACATTTCTGCTTCCAATTTAAGATCAAGGGCCAGCGCTCCTAATGTGTTTTCAATTTATACCCTGGGTTGCGTCCCCGACTATCGGGGCAGGCAGTTCCTCCTTACCCGGGGCTATTCATAGTTTGACGCCTTCAGCGTCACTCAATGCATCAAATTCGTTTCCATCGTACTTCGCGGCTCTTAGTGGTGCAAATCTCAGGGCCTGCCTTCCGTCAGGCAGGCTTGTACCCAAAATAATGAGGTTGTCTAATAAACCAGTTAGTTGTCAGCCTGAGCGGAGTCGAAGGCCATTTCCAGCTTTCTTGAAGACATTTCGACTTCGCTCAATGTGACAAACTTCACTTTTGAGACAGCCTCTCTATTAAATTCATCTCCACAATTTGTCTTCGGTGTCTTTTTAAATAGTCACTTAATCCTTTGCCGCTTCGCTTCTTTGCGGGAGTAAACTCTCATTCGTCTTATTTGCGCCCTTTCTTTTTCAAAAGCTCATAATTCAAACCGCTCACCAAATACTCGTTTGGTAATCAGGGAAATATATTTCATTTTAGAAAGGAGGTTTATTGACCTTATCGCCCAAAATAATCTACATACCATGAATAGGCTCTCTTGGAAAGTCTTTTTTTGCTCCATTTCAATTCTTGCTGCCTGCAAGGAGCCGAAGCCAATGCCTGAGACTCCGGATAGCCCTGCACGAGCTGCTGAGGAAGAAATTCTCACTTTTCAGATTGATCCTGGACTGGAAGTTCAATTGGTGGCTTCCGAACCCCTGGTAGAAAGTCCCGTGATCATCCAATTTGATGAAAGGGGGAGGCTTTGGGTCGTGGAGATGCGCGGATACATGAATGATATCGATGGCTCTGAAGAGGATCAACCCGTTGGTTCTGTCGCTATTTTAGAAGATACAGACGGTGATGGAAAAATGGATCATCGAATTGTTTATTTGGACAGCTTGATCATGCCCCGGGCTTTGGGGCTTTTTGAAAATGGAGCTTTGGTTGCTGAAAATAACGCGCTTTGGGTTACCGAAGACTTGGATGGAGATTGGATAGCTGACAGGAAGACTTTATTGGATTCCACCTATGCTGCCAATGGAATTCCCGAGCATTCCGATAATGGTTTTGTCAGAAATCTAGACAACTGGTACTACAGCGCCAAATCCAGACTTCGATATCGACTACAAAAAGGAGAATGGATTCGTGATAGCACCGAGTTTAGGGGGCAATGGGGAATCACCCAAGATGATCAGGGGCGATTGATTTATAATTACAACTGGTCGCAGCTCCATGGAGATCTGGTTCCTCCAAATACTTTCAACAGAAACAAGAATCATCAAACTAATACAGGAATTGATCATGGCCTGACGATTGATCGCCGAGTCTATCCCATCCGAAGTAATTTGGCTGTAAATCGGGGCTATATTCCCGGCACATTGGACTCTACCGGCCGTTTACTTGAATTTACTTCAGCAAGTGCACCGACCGTTTACCGAGCTAGCCTTTTGCCCCAAGAGTATCATGGTAATATGTTTGTGATGGAGAATGCCGGGAATCTTGTAAAGCGGAATGTCATTCGAGAAGAGGGAGTTACACTAATCGCTGAGGATCCTAATCCCGGAAGGGAATTTATGGCCTCAACGGATGAACGCTTTCGGCCTGTTTATGGGACTTTAGGTCCTGACGGGGGATTGTATATCGCCGATATGTATCAGGGAATCGTGCAGCATGGGTCTTACATGACAGACTATCTTCGAGAGCAAACTCTGCTTCGCAATCTTGATCAGCCGGGCCATATGGGAAGAATTTGGCGAATAGTTCCGAAAGGTCATTCCCAGTATCAAAAAATCAATTTATCGGATCTTTCCGATCAGGATTTAATTTCCACCTTGGACCACAGTGATGGCTGGTATCGAGATATGGCTCAACGCCTTTTGGTAGAAAAAGGGGAGTCGAGATTAGTAACCTTTATTGAAGAGTTTATCGACGAAAAGTCTAAAACTGATCTGGGAAGAATTCATGCCTTGTGGACCTTGGAAGGATTGGGTTCAGTAGATCCTGATTTCCTACTTCAATCCTTCGACAATTCGAGTGATGAAGTGCAAAGGCATATTTTGAGAATTTTAGAAAAAGCCGCTGAAAAAGATGAAATAGTCGCAAGGGAACTTGGAAAGAGTTTGATTGCGATTTCACCAGTTCAAGATGAAGGTCTTGCATTGCAGGCCGCCCTAACCGCATCCGTGCTACAAAATCCGGTGAAGTTTGATTTACTAAAGTCGATCTTGGAGGATTTTGGTTCTGAGGCACTCTTTCGGGATGCAGTGATGAGCAGCTTAGAAGGGGATGAGTTTGAGTTTTTGTCATTTCTGGATAAAGAGAATTTTCTTGAATCCCAATCGGAAGCGAAAGCCATATTTTTAGAGACGCTCGCTTTGGCTGTGGTACAAGGTTCAGACCCGGATGAGACTTCTTCGCTTTTGAATTTTGTTGCTTCCAAATCAACTCACTGGTCTTCTGAGGCAGTATTGTCAGCCCTAGCCATCCAAGGCTCAAAGGCAGAAAATCAAGGTAAATTTTGGCTAGATCAGGAGCCGGAATTATTCCAATTGACGGTACAAAATCAGCAGCTAAGTCGGGCAAAGAATCTTTTTCGTTGGGAGGGGTTTTCGCCTGACATGGAGTCTAATGGTGTTTTGACTTTGGATGCGCAATCTCAAGTGCTTTTTGCTGATGGTAGGCAAAAGTACCTGACTTCTTGCGCTGGGTGCCATGCGAGTAATGGAGGAGGTGTCAATCGAATGGGGCCGCCTTTGGTAGGCTCTGAATGGGTGACTGGAGATGAGCGAAGGCTTGCTTTGATTTTATTGCACGGAATCGAAGGCCCGATCTCTGTCAATGGAAAAGAATATGATGCACCGGAAATTCTCCCTGTCATGCCTTCCCATTCCACGATGGATGATGGAAGTATTGCGGCTATTTTGACCTATATCCGAAATGAATGGGGAAATCAAGCCGGACCTATCAGTCCAAGACTCGTGGGAGGTACGCGCCATACATCGCAAGGGAGAGTTTACCCCTGGTCTGCTGACGAACTGAACGCTCATATTGCCAAACTCAATCAAGAAGAGACAAAACCCAATCCCAAGCCATGATGAAAAGACGCCAATTCCTTCAAGCCAGCAGTTTGGCAGCACTTTCCTTTTCTATGCCTTTTCCCAGAATTCCTGATTTTTTGAAAGAGTATTCGATGGGAATAGTCATCCATTCGTATGGAATGCGCTATGGAGGTAGGGTGAAAAGCGAGGATTTTCCTCCTTTTGAAAATGCTTTGGATTTGATGCGGCACTGTCATCAAATCGGTGCCGGGGGAGTTCAGACTACCGTGGGGGCTTGGGGACTTGACTTTAGCAATAAGGTAAGAGAAGAGCGGGAGATGTTGGACTTGTACTTGGAAGGAAGTATTAGTTTACCAAAAAATGAGACGGATCTAGATCGATTTGAACAGGAAGTCAAGGATGCTCGAGAGGCGGGAGCCACAGTGCTTAGAACAGTTTGTCTAAATGGTCGTCGCTATGAGAACTTTGAATCCAGTGATCAATTTAAGGACTTTAAGAAAAAGGCATTGATTTCTTTGCAGCTGGCCGAAGCAATTGTCAAAAAGCATCAGGTGAGATTGGCAGTAGAAAACCATAAGGACTGGACTTCTGAGGAACTTGTCGAAATTTTAAAAAACTTAAGTTCTGAATGGGTCGGTGCTACGGTTGACTTTGGGATTAATGTTTCCCTTTTGGAAAACCCGAACAAAGTGATCGAGAATTTGGCTCCTTTTGCTTTTTCTACTCATGTGAAAGACATGGGAGTTCAGGAATACGAGGAGGGTTTTTTACTTTCTGAGGTGCCTTTAGGAGAAGGGATTGTGGATTTGAAAAAAGGTATGGATCTCTGCAGGAAATACAATCCAGCTATCCAATTTTCTCTGGAAATGATCACCCGTGACCCCTTAAAGATTCCTTGCCTTACGGAAAAGTATTGGGGGACCTTTGAGAATACCCCCGCCACTGATCTAGCGAAGCATTTATCTTTCATCCGAAAAGAGAAATATCCAGGCTCTCTGCCTCAGATTTCTGGCTTAACCGACCAACAAAAATTACAAGTGGAGGAAGAAAACGTCAAAAAATGCTTAAACTTCTCCAAATCAAACCTTTTAACCTA
This sequence comes from Algoriphagus formosus, assembly GCF_002807035.1. Taxonomy (GTDB): domain Bacteria; phylum Bacteroidota; class Bacteroidia; order Cytophagales; family Cyclobacteriaceae; genus Algoriphagus; species Algoriphagus formosus. The sequence goes on along the minus strand of NZ_NIUC01000002.1, from coordinate 142,989 downwards.
AATCCAATCAAATGACAGATTTCACCAAACTTCCGGGAATAGAACTTTTCACTCAAAAAGGCAAGGCCGCCATCATCACAGGTGGTTCCAAAGGATTGGGTTTTGCCATGGCAGCGGGCTTGGCTTCAGCGGGATCAGATGTGATGCTTGTCAGCCGTAATCAAGCCGAATGCGATGAAGCAGCTTTGAAACTTTCCAATCAATATGGGGTCAAAGCTATTGGTTTTGCTGCGGATGTCACCAAGGCAAAAGCGATGGAATCTATGGCCCAAAAAGCTTTGGATACTTTTGGCAGGATTGATACGCTCATCAATTCAGCTGGGATAAATATTCGGGGAGGGATTGATGAGCTTTCGGAGGAGGATTTTAAGAAAGTCATGGATATCAATGTGAATGGGACTTGGCTGGCCTCCAAAGCTGTGATTCCAGCCATGAAGGAAAAGAAAAAAGGTGCTATCATCAATTTGGCAAGTACACTTGGAGTTGTCGGTTTGGCTAATCGTACGCCTTATACAGCAAGTAAGGGAGCGGTTGTTAATATGACTCGGGCTTTAGCTTTGGAACTTGCACCTTGGAATATCACCGTTAATGCCATTTGCCCGGGGCCTTTTTTGACGGAGATGAATGAACCGATCGCTAATACCGAGGAGGGCAAAAAATTCATAGTAGGTGCCACAGCTCTGGCAAGATGGGGTGAGTTGAAGGAGATTCAGGGAGCGGCACTCTTTCTAGCTTCTGATGCAGCTACTTACATGGTTGGCTCGCTGATTACCGTAGATGGGGGTTGGACGGCCCGGTAAACGCATTTTTTATATGTATATCCGCTATTTCACCAGTAGCGGAATTAAACGGTAAAAATTCTGCATAAATGATGGATTTATGCAGGCTTCCGTCATCGGACACTTGTCCGCGGTGGCGGATCGGACATCCGACTTGATAAGTAAAGAAAACTAGCCTTCTAGCATCATTGAGGATAATCATATGTTTTAAATAGAATCCTCTATCAGACAAAAAGACTTATCACATAAATGATGAGGATAGCCGAAATCCCCATGATGAGCGTTCCCAAACTATGAGATTGGTTTCCCTGCTTCACGGTCATGCCTGAAAGCTGGGTGACTACCCAAAACCCGCTGTCATTGGCATGGGAAATTGCAATGGCTCCTGCACCGACAGATAAAGCAGTCAGCACTTTCATCGTCTCCGAATCCAATCCAAGAGGACCCATCAGAGGAGCAATGATGGAAGCTGTCGTAATCATCGCGACTGTAGTAGAGCCTTGAGCTGTCTTAAGCGCAAAAGCGATCAGAAATGGCAGGAAAATCCCCCAATTGGCATCTTTCATACCTTCGCTTACCAAGGTTCCAATGCCCGAATTTTGAAGCATTTTCCCAAATACACCTCCGGCACCTGTGATGAAAATCACCGGGGCAGCGATCAAGAGTGCCTTTCCAACCCAACCACTTGCCGACAGCATTTTTTTATCGAGTTTTTTGGGTAGAGTAAAGGAAAGCAGCGCACCGATCAGCAATGCTATGACCGGTGAGCCGATAAATTTGATCACTCCTAATAATTGTCCCTCTCCAAAAGGCTTGGTGGGATAATTGGCTATGGAAGCCATAATGATCAACAACAGGGGAATGATGATTGGGAGAAATGACTTGATTGCTGAAGGATAATCACTTCGAGAGACAGCTTCCTGATCTGTCTCGATAGTTGCTTCAAGTGGAATTCGCGAAACGAATTTGTTGACAAAAATATAGCCCGGAATGAGGGTCAATAGCGATACGATTACACCCCAAAAAATCATCTGTCCCAAGTCCGCATTAAGTATCCCGGCGGTGGCTATAGGGCCTGGAGTAGGAGGGACGAGCGAATGACTACACATGGCACCGAGCGAAAGCGCAATCATGGTGCCTGCGTAAGAACGGTTACTTTTTACTGCCAAGGATTTGGCAATGGGGTTCATCATGATAATGGTAGAGTCCCCAAAAACTGGGATAGAAAGAACATATCCTCCCAGCATCATGGTGAGGTTCACTGACTTTTTACCGATCCAGCTCAGGATTTTTTCTGCAATGACTAAGGCTCCTCCAGTTTTTTCTAAAAAAGTACCCAAGATCACTCCTAAAAGAATCAACAAACCAACTGAGCCCAAAACCCCGCCAAAGCCTTCAGAAATGGATTGAATAATCAATTCAAATGACATTCCAGACAGCAAGCCGTAGAGTAATGCAGCAGCAAAAAGCACTAGGAAGGGGTGAATGTCATATTTGACGATGGCTATTAAAATGAAAGCAAGAACAAAAAGAACAGATAGGATTAATACCATGTGAGGTTTGTTTTGGGCTGATGAATACTAAAAAAGCCTAAAAAACCGAAAAATAAAAGGTAAATGATTTGAACATCCTAATATAATTTTGACTGTAGGTTTAGTCCAATTCACATTTTTTAAAAGAAATCCCGGATACTCCCACAGGTCAGTTGACGGGTCTGAGGTTCGAACTTTACTTGTCCGGTCTTTTTCAGTAGTAAATTATTTTGAAACACTTTTTTTGTAACTATCAGACTCAAAAAACAGGTTTTATTCCCAATAATATCAACTTTTTTATCGTCTTATATTCCCTATTTTCGTAATTATTTATTATTTGAAGATGCAAAACAGTCTGATTATGGACAAAATAGCTGTCATTATAGCTAATTTGAGGAACAAAAAAGGCTGGTCTCAATCTGATTTGGCTAGTGAAAGTGGAGTATCCAGGGAGATGATCAGCAAATATGTAAGGGGGCTTGCCATCCCTTCTGTTGATGCTGCCAAAAAGATAGCAGATGCTTTTAGCGTTTCTCTGGGCTACTTGGTGGGTGAAGGGATTGATGCTTCTTTCGATAAAATGACTTTAAACCGATTTCAGGAGATCCAAAATATGAAGCTTGACTTTAGGGTACACTTATTGTCGTTAATTGATTCGGTAAATCGGGTTTACAAAATACAACAAACGTATTCACAATAAAAATTTGATCATGAAGGTACTATTGGATATAAAAGACAGCAAAGCTCTACATTTGCTGGAAGTGCTCAAAAGTCTGCCATACGTTAAAACCAAACAGCTTACCGATGCCAAAGCTCAACTCATGAGCGAGATCAGGGAAGCCGTGGAAGAGATGAAGCAAATCCGGGCGGGTAAAAAACAGGCCCGTGACGCAGAAGATTTTCTCAATGAGCTATAGTGTAAAGTCTATTGAGGTTTTTGAGCGACAAGCCAAAAAGCTCACCAAAAAATATCCGTCCCTAAAATCAGAACTTCTTGCATTGGTAAAGGAGTTGAAGGAGAACCCTGATCAGGGCACGGCCATTGGTAAAAGTTGCTTTAAAATACGTCTGGCCATCAAGTCCAAAGGCAAGGGAAAATCTGGCGGGGCCAGGCTAATTACGAACTTTGTGGTGGCTAATGGTGTCGTTTACCTCCTATCCATTTACGACAAGTCCGACAAGGAAAGTCTTACCGATAAAGAACTTTACGAACTCCTGCAGTTTGTCCCCGAATGATAAAGCCCTCTCCCCTTTTTTTGGTGTAGGTTCTTCTCAGCAACTTTGAAGTTCAATTAGGCGCTGGATGATCCTGTACAGCTGTTGGGAGTAACTTCACCCTAGTATTCTTACCAATTAGCTTAGATACTTTTATCACCAATAATCCACTTCAATCAACTTCCACTGGAGCCTACCATCTAATTGTTTAACGATGGCTGGATTCTGGGATTACAGGTCCCTAAAGATATTGGAGTCGATTTGCAAATTCCCAGGGGGTGGGCTTTTAATGAGCTAAAATCATTTTAATTCAAAAATCCCATATCGAGTGAAATCCTCTTCTTCATCGGGGTTCAGTAATTTGATTAAAAGTGTGTCATCAGGTAAAAGCATAGCTATCTCCCCATAAGGCAATTGGATATCTTCTCCAACTTGTTTGCCGTTTCTGATCAAAATCAACCGACGGTAAGATGGATCGCCAAAGTGATTATAGTTTTGGTTTTCAGTTATTTTCTGTTCATAAACTCCTGGTGAAATAGCTCTGATGTATTCCAACAGGACAGTTCCATCTGATAAAACATAAATATTATCATTTTTAGCTCCAAGATTAATTGGGCCCTTAGAAGCTATGTTATTCAAAGAAATGCTGGAAGATTTCAGTACGGGGAAGTTTTCGTGGCGGATTTTAAGAGCTTCGGTTTTCTTTTTAGATTTCAGGTCTATAATTGAAATTTCATCGTCTAAAGTAGTGGTCAGATATAATTTTCCACGGCTTTTGTCTAGCGAATAAACAGGAGCATAAATTGACTCAATGGAGGGATCCAGTTTAGAAAAATTTGACCGACCTAAAACTGGCGCTAAGTTGTAAGTGTTTTTGTTTTTTGGATTGAAAACTTCTATCAGGTTTTCTTTTAAAAAATCTGTGAATCCAAAAAAAGTGGAATATCCGGAAGGTTGACTGACAAAGGAGTTATCTCCCTTCACCCCATTTTCATAGAAATAAGTCAGTTTTTTAGGGCTGTAAAGGGTGACATTATACTTAGATCGAAAAGCAATCTTGTTGACTTTTTTCAGATTTTGATCATATTGATAAAGGTTTTGGCTGGAATGAATCCATATAGTTCCGTCTTCTGCAAGGGCAATTTGATTGATAGATTCTACGATCTGATTTGGACCTTCTCCTTGCAATTTTTCCGAGACTAAGACTTTACCATTTTCTGAAAACAAGGCAATTTTGTTTCCTTTACTCCCTTGATTGATATATCCCAAATATTGTTTTTTAGCAGGATGGTAATCTATAATCTCTACCGGGTATAAAAGATCAATTTTGAATTCAGCTATTTTGGAAAAGGTGGTTTGGCCGAAAGACGACGAAAAGCATAAGAATAAAGCGAGTGCTGTAGGAATAAAATTTTTCATTTTCTTAGACTAACTTCTTTCACGAACTTGAAGATAGCTAAATAATCTAAAAGTTTAGCCAGACGATTACCGGACAAGCTGCCTCCTTTTTCTAAAAATATTATCATTGTATTCACCATTAAGCACCCTTTTCAGTGAATTCATTCACCAAAAAGTATTGCTTTTGGTGAATGAATGAAGCTAAGATTCCGAGAATACTCGAAAACAAGATTTCTGCAAAGCTATTTCAAGGGAAAACTATTGTTCTGATCGGGGCAAGGCAGGCCGGGAAAACAACTTTGATTCGCGAGATACTAACTAAAAGATCGGAAGTTTTTGTTTCTAGATGGAGATGACCCTTTGGTTAGACAGCAATTGACCAATTCTTATTTTAATTCCTCCGTTTACTTCAATTCAAAAATCCCAAACCTTATATAGTCTTCTTCTTCATCCGGATTGATCAGTCGGATAAGTAGACGGTTGCCCGGAAGAGCCATTTGAACCTCACCATAGGGAATCCGAATATCACCTGAAACCTGTTTCCCATCTTTGAATAAAATCAATCGGTGATAATCAGGGTCCATAGAAGTATCATAGGATTTAAGCTCGGCCAACTTCTTTTCGAATATACCCAATGAGATATCCCTAAGATATTCCAGTGCTAAGTAACCATTGTCCCAAGCATGGAGAGCGAAGTTTCTGGCTGATAAAATTCTACCTTTAAACTGAGGTAAATTGGGTAAGGACAACTTGGAGCTTTTCAATGCGTCAAATGATTCATGATCAATCTCGATTTGATTCTTCTTTTCCAAAGACCGGGAATCAAAAATGGTAATTTGATCATCAAAACTTGTAGTCACAAATAATTGCTTTCCATCCGGACTTCGGGTATAGATGGCAGAAAGCATATTTTTCATACTAATATCCATTTTGGAAAAAATTGAAACATTCCGAGCCGGAATAAGCACAGTTGATTTCCCTGATTTTAAATTGACTCCTTCAATTAAATTGAGGCTCTCAAAATTTCTTGCAAAAGAAAAAGAAAAAGTATTAGGAATAGTCGTGATCACTACATTCTCCCCTACAGGATTTTTTAGTGTAGCCAGTTTTTTTGGATAATAAATTGTAGATGTATTGAGTGGACTAAACCTTGTCTTCTTGATCAAATTCAATTTGCGATCATAAAGCAAAATTTCGATGGGAGTTTTTCCCCAGATATTCCCATCTTCAGTAAAAGCAAGACCACTCAAAGGAGAAACATGCTCATTTGGACCTTCTCCATAAAGATTTCGAGAGATGATTTTATTCCCTTTGGCATCAAAAAGGCTGATTTCAACACCATCATCCTTACTTTTTGTATAACCCAAATAGATTTGATCCTTTTCGTAATAATCAAGAATACCAACCTCATAGAAGCTGTCAATTTTAAATTCAGAAACTTTTCTAAGGCTTACTTGGGCGAAGGTAGAGGAAACCCATAAAAGCATAAAAAATGATGTATAAATAGATTTACTCATATCTCATTAGGTTTAGGATCAAGATGAAATAGTTCACCTTGATCCGTGATTTTTATTATAAATTATATATTAACCTTATCCCACACCTCCAGATGAACAAGTGCAGGACGCATTTGGGTATTCATCTTGAGGGCAGTAAAAATTCATAGTGTTAAATGAGCAGTCATTGACACTTGTTCCTCTTGGAAGACCTGGAGTACAACGGATTTCACAATTTGAACCGGACCCAATTCCCCCAGTAATCTTCTTCATCTGACTTCTTTCCAAGACTTCGTTGGTGTTGAGTCTAAGCATTTCTAGGCTTAACTTTTTCATATAATAACTTTTTAAATATTGAAAAACGAGATCTGTACCTCAGATCCTTTCAAAGTAAAAATATTTGCCTTGCAACTAAATACCTATACCAATTTTACTAAATTCTAGTAAATATTTACTGAAGAGTATTTGGTATGAATTGTCTTAAACTCCATCCCCTTAGCCGCATTACTAAGTTTTAATAAGCTGCTCCCTTCCCGTGCCGTCTTCGATATTCCCCGGGTTTACTTTTCAAAGGTTAGCTTGCCACACTGTTTGCAGATAACTTGGAGACAATGAAGTCAAGCGTCCCAATTTCATATAGATTGATCTCTCCGATAATAACCACAAATCCTCTTGGAATACACCAGCAGGTTATTTTCCAAAAGGGTTCCTCTCTATAAAATCCAGGGAAATTGAAAATTCTATGATTTACCCTGGTAATATTTTGTCAAGAAAAACCCGAACTTCTTCCGAATTGGCTCTAGGAGCATAGGGATGGATCAGTTTTCCTTCTTGATCAAAAAGAAGATAGCGAGGAATTACATCTACTTTTAGCTTTTCAAGAAACCCCGATTCCTCTAAATTCTTGACAAAAAAGGAACGATTTGGAATAGCGATATGATATTTTTCAACCACATCTTCCCAGTATTTGTGGTTCCTGTCAATGGATAAGTAAATTACTTCAAACTCCCTATTCTTATACTCATCTTGCAAAGCGATAGAAGATGGAAATGATTGGATACAAGGGATGCACCATGCCGCCCAAAAATCAATGTACAGGAATTTTCCTTTTTTTTGGACTAAGAGCTCTTCAAGCGTAGTTGTGGATTTACTTAGCCCTATGAGATCTAGATCCGGCCGCTGATTTCTCAAAGCCTCAAAAGATGTCCAGAGAAATTCAGCTTGTGCCTGATTAGCTAGACGATCTTCATAGCTTGTCAACCAATCCGCTGCTTCTTCAAAAGGAAGATAGGGAAGTGTCTGGTTTAAATAGCTGAATAACATTAGTTTGCCGAAAGGGGAAGAGGAATTGGTAACATAGGGAGAAGTTGTTGAGGGAATGGGATGGTGTAGCATCTCATAGCTTAGAAGGAAATCAGCAAAGTCATGCAGGTAAATAGTTTGAGCGCCATCCTGGGTATCCCATTCCGATCCAAGAAATGATCGAAAAGCTCCCCTTGCATCAAATGCCCCATCTTCCTCCCCAAAATAGTTCAATTTCTTCAGTTCAAAACGGGCTTTTGAAGTGTAAAACTTAGCCGAAATTGCTGAAATGGATTTTTCGGCCCTCAAGGAATCGATCCAAGACAGCTCCAAAGTTAGGCTTTCTACCGCCTCTTTGCGGTATTGCTTGAGCTCCTCCCTTAGCCCCCCTGGAGTAACCGAGGCATAATTCGATTTCCATAATAAGTGAAAGTCCTGAAGTTTTGAGTAGGCAGATTGATAAAGATCTCGATTCCTAAGGAGTTCCAAATTGGTTTCATAAGGGGAGGCCTTTCTATTGACCGTTTCCATCCAAATGTTTTGTTCATTTAGTTTTACTAGTACCGTATCTCCTTTTTGGAATAGGTAACTGTACTGAGTCTGACTATGGTCTCGGTATGCCAGCTCTAAAAAGTCCCTTTTTGTTTTGATTATCCCATAGTGACTAAGGGATTTTCCTGAAAATTCTATTTTCGCAGAAAATAGCTCATCATCAATGTACATAAAAGAGCCTTTACGCTTGGCCAAAAAATCACCTACCATGCTATCTTCAAGCATCAGAACGATTTGATCCTTTTGATCGTCTTGATCATTATCCTGAAGTGTCGAATTACAAGAAAATAGGAATAGTACGCCAAGAACTGTAAAGATCAGTCGGTTAAATTTTGCTGGGTAATTTGTATCAGTCCTTTCCATTTTCCTTAAACTGATCTTCTAGTTTTTTATGTCTTTCTAGACTTTTGAGGATGGCAGAATCTAAAGGAAAAGCTTTAGACAACTTATTGATTTTCCAGAACTCTTGCTCATAGGGAAAGGAGTTTGATGGCAATATTTCATCCCTTTCTATAATTTCACGACTTTTGAGCTTTTTGAAATTTTCGGTTTTTATTTCATCAAACCACAAGGTAGATATATCCATTTGGTGACTGCCCACATTCCGATTGATAAAGCGAAGTACTTTATGGAGCAATTTTTCAGGGTAGTATTTATCCTGAATTTTTCGATATTTCATCAGAAATTGCTCATATAATTCCCTTTCAGGATCCATGTACCTAGTCACTTGAAACTCTACCACTGCATAGTCACTGCTATTGACTTTTATATAAGAAGTCCCTAAAGGAGGATCAGTAGTCCCGTAGGCAATGGTGTAAATGGTATCATTATCCACTAGCTCGTACCCAAGGAATTCTTGGTAAATGGGTAATTCTGCAATGCCAAAAAACTCATTCAAATACCCATTACTATTAAATGGGCTTTCTTCCAAATAACTTTTCCTAATAAAGTTGTCTTCGTATAATCGAATGATTGGGTTGCTTGGCATTTTATTTTTTTCTTCAAAATCGTAGGAATCCTCCTGTGCTTTCAATAGTAAGAGAAAAGTAGAGTCTATTTCCGAAAAATCGTCGCTCTCTCTGTAATGCTCAATTTTAATTTTGGCTCCTTTTACCTCTTTTGAATATCCAACATCCTCCACTATTACCTGAGCTTCTGCCAGATGGGTAAACTCCTCGTAGTTTGTGGATAACTTTCTAAATAAGCCTCTCATTTGATGCCTTTTCTCAGGATAATTCTTTGGGATATTTTGTGCTATTTTTTGAAAGAAGTCTTTGAGGTAATCCTCTTCTGGCTTTACAGTAATTTCATCCAATACGATGGTTTTACTTTGCAATGTGATATTCGTCGGATTATTTTTGAGGCTCTTTATTGCGATTTGCGCTTTGGTATAGCCGATGTGAGATACTACTAGCGTATCATTTTTTAAGCTCTCAGGAAAACGTAGGTTAAAGAATCCTTCGGAATCAGATAGACAGTTGAAATCCGGATAGTTTTTTAGAAAAAGATAGGCATTGGCAACAGGAGAATTTCCATCTCGGATGGTTCCAGAAATATGATTTTGCCCTGCGTTATTCTGAGAAAAGAGTAAAGTGGAAGAAAAAAATGAAATAATAAAAGCAAATACATATTTCATGTCTTATTGCAGAATTTTGTGGTTAAATTGATTCCATGATTACCTCTAGCAAGCGGGCCTTCGGTAGGAGGATAGTAAAGGCTCTTCTTATATATTTAAGATATTTCTTTGGAAGATGCCTGTATAATATTGGATTTCTAAGGACTACTTTCTTGGTGAACTAGGAGCAAGGCCCCTAGTTCAAAATTCTCCCAATTAATAACTATACCAACCTGTGTTGCATCCTTGCATGCTATACCCCGCTGAGGTCACTGCATTCCAATAATTTGCGCCTCCCGAATTATTACATCCGCCGCTTGTCCAGCCATAAGCCCAGCCCGAATAAGCACCTCCAGAAAGTTGATTACAGGATCTAATCATATACATGGTAGCGCAATAGCTCATTCCATACCCCCCAGTAATCTTCTTCATCTGACTTCTTTCCAAGACTTCGTCGGTGCTGAGTCGGAGCATTTCTAGACTTAACTTTTTCATTTGTTTGTTAGTTTTGTTTAAGATTTCCGATCGGTACCTCCGATCGATACTCTCCTAATGTATTTGGTTATCAATAGAATATCTAGTAAGATATTTCTAATTTTCAGTAAATATTTACTGAATAAAATTTGCTCCAATCGTCTAAACCCCATCGCCTCCGCCGCATCACTGAGCTTCAATAGGCTACTTCCTTCCCGAGTCGTCTCCGATATTTCCCGGGTTTACTTTTCAGAGGTTAGCTTGCCATAATGCTTGGCGATTATTCGCAAGCAAGTGGGTCCACAGTCTTTAGAGTCGGGTTGTTTGTAATGGGGGAAAGAAACTCTCAAATTGATTAATTCTTGATTTTTGTTGAAAGAAAGTTGAGGCGTGTGTTATAGATCACCTATTTATTTTCAATCTTCAACCCTACCCTAAAAAGCCTGAAATAATCTCTCTCCACTTCCTCATCAGGTTTTTCCATCATCCAGAGTTGTCCATCTCGCAAAAGCATACTGCTAGGTGATAGGTTATCAGGAACAAAATCATTAATCACATTTCCTAAAGAGTCAACTATTGCAATTCTCGAAGGATACTTTTCCCGCATACTTATCTGAAAGTATTCAGTTTCTTCCTGCGTTTTGTTTTCGAAGTTTATTGAAATATCCTTTTCGGCGTAGCCAGGAAAATATCCAATCAACAACAGGCTCCCAATTTTCTTGATGTTTTCGATCTTCCCAGATACAAAGCACATTCCCAATACGCGGATGTCACTCGGGTTCTCCGAGCCATTATATCCCATGTAATTGGGCAAATTCAACGAGATACTATCCACCAAGGCATGAGGAGGGAAAGTTTCATACACATAGATGACAGGCTCGATTCCAAACGCGGTATAGATTTTCGATCGGTGAACAGTGAATACAGGGAACCAACAGGGAAAAAAATAATGGTTCCCGTTTAGGAACCGGCTGCCCTCTGGAAATCCTATCATGGGCTTACGGGTACCCTTCAGAGGGTCAAGCAATGTTAGCAGTTTGAAGGCTCGATACTCATTCAAGTCTTGCGGAGATGGACCCTGATTAATAAACAGATATTTCTGGCCTAGCCTTTCCATATTATATCCCATACTTCGTCTACTTTGGCTAGGGACATGAAAGTCATCGTATTTGACCAGTGACTTAAGCATACCTTCCATGTCGAAGGTGAGAAATCCACGGTATCCATATACCAAAAAACGATTGGTATCAGTAAAATTCAAGGTCCCCATCAGACCTCCATAGGAATCCGGTTTATCCCCAAACTTTGAAAACGATTGGAGAATGTTTCCTTCGAAGTCTGCAATGTGGATATCTTCAGAATTTTCCTTGTGATCCATAAAAATGATCCTCTTGTTGACAGGATCGATGTCGTGGACAGTTGGAGTTCCCAGATAGTCGATGCGGATGCTATCGAGTTTTTCGAATACTATTTTCTCATTGGAACGAGTACCAGCTTTTGTCAGTTCTTTTTGCTCACCGGATCGGCATGCTGGGGCTAGAATCAGAAAAAAGGTGACTATTCGCGACGGATAGATATATTTGGTCAAAGGTTGTTTAACTGGATATCTCATTTTATTATATCTAAATGAAGAAACCAAAAGGGAGTAGCGCCCCCCTTTGAACCGAGTTTCAACAGTAACTTGCTGAGCCACCTCTACTTGCACAGCTTTGGCAACACCAATATCCGCCTGGATGTAGCATATTCAACATTTGCGCTGCTCCCTTTGAAATATTACAAACTGGATAACCAGTTCGATCTACCCAACCACATGTCCCCGGCGCGATCAAAATCCCCTGTCCATACCCCCCAGTAATCTTCTTCATCTGAATCGTTCCAAGACTTCGTCCGTGCTGAGTCTGAGCATTTCTAAACTTAACTTCTTCATTTTACTTGTTCGTTTTGTTTAAGAATCTTGACCGGCACTTTCGATCATTAGATTTCAAATTATTTACTTATTTAGCCAATACCTAGTAAGATATTTCTAATTTCAAGTAAGTATTTACTGAATAAAATCTGCCCCAATAGTTTTAAACCCCATTGCCTCCGCCGCATCACTGAGCTTCAATTGACTAATTTTTCAGGGGTCCTTTTTTTGAGAGTTGAGGCTTTCAATAACCTCAAGGGTCTTGGATGGAATAAGCTCTGTTGGATATTTTGGATTCTATCGCGCAGAAAACATCCAAGATCCTCAAAAAGGATTACTGAACATCAGAAAACCTGGTTCATCGTCAAATGAAACTGCCAAGTAAAAAGTCGAATCCCGAAGGAACATTTTCTGGGGTTTGGTTTTTATTCTTTCCAATTGGACCTCCTGAGTCAAGGTTAAGTTCATATCATATTCAAACAAGTAAGTGTCATAAGAAACACCATCTGACGCCAATCGATAGCCGAGTCGATAGAGCATTTGTTTCTGTTCATCCACTACCGGTCTGAGGAAGTTCATCTGCTTTTCTAGCTCTTTCTTAAATTCCTTTTCCGCTGTTTCATTTTGGGCTCTGAATATTTCCTCTACTGGAACCAAGTCATCAAAAAACTTTGAGCTATTTGGTTTGGTGCTAACCGTGTCCCCGTTGCTTAGGTATGCGTGCATATTGGGCATTCCTCTATGCACGATAAGAATTCCATCAGGAAAATCATTAATTTCAAAAGGAGGGGAGGAAAAGAACGTCCAGGAATTAAACATTGTAATGACTGACCAGTTTTTACGTAAATCGAGAAATGGGATTTCCCAGATTAAATTTTCAAGCCAAAAACGTTCTCGGACGACAGTAGAAATTATTAAGTAATTCCATATTTAGGAATCAACAAGATTATAAATTAGACCTATATGAAAATCTTTTTCTAGTTCATTTTGAAGAAGGAAAAGAAATTTATTTTCTCCCAAATAGATTAACCTTTTATAAAAGGAGTCTGATCCGTTCAAAGGAAGATCTACCTGAAAACCAGTTCGAGAGGCTAAATCGAAATAGAATCCTTGAAATTTACTTATAAAAGAATCATTTGCATTATTCCTTCCTGAGCTTTGATTATCTAGTTTTTTAATTGAATAGGTCAAAAATAAACTGTTGGAATCCAAATTGATAAAATGACCTATAAAGCTACTTTCAGCTGACATCTGATTAAATAACCTGAAGTTTTCTTTTGTGACTTTTTCTTCCTGTAATCCTTTTTGGGATTTAAATCCTGGAAGATCTAATTCTATCTTTTCAATTTGATCTGGAGTCTTCAAGTCATATTTGAATAAGTCCTTTCCAATTTCGGGTATTTGAATTATTGAACGATCTATTATTATAAGCTTAGACTTATAATTATTAAAAGTTAAGTCACTAAAAAAAGTAGAATTTTTGTCAACAAGCCCAACTTGAGATCGCTCATAAGAATTAATTTTTAAAGAAAAATCATATTTAATCCAAATAGGAATGGTATCTAAAATTGCGATTCTATCTATTTGTCTGGCTAGATTCCCAATATGGATATTTGGAATAATAAATGAACCATCACTGAAAAGAAAAAGCTCTGAATCTGGAATTCCTCCAAAGGAAGATACAAAAGGGTCATTGTAGGCAGTAACTGAGATAAAATCGCCATTTAAGGAGAAAAAGTATAAATTTTGATGATCAAGAAAAAAAACCTTATTCTCGTGAATTCCTGCAAAAGGGAGAATTCCAGAATATTCTTTAGGTCCTTCCCCTCTAGCGCTGAAACTAGAAAAAATCTGACCATCCGATTTTAAAACATAAAAAAGTTCGTCTATATAACTGTACGCGAGTAGATATCCATCACTTGAGACTTTGGATACGAAGCCAAATTCATAAGGAATTTCAATCCTAACAGAATCTATTAACTCTAATTTTTTAGTACTTTTATAGATTTCGGTTTTATATTCAGAACACGAAAAAAATAAACAAACTAGAAATAACAATTGGTATATTTTCATTTGATTGAGATAAAAAGAAGGGGATGGATAGAAATCCAGCCCCAACGCATTTTTTATATCCCTGCTAAAGTAGAACCACAATTAGATTGTTGTGAACTGCTACCATAACTAGCTGCACAACACCTATTACCTCCTTGGTTTACTAGATCTGGGGTACAGGTAGCAGAAGTACTTTCACCTGATGATGTTGTACAATCACAAATGATCATCACGGGATCAATGCCACCAACAATTGTCCTCATCTGACCTCTACCCAAAATTTCATTGGTGCTGAGTCGGAGCATTTCTAAACTTAATTTTTTCATTTGTTTGTTAGTTTTGTTTAAGATTTCCGATCGGTACCTCCGATCGATACTTTCCTAAAAGTATTTGGTTATCAAAAGAATACCTAGTAAGATATTTCTAATTTTTAGTAAGTTTTTACTGAATTAGATATTCTTGATTACCCTTAGATGGATCACTCCGCTGTAGGCTAAAAACCGTATCTCTTCATCCAATAAATCCATAACCTGATCTTTGCTTACTAGCTGAAAAAAAGAACATACCTTTTCGGATAAACCAGTCATTTGAATAAAGCTGTCCTCTGAAAGGACTGATAAAAGATAGGAGGCAATGGGGCCTACTAGGTATTCTATTATTTCTGTATGGTGCTGATCCCAAAGTAATACCGTTTGATAGAAATGCGCAGGAAGCAGTAGGTTTTCCTCTATTGAATTCATTTTGATTTGGGTAAACAAAAGAGAGTTTTGAGACCAGTCCCATTCTGAAAGGATGGTTTTGCAATTAGGAGTCAATTTTAGCTCGGCCTTTTCTTTCCAGTTTTGACCCTTCAAAGCTTCATTGGCCAATTGAATGGCAGAAAATGCTTCTCCCTCTTCGAGTTTGTCTTGAAGGAGGGATCTGATTAGTCTAAGTTTTTCTTCTTCAAACTCATAAACATCGTTTAGTATTCTTTTCCAAGGGGTGGTATTGGAGATGCTTTCCAGATAGTCTTTAAATCCCCGAATTGTGAATTTATTTCTATCCCAGGCAATATCCTCTTTTTCACAAATGGCTTTTAGCATTCGCTTAGTTCTATAAAATTGTTCCTTTTCAGATTTTGCTAAATAGTCCTTTGAATAGGATAAAATTTCATCATAGGTATATTTTGTATTTATAATATGAGTTTTTCCTGACTGTAATTTTTGGCCTGATTGAAAGAGATCAGAAATTTTCCGATAATAGTCTGAAAAATCAAGCCTTAACCGATAGGCTAATTGATCACAAACCCAACCGTTTTTCTTGTAATCTCCTAGGGTATGGATATAAGCGGATTTGGTGGGTAAGTGATGAAAATTTCCAAATGCCTCCTTGTAGGAGGGATCGTAAACAGGGTCTAAAAGGTAGTTTACCTCAATCCCTTGATCAGTACTCATGCAATGGAACATATACTGCTCTACTACCTGGTTGAAATTCCCAATCTGCATTGGGTTTAAGGATTTAATCTGATGTTGGTTAGCAGCTACAAATTGCTTGACCACCCGAAAATAGTCTTTAAAAAATGCATAATTTTTACCTCCAAATATCCCGGCATTGCTGGCTTGGATTTCCTTTCCCTTGTTGATCAGTTCTGTAATCGGCCTCGGGACAGATGGAAAAGTATCAGCGACAAGCCCGACCAACTCTTTGTAATAATCAAAATCCTGCTCGATGTTCTGGGCAATCAGAGGAGCGGAGAGTAGTTCATCAGGAAAAGGTTCATAAACATATACATCTCCATCCACATTTAGGAAAGGTTCCTCATGAAGGGTATAGGAATATATTTTTTTCATCACCCATAAGCCCGGAATTTCAACCAAGTTCAATTTATCCAGTTCGACTCTCACATTTTTATAAGGCAATTTCAACTGGTCTATCAGCAACTCTTTTCCTTTCCTATCGGTGATCAATTCTATGTCCTCATAAAATTGGTGAAGCTGTAGGCAACTCAGTGCCCAACTCATCAAATGATAGGGAGCACTGCACCATCCAAAACTATCCTTCAAGGGATTCTTCCCTTCATCAACCCAAAATGTGTGAACAATCTTCATCTAATAAGTTGCGATTGACCTAAACTTGAAAAATAATCGCTCGGCTACGCTCAATTCTTCCGTGATGATTTCTGCGTTTCCCAATAGTTCTTGATTAAAAGGGATTTCCCTATTGAAAGAAGTCATGGTTCCTTCGGGTAAAGTGGCATAGACGAGGTAGTTGAACTCTTCATCCGGAGACACCGATATGCTGGAAATCCTCCCGATCAATGCCCCATATTCCTGAAATGGATAATTATCCAATTTGATCAATACCTTTTGGCCCACATTTACTTTTCCTGCATTTTGGGCAGGAATCTTCATAGCACCCAGTAGTTCCGCTTTGTTTTCAGGTAATACCGTAAAGATCAATTCACCCGTATTGACTTGTTGATTGATTCCCCAGACTTTCTGAAAGCTGACTACTCCATTAATGGAGGATTTCATCAGATACGAATACTCCCAATCTCGCAAACTCCGCTTTAAACCTTGGTAAGCCTGGATCAAAGCTTTCAAAGAGCGAGCTTCTTCCTCTTCCCGATTGATATGGGTAGTTTGTACAGTCTGCTGAGCAGTATTCAATGCCTCTTGTAATTGAGAAATGGATATGGCCATTTGATTGACTTGTTCTTCCATCTGCAAATATTCCATTTCTTTGAACTCATAATCCTTGTCTGCAATGACCCCTTGCTCGTGAAGCTTTTTATTTCGTTCGAAATCGGTTTTGGCTAAAGAAAGTCTTCGGTCAAGCAATCTCTTTTGATTTTGTTGGCTTATGATTCTTTTTTTGATTTCCTCAATGGACGCCTTAGTACCTTCCATCTTCTGGGCAAAGGGCCGGAGCTCTCTAATCAAGCGATACTCCATATAGCTTCTTTCGAATTCCAAAAATGGTAATGCTATTTCCCCCAATACCAACTCAGAAATGGTGTCCACAGGAAACAAAAAGTCATTTTCCTTTACAAAGGGTTCTTTTTCCAGGTTAGATTTCAAAAACAATACATCTTCCAACTTAGCCGTACTCTTGATGCCTGCCAAAGGCTGCCCGATTTTTACCTGATCTCCATTGTTGACAAATAAGCGCTCTATTTGTCCGGTAAAACGGGCAGCTATTCGTTCTGTAGGGTCAGCAGTGGTTACCAATACTTTGGCTTCCACAAAATCAGGATATCGAATCAAAAAGGATAATCCGATCAAAAGAGAAAGGAGGATGAATATCAACGTAATGCCCCATCGGATCAACCAAGCCGGAGGTCGGGAAATAATCTCCTGAACCTCTTCGGATCGAAGGTGAAGGTTATCGCTTTGACTCGTAACAGGCATGGTCAGTTTGAATTAATTTTTTCCAGTTCGAGTTGGTTTTTTACCAGATCATAATAGATGCCCTTGGCGCGAACCAATTCTACATGAGGCCCCTGTTCGACGATTTTTCCCTGATCAATTACAATAATCTGATCGGCATTGCGAACCGTACTCAATCGGTGGGCAATGATAAAAACCGTTTTGCCCTGCATAAACTTTTGGAGATTTTCCATGACCTCGCGTTCATTTTTTGCGTCCAAAGCCGAGGTAGCTTCGTCAAAAAAGAGCATGGGCGGATTTTTGTAAATAGCCCGGGCTATAAAGAGACGTTGCTTCTGTCCGGTACTCATTCCCACTCCTTCATTGCCAATTTTGGTATTGAACCCAAGCGGTAAAGACTGAATAAAGTCGAGAATATTGGCGATACGAGCAGCTTCAAGCAACTTTTCTTGATCTATGAAATCTTGACCCACCGCGATATTTGCTGCAATGGTATCGTTGAAGACATAGCCTTCCTGCATGACCACGCCACACTGATCCCGCCAACTTTTTGGGCTGACAGTTTTAAGATCGTGGGGTCCATAGCGGATTTCTCCGGAGCTAGGCTCATAGAATTTAAGCAATAGCTTCATTAAAGTGGTCTTGCCGCTACCGCTTGCACCCACGATGGCCGTGACTTTTTTAGGTTGGATATGCAGATTAATCCCTGTCAATACAGCCTCCTCAGCACCTACATAGCGAAAGGACAAGTTCTTGACTTCCATGGCTTCACCCGATTGGATAGTTCTGACCAATTGGAAATCTGAGTTTTCCTCGTCTTCCTTGTCATGGATTTCGTTGAGTCGGTCGAGGCTGATGCTAGCATCTTGGAATGATCGGACAAACCCTACCAATTCACTGATGGGGCTATTCAACTGACCGATGATGTATTGGAGGGCCAGCATCATGCCCAAAGTCAGGTTTCCTTCGATCACGAGTACGGCAGAAGTAAAAGTGATCAGGATATTTTTAAGCTCGTTAATCACGGATGAGCCTACCTGTTGCGTCTGCTCGAGTGATAAGGACTGAATGGATACCTGAAACAATCTGGCCTGTACAAATTCCCAAGTCCAGCGTTTTTGCTTCTCGGCATTGTGCATTTTAATTTCCTGCATGCCATTGATCAGCTCGATCACAGTGCTTTGTTCCTGACTCAACTGGGCAAATCGCTTGTAATCAAGTTCTCTCCTGCGCTTCATAAAAAACAGTACCCATGCAAGGTACAGCACACTTCCTCCAAGAAAGATTAAAAAAATCGTCAGACTGTAATAGACCAGAACAACTCCGAAAACAATCAGATTGAAGAAAGAAAACAAGGTATTGAGTGTGGTGCCTGTCAGGAGGCTCTCAATCCTGCGGTGATCACCTATTCGCTGCATGATATCTCCGGTCATCCGGGTATCAAAATAGGAAATAGGCAGATTCATCAGCTTGATGAAAAAGTCAGAAACCAAAGAAATATTAATCCGAGTAGTCAAGTGCAGCAAAATCCAACTTCGAAGTACTTCCACACTCATTCTGCCTAAAAACAGCATAATCTGCGCAAAGAGAACCAGGTAAATAAAATTGACATCCTGGTTTTGGATTCCCACATCCACGATGCTTTGTGTCAGGAAAGGAAATATCAGCTGCAACAAACTGCCTACCAGCAGCCCAATAGCCAACTGGGCAATTAGATTTTTATACTGGAATAGGTAGCTGAAGAGAAAACCAAGCGAACGCTTTTCTTTTTCCTGCCATTTCATTTTTCGGAAGGCGGGGGTGGGTTCCAGTAGGAGCGTAATTCCTTCTTGGGTATGCTCATTGGCATTATTACCGATCCATCGGGGGATAAATTCTTCCTTGGAATAGGAGATCAATCCGTACGCAGGATCAGAGATAAAGACCCTGTCTTTTTTAATTCGATACACCACCACAAAGTGCTGCTTGTCCCAATGGACAATTAAGGGCAGAGGGGCTTGTTTGAGTTTTTCGAAGCTTAACTTGGCACCTATGGTCTTAAACCCCATTGCCTCCGCGGCATCACTGAGCTTCAATAAGCTACTTCCTTCCCGTGTCGTCTCCGATATTTCCCGGATTTCCTTCAGGGAGATCAGCTTGCCATAGTGCTTCGCTATGATTCGTAAGCAAGTGGGCCCACAGTCTTTGGAGTCGGGTTGCTTGTAATGGGGGAAATTAGTTTTCAAATCAATCGTAAGTATATTTTAATCGGATGATTTGACCAGTTCATAAATGCCAAAGCGAATAAAATCCTCTTCAATATCAGGGTCAATCAACTGAAATAGAAGTCTATTGTCTGGCAAGGCAGTCATTAATTTACCATTGACCGGAAGTTTGATGTCACCTGATACTTGGGTATTCCCTTCAAATAATATCAACCTGTGATAGTTTGGATCTTGAAAATGATGGTAGGTAGGATCCTCGGCGATCTTCTGTTCATAAGTGCCGTAGGGGATTTCCTGAATATACTCTAGAATTATCAGTTCATTGTCCAACTTAAATATATTATGGTTTTTTGCGCCAAGTGTAATATTTTCTCTTGAAGGAAGATTGCTTATGTCTAAGTTGGTTCCTTTTAAAAAATCAAAGGCTCCATGCTTAATTTTAATGTTTTTTATTTCTGTACCATTATTTAAATCAAAAACAGTTATTTCGCTATCGAATGAAGAAGTCAAATAAAGTTGCGGCGATTCATTTTTATCAACTGTATAAATTGGAAAATAAACGTCAGACATGTTTTCGTTAAGCTTTTGACCGATTTCTCTTTTGATAATCGGTGCTAAAGAATAATTTGATTTAGAGTGACTATCATATAGGTTTACTAAATATTTATTTTTGAATTGCCTGAAGCCGAGAAAATTATGAACCCCTGAGGGATTTAAAAAGAAATGGAAATTAGATGGGTTGTTGTTTTTATAAAAATATTGAAAGGGATATGTTCGATTTGCTATATAAACTTGAGTATTGGGTTCAAATTTTATTCTTTCCTTCAATTTTAAATTTTGATCATATAGTAGAAGTTCAAAAGTGGTAAGAACCCAAATATCTCCACCCCTTGAAAACCCTAAACTATTCATTGATGTGGTAAACTTTTCAGGGCCATCGCCTTGAAGATTTTTACTTAATATTATCTCTCCCTTTCCATTAATAAGGGCAATCTCGGTTCCTTTTGACAATTTGTTAATATATGCCAGATAAAGATTTTTTGAATCGAAATAATCAACTATACCGACTTTGTATAAAGAATTAATTTGAAACTCTTTTATCTTATTGAATTGGAACTGAGAATAACCGAAGATTGGAATTATAATTGTAATTATAAGAAAGTAAAGGGATTTTATCATCTTTTTGGAATTGGTAAGTTTTGAACATTTTGGAATATAGAACGTTTGTTCGTTTTAGTTTACACTGATTTTTAACGATATGTAAATTATATAAGTAGGATTATTGGTTTATCTAAAATTCTATAGAAAGAATATTTAAAGCCGAATGACAGCCTCAAGCTACCATTCGGCTATATTTTAAATCAATTGCAATTACATGTGGCTTCAGATCCTTCTAAACAATAAAATGAAACTGTTGAAGAACCACAAAATGGCACTTGCATGGATCTCTGCCAGTCGTTACTACAACGCAACCAACATGTCCCAGATCCCCCATACCCCCCAGTAATCTTCTTCATCTGACTTCTTTCCAAGACATCCTCGGTGCTGAGTCTGAGCATTTCTAAACTTAACTTCTTCATGATTTTACAATTTAAATGGTTATTGAATAATTTTGACTAAATGAGCTAATCCTCCAGCTATTTGAGTCACCGGAGACTGTGACTATTCATCGCGATTGAATATTTTTACTGCTTTTGCAGCCTTTTTTAGTTTAAGACATATTTTAAATCTTCCACCGCATAGGTGGATGGCAATTCATAGCCATTGATGAAAATCGTGGGCGTATGGCTAATCTTTTCCATTTCAGACCAGTCCAGCATGGCTTGGATGTTGGATTCTTGTTTTTCCAGTTCTCCATTGAGTGGATACTTTGCCGCAAAGGCTTCATAATCTTTATTTTCCTGACTATACCAGTCATCCAAGGCTTGGCGGGTCTGCTCCAAATTACCATTTGAAGCAATCCCCAAAAGGTGTCGGATGGTCTTAAGTCTGACCTTATCTCCTCCTCCTGGGACAAATACGATCTGCAAATCAATATTCCCTGCTTCATAGAGCTGCTCCAGGAGTGGATGCGTACGGGCACAGGGACCACAGTAAGGGTTGCAGACTTTTAAGACATGATGTTTTGAGTTTGTACCTTTCAAGAATATCCCCATTCCTTCGGGATTGGAAGTGATCTGTTTGGAGCTGCTTAGGAAATAGTCGAATAACTCCTTGTTGGACAGAACCTTGGCCAATTTGCTTTTGGTCGTGTATAGCTCCTTTTGAGCGATCAAGTAAGGCTTTAGGCTGATCCAAGCAAGGACAGAAGCCAAGAAAATGAATGAAAATATGGGCAGTTCCCCTAATTTTGGCCACGCCAAGTCAGGTAAAAGAAAATGACTTACGGCTAATTCCACTACTAAAATCCCGGAAATCCAAAGACAGAGACGGCACCATTTTTTTAGTTTGACTCCCTGATAATACAGCGAAAAAGGGATAATCGCCAAACTGAAATAGCTGAGCAAAGCCAATAACCCAAGTGCGGAGGAAGAAAATGAACTAACTAGGAGTAGGGTAGTACTTGCAGCAAAATAGGAAAAGGCCACATTCCCCAAACTGATCAATCCGCCTATAGAAAAGGAATCAATCACGGAATTACAATCCACACTTTCACCTCCTCTGCAAAATTGAGTAATTGCAACGTTATTTTTATCCACTTCTGACCACAGTAAAATTGCCGATATACCCAAGCCAGCAAGCTTTAAAATAAATAGAGAAATCGCTCCAAAAGAAAAAGAAGTGTTATAGTCCAACCCTATCAAATCTCCAATGATCCAAGCCAAACCAACTGCACCAGTAAGAATTAGTAAAGACTGATAGATCAATTGCTCCTTTCGTCGCTTGGTATATCCAGGTTCTCCCGAGTGTTCCCCTTTTTCCACCACTAAGGTTGCTCCAGTCCATTGGGTCACAAACTCTTTTCTGCTTACCTTGATCAGCTTTCCTTTTTCGTCCAAGTATTCCACCCAATCCTCAGTGACCTGCGACAGGCAAGTGAAATAAGGATAAGGATTTTGGCTAATCTGAACCACACAAGGCAATGGCAGTTGATCCAATTTATCTTCCCCAAGTTGAAGCGCAAGGCTTTCCACTTTATACTCAGCCAAGGTATCCGAGATAGCCAACAGAGAATCCGGCTCTGGATGGGTGAGCAACTTTTCTTTCAAAAATGGCTCGGAATAAGGGAGTTTGATCCAGTCAAACAATCGCTTCGTACAAATCAGACTATTTTCCATAAGCAAAACCTAAAAAATCTTAATTTTTCTTTTACTTTATATTCTTAGTGCTAATTTGGAGTGTCTTTAGGTCAATACCTAGTAAGATATTTCTAATTTTTAGTAAATTTTTACTTGTTTTTAGTATGAAATTAGGATCTCGACTAAAAAAAATCCGGGAAGAAAAAAAGCTTTCCCAGCATGAAGTTGCTCATCTTTTGGAAGTGTCTCAAAAAACCCTTTCCAATATCGAAACTGGAAAAACAGTCCCCAATATTCTTCAGATCGCCAAACTTGGGGCGATTTATGAATTGGACATGATTGAGTTTTTGGAAAAATCAGGCATTTTTTTTGCCCCCC
>NZ_NIUC01000002.1:0-119468 GCF_002807035.1 Algoriphagus formosus | reverse complement strand
CCCCCCCCCCCCCCCCCTTCTCCCAAACTATTGGGAGACTCAAAGGAATCGAAAAACCAAAATCCTGAATTAGATCTAGAAAAAGTTAAAGACTTATTAATTGAGTTTTTTGGAAAAAAAGGGAAGTAAAGCTATTTCAGTTACGTTGATTTATCGTAAGAAAAATCTCTCCTGCTAGCATTACCCCAATATCTTACTACCAATAATGGTTGGATTCCGGGTTTTCAAATTTCTATAGATTGTAGGGTCGAATTGTAAATTAGATCCAAAGAGGGTCGTTTTTAATTTTCAAATCGCTTCTCCGAAGCTCGATTACCCAAAGCGGCTAAATTCCTTCAGTCAAAACGCCTCTCTGAGGCTAAAACCCTGGTGGTTTTGTTAGGGAAAGAGCACCATCGGTGCATTTTGGATGTAGAACGGAAGGTTTCGAAGATCAATATGAGCCCCAGCGGGGCGATTTGATTTTAACTAATTTGGAGACATTTAATTCGATCGTCCAAATTTCATATAGATTGATCTCTTCGATAATAAACATAAATCCTATTGGAATACACCAGCAGGTTATTTTCCAAAAGGATTCCTGAAAATCAAAAAACCGGGTTCGTCGTCAAAGGAAACAGCTAGGTAAAATGTAGAGTCCCTAAGGAACATTTTCTTAGGTTTGATTTTGACTCCTTCCAATTGGGTCTCCTGCGTTAAGGTTAAATTCAGATCATATTCAAATAAGTAGTTGTCATAAGAATTACCATCTGACGCCAATCGATAGCCGAATCGATAGAGCATTTGTTTCTGTTCATCCACTACCGGTCGGAGGAAGTTCATTTGTTTTTCTAGCTCTTTCTTAAATTCCTTTTCCGCTGTTTCATTTTGGGCTCTGAATATTTCCTCTACTGGAACCAAGTCATCAAAAAACTTTGAGCTATTAGGCTTGGTGTTTACAATATCTCCATTATTCAGGTATGCAGTCATATCTGGCAAGCCTCTGTTTACTACAATGAATCCATTGGGATAATCATTGATAACAAAGGCAGGAGTTGAATAAAAGGTAAAGGATTTGACGGTGGATATCATAGACCAATTTTTAATCAAATCGATAGAAGGAATCTCTCTCAAAACGAGGGAGTCGTTCTTTGGATTATAGCTAATAATCTCCGATTCTATGGTGCCGACTTCTCCTGTCGTGAAGTGGAATTGTTCATCTTTGTATAGAAATCCAATATTTGAGAATTTCCTAGTCAATTCAGGATAGAAATAAAAGAGGTGATCGACTCTGGTTTTATCCATTCTTTTCCCGGTCTTATCAAAAAGATAAAAAACGTTATCGCCTTGGACGATAAAACTACTATCATTCATCATTTGAAAATCGATCAGCCAGTCTCCAATACCATTGGGTCCCTCGGAAGGCATTTCCAATTTTGATAGAAGTTTCTTTGTTTTTAAATCAAGCATGTATAATAATCTCTTCTCAAGATTAAAAATATAATAGGTAGAAGCATCTTCAGACATGTCCGATGAAACCAAGAATTCTCCTTCTTCTCCGAGGTCGATTACTTCACCTTTGGATTCAAAAATAACTGTATCAATTTTAACTGAATCTTTTGATGATATATTTGTAGAACTCTTATTACAAGAGAAAAACAAGCTAATACAAAGCAGCTTAATAACTAAGTATATTTTCCAATATACAGGAAAAAAAGACCCTATGGTAAATTGAAAATTACTAAAGGATCTTTTAAAGCAAGTTATTGATTGATTTCTGTACATTGAGCTTTACCTGATCCACAATGTCCCCCTCCAGCCGCTTCTGCTGTGGCTTGATCGGAATAAGTTCCTGTCCAGCTTCCTTTACTTTGATAGCAGACACATCGAAAACGTCCACCTCCTACTATTGATTTCATCTGACTTCTACCCAAAATTTCCTCGGTGCTGAGTCTGAGCATTTCTAGACTTAACTTTCTCATAAAATATAGTAATTATGGTTAAAAGACTCGATCGGTACCTCCAATCGATTAGTTCCCAAATTATTTACTTATTTAGCTAATGGCTAGTAAGATATTTCTAATTTTTAGTAAGTTTTTACTGAAAAAAATCTGCCCCAATAGTTTTAAACCCCATCGCCTCCGCCGCATCACTGAGCTTCAATAAGCTACTTCCTTCCCGTGTCGTCTCCGATATTTCCCGGATTTCCTTCAGTGAGATCAGCTTGCCATAGTGTTTCGCTATGATTCGTAAGCAAGTGGGTCCGCAGTCTTTGGAGTTGGGTTGTTTGTAGAGGGGGAAGGTTTTCATAACAAGAAATAAATTTAATTACTTGCCTCCGGAACACGGTAAAACACGAGTTGTGGATTTTTTTCTAAGGCATTCTCCTTATCCCTAAGAATGGAGTAATACACATCTCCTTTGAAAGGCTTTGGAATCATTTCATCTGTCATTTCCTGATTAAATAATTTCTTTAAATGAATTGGGGGACTATTACTTTCTAAATCAATCCCTAAAAAATAGGAACGGTTGTCATATACGACGCGTAAAAAGGCATATGCATCAGACATAACCATTTGGTTTATTCCCAATTGTAGTGTATTATCAAAACCAATAAAATGAAGTAAATACTCTGGGCTCAATCTACCTCCTTGTTTTCTAAAAATCGAATCTCTGTCGCTATGCGAAGAAATCTCTCCCAGAATGATTGGCATATAAAATAAGCTTGAATTACGTACCCGACTTAATATCCTCGGAATTGGATGGATAGTAGTGAAATTTGAATGAAAGCTGTAGACTGGGCTTTCCCCGTTCACAATTTCAAGGCTATTGGGTTTAAGTGAGCTTATTATTACCTCTCTAGGTTGCTCTTTTGTTCCATTTATTGTCTCCTGAACTACCAGAAGTGAATCATTTTCTTTATAGAAGGAGATTGGATGTCCTGGAAGTTTACTGCTTGTTGATTCAAAATTTCCTTCGAGGCTATAAGTGAGAATGACCATTTTTTGCCAATCTGCCACATATACAATATTTTTCTTCTCATCTAATTGAACCGCATAGGGCATCGCATATTCATCTGGCCCCTCGCCAAACTCTCCAATTTTCAAAAGAAACTTACCATTATTGTCAAATTTTAATAACCCTTGTTTTCTATCTAAAAGAAGGAAGAAGTTTTGCGAAAAAACCAAATCTTGAATTGATGTAAGGGGAGGGTTTCCGGGAAGTTCCAAGTTTATAGAGTCTAGTTTTTCAGGGATAAACTCTGGCGAATCGCCTTTCAAAACATCAACTTGAATTTCTATTGTTTTGACTGATTCCAAGGCTTTAGGATCGCCCTTTTCCTTACAGTATTGAAATAGGCTAGCTAAAATTAAAAAGAAGATAATTTTGGTGCTTTTCATATAAAACTTTAAAAACTTAATTGATATGGCAGCGAGCTATTAGATTTGAAATAATTAATCATTTTTCAATTTTAAACCTACTCTAAACAACCTGAAATAATCTCGTTCCACTTCCTCATCAGGTTTTTCCATTATCCAGAGTTGCCCATCTCGCAGAAGCATACTACTAGGTTCTAGGTTGTCAGGAACAAAATCATTGGTCACATTCCCGGTTGAATCTAGGATTGCAATTCGAGAAGGGTACTTTTTTTGCATCCTTTCTCGAAATAACTTTGACTCCTCGGGTGATTTGTTTTCAAAATTGGTTTGAGTATCCAACTCGTCATACCCAGGGAAATAGGCCACCAGAAAATAATCACCGACCTTTTTAATGTTTAAAATCATTCCAGAAGTAAATCGACGTCCAAAAAATGAAACATCTTCAGAATAATCGTCCGCGCCCTTGAAATAGTTGTAATCCTTCAAATCTATGGGAAGAACAGATTTTAATTCGTATGGAGGGGAAGCATTAAAAGAATAAATTGTGGGCTCCAGACCAAAAGCTACGTAGATTTTATTATCTGCCAAATGAAATACGGGATCCCATGCATTTCGGAAAAAGTACTTGCCACTCTTAAAAATACTGCTTTCTGGGAATTTAATTATCCGCTCTTTTTCACCTGTGGTAGGGTCTAATAAGTCCAATAAATACATTTCATCATATCTGTTCTTATCGGAATAATCACTATTCTCGGGGGAATCCTGATTGATATAGATATATTTTTCTCCCAGTTTTTCCATTCCATACCCCATTAACAAAGGAGAATAGTTTGGAATTTGGAAGTCATTTAGCTCCACCCTAGAAAGCAATTTTCCCTCAAAATCATAAGTCATGAATCCATTATATCCATAAGCTAGAAATGATTTTTCATTTAATATCCTAAAAGTTGACATCAAGAATAAATAGGTATCGGGTTTATCACCCGTCTTAGAAAATGAGGAGAAGACTAAACCATCAAAATTAGCTAGATGGATATCTTCTTTAAACATTTCGTAATTATGAACAAAAAGTACCGTTTTAGACTGAGGATGAATATCATGTACATTTGGGTTTCCAACAAAATCAATTTTGATACTATCCCTTTGCTCCAAAACCACCCTTTTATTTTCCAGATCATGATTTACCTGTAAATTTTCACTCTTTGGATTACAAGAATATAATACTATCAAAATAAAGAATATAAAGTGTTTTTTCATTTTTATATCTATATATTGAGTTTGGAAAAATGATATTTCATACTAATTGTAGTTGATTTAATTAAATGTTTTGAAATAAGTAATTATAATCTAAAATTGGGGCTGGGTAAAATTCAGCCCCAATATGATTAGCACCAAGTAAAACTACCTGTTCCACAACTAGCACAGCAGTAAGCAGCTTGACCCTGACCTGCATGGGAATTGTAATAGCTTTGTGCTTGACTTACAGATAAACCTGTAAATACTTGCCCTCCAAGAGCTCTATAACAACAGCCTCCCCCATACCCCCCAGTAATCTTCTTCATCTGACTTCTTTCCAAGACTTCCTCGGAGCTGAGTCTGAGCATTTCTAAATTTAACTTCTTCATTTTACTTGTTCGTTTTGTTTAAGATTCTTGACCGGTACTTCCGATCATTAGATTTCAAATTATTTACTTATTAAGCCAATACCTAGTAAGATATTTCTAATTTTCAGTAAGTTTTTACTGAAAAAAATCAGCCCCAATAGTTTTAAACCCCATCCCCTCCGCGACATCACTGAGCTTCAATAAGCTACTTCCTTCCCGAGTCGTCTCCGATATTTCCCGGATTTCCTTGAGGGAGGTCTGCTTCCCATAGTGTTTCGCTATGATTCGTAAGCAAGTGGGTCCACAGTCTTTAGAGTCGGGTTGTTTGTAGAGGGGGAAGGTTTTCAAAAATTGTGTTTTAATTCTTTTTATTTATTGCTTCAGTAAATTGCTTAAACTTAATCTTACAAATCCCAATTCATCATCTAAATTTATTAATAGCCATAGTTTTCCGTCTTTTATAAAATAATCGTTATCAATTTCTGACAATTCCTTTATTTCCAATTCTTCAACTAGATTGAAATCGGAATCAAAAACTGTTATAAAAACCTTATTTTTTTTAATCTGCCGATTGCTAGATTTTATATTATTTTCAATTTCCTCAGAAAAAATCGTTTTTGATGATAGGCGAAAATAATGTTTGCTCTTGCTATCCCATTCTGGACGATAATATGCAACTTGTTCGTAGAAATAATTTAATTCTTTTTGAATTTCTTCTATTGATCCAATATGAATCTTTGAGGGGGCTACTCTTTTTGGTGTTAGTTTAGGATTATAATCTATAAACTTTAGAGATTTATCATGAGGATCATAAACTACAATTTCATTAGAGAATTCATAACTTATTATGACCTTTTCATTTTGAAATTTGAATTCTATACTGGGATCAATTATATTACCAGAATTGGCACTTCTAAAACTTAAATCGCCATATGATTTTTTTGAATTTAATTTCAACCTCTCCACGGAATTTTCTTCTAAAGACAAAATATCAAGGTGGACTTCAATGTTTTCATAATCGTAAGATAGTCCAACTACAATAGAACTATCTGATTCTATAAGAATTTGTCTTTTTGGGAAATCAAAATATTTTTTCCCGTTAAAACCTACTGAATTTCTCCAATCTATTCTTCGAATTAGTGTTCCATTTTGATCAAAAATCCCAGATTTTTCAAATGATTTCATAAAAAAACGGTTCCCTTTTAAAACGTTGAATTCATGAAAAATATCACCAGTACCGTTTGGACCTTCCTTTTCAAATTTTAGCCTTTTAATAAATTCTAACCTGTTAAGATCAATTTGGTCTATTGAATGATTGTAAGAATTATAAAAGAAAATTGATTTTTTTGCTGAATCTAGATCAGAAAATGAAAGAAATCCCCATATATCTAAAATTTCATTTCTGGAATTGATTCGTACAGTATCAATGGAATAAATTTTCTTAGTATTTTCGAATTCAGTTGTCCTTTCTGTACATCCACAGAAAATAATAGCAATAAAGGGGATAATAAAATATCTCATTGGAATTTAAAATTGAGGAGTTTAATGAAGCCACATTAATTGTGGCTTCGATTAAATTCAATTTAACTTACAAAAACCGCTTGTAAGATCATAACAAGAGGTTTGTGCGCAGCAAACATTGCCTGGATGCTTCGTCCACATTTCATATCAAGACATCCGACACCTCCCCCATAACCCCCGGTAATCTTTTTCATTTGACTTCTTTCCAAGACTTCGTCAGTGCTGAGTCGGAGCATTTCTAAACTTAACTTTTTCATAAAAAATAGTAATTATGGTTAAAAGACTCGATCGGTACCTCCAATCGATTAGTTCCCAAATTATTTGCTTATTTAGCCAATGCCTAGTAAGATATTTCTAATTTTCAGTAAGTTTTTACTGAATTAGATATTCTTGATTTCCCTTATATTAATTACTCTTCTACTCTTAGGATCTTCTCAGCAGCTCTGAAGTTTAATTAGGGGCTGGCTGATCCCGTACAGCTTTCAGGACTAAACCTAGTCCTAAGAAGCATTCAACAAATCTAATTGGGGGAGAACAAACCAGATAAACTACGCTCTTTCCTAATCATTTTTGTCTACACCTAGCAGGGGTAGGTGCCGGAATCTACATTTGATTGAAGTCTTTATCCTATTCAAACTTCAAAAAAAACACCCTCCCAAATACTCCCGGGAGGGTGGGGTGACACAGCTTCTGCTCAGTTGTGTGCCTTTGTTATTGAATAATGCGGGTTACTCCTAGACCAATCGCCCAAGAGTTGTAGGCGTTCCATTTAAAGTCATTAGTTAAATTGGTAATGAGCTCCCAATTTTCGTTAAAATGATATCCATATTCTACTCCTCCCCGCAATAGTAGAAAACTTTGACTTTCGGCGAATTCTCCTCCCAGGCCCAGCAAAAGCTGAAAGTGTCTTCCTAGCTTTCTGGAAAACACTAATGCGGAAGCGATAGGGTACCTGCGGTCTAAAACCTTAGATTCGTTTCTGCCGATTGAAGCTACCTGAAAATCTTCGACAATAATGTCATTGTGAAAGCCTATTTTCCATTTGTTAGAAAGTTGAAAGTTGTAATTCAGACCCCAAGAAGGAAGAGATTGCCACTTTCGATCTCCACTCGCATCCAATCTGCTGTGAATCTGAGTATGACTCACTATCAGTTGAAGCTGATGCTTCGAATGAGAATGATAAATTTCTTGGCCGCAAGCCTGAGCCATAAAGCCATAAATCAATTTCAATATCATTATCCACCTTCCCATTCTTTATTTAGGGAAAAGGAGCACAAAGACTGCACGAACGCCCCAACTTGCTGGATTGCCGTCTCCATAATGAATTCGCGGGCCTATAGCAATCTGAGAGGCCTGCTTGCCCAGCATGAGTACTTTGGATCCAACAAGATTTATAGTACCAGAGGTTGTTTTGGCGGTCCAGTTTTGAGATAGCTCAGTGTTTAGCGTTATCGCCTTGCCTCCTGCAAAGTTTTGAGCTACAAAGGGTTGAAAGAAGGTGGCATTTACATCCGCTCGGTCTGCATTGCCTGCCACCGACCAAATGTGATTGATCAAAGCTCCAAAGCTTGTCATCCCTGATTGTTTCAAAGCAACTGCCGTAGGGCCCAATCCGAATTTTTCGGTTCCTAGGAGGTTATTGGTGGCAGTCGGCACCAAAATAGCAGGGCCAACTCCCCAAATCAAACCTCCACTTGTGGGTTCTTTGGGGGAAAAGAAGCCGCTGATCAATACATCACTGAGGCCAGTTTGGCTCCCACTTTCCCCAAAGACATCTTTTTGTGAAACCACAGGGACGATCACCCGAGAAATAAGATTCCAATTCTCACTGATACTGATTGGAATGACAGGCTGGAAATTTAGCGTATAGCGAAAGCCATCACTCGGACCGACTCCAAAGTCAAAGTTGTTTTGAAAGGGAACGCTGATGAGACTTGCTACCGGATTTTGGAGTTGCTTTGCCAAATCATCAGCTGAAGCTCCGTTTTGCTCTTGCGCATAACCTCTGTTCGAAGCCATAAGGATACATAAAAGAAGAGCTGAAATCTTTAAAAGGTCTTTTCTTAACATCGATTTATAAAATTTAGCGAGTAGTTGATGAGAATTAATTGATAATTGTAGTCAAATCTCCTACACTGGATGAAAGGCCTAGCTTTCGGGTTAGAAACCTCTCTAAAGTTTTGAAATAGTTGGTTATCGGATTAAAATTTGGATCTTAGAAAATTCAAAATGACTTCTGTGGTTTCTTCCGCATGATTGATCACCATCAGGTGCCCTCCGCCTTCTATGGAAACGATATCAGCCAGATCACCTAGTTCCTTTTTCAGTAATTCACCGTTTTCTGAGGGGGCAATCTGGTCATTTGTTCCCTGTATGATGAGGAACGGGTTTTTTCCGGATGGCCTGGACCAGCTGTCCTGTGGCGTCTGCGAGGCAGCCCCCACCACCGCGGCGGCCGCTGGATACCGAGAGGCTTTAACATAAGCCCAACTCGCTTTGGCATTAGCCGTGTCCCCCACCATGTATTTCATACTGTTCAGGATATCATCCTCGGTAGCTCCGGGATCGAAAACCAGTTTGAGCGCTCCAGCAGCTTCAGGCTGGGGCTGTACTACTCCGCCTGCAGCTAGGCAAATGACGCTGCGCACATACTCGGGAGCATCGTGTTCCACCGTCCGCGCCACCCGGTTGCCGAAAGCGTGTCCGGCAAGATCTACCTTTTCCAAACCAAGGGCCTTCAGAACGCCGATGACATCTCCCGCCATAGTATGCATGGTGGCCCCTTCAGCAGATCCCCGGCTTTGTCCGGCGCCCCGGGGGTTAATCCGGATGGTCTGATATCCTGCCCTAGACAGTTCTCCAGCTAAGGGTTTTAAGTACTTCGTACTCAGTCCGCCTCCTGGCAATAGTACAATGGGACTTCCTTCTCCCTGGATGATATATTCAATCTGGGCATCTTTAAGTTGTGCAATCCCCGATCTCTCAGGTTCCGAGCCCCTCACTTCCCCCGTCTCCGCAGGTGCTTTTTGAGCATTTGGTTCCTGCCTCTGATTATACTCTTTACAACTGAATGTTTGAAGTAGGAGGACGAGGAGAAAAATACTTCTTGAAGCTTTTGAAGCTAACATAGATGATTAGTTATTACTTCCTGATCTTAGTCTTTTTTATAAACAGTCTCCCCTTCCTTGATCGTCTCCAATACTTGAATATCCTTGATTTCATCCGGGGCAACTTTTAGCGGATTCTTATCCAAAATGACCAAATCTGCCAATTTGCCTTGGGTCAGGCTGCCTTTTTCATCTTCTTCAAAATGCTGATAGGCAGACCAAATCGTAATGGCCTGAAGCGCTTCATAAGGAGATAGTCTTTCGCCCTCTCCAATGATGGCCCCTGATCGAGAGGTTCTGTTGACAGCTGTCCACAAGACACGCATTAAGTTGGGAAGTGCTACCGGAGCATCGGTATGAATGGTGACTTTTACGCCTTTGTTTAAGGCCGTTCGGACGGGACTGATTTTATTTCCAAGTTCATCTCCGATAATTTGCTTGTGCCAGTCTCCCCAATAGAAAGTGTGCAAGGGGAAAAGTGAAGCGACTACATCCAAAGCCTTCAGAGAGTCCAACTGATCCTCGCGGATATATTGGCCGTGAATCAGCGTGTTTCTTCTATCGCCAATTCCATATTTATCTACATTTGGACGAAGTGTCCGAATCAATTGATCAATCGCGGCATCTCCATTTGCATGTACTAAGATTTGCCAGTTGTTTTGGAAGCCTTTTTCCATGATAGATTGCACTGTTGCGTCATCGGGGATTGCGGGATACCCAGCGTAATCAGCTCCCATTCCATCAGGAGGAAGTAGGTAGGGTTGTGTACGCCAGGCAGTTCGGCCCTGTGGAGAACCATCCAGCGTGATTTTCATTCCACCAATTCTGTAATGATTCGTGTAATTTTTGCTATTCCAGGTTGAGCCCATGTATTGATCTGCAAAGGCATAATCAATGTAGCTGACTACATCTATTTTCAACTCTCCTTTTTCGGCATTTGCAGCCAATAGCTCGTGATTTTGCATGGCTCTGCCTTCTTGTGCAGTGGTATATCCGAATGAAAGAGCCATGTCCTGACCTGCCTGAAAAAACCGGTCCGCCCCTGCTTGATCTTTGGGCATGAGTGCTTTTAACATGTATGGGATTGCAGCGAGTTCTTCAAGTACACCGTTCGGAGTCTTTCCGTCTGCTTCTCTTCGGATAATTCCACCTTCTGGATCAGGCGTATTCTCATCAAAGCCCAAGACTTCGAGTCCTTTAGAATTGACTACAGCAAAATGCCCCGAGATATGCGTGATCATAATTGGGACTTCTGTACTGACTTGGTCTAGGTCATGTCTGGTCGGGAAACGCTTCTCTTCCAAAACGGAATCGTCAAAGCCTGTTCCAAAGATCCATCCTGTCAGAGCCAGGTTTTCCGGGGTATTCCATTCCTTCAGCAATTGGATCAGCGTAGGGATATCCTTACACGTAGCGTCTGGCGGGGCTAGCAACTGCGCTCCGACTGCCTGCAATCCAAAATTTCCAAAATGAGCATGCCCATCGATTAAACCCGGAAGCAGCGTTTTCCCTTCCAGATTGACCATTTTATGATTGGGACCCGCTACTTGCATTGCTTCGTCCGAGCTCCCTACAAAATCAATTTTATCACCTTTGATGACCAAGGCGTCTACATATTGAGGCTGGTCGCCTTCCATGGTCAGGATATCTCCACCATAATACACTACAGGTGCTGATCCAGAATCCTCCTTCGTTTGACAGGACCAAAGAAAGAGTAGCATTAAACTTATTAAAAGGTTGAGCTTCTTCATATTACAGGCTTTGGGATTAATTAAAAACTATTTCAATGATAAGCTAAAAAAAGGCTTTAGGTATCTCGCCGGCTTGTTTTCTTGTCCAAAAATGAAAAATTGATCAAAAAACAGATTGAAGATCAGGCTTTTGCCATTTGCTTTCGGAATTGAGAAGGAGTGAGTCCGGTTTTTTCTTGGAATGCCTTATTAAAAGTAGTTCTTGACTTAAAGCCTACCATTTGCGCAACCCCTTCGATGGTCAAATTCCTCCAAGCTTTCGATTCAAGTCTCTCGATCGCAACCTCAATTCGCTTTTCATTGATCAATTGGTTGAAATTTTTGTCAAAGACTTGATTGATTATTTGAGAAAGCCGGTTTTTCGGGATGTTCAAATGTTCTGCAAGATGCTGCTGTCGAAACTCAGTATTCAGGAAATCATCATTGATTTTGAAATATTCTTCGATAGCTTGTCGGTACTGGTTGACTTCATTCTCTTCCAGGGAAATGATTTGAGTCATGCTGATTTTCTCTTTTTCAGACTCTTTGATGTCATAAAGTACTTCCGGCCTGAAAAACAGAAAAAACAATTGGACCACAAGCATAATTCCAAATAGCCAAGAAGCCATTTGATGGATTTGAAGAGTCTGAGAGTCAAAAATCAAGAGACTAATTCCGATAATATAAAATGCCAAAAAAACATAAGCTAAAGCCTTCAACCATGAGGTTTCTGCGTTAGATGAATTTTTTTTGGTCTTTTCCTGATGAGTGCAATAGATTAGATATGCGGATACAATCAGTCCAAAACTGAGTTGGATGACAAAATGGATAGAGGTAGGTAGCAAACCTTCATTGGCGTAGATGATTTGATCCCTGTCTACAATAAGACTTTCTAAGTAGCTAACCTTCTTCGCAGTACTCTGAAGGTAAAAAGGAATATTTTCTAGAATATGAATGAAGGGGATGAGAAGTAAAAAGAAGTCGGTTCTTTTTAGCTTTTTTTTGTCAAAAAGGTATGCCTGGCCTACCCATAAGATAGCGATGGGTAGAAGGTAAAAAAAAGGACTACCTGTCCTAAATAAATGCGGGAATTGGAGAGCTTTTCCACTGTCAATAATAAAAACAATAAAGCAGTAGTAGGTCAGACAGATGAGCATGACCAAAAAGGATGTTTTTTTGAAAAAATCTCCTCGCTTTTTGAGAATAGCAATAAGAATAGCTAATAATCCAAATGAAGTGCCGACCAAACTTACCACAGACGACAAATCCATATCAAAAGAATTTTAATTAAACAAAACCTAAAAATAAATCAAATTTATTTTTAGTTGTGTGATAAAATTAAAAGAATAAAATAAAAAACTCCTTTTATCAGTAGAAAAAAGGAGTTTGAATTGCTTATTTGTTTTCACACCATTCGCGGGCTGCTACAAAGGCATCCAGCCAAGGAGTGAAGTCATCATGACGTTGCTCAGGATAATAGGGCCAGTTCCATGGCTTCAAACTACGCTCAATGTGTGGCATAATGGCCAAGTGACGGCCATCCTTGGAGGCGATTCCGGCCACATGATAGTCTGAGCCATTGGGATTGCCAGGGTAGGCTTCATGGCTGTATTTCATGCCGATATGGTATTCGTTTTCTGGTTCTGGTAGGGAAAATTTACCTTCACCATGTGCTACCCATACTCCTAAACGCTGTCCACTCAAGCCTTGAAGCATGACAGTGTTATTGTCAGGAATCGTAACATTCACAAAAGCCGATTCGAATTTATGGCTTTCATTATGCAGCATTTTTGCCTTGGAGCTGTCAGTTTTTCCTACCAAACCAAGCTCGACCATCAGCTGACAGCCATTACATACTCCGAGGGAAAGGGTATCCGGTCTTGCGTAGAAATTATCCAAAGCCAATTTGGCCTTTTCATTATAAAGGAAAGCACCTGCCCAACCCTTTGCAGAGCCTAAAACATCGGAATTGGAGAAACCACCGACGAAGACAATCATCTGTACATCGCTGAGGTCTTCGCGACCGGTAATCAAGTCGGTCATGTGAATGTCCTTCACTTCAAAACCTGCCAGCCACAGCGAATAGGCCATCTCCCGGTCTCCATTGACTCCTTTTTCCCGGATGATTGCAGCTTTTGATGAACCCTTTTCTTTTCTGAAAGGATCAATTCCCGACTTTTTAAAGTTTCCAGTCCAATCTTTTCCAAATTGATAGCTGAGCTTTTGATTT
The DNA here is from genome assembly GCF_002807035.1 of Algoriphagus formosus. Classification (GTDB taxonomy): domain Bacteria; phylum Bacteroidota; class Bacteroidia; order Cytophagales; family Cyclobacteriaceae; genus Algoriphagus; species Algoriphagus formosus. The sequence continues at coordinate 105,917 of NZ_NIUC01000002.1, read as the reverse complement.
TTGTAATTGTCGAAGCGGTCTTTTGCAAGCTTCTCTCCACTTTGCTTGCGATCCAGAAGGTAAGAAGAGCGGAACCATACATCCCGTAGTTCGGCTACATCTAGCTTCAAGCCTATTTCCGGTAAGGAAACAGCCGAATCCAATGTCACATCTGCAATAGAAGTGTAATCGATGTCATAATTATCTAAGATGGCCCTTACTTTCTCTACCTGCTCAATCTGAATCAAAACACCAGCATTCTCAGAGAAAAGAGCCTTGATAAGATCCTTTTCTTTCAATCTGTCCGTTTTGACTTTAAGTCCGACCGAAGGACTAGGGAAGCACATTTCCAGAAGCGCTGTGATCAAACCTCCGGAAGAGATATCATGTCCTGCCAATACAAGCCCCTGCTCAATAAGCTTTTGAATAGCCATAAAAGCATGGCTGAAATAGTAACTGTCCTTGATATCAGGACACTCAGTTCCCACTTTGTTCAATGTCTGATAGAAGCTAGATCCTCCCAGCTTCGCTTGATCTTTTGAAAAGTCAATGTAATAGACCTTCGAGCCTTGGTGTGGCTTCAGTGCAGCGTGAACTGTTTTGTTGATGTCAGAGCATTCGCCGACAGTAGAAATAATCACTGTACCCGGAGCGTAAACTACTTTTCCGTCAGGATATTTCTGCGTCATAGAAAGCGAGTCCTTACCAGTCGGGATATTAATTCCCAGGTCGATTGCAAACTTAGAACAAGCCTCAACAGCTCGATAAAGGCGATCATTTTCTCCAGCATTCTTGGCTGGCCACATCCAGTTGGCGCTAAGTGAAACTCCCTGAAGTCCTCCTTCAATAGGTGCAAAAACCAAGTTGGTCAAAGCTTCGGCGATAGCCAATCGACTGCCTGCTTCGGCATCAGCCAATGCTGCCACCGGTGCATGTCCGATGGAAGTTGCGATTCCTTTGGTGCCATTAAAATCCAAAGCCATCACCGCCACATCGTTGAGGGGAAGTTGGATTTCCCCAACAGTCTGTTGCGTGGCTACTCGACCAGTTACAGAACGATCGACTTTATTGGTAAGCCAGTCTTTGCAAGCCACTGCTTCCAGTTGTAGCACTTCTCTGATATAGCCGAGAATGAGTTCTGCATTATATTCTCCTTCCTGAAGATTTGGCATTTGATGCTGATCTTCCAAAATAGTTTTTGGAGAAGATCCAAACATGTAAGCCAAGTTCCAGTCTACCGGTTTTTCACCGGTTTTTTGATTTTCAAATTTAAAGTGCATGTCGCCAGTCGTCTCTCCCACTACATAGAAAGGAGCACGTTCTCTGGCTGCAAGTTGAGATAGCGTAGGAATATCTTTTTTAGAAACCACCAAGCCCATTCGTTCTTGGGACTCATTTCCGATGATTTCCTTGGAAGATAGGGTAGGGTCACCTACTGGAAGTTGATCTATATGGATCGTTCCTCCGGTAGACTCGACTAGTTCTGATAGGCAGTTTAAGTGTCCTCCTGCTCCATGATCGTGTATGGAAATGATTGGATTTTCAGCACTTTCCGCCATTGCGCGAATGACATTTGCCACGCGCTTTTGCATCTCAGGATTCGATCGCTGTACTGCATTGAGCTCCAAAGAGCTGGAAACTTCACCCGTATTGAGGGAGGAAACTGCTGACCCACCCATTCCGATCCGGTAGTTGTCACCACCCATGACCACGATTTGATCTCCTGCTTTTGGCTCGTCTTTTTTGGCATAGTTGGCATTGGTGAAGCCAATACCGCCAGCTAGCATAATCACCTTGTCAAAACCAAAATGCTTATCGCCTTCCTCATGTTCAAAAGTCAAAAGTGAACCAGAAATAAGAGGCTGACCAAACTTATTGCCAAAGTCAGAAGCGCCATTGGAAGCTTTGATCAAAATATCCATGGGAGTCTGATAGAGCCAAGGTCTCTCAGGGAGATTTGTTTCCCAAGTTCTACCTTTCTCAGATCGAGGGTATGAAGTCATGTAGACCGCTGTTCCTGCAAGTGGAATCGATGCGGTTCCACCGGCAAGTCTGTCCCGGATTTCCCCTCCCGAACCTGTAGCAGCTCCGTTGAAAGGTTCTACAGTCGTGGGGAAGTTATGTGTTTCAGCTTTTAGTGAAATGACCGTGTCGATTTCTCTTGCCTCAAAAAAGTCTGCTTGATGTTGGGTTTTTGGAGCGAATTGATGCGCTTTGGGTCCTTGGATAAAAGCGACATTGTCCTTGTAAGCCGAGACGATACGATTTGGATGCTGTTTGGAGGTTTCCTTGATCAATTGGAAAAGTGTCTTTGGCTTTTCTTCTCCATCGATGATAAAAGTACCATTGAAGATCTTATGTCGACAGTGCTCAGAGTTCACTTGAGAAAATCCGAAAACCTCGGAGTCAGTCAGCGGTCTATCCAATTGTTTGGAAACATTTTCCAGGTAAGCCACCTCTTCATCGCTCAGAGCAAGACCCTCTTTTTTATTGTAAGCAGCGATATCAGTGATTGCCTGAATAGGTGCTGGCTCCAAATCAATTTCGAAAATATCCTGTGTCAGCCCATCATATGCCTTTTGAAGCATTGGGTCGATTTCTTCCCCTTCTTTCAATGGGAAAAATTCTTCGATTCGTTGGATGCCCAAAATGCCCATATTCACCGTGATCTCCACAGCATTGGTAGACCAAGGGGTGATCATTTCTTTTCTAGGACCGGCAAATTTTCCGGAAAGAGATGCTTGATTGATTTGGGTCGCTTCGCCGAAAAGCCATTTCAGTTTTTGGATGTCTTCCTGGGCGAAAGGTTGGGGAGTCTGTACTGCGTAGACTACTTTTTGGGGTGATTCGAAGAAGAAAATCATGTCCATTAGCTGGTAAGCTGCAAATGTAAGGAATTGAGAGAAGCTTTGGAAAATTCCCTTTTTAATCTTAGCTAATTGAAAGTGAAAAAGTCAAAAGGGAAGTATTGGTTTTTGTTTAAGGCTAAATATTATCAGATTAAAAATAATCCGCTTTCAAGAAAAGAGAAGATTTAAGAGACGTGTTGAACTAGCCTAAAACGAATAGGTAGCCCAAGAATAAAATGGCTGCAATTATAAAGGAAATCAATACGATTTTTCGAGTCCTTAGGAACCAATCCCTTCTACCATAGCGATGGGCAATCAAGTCATCTAGATCTTTTGGAACAGCATTTCCTCTTTTTGCAGATGAATAGGCATTTTGCTTATCGCGAAATTTCCCAAGCTTCTGATTTTCATCAAAAGACTGTTTCGCTGATCGACTAAAACCCGCTCCTCCGGTCATGGGTATTTAAATTTTTTGAAATTCTAGAAAATGATGACGTCACTCTATCAACTAGGATTTAATTTACAGCAAATTATTGTTTTTTACTCCTAATCCATCCTGACAGATTGATTTTATATATCTTAAGGGTTTGATGATCAACTAATATTAAAATGAAGAAGATATACAGCCTTTGTTTCGTTCTTTTATTTCTCTCGCTTACCCTTTCGGCACAAGAGACAAACTCTAACGCTGAAAAAAAGCAAGACCCTAAAGCAGAAGTTTTTGAATCCGATATTTCAGTAAACATTGACGGTAAGTCCATCGATCTCCGAGCTCATACCGGTACGATGGAGCTCAAAGATGAAAACAACAAACCCATCGCTCTTTTTGGATTTACGGCTTATTTCAAGAAAAATCCTGAGAAAAATAGACCTATTGTCTTTGCCTACAATGGAGGCCCGGGCTCTTCTTCCTATTGGCTTCACTTGGGAATCATGGGCCCCCGAAGAGTAGTGGTAGATGATCCTAATTACAATCCTGCAGCTCCTTATGAATTGGTAAACAATGAGTTTTCGATTTTGGATGTGGCTGATGTAGTAATGATGGACCCTGTGGGGACGGGCTTATCGGTTCCGATAGGAGAGGCTACAGGAAAGGATTTTTGGGGAGTAGATCAAGATATTCGAAGTGTCAGTCTATTTATCATGCAGTTTCTGAAGGAGCATGACCGGCTCAATTCACCTAAATATATTTTGGGAGAAAGCTACGGTACTTTCCGAAACGCAGGAGTGATGAATTACCTATTGGGAAAAGGATACGCGCTCAATGGCGTGATTATGGTTTCAGCGGTTTTTGATTTGCGAACGCTCTTTTTCGCTCCCAATGAAGATATTTCCTACATTGTCTATCTACCAACAATGGCAGCGACATCCTGGTATCACAATCGGGTAGCTGATAAGGGTGAAAGTCTACCTGAATTTGTGCAAGAAGTACGGGAATTCACCGAGAATGAATATGCACCGGCGCTTTTCAAGGGAAATAGAATTTCAGCCTCAGAAAAATCTCAAATTGCTCAAAAACTTCAAGACATCACTGGGATAGCAGCAGGTACTTGGGAGCGAGCTGATTTGAAAATCACTGCTTCAGAGTATTTCCAAGAGCTACTTCGCGACGAGGAAAACACCGTAGGTAGACTAGACTCCCGATACAAGGGGATCAATATCGATCCGATGTCCATGGATTCCTTCACAGATCCACAAAGTGACGCAATTTCCCCAGCCTACACCATGGCGTTTTTGGATTATTTCCATGGTCAGTTGGGCGTGAGTAAAGACTGGCTTTATGCAACTTCGGCTTACTCTAAGCCAGGATTTAATTGGGATTGGAAGCATCAGGGAAATAACTTCTGGGGTGCAGATGCCGCTGTCACCACCCTTCCCGATATGGCGGAGGCACTTAGCAAGGATCCCAATGTGAAAGTTTTGATCATGAACGGCTACTATGATTTGGCAACTGTTTTCTATGGAGTAGAACACTCTATTTCTCATCTAGACCTGCCTCAGCAGGCGATAGACCGCATTATTATGACTTACTATGAAGCAGGTCATATGATGTACACGCATCTTCCTTCCGCTCAGGAGTTTAGAGATGATCTTAAGAGTTTTATTGAGGATACTCAGAGAAAATAATCCAGCTTAGATTCAAATGACCAGAAGCCTCACACTTTTAGCTACTATTTTTCTTAGCTTTTCATCCTCTGCTTTGCTTAGAGCCCAAGCTCTTTCAGAGTCTCAGCTTTATTTTCCCCCAAAGGTTGGTCTGACTTGGGAGCGGATGTCTTTCCCTGAAACTGGCTGGGATCAAGCCGGAATGGGAGCGTTTTTATCTTGGCTGGAAAGCACCAATACTAGAGCTTTTCTCATCTTGAAAGATGGGAAACTCGTTGTCGAAGAATACCGCGGAAATCGCCTTACCGGAATGGGTCCTATGGATGAGAGTTCCCTTTGGTATTGGGCCTCTGCCGGCAAAACCCTAACTGCAGCACTCCTTGGAATTGCTGAAGAGGAAGGACTTCTTAAGCTGAAAGACCGCAGCCAAAAATACCTCGGGAAAGGATGGACTTCTTTGGAAAATAAGCAGGAGAAAAGAATCAGGATTGTTCATCAGCTTAGCATGACCACAGGGCTTGATGATACAGGGGATTTGAATAGTGTGGCTCCTTCGGATCTTCGCTTTAGGGCAAAAGCCGGAACCCGATGGAGCTATCACAATGCTCCATATACTGTCCTCAAACAAGTGGTGCAAAATGCAAGCGGCAGGTCCTTCCAAGATTATTTTCAAGAAAAAATCAGAGACCGGATAGGAATGAATGGCCTCTGGCAAAATACCGGAGGAAATAATGTGTACTACTCAAGTCCTCGATCTATGGCACGCTTTGGACTTTTGCTTCTAGCCAAAGGAAAATGGGAAGACGAACAGGTTCTGAATTCCGAATTCGTAGAGCAAATGATCAGTCCATCGCAAGACTTTAATCCAAGTTACGGACTATTGACCTGGCTGAATGGGCAAAGTTCCTTCAGATTGCCGGGCATGGAAAGAAATTTACCAGGTTCATTGGTGTCGGATGCGCCCGAGGACATGTTTATGGCTTTGGGTAAAAATGGGCAATTTTTGATGGTGATTCCTTCTCAAAATGTGGTCATCGTCCGAATGGGTGCAAGTTCGGATACTTCTTTAATACCTTTTTTATTGATGAATCAGATTTGGGAAAGACTCGGTCCAGTGATCAGTGGCAATTAAGCTAGTCTCCAGGTAAGTTTAAATATACTTGCTGAGCTGGTAATTGATTTTATCCAGCGACAAAGGTTTCTCAAGAAATCCCGACACAATATTGAAACTTAGTGCTTTCTGCCTGTCTTGGAAGTCGATGGAACTTGATAGAATTACGATTTCATCTTTTCTTTCAGGAAATTTCTCCTGATAGGTATTCAAAAACTCCCAACCATTCATGACCGGCATGTTGATGTCAAGAAAAATCAAAAGTTGTTGGTTTTGCGGAAACTCTTCAATCTTTTTTAATGCTAAATCTGCTTCTAAAAATTCAAGAATGCTCTCGCTCACTTCTGTCTTTCCAAGCAGTCGTTTATTGATCAGGTTATTAATCGGATCATCATCCACTAGAAAAATGGCATCAAATTGAATCATGAAGTGTCATTGGATCAGGCATTGGCAAAATACGATTATTCCAATAGCAAGAAAAAGGTTTTGGTAGATTTTTAATGAAGTTATTTCGATTCACAAAGTTGAACAAAAAAAGGGAAACCGAAGCTTCCCTTTTTTAAATAATTTGGACTGAGCGAATTACATCATGCCGCCCATTCCTCCTCCGCCACCCATTGGAGGCATAGCAGGAGCATCTTCTTTCACGTCTGCTACCACACACTCAGTGGTCAATAGCAATCCAGCGATAGAAGCTGCATTTTCAAGAGCTAGTCGAGTTACCTTAGTAGGATCGATTACACCAGCTTTGAAAAGGTCTTCGTACTGATCGGTACGGGCATTGTAACCGTAGTTTCCTTTATTTTCTCTGATTTTATTGATGATCACAGAAGGCTCACCACCAGCATTAAGGACGATAGTTCTCAAAGGAGACTCAATCGCCATACGCACGATGTTGATACCGGTATCCTGATCTTCATTGATGCCTGTTAGGTTTTCAAGTGCTTCTGCTGCTCTGATAAGCGCAACACCACCACCTACAACAACACCTTCTTGAACAGCCGCTCTAGTAGCGTGCAAGGCATCGTCTACACGGTCTTTCTTCTCCTTCATTTCAACCTCAGTAGCAGCACCGATATATAGGATAGCTACACCACCGGAAAGCTTAGCAAGTCTTTCCTGAAGTTTCTCACGGTCGTAATCAGAAGTAGTCTTTTCGATCTGTGCTTTGATCTCAGAGATACGAGCTTGGATCAAATCACTTTGTCCGGCACCGTTCACTACTGTAGTGTTGTCTTTGTCGATATTTACTTTTTCAGCTCGACCAAGCATATCTACTGTAGCATTCTCAAGTTTGAATCCACGCTCTTCGGAGATTACAGTACCACCAGTTAGGATGGCGATATCCTCAAGCATAGCTTTTCTTCTGTCTCCAAATCCTGGAGCTTTTACAGCAGCGACTTTCAGTGCGCCACGGATTTTGTTTACTACCAAAGTAGCCAAAGCTTCACCATCTACATCTTCAGCGATGATAACCAATGGCTTGCCAGACTGTGCTACTGGCTCCAATACTGGAAGCAATTCCTTCATGGAAGAAATCTTCTTGTCGTAGATCAAGATGTATGGAGACTCAAGCTCAGCTTCCATTTTCTCTGTGTTGGTCACAAAGTATGGAGAAAGGTATCCGCGGTCAAACTGCATTCCTTCTACAGTCTTCACCTCAGTCTCGGTACCTTTTGCTTCTTCTACTGTGATGACACCATCTTTTCCGACTTTCTCCATAGCGTTGGAGATCATCGTTCCAATTTCATCGTCATTGTTAGCAGATACAGTAGCTACCTGAGCGATTTCTTTGCTTGTAGAGATTTCTTTTGAGTTTTCTCTCAATTTTGCAACTACTGCAGCAACCGCTTTGTCTACACCTCTTTTAAGGTCCATTGGGTTTGCACCAGCAGCTACGTTTTTAATACCTGCGTTGAAGATAGCCTGAGCCAAAACAGTTGCGGTAGTAGTACCGTCACCTGCATTATCTGCAGTTTTAGAAGCTACTTCTTTCAAAAGTTGAGCACCCATGTTTTCGATTGGCTCTTCCAATTCGATTTCTTTTGCCACGGATACACCATCCTTAGTGATGGTAGGGGCTCCAAATTTTTTGTCAAGGATGACGTTTCGGCCTTTTGGTCCGAGTGTCACTTTTACTGCATCAGCAAGCGCATCTACACCTTTTTTCAGGCGGTCTCTTGCATTGGTATCAAAGAATAATTCTTTAGCCATTTTTCTGTTTGATTTTTAGTTTCTACAAATAATTAAAGGATTGCGAAAATGTCGGACTCACGCATAATCAAGTAGTCAGCGCCGTCGACGTTGAGCTCAGTACCGGAGTATTTTCCGTACAAAACAGTGTCGCCCACTTTCACAGTCAATGGTTCATCTTTCTTACCAGTTCCGATGGCCACTACCGTACCTTTCTGAGGCTTTTCTTTGGCTGTATCCGGAATGTATAGTCCGGAAGCGGTTTTTTCTTCGGCTGCAGCAGGCTGTACCAACACCCTGTCCGCAAGTGGTTTGATGTTCACGTTTGACATTTTTATGAAATTTTTAAAGGTTAGATTAAAATTCTGAAGCCACTAGAGCGATTCCTGTGCCAATGAGTTTTTACAGAAAAACACTGACAAATCGGCCACACTTTGTCAGTTTCTGACCACTGTTATGAAATTTTCATTCTAAAAAACTGTCAAAATTTCCAAAGGCTCTGGACAAAAATGTCATAATTCATTACTTTTTGTAAAAGCTTCTAGAATATGAGTAAACTGTCGAAAAATTGGATCACTGAAGGCCTAATTGATTTTGAATACAAAAAGTACCAACTCTTGGCCTATTTGCAGGAAACTGACAAATCCTTTAAGGCAATCAAGCTTTACCCACCACTTGGTGAGCTGATTGAGCATCACCGAAATCTCAATGCTTTCAAGTCAGGCAAAAGACAACTTTCAGATATGTTTCCAAAAGCTTTGGAAAGTGTGGACTTTAAAAAGAAGAAGTTGAATTATCAATCTCAATCAGATGATTCCGAGATGATGAAAGAGATTCACCTGATTACTGATTTTGCGATTGAAAAGATCCAAGATCAGATCTATGAAGGAAGAGCGATCTATGATTTTGTGGAGGATCATATAGCCTTCGAGCCGGTTGGTATTTTACCGATCTACACCAAAGAGGGGTTTGTTTTTTTAACTCGGGAAAAGCGATCTGACATCCATGCATTTCGCTATCAGTCGAGTTTGCTACAAATAGCAGGGGAGCGTTTCCGAAGTATATCTTTGTGGCTGGTGGGTATTTTTCAACGGACTCTAGTTCGAACCCTAGAGGCTTTGAAGCTGGAATTAATCCGTGAAATCAAGGAATTGCCCAATCCCGCCGCTTGGCGAATGCATAGCAAGCAGGACTTTCCCATCGAAGAGACTTTGCTTCCGATCAGCAAGAGATTGCTATTGCAGCATGTCAGCAAATGAAAGGTAAGGCTTAGCTGGCTTCTACTAATTCCTTTTCGGTATTAGCTATGCCTTGATTTGCTGTGTTTTCAGCCTTTTTACGTTTTTGGATCACATCGGCACCTGGCTTGTCAAATAGAATCAACCAAGCTTCTTTCAGGTTTTTTGCCTTTCGAAGGTCAACAAAAATGTCTCTCCATTCATGAAAAACAAGATAAATAGGATTGTAGGAAGTCACCGGCTTGGTGATACCATAAGTCGGTCGCTCCTGCTCCTCCATAAATGTCCCAAACATTCGGTCCCAGATAATAAAGGTTGATCCGTAGTTTTTGTCCAGGTAATGCTCATCACTCGCATGATGTACGCGGTGGTGAGAAGGAGTGGTAAAAAAGAACTCGATTGCTGGATGTAATTTTTTGATGTATTCGGTATGAATCCAGAATTGATAAAGGACTGCTATCTGATGACAAATGAAAAACACAAATGGATCAAAGCCCATCAACATGACAGGGATGAAGAAGACGATCTTGATGTGTTGTGTCCAGCCTAAACGGAAAGAAACCGAGAAGTTGTACTTGGAACTGTTGTGGTGCGTGATATGAGTAGCCCACCAAAAACGTTGTTCGTGAGCGACTCTATGTGCCCAATACCTAGCAAAATCAATGGCAACAAAGCAGACAATGAATGACCACCAAGTTGCAGGAATTTTGAAAGGAGCCAAATTATAGAAAAACAATGCTACACCGAATGTGGCCAGTTTGATCATGGCGCTAATCCCAACATTGACTAAGCCAATGGTAGAGGCTGCCAGGAAGTCTTTGGTATCATACGCATCACGTTTTTGATACCAGCTAATTCCCCATTCGATAAATACCAAAAGAAACATGATTGGAGCTGCCCAAAGAATAAGATTTGGCCAGCTTTCAAGTTGAAGGTCCTCCAGTCGGAGAGGTTGATTTTGCATAAAATTAATTTCGATTCAGGAGCAGATTTTGAAAGTTGGTGGTGATAAACATCAAACCTGCTCTAAAAAACAACTCGATTACAAGGTACAAAAAAAATGTCCGCCTTGAAAAGACGGACATCATTAATTATTTCTATCGGTGATTAATTGCCTGCGCTATCAGGCTCAGTTGTGGGTTCCTCAGTTGGTAAGATGCTTTCAGTTTCCTGTTCTCCGAATGCTGGAGCTACTACTTGTTGCTTCGCATTTTCAATGTTCGGAGATGAGAATTGATTGGACTGCGGGTTGGTGTAGAAAGCAGAAGAAACCAAGGATAAAACCAAAATGGATACAGCTAAAACCCAAGTTGCTTTTTCCAAAACATTTCCGGTACGAGTCACTCCCATAATCTGGGAAGCACTACCTCCGAAAGCTGCCCCAACGCCTCCTTTAGAATTTTGGCCTAGGATGACAAGTATTAATAATACTGCCAAAATCAGGATAACGGTAATCAAGAACGTAAACATATTATGAGTCGGTATTAGTCAGATTTTGAATTAAGTTCGCAAAGTAAGCTGATTTCTCTGGAAACTTCAAACTCAGCTTCTCATAAATTTCTACTGCTTTCTGATTTTTCCCTTGCTTGACCAAAAGCTTGGCAAAAGATTCGGTGATCAGCTCTTCTTTGATTTGGGTACTGCTTTCGGCGAGATTTTCTTTGTTTTGATTGGCTTCGATCTCTTTGATCGTGGCCATCTTGATATCCTTTTTACTGAAAGCCTTGATCAGATCGATCTGTTCCTTCTTTTTGGCATCGACAATCTGCTTTTTTTCTTTCTTTTTAATAGACTCAATCAGGTCGTCTCCGGAAGCCTTTCTTCGCTTGGGCTTGGGCTTCTCCTCAGGTGTAGGTCCGTTCGATTTCAGTCCTTTTTCCAGTTGAACCAGCTTAGCGGTTTGATTAGCGCTTTCGGCTGGTTTAGTCAGATTTTCTGGCAGAAGATCCTCGTCTTTGGATTCCGATTGGACGGTAGGCTTTTGATGAATCAATTGACGAAGCCAAATTCTGTCAGGGCTGGTAATAGCCGCCCAACCTAGCGTATTTTCAGAGTTTTGGGACTCCTTCTGAAATTCATAACGTGCGATCAAAGCATGAGGTAGCTGGAAAAAAGGGAAGTTTTCCTGCATTTTTTTCAGCAGAAGGACATCTGATTTTTCCAGATTACTAGCCCGGCTTAATATTTCCTTGAGTTGATTGGCGTTCACGATTACTTTTTTTCCAATATAGACATTTTACCAATTTGCCACCGTGGCAGTAAAAATGTCTTGAATGATGTTTCTGAAAATTTCCTCTACCAATTGACTTTCTACATCAAGCAAAGTAGTCGTTCGGGGATCATAATCTTGGAAGAAAGAGAAATTTTGCTTGAGATTTTCTTCCTCATTGCTGAGGTTGATGTACTCCACTTCTACAGATATCGTCAATCGCATCTGTCCAGCTCGATCCGGAAGGTTTGGATTTCCGCTGGAAACTACCGCTTGTGGAGTCAGGGCATAGCGTTTGATTGCTCCTGAAAACTGAAGGTCCCCATTGGATCTAACGAGCTCAAGTTGGGTGTTTCGCTGATAATAATCCTTCAAAGATTCTGTAAAAAGCTGCTCCATGTTGGCAGGTCCACCACCAGAATCATTGAAGAAATTGTCCACCGAGAAGGATTGAACTAACTCATAATTGATATTGGTCCCTGTGAAGCTGTAATTCACGGAGCAACCGCCCAAAAGTAGAATTACTGCAAAAAAAGCAGATCGCAATGTCCTATTGATCAATTTCATATTGCTTGATTTTGCGGTAAAGTGTGCGTTCAGAGATTCCCAAATCGGAGGCGGCGTACTTCCGCTTGTTGTTATGCTTTCGCAAAGCTTTTAGGATCATTTCCTTCTCCTTTTTTTCTAGCGAAAGCGAATTGTCATCTTCCTCGTGAATGATATCTTCTATGGCCTCATCCTCATAGTCGTCTGAACTGCTGTTTTTCTGTGCTTCCAATACCAAAGGCAAAGAGTACCCTGAGCCTCCTTCGGGCTTCTCTTTTTGGGAGGGACCATGATCCAGATCATCGAAAAGGTCACTGTGCTTTTGAAGCACACTGCTACTCACACCTCCATTTTGGTAAGTTTCGAGGACGAATTTTTTCAGATCATTCATGTCCTTTTTCATATCAAAAAGGACCTTGTACAATAAATCCCGCTCCGAAAAATCCATAGATTCTCCTGAGGAGCCGCCTGATGGAAGTGGCATAGGAAGTCGGGAGTTGTCAGTAGGAAGGTATTTGCTCAGCGTCTTCGCATCTACCTCTCGCTCTTCTTCCAAGAGGGATATTTGCTCGGCGATGTTTTTTAGCTGTCGGATATTTCCTGGAAAAGGATAGCGCATTAGTAATCCTTGTGCATCAGCATCCAAAGAGATTGGCCGAACTCGGTATTTTTCCGAAAAATCAGAAGTGAACTTTCGGAAGAGCAAGACTACATCTTCACCCCGCTCTCGAAGGGGCGGAACGAAAATCGGCACCGTGTTGAGTCGGTAATACAAATCCTCTCGAAACTTCCCTTTTTCCACCGCTCTCAACAACTTCACGTTAGTGGCTGTGATGACGCGGACATTGGTTTTTTGAACCTTTGAAGAGCCGACGCGGATAAATTCACCGTTTTCCAAAACCCGAAGCAGCCTGGCTTGGGTACCAAGTGGCATTTCTCCGATTTCATCCAAAAAGATTGTGCCGCCATCAGTCACTTCGAAGTAGCCCTTTCTGGCCTCGTGAGCTCCTGTAAAGGATCCTTTCTCATGCCCAAAAAGCTCAGAGTCTATCGTGCCCTCCGGGATGGCTCCACAGTTGATTGCTATAAACTTCCCATGCTTTCGAGTGGATAGGGAGTGGATTATTTTCGAAAAGCTTTCCTTACCACTACCGCTTTCTCCGGTGATCAGGACCGTCATATCAGTCGGAGCAGCCTGCATCGCTACCTGAATGGCATGATTGAGCAAGGGACTGTTTCCGATGATCCCGAATCGCTGCTTGACACTTTGTATTTCGTGGGGAGTGATCATGCTTAAAGGGGATTTACTTCCAAGACGTCTCCAAACAAAGTTGCTGTGGTACAATCGGTGATTTTTACTTTTACGTAATCGCCCAGTTTCAGGCCTGCAGATGGTACAATCACCACCTTGTTGGCGGAGTTTCTTCCTTTGAGTTCCTCAGAAGATTTTTTGGAGGTTCCTTCGATGAGAATCCATTGCTCTTTTCCGATATCCAATTTGTTTCGCTCCAGTGAAAGCTCATTTTGCTTAGCGATAATTTCACTTAGCCTCCGCTTTTTGATATCGAGCGGGATATCATCCTCATATTTTTTAGCCGCCAAAGTGCCCGGACGCTCCGAATAGAAAAACATGTAAGAGAAATCATACTTCACCAAGTCCATCAAGGTCAGGGTATCCTGGTGTTCGGCTTCTGTTTCGGTGCAGAATCCTGCAATCATGTCGGAGGAAATGCCGCACTCTTCGCCGAGGATTTCCCGGATGGCACGAACCCGATCCAAATACCACTCTCTGGTGTAGGTTCGGTTCATCATTTCCAAAACGCGGCTGTTTCCAGATTGAACTGGAAGGTGAATATATTTACAGATGTTGTCGTACTTTTTCATGGTGTAGAGCACCTCATCTGTAATGTCTTTTGGATGGGAAGTGGAAAAACGAACCCGAAGCAGGGGGTCGATTTGAGCAACCATTTCCAACAGGTTGGCAAAATTGATAACCTGCGTCACTTCCCCTTCTTTTTTATTGAGTCTAGCCTTATTGTTTTCCTCAGGAGACCACTTGTAAGAATCCACGTTTTGACCCAATAGCGTCACTTCGCGATACCCTCTTTCAAATAAGTCTCGCGCTTCTGCTACAATGGAATGCGGGTCTCTACTTCGCTCTCTTCCCCGGGTGAATGGTACTACACAGAAAGAACACATATTATCACAGCCTCGCATGATGGAGATGAATGCAGTGATCCCGTTTGAGTTTAGTCTGACAGGAGCGATATCGGCGTAGGTTTCTTCTCTGGAAAGGAAGGTATTGACTCCTTTTCTACCGTCTTCTGCAGCATTTACCAGATTTGGTAGGTCTCGATAGGCATCAGGGCCAACGACTACGTCGACGATTTTTTCTTCTTCGAGAAGTTTATCCTTAAGTCGCTCAGCCATGCAGCCCAACACACCGATGGTCATTTCGGGCTTAGATTTTTTTACTGCATTGAAATGATTGAGTCGGTTTCTGACGGTTTGCTCTGCCTTTTCTCGGATAGAGCATGTATTCAAAAAAACCACATCTGCCTGCTCAAAGTCAGAAGTGGTATCATAGCCATTCTCCTTCATGATGGAGGCGACGATTTCAGAATCTGAAAAATTCATCTGACAACCGTAGCTTTCAATGTAGATTTTCTTGCTTTTGCCGGTGTTTTCCTCCTGCGTAGTCTTGTAATCTACCGCTTGAGCCTCTTCTCCGGTGATGATGTCAATATCTTTAATCAACTGATCCATTCAATTCTCATTTTTCGAACTGCGAAATTACGAATAATCGGACAAAATGGCAGTGTTCTCGAAACTATTATAAGAAATATTCACAGTTGGAGATCAATTGTGTTCTCGGACTTTGAGTTTAGGGTCCGGGTTGAGGACTTCTTCTACCTCGGTCAGCGTAAAATCATCGGTATTCAAGTCAGGCTGTCCCGCATTAATCCAGGCGGTGTACCAAAAATCAGCAATCATTTTAATAGAATTTTTCATTTGTCGCTCGACCATCCCATTCAAAGCAAAGTTGTAGGCTTCGGTGAATTCACGGGAATAGACCCGGACAGTCAAGCCATTTCGCTCCTCAAAGCTATATTTCAAATCTTCGGAAAAGCTTTTGCTTAATTCACGTTCGATTTGCAATACGCTATCGACTTGGCTATGGGCAGTCGCTACAGCTTCCCAGATGGCTTGCTGAGGTTTATCCACGTATTCGGCTTTCCCGATCCAAAGACTGAAGTTTCCGGATAGTAATTCCGGGACTCTGCTTTCCCAGAAACCATGGATTCCTTCTTGGCCGGTCAGTTGCCCATTGTAGTTTTTGGTGGTGTGGAGTGGAACGTTCAAATCACCTAGGTAATGACCCAAATCTGCGGAAAGTCGAAGGATGGCGTCTTTATTTTTCTTTTCGAATGCCTTGGTCAGGTTGGTAAAGGTAAGATAGGCAGCCCAGGGACCGATGCCGTGTGCTCTCAAGCTATCCTCACCGAATTTTTCTACTGCGTCAAACCAAAAAACAGGAAGTACATGTAATGCAGAATCACCATAAACGTCCAAGTCGATGTAGTGCTTTTCTGCTTCTCCGGCTACGGCATAGCGGCGACGATCGGGATTGACTGCCTTTTCTGTAATAAATTGAATATGAGGCTTATAAAAAGTAATGAGTTCAGGGGGAAGTGAGAAAACCGCAACACGATTAATGAGCTGATGTGCAAAAAATCCCCAGAAATGCAGGCTTAGAATTAGGCTGATAAATGAAATATGTGGATTGAGTAAAAAAATCATTCAATGAAAATACAACGAATAATTTGCTAATGAAATAGCTTTATGCCTTATATTCGCAGCGTTAAATTCAATTATTCCAAATAATCGATCATCCGAAAGGACAGAGAATGGTACTAATTATTAATTTCCTTTGGTGGAATTAATTATTTGCTCTAAATTTGCACTCCAATTCGGTTAGGGGATCGTTTAAGAAATTTATTTAATTCAAGATATGGCAAATCACAAATCAGCTCTAAAGAGAATTCGTGCCAACGAAGCGAAGCGTTTGAGAAACAGATATCAGTCAAAGACTACTCGTACGTTTATCAAGCGTTTGAAAGCGGCTACGGAAAAATCAGAAGCGCAAGAGCTATTCCAAAAAGTATCTTCTATGCTTGACAAACTAGCCAAGAAGAACATCATTCACAGGAATAACGCGAGCAACAAAAAATCTAAGCTGGCAAAATTTGTCAATGCTTTAGGTTAATTAATAGCTTAAAAAATTATTGAAAACCCTGCTTGTCAGGGTTTTTTTTATGTCTAAAAATCAATAGATTTAGTTTCACTTTTTTTGATTTAGGCATGGAGAACTTTACTTCAATCAAAATCGCACAGCTAGCCGAAGAAGATCGGCCCCGGGAAAAATTATTATTGAAAGGCAAATCTGCACTGACAGACGCTGAATTAATTGCCATTCTGATCGGTTCAGGCACCCCAAGCATCAGCGCGGTCGATCTGTCCAAGCATATCCTGTCTTCTGTGAATCATGATCTTTCTGCCTTGGCAAGGCTGACGATTCAGGATCTCAAGAAATTCAAGGGAATAGGAGAAGCCAAGGCTATCAGCATCGTCAGCGCCATGGAGCTTGGAAGAAGGCGAAAGGACATCGAGCCGAGAAAAAAGTTCAAGATCACCAGCTCCAGAGATGTGTATGATCTGATGAAGCCTGAATTGTATGACGAGATTGTCGAGCATTTTTACCTATTGCTTCTGACTCGGTCCAATCAAGTCATCAAAAAAGAACGAATTTCCCAAGGGGGGACTTCTGGTACGGTCGTCGATGCCAAACTGGTTTTCAAAGCAGCTTTGGATCATCAGGCTCAGTCTGTCATCCTCGTGCACAATCATCCGAGCGGAAGCCTGAGCCCTTCTGAGCAAGACCGAAGACTAACCAAGCGATTGACGGAAATTGGCCGGGCGATGGATCTGCCGGTCTTAGATCATGTGATTTTTACTGACTCAGGTTATTTTAGCTTTGCGGATGAAGGAATTTTATAGAGACAAGAGATTAGATTCTAGAGAAAAGACATGAGAGAAAAGAGCGCTGGTGCTGTGAGGGAAAGGAGATAGATTGTAATTTTGGCAACCTTTGAAGTCTCCTCCTGTTATTTGAAACAGGAAAAGGATAGTCCCTATCGATTTATGAAAACCAATCATATTATTTTAATTTTTGTGTCGGTCGTGGTTTTGGCAGCAATAGCTTATACACTTACCAGTGCTGAGGATCCAGAGACCTATATTGAGAATATCGAAGCCGAACGCGAACGTCAGTTTAAATTTATCCGATACAATTTTGAGTCGCCTTTGACGGAGGAGCAAAAGCGGAATTTTAAGGAATTGACTTTTTATCCCATTGACCCTGCGTATAAAGTGAAGGCTCGAATCATCCCAAAAGAAGATAAAAAGGTACGGGAAGTGCCACTTACAGACGGGAGTAAGGAGCGATATATCGAACATGCATACGCTGAGTTTGAGCTGGGAGGGAAGACCAATCGACTCCTCTTGCTTCAGGCGATGGATGAAGTGGACAAGCGGAATTTCTTTTTGGCATTTGCCGATGAGACGAGCAGTCGCGAGACTTATGGCGGAGGACGCTATATTAATGCCAGACAGGACGGGAAAAACAGCATTACGATCGATTTTAACTTGGCTTATAATCCCTATTGCGCCTACAATCCCGACTATGCCTGTCCCATCCCACCAAGAGAAAATATTTTGGATATCGCTATTGAGGCTGGGGAGAAAAATTACAAGGAATAGCTTCGGCCTTCCTGAAAAGCTTTAAATTTGTCTGTGTTAATTGAGAAAGAGGGTTTTCGAACCCTTTTTCTGTATTTGAAAGTCTACGGAAGGCAATAAAAGAACCGAGTTTTATGAAAATTTCAATCAACCGATTAAAAAAATACATTGCTTTAACTGAATCACCGGAAGAAATTGCAGACTTACTTACTCAATCCGGCCTGGAGGTGGAAGGGATCGAGGAGTTTGTTTCCATCCCCGGAGGACTGGAAGGGATCGTAATTGGGGAAGTCTTGACTTGCGAAAAGCATCCCGATGCCGATAAACTCAGCCTGACTACCGTGGATATCGGAGCAGATTCCCATTCGCAGATTGTCTGTGGAGCACCCAATGTTGCTGCAGGACAAAAGGTGTTGGTAGCCACCGTTGGAGCCACACTCTACCCTACAGGAGGAGATTCTTTTACTATCAAGAAGGCTAAAATCCGCGGACAGGTTTCCGAAGGGATGATTTGTGCTGAGGATGAATTGGGGATCGGTACCAGTCACGACGGTATCATGGTTTTGGACACAGACCTACCCAACGGAACTCCCGCTTCTGAATTGATTTCTGTGACTCGTGATCATGTCTTGGAGATTGGATTGACGCCAAACCGGGCAGATGCAGCCTCTCATTTGGGAGTAGCAAGGGATTTGAAAGCACTTTTAGGCCGACCGCTTTGTATCGATCAAGTCTCTGATTTGACGCTAGAAGGTGATCGGAAAGAGTTGGAAATATCTGTAGCTGATGCTGCTGATTGCCCAAGATATGCAGGTGTGGTTGTTTCTGATTTGAAGGTAGCTCCTTCTCCACAGTGGCTTCAGGATTTTCTTCGGGCGCTGGATCTGGAGCCGATCAATAATGTGGTCGATATCACTAATTTTATTTTGCATGACTTGGGACAACCCTTGCATGCTTTTGACTTTGAGAAAATTTCCGGAGGCAAAATCAGCGTCCAAAAACTTCCTAAGGACAGCAAATTCATCACCTTGGATGAGAAGGAACGAAAACTTTCTGGCGAGGAATTGATGATTTGTGATTCCGAAGGAGGGATGTGTATTGGCGGGATTTTCGGAGGAAAAGGATCTGGAGTTTCTGATCAGACTACTTCTATTTTCTTGGAGTCGGCCTACTTTTCTCCAGATGTCATCCGAAAAGGCGCTCAATATCACGGCTTGAAGACAGATGCTTCTTTCCGTTTTGAGCGGGGGACAGATCCGAATATGCCGGTCTATGCTTTGAAAAAGGCAGTCGAACTATTGCAGGAGATCGCCGGAGGCAAGGTGAGCTCCGAAATGGTAGACCTCTATCCAAACCCGATCGCTGACTTTGAAATCGACGTGGAATACGGCCATATCAACCGACTGATCGGGAAGAAAATCGAGCCAAGTCAAGTGAAGTCCATTCTGGAAGGATTGGACATTCGTGTGGAGAATGAGACAGAACAAGGCTTCAAAGCGATCGTCAAGCCCTACCGGGTGGATGTCATCCGTGAAGCAGATATTATTGAAGAAATTCTGAGAATCTATGGTTTTCAGCAGGTTGAGCTTTCCGAAAATCTCAAAACCGATTATCTGGCTGAGCATCCGGTCAAAGATCTCAATAAGCTCCAATACCGACTTTCGGAGATTTTGGGAGCTCAAGGGTATCAGGAGATGATTACCAACAGCTTGACCAAACCAGTTTATGCTGAAAAATCAGGCTTCTTGGACTCCAATTTGAATGTGGAAATCTACAATAAACTCAGTGAGGACTTGGGCGTGATGCGTCAATCACTCCTTTTCACAGGATTGGAAGTGTTAGCCCATAACATCAATCGTCGTCAAAGCGATCTGAAATTCTTTGAATTTGGCACAGTCTACCAAAAAACCGATGCCGGGTACCAAGAAGGCCGTCGATTGGCAATCTTTCACTCAGGAAATCGTTCTGCTGAGAGTTGGTTGGAGCCTGCGAGACCTTTCGGCTTTGCTGACCTGTATGCGACTATCGAACGGCTGTTGGATAAGCTCAACCTGCAAATCTCCAATTCAGAAATGCTTGAATCAGCTCCATTTGAATATGGCCTTCGTCTCATGCTGGGCCAAAAGGAACTGGGAACCTTGGGCTTGGTGAAGGATTCACTTCTGAAAATGACTGAGGTTAGGCAGGAAGTATGGTATGCGGACTTGGATTGGGACTTGCTTTGCAAAAAAGCCAGCGGGCTGAAGCAATATGCGGAGATTTCCAAATTCCCTGAAGTGCGTAGGGATCTTTCTTTGGTGATTGACAAAGCGGTGAGCTACGCAAAAGTGAAAGAGGTAGCAGAGAAGGCAGGCGGAAAGCTACTGCGACGTATTGGAGTTTTTGATGTTTACCAAGGGGATAAAATTGATGCAGGCAAAAAAGCCTATGCTTTGAGTTTTCATCTTCAGGATCAGGAAAAAACACTGACAGATAAGGTAATTGACAAAACAATGCATAAATTAATGGAGGCCTTTCAAAATGAAGTCGGGGCCGTCATTCGAAGCTAAAAGATGATTCAAGAAGAACTGCAAAAACTGGAGAAACTAGCCCGACAAGCTAGTCTGAGGATCAGTGAGTTGTCTGCTGAAAACCAATTATTAAAGGAGAAATTGGGTCAGGCGGAGAGTCAATTGAGTCAGCGTGAGCAGGAAATCGAGAATTTTAAAAATAAGATTAAAATTACTAACATTGTGGATAACCGAACGGTGAATCCGGAGGATTCGGCCGAAATGAGTGAATTAATCAATAATTATATAAAAGAGATCGATCATCTGATCGATTATTTGTCAGAATAAATGGAGACACTTGCCATACGCATCAAAATCGGAGACCGAGAATATCCCATGCGGGTGACTCAGGAGGATGAAGCCAAAATCAGGCATGCCGGTAAGTTGATAAATGAAAAACTGAGGAAGTATAAATCGGAGTTTGGACTAGATGACAATCAGGATTTGCTTGCCATGGTCGCTTTTGACTGCATGGTAGAATCACTGGAGACCAATGCGGTCAATCAAGAAGACAGTGAGCACATTCGTGCCAGTATTGCCCATATTAACT
Source organism: Algoriphagus formosus (assembly GCF_002807035.1). Taxonomy (GTDB): domain Bacteria; phylum Bacteroidota; class Bacteroidia; order Cytophagales; family Cyclobacteriaceae; genus Algoriphagus; species Algoriphagus formosus. Next base: position 84,788 of record NZ_NIUC01000002.1, on the reverse strand, counting down.
CCCTGCTATCCAAAGCCATATAATTCTTTGATTCCCACTGATTTTTCCGAGTTTGAGGATTCCCAAAAGGTCTAATAAATACCAAAATACCTATGGGAGAAGTGTTATATATTATCCTGGCCGGCCTGGTGGGTCTGGGTGCAGGAGCTGCGCTTGCAAGCGTTTTTATCAAAAATAAGCATCAGAAACTAGAGGAGGAGACCAAAGAAAAGGTCAAATCCATGCTAAGAGAGGCGGAGATTTCTGCCGAATCACTCAAGAAAGACAAGATTCTAGAAGCCAAGGAAAAGTATCTCAAGCTCAAATCTGAGTTTGATGAGGAGGTTTCGCATAAGAAAAATATTCTCAGCACCAATGAGAATAAACTCAAGCAAAGAGAACAGCATTTATCCAAAGAACTGGAGCAGGTCAAGCGAAAAGAAGCGGAACTCGATAGTAAAAAAGAAAATCTCGACGCACAGTTAAATGCTGTTCGGGTGAAAAAAGAAGAACTCGATCGAGTTACGAATCAACGAATTGCTGATTTAGAAAAAATCGCCGGACTTACCCGTGAAGAAGCTCGTGATCAATTGGTACAAATGCTGACAGATGAAGCTCAAAGTAAGGCTTCATCCAAAATCAAGGACATTCTTGATGAGGCAAAACTATCTGCCACCAAGCAAGCCAAAAAGATCGTTTTAGATACCATTCAGCGTACGGCTACTGAGCATGCAATTGAAAACTGTGTTTCTGTTTTCAACATTGAAAGTGATGATATCAAAGGAAAAATCATCGGACGTGAAGGTAGAAATATCCGAGCGCTAGAATCCGCGACAGGTGTAGAAATCATCGTGGATGATACTCCGGAAGCGATCATTATCTCTGGATTTGATCCTGTCAGAAGAGAGATTGCAAGACTCTCCCTTCACCGATTGGTGCAAGATGGACGGATTCACCCTGCTCGTATCGAGGAAGTGGTCGCCAAAACAGAGAAAAATATCGAAGAAGAAATCGTGGAAATCGGTGAGCGTACCTGTATTGATTTGGGAGTTCATGGATTGCATCCTGAGCTGATCCGAATGGTCGGTAGAATGCGATTCCGTTCATCCTATGGTCAGAACTTATTGCAACACTCACGCGAAACTGCCAAGCTTGCTGCTATCATGGCTTCTGAGATGGGATTGAATGCAAAACTTGCCAAGCGAGCAGGCCTTCTGCATGATATCGGAAAGGTATGGCATGAAGAGCAAGAGCTTCCACATGCGATCCTGGGAATGGAGCTTGCGAAGCGATACAAGGAACATCCTGAGGTTTGCAATGCGATCGGTGCCCACCACGATGAGATCGAGATGACTTCTATGATTTCGCCAATCGTACAGGCCTCTGATGCCATATCAGGTTCTAGACCTGGAGCTCGTCGGGAGATCATGGATAGCTATATCAAGCGTCTGAAAGAGTTGGAAGAAATGGCCCTAGGATTTGATGGAGTCAATAAATGCTTTGCAATGCAGGCCGGACGTGAGCTCCGCGTATTGGTTGACGCAGACCATGTAGACGATCAGACCGCGGGTAAGCTTTCATTCGATATTTCTCAAAAAATCGAAAAAGAGATGCAGTACCCTGGACAGATCAAGATCACGGTTATTCGAGAAATGCGTGCAGTAAATTATGCCCGTTAATCAATAATTTATGGTGGCTGGTAATCAGCCACCTTTTTTTATATGTGGTTAACTATTCAGCTGGTCTCAGATATTTTTGAAGGGCTTGATAGAGCTCGGAAGCAGGTTTTTCGAAAAAGGCTGGAGGAGCAAGATTTAGAAACTCTGCGAAAATTTTTTCCATACTTCAAGTCACTTCGTCCCCAGCATCAAAAGGAATTTAAGCATCGTTTGGAGCTAGTTCTCACGGAGAAACGCTTCTATCCGCGCGGGGGGTTGAAAGAAGTCACTAAGGAAATGAAGCTGTTGATCGGAGCTACGATCGTGCAGGTAGTTTTTGGGTTCAAAGAACTTCGCCTGCGCCATTTTAAAAATATTTTGATCTATCCGGATACTTATTTGTCCACCATTTCCAATCAGCAGCATGCCGGAGAAGTCAATCCGAAGCATGGAGCCATAGTCCTTTCTTGGAAAAGCTTTGCCAAAGGCTTAGCTGATGAAAAGGATGGGATTAATTTGGGAATCCATGAAGTAGCTCATGCTCTTAAATTGGAAAATTGGATTCGGTCCAATGATGAAATTAATTTTCTACATCCCAAATTATGGTCGGAGTATTTGGAGCTATCGGAAATGGAAATGGAGCAAATTCAAGAAGGAAAAGATGACTTTTTTCGAAAAAGGGGAGGGGATGATGCCCATGAATTTTTCGCGGTAGCTTTGGAGAATTTCTTCGAAAGACCGGAGGAATTCCAAAACAGAAAGCCTCTGCTTTTCACAGTTTTGGTGAAGTTGCTGCGGCAAAATCCCATCGTGTTAAAGCAATCCTAAATCTGCTTGTAGGTTTCCAAGTGCATTTTCCAAACTTTCTGACAAGCCTGAATGAAGAGCTAGGTTTTCTCCCCAAAGTTTTTCTTCAGAAAGTACTTTCTGGACAAGCTCTTTCTCAGAATTGCTTTTCCATAGCTCTTCAAAAAGTGTCAAAATTTCGGGATCATCATTCAGCGGAATTTTCTGATCACCTACCTGCCCTTTGTAAAACAATAGCGTTGCGGCAAATGACTCCATAAGTCTTTGGGGCCAATGTCCCTTTTCTTCAAAATAGTCCAAGAGGGAAGGAAGAACACGAACATTGAATTTTGAAATTTGGTTGAGGGCAATGCTTCGAAGTTCATGTAGGATAAATGGATTTGCGAAGCGCTCCAGCACATCTTCTGCGAAACGGAAAGTCTCTTCTCGGTCTAGCGAAACATGCGGGACGATCTCCTCAAAAACTAACCCACGCAGCCACTTTCCAATCTCAGGGTGTTCGACCGATTCCCGAACTGTACGAAGGCCCAGCAAATAAGCATAAGGGACTAAGGCAGTATGAGCGCCATTCAATATTCTGACCTTTCGTTCTCGATATGGTTTGATATCTGCTACAAATTGAACATTTAATCCTGCGCGATGAAGTGGGAGGGACTTTTCGACTTCCTTATCTCCCTCGATGGCCCAAAAATGGTAGGGTTCCGCCATGACCAGCAACTCATCCTTGGTAGTAAGCCTATCGCTGAGCTCATTGATTTTTTCCTTTGGAAATCCCGGCACGATTCGGTCCACCAGGGTATTGCAAAACTTACAGCTCTTTTTAATCCAATCGATAAAAGCCTCCTCCAATGACCAATCGCGGGCATACTGGAGTATGATTTCTCGGAGTTGATCACCATTATTTGTTATCAACTCACAGGGTAAAAATGTTAAACCCTTTTCGGAAGCTCCTCCAAAAAACTGAAAGCGCTCCCAAAGCAAAGCCGTCATTTTAGCCGGAAAGGTTTTCGGGATAGTTTCAGGTTGAAATGCCTCTTTCTCATAGTTGATCCCGGCCTCCGTGGTATTGGAAACAACCCATTCAAGCGAGGGATTTTGGCTGATTTGCTTTAATTCTGAGAAATCGGTCAGACAGGTATAGCCTTTTACGCAGTCAATTTCATCTAGGAGGTCGATTTTTTCTCCCTTTTCAATTCCGGCAGTCCAGACGTGGAATTTGTTAGCTTGCCGGACCATTCGCTGATCAGTTTCTGTGGAATGAATCTGAATGCTGTGAATCCCACCTTCCCAGACTCCTTTTTCATTGGCTTTTTGAATCATCCAATCCAGGAAGCCCCGAAGAAAGTTTCCATTGCCGACCTGTAAGATTCTGATTGGAAGTTCTTTTTTTGACATAGATTTAAAGGGAAACTCCTCTTTTCCAAGGGATAAAATCGTCTTGATTTAGCATCATGGCTTTGGTGAGTTTTTTGCCACTTGCGATAGCAATGATCTCTTCCAAAAGTTCTTCGCCAAGTTGCTCAATACTCTTTTCTCCGGTGATTACTCCTCCGGTATTAAAATCGATGATATCAGGCATTCGCTGCGCCAAGTGGTCATTGCTCGATACTTTGAGGACCGGACAGATGGGATTTCCGGTGGGAGTACCCAAACCAGTTGTAAATAAAATCAAATTGGCACCTGCCCCGGCAAGAGCAGTCGTGCTTTCTACATCATTTCCCGGTGTGCAGAGCAGATTTAGTCCGGGTTTCTGGACATATTCCCCATAGTCCAAAACATCCTTGACGGGAGAGCTCCCCCCTTTTTTGGCAGCCCCACAAGATTTGATAGCGTCGGTGATCAAGCCGTCTCGAATATTTCCCGGAGAGGGATTCATGTCAAATCCAGACCCTACTTTTTCGGCTGCCTGAGAATAAGCTTTCATCAAGCTGGAAAAGCGCTCGGCCGTCTGATCACTGACACATCGGTCAATGAGGTTTTGCTCTACTCCACAAAGCTCAGGAAACTCAGAAAGGATTGCCTTTCCGCCCAAAGCCACGATCAAATCAGAAACTCTCCCTAAAACAGGGTTTGCGGAGATTCCAGAAAAGCCGTCTGAGCCTCCGCATTCCAAGCCGATACTCAGTTTGGATAGCGAGGCAGGTTTTCGAGAAAGCTTGTTTGCCTCCGCCATTCCCCAGAAGGTAGCCTCGATGGCTTTGGATAGAAGGGTGGGCTCCGTTCCTTCCTGCTGCTGTTCAAAAACAAGCAATGGCTTATCAAAAGCAGGATTGAATTCGTAAAGCTTTCTTTTGAGAATAGCTGCTTGGGCATGCTGACATCCCAGACTTAGAACTGTCGCACCTGCCACATTTGGATGGTGAATATAGCCTGCCAGCAAGGCACAAAGAGCCTCCGCATCCTGACGGGTTCCTCCGCAACCTCCTTGGTGAGTGAGGAATTTGATTCCGTCTACCTGAGGAAATGTCCTACTTGAGGACGTTTGAGTAATTGAATCAGAAGCTGTCGGTTTCTTGGATTCATATTGATTGATCAGCTTTTTCACCAGGCCTTTGTAGGGATTCGGTTTGGCATAGCCCAACTCCTCCAAAAAGGCATCTTTGATCACTTCTACATTTCGATTTTCACAGAAAACTAGGGGGATGACTAGCCAAAAATTAGCAGTTCCTACCTGACCGTCTGCCCGGTGAAATCCCTCAAAAGTCCTTTCAGCGAATTTGGATACATCCGGAGCATTCCACTGATACTGAGCGCTTCTATGGGTGAATGAGGAAGCTTCATGCTTGATGTTTTCTGTAGTCAAAAGCCCTCCTTTTGGAATGCTCTTCACCACCTTGCCCACTAAGACTCCATACATTTTGACTTCATCACCGGGCTCAAAAGGGCGAATCGCAAATTTGTGTTTGGCTGGAATTTCTTCCTCAAGATGGATGATATTTCCATCATGGAGGATTTCTGCTCCTTTTTCCAAATTCTGCAGAGCCACTAGCACATTATCAGCAGGGTCTATTTGTAAGTATTGCTTTTCCATAGTAAGAATGAGAAGCAAGATAAATTTCTTTTCGGGAAAATACAGGTCAGATTCAGTCGATAGGCTGTTTTGCATTTGGCAATTCGGTGGTAAAATGGCTTGGGCTTTTGAAATAGTCAGAAAATCGTTTCCGTAATTCCTTTATCAATAGTCTGTCAAAAAGTGTATTATTGTTGAGAACCCAAAATGACTCATGCAGTACAAAAAAATAATTGCTTTATTCCTTTTTATCTGCTCATTGATGCTTTCTTGCTCAGGACCTTCCAATGTCCGAGTGATCAAGATGGGGCATGCTTTGGTGACTTCCCATCCTGTACACGAGGCGATGCTTTTTTTGTCCAAAAGAGTAGAAGAAAAATCAAATGGAAGGCTTAAAATCAAAGTTTATCCCAATCAGCAGCTTGGAACAGAAAGGGAGCTGGTAGAACTTTTGCAAATAGGCAGTTTAGGCATGACCAAGGTGTCATCGGCAGCTTTGGAGGGCTTTGCACCCATGATGCAAGTACTAGGAGTGCCTTTTCTGTTCAGAGATGATGAGCACTTGACTAAGGTGTTGAGAGGTGATATCGGTAAAAGCCTCCTTTTGGGAGCTGAAAAATATTGGTTAAGGGGGCTTTGCTTTTATGATGCGGGCAAGCGGAGTTTTTATTCCAAAGATAAGCCCATTGAAAAGCCTGAAGATCTGAAAGGGCTGAAAGTAAGAGTGATGGAGTCCAATATGGCAACCAATATGGTCAGGGCTATGGGAGGATCGCCAACTCCCGTTGCCTATGGAGAACTCTACACCGCTCTTCAGCAGGGGATAGTGGATGGTGCCGAAAATAACCCGCCCAGTCTCTATACATCAAAGCACTATGAAGTTTGTGGGTACTACAGCATGAATGAACACACCGCTTTGCCTGATGTAGTCATTGTCAGTACGAAGGTTTGGAATAGTCTCAATCAGGAAGAACAGCAATGGCTTCAAGAGGCAGCGGATGAATCTGCCCTTTACCAATACGAGCTTTGGGAAGCCTCTACTCAAAAATCTCTCGACGAACTCAAGAAAGCAGGAGTAGTCATCACCTATCCAGATAAAGAACCTTTCCGACAGGCGGTACAACCTATGTACGAGGCTTTGAAAACGAATGAGCCTGAAATCTATCAAATCATCCAAGAGATCCAAAAAATCCAATAACATGCAGGGATCCCGACTGAAAAACCGAATCGATACCATGATTGCCCATGCCTTGGTCTTGTTGATGGCTTTGATGGTAATTAATGTAAGCTGGCAGGTAGCGTCTCGTTATGTTTTCCAAAATCCCAGTTCCTTCACGGATGAACTAGCCCGGTATATGCTCATTTGGGTCGGAATGCTTGGGGCTGCTTATGTAGCGGGTAAGGATGAGCATTTGGCTATAGATATTCTGATGAACAAGATGAATGAGGAGAATCGAAGAAAGACCAAGGTTTTAATTCATTTTCTGGTTTTGATTTTTGCTTTGGCGGCCATGGTGATCGGAGGGATCAATTTGGTCTACATCACCTTCACGCTGGGTCAAACATCTGCAGCCTTGAAGATTTCCTTAGCCTATGTCTATATGATCATTCCTTTCAGCGGGCTTTTGGTAATGTACTATCAGGCTTTGGCCATTCAATATTTATTATCTAACCCCAAAGCAGACTGATATGGAGACTTTGAGTATTTTGGTTTTAGTCTTTTCCTTTTTGTTCTTTTTGGGTATCGGTGTTCCCGTAGCCTGGAGTTTGGGGCTTTCAAGTCTGCTGACGCTTTTGGTAACTGTCTCAGCGATGCCTGCAGCTACGACCATAGCACAGCGAATGGGGACAGGGTTGGATAGCTTTTCCTTGCTCGCAATCCCCTTTTTTATATTGGCTGGAGAACTCATGAATCGTGGTGGGATTGCCAATCGATTGATTGAATTTGCCAAAGCAATGACTGGGAAATTACCCGGTGGTCTGCTTCATGTGAATGTAATTGCGGCCATGCTCATGGGAGCAATCGCAGGTTCGGCCGTGGCGGCGGCTTCCTCGATGGGAGGAATCTTGGGAAAGCGAATGGAAAAAGAAGGCTACCCAAAGGAGTTGGGGGCTGCTGTCAATATTACGAGCTCGACTACAGGTTTAATCATTCCCCCGTCTAACGTACTGATTGTCTATTCGTTAGCATCAGGAGGTGTGTCGGTAGCAGCGCTATTTGTGGCGGGTTATTTACCTGGCTTATTGGTAGGCTTGATGCTGATGATTACTGGGGCTGTCATGGTCAAAATCAAAAAGCTACCAGCCGGAGAGTCTTCAAGTTTTAAGCATTTACTTTCTACTTTTTGGAAAGCTATTCCGAGTTTGTTGCTCTTGGTGGTGGTCATTGGGGGGATAGTAGCCGGTGTATTCACTGCTACAGAAGCTTCAGCCATTGCAGTGCTGTATGCTTTGGGTTTGTCGATGATTTACAGAGAATTGAAGGTTTCTGATCTGCCTAGTGTTTTGCTCAAATCAGCAGAGACAACAGCCGTGGTCATGCTCCTGATAGCCACTTCCATGGCTATGTCTTGGGTCATGTCAGCAGAGGAAATCCCACAGCAAATTGCAAACTCCCTGCTTTCGCTGAGCGATAATATTATTGTGATTTTGATCCTGATTAACCTGATTTTACTCTTTGTCGGGATATTTATGGATATGACTCCGGCGGTATTGATTTTTACCCCCATATTCCTTCCGGTGGTGACAGAGTTGGGAGTGGATCCAGTTCATTTTGGGATCATGATGGTACTCAACCTTTGCATTGGATTATGTACACCTCCGGTAGGTTCTATTCTCTTTATCGGTGTGGGGATCGCTCAGACGAGTATCGAAAAAGTGATCAAGCCCCTTCTACCTTTCTTTCTGGCGATGGTCTTGGCCTTGATTTTAATTATGCTGTTTCCACAAATTAGTCTTTGGTTGCCTTCACTTTTTGGTTTGTAAAGTAAGACTTTATCCTTACTCATTTTTTCTGTTTCCTCTTGATATAGGAGATTATAAGTTGCCCTATAAACTAGGCTCCATATTATTCCAAAGGTATTTTCGTGTCTTTTTTCTTCGTTCTTTTGGGTCAAGCCAAAAGAACCAAAAAGTCAAGACACAGCAAAGCTTCCTCCGCACAAAGCTTGACGCTGGCCCGCTCCTGCCTGCCGGCAAAGGCAGGGCTGCGTCACCCCCCGCTCGTTCAAATTTAGGGTTCGTATTAAAATTGAGTTTTGTAGTCTTAAATTTTTAAGATTATTTTATCAATGTTGAATAAGATAATTGTAGCTAGATTTTAAATTTCTCAATTAGGGGTTCAAACTATCCCTTGGTTGACAGCTCTCAAATTCACTTCAAGATGCTTTGAATAAAAGCAACTGATTGTGGGATCTGCTCCACGGAACGGCTACTTTCATCTTCTATGACCAAGTATTCGGTTCCTTGTTTTTGTGCTTCTTTGATGATTTTTGCAAGACCTACATCTCCGGTACCTAGGACAACATTCGTCTCAACATCCGCGCGGCCATCCATGCTATTGGGAGTTCCGATTTGTCGGTCCTTAAGGTGAAGCATTGGGAATTTTCCTTTATGTTTTTTCATGATTTTTAAAGGGTCGCCACCTCCCATTTTTACCCAATAAATATCCATGTTGAATGCAAAATTTTCTGCATTATCCAGCATCCAGTCTAATACTACACCTTTGCCGGCAGGCGAGAATTCATAGCCATGAGGATGGTAAAGTAGGGTGATTCCCTCTTCTTTGAAAGTTTTACCCACCTCATTGAAAAGCGCTGTTGCAACTTTTATTTCATCCAGAGAAATGGGTCCCTCTTGATGAGGAATCCAATAGCAGGTAGCGTATTTCGCACCGTGTTTTTTAGCTTCAGCAATGATTGGGGCGGGATCCCGAAGCAATTGATTGTAATCTGCGCCGACTCCAATTATTCGGAGATTATTTTCTTGGAAAACCTGATCATATTTCTCTTGAGACATCCCATACATTCCTCCTCCTTCAATTGCACGTATGCCCCAGTCGGCAATCATGTTATAGTATTTCTCAGGATCATCGGGTAATTGATTGCGGAGAGAGTAAGTCTGAATACCGATTTCCTGAGCAAATGACAAGGCCGGAACTGCAAGAAGGAGTGAGAGAAATAGGCTTTTGAGTTTCATGTTTTGGGTTTTATTTTTTGAGTAATAGTAAATTTTAGAAAAAATAATTTGATAATCCTTAAAATGCTGAATTTTCATTAATTAGCTATAAATTGTTGAGTAAAATTATGATATCCAGAAGAAAATTTATTCAAAACTCCTCGCTCTTAGGCTTGTCTATGACCATTCGACCTGATCTTTCATTATTTCAATCAAAAGATAAAATTCTTGGACATGGCGATTTTCGCTACAAGATTGATCCCAAATGGGGCAATCTTGATCCGGATAAGTTTCCGGTGGTCAATTGTCATGAGATGGTAATGGATCGAAAGGGGCGAATGATCCTTTTGACAGACGAGCCCAAGAATAATGTCATTATTTATGATCAATCCGGTAAGCTTTTGGAAACTTGGACTCTAGGTCTACAGGCTGCGCATGGCTTGACACTTGTCGATGAAGGAGATGCTGAATATCTGTGGATTTCTGATAATGGAGGAAGGGTGATTAAGACTACGCTGAAAGGAACGGTAGTTTCGGAACTGGTCGACCCAAGAAAGGAAGGGATTTATGAAAGTGAAATGCGCTGGACTCCAACTGAAACGGCCGTAGCGCCCAACGGGGATTTGTATGTAGCTGATGGATATGGATCGCAGTACTTTCTTCATTATGATTCGGATGGAAATTTTATCAGAAAGTTTGGAGGTCCTGGATCCGAAGATCACCAATTTAGTACTGCTCATGGAATTGCTGTAGACCAGCGAAATTGTAAAAGCCCTACTTTGATCTGTACTTCTAGAGGTCATAATTCATTTAAGCGGTTCAGCCTTAATGGAGAATATATGGAGACCATTTTTTTACCGGGCGCTTTTGTCTGTAGACCGGTAATTCATGGCGAAAATCTATATGCTGGAGTTTGTTGGTCTAGGCTCAGATACTTGGAGCAAACGCCTGACTCTGGCTTTGTAACTATTTTGAATAAGGATAATAAGGTGATTTCGAATCCAGGAGGATCAGAGCCTGAATATCGGGATGGTGAACTTCAATTAATGAAGCAAGCGGAGCCTGTATTTAAGCATTGCCACGATGTATGTATTGATCAGGATGAAAATATATACGTCTGCCAATGGAATGCAGGAAAAACCTATCCAATCAAATTGACTAGGGTGTAGGTAGTGTCTATTTAAGCTTTGTTAACCTGATTGGTTAGCTCATTTCAAAAATTAAATCTTTCAAATATGAAATCGGTCAGTGTTCAGTGGTTTGAAATACCCGTTCAGGATATGGATAGGGCGATTAATTTTTATCAGGAGGTTTTTGAGTGTGAATTATCCAAGCAGGTGCTTGATGATTTTCAAATGGCTTGGTTTCCATTCGATCCTGATCAGGGTGGAGCATCAGGAAGTCTAGTTTATCACCAAGAGTTTTATGAAATAAGTCCAAAAACTGGAGTTTTGGTTTATTTTGGTGTGGATGATTGTGCGGTGGAGCTTTCCAGAGTGGAGGCTGCTGGAGGAAAGGTGGAGATTCCAAAAAGGATGATTGCTCCTGATATTGGCTATATGGGAGTAATCATTGATTCCGAAGGAAACCGGGTTGCATTTCATTCCAATCGATAAAATAATAAAACAATAACTATGAATAATATTTCAATAGTTTGAAAATCTATTTTTCTTGTTAGTTTTATTTTCTGAAAAAAAATAAGTAGGTGCGATTTGGTTTTTTCGATTCGGAGGGGTTACAAGGCGATTTAGTTAAGCTTCAGGATAAATCTGCAGAAATATTTGCGTTGTTGGCAGGTGTTTTAATGATTGTTTTAGGTTTCAGTGATTTTTTTGTTGGCCTTTCAAGTTTCATTGTCATTATTAAGCTCTCGTTTGCTATTCCTTTTTTGACAGGATATTGGGCTATGCGAAGATGGGGTTGGCATCAGCAGATTATTCAGGTGATGCTTTTCTTAGGGCTGCTAATTGCCGCCATAAACTACCCAAATAATGAAGGATTTCGTGGGCCTACTTTATATACTATTTTTATTTTTTCTGCCGTCACGGCAATTTTGATCCGAGGTTGGCAGCGGTTTTTTTGGCTGGGATTCACCTTTCTTCTATACAGTCTACTTTTTTATGGGGAGGTAAGTGGATGGTATGTGGTTGATTCACAATATTCAAGCCTTGAAAATTTATTTTGGGACCATTGGATCACTATTCTTTGGTGTGGATTATTTGTTTTTCTCGGTATCTACGTGCTATTAAAAAATTACAGCATTCAAAATGAGGCGCTTTTGAAGGTTCAGAAGGAAAAAGATGAAGCTCTTAAGAAACTCGAGGACTTGAATCTTAAGAAAAATCAACTTTTGGCTTTACTTTCCCACGACCTGAAAAGTCCTGTTGCAGTACTGCAGTCTACACTAGAAATGGTGGATCAAGGACTTTTTGATCAGGACGAAGTCAATTTGATTTTGGGAGATTTGAAAAACCAATCGGTGCATCTCAATCGAATTTTAAATAACACGCTGAGCTGGGTAATGGCCGAAATGGATGGTACAAAGGCTCAGAAAAGTCCCATAAATGTCCATGAACTCACAGAAGAGATCGTCGATGCAATGAGAGTGCCTGCTCATCGTAAGGGGCAGCAGATAGTACTTCAAAAACTAGGGGAGGATATGGTCTGTGATTTAGAGGTGAATGAAGTCAAGATTATTTTGAAAAACCTGTTGGATAATGCAGTTAAATTTACTCCGACAGGTGAAAATATTGAGGTCAAAGCCCAAGTAAGCAAGGAAAAGATTGAATGGAGAATTTTTAATCCTGGGCATCCTATTCCCGAAAATCTTCATGGAGATATTTTTGAATTTAAGGTAAAAAGTTCTCTTGGTACGCGCTCAGAAAAAGGTACTGGTCTTGGTTTGCCTCTATGTAAGAAAATAGCCGATCAACTTGAGCTGAGCCTGGGTTTTGAAGTGGATAGTGATGCTGGAAATATATTCTTTCTGGAGAAGGACTTGTCCTCATAAATCATCAATCATTTCCTATATTTTTTGAAAGCTGAATAATGTGGAAAACAGCTGAAACTTTGTGTGTAAGTTGTTTATAATTCATGTCTTTTTGGGGGATAAATTGTTAAGAAATATTATTCTGAATATTTGTCATTTGGTAAAATAATAGCCAACTTTATTTCATCAAGAAAGTAAAATATTAGGATTAAGTCCTAAATATCAGTTTGAAATTTGGATCTTGTTAGGGTGCTTCCTTGGAAGTAAACTTGCAAGTTCGCGGTAGTGATCAAAGACCACAGCCCAGTGCCTGGCACAGAGGCTTGACTCCATTCACCTATTGGCCCTCAGGGGTCACAATGAAGAGCAATCTAAAGTTGTTTAGGGGAGTCTAGGTTAGTCGGATTAGTCTGACTTTAATGATTCACAAAGCTTCGCGAAAGTGAGGCGATCTGCGAGGTTGACAGCAATGTCAATTGGCTGCATCAAGGACTGACAAAGCCCATCGGTTTTTTTCGGAAAATCGAAATGGCTAGGTTAAAAGACCGCAAGGTTTGTCTGAAGAAGTAGCTGTCCATTGGATGACTGAGATAGAAGCTCTAAGCAATTAGACTTCATCTAATACTTATCTTGACGCAGTCAAGTACTACGGTAATTGGCTGTGAAGCGGAGAGTGACTTCAAAGGTTGCTTTCCGCTTTTTTTTATTCTTTCTGTCTAAACCCGTTTGTCAGGATTTTTTTACCTTTTGCGGTTTATTGATAGTATAATGTTTTGATTTTTGGTTAATTATCGATCCTTATCAATCCGCTGAAAATGGCAAATCTGAATACAAAAGCAAAGTCCGAAACAACCTATGATGCAATCGTAATTGGCTCTGGTGCCAGCGGTGGCTGGGCAGCGAAGGAACTTTGCGAAAATGGATTAAAGACCTTAGTTCTAGAAAGAGGACGGATGGTCCGGCATATTGAAGATTACCCTACAGCATCTAAGGCACCATGGGAATTTGAATTTAGAGGGACAGTGCCCATAGAAAAAAGATCCGGGATAGGTGCAGCACGTTGGGGAAGAGAGGAGACGATGCATTGGGCTCTGACGGAAGATGAACAACCAATCATTGAAGAGAAGCCTTTTCGTTGGTTTAGGGGGTATCATGTAGGCGGGAAATCTTTGCTTTGGGCTAGAGGGACTCAGCGCTGGTCTGACTATGATCTAGAAGGTCCTGCAAGGGATGGTTATGCGGTTGATTGGCCGATTCGATACAAAGATCTGGAGCCTTGGTACAATCATGTGGAGCGTTTCGTAGGTTTTAGTGGTTCGAAGGATGGTCTTCCGGAGCTTCCTGATCAGATTGTTCAGCCAGGTTTTGAATTAAGTTGTATCGAAAAATATTACAGCGAGCAGCTGAAAAGCATTTATGGTGATCGGCATTTGATCCAAGGAAGATGTGCACACCTGACCGACCCACAGGAAATACACAAGCAGCAAGGAAGAAACAAGTGCCAGCATCAGAATATGTGTAATCGAGGCTGCATTTATGGGGGCTATTTTTCAGCAAATGCATCCACTTTGCCTTGGGCAGAAAAGACTGGAAATTTGACTATTCGTCCAGACTCAGTCGTCGAATCCATTATTTATGATGAAGAAAAAGGTCGGGCTACTGGAGTGCGGATTATAGATCGCCACACCAAAGAGGCCACGGAGTTTTATGCCAAAATTATTTTTGTCAATGCCTCTACTATAAATTCCAATGCCATTCTGCTAAACTCCAAGTCTAGCCGTTTCCCGAATGGATTAGGGAATGATAATGGATTGATGGGCAAGTTTATGGCTTGTCATAATTATAGGGGTAAAGGAAATGCCTCTTTCGAAGGATTTTTTGATCAGGCTACTGAGGGAAGACATCCAGGGCATGCCTATGTACCTAGGTTTCGCAATGTCTTCAGGCAAGACACTGATTTCCTCCGTGGCTATGCAATAGGAATGGCAGGTGGAAGAAGGGTAGATGCCGATACTTCAGGCATAGGTCATCAGTTGAGAGATAATCTTCTCAACAGGCAATATGGTGTTTGGACTATGGCTGCCTGGATGCAGGGAGAAGTCATTCCGATCGAGTCTAATCATATGAGACTGAGCGAAGCTGAAACCGATAAGTATGGAATTCCAAAAATCATTATGTCAGTCGAGTGGACCGAGAATGATGATAAAATGACGCAGGATTTTCTTGAGCAGCAATCCGAAATGTACGAGCGTATGGGTTTCAAAAATATCAATGTGACCGATACCAAAGCTCCTCCTGGATCTGATATTCACGAAATGGGTGGAGTAAGAATGGGGAGGGATCCCAAAACTTCCCTTCTAAATGAATTCAATCAGCTTCATGCCTGTCCCAATGTATTTGTGACAGATGGGGCTTGTATGACTAGTACCAGTACACAAAACCCTACGCTCATGTTCATGACCCTGACGGCGAGAGCAGCGAATTACGCCGTGGAGGAGCTCAAAAAGCAAAATTTGTAAGTTGATGACTTCTCAATAATCCTTAATCCCTATACAAATGAAGAATCTTATTTTAGCCTTTTTTCTCTTTTTTGGAAGTTTGACTCTTCCAAAAGAATCCCTTGCTCAGAAAAAAGGAGACCCTATGTTTCAGGTACCTCTAGGGATAGCAGCCTATACTTTTCGTAACCAATGGGAAAATGGGGTTTCGGAGACAATGGATATTATTCAGGAGATGGGTTTCAAAGAATATGAGGGAGGTGTTCCCAATGGAGTTAGCCCCGATGAATTTAAAGCAATGTTGAACTCACGAGGGATTTCCATGCCCTCTACAGGCACTGGTTTTGAGCAGTTGGAGTCGGATCCTCAAGCGGTGGCTGACCGAGCCAAAGCCTTAGGTGTGAAATATGTAATGTGCGCTTGGATTCCTCATCAGCGAGGACAATTTTCCAAAGAGGATGCAGATCGGGCTATTGAAGCTTTCAATAAGGGAGGGAAGGTATTGAATGAAAATGGATTGATCTTCAAGTATCATGTTCATGGCTATGAATTTCAGCCCTATGAAGGTGAAACGCTCTTCGACTATCTGGTGAAAAATACAAATCCTGAATACGTAGCGCTTCAAATGGATGTGATGTGGACGCATTTTGGTGGGGCGGACCCAGCTTCCTTGTTAGAAAAATATGGTAATCGTTGGGTGTCCTTACACTTGAAAGACTTCCGAAAGGGTGCTCCCAAAGATATGACTGGTTTGACCGGTCCTGAAAATGATGTTCCTTTGGGCGAGGGAGAGTTAGATTTTCCAAGCATTCTTCGGGAGGCAAACAAAATCGGAATCAAGCACATGTTTATCGAGGATGAAAGCGATCAGGAACTTGAAGCACTACCCAAAAGCATTGCTTATCTCAAAAGCTTGAGGTATTAGAATCCAAAAACAACTTGTTCAAAAGCCACTTTCTAGGAAGTGGCTTTTTTATTGGATTCAAAAAAATTATGGTTGTCAAAAACTTTTTCAATGCATAAAGGTTCTTTATTACTCGAATAAAAAATATGCGTTTAGCTCTTTTCTTTTCTTTTCTGATTTTGATTCCCGTTTTGACGAGTTCCATTAGTGTTTCAGATGCTGAAAACAGCATCTTTTCTATTCAACTAGTGGAAAACTTGGATGGTGAAGAGGAAAAAAAAGACACCAAAGAGAAATCAAATTTTTACTCTGATTTCTCTAGTAACGAGCTTTTTAGAGCCTTTTGTGTTGAGCTATCAACTACCACAAATGTGATTTTTTCAATTCCTGATGGAGCAAGAATATCCATAGATTTCCCTCCTGAATTAGTTTGATTTCATCTCTTTCTTGAAACGTACCAATACCTGATCTGAGGCATTGGGAAGTTTTACATTTTCCTAAATCAACTAATTATTATTTTCAAAATGAAAAATCTATTTAAAAGTTTATTTCTAATTATAATATTCTATTCGACAATCATTCCCTTTGTAAATGGACAAGAACTGTCTTCCGCAGTCCAAAAAGGATTGGGAGTTGAAGAAGGTCAATATTTTGCAGATCGCGATAGTGCATACCTAGATCCCTATTATGGTTTAAAAAAATTGATCTATGGGAACAGGCGTTTTGCTGAGGATAAAAGTATCAGGCCAAGGCAGACAGATGCTGATTTGAAGAGCAATGAAGCAGGACAGTCGCCTTTTGCTGTCATCATTGGATGCGCAGATAGTCGAGTGCCAAACGAGATTATCTTTGACCAAGGAGTTGGAGATTTGTTTATCACCCGCACTGCTGGACAGGTTATGGCTGAGGCTTCCTATGGCACTATTGAATATGCGGTTGAGGTCTTGAAAACCAAGCTGATTGTAGTATTGGGTCATGAGTCATGCGGTGCAGTGGATGCTGCCATGAAATTGCCAGCCAATCCTCCGGGACATGTTGTAACCCTAATCAATGCGATAAAACCAGCATCGCTTCGTGCTAAAGCAGAAAACTTACCTGCAAAAGAGGCCCTTAATTATGCCGTCAAAGAAAATGTGATCGAGCAGGTCAACTTACTACGGAGTTTAGAGCCAGTTCTGAGTAGAAAGTCCGATGGGGGCGAAGTCCTGATTGTAGGAGCAGTTTACAATTTGCAGTCTGGCTATGTGCATTTCATCGAGGAGACGATCACCTCACTTCCAAAATTTAACTAATTCAATCAATTCAGCCGGTCATTTGGCCGGCTGTCTATCAAGTTTTGTATGAAAAAGTTATTGATGATTTGTGTAGTGATGAGCTTGGCTATTTCTAGTAGAGCTCAGACTGAGGTGGATGATAGTCAATTGGGGGCTTGGTACATGTATTTCTTCAATAAGAAATTTGGTGACAGTCAATTTGGAATCCAAGGAGACTATCAGTTTCGATATTGGAATATGGGTTCAGACTTGGAGCAAATATTACTTCGGACTGGATTCACTTATACACCCAAGAATACGAATGTGATGTTTACGCTAGGTTATGCCTTTATATCCTCCGGCGAATTTGGGGAAGGTGATGCTACTACTCCTGAAAACCGAATTTATCAAGAGGCTCTCCTGCCCCAAAAGCTAGGTAATCGGGTGTATTTGACACACCGGTTTCGGTATGAACAGCGGTGGGTTCAAAACCAAGACTTCAGGACTCGATACCGGTACAATCTGTTCATCAATGTTCCCATCAACGGAACGGAGTTGAAGAAGAATGTACTCTATGCAGCGCTTTACAATGAAATATTCATTAATGGACAGACTGATATAGGAGATGGGCGCATGGTGGAGCGATTCGATCGAAACCGTACCTATTTAGGGCTGGGGTTTGGACTCCGGGACAATCTTCGCCTTCAGGCAGGTTGGATGAATCAAACTACCTCACAGTGGAGTAAAGGACAGACTCAACTGAGTCTCCATCATAGTTTTTAAACCTGTGTTGACTGATTTCTGAAGCATTAGCCCCCAAAAATAAAATCATTTTTGGGGGCTTTTATGGATTGAAATCATTTGTAAACACTCATTTTTTTGCCCTTTTTGGGAGCGTGTCGGGTTCTTCTGACCATTTGACTTTGTGAAGCTGATAAGATGAATAAGACTTCTTTTTTTTATGGATTGAATCCCCTACTTTGATTTGTCAAACTAACCCCATTTAAAAGATGAAACTCAAGCTTCTCACCCTTTGCCTCTTAATATTTTCCTTTGCTGCCTTTGCACAGGAATCACCTCTAGAAAATGCGACCTATTTCGAGCTAAGAATTTATACCGCACATGAGGGGAAATTGCCGGACCTGATCAACCGGTTTAAAAATCATACCATGGCCCTTTTTGAAAAGGCCGGAATGACAAATGTAGCCTATTTTGAGCCTTTGGATAAAGAAGAAAATAAGCTTTACTATATCTTGGGTTATCCGGATAAGGCTTCCCGTGATAGTATGTGGCAGACTTTTCTGAATGATCCTGACTGGAAAGCTGCTTACGAAAAGTCAAGAGAAAATGGTCCTTTGGTAGCCAAAATTGATGAACAATTTATGACGCTGGCTCCTGGACTTAATGAAGGGGATTTTATTGGAGAATCCGGTGTTTTTCAATTGCGAACTTATTACTGCTACGATGGAAAGATTGATGATATTCAAAAGCGTTTTAAAAATCATACCCAAGCTTTATTCGAGAAGCAGGGCTTAATCAACTATCCGTATTTTTTGACGGAGGAAAATGATGGATCTCAACCCAAATTGGTCTATTTGCTAGGACACCGTGACCGGGGACAGTTTGATCAAGCATTTGATAATTTCAGAAATGACCCAGATTGGATTAAAGCAAGGGATGCTTCTGAGGAAAATGGGAAAATCGTTGAGCGAGTGGATGCGGTTTATTTAAAAGCACTTCCTTTTTCTCCAATGAAATGATTTTAGGTGGATGGTAAGTAGTAATTGGCTTCAAAAAGACCATTTACTACTTACCCTTTACAACTTACAAACTAAAAATCACCGCTCTACTTCTTTCAGATTTTCAATCTTTTTGTTTCGAAGGAATCCATTGATGTCTTCGAAGTGCTCTCGAACTCTTTTATTCCCAAATTCAAACACCTTGTTCACCAAGCCATCCAAAAAGTCTCGATCGTGAGACACTACGATAAGCGTCCCATCGAAAGCCTTCAATGCATCCTTGATGATATCTTTGGTCCGCATATCCAGGTGATTGGTAGGCTCATCCAAAATCAAAAGGTTCACTGGTTCTAATAACAATTTGATCATTGCCAATCGGGTCTTTTCCCCACCAGAGAGCACCTTGACTTTTTTGTTGATATCATCTCCCTTAAACATAAAGGCTCCTAGCAAATCCTTGATTTTCGTTCGGATTTCTCCCACCGCTATTTGATCGATGGTTTCGAAAATGGTCAGGCTTTCATCCAAAAGTGAGGCTTGGTTTTGGGCAAAGTATCCTACAAGAGCATTGTGACCTAATTCGCATTTTCCTTCAACATCAATCTCTCCCATGATCGCTTTGATCATAGTGGATTTACCTTCTCCATTTTTACCGACAAAAGCCACTTTTTGTCCCTGCTCGATCGTCATGGATGCCTCCTTGAAGACTACATGATCTCCATACGATTTACTCAAATCTTCTACAATGACAGGATACTTCCCTGAGCGGGGAGAAGGAGGGAAACGAAGCTTCAAAGCAGAGGTGTCTACCTCATCTACTTCGACTAGCTCCAATTTTTCCAGCATTTTCACTCTAGACTGTACCTGCAGGGTTTTGGAATAAGTGCCTTTGAACCGTTCAATGAATTCAGTAGTCTCTGCGATAAAGCGCTGCTGCTCCTCGTAGTGTTTTTGCTGTTGCTCCCTTCTTTCTTTTCTCAGCTCCAAATAGTGGGAGTATTTGGCTTTGTAATCATAGATTCTACCCATCGTCACCTCGATGGTTCGGGTGGTGATATTATCTACAAAGGCCCGGTCGTGGGAGATGACTACCACAGCCTTGGCTTTATTCATGAGAAAATCCTCTAGCCATTGAATAGACTCAATATCCAGGTGATTGGTAGGTTCGTCAAGAAGGATTAGATCGGGGTCTTGAAGTAGGATTTTTGCCAACTCGATACGCATTCTCCAGCCTCCGGAAAATTCGGAGGTAGATCGGGTAAGATCTTCTCTTTCAAAACCCAATCCCAGCAATACCTTTTCAACTTCTGCCTCATAATTGATCTCTTCGATCGCGTAGAATTTCTCACTGAGATCCGATACCTTCTCGATCAGTTTGTAGTAATCTTCCGATTCATAATCCGTTCTCACAGTCAATTCCTCATTGATCCGATCGATTTCGGATTTCATATTCAAGTAGCTGGCAAAAGCTTTGGCAGTTTCCTCAGCCACTGTACAGTCATCTGAAGTAAGCAAATGCTGCGGAAGGTATGCGACTACGAAGTCCTTTGGTGCGGAAACAGCCCCGGAGCTTGGCTTAGTCTCCCCGGCTATGATTTTCAATAGGGTAGATTTACCAGCTCCGTTTTTACCCATCAGGGCGATTTTATCATTTGGATTGATGGCAAAGGAAACATTGCTGAAAAGGGTGCTGCCGCTGTGAATGACCGCGACGTTATCTACTGAGATCATAGGTAAATAAATTGACGCCGCAAAGGTAGTGATTTGAATATTGAAAAATCAGACTTGGTCAAATCATAAAAAAACCGCTCCGAATTTAATCGAAGCGGTTTTAAAGATCTGATATCCGACATCGGAAATCGGACAAATAATTTAAGCGTTTACCCCAAGGGCTTTGGCCATAGTTGCACCTATCTCAGCTGGAGACTCTGCAACGTGAATTCCGTTTTCTCTCATGATGCGCATTTTGGCAGCCGCTGTATCGTCCGCTCCACCGATGATGGCACCGGCATGGCCCATTCTACGTCCTGGAGGTGCAGTCTGTCCAGCGATAAATCCTACGACTGGCTTTTTATTTCCAGTCTCACGAATCCACTTAGCTGCTTCTGCTTCGTAGTTACCACCGATCTCACCGATCATGACGATAGCGTCAGTTTCGGGATCGTTCATTAGCATTTCCACAGCCTGCTTGGTAGAAGTACCGATGATAGGGTCTCCTCCAATACCGATGGCAGTAGAGACTCCAAGACCAGCTTTTGCTACTTGATCAGCAGCTTCGTAGGTCAAAGTTCCTGACTTGGATACGATACCAATTCTACCTTTTTTGAATACAAAACCTGGCATAATTCCAACTTTTGCTTCTCCCGGTGTGATGACTCCAGGGCAGTTTGGTCCGATCAAAACAGCTCCCCGCTCTTTGATGTAAGGCTTGGCTTTCATCATGTCAGCTACAGGAATTCCCTCTGTGATGGCAATGATGACCTTGATTCCAGCATCTGCTGCTTCCATAATGGCGTCCGCTGCAAAAGCAGGTGGTACAAAAATAATGGATGTGTCTGCACCAGTCTCTGCCACAGCTTCTTCGACGGAGTTGAATACCGGTTTGCCCAAATGCATGGAACCTCCTTTACCTGGAGTCACACCACCTACTACTTGGGTGCCGTATTCGATCATTTGCTGGGCGTGGAAAGAACCTTCAGAACCGGTAAATCCCTGTACAATTACTTTGGAGTTTTTATTGACTAGTACACTCATGCTTGCTTAGATAAAGTTTGGCACAAAAATAAAAGAAAGCACCCGCTGACAAAAAGAAATGTAAAACAATATGCATTCAAAATTACGATTCTGATCTTTTTCTATCTTAGAGCTCATGAAACGATTGTTTGATATCTACCTCATTTTCTTTTTAATATTCCCTTTGGCAGGAATGGGGCAGTCTTTTCAGTATGATACCAGTCCCAAAGGAGTAAGATTGCCGGTGCAAAATATTTTTCAAGTGGAGCAGGATACCTTGGGTAGAATTTGGTTTTCCACCACTCGAGGCGTTTTTTTTTCGGACGGGATTCAAACTTATTCCTTGCCAGATAGCCTAAATGCCAAATTTGACTACCAAATCGCTATTCATATTGATGAGGACGGAAGCGTGTGGTTGTATAATGACCGGGGACAAATGCGATTTTTCAAGGGTGGATATGGGACTTGGGAAGAAGTCTTTTTTACGGAAGTAGATAATTCAGCGCAGTTTAGTTTTATCCAATTTCTAAGCAGAGGAAAAGGGAGGGATAAGGAATTTGTCATAAATACTTCTGAAAGCTTGAATTATTCTCGTGAAGAAGAGTGGTTTAAAATTCTTCCCGATCCTGAAAAAATTAACTCCAAGTTATCTTTTCTTGGTGGAAGTACTGTATCACCCGTATTTTATTTTCTTGGTGAAGAGCCATTGGTTTTAAGTGACGGAGATTGGAAACCTTACCCATTAAAGGGTCTATCGCTTCCCTCTCCTCCTGCTATGGTCATGGAAAACCCAGCAACAGGAGAGTTTTATTTTTTGGGCAACGGCTATCTAGCAAGTGGTCCCTATGAAAATCAACCAGAAAAATTTGTAGATCGGGGTTTTACTTATCCGTACCCGTATGACACTGACTTATATGGATTGAGTTTTCACTCGGGGAGTGTTTTTTACCATTTCAATTCAAGTCTTAGAAAAAGAAGACTTGGAGCATCACGATCACTGATTATTGATTCCCAAGATATTTTTGGGGTTTTTCTGCTTCAGGATTTTCTCATTGATCAAGAGGGTTTGCTTTGGCTGGCAAGTAGCCGAGGACTTGCCAATATTAATAACCTAGCTATTCAAAACTACACCAAATCCTATTCAGGGCTCTTAGCAAATGAAGTGACGGCGATTACGCTTTTGCCGACAGGAGAATATCTTTTGGGTTTCAATAATGGAATTCAAAAATTCTCAAGATCAGGCATTGAAACTCTTTATGAATATCCTAGTCCTGAAGGCATCCCTACAAGTCGGATTGTAAATTTCTCTACTGATTCTAGAAACTCGGTTTGGTTTTCGGCTACGCTTAATGGTTTGGGAAGATACGATTTGAACACCGGGGAAATTGAGATTTTCCCTGCGCCCGAAGGAGATAATATTTCCTCCGTTCAAGTGGAAGGTGACAGCTTAATCATTACGAGTTCCAAAAATATTTTTTTTGCAAAGATTACTGATAGAGGAGAAGCCCTTTTTAAAAATGGCTTAGAACGTCAGATAAATGAGATTTTTGAGAAAGGGTTTTATCATCTTCGAAAGGCAAAAAAACTTCGGGATGGGAAATTGATGGTGATGAGGGCAGGGAGATTGGAAAATCCGGACCCTTTGATTCAAAAGCCTGGACTATGTATCGCAGAAGGATATGATTTCCTAGAAACGCCCGATGGTATTTTATTAGGGACGGAGTCAGGGCTAAAGATGATCCAAGGAGAATCAGTAGTTCCATTTTTTCCAGCTGGCCGTACAATAAAAAACCCTGTTTTTTCAATTCTTCAAGATTCAAAAGGCGCATTGTGGTTTGGTACCGATGATGGCTTTTACAAATATGACAAAGACTCGCTAGTTCATTTCACAGAAAAACTAGGTCTTCCAAATAATGAGACAAATCGGGGGGCTTTGATAGAGGGTAACGATCAACGAATCATGATCGGAACCATTGAGGGGCTGTCCATTTATTTTCAGGAAGAAAAATTCATCGCCTCAGGAAAACCTAAAATCTCCATAAATGGCATAAATGCAGGCTCGAGTGCCATTGCTTGGGAAAAAACCGTAGAAATACCATTTGAAGAAAATAGCCTCGAAGTAGATTTTTCTGCAATTGGATTTAATCGAGAAAAAGAGCTTTGGGTGCACTATCGGTTATTAGGTTTTGATGAAAGCTGGAAGATTCTAAAAAATCCACAATCCAATCAAATTTTCTATCCAAATATTCCACCGGGAGACTATCAATTTGAGATAAAGTCATCTTACGAAAATTACCGGATGACCGAGACTATTTCTACCGCAGAGATGAGGATTCTCCAACCCTTTTATTTTAGATTTTGGTTTTTGGCTTTGGTTTCCCTTTTTTTGATTGGGGTTGGGTTTTTGGTCAGTTCATTTAGTTCTCAGCTTCGAAAGCTAGGAATATTGGAGTCTGCGGTTGATAAGAAGGAAAAGGAGAAAATTCGGGCCGAAGAGCAGTTTAAGAATGTCTGGGATAGTTCAAAAGATGCACTTGTACTAACACTTGATGGTCAGGAAATCATAGCCGTAAACCCTATTTTCGAAAAGTGGTCTCTTCAGAAGGAAGAAAATTTGTTAGGCGTGGACCTCCATGATGCCATCAATGATTCCGATTTTTTTAAGTCGTATATGAAAGAACTTGAGGCGAATAATCTTCCTGGTTTTTCTTTTACCTGTCAGGTTTTCTGGCCTTTAGGAAAAATGGAAAATGAAGTTTACACCAAAGAAATTCCCTCCCAATTCGAGGGCAAAAGGTTGTTGCTTGCAGTTTTCAGGGATGTGACGGTGGAGAAAGAAATCGAACATAGACTTAGGGAGGCCAAAGATCGTGCAGAAGAGGCTAATAGATTTAAGACCAGTCTCTTGTCGAATGTTAGTCATGAAATTCGAACTCCGCTAAATGTGATTTTGGGAGGTACCGAACATGTGATGATGACTCGGAAAAATGACCCAAAACTTTTATCCGAGTTGGAAATAATTCTTCAAAGTGGTGAGCGATTGCTGTCTACCATCAATTCCATTTTGGATATGGCTAAAATTGAGGCCAAAAAACTTGAAATCGTTAAGCAGCAAACTGATGTCATCGCTTTTATAAAGAAAATTGTATATCCATTATCTTCTTTGGCCGAAAAAAAGGGGCTCATATTGGAGGGGAATTATCCTAAGACTGCGGTACAAGGATTCATTGATCAGCGATTTACAACCATTATCCTGAATAATTTAATTGGTAATGCGATCAAATATTCTGAGAAGGGAAGGATTCAAGTAGATGTTTCCCAAGAAGATGATTGGTTGAATATTCTGGTCAAAGATGAGGGGATCGGGATTTCACCTGAATTTTTGGAAAAGGTATTTGATCCTTTTGAGCAGGAGAGTACAGGAAATGGGCGCAAATTTGACGGCACAGGACTAGGGATGACGATCACGCATAGTCTAGTGAAAATGCTGGAAGGAAAAATCCAAATCGAGAGTGAAAAAGGGAAGGGTACAACCGTATTCGTACAGATTCCCTTGTCGGAAATATAAATTTTGTATTTTTCCCACCTAATCCAATTTGAACTCGACTAGATGTTTTCCTTAAAAATTCTCATCGTTGAAGATGACTCGGTATCGGCACTTTTGCTTCAGCGAGCTCTTGAAAAAAATAACCATCAAATAATCGGTGTGGCTGATACTGGGGAAAAAGCCTTGGAACTCCTCGAACAACAGCCAGCTGATATTGTCATGATGGATATTAATCTGGCAGGAGACTTAGATGGAATCAAGACAACCGAAATAATCAATGAGAAATATGATATTCCTGTTGTCTACTTGAGTGCGAGTTCGGATGCAGAGACACTTAATAAGGTGGTGGGAACCAACCCTAGTGCCTATGTAATTAAGCCGTTTAATATCCGAGAATTAAATATGGTTATCGAACTGGCCATATTCAAGGATAGAAAGGAGAAGGAGCTGCAAAAGCTAAATAATGAATTGGAAGAAAAAGTGAAGCTTAGGACAGCTGAGCTTTACGAAGCCAATAAAGAGCTTACCAAGGCCTTGGAAAAGGAGCGTGAAATCAATGAACTGAAATCGAGGATCGTCTTGAATGTTTCTCACGGTTTTAAGACTCCGCTTACTTCTATTCTCAGTTCCGCCCAACTTTTACAGATGTATGCTGAAAAGGATCATCCCTTTAAGCAAAAGATTAGTAAGCATGCATTTAAAATCGAGAACTCAGTTCGAGCACTTAATAATCTCCTGACAAGTGTGTTGTTTTTTGGAAAGGCAGATGCAAATCAAATGGAGTACAAACCTAAAAAATTATTTTTGGGTGCATTCGTGAAGGAGGTACTAGACACTACACAGGCAGGTGTGGAAAACGGCGTAAAGGTCAAAACCAATTTGGGAAAACTGCCAAAGACAATCACATCAGATCAGGATTTACTCTATCAGGTTTTTGAAAACTTGCTATCCAATGCCATTAAATACTCCAAGGATAATGGGGAGGTGATTTTCAATTTGGATTACGAAGACGGGATGTTAAAAGGAAAAATCCAAGATTTTGGTATTGGTATTCCTAAATCAGAACAAAGCCAACTCTATGACCGTTTTTTTAGAGCTAGAAACGTTGGAATTGTAGAAGGTTCGGGGCTTGGCCTGTCAATTGTAAAAAAGTGCTTGGAAGTAATGAAGGGTGAAATCAATTTTACGAGCGAAGTAGGTAAAGGCACCACCTTTGAAGTATCGATTCCCGTAAAATAATCCTATGCTCTTTCAAACCAAAGATTTAAAGTTTTCCCATCCGGGCCAAAAGGAGTACCATTTCCAAGATATTTCCTTAGATCGTGGAGAGTCCCTTTTAGTTTTAGGAAAGTCAGGTAGTGGAAAGACCACCTTGCTCAATCTTATTGCAGGATTACTTTCCCCGCATTCTGGTTCGGTTGTTTTAGATGGCACCGCTATCAATCAGCTTGATTCCGGCAAAATGGACCGTTTTAGGGGTGAGAATATTGGGATTGTTTTTCAAAAGCCTCACTTACTCGCACCGCTTGACGTGAAGGAAAACCTCATGATGGCGCGCTATTTTTCAAATAAAAATGGGCAAGATGCTGATGAGCTTCTTCAGGAACTGGATTTATCATATAAATCACATTCGCCTGTGAATCAGTTAAGTGAAGGGGAAGCTCAGCGGGTTTCTATCGCCAGAGCCTTGATCAATCGTCCCAAACTTATCCTTGCTGACGAACCCACTTCAAGTTTGGATGATGAAAATGCAGAACGTGTGGTCAAGCTGCTGCAGGGCCAAGCTACTAAAATCCAGGCAGCCTTGATTATCGTTACGCATGACCATCGTGTCAAAGAGCAAATTTCCAATTACATCGAAGTCAAATCCGTATGAACCTTTTTAAATTAAGTTGGAAATACCTGACCTTTCGTCCCTTATCCACTGGGCTGAATGTATTGCTTCTGGCTCTCGGCCTGGCAATTATTACCGTCCTCTTATTGATTCAGGACCAATTTGAGAAAAAGATGACGCAAGATGCAGCTGGCATCGACTTGGTGGTGGGAGCCAAAGGAAGTCCTCTCCAATTGATTCTTTCCAGTGTCTATCATGTTGATTTTCCTACAGGAAATATTCCTATGAATGAGGCGGTTCGCCTTTCTAGAAGTCGCCTAGTCAAGCAGACTATCCCCATGGCACTTGGTGATAACTATCAGGGTTACCGGATCGTGGGCACCAATCATGACTATTTGAGTTTGTATGAGGTCGGATTTGCTTCGGGAAAAGCCTGGGAAGAACCCTTTGAGGTGGTGCTAGGGGCGATGGTCGCCGAAAAATCAGGTCTAAAGCTTGGAGATACATTTACGGGAAGTCATGGCATTAGTGTGGGAAGTCATGATCACGATCATCATGATTTTCGAGTGGTTGGAGTTTTAGAGCCAAAAGGAAATGTAGTAGATAGACTGGTCCTAACTTCAATCGAGTCAGTATGGTATACGCACGATGAAGAAGGAGAGTCAGATACGGATGAAATGGCTTCAAAAGAGGATAATGATCAGGTCGTTGAAAGTCAGGACCAGGAACATGGAGACCATGACCATGATGCCAAATTCCATCATCCAGTCGCTAAATCCGGTTTTCCTAAAACGGATCAAGATCGTGAGGTTACCACCTTGCTGGTTCAGTACCGAAGCCCTATGGCTGCCGTACAGCTACCCCGGATGATTAATTCTAATACGAATATGCAGGCAGCTTCTCCTTCATTCGAGATGTCACGCTTGTTTGAGCTCCTTGGAGTTGGTATTCAAGTATTGGAGGGATTGGCTTTTGTACTGATCGCGATTTCAGGCCTGGGAATATTTATTGCCCTTTACAATTCATTGAAAGAACGGCGCTATGACTTGGCTGTACTCCGAGCTATTGGTGCCAGTAAATTTCAATTGCTGATTTTGATATTTCTAGAGGGGGTTTCTTTGACTTTCTTTGGAGCTCTACTGGGAATATTGCTGGGCCATGGTTTCCTCTCTATTTTAGCTGCGCAAAATGAACAAGGGATTGCTGCTGGCCTGGAGGCATGGACTTTCCTATCTGCTGAACTTTGGATAGTCATTTATGCGTTAACAGTGGGAGTTTTGGCTTCGGCCATCCCAGCTTGGTCCGCTTATCAGACAAGTATCGCCAATCAATTGACAAGAAAATAAAAACTCAAATAGTCAAATCAAGCTGTGAATTGAAGTAGTTTTGACTTTCAAATCGAATATTTGACATGAAATCGAGCTTGCCTTCCGCAGGCAGGCATGACTTACCCGTCAAACAAAGAGATGATTATAATTGCAAAATTCCATCTGACCGATTAAGACAAATTATAAACACATGAAAAGAATAAGCCCAATTTTAGTATTAGCGTTCATGATCCTCGCCGCGAAGCCATCCTTTGTTTTCGCCCAGCAAGATAATGTCTGGAGAAATCTGGCCGAGGTAAGTTATAAAATCAGTGAGGATGAATTTGGTGAGCTTTATGTCCCTGTCTTCTCTGAAAATATTCAGAAGCTTGAGGGCAAAATGGTAGAGGCTGATGGCTATATCATTCCATTTGAAGGGATGTTTAAGCCGGATCACATCATTTTATCAAGCCTTCCTTTGGCTGAATGCTTTTTTTGTGGTTCCGGAGGCCCTGAGACGGTAATGGAAGTTATGCTTTCCAACCCAATCAAATACACTTCGAAAAGAGTGAAGGTACGTGGCAAGCTAACCTTGAATTCCAAAGATCCTGAAAAACTCATGTATATTCTTCAGGACGCAACGTTAGTTGAATAGTGCTTTCAGGCTTTAGTAAGCTCAGATTCTAGATTTTTAAACCGCTTCAATAAGTCCAATGAAATAGGGCCCGGTTTCCCGGTACCAATAGGTTGCTCATCAATTTGAGTGACCGGAAGAAGGATTTTTGTTGTAGAGGTAATAAAAGCTTCATCAGCCTCAAGAGTTTCCTTTAGGGTTAATGGGCGGATGTGGACAGGGATATCTGCCAGTTTTAGAATGTTTTTACGGGTAATGCCTAATAGTATGTGTTCAGATGGGGTGATGATTTCATTGTTTTTCACAATGAAAAAATTACTTCTCGAGCTTTCGCTTACATATCCATTTTGGTGGTAAAGTACATCTTCGGCTCCTTGCTCCTTCCAAATATGAGAGTGCCATACGGCCAAAGCATAATTGGTGGTTTTGATACTGGCGATAGGTCTGACGTGTTCCAAAGTCAATAACTTGATGCCTTGCTCATATTTTTCTTTTGCAGGGAAAATGAGTTCTTCTGCAAATAGAAATAGCTTTCCTTTTCCAGGGGAAAAATGGTTTTCAGACATTCCACCACTTAATACCATCCGAATTCCACCGGCCTTTAGATCGTTTTTTTGGATAAGTTGGGTGACGATTTGTTTTAATTCTGAGCGGCTGTAGGGAAGAGGAATAAAGGTTTTTTCCGCAGAGCGAATGAACCGATCCAAATAATCTTCCAAAAACAAAGGTTGATAGTTGACTGTCCTAAAAAAATCAAAAATGCCATAACCTCTGATCAAACCTAAATCTGAAGCGTGGAGGGTAGCATCTTGTGTTGGGACGAATTGTCCATCTGCAAAACAGTATGGTTTCATAATTGAATGATTTGTGGTATTTGAATGGTGATTTCCGCTTAGAACTTGAATTCGAAATTAAGCCCTTTGAATCAAATATTGATTTTTAAACTTATATTTTTCTTCAAAGTACGCTTTAAATACCAATCCAATTCTATATTTGCCTAATGGTTTACTTCGCAGTAAAAACTATAATTAAACTCAGAAAAAATTGAATTAGTAATATAAATTATCTGATAATCATGACTAAGTATTCATACATTTTCACTTTGTTGACTGTTTTTTTAATGTACTCTTGTGGTACTTCCCTTTCGGATCAAAATAAGGAACTTAGAGATGAAGTCATTGCAGTTCATGATGAGGTGATGCCTCAGATGGGTAAACTGAAAAACCTTGAAAAACAGGCTTTGAATCTGGCTGAGGAACTTGAGTCTAATGAAGAAGGGGATAGCTTGAGGGTTCAAGAGCTAAAGGCGCTGGCTTATGATCTGAACCAAGCCCATGAGGGGATGTTTGTTTGGATGAGACAATATGAGCAGGAAAACGGAGAACGCAGCCCTGAGGAAGTAAAGGCCTACCTAGAGGATCAAATGGTCAAGGTCCGAAAAGTCAATGAGGACATCAAGACTGCTTTAGCAAAAGCTTCCAGTCTATTGGAAGATCAATAATTCTCTGGTGCTTCTTGGAGATACTTCTCTACTTCAGCCGAAGTAATTACACCTTCATTCATGCCCCAAATATTGTACAAGTACGTGGAAATCTGAGCGATATCCAGTGGTTTTAAGTTTGGATTGGCAGGCATAGGCTGATCGTAGACTTGTCCGTTGACCATTATTTCGCCCTTTTGCCCATTTTTCATGATCCAAACTGCCCGCGGAATACTAGCTCGAAAGTAGTCTGCATCCTTTAGAGGAGGGATGAGTTTTCCAAGTCCTTTGCCGTCAGCCTGATGGCAATTTGCGCAGTAGTTTTCATAGAGTGTCTTGCCATGTATGGCATATTTCATGACATCTGGATCGGAGATTTCTGACAGATAATTCTCCTCTTGGGTGCTTTTTGGACTGCACGCGATTCCTGCCAAAAGCAGAAAAGCAAAGATAGATTTTCTCATTGCTCGAGTAATTTTGGAATATCGCGGATCAAGCGATCTACCTGATCAGATTTGGTTCCATCATACACTCCTCTGATGTGACCATCGCCATCTACAAGCACAAAAGCTCCACTGTGTAGAAAACCACCGGGTTCATTTTGATCTTCCATAGCAGTGGTGAGGTAGCTTGTTTGACCAATCTCATAGATCTTTTCAGCATCTCCGGTTAGGAAATTCCAAGTTTTGGCATCGTTCACCCCTAACTTTTCGGCGTAGACTTTCAATACTTCCTGGGTATCATGTGTAGGGTCTATGGAGTGGCTTAAAATGAGGAAATTTGGGTTGTCCTTATAAGCTTCATAAACCCTCAGCATCTCCTTTTTCATGATCGGACAGATGGTGGGGCAAGTAGTAAAGAAGAAATCTGCCACATAAATTCTCCCCTCAACATCCGCATTGGAAATGGTATCACCCAGTTGGTTGACGAATTCGAAATCAGCGATTTCATGATATACGGTATCTTCAACCATTTTTCCATCCCGCTCAATTTGATCCACATGGCGATTTCCTAAAATCGGTAAGCTTCCTCCTCCATCAGACCCTGATTGAGGGCTTTCACACTGCCAGAAGAGGATGGCTCCCAAAGCAAAAAAGAGAATTTTGACTTTATGCATGTTTTTAATCTTTTCACCTGTTTATAATTTGATTTTTAGCGGTCAGATGGAATCCCTGCCTGCGGTAGGCAGGTCGCAATTATAATCCTCCCTCTGTGTGTCGCTTCCGTCATGCTCGATTTCTGAATTTTTTATAAATGCGGATTCCCAGCATCAATGTGACGCCTAACCCAACCAAACTTACAATCCCCCAAAGCATACTGACTGTGCTTTTCAGCACAATGAGAAAAACAATGGCAAATAAGAGTAGGGTCGAAGCCTCATTCCAGATTCTTAACTGTGTGGATGTCCAGCGAGTTCGGCCTTTTTGTATTTCTTTGAAAAGAATATGACAGCCTATGTGATATCCGTAGAGTAAGGCTACAAAGCCAAGTTTGGCATGCATAAATCCCAGCTGAAGGTAGCCCATTCGATAGGTCAAAACCCAGAATCCAAAAATGAGTGTTAAAACAGCAGATGGCCAAGTGATAATATACCATAGTCGAGAGGCCATCAGGTCAAGTTGAGGCTTGAGAATCGCTCGCTCGGCCTCGGGTCGCTCCATGGCTTCCGTCTGATAGATAAAAAGGCGGACGATGTAGAAAAGCCCTGCAAACCAAGTGACTACAAAAATGATATGAAGGGCTTTGATGTATTCGAATCCCATTGTCAGAATTTTGGGCTAAATTAAGGCCAAAAGCCAATAACCCCTAATAATTTGAAGAACTCTCGTCGATTGATTCTGTTTATTTCTCTGGCTGTAACAGCACTCCTTATCTACATTATGATGGAAAGCTTTTCTCAGCCCGGAATGGAGCGATTCGAAGGGAAATATGAGGAAATAGATTTTTACCGAAATGAAAATAATACCGGTCCGGTGCTGCGTATTTATGCAGTAAAAGTCTTGGATACAGATCCAAGCTGGATGAAGGAATTTGGCGAAGCTCAGCCACATACTAAATACGGTAAGACCAAGGTTTTTTTCTTCAAGGATACTCCTAGCGAATCATTGACACTTACACCCAAGGAACCGCATTTTCCAAAAGAGTGGGAAAAGTATTTATTGGCGAGCTATGAGAAGTCCATTCTGGGAGAAAGCCGATTTACCTTTAATGACAATGATTAAAAAGCGGAAATCTTTAGAGGAATACAAAGCGGGGATTTTGGCAGGAAATCGAGCTGTTTTGGCGCAGGCAATTACCTTGGTAGAGAGTAATTTGAGTGCTGATTCGGATTTGGCAAGTGCACTGGTTCAAGAAATCTTACCCTATACTGGCAACTCGATTCGAATAGGAATTACCGGAGTGCCGGGGGTGGGAAAGAGTACATTTATCGAGGCTTTTGGCAGGATTTTATTGGACCAGGGGAAGAAAGTGGCTGTCTTGGCTGTAGATCCTTCGAGTCAAAAAACTGGGGGTAGCATATTGGGGGACAAAACCCGAATGGAAAAATTGGCGGCTGATCGAAGGGCTTTTATTCGGCCTAGTCCTTCCGGCAAGACATTGGGTGGAGTAAGCTCCAAAACCCGGGAATCTATGCTGATTTGTGAGGCCGCTGGCTTTGACGTGATTTTAGTAGAAACAGTAGGAGTGGGCCAATCGGAAACAGCCGTGAAAGGTATGGTGGACTTTTTTCTTTTGCTGATGCTGGCAGGTGCTGGTGATGAACTGCAGGGAATCAAAAAGGGGATTATGGAAATGGCAGATGGAATCCTTATCAATAAGGCTGACGGAGATACTATTCCTGCTGCAAAACGAGCCAAAAATCACTACCAGAATGCCTTGCATCTTTTTCCGCCATCAGAAAGTGGCTGGTATCCGTCAGTTACGATCGGATCGTCCTTGACAGGTGATGGGCTAAATGATTGCTGGAAGAAGATTTCCGAATACCAAAATCACATGGTGGAGCGAGGATTATGGAATGAAAATAGGGCCAAGCAACGCCTAAATTGGTTGGACGAAAGTATCCAATCAATTTTAGGAAAAGCTTTTTTGGAACATCCAGAGATCCAAAAGCGATTGCCGGAGGGAAAGGAAGCTGTAAAAAAAGGAACGCTCAACCCCATCGCTTTTGCAAAAGAGCTGACGGGGGTATTCTTCAAAAAGTAGAAAAATTAAAAATCATTGATATTTAAAATAAAAAGCGCTGCCGCTTCTATAGGAGTGACAACGCTTTTTTTTATCTAAAAAGGAAGCCCGATGGTCCTCTACCCACTTCGTAAGTTCTTCTTTCTATAGCCTGTTCATCCAAAACAGTCACTGTTCCATTTCCTTGAAATCCATTTGAATTGGTGAGGTAAATCTCACGCAGTAAGGGATCGTAGGAAATACCATAAAAACCCGAACCGTTGTACCAATCCAGATCTATTTCCGAATCAAAAAGAGCAAGTTTAGCTACTCCGTCTTGGTAATCAGGCCATCCTGAACTAGTCAGCATGTATGCGACACCTTCGGGGGAAATCGCAATTTTTCCCGTCGCATTGACAATTGGGTAATAATTGGTAGTCCTTAAAGTGAAATTATCTAAATGGAAACTGTAGAAAATGACTTCTTCCGGGGAAGTGGAATAAAGGAAAACTGATCCATCTGCTTCAAAAAACTTCTTTGGACTGCCATCCACTTCGATAGTTTTGTGAACCTCTTCGGTCCGAGCATCAATGACTTCTACTTTACCCTCCTCGGAGCCAGCCACTAAAATATACCTGCCGGCATTAATCATATCCTCTGGTTTTCTGGAAACAGGAATTTTCTTCGAAACAGTCCCTCCTTCAAGGCTTTGTACCACGGCAATGTAAGAGTTAGGGGTACTGAAATCAGACTCATAAGGCCCATAATCAGAAATGAAGAGTTTGCCGCTATTCGCTACTAAAGACCGGGGTACGTCCAAATCTTCAGTCACTGAACCTATACTTTTGAAATCCCGCGCATCTACAATTTCTACTTTTCCGGTATTCGCTACTAGAT
The DNA here is from genome assembly GCF_002807035.1 of Algoriphagus formosus. GTDB lineage: Bacteria > Bacteroidota > Bacteroidia > Cytophagales > Cyclobacteriaceae > Algoriphagus > Algoriphagus formosus. Next base: position 50,181 of record NZ_NIUC01000002.1, on the reverse strand, counting down.
AGAGGCGATCTTCTTCTAAAATCATATCCTGCAAAAGACCTGCGAATGGACGGCCATTTTCCAGTTCAAAAATATTACTCTTTAGTTCGTCGGTGTTAGTATTCAAATGGAAAACTTCCCCATCGTTGGCACCAAAGGCTCCCTCATTCATAATGAGTATGCCTTGTTCGTATTCGCCAAGAGGTCTTTCTGGCTCTGATTCAGAGCAAGCGAAAAGTGATACTGCTAAAAAGCTGATCAAAAATGATTTAAATAGATTCTTTTTCATAGTTGGATTTTGAAGTTAAAATGAATGGATCTACCCGGCATCGGTCGCAGGTAGAGCACTTGATAGGATTTGTTGAATAGATTTTCGATTCTCAGAGAAATAGGCACTTGTACAGGGCCAAGCCAGAGCTTTTTATAATTCAAATGCAGTTGGGAAAGCGAGTATGCATCCATGATTCTGGAATGGTCAAGGGTTGTTGCCCTTTGCCCGACATATTGGGAGCTCAGACGGAATGAGTATCCGTCCCGAATCAATTCTACACCACCTTGCGCCTGATGTACGGGCGTGTAGGGGAGCTGTCTGTTCCAAAACGTTGGAGATTCTTCTGAATTCGATTGATTGATGGCTTGGGTATAATTGTAGGCCAAATCGATTTTAAGTCTAGTCGAACCCATAGCGAATTCAGTTCCACCTGCCCATTCAATTCCGGTATTTCTTACCCTTCGAATATTATCAGGAGACCATATGGCTCCCTTTGGCATCCAGATGATCCAGTTTTCTACATCCATGGCAAAAAATGTAAGTTCTGAATGGAAAGAGCCTTTTTTCCATATCAGACCAGTTTCTCCTTGCCAGCTTTCTTCAGGAAGTAATTCTGGATTACCGCCGGGTTCCCAGAAGCGGTCATTGAGTGTAGGTACTTTAAGCCCCCTGGCAATAGAGGCTTTTAGTGAGAAAGTTGGGCTTAAAATCCAATCCATACCCAAAGAGGGAAGCAAAGGCTGCCATTTTTGTTCCACCAATAATTGACGAAGGTTCAAGGAGAGGTTGATGTTTTTCAGCCCGGAAAACCTGATGAATTGATAGGTCTCCAATCTTTGGTCTGTAGCAGAATAGGTGGATAGATTTCCCTGAATGTGAGTTCCTCGGGTTCCTAGCCTGATTTTCCAATCCTTCCCGATGTCTCCTTCCCAATCTCCACTCAGAAAGAAGCTTGAGGTTTGATTGAGTGACTGATTGAAGAGTTGATCATCTCTGACCCAGCCTGAGCGTACTTCTAATCTGCTTTTGTCCCAGAATTTCAGATACTCTAGGGAAAGTCGAAAGCTTTGGTCTTCTTGGGTATCTTGAGTGTCAGACCCCATAGGGGGTTGGATTTCCCGATCAGCTAAATGGTACCAAAAGGAAGTACTTAATCTCTGGCTGGGATTGATTTTCCAAGCAATATCCTGTTGGATTCCTTTCTGGGAAAAGGCGGAATGCGTCTGGGTTTTTTCGGGTGTCCCTGGTAAAGATAGGTCTCGAAAAGTGTAATCGTTTTCAGCCTTTTGGGAATAAATCTTTGTCTGAAAAGCTAATTTTTCTTCAGAAAATCCAGCTTGAAATGCAGTGGCACTTTGTCCAAAACTACCGACTTCCTGGCTGATTGAAGCAGTTGGACTTTCTTTAAAATTGGCTTGACTTTGCAGGAGAATGGAACCTCCCAATGCTTCATTTCCCAAAAGCGCACCATCTGATCCAAAGATCAAGTCAATTCGGTCCGGCGCTGCCAATGGGATGATTGAAAGATCGCTTTGACCTAAAGATGGGCCATTGATTGGGATCCCATTCCAAAAAATCGCAGTATGCCCAGCGGAAGTTCCGCGAAAATTGGGTGAAGCAAGCATACTAGGCCCGTATTGACGGATAAAAAGAGGGCTTTTTTCCTGCAATAGTTCGCTAAGGCTTCTTGATTGATAGTTTTCAAGCGCGGCTTTGTCCCAGTTGAGCTGCTTTTTTCCAAGCCCAAATGTTTCAAAAACAGGCGCACTCACCTCAATTTCCTGAAGTCGTACCGTATCCTGCTGCTCGGCTTGAAAGCCGAACAGACTAAGTACCCATACAAATAAAATCATGCCTGATCGAATGAAAATGGTTCAATCGATTCGGGCTTGAAGAGAAATGGGAAGATATGAATTTTGCAAAGGATCCAGAGGGACCTTTGAATGCATGTCTTCTTCGCTTTTCCTCCGAAAGCACAGAATCTTGTCAGAATTAGGCAGGTCTCCTGGCTCGTTCTACTTTTGCGGCCTTCTCAAGTCATCAGCATTCGACTCAATGGCGTGGTTCGCAAAAGCTTCTTCAGAACTTACAGTTGCGGGGACAGCTCCGGTATTTCACCGGATTCCCTTTTAATCCTGGATTTTCGCTGAAAATCAGGAACCTTATTCTTTCACAAACATAAGGGACTTTTTGCCGGGTGAAAAGAAGTAGTTGAAAAAAATTTTGTTCTATGAAAGGCAATACACTTACTTTGAATCGATTAATGACACGAATTTGAGACCGATTCACCAAATTTTCTTCTTTTTAGTCATAGTTTTTATCAGTTGTCAGTCCCCAAAAACTGAGATAATTGGCTTAGAAACTGTCTCCTTGACCTATGCCAAAGGCTTTGAAGTTAAGAAGGGGGAAGGTTTTTGGATTTTAGAAGTCAATCAGCCTTGGACAGGAGCTGATAAATCCTATCGCTACCTGATTTTGAATGAAGAGGTTGAGAAGCCTGAGGTTGAAGTTGATGCAGTAGTGAAGCTGCCTGTAGATCGGGTGATTTTAACTTCTACCACTCAAATCCCACATTTGGATTTGCTAGGTGACACGGATAAATTGATTGGCTTTCCAAATTTTGATCTGATTTCTTCCCAAAAGGTTTGGGGACAAATCGAATCAGGAAAGATGGCCGATTTAGGCTCAGGACCATCTGCCAATCTTGAAATGATGATTGATTTACAGCCTGATTGGGTTATGATTTCTACCCTTGGTGAGGATTTGCGGCAATTGGATTTGTTGGGGCAATCAGGCGTTCCTGCACTGATTAATGGAGAATACGTGGAGCAGCATCCACTGGGCAGAGCAGAGTGGATCAAGTTTACAGGAATTTTATTGGGTAAATATGAGGAGGCTGTCGGGGTCTTTGAAGAAATCGAGAAAGCCTACCAAGAAGCTGAGAGCCTAATCAAAAACCAACCTAATCTGGAAAAGCCAGAAGTCTTGTCAGGAGTGCTTTATGAAGATGTCTGGTACGTACCTGGAGCAGATAGTTGGGGTGCAAAAATCCTCCAAAATGCAGGTGGGGATTATGTTTTTTCGGATCAAGATGGAAGTGGGAGTATACAGCTGAGTTATGAATATGTACTCGATCATGCGATGGAGGCCCCAATTTGGATAGGCTCAGCCGACTATGAAAGTGTAGAGCAAATGGGAGATGCTGAGCCGAGGTATCGTTCCTTTCAAGCATTCCAGAGTGGTTCCATCTACACCTACACCAAAAAGAAGGGGCCAAAAGGAGGTTTGGAATATTTTGAGTTGGGTTATGTTCGACCTGATTTGGTTTTGAAGGATTTGATCAAAATCCTCCATCCACAGCTTTTGTCGGACTATGATTTGTATTTTTATCGTCAACTCGATGAAAACTAACCAAAACGCCTTCTTTTTTATTTTAGCTGCAGTAGCTCTAGTTTTTCTGTTTTTGATCAACTTGGCCTTGGGCTCAGTCTCCATTCCTGTCGACACCATACTTTCAGGCCTATTCACTGGAGAATGGGAAAAATCATCTCATCGTGAGATTATCCTGAATTATCGATTTCCGAAATCTCTGGTAGCAGTCATGGCTGGAATCGCACTCAGTCTAAGTGGTCTTCAGATGCAAACCTTTTTTCGAAATCCATTGGCAGGTCCTTACGTGCTTGGAATTAGTTCTGGAGGAGGTTTTGGAGTTGCTATACTTCTTTTGGCGGGTTCCTTTTTGGGCTTTTCCGGAATGGTGATTTCCTCTTGGGCCACTGCCATAGCAGGGATCCTTGGTGCAGTTTCAGTATTGGCTTTGGTGAGTTTGGTGGCTTGGCGAGTCAGGGATAGCATGACACTTTTGATCGTGGGAATTATGTTTGGAGCTGCCGTTTCGGCTATCATTTCGGTATTGGCCTTCTTTTCTGAAGCAGAGGCACTGAAGCTTTATACCATTTGGTCGATGGGAAGTCTGGGTGGACTTGGGTGGAATCAAGTTGGGCTTTTAGGATTGTTGCTGGCAATTGGTGCTTTTCCTTTGCTGTTGGCGACTCGCTCATTTAATGCTTTACTTCTTGGAGAGACCTATGCGGAAAGCATGGGAATCAATCCAGTTCGATTACGCTGGTTGGTGATAATAAGCACCGGTATTTTGGCAGGGAGTATCACCGCATTCTGTGGTCCGATTGCCTTTGTGGGAATAGCTGTTCCCCATTTGGCTAGGTTGGTTTGGAAAAGCGCAGATCATCGGATATTGTTCCCTGGGTCGGCATTACTGGGAGCAGGCCTACTTTTGCTTTGCGATACCATCGGACAACTTCCGGGTTCGGCTCAGACCCTTCCGATCAATGCGGTCACCTCATTGGTAGGAGCTCCCGTTGTGATAGCATTGGTTCTAAAAAGAAACTTCAGTAAAGAATTTTGATATGGATCAGGTTTTGACAGGTAAAAATCTATCGCTGGGCTATGAGAAAGGCCAAGATCGAAAAGTGATTTTATCTGACCTGAATTTTCAGCTCTATTCAGGACAGTTGACCTGTCTTTTAGGGCCCAATGGTGTAGGAAAGTCTACGCTGGTCAAAGCGATTTTGGGTCGAATCAGGCCTTTTGAAGGAGAGATTAAACTTTTGGACAAATCACCTGTAGACTATCCAAGAGAAAAGCTTTCCAAGAAATTATCGGTAGTACTCAGTGAACCGATCATTCCGGCACAAATGACCGTCGAGCAATTGGTAGGATTGGGAAGAACTCCTTATCTAAAATGGAGCGGAACCCTGTCTGAACTGGACAGGAAATATGTGAATGAGGCGCTGGCCGCTACCAAAATGGATTTTCTTCGGAAAGAGAGACTCGGTGAGTTGTCCGATGGTCAACGTCAAAAGGCAATGATTGCCAGGGCTTTATCTCAAGATGGGGAGGTTATAATTTTGGATGAACCAACCTCCCATTTGGATTTGGTGAATAGGCATGAAATCATGTTCTTGCTTCAGGATATCGCAAAAAACCAAGATAAAGCTATCCTTGTGGTAACCCATGATTTGGATATTGCGATTGAGACAGCCCATCAGTTGTGGTTAATGAATTGTGGGAGTCCGCTGATTGCAGGCCTGCCTGAAGATTTGATCTTGAATGCACAGATCAATGAATTGCTTCCAAAGGATAGATTCTTTTTTGATCCTAAAAGAGGGAAAGTCAACCTGCGATCGGAGGATTCAGGCTGGGAAATACAGGGCTCTGAGGACCTTGTTTTTTGGCTTGAAAAAGCCCTGAGAAAACGTAAGTCTACCTTTCGGACTGAAGAGCGAATTCAAGTTCTTGAGAACCCCTTTCGAATTCAAGTAGGAGATAGAATTTATCATTCAATTGCTGAATTTTTTGAAGAGTCCCAAACTTCTTTGGGATAGGGGATTATCTTAATCATAAAGAAAATTCATATATTTGTCACACTAATTATTTGTATGACACAGGAGCAATTTGCCAAGTATTCATTTCTTCTCGATCGAACTGCCCGAAAGGTAAAACAATACGCCCAGCAGCAGTTTAAGCAGGGAGATTTTGATGTGACGGTAGATCAATGGCTGGTTCTGAAAAATCTTTCAGAATTTGGTCCGATGAGCCAAACCGAGTTGGCAAACTTGGTGTTCAAAGATCATCCGACCTTAACCAGGATCATTGATTTGCTCAGCAAAAAGGAATATGTAAAGCGTGTTCCTCATCCTCAAGATAGAAGGAGCTTTCAGTTGCACTTGACAGACTCAGGCGTGTCCAAAGTCACAGCCCTACGTCCAAAAATCCTTCAAATTCGCGAAAAAGCTTGGGAGAATCTGAACGAAGAGGATTTTGAGGAGTTTAAGCGAATTCTGAATACCATTTATCAGAACCTTGGCGGTCAGGTGATGGAAGAATAATTATTTAGCATACTAATAATATTTATACGAACAAATTGGATTAACACGGGGTTTTCCCAAAAAATACCTATCATGATTCAGACAGATCTTTGTATCATCGGAGCCGGCCCGGTAGGCCTATTTGCAGTTTTTGAAGCAGGCTTATTGAAAATGCGATGCCATTTGATTGACGCTTTACCGCAGGTGGGTGGTCAGCTTTCAGAGATATATCCTCAAAAACCAATTTATGATATTCCAGGATACCCTGAGGTCAAAGCGCAGGAACTTGTGGATAATTTGATGGAGCAAATCAAGCCTTTCAAGCCTACCTTCACTCTAGGAGAGCGTGTCGATCACTTAGAGAAGCAAGAGGATGGAAGCTATATCGTAACCACTAGCGATAAGACTCAGGTTCATGCTCAAGTAATCGTGATTGCGGGAGGCTTAGGTTGCTTCGAACCAAGAAAGCCTGTTTTGGATAATTTGGAGACTTTTGAAGGCAAAGGAGTTACCTACATGGTGAAAAATCCGGAGACTTTCAGAGATAAAAATGTGGTCTTGGCAGGTGGAGGAGACTCTGCTTTGGACTGGACCATCTATTTGGCTGATGTGGCTAAGCGAGTGACGCTTGTCCACCGAAATGAGACCTTTAGAGGAGCGCCTGATTCTGCTGCCAAGGTTTTTGATTTGGCCAGTGAAGGAAAAATCGATTTGATTCTTTCTGCAAACCTGAAAGAGATTTCCGGAAACGGAAAGTTGGATTCGGTGACGCTCACTGATAAAACCAAAAACGAATATAAAATCGAAACGGATTATTTGATTCCGCTATTTGGTTTGAGTCCAAAGCTTGGTCCAATTGCAGATTGGGGACTTTCTATCGATAAAAATGCCATTGAGGTGGATACCCGTGATTACTCGACAGGAGTGGAGCGCATCTATGCGATCGGTGATATCAACACCTATCCGGGCAAATTGAAATTGATCCTTTGTGGGTTCCACGAGGCAGCGATCATGATGCATTCAGCTTTCAAATATGTATATCCTGATCAAAAATTAAGTTTCAAATATACGACCGTGAATGGCGTCAATGCCTTTTAATTCTATCTTTGCGGCATGGTAAAGTTTACAGTTGAAGATCAAGATGGCAATCGCCAAGAAGTAGAGGCTCCAACCGATATGGGATTCAGCCTCATGGAGATTTTAAAAGCTTCAGAATATCCAATTTTGGCGACCTGTGGAGGAATGGCTCTTTGTGCTACCTGCCATATCGAGATTCTCGAAGGACCGGATGAGCTAGGTGAAGCCACAGATATCGAACTCGATCAACTGGAAAATCTACCGGAATACTTCCCTACTTCCCGACTTTCCTGCCAAATCCGGGTATCGGATATGCTAGAAGGAGCGGTATTGAAGTTGCGTGGAGAGGATGTGATTTAAGAAATAAATTAGAATATGAATAAAACCACCTAGAAATGGGTGGTTTTTTCTTTTCCACCCATTTCAGTACTCAAAAGCCGGAGCACCAAATTGAAACCTGTAAATGACTTCTATTTCTACAAACTCTTCAGTTACGAAGTCATAAAATTGCTGGTCAGCAACTAGATTGATGGATTCCTGTCTTGGGAAAAACTCCAGCTTTTTGATTTTAAAATAGGTGTCTATTCTATATGGATCCGTGTAATATGTACCGTCATCGCCAAAAAAACTCAATTCTAGGCTGTTATTAGCCCCCAGTTGTACAATTCTTCTCGTGATTCCACAGCCCATGATGGTTTCTTCTTCCTTGGTCTCTTCATTATACCATCTGTGAAAGTCGAAATAGTCAAAATCCATGATGGGGGTTTCCTTGTTAAGACGCCATTCGATGGAATAAAACTCACTGCAATAGGAGAAATCGTCTATGTGCTCCGTAGTCTGCCGACCAGATCTTGAAATATCAATTGGAATGGTAGTGGTAATGGATACTGCGTTGTACACGCCAAAAGGTTGTTCTTGAATATCGGGTAACTCAGACTTTGTGCAGGCACTCATAAAGAAAATCGCGAAGACCAGAAGTAAAAAGTTGTTTTTCATAATTAAATATAGCGATTTTTTAAAAACTTAATTTCTTTACGAATTCTAAATTATCTTGGTTTTCAGATTTCGATTGGGTTTACCCCCAAAGAATCGAAGTTGTTGTATCGTTTTTTGACTCAAAATCGTATTAAGGATAAAGTTTTTAGAAAATTATGAAAATCAATTACGGTTTAGTCCTTTTGCTTTTCCTTTCTTCCTGCTTTGCTTTTGAAAGCGATCAAAAGGTGGATTTTTCGGCTGAAATGGAAGAGCTTTATGAGGAAATCCAAAATTTATCCAGTTCGCAGACATGTTCTGATACTGATGAATGGTCTTTCGTCGCTTTGGGAAGTAAGCCTTGTGGTGGTCCTTGGGAATACATCGCCTATTCCAATCAAATAAATGTCCCTGAGTTTCTAGCCAAAGTAAAACGCTACAATGAGCTTCAGGAACAAGATAATATTCAGAACAACCGTTTTTCAGATTGCATGTATGTTTCTCCACCTAAGTCGGTGATTTGCCAAAATGGGGAGCCCATTTTTGTTTATGAATAGGTTATTGTTTCGTTTTGAAACAATATTTTTTTTGATTTTCTTGATGGACTAATCCAGTCCCATGAGAAAATTACTCTTTTTCCCTCCTTTGCCTAATCTTGCTTTTCATCAGAATGAGAAGAAATCTAAAAGATTACTCCATTCTACCCAAAGCTTCAATCAATAGCTTATGCTTGCTATCCTCGGTATTCTGACCATCTCTTTACTCCTCTATTTGATTTTAAGCAAAAAGACTTCTGCGGTGGTAGCTTTGATATTGGTGCCTGTGCTGACAGGGATTCTTGCTGGGAAAACTAGCGAACTTCCTCAGATGATTTCAGAAGGGATTTCATCCATAGCGCCAACTGGCGTGATGTTCGTTTTTGCCATCCTGTTTTTTGGAGTACTCATGGATGCAGGTACGTTTAAGCCCATTATTTATAAACTACTCCAACTTGCAGGAAACGATCCTTTGAAAATCGTTATGGTTACGGCAGTATTGGCTATGCTGGTACATTTGGATGGATCGGGTGCAGTCACCTTTTTGATTGTAATCCCAGCTATGTTGCCTATTTACGATCAGTTGGGAATGAGTCGCCTCACACTGGCCTGTACTACTGCTCTTGCAGCAGGCACTATGAATATTTTGCCTTGGGGAGGGCCTACTATTCGAGCCGCATCAGCTTTGGAGGTTTCCGTGACAGAGTTATTCAATCCAGTATTTATTCCCTTTTTAGCGGGATTACTGACGGTTTTGGGGATTGCCTATTTCTTGGGAAAAAAAGAACGAGTTAATGTTCAACCTTTGGCTTCGGTGAAAATTGATGATTCTGATGAAGATGAAATCAAGCTTCCAAAATGGAAATTTCTGATAAATATCGGGTTGATCCTTTTGGCTGTAACATCCATTGTCCTAGGCTTGGCCCCTCCCTATGCGGTATTTATGATTGCCTTTGGTTTAGCGCTCGTTTTTAACTTCCCGAATGTTTCGGATCAAAAGGAAAGAGTCGATGCGCATGCCAAGGAAGCCTTGCTAATGGCAAGTATTTTATTCGCAGCGGGATGCTTTACAGGCATTTTAAAAGGGAGTGGTATGATGGAAGCGATGGCAGATGGCATTCAGGTGATTCTTCCGGAATTTATGGGAAGACAATTGCCGCTTTTGACAGGAATTTTATCCATGCCTGCTAGCTTGGTTTTTGACCCTGACTCATTCTATTTTGGTATTTTGCCTTTGCTCTCCTCTACAGCCGAGTCTTTTCAGGTTAGTGGTTTAGAGGTTGGGCAGGCTGCTATTTTTGGTCAAATGACAACTGGATTCCCGGTTAGTCCTCTGACTGGATCTACTTATTTATTGGTTGGCTTGTCGGGAGTTGATTTGGGAGACCATCAAAAAAAGACCATTCCTCTGGCTTTCTTGGTAAGCTTGGTGATGTTGACCGTTGCCATCCTAATCGGAGTAATCCATATTTGATATGAAGGAAAAAATCAGAATTGGTTGTGGTGCAGGTTTTTCGGGAGATCGGATCGAGCCGGCATTGATTCTTACGGAAAAAGGAAGTCTGGATTATTTAGTCCTTGAATGCCTAGCTGAGCGTACGATTGCTTTAGCTCAAAAAAGAAAGCTGCAAAATCCCGAATTTGGGTATGATGTTCTTTTGGAAAAACGGCTCAAGGATTTGCTTCCTTTATTACTTCAATACAAAACACGTCTAGTTACCAATATGGGTGCTGCAAATCCTATTGTGGGCGCTAAGAGAATTATTGAGCTAGCCAAGTCTCAAAATCTATCAATAAAGGTAGCGGCGGTCATTGGAGATGATGTGCTTGATTTCATTTCTGGAGAGGAACATTCGCTTGAAAATATTCGGCCCGTTCAATCCGAAGGGAAACTCCTTTCAGCTAATGCATATTTGGGCGTGGAGGCGATTTTGCCAGCTTTGGCCTCTGATGCCGATATAATTATCACGGGAAGAGTGGCTGATCCTTCGCTTTTTTTGGCACCGATGATTTATGAATTTGGTTGGGGATTGGATCAATTTGAATTATTGGGAAAAGGTATCGTTTTGGGTCATCTTTTAGAATGTGCCGGACAATTGACTGGGGGCTATTTTGCCGATCCTGTGTCTAAGCCTATTCCTGGCCTGGATCAATTGGGACATCCTTTTGTGGATGTGTTTCCGGATGGAAGAGGGATTATTTCCAAAGTTGAGGGAACTGGCGGAGTGATCTCTCAACGGATTGCAAAAGAGCAATTGCTGTATGAGGTATTAGATCCCCATCATTATATCACCCCCGATGTGGTTGCTGATTTTTCCACCGTCCAATTTGAAGAAATTGCCTTCGATCAACTGCAAGTAACCGGTGGCGGTGGAATCGAAAGGCCGGAAAAATATAAGGTCAGTGTCGGATATGAGGCAGGATTCAAAGGTGAAGGCGAAATTTCCTATGCTGGAAGCCATGCTGTTGAAAGAGCACGTTTGGCAGGGGAGATTATCGAAAAGCGAATTAAGGGCCTAGTGCCCAATCTTCGAGTTGATTTGATTGGTTTGAATTCGCTTCATCCTAATGATCTTTCCAAAAATTCAAATCCTTATGAAGTTCGGCTTCGAGTGGCGGGGATGTGTAAAACATTAGAACAAGCCCAGCTAATTGGCGAGGAAGTAGAGGCGCTCTATACCAATGGACCTGCAGGTGGGGGAGGTGCCCGAAAAATGGTCACTCAGGTCGTTGGCGTGGTATCCACTCTTCTGGATCGGAATCAAATTAAACCTGATTTTCAATTACTTTCAACATGAAAAAGCTAGTAGATATTGCCCACAGTCGAGCTGGTGATAAAGGGAATATTTTAGTACTATCCCTTATCCCCTTTGATTCAAAAGACTTTGATTGGCTGGTTCAAAACATAACAGCAGACCGGGTAAAGAGCCATCTTAAAGGGCAGATTAAAGGAAATGTAACCCGCTATGTATTGCCATCGATACATGCATTGCAATTCACCTGCGAAGATGCATTAGCAGGTGGAGTCACTACCTCTTTGGCTTTGGATGCGCACGGAAAAAGTCTGAGTTATGCGCTTTTAGAAATGGAAATCTAATTAGTCAAAAACCCTCACTCCCAGCGTTAATTCCAATTCAATGGGCTGATTAATTTTTTCCTCAATTTCATTTTTGATCGCTTGAAAATCACCCTGATTAAGTTCCTTGTCAGATAAAATTGTCACTGAAAGGCGTAAAGGATTTAACCCTACCACATCCACTTTTCTCAGTAATCCATGCGGGATTTCCTTTCCACTTAGCTCCTGGATCAGTTTATTTTCCTTGACCATGTCTCTGAAACTCAAAGCCAGCGGTGCAGTAACCAAAACCGACATCAAGATCGTAATTAGGATTCCTTTTTTTGCCAGACGGAAGGGGCTGAAGCCGAGAATCAGAAAAGTCACCGCTGCTGCCATTACAATACCGGCTAGATTGGTGCCGAGCAGCAAGCTTGCACCCCAAAAGATGTTCCAATCACCCCAGCCCAGGCCTATTCCAGCCACGGCCAAAGGCGGCACTAAAGCCACTGAAATGGCTACTCCTGCCAGTGTTTTGGCGATTTCTTCCTTAGAATGGGCATAGGCACCTGCGATACCAGATGCAATGGCGATTCCCAAATCCAATAAGTTAGGACGGATTCGAGCCACAATTTCAGAATTGGGGACTTTGAGGGGAGTGATCCAGGTGATTATTACTGCGAAAAAAAGACCGATCACTATACCCCAAAAGAGCGTGATCAGGCTGTTTTTGATCAAAATATCATCTTGTCTGAGCACTCCCATGGAAAGCGAAATAATCGGACCCATCAGGGGCGCTAGGATCATGGCTCCGATTACTACAGGAGTGGAGTTTCCAAAAAGTCCAAATGTGGCGATCAAGGTGGAAAGTGCCATTAAGACCAAATAGCTGGATGAAGCCTGTGCATTCTGCTTCAAAATGGTAAACAAATCCTTAAACTCCTCAGTGGTAGCGTGTCTTACCCAAGGTAGATGTCTTCTGGTAAGTTCTTCCCGTAGTTTCCCTGTAGGCAGCTTCTGGACATTAATTTCCTTTTGCTTGAATTCCTTCTCCTTCAGTTTTTCAAATCCTGGAAGAATCTTGACCTTTCTTTCATCGATATTTAGCTCGATTTTTTCACCTTGAAGCTCTTCTCCATCTATCGCAAAGGTCAGGGAAGATTGGCTTTCAATCGTCATTTTTGAAGTGGAGATGTAGGTCAAAAATTCAGGGATGGTAGACCCCTTGATCGGAAAGAAAAGGTGCTGGATTCCGAATTGGATTATGGAAAAGAGGCTTTTTGGTGATACCAAAATCACGTGAATGAGCCCGTCATCGAGTCCACTATCTTTGATGACACGCTTGAAAATCAAATTGCTCTCACAATGCGGTACAGCTAAAATGCCCATCGCCGCAGTTTCTATAGTTTTTTCCTCCTCTCCGGAGAGGTAGCTTAGTTTGACTTGCTTGAGATCTACTTTTCTGAAAAGCATAAAAAATCTTGAAAATCGATCCTTCAGGTTACCGAAAAAGCTTTTTCCAAATGAATCATAGAGCACACTGAGCGAATCTCCGATGACAAGAGAGTTCATGCAGAGTTTCTCATTGATCTTGAGTAAATCGAAGTTTGGAATAGATTCGCTTTCTGAAAAAAGTCGAAAAGCCTTTTCTTTCGAGCTTGGAATATTCAAGGATCGAGCGATCATCTTGAGATCTGGGTGTGGCAAAAATACCAAGCTAGGTCCTTGATCGGGAATCGATCGAAGGATGGAATAGCCCTGCTCATCATTTACCCAAAGAAGAAGCACGTCAGACTCAAAAAACTGATCCCAATTCTCAGGTTCGTAGGCAATAAATTGCTGAGGCTGGGGCTCCAGTTTCTCGAAAAAATTCTGACGCTCGCTTTCATCCAAATTTGGATCGTAGATGAGGAGGTAGTTATTCATGTGATTACTTAAAACTTATTTCCTTAAGGTAATCTAAAAATCCTCAAAGCTCAAGATTGAAACTGATTCCTCTGATTTCGATCTACTCTACCAACAGCTTTTGCAAGATTTTAATAGCCGCTTCAGAAAGCACTGTGCCAGGGCCAAATACAGCAGCCACACCTTGTTGGTAAAGAAAATCATAATCTTTCGGAGGAATAACTCCACCTGCTACCACCATGATATCTTCTCGACCAAGCTTGGCTAGTTCTTGAATCAATTGAGGAATGAGTGTCTTATGCCCAGCTGCCAAGGAGGAAGCACCGACAATGTGAACATCATTTTCAACTGCCTGCATGGCAACTTCCTCTGGAGTCTGGAAAAGTGGTCCGATATCCACATCAAAACCCATATCGGCGAAGCCTGTGGCAATTACCTTGGCGCCTCGATCATGTCCGTCCTGACCCATTTTAGCGACTAAAATCCGGGGTCTTCTTCCCTCCAGTTTTTCAAACTCGTCAGAAAGGGAAAGCGCCTTTTTAAATGAATCCTGATTTTTTACTTCACTTGCATACACACCGGTCACGGATTTAGTTTGTGCTTGATGCCGTCCAAAAACCTTTTCCATTGCATCGGAAATTTCCCCAAGGGTAGCCCTGTTTCTAGCTGCATCTACTGCTAAAGCTAATAAATTTCCAGATTTACTTTTGGCGGCCTCTGTGATTCGATCCAGGGATTCTTGGACCTTAGAATCATTCCTGGATGACTTGACCTGCTCCAGTCTTTTGATTTGTGATTCGCGTACAGCTTGGTTATCCACTTCAAGGAGCTCAATCGTAGACTCTTCATCGATCTGATAGCGATTTACCCCAACAATGATATCCTGACCACTGTCGATTCGTGCTTGTTTTTTGGCGGCGGCCTCTTCGATTCGAAGCTTAGGTACTCCCGCCTCGATCGCTTTAGCCATTCCTCCCAATGACTCTACCTCCTCGATTAGTTTCCAAGCTTTATCCACCAATTGATCTGTCAAATACTCCACATACAAGGAACCTCCCCAAGGGTCTACCACATCGGTGATGCCTGTTTCCTCCTGAAGAATAAGCTGCGTATTCCGTGCAATTCTAGCCGAGAAATCGGTCGGCAATGCAATCGCCTCATCCAAAGAGTTGGTGTGAAGTGACTGTGTATGGCCCATGGCAGCACCTAATGCCTCAATCGCTGTCCGGGTGATGTTATTGTAAGGATCCTGCTCGGTCAGCGACCATCCTGAGGTTTGACAGTGGGTCCGGAGAGCCATGGACTTGGAGTTTTTGGGATTAAACTGCTTGACGATTTTAGCCCAAAGCAATCTTCCGGCACGCATTTTCGCGATTTCCATAAAGTAATTCATCCCGATGGCCCAAAAGAAGGAAAGCCTCGGAGCGAATTCGTCAATATCCAGACCGGCTTTAATTCCGGTTCGAAGGTATTCCAAACCATCCGCCAAGGTATAGGCCAGTTCCAAATCAGCCGTTGCCCCTGCTTCCTGCATGTGGTAGCCGGATATGGAGATTGAGTTGAATCGAGGCATGTATTTCGATGTGTATTCGAAGATGTCCGCGATCAACTGCATGCTTGGCACCGGTGGATAGATGTAGGTATTTCGAACCATAAACTCCTTCAGAATATCATTTTGTATGGTTCCACTCAGCTTCTCGGGACTGACACCTTGCTCCTCAGCAGCTACTATATAAAAAGCTAGAACTGGAATAACAGCCCCATTCATGGTCATGGAAACAGACATTTGATCCAGGGGAATCTGATCAAAAAGAAGTTTCATGTCTTCCACTGTATCGATCGCTACCCCTGCCTTCCCGACATCTCCAACTACCCGTGGATGATCTGAGTCATAACCTCTATGCGTGGGTAAATCGAATGCTACCGAAAGCCCCTTTTGGCCTGCAGCTAAATTTCTCCGGTAAAATGCATTGGATTCTTCCGCAGTAGAAAAGCCTGCGTATTGCCGGATAGTCCAAGGGCGCATGACATACATGGAAGCATATGGGCCTCTCAGGTATGGCGGGATTCCAGCCGAAAATTTAAGATGGTCCAGTTTTTTGATAGATGTAGGGTCAAAAAAAGGAGGAACCTCGATTTGCTCAGGTGACATCCATCGCGCATCCGATTGGCTTGTCGTGGTTGATTGTTTATCTATATTCCAGTCAGAAAAGTCAGGTCTCATTTTTTCAGGATTTCTTGTTCGATCAGATATGTTTCTCTGCTTGGTTTCAGTTCGTAGCCACTTTCTTGGATAGGTTGGAAAGCCAAATTATTGATCAACTTACCGCTTGCTTGGTAGCGATTTACACCCACTTTGCTCAGTTGGTTCTCCTTCACTTTTTCTTGAGCGGCTAACCTTTCTGATTTGACTCTTTCATGAACTGCCTTAGATTGAAAATGAGAAAGCCAGCCGCCTTCTTTTTCCAGTTTGGAAATTGCAGCTTGAATAAGCTCGATAAATTCCTTCTGAAGGCTTTCCAGATAAAAGCTACCTGCCATAGGATCCATCACCTTATCTAAATAACTCTCTTCTTTCAGCACGGAAGAGACATTCCGTGCAATTCTCGAATTAAGTGCATCAGATTCATCACCATTCCATTTTCGGACCCAAAGGACATTACAACCTCCCAAAATCCCAGCTAGACCCTCATAGGTCTGACGGATGAAATTATTGTTTTTATCAATTAGTGACTTGGTCCAAAGACTGCTTGATGCAATGATCTGAATCTGTTCAATTCCCAAATTCACATCAAATTTTTCCGCCAATTCTGAAGTCAAAATCCGAATCGCCTTTAGTTTGACCATTTCTGGGAAATGAGGCTCTCCAACTGCTGTGTGAATGCATATTTTACTAAACCATTCCTGCAATTCTACTCCTTGCATTTTTAGTCTGGAAGCTGTCTCAATGATTTCTCCTAGGCCATATTCAACTTCAGTCAGGCCTGTAGCACCAGCGTTTGCATATCTGGAAAAATCAAAGGTTATGGGAGAGAAATTGGGGTATGGCTTTGTCTTCTCAATTAAAGAATGAGCATCTTTCAAAGCCTTTGTCCAGTCTCTTTCTTCCTCAAATAAGCTACCGGTGGGAGACCAAAGTATGGCTCCCTTTAGCTTTCCGGAAGGAAATTTCACTAGTTCCAAATAATTCAAAAATGAAATGGCATCCCGGACACTTTTCTCCGGTAAAATGTAGACGGATATATATTCCAATTGCACCTCCTTCAGCAAAATACTCCAATTGGTGGATTCTGAAGCATGGATTATCAATGCATCAGCGCCGTTTTGGAGTTGATAAAGAATAGTAGCATTGTTAGCTTTTGGGTTAGAACTGGAAACTTCAGCAGCATTTGCCCAAATTCGAGAGCCTAGAACTGAAAGTTCTGGTTCTGGATGAAATCTCAACTGGGTAGCTATTCCTTGTGAGTCGGAAGAATCATAATAAGGTGACTGCTTGATAGTCGACCAAACTTGGCTTTCTAACGTTTCTTCAAAGTTTTTTCCTTTCAAGTCTTTTTCAATCTGCTTTCTCCAATCAGATTTGCTTGTAGCTTGAAAAGGAAAAAAATCTGGATTTGTCATATTTGGGTATCTGGTTAAATCGATAAGACTTCTTTTCAAAATTAAGGAATCGAATGAGATTCCTTGCAAGGATAACCTTTCTTAAAACCTATAGGTAGCTATAATTCATTCAATGTTGGAGAGCAATAGCCTTAGTTTTCAGTTTAAAGAATTATGCTTGAATTGATAAAAGCGTTCTTAGTAATTGAGGAAAGCAAAAAAAATCACTTTTTCAAGCGCTTAGACATTTTTTATTTATATGATTTTTCTTCAATTTTGACCTCCTTGTCAAAGCCTGACCGGTTACCAATTTTCAGAAATCTTCTCAAATGAGTTCAGAAGCTAGCGCAGTTTGGAATGAGTGTTTACGTGTGATTGAACAGCACGTTAGCGAGCAGAGCTTTTCTACTTGGTTTAAGCCAATCAACCCGGTTAAGCTTGAGGGTACCTCCTTGACTATTCAGGTGCCAAGCCAATTTTTTTATGAGTGGTTGGAAGACAACTACATTCAGGAGCTTAAGCTTGCAATTAAGACCATTCTAGGACAAGGTGGTCGTCTGGAATATGCTGTGGTCGTGGACAGGGGTAACTCCTCTAATCAACCTTACATGGTCTCTTATCCCCAAGGAAATCATGGGGCCAAAAAAGTCCCTGTTGGATCGAATGGAAAAGATGAATCTCAAAGAAGTCCCTTCCAGATGGATAGTTTGGGCGATGAGATGCTTACCCAAAGTAACTTGAATCCGACTTACACCTTCAGTACTTATATCGAGGGTGATTGTAATCGTTTGGCGAGGTCGGCAGGCTTTGCTGTTGCTACCAAACCGGGGATTACCTCTTTTAACCCTTTGATGGTGTATGGGGGAGTTGGTCTTGGAAAAACCCATTTGGTCCAAGCTATAGGGAATGAGATTAAAAATGGTCCTGAGGATAAGTTCGTGCTGTATGTTTCTTCAGAGAAGTTTGTGAATCAATTCATGGACTCTATCAAGGATGGTAATGTCAAAAGCTTCACCAATTTTTATATGCAGGTGGATGTTTTGATTATCGATGATATTCAGTTTTTGGCAGGAAAGGATAGAACGCAGGAGATGTTTTTCCACATTTTCAATCACTTGCATCAGAGTAAAAAGCAAATCATCATGACCTCAGACTGTCCCCCAAGGGATCTGAAAGGTCTGGAAGAGCGTCTTCTTTCCCGATTCAAATGGGGTTTGACAGCTGATTTGCAAATGCCTGATTTTGAGACGAGGGTTGCGATTATCAGAAGGAAAATGCAGTCGGAGGGGATTTTTATTCCCGATGATGTAGTGGAATATTTGGCTTACACGGTGGATACCAATGTCAGAGAGCTGGAAGGAATACTGATTTCACTAATTGCACATGCTTCGCTGAATCGCGTAGATATTGACCTGCAGTTGGCGAAGACGGTGATGAAAAATATCATCAAAGATATCGAAACTGAGGTTGGTATTGATTTCATTCAGAAAACGGTTTCCGAATATTTTGGGATTGCTTTGGATGATCTGAAAGCAAAAACAAGGAAAAAGGAAATTGTAATTGCGAGGCAGGTGGCTATGTATTTTTCTAAGGAATTCACTAATCACTCATTGAAATCCATCGGCTATCACTTTGGGGGTAGGGATCATTCGACGGTGATTCATGCCCTTACCACCGTTAATGACATGATTGATACGGACAATCAGTTCAAAAACTCCATAAACGAGCTGAAGAAGAAGTTTAAAATGAGATCTTACTAACCTCTCAAGCTAGTATTTTATCCATCGTATCTTCGAACCGATCCAATAGGCGAGTATATTTCTTTACAATATTTTCAAAAAATTCAGGCTGCTTGTCTAATTCGTATATCGGATTGTATTGAATCCTGTCAATCACCATATCAAGCCAGGCTTTTCCATCATCAATCAGATCTGCATGAAAGGCCTCTACCGTTAGGTCTCGGGAACCCGTAAAAGGGCCTTTTCCGCATCTTTTTAGATAAGATTTTATGACTTTCAAAGCTAATTCATGTGCCACTTCAAAATTGGCAATCAGTTCCCTTTTCCGAGATTCAGATAACTCTCTCAATCGAGCTTGCTTGACAAAAATCTGTAAATCTTCCAAAGCTATTTTGAATTCCTGAAAGCAGTCCTCACAGGATGGCGGCATGGATTTCATTGGATTATCGTTTAGGTTTTGGTCTTTTAACTCTTTTCGAAATTTCTTTCGAACTATTCTCTGAGACCTTATTAAAGCTAAGGATAAATCAACAAGTCTTCAAAAAAAAGAGGGCCGAAGCCCTCTTTTTATCGTACTGTGTAGCTTTGCATGAATGGTTGGCCATTGGATGCTACCCCCTCTATCAGCAATTTTCCGCTGTAATCTTCCAAAAACTTACCCACCTTTTCCGGGTTGTTTGCGGGCTCTCTGTTGATCTCTGTGATGACAAAACCATTGCGAAGTCCTAAGTCTCGGAGATAACCTCTTGAAAGAGCCGTAATTTTAATTCCGTAGGAAATACCCAACTTATCCTTCTCAATTGTATTGACTGCTTCGAGCCGGGCACCTAGCAGTCTTGAGCTGTAGTATTCCCGCTTCAATACCCCTGTGCCACCTTCCAGATTTTGTAATGTCAGGGTTGTGTTGTTGGCTTTTCCATCTCGGGTGTAGGTAACTGGAATTTTATCTCCGGGATAGTGATATGAAAGCGCTTCTTCGAAACTTCCCATTCCTGTGATGACTTGATCGCCGATTCGGGTAATCACATCATTTCGCTTCATGCCAGCCTGTTCAGCTGCTCCATTTCGAATGACGTGAGTGACAATCACTCCATCGAGGGATTGAATTTTCATTTCCTCCGCCAATTCAGGAGTTATCTCTACCGCCTCAATTCCAGGAATGGCTTTTTGTACCTCTCCATATTTGATTAGGTCATTGGCTACTTTCATTGCGATGTCCACCGGCACAGCGAATCCATATCCTGTGTAGGAACCCGTTCGGGATAGGACAGCTGTATTGATTCCAACGAGTTCTCCATTTACATTGACGAGTGCTCCGCCTGAATTCCCCGGGTTAATGGGTGCATCGGTTTGGATAAAGCTTTCCAGAGGAAAGTCACCTCCCAAAATATTGATTTGACGCTCCTTGGCAGAGACAATCCCTGCAGTCACGGTGGAGGTAAGGTTGAAAGGATTGCCGACGGCAATGACCCATTCTCCGATTTGAAGGTCTCGAGAACTTCCTTTTCTAATTGCCGGTAAATTGTCCGCTTCAATCTTGAGTACTGCGATATCTGTGTTTTTGTCAGTTCCAACCAATCTCGCTTGATAGGTTCTTTTCTTATGAATCACCTCAATGGTTTCTGCGCGGTCTATCACGTGATTGTTGGTGACAATGTATCCATCATCCGATATGATTACGCCTGAGCCAGTACTTACTTGTTGGGTTGGCCCAGTACCAAAAAAGTAATCAAACATGCTGTATCGGCGGGGATCACTACCAGAGAAGTTTTTGATAAAAACAACTGACTCCGTACTGTTTTCAGAAGCAGCTACGAAAGAGATGGGAGGGTTTGTCGCAAAACTTCTAGGTGTAGATTCAGGAATTGTAGTGTTTAGGACTTCCGATCTCTCTGCCATCGGGCTAGGGGAAGTGTAGGTTTCTTTTTCCGGGGCGATATCTGCAAGTGTCCAAAATGCGGCTCCAGAAATGCCTGCCAAAAAACCCACTAGGGTAGTTTTGAGTAAATTTTCCATACGCTTTCTTTTCTCAACTTGACGACCAAAATTCATTTCTGTTGGGCGAATTCACATATTTTAAGCTTGCCTAGCTCAAAAACTTTTCCTTTTGGGAAAAACTGACGATTTGTACCTGTAAATTCTCAGCATCTTGTAATTTTGTCAGCTATTCTAAAAACTTTCCTATTCGGAGTCTGTTTTTCCATCAAATCAAAAAAATGAGCGAAGTAAAGCGCGTAGCCATCCTAGGGAGTACA
Organism: Algoriphagus formosus; assembly: GCF_002807035.1. Lineage (GTDB taxonomy): Bacteria > Bacteroidota > Bacteroidia > Cytophagales > Cyclobacteriaceae > Algoriphagus > Algoriphagus formosus. The sequence continues at coordinate 28,901 of NZ_NIUC01000002.1, read as the reverse complement.
GGTAGTATCGGTACACAAACCCTGGAGGTGATCCGTCAGCATCCTGAGAACTTCCAAGTCGAAGTACTTACGGCCCAAAATAATTGTGACTTGCTGATCAAGCAGGCCCTAGAATTCCAGCCAAATGCGGTAGTAATTACCAATGAATCCAAGTATCAGGTGGTGCGAGATGCGCTTATTCCACATGATATTAAAGTTTTTGCTGGACCAAAAGCCCTTGCTCAGGTGGTGGAAATGGAAACCATCGATGTGGTTTTGACAGCCTTAGTGGGTTATGCAGGTTTGATTCCCACAGTTCATGCGATCAAAGCTGGGAAGCAAATTGCGCTAGCCAATAAAGAAACCTTGGTGGTAGCAGGAGAGATTATTACCCAATTGGCCAAAGAACATGCAGTTAATATTTACCCGGTCGATTCGGAACACTCGGCAATTTTTCAGTGCTTGGTAGGAGAGTGGCACAATCCGATTGAGAAGATTATCCTGACTGCCTCAGGTGGCCCATTCCGTGGCAAAGACAGAGAGTTTTTGGCAAGCGTAACCAAGGAGCAGGCACTGAAACATCCGAATTGGGATATGGGTGCTAAAATCACTATCGATTCGGCTTCGTTGATGAATAAAGGCTTGGAGGTCATCGAGGCAAAATGGCTTTTTGGATTGACTCCCGAGCAAATCGATGTAGTTGTTCATCCTCAGAGTATAATTCATTCCTTGGTGCAGTTTGAAGATGGCTCGATCAAAGCACAACTCGGACTTCCTGATATGCGTATCCCCATTCAGTTTGCGATGAGCTATCCGGATCGATTGAAAAGCGATTTCGAACGATTTGATTTCTTAAACTATCCAAATTTGACTTTTGAAAAGCCGGATTTGAAAACATTTAGGAACCTTCAATTGGCCTTTGACGCTTTGCATAAGGGTGGAAATGCTGCCTGCCTTCTCAATGCTTCCAATGAAGTAGCTGTCGAGGCATTCCTAAAAGATGAGATTGGCTTCCTTCAAATGTCCGATTTGATCGAAGATGCCATGAATCGGGTTGATTTTATCAGCCACCCAAGCCTATCAGACTATGTGTCGAGTGACGAAGAAGTCCGGGCTATTTCTTATGAATTAATTAAAAAGTATAAATAATGGATACATTGATTATGGTGGGCCAGCTCTTATTGGGATTATCAATCCTAGTAGGCTTGCACGAGTTGGGTCACTTATTGACTGCCAAGATGTTTGGCATGCGGGTGGAAAAATTTTCGATTGGTTTTCCTCCTAAAATTGCGGGATTTCAGTGGGGAGAGACAGAATATTCGATTGGAGCCATTCCTTTAGGGGGCTTTGTGAAAATATCCGGTATGGTCGATGAGTCCATGGATACAGAGCAGCTTTCTACTGAACCTCAGCCTTGGGAGTTTAGATCTAAGCCAGCCTGGCAAAGGCTGATCGTAATGCTGGGAGGGATTATAGTCAATGTGATTACAGGTATAATTATTTTTGTGATCCTGGTTTACAATAACGGAGAGACCTATTTTTCTAGAGATCAGATTATCGAAAATGGAATTGTTGCATACGAATACGGTGAATCCATAGGTTTTCAGACCGGAGACAAAATCTTAGATGTAAACGGTCAACCTTACCAAAGCCTAAATGAACTGAGCAGTGGCAGTGTGCTGCTTTCAGAAAATGGATACTACACCGTAGATCGTAATGGGGAGCAGGTCAAAATCGAAATTCCGAGAGGCTTTATCAATTCATTCAATTCCGAGGAAGCCTTCGCTAAGTTTGTTTCGATCCGCTTTCCTTTTGAGATTTTGGATGTGGCACCTGGAGAGGCTGCTGAGACAGCAGGACTGGAAGAAGGAGACAAGATTTTAGCTGTCAATGGTCAGCAGGTATATTATTTTGATGAATTACAGTCGGCCCTAGCTGACTTAAAAACTCAAGAAGCGCAACTTTTAATTGAATCCGATGGAGTAAGGGACACTGTTAGAGTTCCTGTATCAGCTGAAGGAACGATCGGAATAGCAGCCAATCCACTGATTGAGCCTGTGAAGCGACAATTTGGTTTCGCTGAAGCTTTGAGCAAAGGAACGGAGCGAGCATTTGGAGTGGTGATCATCAACGCCAAGGCTTTGGGTAAGATGTTTACCGGTGAGGTCTCTGCGAAGAATGTGAGTGGTCCTATTGGAATGGCAAAAATCTATGGCAATTCTTGGGATTGGGGTAAATTTTGGAGTATCACTGGTTTGATTTCCATGATCTTGGCCTTTATGAACTTATTGCCGATTCCGGCCTTGGATGGAGGTCACGTGATGTTCCTGTTGTATGAGATGGTATCCGGAAGAGCTCCTTCGGATAAATTCTTGGAAAATGCCCAAAAAGTCGGAATGGTAATTCTCTTGGTTTTGATGGTATTCGCGATAGGAAATGACATTTTGAAAATATTTACAGGAGGTTGATGGCCTCGAGAATTTACCAAGTAAAAAAACCGAGTCATAAGGCTCGGTTTTTTATTTTTTGACGAGAATCAAAAGAAAAATTTATTTTAAGGAAGCTGTAGTTTTTAATCATTTTTTTCTGATTTTCGCCCAACTATAAGATTGATTTATGAGGCTAATTTTCCTATTGCTTTCCACTCTGCTTTTCCAGCTTACAGTGCTGGGTCAAGCAGTTTCTCCTCCTTCACAAAGTGCCCAAGATTACATTGTTCGGCTTGATGGGCAGAAGGTGCAAGGTCAGATTTTAATGGATTTTAAAAAAGTGACTTTCGATCAAATCGAGTTTCTTACACAGGGAGGAGAGGTTGAGGTTTTTCTACCAGGGGAGCTTCTTGAGTTTGGTTTTGAATCTGGCCGGGTTTTCAGAACCTATGAAATTCCTGCAAAAGGCAACTTTGTTTTTGGACAACTTCTATTTAGCTCCTCTCTTTCGTTGGTGAAGTTTGTGGGTGATTTTTATATCGATAATGGTTCCGATCTTTTCGAATTGAAAAAGTCAAACCGGACGGTAGTCTATCAGGGACAAAAAGTTAGCAAGCAGATTAGAGAATATGTTGCTACACTTAAGACTCTGATGGAAGGAGAATGTGGGACACAGCTTGCAGCTTCTATTGAGAAGTCAGACTTGGTAGAGTCTAAACTGATTGATCTTCTCGAAATGTATCATAAGTGTCAGGGTCAGTCTTATGATGTTTTTGTAGATCGGTCTCCATTCTTAAAATTAGGATTTGCTTTGGGAGTTGGGGTTTCTGCTGAAAATTTCATTGGGGAGAAAGTCAGCCAGTCTCGGCAGGATCAAATTTCAATTTCAGCCTACCCGCATTTTTTCGGTGGACTGACTTTGCACTCTTTTAGAAATACACCTCGTTTTCAGTTGGAATTGAGAGCATATTATTCCTCATTCTCAGGGGAGATCAATTCAAGTTTTGAAGGATCAAACGGATCACTCGAAATTGGCGAACAGCCATTTAATGGAACAAGAATTCATTTTCCCATTTATCTCAATTATCTCTTCTTGAAAAAGGGTCGCACAGTCTTTTCGGGAGGCCCAATGGTTTCAGTTGTTTCGCAGGAAATCACCTATGAGAATGGCAGGATAAATAATTGGAATTCCAGTCGAACCGAGGTAGTTACCTTTGACCGAAACCATGTACAGGGTCTCTCTTCTACCGTGACTTATGGAGCCAAGCTTTCTAGTATTACACCAATAGGTTCAGATTTACAGCTTCTGATAGAAGCCCAAGTGATGCCCATATCAGATATATTCAATGTAGAGCTACCCAATAATAGTCGTAGTCATTCCAGTTTGATTTTTTCAATTTCCACAGGTATTCGATTTAGATAAATGAAAAGTTTACGCATATCCCTCATTTCCGCAATGGCTTTCATTTTGGTAGCTAGTTGCAGTGAAGAGCAAGTAGTTCCCCGCACAAATCCTCAGGTAAAGATGAGTGCAGTGGAAAATGAAGCTTCTCTTGGAGTTAAGTTTTCAGCTACTATTCAGGATTTTGGTTCGGATCAAATCATAGAGCATGGATTTATCTATGCTCAAACCACTAATTTTGAATACGGCGAAACAGAAGGTCCAAAAATTGGAGGTGGTGAGCAAATTGCTTTTTCAGGAGCACCTTCGGAATCTTTTTCGGAAATAGCCAAAGCTGGATTGCAAGGTGGCAAAAGGTATGCAGTAAGAGCTTATCTGAAAACAGCTGAATATACTGTTTATTCCAGCCCATTAAGTTTTACCAGTCAGACCACATCCGGTTTTCAATTTGAAAGGTTGCAATATGCCGAACCTTTGTATTTCGGTGATACAGTGACAGTTTTTGGAAAGAATCTGAGTAATCAAATCAGTAACTATGCGGTAAGCGTCAATGGACAGGCAGTTACTGTTTTTGATTTGCAAAAGGAAAGCTTTCGATTCCTTCTACCCTCAATGCTTTCCTTCAATGCTCCCTATCAATCATCTTCATATCTGGAATTTTCATTTGATATAGCGGGTAAATCTTTGGGTATAATTGAAGAAGTGAAATTTAGGGAACCCGAATTCTCAATTAACCCTGTTCCACAGAATTATGGGCCCAGATTGGAGATTAAGGGAAAATACATGCGGTCAGATGCTTCTTATGTGATTGCACGATTGGCCAATGGGGAGGAAAGGACATTGGACGCTGTATATACAGATAGCGTAATCTTTTTCCAGTCCAAAGTGGCTTTTGAAAGCCTGAATCCAAAGCTCAGTGTTGTAGTAAGGGGAAAGACCTATGACTTGGAAAATGCGGTTCGCCTCAATCCAACCGAACTTGAGCCTGATCAATCTATCAGGGTTAAACTTGGTAATACGATTAGTTTAAAGGGGGTCAATTTCAATTCTGAAATTCCAGAGGCCAATGAGATTATTTTAGACGAAGGAGGGCTTTATTTTCAGCCAATTTCCGTTACGAATGACACTTATTCTTTTCAATTGAACTACAAAGAGCATCCCTATGGAAGACAAATCCGAGTTCGGTCAAAAGTGGCTGGAAAGGTTTCAAATAACTCTGCGGAGGTTTTCTTGACGGATCCGGGTATTCCCATCATGTCTTACAGCGGAGTGCAGTTGACCTACGGCGAGTCATCTATCGTGACCGTTGGTGATTTTGTTTACCAAAGAGATGGAAGGAGGGTTTTTCGAATTGATCCAAAAAATAGAAAGGTTACCCAATTGTTTACTCTTCCTGTAACTGGATACGATAAATTTGTTTATTACTACCTTCTCACAGATGGGCAAAAACTGTTTCTTTATGATGATTACTACTCCTACGGAAATGAAGGAGGTGTTTTGACTGTCATTGATCCAAATACTGGAGATAAACAGGTCTTTCCGTCTATGCCTTTCCTTATCGAACAGCCAGAAGCTATGTATGCTCAGGATGGGGCATTTTATATCGAAGGAGGATTTGTCAGAGGTGAGTTTGATATCACGTATTCCAAAAATAGGTATAAGCTAGACCTATCAACACGAGAATGGGTTCAGTTGCCGGGCGAGTTCAAAGGCTATAGAGAGGTGAGTAAACCATATTCTATTTTTGATTTTCAAGGAAAGAAATATGCCTTTTCAAACGAAATAGTTTCTAATCAAGAAAGGCTGGTGTTGAAATCCTTCAATCCATCTACCGAAAGCTGGATCACTGAAAAGACCTACCTGGAAAACTATCAAGTGTTACGCTTCCCATCGGTAGCAGTGGGAGACTATGTTTTTCCCCAATTTAGTCAAAACCATGACTTACGAATTAGGTGGGGGACAGATTCATTTGAAAAATGGGACCGAGGAGTTGGCCAATTTAATTTTCTGGAAGGCTTTACCTTTGGGTTTAATGGCATGTTTTATCAAATCGGGATACAGTTAATCTGGGAGTTTGATCAGAGTTATTTTTGATCTTTTTTTAAACAATCCAGACTTAAAAAAAGCAGGAACAATTTGAGTTTGAGATGGTAATATTCTAGGCAATGCTCGAATTCGCTATTTTCCGTCGCTACGTCGAGATATTATCATGAGATTCTGGAAAGACTTTGGGTACTTTTAATCCTAAGGTCTGCCAATCTGACCCGAATAAGCTTTGGCACAGCCATTGAACTTTATGGAAGAACCTTTGTAGATTGAAGGTTCTTCTTTTATTTAAGCCAAAACCGACAGCTTGTCTGTCAAAATGTCTATATGAGTCAATTCGAAAAATCCCTGCTTGAAAATTTGATGGTCAGTGACTTTGCCAATGAGGGTGACCTCATCCAATTGATCACTGAGGAGGATGACAGTCAGCAGGTGTCAGATACATTAAAGGAAGAGATTCCAATACTTTCAGTGAGAAACACAGTGCTGTTTCCGGGTGTGGTCATACCGATCACTGTAGGAAGACAGCGCTCTATCAAACTGGTCAAAAAAGCACAAAAAGGCGATAAACTAATCGGAGTTTGTGCCCAGATCAATCCGAATACAGATGACCCAAGCTGGGAAGACATCTATCAAATTGGTACCGTCGCGAAAATCGTCAAAATGATCGTGCTTCCCGATGGAAATACCACAATCATCATTCAGGGTAAGAAAAGGTTCCAAATCACTGAACAGGTTACTGAGGATCCTTATTTTATTGCGAAAGTAAAATACTTGGAAGAAAACTTCCCGAAAAGCTCAAAGCGAATTCAGGCATTGGAAGAGTCTCTCAAAGATGCTGCCGTTCGCATTTTACATTTAAATCCTGAAATCCCACGGGAGGCACAGGTAGCCCTAGATAATATTGATAATACACCATTTCTAACCCATTTTCTTTCTTCCAATATCAATGCTCCTGTAGAGTCTAAGCAGCGTCTTTTGGAAATCAACGATGGAGTAGAAAGAGCTACGCTACTTTTGGAGTACATGATGAAGGATATTCAGATGCTGGAGCTGAAGTCCGAAATCCAAAAAAAGGTGCATACCGATATCGATCAGCAGCAGCGGGATTATTTTCTGCGTCAGCAGATGAAAGTTCTCCAGACAGAGCTGGGTGAAGAAGGACCCGAAAAGGAAGTCGAAGACCTCCGAATGAGAGGGGAAAAGAAAAACTGGCCAGCTGAGGTCAAAAAGCATTTCGAAAAAGAGCTTGATAAAATTCTACGGATTAACCCATCGGCAGCAGAGTACCCAATTGCATTGAATTATGCCGAGACCATGGTCGAATTGCCTTGGAATGAGTTCACCCAAGATAATTTTGATCTGAAGCATGCTCGAAAGGTGCTAGATGCCGATCACTTTGGCTTGGATAAAGTCAAAGAACGGATCATCGAGTACTTGGCTGTATTGAAATTGAAAAATGACTTGAAAGGCCCCATTCTTTGCCTTTATGGCCCTCCTGGAGTGGGTAAAACTTCCCTTGGAAAGTCTGTCGCTAAGGCCTTAGGGCGAAAGTATATTCGAATGTCTTTGGGAGGACTTCATGACGAAGCTGAGATCCGGGGACATCGGAAAACCTATGTCGGTGCGATGCCCGGTAAGGTAATTCAGAACATGAAGAAGGTCAAAACTTCCAATCCGGTATTCGTTTTGGATGAAATCGATAAGCTATCTTCTGATTTCCGTGGTGATCCAAGTTCAGCTTTTCTAGAGGTATTAGATCCTGAGCAAAACTTTGCCTTCATGGATAATTTCCTGGAGGTAGAATATGATCTGAGTAAGGTGCTTTTCATCGCTACGGCTAATTCCCTTGATACGATCCAGCCTGCCCTACGGGATAGAATGGAAATCATCGAGGTGACAGGCTATACCCAAGAGGAAAAGGTGGAAATAGCCAAACGCCACTTGGTACCTAAGCAGCGGAAAGAGCATGGCTTAAAGGCCAGTCAGATTCGTTTTGACAAGGCTGCTTTGGTGAAAATAATTGAAGATTACACTCGCGAATCTGGTGTGAGGAATTTGGAGCGAGCTATCGGTAAAGTTGTGAGGAATATCGCCAAGTCTATTGCGATGGAGGAGGAATATGACCCGAAGGTCAACGCCGAGGCAGTTCGTAAGATATTGGGTTCGGAGATTTTTGATAAGGAAACTTATCAAGACAATACCATTGCCGGAGTAGTTACGGGTCTGGCATGGACCAGTGTGGGAGGAGAAATACTGTTCATTGAATCGAGCTTGAGCAGAGGAAAGGGAAAACTTACACTTTCCGGTCAACTTGGTGATGTGATGAAGGAATCTGCAATGACCGCGCTTTCTTATCTCAAATCGAGAGCAGAGGAGCTTGGAATTGATCACCGGGTGTTTGAGCATTATGATTTGCACGTACACGTTCCTGCTGGAGCTGTTCCCAAGGATGGTCCTTCAGCTGGTATCACCATGCTAACTGCAATGGCTTCTGTCTATACGCAGCGTAAGGTAAAAACGAAGCTCGCTATGACTGGAGAAATCAGCCTAATTGGTAAGGTCATGCCTGTCGGAGGGATAAAGGAAAAAATCTTAGCGGCTAAGCGTGCAGGAATCAAAGAAATCATTCTTTGCAAAAAGAATAAGCGGGATATCGATGAGATCGACGAAAATTACCTCAAAGGATTGGAATTTCACTTTGTGGATCGAGTCAGCGAGGTATTGGACATTGCGCTCTTGAAGTCAAAAGTGGATAGGCCTTTACAGTTTTCTTTTCCAGATGAGAAGAAAGGCTGATTGAAAATCATCCAAACAGCCGCGAATCAATCCGGTTGTTTACTAAAAGAACATTGAAATGAATAAAATAGAATCTCTTACTCCTAGTCAAATTGTCGTGGAGCTTGATAAATATATCATCGGACAAGGCGACGCAAAACGAAATGTGGCTATTGCACTTCGAAATCGTATACGTCGGATGATGGTCAAATCTGATATTCAACGGGATATCGTCCCCAATAATATCTTGATGATTGGATCAACTGGGGTTGGTAAAACCGAAATTGCACGTCGCTTGGCAAAAATTGCCCAAGCACCATTTACCAAAGTGGAAGCATCCAAATTCACTGAAGTAGGCTATGTGGGCCGAGACGTGGAAAGCATGGTCAGGGACCTGGTTGAGCAGTCTGTCCATCTCGTGAGAGAGGTCAAAAATGAGGCGGTAAAAGCTCGGGCAGCTGAAGCTGTGGAGGAGCAAATCTTGGATATTTTAATTCCTCCAGTCAAAGGTGCTGGATTCAGGACAACTCCCGTAGCAGCGAATGCGGATGATGAGCCATCGGATGATAGCGAGTTGAATGAGCGTACGAGAGAGCGATTCCGAGAAAAGCTTCGGAATGGCGAACTAGACGATCGCAAGGTTGAGGTCAATGTGAAGTCTGCGCCTCCAGTCGGAGTAGGTATGATAGGAAACGGCATGATGGATGATGCCAGCATGCAAGGGCTACAGGATATGATCTCAGGAATGATGCCCAAGCGTACCAAAAAGCGAAAAGTAAGTATAGCCGAAGCCCGTAAAATTCTTTTGGAAGAAGAGGTAGCGAAGTTGGTAGATTTTGACGAGGTAAAAGAAGAAGCGATCAAACTCGCAGAGAATAACGGAATCATCTTTATAGATGAGATAGATAAAGTGGCTTCCAAGTCTGGTAAAAATGGAGGTGGACCAGATGTAAGTCGTGAAGGTGTGCAGCGTGACCTACTGCCGATTGTAGAAGGCTCTGCCGTCAATACCAAATATGGAGTGATCAACACAGACCATGTGCTTTTTATAGCAGCAGGTGCATTTCATGTCAGTAAGCCTTCTGATTTGATCCCAGAACTTCAGGGTAGATTCCCTATACGAGTCGAGCTTCAGAGTTTGACACAGGAGGATTTCTCCCGTATCCTTCGTGAACCCAAAAATGCGCTTACCAAGCAATATCAAGCTCTTTTTGATGCAGAGCAGGTTTCGCTTGAATTTAATGATGAGGCCATCGAGGAAATCGCTCGTATTGCTTTTCTGATCAATCAGGAAGTGGAAAATATCGGTGCCCGTAGATTGCACACCGTCATGTCCCACTTATTAAATGATTTCCTTTTTGATGTGCCGGATACTATCGAACCCAATTCGAAGATAATGGTGACAAAGGAAATGGTGCAAGAGCGTCTAAGTACCTTGGTGAAAAACCGAGACCTTTCCCAATACATTCTATAATTGACAAGCCTCGGAGTTGTTCGGGGCTTTTTCCTTGAATGGTCAAACTGGAACTTTTTAATCTGGTTTAGTAATTTGGATTGATACTTGTTAGAATTGACTCATCACCCTGATCAATTAAAATATGAATAAGTCACTTGTGGTAATCACCGGCCATTCAAAAGGCTTGGGGAAAGCCCTTTTAGAGCATTACTTGAGTTTAGAAAGTGTTGAGATAATCGGAATATCGAGGAGTAGATTAGATATAGATTCACCCAACTTAACTCAGGTTAGTTTGGATCTTTCGGATCTGGATATATTGAAAAATGAATTGGAAGGCCTTTTTCCAGAGGATTCTTACGAGCAAATCGTCCTGGTAAATAATGCTGGCTGGATAGGAGAGATCAAACCTATCGGTAAGATGCATCCGCGCGAAATGCGTATGCAAGTCAATCTCAACTTGCTGGCTCCCATGTACCTTTCAAATGCTTTTATCAAGGCCTATAAAAACCACCCGGCGAAGAAAGTGGTCTGTAATATTTCCTCAGGTGCAGCCACAAGACCGGTAGCAGGTTGGGGTGGATATTGCAGTACCAAAGCTGCTTTAGCCATGTTTACCATGGTGGCCGACAAAGAAAGTGGGGCTTCTGACTTTAGGTTTTTCAGCTTGGCGCCCGGAATCGTAGATACTGACATGCAAGAAGAAATCCGGAAGGCAGCAGAAAGTGATTTTCCAGAACTACAGAAGTTTTTGGAGTTCAAAGAACAGGGAGAGCTTGTAAAGGCGGAAGAGGTTGCCCGAAAAATCGAGTATTTGTTGAGTAATCCAGAGGAGTTTCAGGAAGTGCAGCAAGATGTCCGCAAGTATGAGGCGCCTTAAGTGCTTTTCTTTGGATAATCAATGAAAATCAACTGGCTATTTTCTTTAGAAAACTCCTTCCAGGTATTAGCTAGGCAGGTAAATCCGCAGATACCAGCCGTGGGCAAATTATCCAGGTCCACACCCAATTTTTGAATCAAATCAGTCATTCCCGGATTGTGTCCAACCAAAAATAAAGTTTGAATGGATTCGGGTTGTTGTCTGATTACCTTAAGATAAGTGCTGGGCGGAGCGTGATAAAGGCTGGATTCCAACACTATTTTTTGATTGGTCGTGCCTAGTTCCTTTGCCACAAGGATAGCTGTTTCTTTTGCCCGCTCTGCTGTAGATGAAATAATTAAATCAGGGAAAATTTCCTTTTTTAAAAGTCGCTTTCCCATGATGGGAGCAGCCTTAAGACCTCTTGGGGCAAGCGGTCTGTCATGGTCTCTTAGCCAAGGCTCATCCCAGGAAGATTTTGCATGTCGGATTAGAAAAATTTTTTTCATTGCAACAAAATAGAATTTTGGAATTTTTGATATTTATAAACAAATATTTACATTAACAGCACGTTCAATTACAATTTATATCAATTTATTATGTTTACCGGTACAGTAAAGTTTTACAATGAAGCCAAGGGTTTCGGTTTTATCGTGGACGATGAATCACAAAGTGATGTCTTCGTGCACGCAACCGGATTGGTGGACAAAGTTGCCCAGAATGACAAAGTCACTTATGACGTCAAAGATGGCAAGAAAGGTCCTAATGCCATCAACGTCAAAAAAGCATAAATGCAATTTTGATTTGAAAGTGAATCCCCGGTCGCCCCGGGGATTTTTTTATGCCTGACTTTCTGAGTTGCCTTCCTGATTTTCCCTAATCGGGGGAGATACTTTTTCCTGCCAACTTGAAGGAACAGTCTTAAGATACAAGTCTCTTTTTGGGAAAGGAATCTCGATTTGATTTTGCTGAAAGGCTTCAAAGATCGAAGTCATGACCTCAGACCTCATTTCTAGCCATATATCCATACTTCCCACCCAGAAAAGCAACCTGAAGTCAACAGAAGATTCTCCAAAATTTTGCATAAAGACTCTTGGCTGAGGTAATTTCAAAATATTATCTCTATTCAAGATCTCCGTCAATATTTCTTTGACTTTCTTCATGTCGGAATCATAAGCCACTCCAATTATGAGCTCCACTCGACGTCTCTTATCAGAAAGCGTCCAATTGATCAGGCTTTGAGAGAGCAGGTCTCCATTTGGAACTACTATTTCGGAGCCATCATAGGCTTGGATTTTACTTGCTCTAATGCCGACTTCTTTGACAGTACCTTTATTCATTCCTACTTCGATTTCATCTCCGATCTGTATAGGACGCTCAAATGCGAGAATTATCCCTGAAACCAGATTATTGATGATGGTTTGAAGTCCAAAACCAATACCTACTGAAAGAGCACCCAAGACGATTGTGATTCGGTCTAGAGGTATTTTTGCTGCCGTGAGAGCTATAAAAAAACCTATGGTCATCACAGCTAATCGTATCAAAAGGACAGAACTTCCAAGTCGATTTTTCCGGGATGTGGCGTTCTTTTGATCAAAGGTGGAAAAGAAATAGGCAATACTGTTAGAAAGGAAAGACGAAACCAACAAGATGATCATAAAAAGCAGTACTGTTCCAAAAGTGAATGATGTCTCTCCGAGGGTATATTCCTCAGATAAGAAATCAGAAACTCCTTCATAAATCGTGTCGAAGTAACCTAGATGTATCAATATTCCATAGGCCCAGATACTGAAAGCAAAAACCTGTAAAATCCCTGCAAATCTTTTTTCAAGCTCTCTAAAATCAATGTAGCTTGAGATCGTATCTGATTCTTTTTTTGACTCGATAGTCAGGTAAAAAAACTGCATCACCAAGTTTGTAAAAATATAGAGTGATACTCCACGGAAGAAACTTGTGATGCCTGTGGTACCATAAAGTTTAGCCAAACTTACCCTTCCAAAAGTATTTGTTCCTAGAGAAAAGACCTGAGTTACGATCAAAAGAACTAAGAGGACTTTTAGGATGGATTTACCCTTGAAATCTTTTTCTTTAATGGTAGAAAGTGCCAGAAAGCCAAAAAGTAGGGCTAATATGTTGGCTATCAAATAGTAAAATCTTTCACCATAGTTGTGCTCCCAAGTCACCCCAAGCACAGGGCCAATAAGAGTCAATGGTAGAAAAATCCACCAAAGTCGCTTAAATCGCTCCGGGAAAAAATCTTTGATAACCCAAGAACATAGAAAGGAAAATATGACTGAAAGTGCTGAATTAAAAGCTAATGGTGTTCTATCAAAAACAAAGAAATATAAAGGGATAATGATCAAAAAGGAGGAGATTAATGGGTAGTTGTGGATAGACTTGCTTTTTGATAAAATAGTCTGGCTAAAATTCTTCTCTTGCTCGATTAGTTTGATAGTTCTTCTGAGATAAAAACCAACTACAATTAGTATCACAAAGAAAAAAATGAGTTTTGCCAGGTTACGCTCAACGAAATAGAGAACAAAGGTTCCGTTAGAAAAAAATGATTCCTTTATAATCGTGAGAGTCGATTTCTGTGACCCGTAGGTCTCATCTTTTTGTTCCCATAAGTAGTTGACTTCTTTACTCCATATTTTACGATTTAATTCCTTTGATTTTTGCTTGAAATATTGACTTGTAGAGATTACTCGGTTATTGAGATCATTTAATTGTGATTGGTATCTAGTTAGTAAGAGTTCTTGTTTGAATATCTCTTTTTCGAGATCGAAGACTTGCTTTTTTAGATTATTAATCTCTTGAAATACTTCAGGGGCAAACTCGAGTTTCTTTGTGTCATATCGAATAATAGAGTCAGATTGTATTTTATTGAGATTTTCACTTGCCCTCAAAACAAGATCTACTCTAGAATCAATTATAGCTTCGAACTTTTCAATTTCACTTAATATTCCACTGAGAATAGCGCTCATTCCTTTGAGGTATCGCACATTATCCTGCCGGACCGTGTCTTCAATCAATCCCCGCATCGAGCGAATCGCCTGATCCAATTCAGGAATTATTTCAGTCATTTCGGTAGTATCCAAGGGCTCTTTGAGCAAAAGCTGCGTCTTACTTATGTCGATGGAATAGCGTTTTATTTTAGAAATCAATTGTGGAAGCAATCTGCTCAATTGCTGTTCTTGTTGATTTATCGCTTCTTCTACTTCAAGAAGGTTTATTACCTCTTCGCTTTCAGTTTCAAGCTTTAAAGAATCAGAAATGCCAGTAATTTTATCAATAACATCCTTTTTTATAGTCTGGCTATTGGAAATCAGTGGAAAGCTTAAAAAAACAAATACACTAAAAACTAAGAGGCGGAGTGGTTTCATATTATTCAGAAATGAATTCTCAAAATAGGAAAAATCATAGTCAAATGAAATTGATAAAATATCATGACTTTTTGACAAAATAATTACTGTTTAGCTAAGAAAAAGTGACAAGATGACTGATTTTTCGCTTTGGTATTAAAATTTCTAATCAGTAATCAGTTAACGTTTAGAACTCAAAACAAAACCAATTATGAAACTAGTAAAATATAATCAACTCGACCCGATGTTCCCTTCCACCTTTGGTGGCTTCTTTGATAAATTTTTCAATGAGTCACTTGGAGAAGTAAATCGAAAGTTTAGTCCGGCAGTAGATATTTCTGAGGATGATTCTCAGTTTGAACTGCAGGTAATGGTGCCTGGAATGAAAAAGCAAGATTTCAAGGTAGACTTGACTGATGGTCGCTTGACCATTTCTGGTGAGCGAAAAGTTGAGGAAAAGAAGGAAGGTAAAAACTTCCATTCCCTTGAATCTCAGTTTGGTGCATTTTCAAGAGTGTTTTACGTACCAGACAATGTACAGGCAGATAAAATCGAGGCTGTCTATGAAGATGGAATTTTGAAAATAACCCTTCCAAAAGCTGAGAAAAAAGTCAATAAAGCCTTGATTGAAGTAAAATAATCTGAAGAGTGGGTGAACCCCACTCTTTTTTTTGGGTTAGAATAATATAGATGCCGGTTAAAACTGGTTAAATTGATTTTCCAAATGGACCTGATTGAATAATTTTTGAGTTAAATCAGCAAAACAAGAAGAAAGTAAACTATGAGCAAAAGACAATTCTTTCTAGGAATGCTATTGGCCTCCCTCATTGGAGGTATGGTGGCTTTGGCAGGGGTTAGTTATTTCCTCCAGCCACAGGGAGCTACCACATTTGAAGAAAAGCAAAATGCAAGTTTCGTAAACCTACTTGCCGGAGAAAATTTCACGATCCCTGATGGGATTAATTTTGTGGCATCTGCAGAGATAGTCACACCTGCAGTAGTACACGTCAAAAGTACATTAGGATATACCGCTTCCCGACCAAGGAATCCAATCGAAGAGCTTTTTGGATTTCCTCCGGGAGATGAAAACCCAATGCAAGGCCCTGGGTCGAGAAATCCCATGAGTTCAGGCTCAGGTGTAATAATTTCGTCAGACGGATATATCGTGACCAATAACCATGTGGTCGAAGGAGCTTCTCAAATTGATATCTCCCTAGACAATAATAAGCGATTTGTCGCTAAAGTAATTGGAACCGATCCTACTACTGACCTGGCATTATTGAAAATCGAAGCCAATGGTCTTCCTTTTGTGAAGTTTGGTAATTCTGATCAAACAAAAATAGGAGAGTGGGTCCTTGCCGTAGGAAACCCATTCAATCTAAATTCCACCGTGACAGCGGGGATTATCTCGGCAAAAGCCAGAAACATCGGGATTCTTCGTGGAGTAGAAAATAACCTTCAAATTGAATCCTTCCTTCAGACTGATGCAGTGGTCAATCCGGGTAATTCTGGAGGTGCATTGGTCAATTTAGCAGGAGAATTGATTGGGATCAATACAGCGATTGCTACACGTACAGGTACTTTCAATGGTTATTCCTTTGCTGTGCCTAGTTCGCTCGTTCGGAAAGTAGTCGATGATCTTTTGGAATACGGAACCGTTCAGCGCGGGCTATTAGGGGTGACAATTCGAGACGTAAGTCCTGAGCTAGCAGAGGAATTAAATACTGAGTTGCCTGTAGATCAGGGAGTTTATATCAATGGAGTAAATCCAAACAGCGGCGGTGAAGAAGCAGGATTGCAGCCAGGTGATATCATCGTAGGAGTGGATGGTAGAGAGACTACATCCGTTTCTATCCTTCAAGAAATGGTAGCTAGAAAACGTCCAGGCGATCAAGTGAAGGTGGAGTATTTGCGTGATGGTAAGAAGATGGAAGCAATGGCTACCCTCCGAAACTTTGATGGAAACACCAAAATTGTAGAGAAAGAGGTTAAGAAAACCTACGAATATGACGGCGTTGTATTTGAAAATATTTCTGATGATCAGAAAGAGCGGCTTCGAATCGCCGGAGGAGCAATGATTGCTACCGTTGGACGATCCGCTTGGAGATCTGCAGGTGCAAGACCAGGTTTTATCATTACATCCATTATTAGCGAAGATGGACGTACCAGAATCTCTGATGCAGAAAATCTTCTTGAGGAGCTAAGCTCATTAAGCGGTCAAGAAATCGTGGTATTAGGGATGTTTAATGACGGTACCGAATATTACTTCGAAGTTGAGCTTGATTAAAAGCGTAACTGAAAAAAATGAAAAATCCCACTACGATGAGTAGTGGGATTTTTTTATGATTTGGCTTGTATAAAAAGCTTAGTCTGATATTAAGCTACTTGTAGTCGTTTGAATTTTGACTTGTCAAATTGAGACTTGGCATAGGCCTCATCAATGACAAGCTCCTTGATACTGTCATCGGATGGGAGCTCATACATCGCATCTGTGATGATTGCTTCGCAAATAGATCTTAGGCCTCTAGCGCCAAGGTTATATTCCACAGCCTTATCGACGATGAAATCCAAGCCGCTTTCTTTGAATTTCAGCTTAACACCTTCCATCTCCAGAAGTTTGGTGTATTGCTTCACAAGGGCATTCTTTGGTTCTGTTAGGATTTGCTTGAGTGCTTCTTTGTGAAGAGGGTCCAAGTGAGTCAGTACAGGAAGTCTACCGATTAGTTCTGGAATCAATCCAAAAGCTTTAAGGTCCTGAGCAGTCACATATTGGAGTAAATTTTCTCTATCAGCCATGGCCGCTCCTGCGGACTTGCTAAAGCCAAGTGGCTGGGTATTGAGACGCTTGGCGATGTGTCTCGCTATTCCGTCAAATGCTCCCCCGCAGATAAACAAGATGTTTTCAGTATTGACAGCGATCATTTTCTGGTCCGGGTGCTTTCTCCCACCCTGAGGCGGTACATTCACAACCGTTCCTTCCAATAGCTTCAACATGGCTTGCTGAACGCCCTCACCACTTACGTCTCTGGTAATCGAAGGATTGTCAGACTTTCGAGCGATTTTGTCAATCTCATCGATATACACAATCCCTCTCTCGGCAGCTTCCACATTGTAGTCTGCTGCCTGAAGCAATCTGGTCAAGATGCTTTCCACATCTTCGCCTACATAACCTGCCTCGGTGAGTACCGTCGCATCTGCGATGCAGAATGGTACCTCAAGGATTCTTGCCAAAGTTTTAGCGAGATAAGTCTTTCCGGTACCGGTATCGCCCACCATGATGATATTGGATTTTTCAATCTTGATATCATCTGGGTCTATTTGTTGCTGTAGCCTTTTGTAGTGGTTGTATACCGCTACTGTGAGTACTTTTTTAGCATCCTCCTGACCAATTACATATTGGCCGAGGAATTCGGTGAGCTCCTTCGGTTTTTTGAGTTTGAACTTTGGTTTAGAAGGGGCAGACTTCTTAGTCTTTTCCTCTTCACCAAGGATCATATGTGCTTGTTCGATACAAAAATTACAGATGTGGGCTGATATTCCGGAGACCATCAGATCCACATCCTTTTTATTTCTACCGCAGAAAGAGCAGGTAACTTGTGCCATTAAACTGATTTTTTAACTAGAACTTCGTCGATAAGTCCGTACTCTTTGGCTTCTGGTGCCTTAAGCCAATAGTCACGGTCCGAGTCGCGTTCGATTTCTTCGTAAGTTTTGCCAGTATGATTTGCCAAAATCTGATAAAGCTCCTGACGCATAGAAAGGATTAATTTCAAGGAAATTTCCATGTCCTTGGATTGCCCTTGCATACCACCTGAAGGCTGGTGAATCATCACTCGCGAATGCTGGAGGGCAGATCGCTTATTTTTTGCACCACCTGCTAGTAATACAGCACCCATGGATGCGGCGATTCCCGTACAGATAGTAGCCACATCAGGACCGATATATTGCATGGTATCATAGATCCCCAGACCAGCAGTCACGGAGCCCCCCGGGCTGTTGATGTAAAGCAATACGTCTTTCTTAGCGTCTACTGACTCCAAGAAAAGTAATTGAGCAATGATAATATTGGCAATATGATCATCTACAGGAGTTCCTAAAAAAATGATCCGGTCCATGATCAATCGAGAGAATACGTCGATTTCGCGGAAGTTTGAAGGACGCTCTTCGATGACCGCTCGGGTCATATTTTCGATATGTTGGGTGTACTGGTCAAATGCCGATCCACTTACTCCCTGATTGTGAATCGCAAATTTTCTGAATTCCTCTTTGTTAATCATAATTGGTTTTTTGAATATGGTTGCTTAAAAATAAAAAAAGCCCTTAAATAAGGACTTTTTTAAGCTTTAAAGCAATTTACTTTTCCAAAAGTTCCTTAAAGTCATCGATGCTTAGGTTCTTTTCGACAAGTTTTATTTTCTCTTGAACATATGCTAAAACCTTATCATTCTGAGCTGAGGTCAGCATGTTCATATAGTTTTGACCTTCATTACCTTGTAGGTAATTGTCAACAAACATATCCATGCTCTCTTCCATAGAAGATCCAAGGCCGGACGAAGCAAATTGCTCACGGATCATTTCCTTGGTTTTCTCGATTACATCTGCATGCTCAGCCTTGATGTCGTTAGCACGAGCGATTTCATTCGAGATCAATGACCAAATCAACTGTCTTGAATAAGCAGGGAATTCATTTTCTACATCTTTCTCAGTCACTTTGCCTTCATTGGCTCTTAGCAACCATTCCTTCAAGAAGTCTTCTGGAAGTTCAAGGTTCGCTTTCTCGACCAAGGTCTTTTTCAACTCTTCCTCTGTGAAAACTTGAGATTCTCTATCGTAGCTAGACTGAAGGGTCTCTTTTACCTTGGCAATAAATTCCTCTTCGGTTTTTACTTGATCAGGACCAAAGATTTTATCAAAAAATTCCTGATTCATTTCAGCTTCTGCCTTTCTGTTTACATTCTTGATGGTAAAAGAAAGCGCTCCAGATAGGTCTTTCGCGTCTTCCTCCGTTAATCCAAATGCTTCTTCCCACTGACCTTTTTTGACATCCTTAGCATCGAAGTCTACTACGTCTTCCTTGCCTTTTCCGATGAATTTTTCAGCCAGTTTTTTGGTGATTTTAGATAGATCCAAAGAAACGGTATGCTCAAAATCACCCTCTTTAGCTTTAACATCACCGTAAACATGATCGCCAGCTTCTACGGATTCAGGGTTAGTACTTTCGCCGTACTGAGACTTGAGGTTTTGAATAGTTTCATCGACCAGTTTGTCATCCACTTGGATTTGATACTTCACCGCCTCAAGATTTTCATCGATTGGAAGTTCAAAATTCTCGACGAAGCCAATTTTGTATTCGAAATCAAAATCTTTCTGCTTTTTCCAGTCGATTTGATCTTCAACTTTTTCTACAGGAAGTGGATCTCCTAGGATTCTAAAGGACTGCTCCTTAATGTAATTGTTCAGTGAATCACCGAGGATGGAATTGATCTCATCTACTAGAATGGAAGTTCCGTAGATATTTTTTACCATAGAAACAGGCGCTTTGCCAGGTCTAAAGCCCTTAATGCTGACTTTTTTAGCATAGTCTTTTAGCTTGGCGTCTACCTTGGGTTGATAATCTGCCTCCGTTAGTTTAATTTTAATAGAGGCTTGATTTGCGGAATGCTTGTCTAGTGTAATTTCCAACGTATAAAATATTTATGATGATTTCGAACTAAAAACCCCCAATCGCTTTCCTGAGTGTTTTCAGGGAGTGATTGAGGGTTCGATTTGTGTGCGGATGGAGGGACTCGAACCCCCATGCCTCGCGGCGCTAGATCCTAAGTCTAGTGCGTCTACCAATTTCGCCACATCCGCTTTTCGACCGTATCACTTTCGTACGGCTGTCAATTGTGGATGCAAAGGTAGGTACTTCCTGAATATTTGCAAGCATCCGAGAAAAAAATATTTTAGATTCTGAAATAGAAATCATCCTTACCATTTTTGTGTTAAATTTCTAATATGTCCATGATCCAAGTTGATATAGAAGAAGAGCGAAAAGAAATCCTGAAAAGGTACCGTCGTCTGCTCCGACAGGCCAAACCAATCTTAAAGCCTGGAGATGCGAAAATCATCAAAAAGGCCTTTAATGTGTCTTTGGAGGCGCATAAGGATATGCGCCGTAAATCTGGCGAACCTTACATCTATCATCCATTGGAGGTGGCTTTGGTATGTGTGGAGGAGATTGGCTTGGGTACCACGTCAATAGTAGCTGCGCTTTTGCATGATGTAGTGGAAGATACCTATTGGGAGCTAGAGGATATTGAGCGGGAATTTGGTCATAAGGTCATGACCATTATTGATGGCTTGACCAAGATTGCTGGCGTGTTCGAATATGGTAGCTCTCAGCAGGCGGAGAACTTCCGAAAAATGCTTCTAACGCTTTCTGATGACGTCCGGGTAATTTTGATCAAAATAGCGGATCGTCTGAATAATATGCGTACGCTGGGAAGCATGCCTCGCCACAAGCAATTGAAAATCGCCTCTGAGACGATGTATCTCTACGCTCCGCTTGCACATAGGCTAGGGCTTTATGCGATCAAATCCGAACTCGAGGATTTGTATCTAAAATTTACCGATACCACCACCTACAAGGCGATCGTTCATAAAATCAATGAGTCCAAGTCCTACCGGAATAAATTTATCCGGCAATTCATCCAGCCCATCGAGGAGGAGCTCAATCGACAGGGATTCAAATTTAGTATTAAAGGAAGGCCTAAGTCGGTTTACTCCATCTACAACAAGATGAAAAAACAAAATATACCTTTCGAAGAGGTATATGACCTTTTTGCAGTACGGATTATCTTGGAGTCTGAGTTGGAAAATGAAAAAGCCGACTGTTGGCAAGTGTACTCTATCGTGACAGATTTTTACCGCCCAAATCCAGACCGTCTCCGAGATTGGATTTCTACACCTCGTTCAAATGGATATGAATCCCTTCATACCACTGTCATGAGTAATCTCGGTCAGTGGGTGGAAGTTCAGATTCGTACGAGAAGGATGGATGAAATTGCAGAGCGAGGATACGCGGCACACTGGAAATACAAAGAAAAAGATGCTCCGGGCAAGACTACTTCAGGTTTGGACGAATGGATCACCCAAGTGAGAAGCATGCTCGAATCCAATGAAGGAAATGCCATAGAGTTTATGGATGACTTCAGGGGAAATCTTTTCCAAGAAGAGGTTTTTGTTTTTACTCCCAAAGGAGATTTAAAAGTACTGGCCTTCGGCTCTACTGCTTTGGACTTTGCATTTGAAATCCACACAGAAGTGGGAGCCCGATGTATCGGAGCCAAAGTCAATCAAAAGCTGGTGCCGATTACTCATAAACTAAAAAACGGCGATCAGGTCGAAATCCTTACATCAAATAAGCAAAAGCCTTCAGAAGATTGGCTCAATCATGTAGTCACCTCGCGTGCAAAAGCTAAAATCAAGGATGCGCTAAGGGAGGAAAAAAAGTCTGCGATTGTAGACGGAAGAGAGATTGTGCAGCGTAAGCTGAAGCAAATGAAAATGGAGTTTAGCTCCGAGACAGTGGAAAAGCTTCGCGCTTATTTTGAATTAAAGACAGCCAACGACTTTTATTATAAGGTTGGAAAGGGGATTATTGATCCAACTACAATCAAATCCTTCAAAGATTTCCGAGAAAATCAAAAGTTAAAGCATAAGGCTATTCAGGAGAAAGTTCGGGATGAATCAACCTTCACCAAGGAAATCAAGAGCCTTAAAGGGCCAGATCATGACCAGTTGTTGATCGGGGAAGATATGGATGTGGTTGATTATATATTGGCCAAGTGTTGCAATCCAATTCCCGGTGATGATGTGTTTGGCTTTGTTACGGTGAATGAAGGAATCAAAATCCACCGAACATCCTGTCCGAATGCCTTGGAGTTGCTTTCTAATCATGGAAACCGTGTAATCAAAGCTCGCTGGACAAGTCAAAAAGAAATAGCCTTTTTGGCAGGGCTTCATATTGTAGGAACAGATCGGGTGGGGCTGATCAATGATGTCACCAAAGTGATTTCCAGTGAGCTTAAAGTGAATATGCGATCTATTACCGTAGATTCAGATGCGGGAATTTTTGAGGGGACAATCAAGCTCTATGTTCACAGTACGGAGCATTTGGAGACTTTAGTGAAAAACCTCAAAGAGGTCGAAGGGATCATTAAGGTAACTCGATTTGATTAGAGTGAATTAATTCTCCCCAGCAAGGGTTATATTTGACAAAAAAATAAATAAATGTCTTTGAATACCGCACATTTCGAGGAAGTCAAGAGAATATTTACGGCATATCTGGAGAATCAAAAACTCCGAAAAACGCCCGAACGATATGCGATTTTAGAGGAAATATACAGTCGGTCCGGTCATTTTGATGTAGAAGGGCTCTACATCAGCATGAAAAATAAAAATTATCGGGTCAGTCGGGCTACGGTTTATAATACCCTAGATCTATTGGTTGAATGTGATTTGGTGACCAAGCATCAGTTTGGGAAGAATCTAGCGCAATTCGAAAAATCCTACGGATACAAACAGCACGATCATTTGATCTGTATTGATTGCAATGAGGTCCTGGAGTTTTGTGATCCACGCATCCAAAATATCCAAAATACCGTTGGAGATATCTTGAACTTCAAGGTGCTTCATCATTCATTGATTTTGTATGGTAACTGTAACAAGGAGAATTGCGAAAATAGACCAAGTCCAGAAGCTTAAAATCAAGGATGATTTCAAATATTTCTTTATACAGTGGGAGATCGGTCCTTTTTATAAAATTTGGCTTCTGACCGATCACGATCCAAAATTAAAAGATAAAATAAAGACTGCCTGAAGCAGAAGGGATCTCGGAATCGGTACAAGACAGTTTGTGGCCTTTGAAAAACAAATTATAAACAGATGAAACTAAGCTATCAATCAGAAAAGGACGATAAGGCCCATTATTTACACATTCAGGGAGATTTGATAGGTGATGAGATGGGGCCTAAGCTCGTAGAGATTGTATCCGATGCGATACAGGAAGGTGCTAAAACATTTGTAGTAAATCTTAAAGAGGTGCGCTACATTAGCTCGTCAGGGATAGGCTTACTGATTACCATGCTGACAAAAATGAGGAATGCCGGCGGAGAAGTTTATCTGACTGCACCTTCAGAGCATGTCAAAAAACTTTTGATCATTACTAAGTTGAATAATATTTTTTCAGTCTATGATTCGGTTGAGGATTTTAGAGCTGCATTTTAGTTTAAGAAGGAATTTTGAATGATTTGATGATTATTCCCAAGTTTCACTTGGTTTTGATTCTTTGAATCGCAAATTTCGGCCTTTAAAAAATCTTTGATAGTAAAGTAATCCCCGCATCATTATGAAGATGGATGTATTGCTCGGTCTCCAATGGGGAGATGAGGGTAAAGGTAAAATTGTGGATGTTTTGGCTCCTGAATATGAAATCGTCGCCAGATTTCAAGGTGGGCCGAATGCAGGGCATACGTTGGAGTTTGACGGAATCAAGCATGTCCTTCATCAGATTCCATCAGGTATTTTCCGCTCGCAGATATTGAATATCATTGGGAATGGAGTGGTATTAGACCCGGTAATCCTAAAGAAAGAGATCGAAGGACTTGGGAAGTTTTCGATAGATTATATGAAAAACCTGGTCGTCTCCAAAAAGGCGACAATCATCGTTCCCACACATAAATTATTAGATGCGGCCTACGAGAAGTCCAAGGGCGATAAAAAGATCGGGTCTACTCTCAAAGGAATCGGCCCAACTTATCAAGATAAAATTGGTCGATCTGCGCTTCGGATTGGGGATATTTTAAGTCCCGATTTCAATGATAAATACCAAACCCTTCTCGAAAAACATAGGACCATTTTATCCTTCTATGATTTTCCTCTGGATGAATTACCGGAATTGGAGAAAAGCTTTTTTGAGGCAATCACTTTCGTCAAAAGCCTAAATCTAATTGACAGTGAATATGTGGTTAATGAGGCGCTTTCAGGAGGTAAAAAGATTTTGGCAGAAGGAGCCCAAGGTTCACTGCTTGATATAGATTTTGGTTCCTATCCATTCGTGACTAGTAGTAGTACCATGACGGCAGGAGCTTGTTCTGGTTTGGGGGTAGCTCCATCTCGGATTGGTGAGGTTTTCGGTATTTTCAAAGCCTATTGCACTCGCGTAGGAAGTGGACCGTTTCCTACTGAGCTTTTTGATGATACTGGAGAGGCTATGCGTAAGGAGGGAAATGAATTTGGAAGCACCACGGGCAGACCGCGTCGCTGTGGGTGGTTGGATCTTCCAGCCTTGAAATACTCCATCATGATCAATGGCGTTACGCAGCTATTTATGATGAAAGCTGATGTGCTGAATATCTTTGAGGAAATCAAAGTTTGTACCCATTATCAGTTGAAAGATGGTAGCGTGGTAGATAAATTGACCTTCGAGATTTCAGATATCGAGGCTACACCGATCTACAAGACTTTGCCGGGTTGGAATTGTGGCTTGGATGAGGTGAGATCATACGATGATTTTCCGGCCGAACTGAAAGGCTATGTGTCTTACTTGGAAAAAGAATTACAGGTTCCCATTCGATTAGTTTCAGTGGGACCAGATAGAGTTCAGACGATTCTTCGTTGATTTATAAGGAAAAATTAAGGCCTCGAGGTGAAAACTTCGGGGCTTTTTTAGTTTTCACCGAAGGGGTTCCTATTTTAGCAGAAAGTTGAAGGATTGAGAAGGATAGCATTCATTATTTTATTTTTAATTTCACTTAAAGCTCAGGGGCAGTTTGGCTTTCCCTATTGTGAGACTTTTCAGACGAGCTCTACTCAAGCTAATACAGTTTTTGGAGGCGATGCGGTTTTGGTTGATGGGGTTTTGAGGCTTACCAACAATCAGACTGAGCAGCGTGGTTACGTTTATATTGATGTTCCTTTTCCATCTGTTTATGGCATAAAGGTAGAATTCGAATATTTCAGCTACGGGGGAGATATTGAAAATCGCGCAGATGGATTAGCTGTTTTTTTATTTGATGCCGCGACCCAAAATTTTGCTCCAGGAGGATTTGGAGGATCCCTTGGCTATGCACAGCGAAACAATGAACCTGGACTTACCAATGCCTATATGGGAATTGGCTTTGATGAGTTTGGAAATTTTGGAAATACTGCTGAGGGAAAAAATGGAGGTTTTCCTGGAGTTGGCGAAGCACTAGTTCCCAATACAGTTGTGGTGCGCGGTCCCGGGAATGGATTGTCAGGATATCCTTTCATAATAGGTAGAAGAACGCTTGATGCAGGCAACTTAGGCTTAAGCCCAGAAAGGACTTTTGAAATTAGTTCGGGAGGAACCGGTACACAACGGGTCACAGATCCCAATCAAGTTGGGTATCGGAAAGTGTTTATAGATCTACAGCCTGTGGAGCAAGGTGTTGGCTATCAATTTAAAGTCGACATGATGGTCACTACCGAACCAAATAACCCAAGGATGGTGGCTATTTTTGATCGAGCCTATGCTTTCCAACCACCAAAAGAATTAAAAATCGGATTTTCAGCTTCTACAGGTGGATTTACCAACTTCCATGAAATCAGAAATCTTGTTGTAGAGGTTTCTGCAGATGATGATCTCGTTGATCCGAAAGGAGTGGATTTTGAAGATGTGGCTTCTTGTGAAGGTCAAGAAAATCAGTATTTCATTACGGATGAAGAGGTAGTGCTTCCCAATCAGGATTCTCAGATTCGTTGCTTGCAGTTTTTTGAAAAGCTGGAGGATATTCAGGAGAATAGTTCTGATGTGTGCAATCAGGGAAAATGCCTGGAAGAAAATCAGGTTTTGGTCCTACCCCAAGGGACTATTCGAGCTGGCGAAGCTGGGGCTTATACTTTTTTCCCCAATCCGGGTACAAGAGATCAACAGGTAGAAGTCTTTTATACGATCACAGATAATTATGGTAAAGCATCATCGGGAAATAAGATTACTTTGAATATTCAGGAATCACCCGCTCCGGTCCGAATTTTAGCCGAAGGAGTTGAAAGCCCAATCGAAGAGTCTTTTAATCTTTGTCCTGGTGAAAGTGTAGTTTTTGTTTCCGAAGGAGATGAAGCCTATCAGCGCTACGAATGGTACAAAGATGGCACTTTGCTCGAAGGAGAGACGGCTGCGAATTTGGAGGTTTTTGAACCTGGCCTTTATGAGATTTGGGCTTATAATCGAAAGAATTGCCCTGCTAAGTCCAATCAAGTACAAGTGCTTTTCCCTGAATATCCTTCCCTACAAATGTCCGGGACGGTCATAGGATGTGAAATAAATGAACCGGTAAATGTTTTTGATTTTTTATTGAATTATGAGCCGGATGAATATGACTATCGACTGACAGGAAACGGCCTAGAATTATTCAATGAAGAGATCGAGCAAGTTCCTTTAGGAGGTTTTTACGAGTTGACTGCAAAACCAAAGGGTTTTGAATGTTACAATACTCAGTCAACTGAGGTGGAGGTATTTATCCAATTAATTCCACTGACCGTAGATTTTGACTTTGTGGTAGAGGGAACGGATATCAGAGATGATGAGAGCGGAGGTATATTTGCTGATGATCCGATTGCTTTTACCGAGCTTGCTGATGAACGAGCGGTGGAATGGTCTTGGGACTTTGGTGATGGAAGTACATCCACGGAGCAGAACCCCATTCATGTTTTTGGAAAAAAGGGAGAGTTCCAGGTTGTATTGACAATTACGGACCAGTACGGTTGCCAAGAATCTTTCCAAAAGACGGTTTTGATTACCAAGAGCTACCGAATAATGTCACCCACTGGCTTCACACCCAATGCGGATGAAAACAAAACTTTCACTCCCAAATACAAAGGCTTAGTAGCTGTCGATTTGATGATCTTTAATAGTTGGGGTGAGTTGCTCTTCCGATCAGATGAATTGCAGGGGCCTGGTTGGGATGGAACCCTAGAGGGAAAGCTTTTGGATGCTGGTCTTTATATCTTTAGGATCAATGCTGAAACGGTAGAAGGAGAATCAATTACTGAGACAGGAAAATTCCGATTAATTAGATGAGGTATCGAGATTGGATTTTCCTTACGTTTATCTTCATTAGCTTTTTTGCAAAAGGCCAGGATGTGCAGTATTCACAATTCTATGCAAATCCTTTGTATTTGAACCCCGCCTTTGCTGGTAGCACCGATCAGGCCCGACTCGGAGCGAACTTCAGGAATCAATGGCCCGGTTTGGACGAAAGCTTTATTTCCTACACTGCTTATGCCGATTTTTTCAAAGAAGAAATTAACAGTGGGTTTGGATTGATCTTTACTGGTTCTCGAGAAAGTTTCCTTCAAAGTCAGGTAATGGAGGCAGGACTGGTTTATTCATATCGTTTGCGGCTATCCGAATCTGACTTTTTGCAATTTGGAATGCAGGGTAGTTTCTATTCCCGAGATGCTCTTTTTGATGATATCATTTTAGGAACGCAGCTAGATATTGATCGGGGAGTAATTATCGGGGCTCCTGGAGAGGGATTTGAGGGGGATAGTCAATTACGGGCTTTTGATGCTCATGCGGGTATTTTGGCTTATGGGGAGCGTTATTGGTTTGGTTTCTCGGCTTTCCATTTGCTCGAGCCGCCCATCAGTTATTTGGATGTAGAGAGTAATACGCTCCCAATCAGGTTTAACGCTCATGGTGGGATAAGATTTGATTTGGCTCCAGGTGATATCAATGATTTTTTTAACAACACGAATCAGGAACGTAGTCTGGCTTTCGCATTTAATTATAAAAGTCAGGGTGCATTTTCTCAGTTGGATATAGGAACAGAGTTTTATTTCGAACCCCTAATTCTCGGGCTTTGGTATCGAGGTCTTCCGACAAAATATCAACTTCCGAATAGTGAGTCCATTGTTGCCTTGGTTGGAATTAGTCTTGAGTCGGGAATTGAAATTGGATATAGTTATGATTTTTTGATTTCAAAGTTGGGTCAAACTGCTACCGGAGGAGCTCATGAGATATCGATTCGCTATCTGCTTTCCCCAAATCCAGCAAAGCGAAAGATGTCCAATCCACCGGGTTTTCGATTTTAATCCTCAGATTTTTTGATTGGGTAAAAAAAAGTTTGATCTATTCCTGCTTTATCCTCAACCACTTACTTGACAAAGTAAAAAAAGGTTGTGGTTGTGATTTGTTAAGAAATAAAATCCTGCGATATTTGTCCTCCCGAAAGCGCAGAAGGCGCTGGGGGAATTGAAAAGCGGGGAGAAGGCATCGGGGATATTGGAAAAAAGATTTTCAAATTATTTTTCACCAGATATTGCCGGGAAAATAAAAGTTCTTACCTTTGCAGTCCTGTTCGGCGAAAGCGGGGCAGAAGCCCGGCAGAAGCGCCGGAACGAAAAACACCAAAACAAGCCAAAACGGGACGGGAAGCGTCTTTTTTTGAGCGGATCGGCGGGAGGCCGCGGATCTGGACAAGCCGTCCTGCAAGCAGGCCGGAGAAGTTCTTTGAAATGTTGTACAGCAAGAAAAAGCCAAAACAAGAAAGACAGGGCGGCCCGCAAGGGTCGTACATTAGGTTAC
>NZ_NIUC01000017.1 GCF_002807035.1 Algoriphagus formosus | reverse complement strand
TTGTAGTCGCGGTGAAGATGCCGCGTACCCGCAACGGGACGGAAAGACCCCATGAACCTTTACTGCAGCTTAGCATTGGTACTGGGCAAACGATGTGTAGGATAGGTGGGAGACTGTGAAGCGGCGTCGCCAGGCGTTGTGGAGTCACCGTTGAAATACCACCCTTTGTTTGTCTGGTATCTAATCCCGTCTCGGGAGACATTGCTTGGTGGGTAGTTTGACTGGGGTGGTCG
>NZ_NIUC01000016.1 GCF_002807035.1 Algoriphagus formosus | reverse complement strand
GTTACGCACCCGTGCGCCGCTCTCAAAATACCCGAAAGTATCTCTACCGCTCGACTTGCATGTATTAGGCCTGCCGCTAGCGTTCATCCTGAGCCAGGATCAAACTCTCCATTGTATAGTAACCTAATGTACGACCCTTGCGGGCCGCCCTGTCTTTCTTGTTTTGGCTTTTTCTTGCTGTACAACATTTCAAAGAACTTCTCCGGCCTGCTTGCAGGACGGCTTGTCCAGATC
>NZ_NIUC01000015.1 GCF_002807035.1 Algoriphagus formosus | reverse complement strand
GTGATTACTTACACGTTTACGGTAGAGAACACGGGATCAGCGATCTTGACTAACGTGACGGTAGTGGATGATAAATTAGGAGCAGTGACCTTGTCTGCGACGACATTGGCTCCAGGTGAGACCGCGACAGGAACGTTGGATTACACGGTTCAGGAAAGCGATCTGGGCACAAGCATCGTGAACATCGCGACTGCTGACTCTGATCAGACAGGTCCTGAGACCGACACCAATACGATTCCGGT
>NZ_NIUC01000014.1 GCF_002807035.1 Algoriphagus formosus | reverse complement strand
CACGTCCTTCTTCGCCTCTGAGAGCCTAGGCATCCCCCGTGCGCCCTTATTCACTTACTCTTTTAATCATATTAACCGCTGCTCACGCAGCGACTACTCTGTTACAGTTTCTACGCAATATGTCAATGAACTTGCTTCCGCTTCTCCCCGGGGCCTTCAGCCCCGACAGCGGATCACGTGAAATGTGCACAGCAGTACTTCTTCCAATAACCGACAGGTTTTCTTTCCAGAAAGGAGGTGTTCCAGCCGCACCTTCCGGTACGGCTACCTTGTTACGACTTAGCCCCAGTTACCGGTTCTACCCTAAACGGCTCCTTGCGGTTACCGCCTTCAGGTCTACC
>NZ_NIUC01000013.1 GCF_002807035.1 Algoriphagus formosus | reverse complement strand
AGAGGGTTGTCCTAAAACCAAAAAACCCCAATCGGTAGATTGAGGTTTTGAATAATGAGGCGGCGACCTACTCTCCCGGGTGTAACCCCAGTACCATCGGCGCTGCAGGGCTTAACTGCTCTGTTCGGGATGGGAAGAGGTGGAACCCCTGCGCCAGGCCGCCTAAACTGGAAGACTCAAGTAGCCGGTAGCAAGTAGCAAGATTCAATCTCTCTACTACCAGACCCTTGGTCTAATGTCTTATTGTTCTGTATCATTATCTTGGTACTTGGTACATTGTACTTCGTACTTGATACTCGATACTCCCGATCGCTATCGGGATAACATATCTTGTAGAAACTGCAACAGGATTTCGGTAAGCTTTCGGGCAATTAGTACTGCTCGGCTATGACATCACTGCCTTTACACCTGCAGCCTATCAACCTCATCGTCTCTGAGGGCCCTATACGGAAGTC
>NZ_NIUC01000012.1 GCF_002807035.1 Algoriphagus formosus | reverse complement strand
GGCACGTCCTTCTTCGCCTCTGAGAGCCTAGGCATCCCCCGTGCGCCCTTATTCACTTACTCTTTTAATCATATTAACCGCTGCTCACGCAGCGACTACTCTGTTACAGTTTCTACGCAATATGTCAATGAACTTTTTTCTCACATATGAGAAAGAGTCGGGATTTCCCCGAAAGAAGTGGAGGATAACGGATTCGAACCGTTGACCCCCTGCGTGCAAGGCAGGTGCTCTAGCCAGCTGAGCTAATCCCCCAAATACATTTTATTACTTGCTCAGAGATTTATCACCACTTTGACAAAGGAGACAATAAACTAGCCGATAAGTAATTAACAAAATTTTTAACAGGAACCACTTTAGGTTCTATGGTGGGCCTGCGTGGACTCGAACCACGGACCTCTACATTATCAGTGTAGCGCTCTAACCACCTGAGCTACAGGCCCCTCAATTTGAATGAGAATTCAAATAAATATTTTGAAGTATGTAAGGCACCTGAGATACAGGTTTTCTTTCCAGAAAGGAGGTGTTCCAGCCGCACCTTCCGGTACGGCTACCTTGTTACGACTTAGCCCCAGTTACCGGTTCTACCCTAAACGGCTCCTTGCGGTTACCGCCTTCAGGTCTACCCGACTTC
>NZ_NIUC01000011.1 GCF_002807035.1 Algoriphagus formosus | reverse complement strand
GGCCTCTCGCTAAAAAGCTTTCCTAAAGCTTTTTGTTACGCTCGATCCTACCTTTCTATACAAACAAATTTGTAATTTGCTGATATATAAAAAAAATGTCTTATGGGAGAGGCCTATCAGATAAGAGATCAAGAACTTCCTTATTTTCTAACGTTCCAGGTTGTGGGTTGGGCTGATGTTTTTACAAGAAAAGTATATCGTGATTTGATCTTGGAAAACCTTTCATATTGTCGGTTGAAAAAAGGATTGTACTTGTTTGGTTATGTGATTATGAGCAATCATATTCATTTGGTGGTTCAGCAAAAGGATGGAAAGCTTTCGGATTGGATACGGGATTTTAAAAAGTTCACCAGTAAAAAGTTATTGAAAATGATATTGGAGAATCCACATGAAATCGAGCATGTCGGAACTGACATACACCGGGATGATTATAACCTATGCGAGATTCCATGTGACCTTTGAAAATCAAATTATAAACACATGAAAGCAGGCGAGAATGGATGAAGATGATTTTTGAGTACCATGCTGAGTTTAATAAGCGATCAGGTGACTTGCAGTTTTGGACTCACGAAAACCATGCGATTGAATTGTATCGACCAGATATGATCGAGAGCAGAATGAAGTATATTCATGAGAATCCGGTTAGAGCAGGCTGGGTCGAAAATGCGGAAGAATACTTATATTCAAGTGCACGGAATTATTCAGGACTTAAGGGCTTGATCGAAGTGGATTATTGGTGATTTTATGACCATTGCCAATTGCAAATTGGTAAGGATATTAGGGTGGAATTGCAAATTCCACCCAGCCTCAATCGGAACTTCAAAGCTGCTGAGGAGAATCTACGCCCAGTTGGGGATTGTCCGCA
>NZ_NIUC01000010.1 GCF_002807035.1 Algoriphagus formosus | reverse complement strand
TGTTCTTAACCGCTTAAATAACTGGACCAGTTTTGTTGCCTAAACTTAGGAACAAAATGATCGAAGACTTAATTAAAAACGCACGACTTTCATCCAGTGGCCGTAAGCTACTGACCTCACAACAAAAAGCCTTTATTGTAGAAGATTGGGAAAGTTCTGGCTTATCTTGTCCTGAATATTGTCGCCGACACGGGCTGATCACCAGTCAGGTGTATAGCTGGCGTACACTTGCTAAATCAGGAGCCATTATGAGTATCAAAAATCAAGGTGACCTACATTCCAAAGCTGAATTGGAAATGCTTAGAAAAGAGAATGAGGAGCTCAAGAAGGCTCTCGGGGAATCTACTTTGGATATTAAGATCCTAAAAAAAAAGTTAGAGATGGATCAACTTCGAAACAAGAAATTGAATCGTTATCCAGGGAATTCGGAGTAAGCATGAATAGGATTATCAAGACACTGGGAGTAGCCAAATCCTCTGTATATTATAAAGCAAAACCCTATCCTGAACGAAAAAGGACAGCGCGAAAAGAACTATGTGAGCAGATGAAACTGGCTGTTTTAGAAATCACGGCAAAGAAATCCACTTATGGGGTACCCCGGGTCAAGGCGCTGCTCAAACGGGATTATGGGCTCAATGTAACCAAATACATGGTGCATCGCTACATGAAGGAAGAAGGGTTGTTGATTACCCGACACCGAACCAGAGGCAGCAGCAGAACCCATACAGGGCAGATAGCAGTGGAAATACCTAATACGCGATGGGCTAGTGATATCACTTCGATTAAATGCTGGAATGGGGAAAAGCTCCGGGTGGCCTTTCTTCTGGACTGTTGTGACAGGTCCATCATCGCCTGGAAAGCAGGAAAACATATGCAGGCAGTTGATATTGAATTAATGGTTCAGGAAGCTTTACATGCCCGCTTTGGAGAGAACTTGCCTGATCCGGATACACTTCAGTTTTTACATGACAATGGACCTGAATTCATTGAAAAAAAGCTCAGAGCCAGCTTGAAATCCTGGAATATAATCGATTGTAATACTCCAACCTATTCCCCACAATCAAACGGGATGTGTGAAGCCTTCAATGCTACATTTAAACGAGATTACGTCTATGAGAGCTGCCTGGATAATCCAAAAACCGTACTCAATCAAATACAGAAATGGATGAATGAATACAATACATATGCACCACATTCCGCTTTAGAAATGAAAACACCAAATGAATTTTATAACTTTAAAATCGCTGCTTAACTAGTCCAACTTTTTAGCGGAAAGAGCA
>NZ_NIUC01000001.1 GCF_002807035.1 Algoriphagus formosus | reverse complement strand
GGGAGAAGCGGAAGCAAGTTCATTGACATATTGCGTAGAAACTGTAACAGAGTAGTCGCTGCGTGAGCAGCGGTTAATATGATTAAAAGAGTAAGTGAATAAGGGCGCACGGGGGATGCCTAGGCTCTCAGAGGCGAAGAAGGACGTGCCAAGCTGCGAAAAGCCGCGGGGATCGGCTGAGGCGAAATGATCCGCGGATGTCCGAATGGGGCAACCCAGTCCGTTAAGGACTATGTCGTAAGACAGGCGAACGTGGGGAACTGAAACATCTAAGTACCCACAGGAGGAGAAAACAACAGTGATTCCGATAGTAGTGGCGAGCGAACTCGGATTAGCCCAAACCCAGACTGTTTCGGCAGGCTGGGGGTAGTAGGACCTGCATGATTGCAAACAAGGAGACGGGAACGGCATGGGAAGGCCGACCGCAGGGGGTGAGAGTCCCGTACTGGAATTTTTGTTTGTGAGGCGGGTATCCTGAGTAGGCCGGGACAGGAGAAATCCCGGTTGAATCTGCCGGCACCATCCGGTAAGGCTAAATACTCCTGAGAGACCGATAGTGAACGAGTACCGTGAGGGAAAGGTGAAAAGTACCCTGAATAAGGGGGTGAAATAGAACCTGAAACCGTGCGCTTACAAGCGGTCGGAGCCCTTTAGTGGGGTGACGGCGTGCCTTTTGCATAATGAGCCTACGAGTTGCACCTCTTTGGCGAGGTTAATCCCGTTGACGGGAGCAGCCGGAGCGAAAGCGAGTCTGAAAGGGCGTATAGTCAGAGGGGGCAGACGCGAAACTTAGTGATCTACCCATGGCCAGGCTGAAGTTGTGGTAACACACAATGGAGGGCCGCACCGATAAGCGTTGAAAAGCTTCCGGATGAGCTGTGGGTAGGGGTGAAAGGCCAATCAAACTGAGAAATAGCTCGTACTCCCCGAAATGTTTTTAGGAACAGCGTCGTGGATTGTATGATGGAGGTAGAGCTACCGATAGGACTAGGGGGAGTCACATCCTACCAAATCCTGACGAACTCCGAATGCCATTATACAGAAACGGCAGTGAGGGCTGGGGTGCTAAGGTCCCAGTCCGAGAGGGAAAGAACCCGGACCTACCGCTAAGGTCCCGAAATTTAGGTTAAGTTGAACAAAGGTGGTCCAGTTGCAGAGACAGCCAGGAGGTTAGCTTGGAAGCAGCTATTCCTTTAAAGAGTGCGTAACAGCTCACTGGTCGAGCGACAGGGCGTCGATAATAATCGGGCATCAAACCTAATACCGAAGCGTAGGATTGGCAGCAATGTCAGTGGTAGGGGAGCATTCCAACGGCGGCGAATGCACATGGCGATGTGTGCTGGAGCTTTTGGAAAAGCAAATGTAGGCATAAGTAACGATAATGGGGGCGAGAAACCCCCACACCGTAAGACCCAGGTTTCCTGATCAACGCTAATCGGATCAGGGTTAGTCGGGTCCTAAGGCGAACCCGAGAGGGGCAGCCGATGGCAAACGGGTTAATATTCCCGTACTAGACATGCAGGTGATGGAGTGACGGAGTGGTGAAAGGCCCGCCCGGTGACGGAATACCGGGTTGAAGGGAGTAGGTATTGGACCCATAGTTAAATGCGTGGGTTTAGCCGAACCTGACAGTACCGAGCGTCCTTGGACAATCGGATAGTGGCCCTAAAAGCTTCCAAGAAAAACTTCTAGCGTTAAGCGCATGTTTACCCGTACCGCAAACCGACACAGGTGGTCGAGGAGAGTATCCTAAGGTGCTCGAGTGAATCATGGCTAAGGAACTCGGCAAAATGGCCCTGTAACTTCGGGAGAAGGGGCGCTCCGAGCGATCGGAGCCGCAGTGAAGAGGCCCAGGCGACTGTTTAACAAAAACACATGGCTTTGCGAAGTTGAAAGACTAGGTATAAGGCCTGACACCTGCCCGGTGCCGGAAGGTTAAGAGGGGATGTTATCGCAAGAGAAGCATTGAATCGAAGCCCCGGTAAACGGCGGCCGTAACTATAACGGTCCTAAGGTAGCGAAATTCCTTGTCGGGTAAGTTCCGACCTGCACGAATGGTGTAACGATCTGGGCACTGTCTCAGCCATGAGCTCGGTGAAATTGTAGTCGCGGTGAAGATGCCGCGTACCCGCAACGGGACGGAAAGACCCCATGAACCTTTACTGCAGCTTAGCATTGGTACTGGGCAAACGATGTGTAGGATAGGTGGGAGACTGAGAAGCGGCGTCGCCAGGCGTTGTGGAGTCACCGTTGAAATACCACCCTTTGTTTGTCTGGTATCTAATCCCGTCTCGGGAGACATTGCTTGGTGGGTAGTTTGACTGGGGTGGTCGCCTCCAAAAGGATAACGGAGGCTTCCAAAGGTTCCCTCAGCACGCTTGGTAACCGTGCGTGGAGTGCAATAGCATAAGGGAGCTTGACTGTAAGGCCGACAAGCCGAGCAGGGTGGAAACACGGGTATAGTGATCCGGCGGTACTGTATGGAAGGGCCGTCGCTCAAAGGATAAAAGGTACTCTGGGGATAACAGGCTGATCTCCCCCAAGAGCTCATATCGACGGGGAGGTTTGGCACCTCGATGTCGGCTCGTCACATCCTGGGGCTGGAGAAGGTCCCAAGGGTTGGGCTGTTCGCCCATTAAAGTGGCACGCGAGCTGGGTTCAGAACGTCGTGAGACAGTTCGGTCCCTATCTGTTGCGGGCGTGGGAAGTTTGCGAGGACCTGACCTTAGTACGAGAGGACCGGGTTGGACTGACCGCTGGTGTACCGGTTGTGGTGCCAACTGCACTGCCGGGTAGCTACGTCGGGAAGAGATAAGCGCTGAAAGCATCTAAGTGCGAAACTCCCCTCAAGATGAGACTTCCGTATAGGGCCCTCAGAGACGATGAGGTTGATAGGCTGCAGGTGTAAAGGCAGTGATGTCATAGCCGAGCAGTACTAATTGCCCGAAAGCTTACCGAAATCCTGTTGCAGTTTCTACAAGATATGTTAAAAAAGTATCGAGTACGAAGTACAATGTACCAAGTACCAAGATAATGATACAGAACAATAAGACATTAGACCAAGGGTCTGGCAGTAAAGAGATTGAATCTTTCTGCTTGCTACCGGCTACTTGAGTCTTCCAGTTTAGGCGGCCTGGCGCAGGGGTTCCACCTCTTCCCATCCCGAACAGAGCAGTTAAGCCCTGCAGCGCCGATGGTACTGGGGTTACACCCGGGAGAGTAGGTCGCCGCCTCATTATTCAAAACCTCAGCCCCGATAGCTATCGGGGTTGGGGTTTTTTGGTTTTAGGACTTTTTGAAAAGGGGTAGAAGAAATGCATCTTAACTTGGACAGTTAAATACAAGTGTACCATGTCTATTTTTAGTAATTAATTCTAAGACCTGTACAGTTTTTTTATCAATTTTAAGTGTTTAAAATCCAGAATGATAAAGGTTATTGCTCTGTTTATTGGTCCTATTTTCTGAATTTTAATCAATGCCTAAAATAAAAGTATGTTCATAATCATCATCTTTTATTTCGCGCTTATTTGGGTGATTGCTTTGTATCAAAAGGGCTTTAAAATTTGTGGCTTTCATTAATAGATATTGAAAAATCATGTAAGAGTATTTGGTTAGTGGAAATAAAAAAAGGAGGCATTTGCCTCCTTTTCATATGGTTCAATATTAATTATTGAAAATCACTTTCAGTTAATTCTTCATTGATGGTGACTTCAGCAACCTTTGCTTCCAAAGGAACTGGGATCATTGGAGATTTGATAGTCCAAGTCATCGGTATTAAAACCCCATTTTTTTCTTGATAATCTGAATAGAATGTATCCCCTGAAGCTGGATTTTCATTTTTGATTTTCAAACCGGTTGATTGATCGTAGTAATTGATCAGTTTGGCACCGGATGGAGCTGAAATAACCACTTTATAGGCAGGAGTTCCATCCACGTCTTTTAGTCCGTCTAATGAAAGCGAATATCCCAAATCACTTATCCAGGCTTCTGGAATTAGATAGGAATTAATTTTAGCTTCCTCTAGTTGTGCGCCGGTAAGTTCCATGCTTTGACCTTGAACACTGATTTTACCAGAATCTTTTAAGATGACAGAACTTTGCATGACATTTCCACCTACTGAAGTTTTTTGAGCATATCTGCCATTGGCGTCATAGGTCATTGCCATAGTTAGAACTGTTCCCATCACTTCTGCATTCATGGTGAATTTGGCTGTTTCGATGGTTTGAGCTTTATCCTTTCCTCCGATTGCTTCAAGATAATTGGAAATTACTTTTTCTGCAGTCATATCAGCATCAGCTGTCAATTCCTTAGCAGGAAAGCCCATGTTGTCGTATAACATAACTTCCCCAAACTGAGCTAATTTTTCCTGAATTTCGCTTCCATTTCCTACTGCGGTGATATAAAGCTTACTCGGATCAATTAACTCCTTTGCTGTTTGGTTGATGTCAGAAACCGTATAGCTATTTAATTCCTGAAGGTAATTTTTGTAGTAATCTTTAGGTAGTCCATAGCGCTCAATATTCAATGCAAAACTTGCAATGGTGGAAGGACTTTCAAGAGATCTTCCAAAAGAACCTGATAGATTAGCCTTCGCTTTTTCAAGTTCCTCAGCAGTTACTCCTTCTTCTACAATTTTATTAATCTCATACAGAAACTCTACGACTGCAGAATCAGTAACTTCAGTTCTGACAGAACCGCTAGCATTAAATCTACCAATCAATCGATCAGGACTAATAGATGAGTAGGCACCATAAGTATAGCCTTTATCCTCTCTAAGATTCATGAAAAGTCTAGCAGATGAGCCACCACCTAGAATCTGATTAAGTAGTCTTGAAGAAATATAATCTTCGTCTCCTACCTTAAGCTCTACTGGCTGAGTTACATTGATTACTGTTTGGACGGAAGAGCTTCTATCTACAAGGCCTACTACCGTTTCATTCGTTCTGGCTGGCTTCTCGTAAGTAAACGTCGGAACATCACCGGCTTGCCAATCTGCAAAATATTCTTCGGTGATTTTCTTGGCTTCATTAAGCTCCATATCACCTACAATGGTGAGGTAGGCGATATTAGGCTTGAAAAAGGTTTCGTAATAGGATTTTACATCTTCAACAGAGATATTTTTGATTGTCTCCTCTGTCTCTACTTCACCATACGGATGATCTTTGCCATAAACCATGGCCGAAGCTAATCGACTTGAGATGGCATTCGGGTCATCTTTGGTCGTAGCCAAGCCTGTTAATGTTTGCTTTCTCAATTTTTCTAATTCCTCCTCTGGAAAAGTTGGGTTGTACAGAACATCAGTCATCAGTTCAAGTAATTTTCCCTGATGCTTCTTCAGTGAGGAACCAAATATGGAAGTAGAAGAAGCCGAAAGGCTAGCCCCTATAAAGTCAATTTCCTCATCAATCTGATCCTTTGTTCTGCTTTCGGTACCGGATGTCATCATTTGGCCCACAAAGCCAGTAAGTCCGGCTTTATCTCCTTCCATCAAAGGATCTCGGTCTAAAACAAGAGAAAAAGCCACTCTTGGCAATTTGTCATTTGTAACCAAGATAACTTTCAGCCCATTTTCCAGGGTGAACATTTCAGCATCCCCAATATTGATTTCGGGAGCCGGTCCTGAGGCAGGAAGCTCACTTCTGTCAACTTGAGCCCACGCATTGCCTACTAGGAGAGCAGCGAATAATAGTATTGCTAATTTTTTCATCTTTCTATTCTGATTAAAGCCAAATAATTATTCAGTAGTTTCTTGCGGTTTAGGCAAATAATATAAAACCACTCGTCCATCAAGGTTCAAGTATTCGTTTGCTACTCGCTTGATGTCTTCCTGAGTCACCTTGCTGTAGTAGTCCATTACCTGATTGATGTAATTGGTGTCTCCAAAAATCACGTGAGCCTCAGCCAAATTTTGCGCAACGCCAGACACGGAGGAGTTTCCGCTTACAATATTGTTTTCAATAATATTTTGCAGTTTTTCAAAATCTCTATCGGAGATTCCTTCTGACTGTACCTGTGCAATTAGCTTATCAATTTCACTTTCCAAATCCTCAGGAGCTACACCCATATTGGTGATTCCATACATGATGAAAATTCCACCATCTTCAAGTTCTAGGGGAATAGCAGCTACTGCAAGGGCCTTTTGCTGCTTATCTACCAATTCTTTTGTCATTAGCGAAGAATTACCTCCTGTCAGGTAGGTTGAGAGCATAGAGAGCGCATAGGAATCCGGGTGATTTCTTGGCGGAAGATTGTAAGCCTGAATCACGGCCGGTATTTGAATATTATCATAGATTACATCTCTGATTTCTTCGGTCTTCTTAGGCTCCGTAACGTTTGGTCTGTAGATTTCTCCGCTACCTCTAGGGATTTCTGAGAAGTATTCTCTAACCCAAGATTCAGCCTGCGCGTAATCGATATCTCCGGCTACTACCAGTGTAGCATTATTCGGTACATAAAATTGCTTGTAGAAATCTTGGAATTCCTCGATCGTCGCTGCATTTAAATGATCCAAAGATCCGATTGGCGCCCACTGATAAGGATGCTCTGAATACGCTCTCTTCAATGTTTCGATCAAAATCGAACCGTAAGGACGGTTGTCATAGCTCTGTCTCTTCTCTTCTTTCACGACTTCTCTTTGAGTCTCCACACCCGTCTCATCTACTTTGGAATGAAGCATTCGTTCACTTTCCATGTATAAGGTTAATTCCAGTTCATTAGATGGAACAGTTTGATAATAAAAAGTAATATCGTTTGAGGTAAATGCATTGAGCGTTCCTCCACGTCCCTGAATAATATTCATGTATTGCCCGCGTTCGATATTTTCAGAACCTTCAAACATCAGGTGCTCGAAGAAATGCGCAAATCCAGTTCTTTCGGGATTTTCATTTTTTGAGCCTACATGATAAAGAACAGAGGTGTTTACAATCGGGGTGGAGTTGTCTTGATGTAGAATGACATGCAACCCGTTGTCCAAGGTAAACTCCCTGAACTCGATTTTCTTTTGGGCCATTGCTGGGATTATCATCCAAGCCATCAACAGGCCAAAGACTGTGAGTTTTTTCATTTTAGATTAGGATTAGTTT
Organism: Algoriphagus formosus; assembly: GCF_002807035.1. Lineage (GTDB taxonomy): Bacteria > Bacteroidota > Bacteroidia > Cytophagales > Cyclobacteriaceae > Algoriphagus > Algoriphagus formosus. Next base: position 1,343,961 of record NZ_NIUC01000001.1, on the reverse strand, counting down.
TCAATTGTAACTCGTAAGCCAATACGGTTTGTTTTGAGTGTTCGTTTTCGAACAAAACAAAATAAACTAAACTTTTTGACCTACTTATTTTTCAGATGTCTAAACAATTATTTTCCCTCGAAATAAAAAAATATTTCAGCTAAATAAATCTTATTTTATCCTAAAAAAAAATTTATAAAAGTCTATTGATTTTTTCACATGAATCTTATTCATACCCATATTTTCCTTTCCATTTCCCGGATAGGTATCTCCTCAATTCATTTTCTCTGGCATTTTCTCCTGGTTCGAACAACTTTGTGCCTTTAATTTCTTCTGGCAAAAACTCCTGCTCGACAAAGTTGCCTGGAAAGTCATGCGAATACTTGTAGGCTTTGCCATAGTTCAAGTCTTTCATCAATTTGGTGGGAGCATTTCGGAGGTGAAGCGGCACAGAAAGATTACCCGTTTCTTTCACTAAAGCCTGAGCTTTGTTGATTGCCAAATAAGCTGCGTTGCTTTTTGGAGAACTTGCCAAATAGGTCACACACTGAGAAAGGATAATTCTTGCTTCCGGATAGCCAATGATTTTCACAGCTTCAAAACAGTTGGTGGCTAAAAGCAGGGCGTTGGGATTGGCATTGCCGATGTCTTCAGATGCTAAAATCACCAACCTGCGAGCGATGAACTTCACATCTTCCCCTCCTTCGATCATTCGAGCTAGCCAATAAACGGCTGCATTGGGATCAGAACCCCGAATCGACTTGATAAAAGCCGAAATAATATCGTAATGCTGCTCGCCTGATTTGTCATAAAGCGCCACTTTCTGTTGAGCAATTTGCATTACTTTTTCATCTGTGATCACACAGGGATTTTCATTGATCCCATCAATCACGATTTCTAAAAGGTTGAGCAGCTTTCTGCCATCCCCTCCGGAAATGCGAAGCAGAGCATCGGTTTCCTGAAGCTCGACCTGGATCTTTTTTAGGTCCATATCTTTTTCCAAAGCCTGCTGCATCATGGCCTCCATTTCGGATTTACCTAATGAGTTCAGGGTGAAAACCTGACAACGGGAAAGAAGAGCAGAATTAACTTCAAAGGATGGGTTTTCTGTGGTGGCACCGATCAATCGGATTATTCCCTTTTCCACAGCTCCCAATAAGGCGTCCTGTTGAGATTTATTGAAGCGGTGGATTTCATCTATAAAAAGCACTACCCCCATCTGAAATCTGGCCTTTTCGATGACTTCTCGGATGTCTTTTACGCCCGAGCTAATCGCGCTAAGGGTATAAAAAGGAGCCTTAATCTCATTGGCAATGATATTGGCGATGGTTGTTTTTCCCACACCGGGAGGTCCCCAAAGGATCAAGGAAGGCACATTTCCGGACTTGATAGCTTTATACAAAAAAGAGCTGGGAGAGGATAAATGCTCCTGACCAATCAGGTCTTCCAGTCGGGTAGGACGCATTCGCTCGGCAAGGGGGGTAGAATTCATTTTCGTAGAAGCAAGAGATTAGAAATTAGAAAGTATCGGGTATCGATATTTAATTACTTTCAGGTTTATTTATTCCTTTGAGAATCGCAAAATAGCATAAAAAAAGGCCTTTTCAGGCCTGATTCGTTTTGAATAAAGTCAAATACTGTCTGCTAGATATTCTGAATTCTTTTTCCAAATTCCTCCAAGTGATCGTCTCCAAAATCCAAATGAGTGACAAATCGAACTAGGTCTTTTCCGAATTTCACGGATTTGATATTTTGATCCGCCAGCTTTTTCATGAATTCCTCAGGGCTTGTGTTCTCTAGTCTGGCGATCACAATGTTTGTAGCTACTGGCAATATTTCTGAAACGAAAGGGGATTTGCTAAGCATCTCACCCAACATCCTAGCTCGGGCATGATCTTCCTTCAGTCTATCAATATGATGGTCCAAGGCATAAATACCAGCCGCAGCTAAGAATCCTGCCTGTCTCATTCCACCACCAAATACTTTTCGAACTTTCCGTGCCTGCTTGATATCTGCCTTAGATCCCAATAAAACAGATCCAATTGGACAGCCTAACCCTTTACTCAAGCAGATGGAGATGGTATCAAAATGTGCCCCCCAGTCCGCTGGACTTTCTCCAGTCTCGACTAATGCATTGAAAAATCGGGCACCATCCAAGTGGAGCTTAATGCCTTTTTGTTGACATAGGGAATGGATTGGTTTGATTTCGTCCAAGGTATAAATGCTTCCTCCGCCTTTGTTCATGGTGTTTTCCAGAGAAACCAAGGTTGTCTCCGGGGCATGTACATCATCCGGATTGATGGATTCGGCAATCTGGGCTGCGCTGATTTTTCCCAAATTCCCATCCAGCAATTTGACAGATGCTAGGGAATTGGCCATGATCCCACCCCCTTCATAGAGATAGATGTGGGAATATTTATGGCAAATCACTTCTGTCTGAATTCGAGTGTGAAGACGAATCGCAATCTGGTTGGTCATGGTTCCGGAAGGACAGAAGATCGCCGCTTCCATACCAAATTGCTTGGCGATTTTTTCCTCCAAGGCATTGACAGTCGGGTCCTCTCCAAAAACATCGTCGCCTATTGGGGCTGCAAACATCGCTTCTTTCATGCCCGGTGTGGGCTGGGTCAGCGTATCACTTCTTAAATCAATCAACATGGGTGAAATACTTGGATTTGGAACTGTTTTCTGGGTGAAGGGTTTGAATGGCTTTGGCAGCCTCGATGGGTCGGTCAGTTGCTAAAATATCCGCTCCATTATTCACGAAACTCACATACATCTCATCTCCCCTTGCCACTGCGCTTCGATCTAGGTTGCCTAAAGTACCCAAAATGGTAAAAACTCCTTTTTCATGAAGGGCTTCATTGAAGGACTTGGGTCTTTCAGCCACTCCTGTGAAAGCTATAACCCGATCCCAGGGAATACCGGTTTCTTCAAATCGTCTAATTTCCTCTTCATTTCGGATGGTCACCGATAGCATGAGTTCAGGGGCGAGAATATTAAGCTTTTTGGCAGCGGGAAAGGTATAGGAAATCAAAGCTGCGTGAGCTTCACTTTCTGTTTCCCTTACTTCTTCTACCACTTTCTCAAAAGGTACAGATCGCTTTATGTCCACTGTGAGCAGGGCTTTTCCCTTTGACCAAATCAGAGCCTCTTCCAAAGTAGGAACTTTGAATTCGGTGATTTTTCCCTCATTGTCTTCCAGAAACAACGTTTGGATGTAGTCATAAGTAACTTCATTCACTTTCCCTGTTCCGTTGGTCGTCCGATCCAAATCATCGTCATGCATAAGGACTAAAACGGAGTCCTGCGTCATAGCTACATCCAATTCAATAATGGCAGGCGTGTATTTGAGGACATTCTCGAAGGTCTCGATCGCATTTTCAGGAAAGCCAGGATAAGGTCCACCTCGGTGAGCAGAGACTAGCGGGATTCGATCAGAGGTCCAGTTATAAAAATCTTTTGTCTCGGAAAGACTGGGTACCTGAATTCGGTAACTTGATTCAGTTTCTTGGGGCTTGGATCCTTCATTCTTTTGAGAATTGGATTCACAGGAAATGAAGATAAGTGCTGTTAAAACACACCAAGAGGGTATTAATACTCGCATGCTTTAGTTTTTTTTCAAATAGAACAAAATGGTCTCATTAATTAAAGAGAAATTTTAGAAAAGGTGGTTTAGGGCTTCAAATAAAAATTAGAATAATCCTGAAGAAAATATTTCTTGATTTGAAGATCATTCCCCATTTTCATAGGCGATTTAAAATCACCTTTTGACTAGCACCCCTTTCCTTTAAACCAACTATTGCAATGCTGCTGCGCTGCTGGATTTCTTTTGCTTTTTTTTGGACCGTTTGTCTTGCTCAGGCACAGGTTAACCGGGTAGATAGCCTCAAGGCTAGTCTTGAGGCGCTGGAGGAAAAAGATTCGGCCTATGTCCTACTTTTGATTGAGCTTTGCGAAGCAAGTACATTCACAGAGGAGCAGGGTGGACTTGATTATGCCAGAAAGGCTCTTGAAATTTCACAAGAAATCTCCTTTCCGAAGGGACAGGCTTTAGCTAATAATTCGCTAGGTGCATACTACCTCCAGGTTGGGAATCTAGGTCAAGCCTTGGAATATATTCTGGAGGCGGAGCGAGTGTATCTCCAAAATGAAGATCAGTCTGAAGGCTTGCTTTCGGTCTACAATAATCTGGGCATCATTTACAACCGAACTGGAGAAGTCGAAAAAGCCATCGAGGTATATTTGGATGCCATACAAATTGCCTCTCAAAACACATCAAACTTCCAGCAATTAGCCATTCTTTATAATAATCTTGGATCAGCCTATGATAATTTGGGTGAGTATGATCAGGCTTTGCAGGCTTTTGAGAAGGTGGAAGCAGTCAGCCGGGAGGCAGATTTACAAGTAGGGGTGATGATGGCCAAAAGTAATTTGGGCTCGGTTTATTTTTCTAAAAACGATCTGAATCGGGCCGAATCTGAATACATCATGGCTTTGGAAATTGCTCGGAAAGGTGGTTTTACCCGAAATGTAGGGACTATCATGCTTGGCATGGCAGACGTTTATTCAGGGCAGGGGCGCTATCAGGAAGCTGAAAAGTATTTTCAGGATGGAATAGCTTTAGCTGAGGAAATTCAGGCTTTGCCCCTTTTGGAAGATGGGTATCGAGGACTCGGTAAGCTTTATGAGCGACGCGGGAACTTTTCCCTTGCTTTAAATTCTTTCAAAAAATGGCAAAATATCAGGGATAGTATCTTTTCCTTGGAGAAGGCACAAACTATCGAAGAATTGAAGGCTCAATATGAAACTGAAAAGAAAGAAGCTGAGATTCTGGCTCTCTCCCAAGAAAATGAAATTCAAAGTCTTGAGCTCACACAAAAAAACCAATTACTTATTCTGGCAGGAGTTGGCGCCTTGTTATTGATTGGGTTGGGATATAGCTTTTACCTTCGGAAAAAAATCACTGCAGAGGCAAAAATGTCTGAGATTGAGCAACGCTTTTTGCGATCCCAACTTAACCCGCATTTCATTTTCAATGCGCTCTCTTCGGTCCAAAACTACATGCTAAACTCCGAGTCAAAGAAAGCCTCCTACTATTTAGGCAAGTTTTCCAAACTCATGAGGCAGGTGCTGGAAAACTCACGAGAAGAATACATTCCTTTGGAGGAAGAAATAGGAATGCTTGAAAATTATCTAGAGGTCCAAAAAAACCTCAGTCAAAAGCAATTTGATTTTCAAATTGAGTGCCTTCCACCTTTGGATTCACAGATGTATGAGATTCCACCGATGTTTGTACAGCCTTTTGTAGAAAATGCCATCCAACATGGAATTCAAAACCAAGACGGTAAAATTGAGTTAGAGTTTTCATTGGTAAATGAATATGTGCAAGTAAGAATTAAAGACAATGGACTGGGAATCAAGGCTACAGTGAAGCCTTCTAGCAGGCACCAATCCTTGGCTACCTCCATCATTGGAGAAAGAATTGAGAACTACAACAGGAAGCTTAAAAATCAAATTCAATTAAAAATCACAGATTTATCCGAAAAAGGTCTACAGGGTACAGAGGTTCTACTGCTTGTTCCTTTTTCCAAAAACTACTAATTCATGAGAGCGCTAATTATTGATGATCATGCTCATGTAAGAGAAAATCTGAGATTGCTTCTCAATGAGGTAGCCCCCGATTTTGAACTCGTAGGAGAGGCGGATGGGGTGAATTCAGGTGAGCAGGCTATTAAAACCCTACAACCAGACCTGGTTTTTTTAGATATTGAAATGGCTGACGGTACTGGTTTTGACTTGCTCAATCGCTTTAAAGAGCCTGGTTTTCGATTGATTTTTGTCACCGGGCATGATGGCTATGCTATTCGGGCTTTTCGGGTAAGTGCCATCGATTACCTGCTAAAGCCGGTGGATCCCGATGATCTTGAAGAGGCTATCGAAAAAGTACGAAAACAGCCGCCCTTACAAAAGATGCAAATCCAAGAGGCTGAAGAAATTCAGCACGCTGAGAAACTTCAGCAATTGGTGCTCTCTGACTCTGAAAATATTTATTTGGTACAAGTCTCTGACATTTTGCGATGTCAATCCGAGGATAATTACACTCGATTTTTTTTGAGAGATGGGCGTAAACTATTAATTTCCAGAACTCTAAAAGAGTATGCTGAGTTACTTGAACCTTCTGGTTTTTTTCGTTCTCATCAGTCTCACTTGATCAATTTGTCATTTTTTGATCATTACGATAAACGTGACGGCGGTACGATTCGGATGAAAGATGGAACGACATTGCCGCTTGCTACCCGCAAGAAAGATCAACTCATTCAGGTATTGAGATCGCTTTGATTAGCAGATTCTAGACCAAAGCTTACGCTTTCTCAGCAGTTCTTCTCAAATTCTCATTTGCTGATTTTTCCAACTTTAGACGGGCTACTTTTGATCCGTAATCAGTAATCAAAATGTCCAAATGGTACTGAAAACTTTCCTTAAAAAGGTTATTTGGTTAAGCGTCTTTTTGATGGTCATCACGGTGATGAATTATTTTTTTTATATCTTTTTTTAAGAGACGATCCGAATCCAAATGGGGGTGATTTGGCGGATTTTTTTGACTGAGTTTTTTTTATTCTTTTTTATTTTCCTTTCTGAAAAAAGTGTCCAAAGTGCTACTCCGCTTTGCAAATACATCTTCCATATCAGATAGCTCAAGATTGAGGGCCTTAGTGGAGATTTGAATTTCAATTAATGAAAGTGCCAAAGCAATCAACAAGGATCCCATACTTCCCACAAAAACCCAATTTGCTGCCATGGTATACCCTCGAAAAAGCAAATACATACAAATGATGCATAACAAAAAGCTAAAAACACCAAATAGCTGCATGTTTTTAATCAGGGAAAGCCGTCGCCGTAAATTGTGCAATTGCTCCACGACCAACTGCTCATCTGGGTTGTCTTTGAATTTCTTATGAAGTCCTCGGATCAAACTCGCTATCGCCAAAAAACGATTGGTAAAGGCCAACATGAGTAGGGTGATGGCTGAGAAAAGTAGAGCGGGTGTTGAGAGTTGCAGTTCCATTTATGAGTGGATAAATGTAATCAGGAATCGCTAAGTTCAAAAAAATCGGGGAATCGGCACGATTAAAATCATTATTAAACATAAATGAAAGAGCCCGCTTTAATAAAACGGGCTCTAGAAAATTTTTCTATTGATTAGGCTACTTCTCCCAAGACGACCAACTTTTCCAGAGTAGGACTTTCAGATCCTCCTTTTGGTTCGATAGTGATGGCAAAGGCACCCGCTTCTGCTACTGCATTCATCTGCTGTAAGCTGAATGGCTGTGAAGGATCCACGATTCCGATTCCTACCGGACCATCAGGGCCGATTGCCCAAAGCTGGTAGTCAAAAGAAGCGCTGAGTGAGTTTAACCTGTTGACCGCGATGAAGACTTCTTGCTGAGATTGATCCCAAAAGACATCCACCTTCGCATCTTTTTGCATGTCAAAGCTTTCTCCGACCATTTCGATACGTCTGAAATCACCTGCAACCAAGCGGTCTAAACGAGAATCGGTTTTCTCAAACTCTTGCTTTACCTGGTTCAGATTGTCTGCCAAAACGGCCTGTTCTTGTTGCAAAGCGACAAACTTCTGATCTGTTTCATAGAATTTTCCGGCAAAATAAATTGCCGCCGCACTTGCCAATACTGCCACCAGTGAAGCCGCCACAGCAAAAGGTTTCCATGGAGTCATTTTGACTGTTTTGGTTTCCTTAGGAGCTGCCGTTGGAGTGGAAATTTTCTTTTCTTGAAGGTCTTCCTCAAGAGTGGCGAAGATTTTTTCTTTCGTCTGAATGGAAGGCTCGACTCCCGTCAGTTCATCCAAAGAAAACATAGCCTCCTCCAAGGAATCTAATTCCTGCTGAATCTCGGGGTGGGCTTTAGCCATAGCGATGACTTCCTCCCGCTCACGCTCGTTCAGCTCTCCGAGAAGGAAGAGCTCCAGCTTGCCTGATTCGATATATTCTTGGATGTTCACGCTAAATTCTTTCAATATTCTTTTTTAAAACCTGAAGGGCTGCCCGTAGCCTGGATTTGACTGTTCCTAAGGGTATGTCAAACTCCTCTGCAATCTCCGAATGGGTGTATCCCTGAAAGTAAATATACTCAATGATGAACTTTTGGTCTGTGTTGAGTTGATCCATCAGTTCCTTCACACCGATACCATCTATTTTCTCCTGGGTCTGAGCACCTCCTTCGAGACCATATACGAAGTCATCAATAGTATTGGTCTTACTGGATTGAGAGATTTCTTTGGATCGCAACTTATCAATAGCCGAGTTTCTGCAGATGTTTGCCATCCAGGTATAAAGTCGCCCTTTCGACTCGTCGTATGAATCGATTTTTTGGGTGATTTTTACAAAGGCATCATGAAAGACTTCTTCGGCCAAATCCCGATCACTGATGATGCGAAGGATTACTCCAAAAAGCGCTCGTGAATATTTCTCATATAAATATTCCACCGTCTTGCGGTCTCTTTCGCGTAATCCTTGTATTAGTTCCTTTTCCTCCAAAATAATTGTCAATGAATATGAGAAAAATAAAACACCGGACCAATTGTTTCGATCCGGTGTGATTTTGCTAAAACTTTTTTAGAGGTGAATCACTTCATCGTATGCTGCTGCTGCGGCTTCCATCACCGCTTCAGACATAGTTGGGTGAGGGTGAACTGTTTTGATCAGTTCATGTCCTGTAGTTTCCAGCTTACGGATTGCAACGATTTCAGCGATCATTTCGGTCACATTGGCTCCGATCATGTGTGCGCCTAGAAGCTCACCATATTTTTTGTCGAATACCAGTTTTACAAATCCGTCTTTTGCTCCAGCTGCTGAAGCCTTGCCGGAGGCAGAGAATGGGAACTTACCCACTCGCACTTCGTAGCCTGCTTCTTTCGCCTTGGCTTCTGTATAACCAACGGAAGCAATCTCAGGAGAGCAATAAGTACAGCCAGGGATGTTGTTGTAGTCCAAAGCCTCAGGATGATGGCCTGCAATCTTCTCTACACAAATAATCCCTTCGGCAGAAGCTACGTGAGCCAATGCAGGTCCGGAAACTACATCACCGATGGCATAGTAGCCAGGCATGTTGGTTTTGTAATATTCGTCAACTTTGATTTTGCCCTTATCTACTAGAATTCCTACATCTTCCAGACCGACATTTTCTAGGTTGGAAACTACTCCAGCTGCAGAAAGCACCACATCACATTCTAGCGTTTCCTCGCCTTTGGCAGTTTTTACTTTTACCTTACATCCTGCACCCTTCGTATCCACGCCAGTTACTTCGGAGGAAGTCATGATTTTCATCCCAGCTTTCTTGTAGATTTTTTCCAAAGCCTTAGAAACCTCTACGTCTTCTACAGGGACGATTCGGTCCATGTACTCTACTATCGTCACCTCGGTTCCGATCGAATTGTAGAAATATGCAAATTCAACTCCGATCGCTCCTGAACCTACGACAACCATTTTCTTAGGCTGCTTTTCTAGAGTCATAGCCTTTCGGTAGCCGATGATCTTCTTGCCATCTTGAGGCATAGAAGGTAATTCTCTAGATCGAGCACCTGTAGCAATGATGATATGGTCGGCCGCATAAACGGTCTTTTTACCATCCTTGTCTGCTACTTCCACCTTCTTGCCAGGTTGGATTTTGCCCCAGCCAGCAATCACTTCAATTTTATTTTTCTTCATCAAAAACTGCACACCCTTACTCATGCCGTCGGCTACGTTTCGGCTACGCTTAACCATACCTGTGAAATCGGCCGAAGCATCTTTGACGCTGATTCCATAGTCATTGGCGTGATTGATGTATTCGAATACCTGTGCACTCTTCAAAAGGGCCTTGGTAGGGATACAACCCCAGTTGAGGCAGATTCCACCTAGCTCCTCAGCTTCTATGATAGCAGTTTTCAGTCCGAGTTGGGATGCACGAATGGCAGCCACATAGCCTCCCGGTCCGCTTCCCAATACGATCAGATCAAATTTTGATGAAGACATATTTTCTTGAGTTTGTTACGATTTTGAAACTATGCAAAAATAGGCCTTTTGGTTTCAGAAAAAAATCTACTCTAAAGCCTGAAAACGCTATTAAATCCGCCTCTAGGGCCTCGGAAAGTCAATTTTCGAAAATTCCTTTCGTTAAAGTGGTTATTTACAGTTGATTAATTTTGTCTGAGTAGATATTTCCTTGTTTTTCAGGGTTTAAAAATGAAGGAGATCGATTTGCTTGGTTCAGGGAAGGATTACTACTGGCTTTTTTTATATTTTTGACCAATCAAAAAATAGAATTTATGGGATTACTTTCAGGAAAGACTGCATTGATCACCGGTGCCTCCAAAGGAATCGGAAGAGCCATTGCCATCAAATATGCCCAAGAAGGGGCAAATGTCGCATTCACCTATCTTTCTTCAGTCGAAAAAGGTCAAGCTTTGGAAGCCGAACTGGCTGAATTTGGGATCAAAACCAAAGGATATCGTTCCGATGCTTCTGATTTCAAAGCTGCTGAAGATTTGGTAAATAGTGTTGTGGCAGATTTTGGGTCTTTGGATATCTTGATCAATAATGCTGGAATCACCCGAGACAATCTTTTGATGCGAATGACTGAGGAATCTTGGGATGAAATCATGAATGTCAACCTGAAGTCTTGCTTCAATACGGTCAAAGCCGCTACGCGAACCATGATGAAAGCCAAATCCGGCTCTATCATCAACATGACTTCAGTCGTGGGTGCCAAAGGAAATGCAGGTCAGGCCAACTATGCAGCCTCCAAGGCTGGAATTATTGGATTTACTAAGTCAGTAGCTTTGGAATTGGGTTCAAGGAATATCCGTTGTAATGCGATCGCGCCGGGATTTATAGAGACCGAAATGACCGAGGTTTTGGATGAAAAAACCGTGCAAGGCTGGAGAGATGCCATCCCAATGAAGCGAGGAGGCAAGCCAGAAGAGATTGCTGATGCTTGCGTATTCTTAGGTTCCGATATGAGTACTTATATCTCCGGGCAGGTACTTCATGTGAATGGAGCGATGTATACCTAAGTACGAAATACGAGATTAGAAATACGAGCGGCTGGAGAGATTCAGCCGTTTTTTTGTTTTTTGTCCCACAGATATGCACAGATTAAAAACACAGATTTTCACAGAAGTTCTATCGCTTTTATATCTGTAGGAATTTGTGACTTTTCCGGTAGAAATCTTTGTCCATAAACCATGGCCCTTTCAATCCTTAAATAGACTCAAATCAATTTTATAAAACACATACTCATCTTCTGACTTTTGCTCGGGTTTGTTGATGAAAAGACCTTCAGAAGTCAGAAACCAATTTTCTAAATCCAATTCAGACTCAAAGTCAAATAAGTATTCGCCCAAGGGTTCCCATTCTCCGGAATAAATACTGAGAACGTAATGTTTTGTACGTTCGAACTTTGTTTCTCCTGCCCCTGATTCATTGATTTTGGTACACTTTAAAATTAAATCCCTTTTCTCATCGTAAAGAAGAAAAACATTCTTAGAAGCTTCTTTTGGTAAAGCCCAATAAGTAGATCCACTAGCCAAACGCTCAACTTCTCTTGGTTTAAAGTTTAATTCAACATTTGATTCAGGGATAACTTTTTCAATCAGGTTTACCCCTTTTAAAACATAAATTTCATTTGAACCTGGCCAGCACAGATAATATTTAATTCGATTGGAATCAAAAACTCCAAATAGGTTAGTTGCTGTCAAATCATTTTTGAACTCCTCATATCCATCGGGTATATTGAAATTACTTTTTTCAATTAGCTGGGTAGTGAGATTAATAGAAATTATCCACTCCGTGAAATTTTCAGGGAATTCAAATTTCGTCTCTTTAAGGCCTGGTGGATTAACTAACTTTGGCCTTAGTTTTAATTGCAGGATTGAGTCTCCAATGTATTCAATTTCTCTGTTAAAACTAAAACTGGTTTTGATATTCGGAATACTGTCAAAATAATTTTTTATGCTTGAAATGATCCTAATTTGTTGCCCATTCTGGTCATACTCACCTAGTACTCCCTCTCTGTTCATTACAAAAAACAAATTCTTAGATAAAACAATATTACCCAAAATTCCTCCTTTCATAGATTCAGGCCCTTCGTAGGGAATTTCTATTCTTTTTACCTCATAACCCGAAATTGGGTCTGTAAAAACGAAAGCCCAACCTGCAAATTCTAGAGCAGATTTAGTTGTTAAAAGGTATTCATTTTCTCCCTCTTTAACTACTTTTATTTCATAAACAGATTTAGTTAATGAATCAAGATGAAAAACGAAATCCCCAACAATTATTTCATCCAATTTTCCAAGATATATATCCTTATCCCTTTTTTCTCCGCATGAAAAAAATCCCAAGATCAGAAGTCCAAATAATATCTTTTTCATAGTTCTCCTATTTTTCAATTGGAAAACTAAAAGAAATACCTTCATAAAAAAATAAAAGCCCCGATCCCGATTTTATCGGGACCGAGGCTCTTGAGAACCTTTGAGGTCTTTGAGTCCTCGAAGGTTTTAGAAATTTGATTGATTTGTCTCAATTGGACCTTCGAGGTTTTAGAAACCCCAAAGGTCAATTCGAGAACTTGCTCAAATCAATGATATAAAGCTCATACTCATCTTCTGATTTTTGCTCGGGTTTTGGGATGAAAACTCCTCTTGGAGTAGCTATTAAATTCCCGATAGTTTGTCCTATGTCGTAAATAATTTCCAATTCAGCCTTTAATTCCCACTTTGAATTATATACTAGCATCAAATAAGTACTCTTATTCAATCCTTGACGCAGTCTAATATCGGTAACTTCCGGGCGACTTTCCTCAGTTTTTACTTTCACCATTCGCAGATATAGTTCATTTATGGGATCATAAGCCAAATCTGTATTTGCTGCAGATTTGGGGTTTGATCTCCAAGATCTATTCCTGCCATTTTTTTCATAAATACCTGGCAAATAATCAAACCTAGAACGGCTTGTTAACTTTAACTTTCGTACAACCTCACAATTTTTGATTTGAAAGAGGGAGTCTGAAGGAGAAAACATCACATAAAATTCATCATTATTTGGGTTATGAACGGAAATTAAACTTGCTGCTGAGCTGCTGTTTGAAAATTCTTCCCCAAGACCTGATGAAAAATTGGAAGTACAAATCCAGCCATCTCTTAGGTCAAATTCAGCTATCCACTTTCCAAAGTTTACATCTACATAATTCTCCGCAAAGGGGTTTGTCGGATTGTTAACTAGTTGGAAATGACCCTCACCAATTTTTCTAAAATTATCCTTTTTATCAGACATTTGAATCATAGGTAGCTCATCATAAGCCGACCAATCCAAGTTTATTTCTGCTCTTTGATCACCATCAATATACATCTTTACATTACCCGTTGAGCTAATTGCAACGAATTCGCTGTTATCGAATCCTTGAGAGGCTATATGGTATCCATTGAGTGAAATTGGGCCTTCATCAGGAATAGTAAAAGAATGATTTTTTTCACCATTTGAGGCACTAAAAAGGGAGTATCCCTTCTCATCTTTCGAAAGGAAAAAATGCTTCTCATTATAGGTAATTTGTTTTTGTAGGTTGATTCGCTTAGTAGTTGAGTCTTTCTTGAGAATAAACTTGTCCACCACGAAATCCTCTAGTTTGCCTTGAAATATTTCATTGCTGTCTTCTTCTCCACACGAAAAAAATCCCAATACCAGAAGTCCAAACAATATCTTTTTCATAGTTCTCCTATTTTTCAATTGGAAAACTAAATGAAATTTCTTTATAAAAAAATAAAAGCCCCGATCCCGATTTTATCGAGACCGAGGCTATTGAGAACCTTTGAGGTCTTTGAGTCCTCGAAGGTTTTAGAAATTTGATTGATTTGTCTTAATTAGACCTTCGGGGTTTTCAAAACCCCAAAGGTCAATTAGTCTTTCCCCAAAAACGGATATCGGTAGTCTTTCGGAGATACAAAGGTTTCCTTGATTGTCCGTGGAGATACCCAACGAAGCAAATTGATCATCGAACCAGCCTTGTCATTGGTACCGGATGCTCTTGCTCCACCAAATGGCTGCTGTCCAACTACGGCCCCTGTTGGCTTATCGTTGATATAGAAGTTGCCGGCTGCGTTTCTTAGCTTTTGCGTAGCCAATTCGATCGCATAGCGGTCTTGAGAGAATACAGCACCTGTCAAAGCATACGGAGAAGTCTGATCCACTAATTCCAATACGGTTTCGAAATGCTCCGAATTGTAAACATAAATGGTCAAAACTGGACCGAAAATCTCTTCACACATCGTCGTGTACATCGGATCCTGAGTAAGGATAACAGTAGGCTCGATAAAGTAGCCTTTAGACTTATCATAGTTTCCTCCGGCGATGATTTCAACACCATCGGCTGCTTTTGCATTGTCGATGTAATTGGCGATTTTGTCAAAAGCCTTCTCATCGATGACTGCATTGATGAAATTGGTGAAGTCTTCCGTACCACCCATTTTCAGCGTGCTTAGATCTTCGAGCATGTATTTTTTTACATCCTCCCAAAGATTGGATGGAATGTAAGCACGCGAAGCGGCAGAGCATTTTTGGCCTTGGTACTCGAAAGCCCCTCTGACCAATCCGACTGCCACTGCTTTTGCATCGGCAGATTTATGAGCCAAGACAAAGTCTTTTCCTCCTGTCTCACCCACGATTCTAGGGTAAGATTTATAAAGTTTGATGTTTTCTCCGATAGTTTTCCAGATGTGCTGGAATACGCCGGTAGAACCTGTAAAGTGAATTCCTGCAAAGTCCGGATGCTTGAAAATCACCTCCCCGGCAGTTGGGCCGTCTACGTAAATCAAGTTGATCACGCCATCAGGCACGCCTGCTTCCTTGAAAACCTCCATCAACACATTCGCTGAGTAAATCTGCGTGTAGGCGGGCTTCCAAACGATGGTATTTCCCATCATGGCTGCAGAAGTAGGTAGATTCCCAGCAATGGCTGTAAAGTTGAAGGGAGTCAAAGCAAAAACAAAGCCTTCCAAAGGACGCTGTTCTACTCTATTCCAAACGCCATTACCGGATACCGGGGGCTGCTGGGAATAGATCTCGGTCATGTATTTTACATTGAACCGAAGGAAGTCAATAATTTCACAGGCTGCGTCGATTTCAGCTTGGAATGCATTTTTGGACTGCCCCAACATAGTGGCCGCATTGATTTTAGCACGATACGGGCCAGCCAATAAATCTGCAGCTTTTAGGAAAATGGCTGCTCGCTGTTCCCATTCCAGGTTTTCCCATGCCTCTTTGGCTCCCAAAGCGGCATTGATCGCCTGCTCTACATGGGAAGCATCTCCTTCATGAAAGTGGCCTAATACTTTCTGATGATCATGTGGAGGAGACATTGGGCGGGTTTTGCCAGTGCGGACTTCCTCGCTTCCGATATACATCGGGACATCAATTTCTTGAGCCCGTAATTCGCTCAACATCGCCTGCAATTCTTTTCGCTCAGGACTTCCCGGAGCATAAGATTTTACCGGCTCATTGACGGGAGTGGGGACATTGAAAAATCCTTTTAACATACTATTTGGAGTTTATGTGATTCTGATACGCCAAAGATAAGCTTTCCCGTCAAAACGGGCCGTGATTTTACTTACAAAAGCTGCTCAAGCTCTCGCAAATGTCTGATCTCGTAAGTAGGGGTGAGGGCTATGCTTTTTCCCTCTGGGTTGAAATAAACCTGATCGATCTGAGCCTGCTGAGCACCTAAGATGTCCGAATTGGGATTGTCACCAATCATCAGGCAATGTTCAGGGTGTGTTTTCAGCTCAGTCAATGCATATTCAAAGATTCGAACATCTGGCTTTTTATGGCCTGTGGTCTCTGAGGTCACCACCAGCTCGAAAAATACATCCAAACCCGAGGACTTCATCTTTTTCGCTTGGGATTCATTAAATCCATTGGTGATGACATGGACTCGATATTTTTCTTTTAGGTAGGTTAAAATCTCCTTCGAATAGGGGAAAACATGCGGCTTGCTTGAAGTCCGGTGCATAAAATCCTCTTCAAATTCTAGGGGGATCGCATCCACTCGGCCTCCTGCATGGGAAAAAATCATCGGAAAACGTTCCTTACGAAGATTAATTTTATCGATTTTCCCAATATTGTACCAGTCCCAGAGTTTGAAATTGACAGCATGAAAAGCCTCAAAAAACTTTTCGAATGTTGGGATGCCCAATTCCTTTAAGGCGTAGATTTCATAAAGTTCTTGCAGGGATTCACTGACATTTCGATCATAGTCCCAAAGCGTATGATCTAAGTCGAAGAAGAGGTGTTGGTAAGTTTTCAAGGAAAATTATCGTCTGTATTGGTTGTTTTGAATTTTATTGATCGCCAGCTCACGATTGGATTTGAGGATTTCAAAGGTCTCCTGATCTTTTAGCAAGTTGGGGTCCTTTTGAATAAACTTAAAAATCTGCTGAATGATTTCGAGGTATTCTTCCAGGATGTAATAAAATACCCATTGATCTACACGCCGACTACCGAGAAGTCCAGCATTTTTCAGCCCGATGAGATGACGACTGGTTTTGGTCTGGGTAAAATCCAGGATCAACTCCAAATCAGAGATACTCAGCTCCTTATTTAAAAGCAATAAATGAATGATACGGACTCTCGCTTCCTCACTTAACGCTTTAAAAATTCGCAATCCATAATTTAAACTTATATTTTTGAGTCTCATTTGAGCAATTTTAACAGCGATTTGCTGGTGAAATTAAAAAATCAACCGAACTTTCAGGAGTTGTGCGTTTCATTTGGCAACTTTCGTCCATCAATTTGGTTTCTTTATTTGTGAAAAAGCTACTTCTACCTTCTTTTCTTATCATTTGTTTCTCGCTTTTGGCTAGTGGATGGGCTCATGCCCAAGATCAACGCGAGCGAAAGGTAGTCCAACTCTCCGGTATCATCCTCAATGCTGATAGCACAGATGCTGTTCCCGGAGTAAATATTTATGTTCCTAAGAAAGGACGAGGAACGAGTAGTGGTCGCTTTGGATATTTTTCAATGCCTGTTTTGGAAGGCGATAGTGTGGTGTTCAGTTTTATTGGTTTGAAAAGACAGACTTATAAGGTTCCGGAGAATATGGACGATGACCGGATTAGCTTGATCTTGACGATGGAATTGGATGAGATCGCTTTGGAGGAAATAGAAGTTATGCCATACCCTTCGGAAAAAGAATTCAAAGAGGCAGTTTTGGCGATGTCTGTGGTAGATCCAATGACCATCAGTGGCTCAAATATGAGCCCAGAGATGCTTTTACGAGCTGCTGAAATGATGCCAGCTTCCGGGAATGAGAATTTCCGCTACTTCCAACAAGGCCTGATGCAACAGAATCAGGATCTCTACGGTCCAAGGCCATTGCGACTGCTTGATCCATTTGCTTGGGCTCAATTCATTCGGTCGATTAAGCGGGGTGATTTGAAAAGGCGTGACTAGGAGTCTAGTGCAAAGAAAGCAAAGAAAAAAAGTTTTCTAAAAAGGAGCTTTTAACTTGGATCTTTGAGGTCATTGACAACCCATACAATTCCATTAACAAACTTAGCCTCATTAAAATTTATAAGTAGGCCCAGCTTTAAATCCAGTACTTTTAAACAGGTTTTCAATTGCTTTGGATGAACTGGAAGAACTTTTTCTACTGATTTAAGCTCGATAAGTACTTTTCTTTCGATCAGGATATCTGCGCGATAACCAGTTCCTATTTCTTTACCTTTCCAAAATACTGGTATTGGAACTTGAGTCTCTATTTTCAAGCCTTTGTTTTTAAAACTAATCTTTGCTCCTTCAACCTTTGCGGGAGGATTCAAGCATCAGTCTATGTCGGGTAGCACCCAATTTTCCAGAATACTCGGGATTTTCATCATTTGCTCGATGTCGGCTACAGTTCGGGGGGCGTCTTTGGAAAGATTCTCCGGACCTGATTGAGTGACTAGGATGTCGTCCTCGATTCTTACAGCAATTCCCCACCACTTAGGATCACAATCGCTGCCTTCAGGAATGTAGATGCCCGGCTCAACGGTCAGAATTACCCCTTCTTTCAGGGCTCCATATCCTCCTCGGTCATGCACATCCAAGCCCAAATGGTGACTGGTTCCATGGGGAAAATAGTTGTGACGCTCACCCTTTTTGATAATGCCCAGTTCGGCAAGTCCCTCGTTGATGATGTTTCGGGTCACTTGGCCGATTTCTGAAAAGTCCACTCCAGGCTTGCAGAGGGCTATTCCTGCCTCTTGGGATTTTAGGACGAGTTCGTAGATAGCTTTTTCTTCTGGGGTGAAAGTCCCGTTGACAGGGATGGTACGGGTGACATCAGCGGTATAGCCACGCCATTCAGCTCCTAGGTCCATCAGAATCAAGCGCTCACTCATATGCTTCATGTCATTGTCAATGTAATGCAGAATGCAACCATTATTTCCTGCACCCACAATTGACGGATAGCCGATTCCTTCTGCACCATAGCGCTTGTAGATAAATTCATGGATTCCCTGAACTTCACGCTCTGACATGCCAGGCTTGGCAGCTTTCATTACCTCGATTTGGCCAATAGCTGAGATTTTAACCGCTTTGCGGAGCAAGGCAATTTCCTCGGCTGTTTTGACTTCTCTTAGAACATCCATCATCTGGGATAAGGCAAAAAGGTCTGTTTTGCTTGCCGGGATCTTGGATTTTACTTCCATTCGTTTTTCAGGGCTGTCTGCCTCGACAAAATTTCGAAGGATTTCATCATTTTCCACTTCCGGATAGCGTTGGCGGTAGCGACCGATGATTTGTGCTACATTGGCGGAATTTTCGATATCTGTTGCTCGTATCAAATCATACATCTGAAGGGAAACAGGGCTCTTGTCGCTCGGGTAGTTTGCATTTTTTTTAAAATCAGCAATCATGCGTCGCAAGGGTGCATTGGCACTGCTTCCCTCTATATCAGCGCCTAAATCCATGGATAAAATTTTGTCAAAATCTCCGGCATTTAGCACCGGCTTTTTCCCGAAGTCATCAAAAAGAAAAACCGTCTGAAAGCCTAAAACCTCCTGCACGCCCTCCGTTCCCAAACGTTTTCCGTTCCACATTTCTGACCTTGGGTCTCTCGGCTGGACATAAATGATCTCATCGGTTTCCATGCCATCGATCATGCGCTTTTCGGAGAAAATAATCAAAGCTGAGTTTGGCTCACGAAACCCTGTCAGGTAATAAAAATCGGTATTGGGGTGATAAATAAAGTCAACATCGTTGGATCGATTCTTCACCGGGTTATTGAAGAGGATTGCCATGCTATTTGCGGGCATAAGCTCTCGCAAAGCATCTCTCCGCTGTCGGTGCCATTCGGCGCTTAGCCCATCATCAAAGTATGACTGTGCAATTGAAATTTGAGAGATAAAAAGGATTAAAAAGGAGAGAAGTAATCTGTTCATAATTTCGTCATCTAGTTCTCCTAAGATGTAGGCTTTTGTCCATTTAACAAAGTGTTAATATGCAGATGCATCTATATCCTTATCTTTGTGGCGTTAAAAAACCCAAAAGAATGAAAATCATCTCCAAATTCTTTCTCACGTTCTTCTTATTTGTCTCTTTAGGAGCTTTTGCGCAGCAATCGGCCGAAAAGCCAAAATTGATCGTAGGAATCATCGTCGACCAAATGCGTCAAGAATATCTTTATCGCTTTTCTGACAGATATTCTGAAGGCGGATTTAAGCGACTGATGAAGGAAGGGTTTATGATGAAAAATGGGCATTATAATTATATCCCAACTTACACCGGTCCGGGCCATGCTTCTGTTTACACCGGCACCACTCCAGCTACACATGGAATTATAGCCAATAACTGGTACTCGAAAACGCTTAAGCGATCGGTGTATTGTGCGGAAGATACCACGGTTTACAATATTGGAGGCACGCCGCGGGCTGGACAAATCAGTCCAAGAAACCTACTCAGTACAACCATAACAGACGAGTTGCGGCTTGCAAACAACAAGCGCTCAAAGGTGGTGGGGATCGCCATCAAAGACCGTGGAGCCAGTATGCCTGCTGGTCACCTGGGAGATGCTTACTGGTTTGATAGTGAGTCAGGAGAGTTTATGACTTCTTCTTACTATGGAGATAAATTGCCAAACTGGGTTCAGAAATTCAATGAGCAAAAGCAGGTGCAAAAGTATCTTCAGATGACTTGGGAGCCCCTTTTTCCAGCAAACACCTATGTCAATAGCATTGATGATGATAATAACTTTGAGCAACCTTTCATCGGAAAGGATGCCCCTGTTTTTCCTTACGATCTCTCAAAACTGAATGAAAATAATGGAGGAGCAGGTATGATTTCTTCGACTCCTTTTGGAAATAGCTTGACCTTTGATTTTGCTTATGCGGCGATCGAAGGAGAGAAGCTTGGAAAAGGGGAAGAAACCGATTTTCTGGCGGTTAGTTTTTCCTCTCCAGACTACATCGGTCACCGCTTTGGCCCATCCTCGATGGAGCTGGAGGATAATTATCTTAGACTTGATCGAGAAATGGAAAAATTTCTCAACTTTTTGGATCAAGAGTACGGCAAGGGTAACTACTTAATTTTTCTATCTGCTGATCATGGGGTAGCTGAGATTGCAACTCACATGGAAAGTGAAAATATCTTTGCTGGGAATGTGAATGTTGGCTATATCCGAAGTCAGCTGATGGGCTACAGCAACTACGTATATGGTGAAGGTGACTGGATCGAAAATGTGTCAAATGATCAGGTCTTTTTGAATCACAAATTGATCCAAGAGAAGGAAATTGATCTGGATGACATGCAGGAGGACTTGGCCAACTTCCTTCTACGATTCCGAGGAATCAAGGAAGTATATACGGCTCACACCATGCGAAGCACCGAGTTTGGATCCGGGAGGGCAAAGCTTTTGCAAATGGGATATAATCATAAATCTTCAGGGGATTTGCTGCTGATCCTGGAGCCGGGTTGGTTGACAGGAGGTCCTAGAGGGACATCTCATGGCACGGGATACACTTATGATACCCATGTTCCGATTCTTTTTTATGGATGGAATGTGCCTGCAGGATCGAGTACCCGCTATGCAACTATCACGGATATCGCCCCGACGCTTTCTATGCTTCTCAATATTCGGCTTCCAAATGGCGCGACAGGCCAGCCAATTCATGAGATATTTGAATGAGGGGAGATTTAAGAAAATAAAATCTTGGATTAAGCTTCGTTTTCTTTTCCTAAAGAGCTGGATGTCGGATGTCGGATGTCCGAAGCTTTCATAATCTGAACTTCTTGGCCTATTCTAGTAATTAAGATTTTAACGCTGGCAGTCTAGCCGATGATCAGAAAGTTGATTATTTGGGTCAAAAGCAATCATTCGATTTAACTCAGGCTTCTGGGTGATTAATGTCATATTTTCTCTGCCGATTTGGGCTTAAAATTGAGTTCATTAATCCCAATGAGTTATGAGCGATACGCATATATCCAAAGCCAGTATTCTTCACGCTTGCCAGATCAAGCAGGAGTTGACTATTTCAGATTTTGAAAAGGAAGTAAAAAATATCCGACAGAATCTTACCGACCATGATGAAATTGCCAGTCAAGCGCATCGTGGAAGCGGTGGTCAAAATGAAATGTTGGTTCGTTTAGAGCACGAATTGAGTTTCCTCAAAAAAGAATTGGAGACGCTGAATAATTTGGATCCAAATGAGGCCAAAACCCACGTTGAACATGGTGCTGTCGTCGTAACAGATCAACGGACCTTTTTTATTTCCACTTCAATCGAACAAGTGGAGGTGAATGATAAGTCAATCTTTGGGATTTCAGTGAAGGCACCCATTTTCAAAGTAATGGAAGGTAAAAAAGCTGGGGAAAGCTTTGAATTTAATGGGATTCGCTACCAGATAGAATCAATTTACTAGCAGAGCATTCTTATCGAGTCAAAGGGAATCCTTGCTGATACCAAGCTTGGATTCCTCCTTGGAGGTGATGCACATTGGTAAAACCCTCATTCACCAGCATTTCTGCAGCGTCCCTACTTCGGGCACCGACTGCACAATAAATAAAAATTTGGCTGTCCTTAGGAAGCTCCAAAACCTTGCTTTTGAAATCTGGCCTGTAATAATCCATTTCTATCGCACCTTCAATTTTTCCCTGAGCGATTTCCTGAGGAGTTCGGACGTCTATGATTTTACCTGATGGACTCAATTCGCTAAACTGCTTAGGGTCTAAATTGATGACCTGGTTGTCTGTTTTTGTAGTGGCAGTGCCACAGGCAGAAATCAGGAGAATTGAGAAAAGGAATATCCAGCTGAGATTTTTCATAAGGGTTTATTTTATTCTGGGCTGATTCAAAGCAGCAAAGTTTTTTCAAAATTAGGATATTGGACCTTCGATATATTGTGAGAAAAATTACAAAACCCAAAAGTGAATAATAAATGGCTTTGAAAAAGCTCCTCCCATTGCTTTATTTTTTCAAACGACAGGTCTCAAACTCCAAGCTATGGTTGAGTATTCGGCTTGGTCTTGTGAAAAAGGCAAAGATTCAACCCTACTTAGGATTTGGGAGCGGAAGGGAAATCTATCTTGCAGGCCGGGTTTTGGAGGATAAGGGGATCGCACCTGCGAATGAGGAGGATGGTTTCAAAGAAAACTTCCGATCCATGCGAAAGCGGTTTTTGACCGTGATTTTTCCGGGTTTGGATGTTCGATTAGTTTGGGGTGAAGAAGAATTTTTAGCCAAGACCGATGAAGAAGGGTATTTCGAATTCAGGTTTTCTCCCATGAAAAAGCCTGAGTCAGGTTGGAATAGCCTAAGCCTTTCCCTTCCTAAGCCTCCAATCAGAAAGCAGGAGCAGGTAGAAGCGAGCGGATGGATTTATGTGCCATCCAAGAAAGCTGATTTTGGAATCATTTCGGATATAGATGACACCATCGTACCCACTGGGGCAACCAGGCTTTGGGATATGCTGAAAACCACTTTTGCCAATAACGCGCATACCAGGATTCCTTTTGCAGGGGTAGCTGCCCTGTACGATGCACTTCGAAAGGGTTCGGATGGAGAAGATAGCAATCCCATATTTTATGTTTCGAGCAGCCCTTGGAATCTCTATGATTTTCTTCAGGAGTTGATGGCAGTTCATCAGATTCCTAGAGGACCATTGATGCTGCGTGATTTGGGATTGTCAAGGGATCAGTTTATAGCAGGGAGTCATTGGGATCATAAATTGAAACAAGCCAAGCATATTTTGTCTGCTTATCCTGAACTGCCATTTATTTTGATTGGAGATAGCGGTCAGAAGGACCCTGAGATTTATTTGGAGATTTGTCGGGATTTCCCGGGTCGAATTCAAGGGGTGTATATCCGGGCAGTGGCTGATAGAGACCTCTCGAAGCTTCAAAGGGATTATAAAATTTTAGATGTACCTTTTATTCTGATGCAAGATTCCCTAGATGCTAGTAGACATGCTGCTGGTATGGGCTGGATATTGGAGGAAGATCAAAGGACAATTCTTCGACAAAAGCTACAGGATGAAGCGAGTTGACAGAATATTCTAACCATTAATCCTAGTGAGTTTTGAATTTTACCAAGATTTCATTCTATTCCCATAAAACCGATCATTATGAAGAAAATACTCCTTTTACTTTGCCTATTTCCTTTGGGTCTTTTTGCCCAAAGTCATGAAGAGAAAATCAAGACGATTTTTAATCTCGAACTATCAGAAGGGCATACCTACGAAAATCTCCGCTACCTCTGTAAGGAAATTGGGCACAGATTGTCCGGCTCTCCTCAAGCTGCGGCAGCGGTGGAATACACGAGGCAACTCATGGAAAGCTATGGTTTTGATACCGTGTATTTGCAGCCGGTGATGGTTCCGCATTGGGTTCGTGGAGGCAAGGATGAAGTGAAGATCGTCAATTCAAATAAGTTGGGCACGCTGGAATTGAATGCGTTGGCACTTGGAAATACGCAAGGGACAGGACCAAGTGGTCTTTTGGGAGATGTGGTGGAGGTCCAAGGACTTGATGGATTAAAAGTACTTGGTGAAGGTGCTCGAGGGAAAATAGTCTTTTTCAATCAGCCCATGGACCCAACTCTAATCAATACTTTCCAAGCCTACAGTGGAGCAGTGGGTCAGCGAGGCTCAGGAGCTGCAGAGGCTGCTAAATTTGGAGCTAAAGGTGTCATTGTTCGCTCCATGAGCAATCGGATTGATCAGATTCCCCATACCGGAAATCAGCGCTACAATCCTGACTACCCAGAGATTCCAGCCTTGGCTATTAGTACTGCAGATGCTGAGCTGCTGAGTGAATTGCTTCAGGAGCAATCGGACCTTAAAGTGTTTTTGAAGTCTGAGGGAGAAATGAAGGGAGAAGTGCTTTCATACAATGTGATCGGTGAAATTAGAGGCACGGAAATACCAGAAGAAATCATTGCTGTGGGTGGTCACTTGGATTCTTGGGATGTGGGAGAAGGAGCTCATGATGACGGTGCAGGATGCATCCAAGCAATTGAAGTGCTGAGGCTTTACAAGCAATTAGGCTGGAAACCAAAACGGACTATTCGGGCAGTCATGTGGATGAATGAGGAGAATGGATTAGCAGGAGGTAGAGAGTATGCCCGAGTGGCTAAAGAAAAAGGGGAAAAACATATCGCTGCGATTGAATCTGATGCCGGTGGGTTTTTACCACTAGGTTTTTCCTCTTCTGGGACGCCTGATCAGCGTGGCAAGCTTGCCAGTTGGAGAGAGCTCTTTACCCCGTATAATATTTGGAAATTTGACGTGCCTGGAGGTGGAGCGGATATAGGTCCACTCCGTGATCAGGGACCGATTTTGATCGGTTTACATCCCGATTCTCAGCGATATTTTATCTATCATCATACTCCTGCGGATGTATTTGAAGTAGTGGATCAACGGGAATTGGAATTGGGAGCAGCAGCCATGACGGCACTGGTCTACTTGATCGAGCAGGAGGGGATTTAATACCTTGACTTTTAATAGATCTTATTTCTTTGGAATCAATCTTTCTTGGGAAGCTTTTTTTCTGAGGATGTTTTCTTTGGAAAAAGGAATCCCCACAAATTCGTCATTGGCCCAGATAGGAAAGAGATTTTTGTAAAAGGGGCTTTCGGGGTTTCCTGACTGTCCAGGATTGTTGATTCCGATGGTTTTTTCCCAGTCTTCGGTATCCACTACGATTCGAAAGGAAGCCCCGGAGGTGTTGTTGTCCCCATAGGCATTGGCTCCGGGGGTAAAGCTGTAGCCTCCCCGGGGCAGCGTTTCGGTGTTGAGCTTGGCTTGCCATTCGGCATTGACCACTTCGCCTAGGGGATGACGGATTTTGGCATGTTTGTAATCCGCCTGTCCATACTGCCAGTTGGATGGGTTTTTCCCAAGTTTTTCTTCCAAAGCTTCGATAGCTTCCTCGAAACTTGCCATCAATAATTGATTTCGGTTTTCTATCGGGTTTTGATTATAGATCCTAGTAGGATTTTCCATCCAATCCAGCACCCGTGTCAGCTGAATACTTCCCAGCCATGGCTTGACTTCATCAGGAATCATCAGTTCAGATACATTTTCACGAAGAATTCGCTCCCACATCACATAAACTCCCGCTTCCACTGAATTGGGAGCCAAAATGAAATTCCAATTTTGAAGTACCTGACTTAAAGAATCAGCTCGCTTAGTTTCAAAAGTTAGATTTTTCAGCAAAGGCACTAATCGTCTTGCCGGTAAAGCGAGGTAGTCATTTTGCAAAGCACCCAATTCCTCAAGGGTGAATTTTCTGTCTTGGCTCAGGACTTCCTTGATTCGCTCACCGCGAAAATCATCTGCCCATTCATAGCCAAGGGCCTCCGGAAAGGGATAATCTGCTTCAGCTACATTTTGATTGGCTGTAGAAATAAAACCAGATTCGGGGTTTATGGAATGAGGTCGATCGGCGATGGGAAGGTAGTCATCCCATTCGTAGCGGCCATCACCCATGGTGGCAACCAGTCCGGAAAAACCCCTTCGAATGGGGGCGATTCCCGTTGCCTGCCAGCCGATATCGCCTTTTTTATCAGCCCAAACCATGTTTTCCGCAGGAATATTATTGTAGGTACAGGCATCCCGAAATTCCTCCCAGGTCTTAGATTGATCCATGCGCAAGCTGGCAAGGTAGGGAGCCGAACCCGGTTCCAACCAAGCACATTCCACCGCCACTGCCTTATTTAAGTCCTCATCGATAAAGGTAACAGGCCCGTGAATGGTGTATAAATGCTCCACGATTCGGTCTTCACTACCTTTCACTTTGATCGTGTCTTTGATACTTTGCATGTCCAGCCATTCGCCTTGGAATCGATATTGTCTTGGGTTGTCGGGATTAATATCATACACTCGCAAATCTTCATTGTCTGTCGAGAAAATCGTCAAGCCCCAAGCGCCATAGTCATTGTGCCCGATGGAAACGCCCGGAATGACTGGTTCTCCCGCTCCAATCACATTCCAACCCGGAGCATTCAGATGAACCCAATAGCGTAAGGAAGGAATGGCTTGTAAGCGATGGGGATCATTCGCCATCATGGGATAGCCACTGGCAGATTTTTCTCCCGAAATCACCCAATTGTTACTCCCCTGTGCAAAAGCGTCTGATTCCATGGTGAATTCTAATTCCTCCTCTAGTAGGGCGGTGGCTTCTTCAAACTTCTCAATATCCTTACGGAATTCCTCTTTGATATCTTCCGGCCGAAATTCAACCCTTCGCCGAAAAGCTTGATAGGGAGTGAGAATATCCTTCATCAATAATTCTTCTGGGATACCCGGATCTAGCTCCAAAATGGGTTCATTAGGATGAAAAAAGTAAAGCTCTTTGGCTTTTTCAGGTCCAATCTGACTGACCACTCTGCTGATGTCCAACTCGTCTACGACATTTTCTAAAAGTCCTTGATGTCTGGAAATCACCACCTCCCAAGTCCAAGGTTGGGGCTGTATGTCCAGCATTTGAAATTCAATCGGAAGTGATTCAGGATTAGAGTTTGCCTTTTCGATGTAGGTATTGATACCAGCCACGAAAGCATCAACAATCTCAACACCTCTTGGATGATAGTGCCGGAGTTCGGTCTCCTTATCGCCTCTAAACTTGAAGAGTCGCACACCTCGATCGCGTTCGAATTCCCTCTCTCCCAGAATCTCAGCTAATGTTCCGGTGGCCTGTCTCCTCCAAAGCTCAAATTGAAATAAGCGATCTTTGGCAGCAAGATATCCCTGTGCAAAGAATAGGTCTGCTTCATTTTGGGCGAAAATATGATTGATCCCATTTTGGTCGCGAATGACTTCCACAGGCTGATTAAGACCTTGGATTTCATTTCCTGTTTCTGTGCAAGAAATAAAGGCGGTGAGGGAAATGGTCCAAATAAGAAAGGAAATGCGAGCTATTTTCATGAAGTTGGAATTTGATAGAAAGTCGAGTTCAAAATACTGAATTCCAACTGCTTTTATATGGATGGAATAAAAACCAAAAAAGAACCCCGGAATGTCCGGGGCTCCTTTTCTAACTATCAATCAAAAAATACTACCTCTATGGGTGTTTTCAGCCTACCGAAATTGCCTTTTTGGCTTTTCCTTCGGCTAGTGCTTTTTTAGGAAGGACTAGTTTCAACAAACCCTTTTCGTATTTGGCATCAATACTCTCTTCGGTGATATTTTCGGGAAGTACAAAAGACCTTCGAATACTTGAATACGAAAATTCCTTTCTTCGATAATCATCCTTTTCCTCTTCTTTTTCGTCCTTTTTCTCCGCAGAAATATTGAGAATGCCATCCTCCACTTCAATTTTGAAGTCCTTCTTTTCAAATCCCGGCGCCGATAATTCGATTTTAAATTCCTTTTCATTCTCGATTACATTGGCTGAGGGAACCTCCGCAGATTTGTCTGCGAACCACAATTTTTCATCCCAGTCGAAGGGATTCTCTGCGCCAAAGAAGTCCTGGACCATTTTGGGCCAAAAACCTCTATTTCGTTTTGCTAAAGTGCCCATGATTGAAATTGATTTTGTTGATTTAAATTTCGACTCTCTTCCTGAAATTTGGAATGACAAAAGTCAGGAAATCAGCTGATTGAGATCAAAATTTTCATTGAAAAGGCATCTTTTGCTAGAAATAATTCAAATTCTTTGTAATCGTTCGTAGCCTTTGTTTTTTTGTATCTATTAGTTTTAGGTTATGGCTTACACCGATTCAAGATTATCTGCTGTAAGACTTTTTCGAAAGATCAAGACTGGCTGGATATACGCTTCCTCTACCTTTGTGGGCAATTTTTTAATTGCACTATTTCTGACTTACCTTTTTAGAAAGCTAGGGTATGGAGTCGATGTGAATTACGTCTTTTTTCTTTCTATTCTTGCAGTTGGTTTATGGATCACAGAAGCGATTCCACCTTTTGCAGTGGGGATTTTTACGATAGCGGGATTGTTGCTTGGTTTTGGGACTGATTTCATCAAAACAGAGATCAATACTCCTGTGGAGATGTACTTGGGCACTTGGACGAGCAATGTAATTTGGCTACTTCTAGGAGGTTTTTTCTTGGCAGAGGGGATGCATCAGGTAGATTTGGACAAGTCCTTGTTTCGCTTCACTCTTAGACGTTTTGGAAGAAAGCCTAATCAATTACTTCTGGGCCTCATGTTGACAACGGCACTTGGGAGTATGGTAATGTCCAATACCGCGACGACTGCTATGATGGTGAGTTCAGTTTTACCCATCGCTCATTTGATGGGAAGGGACTCTCCCTTTACCAAAGCCTTGCTGATTGGAATACCCGCCGCGGCGACTCTTGGAGGGATGGGTACAATTATCGGAAGTACTCCAAATGCCATCGCAGTGGGTGCACTTCAGGAAAAAGGCATTTCTATCACCTTTGTAGAGTGGATGGCTTTTGGTCTTCCCACAGCTTTGATCTCGATTTATATTTTCTGGAAATTTCTAATCAGAAAATTAGATTTGACAGAAGTAGAAATCGATTGGAGTAGCTTGATTTCTAATAGCCCTGACATAAATCGATTTGAGCGCAATTCGGTCATTTTTACACTGATTCTCACGGTATCTATGTGGCTGACTGAACCTGTCCATGGTGTGCCAATTGCAGCGACATCTGCTATTCCCATCGTTTTACTGACCATCTTTCAAGTCATCAAAGCAGAAGATGTAAGACGTCTTCCTTGGGATACCCTGATGCTAGTAGCGGGAGGATTAGCACTTGGCATAGCCATGGTGGAGGTAGGCTTGACGGATATAGTCATGGATCGGATCAATACCTTATCTATCGCTACTGTCGGAGTGGCGGCAATCTTTGCTATTATCGGAGTTCTGATTTCAAATATCATGAGTAACACAGCCGCTTCCTCAATTCTTGTTCCGTTAGCTCTATCGCTACCTGGTCTTTGGGGCTTTACTGTTCCGCTTATTGTGGCTTTGAGCTGTTCCTGTGCGCTGCTCCTGCCTGTTTCTACGCCCTCGAATGCTATTTCATTTTCTACAGGAATGATCGCTCAGAAGGATTTTCGTCCCGGTGGTTTGCTGATGATCGGTGTTGGGCCTCTGCTAGCTTTTTTGGTCGTCTTGCTTTACGGCTATTTTTTCATTCAATAAAATTCAGACTTTTTCCTCATCGGCTGAATTTTAGACAGTTGATTATTAGGGAAAATGGGTCTATTTTGAATCAAAAATAAGTATCAAACTCATGATTGATTTTTCTAGAAGAGATTCTTTAAAGAAACTTGGTTTACTATCGGGGATGTCCATTTTGACTCCTCTAAATCTGATGGCGTGTAATTCTGCCACATCTAAGAAAAGGGATAAACTAGGCGTAGCCTTAGTCGGTTTGGGCTATTACAGTACCGATTTGTTAGCGCCTGCTCTGGAAATAACAAAACACTGTTACCTGGCAGGTATCATAACCGGGACTCCTGAAAAGGAGAAAATCTGGATGGACAAGTACGGGATACCAAAGGAGAATGTGTATAACTACGAGAACTTTGACTCCATCAAAGACAATCCTGATATCGATGTCATTTACGTGGTTTTGCCACCTTCCATGCACCGAGAGTATGTGGAGCGGGCCGCTGCAGCCAAAAAGCATGTTTGGTGTGAAAAGCCGATGGCGGTAACTGCCAATGAATGCCAATCCATGATCGACGCTTGTCAGGCAAATGGAGTCAGCCTATCTATTGGTTACCGCTGCCAGCATGAACCGAATACCCTAGAGTTTCAGCGAATAGTCAAGGAAGGATTGCTAGGCTCAGTTCAGCGGGTAGAATGCGCTGCAGGCTATCGGGAAAACCGGACTAATCACTGGAAGCAAAAGCGAGAAATGGGAGGTGGAGTGATTTATGATATGGGAGTTTACTCCATTCAAGGAGCTCGATTGGGTAGCAATTTGGAACCCATTGCAGTCAAATCAGCCAAAGTCTGGACAGAAAGACCGGAAATCTACAAGGATGGTCTGGGAGAAATTGTGGAGGCCGAATTGGAATTTCCAAATGGGGTAAGCGCTTGGATTAAAACTAGCTTTGCAGAGAATGTCAATTTCCTCAATATTTATTGTGAAAATGGGACGATCGAAATGGCTCCCTTTCAGGCTTATGCTGGGAATCGCGGAAAAAGTCCTCTAGGAGAAATCAATTTCCCCTATCAAGTCCCTTGGCAACAAGCCAATCAGATGGATATGGATGCACTCGCGATTATGAACAATCAACCCATGAAGGTGCCTGGAGAGGAAGGGAAGCGGGATATCCGGATCGTGGAGGCGATTTTAGAATCCGCAGAAACAGGTCAGCGAGTGGTGATTTAATTTTGATACCTTGAATTGTTCAAGTCTAATTTCTCAGAGGAATTCTGCTAAATATCAGCTCTTGTCCATTTGTTTTTTTGATTATCATCTGATCTAATTTTAGACCATAGTACCACTGAACAAACTGGCATTGATCTTCAAAGCTTGCCGTTGGAATTCCATTGACTTCCAAGATTTCTTCTCCGATCTCAATTAATTCGTCCTCCGGACTAAGTCCTATCGATTTGCCAGAAATTAGCACCTTTCCATCCTGAAAATTCAAATCGAGATGATTGGGATCTTTAAAGCGACCGGGATTTTCTTTAAGATTTAAATAATAGGCAGACTCAGAATTATTGATAATTGTCTGTTTGGTGAAATGAGAGAAAAAGCCGAGCCCGATTTTTTCCGTTGTAGGGTATTCAAAATTGGCAGGTATCCATGGAAAGTCAACATCGGCAATTTTCAGAGATTTCAAAAGAATACTAGTGGTCGGTGCGATGGTTTGACTAACTGCACCAGTACTCAAGCTGATATTAGGATTGTCTAGACCGAGTGATTTTTTGGAAGCCAAAAAGTCCTGAATGGTCGTTTTTCTATCCGAGAGATCCAGAACCCCGGTGAACCCAGTATCAATCAGGATATTTTCGTAAACATATCCTTCAAAAGAAAAATCAAGAAAGGGACGGTTGTTGAGGTATTTGACCGGAACTTTTACGAAGTGACTTTCAACCGGAAATGGCTTTAGCGAAACATGAATAAGCTTTTCATCAAAATCAATCTTCCAATTGAGTTTTTCAATCACATTGGAGCCAAGGAGGTAATAGTCATGGCAAACTAGGTAAGGCATATCGAAAATCAAGCTACTGACATTGGAAACTTTGAACCCTCCAATTTCTACTAAATTGGTGTTAGCGGTCCGTACTTTTTTTCTATTCTTATTCGCATCGGTCAGAGTCATGGATTTTCTTTTTCTAGAAATCCCTCCTTTGTCGATAACATTTTTTCCCGCTAAGCCCATAGCAGCACCGGTATCAAAGGCAAAATCTATTTCCTGACCATTCATTTTGCCTTTGAAAATGAGTAGGCGAGCATCCATGTGGAAGGGAATGGTAAAGACAGTATCCTCATTCGATTGAGCGCTGAGCTTTGTCCCAGAAAAGAGGAGAATAATAGTTAGGATCCGGAAAATGAGTGAACTCTTCTTCATTTTTTAAACATGTCGATCAATAAGGATTGAGTTTCCATCAGGGTCAAAAAGTAGGATACTTGCAGGACCTGAACCATATGGGTCGGCTTCCTGAGCCAATGGAATTCCGGATTCCTTGAGTGATTTTTGGATTTTCCGGATATCGTCGTAGTCACTTATTTCCTGAGCTTCCTGATTCCAACCAGGGTTGAAAGTGAGGATGTTTTTTTCGAACATTTCATGAAAAAGGCCAATCAAAATCTGATCGTTTTTCATGATAAGGTAGTTTTGTTCGTCGCCTCCGGCAAATACTTCAAATCCAAGTTTTTCATAGAACTCTTTGGACGCTTGAAGATTTTTGACTGAAAGACTTATGGAGAAAGCGCCTAGTTTCATGATCTATAGTTTTAAAATTTCAAGAAATTACAAATTTTCAATCAAAATAAACAGTCTTTCCCTTCTCAGCACTTTCCTTAGCAGCCTCCAAGATTTCCATCACCAAGAGATTATTTTCTAGGGAATAAAGATCAAAGTTTGGCAATTCTAGTTCCCCCCTGACAACGGCTTTTAACATCAGAAATGGGTCGGGGTAGGGAGGGGGGAGCTCGGGAAGATTATATACCTGCTCTTGAAATCCATCGTAGCCTTCTGCCAATCTAGTCCTTAATTGATTGCGATTGTCTGCGTAAATCACCCCCTTTTCAGCATAGATTTCCATGTCCTTTCTACCGATGGGCCAGTTCCATGAAGCTTGGATAATCAATTGCTTATCAGGGTAATTGACGATGATGGTAGCATCATCCTCCACCTTGGGGTTGTTTTCAGGCTGAAGCTGCTGGGTGATGGCAGTAACAGAAATGGGGCGTTCCCCTGCTGTGAGCCAAGTCATCAGATTGGCTCCATAGCAACCAAAATCCATCAAGGCGCCTCCTCCATTCAATTTGGGGTCGGTCAACCAATCCAAAAATTCCGGGCCAACGCCGATCTTTTTTGGTCCTCGGTGACCATCTCTGACAATGATTTTCACTGCTTCACCAAATTCTCCTGACTCCAAAATCTCTTTGGCTCGATGGTTAGTAGGATACCAACTCGTCTCGTAATTTGTCAGCAGGTGAATTCCATGTTTTTTTGCCAAGGCTTCCATTTCGCGGGCATGAGCCAAACTGACGGCTAGTGGCTTTTCGACCATGACGTGGATTCCTCTTGGAGCTGCCTCTTGGACGATTTTCAAGTGATCGAAGGTGTTTCCAAATGCGGCAATTGCTTCAGGCTTAGTCTTCTCTAGCATTTCTGCTAAATCATCATAGACCAAGCTCATTGAGAAACCGAACTGATTGGCATATTTTTCCGCAAGCTCTCGGTTACTTTCTGCGATACCTACAATTTCATAATCGCCCCGATCCATAGAAGATAGAACCCAGCCTACATGTCCGTGGCTTAGGCCTCCTACCGCCAATCGAAGCTTTTCAGTTTGTGCCAACGCTATATAATTCATTCCAAAAAGGAAAAGACAGATGATTAGCTTTTTATTCACGGGTTTCTAGTTGTAAGTATATTTAATGGAATCAATCTGCAAGCGGAGCCAGGTCCAGTCGCCTTCTGGTAGTTCCCAAGTTGCATTCATTTTGCTGGGGATTCGAACGCCCTCAAAATCCCTGTATTCTTCCACTTTCAAAATCCAGGGGAATCGTTTCGAATCTTCTTTGTTTTCATAAAATCGCAAAGCTTCGAAACGAACAAAATCACCAGCTTCATTGAAATGAAAAGTTCCGCTACCACTAGTTTGATTTATCCTCAGAGTAGCTTCTGCAGTATTTTGATCAATTTCTTTCCAACTGATAGCCGGATGAAGGGCCAAGCTAGGCATCCAAACAAGTTCACCTAAAAACCGCTGTAGGCTTCCCTCATTTATTTTATCTCCGCTCTCGTCCACCATGGGGATGGCCGCTCCAATACGAATAAGCATTTCGCCATTTCCATCTTTGAATTGATCTCTACCAAAAATTTTAATGCCGGGAATCATATCCATCTCTACTTGCCAGTGGAAGCCAAGCGGATCTAAGCTGCTCACTTGAAAAGCTTGGGCTTCTTTCCAATTCGTTTGATCCGGTTTCATTTTCATATGGGCAGTTTGATGGATTTCAGCAGAGATCATGGGACTTTCCATCCGGTATCCTGAAGCCTTCAACCATTTTTGGATAGCAGGAGGTAGTTCTTCTATTTTTCTCAGATCAGGAATACTTCCCAATTCCTTAAATACAGCTTTTTCCGAATCGATTTTTTTCTCCCAATTAGCCTGATAGATCATTTGTATTGCTACAAATAGGAGAATCAAATTGGCGATACTGCCGAATTTTGCATCCTGCCAGACTGTGAAAATGAGAACCTGCGAAAGGACTACAGCTGCGAGACCCAGGTAGCCAGCTAATGGTTTCCCTAAGAAAGAAGCTACTGCAAAGGCTAAGAAGAACAAAGTCCCAATTAGCCAAAAAACTCCTTGAATTGTTGAAATAGGCTGAGTGAGTTGTTGGATTTCAGCCAATTTGAATGCCTTGAGAAAACCCATCAAATGGATTAAGCCATGCAGGCACGCAAAAAAAAGTAAGGCCGTTTTCATTTTTTTATGATTTGTGCTTGAGCTTCCTCCAATTTTGTAATTTTCTATCCATAATCAAATTTTGAGTAGCTTACTTCACGAAAATTATCCTTCTGAATCTGATGAAATCGACACGATTAAAATAATCAATAAATAGGCAGGTAAATGATTATTTTAATCGTAAAAGATTCCATCAGACCATTGAAAATCAAAAATAAACTGATGAAAAATATCCCTTTTAAACTCTTGTTCTTGGGGCTGTTATTTGCAGCCTGTGAATCTCAAGAAACCTATCAATTTCAAGTTTCTGATCTATAGCCTCATATCGATACCCTATCATCGGATTATTTCGAAGGGCGAATGCCTTTCTCTGACGGAGAAAAAAAGACAGTAGACTATCTTCTGCAGGAGTTTCAAGAAATTGGCCTCGAACCTGGTAATGGAGATTCCTTCATTCAGGATGTCCCCTTGGTATCTATTCAAACCACGGCTTCCCCAACAATGGAGATTTCATCCGAAGATCAAAAATTGACCTTGGAAGGGCTGAAAGATTATGTGCTTTGGACTCAGCGGACCGAGTCTGAGGTAGCCTTTGAGGATGTGGAAATGATTTTCGCAGGCTTTGGTATCGTCGCTCCTGAGTATGGGTGGAACGATTATAAAAACATCGATGTAAAGGATAAAATTGTGGTAGTCCTGGTCAATGATCCGGGCTTTGGTACAGAGGATCAGGATTTTTTCAAAGGAAATACCATGACCTACTACGGTCGATGGACCTATAAATACGAAGAAGCTATTCGTCAGGGAGCTTTGGGTTGTCTGATCGTTCACAATACGATTCCGGCTGGTTATGGCTTCAATGTGATTCAAAATTCATGGAATTCGTCCAAGCTTTATTTAGATGATCGTGGGAAAGAGGACTATAAGTTGGCCTTCGAGGGATGGGTGACTTTGCCTACGGCAAATGAGCTTTTTGAAATGGCTGGTTTGAATGAGCGTGAACTCTTGGCCAAGGCACGAAAAGCAGATTTCGAACCGATTCCCATGAATTTGAAAGCTAGTGCAAGTATGGAAGTGGAGGCTACCTACAATACATCCAAAAATGTGGTGGCCAAGATTACAGGCTCGATAAGACCCGAGGAATATGTGGTTTATACCGCGCATTGGGATCATTTGGGAATCGGAAAGCCGGATGAAAAAGGAGATAGCATCTACAATGGAGCTTTGGATAATGCCTCAGGTACGGCCGCTCTTTTGGCAATTGCCAAAGCGTTTAAGGAAAGTGAGCAGCCAGAGCGATCTGTGGTTTTCTTGGCTGTCACGGCAGAAGAACAGGGACTTTTGGGTTCAGCTCATTACGCTCAAAACCCGATTTATGCCCTAGAAAAGACCGTTGCCAATATCAATATGGATGGAATAAACCCTTACGGAAAAATGCGTGACGTTTCTGTCATCGGTGTTGGACAATCCGAGTTGGAGGATTTATTGAATGTGGAGTTGGAAAAACTGGGTCGGTATTCAGCTCCGGAGCCCAATCCTGTTGCTGGATATTATTTCCGTTCGGACCACTTCAATTTTGCCAAAGTTGGCGTGCCGGCCTTGTATTTTCACACAGGAATTGATCATGTGGAGAAAGGAAAGGAGTATGGGAAAACGCTACAGGCTAATTATACGGCCGAATATTATCACAAACCATCAGATGAGTACGATCCTGAGCGCTGGAATCTTGATGGGGCGGTAGATGATGTCCAATTGCTCTTTAATATCGGACAGAATATTTCCAATAGTAACAATTGGCCTAATTGGAAGGCTGGTTCTGAGTTTAAGGCAATTCGGGATGGGTATATGAAGAAGTGATTTTTGGGTAATTTACCTTATTAGAAGTCTAGATTTTCGCCAAAAGCAACTGAAATTCCAAAGGGCTGCAAGGCTTAAATTCATCTTCGGCCAAATCCTCAAAAATTTCTTCATCGAAGGTCATTTCTGTTTTTTCTACTTTTCCGTCAGGATGTAATATCAATTCCGTACCGGTGTAATCTGAGGGATTGACCATTACCAAAACCTGATAGTCATCAAAAATCCGCTTGAAATACTGTGCTATTGCCTTGCCCATAGTTTTTTCTGCAATAATAGCATTTAGTGACTATACGTGATAGAATTATAATGGTAAATGACCTCCTGAGGAGGATTTTGAGTATCTCGGATTCTTTGAAACAAAAACATAGCCTGAGCTAAAAAATCGTTTTCTTCATATGTTTTTATTGGTGTAAAAGCATGGTTTTTTACAAGAAAAAGCGGTCCGAAAGGTCCGGTGATTTCATAGCCGTTTGGAAAATTTTTACGGTCTAATTTAATCACTGACACATCAATAAATTCAATTCTAGCATTCCCAAGAAAAAATCCCCCTCGTCCCCTTGCAATTTCTAGATCAGAATTTTGATCTATAATTCTAATATTCTTGATTAAAGGCCGATTTCGATGAAAAAAAAGCCGAAATTTTCTCTCTTTTGATTCCAATTCAGCATATCGAAAACCCTGATCAATTTTCAATAATGCAGACTCCCCATTAGGATCCTGATATTTAACTTCAGCCATAGGCATTTCCCAAGAAGGGGGATTTTGAGCTTTCACCAAGTAAAAAGAAAATAGTAGCGAAAATGTCGTGAAAATGGTTTTGATGTTCATAAGGAGGGATTTGAAATCAATGAGTTTACGCAATTGAAATTCAGAAAGTTTTAAGTTGCCTCTACCAAATTCGTAGAGCGATCTTTGTTTTTTGAAAAAAAGAATCAAAATTTTGTCTAGATGCTTTGTCTTTTGCTTTCCCTTCCTAAATTTGCCGATATCTTATGAAACAAAGCACAAACAAATATTGGTGGTGGCATACTGAAACTTTCCCGGGGAAAGCACAGAAAGCCCTTGCCTAAATTTGAATGCAAGAAATATATGAAAGGCTTACTGGTTTCCCCCGGTAAGCTTTTTTTTATGTCAAAAAATAACCACTCATGAACCACGTGAAATTTCCTATTCTGACCACCTACAAAAAGCGATTGGCTGATACGATTACCCCGGTGAGTATTTACCTTCAGATTCGGGATCGTTTTGCGAATCCGATTTTGCTGGAAAGCTCCGATTATCATGGCCAGGAAAATAGCTACTCCTACATTTGCTTCAATCCATTGGCTACCTTTTCCTTCAACGATGGGAAGGTATCTGAGAAATTGCCAAACGGAGAAGAATTAAACTACGAAGTCAGCTCAGAAAAGCCATTAATGGATCATTTGAGGGCTTTTGGAAATAAATTTGACCCAACACCAGACAAGTTCAAGTTTAGCACAAACGGACTTTTTGGCTATATCCAGTATGATACGGTAGGGTGGTTTGAAGATATCAAACTGAGTAAAACTCAGCCCAACGAGATTCCGATGATGCATTACTCCATGTATCAAAATATCATCGTGGTCGATCATTACAAAAATGAACTTCATCTTTTCGAACACCGAGTAGCCGGAGCTGAAAATCCGGAGTACATGGCTGAAATTGAGCAATTGCTCAATAATAAAAATATTCCTGCCTATTCCTTCAAGAAAGTTGGGGAGGAAGTTTCCAACTACACGGATGAGGAATTTCTAAAAATCCTGAATCAAGGAAGGGAGCATTGTTTTCGAGGTGATGTCTTCCAGATCGTACTTTCCAGAAGGTTTACCACTGAGTTCAAGGGGGATGAATTCAATGTGTATCGGGCTCTTCGCTCTGTCAATCCTTCGCCGTATTTGTTCTATTTTGATTATGGTTCTTTCAAGGTTTTTGGAAGCTCGCCAGAGGCACAGATTGTGGTCAAAAATCGAAAAGCAACGATATATCCGATTGCCGGGACTTTCCGCCGTACGGGAAATGATCAGGAGGATGCAGCTCTTGCCCGCAAATTGTATGATGACCCGAAGGAAAATTCAGAGCACGTGATGTTGGTAGACCTGGCAAGAAATGATCTTTCGCGTTCCTCCGATGTGGTCAATGTGGATGTCTTCAAAGAAATCCAATATTATTCGCACGTCATTCATTTAGTGTCAAAAGTAACAGGAGAACTGCCGGAAGGAGCCAATCCCCTGCAACTCGTGGCAGATACTTTTCCTGCCGGGACACTTTCCGGAGCTCCAAAATACCGGGCTATGGAACTCATCGACGGCCTTGAAAACATCAGTCGACAGTTTTATGGAGGCGCGATTGGCTATTTGGGATTCAATGGAGATTTCAACCATGCCATTTTGATCCGATCCTTTGTCTCAGAAAACAATCAGCTTCGCTTTCAAGCCGGAGCCGGTGTAGTGGCCAAGTCCTCCATTCCATCCGAATTGCAGGAGGTGGCAAATAAACTGGAGGCACTAAGAGTAGCACTTCGTGCTGCTGAAAACATTTAATGTTATTGACCATGAAAATTTTGGTGCTCGACAATTACGATTCCTTCACCTACAACCTTGTGTATATCATCAGGCAGCTAGGCTATGCAGATCGGATGGATGTCTTTCGGAATGATAAGATTTCCTTGGAAGAGGTAGCTCAATACGATAAAATCCTGCTTTCCCCCGGTCCTGGTATTCCAGAAGAGGCTGGGATCATGCCCGAATTATTGAAAAGGTATTCTTCTGAAAAGTCTATTCTAGGAGTTTGCCTGGGACATCAGGCGATTGGGGAAGCTTTTGGCGGCAGTTTGATCAATTTGTCTGAAGTCCTACACGGAGTAGCTTCTCAGGTGAAAGTGGAAAAAGATTTGCTTTTCGAAGGAATCACAGATACTTTTCCTATTGGAAGGTATCACTCTTGGGTCATTGACGAATCCACCCTTTCGCCAGACCTAGAGGTGATAGCTAGAACTCCGGACCGACAAATCATGGCCGTTCGCCACAAACAGTTTGCCGTCAGAGGAGTTCAGTTTCATCCCGAAAGTATCCTGACCGAAAATGGAGTCAAAATCATTCAAAACTGGTTGGAATCCTGATTTCTGCCCAAAATCACCCATAAAATGAAAGAAATTTTAAATCAACTGATCGAGCATAAAACTTTGAGTCAAAGTCAAGCTCGTGAGGTATTAAAAAACTTGGCAACAGGAGCCTATAATTCCTCTCAAGTCGCAGCCTTTATGACGGTGTATTTGATGCGTTCGATCACGGTCGAAGAGCTTCGAGGCTTCCGTGAGGCTATGCTAGAGCTTTGTGTGCCGGTAGAGATTGCTGAATACGATGCCATGGACCTTTGTGGTACGGGAGGTGATGGAAAAGATACATTCAATATTTCCACCCTTTCTTCTTTCATCGTCGCAGGAGCTGGGCAAAATGTCGCCAAACACGGTAATACAGGAGTTTCCTCGATTTGTGGATCCTCAAATTTGCTGGCTTATTTTGGCTATGAATTTACCAATGACATCAGTGAAATCAGGCGCTCATTGGACGAGGCTGGTATTTGCTTTCTGCATGCACCACTTTTCCACCCTGCGATGAAAAATGTGGCTCCGATCCGAAAAGAGCTTGGTGTAAAAACCTTCTTCAATATGCTTGGCCCAATGGTCAATCCAAGCTTTCCCAAGAAGCAATTGGTGGGAGTTTTTAGCTTGGAGTTGGCCCGATTGTATGCCTATCTCTATCAGGAAAGTGATGCGCAATTCTCCATTTTACATGCCTTGGATGGCTATGACGAGATTTCGCTTACGGGAGATTTTAAAATGATATCCAATTCTGGGGAAAAATTATTTAAGCCAGAGCAAATCGGACTCTCTAAACTGAATGCCGAAGAAATCAAAGGAGGTGAAACTGTGGAAGAATCCGCTAAAATCTTCGAAAATATTTTAAGAGGAAAAGGAACGAAGGCTCAAAATGAAGTTGTTTTGGCCAACTCGGCTGCGGCTTTGGTTACCGCCAACCCTGATCTCTCCTTCCCGGATGCGGTGGAGCAGGCTCGAGAGGTATTGCTAAGCGGAAAAGCCTTTGATGTCTTTAACGGACTAGTCAATCCCAAAACCTCTGTTTCATTCGCTTAAACATTGATTATGAATATTTTAGAAAAAATAATTGCTGACAAATACCGTGAGGTAGCCGAGCGCAAAAGCTTGATTCCAGTCAAACTGCTTGAAAAAAGCATCTTCTTCGATGGCAAGGTGGTTTCGATGAAAAAGTATGTGACTGATCCTGAAAAATCCGGAATCATCGCCGAATTCAAGCGA
Organism: Algoriphagus formosus; assembly: GCF_002807035.1. Lineage (GTDB taxonomy): Bacteria > Bacteroidota > Bacteroidia > Cytophagales > Cyclobacteriaceae > Algoriphagus > Algoriphagus formosus. The sequence continues at coordinate 1,303,152 of NZ_NIUC01000001.1, read as the reverse complement.
AAATCACCTTCGAAAGGTCTGATTAATGGGGCTGCTTCGGTAGAGCAAGTCAGCATTGGCTACATGCAGGCTGGAGCTTCTGCCTTGTCCATTTTGACTGATCAGGAGTATTTTGGTGGAAGTAGTGAAGATTTGAAAGTCGCTCGCAAATTCAACTTTTGCCCGATTCTTCGGAAGGATTTCGTGGTGGATGAATACCAAATCATTGAGGCCAAATCAATTGGTGCAGACTGCATTCTTTTGATAGCTGCGGCTTTGGAGCCAGAGAAGCTTAAGTCACTTGCATACTTTGCAAAAAGTCTCGGATTAGAGGTTTTGTTGGAAGTTCATGATGGAGAAGAATTGGAAAAAAGCCTAAATGACGGAGTGGACCTGGTAGGAGTGAATAACCGAAATCTGAAGACTTTCGATGTTTCCATCGATACCTCTTTGGAGCTAGTTTCAGCGATTCCTTCTTCTTTTGTAAAAATCTCTGAGAGTGGGATTTCAGATCCTAAAACCCTCATTGAGTTGAAGAAGGCTGGATTTGACGGTTTTCTGATCGGAGAGAATTTTATGAAATCGAGTAGGCCGGAGCAAGCTGCTTACAATTTCATCAAGGAGTTTAAAAAATTAGCTGCGAGCGAATTATCAGAAGTCTGATGGAAATCAAAGTCTGCGGCATGCGTGAGTTAGGCAATATCCAAGGATTGATCTCTGAGGTCAAGCCTGATTGGATGGGATTGATTTTTTATCCCAAATCCCCACGCTATGTGACTGAGGATAAAGCTATAGATTTCAATAAAGTTGAGGTAAAAAAAGTCGGGGTTTTCGTCAATGAAACGGAGATCGAAATTCTTCGAAAAGTCAATCTTTTTGGACTCTCAGCCATTCAATTGCATGGAAGTGAATCTGCTGAATTTGCCGAGCGACTTTGCCAAAATACGGAAGCTGAGATTTGGAAGGTGATATCCGTAAAAGAGGAGGTTGATTGGGAAAGTTTGGAAGGCTACTTGCCATTTGTAGATAAATTCCTTTTTGATACCGCGACTGCCGCGCACGGTGGTTCGGGAAAGAAATTTGATTGGTCTGTTTTGGAAACTTATCCCTTCGACAAAAGCTTTCTTTTGAGTGGGGGACTGGATGAGGAAAGTGCCGGTGAAATTCTAAATTTGAACCGCCAAATTCCACAATTGAGCGGGGTAGATTTGAATTCCAAATTTGAGGATGCGCCGGGTTTAAAGAATATTGAAAAATTGAAAAAATTTAAACAAAAGCTTCTGTCACAAGAGGCCATTTAAACGGGAGAAGATATGATAAGAGTGGATGAAAAGGGTTTTTATGGAAAGTTTGGAGGTGCCTACATCCCTGAGATGCTCCATCCCAATATCGAGGAGTTGAGAGATAATTACGAGTCCATTGTGGCCTCAGAGGAATTCCAACAAGAGTTTCAGCTTTTGCTGAGGGACTTTGTGGGAAGGCCGACCCCATTATATTTTGCCAGCCGATTGTCAGAGACCTTTGGAGCAAAAATTTACCTAAAGCGAGAAGATCTTTGCCATACAGGAGCACATAAGGTCAACAATACCATCGGTCAGATCATTTTGGCCAAGAAACTCGGAAAAAAGCGAATCATCGCCGAAACGGGAGCTGGACAGCACGGAGTAGCTACAGCGACGGTTTGTGCACTGATGGGGATGGACTGTACCGTGTACATGGGCGAACTGGACATTGAGCGTCAGCGTCCCAATGTGGAGCGGATGAAAATCTTGGGTGCTAAAGTTGTGCCCGCTACTTCTGGCTCCAAAACGCTGAAAGATGCAACCAATGAAGCCATGCGTCAGTGGATCAACAATCCCGTGGATACGCATTATATCATCGGTTCGGTAGTAGGTCCGCATCCTTATCCCGAGATGGTAGCCCGGTTCCAATCGGTGATCTCAGAGGAGATGAAATGGCAACTGAAGGAGAAAGAAGGACGCGAAAACCCGGATTTGGTCATCGCTTGTGTGGGTGGAGGTTCGAATGCGGCAGGAGCCTTTTATCACTATTACAATACGCCTGATGTTCGCCTGATTGCTGCTGAGGCCGCGGGATTGGGAATCAGTAGTGGCAAATCTGCAGCAACTACCGTTTTGGGAACGCCCGGTATTTTGCATGGTTCGAAAACCATTCTGATGCAAACAGAAGATGGTCAAGTAGTCGAACCTCACTCCATTTCTGCAGGTTTGGATTATCCTGGGATCGGACCCGTTCATGCGCATTTATTTGACATTGGCCGGGGTGAATTTGTTGCGGTGGAAGATGAAGATGCCATGAAAGCGGGGATTCTACTCAGCCGTACGGAAGGAATCATTCCAGCCATCGAGACAGCCCATGCTATTCATGCATTGAACATGATCGAGTACCGCAAAGACGACGTCATTGTGATCAACCTTTCCGGCCGAGGGGACAAGGATCTGGAGACTTATATTAAATGGGGAGGATACTGATAAAAGTCCGATGCTGGATGTCAGATGATCGATGTATGCTAAAATACTCTCATCGGACATCGGACAACGGACATCAAACAAAAATTTCATGAACCGAATACATTATTTATTCAACAACAAGCAGGAGCGGGTGCTCTCGATCTACTTTACGGCTGGTTTCCCCCATTTGGATGATACGATTCCTGTAATGGAGGCCATTCAGGCAGGTGGTGCGGATATTATCGAGATTGGCGTGCCTTATTCTGACCCGATCGCAGATGGTCCGACCATTCAGGATAGCAATAAGATTGCCTTGGAAAATGGTATGAGCATGAAGAAGCTTTTTGAACAACTGAAGGGCTTTCGTGCCAAAATTCATATTCCTGTAGTCTTGATGGGTTACTTGAATCCAATCATTCAGTTTGGCATGGAGGACTTTTGCAAAAAGTGCAAGGAGGTCGGAATTGACGGTTTGATCGTTCCTGATTTGCCGATGCAGCAGTATTTGGATGAGTTCAAATCGCTTTTCGAAGAATATGGATTAGTGAACACCTTCTTGATTTCCCCACAAACTTCCGAGAAGCGGATTCGGGAAATTGATGAAAATACAGATGGCTTTATTTACATGGTTTCTTCCCATTCCATCACCGGAGCAAAAAGTGGAATCAGCAAGGAGCAAATCACTTATTTCAAGCGGGTGCAGGATATGAATCTTAAAAATCCTCGTCTGATCGGCTTTGGGATTTCCGATGCGGAAACCTTCACCACCGCTTCCAGCTACAGCCACGGAGCCATTATCGGTTCGGCTTTTATCAAAACTGTCAAAGACTCAAAAAACTTGAGTGAGGATATTAAGAATTACTTACAATCTGTATTGAAAAATTGAAAGCACACTTCCGCCGCGGCGGATTGGAAAATCCTTTAAATCAACCCAATTCATACAATTAACCAAGAAGAGTTGGGAAGACTCGTAATTCGTATTTCGTAAATCGTACATAAAAATGATTATTCAACTACAACCCGATATTTCTTCTAAGCAAAAGGAAACCTTGATCGATAAGGTCAACGGAATCGGATATAAAACCACAGAAGTCAAGACTCAATTGGGGGACTACCTGATCGGTATTGGCAAGAAAGATTTTGATATCCGTAAAATTGGCCAACTCGATGGCATCCGGGATATACATATTGTCTCCGATGAATACAAACTGGTTTCCAAAAAATGGAAGGCCAAACCAACTTCCATCGACTTGGGCGACGGGGTATTTATTAAGGATGGAGAAATGGCTATTATTACCGGGCCCTGCTCTATCGAGTCGGAAGAGCAGATTCGAAAGGTGGTCGCTCATTGCGTCGAAAACGGAATCCGAATGATGCGTGGTGGTGTATTCAAGCCGCGAACTTCCCCTTATGCTTTCCGAGGTATGGGCATTGATGGGCTCAAGCTTTGGCACTCAATAGCCTCAGAGGCTGGCATCAAAATAGTCACCGAAGTGATGCAAACCTCCCAAATCGAAGAGATGTATCCTTATGTAGACATTTATCAGGTAGGGGCTAGAAACTCCCAAAATTTCAATCTGCTCGACGAACTCGGTAAAGTGGATAAAGCCGTGATGATCAAGCGTGGTATTTCTGGTACGATAGAAGAATTGCTTCAGTCTGCTGAGTATGTTTTCTCTGGAGGAAATGAAAAACTGATTCTCTGTGAGCGAGGAATTAGAACCTACGAAAAGGCATCAAGAAACACCTTGGATCTGAATGCGATCCCGATTTTGAAAGCCAAGTCCCATCTTCCGGTGATTGTGGATCCTTCTCATGGAATTGGTATTCGCTCTTATGTGCCACAGATGGCCTTAGCCGGTGTGATGGCTGGAGCTGATGGAGTTATCTATGAATCCCATGAAATTCCCGAAAAAGCCTACTCTGACGGACAGCAGACCTTGGACTTTGCGCAAAGCACACGATTAGCTGCTTGGATTCGGGAAAGTTTTGCGATGCGGAAAGGGTTTGATTTGCTTTAAGGGCGTCATTCTATCTTTAAGGAAACTTGAATTATTTTATTTACGTACGGATTTAAGTACATTTATAAAAATATTTGGCTATGAAAGTGGTAAACTACACGGACTTGAGGGTGAACTTGAAGAAATGGTTTGATTTGGTTGTAGATGATCTGGAGGAAGTGATTATAAAAAGGAAAGACAACCGAGACTTGGTCTTGATCTCCTTGGATGAATACAATGCGCTCAAAGAAACCAGCTATTTGCTCTCTGGTAAAAACAGGGATGTTCTTATGAAATCCCTTGAAGAAGCTAATGCAGGAAAAATCATTGAAAGACCTTTGATTGAAGAATGAGAATTGTCTGGACGGTGACGGCTTGGAACGATTACCTTTATTGGCAAAGTATCGACAAGAAAAAACTCAAGCGTATTAATGAACTAATTAAAGCGGCTCTTAGAGATCCCTTTCATGGAATTGGCAATCCTGAACCGCTCAAACACGATTTACAGGGATTCTGGTCTAGGAGGATTGATGGTGAACACCGGTTGGTTTACTCATTTCAAAACTCGGAATTATTAATTATTGCCTGCAGGTATCATTATTGATTTACACAACTGACAGACAGCAGACCTTGGACTTTGCGCAAAGCGCCAGATTAGCCAAGTGGATTCGGGAAAGTTTCGCGATGAGAAAGGGATTTGAGTTGTTGTAAAAGCACTTGCTTTGTAAACCTTCTATTGAGTATCTTAGTAGCAAATTAGATCATGAATCCAACCCCAAGAACCTTTATTCATCATTCCCACTATCCGCTTCAATGAAGGAATGGGATGAGTATGGTTTCTTGTGAACGATATCAAAGCCTATTCCAATTGCGGGATGGGCTTTTTTCGTTTAAGAGTCACTTCAAAAGGCTACGAGGCTTTTCCGAAAGCAGCAGAGGTGTGGCTTGTTAAGATCCTGCTTCAAATGAAGTAGGATAAGGGCAAGGGTTTTAAGAAAAAGAATCGAAACCCAAGAGATAATTAGAAGTTAGATAAGTATAAACCCAAATAGAAATATGACTGATAAACCGAAAAACTGGGTCTTTAGCGACCCCCGATTGCAGGATCTCAAACAGGACTATGAGGCATACACGGCGGAAGATTTTAAGGTATGGAAGATTCTCTATGAGAGACAAATGCCCAATCTACCCAAAGCAGCCTCTCAGGCCTATTTGGATGGGGTGGAGATTGTAAAATTCACTGCTGAACGCATTGCTAATTTTGAGGAACTCAATAAGATTTTGAAGGAAACTACAGGATGGGCAGTTCAGGTTGTACCGGGCTTGATCGATGATGATTTATTCTTCGGCTTGCTAAATAATCGAAGATTCCCTTCTTCCACATGGTTGCGAAAAATGGAGCAATTGGACTACCTCGAGGAGCCGGATATGTTCCATGATGCCTTTGCACACATGCCTATGCTTACCAATCAGCCTTATGTGGACTTTTTGGAGAAGCTTTCAGGCATCGCACTGAAGCATATCGATGATCCATGGGCGATTCAGTTGCTCAGCCGAATTTATTGGTTTACGATTGAGTTTGGTTTGATCCGTGAGAATGGAGAGTTGCGCATTTATGGAGCAGGGATTTTGAGCTCTAAAGGTGAAACTAAATTCTCTCTCTCTGATGAACCTGCTCATTATCCCTACGATGTGAAAAGAATCATGAATCAGGAGTATTGGAAGAATAAATTCCAGGATAAATACTTCGTGATCGAAAGTTATGAGCAACTTTACAACTCCATTCCAGAAATAGAAGCGGTTTTGGAGGAAATGTTAGCTGAAAATAAGGTAAAATAAAAGCTAAATAGTAGCGCTTGGAAATACGATTAAAATACATCCTGACAAGTCAGGATGAAATAAGGTAGAAATATTTCTAATTATTTCGCCCCGGGGAGCCGGGGCTTATTTCTACAGTATTTCAGATTAGAATAAAATGAAAATAGCCGTAATCAAATACAACTCCGGCAATGTGCAGTCGGTCTTGTATGCGCTGGAGCGATTGGGAGCTGAAGCTGAGCTAACTGATGATCCGGAGAAAATCTTAAATGCCGATAAGGTCATTTTTCCTGGTCAGGGAGAAGCGAGTACCGCGATGACTTATCTCAAAGCCAGAAAACTAGATCAGTTGATTCGGGAAATCAAGCAACCCTTTTTAGGAGTTTGTTTGGGTTTGCAATTGCTTTGCGAGCACTCCGAGGAAAATGATACGGATTGCTTGGGCATTTTTCCGGTGAAAGTTAAACGCTTTATCCCTGAAAACTCTCAGGAATTCAAGGTTCCCCACATTGGCTGGAATGAGTTGGAAAATCTAGCTGATAATGTCCTTCTAAAGGATCTGCCTGACCCAAAATTTCTCTATTATGTGCATAGCTACTATGCGGAATTGAGTGAAGCTACGATTGCTAGCACGCATTATATTCATGATTTTACAGCTATTCTTCATCGGGATAATTATTGGGCGATTCAAGCCCATCCTGAGAAAAGCAGTACTGTGGGGGAGAAGTTGCTGAGTAATTTCCTTTCGATTTAGAAACACGAAATACGACCGAAATCAAAATCAACTTAACAACTTTACCACTTTTAACCTTTCTACTTAATTTTCCAATCCTTCAATTCGCTTATGTTTATCATTCCCGCCATAGACCTTATAGATGGTAAGTGTGTTCGTCTCAGTCAAGGCGATTACAGCAGCAAAAAAGAATATCACGACGATCCTGTGGAAATGGCTAAGCGTTTTCAGGATGCAGGGATTCAGCGCCTTCATTTGGTAGATCTCGATGGCGCCAAAGCCAAACGAATTGTCAATGATCAGGTGCTTTTGGATATCACTCAGAAAACCAGTTTGAAAGTAGATTTTGGAGGAGGGGTTCAAAGTGAAGAAGAGATCGAAAAAGCCTTTTATTTGGGTGCATCTCAGGTGACGGGAGGCTCCGTAGCGGTAAAAAAGCCTGACATGTTCAAATCTTGGTTGATTACCTACGGTCCGGAAAAACTCATCTTGGGAGCTGATGCCAAAGACCGTAAGATTGCGATTCATGGTTGGGAAGAGACTACGGAGCAAGAGGTGATTGCTTTCATTAAGTCCTACTTCCAATTGGGAGTTCGCTATGTGATCTGCACGGATGTGGCTAAAGACGGTTTGTTACAAGGTCCATCGGTGGAACTATATCAAGAAATCATGGAAGAGATTCCTGATCTAAAACTGATTGCCAGTGGAGGAGTTTCCTCAGTCAAGGATTTGGAAGAATTGGAGAAAATTGGGATCTATGGAGCCATTGTCGGAAAAGCCTATTATGAAGGGAAGGTGAGTTTGGAAGAATTAGCAGAATTTAATCGATAGCAATAGGCCAACGTTGCAACCTTTCAACTTAATTTTCCAATCCGCCGCAGCGGACAAGTACTTTCAATTTTAAAATTTTCCTATCCGAAAATGTTGACAAAAAGAATCATCCCCTGTCTCGATATCAAAGACGGTCGCACCGTCAAAGGTGTCAATTTTGTACAATTGCGGGATGCAGGTGACCCGGTAGAACTAGCCAAAGTCTACTCAGATGAAGGAGCAGACGAACTGGTCTTTTTGGATATCACTGCTACGGTAGATAAGCGAAAAACCTTGGCTGAATTGGTGACTAAGGTTGCCATGGCGATCAATATTCCCTTTACAGTCGGAGGAGGAATTTCTACGGTAGAAGATGTGAAGGTTTTGCTAAATGCTGGTGCGGATAAAATCTCCATCAATTCAGCAGCGGTCAAAAATCCAGGCGTGATTGATGAAATGGCTCGGGAGTTCGGTTCGCAATGCATCGTGGTCGCCATCGATACCCGGGATGTGGATGGTACAGACTATGTGCATACGCATGGGGGAAGGAAGCCAACCCTTTTACAAACTCAAAAATGGGCAAAAGAAGTAGCTGACAGGGGGGCGGGTGAAATTCTGCTTACTTCCATGGATCATGATGGTACGAAGGGAGGTTTTGCGAATGAAATTACCGCTGAGATTTCATCGGCTCTTTCTATTCCTGTGATTGCATCCGGAGGAGCGGGTACCATGCCTCATTTCAAAGATGTGTTTACCTTTGGAAAAGCAGATGCTGCTTTGGCAGCGAGTATTTTCCACTTTAAAGAAATTCCTATTCCTGAATTGAAAAGTTATTTGATTGGGGAGGGAATATCGATTAGAAAGTAACCTTTGAGGTTTTTTAGACCTCGGAGGTTTTAATAAGTTATTAAAGAAATACAATCGAAATACGTTGAAATGTGGCCCGTTAAAACGGGCAGAAATATTGGGTAAACTCTTTCCGTTTTTATTTCACCCTGACTTTTCAGGGTATATTTCTGCAGTATTTCCACTGTGTTTCAAAAAAAAGAAAACATGAATATCGACTTTTCAAAAATGAACGGCCTTATTCCCGCCATTGTACAAGACGCTGTTTCAGGCAAAGTCTTGATGCAGGGATATATGAATGAGGAAGCTTTGGAGAAAACAAAGAAATCCGGCATGGTGACTTTTTTCTCCCGAAGTAAAAATAGGCTATGGACCAAAGGGGAAACTTCAGGGAATTTTATGGAGTTGGTTTCAATTGCGGGAGATTGTGACGGGGATTCAATTTTAGTGAAAGCAAATCCTCGTGGACCTGTCTGTCATACTGGCTCTGATACTTGCTGGGATGAAGAAAACTCGTCCAAGACCGGCTTTATCGACCAACTGAGAGCCATCATCAAGGATAGAAAAAACAATCCATCGGACAAGTCTTACACTGCTTCGCTGTTTGCCAAAGGTATCAACAAGGTCGCTCAGAAAGTAGGAGAGGAAGCGGTAGAAATCGTCATCGAAGCCAAGGATGACAATAAGGAGTTGTTTTTGGGTGAGGCTGCAGATCTACTTTTTCATTATCTCGTCCTTTTGGAGGCCAAAGGCTATGAATTGGATGAGGTGATGGAGGTGCTGATTGATCGGCATTCTAAAAAGTCTTAATTCCTCACCTGCCCATTTCCCCTTATCACCCACTTATAGCTAGTTAATTCTCTCAAAGCCATCGGTCCTCTGGCATGTAGCTTTTGGGTAGAAATACCGATCTCAGCCCCTAATCCAAACTGCGCCCCATCGGTAAATGCCGTGGAAGCATTGGCATAGACAGCAGCGGCATCCACTTCCAAAAGGAATCGCCGTATGTTTTCCTGGCTTTCTGAAACAATCGCCTCAGAATGCTTGGAAGAAAATGTCGAAATATGAGCAATCGCCTCTTCCAGGCTGTCCACTGTTTTGATAGCAAGTTGCAAACTCAAAAACTCGGTTCCAAAATGCTCTGGCATTGCTTTTTGAATCAGTTCATGTTCTTCCAAGTTGCTAAAAGCTTGTTCATCAGCATAGATTTTCACCCCGCCTTCCAATAAAGGCTGAATCAACTCATTCAGATTTTTCAATTGACTTTGATGAATAATCAGACAATCCAACGAATTACAAACGCTGGGTCTTCGGGTTTTAGCATTATGGATGATCGCCTTGGCTTTATCCAAATCAGCCGTTTCATCCACATAGGTATGGACGATCCCTGCACCTGTCTCAATGACCGGGACTTTGGCATGCTCTCGCACAAAATTGATCAGGCCTTGAGAGCCTCTAGGAATGATGACATCCACATAATCCACCGCCTCCAAAAGGGCTTTCGTAGCTTTCCGATCTGCGGGTAGCAGTTGGAAGGCTTCAGTAGGAATTCCATTCTTCTCTAAAACTTCATGAATGACAGAGATGATTGCCCGATTGGAATAATCCGCATCCGAACCTCCTTTCAAAATCAAGCCATTTCCGGATTTCAAAGCAATGGAAAATACATCAAATGTAACGTTTGGTCTAGCCTCATAGATGATCCCTAAAACACCCAAAGGCACCGTAACTTTTTCCAAGTACAATCCGTTGGGAAGTAGCTTTTCTTCCAATTTCAAATGCAATGGTGAAGGGAGTAGGCTGACCTGTCTGATCTCCTCCGCGATTCCCTCAAGTCTAGCAGGTGTTAGCAGCAAGCGATCATACATGGGGTTGTCCTGATCCATCCGCTCTAGATCTTTCTTGTTTTCTGCCAAAATAAAATCGGCCTTCATGACCGCCACTTCTGCTAAATCGGTAAGCACTTTTTGTATCTGCTCTTCCGAAATAGCAATGAGTTTTCGGGACTTTTTTTTGACAGATTGGAAAATATCAGTGTAATCAGTCATGGTCAAATAAGTATAAATAATCGTAGTGGATAAGGGCTTTTTGATTCTTTTGACCAAGCTTTTCAGCCGCTGATTTGGATGAATACTCAGCCCTTCCTAAGCCTATCTTTATTCCTTTTTCATCCCGAATCAGCAAAATGTCACCTTTGGAGAATTCACCCTCTATCCGGGTGACTCCGACGGGTAGGAGGCTGCGAATGACAGCTGAAGTCAATGAAACTTTGGCACCCTCGTTGATAAAAACTTTTCCTTTGTAGTATTGAGCACCATGGGCTAGCCATTTTTTCGGGGCCTGTTTTTTCTTTTTCGGTTCAAAATGGGTGCAGGCAAGTTTTCCTGTCAGATATTCCTCCAATACCCCATCTCGTTTGCCATTCGCAATGATGACATTGATTCCCAAGTCGGCAGATTTTTTTGCGGTAGAAAACTTGGTCAGCATGCCTCCTCTTCCAAAGGAGGATTTGGCAGCGGAGATGTATTCAGAAAGATCCTTGGTATCAGAAGAAACCCATTCGATGAGTTTTGAATCTGGGTCTGCAGGGTTTCCGGTGAAAATCCCATCCACATTAGAAAGTAAAATCAGACTGTCAGCATTGACCATGGCTGCGGTCAAACTGGCGAGTTCATCATTGTCTGTAAACATCAACTCCGTGATCGTAACAGTATCGTTTTCATTGACGATCGGTAGAATGTTTTGCTGCATCAGCCCCTCCATGCAGTTCTTCATGTTCAGAAAATGCTTTCGATCCCGAAAATCCTCCTTGGTCACCAAGATTTGAGCTACTGATTGTCCCTGTTTTTGGAAAAGCCGCTGATAAGCCTCGATCAGATGAACCTGACCGGTAGCTGCCCAAATTTGGCGCTTGCTGATTGGGTTAAGTTTTTCTGGAATAGTTACCGCCTGTCTACCAAAAGCCACCGCACCAGAGCTTACCAGCACAAGTTTGTTCCCGGCTTTTAATAGCTGCATGATCTGACCGACCAAATGGTCCATTCTGCCAAGATCGGGCAGGCCATCTGCTTGAGTCAGTACATTTGAGCCTATTTTAATGACTAGGGTGCTGGGATGCTTCATTGATGAAGAATTTTTATAAAAATATCCCGAATGTTGTGGAATTGCTAAAATTTAGCCGATTACTCGTTTTTCCACTTTACAAAAACCCCATACTTAGGGTGCCGACAAGCATTAGGATTTTTGCAAAAGTGCTCAACTCAGTAAAGTGTGCTTTGCGATCCGAAACGTAAACTTTCCGCATAAACCAGATGAAAAAGAAGCCTAAAATCCCGAAATAGTAGAATAGTTCTGGCTTGTTGAGTTCTATAGTTACAATGCTTATCGCAGATACAAAGCAGATGGCAATAATGAAAATGACTTGCTTGGTCTTTCGGAACCCCAGTACGATAGGAAGCGTTTGGCAGCCATGCTTTCTGTCCCCATCCCGGTCTTCGATGTCTTTGATAATTTCGCGGATGAGGTTGAGAAAAAAGGCGAAAATGGCATAAGTAAAGACCAAGAGCTCATTTTTTTGATAATAAAAGGCTACTAAATAAACAGAGAGTCCTGTGAGGAAAGCCACGGTGAGATTGCCGATGAAAGGCTTTCTTTTGAGTTGGTTACTGTATAGCCAAAGAAGAAAGGCTGCTATAAAGTTGACTAGACCAATTCTCGGCGCAACCAAAACACCAAGCCCAATACCAGTAAAATTAAAAATGGTATGCAGAAATATGACTACTCGTCTCTTGATGCCTTTTCCGACGATGACCTCATTGGGACGATTGACATAGTCAATTTTGACATCGTAATAATCATTAATCATGTAGCCTGCAGCAGTGATGATCAAGGTGGACAGAATCAAAATATACAGCTTGAAGTCCTCCAATACAGGAAGTCCTGTCTGGCTAGTCTCGACCAGAAAATAGGCCGTCATCAGCTGTGTGAATGCCACCAGCAGTAAATTGATAGGTCTGCTGATCCGTAGCAAACTGCTGATAGAGATGTTTCGCTCAATAGTGGCGTTTTGATTCATATTCAAACATACTAAATTAGGGCATCCGAGGTTTAAGGAAATATTTTTTTGCTTAATGAAATCGATTCCGATTAAAGATTCTGTAAACAATCCGAGATTAATTAAATTAATCTTTTGAATTCAAACCCAAAATATGATGGACCCAAAAAACGCCCAATCCAGAAGAGACTTTATTGCTTTAACAGGAGGACTACTTGCCGGAAGCATGTTTGTTCATCCTGTAGCTGAAGCGCTTTCACTTTTTGAAAAGGAAAAAAAGAATCAAAAGATGCGATTGGCGCTGGTAGGAACAGGGATTCGGGGAACTACGATGTTTGGAAGAGATGTGGTCCGGGCCTATGGTGACCTAGTGGAATTTGTAGGCTTGTGTGATATCAATGAAGGGCGCTTGCGGTATGGGAGGGAATTTATCGGGGTAGATTGCCCGGTATTTATAGATGGTGATCAGATGATTAAAGAGACCAAGCCGGATGTGTTGATTGTCACCACCATGGACAGCACCCATCATGAGTACATTATCAAAGGATTGGAAAATGGGATTCATGTCATTTCCGAAAAACCCATGACCACTGATGAGTTTAAGTGCCAGGCGATTTTGGATGCAGAGCGCAAATCAGGCAAGAAACTGATAGTGACCTTTAACTATCGCTATTCTCCACATCGGCAGCGAATGTATGAGATCCTGCGAGCAGGAGATATTGGAGAATTGACATCAGTTGACTTTCATTGGTACTTAGATGTGTACCATGGAGCCGATTATTTCAGAAGATGGCATCGCAGAAAAGAATTTGGGGGGACGCTATTGGTGCATAAATCCACACACCATTTCGATTTGTTGAATTGGTGGATAGATTCAGATCCCGAGGAAGTTTTTGCTTTCGGAGAGTTGGAGTTTTATGGAAAAAATGGACCATTCCGAGGAAAAAATTGTCGTACCTGCCCGCACAAAGATAATTGTGACTTTTTCTGGGATATCACAAGAAATGGGCATTTGAAAAAGCTTTACGTGGATAATGCGCAATACGACGGTTATGATCGAGATGGCTGTGTATTCCGTGAGGACGTGGATATCTACGATAAAATGGCCGTGCAAATCAAGTATAAAAATAAGGTTCAGGTTAGTTACTCCCTGACTACCTATTCGCCTTATGAAGGCTATCGCATTGCATTTAATGGGACGAAAGGTCGGCTCGAAGCCTGGATCAAAGAAAGACAGCCTTGGGAGGAAAAAGCAGAAGATGTGCTTTACCTGACAACCAACTTTGGGGAGCGAAAGGAGATAGTCATACCCCACGGTGGTGGAGGTCATGGTGGAGGCGATACCCGTCTAAAGGATAAGCTTTTCAAAGATCCTAAAATGGCTGATCCTTGGCGTCAATCAGCCGGGAGTCGAGATGGAGCCATGTCAATTTTGGTAGGTATCGCAGCTCGAAATAGTATCGAGTCCAAGAAGCCAGTCAAAATAGCTGACTTGACTGACATTGAGCTAAAAGAAAGTGGGAGAGGTGTCTAGCCTCTAAACGATCTTCAAATGAAAAGGTCGGAACGCGTCGAGCTTAGAATCCATCGGATCCAATTCGGTCACCAAGGTGTCGACTTCCGTCAGGCTGCAGGTCCGGTATTTTTGGACACTATGCAACTTATCCGATACGGATAGGATAATCGTCCTTTTGGCAGCTTGAATCATCGCCTGCTTCACTTGAATGACTTCCCAGTCAAATTCTGTGAGTCCTGCCTCAGCATCTAAATAGCCCGTGCCTAGGATGCAAAGGTCTACTTTGAGTCGATTGAGCGCATTGACTACTGTGCCGCCGATGGCAAATTTTGATTCGTGCTGTAGCTTTCCGCCCAAAAAGAAAACTTCTACTTCCGGTAACTCCAAAAGCTGTACAGCGATATGCAAACTGGGAGTAAAGACTGTCAAAGGAAATTTCCTGGGGATCATCTTTGCCACCTCCAAATTGGTCGTACCCCCACTCATCAGGATGACTTGACCTTCGGAAAGTAATGAAACGGTCTTTTCGGCGATTTTAATCTTTTTAGAAAGGAGATAAGTATTTCCATCTTCTTTGGAAAAGTTCATAAAGCCAAATGAAGTGGCTCCACCATGGACCTTTTTTAGCTTTTTTTCCTTGTCGAGTTCCTTGACATCGCGACGAACCGTATCGATAGAGACTTCGAGTGCTTCTGCCAGGTCATTGAGCAAAACTCTGTGATGAAGATGTACTTGGTCGAGAATGAACTTTTGCCGTTCTTCTTTAAGCATTTTGGGTTGATTGTTTTTGGAAGCTAATCAAAACAGCAAAAACTTGCAAAAAATCCGACGTTTTAGATGTGCTTTGCAAAAAATTGCGGGATTTTCTTCTCAATCCTGCAAATTTCTAGGTAGTTTAGCTATCGAGTACTATTCAAAATTTGACCCAAAATATGAAGAAGCGCCAAACTCACCCTTTGATCTTTAGCCTACTGATTCCATTACTTTTTCTCTCCTGTAAATCCCAACAGCAGGCTACTTTTCGAATCATTGATAAGCCGATAACTTGGAATGCTGAGCGCGAGCAGCTTTCCATTCAATACCTGAAGGACCGGCATGGTTTGGTGAAGGATAAGGCCACGATAGATCCTCAAATGGTCGTAGTCCATTGGACGGCAATTGACAATGTAGAGGTGACATTCGATGTTTTTGATTCCCCGACTTTGGGAGGAAGGGAAGATCTGACAAGTGCCAGCAATTTGAATGTATCAAGTCAGTTTCTGATAGATCGGGATGGGACGATTTTTCGGCTTTTACCAGATACAACTTTTGCCAGACACACTATTGGGTTGAATTATTGTGCTGTGGGGATAGAAAATGTGGGAGGACCTGACGCTCCTTTGACTTCTGCCCAGCTTCGTGCAAACGAGGAGCTGATTCGCTATCTCCGGAAAAAGTACCCGGCCATTGACTACGTAATCGGGCATCATGAATACCAACTTTTCCAGGACACTCCACTGTGGAAGGAGGCCGATCCAGATTACCGCACTGTGAAAACTGATCCGGGAGATGAGTTTATGGAGAAGCTTCGCAAAAACCTTTCAGACCTTGGATTAAAACCACTTCCTCAACTGTAATTATTAATGAAGGTCTATTCAAGATTTGTTTTTGCGCTGTTACTAGTATCGATTTTCGCTTGTAAATCTCAACAGGAGTTTTCGCAAGACAGACGAGATATCAAAACAGATACCCCTGAAGTAAAGGATGAAGAAGTGCCGACTAGACCTCTGCCTGATTCCCCCGTTTTGCTCCAGCCGCTTTCTTTTGAAATGCCGGAAATTCCACGTGAATTTAGAGGAGTTTGGATTGCCACGGTGGTCAATATTGATTGGCCAGAGTCGGGGACGGACGGTTGGTCTAAGCAGAAAGAGGATTTCCTCGCGCTTTTAGATCACTACAAGAATTTAAATTTCAATGCCGTGATTGTGCAGGTACGAGCTGCAGGAGATGCTTTCTATCCTAGCCGGCATGCCCCTTGGTCCAGATATTTGACTGGAAAGGAAGGCATAGCGCCTCAAACTTCAGAGAATCCTTTGACTTGGATGATCAAAGCGGCACATGATAGGGGCTTAGAATTTCATGCATGGCTGAATCCTTACCGCGCGACTTTTGATGATAAAACAGAAACCTTGAGTCAGGAACATGATTTTTTCCAACATCCCGATTGGATGCTCAAGTACGGAACCAAATACTATTATAACCCTGGCTTGCCTGAGGTGAAAGAGAAACTTTTGGCAGTCATCAAAGAGTTGGTGGATGGATACGATATTGACGCCATTCACTTTGACGACTATTTCTATCCTTACAAGGTTCAAAATCAGAGATTCCCTGATCAAAAGACTTTTGAAAAGTATAAAAAGCCAGGCCAGACCATTGAAGATTGGAGAAGGGATAATGTAAACTCCCTGATTCAAGCTATTCATCAAACTGTCAAAACAAGCAAGCCTTGGGTGCAATTTGGGATTTCTCCCTTTGGAGTGTGGCGAAATCAGGACAGAGATCCTAGAGGCTCTCCGACCCGAGCCGGACAAACTAACTACGATGACTTGTATGCAGACCCCTTGACTTGGATGCAAAACGGTTGGATTGATTACCTCATTCCCCAGCTGTACTGGAGTATGGACTATGAGTTGGCTAGCTATCGCAAACTCAATGACTGGTGGGCTGCCAATAGCTATCAAACCAATGTCTATATCGGTAATGGACCCTACAAGATTCGCGATAATGCAGACATTGCATGGGATAATCCCAAAGAAATCAACAATCAAGTTCAATACACCCGAACGCTCATGGAGATTCAGGGAAATGCCTTTTTCTCTGCAAAATCCCTTTTCACAAAAAATCAGGATGTCGCCAACTTGCTCAAGCAAGAATTATATGACAGCCCGACCTTACCACCGGCTTTCGAACCCACTGAGCCAGTCTTGATTGAAACGCCTCAGGTTTTACAAGTAGAAGCAAACAGAGACTGGACGAAGGTATCACTCGAAAAGCCTCTAGACCCTGCCATTCGCTATGCCATGGTGCAAGGAGCCGATGAGCTAAGTATGCTCGCTGAAGCCGAGATTCACACAGTTTGGGTAGGCAGACAGCGTGCAAGGGCATTGGAAGTGAGCAGTTTAAATACCAATTATCTCGCGATCCGATGGATTGATCATTTTGGTAGAATCGTTCAAACTCAGGTATTTCAAACCCCCAAAAAAACAAAGCCATGAAGGATATGCTCGTTCGTTTGATTGATTTGCCTTCTTCACTGGACATAGAGAAAAGGCTTTCCAACAAAGAGGGAATCATTTTTCGGAGGGCCATAGCTCCAGAAAAGGCATTGGTTTGCGATTGGGTGATGGAGCAGTTTGGCGCCTACTGGAAGTCGGAAGTGGAAGTTGCATTCAGTAGACAACCGGTAAGTTGCTGGATAGCCCAGCGAGGAAATGAGATTTTGGGTTTTGCTTGCTATGAGTCAACAGCAAAGAATTTTTTTGGCCCAACAGGTACCCTGGAGTCCGAGCGGGGAAAAGGCATAGGCAAGGTACTGCTGATCAAGTCACTTGAGTCACTCCGTGAATTAGGCTATGTCTATGCCATTATTGGGGGAGTGGGGCCCGCAGAGTTTTATGAAAAGGCTGTAGGAGCAACAATCATCGATGGCTCAGAAATCAGTATTTACCAGCATTTACTCAGAAAATCATGACCCAAAATTCTAGCAAGAGCCCATGGATTTGGGTACCCTCCCTGTATTTGACCGAATCGGTGCCCTATGTCATCATTATTACAGTTTCGGTGATCATGTATAAGAGTTTGGGGGTATCCAATGCTGATATCGGGCTTTATACCTCATTTCTGTATTTGCCGTGGGTGATCAAACCTATCTGGAGTCCGATTTTGGAGCTTTTTGGAAATAAAAAGCAATGGTTCCTCAGTATGCAGTTTATACTTTCCCTGACATTTCTTGGGGTAGGACTGACTACAGGACTCGATCAGTTTTTTGTGATTACTCTGGCTTTCTTTTGGATGGGAGCTTTTGCTTCAGCTACCAATGATATTGCTTCGGATGGGTTGTATCTTATAGCCTTGAAACCCGATCAGCAGAGTTTTTTCGTAGGGATGCGTAGCACATTTTATCGGGTAGGAATGATTACCGGGCAGGGCTTGATTGTGATAGCCGCAGGATATTTGGAGGAGAAATTTGGAGATCCGACTCAAGCATGGTCTTGGACGATGATTGGGGTCGGAGGTCTTATGTTGTTGCTTACGGTGATTAATTTTCTATCCACTCCCAATGTGATCGAGGAACGAGTAGAAAAGGTAGACCGACCAAGTTTTGGAGAGGTGTTTAGCACCTTTTTTACGAAGAAGAATATTGGCCTTTCTTTGGCTTTCGTGCTTTTCTATCGATTGGGCGAATCTCAATTAGTCAAGATGGCTTCTCCATTCTTTTTGGATGAAAGATCGGAGGGTGGCTTGGGGCTCACTGTATCGGAAGTAGGTTTACTATATGGAACCTTGGGAGTCATTGCTTTGCTTCTCGGAGGGATCGTTGGGGGAATAGTGATTTCCCGTCATGGTTTGGGTAGATGGATGATACCTATGGCGATTGCAATCAACGCCCCGAACTTGGGTTACGTTTTACTCTCATGGCAGCAACCCGAAAGCTTTTATTTTCCCGCAATTGTTGTTTTGATTGAGCAGTTGGGTTACGGTTTTGGCTTTGCGGCTTACATGGTCTTTTTGATTTATTTGGCTGAGGGTCTTTTCAAAACTGCACATTACGCTTTGGCTACTGGATTTATGGCTTTGGGAATGATGATTCCGGGGATGATTTCGGGCTACATGCAGGAGTGGCTGAATTACCCAGGATTCTTTATTTGGGTGGTAATTGCGACGATTCCCAGTTTTGTGATGGCTTATTCGGTGAAGTATCCGAGGGAATTTGGGAAAAAGAATTCTTGATTTACGACTTTCGAAATACGATTTACGAAATGGTCAGAAGGGGCATTGCTTCTTTAAAACCTTGCCACTTTACAACCTTAGCACTCCTTAATCTTCCAATCAGCAAATGAACAAAATCCAAAAAATATCCCAGTTCTTCTCCCCAGCAGCCTTTATTCACGATACGGAGGAAAATTACCAGGCCATTGAGCGTCTGATTATAGAACAGGAAATTGGCGGATTGACATTTTTTCACAGCCGTCATTCTGCTGCGGCAAATTTCGAAAAACGGGCGGAATCACTGGATACGGAAGGCACTTTTGAGAAATTAATCGGATTGATTAATCGCTATCAAGCCCTTTCAAAAATCCCCTTATTGATCAGCATAGATGGGGAATATGGTTTGGCTATGCGAATCGAAAAAACACCTCAGTATCCCTTTGCCATCACCTTGGGCGCATTGAAAAAGGATGCAGAAAAGTGGGTTGAGGAAGTCGGCTATCGAATGGGCTTGGATATGAAAAGATCAGGGATCCATCTCAATCTGGCTCCTTGCGCTGATGTCAACACCAATCCAAATAATCCTGTGATTGGCTACCGCTCTTTTGGAGATCAGACTGAGAAAGTAGCCAAACTCGCTTTTGCTGCATACTCAGGGATGAAAAAAGCTGGAATTGGTGCTTGTTTGAAGCATTTTCCGGGACATGGTGATACTGCAGTTGATTCTCATTTGGGTTTGCCAATCTTGCAGAAAACCAAAGCAGAACTTGAAGCTGAGGAACTGTTTCCTTTTCAATACGGAATCGACCGAGGGGTGGAAATGATCATGGTTGGACATTTGGCTGTGCCTGCACTGACCGGAGGAAAAGACATTCCCGCAAGTATCAGCAGAGAATTAATTACCGATTTGTTGAAGGGAGAAATGGGTTTTCAAGGCCTCGTTATCTCCGATGCGCTGAATATGAAAGCCGTGGCCAATTTGTATCCCGAACCCGGAGAGCTTGAATGGCAGGCTTTCCATGCCGGAAATGACATTCTTTGTTTTTCAGATCACGTAAAGGAAGGAATTAAAAGAATAGTCCAAAATGCTTCAGATAAAGAAGTGGATGCTGTTTTTGAAAAGGTAATAGATTTAAAAAGGCGGTTGGGTGTACTAGAGGTAAAGCCCGTTGAAGTTCCAACTTTTGATTGGAAGAGTCATTCCCAATTGCAAAAGGAGTTGGCGGAAAATTACATTTCTGTCATTTCAGGAGAAATAAAATCTGCTGAGCTTCAAGCCTTGGCAAGAGAAGGAAAGCTGGGTTTTCAAGAATTTTTTACCAAAGATTCCAGCCGCTTTTCTCAGGATATCAAACTTGAATTTTCTCCAATTGAGCAGGCCGGAAAAGTAATTATCGCCGTATTTGTTCCTAGCCACAAGCCTTTGAATCAGTTTGGAATGGATCAGGCTACGCTGGATGAAATCAAGGAATTAGCAAAAAGCAAACCTTGTGTCTTAGTTCATTTCGGGAATCCTTTGGCGGTAAAGCACCTAGGAAATTTGAAAGATTTCGAAGCGGTGATCTGTGGTTATCAAGGATTTGAGGAGGTGCAACGGGTAGTTGAGGAGGTTTTTTTTCAACAATAAGGTTATATTAGAATTACCAAAAAAGCTTTAATCTATTGGATGATTTCAGATTTTGATTTATGCCTAAAATCTATGAATATTTAGGAATTACATTTTTCTTTTATTCAAATGAACATGAGCCTATACATGTCCATGCGAGAAAAGGGGAGTTTGAAAGTAAGGCAGAGATCATTTTTGAAAAGGGAGTGATTACAGAAATAATTCTTACAAACGTAACAGGTCGAAAAGCGCTCAAAGGAAAAGATTTGAACAATCTTAAGTTTTTCTTAGAAAAATTTGCGGAATCTATTGTGGTCAAATGGGTGGATTATTTCGTTTATCATAAAGAGATTAAATTTGAAAGAATCAACCAAAAACTTTAAAAATGAAAATCACCGAAAAATACCTTTCTGACGAAAAGCCCGATCTTTTGGAAATCCAGGAAGCCAAATACATTGGTGATTTCGCCATACGCCTAATTTTTAATGATGGGCAAAAGGTTTTGGTAGACTTTAAGCCTTTTCTAGAAGAGTCGAAGCATCCCTCGATTCAAAAATACCTGGACGAGAATCTTTTTAAAGGATTTCAGATTAAAGAAGGTAATCTTGATTGGAATGATTTTGATTTATGCTTTCCTATCAAAGATTTATACAATAATACTGTTTCGAAGAAAACAGTAGAGATTTAATTTCGCTCTTCATTTCGGGAGTATTTGCAAAACTATTCCTAATTCCAGTTTTCAGCTAGACACTTAAATATATGTGCCAATTGTCAACATTACGGATAACTGCAAAGAGAAATCACTTTTTATTTTTACTTCTCAACCGAAAATCGATACTCGATGGTATGCTCATATTTTTCACCCGGACTTAGAATCGGGCTTGGGAAGTTTTCATGATTGATGGCATCCGGCCAAATCTGGGATTCTAGGCAAAAGCCCCAGTGTTTATCGTAGGTTTTTCCATCTGCTCCTTGGAAGTCTTTCACAAAATTTGCTGTGTAAAACTGCACACCCATATTGTCCGAATACATGTCCATTACACGGCCACTTTCGGGATGCTTCACTTGGACAAAATGCTTCATCTCATCTGATTTTTCTAGATTCATCACCATGTTGTGATCAAAGCCTTCTCCATTGGCGGCAATTTGTTCCCCAAGGTTTTTTGGACTTCGAAAGTCAAAAGGCGTCCCTGTCACATCTTTGACCTCTCCAGTAGGAATCAGTTCCTCATTCACTGGAGTGTAGGCATCCGCCCAAAACTGAAATTCATGATCCAGTACATCACGCTTTACTCCACCAAGATTGAAATAGGTGTGATTGGTCAAGTTGACTATGGTCTTCTGGTCAGTGACAGCTTCAAATTTGATTCGCAAAGTATTGTCTGTGGTCAGTTCCATCCAGAGGGTGGTTTCCAGATTTCCCGGATAGCCTTCTTCTCCATCTACGCTCAGATAAGTCATTTTCACTCCTACGACTGAGTCATTAGAGTAAGTCTCAGGGGTCCAGACTTTTTTATTAAAGCCCTCTACCCCTCCGTGAAGATGATTATCACCATTGTTTCTTGCCAGTTCATAGGACTTTCCGTCCAAGGAAAATTTACCTTTTGCGATTCTATTAGCAACCCGACCTGCGGTAGCTCCGAAGAAAGGATTTGGTTTAGTCAGGAACTCCTCTACGGTATCAAAAGTGAGCGTGATGTTTTCTTTGTTTCCGTTTTTATCGGGAGTGATGATTTTGTGAACAAGACCTCCGAAATTGGAGAGTTCGACTTGCATAGTGCCATTGTCTAACACATAATGAAAAACGGGCTGGCCATTATGCTCAGCTACTTTTTCTGATTTGATCATAAGGTTGATTTCTTCTTGAATAGGTTCTTGAGTTTGTTTTTGGGAGCAGGCAAATGCAAGCGACAGAGAAATTGCTAAAACATAAATATTGGAGAGCTTCATGGTTTTGTGATTTTGCCTATGATTTAATATTGATTTTAGGATTACTTCCGCTCGTGGTTTTTGGCAATTCGATCCAACTCTGACTCAAGCCTTTCCCCACTTATCCAATTTCCTCCTACAGATACCCCCATTGGCTTTTGCATAGTTTTCAGATTCATTAGAGGATTTTCTTTGACCATCACAAAGTCGGCCTCCATTCCCTCTTTGATCATCCCCCATTGAGACTCTGCGCTCATGTATTTAGCAGGTTCTACTGATCCACTTTTTAATATCTCAATATTGCTCATACCCGCTTTTGACATCAATTCAATCTCATGGTGAATCGAAAATCCGGGTACATTGAATACTTGCGGAGAATCGGAGGCCAAAAGAACTGGAATCCCGGCCTGATGAAGAGTCATGAAGAGCTGATTACGAAATTGCAGATATGGCTCTACAAATTCCCGGTCTAGCATCCCCGCTCGCTCAAGTTGCTTTTTGGTATTTACCCATTGCTGAATCAGGGGCCCGGGTAAGTATTTCATTTCTGGTGCCTGTCGAAATTCATCGGCAGGGATATAGCCGAAATACCTATCAAATAGGGTCAAAGTCGGGGCAATGTAAGTTCCTTTTTCCAAGGTTTCCTCGATCAAAGCAGGAAGCTTTTCCATTTCCACCTTTCCAACAAGCTTTAGATTGAATGGACCCGAGGTAGTCGGATCGATGGTAAGATTATCTGGAAGAAGGCCTTCCATATACCCATCCATGTGTTCTATGGATTTGAAGCCGCTAGCGAGTGCATTTTCTATCCCCACAGCCAAGGGTACATGTCCACCAAAAGGAATATTGACCTCCTTAGCTGTTTTGGAAATGGCCCACATTTCATCCAATTCGACTCCTGGATGGATTTTTAAGTGATCATAGCCTGCAGCCTTTTGTTCCCTGACCATTTGAGAAGCTTGCTCTGGGCTGCTTACTGAATTTCCATTGAAGGACGGGCCGGATATAAAAACACGTGGTCCGGGAATCTCTCCATTTCTGACTCGCTCTCGAAGTTCCACATGACTGGGATGGCCCAGCATACTTCGAATACGAAGAACACCATTAGCCAAATAGAGCCAAAGTGATTCTTCCTGCAATTGAGTACTGCCATCTCCAGCTACTGGTAGGTGGGCGTGAAATTCAGCCAAGCCCGGAAAAATGTAAGCTCCCTGTCCATCGATCAGATTTTCATGGCTCATCCGAGGCGTTTGAGGCGTAAGAGGAATGATTCGATCAATCTTGCCGTCCTTTACGAATAGTGCGTGATTTTCCAGCAATTCATCTCCATCCATCGTGATGATATGCACATTGGTGACCAAGAAGTCCTGTGCAGAAAGCGTGGGTATGGATAAGAAAGTCCAGAAAAAGCCAAATAGGATCTTGAGGGTTTTCATAGTTTTTTATGGGTTGCTCTCCAATTTCGGCTATTCAGGTGGCTATTCCAATCCGGTCCTGTAATTTCTATTTCTTCAAATAATCCAATGCTTCTTCTAGAATCTCTGTTGGTGTTTGATCGATTGAAAGCTTCTTGCCATAATTCGGCTCTTCCCAGGTGGCAAACTGCGAGTCAAGCATTTCTGCCTTCATGTAATGGTTTTTTCGTGCCTTCATTCGATCCCAGATAAGATCTCTGTCTCCTTTGAGATGAATCCATTTTATATCATTCCCTCCAGCCAGTATTTTTCGATAGCTTTCTTTCAACGAGGAGCAAGCCAAGATGCAACCACCTGACCTTTTCGATTCTTCGAGTTTTGAAGCTAGGGCCTCCAGCCAAGGTTGACGATCCTTATCTGTCAGAGGGATCCCATTACTCATTTTTGCTACATTTTCTTTTGGATGGAAAAGATCTGCGTCGTAGAAGGGCAAGGATAGCTTTTCCGATAATGAAGTGCCTAGAGTGGTTTTGCCAGTTCCTGAGACACCTGTGATAATGATGAGTTGATAGTTTGCTGTCATGCTTTGTAGAATCATCCAAAGATTGTCTATTTTGGGAAAGATGGAAAATTCACCTTCGTTTATTTCGGATCAATTTTACACCAAGCGTGTATCGGACCTTCACTTTAGACATTTGAGGCTTGTTTCCTCAGGTACTTCTATTCAAGAATGTGCCAAACGAATGGCAAGAGAGCAGGTAAGTTGTCTGTTTGTTGGTGAATCCGCAGACCAGATCGAAGGCTATATTACTGATATCACCCTTCGCGACGAGGTTTTGGCAAAGGGGCTATCACCTGATGAGCCTGTCAAGCTAATTATGGAATACAAAATGGTTTCCATTAGCCCGGATGCTAGTTTGGTGGAGGCTTTGCTTTTGATGTTTCGTACCAAGTCCAGATATCTCTTAGTCGAGGATCAATTTCAGTTTGTGGGCTGGATCAGCAGAAATAAGATTTTGACAGAGCAGAGTCAGGGGCCCTTTATGTTTATTCAGTCGGTAAAAGAGGCTCGTCAGATTTCTGAGTTAAAATCAAAATGGGATAGAATGCCGGAAATTATTCATCTCTTGCTAAGTCGTGGTATGAAGGCAGCTTATGTGAATCAAATTATCACAACTGTTGCTGATACGATTACACAGCGGGTCATCGAGCGGGTGATCAAGGAGATAGGTCCTGCTCCGGCAAAGTTTGTGTTCTTTGTTCTTGGAAGTGAAGGTCGGGGAGAGCTGACGCTCAATACCGATCAGGACAATGCGATCATCTATGAGGACAAGGCTAATGAACAACGAGAAAGTGTTCGTGCTTACTTTTTGGATTTTGCGACGCGAGTTTCTACGGCTTTGGACCAAATTGGGATTGACCTTTGCGAAGGGGATTTGATGGCGATGAACCCGAAATGGACGCATTCCCTCTCTCACTGGAAAAGAAATTATGAGTCTTGGATTGCTGATGCTTCTCAAGAGACAGCCATGAAGTACTCTACTTTTTTTGACTGTAGGGCTATTTATGGAGAAGAAAACCTACTCGATGAATTAAAAGGTCACATGTATAAACTGGTGGAGTCAGCTCCTGAGCGATTTTTTGTCAACTTGGGCTACAATGCTCTGCAGTATGAGCCTCCGTTGACATTCTTTCGAAGGATTCGTACGGAGAAGATTGATGGAGAAAAGCAATTTAACCTCAAGCACGCTATGCGAACCATGGTAGATTTAGCCCGTGTCTATGCACTGCGGCATCAAGTTCAAGCCACCAATACTTCTGAACGAATCCAAAGCCTACAAGGGAAAGGTGTTTTTTCCGAAGCTGAATGTCAAGAACTTAATCATGCTTTTTCCTACCTAATGGCTTTAAGATTGGAAAATCAGGCTGAAATCATCATGGCAAAATCCCCGCAGCCACTCAACTGGGTGAAAATAGACCGACTGACCAAGGTGCAAACAGTGACGCTAATTGAGATTTTTAAAGTTATTCGTGATTTTCAGGCCCGAATGCGAATTTCCTTTACCAAGAGTCTATAAATTCTTGATCTGAATTAGACTTCTTTAAATTTTTTATAAAAGTTATTTTTTATTTAATAAAGTTTTTTAATTTTGTTGAGTGAAAGAAAAGCTTGTAAGTGTTTATTAATCCTAATTTAATTTTACAAAAATAAAACTGGTAAAATTTTTTTTGGAGATCAAACGATTGCACTTTATCTTTTATTTGGAATGTATATCTAATTTATCATCACGCTAATCAGCCTAGAAAACCATGCTCAGCAACTATCCGCTTTCTGAAGTAGAAAAAAGCTTTCTCCAAGAGTCTGGAGTAGATAAAATCACTACTCTGATCCCTTACTTGACGGTTGATAATTTCCCAAAATTAGGTTTGTTGACAGCCTGTAGATTTTTGGAATGGGCCGCTGCAAATCCTCAGGGGGTTATCAGTCTTCCTACCGGTAAAACTCCGGAGTTTTTTATCAAGTGGACGCAGTTTTTGCTTGAAAATTGGGATACAAAAAAAGGCAAGGCCATTCGTGACAAATATGGGATGGGTGATACTAAAAAGCCTGTCCTGAAGGATCTTACATTTGTTCAGATTGATGAGTTTTACCCGATATCATCCAAGCAGCACAACAGCTTTTACGATTATGTAAACAAGTTTTACATTCAAGGCTTTGGGCTATCCAAGGAGAAGGCTATCCTGATTAATTCAGATGAGATTCCTTTGGCTGAAGGAAAACATTATTCGGAGATTTTCCCCGATTTGAAAGTAGACCTGTCGCTTAGATTCAGAGATCCAGTAAACGATCTTGAAAAACTACAGCAAGAGTCGATTTACATGATCGATCAGTGGTGTGCAGATTATGAAAAGCGCATTCGCGACCTTGGCGGGATAGGTTTTTTCTTAGGAGGAATTGGTCCTGATGGTCACATCGCTTTCAACACCCGAGGTTCTCATATTTACTCCGTCACGCGCTTAACCGAGACGAATTTCGAAACCCAGGCTGTAGCAGCAGGGGATTTGGGAGGAATTGAGGTTTCTGCCAACCGATTGGTCATTACCATCGGCCTTGATACCATCGTCCACAATCCTGATGCAGTGGCAATTATCATTGCAGCAGGTGAGGCAAAGGCGGGAATTGTCAAAGACTCCTTGGAGACGAAACTGAATAATGTCTATCCAGCTACTGTCCTACAAAAACTTAAAAATGGTCGATTCTATCTTACCAAAGGAGCGGCTGTCAAGTTGACCGACTCCATGGACGCTTACTATGAGAAGGGGGAGTGGACATTTGAAAAGACCGAACGCGCAGTAATCGATCTGTGTAAGAAACTCAATAAATATGGCCACAGGCTGAAGCTAAGTGACCTAAAGGCGGATAAATATTGCAAGCTTATCCCTGACCTTTCTGAAGACACAGTGAATCAGGTCATCAAAAGTATTGATGCGAAGTTGGCGAAAGGCTTGGAGCAAGAAGAAAATCAACGACTGCTGCATACAGGCCCGCACCATGATGATATTTCTCTTGGTATCCTGCCACACATCACCAATCAGCTAAATGAACCTACCAATGAGGCACATTTCTCAGTCTTGACTTCAGGCTTTACTGCTGTGACCAATACCTTCGTCATCGAGACTTTGCAGCATACCAAAAAGTTACTTGACGAGGGTAAAATCCAAATGGTCGATTATGATGACTTTTTCTCAGTGGGTTATAGTCTAAAGACTGATAAGGATGTCTACCATTATTTGACAAATGTCGCCTCTGAAAATGCCGAGGCTCGAAAGAGAGGACTTTGCCATCGGGTAGTTAGAGCCTTGGTCACCGTCTATGAAGTAAAAAATAAAACCCAACTCCGGGAAACGATCAATGATGTAATCAGCATCCTTCGAAAAAGCTACGATGGGGAGAAAAATCCAGCGAAGATCCAAAAGCTAAAGGGGATGATTCGTGAATTTGAAGAGGAGTTGGTATGGGCGCACTTTGGTGTCCAAGTAAAAAACGTACATCACCTGAGACTAGGCTTCTACACAGGAGATATTTTCACCGAACAGCCCGATAAAACCCGCGATGTGGAACCGATCGTGGAATTGTTTAGGGAAGTGAACCCAACAAAGATTAGCTTAACCCTTGATCCGGAAGGATCAGGTCCGGATACTCACTATAAAGTCTTGCAAGCTACGGCTGCAGCTGTGAAGAAGTGGGGCGAAGAAAAAGATCTTAGTGAGCTTCGAATCATCGGATATCGTAACGTATGGTTCAAGTTTGAGCCACATGAAGTCAATGTGATTGTTCCGGTATCCCTAGGAGATATGTCAGTGATGGAAGATTCTTTTGCGAATTGCTATCTTAGCCAAGTAAATGCATCTTTCCCTAGTTATTCACACAACGGAAAATTCAGTACAGTCGCCAAGCGTACTTGGGTTGGACAGTTGAATGACATCCAATTGCTTTTGGGCAAAAACTTCTTCTATCTTCACGAGCGTGCAAAAGTTCGGGCAAGTCATGGATTGATTTTCTTCCGGGATATGAATGTGGAGGAGTTTTTGGCGACAGCCAGAGAATTGGAGAAGTCCATTGAAGGAATGCTTTAAAACACAGGGAGTTTATGCTCCAGACCAAACCTATTTAACCTAAATTGAACCAAGACCTCAGCACATGGAAAAAGCCATTCTGGGATTAGATATTGGCGGTACGGGGATCAAAGGAGGTGTCCTAGTCAAAGGGCATCTTGAGGATATTCGATCGATCCCCACTCCGGCGCATGAGTCCAAGGAATTTATCTTGGAGACCATTGCTTTGTTTATCGAGTCCTATCTCGATTATGATATTGCAGGCATTGGCATCGGCATTCCCGGATTGGTTGATGTAGAAAGAGGTGAAGTTCTAGGTCTTGCAAATATTCCTGCCTTTCAGCATGTAGAGCTAGCTAAATTCCTCCAAGAGCGCTTTTTTAAGCCGGTTTTCATCAATAACGATGCAAACTGCTTTGCGATAGGAGTTCATAAGTTTGGAGTCGGAAAGCCCTTCAAAAATCTAGTTGGAATTACACTCGGTACAGGAGTAGGTGGAGGTATTGTGATCAATGGTCATTTGTATTCTGGGAATTATTCAGCTGCGGGCGAGTGGTGTAGCGCTCCGTACTTGGAACACAATTTCGAGCATTATTGTAGTGGGAAGTTTTTTCATGCCTACTATCAGACTAAGCCAAAAGCAATGGCAAAGCGTGCACGAAATGGAGACCCTGAGGCGATTAAGGCCTTTGAGGAATATGGAAATCATTTAGGGGAGTTGATCAAGCATATTTTGTATGCCTTGGCACCTGAGGCAGTCGTGCTTGGAGGGTCAATTCGAAAGAGCTACCCGCTTTTTGAGGCTTCACTCAAAAAATCCCTTTCGACTTTTGCCTATCCGACAGTTTTGGAGCATGTAAAGATTTTGCTTTCAGAGCTGGATGAAACAGCCATCCACGGAGCGGTGGCTTTAGTGGATTTAGAGCCAGAAGTGGTAAATAATTAAAGAAAAATTAAAGAAATAGTTGGTTTAGTGAAAGAAAAATGCGGTCTCGATTGAGGCCGTTTTTTTGCTTTTTAATCATTATTGAAAGGAACCTTCAAATTTAATTCCCTGTCAAAAAGCAATGGATAATTTGTCCTGCCTCTCACCGGCCAGTTATTGAGCCAAGAACTTCCGTCATGCAAGCCCCAAAAGGTCACTCGGCTGATTTTGTCTGAATGCTTACTAAATAGCTCAAAAAGTGAAGTATATCGATTTTTCAATTTCTCCTGAATAGCCGAAGGCAAGGAATCTGTGTATGGATTCCAGATTTCTGAATCTTCAATCGAAATATTTAAATCTGCACCGTCAAAGTCACTGGGTCTAGGCAATACATCTACATCCAATTCGGTAATCATCACCTGAAAGCCGGCCTGATGAATATCCAATATTGCGGCTTCAATTTGATCTAAGCTTGGATGATCCAAGCGGTAATGTCCCTGCATTCCGATCCCGTCAATCCGAATCCCTTGTTCCCTTAGATTTTGAGCCATCTTTAAGATAGCCCGGCGCTTTTCCGGTTTCCAGACATTGTAATCGTTGTAGTAGAGTTTCGCTTTTGGATCCTCTTGATTGGCTTTTTTAAAAGCTTCCGCAATATAGTCTTCACCCAAAATCAAATACCAATGGGTTTTTCGCCAGGTACCATCATCTTCAAAAGCTTCATTGACCACATCCCATCCATCAATTCTTCCCTTGTACCTGCCCACTACGGTTGCTATATGCTCATTCATCCGGTCTTGTAATTCCTCTTTAGAAAGAAAACTTCCTTCTTGATCCTGAAATACCCAAGTTGGCACTTGTTGATGCCAGACTAGCGTATGACCTACTATAAAGGCATTCATTTCTTCTCCCTTCCTCACATAATTATCTCCAAATTCAAAGGCATATTCCCCTTCTTTTGGGTGGATATTGCTCCATTTCAAACCATTCTCCGAAGTCAGAGAACTGAAATGTAGGTTGAGCAAAGAATCAGCTTTGGGCAAACTCCCATTGACCTGTCGGCCATTGACTGCAGCCCCGATAAAAAATTCATCTTGAAATTCATCTTTTAGTCCCTTCTCGGTGGGAGGCTGGCAGGAAAAAACAAAGGCTGAAATCAGTAGAATCAAATTAAGAGAGCGTTTCATCTTCAGGGTTTTATAGGTTTTACTAAAGGTAGAAAGACCTGCGTTGAATCTCTAGGTTTTTTGATTAAAAGACCTTTAACTAATTTGAATGAGAAACCGAATTGAAAAATATAATATTCCGCAATTATACCAGTTGTCTATTTTACTTTCTGAATCCAGTTGGATGTCGGATGTCCGATGTCAGCTGACTATATAAAACGATCATTTTCGCTACTGGGACGAAAGCAGAAATACATAAAATAACTCCTAAATGAACCCCAATAAATTAACCCTAGCACTCGCCCAGATAGCACCCGTTTGGTTGGATAGACTGGCAACTTTGGAAAAAGTAAAAGCTAATATCCAGGAAGCTGCACAAAAAGATTGCGAGTTAATTGTTTTTGGGGAAGGGCTTTTGCCGGGGTATCCTTGGTGGCTATCGATTACCCATGCCTCTGCTTGGGATGACCGTATCCAAAAAGAAATTCATGCTCATTATGCTCGAAACGCAGTACAGATAGAACGGGGAGACCTAATAGAGATTCAGAAATTAGCCAGACAAAAAAAGATTGCCGTTTATCTTGGCATAATCGAGCGACCAATCGATCGGGGAGGGCACAGTCTCTATTGCTCTCTGGTTTTCATTGATCAGCAAGGAGAAATAAGGTCTGTACATCGAAAGCTTCAACCGACATATGATGAGCGCTTGACCTGGTCTCCGGGGGATGGAAATGGTTTACAAGTTCATGCCTTGAAAGGCTTTCGAGTGGGCGGACTGAACTGCTGGGAAAACTGGATGCCACTCGCCCGAACAGCCCTGTACGGGCAAGGAGAAAATCTTCATATCGCAGTTTGGCCTGGAGCAGTACGAAACACGGAAATGATTACTAGGATGATTGCTCAGGAAAGTCGGTCTTTTGTAGTTTCTGTCTCTAGTTTGATGCGAAAAACTGACTTCCCTACCGATACCCCACATTTGGATTTGATTTTGGAAAACTGCCCTGCGGTTTTGGGAAATGGAGGAAGCTGCATTGCAGGACCTGACGGTAAATGGATTTTAGAACCAGTGGCTGACGAGGAAGGATTACTGATTCAAACCTTGGATCTCAACAGGGTCTTCGAAGAGCGCCAAAATTTTGATCCGGTGGGCCATTACTCCCGACCTGATGTACTAAAGCTTCAAGTCAATCGAAGTCGGCAATCCTCAGTAGATTTTGACGGGGAGTAATTTCTATTCCTCTCCCGGGTGGTAAACTCGTACTGCATCTTTTAGAACGCTTTCCTTATTGAGGCTCATGGGTTTTAAATCTCTGGCTAAAAAACGTTCCATTTGATCATCATAATGAGGACTTTCTGGACGATTGCTTGCACCAAATACATTGATGGTTTCAATTTTAGGTAGTCCTTCCCCGAATCGAACCATCATGATATAGGATTCACCTTGAACTCCTTTTCGCATACCATTTTTCCAAGGCTCGGATCGCATGGCGGTGATCACATCATCCAGCCCCCAGAGTGGCAATGCCTTCTCACCTCGGACGAGTTTTTGGTATTCACCTAAAGTGACTAGTTCTTTGCTAAAATGGCTCTCAAAATGTTCTTTGGCCTTTATGAGTCCTTCCGCCGCTTCTTCTTCGCTTAAAGTAGTCTCCCATTTTCTTCCGTTCTCTTCAAATTTCTCCCACCAATAATAGTAGCTGAAAGCAAAAAGAGCAGCGCCTTCAGAGTTGACGTCTCCACGCTTATTCCAGTTTTTAAGTGTCTCAATTTGAGTCTTAATCTCAGGGAATTTTTCAGGATCAAGTGAAAAAAGGGCATCCATATTAGTTCGGAAGGCTAATACCTCAGGTAGTTGATCATCAAATTTGATTCGCTCAAAATCCTCCCATCTCAGCAACCCCTCTTTTGGCATGATTTCCCGAAAGCGGGTGGAGCGATTGTTTTCCCGGCGAGAAAAATTCATTTCCTCTGCGAAGTTGTTTGGATCTAAGTTGTCTGCTGAGTCGGAAGCAGTAAATGGGCTATGATTGGTATTGAATAGGTATCCGGAAGCTGGATTCAAGTACTGAGGAAGGTCTTCAAAAGTATGGTAACTACTCCAGTTGGTTTCTTGGGTATTTCCAGGAACTGTTTCTGTGTACTCGTATTTTGGGTTACGAATCGGCAGAAGCGCATTGCTTACATAAAATACCGTATCGTATTTGTCCGCATAGACGGTATTAAAACTCGTCAATTGAACGCTTTCCATAGCAGCTTTCCATTCTGAGAAGTTCTGAGCCTTATTCATTCGCCACCATTGCTCAGGAGCCCCGATCCGATCTAGGGCGCCTAGTTTTATTGAAAAGGTGCCATTGTCAGTGACCAAAGTGGGACCATAGATACTTTTCCATACTTTTTTTGGAACTGGCAAAGTGATGAAGTTCCAAAGTTTGACCTTTAGCCAGATAGTCCGCTCCTCAAGTTCGAGCCATTCATCGTCCACTTTATATTGATCGGGATTTTCCGGATGGACTTCTAATTGGTATGTGTCTAGCAAATCAGGAAAGTTGACCGTGTGAGCCCAACCCAAATGTTCATTGACTCCATGAAAAATCATGGCTCCACCGGGGAATAATCCACCTAAAATATTCCAACCTTCTTCGGAGTGGAGATGCGCCTCATACCAGGAAACTGGTCCCTCCAGGGGTTGGTGAGAGTTGATAGCCAGAAAGTTTTCGCCTGATTCTGTTCGGGAAGAGTGAATGGCAATTGCATTGGATCCTTTTGGATTAGAGTCCGGTAGGACTTTTCCGGCTTCTCCATTTACAATTTGCTGAACTGCTCGATCAGCACCTGACATTTGAGCAAGAGATAGAATGTAGGCTGAGGTGATATCCAAAGGGGTCACAGGAAAGGCTCCTGAATACAAAACCTCTTTGGGATGACTTTCAGCGTAGTCGTTCATTCCAGCAGCATAGCCTTCGAGTACTGCTTTGAATTCATCTGAAAAGCTATCCTCGTACTTTGCTTTGGCAATCTTTTGGGTTTCTAAAAGGTGAACAAAAAAATCCACGGCAGCGCCTTGTTCCCCGTATACCCGACCTACTAGGCCTTTCCCTGCCAAAAGGGTTTTTTGAATGGTTTCGAAATCATCTTCTGCATGAGCCCAAGCCAAGCCATAAGCTACGTCGGCATCCTTTTCACCAAAGATATGGGGTACTCCAAATTCATCCCGAGCTATTTGAACCTTACTGGTGTCCCAGTCTGAAGGTTGAAGTACACTGTGGCAGGACTGAATGAGGAGCACTGCTAGGATCGCAAAAAAAGACTTTTTCATCTGTTTATATTTTGACTTTTATTGGTCAGATGGAATCTCGCATGGATTATAATCCTCCCTCTGTTTGTCGCTCGCGTCATGCTCGATTTCATGGATTTAATTTTGGAATTGGAATTAGCAGTTTATTTTTTAAATAGACAAAACCAAATAAAAAAAGCCGACAAAATGCCGGCTTTTCGGTGAATAAATACCTTTCTTAAAAGTCTATCTAAACTCGTAATCTACTCCATAAACCTGAGTCAATAGGGTAGCAGGAGCATCCAAAGCTACAGCCGATTTTGGTGGAATAGGCGTCACAGGAGAGTGCTCAGCCAAATAGTTTTTTACCGCTTGATGGAGTGTGTACTCTGTGTTCTCGGTATCCATTACACCGGTAAAGCGACAAAGCATATCATCAGGATCCCCATCTCGCTCACAGGCACAGATGCTGTATACACGATCCATTTCCAAAGGTTTGTCATGTACAGTGACCTTTTGAACTCTATTTCCTTCCTCTCCAAAGGCTAGAAACTCTACTTCCATTCCTCGGAACTTAATTACCCAACCTCCAAATCGCTTCGAAGCTTCCTTCGCAAAAACATTGTTCAGTTCTTTTTCCAGCCAAGCAGCAATCTGAGAGCCTTTAACCTTTCCTGTTCGGATAAGTGAATCGACCGGTAGCATATCGAAGATATAACCATTTGTGATTGGGATATTTCCGGTTTCGTCCGGAGTAGTCCGTGGAGGACAGAATCGAAAACCATTGGAAAGAACAATGTCGATTTCCGGAACTTGCCAGCTAATGGCGTCCAAAATCATCGTATCGATGGGGTTTTCAATTACAAAATATCGATAAAGTGGCACGGTACTGTATCCTGCTATTTTGTAAATGTCCTCTTCAAATGGGTCTTCATTTTGATCAACGATTTCTGTTACCACTGGGCAAGGCGTAATCTTATCTGAGGTGACTTCCAGGAGCTCATAATCATCTTGGACTACCTTACCATCTTCGATAGTGAGTTCAAGCTTTCCTACAAAAGAGCCAAAAGCTCCCGGTTCCACTACTTTAGCATACGTACCTTGGATAGGTTTCCTTACGCGCTCGTGGGTGTCACCACCCAAAATGTAATCAACACCCTCACACTCGGGAAGATTTGCCAAGTTGATTTGTTGGGAGAGACCCAAGTGGGCAATGATACAAACGAAGGCACATTTTTCTTGATTTCGCAGTACAT
The DNA here is from genome assembly GCF_002807035.1 of Algoriphagus formosus. GTDB lineage: Bacteria > Bacteroidota > Bacteroidia > Cytophagales > Cyclobacteriaceae > Algoriphagus > Algoriphagus formosus. The sequence continues at coordinate 1,267,769 of NZ_NIUC01000001.1, read as the reverse complement.
CTACATAGTGAGCCAAGTTTTCCTCAGGCTTGGTATATAGAATTCCCTTTGAATAATTGGGTGATTGCCTTTTTGGAACCAAGTGATCCGTGTATCCCAAAAATCCAATCTTTACCCCATTTACCGACCAAATATGATAAGGGTTGAAGATCAATTCACCTCTTTTGCCTTCTCCTAAATCATGGTACATATTCGCGCAGATTTTAGGAGCATGTAGTGATCCCAGAAGGTGCTGCATGGCCTGCTTGTAATACACTACCTCCCAGTTTCCAGGAAGGTAAAGGTCGTATCCAATTTCATTCAGGATGGGCACCATCGCCTCACCGGTGGTTCTTACGGAAAGCTCCGAACCTTGAAACATGTCTCCTGTATCCATGACTAGGCAATGCTCGGCTTTTTCTCTTTCTTGGTCCAAAAAGGCCTTCAGATGCGCATATCCACCCGTTTTGCGATATACAGCTTTTCCATTTTCCCAGAAAAGCTCATCATGCGGATGAATCTGACAATGGACATCAGTAGTTTGTAGAATGGTAAGCTTAAATGATTTTGGCTTAAGTTTTTTTGCTTCTGCTTGGGCCACTTGAGGAGAAAGGCTCAAAAGCCCTGTTCCAGCACCTAGCGCACCAAGTTGAGACATAAATTTCCTTCGAGAATACTTCATGAATAGATGGGTTTATTGCAATTAATATTTGGCAAGTTTCTGATTTTGAGAAAGAAAATTCTCTTCCATTATGCCATGAAGATACTTATTGGAAAAAAAATAAATTGGTGACAGTGGTCACAAAAGAAAAATCACTCAAAAAAAATCTGTGAGAGGAACAAGCCTCAGAATCAAAATTAGCTGCAGGTTTTGTGTCTGACTCGAATTAGGCTTATTTTTCATAACAATATCAAATCGAAAAAACCAAAATTAAATCCACCTTAAATGAAGAAGCTCATTCTTTTCTTAATTACACTGATTCCAGTATTGGTCTTAGCTCAGGAGTCATCAGTGATTCAAGAACTTGATTCAAAAACTGATCAATACACTAAAATTGCCATGCAGATCTGGGAAAACCCAGAATTGGGATACCTCGAGAGCGAAAGCTCTGCTTTACATCAAAAAACACTTTCCGAAGCTGGATTTGAAGTTAAGGCTGGGGTAGCCGGAATACCTACTGCATTTGTGGCTGAGTTTGGTTCGGGAAAGCCAGTCATTGGAATTATGGCTGAATTCGACGCGCTACCAGGGGTATCGCAGAAAGCATCTCCTTTTCGCGAAGCAGTAGTTGAGGGTGGAGCGGGTCATGCATGTGGACACCATTTGTTTGGTACTGCCTCAGTAGCTGCTGGGATTGCTGTCAAAAACTGGTTAGACGCTAACGGAGGTCAAGGAACTATCCGAGTTTATGGAACACCAGCTGAAGAAGGTGGTGGAGGCAAGGTCTACATGGCCCGAGCTGGATTGATGGATGATGTAGATATCATGCTTCATTGGCACCCAAGTTCCAGAAATAATGCCGGAGCTAATTCCTCCCTGGCAAATATTTCCACAAAATTTCGATTCTATGGAGTAGCTTCTCATGCCGCAGCCGCTCCGGAGCGCGGAAAGTCTGCACTGGACGGAGTAGAGGCGATGAATTTCATGGTCAATCTCATGCGTGAGCATGTGCCTCAGGAGACTCGAATGCACTATGTGATCACCCGCGGAGGTGAAGCACCTAACGTTGTTCCTGCCTTTGCAGAATCCTATCATTACGTCCGTCATCCAGATGTAAAAGTGGTGAAGGATATTTTCCAAAAAATGGTGGCAGCAGCTGAGGGAGCTGCAAAAGGAACACAGACTACCATGGAGTATGAAATCATTAATGGTGTTTATAACCTTTTACCCAATGAAACCCTTGCTCGGGTGATGCATAAGAATTTGGAAATCATTGGTGGTGTCCAATACAGTGAAGAGGATAAGAAGTTTGCAGAAGAACTGATCAAAAGCTACCCTGACCTATCAATCAATCCGGCAGAGGATGCGATGAAAATTGATCCGTTTATGGTGCGGGAAACTGGAACCGGAGGATCAACCGATGTCGGGGATGTAAGTTGGTTGGTTCCCACAGCCGGGTTGGGAGTAGCTACTTGGGTACCTGGTACAAGTGCCCACACTTGGCAAGCAGTAGCTGCCGGTGGAACCCCAATCGGTGCGAAGGGTATGATGGTTGCTGCAAAAACATTGGCCTTGACAGCTTTGGATGTAATTAAAAATCCAGAAATCGCTACCAAGGCAAATGAAGAATTGAACCGACGCAGAGGTGCAGGTTTCAATTATGAGGCTTTGGTTGGAGATAGAGAGGCACCGTTAGATTATAGAAAGTGATCTCTTCTAGGATTTCTCTACCGATAATTTTTCTGATAGGCATCCTTGCGGGGATGCCTTTGTCTTCATTTTGCCAAGAATCAGATGAAGAGAGAATCAAAATAGGCCTCGTATTAAGTGGTGGAGGAGCAAAAGGAATAGCTCATGTAGGAATCATCCGAGCGATGGAAGAGGCAGGTATCAGGCCAGACTATGTGGTTGGTACCAGTATGGGTTCAGTCGTAGGCGGTCTTTACGCTTTAGGTTACAGTGCTGACCAATTGGAGGAAATCATTCGATCTATTGACTGGGATTTGATTATTTCAAACCGGGTTGATTTCAAGGATATTTCCTTCGAAGAGAAAGAATACTATAATCGGTACTTGTTAGAAATCCCCCTAGAAAACTGGAAGCCGTCAGTTCCATCCGGCCTAATTGAAGGTCAAGTGCTTTCTGAAGTCCTTCATTATTATTCTTGGCCCTCCAATGCCTATGACTCATTTGATGAGTTTCCGATACCTTTTAGGTGTATTGCCACTGATATCAAGGGGGGGCGCCCCGTGATTTTTAAGGATGGATATTTGCATGATGCTATACGATCCAGCATTGCAATCCCGACGGCTTTTACAGCATTCGAATTTGATACGACCGCTGTGGTAGATGGTGGTATAGTTGATAATTTTCCGGTGGATGTGGTCAGGGAAATGGGAGCAGACTTTGTGATTGGAGTCAATGTAAGTGATGAAGATTTTCTAGATTATGAGGACTTAAATGGATTTGCAGCGATACTCACTCAGCTCGCTATGGCCGAATCTCTAAGACTGACCAAAGAGAATATCGACCAAACAGATCTTTACATTAAACCAGATTTGGGGCCTTATTCCACCGGGAGTTTTGGAGCCTATGAAGCTATTTTAAAACTTGGTGACGAAACAGGTCAGTTGTACTTGGCTGATTTTCAGGGTGTGGCTGATAGTTTGAATTTGCCTCCAATAGAAAAGTATTCAACTCCGGATAATCGTTCTGTTCGGTTGAGCGAGATTGAAATAAAAGGAAATAGCCTTTTTTCGGATTCCTTTATCAAATCAAAACTAGACTTAGATCCTGGAGATACGATCACTCCATCCATGGCTAAAGAGTCGATTAGACATGTATTTGGAATCAATGGATTTTACAAAGTAGACTACTCCCTCAATAAGGCTCAAAATGGAGACTACAAAATGGTCGTTCGTACCAAAGAGAAACCCTCCCATACACTTTCGACCTCACTCCATTACGATAATATTTTTTCAGCAGGCCTGCTATTCAATCTTACCATTAGAAATTGGATAGGGAATTCCTCAAGGGCAGTCATCCTTACTGATATTTCAAAAAATCCAAAAATCAGGTTTGACTACTACAAATACCTTGGCCAAGAAAAAAAGGTCCTTTTTAACTTTCGGTCTGATTATATCAGGCAAGAATTTCCCAGCTATGAAAATGGCAGGCCCAGTCAGCTAAACATCATTCGTAATTCACGTGTGGAAGCACAGTTGATGACTGTGAATTCTTTGAAAGAATCCTGGTCATTTGGAGCTGTTTATGATTTGGAAAGGTCCCGTATAAGGTTCAATTCTTCGATTCCAGAGGACATTAGGAACTCTACGGATTATTATTTTGGAATTAGAGGACGCTATTATAGAAATAGTCAGAATGACAGAAATTTCCCAACCAAAGGCGCGGAAGGCTTGCTTGAAGCGAATTTTAGATTTGAATCTAAGCTATCACTCAATCTTCGCTCTGGAGTTGATACGCTTTTTCTAAACACTGATTTTGGTGAGGATATTGGTATTCCAAAGGATGATTTAGAAGAGTTGATCAAAGGCTTTATCCCGAATCCGTATTTCTCAGTTTACGGAAGGTATTCCAGATTTTTTACAATTTCTAGAAATCTTCAACTACTTCCACAAGGTGCTGTAGGATTGGTCTTGTCAAATGAAGAAGCAAGCAAGTTTTTCCGAGAGTATCTTGTTGGTGGATATCAGACCGTACGCTTTGGAGACACCCAGTTATATGGATTGAATTATGGTGAAATTTCAACTCCAAACTTTGCCAAGCTTGGGCTGGCCTTGCAATATTTGCCGGTCAAAAAGCTATACCTGCGTTCGGGATTGAATTTTCTCGGCTATTCAGAACATGTTCCACTCACTGATTGGGGAAATATGAAAGGGCAGTCGCTATGGGGTTATGGGGTCGATGCCTCCTACCAGTCTATTTTGGGGCCGATCACAATAGGTGTTGGGTCTAATTCCTTAGATGAAAAAATCAGATTCCATCTATCCTTGGGGCTATCCTTCAATTTTACAGACCGATGATGGATTTTTTGAAATTCTCCGAGGAAGGGTCGTGAAAAAACTCTAATTTATCCCAAAATAGAAGCCCATGGACCGTAGGAAATCGCTAAAAATATTAGGTGCCGGAGGAATAGGCATCGCAGGGTTGATCCTAGCTGATTGGAAATGGCAGTTGGCAGACCAACTCACCCATCAAGGTTTTTTTAGCTACAAGCAAGAGAAATTAATGAGCGCAGTAGCGGATACCATCATACCTGAAGGCATTCCGTCGATTGCTCCTGAAAATGCACAGCCGATAGGTGCGCTCAGTACGGGAACTGATAAGTTTTTATTGCGTCTTTTTGAGCATTGCTACGAAAGTGAAGATCAGGAGATAATCAAAAGAGGACTTGACCATTTAGGAAAGTTGGACTTCCTGAGCTCGGATCAACAAACAAGAGAAGAGCTTCTCCTCAGTATGTCTAATTCGGACAACGAGAAGGATCAGCGATTCTTTCAACTGATGAAATCACAAACGATCTATGGATTTACCACCGTGAGAGAAGTTATGGTGGATTATCATGGGTACAAGGTAGCTGCTGGAGGTTTCAAAGGTTGTGTACCTGCCAAAGAAGGATTAGTTTAATTTACACGATATGAAATCGAGCATTTAGCAATCGGTATAGGATAGTATGATTGTAAATGCGACCTGCCTACCGCAGGCAGGGATTCCATGTGACCTTTAAGAAAAAATTATAAACACATGAAATTCTGGAAATATTTCTATGGCTTTTGGATAGTGGCTTTTGCATTATTCTCCTATTGGCAGTTCAACGATCCTGACCCTGAGGTTTGGGTGAGTGTGTATGCAGTCGCGATTATTTTCTGTTTGATGGGCATTAGAGGGATCTTCCCTAGGTATCCTTTGACTATCGTTGTCATAGCGTGTTTTGTTGGAGCTATTTACTTTTGGCCTGAGTCCGTATCGGGTTGGATTGGTCAAGAAATCGAACAAGGAGACCTTACCATGAAAACTCCCGAAATGGAAGAAGGGCGAGAGTCTTTTGGATTATTGATTGTAGCATTGGTGATGCTTCCGGGATTAATCTGGTCTTGGAAGAAATAAAACATAAAAGCTGGCCAGATTTTAATTGGCCAGCTTTTTTTATAAGTTTTTAAGCTCTGCTATCAGCTTTTCAAGCGAATCTTTTGCATCTCCAAATAGCATTCGGTTTTTCGGGTGGAAGAATAGTTCGTTTTCAATCCCCGCATAGCCCTTACCCATGGAGCGTTTCAGTACAATGATATTTTTAGCATTCCAGACTTTGACAACTGGCATTCCATAAATAGGACTGGAAGGATCATTTTCAGCAGCCGGGTTGACCACATCATTGGCTCCAATGACCAAGACCACATCAGTACTTCCCATATCTTCATTGGCATCCTCCATTTCCAAAAGCTTAGGATAGGGGACATCTGCTTCGGCTAGAAGTACATTCATGTGGCCAGGCATTCTACCTGCTACCGGGTGGATTGCATAGTTTAAGTCAACTCCCTTGTCTTCCAGTATTTTTTCCAGATTATGAACCGTATGTTGAGCCTGTGCTACTGCCAAACCATAGCCAGGTACAACACTTACTTTATTGGCATAGGCAAGTAGAATCGCTGCATCTGTTACGCTGATTTCTTTGATGGTTCCCTGCTCACCAGATTTGGTGCTTGCAGCCCCACCACCTCCAAATGACCCAATAATCACATTTGTAAGGGATCTGTTCATGGCAGTACACATCAACACAGTTAAGATCGTTCCAGCTGATCCCACCAAAATACCACCGGTAAGCATGGCCTGATTTCCATAAAGAAAGCCTCCAAAGGCAGCGGCCATTCCTGTGAAACTATTCAATAGGGAGATCACAACCGGCATATCTGCACCGCCAATTGGCATCACAAATAATACTCCGTACAATAAGGAAAGGATAAGCAGTGTGTACATCAGCGGCATGCTCAAGTGTCCTGAAAAAGCTAAATATCCAGCCAATCCAAAAATTGCGACTAGCAAACCTATGTTGATGATTTGACCTGCTGGAAGTGCTTTATCTGCTATTTTTCCTTCAAGTTTCCCATAGGCGATCATAGAACCTGAGAAGGATACCGAGCCAATAATCAATCCAAGTAAAATCACGATCAGCATTCCTGCTGAGATTTCCCCTCCGTGCCGCAGTTGATCAAATTCCACCAAGGAAATTACCCCCGCACAGGCACCACCCATTCCGTTGAAGAAGGAGACCATTTGAGGCATGGCGGTCATCTTCACTTTGATGGCCATGCGCATTCCGATTACTGTCCCAATTACCAATCCCGCTAAAATCAAGCTGTAATTCAGCCATTTATCGGCGGAAAATTCTTCTTTGAATAAGATGGTCGCTGCAATGGCAAGTCCCATTCCGTATCCGGCAATCAGATTGCCTTTACGTGCTTTATCTGGGCTGGAGAGCATCTTGAGTCCCAAGATAAAAGTGACCGATGCAACAATATATGATAGCTCCAGAATGCTAAGTCCAAGTATAGTTGTATTCATATTACTTGGCTTTTTTCTTAAACATTTCCAACATTCGATTGGTGACCACAAAACCACCAACTACATTCAAGGTCCCCAGAATCACAGCTAGAAACCCTAAAATCAATGCATAATAATTGCTAGGGTCGGCCTGAAGCATAATGATAATGGAGCCGATAATGACTACGCCGTGGATGGCGTTAGCCCCGGACATCAGCGGAGTGTGCAATACCGCGGGGACATTGGAAATCACCTCGATACCGAGGAAAATCGAAACGATGATCAGAAAGATAAACTCTCTGTTTTCATAAAATAAACTCAGTATTTCTTCCATTTATCAATTGATTTCGGATGGGTAAAGGATTTTTTTAACGCGTTCGCTTCGGATTTCTCCTTGATGTGTCACGCAGGTATTTTGTACGATGTCATCTTCCCAATTCAGCATGAGTTCGCCTTCCTTACCGATGATGAGTTTAAGGAAATTTACCATGTTTTTGCCATACATCTTACTGGCATCCATGGGCATAGTTCCCGGTAAATTCGAGTCACCGATAATGGTAACCCCATGTTTTTCGATGATTTGATTATTCTCGGTAAGTTCACAATTCCCCCCTGTGGAGGCAGCAAGATCTACAATCACTGATCCAGGAGCCATTTCCGCTACGGTCTCCTTGGTGATTAATACAGGGGCCTTTCTTCCGGGTATTTGAGCAGTGCAAATGATGATGTTTGATTTCTTAGCATGCTCTTGAATGAGAGCCTGCTGCTTGGCTTTATATTCCTCACTTTGCTCCACAGCATATCCCCCTGCACTTGCTTCATCCTTGGCACCTTCCACTTTGACGAATTTAGCGCCGAGACTTTTCACTTCTTCTTCCGCTGCTGCCCGCACATCGAAGGCCTCTACCACTGCACCCAATCTTCGTGCGGAGGCTATCGCTTGAAGCCCAGCCACTCCTGCTCCGAGTATCAAGACTTTGGAAGGAATAATGCTACCTGCAGCAGTCATAAACATGGGAAAAAATCTAGGCGAATGGCTAGCTGCCATCAGCACTGCCTTGTAGCCTGCTACCGTAGCCATGGACGAGAGGACATCCATCGCCTGGGCTCTGGTGGTACGAGGTACATTGTCCATTGAGAAGCTGGTGATTTTTTTGTCCAAAAAGCGTTCTACGAGCTCCTTATTGGATAAAGGCTGAAAAAGGCAGACAAGGACCTGTCTATCTTTGAGGGAAAGTTGTTCCTCCTCAGAGGGGGGTTGGATTCCTAGAATCAAGTCTGCTTGAAGTACTTCAGCGCGGGAATGGATACTTGCTCCTATCGCTTCATAATCTTTGTCTGAGGCGAAAGCTTTTTCGCCGGCACGACTTTCTACGATTATTTGAACTTGTAGCTGAATGAGGGCTTTGGCACTTTCTGGCAGAAGTGCGACCCGATTTTCCCCCTCGGGTTCTTTCAAAAGGCCAATGGTCATGGACAGGTGGTTAAAACTGAATTATCTAAAGTTAAAAGTTTATTTGGCAAATGAAAATCATCAGAATAAGCAAATCGTTTAAGAATGGCTAACTTGACTATTAATGACTTATTCTCTGATATGTATACATACATCAGCAATATGTATAATTTGATTAATCGGGTATATCAGAACTTTGTATCTATCAAAAAATACTGAAATGGAAAATATAGATAAAAGTAAACCTGTATTGGTGACAGGAGCCACGGGATATGTTGCGGGCTGGATTGTCAAAAAACTGCTAGATGAGGGATTGATTGTGCATGCAGCCGTCAGAAACCCCGATAATAAATCTAAAATTGGTCATTTGGAGAAGCTTGCAGCAGATAGTCCTGGGAGTATCCGTTTTTTTAAGGCAGACCTTTTAGATGAAGGTAGCTATGCGGAAGCAATGGAAAACTGCGAATTGGTCTATCATACCGCATCTCCCTTTACCTTGGATGTCAAAGATCCCCAGAAAGAATTAATAGACCCGGCCTTGAAAGGAACTAGAAATGTGCTGAACCAAGCCACGAAAACCCTTTCAGTAAAGCGAGTTGTAGTGACTAGTAGCTGTGCTGCTATCTACACAGATGCAAGTGATGTTCACCAAACGCCAAATGGAATTCTTACAGAAGAGATTTGGAATACCACAGCTACGCTTGAGTACCAGCCTTATTCTTATTCTAAAACTTTGGCAGAAAAAGAGGCTTGGAAGATTGCTGAATCGCAAAATCAATGGGATTTAGTCACGCTCAACCCTTGTTTGGTTTTGGGACCCGCTACCAATCCTAAGACTGCGACCTCAGAGAGCTTCACAATCCTCAAGCAATTGGGTGATGGTACCTTAAAAATGGGCGTGCCAAACCTAGGACTTGGGGTGGTTGATGTTCGGGATTTGGCTCAAGCTCATTTCAATGCGGGCTTTTTGCCGGAGGCAAATGGAAGAAATATCATCTGTGCGCATAGTTCGTCCATGCTTGAAATGGCGAAAATTCTTCATCAAGAATACGGAGACAAATACAAGGTCCCCAGCGGTGCGCTTCCAAAGTGGCTTTTGATGCTCATCGGTCCGCTTGTGAATAAAAGCATCACCAGGAAATTTATCCGAAACAATGTCAATATTACTTGGAAAGTAGATAATTCTAAGGGAAGGAAAGAACTGAATATGAGCTACAGACCGCTTCAGGAGACTTTGCATGATTCCTTCCAGGATATGATTGATCACCAGCTAATCTGATATGAAAGATATTCTAGTTTTGGATTCAGTGGCAGACGCCCACGAGTTCTTAGGTCTTCCCAAGCCTAGCCACCCATTGGTCTCGGTGATTCGTACGACTGATATCCAGTTTAAGGAGCTGACTGAAAGTGTGAGATTACGAATCGACCTATTCCAAATTTGGATGAAGGAAGGGGCTGATTGTGAATTTGGGTATGGCAGAAGTACCTATGATTTCAAGGAAGGAACTTTGGCTTTTATCAAGGCAGGGCAGGTGATTACAGCAGATAATCATGAATTCAACCCCAAGCCGGATAATTACCTGCTTTTGTTTCATCCTGACCTTATTCGAAAAAGCGCTCTAAGTGAGAATATCCAAGAGTATGGCTTTTTTGACTATGAAACTGATGAAGCGCTTCATGTCTCGGAGGCAGAGCGGAAGGCTCTTTTGGATATTATTCAAAAAATCGAATGGGAAATCCAGCATCCGATCGACCGTCATAGTCAGCGATTAATCGTCAATAGTATTGAGCTATTTTTGGATTATGCTTTGCGGTACTACGACCGACAGTTTTTTGTTCGGACCAATAGGAATCAGGAAGTTGTCGGAAAGGTGGAAAAACTGCTCCAAAAGTTTTTTGAGTCCGATGATTTGATAGGAAAAGGGTTGCCGACAGTCAAGTATTTAGGGGAAAACCTGAATATGTCACCAAGCTATTTGAGTGATATGCTACGAAAAGAGACTGGCCGAAATGCACAGGAGTTTATCCATCATGCCCTTTTGGAAAAAGCCAAAAATCAGCTACTTGGATCGACTGATCCGGTATCTCAGATAGCATACGATCTTGGATTCGAATATCCTCAGCATTTTAGTAAGTTATTTAAGAGTAAAACAGGATTGACTCCTCTGGAGTATAGAAATCAAAATTAAGAATATGCCCTTTCATCAATTTGGCGGTAAAGTGACCCCCGACTTAGTAGATCACTACAGTAAATCTGAAAACTGGAAAAACGGGAGGTTTCAAAACTTGCAGGCAACTAGTATGAATATAGATCTGAAGGACTTTCCCAAGGTTCTCGTCCAACAGTTCAAAGGAAGATCCTCAAGACAGCCCAACCGTCAGATTCCGATGGAATCTTTTGATCAAGGAAAGTTTTTGGAGGGAAGTTCTAGCGCTAAGTTTTCCTGGTACGGACATTCCGCCATCTTACTCCGAATGAGCGGAATGACGATTTTTATAGATCCGATGATGGGACCGGATGCTTCACCGATTGCTCCATTTCAGACCAAGCGATTTTCGGATGGAACCTTGGACATGATCGATGATCTGCCGGAGATAGACTTGCTGATGATGACGCATGACCACTATGATCATTTGGATCTGGAGAGCATTCGGAAACTCAAAGCTAAGACCAAGCGCTATGCGGTGGCTTTGGGAGTGAAAAGGCACTTGGTGAAATGGGGAGTAGATGCCGATTTGATCGATGAATTTGACTGGTGGCAGGATCGGATGATTGGTCCAATCCAAGTTACTTTTACCCCAACCAGACATTTTTCCGGAAGAGGACTGACGGATCGGGCTCAGACGCTCTGGGGTGGTTGGGTTTTTCAGAGTTCTGGAGAATCTATTTGGTTTAGTGGGGACGGAGGCTTTGGTGATCATTTTGAAGAGATCGGTCGACGATTTGGCGGCTTTGATTTTGCCTTTATGGAATGTGGCCAATACAATGAGCATTGGCGACAACTGCATTTGTTTCCTGATGAATCGGTCATCGCATCACAGAAAGGCCTCGCTAAAAAGATCATGCCTGTTCACTGGGCCGGCTTTACGCTAGCACCTCATCATTGGAAAGAACCCGTAGAGCATTTTGTCCAGAAAGCTAGGGAGTTGGAAGTGGATTTTATCATTCCTCAGATAGGTCAGGTGAGATCGGTCTCAGATATAGATTGGGAAGAATGGTGGCTTGAATATTGAATCCTAACAAGCGCATTCTTATCTTCAATCAAAAAACATGGATAGCTGCTTTACTGGCAGTAATTACCTAGTACGCTCTTAGAGTTTTAAAATCCGGAAGCTTCGTTCTTCGGGCTTCCGACTTTCAGCCGGTTAAGCAATGAAAAAAGGTAAAGGCATTATTATGGATATTTAGATCGAATTACTTCACTTATGACCCTTTCCTACCTCCGCGACTTTTGCCTTTCCAAGCCTGGAACTTCAGAAGATACTCCTTTTGATGCCAATACGCTTTGTTTTCGAGTGGGAGGAAAAATATTTGCAATCAAAGATTTGGAAGTTTTCGAATATATCAATTTGAAGTGTGACCCGGAGCGATCCGCTGAATTGAGGGAGAAGTTTGAGGGGATCACGCCAGGCTATCATATGAATAAAAAATGGTGGAATTCAGTTTCGGTACTCGGAAATGTACCCGATCAGCTGATTTTGGATTTGGTAGATCATTCCTATGAACTGATCTTTGCCTCACTTCCCAAAAAGCTTCAAACCGAAATCCGTCCATGAGTTTTTTCACTATCCAGCAAATCCGGAAAACTTATCCCGATCAAGTCGCTCTTCATGATTTTTCTCTCAATATCCAAAAGGGTTCGCTTTTATCCATCGTAGGAGAGAGTGGTTCTGGGAAATCCACCTTACTTCGGATTTTGGCGGGGTTGGAAAAGCAAGATTCTGGATCGGTCTATTTGAAAGGGGAGAAAATCCTCAATCCCAGTGAAAAATTGGTGGCAGGGTATGACGAGATTAAGCTGATTCATCAGGATTATCATTTGTATCCCAATAGCACTGTGGAGGAGAATATTGCTCGACCGCTCCTGCTTTATGATAAAAAATACGCCCAAGAGCGCGTTAAGACCTTACTTAAGCAGTTTCGGCTAAATAAACTAGCAGATCGATTTCCAAGGCAACTTTCTGGAGGGCAGCAGCAAAAAGTAGCTATTGCCGCAGCTTTGGCTATCGAACCTGAGGTTTTGCTTTTGGACGAGCCTTTTTCCTCCCTGGATACGATTCAGACTCATCAGCTGATAGGAGAATTGGCTGATAGTTTTAAAGAAGCTCAAACTACCGTGATTTTTGTGACCCATGATTTGGATGATGCGCTACGCTTGACAGATGACTTGTTGATTTTGCAAAAAGGAAAAATCGTGCAGCAAGGAAGCTCTCGGGAGCTTTGTGAACATCCAAAAAGCCGATATATCGCCCGGCTTTTTTCTCCAATCAATGCCATTCCCAATACTGATAACTGTTTTATTCGCCCGACGGATGTCAAACTTCGGACAAAAGGAGGACTACTTGCCCATGTAGTCGATTCCCGGTATTTGGTTCATTTCAATTCACTTCAAATCAGACTAAAAGAAAGCGGATTGATTTGGGAAGTCGATGATCCCCAGCGGAGATTCGAAAAAGGGGATCGAGTCTATTTGAGTTGGGATACTGAAAAAGAACTTCAATTAGCTAGATAAAATAAGAGGCTTCCTGATTCAGAAAGCCTCTTATAGTTTTAACCCGAAATATGCATTAGACTTCTTATTACTAGTCCAAACCACTTCAAAATCAATCGCTTTGCTGCATTTAGCTCAATCACCGTAGCGGTGCTATGCCTCATTCGCTAAATGCTTGATTTTATTGCGGTTTGATCTCTCACTACAGATTCTAATGCATAATCCGGGTTTAATCGTGTGATTCGCCGTCAGCGCCATGCACATGCCCGTGGTCCAGTTCTTCCTGGGTTGCTTCCCGAACTTCAAGAACCTTTCCTTCAAAATGTAAGTCAAATCCCACCAATGGATGATTGAAGTCAAGCAACAAACTATCCCCAAAATCCTTCAAAACTTTTGCCTGCATAGGATAGCCATTTTCATCCATCAAGGGTAGAAACTCACCTTCTTTTAGCATATTCTCTTCAAATCCTCGCTCCTTGGAGAATTGATCCTTAGGAAGGTTGATCAAAAGCTCGTCATCAGCCTCGCCATAGGCTTCAGCCACTTTGAGCACAAAGTCGAAGGAATCGCCTTCCTTTTTTCCGGTTAGCAGTTCTTCAAATTTTTCGGGAAGCCCACTTTGTCCAAACAAGAAATAAAAAGGATCGTCCTCATCCCGGACTTCTACACTGAATGGTACTGATTCGATTTCATCTTCGATTTTGCTGACTTTAAGTTCGTAAGTCAGCCCTACGACGGCTTGGTTTTCGATATTCATAGATTAATTGATTAAGCCGTATTTCAGGCGGATTCGAATTCGTTCTTTTAGTATGTCCCACTTGGATAGTGGAGTGGATTTTCCCAGTGGTTTGGAAGATCGGAAGACAAAATACTGGTAGTCTTTTTCAGCAAAAAAGATGGAATAGGTTTCCATTTTTTCCAAATAAAACCCCGCATTATTTAAGCTCTTGATAAGGTCTCCTGAGTCTAAAGGCTGGTCGATCACTTGTAGCTTCTCAGGCTCGTGGTCGATCATCCACTGTAGGTATCTCGGGGCGGGAATGTGTACAAAGACCACAGAGTCTTGATGTGCGTGTTTTTGGACTTTTTGAAACAGGGCCTGATGCTGATCAACGGGGATATGCTCCAGCACATCCGGAAATACAAAGAAATCGAATTGCTGATCGCCCTTGTCGAAGTCCGACATGTCTGATACCTCGAAACTTAGATTTTCCTGACTTTTCCAGATTTTCTTCGCCTTGCTGATGCTTTCGGGAGAAATATCCACTGCCAGCACTTTTCCTTTTGGTACCTGTCTGGCGAGGAGTGATGATACCGTACCTATCCCACAGCCAACCTCCAAGACATGATGGTCAGGACGCAATCCTGCTCCCATGACCTTGTCAAGTATGGATAGGTGGCGCGAATTGATGCCCGTCTTTTCCTGTTTGTCAGCGAATTGATCGTAAAAGCTGACTACTTTGTCTTCATCCTCTGGGTTCATTCTCTTGCTTGTAAGTGATGAAAATTCCTGCCAAAAGGGTGGCCAAAATCAAATATTGGAAAATGATCATGGGAGTCTTTGTGGCATAGTAGCTGGATGGCTCAAAGGTAAAAATTACTTCATGACTTCCTGTCGGTACTTCCAAGCCTCTCAGTAAGTAATTCACACGCAAAATTTCCTGCTCTGCTCCGTCAATCGTCGCCTTCCAGCCTTTGGGGTAGTGAATCTCCGAAAAAACCACCAAACCTGCATTTTCCATATTCACAGAATACCGGAGTTCGTTCGGACTTTGGGAGGTTAATGCAACATTTCCCGAGCCAGCGGAGATGTTACCAAATTCCTCCGTGTTGACCGTAGCTTGCGTCTTGGTGTCAATTTCTCCGATTTCGGTAATCTCTTCCTCATTGCTTTGTACGGGGACGATTTCCGATGGGATCCAGGCAGCACCATTTGCAGCTGGGTTTTCAAAAACCGAGTTGGCATCTTGTCCAGCGATCAGATATTTAGTATTCAGCATATTGATGACTGAAATGCCTTGCCAGTCAAAATTCCCTTCCTGCGCTTTACTGACAAAATCCTGGATTTCGGACTGAAGTTGAAAGTCGATCAGGTCTTGATAGCGTCGTAACTTTGCTCCATGATAGCCCCCAAGACTGTAAAAGCGGTAGCTTGTACGCGCACCCTGAGTTAAGCCTTCTGTCAAACTCAATACTCGGAAATAATCTGAGTCCTGAGCAATTTCCTTTTCTGCGGGAGTTTCGGTGAAGTATTGTCGGGATGGGTTTGCCTGAAATGACTCGGAATTGAGATACTGTCGATTGACAGAAATCAAATCCACCGCAATCAGCGCAATCAGTCCACCACCCAAAATCAAATCGGAGATTTTTCCCTTCAAATTCAAAAAGACCAATGCCGCTCCTGCGATGATAAAACCAAAACTTTTCCAGGCCGAAGCTGAAAGCATGGCTTTTCGATCTGTCTGCATGGCAGAGGCAAGCCATTCTGGAAGATTGGCATCAACAGGGGCCTCAAATCTGAAAAAGGCTCCCGAAGCAACAGCGAGAATCAACGTAAGACCTGCTACAATCCCACCTCCTAGAAATAGTGGTTTCAAATCATTTTTTTGAACCAATCGTTCCAAGGAAATCATTCCCAAAACCGGAATGGCGAAAAGCGTCACGCCCAAAGCCATGGAGACAGCGCGGAATTTATTGTATCCGGGTAAAATGTCGAAAAGCGCATAGTTGAACCAGGCTAGGTTTTTACCCCAACTCAGGAGAAGGGAAAAGATGATAATCGCTCCAAAGGTGTACAAACTCTCCTTTGGTGCTGCCCAGATTCCCAAAAAAGCCAGAAAAACCAAAATAGCTCCTCCGTAAATTGGTCCTCCCGTGAAGGTTTGATCTCCCCAATAAGTGGGAGCTTTTTTGACAAAACCATTGATTTGCGCGGCATCCACCCCATTTGCTCTAAGGGCTTTTTCTGAAGCAGAATTGTCTGGAAGTGGTGTTTGGCTGCCGCCACCGTAGAAATCGGGAATCAAGAGTGTCAGAGTTTCCAGTTTTCCGTTTGACCAGGAGAATGCATATTCCCGGTCCAGTCCGCTGGATTCTGTCTCCAAGGTAGCTTGCCCACGGGTAGAGTAGGGGCTGTATTCCAAGGCCGTGGCTAGCCTTCCAATATTTCCTCCCACTGCCAAGAGGGCTCCGAGGGTCAGAAAGGCTAAGCTTTTTCCTAATTCAGCTATTCCATCTTTTTTCCAATGGAAAATCAATCGTACCATCACATAAATCACTGAAACGATCAGCGTGTAATAGGTAATTTGCAGGTGATTGAATTTGAGTTGAAGGAGTAGACCCAAGGCCAAGAGTGCCGCTCCTAATATTCGCTTTCGCTCAAAAGCCAGATGAATTCCTGCCAAAATGATGGGAATCAGGCATACTGCCCAGATTTTGGCATTGTGGCCTGCTTCCAAAGAAAGCAAGTTGAAGGTGTTGAAAGCAAAGGCAATGGCTCCTGCAATCGCAAAGATGGGGCGCACTCGAAAACTCAATAGTAAAATATAAATGCCCACCATACCAAAAAAGAGCCCATTGATCGGATGTGGGAGTCCTACCGTCAATACCTTAATCAGAAAATTGGTAATGTCGCCAGGGAACTCCAAACTGATGAAATAGGCTGGCATTCCTCCAAACATGGAATTGGTCCAAAGCGCTTGCTCACCCGTACTTTCCCGATAGTCGAGCACTTCTTTGGCGGAGCCTTCCCATTGTAGGATATCACCTTGGAAGATGACTTTTCCGTCAAAAACCATCGGGGAAAAGTAAAAGACGATCAGGAGGTAGAAAACAAGAATTCCGAGGAGATGTGGAAGGATGTCTTTTTGAAAATTCAGCTTCATGCAGAAATTACGTTCGGGATTGAAACAAAGGCTGCAAATTAGGAATTAAACCCGAAATACGCATTAGACTTCCTATTACGAGCACAAACCGCTTCAAAATCAACCGCGTTGCTGCATTTAGCTCAATCGACGTAGCGGTGCTATGCCTCAATCGCAAAATGCTTGATTTTTTTGCGTTTTGAACTCTTCCCGATTTTCGGGACAGGCTATTAAGGACTCTAATGCATAATCCGGGTTAATAATCAAACCTTTGACCTGAATGAATGGTATTCGAGGCTTTTAAGCTTTCTTGCAGGCGCTAAAATCATTACTTTTGCAGCAAATCGAAAAAATCACATGTTTGATAATTTAAGTTCGAAACTAGACCGGGCCTTTAAAACGCTGAAAGGAACCGGGAAAATCACCGAAATCAACGTCGCCACTACCGTCAAGGAGATTCGCAGAGCTTTGATCGATGCCGACGTCAACTATAAAGTGGCCAAAGAAGTCACTGATAAAATCAAAACAGAAGCATTGGGACGGGATGTCCTGATCTCCGTTTCTCCAGGGCAGCTTTTGGTGAAAATCACCCAAGAAGAGCTCACCAAGCTTATGGGTGGGACCAAAGCCGATATCAAACTCAGCGGAGAGCCCGCAGTAGTTTTGATCTCAGGTTTGCAGGGTTCGGGTAAAACTACTTTCACCGGAAAATTGGGAAGCTACCTGAAGAAGCAAGGCCGTCAGGTGCTCTTGGTAGCCTGCGATATCTACCGCCCTGCTGCGATTGATCAGTTGAAAGTACTGGGCGAGCAGATCGGGGTGGAGGTCTATGCGGAGCCTGAGAATAAGAATGCGCTGGAGATTGCCAACAATGCGATCGCCTACGCCAAGAAGACAGGTAAGAAAACGGTCATTGTCGATACCGCAGGTCGATTGGCAGTGGATGAGCAAATGATGAATGAGATTGAGGCGCTGAAAAAGGCCCTGAATCCTTCTGAGACACTTTTTGTGGTGGATTCCATGACCGGTCAGGATGCGGTAAATACAGCCCGTACTTTCGATGAGCGATTGGATTTTGACGGAGTGGTCCTGACCAAGTTGGATGGGGATACCCGAGGTGGTGCGGCTATTTCGATTCGTCATGTAGTCGAGAAGCCGATCAAATTTATCTCCACGGGAGAGAAGATGGAGAATTTGGATGTCTTTCATCCCGATCGTATGGCTCAACGGATCCTCGGAATGGGCGATGTCATTTCCTTGGTGGAGCGTGCCCAGCAATCCTTCGATGAGGACGAAGCCAAGCGGATCAATGCAAAGATCCGAAAGAATAACTTTGACTTCGAAGACTTTCTTTCCCAACTGGAGCAAGTCAAAAAGATGGGAAATATCAAGGACCTGATGGGGATGATTCCCGGAATGGGAAAAGCCATGAAGGGATTGGATATCGATGATGATTCCTTTAAGCCAATCGAAGCCATCATCCAAAGTATGACCCCTTACGAGCGCCAAAATCCTGATGTTTTGGATGGAAGCCGTAGAAAGCGTATTGCGAATGGTTCAGGAAGATCAATCACCGAAGTGAACAATCTGATGAAGCAATTTGCCGATATGCGGAAGATGATGAAGCAGATGAATAAAATGGGCGGCGCTAAAGCTGCCATGGGTAAATTGATGCC
The DNA here is from genome assembly GCF_002807035.1 of Algoriphagus formosus. Taxonomy (GTDB): domain Bacteria; phylum Bacteroidota; class Bacteroidia; order Cytophagales; family Cyclobacteriaceae; genus Algoriphagus; species Algoriphagus formosus. The sequence goes on along the minus strand of NZ_NIUC01000001.1, from coordinate 1,248,867 downwards.
CGGAATGGGAAGAAGGTAGTCGATTAAGAATGAAGAATTAGGAATTAAGAATGAGCCCGGTCCGAAAGGATCGGGTTTTTTCTTGCTTCTAGCCTCTCGCTTCTAATCTCTAATACACCTTCTTATCCTCTTTCTTTTTCCAAATCTCAAAGACTTTCTGAGAATCTTCCCGCATTCCATTGAGCATAGGTATTTTTCGATCGGCAGGTTCTATTTTGATTTCTTCATAAATAAAATCATCGTCGAATCCTGCATCAGCCGCATCTTCTTTGGTGCAGGCATAAAAAACTTTACTCGGCCTAGCCCAGAAAATAGCTCCCAAACACATGGGGCAGGGTTCACAGGAAGTATAAACTTCGCAGCCTTCGAGCTGAAAATGGTTGAGTGTTTTGCAGGCATCTCGGATCGCCACTACTTCTGCATGGGCTGTGGGGTCATTGTTCTTGAGCACATTGTTGGATCCCTTACCAATGATTTTCCCGTCTTTGACAATCACGCAGCCAAAAGGGCCGCCCTTTTCCGCTTCCATTCCTGCCTGGGCGAGCGTAATCGCCATTTTCATAAATTCTTTTTGCGAATCGGTCATCAAGTGAAGTTACAGTTTTTTGTTTGGAAGAATGTAGCTATAAACTTTTTAAGAAAAGAAGAATAAAGTTTTATAAAACTTGGTTTTCATTCTAAGATCTAAAAAAAATTTGAGGCTGTTCCAAAAGGTTTTTGACCTTGCGATCCTGACAAGGTTGGAACAAATAGTAAATCCTAATTTATTTTTAAATCAATATTGAGATCGCTTCACCCGACCTTGTCGGGCTCGCGATGACGGAACACCATACTTTTAGGATAGCCTTTTACTTCTAGTTTCTAATTTCTTTCAACTCATCCACCGACTCATAAATGCCAGAAAAGCCTCTTTGTAATTTTCTCCGATAGAGATTTCATGATTTCCGATATGGACGCTGTTTTTGGAAACAGATTCGATATGATCCAAGGAGATGATAAAAGAGCGATGAATTCGCATAAACTTACCCTCGGGAAGGAGTTCCTCCATGTTTTTCAGGGTGGTAAGGGAGAGTAGGGGACTACTTTTGGATCGCAGGTGTACCTTCACGTAGTCCTTGTAGGCTTCTACATGGGTGATATCATCGAGCATTACCTTGACAAGTTGGTATTCTACTTTCAGAAAAATGTAGTCTAATGGCTGCTCAGTCTTAGCAGACCCAATCACTTGTGATCGGCTTTTCCGCTCGAAATAATTATAGGCTTTGGTCGCTGCGTTCAAAAAATCCTCATAGCTGTAAGGCTTCAAAAGATAATCCAAGGCATCGACTTTATAACCTTCGATGGCAAACTGATGATAGGCGGTCGCAAAAATAATCCGAGTCTGATCTGAATCCTTTTTCCCATCCAAGACCCGGGCAAGTTCCATTCCGGAGAGGTCGGGCATCTGAATATCCATGAATATCAATTGTACATCATGCTGATTGATAAATCCCAAGGCTTCGATCGCGCTGGAAAACTGGCCAATCAGCTCCAAAAAGGAGGTTTGCTCGATGTACTTACAAACCAACTGAAGTGCCAGAGGCTCGTCATCTACGGCAATGCATTTGAGTTTCATTCCAGATTGAGGGTCAGGTTTACATAATATTCCTGATTATCGTCGGATTTGCCAAATTTCAGGCGATGTTTGCCCGGATATAAAAGACTCAGTCTTCGTTGTGTATTGACTAGCCCTATGCCATGCTCTTTGGCTTCGGGACTTTCGGTATTTACCGGGAAAATATGGTTTCGGGTCTCAAAAAAGACCGTTTTTCCCATGATTTCCAGTTTGACATGAATGCTGCTTTCGGCTTGAGAACTGATGCCATGCTTGAAGCAATTTTCTAAAAAGGGCAAAAGCAACATCGGTGATATGGTGTGATTATCTGTAGGTTCGTCCAATTGGATATGCAGCTTCACCTTATCTGTCAGTCGCATTTTCATCAACTCAATATAATCTCTAATAAAATCAACTTCCTTGCTTAGCAGCGTGGTTTCCTTTTGGTTTTCATAAAGCACATAGCGCATCATTCGCGAAAGCTTCAGCAAGGCTTCCTGTGCTTTTTTGATATCCAAATTGGTGAGGGAATAGATATTATTGAGCGTATTGAAGAAGAAGTGAGGGTTGATTTGAGCCTTTAGATAGGAAAGCTCGGTTTTGATCCGCTGCTTTTCCAGCTCTTGCCGATGTTCTTCATCGTTTTGCCATTTCTGCACCAGAGCCAAGGAGGTACTCAGTCCAATTGAGACCAAGTAAAGCATAGCCTGAAACATGTCACCATAAATCCATCTTCTTCCCGGATCGAAAGGTCTGTCCGGATTAAAAGTTTCATGCATTCGAAGCGGATATTGTATCAGCTGCTCAAAAGTGACTACGGTGTAAAAAAACAGAACTCCGCCTCCCAAGACCAAGAAAAGATAAATGTAGGTTTTACCCTTCAGTAAGATTCTAGGGACGATAAGGAATTGATTAGCATAAAAGATAGCGATAAGCGAAATCACCAAAAACACCTGTTTCCACCAATACTCTACCGGTAGGTCGATTTCTCCCATTCTCCAGGATAGGGGCGAGAGGAGCATCAAGACGACGCATAGCATGACCCATCCAAGGGTATGTATAAGGATTGAGAGATTTTTACGGGAGTTGTTTATTGCCATATCACTGATATTCAACGCAAACTAATAGAAAGTTTGGCTTTCCTAGCTCAATAATCTACCAAACCAAACTTTCTACCGATAAAAAGCTATTCAAAACCGATGAATCCTGAATAGGAAATTCATCTGATGTATTTAAGTCTTTGTCGATTATTACTTGGGTTTGGTCTATTGTACACTTTTATCAAGAACAAAGCTATTTGTTTTGGGGTATTGAATGAGTGACAGCTCTTTATTTGAAAACAAAACCATGAAAAAACTACTCAATTTATTATTTATTCTTCTTCTCCTTGCCGGCAATAATTTAGTGTTGGCTCAACAAGACGGAAAAGAACCCGCCAGGATCGTAGGGATCGCCAAGGATGCAAAAACTGGAGACCCTGTAGGCTATGCGACAGCTGCCCTTTACAAAAAAGGGATGAACGTCAGCATGGCAGGTGCCGTGGCTGATGGCGATGGCAAATTTTTTATCACAGGTTTTGAACTGGGAGAATATACGCTTCAACTCACCTTCATAGGATATGAAACACTTGTAGTAGATAATATTAATGTCGAAAGCTTAACCGGTGATATCAATTTAGGTGAATTGACTATGTCTGATGAAGGCCTCGCGCTAGAGGAAGTTACCGTTCAAGGGCAACGTGAATTGATCGAAGAGCGGGTAGATCGTACGATTTACAAAGCTGAAAACGATAAAACAGTAGCTGGTGGTGATGCAACAGATGTTCTTCGTCGGGTTCCGATGCTTTCCGTAGACTTGGATGGAAATGTTTCCATGCGAGGAAGTAGCAATATTACCGTATTGATAGACAATAGACCTTCTGCTATTGCTGCAAGCTCTATCACAGATGCCCTTCGTCAGATTCCAGCAGATGAGATCAAAGAGGTGGAAGTGATTACTTCTCCATCAGCCAGATTTGATGCAGAGGGTACCTCAGGTGTCATTAATATCGTCACCAAAAAGAATAACTTGGAAGGAATGACTCTTAGCATCAATAGCGGAGTGGGTCTTCGAGGATCAAACCTAGGATTGAATGGTGGAGCTAGAGTAGGTAAATTCGGTTTCTCTTTGGGTGGATTTGGTCGTGCCGGCTACAATACCTTCGGTAGTTTTGATAATACTCAGTTGCTTTTAAACTCAGATGGTTCTCAAACTCGTCTGACCCAATCGGCAGATACGGAGCGTAATTTCATGTTTGGCCGATACAACTTCGGAGTTGACTACGAAATTGACAAATACAACTTCATCACAGGTTCTGCCAATTTTGGTCTAAGAAACTCCGATAATCTTCAAAATGATTTCCTAACTCAGCGATTTGACGGACAAACGCTCTTGAGTTCAGCGCTTCGTGAGACCAACTCAGAAGATCGATCCAATTCACTTGATGTGAGTTTGAACTACACCAGAACTTTTGACAAAAAAGGAAAGGAAATCAGCCTCTTGACTTTGTATAGCCGTGACAATCGGGAAAACTTCTTCATCAATACGCTTTTTGAAGAGGACTTTCAGACTATCGATTCCAGACTAAAAAATGATAACCCAAGCAGAAATGAGGAATTCACCGCTCAGTTGGATTTCGTAACTCCGATGGGTGAAAATGGTGAGCAGATCCTAGAGTACGGAGCCAAGACAATTACACGTAGAGCTTTCTCTGACTTTGCTTATTTCAGAGGAGAAGGAGCTGATGGGGAATTTATCGAGTTGGTTGATCCTACTTTGAGTAATGAATTTAGCTATGATCAAAATGTGACAGCAGGATATATCTCCTATACTTTCAACTTCTTAAAGAATTACACCTTGAAGCCAGGGGTGAGATATGAGTATACTACGATTAATGCGGATTTCTCCAATGAATTTGACGTGGATATCCCTTCTTATGGATCGTTGGTTCCTAGCTTAAATGCAAGCCGGAAATTAAAAAATGGCAATTTGATCAAAGCTGCTTACAATCGTAGATTGGCACGTCCTTCTTTACGATTCCTGAATCCAAACATCGAAGCAGTCAACCCACAGCAGATTACCCAGGGTAACCCAGTATTGGATCCTGAGTTCACTGATAATTTTGAATTGGGATACAGCACCTTTATCAAAGGTACAATGCTAAACTTCACCGGGTTTTACCGAAATACAACCGGATCAATTCAGGCTGTACAAACCCTACAGGAAAATGATGTGATCTATACCACATTCGAAAACATCGGTCAAGAGCAGGCGGTCGGTACAAACATTTTCGCCAATGTGAATATTAGCAACAAATTCTCACTTAATGGAGGAATGGACCTCTTCTACAGCATGCTTGACAATGGGTTGTCCGATCCAATGACAGCTGCGAAGAATGAAGGATGGGTAATCAGTGGTCGGATGTTCGCAAACTATACCTTGCCGAAAGACTGGCAGGCCCAGCTTTTTACCTTCGCCAGAGGTAGAAGAGTGCAATTGCAAGGAACTAGTGGAGGTTTTGCGGCCTATGGACTTAGCTTTAACAAGCAATTCCAAGAAAAGCGAGGAAGCATTGGTTTTGGTGTTGAAAACTTTCTGGCACGTGAATTCATCATTCGAAATGAAACAATCACGCCTACCATCATTCAGAACAGTACGAATGCAATTCGAAACATGAACTTCAAGATCAACTTTAGCTACCGAATCGGAAAGCTATCAATGAACGATCGAAAAAGAAAGAAAAAGTCAATCAGCAATGATGACTTGAAAGGCGGCGATGACGGTGGTATGAATAATATGAATCAAAACCGTTAAGATAATCCAGAATCAAAATAATCGGGGCTGGCTCAATTTGAACCAGCCCTTTTTTTGTAGATAGATAGATTGGGTAACAAAAAACCCTGACTTGTAGGTCAGGGCTTTTTTATGCTTACTATTTTTTGATAGGATTAGTCCTTGTAAGTAACTTTTTTGATAGCTGCTATTGTTCGCTCTACATTTGGAATGGTCGCATCGATGTAGGTAGGTGCATAGCTAAGAGGAATGTCCATTGAATTCACTCGAATCACTGGAGAATCCAAGTAGTCAAATGCATAACGCTGGAAATGATAGGTCAATTCAGAAGAGATAGCGGCTACTGGATTGGCTTCCTCTACTACGACTGCTCTGTTTGTTTTCTTAAGTGATTCTACACAGGTAGCATAATCGATCGGACGTACACTTCTCAGGTCAATCACTTCGCAATCAACTCCTTCCTTGGCCATTTGCTCAGCAGCTTCTAGAGCCACTTTCATCATTTTACCAAAAGAAATCAAAGTTACGTCTTTTCCTTTTCGCTTGATATCTGCTACTCCGATAGGAAGAAGGTATTCTGACTCAGGTACTTCACCTTTGTCGGAATACATCAATTCAGATTCCATGAAAATCACTGGATCTGGGTCCCGAATTGCGGATTTGAGCAATCCTTTTGCGTCATGAGGGTTAGAAGGTACGACTACTTTCAAACCTGGAGTGTTAGCAAACCAGTTTTCGAAATTGGAAGAGTGGGTAGCACCTAGCTGACCGGCATTTCCGGTAGGACCTCGGAAGACAATCGGAACGGAGTAAGCTCCGCCAGACATGGCATACATCTTTGCAGCCGAGTTGATGATCTGATCGATGGCTACCAAAGAAAAGTTGAAGGTCATGAATTCGATGATCGGACGAAGGCCATTCATGGCTGCTCCGACACCGAGACCTGCAAATCCCAACTCAGAAATAGGAGTGTCATAAACGCGCTCAGGACCGAACTCGTCAAGCATTCCTTGAGACACTTTGTAGGCTCCGTTGTACTCTGCTACTTCCTCACCCATCAAAAAGACGTTTTTATCACGTCTCATCTCTTCAGACATGGCCTCTCTGAGGGCTTCTCGAAACTGTATTTCTCTCATTTTTTAGGTCAAAATTATGGCTCGTAAAAATAGGAAGGAATCCCTCAAAAGCAAAAATAGCTGAGGCTATTGTGGCATTAAATCAGCCAAGGAAGACGGTTTTTGCATTTACAAACTCCCGAATGCCTTCCTGACTTAATTCTCGCCCATATCCAGATTTTTTGACTCCTCCAAAAGGTAGGTGTGGGTTGGATGCGGTCATGGAATTAATAAAGACTGCTCCTGTCTCAATTTCTGCCGCCAAAAGCTCTGCCCGCTTGAGGTCTTGAGACCAGAGGGACCCGCCCAGGCCAAATTCGGAGTCATTGGCAAGTGCAATGGCTTCCTTTTCATTTTTCACCCTGAAAATTGTCGACACAGGCCCAAATAGCTCTTCTGAATAAGCGGGACAGTTTTTTGGGATGTCAATCAGAATGGTTGGTTCAAAGGCTGCTTTGCCCTCAGCCGGCTTGCCGCCACCCAAAATAATTTTCGCGCCGGCATCTTCACTTTTCTTGACTTGCTCGTAAAGTTCCTTCGCCAAATCAGGCCTTGCCATGCAGGCAAAGTCAGCATCATCGTCTTCAGGGTTTCCGGATTTGAGTTTTTTCATTTCTTCAGTAAAAGCTTCCAAAAAAGATTCAAAAACATCCTCGACGACGATAAATCGCTTAGCAGCAATGCAGCTTTGCCCAAAATTGATCATTCTTGCTTTGACGGCTGTTTTGGCAGCTTCCTCTACATTGGCATCTTCGAGCACTATAAATGGATCACTTCCCCCCAATTCAAGCAGTGATTTTTTGATGTGCATGCTTGCACTTGAGGCTACGGCCGCGCCTGCTTTTTCACTTCCAGTGAGCGTGACTGCTTTAATTCTAGGGTCTGCTATCAATTCATTAGTAGCTTTAGAATCGATCAGAAGGGACTGAAAAGTACCTTTTGGGAAGCCTGCATTTTCAAAAACCCGCTGGATTGCTAAAGCACATTGCGGTACATTGGATGCATGTTTCAAGATCCCTACGTTTCCTGCCATCAGGGTCGGTGCTGCGAATCTGAAAACTTGCCAAAACGGAAAATTCCAAGGCATAACCGCTAAGACTATTCCCAATGGCTGGTATAAAACCTTGGCTTTTTTGCCGTCAGGCAAGGAAATAGCTCTAGCTGATAAAAATTCTTCGGCTTTCTCGGCATAATACTCGCATACCCAAGCACACTTTTCGATTTCAGCTCGGGATTCCTGGATTACTTTGCCCATCTCCCTGGTGATCAAAAGCGCATATTCCTCCAGGTTTTCCCGAAGCTCAGCGGCTGCAGCAAGCATTAATTCTTTTCGCTTCTTGAATTCCTCTTTCCGCCAACCTTGAAAAGTTTCTTGGCCAAGGGATAAGGCTGTTTCTATTCGTTTTTCATCATATAAATCGTATTCCTTTAAAAGTTTTCCTGTGAAGGGATTGATAGATTGAATGCTCATTCTTTGACGGGTTTGTTTTCTTCTTTCCATGCCGTAATTCCGCCATCTAGCATGATGACCTTTTTGAATCCAGCTGCTTTCATTGCAGCTCCGGCTTTGGCAGTGCGCTTACCTGTTCGACAGTAGAGTAAGTAGGTCTTGGATTTGTCTAGTTCTTGAATTTTTTCATTAAAATCCTCGGCAAGAAAATCCACATTTCCAGCTCCTGGAATATGACCTTCTGCCATTTCCTCTGGTGTTCGAATATCAAGTAGCGTCGTTTTTTTCTTACTTATAAGTTTATCAAACTTTTCTACAGAGACAACTTTCGCTGAATCTTTGGCAGTTTGTGCCTGTGAGAAAAAGACGGTGCCCATGAATAAAAGGGCGATAAAAAGAGTTTTTTGATAAATTTTCATGGTGTTGAATTTTTGAGTGCGGTACTTTCCATACATATTCGAGGAGAATTTAATTCCTTTCTCCACAAATGTCCACTAAAATCGCGCTGATTTCTGATTCCCACAGTTACATTGATCACAAAACACTCCAATACTTGGAAAGTGTCGATGAAATATGGCACGCAGGAGATATTGGAGCCCTAGAGGTGATGGAGCAATTGCCTGAAGGGAAAAAGGTTCGAGCAGTCTATGGAAATATAGATGATGTAGACTGCCGGGCTCGCTATCCTGAGTGGGATGCTTTTGAGGTGGAAGGGGTAAAAGTGCTCATGACCCACATAGGGGGAAAACCACCCCGCTACGCAAAAGGGGTTCTACCTAGGATCAAAGCCGAAATGCCTCAGGTATTTATTTGCGGGCATTCTCACATTTGCAAGGTAGAGTTAGATCAAAAGCTTAATTGCCTGTATATGAACCCAGGAGCAATTGGTCAGCAGGGATTTCATCAGATGCGCACCATGTTGCTTTTTGAGCTGTCTGATGGGAAAATCAAAAACCTTCAAGTAGTGGAGCTCGGGAGGAGAGGAAGGTAGGTTTGGCGAATGCCAAAAATATTATCAATAATCAGGCTTTCTCTACTGATTTAGCTGGAAGCGTGAATACCGAAGTCTCCGGATTTTAATTATTGGCCTTACTCGTTTCTTTCTGGAAAAAATGGAGATAAAAAATGGATTTCCTCAGAAAATTTGATGCAAAAAAAAGCGGCAAAAAGCCGCTTTCAAAATGTGGTTTAGTTTTATTATTTGTCGAAAGACTTTTTCAATTCTTCCACGTCTACATTTTTGATGACAGGCTTCGCAGTCAGCTGCTTGATTTGAGCGACGCGTGTATTTTGACTCTGTCTTTTTCTTCGAAGTTTTCTTTTAAGAGTAGTAACTGCCATGACAATATATTTTAATGTGTTAGATCCGAATCGGACGGCAAAGGTAGAAAAACATTTCTTCAAAGCCTAAAACCCTAAAGGAAATAATTTGGGAATTCCTTGATTCGTCGGGTGTTTCCGTAATTTTTTGGGTAAATTTGGCTTTTCAATCACCAAAGAGTTCCATGCAGAAACCAACTTTGCCCAAAGGCACGCGAGATTTTGGCCCTGTTCAAATGGCCAAACGAAATTTTATTTTGGATACCATCAAGGAAACCTTCCGCCTATTTGGCTACGAACAATTGGAAACTCCGGCGATGGAAAATCTCAGCACCCTGACAGGAAAGTATGGTGATGAAGGAGATCAATTGCTATTTAAAATTCTAAACAGCGGGGATTTTCTCAAAAAAGTAACTCCACAAGATATTCAAGAGGGAGCGTCAGCCACCTTATCAAAAGTGGCTGAAAAAGGCCTTCGATATGATTTGACGGTTCCGTTTGCCCGTTATGTGGTGATGAATCGGCATGAATTGACATTTCCGTTCAAGCGCTTTCAGATTCAGCCTGTTTGGAGAGCAGATAGGCCACAGAAGGGACGGTACAGAGAGTTTTATCAGTGCGATGCCGATGTGATCGGAACCGACAGTCTGCTTTGCGAAGCAGAGATTATTTTGATGATTCGACGGGTTTTCGAAAAGTTGGGAATTCAGGACTACAGCATTAAGCTCAACAATCGAAAAGTGCTGACAGGAATCGCAGGGGTCATCGGTGAGGCTGGAAAAGAAGGACCGCTATGTGTGGCGATTGATAAATTGGATAAAATTGGCCGGGAGAAAGTAGAGGAGGAGTTATTAGAAAGAGGTTTTGGTCCGGCCGCGATTCAAAAGCTTGCGCCTTTATTTGAAAGCAATGCAGAGAGTATCTCTGAAGTACTGAACTTCTTGGAGGACTTTCTTCAAGCGAGTGAGATTGGGTTACAAGGGATCAAAGAGCTTCAAGAGATGCTTCAGCTACTAAATAGTCTTGGTGCAAATCAGGAGCATTTGGTATTGGATTTTCTTCTGGCAAGAGGGCTTTCCTACTACACGGGAGCTATTTTCGAAGTGAAAGCCCACGGAGTACAGATTGGTTCTGTGAGTGGAGGCGGACGCTACGATGATCTGACCGGGGTATTTGGGATGCCGAACATGTCAGGGGTAGGCTTTTCCTTTGGCGTTGACAGGATTTATGATGTCATGGAGGAATTGGGATTATTCCCGGATCAGACGCTGACAGGTTCTCAGGTTCTATTGGCACATTTCGATGGAAAGGCTTTTGGATATGCCTTGGGAGTTTTGAGTAAGTTCAGAGCTCAAGGAATCCGGGCAGAAGTATACCCGGACCTGACAAAAATGAAGAAACAGCTCGACTACGCAAGCAAAAAAGGAATACCATTCGTGGCGATTTGTGGTGACGATGAAATCAAAAATGAGACCATCGCTTTCAAAAATCTTGAAACTGGAGAGCAGGAATCCATGAAAGTGGAGGATGCGATTAATCGATTGATCTAATTATTCCACTCGAAGGATGGAGCGAATAGGTATTGTAACTCCTCCTTTAAGAACCACAAAGTCCGAACCTACAGCCCAAACGGTCGTATGGACTTCGTAAACTTGCTCGTCGATGGACCGAAAAGTCAATCGGACTTTCGTCTGAAGTAGATTGCCGAGCGTTTGGGAACGATGAAGGTCTGCCATTCTCAGTTTAATGGCTTGAGGGTCAGAAAGAACGTCCTGCTTGGCAAAATTGATCATGCTGACTTGCTCCTTTTCGATTTGTTCTATTGTTCTCATGATGGATAATTTGGTTACAAATAATAGAAACAGAGAAAATTAGGCTAGGGTTACAGAAAATTTACTTATAGGTTATATAAAAATCATTTTTATAGAATATTATTCTGTATTTAGAAATAAAAAAGAATTTAAATAGAAGAGCTATGTTTGATTTCATGAATATGATGAATAAGGTCAAGGAAGTACAGGCCAAGGTCAAAGAGGTACAGGGCCGATTGGTACACTTGACTGCCGAAGGAGAAGCAGGAGCAGGAATGGTAAAGGTGACCGTCAATGGAGATCGCAAAGTGGTCAAGATCGATATGGATGAATCATTGATTACTCCTCAGGACAAAGAGATGCTGAGTGATTTGATAGTAGCCGCTACCAACATCGCCATGGAGCAAATCGAAGGTAAAATCAAGGAAGAGATGAAATCGGCCACAGAAGGAATGATGCCAAATATTCCTGGAATGGACTTGGGAGGAATGTTTCGATGAAATCGAAACACTGAGGGATGCCCCGATGCATCGGGGTCACCATGCGAGATTCTTCCAGATAGCTATCAGGATGACCATTAAAAATCAAATTATAAACAGATGAAACATTGCGCCATTGTAATTCTCAACTACAATGGAGCTGAGATGCTCAAGCGATTCCTGCCGGGAGTTGTAGAGCATTCTACTTTTGATCTGTGGGTGATTGACAATGCCAGTCAGGACGACTCGATTGCCATCCTTGAGCAGGAATTTCCTCAGATTTCGGTAATTCGCCTTAGTCAGAACTTTGGCTATGCCGGTGGATACAATCAGGGCCTGGAGCAGCTGAAAGGTGACTATCAATATTATATTTTGCTCAATTCAGATGTGGAAGTTACTTCCCACTGGGATCAAGATTTAGTCCAATTTTTGGAGACCAATCGGCAGTTTGTTGCTGCCCAACCAAAAATTCTATCGGCGAAGGACAAGAGACTTTTCGACTATGCCGGTGCAGGGGGAGGTTTTTTAGACCACCTTTTTTACCCGTACTGCAGAGGTAGGATTTGGAACGAGGTAGAAGAAGATCAAGGTCAGTATGACGATGATTTGGAGGTTGACTGGACCTCAGGAGCCTGTTTTGTGATCAAAAGTGATCTATTTCATCAATTCCAGGGCTTTGATGAACACTTTTTTGCCCATATGGAAGAAATAGATCTTTGTGTGCGCATGAGACAGGAAGGCTTTAGAATGGGTTACACTGGAAAAGTTACAGTATATCATTTGGGAGGCGCGACCCTTGATAGAAGTAGTCCGCGAAAGTTGGAATTGAATATCAGAAATAACCTGGCCATGATCTACAAAAATGAAAGCAGATCAAGATTCTGGTGGATTTTTGGGCAAAAGGCCATTTTAGAAGGACTTGCTTCTCTTGGTTATTTGCTAAAAGGTCAAAGGGATTCTGCTCATGCAGTTTGGAAAGGGTACACTGGATTTTTTAAAATGAGGGATGAATTCCTCCAAAGAAGTGCTACAAAAAAAGCCCCATTCCTGGGGCCTTCTAAGTATGTTTTTCTGGATTTCTTTTTCAGAGGAAAAAAGAAATTCTCTGACCTTTAATCAAAAAGAACCGGGTTATTCATTTTTCTGAAGTACTTTCGAATCTTCATCATCATGGCCATCGACACGTAGATAATGATCGGTGAACCCATAGTGACGAAAGATGAATATATAAAGAAGAGTCTGATACTATCAATGGGAAAATTGAGTTTTTCACCCAATCGAGAGCAAACTCCGAATGCTCTTTCTTCGAAAAACAGTTTTAATTTTTCCATTTTTGTGTTGATTTAGTATTCGAATGTATAAAAAAATTATTTAGGAACTATAAAGCAAAATGCCTGCCCGATTGTTTCAAAACTGTAAAAAAATCATCTTTCTCCTCTTTTTTTTCTTAGGATGGTCAGCTTCTGCTCAAGAATACCGCTTTATCGAAGAAGTAAACCTAAGACCAGCTAAACTGGAATATTTTCGAGATTCAGTAAGGTTTCAACTCGAAGGGAATATTCCGATAGAATCTGTAGTCACGCCCCGAAATCCTAGGTTGACGCTTTCCCTGAAAGCTGCAGGAAATATTTTAGAATTGGGAGAAATATCCTTAGAAAAAAACCTCTCGAAATATACTTACAGCGAATCCTATCGGTTTGCTTTTGAGCCTTGGATGCAGGAGAGTTTTCTAGAGTTGTCGTTTTTTCAGGGAAAAAGAGAACAGTCCGAACCATTTGAAAAACGGGTATTGGCTAAAGGAATCATTACCACTCCCTTTTTAGCGAAAGTTGGTCGGTTTGCTCCCAGTGAAGAGATTCAAGATGTTGGACTATTCATTCCCGGAGGAGTCGCAGACCGAGGAAATGATCAGACGGTGACATACCTGATCCAGTTTCGGCCAGGATCTTCTGATTTTGAGGCTACTCGAGCGAATGAATTTCAGCTAAGCGAGTTGCGCGAGTTTGTAACAGCGAATCCTGACATAACTTCCATAAAAATTACTGGGATTCAATCTCCGGAAACTCAAGAGGGCAAATCAAGCCGGCTAGGAATGGAACGAGCGGAAGCAGTAAAGTCCGCGATTTTGAACAAGAACATCATTTTGAGGGACTCTCTGATAGACTTAGAAGCCAGGTGGAACGATTGGTTTGACTTTAGACTACTGCTGAGGGATTATGAACAAGTTTCAACCTCGGTCAAAGATCAGTTATATGATATTTTGATGAATGGAGAAGATTACCTGACTCAGCAGGAAAGCCTCAAAAGAGTCAGGGGATTTGATCAAGTATCGAGACAGTTATACCCTAAACTTAGAGCTGCCAAAATAGAAGTCAGAGCCAAACCCGGGAGGGGGATAGGCATGCAGAAGATGGCTATTTTAGAAAAAGAGCTGACCGGCAATTCATCAGTCAGTGAATTGAGTTTTGTGGATTGGGCTACCGCAGCAGAATCTTCTGCCAGGATGAACGAGAAGACTGAAATTTATACCAAAATGACAGAGCTTTTTCGCTCGGTATTACCTTATAATAATCTAGCGGTAATAAAAATGAGGGAAGCCCAGCGAACTTTTGATGAGGATATCAAAGAGAATCTATGGACGGAGGCAGAATGGCTTCTCAACCAAGCTATTCGATTGGAGCCTAATGGGTACTCTCTACATAATAAAGGTCAAATAGCAGCCTTGAGAGGAAACTTCTGGGAGGCTTACAGATTGCTTTCGGAGGCATCCACTCTCACGAAGAATGCAGACTTCTTAAAAAGGAATGAAGCTCTACGGGGAGCTCTGGATATTATTCGTGGAGATTACAAGCTTGCTACCTTACGATTTGATTATTCTTTTGATAATGCAAAAGACCTTTTCAATAAAGGACTGGCATTCTTTCTTGCTGGTGATTTTGCCCAGGCCTCGATCGCATTTGAAGAATCTGTGATTCAGAATAGATCCTTCGGGTATGGATACTATGGATTGGCGCTGCTGGCAATAAATGCCGGTCAAAAGGAAGTGGCCTTGATTCAATTGCAGCGGGCAGTTTCACTCAATGAAGAGCTCTATCGATGGATGCTTTACGATCCAAGCTTCGAGGAAATCCGGGAAATGGATGATTTTTTTGAACCTGAGCAAAAAACCCAATCCTAGGAAATTTTATATTCTAGAACTTCGATTTATTCAAAAATTGACACCTTTTTTTGTGAAAGGCACTGTTTTTCACTGAAATACTGAAAGAACAATGTCTAATTTTCAAAAATTGACGAATTAGGTTTCGTGCGGATAAAATTTTTCGATAGAATATTTATTAAAAGAAATTTGAATTTTGTTTTAGATTCTTTAACATTGATGATTAAGAACAGTCCTAAAACCTAATATTAGCCTATGGAAATTAAAACTTAGAGAAAAAACTTTACCCAAAGCATCTCATGATGCGCTCAAACCTTCAGGCTTTAAGCCTATTTGCAGGTATTCGTACCACGGTATAGCGGCAATAGACCTTCCAGAGTATTCGGAAATTATCTATTGCAATTATTTTAAGAATAATCGCAAACGATTGCACAATCAATTAACAGACAAGTTATTGAGATTAATCTTGTTACCCAATCTATCTATGTTTATGAAAAATGTTTACAAAAGTCTAAGTGCACTTCTTGTGCTCTTGGTATTAGCCAGTTCCGCAGCAATGGCGCAGCGGGTCGTAACTGGTACAGTGCTAGACGAATTTGATGTGGGCTTGCCGGGTGTTTCTGTTTTAGTAAAAGGAACCACCACGGGAACTGCCACAGACATTGACGGGAAATACTCCCTCAATGTACCCAATGACCAAGCAGTCTTGGTTTTCTCATTTATTGGTTATGGAACCATGGAGCAAGTTGTCGGAAACCGAAGTGTTGTCGACGTGAAATTGACTCCAGATGAGCAAACACTGACTGAGTTGGTTGTAACCGGTTATACAATTGATAGCCGAAGAGAAACGACTGGTGCGATTGCCACTGTAGATCCAAAGGATTTAACAGTCATTCCGACCGGTAATATTGAGCAAACTCTACAAGGACGTGTTTCCGGTGTGACCGTAATTACTAACGGACAGCCTGGTACCACATCCATTATCCGTGTTCGTGGTTTCGGTGCCTTCGGAGGTAACCAACCATTGTACATTGTAGATGGTGTGCCAGTTGGATCTACTGACTTCTTGAACCCAGATGATATCGAATCAACTACCGTATTGAAAGATGCCGCAGCTGCTTCTATCTATGGTGCTCGTGCGGCAAACGGGGTTATTATTTACACCACCAAGCGAGGAAGAAAAGGAAATCAGAAGCTTCGAGTAGATTACAATGGTATGTTTGGTGTTACTACACCAGGTCAAGGTCTGGATATGATGAACCCTGCGGATTTCGCAGAGTACACATGGTTGGCTGAAACTAATCAGGCTAGAATTGATGGAAGAGCTCCAAATTATGAGCATCCTCAGTTCGGAACAGGCTCTACTCCCGTACTTCCATACTACATCAACGTAGGTGGCCAAGCTGGCGTACCAGGACCATTTACTCCTGCTCAGATTGAAGAGCAAAGAGCCCTTTATAATGTAGATCCTACTAAGGGTCCTATCCATCAATTGGTAAGAGCCGCTACTGGAGAAGGAACGGACTGGTATGGTGCTGTTACCCGTAACGCACCTCTTAATAGACATTCCATCGGTTTGAGTGGTGGTTCTGAGACAAGTAGATTCTTTCTTGGACTAGGTATTCAGGACCAGGCCGGTATTTTGCTTAATAATGACTTCAGAAGAATTAGTTTCCGTGCTAATTCAGAGTTTGATGTAACCAAGCGTTTGAGAATCGGAGAGAACTTCCAAGCTACTTATAGAAGAGCTCTAGGAATTACTGGTGGCTCGGGTGGTGCAGGTAGTTCAGCTGAAGAAAATGATATTCTTTCTGCTTTCCGTATGCCTTCTATCATTCCTGTTTATGATGAGTTTGGTGGATATGCAGGTACTGCAGCTAGAGGATTTAATAACCCTAGAAACCCTGTAGCATCCCGTGATGGTTTAGTTGATAATAGAAACTTTAATGCCAATATTTTTGGTAATGTGTATGCTGAATACGATATCCTAGATGATTTAAGATTCAGAACATCCATTGGTGGTCAGTATAACAATTATTACTTCTACGGATACTCTAGACTTCAATACGAAAACTCTGAGAATAACTCAGCTTTTGGATATAACGAAGGAGCAGGTTATGTATTTGGATGGACTTTCACCAATACCCTTTCTTGGAAGCGTACCTTCGGAAAGAATGCATTTGATGTAATTGTAGGTCAGGAAGCTTTGAATACCGGAGCAGGTAGAAATATCTCTGCTTCTGGTCAGAATCCATTCTCTCAGGATCCAGACTTCATCAATATTTCTAATTTGCCTGTTTCTTCAAGGATTGTGAATTCAGACCTTTTCAGAGGGGTAAACTTTAGCTCTTATTTTGGTCGTGTGAATTATACATTCAATGATAAGTATCTATTCAGTGCAGTACTTCGTCGTGATGGATCTTCTCGATTTGGTGCGAATGCTCGATATGGTACTTTCCCTGCATTCTCTGCAGCTTGGAGAATTTCATCTGAAGACTTCCTTTCCAGCGCTACTTGGATTGATGACTTGAAAATCCGAGGTGGTTGGGGACAAATGGGTAACTCCAATAACGTAGACCCGAACAACCAGTTCTCACTATTCGGTGGTACTGTAGGAGCTTCTTCTTACGATATTACAGGTTCTAACTCTTCTGCACAGATTGGTTTTAGAAGAACTCGTATTGGTAACCCGAATGCACAGTGGGAAACTGCTGTAACTCAGAATATTGGATTTGACGGTACATTCTTCAACGGAAGATTAGATGTAATCTTTGACTGGTGGAAAAAAGATACCAAGGATCTATTGTTCCAAGTTCCAATTCCTTTGACTGCAGGTAGTAATGCTGCACCTCCTTCAGTAAATATCGGTCAAATGTTGAATAGAGGTCTAGATCTTTTGGTGACTACTAGAGGTAATCTTTCTTCAGAGTTTACTTACGAGTTGACAGTTACTGGTTCGACTTTGAAGAATGAGATTGTTTCTTTGGCTCCAGGCCTTGATTTCATTACTTCTATCAACCCTTCATTCAGAGGTATTCAGCCAATTCGTAACCAAGTAGGTCAGTCACTTTCTGCTTTCTTTGGATACAGACAGATTGGATTGTTCCAAAGCGATGAAGATGTAGCTTCTCACGCTACTCAGGTTGGTGCCGCTCCAGGTCGTTTGAAGTTTGAGGATATCAACGGTGATGGAGTTATTGATCCAGATGACCGTACATTCTTAGGTTCTCCAGTTCCTGATTTCACAGGTGGTGTCAATTTCACTGTAGGTTACAAAGGATTTGACCTTTCTGCTTACCTGTACACTTCTATCGGAAATGAGGTATGGAACCAGTCTAGATGGTTTACTGATTTCTTCCAAACCTTTGAAGGCGCTGCTATTTCTGAGCGTTTGAAGAACTCTTGGTCTCCACAGAATCCAAATGGTACTGTGCCGATTGTAGAAAGAACAACTAACTTCTCTACTTCAGAGCAAGCTAACTCTTACTACATGGAAGATGGATCTTATTTGAGACTTCAGAACGTAACTTTCGGATATACCCTTCCTCAAAATCTTCTTGAGAAGTGGAATCTTCAAAGATTGCGTGTATTCGCTTCTGCAAACAACCTATTTACTATTACAGGTTATGAGGGTCTAGATCCAGCAGTAGGTGGTGCAGCTGATACCAACTTTGGTATCGATGTGGGTAACTATCCAGTTACTAGAGGTTACACTTTCGGTCTGAATCTCAGCTTCTAAGCGTAACAAATCCATACGAATCGAGTTATAGAAATTATAATAGATTAACAAATGAAAAATTTTAAATTAAAAATCGGAGCCCTATCATTATCAGCAATGATGATGGTAGCAGTGAGTTGTAGCGACGAGTTCCTCGAGGTACCGCCTACAGGTTTGCTTGCAGAAGCCCAGCTGTCATCTTTGGCAGGTATTGAAGCTTCTCTTATCGCAGCCTATTCGCAGGTAAACGGTCGAGGTAACCGTCTTGGTTCTCCATCCAACTGGGTATGGGGAAGTATTAGAGGGGGAGAGGCTAATAAAGGTACTGACCCTGGAGATTTTGCGACAATTAACCCTATTCAACGTTTTGAGAACAATTCCGCCTCAGGAGAAATGGGATCAAAGTGGAATGTTGCTTATGAGGGAATTGCTCGTGCTAACAACGTGTTGAGATTATTGCAAAATCCAGGTCCGGATGTCACTGAATCTGATGCAGTAAGACTTGCAGCACAAGCACGTTTCTTGAGAGCACACTTTTACTTTGAGTTGAAGCGTGACTACGGAGATACTCCTTATGTGGATGAGAACATCGATTATGGTTCTGGTCTTGAGGAAGTAAGCAATAATCAGGATTTGTATCCATTCATTGAAGCTGATTTCCAGTATGCAGTGGATAACTTGCCGCCTACACAAGGTCAAGTTGGCCGTGTAAATTCATGGGCAGCAAAAACATATCTTGCTAAAGTATACCTCTATCAGAATAAGTACGCTCAAGCAAAAACATTGTTTGATGATGTGATTGCAAATGGTGTTACTTCTAATGGATTGAAATACGACTTGGTACCTTATTACGATGACATGTTCCGTGGAGCAAATGATAACCACCAAGAGTCTGTTTGGGCATACCAAGCGGCTGCTGGAACTGGTTCGGTATTGAATGCTAACCCTGAGTTTGACTTGAACTTCCCATACAATACTGGTCCTGCTGGTCCAGGTAACTGTTGCGGATTCTTCCAGCCAAGCTTTACATTTGTAAATGCTTTTAGAACGGATGCAAATGGTCTTCCTTTATTGGATAAGTCCTACAATGATCCTGCTAACAGAGTGAAGAATGATCAAGGGTTACAATCAGCAGATCCATTTACTCCTGATGCTGGAAATCTAGATCCACGTTTGGATCACACTGTAGGTCGTAGAGGTATTCCTTACCTAGATTGGCAAGATCATCCAGGTACTGCTTGGATTCGTAACCAACCTAATGGAGGCCCTTACTCTCCTAAGAAGTATGTATATGCTCGTTCTGAGCAAGGTTCCTTCCAGGATAACTCTTCTTGGACTCCAGGTTACACTGGTATTAACTTCATGATCATTCGATTTGCTGATGTCTTGTTGATGTCTGCAGAGGTTGATATCGAAACTGGAAACTTGGAAAGTGCTCGTGCTAAGGTAAACCGTGTACGAGAAAGAGCTATCAACTCTGAATTATTGAGAGAAGATGGTACTCCTGCCGCTAACTATGTGATTTCAACTTACGATCAGCCTTGGACAGACGCAAACGTTGCTAGAACTGCTGTTCAAATGGAGCGTATGCTAGAACTAGGAATGGAAGGTCATAGATTCTATGACTTAGTAAGATGGAACACTGTACAGGAAGAGCTAGACTTCTACTTTGCACTTGATGGAACTATCCTGACCGGTGCTTTGGGTGGAGCTAGATTTACTGATCAATACAGATTAGTTCCAATTCCACAAGATCAAATTGACTTGGTTGGAGCCGATATTTTGATTCAAAATCCTGGTTTCTAATCAACCGATTAAATACTTTAAAAGAGGCCCTAGAGGCCTCTTTTTTTTTGCTTTTTTTAAAAGGTATATTTTTCAAAGCATCAGTAAAATTGTAATTTCAAATCATCAATATACCCGCTAATCCCTATGAAAATCACCCAATATTTACTTCTGATTTTATCTTTTTACCTCCTGGTTTCTTGTCAAAAATCAGATACACTTTTTGAGTTAAAACCATCCAATCAAACGGGTATTGATTTCAATAATGAAATCATAGAAAGCGACTCATTTAATATTTTGACTGATGAATATATTTTCAATGGGGGAGGTGTAGCCGCTGCGGATTTTGATCAAAATGGCCTTGTTGATTTGTTTTTTACAGGGAATCAGGTTCCTAATAAGCTTTACCTAAATCAAGGCAATTTCAAGTTTACTGATGTGTCAGATGAGACTGGGATTTCAGCAACTGAAAAGTGGTGTACGGGGGTAACGGTAGCAGATGTCAATGGAGATGGCTGGATGGATATCTATGTGGTAGCAGCCATGAAAACGGGAGAAGGGGAGCGAAATAACTTGTTGTTTATCAATCAGGGGAAAGATGATCAAGGTAAGATTTCCTTCGTTGAAAAAGCTGGAGAATTCGGAATAGCAGATCCAGGAAACGGAATGGGAGCTGCCTTTGTGGACTATGACTTGGATGGCGATTTAGATTTATATGTGCTCAATAATGAGCAGAGTAAAATTGTTCCTTCCAACTATCGAGAAAAAATCACGAATGGTTCAGCTATCAACAATGATGCTTTTTACCGAAATAATGGTGATGGGACATTTACGAATGTTACTGTAGAAGCGGGAATTACTATCGAGGGCTTTGGTTTAGGCTTGTTGATTTCAGACTTGAATAATGACGGCTGGCCTGATATTCATGTTTCCAATGATTATGTCACAAATGATATTTTATATATCAATAATCAAGATGGCACTTTTTCCAATCAGATATCTCAGAAGCTCAAGCACCAAAGTCAATTTTCTATGGGCTCTGATATTGCGGATTTCAATAATGACATGATGCCTGATATTATCACTTTGGATATGTTGGGTGAGGATAACTATAGAAAGAAAACTACTATCGGCAAGAACTCCTATCAGGTCTACATCAGTAATGAACAATGGGGCTATGAGTATCAGCATGTGCGAAACATGTTGCATATGAACAATGGTCCGGAAGCTCCATTTAGTGAAATAGGCATGCTCGCAGGTATGTATCAAACTGATTGGTCTTGGTCTCCACTTTTTGGAGACGTCGATCATGATGGATGGAGAGACCTTTTGGTCACGAATGGATTTCCACGAGATATTACTGATAAAGACTTTGCTAATTACAGGGCAGACGTAGGAAGTATTGCCACCGTAAGGCAGCTTTTGGATTCTATTCCAATTGTCAAAATTCCAAATTATGCTTTCAAGAATGCAGGAGACCTGACTTTCAAAGATAGTGGTGAGGCATGGGGTTTGGATAGGCCTTCATTTTCCAATGGTGCAGTACTAGTCGATTTGGATAATGATGGGGATTTGGATTATGTAATTAACAATATCAATGATCCCGCTTTTGTCTTCGAAAATCATCTAGAAAAGCGGCAAGAGAAAGGATCATACCTTAGAATTGATCTTTCCGGACCTCAATCCAATCCACAAGGCCTGGGAGCTAAAGTGGTTTTGACACTGAATGATGGGCAAAAATTATTTCAAGAACAACAGCTAGTCAGAGGTTATATGTCAACCTTGGAACCTACCATGCATTTTGGTGTTGGACCAGGTAAAACTGTTGAAGATCTTTTGATCATTTGGCCAGATGGAAAGGAGAGTAAATTAGCAAACCCAGAACTTAATTCAACTTTTAAGGTGGCCTATTCGGAGGCAAATCAAGGCAAAAACGCACTGGCGATCTTGGATTTTGGTAGCTCCGAGCAATTATTTGAAAACGTTTCTGAAGCGGTAGGTCTCAACTTTGTGCATGAAGAGCAGGATAAAATCGATTATAACGTACAGCGGACTTTACCTCATAAATTGACCCAGTTTGGGCCTGCATTGGCTGTTGGGGATATAAATGGGGATCAAATGGAAGACTTGGTGATAGGTTCCTCTTCCGGTTTTATGCCTCAAGTATTTTTTCAAAATGCGGACGGTACGTTTAATCAAAGACAGCTATTGGATGATAATTCAGCCAATTTTGAGGAGATGGGAATTCTACTTTTTGATGTAGATAATGACGGAGACTTAGATATGTATTTGGTGGGAGGAAGCAATGAATTTTTACCTAATTCTCAAGAATATAATGATCGCTTGTATCTGAACGATGGAAGTGGGAATTTTCTGAAAGATGAGAGTTTTAATCAAGTAAAAGCCAGTGGAAGTGTAGTAAGAGCTGCTGATTTTAATCAGGATGGTTTTCTGGATCTTTTCGTTGGAGGGAGAACTCCTTTTGCACAATACCCCTATCCTGAGAAGAGTTTTCTTTTGATCAATGAGAACGGAAGTCTAAAAGATAAAACTGAGGAATTGGCTCCTGAGCTTCAGAAAATCGGGATGATAACTGATGCCATTTGGTCAGATGTAGATTTGGATGGGGATATGGATTTGGTAGTGGTAGGGGAATTGATGGCTATTCAGATATTCCAAAATAACTCTGGTAAACTGACTCCTATGAATGAAACGGGTCTTCAGCAACACTTAGGATGGTGGAATTCCATTGCTTCAGGAGACTTTGATCAAGATGGGGATGTCGACTTTGTAGTGGGGAATTTAGGAGCTAATAATCACTATCACCCTACGGCTGAAATGCCCTATAAAGTTTATGCAAAAGACTTTGATAAAAATGGAAGTGTAGACCCTGTGATATTTTCTTGGTATAAGGATCGGGCAGGGAATTTCAATTCATTTCCAAGCCATTTCTGGGATGATTTGTATGGGCAGAGCACGCTTTTTAGGAGGAAGTTTGAGCGGTATAAAACCTACGCAACGGCCACAGAGCAAACTCTTTTCACAGAGGAAGAACTTCAGGAAGCTTTGATCTTAGAAGGTAATTTTGATCGTTCGTCTTACGTGGAGAATTTAGGTGATGGAATGTTCAAGATTCATGAACTACCAATCGAGGCCCAGCTAGCTCCCGTAAATGGTTTGGTAGCTGATGATGTCAATGGAGATGGTATTCTGGATATTCTACTGGTAGGAAATGACTTTGGGAATGAGATATTCATCGGTAGATTGGATGCATTGAATGGTTTGATCCTTCTTGGAGATGGTAAAGGGAATTTTGATCCAATGAATGCTTCTGAGAGTGGATTTATTGTTCCAGGAGATGCCAAAGCATTGGTAAAGCTAGCTCGAAATTCAGGTAGTCCTTTGTATATAGCTTCGCAAAATAGAGGCGAGTTGAAAGCATTTCATTCCAATCAAACCGTCGAACAAACTATAGAGCCTGGTCAGGAAATAACTGCTATACTCATCGAAACGACCGATGGAAGATCTATCCGTCACGAACCTGTAATGGGTTCTGGTTTTCTCTCTCAAAGTTCGCGGGAAGTTCGACTTCCTGCTAACTTGAAATCGCTCAAAGTGATTGATTACAAAGGGGATAGTAAGGATATAGATTTAAGTATCTTGAACTAGCGGTAGAGCTCATCAGGTTTTGCTGCGCAGATATCTACCATAAGTTCGGCAACTTTGTCCGTCACTGCATCAAAATAGTGCTGTCCTTTTTCAGGGCTTGCTTTTTTGGGGTTTCCAATGCCAGTATCCTCAGTCACCTGAGACCATTTGCGTTCTGCCCAAGCCCATTTTTCCCGAATACCTTTAATGGTGGATTTCTTTTCGTGTCCGTCACCAGCTTCTTCAAGAGGTAAGACCAATTCGGGGTGAAGGTATTGGATTAATGCGGTTTCCATTTCGTCAGCATGATCTCCCGCTTCTTCGAAAAACTGGCTTTTATCCAAGGCCTGAAACCAATTGCAGGTGAAAAGAAGCATATTCGGAAACTTTAGGCCTAATTCCCGTAGCGCTGTTTTAAAGTCATTTCCTCCGTGCGAATTGAGAATCAAAAATTTGCGCACCCCTTGTCTATCCATCATTTCTAAGATGTCTCTAATGATGGCCATTTGTGTGCTTGGATTCATATTAATATCCAGATAAATGTCTGCTTGTCCTGTATTGACCCCAAATGGAATAGTCGGGAGTATCACCACATTGGCACCTTTGTCCCAAGCCTTTCTTCCAGCCTCTGCACCGATAGCATCTGCTTCATAGACATCCGTACCGTAAGGCATGTGATAATTGTGAGCCTCCGTCGCTCCCCAGGGCAATACGGCGAGTTCATAGCGATGCTTTTTTAAATATTTCCAGTTTGTTTCTTTAAGCAGATAAGGCTTCATAAAAATTTGGTAGGGTTTACTTTAATTTTTGATTAAATAGACCTGAAATTGATAATTTCAAGAATTAACCCAATTTAGTTTCCATGTCTCAAAGAAGAAAATTTATCAAGAAAACACTTTTAGGCTCGGCAGTTTTAATCCCGGGTGTGAACCAGGCTTTGCCGATTTTTCAATCATCATCAAAACCTGCAGATGGCCCACTTATTCTATCCACTTGGAATCATGGAATTCCCGCCAACGCCGCTGCTATCAGTGCATACAAGCAGACGGGGAGCATAGTTGATGCAGTGGAGATTGGTGTAAAAGACACAGAGCTTGATATGGAAAATCTATCAGTGGGTCTTCAAGGACTTCCTGACCGCGAAGGTATCACCACGCTCGATGCTTCGATTATGACTGGTGATGGATCTTGTGGGTCAGTTGCTTTTGTCAGGCAGGTGAAGCATCCGATCTCGCTTGCAAGGGCAGTGATGGAAAAGACTCCCCACGTGATGCTGGCAGGGGAAGGAGCGAGACAATTTGCCATTTCGCAAGGTTTTCCCATCGAGGAGGAAAAACTCAGTCCAAAGGCTCAAAAAGCTTACGATGAATGGAAAAAAACCAGTAAATACAAGCCTGTCATCAATATTGAGAATCATGATACCATTGGAATGATTGGAATGGATGATAAAGGGAATTTTGCAGGAAGCTGTACGACAAGTGGCTTAGCCTACAAGATGCACGGGAGAGTGGGAGATAGCCCGATTATCGGGGCAGGTCTCTATGTAGACAATGAAGTTGGTGCAGCAACTGCCACCGGTTTGGGTGAGTCTATTATTCGTATCTGTGGTAGCTTTTTGATTGTTGAGTTGATGCGCCAAGGCAGAACTCCTCAGGAAGCATGCGAAGAGGCTGTAAGAAGATTGATTTCCAAAAACAGGAAGGATATTGCTGGTATTCAAGCAGGCTTTCTCGCTATCAATAAAGAGGGGCAAGTCGGAGCTTTTGCCGTGCAACCCGGATTCAACTTTGCCCAAGCTACTCTTTCCAATAATGAATTGATTGACTCCAAAAGTCACTTTTGATGTCCATATTACTAGAAGCACCCGTTTTTAATATACAATCAGCTCTAGATGCAGCCCGATTTGGGGTACATCGCTTGGAGTTATGTGCTAATTTTCCCGAGGGGGGTGAAACACCGAGCGTAGGAATGCTGGAAGTTCTGAAAAGTGAGCTGGATATTCCAGTTTTTGTAATGATACGCCCCCGAGGAGGAGATTTTTGCTATTCGCCAAAAGAACTCTTGGTGATGAAGCGTGATATCGAGGCCCTTGGAAAAGCTGGTGCCGATGGCTTTGTATTTGGAGTATTGGACCCGAAAGGTGCTATTCAAAATGATGCATGTGAGAGCCTGCTTCGAGCAGCTTCAGGCAAGCCCTGTACCTTTCACCGAGCCTTCGATGCATGCCAAGATCCTGAAAGAAGTCTTGAGGCCATTATTCAGCTAGGTTTTCAACGTATTTTGACCTCGGGTGCTCGAAATTCCGTCACGGAAGGAATGGATTTGATCGAGAAGCTGATGCAAATGGCGGGTGATCGAATTATCATCATGCCTGGTGGTGGGTCAAAGCCTGAGCATGTAAGTCATCTTCAGAAGTATTCAAACTTTCAAGAGATTCATGCTTCATGCAAAACAAAAGTACTTTCCCCCAATCAATTTATAAATCCTGAGGTTAGTTTTACGAGTAATCCAGATGATTTCAAATACCATCTGGGAATAGACGCTAATTTGGTAAAGGAATTTTTGGAGGCAGGGAAATGAAGGGAAGATTAATAGTTTTATTTTTTCTAGTACTTAACTGGGCTTGTGAGCCTATTTCTGAGCGAAAGCAACCTGTCCCTAGTCTTTATCAGCTTTCTCAAATGGATCTGAATTTGGACGGGGAAAAATTAGCCGAATTGTACTGTGGTAATTGCCATTTGATGCCAGATCCATCCATTTTGGATAAGGTAACCTGGAAAGAAAGTGTGCTGCCGGATATGCGAATGCGAATGGGGCTATACCTAGAGGAGGATTTTGGGGTTACGCTACCTCAAGACCGAGGAGTTCCTTCAGGGATTTATTCTGACATTCCACTTATTAAGAAGGATGATTGGGAGAAGTTGCGGGATTATTATCTCTCCAAAGCACCGGATTTTCCTCTTCCACAGAAAGAAAAGATAGCACCTGAATTGGGAATTCCTGGCTTTGAGGTGTTGATGCCAGCCTTTGATTTTGTTTATCCTGATTTGACCACGATGATTCATGTGGACAGCGATTCGAGGATTTGGCTAGGACATCGATTCAAAAAACTCTTTCATTTGGAAGTTTCAGAAAACCCTACGCTTCTTGACTCCTTGAATACCGGCATTGCCCCAGTCTCGATATCAAAGAGTGGGAATTCTTTCGAGCTCTTGACTATGGGTTTGATGGACCCATCAAATGACTCGCTGGGTAATATTGTTCGATTTGATCCCAATGAGGGAGAATGGATGAAGGATATTATTCAGGAAAAATTAATGCGTCCGGTTCATGTTTCCTGGGGGGATTTAAATGGGGATGGCCTTCAAGATCGTGTGATTTCGCAATTTGGAAATCACCTGGGAAAGCTTAGTGTGTTTTTCGGTGGGGATGAAGAAAACGAGGAAGTAGTATTGAAGGCACTGCCTGGTGCCCGAAAGACAGAGTTGGTTGATTGGGACGGGGATGGAGATTTGGACATTGTAGGGATGATGACACAGGCGGCTGAAGGTATTTTTCTTTGGGAAAATCAAGGAGAAGGAAGGTTTTTCGAAAGGATTTTGCTCCAGTTCCAGCCTGCCTTCGGCTCCAGTGATTTTCAGCTCCTCGATATGAATAATGATGGGAAACTGGATCTTGTCCTCGTCAATGGCGACAATGCAGACCAATCCCAGATTTTGAAAAACTATCATGGTGTGCGAATTTTCATTAATCTTGGTGAAAATGAATTTGAGGAAAGTTGGTTTTATCCCATGTATGGTGCAAGTGGAGTGGAAGTCGCTGATTTTGATCAAGATGGGGACTTGGATATCGTAGCGATTTCCTTTTTTCCGGATAAAAGTCAAAAACCAAAAGAGGATCTGATTTTCTTTGAAAATAAGGGCAAGAATCAGTTTAAACCCTATTTACCAAAAGTTCAATTTGATACCAATTATCTGATTCTTTCAAAAGGAGATGTTGATGCGGATGGAGATTTGGATATTTTGGTAGGTAGTTTTGATTTTAATGACCTTTACAAAGGACCTTCTGAAAAGTGGCGACCAATTTTATTGATAAAGAATAAAATTTTTAATTAATCAATTATATCAAAATAAAAGTCTGAAAATATATATTTTTTAGTTTAATGATTGGATTTCAAGCTTAAATTCAGTAGTTTATAAGTTCGCTTTAAAAAAATCTCAATCATGGTTAAAAGTTTTCAAGGAGTAAGACTAGCGGAGCCAAAAAGAAATACTCCGGCTCCCATTTTGGTCAGAGATCACATGAGTACCAATTTGGTGACTTTTCATCCGGAAGACACCATTGACCAGGTACTTGAGGTGCTGACAAAAAGAAAAATATCCGGAGCCCCGGTGGTGGATGAATCAGGGGGCTTGGTAGGAATCATTTCCGAGGTAGATTGTCTGAAAGAAATCATCAAAGGGAAATACACCAATACACCGAAGTTTCCTGCAAAGGTAAAAGAGCACATGAGCACAGATGTGATGACTTTATCACCGGATCTATCGCTTTTTGATGCAGCAGGAAAGTTTTTAGAGCTTAAGATACGTCGTTTTCCAGTTTTGAAGGATAATAGATTAGTAGGGCAAATCAGTCTCAGTGATATTATTCGGGCCTTTCCTAAACTCAAGCATACGACTTGGTGAAATTTTAAGCGACTCTAAGTCGCTTTTTTATTTGGATCCTTCCAAGGCTCGTTCCACATCCTTTACAATATCCTCAGGATGTTCTAATCCAACTGAAAGCCTGATAAGTCCAGGGTGAATGCCTACTTTTTCCCGCTCCTCTTCAGTAAGCTTGCTATGTGTGGTAGAGGCAGGGTGCGTAATGATACTTCGGCTATCTCCAAGATTTGCAGTGATAGAGATCATTTGTAGTTGATCAATGAATCGTTGTGCCCGACTGATGCCACCCTCGAGATTTAAGGTTACTATTCCTCCTCCCTGACTCATTTGTTTTTGAGCAAGGTGATGTTGAGGGTGAGATTTTAGGAATGGGTACTTTACTTCATTTATGCCCGATTTCCCCTCAAAGTAGCTGGCAATTTTTAATGCGCTTTCACAATGCCTGTCCATACGAACAGCCAGTGTTTCCATGCTCTTTGATAGCATCCAAGCATTGAAAGGTGAGATAGCAGGACCCGTATGTCGGGTAAAAAACTGAACCTCTTTGATCAGGTCTTTTTTGCCTAAAATCAGTCCACCTAAGACGCGTCCTTGCCCATCGATGTATTTCGTAGCACTGTGCGTGACGATATGGGCACCCCATTTGGCAGGCTGCTGCAAATAGGGAGTCGCAAAGCAATTGTCCACTACCAAAATCAGATTGTGTGCAGCGGCGAACTTTCCTGCCCACTCCAGGTCGATGATTTCCAGACCTGGGTTGGAAGGGGTTTCCAAAAAGAGCATTTTCGTATTCGGCTGTAAAAGCTTTTCCCAGTTTTGATAGTCCGAAATATCTCCATAAGTGGAGGTGATTCCCCATTTTGGAAAGACTCGAGTGAGTAATTGATGAGTAGAGCCAAAAAGTGAGCGTGCCGCCAAGACATGGTCTCCTTGCTGGAGGAGAGAGGCTATACTTCCAAACATCGCTGCCATTCCGGAGGCAGTAGCTACCCCATCTTCAGTTCCCTCTGCTCGACAGACCTTTTCGATCAATTCTGAGGAATTGGGATTAGCGTATCGGGAATAAATATTTCCTGGGGTTTCATCAGCAAAAGTCGCTCTAGCTTCTTCAGCAGAATCGAATGTAAAGCTTGATGTCAGAAAAATAGGGGCTGAGTGTTCCCGCTCGTTGGTTCGGGATTGGGTTCGGATTGACTCTGTTTCGAAATGTGCCATAGATTAATTTTTTTGGAAAAATCAGGCTATGCGACTGATAAAGATTTTCCCAAAAATTCACACCGAACCAGAAATAGGGGTAGATTTTACGCCAACTTATAGTTCCCAATTTGGGTAGGATTTGGCACCTTTCCCGAAGAAATTTCGGGATGGTTGCCAGAGGGTCATGGAGCCTATTCTCTCGCCTCTTCTTTATAAATCAGTTGCCTGAAGTGATACAAATAAAGAGGGAGATTTGGTCATTTCCAAATCTCCCTTTTAAATCAGTCATTAAATTGGGTCATAGTTTGGGATATGCCTATGGTACAGAACCCAAAAATCATTTCTATGGCTTTGTCCATCATAATGGGTAACTCATCAAACTCATTTTGAGTAAATCTACCTAAGACATAATCTACCTGTCGCCCTTTTGGGAAGTCATCTCCAATCCCCATTCTTAGTCTCGGATAGTCTTGCCCTCCGCACAGCGCTTCAATGTTTTTTAGTCCATTATGACCGGCAGAGCTCCCTTTGGCACGCATTCGTAATTTGCCGAATGGAATAGCAACGTCATCGACTAGAACGAGTATATTTTCCTTCGATACGTTGAGCTCTTTCATCCAATAGTTGACAGCCTTACCACTGAGATTCATGTAAGTGGTAGGTTTGATTAAATGTAGTGTTCGCCCTTTATGCTTGATTTCAGTTTTGAAGGCTAAGCGGTCACTTTTCCAGTCTGCACCTGTTTTTTCAGCTAGTCTATCCAAAGTCAGAAACCCAATATTATGCCTTGTGAGCTCGTATTCCGGTCCAATATTACCTAGTCCTACTATTAGATATTTCATGCTTATGCTGTCCTGTATGAAAATAAAAAAATCCTGCCCTTTGGAGGCAGGATTTGATCAAGATTCTAATTGATTATTCCTCATCGCCACCTTTTTTGCCACGAAGTGCTCTTGGAATTCCGATAGTCACGATGGATACATTTGGACTCGTTAGAATTTCAAAGTTCTCAGGCTTCAATTCGCCTACTTTGAAAGACTTTCCAAGATCAAGCTTAGAAATATCAACCTCAATGAAATCAGGGAAATCCTTTGCAAGTCCCTTTACTTTCAATGATCTGGTTTTCAATTCTAGTTTACCACCTTTTGTGATACCAGGAGAGTTACCTACTACTTTCACTGGAATCTCAAACTTGATAGGTCTGTCTTCAGTGTAAGCCATGAAGTCCACGTGAAGTAAAACTTCACTGACTGGATGGAACTGCGCATCTTTCAACACAGCCTTGATGTGAGTTCCTTCAACGTTAAGGTCTACCAAGTGAACCTCAGGAGTGTAGATCAAGTCTCTGAAAAGGATAGCAGGACTGTGGAAGTGAATCTGCTCAGGGATACCTGGTCCGTACACTACGCAAGGTACGCTACCTGATTCTCTGATTTCTTTCAAACTCGCACTGTCGAGATTTGCTCTTTTAAACCCTATAATCTCTAGTGTTTTCATGTGTATTTGTATTTAAAATTGGTTTTTAGATAAATAAGGAGCTGATAGAAGTATTACCTGTCACAGCGTGGATTGCCTTTGAAAAAAGGTCCGCTACAGTGAGTACATGTATTTTGGATGATTTCTGTTTTAGTGGAATCGTGTCTGTAATGACTAATTCTGCTAAAGCGGAGTTTTCGATATTTTCATAAGCCTTTCCAGAAAGAACTCCGTGCGTTGCAATTGCTCTGACTGATTTAGCTCCTTTGTCCATGATTATTTGGGCAGCTTTGCAAAGTGTACCTGCTGTGTCTACCAAATCATCTACTAAAACCACATCCTTTCCTTCTACATCTCCAATCACCTGCATAGAGGCGATTTCGTTGGCTCTTTTTCTATGCTTATCACAGACGACCATTTCTACTTCAAAATGCTTTGCGTAAGCCCTTGCTCTAGCTACACCACCCACATCAGGAGAGGCGAAAATGAGATCCGGCAGGTTCAGCATTTGCAAATAGGGCACAAAGATAGCTGATCCATTCAAATGATCCAATGGTATGTCAAAAAATCCTTGAATTTGACCAGCATGTAGATCACAGGTCATGATTCTGTCCGCACCAGCTGAAGTGAGCATATTGGCTATTAATTTTGCCGCGATAGATACCCGAGGTCGATCTTTACGGTCTTGTCGGGCATATCCAAAGTAAGGGATAACTGCACAGACCTTGTAAGCACTGGCGCGCTTGGCCGCATCGATCATGAGGCAAAGTTCCAGAATATTATCACTAGGAGGATTGGTTCCTTGGATAATAAAAACATTGCATCCACGAATGGATTCATTGTAGCTTGGAGACATTTCCCCATCGCTGAATCTCGATAGGGTTAAATCGCCAAGATTTTTTCCAAAATTCTTTGAAATTTTCTTGGCAAGATCTGTACTGTTTGATCCTGCAAATATTTTGACCTCGGACATGAATGGGTTGATTTAGAAGGAAGCGGTTTTGTTTTGATTTGAAACAAAAGTAAGAATTTTTGATGGGGATGGGAAAGGACAAAGATTTTCTAAATGGTTTGTTGATTTTCCGGATGTTTAAAAAAAATGCTCAGGTTTTTTTATGAACCTTAATGAATCTGTATCTTTAAGAATATCAGCTTTTTAAAACTCTTTTTGACATGAATCATTCAAAACCTCTTCACTTAACTATAAGTCTAAATGACGCTGATGGGAATCCTGTCCCTATAGAAACAATTGAAATCAATGGGAAAATTTTTTCGGCTGAGTTTTCAGATAAAAAGGAAACTCAGGAGGAAAAAGTGATTGAAGATGCGGTCGTGGTACCGATTGTGACTGACGTTGTAGAAGATGAAAAAAATACACCAAAAGAAAAGGATAAGATAGGAATCCAAGAAATCAAA
Organism: Algoriphagus formosus; assembly: GCF_002807035.1. Lineage (GTDB taxonomy): Bacteria > Bacteroidota > Bacteroidia > Cytophagales > Cyclobacteriaceae > Algoriphagus > Algoriphagus formosus. The sequence goes on along the minus strand of NZ_NIUC01000001.1, from coordinate 1,216,206 downwards.
CCAGTTGACTCTTCTGATGAATTTGATACTCTAGAAAAATTTGGAGGGAACGCCTTCCATCGGATGTTTTGGGGTACTCTGAAATATGAGACTCAAGACAACAATCGCTGCAAAGTTACTTATCAAGGAGAAGAGGGCGTTTTTTCATCCGAATATATCGGAATGTGGTTAGAGCCTTCCCGCGTACATAGGAGTAGTTTTGAATATCCAGAGAGAGGGCGAAATTATTTTCCAGGTGCCCTTACGGTTGTTTACTCACGAGTTTTGGAAGTTTTGGATGATAAAAATCTACTCGTTGATTTCCCTTACAATGGAGGGGACCTTGAAAGCCCCAAGGTGATGGAAAAGCAAGATGGAATCTTCTTTTTTGACAATCGATTTGCTATTGAGTCATGGGCGTCCTCAATCAATAGAAAATCCACCCTCAAAGCTAGGGCGGGACAAGTTTATGGAGTATTGGGGATGCCGAAAATAGTGGTGCCTCCCGATAGTACGTGGAACTTTGAAACTCTAGGGGAAGGACCTTCAGCAGCTATTCATTTAATGTGGTCTGACGCTTTCAATGGTGATAAATTTGGGAGAGGTTTGGAGCAGCCGGGCAGTTTTAGTGAAACCTTTGGCGAAAATGGAGCGCTATTCCATTTACCGGACATGGGAAAAGTGGATATAAATTTTGAATGGCAATTTTTGCCTTCTAATTATTCACAGCGAGTAGTGCAATTTGGGTCTCCTAATGGCTTGATTTTTTCTGATTCTTCCGCATTCAGTTATCAATACGGGCTTAAAAGGTTTAGAAACACAGATCAATATCGTATTCGAAAGGCAATGGAAGATGCTTTGGGATTCGTTCGGCCGGGTACTTCCTTTTCAATGCCCAACCAAGGATATTGTAATGGTGGAGGTATTCATGACGAAAGAGATGTCAAGGAGTTTTGCACCTATCGCTTTGAAGGGGACTGGTTTTCGAAAGATTTAAATAATATGAAAGCCAGGCAAAGCGGTGGACTACGTATAGAGTGGGAAGGAGTTAGCCCTGTTCAGCGAGGGAGATTCATAGAATTGGAATCCCTAAAACCCTTTAGGTTTGAAGGAATCAGGCTTAGAATGCTTGATCATCAAACTATCGAACTTGATGATCCGAATTTTAGCTGGTATCATTTGGCATGTCAGGAATGGACAGGAGGAACAAGTACAAGTTCGGAAACTGTCCATTTAATTGTAGATGGATTTAGAGTTGGATTGAACTCTAATGGGGATCATTGGTTGGTTCACGGAGATGAAGACTTGTCAGGTGTCTCCTTTTCTGCAAGGCAGGTCAAGACCTTTGATAAAATTCCTACAAAAGGCGATATAATTTCCCAAGATCTAGATGACTTTTCAAAAAATGGAATCATAGGTAAAAAAGGCCCTAATGTCTTAGAAATCTGGGGGTGGAGCGTCCAAAAGGGAGATGTATTCACGTTTGCAGGCCAAAAGTTTGAAATAATCAAAACCAATCGGAAATGGAAGACTTGGGCACAATTTGCCGAGCAGTATTCTTCTCCTCCTTCTAGGTTAAAAAGAGGAGATCGAAGAGTGACTTATACTGAAATTGAATTGGATAAGCCTATAGATGATCCGGTTTCGTCAATTGAGCTGAAAGTAGAAAAAAGTGCCCTAGAACACCTTCTGGATGGAAGAGTAATTGAAGGGTGCCAAGCCGTTTGGAACTTTGGTAATGACTCCCCGGGGCATTTGATGTATACTGACTACAATGTAAACATGGTCATGAAGAATGTGGAAATTCATGGAATGATCCGTAGTACGTCCCGGCCTCTTTGGACCGAAATAAGTGAAGAGCTATCTGGAACTGTAAAGTCCCTTTCGGTTGGAAGTTTGGGAAGCGATAGTTGGAAAAAAGGAATGTCTGTAGTTCTCTTCGATCCCCATTCAGGGATAAAAGAAGAGCTTGTTTTGTCAAAAAGCTATTCTGGTAAGGCAGAGAGAATTTATGTGGAGCCTAAAGAGTTATCTAGGACTTTTCCCAAAGGTTCTATTTTAACTTGTATGTATTCATTATGCTCTGAAGCCCGTTTTGAGAATGTGTTTTTTGTAAATGAGGATTTAAGTCCATGCTATTCAGAGCGTATTGATTATCGACCACAGGGGCTTCGACTTCGCCAATTATTGACAGATAATGATAGTTTTCGAGTTAAAATAAAAGGGGGTAGAATAAGTTGGTATAGCAATTTGGATAATTTGTTTGAGCCAGAAGTGGAGCTTTCGAATCATCCTCATTTGGTCAATCCAAAATCTGTGGTACCTGTAATCCTTAACCCAATTTTTATAGATAAAAAAGGTGCCCGGTTTGGCTTTCAACAAAAAGGAACTAAAATACAGGAGCTTTATTTTCCCAATAGAGTAGTTGTACGGGATCAGTTTGAGGTTGATTTGAGCAATTCTGAGATTCAGGCAGACCTTTGGATAGAGGGGAATGGGAAGATTATTCTGGATGGATTCAAATCACTCAATTTTGAAGAAAATAATCAAGAAATGGCCTACGGATTCAATCTGACAATTCAAGAGAGATTCTCTAAAATTCAGAAATTGATATTAAAAGGTAAAGAAGGATCATCGGCCTTAAACGTTGCTTCAAAAATACCTATAGGAGCTCTCGAGATAGATTTAAAAGATTGGGAGCTTCAACCAGGGATTTTTAATGCAGGCGGTTTTCAGACTCAGCAGAATAAAAATGATCCTGATTATAAAAAGTATATTAAAATCGAATCCTAATTTTTCCGATCCTGTAAAAATTCCGATAAAGAGGTTACTTACTACAAGGACCTCTTTTTTTTAGTTTATTTTAGAGAAATGATCAATCGCAAATCACGCTTATGACAAAAAATTTATTAAAACTGTTTCTAGTCGTTTTACTCTTCTCAGGGATAAAACTTCAAGCCCAGCAAGTGCCCACACCTCAATCTCATTTTGGGTTTGAAATAGGGGATGATTATATGCTGGCAAACTTTACCCAAGCTGAGGCTTACTTCAAGAAGGTATCAGAGGCCTCTGATCGAGTCATGTTGACCAGTATTGGCAAGACTGAATTTGGGCGGGATCAACCCATGATGATAGTTACAGCACCTGAGAATTTTGCAGAACTGGATCGCTACAAAGAAATTTCTCAAAAACTCGCTCGGGCTGAAATGACGAGGGAGGAAGCAGAGGAACTCATCAAACAAGGGAAGCCTGTGGTTTGGATTGACGGTGGCCTTCATGCGAATGAAGTGGTAGGAGCACATCAACTCATCCAAACACTGTATGAACTCGCATCTGGAAATGATGAGGAGACGCTTAAAATTCTTGACAATGTCATCATTCTATTAGTTCATGCTAACCCAGATGGAATGGAGATCATGTCGGATTGGTATATGAGAAAGGAAGACCCGACAAAAAGAGATCAAAACATCCCAGTTCTTTATCAAAAGTATGTTGGGCATGATAATAACCGGGATTTTTACATGAACAATATGTCTGAGGCTACCAATATTTCGCTTCAGCAATATGTAGAGTGGATCCCACAGATTATCTACAATCACCATCAGTCAGGCCCTCCAGGATCTGTAGTGGCAGGCCCTCCATACCGAGATCCATTTAATCATGTTTTTGACCCATTGATCATCACCAGCCTAGATGCAGTAGGTGCTGCGATGATCAACCGAATGCATCAGGAAGACAAGCCTGGATACACCCGCTTAGATGGCTCAGTTTTTTCTACTTGGTGGAACGGTGGACTTCGTACAACACCATATTATCACAATCAGATAGGTATTCTTACCGAAATTATCGGGAATCCCACACCATCTCAGGTGCCTTTGGTTCCAGAGCGATTGATTCCGAATAATGGTACTCCATACCCTGTCACACCAAGAGATTGGCACTTCAAGACTTCTATTGATTATTCTGTGTCGCTGAATTATGCGATTCTCAATCACGCGGTTCGGCATGGGGATGAATTGCTGAGGAATATCTATCTCATGGGTAGAAGATCCATAGAGAAAGGCCAAAAGGATACTTGGACTCCTTATCCAAAATATGCGCAAGCTGTAGAAGATGCTTATGAGAAAGCTCGTGATGAAGGAAAGGTGCAGGCTTCCAGAAATTGGCGTTCAGGTTTGCCTCGTGAATTTTATGAGGAGGTTTACCAAGATCAGGAACGCAAGGATCCCTATGGCTATATTTTGCCTGCAGATCAGGCAGATTTTCCTACTGCGATTAAGTTTTTAAATGCTTTGATCAAATCAGGGATAAAAGTTCACAAAGCCACACAAGATTTCAACGTCAATGGAAAGTCATATCCAGCTGGTTCATACATTGTGAAAACGGCACAAGCATTTCGTCCACATGTGATTGATATGTTTGAACCCCAAGATCACCCCAATGATTTCTTGTACCCTGGAGGACCTCCAATTCGCCCTTATGATGCTGCAGGATGGACACTTGCCTTTCAGATGGGTTCAGAAATTGATCGGATTATGGAAGATTTTGATGGGCCTTTTGAGGCAGTTCCTTATGGTGAAATACAGACTCCACCAGCCAAGTCTTTAGCTAATGGCTCAGGATACCTGATTGATATTCGAGGAAATAATGCCTTCATGGCTGTAAATGATCTATTGAAAGCGAAAGTGAAGGTTTTCAGAACTACCGATACTGTGGATGGTTTACCAGCAGGGTCGTTTTATGTGGGATCAGCTGGTAAGACTATTTTGCAGAAGGCTGCCCAAGAGTATGGTGTCTATGGCAAGCCTAGCTCCAAGCCACGAGAACTGAAAGAAATAAGCCCCGCAAGAATAGGTTTGTATGATTATTATGGTGGATCTATGCCGTCAGGTTGGGTAAGATGGATGCTAGAGCAGTTTCATTTTGATTTTAAGCAGGTGTTTGCACAAGAAATCAATGCGGGCAACCTGAATGAAAACTATGACGTGCTGCTCTTCATCGGGCCTGGAATCCCATCAGTCGGAAGTCGTGGGGGAGGTCGTTCTCAGCCAGATGCTTCTGAAATCGATGAGCAGTATCATCATATGCTTGGTAATTTCACCGCTCAAGAGTCAGTTCCTGCAGTCAGAGAGTTTATTGAGAATGGAGGGCAAGTGATCACTGTCGGGTCAGCTACAGAGTTAGCTTTTCACTTGAATCTACCAGTCAAAGATGCGCTCGTAGAAATGAATTCTGATGGAGAAGAGCGTCCGCTTAGTGGAGAGAAATACTATATACCGGGGTCAGTTTTGGAAATGAATGTAGATAACACCCAGCCTATCAATTATGGAATGGGATCAACATCCTATATCATGTTCAACCGATCTCCAGTATTCAAGCTTACTCCTGAAGCAAGTAATAAAGGAGTAAAAGCGATCGCTTGGTTTGGTGAAGAAGAGCCGCTTCGAAGTGGCTGGGCTTGGGGTCAATCTTATCTTAGAAACGGAGTGACAGCTTTTGAAGCAGGCTTAGGAAAGGGTAAATTCTATGCCTTTGGACCTGAAATCACCTTCCGTGCACAGTCTCATGGGACATTCAAAATGTTGTTTAACGGGCTCTATAAGTAATAATTAAGATTCCGAATTGAAAGGCCATATTCTAATTAGGATATGGCTTTTTTTTTCAGCAAAGTTTAAACTCCTCTCATCAATTTCGTTTATTGAGGTATGGATACTTATCAGCACTATGTTCAAGCAGAACTTACATCATGGCTATATATGATGAAAAAACCACCTTCCATAGGAGGTAGGCTGACTCACGGTGTGCAGCGAAAAATTAATCAGATTATCCCGGACAAAATTCACAAGGTAGTTACTGCTGCCATTGAGAATATAGTCAAAGCGGTCATTACGGGATCCTCTTGGATTGTACCGAAAGCTTCTGAAAGCCTTTCTTTGAAAGAGCGTGAAATGAAAGTGCGAACCCGAATCAAATGGTACCGGAATTCGGCTTCTGCAGAGGGGGCTATCACGGGGGCAGGAGGGATTTTAATGGGTTTTGCGGATTTTCCAGCTTTTCTGGCGATCAAGATGAAAATGCTCTTCGATATAGCTGCTCTCTATGGATTTGATACCAAGAATTATCAGGAGAGGCTTTTTTTGCTCTATGTTTTTCAGCTAAGCTTCTCCTCCCAAAAACGTCGGAACGAACTGATCGAGCGTATAGAAAATTGGGATTCGTTTAAAGAGAATCTTCCTAAGACTTATGATGAGTTTGATTGGCGTACTTTTCAGCTAGACTATCGCGATTATATTGACCTAGCTAAGCTTGCCCAGCTCATTCCTCTCGTAGGAGCACCTGTCGGAGCATTGGCTAATTATAAGCTAAGTGAGCAGCTTGGAAGGAATGCGATGAATGCTTATCGCCTGAGGATGCTAGAAGCAAAAAAGCCCTAAATCTCTCGAAATAGGGCTTTTTGTTGGTCTACTAGGGCTCGAACCTAGACTCTTCTGAACCAAAATCAGACGTGTTGCCAGTTACACCATAGACCAGTTTGGGATGGAAGTCCTTGCGACCTCCCTTAAAGTGACACAAAGGTAGAATTCTGTATTTTTTTTTCCAAGCTAGACATGAAAGATTTTTCAATTATTTATTTAAACTAAAGACTTTTTCATTACGTCAATAAAAAAATTATGAAAAAAAATCGCTTAATTTTTTCTTCGCAATCGATTGAAAAATTACAATACTGTTAATATTCAGTTACTTATGTTGATAAAATGAAAATATTTACCTTGTTTTGCTTCGAATTTTAAGAAAACACAACTCGAAAGCTATGAAAGTAGAAAAAATGGAAAAGACTGTAATCGAAACAGTCAACAAGCTTGAGAAGCTGAAGGTGGGAGAATCTTTGGCTGCTGAATTGTCTTGGTGCTGGTTTAGCTACAAGAATGACCAAAATCCAGTGGGACTTGTAGAGAAGTCTGAGAAAGCCTTAGAATTGTTTAAGGCAGCCCGTGAGAAAAACAGCCGTGCTGTTTCCAAGAAATTGGTAGAGGATCTCGAGAAGATCTTGGTACTTAACTAAACAAAAAAAGGGCTGATTATTCAGCCCTTTTTTATTGATGCCTAGTCGAGATTATTCAGCGACTACTACGAATTTTACGTCAGTTTTTACTTCTCTGTGAAGGTCAACCTCTGCTACAAATTCACCAGCACCGTCGACAGGAGTATTGATAGCGATCTTCTTTCGATCAATATCAAATCCTTGTGCTGCCAAGGCGTCAGAAATTTGAAGTGTGGTTACTTTTCCGAAGATTTTTCCAGTTTCACCGATTTTAGCTTTGATTTCAAGCGTTACGCCAGAAAGCTTGCTTGCGATCTCCTCAGCATCTGCTTTGATTTTCTCAGCTTTGTGAGCGGCTTGCTTGATGTTTTCAGCTAGGATCTTCTTATTAGAAGAAGTGGCCAAAACGGCATATCCTTGAGGGATGAGGTAATTGCGTCCATATCCAGGCTTCACACTTACCAAATCATTTTTATAGCCGAGACCTTTGATGTCTGTTTTTAGTATAATTTCCATTTCTGTTTAGCTTTTAGAATGATAGGATGATGTGAATTACTTCAATCCGTCAGTTACAAATGGTAGTAAAGCTAAGTGTCTAGCTTTTTTCACTGCTTGTGCAACTTTACGCTGATACTTTGCAGAGTTACCAGTCAATCTTCTTGGAAGGATCTTTCCTTGCTCATTGACAAATTTTAAAAGGAAGTTAGGGTCTTTGTAATCGATATACTTGATCCCGTGCTTCTTGAATCGGCAGTATTTTTTCTTTACTTCGCCTCTGTTGATTGGTTCGTTGAATAGTGTCATTGGGCAGCTTCCTCCTTAGCTTCGGATTTTTTGTTAAACTCTCCTTTTCTTCTTCTGTCGCCGTAAGCGATCGCATGCTTGTCCAATACGGTAGTCAAGAATCGCATTACTTTCTCGTCGCGTCGGAATTCAGTCTCCAACTTTTTGATCACTGTAGGATCCGCCTTGTACTCAACCAATACGTAAAAACCGGTTGTCTTCTTCTGAATAGCGTAAGCCATCTTCTTAAGACCCCAATTTTCCACATTGATCACATCTGCCCCCTCTTCTTTTAACAAGTTTACAAACTTGTCGACAGTATCCTTCATCTGAACATCAGACAAAACGGGAGTTAAAATGAATACCGTCTCGTAATTTCTTTGGAACATTTTGAATGTGTTTGTGTGAAATTTATTAAACAGACCGCAAAAGTAGGTTGATTTTAGGTTTTATCCAAATAACCTTTGTTAACTATTTTTCTCACCCAATAAAAAAAGCCTCTCTGATTTTGAGAGGCTTAAAAGACATGTCTGTGATGATTTACTTCACTGAGAATGTTCTGGACCCAATCTGATAATCATCCACAAAGATACGGACTTCATGATCTCCTGAGACATAGTCAGAACCCTTTTCGTAGTAGAAGGTCAGCGGTTCTCCGGTATTATCAAAAAGGACGTCCTGCTTGACAGTGTAGAACTGCTCGGCTCCATTCACAGTGAATGTGCCTGATCCTTTGGCCACATCAAAGATCGGTTGCTCATTTGGAGCAAGAATCTGAACATAAACGTTTCTAGGGCCTGGCTGAGCTACCTTGTTATCAGAGAAATTGAAACTGATTTTGATCCGTTCGATCTGTCGGTTTCTAAAGTCTTTGGTGGTCTCTACCCGTTCTTTACCTCTTCTGTTGATAGCTGCAATAGTGATATTTTCTGCTTTCAGCATGGAGGCAACGTTGACCTTGGCCTGAAGATCTTCTTTTTGAAGGTTCAGTTGAGCAACTTCTTCTTCGATTTCAGCTTGGGTCGTTTTGAGATCTTGATTCTCAGCATAGAGCTGCTGATTCATCGCTCTCAATTCTAGGATTTCCTGATCCTTTTCCTGAAGCATACCATTGTATGACTGAATTCGACGATTGAGTTCGGCGATTTCATTGGCTGTGCGCTGTCTATTGGAGTTTCGCTCGGCTATCAATTGGTCGCGTACTTCTTCAAGCGCGGCGATATCTCCACCCAACTTCTCGATTTCCTGAATACGCAGATTCAACTGATAAGTCACGGAGTCTAGGCGTTGATTCAGCTGATTGTTTTCGGTAGATAAGAGTAGGATTTCTTCCGTCTTTTTGGTCCTGTCCACGTAATCAGTGTAAAGCTTGATCCCACTGATGATTACAAGTAGCACCAAGACAATGATGATGATATTTTTGCCTTGGTCTTTTTTTGGTTGAGAATCTTTTTCAAAATTTGAGTCCATAAATCTTAGGGCTTGATGAATTATTTGGATGAGAGCTACTGGACCCAGCGCTATGAACAAGGTGCCACGGGCTGGGATATCGGTTACGCTTCTACACCGCTAGTACAATATTTAGACCAAATTGAGAATCGGGATATCAAAGTCTTGATACCAGGCGGAGGGAATGGGCATGAAGCTGCTTATGCATTTGAAAAAGGCTTCCAGAATACTTTTTTGCTGGATTTCGCCAAAATCCCTTTAACAAAATTTAGTAAGTCCAACCCTCAATTTCCAGATGAAAACTTATTAAACGAAGATTTTTTCACCCACGAAGGAGTTTATGACCTGATTTTAGAACAGACTTTCTTTTGTGCTTTGCATCCGGACCAGCGGGAGGCCTATTGTAAAAAAATGAAAACCCTATTGAAACCAAATGGAAAGATTGTCGGAGTGTTATTTTCTATAGAATTTGAAAAGCAAGGTCCGCCATTTGGAGGGAATATCAGTGACTATGAAAAGTTATTCTCTAAATACTTCCATATAATAAAAATGGAGCCCTGCTACAATTCCATTCCTCCGAGAAGGGGGGCAGAGTTTTTTGTTATGCTTCAAAATCAATAATCCAAGATCAAGTGAGTTTTCTCTCCGGGATAATCAAAAATCAAAATCCCACATTCATAAAAGTCCAGACTCAATTGGACTTCTTTTCGTGATTTCAGCTCCTGCCAAGCTCGATTCATCCCCTTGGACCAATAGATATCAGCTATCGCCAAAATACTTTTTGAGTCACAATGCTTTATCAGTAAATCTGTAAATTCTATTGTTTTTTGATAAGTATGTGATGAATCTACCAAAGCAAAGTCCACTTGATTATTTTCCGACAAATATCTTGGCAGGGTATCGCTAATATCTCCAAGAATAAATTCTACTTGGCTGCTTTCCAGGCCTCTTTTAGCAGTGTTTTGGATAGCTTCTGAGCCTTCGAAGGTAGCTAACTTTCCCTTCGCAACCCGGTGTAGGTATCGGGTAGTGAGACCCATGCAGGTTCCCAGTTCCAAAAGGTGATTAGCTGGTGTGAGTGAGGCAAAGTATTGGTAGAGTTGGGCGAATTTTCTTCCCGATGTAGAGTATTTTGTGATTGCGGAGATTTTTCGTCGATTAGACGGTACTTTTTTAGAACCTGCTCCCAGATCTAAGACCTCAATAGTTTGATGATTTTGAAGTAACTGAGCCCGCCAATCTTCAATGTCAAGATCCAAGTGTTTTCTTTCCTCAAGAAAAATTTCCAACTCAGAAACTAAAGAAACAAGATGAGGGTTTTGTAAAGAGGCTTTGTTTTTTTTTTCAAGCCAATGTTGAAAATACCCTTTTAATGGAAATAGACTCTTGATCAAGAAATCTTAATTGTGAAAAATATTAGCAATCATTTGAAATTCAGGAACTTCTACATCAAACTCCTTCTCATTATAGACTTTTCGCATGGTGTAGCTTCCCTTCATTTTACCCAAGCCAGAACGAAGATTACATCCTGATACATAGCTATGACTTTGTCCGGGTTCTAGTGTGGGCTGCTGTCCGACCACGCCATCACCTTCCACAATTTTTCGGTTTTCCGCTGCATCAGAAATTTCCCATCTCCTTCGCAACAATTGAACGGTAATGTCACTTTTATTATGAATGGTTACCTTGTAGGTGAAAACATAATGATGTTGTAGAGGGCTAGAAAATTCGGCCTGATAGGTGACTTCTATACTGACTTCTATTCCCTGAGTGATTGCTGTGACCATTCTTAATAATATTAAAAGTTTCCAAATATACAATGAAGCCTTTGAAAATCAATACTTTTACCTATGAAAGTAAAAATTGAAAATTCCTGGAATAATGTTTTGAACGACATTTTTGATGAAGAGTTTTTCAAAAAACTAGTGACATTTGTAAAGTCTGAATACGAGAAAGGGCCAGTTTTTCCACCAGGAAAATTTATTTTCAACGCGTTTGACCAGTGTCCTTTTGATCAAGTGAAAGTCGTCATACTAGGACAAGATCCATATCATGGCCCGGGTCAGGCGCATGGGCTTTCCTTTTCGGTAAAGCCCGGAGTTCCTTTTCCTCCAAGTCTTCTAAATATTTTCAAAGAAATCCAGTCTGACATAGGAAAAGCTATGCCTCCAAATGGAGATTTAACCCGTTGGGCTCAACAAGGTGTTTTCCTGCTGAATGCCACACTTACTGTCAGAGCGCGAGAGGCGGGTTCTCATCAAAAACAAGGTTGGGAGGAATTTACAGATCGGGTGATCCAACGGATCAGCGATGGCAAATCAAATGTGGTATTCTTGCTGTGGGGAGCCTATGCGGGGAAAAAGGCTGATTTGATCGATCAGTCAAAGCATCTGGTATTGAAAGCTCCTCACCCGAGCCCGCTTTCGGCCCATCGTGGGTTTTTAGGTTGTCGCCATTTCTCACAGGCGAATGAATATTTAGAAAAGCAAGGATTGAAAACAATCGACTGGTGAAATAAACAGCAAAAGAAAAAGGCCCTCAAAGGGCCTTTTCTTTATTCGATACTTTTAAATATTCTGCTCCAACGGATTTTGTTGAAGAATGACTCGAACTCATCCAGTGAAAGCCAAAGGAACCAGGCTTTTCCTACCACGTGATCCTCAGGAACAAAACCCCAATAGCGTGAATCAAGCGAATCATGACGATTGTCTCCCATCATGAAGTAATAGTTTTGTTTGAAGGTATAGCTATCAACTTTTTGTCCATTGATCAAAAGTTCATCTTCTCTTATCTCTACCTGCTCGTGGCCTTCATAGTTTTTGATGGTGGAGCCATATCGCAAGATATTATCTGCATTCAATTCGATCGTTGTACCTTCTCCTGGAATGGTCAATGGTCCATATTGGTCTCTGTTCCAACCCATCTTCATTCCATCAGGGAAAATTCTGTCTTCGCCTCTTGGTGACATGATTCGCTTTCTTACTGTTGTGACCAGAGGAGATTCCTTTAGTCTGTCAATTACCAAATCAGTAGCAAACACAATATACCCTGAGCCATCTGATAAAGCCATGAAGCTTGCCGGGTTAATTCCATAATCAGCGAAAAAATCTGCATTTAGCATTCTACTAGTCAGGACATCGTAGGAAAATTGCATTTCTTCGGGTTTCATGGCCAGTTCGCCATTGATGTAGAGATCCCCATCTTTGATTTCCAATTCATCACCCGGAACAGCGACTGCCCGTTTAATATAATTGGTCTTCAGGTCATTTGGATATTCAAATTCGACAGGGTAGTTAAACACCACTACATCATTTCGCTCCACATCTGCAAAGCCCGGAAGCCTATAATAGGGGAGTTGGATGGCATCAGAGTAGGATGGAATTTCCGTTCCCCAAATCTTTTGATGAGTAAGGGGTACCTGCAGTGGGGTTTTGGGAATACGGGTCCCATAGTGCATTTTACTTACAAAAAGGAAGTCTCCCACCAATAGGGACTTTTCCATAGAAGCTGTAGGAATGGTAAAAGGCTCCAGCAATAACCAGCGGATCAAACTGGCCGCTACTACTGCAAAAACTAAGGCATCGAGCCATTCCCTCGCAGCAGATTTTTTCTTTTTATTCTTCGAACTCATACTTTAATATTCAAAAAGACAGAAAATCATTCATATTCAATACTCCACTTTTTCCAGGTATCCATTCGGCAACTAAAACCGCGCCAAGCGCAAATCCCTGTCTACTGTGAGCCGTGTGTTTAATCTCAATATCATCGATTTCAGATTGATAGCGTATGATATGTGTACCAGGTGCCGGATCAATGCGCTTAGAAATGATCGGAAGTTTTTGTCCATTTTCGGGCGCTTCCCCGGACAGGTACCAGTCCTTCAGGTCACTCTGGGCGTCCAAGATTGCTTCAGCTAAGGTGATGGCTGTGCCAGACGGTGCATCTTTTTTAGCTGTGTGATGAATTTCTTCTATTTCTACTTGATAGCCAGCTGTTTCACCCATCAGTTTGGCAAGATACTGATTGACTTTAAAAAATATGTTTACACCGATACTAAAATTTGAGGCATAGAAAAAGGGAGTACCTTTCTCGATTGCTAATTTCTCTATGTTTGGCTTGTGTTCCAACCAGCCAGTGGTACCTGATACAATTGGGATTCCATTCTCTAGACACCAAGTTATATTGGTGACGGCAGCTTCAGGTTGGCTGAACTCGATCGCTACATCGACTTTGGATAGATCCAAGTCATTGAGCGTTTCTCGGTTGTTTTCGTCAATTTTTGCAAGGATAGAATGGCCTCGGGATTCGGCTATTTCACCGATTATTTTTCCCATTTTCCCATATCCTAGAATAATAATGTTCATTTATTTGAATTTCAATTTTACACTTAGGCCCAAGGCTTGGTTTTGGGCTGCGAATTGTTGCATGCTTGGTTCAATAGCAAGACTGAGCTCGTCTGAGATATCAAAGCCGGAAAGGTGAGCATCGACATTGGCATCGATGATATTCAAAGCGTAAATGACTCCAAGAAGCAAGATAGTCAAGTCTCTATTTCGTCTCCAGTAATCTACATTTCGGACTAAAGCATCCCGATTCAGACTAGGGAATAAATTGGGTTCTCCATCATCAAAGGCAAATAGCGCTTCTCTGAAAACTTGGTATCTTCTATTATTATAGCCAATGAAATAAATATCAGCCATGAATCCTGCATAAAGGATTGGTACCTTCCATGCTTTACCATTGTAAACCTGTCCAGCTCCAGGTAAAATAGCCGATAGCCTAGTGGCTTTTCTTGGGTTTTTTGGTAGTGAAGAGTAATCAGGTTTTTCCTTTTTACTTTTTCGCTCTTCTACTCGTATGGTATCCTGCTGTGCGAAGGCTGCGGAATAGGCCAAAAGCCAAAAGAGAACCCCCATCGCTCCAATGCGACTTAAGTTGGAGAGGATTCTTTTACAAAGTAGATGGCTACGCAAAATCAAATGATTTCAAGAATTTCGAGAATTCTATTGAGGTCAGATGCTGAATGAAAAGGGATTTTGATTTCTCCCCGGTTTTTTGGGTCAGATTTGAGGGCCACTTTCGTCCCAAAATGAGATGCTAATCGCTGCTGAAGCTTGTTCAACTCATATTTTTTGACAGGATCTAATTCGGGCTTTTCCTTTTTACTTGGTTGTGCCTCATTCAATGCTTTGACAAGGGCTTCTACTTTTCTTACACTTAGCTCTTCATCAATTGCCTTCTTAAAGATCGCCAATTGCTTATCAATGTCTTCCACATTAATAAGTGCCCGGGCATGGCCCATTGATAGTTTTTGATCTCGAATAGCTGCTTGAATCGATGGAGGAAGTTTCAGTAATCGTAGATAATTATTGACAGTAGTCCTGTTTTTTCCTACCCGGTCGCCTAGTTCTTCTTGCTTGAGATTGCACTCAGCTAAAAGTCGCTGATAGGATTGTGCGATTTCTAGCGCATTAAGATTTTCCCGCTGAATATTTTCGATCAAGGCCATTTCCAGCATTTGCTGATCATTGGCTGTCCTTACGTATGCAGGTATCTTTTCCAAGCCGGCAAGCTTGGATGCTTGAAATCTCCGCTCACCTGAGATCAGTTGATACTCGTTCTGATCCAGTTTTCGAACTGTGATTGGCTGGATAATTCCCTGGACGCGAATGGATTCTGCAAGTTCTTCAAGCGCTTCTTTGTCGAAGTGGGTTCGAGGTTGAAAAGGATTGACTTGAATTTGAGAAAGCTCCAATTCAAAGATACCGGTCTTCTGAACTTCAGGAAGGATCTCTTCCCCTTTATTTTTGGCAGGACTATCCTGAAGAAGGGCTCCTAGGCCGCGACCAAGTGCACTTTTCTTTCGGTTGGGTTTATTATCAGCCATGAGCTTGTTCTGGTTTTTTTAGTCCGTTTTTCTCAGCAATCTCATTAGCCAAGTTGAGGTAAGCAATGGATCCTTTTCCTTCTGCATCAAAAGCAATAGCCGGTAATCCAAAGCTTGGTGCCTCGCCCAATCGCACATTTCTTGGAATGATGGTTTCGAATACCATGTTTTTGAAATGGAGGCGAACTTCCTCTACAACCTGATTGGATAGGCGGAGTCTCACATCATACATGGTCAAAAGAATTCCTTCGATCTCCAAGTCAGGGTTGAGTCTGGTTTGGATGATCTTGATCGTATTCAAAAGCTTACCTAAACCTTCCAATGCGAAATATTCACATTGCACAGGGATAATTACCGAATTGGCCGCAGTCAGTGCATTAATCGTTATCAAACCTAAGGAAGGAGAGCAGTCGATGATGATAAAGTCATATTTCTCTCTCAAACCAGAGATGACTTCCTTCATCTTTTCCTCACGGTTTTCCATATTGATCATTTCCACTTCTGCACCGACCAAGTCTATGTGAGAAGGGACAAGATCTAAGTATTCGATTTCGGTATGGATGATGATTTCCTCGACGGGAATTCCATCCACCATGCACTCATAGATGCTGGTACTGATGGATTTTGGGTCTTGCCCGAGGCCTGAAGTTGTATTTGCCTGTGGATCAGCATCAATCACCAAGGTTTTGTACTCCAAAACCGCCAAACTGGCAGCAAGATTCATCGCGGTAGTAGTTTTTCCTACTCCACCTTTTTGGTTGGCGATTGCAATGATTTTTCCCATGATGATACAATAAATTTAACCTCAATATTAAACAAAATCCCGGCTCTGCCGACTCATTTTTTTCTTTTTTCTAGGAAGCAGTCCAAATAATTACTTGGTTTTTTGAATGCTGTTCTAGGCTAGATTATTTGTTTTGATTGAAGATCAAGAAGATAACAAAGTTAGCGGAGAATGGTATGCCTGATTGTTAAAGTTTCTCAAGTGATACTCAATTTGATTCGAAACACGAATCAGCCTAATCCACAAAAAAAGGGCCGAAGCCCTTTCTTATTTATTTTTTCCGATTTGCATCGGCAGCCTTCATGGCATCTTCTAGTCTTTGTTGGAACTTGGACTTCTTCTTATTTGCGTTTTTGACCTTATTGGCTTCTACTTTTTGGCGAATCTTTTCATCGTCTACAAACAGCTTGATCAATGCCTGCTGACCAAAAGTCACCATATTGGAAACAAAGTAGTAAAAGCTCAAGCCTGCTGGATATGAGTTCAAGATAAACATGAACATTACTGGCATGATGTATCCTAAATTTTTCATCGGGCCAGTGGCCGTAGTCAGCTGATTGTTGAAGTGGGTGTAAACAATCTGCGAAATGGTCATCAGCAAAGTAAATAAACTGACGTGAGAACCATAAAATGGGATAGTAAATGGCAGTTTGATAAACTCATCGTAGGTAGAAAGATCATTGGCCCACAGGAAGGATTCCTGTCTAAGTTCGATTGAGTTCGGGAAAAAGAAGAACATCGCGAATAGAAAGGGCATCTGGAAGAGTAAAGGAAGACAACCCGCTACTGGCGAAACGCCAAGTTGCGAAAATAGCTTCATTTGCTCTTGCTGCATCTTGGTAGGATCTTCTCCGTATTTTTCCTTAAGCTCGTCGATTTCAGGCTTTATCACCCTCATCTTCGCCATTCCGATGTAGGACTTATAGGTTAGAGGAGATAAGGCCAACTTAATAATCAATACGATCAAAATGATGATTACTCCGTAATTGCTGAAGTATTTCTCAAGAAATGCGAATAGATTAACAATGATGTACTTATTCACCCAGCTGACAAAGAAGTACCCCATGTCAACGTTTTTCTCAAACCCTTCTGTTACTTGCTTAAGTACTTTGTATCGATCTGGTCCAAAGTAAAAGGTGTAATCAGCCTTTCCCTCTGTCAAAGGAACGTCAAAGCTCGCTTCCATTTGTCTGACAAAGGCACTGTCAGTAGGGGTGCTTTGAGCTACATTAACATTGGAGAAATTTTGGTCAGCTATAATCCCTGCCGTGAAAAAGCGCTGGCTAAAACCTATCCACTTTACAGCTTCGGTTGGGCTCTCGGCCTCTGGAGAATCTCCTACGCCAAGGTTTTCATAGGAACCTTCAGCTGTATAGTAGTTGACTTCTGTTTTTCTACGAGACTCAGCCAAATCCTGCTCATGGGCTCTCGCCACATCATTCCAAGAAATGCTCAAGTGGTTTTGGGTAAACACCCCTTGATAATAGTCAATTTCAAAGGACTTTTTGACTTGATATGAACCTTCTTCTAATTGAAATCGGTGTAATAATGTACCACTTTCCGTCCCGGCTTGTAGTGTGAGAACTTGAATCTGCTTGCCATCCTCTGAAGTCTCTGAAGTCAGTTCGGGAAAGAAATAGAAATCTTCCAAAAGGACAGGCCCTTTGGTAGTCTCTAGCTGTTGAGACATGGAGGAGGACTCTTCATCCAAAAGAAGGAGGGGCTTACCTTCCCATGTTTTGTACTCCTTTAGCTCTACATTTTTGATGGTACCGCCTTTGGTAGATACATCGACTTTGATGACATCATTTTCCAAAGTGACTATTTCCTCCTTACCGAGAGTAAGTGTGGCTAAGACACCGTATCTGTTGATTTTGTCCTCTGATAGGGAGTCAGTTTCCTCTTTTTGGATCGGCGGAAATTCTTCAACACTTCCCTGATTGGGAGTTTCAGTATTTTCTACTGCGATGCTTTCTTCACTTGGATCAATTTCAGGCCCTGAGGCAAAGAAAATCGAGTAAATAAGGATGACTGCTGCAAATAATATCAGTCCTGTCGCTTGATTTCTATCCATAAATGCTATTGCCCGGAATTACCGGGACTACTTACTTATATTTTTTATTTTCTATCGCCGCTTCAATAAATTTCACGAAAAGTGGCTGTGGGTTCAAGACGGTGCTTCGGTACTCGGGATGAAATTGAACGCCTACAAACCAAGGATGGTTTTTGATCTCCATAATTTCTACAAGACCGGTGTCAGGATTTTTACCCGTAGCAAGCATTCCTGCTCTTTCTATCTGCTCTAAGTATTTGTTGTTAAACTCATAGCGATGTCTATGTCGTTCTTGAATTTTTTTGGTTCCGTAGGCCTGATAGGCCTTACTTCCTCTTTTGAGTTCGCAAGTATACGCACCTAATCGCATTGTTCCACCCATTTGCTCGATCTGTTTCTGCTCTTCCATCAAATCTATGACAGGATGCGGGGTGTTTTCGTCCATTTCCGTACTGTTTGCATTTGGTAGCTGTAGGACATTTCTTGCAAATTCTATCACTGCCACCTGCATGCCCAGGCAGATTCCAAAAAATGGAATTTTCTCTTCCCGTGCATAGCGGACCGTTTCGATTTTGCCTTCAAATCCTCTTTCACCAAATCCGGGTGCTACCAAAATCCCATCCAAGTCACTGAGCTTTGATTTGAAATTGTCCAGATTGATTTCTTCGGATGAGATCAGCTTTAAGTTTACATGACATTCTACGGAGGCCCCTGCATGTGTGAAGGCTTCGATAATGGATTTATAGGAATCGGGTAAGGAAACATATTTTCCTATAAGCCCGATAGTGACTTCTTGCGTTGGGTTTTTGAGTTTGCCCAAAAAGTCCTTCCATTCATCCAAGTCTGTATTTTGTTTGGACGAAAGCTTAAGCTTTGACAATACGCGTTCGTCTAGCTTTTCTTTCTTCATCAAAAGCGGCACATCATAAATAGTATCAGCGTCCATCGCTTCAATGACACTATTTAGCTGTACGTTGCAGAAAAGCGCCAATTTCTTCTTCACTTCAGCAGGAAGATGATATTCGGTTCGGCATACCAAGATGTCAGGTTGAATACCAGCCTCTAGGAGTTGTTTTACGGAGTGCTGAGTCGGTTTTGTCTTGAGCTCTTTCGCAGCCTTCAGGTAGGGGATGAGCGTCAAATGAATAACCAAGAAATTATTGGGTCCAAGATCCCATCGAGCTTGTCGAACTGCCTCAATGAATGGCAATGATTCAATATCGCCGACGCATCCTCCGATTTCGGTGATGATCACATCATACTTCCCCTCTTGGCCAAGCTTGTAAAAGTTGTTTTTGATTTCGTCGGTAATATGAGGAATGACCTGGACGGTTTTTCCCAAAAACTCCCCTTTACGTTCTTTGGTAATGACATTGTTGTAAATCCTCCCTGTAGTGACATTATTGCTTTGGGAAGTAGAGGTGTTTAGAAATCGCTCATAGTGGCCAAGGTCCAAATCAGTTTCCGCTCCATCGTCTGTCACATAGCATTCTCCATGTTCGTATGGGTTGAGAGTGCCTGGATCAATGTTTAGATAGGGGTCGAATTTCTGGATAGTGACAGAAAAGCCACGGGACTGGAGTAATTTACCTAGAGAAGCGGCAATAATACCCTTTCCTAATGAGGAGGTTACTCCTCCGGTGATGAAAATGTATTTGGTTGATGAGGCCATAAGAATGGGGTGAGCGTGTTGTTTCTATTTGGATTCTTATGGGGCTCAAAATTACGGAAAATATCCGAGAAAGAACTGAATGGAGATTTTTTCTGAGCTAAAAAATCCAACTACGATTGCCTAATCTTTTCTTTTGTTTCGTGATTGGTCAAACAGTATTTTTAGCTTTAGATATAAAATGTAATTCAACGAATTTGTAATATAAGCCAACCTATCTATGTTAAAACTTTTTAATTTTATCCTTTAGAGTAAACTTTTTGGTTTAGCATTTTACCTCTTTTGTTGTTCAATGATTAGTGCTAATACTCTATTAAGAAATAAATAGTAAATATTTTTAATTATTTTTATATAAAATATCAGAAAGCTTTTTCATTCTCATTATGAAATAATATATTGCTCCATCATTTTTACCTAAAAACAAAAACGATTATGAGAGAACTTATTAAAGAGGCAATTGCAGATCTTAAAAAGAATGATGGTTTTATTTATGTAACTTCTGAGGGTAAAAGAGTAGATCTTCACGAAGCTGCTGCCAGAGGTATTGCAGTTACTCCTGTAAACCCAAAAGATGATGTTATTAAAAAATTGGAGAATGCAGGATTGCATCTAACAGACGGACGTTTTTTAAATGACCTAAATGAACTAATTGGTTTAATTACAGGACAGTCAAGTGCTAAAACATCCAAAAGAAGAACTTTCTCTGATCAAGAAAAATCAAAAATTCTTGAAGAGTGGAAGAAGGTAGAAGCTACAGGTAAAAAGACTAAAGCTGCCTTTGCTAGAGAGATCGGTATTGGTTATCAGACATTTATCAACTGGCTAAGAGGTTAAATATCACCTGTTTATTTTAATAAAAGCGGACTAGTTCCGCTTTTTTTATTACTTCATTTTCGTTTATTTTCATGTGTTTAGGAACATTTCTCTTTTTCTAATCGGGTAATTTATTCTTTTTAAGGAGTACATTTTTTCTATTAATCTGTAAGCTCTCAGATATCTGATTAATTTTGCAAAAAATCAATAGAAATTGGATTACAAACCATTACTCGAAACATTAAAAACCAAGGGCAGTCTTTTCATCAAGGAAGGAAATGGAAGCCTCATTCATTTCCAATATGCAGACACTTGGCAGGAGGATTTGGGGTCTGACTGGGTATTTCTTTTGTTTGATGTTTTTCAGATTAGATCGGTAGCAGAGCAGTTTTCGGAGGTATCTTTAGATATCGTAGATTATGCTTCCAAACCAACCATCTATCACAGCCCGGCATCTGACTTACTTCCCAAAGGCTTGCCTGAAAATGGAAAGATTCGCTTTGCATTGATCAGGGATAAGGCCTGGAATGGTTTTTTGTTTCAAGCTAGTAAACTCCTCATGGCTAGATGGGAGAATGTAAAAAGCCCTGTGGACTTTCAGGTGAAGGAGCTTTTTCCGCTATTTAGTCCTAATTTGAAAGAGCTATTTTTGAGCCCAGAAGGGGATGTGAAAATCATCAAGGGATGAATTTTAAAGAGAAATTAGATCAAAATTCAATTTTCAAAATTGTAGGAGAGGCAGGTCAAAGACTGGGGCTTCCTACTTACGTAGTAGGCGGATACGTTCGTGATCTACTTTTGGAAAGAGAAAATAAAGATATCGATTTTACCTGCGTGGGTAGTGGAATTGCACTTGCCAAAGAAGTTTCAAAGGCTTTGGGAAAAGATGTTCCTGTATCAATCTTCAAGAATTTTGGTACTGCGATGATCAATTGGGAGGACTATGAACTCGAGTTTGTGGGAGCCCGGAAGGAATCTTATCGATCCGAAAGCAGAAAGCCAATCGTAGAAGATGGTACACTGATGGAAGACTTGGAGCGGAGGGACTTCACGATTAACGCGATGGCTATTTCCCTCAATCAAGAGGATTTTGGGGAGTTATTGGACCCTTTCAACGGACAAAAAGACCTGAAAAGAAAAAACATTCAAACACCCTTAGAGCCCAATGTAACTTTCTCGGATGATCCTCTTCGAATGATGCGGGCGGTACGATTTGCAGCTCAACTTAATTTCGATATCGAAGCAGATACCTTTTTTGCTATTCAAGACAATGCAGCCCGCCTTAAGATTGTATCCGCTGAAAGAATCATTACCGAGCTAAATAAAATCATTGAAACGTCTACTCCTTCCTACGGCTTTAAATTGCTTTTTGCAGGTAAATTGATCCATGAGTTTTTTCCTGAGATGGTCGAGCTTCAAGGTGTAGATACTGTTGACGATAAGTCTCACAAGGATAATTTCTATCATACACTTCAAGTACTCGACAACGTAGCGAAAGTGAGTGATGATCTTTGGCTGAGATGGGCGGCTATTTTGCATGATATTGCCAAGCCTGCCACTAAGCGGTTTAATCCTAAAGTTGGCTGGACCTTTCATGGGCATGAAGATAAAGGCGCACGGATGGTGCCGGGGATATTTAAGCGTCTCAAATTGCCGATGGATGAGCGAATGAAGTTTGTCCAGAAATTGGTGCGCCTTCACCTTCGGCCGATAGCTTTGGTCAAGGATGAAGTCACAGATTCTGCCTTGCGACGCCTACTCTTTGATGCGGGAGATGCGATCGACGAATTGATGATGCTTTGCCGGGCAGATATCACATCTAAGAATGATAAAAAGGTAAAACGCTACCTGGAAAACTTCGATAAAGTAGAGCGTAAATTGCAAGAGGTAGAAGAGAAAGATCAAGTTAGAAACTTTCAGCCACCGATTAGTGGGGAGGAAATTATGTCAACCTTCCATCTGAAGCCTTCCAAAATAGTAGGTGATATTAAAGAGGAGATCAAAGAAGCTATATTAGAGGGCAAAATCAAAAATAATCCTGAAGAAGCTAGGGGCCTGATGCACGACATCGCAAAACGGATGGGGATTTCCGATAAATAAAAGATCTTAAAATCTGTTTAAGTCAAATCAAAAGAATAAATAGAATTAGAAAAAAGCATTTACTTTCCGACTTAATTCAAAGAAATATACCACAACAGAAAGTTTAATAATATGAAACGTTTACTCACCCTATTTGCCTTTGTCCTCTCAATAGGATACGCACAAGCACAAAGTGCTGACTCCACAGTACAAATGGATCCCAAAGACAAAATTGCTCTTAATATTCAGGATCAGGCTTCCTACCAGCTAGCAATGCGATACAATGATCCTGAACTTGCTAAATCTGCTTTATACAGATTAATCGTTAGAAATCCGGAAAACTTGAGATATCAAGAGCTTTTGGGATCATTATATTTCGAATTGGGCCAATCCACCTCTGCAGCCCTCGTTGCAATGGATATATTAGAAGTGAATGACCGAAATATTGGCGCATTAGAAATAGCCGCCTATTCTTTGGAGCAGGTAGGGGCTCTTGATAGAGCACTCCCGCATTATGAGAGTTTACACCTTTTGACGGGAGATAACTTCAGCCTATATAAGTCAGCATTTTTACAATATTCCTTAAAGAGATACGAGGAAGCACTCAATTCTACCAATATGCTGATCAAGAATGCTAAAGCGGATGAAAAAATTGGATTTCCAAAGTCTCAGACAGAAACTCAGGAAGTCAGTATCAAGGCAGCAGCACTTAATTTAAAAGGAATGATCTATTTGGATCAGGGATCTAAATCTGAGGCAACTACCGCTTTTCAAGAAGCAATCGAATTGGATCCTGCCTTTGATCTAGCGAAAGAAAATTTGAAGAAGGCACAATCATAATAAGGTCAGGCCGCATTGAAGAACAGCTCTCTTTTAGGGAGCTGTTTTTTTTTAGATAAAAAGGTAGTAAGCGAGAGCGGTGGTTAAAAGAGCCAATAGGAAGCTGACGGCTAGGATTTTCCCGTAATTGACGGGTACTCTAACCATTTCTCGGGAATTCTTTCTAAAGTTGATGTACTTCGGATTGGAGACTTCTTGAACGATGGCCAATATTCCCAGGAAGTATACCGCCAAAATCAAGACAAAGCTAGCGATCTCTTGCATAGGCTCGAAATAACTTAAAATTAAGCGCTTTTGAAACCGTGGATTCAAATGTTAACGATTTGATAATAAAGCAAAAAAGCAAGCTCAAGGAGCTTGCTTCTGATTCGGAGGTTTAAAAATTTTATATTATTCAAACTTGATGTTTTCGATCATTCGTCCAGTTCTGACTTTATGATCTAATGTACTTCCCAAGTCCGATCTGGAAAGCTTTTGAATACGGCCAGATGGAGACTGTCCGGTTATTTCTGAAATGGCTGTTCTTAGTAGCTGTTCGTTGATATCTCCGAAAGGCCTTAAGCGCTCTTCCACTTCCCGTGCCGAAATATTGGGTGTAAATCCATTTGTATAATCAGACTCATCCTGGCTATTGGCACTTTGGGTGACGATGGGTAGGATGCCGTAAGTATTTTGTGGGTTTTCCTCATCCTCGAAAGGTATAGAACCTACATTTTTTCCTGTAGTCACATCACCAATTAGAAACACATCCATGTAAGGACGAAGCCCATTTATTATTAATTCTGAAGCCGAAGCCGTACGACTTGAGGTTAAAATATATACCCGATTTCCGCTCAAGATATTTCCTAGATTTTGTGCTTTGGTTCGGAATGGTGTCTGTACATTTTGGAAATCGTCGAAGCCACTCAGGAAACTATTGTATTTTGTCTTCGAGAAAATATCATTCTGAGTGACTCCAGGGGCGATAAGACTCGCTAGATTAACAGCAGATGAAACAAAGCCACCACCGTTATATCGAAAGTCCACAATCAGGTGATTGATTGATTCTGCCTTGAATTTTGCAAAGATTGCATCCATTTCTTGATCATATGCAGTACTGCCACTCCCAGGACCTGGAGCGAAGAAATGATAAACTACATATCCTATTTTCTGATTATCGATTGTATAGATCGTGTCAAGGAAATTAGGATCTTCTGCTAGCTGTACTGCATTTAGCTCTACATCTCCCTGGTCTTCAAAGGCCTCAGTTTCTTCATTGAATCGGAGAAAATTGACTGTGTGAGTGGAGGATATATCTTCCAAAACATCTCGGAAATTTTCCACAGTCATTTGTTGACCATTTATCGTCCGGATGATGTCACCACGTCTTAATCCCGCCGATGCAGCTGGACTATTCTTCTTGATATAAGTTATCTCGGCGATGACGTTGTCAGAGTTTTGACTTTCTCTAAAGAGAATAAATTCATAGCCTGACTCTAAAGTCACCCCATTGAGTGAATTGATAAGCTCTTGGTAATCAGGATAAATAGCTGAAAATCGATCGGTCGGTCTGAAAAGCAGAGATTCGAAGTAATCTTCGGGTGCCGATGTCTCAGCGACAGGAGTACGCATATCATCAAGCCAAAAGTAAACTTGATCCATAACCTCTTGAATCCATCGGTTCACAGCTACCTCACTTCCCGGATCCACCGGTGGAGGATTTTGATCTTCACTATTACAAGCACCTAGTGCAATGAAAGCTATCAGATAGATAGCTTTCTGGATTCTTATTTTTTTCATACTCAAGTGATATATAACTATCTGGGTCTTGGGACTCGAATCTCCATAAAATTACCCCTTCTCAAGAGATAAAAGTCTAAAGATCGAAATCTTCCGAAATTGTTTCTTTACGGAAACTTAGAACGGCAAATAGTTCTTTTGGTATTAAAGCGAATATATTTATCTGATAACGTAACAGAGCTAGGCCTTGTTATAATTAGTAACTCGATCCGAAAGAAACGTCGTGTGTCTGACTATCAAGTAGTTTGCCTTTTTCGCATTTGAGTACTCGATAGGGGTACTTACGTAGCAAGTCGTGATTATGGGTTGCCATCAAAATAGCTGTTCCTTTTTTATTGATCTCTTGGAAGAGTTTGAAAATGCCATCTGCCACATCTGGATCTAGGTTTCCTGTAGGTTCATCTGCAAGCAGAATAGAAGGCTCATTTAGCAAAGCTCTTGCAATCACCACACGCTGCTGTTCTCCGCCACTGAGTTGATGAGGCATTTTGCTCGAGGAATTATGCAACCCCACAAGTAATAATACCTCGGCCATTCGCTCTTTGATCTTCACTTTGTCTTTCCAGCCGGTAGCCTTCATGACAAAGGCCAAATTCTCTGCGACTGTTCTATCATTGAAGAGTTGAAAATCTTGGAAAATAATTCCAAGTTTTCTTCTCAAGAAAGGAACTTCATTGGATTTTATCTTATTCAGGTCGAATCCTGCAATCTCAACCGAGCCTGACTTCAAAGGCAAATCAGCATAGAGTGTTTTGAGAAGGGAACTTTTACCACTTCCTGTCTGCCCGATTAGAAATACAAATTCATGTTGCTCGACAGCAAATGTGACATCAGAGAGGACTGGGTCAACTCCCTGAAAAACAGTCACATGGTCTACTTTGAGTACAGGGTCTTTGCTAAAATCCATTGATTACAAATCCAGTTTTTGAAGTTTTCCAAAAGGCAACTCATCAATCAACTTTTGAAGAGCATCTTCCTTCCCTTCTAATCCAAATTTCTCTGGATTTTTCATAGGTCTATCAGCACGGAAGTAGGCCACTAGAACGAAATTTTCATCCCGAATTTGTATATAATCCGGAATCTTGGCCTTGCCTTTTACTTTGATGATGTACATGGATCGCTTCCTTGGTTGTTCAATTTATTTTCCGGCTGCCTTTGCATGGTCTGCCAGAAACTGTGCCAGACCCTTATCCGTCAATGGGTGATTTAATAGACCGGTGATTACCTTCAGGGGACAAGTGACTACATCTGCACCGATTTCAGCACATTTGATCAAGTGCATTGTGTGGCGGATACTTGCTGCAAGCACTTCAGTCTGAAAATCATAGGTTCGATAGATGTGAACGATTTGCTGGATAAGCTCCAGTCCATCAAAGGAGATATCATCCAGGCGCCCGATGAAGGGAGAAAGGTAAGATGCTCCTGCCTTGGCAGCTAAAAGTGCCTGACCAGCTGAGAAAACCAAGGTGCAATTGGTTCTGATTCCTTCACTGTGAAAGTATTTGATGGCTTTGACCCCTTCTTTGATCATAGGGATTTTCACCACGATTTTGTCATCGATTTTAGCTAGCTCTTTTCCTTCACGAATCATTCCGTCAAAATCGGTAGCAATCACTTCTGCACTTACTTTATCATCTACGATATTGCAGATTGCTTTGTAATGAGCTTTTACGGCTTCATCCCCAGATATGCCTTCTTTGGCCATCAGTGAGGGATTGGTGGTGACACCGTCTAATACACCAAGGTCATAAGCTTCTTGAATTTCGGAAAGATTGGCGGTATCAATAAAGAATTTCATAGGATAATGGTTTTCGAATTAGTTTTAGGCTATCTGACAAAGTTAAAATTTAAATCAGGATAAGGAACTGAAATCCTAAAATCTACAGCCAAAAAAGGGCAAAAAAAGAAGCGGCATCGCACCGCTACAACCGCCTACCCTTGCTTCCTTCCGGACCTGGGGGATTTGGCAGGAGCTGGTCGTGCCGCTAGGGCGCAAAGATACGGCAAATTCCACTCAATCCAATATTTTCTTCTAAGATTATCCCTGAAAAACCTGAACAGGAATCTAGTAAGCTGAGGCTCTTTATGTTGGGGATAAATGAAATCTTCGTGTTTATGAAATTGAATTTTTTTGAATCGAAAATTCAGGTAATCTCAGCTTTTCTAACTGAATATATCTGATCAAGTTGAAATGAAAGCAGTGATATGACTAAGCCGATTAATGAGAGTGCTAAGCCAATCCATATTTGGTGAAAAGACACCGAAATAGCCAAAAATTGAAGAACTAAGCCTAAAAACCATATAGCGTCTCCAAATAGGGTTTTATTTCTATTAAAGCGAAGTCTTTTATCCCCATTACCTTCATGTAAAAGTACATTCCAAAAATCTCGGTAGTGCCAAAGGATAAGACCATTTAAAAAAAGAAGAAAGCCCAATACATAAGGAGTGCCTCTCCATTCAAGCGAAATCGTAATCATTAATATATTCAAAAGCATAGGAACCAGCATGACTGCCCCAATCAATTTGTATCGGGTAGTGATCAGCATATAGCCAATGATTACCTGTGAGTAGGCTATGAACTTCCCATAAAAACCCAATCCGTACTCTTCGAGGCGCTCCACCAGCCAAGTCGGACCTATCCAGCCGATAAACTTATGATCAGCAAAAAGCTTACTCATACCTGCACCGAAAAAGGTAAAGCCTAGAAGAATAGCAATTAGATTGAGCAGAATTCTTTTTTGTCTGGGCTTCATAAATCTGTTTTTCCAAGAAATGATTGAGATTCCAAAATGTTACTTATTGAAGGTAAACTTGATATTAGAAAACCAATTTATTTCTATTTTAGTCCACTTCAAACACAATAATCTAAGATATGTCCACCAGTGAACTCGCTCCAGGAAGCAAATTACGACATCCTAAGTTTGGACTTGGGATGATTTTATCAGCGGATGAAAGCTATTACAAGATCTATTTTTACAATACGGAGGAAATAAAAACACTCGCAAGGGATTACGATGGCTTTGAAATCGAAGAGGCCAAAAAACCGGATTTTCCAATGTTGACACAAAAAGATGTCGAAAAAGCCATCAGAGAGGCACTGATTCAGACTTCAGAGCGAATGCCTATCGTGCCATTGGGAGGAAAATGGATTGGAGGCAAAGTGGTGATTCTTCCGGGTGATGAAGATTTGCAGAATAAGGAAATTCCTATTGATACTTTTTTCCATAAGGTAGTCATGGTCCGGGAAAAGCTTCGGGTTTTAGAGCAAAACATCAATAATCACCCTAAACTAGACGATGAAGATCGGGTTCATTTACAGCAATACATTACTCGATGCTATGGCTCATTGACTACTTTCAATGTGCTTTTTGCCTACAAGGAAGATCAATTTAAAGGAAGTGGAGGTAAGGAATCTTGAGGACTTAAGGCTTTCCAAATACCCGTTGGATGATAAAACGAATCAGAAAAATAACGGTCAGGATGATGCCGCCTACGATTATGAATTCCATGATTTGACTTTCCGGTTTAACTCTGCTATTCATTAATAGTTTGAGAAGGGATGCGAATCTTTACAAGCGGTATAAAATCCGTAATTTGCAGTCCGATTCCTCAAACCTATCTTATGAAGTCTTTATTGCGTCGCCGCATTGCTTTAGGCAGCATGTTTTTCTTCTTGGGCCTCTGTTTTGCCAGCTGGGCAGCCCGTATTCCTGATATTCAGGCAAAGTTTGATCTTTCCGAAGGACAGCTAGGAAGTATTTTGCTTTTTCTGCCCATAGGGTCCATGATAGGTTTACCGATTGCGGGATGGGTGGTCCATCACTATGGGAGCCGTTCGGTTATTCTTTGGGGTAGTTTTTTATATGCATTCAGTTTGCCCCTGATAGGGCTTAGTCCTTCACTCTGGATGCTGATTGTCGTTTTGGTATTCTTTGGTATGCTTGGGAATATCATGAACATTGCCCTTAACACCCAAGCACTAGATTTCGAAGATGAAATGGGTAGAAGTATTTTGGCTTCTTTTCATGGACTTTGGAGTACAGCAGGATTTGTAGGGGCAGGGATTGGAGCGGTGATGATTGGCCTAGGCTGGATTCCTTTTTACCATTATTTGTTTGTGGCATTTATATCTGCTGCTATCATTTTGAGTACTCGACCATACATCAAGGAGGAAAAATCCAGAGGAGATGGTGGAGGACTTGTATTGAAAAGACCGGATGCGCTATTGCTAAGAGTGGGCCTGATTTCATTTCTAGGAATGATGACAGAGGGATGCATGTTTGATTGGAGTGGGGTGTACTTCAAAAAAGTAGTGGAAGCGCCTGCCGAATGGATCACTTTAGGATATGTTGCCTTTATGGGAACGATGGCATCTGGGCGTTTTATTTCTGATCGGATTATTCAGCGTTATGGAAAAGTACCCGTTTTGAGATTCAGCGGTGTTTTGATTTTCTCGGGTCTTTTGATTTCGGTGTTAGCACCGGTATTGCTTTGGGCTACGATAGGTTTTTTATTGGTTGGTTTTGGAGTCGCTTCCATAGTCCCTATTTCCTACAGCGTCGCCGGAAGATCAACTCTTTATTCACCTGGAGTGGCTTTGGCAATAGTGTCGACGCTTTCATTTTTCGGCTTTTTGATAGGTCCTCCTTTGATTGGATTTATTGCCGATCTTTTCAATTTAAAGACATCCTTTTCATTAATAGCGGTTAATGGATTGGGAATCGCACTTTTATCAACGATCAGAACCGAGGTTTTTAATCCAAAACCATTTATGCATGAGTAGCAAGTCCGAGTCATTTCAGTTTAGTAAAGTGTTCGAAATCGGGTCATTCCAAGTCAACCCCGATGGAAAGCTTCGATGGAAGGATTTGGCGGATCTCTTTCAGGAAGTAGCGTGGAGGCATGCTGATTCAGCTGATTTTGGTAGAATACTTCAAGAAGCTAATCAGATGTGGGTTCTTTCCCGCTTTGAAATCAAATGTGAAGATTTACCGAGTTGGGGAGATCAGGTAGAAATTTTCACGGCTGGTCGGGGAGTGGAAGGGCTCTTTGCTTTTCGGGAGTTTTTGATGCTAGGGGATAAAGGAAAACCACTAGCCGCAGGGATGAGTAGTTGGCTTTTGCTGGATAGTCAAAGCAAAAAAATCATTGCTCCTGAAAAGGCTTTGCCTGATCATCTTTTCAAAATCAATTCGAAACCCGCATGGATTCCTGAGCGACATCGGTTGAAATCTCTTGAGAAGTCTGCAATCGGAGTCAAGGTACGTGCATCAGATTTAGACTTGCAAAATCACGTCAATAACACAAGCTATATCAGGTGGGTGGAGGATTTCATACAGGAAGAAGGTTTAAAAATTGAATCACTATCCATCAACTATTTAGCGGAATGCTTTCTGGGAGATCAAGTTGATTTTTTCATCAAAAGGCTGGATTCTGAGCTTCAGATTTTGGGGCAGGTATGCGAAAAGAAGGTGTTTTCAGCTGTAGTTAAGATTTGATTTTATGATATCTATCTGATCATGTGATCCAAGTCACAGCACCAATAGGGAATGATTCTCGATTTTTGTTTTTAGATTAGAAATGAAAATGGATCAACTCGGCAAAACATTCATAAAATTAATCGGCCTGATGGTCGGATTATTGGCTTTGATTACTTCCCTTGTGGGAGTTATTGGCTTAGTTATTTATTTATCCTATGCTGGTGTGCAATTGCCTGAATTTGGAACAGGGGATGAGCAAATTTTAGCAGCAGCAGTAGCTCCAGAGCCCAAAAGTAAAGCTCTGATGGATCCTGTCGGAATGTGGACAGCTCCTGATTGGTCAACTGTTGATGCGGAAGCTAATGCGGCGGATATCAAATATGGTCGGGAATTGATTGCAAATACAGCAGCTTACTTGGGGCCAAATGGAAGTGTACGGAAGATATCCAATGGTCTTAATTGCCAAAACTGTCATCTCAATGCAGGGACCGCTCCATTAGGAAATAACTATGGGGCAGTATTAGCCACATATCCCAAAGTAAGAGCTCGATCAGGGAAATCTGAAGATATTCCGAAGCGAATCAATGATTGCTTTGAGCGGAGCTTGAATGGTCAAGGCCTTGAGCGTAATTCCAAAGAAATGATCGCCATGGTAGCTTATATGGAATGGCTGGGACAGGGTGTGCCTAAGGGTGAAAAGCCGAAAGGAGCCGGAATCTATGCATTACCGCTCTTGGATCGGGCCGCTGATCCTGTGAGAGGTAAAACCGTCTATGACAGTCAATGCCAAAGCTGCCATCAAGCGGATGGTCAGGGAATCGCAAAGGCTGATGGAAGTGGTTATATCTATCCTCCGCTTTGGGGTCCAAATAGCTACAATCAAGGCGCCGGGCTTTACAGATTATCCAGATTTGCGGGCTATGTCAAGGCCAATATGCCACTTGGAGCGACTTATGAAAATCCCTTGATGTCAGATGAGGATGCTTGGGATGTGGCTGCTTATGTCAATAGCCTTGAGCGACCTAGTAAAGATTTGACTGGTGATTGGCCCGATATCTCCAAAAAACCCATGGATCATCCGTTTGGGCCATACAGCGATCCGTTCTCAGAGCAGCAGCACAAATACGGTCCATTTAAACCTATTCAAGAAGCAAAAGCTTCCACTCAATGAGGTTTAACGCTTACCTGATTTTATTCTTCCTTCCTTTTTTATCCTACAGTCAAGTCAAAGAAAATAAGCTGGATATTCAGCCGACAGTTCATTGGCGGACTTTTTGGATGAGTACTTCGTATTCCAGTGAGTTCAAGGATGACTATGCCTTAGGTTCTTCCCTTTCTGTAGGAATCAAAGGGACATTTTCAGGTCGATGGAAGTTTCAAGCCGCGTATCGTGGTTTTGCCAATATTTGGAGTTCGGATATTTGGGAGGTCGATCCTATTTCCGGCCAATCTAATCGCTACGAAACAGGTCTTTTCAATTATTTGGAGCCTGGACAGGATCTTTTTGGGACCTTAGAACTTTTAAATGTAAGCTACCAAACTGAGAAGTGGCATTTAGCTATTGGGCGGATGGGGATTAATACCGCTTGGGTCAATCCTGCTGATGGACGATTGGCTCCTACACTGATGGAAGGGGCTTCGGCCAGTTTTACGCCCAATTCCAAATGGAAATTCTCCGGCTGGTATATCAATCGTTTTCTCGTCAGGGGTACAAACCGGTATCTTCCCATCGGAGAGTCAATCGGGATCTATGGAAGTGGTCGCGGCCTGAATGGATCCCCCTCACAATATGTAGGAAACACCCAAAGTGATTTTGTCAGCGTTTTCCAGGTGGACTTTCATACGAAAGGCCACAAGCTTAGCTTGTCACAAACATTAGCTCAAAATATCTCCTCTACTTTTTGGGCTGAGTGGAATTATAATTTGACTAATTCTTCAAAGGAGCTAAATTGGATATTGGGTGCTCAGGCAGGTTTTCAACATGGAATAGGGGAGGGAGGAAATCCTGATCCGATCCTGAGGTATAAAGATCCATTGGATCAAAATTGGGCATTTTCTGCTCAGGGAGGTTTGAAAATCAAAAAATGGAAACTGATTTCGGCTTTCACAAAAACTGGTGGAAATGGCAGGTGGCTAAGTCCTAGAGAGTGGGGTAAAGACGCTTGGTTTACCTTTATTCCAAGGGAGCGAAACGAAGGCTTTGAAAGTTTGACTGCGACCACCTTGTTAGCTGAGTTTTACCCTTCGGCTAATTGGACGGTTTATGGCCATTTGGGATTTCATTGGTTGCCTGAAGTTCAGAATGCAGCGGAAAATAAATATGCTTTACCCTCTTATCGGCAGATTAATCTTGGTGTGAAATACAGACCATCAAGCAAACCAAAGATGGATTTCCATTTGCTCATGATGAATAAGGAAGCCTTGAATGCTGATGGTTTGACAGCGGGTCAGCGATACAATAAAGTGGGCTTACTTCATGTCAACTTAATCGCAAATTTTAGAATTCAATAAACACTGAATCTTTTGTCTTTCAGGGAGTTTGGGAAAAATTAGATTTTTTTAAAAATTAGGAAAAACAAAAACTTCTGCTGACATTTGAAATCAGAAGTTCCGCCAAGATAGGACCTTCACGTTGAAATAGTTTAGTAATTGGTTTTTAAACCTGCCTGAGTAGTATCCCTCGGCGTAAGTGCCCCCAAGGTTTTCGCTTTCTGATCTACTTTTTCTGTATCAGAATAAACAGTGCCCTCTTAAATTCCCGTTTCTTGTTATTCAATTTGAAAAGTCTGGAGCTTCTGCCTTGACCAGATGGTTAATGGCTCTTTCTGTAACCTAAAACTAATACATGTCAAAAAATCAGAACACCTTTATCAAAAAGCAAAAAGCTGAACTGAAAAGACGAAAAAAGAAAGAAAAGAAAGAAAAAATGCAAGCCCGAAAGGATCAGCCGAAAAGTGGAAAGCTTGAGGACATGATTATGTATGTAGATGAGTTCGGCAATTTCTCCGAAACTCCTCCCGATCCCGAAGATCCAAAAGGCAAAAAAAGTAATCAACAAAACTCCAATAAATCACAGTAAACAGTAGTAATCATGAATGAAGGAACAGTAAAATTCTTTAACACAACCAAAGGCTTTGGTTTTATTACACCAGCTGACAATGGCGATGATGTATTTGTACATCACACTGGCTTGGTACATGAGATCAGAGAAAATGACAAGGTTACCTTTGATGTCATCGAAGGGAAAAAAGGAATGAATGCCGTCAATGTAAAGGTGGTAAGATAATTTCCAATACAATGAGCGAAGCCTTGGACTTTCTAGTTCAGGGCTTTTTTTATGCTTTTACCTCATTTACAAGCTCGGAGTCTGAAGCAAAAGCGGCTATATTTTCGAGGGTGGTGAAGGCGATTTGATTAAGGGCTTCCTTGGTCAAAAAGGCCTGATGACCTGTAATTAATACATTGGGAAAAGTCATAAGGCGGGAAATCTGATCGTCTTTAAGAATCTGTTCGGATAGATTTTGAAAAAAGAGGTCCTCCTCCTGCTCATAGACATCGATTCCCAAAAAGCCCACTTTGCCGTGCTTTAGAGCTGAAATGACTGCCTTCGTATCAATAAGTGCACCTCTTGAAGTATTGATCAGCATGGTGCCGTCCTTCATTTTTTCCATCGCCTTCTTATTGATAATGTGATGGGTGTCAGGAGTCAAGGGGCAATGTAGGGATATGATTTGGGAGCGGGCAAATAGCTCGTCCAACGAACAATATTGAACACCGATTTTTTTCATTTCGGCATTTTCCATGACATCGAAGGCCAATACTTTGCAGCCAAATCCTAGTGCGATTTTACAAAATGCTCTACCAATTGCTCCTGTACCGATGACTCCGACGGTTTTTTGAAAAATATTAAATCCTGTCAACCCTTCTAGGGAAAAGTTTGATTCTCGGACTCGGTTATAGGCTTTATGAGTTTTGCGACTCAGGGTCAGGATGAGTGCAAAAGTATGCTCGGCGACTGCCTCGGGACTGTAGGCAGGTACTCTGACTATTCGGATTCCCAGTTCCTTCGCTTTTTCTAGATCCACCTGATTATATCCTGCACATCGAAGCGCAATCAATTTGACTCCTTCCTTCGAGAGTATTTCTAGCGTTTTGGAATCGATTTGATCATTGACAAATGCACATACTACATCATGTCCTTGTGCTAGTATAGCTGATTGATGATCGAGTTTTGCCTCCAGAAAATCGATCTGAAAACCATAATCTTTGACCAAAGAGGAGAAGCTGTCCCTGTCGTATTTTTTGGTGCTAAAGAAGGCTATACGCATGATTATGAACTTTTGATTTGATAGATTGAAAAGCGGGTTTTTTCTTCCTCTACTTCTTGATTTTCAGGTTCCTGAACCAAAAACTTGCCATCGCCCAGACCAAATAAAATACTTCCTGCAATTCCTGAAAGCTCCTGACTTACTTGCTCACCATTTTTGATGATCAATATGGCCTGCTCTTCAGGGTCAGAGCTAGGAATATAAGTAGCATCATTCGCAATTCTAGTTTGATATTCAGCTTCGGATACTCCTGTAAAATATTTGATCAGGTAAGTATCGGAGTCTACTTTGATCAAACTTTGATTTCGCCCTGCCATGAAGCGTAGCGGTTTGATTCGGTCATCATTTCCCATGGTTCCTAATGGCACAGGGGAATATTCAACAAATTCTGAGTGGGTAATTGGTATGCTTCGGGAAAAATCCAAGTCAGGTAAGTTGTAGACTTCTATTTCCTTCGAGAGAGCATGTAGGATAAGTAGTTCCTGCCTTTCATGATCGACCAGAAAGCTTTTAGTCATCAATTCTTGATAGACATCCTGAGTCTGTCGGTAGGGACTTGATTCACGATAGGGGATGATGGATTTCATATCCCCTGATTGGATGTGGATTTTGTAAAAGTTCTTCAAGGTGTCTCGACCTTCTTCATTTTGAATCAAGTAATGGGAAGAAAGATAATTGCTAGGCCCAACTAGGTAAAAGGTGCTGTCAGAATTTTGGAAGTATTCCGTTCGGCCCATAGGACCAAAGGTTCGAATCGGCAGCGGTGACTGGATGCGCTGACTATGAATCACAGAGTACGTAGAATCATAGGAAAGAATCTGAAATGGCAGCTCTACGATTCGTTCTTGCTCTGGTCCAAAACTGATTCCAATTGGATTCCAGTTACCATAAAGGCCAGGACCGTCACCTTTTTTATGAGTTCGTTTGATGATTTCACCCTCACGAGAAATCTCCAAAAGATCATCTTCGACCATGGCATAGCCAAAATACCTGTCTAGTTCTGCTGAGTAATCCCGAATAAATACTCGGGTTAAATTATTTACTTCGAACGAATCAATTTTTGTAATTGAATACTCGGAAATACTCGTTTCGGTTTCCTTTGTCTCATTTTGGCCGCAAGAAGCTAAAAAAATCAAAGACAAGAAGCAGAGGAGGGTGTTTTTCATATGTTTTTATCGGTTTTAGTCAGACTTAACCTCTCCCTGATAGGAGGGAGGTTTTAACTTATATCTATTTATAAAATAGTTTTACTATTTAAATTTAATTTAAGGTAATTAGACTTACTTCAAAAACCAAGATGGCGGATTAATATTTTTGATTAATTTGATCTTGCTTTTGCTCACAATACCTGAATTATTAAAATGTTTGGGGGTGAGTTTGAAACCTATCCATGAAAAACCTAACAAAGAAAACCCCATAAAATGAAGAATCTTGGATTAATTGCCTTTCTGCTATTAGCTTTTGCTTGTCAAAACCCTGAAAACAATTCCGATCAAATGAGTGAAAATCAAGTTACCGTTCAAAATGAACCGGATTCTGTATTAAGACATGCGGTTTACTTTTCATTTAAAGACTCTTCTTCTGCAGAAGATGTCCAAATGGTAATTGATGCTTTTCGAAATCTTCAAAATGAGATTCCTGGTATCCAATCCTTTGAATGGGGAGAAAATTCAAGTCCTGAGGGGTTGAACAGAGGATTGACGCATGCCTTTACGCTCACTTTTCACTCCAACGAAGACAGAGATGCCTACTTACCGCATCCTGCGCATCAGAAGTTTGGTGAAATACTAGGTCCGCACCTAAAGGAGGTTTTGGTAGTAGACTACTGGACTCGGCCTTGATTTATTGATCGAAAGGTACCCCTGAGGTAGAGGCCTTGCCTGACTCTTTTATGTCCAGCACTTCTGTGACGACAAAATTACTGGCTCCTCTCCAGGGTAGCGTTCCGTTGTATTCTTTGTATCTGAGTTCCACGAATTTTCCGGAGGAGCGCTCAAGCTGTAGTGCTACCTCTTCGTCAATCACGGAAAACCGAAACTCATTACTTTGTAATGCGCCTGCGGTTGGGCTTTGAAAGCCCTCTTGTACTACTCTGCCCTCATAAGTTTTGAAAACCACTCCTTTCTTTACGAAATAATTTAGAGATCCGGCTTTGACACCTTCTCCAAAAACGAAAAAGTATTTCCACCACATGAATACAGAAAGGAAAACGATGAGGAAAATTCCTACAATCCAGCCAAATTTCTTCATAACACTGATTTTTATCAAATATAATCAGTCTGTCGAAAAATTATTTTCTGAAGGTATTTTTAAACAGGCTAATTGATATCGAGTTTGAGCATTATGATGGCCAACTTGTTTCCTTTTGATACAAAAAACTTATTACCTCACAGTGGGGAAGCGCTTTACTTTGATAGTCTTTTTGAATTAAAAAAAGCTGATGAGTATTTCAAAATCCTCAGAGATGATATTTCCTGGAAGCATGAGGCCATTTGGATGTTTGGAAAGAAAGTGATGCAGCCTCGGTTAACAGCCCTCTATGGTGACAAGGGTATTTCTTACAGCTATTCAGGGATTACGATGGAGCCGATTCCTTGGTCCAAAACTCTTCTTGAAATCAAAGGTAAAGTAGAGGAAGTGGCTGAAGCGAGATTTTCTCATGTCTTGCTGAATTTCTACCGCGATGGTCAAGATTCCATGGGATGGCATCGAGATAACGAAGCAAGTCTAGGGCCTGAGCCTGTAATCGCTTCGGTAAGCTTTGGGGTTTCCCGCAGATTTCAATTTCGAAACTATGTGGACAAAAAAGAAAAGCGACAAATTGAGCTTGGACATGGAAGTCTTTTGCTCATGAAGGGGGCTTGTCAGGATCATTGGGAGCATCAAATCCCCAAATCAAAAAAAGTATCAGGCGAAAGAATTAATCTGACCTTCCGCCTGATTCGTTAATTAGAATAGGAATTGATTTTTCAGCATTCGAAGGTAATCTTCGACAAGTGGCTTTTCAATATATTCGATTACACTTACATAATCCATGGCCTTGACTTTATCACTCTTATTGACCGAAGATGTGATTAAGATAACCTTGATTGATTCAGGTTTTTTGAGCTCTTCGATATAGTCTAGCACTGCCCAACCATCCACTACTGGCATAAAGATGTCAAGAAGGAGGAGTTTGTTGCCGCTGGGATTAGACTCTAGGTATTCTATTGTTGTTTGGCCATTTTCTAGTAGAACAGGGGCATCATGGAATTCTGAACGTCTAACGAGTGCTTCGTGGATTTTTCGAAAAGCAGGATCATCGTCGACGATCAAGAGGTCAAAATTTGTCATGTGTGGGTATTAAAATTCTGCACTATTTACCAAAATCGAATTAAAAAAAATAAAATTGAAAGATTTTTTATAAAATAAAACTAGGAAAAGATAAGAGTGAAAAAATTTGTTCATAATACAAAAAAGGGTGATGACCACCCTTTTCTGTGTTGTGCCTAGTAACCCGAAGCTCTAATCTACCAACCAAAGATATTCCCCATATCCAGCTGATTCCATTTCTGATTTAGGGATGAATTTCATGGCTGCTGAATTCATGCAGTAACGCAAACCAGTTGGGGCAGGACCGTCGTAAAACACATGTCCCACGTGGCTATTTCCCAGTTTACTTCTGACTTCTACACGAGTCATCCCTAGGCTTTTGTCAATTGGTTTATCAATAAGGCGAGCATCGATTGGCTTTGTAAAACTTGGCCAACCCGAGCCAGATTCATATTTATCCTTGGAACTGAAAAGCGGAGCACCGGATACTATACAAACGTAAATTCCTTCCTCCTTATTCCCATTGTATTCATTTTGGAAAGCATATTCGGTAGCGTCTTCCATAGTTACCTCATACTGAAGAGGAGTGAGTTTTTCTTTCAGCTCAACTTTCGGAGTGGCAGGATATTTCTCTGCGCTTAATTCAGGCCAATGCTTTTTGATAAAAGCATCTCTTCCACTTCCTTTTCGATAGGCGTAGTAATCAGCCGGATTCTTTTTGTAGTAATCCTGATGGTACTCTTCTGCTGGGTAGAAATTGGTGTATTTGATTATTGGGGTAGCAATTGGCTTTTCGAATCTCCCTGATTCATCCAATAGCTTTTTGGAGTCTTCAGCTACTCTTTTTTGCTCGGCAGAGTGAAAGAAAATAGCGGACTCGTATTGAGATCCCCGATCATAAAAAGAGCCCCCTACATCTGTAGGATCGAAAGTTTGCCAAAAGATATCCACTAATTCGGAATAGCTGATGACTTCGGGGTCATAGGTAATCTGGACTGATTCGCGGTGGGAAGTTTTACCGCTACTTACTTCTCCGTAGGTAGGGTTCTTTTCCTTACCTCCTGCATACCCTGAGATCACGGTGATGACTCCGTCCAGATCTTCAAATGGCGCTTCCACGCACCAAAAGCAACCACCTGCGAAAGTAGCTAACTCTGTTTTACCTGAAAATTGGGCTAGTTTTTGGCTGTCTTCTTCTGTGAGCTCTTGAATTTCGGTAGACTCTTGTGGGCTGCTGCAAGCCATAAAGAGTCCTAAAATGAAAGTAAGCATAATGCTGTATTTGGATTTTAAGTGATACATTCTGATGGATTTATTCTGTTCGGTTCGGTTTTTGTAATTCTAAGTCTTGAACCAACTCTAAAACCAAACAATCTGGTTTCTGTTTTGATTCATTGATCTCAGATACGTAAAAAAATCCTAAAAAGGATTGTCTGACAAATTACAAAAAGAGATTCTGTACCGACTTCTTACAAAACCTTCTAGCCATGGCAAAGCTGAATTATCTATTTATCCTCGTATTTGTTTTCATAGCTCCACTCCAATTGCATGCTCAGCAAGGTTCAGGTCTAGGCTTGAAGTTTGGTACTAATTACAATACCTCTGGTAAATATTTTAAAGATGCCGGACAGGTTTGGAAAGAGCCTTTTGGAAATGTAGGCTATCATGCGGGGCTTTTTTACACCATGAACTCCTATGATATCTATTTGCGACCTGAGGCGGTATTTACTGAGACTCGATTCCAAACGGTCAATGGAGAGGCATTTACCCAACGGATAGATGTGCCTGTTTTGGTGGGGATTCGCTTATTTAAGCTCCTGACTGCTTTTGGAGGACCTTCAGTGCATTATACCTTAGAGGATAATTTTTTACCCTCCCAATCAGCAGAATTCAATAAGCGACTTAGACTTGGATATCAGTTTGGCTTCGGAGTAGCGATAGGCCCTGTTGGTCTGGATCTTCGCTATGAGCGGGAATTCAATGACCAGCGAATCAATCTGGATAGGATTCTGGGCGCAGACAAAAGCTTTCGTTCAGAGCAGATTGTTTTGGCACTTTCCCTACGTGTTTTTGGGCCGTAATTACTGGGGAGTTTCTTCAGGGAAATATTTTGCAAAAATTTCTCTCCAAATATCATATCCAGTCTTATTCATATGAAGTTGATCCTGTAGAAATATGTCGGATTTAGGATTCCCGTCTTCGTCAAGCATAGGAGTCCAAACATCTACAAAACCTACATTTTCTTTTTTTTCGGTGTAGGACTTCATAGCTTCATTCAGTGCCAAGTATTGTTCTTTTTTGTCCCATCTCGAAGGGCTTGGTTTTGCACTGATTAGGTAGACCTGGCAATTTGGATCCACAACTTGAATCCGCATTACGATCTGCTCGAGGTCAGACATGATTTCATCGATCGGTGTACCATTGTTGATGTCATTGTCTCCCTCGTAAATAAATACTCGTGCGGGTCGCAATTGTAAAACCAAGGGGTATAAATGCCTCTTTAGATCTGCTGCAGTAGATCCGCCAAAGCCCGTATTGATGATGGGTTTTTGAGGGAAATCTTCCTGGAGGCTGACCCACATCCGTATCGAAGAGCTTCCAGTGAAAAGCGTGCTTCCCACCTGATAACCATCGCGTTTTAGTCTGTCGGTAATTAGTTTGACTTCCTTCTCAAAAGGGACAGTCTGAGATTGGACTTCTCCAATGAAAAAGCCGATCAAAAGGAAAAGGGAGACTAAGGTCGTTTTCATTTTCCAAACATAATTCAAAAAAGCCCTGATCCAAAACCGATCATCCCCTGAACGTAATCGAACAATTCGCGCACTTTTCAAGATTGTCCATTTTTAGGGTTTTGACACCAAAATCAAGCTTTCTACCCCCATTCTAGGCATTTCGGCCCAAAGAGATTGCAGTGTATCTGTTTTGCATGCATTTTGGCGTTAGGTATAAGACAGATCACCAAATCCCTTTCTTATGAATCAATTGACTAGATTTTTTTGGTTTTGCAGCGGAGCCAATTTTTCCATTTTGAAGCGAACTCCCACCGAATGCAATAAGTACTTTGGTATTGGAGCGACTGTGTTTTTTACCGGGGTTTTGGCAGCTTTGGCCGCGGGCTATGCACTACACACGGTATTTCAAAGTCTTTTGCCTGCTGTTTTATTCGGGATGCTTTGGGGTTTGATGATTTTCAACCTCGATCGATTTATCGTATCAAGTATGCGTAAAAAAGAGCGTGCTTGGGAAGAATGGAGGCTGGCAATTCCAAGATTGGTCTTGGCCGTTTTATTGGCCTTAGTTATTTCTAAGCCTTTGGAATTGAAAATGTTTGAGCGGGAAATCAACCGGAAATTAGACGAAAGGAAAACTGAATTCATCGCTCAATCCAAAGCTAATTTGGCTAAAGGTTTTCCTGAAATTCAAGAATTGGAATCTAGGATAGAGGCGCTAAAAGCAGAGGTTTCTGAGGCGGAGGCTTTTCGCGATCAACTTCAGAAAGAATATGATGCAGAACGATTCGGCGAAAAGACCTCAGGCACAAGTGGGATTGTAGGGCTTGGTACAAATGCCAAGAAAAAGGAACAGCAGCTGGATGCAGCGCAACTTGCTTTGAATACTTTGCGAAGTAGAAACCAAGTTCGAATTGACACGCTAGAGGCCCAGATTCGGGAGTTTATGGCTTTGCGTCAGGTAGAGTTTGAAAAGCAGCAACCGGGTATCGAGGGCTTTGATGGACTAGCCGCACGGATGGATGGGCTCTCAGGTTTGACTAGCGAAAGTTCGGCTATGGCTTTAGCCAACATTTTCATTATGCTGCTTTTCATCGCGATCGAGACGGCACCTATTTTTGTCAAATTAATCTCACCTCGTGGGCCTTATGACGAACTTCTAGAACTTCATGAGGAAAAGGTAAAGCTATTCAAAGGAGAAAAATGGGTCATTGCCAAAGGTGAATCCGATGCTCGGGTTGGTTATTTTCAGGACACGCATTTCTACGCTACTGACCTAAAAAAGGAAAAAACCAACCGGAAAAACCGTGCTGAAACTGATCGGGAATTGGCAAATTGGGATTGAAAAGCGAAGAAAATCAGGGATTTGCTTTGGATTACGTGTAAATTTAATTTTTTTTACGGCAAGGTTTAGATATAAGGAGCCATGGATACTAAAATCACTTTGTCTTTTAATAAAGATATTATAGACCGAGCCAAGGATTTTGCCGACCAAAATAACATCAGTCTTTCCAGACTGACGGAGTTTCTTTATGCTCAGATGACTTCCAAAAATTACCAATCGTTGGAGGAGCTTCCGATTGCTGATTGGGTAAATATGGTGTCTGAGGGTGAGGTAGAATACAAGCGCACGTCATCGAGTAGAAAGGAAATGAAAGATGAGTTTTTTGGTAGCAAAAAATGAAGGTTTTTCTCGATGCGAATGTTCTGGTTTCTGTGTTAAATAAGGAATATCCGCTTTTTCCGCATTCGGCGCGAATATTAAGTTTGGCTGATAAGCGAGGATTTCAACTTTACACCACACCTATTTGCTTGGCTATTGCATTCTATTTTTCAGAGAAGAAGAGTGGCGCAGGCCTTGCTAAACGAAAAATGGAAGTCCTTTCTTCCAAGCTATATATTGCTTCAGTCGATTCGATAGTGGTTTCTCGAGCAGTTTCTGATCCAAGTGTGGTGGATTTCGAGGATGGCTTGGAGTATTATTCGGCTTTGCAACATGAATGTCAAGCCATCATCACCGAGGACTCGGAAGGTTTTTATTTTTCGGAGATTCCAGTTTATGATTGTAAGAAATTCCTGGATGAAGTTGTATTTTAAACCTTCTACTGGTTCAAATTTTTTTTAGGGTTTCAGCTGCTACTTGATCCAACTGATCCATCGTTTTACTTACCGACTTCCATTCTGCGAATCCCACGATT
This sequence comes from Algoriphagus formosus, assembly GCF_002807035.1. Taxonomy (GTDB): domain Bacteria; phylum Bacteroidota; class Bacteroidia; order Cytophagales; family Cyclobacteriaceae; genus Algoriphagus; species Algoriphagus formosus. The sequence continues at coordinate 1,173,002 of NZ_NIUC01000001.1, read as the reverse complement.
TTGATGAGAAATCCAAGGAATTTTCCCGGATTGATTAGCTTTTTTGCGAGAGCAGCAATGTTTTTATCTCGGTTCTGAATCTGATAGTTTTTATTTGGATCAATGTGATATTCTCCAGCATACTTCCAGGCACCATCTCTGGCAATTTGAATCGAAAAGTTAAGAAGCATCTCATCCCGACCTTTCGCCAAGGGGATCAACCAACCAAAAATTGGAGAAACCTTACTGATGTTAGCTTTCACGTCGTCAACCAGCTCTGAAAGAATGAAATTGATTTGGTCAAAATCACTTTTGATCGCTTGAAGCTCTTTCCCTTTCATAGTTTCAGAGGCAGCGATCCCAAGGTCCAAATTGATGTGAGCATTGATCCCTAAGAGTAAATGTTGCAATACGAGATGATTGGTGTTTTTGCTGGCCTCAAAAGCCAATCTCCAGCTTTCAGTGATGGCTTGACTTTGTACCCAATCTTCATACGCGTCGATAAATCGCTTGGCAAAAAGCACATCTAGGACTTCCATTCGTGGATTGTCTTCAAATTCTCCTGCTAGAATTCCATCTCTGACCCTGCGCGTGACTTGCCTGTAAAGAATCGCAAAATATCCTATCCGGCTTTGCTTGGAACGGCATTCAGAAATGATTTGATCCAATTTTTCAAGAACCTCTTCGATTTTTGTCATTTACCTATTTGATAAAAAATCCTTCTAATAAATCACCCACATAAAAGGCAACCATTGCGGCCAATAAACCTAGGGCTAGTGTTTCGAAAATACTTCTTCCAACTGCAGTCTGATTAACCCAGCTTTTCATCCAGCCTATGATCATAAAGGCCACACCGGTAAGAATACTGGTGTATAAAAATAGATGTTTTTCGATGGGGCTAAAGAAATCAATCAAATATACCAATAGGGGTATAAACCCGACAAGAATGAACGAAATCAAGGTGGCTAGTCCGATCTTAAAAGGACTTTTGTTCTCTTCCATCATTTCGAGCTCATCCTTCATCATCTCGGCTACCCAAAGATCCTTGTCCGAGCAGATTTGGTCTACGACTTTTTCTAATAGCTCACCTTTGAAACCTTTTGCCTCATAGATTTCGCGGATTTCTTCCCGTTCCTTTTCAGGTATATTCTCTACCTCCCAATATTCGATTTTCTCATGTTTTTTGAAATTCTCCCGGTCGGTTTTGGCAGAAAGATAGGCCCCTACAGACATAGAGAAACCATCAGCAAGAAGATTTGCAAAGCCAAGAATTATGATGATTCCTGTGTCTAGATTGGCTCCAAAGCCTCCTGCTACTACTGCAAAAGTGGTAACTGCTCCGTCTATACCTCCGTAGACAAACTCTCGCATGTATTCCTGAAGTTTGCCAAAGCGTTCAGATTCCTGATGTAATACTTTCTCATTCATGATTAGCGGAGATTTTTTAAGAGAAACTGCTTGACATTCTCCCCCATTACAGCCCGTATTTCAGATTCGGAAAATCCTGCCTCTAGAAGTCCTTCCACGATCAGCGGTAATCCTGTAATATCAAATGGAACAGCAACCGAGCCATCGTAATCAGAACCTAAGGCCACATACTCAATTCCTACCAAATCCCGCACGTGTTTGATAGAGGCGATAATGTTGGGGATCTCTGGAGTGCCGACTGCCATATCAAAAAAAGCAATCCCGATGATTCCTCCATTTTTTGCAATTCTTTGAATTTGCTCATCGCTAAGGTTTCGCTGGGAGTCCAATACCCCCCTGACTCCCGTATGGGAAACAATCACAGGTTCATTACTTAGATTAAGCACATCTTCGACAATTGCAGGGGATGAATGGGCAAGGTCAATGAAGATACCCAATTCATTCATTCGCTTGACGGCAGCTTTTCCAAAGTCTGAGAGACCTTCTCCGCTTTCTCCATGAGCCGAACCCCCCAATTCATTGTCAAAAAAGTGCGTAGGTCCAATCATCCGGATTCCTGCTTCGTACACGGCATCAATATTTTCGAGATTACCCTCCAAGGCATGTCCGCCTTCGATTCCGAGCATACCACCAATTACTTTTGGGTTGGATTCGCGCATTTGTAGAAGTTTCTCAAAGTCAGCCTTTGTCTTAATCAGGATGGCATTTTCACCTTCTTTGGAAATAAAGCCATCCAAGGCCTGAGCCTGGGAAAGGGTGCGATTGATCAGACTAAACCAGTTCGATGGGCTTTCACCTTTTGCAATGGTAAGCGGGGTAATATTGTCAAAAGCGTCGGCACTATTTTCCTGCATGTTTTGCCCAGCCGGAGATTTAGATACGATTGTAAACATCTCAAAAGCCACATTTCCTTCCCGCATTCGAGGGAAGTCTACATGACCTCGATCTCCTCGCTTGGTCAGGTCTCTTCCCCAAAGCAATGCATCACAATGAAGATCAGCGATAAAATCCAGTCGGTCATATAGCTCTTGAGCTTCTGCTGAGACGACATAAGGACCAGGGATTTTTACTGGATTTCTCTGCGCTTCGATGTAAGAAGGCACGGTGTTGATCCCGATCAGATAGATCAAAAATAGGGATAAAAGGAAAATCAGAATTTTCTTCATAAGCTGGGTAAATTCTGATTAAGATAGTAAAAGAATGAGTATTTAGAAATGAGGCTGCTAAGCAAAGTTTCCTTTCCAAATGGATGGAATCAGGAAATTTAGAAAAAAGAGCTTTGTTCGAGTTTCTGAGAGAATCGTATTTCATGGAGAGCCTTAGAGGTCTGAAACCATACAGGCTTATCAAGCTTCCTGTTCCAAATACTCTTCTCCGGTTAGGATAGGTTCCAGGTTTTCAAGCTCTTCCATGGTGAATATCCTGGATCGAATGATGAATCGGATTCCCATGGGAATTTCGATCGAGAAGCTACTGCCTCGACCTGGAGTAATGTCTAAAGTTAATTGGGTGTGTTTCCAGTACTCAAACTGATCGGCTGACATAAAAAAGTCACATCCATAGACTTTCCCCATCCAAACATCTTGAGAGCCTACCTTAAAATCTCCCTTTTCGAAGCACATGGGAGAAGAGCCATCACAGCAACCTCCGCTTTGGTGAAACATCAATTCGTTACCAAATCGCTTTCGTAGGGTATCGATGGTTTCTTTCGCCGCATCAGTGATCAAGATTCTTTTGGTTTGAGGCATGGTTTTTTGGGTTTAGGTTTAAAGCAAATAAAGGCGGGGAAAAGTTCTCCCCGCCTTTGAATCATAGAAATCGTTAATTCTAGAAGAATCCTAATTTCTGCTTGCTGTAGGAGATCAACATGTTTTTGGTCTGGCGATAATGATTGAGCATCATCGCATGGTTTTCACGTCCAAATCCTGATTTTTTGTACCCTCCAAACGGCGCATGCGCTGGATAGGCGTGGTAGCAATTGACCCAAACTCGTCCAGCCTTGATGGCACGCGGTACTTGATAAAGCTCATGAGCATCTCTAGACCAAAGGCCTGCACCTAGTCCGTACATGGTGTCATTGGCGATTTCAATTGCCTCTTCGGTAGTTTTGAACGTAGTCACACAAGTGACCGGCCCAAATATTTCCTCTTGGAAGACACGCATCTTGTTGTGTCCCTTTAGGATAGTTGGTTGAATGTAATAGCCAGTTTCCAAACCGGAATTCAATCCTGCTTTGGCGCCTCCAGTGAGGACTGATGCTCCTTCTTGTTTCCCGATTTCGATATAAGAAAGAATTTTTTCATACTGATCGTTGGAAGCCTGAGCACCCATCATGGTGTCTTCGGCCAAAGGATGTCCCATTTTGATAGCCTTGGTCCGAGCAATGACTCGCTCCATGAATACGTCATAGATGTCTTCATGAACCAAAATTCGAGAAGGACAGGTACAAACTTCACCTTGGTTGAGCGCAAACATCACAGCACCTTCCACACACTTGTCAAAGAAATCATCATCGGCATCTGCGATTGACTTCATGAAGATATTTGGAGATTTTCCTCCCAGTTCCATGGTGACTGGAATAAGGTTTTCAGAAGCATATTGCATGATCAGTCTACCCGTGGTGGTCTCTCCGGTGAAGGCTACTTTAGCTACTCTTGGAGAAGTCGCTAATGGCTTTCCAGCTTCCGGTCCAAATCCAGAAACTACGTTTAGGACACCTGCAGGTAAAATGTCTCCGATCAATTCCATCAATACCATGATGCTTGTTGGAGTTTGCTCAGCTGGCTTTACCACAGTGCAGCAGCCTGCAGCTAGTGCCGGTGCGATTTTCCAGGTAGCCATCAGAAGCGGGAAGTTCCAAGGAATGATTTGTCCTACTACACCAAGTGGCTCATGAAGGGCGATGCTTACAGTATGCTCATCATGTTCTGAGATAGTACTTTCATCAGCACGGATGACCCCGGCAAAATATCTGAAGTGATCCACACAAAGTGGAAGATCGGCAGCTCTTGTTTCTCGTAGTGCCTTACCATTGTCCATGGTTTCGATTCTTGCTAGCATTTCGAGATTTTCCTCGATGACGTCAGCGATCTTGTTTAGGATTCTTGATCGCTCAGTAGGGGAGGTTTTGGACCAAGAGGGAAATGCTGCGTGCGCTGCATCGAGAGCCATGTCTATATCCTGCTTATTTCCTCGGGCTGCTTTTGCAATCGGCTTTCCATCTATTGGAGAAATATTCTCGAAATATTCTCCTGAGCTCGGAGCTACCCACTTGCCTCCTATGAAGTGGTCGTATTTTTCTTTCAGTTGAGGTCTTTCTACAGGCTGAGCCTGTGATAATGTCAGATTTTCCATTTGTTAAAAGGTTATTTTTGGTTTATTCTCAAAATTCTTATTTATTCAAAATAAAAAATTGCACAGAATGATCACATCATGCACTTATATTGATATTTTGAAATAAAAAAGAAATTTCATTTGTTATTATAAGTTAATATTTTTTTTTAATTTATTGATTATTAGAAAATTACCGAATGTCCCAAAATAACTTCATTGCCGGTGTCCCTTGGAGAAATCCAAGAGATCTAAAGACCCTGGTTGAAAATCGAACTACCTATACACTCGACAGCTGCGAGCTAAATATTTTTGAAACGCATCAGGAAGCTTCTGATGTCAATCTTGTTTTTGGGGATTTGGTCTTGACTACCATGCTGAAAGGCAAGAAGGTTATGCATTTATTTGACCGGCCTGGATTTGATTACTTGCCAGGGGAGTCTGTGATAGTTCCTCCCAATGAAGTGATGAAGATTGATTTTCCGGAAGCACAATGGGATAATCCTACCCAGTGTATTGCTTTATCAATCTCCAAGGAGATGATAGAAAACACCTTCAATATGCTGAATGAGCGTTTGCCGGATAAGGTGTTGTCTCAAGAATGGGGCTTGGACCTGAGCTATTTCCATTTGATTAATACGCAAGATCTCTCTGAAATAATCAATCGTTTCATCAAAATTGGAGTAAAAGAGCGATCAAAAGAAAAGGATTTAATCGCCTCCCTTGCGCTCAAAGAGCTTTTGATTCGATTAAATCAAACGCAAGCCCGTGAAATGCTTCAAAAGACTTACAAGGAGCTTTCATCTGGAAACAGGCTAGCACATGTCGTGGATTTTATCAAAAAAAATATTAGAGAAAATCTCACGCTGGAGCAATTGGCTTCCCAAGCCTGTATGAGTAAAGCACACTTTGTACGAACCTTTAAGCAAGAACTTGGACAGACCCCAGTGGAATTCATCCTTTCTGAAAGGCTCAAGCTAGCACGATACTATTTACAGATTGGGGGATTTCAGGTAAAAGAAGTAGCAGTCATGTCTGGATTCAATTCTATCGGGTATTTCATTCGAGCATTTAAGCAAGAATACGGTGCCACTCCGAAATCTTTTCAAAAACAGTGATTATATTTTCTCCTGTATTTGGTTATTTGTCAGCAATTTTTGTATGTTTAAGAAATTTTGGTGATTCAAAATTTAATCTTATTGCCCAATCGCCGAAGTTTATTTGGTTTTACTTAATCAACAATAGACCCATGAAAGAAGCCTGTTTTTAGAAACAGGCTTTCTTTTTTACTAGATATTGTATTTTATTTTGTTTGATTTATAAATACTGGTTTAAAATTCTACTCATTTTTTAAAATATTTTGTAGAAATAATAAATATAGGTTTATAAACATACTATGAATATTATTTTAATTTCTGAAGCTATTAATTCCCAAAACCAAAAAAACCTCTCCGAAAGCTCAGAGAGGTTTTATCATCAATTAACCCTTTAATCCAAAAAATCTTAGTCTTTTGGCAGATCTTTCTTAGCTAAATAAAAATCTACCATTTCATAGTCACTTGCTTCTCGCTCTTGCATTTCAGCTACAGTCTTTGGTGGAGGGACGATTGCTTTTTCTCCAGGGGTCCAGTTCAATGGAAGCGCCACTTTATGCTTGTCGGCCGTTTGCAAAGCAATCAATGCTCTTTTGATCTCATCCATATTTCTTCCCACATTGAGTGGATAGTACATGATCAACCTGATCTTTCCGGCAGGATCGATAAAGAAGACTGCACGAACTGCCGCAGTCTCGCTCTCACCAGGCTGAAGCATACCGTATAGCTTCGAAACACTCATGTCGATATCTGCGATGATCGGAAACTCGAAAAGGACGCCAGTATTCTTTTTTACATTATTCACCCAAGCAATGTGGGCGTGGATGGAATCAATACTCAATCCCACCAATTTGGTCTGATGCTCATCAAAGAATTTTTGGTCCAATGCAAATCCACTCATTTCAGTAGTACAAACCGGCGTAAAATCCGCTGGGTGAGAGAATAGAATGGTCCAGCTGTCTTTGATATATTCGGAAAACTTCATTTTTCCGGTAGTGGTCATCGCTTCAAAATCAGGAGCTAAATCTCCTATTCTTGGCATAGTTGGAATTTGATTTTCTGTATCCATTATTAAATCGTTTTTGTTATTTGATAGAACAAATCTAACTCACTCCTTCCGCTCAGGACGTGACCTTGGTCACCTCAAGCCGCCTGATTTATTTTTTTTCTGATTGTCTTTTTCTATGTGCCATGCGGGATTTTCGATTTCATTAGCGTAGATGTAGCTTACTATTTTTTGTAGATCTTCATTGGACACTGCGGGTTTTGGCATCAATCCGAAACGCTTGATTGGTCCCTTCATAAGTGCCTTCTCCTCAGTTGGATTTTGAATGAAATTCATCATAGCTTTTTCGAATTCAGCCTTTTCTGGATAAGCTTCTAAGTAATGTTTTTTCATTCCCCAAAGTGGAGGAGCTATTATTTCATCATGAGATTTTGACTTGGGATTATGGCAGGCGTAACAGTGTTTTTGAAGTAAAACCAAGCCTTCATCCGATATTAATTCTTCTCGAATGTCAATAGGAGAGCTGGTGAACTCTAAATCTTTGGCTGGTACTTCTGGAGAGTTGACCAGTAATTGTAGAAGAAATAGTATAGAGATCATAAATTAGTTGGGTTGACAAGTGGTGTTGCTGGAGTTTACAATGCGATCAAATTCTTCTATGCTGATATAGCTGGGATTATAGGTTACCCCTAGAGAATTGGCTTGATTATAGAAGGCTCGCATATGATTTTCTGAACCACATTTGAGCTTTTCGTAGAGTTGAATCAACTCTGGCTTTTGAGTAGATGCAATAGCAAGTTGCAGGTCCAAAATATCCATATCCTCTATCAAAAGTCCGACTTTAGTAGCCTCTTCCAATGAAATATCAACTTTGGATGTAAGCTCAGAATAAAGGTTTTGAAGTGTGGGATCGGTGAACTCTCCAAGTGAGATGCTTCCATCCAAAGGGTCTGATAGCTGATAAGATTCCATCACTTGGAGGACAGAATTGGTATGCTGGGTTTCGCTTCTGGATATATTTTGGAATATCGATACTCCATACTTTTCAAATGCATAAGTATATACATCGTGGGCCAGTTTTTCTTCCTCCCGAGTAAAGAGAAGATCAGATAATTCGGCTTCAGAAAGACTTGTTTTTACGGCAGGATTTATTTCTTCTTGGCATCCTACAATTGGCAGGATCAAAAAACCAAGGGCGTAGAGTAGCTTTTTCATTTCCTCTTTTTTTAAGGTGTATGAAAATTCGCTATATCCTCAGCTAAAAACAGTGATATTTCTCACCTAGACAAGTTATCTTATCATAGCTTAAAGCTTCGGATTATTCCCACGCTGAATCGGTTTTGATTTTGAATCTGATTTCCGTTTAGAGTTTGAAAAACCGGACTCTGAACCAATACGGAAAAAGTGGTCTGTACCCAATTGATATCCAAGCCAAGCTGGGCAAAGCCAACCTTTCCACCGGTCAGTTCCTGAAGCTCTCCCTGATACAGGTCCATTTCAGATCGCTCGTAGTAAAATCCGGCATTGGGTACGAGTAGAAGTCCGCTTTTCAGTTCAAACTGGCGAAAATACAGCGCATAGGCATTGAAGCTGTTTCCAAACTCGTAAGTCTGCTCTCCTTCAGTGCTCCATTGGTAGCTGAGCCCTACATTGACTCCCTGATTGTCGAGAAACCATTGATAATTCAATCGCGGGGTAAAGGAAAAAGCACCTTTTCCGGGCTGAATGATCGGATCAAATAGATCCTGATTTTCATTGTTCGAAGTTACCAAAGCCTGCCCGGTCGGTAATGTCAGGGCCAAGCCGGGTCGCAAGGTGTGCCGGGACTTGGTATTGTAGATAAGGTGAATATATTCTGCAGTCACAGTCAGGTCTCCCCAGCCCTGCACGTACAGGGTGGTGTCCCGTGTAGGATTTGGCAGGTCCAGGTATTTTTCATAGTAGACTCTATTAAACTCGTAAGGCAGAAGAAAAGTAAAATTCCATTTGTTGTCCAGCGTGAAATTCCCTCGAGCTTCTATTGTTTGATAGGTTTCAAAATCTTGCTTGGTTTTTTGGACAAAGAGTCCATTTCCTTCCGGTTCGTGCATAACTGAAGGCCCGTCCCAAGGCCTTAGATTGGTGCTGAGCTGAGCGGGGAAATTCCTGATTTGCGAAGTAGTAGAGCTAGAGTAGGATTTGTAATCGTCAAACCCGCGGAACCGATAGAAAAGACCAAAGTAACTTTTGTTTTCCAAAAGGCTGTATTCGAAGAAATTACAACTATCGCAGGCCATTCCTCGGTTGGAAAAGGCTAGCGAAAAGAGAATTAGGAAGACTATTTTTTTCATTTTTCTGAATCTTGAATATGGGACAGGACAAAGGCATCATCCTGTAGGGTTTTGAGAAAAGATAAAAGCGCCTTTCGTTCATCTGGGGATAAATTGATTCCTTCTTTGAGTTGAGGAGCTAATGAATAATTGACTTGAATTCCGGACTGATAGTGATCCAAAACCTCCTCCAAACTCTCAAATCGCCCATCGTGCATGTAAGGAGCAGTGAGTGTGACATTCCGAAGGCTGGGAGTTTTGTAAGCACCCAAATCCAGAGAATCAAAGCTGATTCTGAACCGACCAAGAAAGAGTCCTTCCAAAGCAGGAGGGTCAGGGTAAATCAAGTCCAGGCCATTGTTGTGATAATCCAAATCGGTAAATAGACCTTCTTGATGACAGCTTGAGCAATGGTTCTGGTAGAGCTGATAGCCTTGCAGTTCCAATGAATTCAAGGTAGCCTCGCCTCTTTTCCAATCATCATACTTTGAGGTCTGGGAAATCAATGTCCGCGTGTATTGGGAAAGGGCACGGGAGATGGTTGCGCTTTGGATGGGATTTTTTGGAAAAGCTTGGGCAAAGAGCTCTGGGTAGGTTTTGTCCTGAATCAGATAGGCTACAATTTCCTCCAGGTCTGCTGCCATTTCATCAGGATGGGTAAGCGGGCCGAAATTCAGGGACTCCAGGTCATTGGCTCCGCCATCCCAAAACAGGCCGGTGGTATGCCAAGCCAAATTGAAAAGTGGGGAAGAGTGCCGGTGCAAGGCATTGCCGGACACGCCTTTTTTGCTCAAGGCCACCCCATCGGTAAATGCCTTGGAGGGCAGGTGACAGGATGCACAAGAGATCTTGCCGTTGGCGGAAAGCTTGGGGTCGAAGAAGAGTCTTTTGCCCAGCTTCACACCTTCCTTGGATAGGGGATTGCGTTCAGGCTGAGGAAAATCTCCCACCTGAAGGCTGGAAGACAATTCGGGAATGAAGGTCTCCGGTACTACTTCCACGGGAGATTCGGGAAGCAGATTCTCATCCTGACAGCTCCAAAAGCTCCAAACCAAGGCCAATACAAGCAATCGCGATGTTTTCATGGGAAAAAGGGGCCGCCTCCAAAGGTTTATTTTCAGGGGAAATGGGGTCGAAACTTTGGATCTCACCAAAAATGGGTTTCAACTTTTCTCCAATCCCGTTGAGGCAAATCTTCGAGGCGGCCTTTTTAGGTTTTATTCAATCGTAATAAATCCGTTGGCGTAGTTTTCGCCGATCTTATCTGCGAGTTCGCCTCCCATGATGGTCGTACTTGGCAATTCACTTGCATTAAGCGCATTAGGGCTTAAGAAAAGCTGATCTACCACAGTTTTGAGCTGGATTTGAGCAGCCCTTCCGGCACGGATTCCTGTCAGCGACTGAGTGACGGTTTTGTAGTTTTGGTTTCTCCCAATGTGGAGTACCAGTCCTGTCCGCTCTCCCGTGGTTTTGTGAGTAAATTCTCCCTCCAGCACCACAAACTTGTATCCAGAATTCCAGTTCCAAGCCATGTCATTATTAGGGTCTAAGTCACCGGTTTGGTCGGTTTTAGCATTGGCTTCTGCATCCACTCCGATCGAAAAGGTAATTTGATCATAATTGGCCGATGGGATCATTCCCAATTCCACGGTTGACTTGAAGTCTTCACCTAGTAGGTGATAACTGTTTGGCACGTTGTAGATAGCTCCACTTTGTGTATCAGTCAGGACTACATTGGAGATGTAGTACTTCAGTTTTTTGGCAATGAAGGGTTCTCCTGAAGGAAGGGTAAAGGTTTCTGAATTCAGCTGCAAGGGTTTTCCGTTGAGCGTGTTTTCAAAGTTGAGTTCCACGGTCATTTGTGCCGGGATTTCTTCTTCGGAACAGGAACTGAAAATCAGAACAAAAGCCAAGAATAGATATGCGATATTTTTCATTGTGTTTTTTACTTAAATGGATTTGAAAATTTGGGATTGGTGACAAACTCCTGATCGGTAAGCGTATTCAGAAAGGCGATAATGGCTTTCTTTTCCTGCTCCGAAAGGTGGAGTTTGACGGGGTCATTTGGGTTTTGGGGTTCATTGCTCGCCTCCAGAATGAGGACATCCAGCGTTTCACTGTTTTGGATGTGATCATTGTAGTGATCCAGCACTTCCTCTAGGCTGGAGAATCTGCCATCGTGCATGTAGGGTGCAGTCAGAGCAATATTCCGTAGCCCAGGTGCTTTGAATTTTCCTCGGTCAAAAGCATTTCCTGTGACGGACTGAAGTCCACTTTTTAGCCTTTCATCGGGATCTAGGCCGTTGTTGTGAAAGCCTGAAAAGCCATTGGGATCTCCTGCAGTGAGAAAACCCAGGTGGCAATCCCCACAATTTCCTCCTCTGAGCTGAATGGACGGTTCGGGATGGGTAAAGAAAAGCTCCAAACCCAACTGCTCCTCGGGAGTAAGTTCTACTTCACCCCGTATCCATCTGTCAAACTTAGAATTGGCAGAGATAAGTGTCCGTTCAAACTGCGCCAAAGCTTTTCCGATCCGCTCTGCAGTGACTTCTTCAGTGCCGAAAGCTGCCGAAAACAGCTTGGGATAATCCGAGTCATTTTGGAGCCTGCTGATCGCTTCTTGGATAGGGAGGTTCATTTCCATAGGATCCTCAATGGGAATGATGGCCTGTTCCTCCAGAGTAACCGAACGTCCGTTCCAGAAGAAACGGGTTTGCCAGTGAAGATTGGCCAAGGACATGGCATTCATGGTACCCTGAGCACCGCCAACGCCCGGACTGACACGTAATCCATCACTGAAGCCTTTTTCCTGTTGATGACAGGATGCACAGGAAATTGTCCCGTCTTTGGAAAGCTTTTTTTCATAGAAAAGCATTCTTCCAAGACGGACTCCTTCCTCGGTCAAGGGATTAGCTGCGGGCATAGGTTGCTCTGCCGGGAAATAATCCGGCTTTTCCAAAGAAATCAGCGTAGGTCCTTCTTGAATTGGACTTTCCTCTGCTCCACAGGAGAAAAGCAACACTCCGCACAGGCATATCCCTGACCCTAGGATCAGAAATCGCATGATTAGAATTTTAAGTGAGAGAAATTAAACCGAGTGAAAAATCATCCCTTTGGAGGGTGCTCGATGGTGAAAAATACGTTTTGGCCAAAACGATTAAAGTACATACTCGAATGCATCAGATAAGGATTGAAGCTTAGTGCTACTTCCGAAATTTCAAAAGAAGGGGAAATAAATACACCAAAATCCTTATTGAAAGTGAATGCAGGAAGTGATTCCTGTCTTTCTTTCTCCTCGTTTATTTTCTGCATCAAAAAGCACTTTCCATCACAAGCAAGTTCTGGTTTGTCTTTGTTGATACAGAAATTTTCGATGATGTATTTGCGGTTGATCGAAAAGTTTACTTTGATCACCGAATACACCATGCTATTCAATACCATAGTCCAGGCAAGTGTGATATAGATAAGGCTTCTAAGCATTACGTTGCAAAGATATTTTATTCCATTTTGTTTTTATAGAAAAAACTGAAATAATGTTGCATTTAATAGCTGCTCTCATCCAACCTTACTTTTCCCCGGTAGGTCCAGTAAATAATAATGGTGTAGGAGGCGACAAAAGGAAGCCCAAAAGCTGCCAAAATAGCCATGGTCTTGAGTGTGTACCCCGAAGATGCAGCATTGTAAATGTCCAGATTGAATGCAGGGTCTAGATTGGACACCATCAGATTGGGGAAAATTCCAAGTGCAAAAAGCATCACGATTGCTGCAATCATGCTACCAGAAGAAATAAAGGCCCATCCCTCACGACCTTTGGCCATCATCCGTGGGATATTCATGATGGCAAGAATATTCAGAAGTACAATGGTCCAAGCAAAAACAGAGATTAAGATCTGATGATTTTCTACCAATTCATGTTTGTTGCCCGGAAGCTCTATTTGTCCAAAAGAGAAATTGGCAATCATCTCCGGCTTCAGGTAAAGAGTAAATCCTGAAAACACGAGATAAAACAATACAAAAATCCAATAGTTGACTTTGATCCAGCCTTGGATTTGCTTCTGCAAATCTCCTTCGGTTTTCATATTTAGGTAGATGCCTCCGTGCAGTGCAAACATAGACAGGGAGAAAAAACCAGCCATCAGGGAGTAAGGATTGAGTAGGTCAAAGAAATTACCCTGATACTCCATGTCACTTCCTATCGGAAAGCCAATCACCACATTGCCGATGGCTATTCCGAAAAGTAAAGCTGCTACAATAGATCCAAGGCTGAATCCCCAATCCCAGAAATTTCGCCAGCGGGGATTTTCTTCTTTAGAGCGAAACTCGATGGAAACGGCCCGAAAAATCAAGGCAATAAGCAACAACATAAAAGGTAGATAAAAACCCGAAAATGCAGTCGCATATACATTTGGGAAGGCAGCAAACAAAGCCCCTCCTGCAGTGATCAGCCAAACTTCATTTCCATCCCAAACTGGGCCGATGGCATTCATCATAATTCGACGGTTGTAGTCTCCTTTGCTTCGCAAGTGAAGAATCCCAACGCCCAGATCGAATCCATCCAAAATCGCATAACCGATTAACAGTACGCCAACAAGTATGTACCAAACAATATTGTAATCCATGATCAATGAGGTTTTAGAGCGTCCATTCTTTCTGATTTCTTTTTGTAGCCAGCTTCTACTGTTGCCACGTGGTCTGGGCCATGCTTGATTTCCCTGTCTAAGACGTAGAGCCAAACAAAGAATAAGAGAATGTAAACTAGGACGAAAAGAATTAATGATATCATGACTTCCGGTGCGGAAATAGATTTGGAGACTCCTTCACTTGTCCTCAGCAGCCCTTGCACAATCCACGGTTGGCGACCTCGCTCAGCTGAGACCCAACCCAATTGATTGGCCATTACCGGGAGTGCTACGGCAGGAATGTAAAGTTTGATTAGCCAGGACCAACTAGGGGTAAAGAGCTTTTTCTTCCAAAGCAGAAACAAACTCAGTATGGTCGCAGCGATAAAAAGCATCCCTAATGCTACCATTAAGTGATAACTCTGGAAAACTCCGTTTACTGCAGGCCAGTCTTCTTCGGGAAATTCTTCCAAGCCTTTGACTTCCCCCTCAAAATCTCCATGAACCAAGAAACTTAGCATTCCGGGAATGGCAATTCCTGAGGTCTCACGAGTTTCGGGATCTGTCCAGCCTATCAGGTAAAGCGGAGCATTCGATTGGGTTTCGTAAAGTCCTTCAAAGGCGGCGAGTTTCGCAGGTTGCCATTCATTAACGATTTTGGCGTGTTCGTGGCCGACAAAAGGCTGTGCCAAAGAGGCAATGGCTGCTAATCCCAAAGCAATGGCGAAGGATTTTTTGGCAAATTCAACGTATTTATTTTTGATCAGGTAGTAAGCGGAGACACTCAAAACCAAAAAGGCTCCCTGAATCCAAGCTCCCAAGATCACATGCGTAAAACGAACCATGGCAGAAGGATTGAAGACCATTTCCCAGAAATCCGTGATCACTGCTCGCCGAATTCCATAATCCACGACGATTTCATAAGCCACAGGTGTTTGTTGCCAGCTATTAGCAACTACGATCCAGAAGCCGGATAGCATACTGCCTACAGCCACCATGATGGTAGCAAAGAGGTGCATTCCAGGCTTCACCCGGTTCCAACCAAAAAGTAGAATAGCCAAGAAGCCTGACTCTAGGAAAAAGGCAAAAATCCCCTCAGCAGCCAATGGCGAACCGAAAATATCCCCGACAAATCTAGAATAGGTGGACCAATTGGTGCCAAACTCAAATTCCATCACGATTCCGGATGCTACCCCTACCGAAAAATTAGCTGCGAAAATCTTGATCCAAAATCGCGTGATTTTTTCATAGATTTTCTTTTTGGTGATTAAGTAAAGCGATTCATATATCACCAATAGCAATCCCAGACCAATACTGAAAGGTGGGAAGATATAATGAAACATGATGGTGAAAGCAAACTGTATCCGCGAAAGCGTCTCTACATCCCAGGTCATGATACTTGGTTTTTAGATTTCTTATAGATGAGAAAAGTCGTCACTATAAATACCAGGCCGACTATAATTTTTAAAAGTTTGCCTCCATCAAAACCTGCAATTTCACCTTCGAAAAAAGGGATTTTTGAAATTATTCTAAAAGCCACCATCAAGCCCAGTCCAAGCAGAAAAATTAATTGGCTTTTTGACTTCATGATTTTTTAATTTTTTGTTTTGGAACAAACTTTCTCAAAAGTACCTTTCGTAAAATACAAAAAGGTGATTGATGTCACCTTTTCAATTAACAAAAAATTTCGTTTATGAAGAAGGAGATCGGTAATTATTTGGATTTTTGTTTTAAGGATTTTGAGCCGGAATTGAAAGAGGAAATTCTCGACTGTGCGGACTTGCTGGTACTTCCTGCCGATGATTTGATGATGGATATTGGCCAAAAAGTGGAGGTTATTCCTTTGATCGTTTCAGGTCAGGTCAAGGTATTTCGGGAAGATGAGGATGATCATGAGTTATTTATGTACTACCTCGGCCCTGGAGAGGCTTGTGCCATTACCATGATCTGTTCCGCTCGTGAAGGCTATTCAAAGATTAAGGCTATTCCAGAGGAAGAAACTACCGTGATTGTGGTACCGATCTCTAAGCTCGACGAGTGGATGCCAAAGTACAAGTCTTGGTACTATTTTGTGATGGATACCTATCAGGATCGTTTTGAAGAGTTACTGAAAGTGGTCGATGGTATTGCTTTTCATCGCATGGATGAGCGATTAATCGAGTACTTGGAGAAAAATGCCGAAGCCAGCCAAAGTAACTCCATTCACAAAACCCATCAGCAAATTGCACAGGAGCTGAACTCCAGCAGGGAGGTCATTACCCGGTTGCTCAAAAAACTGGAGCAGCGGGGAGTAGTGAAGGTGAATCGGAATCAGATTCAACTACTCAGCTGACCAAATCCAAGGCCTTCAAAAGGGCCTTTTTTCTTTTTTCAAAGTTGAAAAGTTGCTGGATTCTTTTTGAGGCTGCCTCTGAAAAGTGGTTCAGGTCCAACTTGGCAAAATCTTGAATTGCTGATTCAAGCAGATCTAGATTCTTTTCTTTCAAAATCAAACCAGAATTTCCGACAATTTCCGGAATCGCCCCAACTGCCGAACCAATCGGAATGCAGCCAGAGGACATAGCTTCCCCAAGGGCATTTGGGAAGCCTTCGGAAGTCGAGAGCTGAAGGTAGAACTGATGGGAATTGTAGAGTTCCAGAAGTTCTTTTGGATGCATTTTTCCCAAAACCTGTACGTTTGGATTAAGTGAGATGTATTCGGAGTCACCTACCAAAGTGAAGGTCCAATTGGGATGAATGCTGGCTAATTCCTCAATTAAATCATAGCCTTTGACAATTGCTCTTGAGGGATTTGAGGTTCCAGTGGCGACAGAAATAAAGCTGAAAGACTTCTGGGTATTGCCCAAATTTTTCCAAAAATCGGTGTCAAAGCCGTTGGGAATGACTTCAATTGGAGTGGCCAAATCAGGGATCAAATTCAAAAGTCCCTGTTTGGAGGAGATCCTCGAATCGTAGGAATAGTCCTGCTTTATCAGAGCTTCGGCCACGGGCAAAATGAGTGAACAGTTTTTAAATGAATAGACCGTAGCTTTTCGAAGCCATTTCTTTCGGAAGTTTCCATATCCGATTTCAGGCATATTGATGCAGTCTGTGCCGCCGGCTTGGATGGTGCATTTTTTTCCAAATACTTTCCCAAACCAAACAGGTAAGACACTATGATAGCCTCCAAAGAAACAGAGGTATTGGGTGGTTTTGGGTAAGTACCAAAGCAATTGAAAAAACTGAAGAATAAAGTAAAATGGAAGTTTGACCGGGCTTTGGGTAAATTCCAGGGGTTTGATTTCAGCCATCGGTTGGATCATTTCCAAGTCGCGGTCAATAAAGGAGGTGTGGACGGGAAAGGTATAGAGGATCATTTTTAGATTCCAAAATCCGAAGTAAGGTATATCAGAAAAAGAAAAAGGGGAAGCAAAGCCTCCCCTTATTTTTTTATTTCGTCGTAATTAAACCACCAAGTTTACAATCTTTCCTGGAACCACAATCACCTTCTTAGGCGCTTTGCCTTCCAGCCATTTTTGAACGTTTGAGTCAGCCAAAGCTGCCTTTTCGATCTCATCCTTTCCTAGATCCAGGGGAAGTGAAATTTTCGAACGTATCTTGCCATTGATCATGACCGGATACTCGAAATCGCTTTCTACCAAATATTCCTCCTTGAATTCGGGGAAAGTGGCGTTGGTGATTGACTCCGCATGACCTAAAAGCGACCAGAGTTCCTCAGCAATATGGGGTGCGTATGGAGAGATCAAAACCGCCAAAGGCTCCAATACCTCCCGCTTGTTGCACTTCAATGCAGTCAACTCATTGACGCAAATCATAAAGCTGGACACAGAGGTGTTGAAGGAGTAATTCTCCATATCCTCTTCCATCTTTTTGATGGCTTTATGCAATGCCTTCAATTCCTCTTTGCTTGCTTTTTCGTCTGAAACCGCGAATTCTCCGGATGCATTATGATACAGGTTCCAAAGCTTTCTTAGGAATTTAAAAACTCCATCGATACCATTCGTATTCCAAGGTTTGAATTGCTCCAAAGGACCCAAGAACATCTCATAAAGTCGAAGGGTATCGGCCCCGTAGCGCTCGATGATATCATCCGGATTGACGACGTTGTATTTGGATTTGGACATTTTTTCTACCTCAGCTCCGCAGAGGTACTTCCCATCTTCGAGGATAAATTCCGCATCCGCCAAATCCGGTCTCCAAGCCTTAAACTTGTCCAAATTCAGCTGGTCATTGTAAACGATATTCACGTCAACATGCATGGCTGAGGTATCGTATTGATCCTTCAATCCGTAACTGACGAATTGATTTGTTCCTTTGATTCTATACACAAAATTTGATCTCCCTTGGATCATTCCTTGATTGATCATCTTTTGGAAAGGTTCGTCAATGCTCACCACGCCCAGGTCAAACAAGAATTTGGTCCAAAAACGGGAATATAGCAAGTGGCCTGTAGCATGTTCGGAACCTCCGATATATAAATCCACGGCTCCCCAGTAGTCTGTTTTGGCTTTATCTGCGAAAACTTCCTCGTTTTTCGGATCCATGTAGCGGAAAAAGTACCAGCTGGATCCCGCCCAACCCGGCATGGTTGAGAGTTCCAGTGGATATTCTCCATCAGCCGTTTTATACGTCCAATCTTTTGCTCTACCAAGTGGCGGCTCACCGTCTTCAGTTGGGAGGTATTTATCCACCTCAGGAAGTACCAAAGGCAGGTCTTTCTCCTCAATCAAATAGGGAAGACCATCCTTGAAATAAACCGGTAATGGTTCCCCCCAGTATCGCTGACGAGTGAAAATCGCATCCCTCATTCGGTACTGAATCTTGCCTTTTCCGATTCCTTTTTCTTCCAAAAACTCAATAGCTTTCTCCATGGCCTCCTTCATGTATAGCCCTGAAAGAAATCCTGAATTAATGATTAGACCACCTTTGCCGGGGAAAGAGCCATTTTCCATTGATCCTTCGATGACCTGGCGGATTTCCAACCCGAAATGCTTCGCAAAGTTGTAGTCCCGCTCATCATGTGCAGGGACGGCCATCACAGCACCAGTTCCATAGCCTGCCAAAACGTAGTCTGCTACCCAAATTTGGATTTCCTCACCGTTGAATGGATTGATGGCATAGGAACCTGTGAAGGCTCCGGAAATGGTTTTGACATCACTCATGCGCTCACGCTCTGAGCGGTTTTTGGCGACTTGGATATAGGCTTCTGCAGTTTCCCGTTGATCTTCAGTGATGAGTTCAGCAGCTAGATCAGATTCTGGAGCCAAAGCCAAATAGGTCACACCATAAATCGTATCTACACGGGTGGTGAAAACCTTAATTTTTTTATCAGAATCTTTGACCTGAAAGACCATTTCTGCACCAATGGACTTTCCGATCCAGTTTCTTTGCATTTCTTTGATCGGTTCGGACCAATCTACTTTGTCTAGGCCTTTCAACAATCTATCAGCATAAGCAGTGATTCGCATGGACCACTGCATCATTTTCTTGCGCTCTACAGGATGTCCACCTCTTTCCGAGAATCCATCCTTCACCTCGTCATTAGAAAGAACAGTTCCTAATGCTGGACACCAATTGACGGTCGTCTCAGCTAGGAAAGTCAATCGATACCTTAGGAGCATTTCCTGCTTTTCTTTTTCCGAAAAGCCATTCCAGTCCGAGCTGCTAAAAGTTGGTGTTTCCTCATCGCAGACAGCTTTTACTGAAGCATTACCTTCTTTTTCAAATCGGGAAACCAAAGAATCAATGGAAACTGCTTTGTCTGCATCCAAATCATAGTAGCTATTGAAAAGCTGCATGAAAATCCACTGTGTCCACTTATAATATGATGGGTCAGAAGTACGGACTTCCCGATCCCAATCGAAGGCAAAGCCAATATTTTTTAGCTGCTCTGTATAGCGGGCGATGTTTTGCTCAGTAGTGATAGCGGGATGCTGTCCAGTCTGAATGGCATATTGCTCTGCTGGCAATCCAAAGGAGTCGTAACCCATTGGGTGAAGGACATTGAATCCTTTGAGCATTTTAAACCTTGAGACAATGTCAGAAGCAATATATCCCAGCGGATGGCCTACGTGCAAACCTGCACCAGATGGATAAGGAAACATGTCCAGAGAATAAAACTTAGGACGATTAGGGTCCACCTCTGCTTTGAAGGTTCCCTTTTCTTTCCAGTACCCTTGCCACTTTTGCTCGATATCCCTGAACTTGTAATCCGCCATGATTATGTTTTCTTGAAATTTTAGCTAAACGCCTGCAAAAATAGAAAAATAAGGCGGCTTTGGTAGGCTAATTTCCAAAACCTCTGAATACTCATATTTTCCCATTGGTCAATTTTTTGTCTTAGTTTTTATGCTTTTCTGTAAATTCCAAAAAATCAACCACCAACACACATGCGAAAATCAATTGGAATTGGGCTCCTCATGCTACTCGGGAGTAGTTTGGGAAGCTTGGCACAGCAAAAATTTTCCCCCAAAAAGATCCAAGCACTTAAAGAAGAAGCGGCACAAATCGTAGAAGCCAATCACAAACAAAGTCAAGTGATGGTAGACAAGATCTTTTCCTTTGCCGAACTGGGTTTTCAGGAAATCGAGTCTTCTAACTATTTAACAGGAATTTTGGAAGCAAATGGTTTTACTATTGAAACCGGAATCTCAGGAATCCCCACAGCTTGGTGGGCTACTTGGTCCAATGGAGAGGGGCCTGTGATTGCATTAGGATCAGATGTAGATAATATCCCTAAAGCATCTCAATATCCGGGAGTGGCGTATCACAAGCCTATGGTCGAGGGTGCCCCCGGTCATGGAGAAGGTCACAATGCTGGGATTCCTTTGAATATCACAGCTGCCTTGGCTGTCAAGCAGATTATGGAAAGAGAAAATATCGGAGGCACGCTCATTTTATGGCCCGGTATTGCGGAGGAATTGGTAGCTGCAAAGGCTTGGTACACACGGGACGGTATTTTTGACGGAGTAGATCTCTGTATTTTCACGCATGTGGCCAATAACCTCGGGGTAAGTTGGGGTCAGGCGAATGGAACTGGCTTGATTTCGGTAGAATATAGTTTCGAAGGCGAAGCAGCACATGGAGCAGGAGCGCCCTGGAGAGGCAGATCAGCAGCTGATGCCGTGGAATTGATGAATATCGGATGGAATTATAAAAGAGAGCATCTCCATCCGCTTAAGCGCTCACATTCAGTAATCACGGATGGGGGAGATCAGCCGAATGTAGTTCCTTCCAAAGCTTCGATCTGGTACTATTTCCGGGATGTGAAGTATGACGGTATCATGGAAATGTATGAGCAGGCGACTAATATCGCAAAGGGTGCAGCCTTGATGACAGAGACTGAAATGAGCTATAAAGTGCTTGGCACCGCTTGGCCGAGACACTTTAATAAAGTGATAGCTGAGACGATGTATGAAAACATCCAAAAAGTGGGTCTCCCCGAATGGGATGAAAAAGACCAAACCTTAGCTAAAGCAGTTCAAAAGGAAATGGGTTCGGAAGAAAGGGGACTTGCAACCGAATTAAGTGAATTAGGGAAACCGACTGAAGAAATAAGAAGTGGGGGTTCGGATGATATTGGAGATGTGTCTTGGGTGGTGCCGACGGTGACGCTTAGATTTCCATCCAACATTCCCGGACTTCCCGGTCACCACTGGGCGAATGCGATCGCTATGGCCACACCGATTGCCCATAAAGGGGTAACTGCCGGTGCCAAAGCTGAAGCCATGACTATTTTGGACTTTTTGCTTCAGCCCGAACTAGTTGATCAGGCATGGGATTACTTTAATAATGTGCAGACAAAGGAAGAAACCTACAAGCCTATGATTACCGCTGATGATGCACCTCCGATTTACCTGAATGAAGGGATTATGAAGCAGTTCCGTCCTCAGCTGGAGAAATTCTATTACGACGAGACGAAGTACGATACCTATTTGGAGCAATTGGGAGTGACGTATCCGACGGTGAAGAAGTAATGTGAAAAACTTGCAAAGTGGAAAGGTCTGGCAACTCAACCTTCCATCTTTTCCACTTTGCAACCTTCCAACTTTCGTCCTACCTTTGCACCTTCATTCAGCGGTGGAATCACCCGCTTTACCAAAAATTCACAATGACTACCCAAGAACTCGTAGCCGAAGGGTTGCAGCTTCCTGTCATGGAGGCGTTTTATACTATACAAGGTGAAGGTAAATTCACTGGACACCCCGCCTATTTTATCCGTCTAGGAGGCTGTGATGTGGGATGCGTTTGGTGCGATGTAAAAGAATCCTGGGAAGCTGGAAAGTGGCCGGTTTTGTCCATAGAAAAAATTGTGGAGGAAGCTTGCTCATTCCCTGGACGACTGGTGGTCATCACAGGAGGAGAGCCTTTGATGTACAATCTGAATCCATTGACCAAGCTTTTAAAGGAAAAAGGATTCACTACTAATATCGAAACATCAGGAGCTTATCCCTATTCCGGAGATTTCGACTGGGTTTGCTTTTCACCGAAAAAATTCAAAAAACCGCATCCTTCGATCTATAATGAAGCGGATGAACTGAAGGTGGTTATTTTTCATCCAAGTGATTTTGCTTTTGCAGAGAAACACGCTGAATTGGTCAGAAAGGACTGTGAACTGCGTCTTCAACCCGAGTGGAGCAAGGCTGAAAAATTCACTCCGGAGATCATAAACTATGTGAAAAATCATCCAACTTGGAATATTTCGCTGCAAACCCATAAATTTATGGACATTCCTTAAGTCCATGCGCCCTCTTCTTATCCTTTTTGCAATGTTTATGATTAATGCTACTGCCTTTGGTCAGGAGTTTTCGATCATTGACGGAAGGGCGATTAAATTTTACAAAGAAGGAGAGCAACTGATATTGGAGAGAAAATATCCTGAAGCCATAGCCCGATTTCAGGATGCCATCAATCGGGAAGGATCTTTTTTGGAGGCCTATGTCAAGCTTTCGCAGCTCTACATTACTTTGGGGGATTTAGAGTTGGCAGAACAAACTGCAGCAAAAGGAAAGAGTAGACTGGCTGGTAAAAACGCCAAACCTAAGCATGCTGCTGATATCGGTTGGGTCTATTCAAACATTTATTTGAAGAAAGGTGAGTTCCAGAAAGCATACGATCAATTCATGGAGGTTGACCCTTTGCTGGATGATTCATTCCGGTCTCATATGTACTATAAGGAAATGAAAGCCCAGATGGAATTTCTCAAGGGGCAACTCGGGAAAGAAATGTCCATTGGCAAAGAGATGCTTTCAGACCCGTTGAATCGGTTTAAACTGCAATATTTCCCTGTACTCACTGCCGATGGGAAGCAAATTTTATTTACCAAGCGAGACGGTACTGGCAATTTTGACAAGGAAGATATTTTTACCTCTTTTTTAAATGAAAGTGGAGAGTGGTCCCTACCAGTAGGAATTTCAGATAATATCAACTCAGGCTTTAATGAAGGGACTTGCTCGGTCACTGCCGATGGAAATATATTAATTTACACTTCCTGTGATGCGCCAGACTCTCAGGGAAGCTGTGATTTATATGTGGCCTACAAAGTCAATGATCGATGGCAGCGTCCTCAAAACATGGGTAAAAATGTCAACTCCCGATCCTGGGACTCTCAACCTTCCCTTTCGGCTGATGGTCGGGTCTTGTTTTTTTCTTCGAATAGGAGAGGAGGCTTTGGAGGAAATGATATTTGGTACTCGGTAAGAATGAGCGATGGATCTTGGTCGGAGGCCAAAAATCTAGGGGAAGTGATCAATACTCCCAAAGATGAGATATCGCCTTTTATGTTTTTTAATAATGAGATCCTATTCTTTGCATCCAATGGCCATCAAGGATTTGGTGGGATGGATATTTTTCTTTCGAGAGTTAAGGATGGAGAATTTTCAGAGCCAGAAAATCTTGGTTTACCCATCAACGATCAATTGGAGCAAGTTGCCTTATTTATCACGGCTCAGAAAGACTATGCCTACTTTACAGAGTTGACTTCAAAAGAAAGTGATAATGACAGGGCATTGCTTTACCGCTTTAATTTCCCAAAAGAGATTTATCTGGGTGATAATCTCACCGTAACGGGCGGAAAAGTCTTTAATTCCAAAACAGGCGAGCCTATCGATGCGACTTTGTCTTTGGTCTCATTGACTAATGATAGTACGCTTTACGAGTTTCGCGCCGATGGTAAAACCGGGGAATTCATGATGCTTTATCCTGAGAAGTCTATTTCAGGTCTTTATGTAGAAAAAAAGGGCTATTTGCCCAAAATATATAATGTGCAGCGAGATAGTCTTCAGAATGTAGAGGATATGGAAATTTCCCTCACACCGGTCGAATCAGGAGAAGAGTTTGTTTTCGAAAACATATTTTTTGACTTCGATAAATTTGATCTCAAACCCGAATCTTTGAGTTCCTTACGTCGATTGGTGAAGTTTTTAGATGAGAACCCTAATGTAAACATCATGATCACAGGGCACACGGATAATGTCGGAAGCTCCGCCTATAATCAGAAGCTAAGTTTGCAAAGGGCAGAGAGTGTTCGAGATTACCTTGTAGAGCATGGTGTATTGTCAGGAAGGGCGATGGTAGAGGGAAAAGGAGATCGTGAGCCGATGGTTCCAAATACCAATTCAAAAAATCAGGCACTAAACCGTAGGATTACAATACGGATTCTATAGTTTTCTTACGAGTTATTCCTAGAATTTTATTTTGTAATAAATAAAAAAACCTATTTTACATTTTTAGAGTATTAAAATACATTTTTAAAAGTTTTATAAAAGTGTATAAAAACATGAGTAAAAAGATATAATTACCAATATTTTATAATAAAATTCTGTAAAATAATTCTTTTGAAGAATAAAGAATTGATGAGCTGGTTTTTCAAAGATTTTTTAAACTTTTTTAGCAGGCTGATTTGGGAAATTAACTTTTGTTAACATGAGGATAACAAAAACAATATTTTGATCACCTGTTAATATCAACGGTAATTTAAAATTTTATTCTGGTTTAAGGAGTCTTGACCATATTTACCATTGGTCTTTTTACTAAAACAATTATGATTTTTCTAAGTAATGCTCTTGGGATATTCAAAGATATCGAATATCATTGAGTCTATTTTAAACCATAATCAAACCAAATATGAGGAAAGTTTTACTTCTAGGACTCATGCTATTCTTGGGCAGCGCTGTGGTGTTTGCTCAAAATCGCGTGATCACTGGTACGGTTACCTCTTCGGAGGATAACTTAGGAGTACCAGGTGCGACTGTTCTGGTGAAGGGAACGACAATCGGTACAGCTACCGATTTAGATGGTAATTTCTCCATCTCCGTCCCTGCCGGAAGCAATGTATTGGTCTTTAGCTTTGTAGGCTTAAGACAACAGGAAGTGACCATTGGAAACCAAACCACTATCAATGTGGTGATGGATCCAGATGTTCAGGCCCTATCAGAGTTTGTGATCACCTCTTATGGTGACCAATCTAAAAGAGAAATTACCGGTGCGATTGCCTCTGTAAAAGGAGAGGTATTCGAAAACCTTCCGGTACAATCATTCGACCGTGCGATGCAAGGTCGTATCGCTGGTGTACAGGTAACATCAACTTCTGGAGCTCCAGGTAGTACACTTAACGTACGTATTCGTGGTGTTGGATCAGTGAACGCTGGTAACGAGCCGCTTTACATCGTTGATGGTGTGCAATTAGGAACTGGTTCACTTTCAGGACAAGGATCTCAAAACGCATTGGCATCTATTAACCCTAATGACATCGAGTCTATTGAGGTATTGAAGGATGCAGCAGCAGCTTCCATTTATGGAGCTCAAGCAGCAAACGGTGTAGTTTTGATTACTACCAAAAAAGGTAAAAGAGGAGCTACACAAACCAAAGTAACAGTACAGGAAGGTATTGTGCAGCCATTGAACCTTTATGAAGTAATGGACGCAAGACAACTTGCAGGCATCAAAAGACAAGCCTTTATCAATGCTGGTTTGAACCCTGCTAGTGCAGCTGCTACTTTCGGTGATCCTGAGGATCCAAATTTGCAATCATACGATTGGGTAGACGAATTGTATAGAAATGCTCGTCTGTCTGTTTATGACCTAGCGGTTTCAGGTGGTGACGAAAAGACTCAATTCTATCTTTCTGGATCATACACTGATCAAGAAGGACAAATTATCCAGTCTGACTATCAAAGAGCTACTGGTCGTTTGAATGTGACTCACAGACCAAACAAGAAGTTGACAATCGCAGCAAACTTGTCTTTGGCATACCAGAGAACATTCGGTACGATTGCCAATGGTAACTTCGTAAACGGTCCATTCTCAGCTGGTTTCACCATGCGTCCAAATGTTCCGATTTACAATGAAGATGGATCTTTCAAAGCTGATTATCCTTCAAACCACAACTTCGGATATAACATCGTTCAAGGTGTTTATGAAGAATTGAGAAGAGGTACTTCCGTTCAGACTGTTTCTAATTTGCAGTTGAACTATCAAATCACTCCTTGGTTGTCTTGGACTTCTTACTTCGGTATTGACTTTGCTGATAACAGAGACGAAAACAACCGTCCATCTACTATCCCAGTATTCTCTTCTTACGGAGGTCAGTCTTTCTATGCGGATAGAAGAACCAACAACTTCAACACAAACCATAACTTGAACTTCAACAAGAAATTCAATGATGTGCACACTGTTACAGGTTTGTTAGGTTACGAATACAAAGGATTCCAAACTGAAGAGACTACAGCTACAGGTCGTGGATTTGCTAATCCTACCTTGAGATATCTTCAAAATGCTGCAACTCCATTTGGAGTAGGTGGCTTCTTCACTGAATTTAAGCGTGTTGGTTTCTTTGGTCAGGTTAAGTATGACTACGATGACAGATATACTGCTGACTTTACAGTACGTAGAGATGGTCACTCTCGATTCGGTGCTCAGAATCAGTGGGGTACTTTCGGTGCGGCTTCTGTTGGATGGAGAATTTCATCTGAGAGCTTTATGCAAGACTTGACTTGGTTGGATAACTTGAGACTACGTGCATCATTTGGTGTGACTGGTAACTCAAACATTGCCAACTTTGCATCCAGAACTCTAGTTGGAAATACTGGACAGTATCTTGGATTTGGTACTTTAGGTCTTTCTCAGTTGGGTAACGACTTGTTGACATGGGAAGAGTCAGTAACTACCAATATTGGTTTGGATTGGACATTGTTCAATGGCCGAATCATTGGTACTGTTGACTTCTGGAGAAGAGATTCTGAAGCCCTTCTTTTCAACACGCCACTTCCAATTGACTCTGGATTTGGAGGAATTACCAGAAACACTGGTAAGTTGAGAAACCAAGGTATCGATATTGACTTGCAGACTGTAAACGTCGTAGCAGGTAAGTTCCAGTGGAGCACGGCATTCAACATTACTTTCTTGGAGAACGAACTTCTTGAACTTTATGATGGGCTAGACAGACTTGGAAATAACCTTATTGTAGGCAGACCAATCTCTTTCTGGTATACTCATCAGTATTTAGGTGTAAACCCGGCAAATGGTCGTGCTATGTATGACGACGGAAATGGTGGATACACTTACATCGTAGGTGAATCAACACTAGGTTACAGAGGAAGTGGATTCCCAGGTAGCTACGGTGGTTTGGCCAATACCTTCTCTTACGGTCCGCTTTCATTGGAAGTATTCTTCCAAGGACAGTTTGGAAACTTGGCAGGTAACCAAGATATGTTCAATCTTGAAGACTGGGGTGCTTCTCAAGGTAACTTGAGAGTTAACCAACTGGATTACTGGAGACAGCCAGGGGATATCACTACAGTAGGTCGTCCATATGAAGGTGGTCAGGCTCCAGGTGAGTCAAACATTGACACTTTCTCTACTCGATTCTTGAGTGATGGTAGCTATGTGAGATTGAAGCAGGTTACATTGAACTATGTACTTCCTTCTTCTGCAGCTCAGAAGATCGGTATGCAAGGTTTGAGCGCATTCGTTCAAGGATTGAACTTGGCAACATTTACTAAGTACACTGGACAGGATCCAGAAGCGGTAGGTATTGCAGAGAACGTTTCTATCGGACGTTTCCCAAATGCTAGACAGTTTTCGGCAGGTGTAACGCTAACCTTCTAATTCGAAATCAGATATGAAAAATATAGTAAAAACAATGGTATTGGGTGGGGCTATTTTAGCAGCATCCTGTACAGATCTAGAAACACAGCCAAGGCAAAGTTTGACACCAGAGACTGCCTTTGCTGATGTAGATGGAATGGAGGCTTTAGGGTTAACAGCTTATGGTACCCTAAGGGACTTCAATAGATACGGACAGCAATTAATTATTGCTCCCGAAATCATGGCAGATAATCTTAGAATCATCGCCAATACAGGTCGATATATCGGTCAGGAACAAAATACAGACCGAGCTCACATGGGAATCTGGAATGGTGGTATGTGGTCAGGAATTAATACCACGAATATCGTTCTTTCACAGATTGATGATGAAGAAGCGATCCCAGGAGATGCTGCTCAGCGTCAGCGGGTAAAAGGTGAAGCTCACTTCCTCCGTGCTTTGATGTATTTCGACATGGCTCGAATTTACGGATATGAGCCAGGTAAAGAGGTGAATGGCTGGGATAAGGCAGTTATCTTGAGAACAGAGCCTACCCTAGGTTTCTCAAATGCAGATTTCAGAGCTCGTGCTACAAACCGTCAGGTTTACGATCAAGTAATCGCGGATTTACAGGCAGCTATTAATCTATTACCTAATGCCTCTTTGGGTTCTGCAAATGTATACCGTGCTAACCGTGGTGCAGCTCAAGCCTTATTGGCAAGAGTTTATTTGTATGACTCCAAGTTTGCTGAGGCAGCTGCATCTGCTTCCGCAGCTATGGCTTCCTTTGGCCTAGCGGATGATGGTACTGGCCTTGCGACTCCTGAAAATTACATCGCAGGTTTCTCCACAGCTCCAAATCCAGAATCTCTTTTCGAAGTAGAAATCAGAGCAAATGACTGGTCTACAGTGGATGGTGTTAACAACTCAGTATCTTCTTTGACAGCAAATGTGTTTGCCTCAGCTCAGTTCATCGCAACTGCGACTGATGAATTAATCGAATCTTATGATGAGAATGATGTAAGAAGAGACGCATGGGTAGAGACTACTCGTACAGGTTCTGATGAGACTGTTTATCGTTCTGCTAAGTGGTTGGGGCACAAAGGAGATTTCTTAGAGAACCTACCTCTAATTCGTGCAGCAGAAATGTACTTGATTCGTGCAGAGGCTCGATACAGAACTGGTGATGAGGCAGGTGCAAGAGCTGATCTAAATGCACTTCGAGCAAATCGTGGTCTCGAGGAATTTCCGATTTCAGCATCTGGACAGGCTTTGTTTGAAGCAATTATGTTAGAGCGTAGGCAAGAATTTGCATTGGAAGGTCACAGATGGTTTGATCTTAAGCGTAATGGTTTGCCAATTACAAAAGCTGGTCGATTTGAGACTATTCCTTACGAAGACTACAGATTGTTGCCGCCGCTCCCAACAGGTGAACTATTGTTGAATGATCAGTTGGAGCAGAACCCTGGTTATAACTAAAAAACAGAAATCAATCATGAGAAAGATATATAACTATCTAGCAGTTGTCCTTGCCGCAGTGGTAATGACTTCCTGCTTCGACGATCCGGGGAGAGATGTATTCTTTTCAGGCAATGAGGTGGAATTCAATGCTGGTAATCTACCAAATGGTCTAACCACCACTCAGGTGAGAAGAAATGCAGAGCAAACCGATCAATTTGATATTCAAGTCAATCGTGTTTCCACTGATGCATCTAGTGCAATCAACATCACCATTGGTGTTGACCCTGCTTCTACTGCAGTACAAGGTGTACATGTAGATTTTACTGGTACTACCGTGACTATCCCTGCCGGGGAGTTTATAGCGACTTTCCCAGTCACCATTCTTACTGGAAACATAGATCCTTCTGAATCACCAGTATTAGGATTGGTTATGGAGTCAGCTACAGGTGCTGAGGTTTCAGATAACTATGGAACATTGGATTTAAATATTAATGTAATATGTGAGTCTAATATTTCCACAGCTGCTGATACTTGGACTGCTACTAGTGATTCACGATTTGGTACATTTACTTCAACCGTGACTGTAACTCCTGTAGATGGAGCGATTGGCGAGTATGTGGTTTCTGATATTTCTGCTGGTCTTTACGCAGCCTTTGGCTTCGGTACCGTTCAGCAGGCGATCTACGGAGACAACTGTAATGCCTTGACCTTCTTAAGACCTGGTCAGAGAGAATTCAATATTTCTGCGCCAAGAGTAGAGCCTTTAGTTGGAGCATTTGATCCAGCTACTAACACGATGACAGTTTATTGGAGTGATCCAAACAACAACATCGATGGTACTACGGTCTTGGTGAAAGATTAATTCACAACCTTTAACATGAAAAAGGAGGGGAAACCCTCCTTTTTTTGTTTTAAAAGTGCAATTCATCAAAAGTTTTAAGACTTATTGATGACTATGTTTTATTTTTAGCTAATTATTTTCAAAAAAATAATTGAGAATTAAACCCAAGTGTAAGAGTGGAAGTTTGAATAAGTATGAGGAGAAAAATTACCCTATTAACCTGTGCCTTTGTAATAGCACTTGGTTCGCAGATTAGCGCTCAAGACAATAAGAGCAAAGAAGCCCTACTTCAAAAAGCAAGAGAAACTGTAAAATCCAGTCTTCAACAAAGACTAGATAAACTGCGCTATATACCGCAACCTAATATTTCTCAAAAGTTCAGCTACCTGAATGCAGATGGAATGCTTGTTCTTGAGGATGGTTTTACTTCTAAGATTCAATATTTGGATGAATCAGGGGCTCCAGTGCTATATGCCCCACATAATACAAATGCAGCCATAACCACGGGTGCTGTTCACCTTCAACCCGGTGGAGATTTGGGTTTAAATCTGACAGGAAAAGGGCTGACGGTCGGTGTTTTTGATCAGACACGACCAAAGCCTGACCATGTTGAATTTGGAGGTAGATTAACACAAATTGATGGATCCTCAGAAGATCTCAGTACGCATGCAACTCACGTAAGTGGTACGGTAATGGGAGGGGGAGCTAACTCTCAAGCAAAGGGAATGGCCTATGAAGCCACAGGATGGTCTTTTAACTGGGACGCAGACATTTCCAAGATGAATGCAAATGCTTATGACCCTGCCACCAAGCCCAATGGAATGCTGATTTCTAATCATTCCTATGGTATTGTCCTTGGCTGGAGAAGTAATGGAGGGTCTTGGACTTGGTTTGGCAACGCTAATGTTGATCCTGACAAGGATTGGAGATTTGGATTTTATTCCACCAAGAGTCAGGCAATAGATGAATTACTTTTTACTAAACCTTACTACTCTGTAGTTTGGTCAGCAGGAAATGATAGAGATGACGTAGGAGACGGTACCCGTGATCCAGACGGCCCAGATGATACTATCGGTCCTGAAGGTGTCGCAAAGAATAATTTTGCGATTGGGGCGGTAGAGCGAGTACTCGATTACAAGTCTCCTCAAGATGTACAAATGAGTGGATTTTCTTCTTGGGGTCCTGTAGATGATGGTAGGATTAAGCCAGACTTGGTGGCCATGGGCGTCAATGTATTTAGTGCTTCCATCGGTCCTCAAGGAGGGGATAGTTATGCAAGCCAAAGCGGAACGTCTATGGCTGCACCTAATGCAACTGGGTCAATGTTTTTGCTTCAGCAATTGTACTCAGAGCGAAACTCAGGGAGATTTATGCTCTCTTCTGCCTTGAAAGCTTTGGCTATTCATACCGCAAAGGAGGCTGGTCCAGCTCCAGGGCCAGATTATATGTTTGGCTGGGGGCTCCTGGATGTAAATGCTGCAGCTAAAATTGTTTTAAACGAAGACGGTTCTTCACAATTTATCAGGGAAGAACTTCTTGCTGATGGAGAGGTACAGGAATTTGATTTTATCTCTGATGGTGTCACCCCCATTCGAGTGACTATAGCTTGGACTGATCCTGCGGGCTCACCTCCTGGACAGTCCAATAATCCAACCGATTTGATGCTCGTTAACGACTTGGATCTTAGGATTTTTGATGAGGATGGAAAAGAGTTTTTTCCTTGGTCTTTGGATCCCTCATTGCGTGCAGGAGCACGAGGAGATAGAACGAAAGATAATTTCAGGGATAATGTTGAACAAGTCTTGATCGATGCTCCTGAGGCAAAACGCTACACTGTACGGGTAAGTCATAAGAATTCACTTGAGTTTGGAGTACAGCAGTATTCCATGGTATTTACAGCCGGAACTATTGATGGAGCTGAAGAAACGCTTTATTGGATAGGTGGGACGGAAGGTTCTTGGAATGAGGGTAATAACTGGTCTTTGACTCCTCAGGGAAGTCCAGCCGGAAAGATTCCTTCAAATGGAACTCGTGTGGTATTTGAAGGTACTGAAGGAGGAAACACCGCCGTCAATCTTTCTGCTTCGGTAAATGCCTTCAGTGTGAATTTATTCGGAGATCAGGTCGTGACTTTTGATCTGGGAGGAAATAATATCAATGTGACCAACGGATTCCGCGTTAGCAATCAAATCACAGAGATCCGAAACGGTACATTGACCTTTGAAAATGACCTTTCTAATGCACAGATTATTGAATTTGGTCAAACAGCGTTTGAAAATGTAGGACTTAATTTCAATACAGGAAATTGGAGATTAATTGCAGCGGAAAAGCTAGGAGATGTCCGGATCGATGAGGCCAATCTTGAGGTAGCATTAGAGTCATTGGAGGTGAATTTGTTAGAGATGGTAGGTGCTGGTTCTATTGACGGTAGCTTTACCTCAATCACCTTTGAGGAAGATTTTATTGCTGAACCACAAGCAAGCATCAAATCAGATATCAAAGCAATATTTACGGGAGAGAACGGGCTGTTTAATCAACTTGCATCTGAGAATATTACCGAATTGGACGTTCAATCGGGCGAGTTGACCTTGTTAAGTGCAGGAGTAGACAAAATCACTGCATCTAACTCTACTGTTCTTTTAGATCGAGAAGTTTTGACAATATCTGAATTGGCCTTGGGAGAAGCTTCCGTCTTTGACTTAGGTCCTTCCGGAAAATTGACAATTTTGGAGAATATTTCTGCTAATGCCACTTCTGACTTAGGGGCGAAGATTCAAGCAGGGAATAAAGGACAAATCATACATAATGTCTACCGAAAGTACTGCTTTGAAAATCTAAGCGTTGAAAATGTTGATCTAGAAGGAGATGCAATTATCAATCTTGGTACGGATGCTGAGATTACTAATTCGGATGGATGGTTGACTCAAAATTGTGAGGATGTGCTTTTCGCAAACTTCACGGTACAATATCCTTGTGCAGGTGCTGCAGTTACATTTGACAACCTGAGTGAAGGTGCTATTTCTAACTTTAGCTGGGACTTCGGTGGTTTAGGCGAATCAGAGTTGGAAAATCCATTCTTTGTATTTGATACTCCGGGGTCTTACACAGTTACTTTAACGATATCAAATGATGATGGATCTACTGTTTTTGAGCAGGCTGTTGAAATTGGAAGCAATGATTTGACAAAACCGGAGATCGTAGCAAATGGGACGACCTTAACCTCTCAGCAACCCGGAAATGCATACCAGTGGTATCTAAATGGAGTCGCAATATCAGGCGCAACTTCCAGGTCTATCAATGCTGAGTCAGATGGGTCTTACCAGGTGGCAATATTTAATGATATTTGCAACCGTGTTTCCGATCCGGTGGTGATTTCTTCGATACCAAACCAAGAGCAAGATCTAGCTCGATTTGGAATATTCGTAGGACCTATTCCATCAGATGATAAAGTCAAAGTTTATGTTTCCAATACCTATCGTGGTCCGCTGACTCTTTCCCTAGTTGATATGGCAGGAAGAGAATATCGTAGGACTGAGGTCGGTAAAAACACTGATGAACTTGAAATCGTAATGAACCTTCCTGCTAGACAGGGACTTTACATATTGAAAATCAATACCAACAATTTAACCTTACACAAAAAAGTAATTAAACAATGAGAAAACTATTAGTAGTTCTGTTCCTTTTTTTAGCCAATTCAAGCTTTGCGCAGATTGCAAACTTTGATTTGAATGGAGCACCGGCACGAATATCAGGATATGACGGTGTTGAGGGTTCTCCCTACCTATTTGCTGATTGGTCTAGAGCAGATTTATCGCTTAGTAATGCAGGATTAAAAGAGAATGTCGCTTATCGATTCAATATTTATGAAAATGAACTTGAGGTAATCAATGAAGCTGGAAATAAGATTTATTTGAATAAGTCTTATGTGGAGTACGCCATGCTGGAAAGACCTTCTATCGTGATAGCAAATAATACTGAAGAAGGGCTTTTGACAAGATTGCTTTTCAAGAAAGGCTATGATATGATTAATGGAGTGAAAGCTACTGATCTTGTCAATGTGATTGCTGAGGGAGAAAAGTATACCTTGGTTCGTAAATTTGTTACCGATTTAGTAACACCACCTAAGAATAGCTATGCTCCCACAGCTGGTCGAATGTTTGTTTTTGAGGAGAACTTCTATCTGATTGATGCAAATAACAATGTCAACTCTGTTCGAAACAAGACAAATAACATCATCAAATCTTTGAATGAAAAGGATCAGGATTTAGCGAAGCAAATTGTAAAAGACAACAAATTGAATCTCTCCAGAGAGGATCACTTGGTGCTCTTTTTCCAAAAGCTTAACGAAGCCTAATCGATTTGAAATCAACCTAGAAGCCCCGGGTAAAACCGGGGCTTTTGTGTTTTTGAGGATTTTCTATCTCTGATCTTTTGGCTACCTTTGCAGCGAATTTTATTTCAGATGATTTACGTTTGTAGAAAAGAGCATTTCAACGCCGCACATAAACTTTGGAATCCAAACTGGTCCGAAGAGAAAAATTTTGAGGTTTTTGGTCCCTGTGCCAATGTGAACTGGCATGGACATAACTTTGAGTTGATTGTGACGGTAAAAGGAATTCCTGATCCAGAAACCGGTTTTGTGGTAGATTTGAAGGATTTGAGTAGTTTGATCAAAAAGCTGGTTATCGATAAAGTAGATCATAAAAACCTAAATATGGACGTGGATTTCATGCAAGGAAAAATGGCTTCATGCGAAATCCTAGTCATGGAGTTTTGGAAGATATTAGAACCTGCAATCAAAGAAATCACTCCCAAGGGAGGTTTACATAAATTGACACTTTACGAAACCCCGAGGAACTTCGTGGAGTATCGAGGAGAGTAAGGTTTCTACTTTGGTTTTACCACAGAGAATTTGTTGATTTTTTGTAAGTAGTTAGTGGTGAATAGTGAGTGGTTCTACCCGTTTTTCAATTCTACTTGGTATTTTTGATGTTTTTACTGATTTTAAGGTTTCCTTCAATCAATTTTTGTAAAAGTGGGCTTTGTTAAAAACTACTATGAACTTGATGTTTATAAACCGTCAAGAGAGCTTGCAAGAGATGTTTTCCTCATTTCTAAAAAAATTTCCAATTGAAGAGCGATTTTCACTTACAGATCAAATTCGAAGGTCATCTAGGTCCGTTGGTGCACAGATTGCGGAATCATGGGGTAAAAGAAGATACGTAAATCACTTTATTTCAAAATTAACAGATAGCAATGCCGAGCAGTATGAAACTAGACATTGGATTGAAGTAGCATCAGATTGTGGTTTAGTTTCTGATAAAGAAGTTCAAGATATTCTTGAGAAATGCGAAGCAATAAACATCAAGTTAAATGCAATGATTGCAAAAGCTGATCAATTTTGTTTCATTAAGAAATAATCGATTAACTCAGACTACTTACCTTTTACAATTTACTATTTACAGCTATTGAGAAAAGTCTATATCATTTCCGGTGAGCGCTCAGGCGACTTACATGCCTCGAATTTGGTCCGGGCCATGCACAAGCTCGATACAACTATTCAGTTTAGAGGAATGGGCGGGACTTATTCCCAAGAGGCTGGAGTAGATTTAGCTGTTAACTATTCAGAAGTAGCCTTAATGGGGTTTTTGGAAGTAGTATTAGGCTTTCGGAAAGTACTCAAGTACCTTAAACTAGTGAAGGATGATCTGAATGCTTTTCAACCTGATGCCTTGATTCTAGTTGACTATGGGGGCTTTAATATGAAAATTGCAGCCTTTGCTAAGGAAAAAGGTATTCCCGTTCATTATTATATCCCTCCTAAAGTATGGGCTTGGAACCAAAAGCGGGCCCTGAAATTGAAGGCAATCACCGATCAGATTTACAGCATTCTGCCTTTTGAACCTGACTTTTTTAAGCGTTTCGAAATGGATGTGGAATACGTAGGGAATCCCCTTTTTGATGAAATAAAGAAGTTTACTCCGCATGAGTTCTTTTTTCAAAAAAATGAATTGAGCTATGTACCGATTATTGCACTTCTTCCAGGAAGTAGAAAACAGGAAATAAGTGCGATGCTTCAAGAAATGGTAAACCTGGTTAGCAAGTTTCCAAATGCTCAATGGGTAGTGGCAGGTGTTGATAGCTTGGATTCTGAGTTATATGAACCTGCAAGAAAGGCCGGAATCAAGGTGATTTTCAAACAGACCTATGATTTGCTATCCCATGCGACCGCAGCAGTAGTAACCTCTGGTACTGCTACACTGGAAACAGCTCTTTTTCGCGTTCCGCAAGTTGTCGTTTACCGAACATCACCCATATCCTATGCCATCGGAAAAAAATTGATCCGTGTTCCATTCATTTCCTTGGTCAACCTTATAGCCGAAAGAGAGGTAGTGAAAGAGTTGATTCAGGGCGAGTTTTCGGCTGAAAATATTCAAGCCGAGCTTCAGAGGATTCTTTATAACCCTGTTTATAAAGGGCAGATGCTACAGGGATACGATGAAATCTTAGAAAGGCTAGGGAATAAATCTGCCTCGGAGACGGTTGCGGAGCATATTTCAAAATCTCTTCTTTCAAAATAGAAGAATCCTTCGAGAAATTTATTTCAAGGTTCTTCAAAATGCAGTTTGGTCAACAAGTATTAAGTTCTAGTTTTATTGGAGAAGAATAAATCTGATGTTGGTTATTTTTCTTGAGGTGTATTGATCAAAAACGGTGCTTTTCCATCCGTAATGATGATTTTTGTATTTGGAGAATTCGCTAACTCTCGAAAGGCTTCTATGCTTCTAAGTTCGATAATTTCTCTTACCAGACCTTCTGCTAGGATAATTTGTGCAGCCCGGGTACCTTCTGCTTCAATCCTTCTTCTTTCAGCCTCCTTGCGTTCTCGCTCCAGAATGAACTCCATTTGCTGAGCCTCTTGCTCTGCTTGTAATTTTCGCTCGATAGCACGGCTTAATTCTTCGGGCAGCTGAATGCTCTTCATCAAAACTCTTTCCACCACAAAACCTCGATCCCTTAAAGATTCGTGCATTCTATCCTGAATCTTGTTTTCTATCTCTGACCGCATG
Source organism: Algoriphagus formosus (assembly GCF_002807035.1). Lineage (GTDB taxonomy): Bacteria > Bacteroidota > Bacteroidia > Cytophagales > Cyclobacteriaceae > Algoriphagus > Algoriphagus formosus. Next base: position 1,135,782 of record NZ_NIUC01000001.1, on the reverse strand, counting down.
CCTGAATGCATATCTTTGGCCATATACTGAGATGTTATATCTGCTGCCGCCGAGCGAAACACGTTCATAATTAACACTCGCTCATAGTTTTGACCGACATCCTCTAGGATGAAAGGAACCTTATTTTTTTCGATGCTATATAGAATAGAAATCTCTGAATCTATTGTCAATCCTTCCTTACTGGGAAGGCTAAGCTGCATTTCCTGATTGACTGTGCGGATTGGTACCTTGATGATTCGAGTAGTAAAAGGATTAAATCCTGTCATTCCGGCTTCCAGAATCGCTGGATTTAATTTCCCAAATTTACTTTTCACCCCTACTTCCCCTTGTCTAATTACAGCACAGGAGGAAAGCATAAGTGTAACTAAGGATGCTACAATAACAGGATTTTTCATATAAATTTTATTTAGTCCCAGAAATCATTAATCTTATTACGTAATTATCTTTGGGATAGGTTGCTCTTTATTATTTCTTTTTTTTCGAATTCACCAAGATTTGATCATATATTGAGCATGGATAGATCAGATATGGTTTTGGGCCTTTGGGGGCTAAGGGAAGAATATTTTATCCACAAGTCACTCAAATGCCTTATGTTAATATTGACTTTCTGCTATCGGTGCGGGATAAGTTCTGAGCATTGAAATAAAAAATAAACACATGAAGAATTTCACGCTTTTTCTTTTTGCCTTCTTTTCGAGTTTACTGGTTTTCTCCCAATCAGTTCCTCGAATCTTAAACGATAGGGTCCAAAAACTGGATGCCATGCTGGATGATGCGATTGCCAATCAGAAAGTTCCAGGATTAGTAGCTATGGTTTTAAAGGATGGGGAGCTTGTCTATCATGAGGCAAAAGGATACGCTGACGTGGCTTCCAAAACTATGATGGAAAAAGATCATATTTTTCGTATAGCTTCTCAAACCAAAGCGATTACCGCCACAGCAGTGATGATTTTATGGGAAGAAGGTAAGTTTAGGCTAGATGATCCTATTTCCAACTATATCCCTGAATTCAAAAATCCACAGGTTTTGGCGGGTTTTCGATATAGCGATACTACTTTTTCTACAAGGCCTGCGGACAAGGAGATCACGATCAGACATCTACTCACCCACACTTCAGGTTTGGGTTATGGAGTGATAGACGGAGATGAACGGATGAAAATGATCTATCATGAAGCAGGTGTAACTGACCTGTTCACTACTGAAAATATTAGCATTGAAGAGAGTGTCAAGCGCCTAGCCAAACTTCCACTACATCATGACCCTGGGACAAAATATACTTATAGCGAAGGCCTGGATGTACTTGGCTATTTTGTGGAGATTATCAGCGGTCAGCCTTTTGATGTTTTTCTTAAAGAGCGGATTTTTGATCCTTTGGGAATGGATGATACCCGATTTTATCTGAATGATGCTCAGGGAGAGCGCTTAGTTACCGTTCATACTTATCAAGATGGAAAATGGCAGCCTTTCCCGGTTACCTTTTACGATCCTGATTACCCTAGGAAAGGAGCAAAACGATTTTTCTCAGGCGGAGCGGGTCTATCGAGCACCACGGCTGATTATGCAAAGTTTCTTCAGATGTATTTAAATCAGGGGGAATTGAATGGTAATCGGATTCTGAGTTCAAAGACCATCGAAACTATCATGAAAAACCAAGTAGGGGACTTGTGGTCGGGGGATAAATACTATGGACTGGCTTTTGGAGTGGTCACTGAGGATGGAGTTGCTCGAGGAGGGCTGGGGAGTGAAGGAACGTTTGATTGGGGTGGTTACTTTAATACCCAATATTTTGCCGATCCAGAGGAGCAAGTAATCGGTCTCATTTTCAAGCAAACAAGTGGTGCAGGCAATGGAGATGATACGAATTGGAAGTTTAGACAGATGGTTTTCACTTTGATAGAATAAGTGGGCTTTTTATTGAGCCGGTTTTAGGTTGTCACCATCTCTTACATGAAGTCTTCCAAATACAAAGGCTGAAACCATTGTCATTCCTCCAATTACCAAAAAGGTATAGCGGAATGCATTGTGGATTTCATTCTGAATCAGGCTTGTATCTCCTTCGAAAAGCTTTAAAATCACTAAGCCAAAAGCTACTCCAAATCCAATTGCCAATTGTTGATTGACAGAGAGGAGAGAATTACCGCTACTCGTATGGTAAGGGCGCAAATCTGCAATGGCTATAGAGTTCATCGCAGTAAATTGGATAGAATTGAAAAATCCCAATACTGCAATAATGGGTATATGCCAATACAGAGAATGCTTCACATCAGGAATAGCTAAGCTGCATATCAATGCTCCAATAATCAGCGTATTGATCATCAGGGTTTGCCGATAGCCAAGTCTATTCAGAATTCCCATCACGACAGACTTTCCCAACATAGCAGTGACAGCCATAGGAGCCACCATCCAGCCTGAGATGACTGCAGATTTCCCATATCCAATTTGGATCATCAAAGGAAGTAAAAGAGGGATTGAGCTGATTCCCAATCTAGTAATTAGATTTCCTACGATCCCAACCCGAAAAGTCCTTACCTGAAATAAGTCCAGTGGAAAAATGGGTTCTACCCGTTTCCGTGCATGCCTGTAGTAGAAATAGAGTAGCAGGAATCCCAATACTAATCCCAAAAGAAGTGGAGTGGTCAGGACTGCATTTCCCATCAGTTCTAGAGAGACAGATAAAGTAAAAGTCGCTCCGGCAAATATTAAGAATCCCTTTAAGTCAAAACCTGAATTTTCTGAATGATAATCCGGTAAATAAACCAAACTGAGAATTAGTCCTATAAAGGCAATGGGGAGATTGATCAGAAAAATCCATTGCCAGGAAAAATAATCAACCATGTATCCACCCACCAAAGGGCCTAAAATGGGACCAATTAAAGCAGGTACGATGGCAAAATTCATGGCTCTTACTACCTCATTTCGTGGGAAGGTTTTTATCAATGTCAGTCTCCCCACCGGAGTCATCATGCTGCCTCCCACACCTTGGATGACTCTTGAAATGACTAGTTGGTTGAGGTTTTGTGAAAGGGAACAAAAAAGTGATCCCAAAGCAAAAACAGCCAATGCGCCGATAAATACTTTTTTTGTCCCAAATCGGTCTGCCATAAAACCACTAATCGGCATCAGCAAAGCCACAGTCAGCACGTAGCTGATAATGGCACTTTGCATATTCAGTGGAGACTCATTGAGATCCTCAGCTATGGCTGGCAATGAGGTATTCAAAATGGTAGAATCTAGCATCAACATGAAAATAGCTGTAGCTAGGATGATGGGGAGGATTCTTTTTTCTTGTGAACTGGAAGAATTAGAATTCATGCGAATTACTAGATAAAAATTTTGATGTTCGTTCGAATAGAGAAGCAAATATTTCAAGATTCAGTTCATTCAAACCTAGCCTTGGATCCATTATTCCCCTGATATTTTGCGATGGAGGATTTCGGCTAATTCTAAAGCACAGCCCCATGCTACAGTAAATCCAGCACCTCCATGACCATAATTGTGAAAAATCTGAGGGAATTCTTCATCAAACTCAAAACGCACTGCTTTTCTTTTCGGCCTTAGTCCGACTAGTGTTTCGATTACTTGGGGACTTGATTGGATGCCAAAGCTTTTCAATCGTCCCAAAATTAATTGAGTGTCTTTAGGGTCTTGCTCTTCGTTCCAGTCGTCTTCATAATCAGTTCCTCCAATGATGGAATCTTGGCTTCTATTGATAATGTATGTTAAAGCTCCTTTTCGGATAGGGTCAGCAAAGGAAGGAATATTCATTTTTTCGGCACGTAAAATCTGTCCGCGCATGGGATGTAGATTTTGGTCTCTGCAGAGCTCTCTGGCACCAAGGCCAGTGCAATTGATCACCCAGTTATCCAGCGAAGCTAGGTCCTCGAGGGTTTTGAATTCTTTCAATTCAAATTCACCTCCATTTTCTAAAAACTTTCGGAATAAATACGGAAGGTAGCGGGGAGGTTCGGCTAAAGGTACATCAGCGATCAGACCTTTTTCCATGCCATTGGGCAGCTCCGATAAGGCGGCTTCTCGTACAGTTCCAGGCGGCAAATGCTTTACCCATTCTTCCTCGCTTAGGTCTTTATAGGAATTTAAAAATGGAATCATAGAGACGCCCTCAGCATAGGCAGACTCTTCCTTATAGCGTTCGTAGCTGACAGCTGCCCATTGATCGGTTTTCTTTTTTGGTTCGATGGTGTATGGAAACCAAACAGCTCCCACTTTATGGGAAAGTGTGTGTCCAAATTTCTCCTTGGCGTAAAGCTGTACCCTAAATCCCGCCTCCTGCAATGCAATGGCCGAAGTCAAACCGATAATTCCAGATCCAATGACGGTTATCGACTGTTTTCTAGTTTGTTCGGGTGATTTTGAGATGGAGCTTTTCAACTGCTTCTTAGAATCTTTTCCATTTTTTTGCCTTTGGCTAATTCATCTACCAATTTGTCAAGGTACCTGACTTTTTGGGTCAAAGGATTTTCTATTTCTTCGACTATGTATCCACAGATCACACCCTTGATTTGGTTGGCATTAGGATGGAGTTGCGCCTCTTTGAAAAACTTAGTAAAAGTGACCTTTTTATCAATCAGCTCCTGAATTTTTGAAGAAGAAAAGCCAGTAAGCCATGATATCACTTGATTCAATTCATCTTGAGTGCGTCCCTTCTTTTCAACCTTATTTACATAGTGAGGATAGACCGAACCAAAAGTCATTTTAGCTATTCTTTCGTCGGGATTCATTGGTTTTTAGTTTTGGTTAAACATACGGATCCAATCCTGTTCAGCTGCAATGTAGCCGAAGGAAGCGAAGGAATTCGTCTCTAAGAGACCTTCCATCATGTTTTTGGCCCGTGAAGTGTCCCCATTGTAGAGATACCAATTGGCTACTCCATACCGAACCGCATCATTGGATGGATTGCCACCAGGTCCTTGCTGTATGAGTGAATCTACCGGAACCCAACCTTTGTATAGTTTGCAGAGGTCAGCATAGCTTTGATTCTCGATGACTGTGGAGTCAGCATGGATGGGTGCCAAAAGTGAATCGGCTTTAGCAGGATTTCCCATTCGCTGCTGAATCATATATAGCCAATGGGTACTGGAGACAATATTGTCGTAATGGGATCCACTTTCCCTGCATTTCAAATAGGCATCGTAGGCCTTTTCATATTCCCCTATTAAATAATAAGCTAGGCCTAAGTGATAGTAGATGTTCCCATGAAGAGAGCTCACTGGAATATTAAGCGCATTAGGCATACCGTCCGGTTCGATTTCATTAGGAGTTCCTTGGATGAGTTCTGAAGCTTTTTCTAGATCGGCGATAGCTTTATCAAATTCCCTTATGGAAATATAGCGGTGTCCGCGATGACGGTAGAGTTTTGGTTCTTTTGGGAAGGTCTCAATTCCTTGAGAAAAAATATCAATAGCCTGATTGTACTGCCCAAGGTAGGCGGTCCGCCTTCCATACCAAATGAGCGACTCTACATCCTCTGGATTAGCCTCAAAATTAGCTTTAGCTTCCTCATATTGGCTAATCAGCTTTTCAGAGGGCTCGGCTAGTTGATAAGTTTTTCCCAGTTGGGTGGTGAAAAATGAGTCAAAAGACTCTTTTTCCATTTCGCCTGAGCCTTCTTGCTCCTGATTACAGGAGGAAAGGAATGTGAAAAGGAAAATAATGGGAAAGATGTTACGCATAGGCCCTAGCCAGATAAGTTTCATAGGATTGAATCTACAATAAAAATAGAATATTCGCTTTTGAATATGTTTATGCCTTGAGTTTTTGGAAAGTATAAACCAAAAAAACACCCAAAATTTGCTCCAAAGCTAATTTTTGGGTGTTTTCTATTTTGTCTCTTTTCGATTTTGGAAATGCTAGACTCTACATTTTTAGATTTTGCATTTCCAATTGAGGTGCAAAAGGCTGATCGTAATAGCGCTTTCCCGTGGCCTTATAAAGTGAATTAGCCAAAGCTGCAAAAACAGGAGGGAAGAAGGGTTCTCCCAGCCCGGTCGGGTCTTCCTTGCTATCCACGAAGTGCACTTCGATGGATTTGGGAGATTCTTTTTGCCGGATCATCCGATACCGATCAAAATTGGTCTTATTCGGAACCCCATTTTCAAAGCTTAATTCTCCGAAAAAGGCATTACCGATTCCATCGATGATTGCACCCTCACCCATATTGATGGCTGCATCCGGATTGATTACAATCCCACAATCCACTGCGGCGAAGACTTTTTCGACAACAGGTTTAGAATCTTTGATCACGGTATCCACCACCTCAGCCACATAAGAATTATGGCAGAAATAAGCCGAAACCCCACGATGAACTCCTGGCGCAGGCGTATTCCAATTCGATTTTTCCCTTACGAGCTCTAAAACTCCCGCATAGCGTTTAGGGTCATAGTCATTGTTTTGTCCGACAGGATTGGTTTCGGCTCGTTTGAGCAATTCCAATCTATATTCAATAGGATCCTTACCCATGACCTCGGCGAGTTCGTCCAAGAAACTCTGCTCCGCTGCCGCAATAAAATTGGATCTGGGAGCTCGGAAAGCACCTATGGTAATGTTGGAAGGGATATCCCAAGCCTCAGCCATATAATTGTCGATGGCACCCGCGGGGAATCGGTTTGCATGGAGAGGAGTTTCAGGAATTCCCCCTGCTTTGACATGAAGAGCCAATAGATTATTGTTTTCATCCAAAGCTGCGCGATAAGTCGCTGAATACGTGGGGCGATAGACTCCTGCAGTCATATCATCTTCCCGTGTATACACCATTTTGACTGGAGCTTGGATTTTTTGAGAAATCAAAGCAGCTTCTACCATGTGGTGAGAATAGGCCCTTCTTCCAAAACCTCCCCCCATTCGGGCCAGATTGATCTGTATTTTTTCCTTGGGCATTTCTAAGCTACTCGAAAGCGTATTCATTATAAATTCTGGTGCTTGAGTAGGTCCGTAAATCATGGCTTGATCTGCTTTGACATCAGCAAAGCAATTCATAGGCTCCATGGTATTGTGAGCCAGAAATGGAGCTGTGTAGGTTTTTTCAAGGATTTTTGCAGCTTTCTTAAAGGCTCCTTCTGGGTCTCCATCCTTTCGGACAACTGTTCCGGGTTTTTGGATGTACTCAGCCATTCGTTCTTTATGGCTGCTTGTGTTTTCCAATCCTGCAGGAACGGTCATTTTGGAGCTTCCACGTCCTCCAAATCCAGCCATCTCGAAGGAAGATTCGGGCGCATTTTCCCATTCTACTGCTAGGTTTTTCTTGGCTTGCATTACCTCCCAGGTGGAGTTTCCTACGATGGCTACGATTTCAGGGAAAGTCGTTGTGTCAAAAAAGTTTCGCTGATAATCGTCCTTGAATACCTTTACTTCGAAAACATCCAAGATTCCAGGCATTCCACTTACGGAGCTTTTATCAAAGGATTTTAGCCGCATCCCAAAAGCCGGAGGGTGGACGATTGCTGCATATTTCATTCCCTCTACTTTGTGGTCAATACCAAAAAGCGGCTTTCCACTCACGATTTTTTCTACATCTACATTTCGCTTCGAATTTCCGATAATGGTGAAGTCTTTGATGTCTTTCAAGGAGACTTCCTCAGGGACTTCCAAGGTGGCAGCAAGACTTGCCATTTCCCCATAATGAGCCTTCTTACCACTGTTTTTGTGCTCAATCATTCCAGCTGAAGTGGTGATTTCGGAAACAGGGACATTCCAGGTTTGTGCGGCAGCAGCAATCAATATAGCTCTGGCAGTTGCACCTGCTGTGCGCAGTGGAGTCCAACCTTGTCGGATTCCCTGACTTCCACCGGTGAATTGTCTGTCAAATCTTTCAGGATAAAAGTCAGCCTGCTCTACAAAGACATTTTTCCAATCGGTATCCAATTCCTCAGCCAAAATCATCGGCATGGAGGTTTTGACATTGGAACCAAATTCTGGATTGGGAGAGAAGAGCGTTACAGCCCCATTTTCTCCGATTTTGATATAGCTGTTCAGTTCAAACCACTCCTTGGGTAAGCCCATTGCTTCCTCTGCTGTTGGCTTACACCCCGCCAACCAGCTAAAGCTGAGCATCATCCCGCCACCTGCTAGGGCAGAGACTTTCAAAAAGGATCTTCGGTCTAATTTTTTATCTAAAGTTGCCATGGCGATTCAGGATTAAAGGTTTTGTGCGGCAGTTTTCACGGCAGCTTTGATTCTGAGATAAGTTCCGCAGCGGCAGATATTACCGTTCATGGCATTTTCGATCTCATCGTCGGAAGGGTTAGGATTTTGCTGAAGCAAAGCAGCGGCTGTCATAATCTGTCCTGCCTGACAATAGCCGCATTGTGGTACATCATGCTCCATCCAAGCCTGTTGGACTGGATGATCTCCCTTTTCAGAAAGACCTTCGATGGTGGTAATCGATGCCCCTTCTGCTGCAGAAACAGGCAATTGGCAAGAGCGAACTGCATTTCCGTCCAAATGGATGGTACAGGCTCCACACTGTGCGATGCCGCAGCCAAATTTGGTGCCTACCAAATCCAAATGGTCTCGCAAAACCCAAAGAATGGGAGTGCTTGGGTCCACATCTACTTGCTTGGATATTCCGTTGATTGTCAGGTTGAATAAAGCCATAATTCTAAAATTTGATACTCAAGTTAATGATTTATTGTGGGCTAGTTCTTACTGAATTCAAATAAACTGTTCGCCTACTTCTCAATTTGATGAGTATCCCGTACACTGCTAAAGGTCAATGCGAGCATTTTCCAGTCACTGTCTTGCTTTTGGTATACTTCAGTAACGGTGAACTCGGTAATTACATCACTACCTCGGACAAAGGCCGTGAGGGTAATTCTATTCCAAACCACAGCAGTGTTTCCAAACAATTCAACTGCTGAATCATGCACCTCTGCATTTTTGTACCATATGCTTCCCGATTCGATTATTTCTAATTCTCTTGGAGTAGTCCAGGTGCCACTCATGTGCACAAATTTAGCCTGGGGATCAAAGAGCTTTTCCAACTGGTCCACATCCTTTTCAGCCATCCATTTCCATTTGAGCATGGATAGCTCGAGAACTTCATTTTCAGTTTGTGAAGACTGTCCGTAAGTGAAGTTTATGAACGAAATAAGAACGAGGAGAAATAGTGTGGCTTTTTTCATGGTCAAAATGATTTTGGGAGAATTAGAATACAAAAATCAACTGATAATTGCTGAAAAAGATACATTTTTCAAACCAATACCTATAAAAATCAAACAGCATAAAAAAAGCCAACTTATCCGAGTCGGCTTTCTGATCATTTTGGATTCTATGAGTTTACTCTGGTAGAAGTACAGTGTCGATCACGTGTACCACACCGTTTGTTCCTGCAAGGTCAGCGGCTACAACAGTTGCTCCTCCGATCATTACTTTTCCATCTTGGATAGAGACAGTTAGCGTTTGACCGTTAAGTGTTGTTACTTCTTGTCCATCGCTTAGATCACCAGACATTACATTACCTGATACTACATGGTAGGTAAGGATTCCAGTTAAGGCTTCTTTGCTCTCTGGCTCCAATAATCCTTCAACAGTTCCAGCAGGAAGTGCTTCGAAAGCAGCGTTAGTAGGAGCAAATACCGTAAACGGTCCTTCTCCACTAAGTGTCTCCACCAAACCAGCGGCCTGTACTGCGGCTACTAAAGTCGTGTGATCAGGAGAACCAATGGCGATATCTACTACGGTATTGGATGGAGCTGGCGCTTCTTCTACAGTTTCCATCACTGTTTCTTCTGTGGTCTCTTCTTTTGGTGCACTACAGGCTGTCCATAGGCCCAAAGCAAGGAAGGTGGCGGCAAATGCCGTAATTTTGTTCATTTTCATTACGTAAGGGGTTTAATTTCATAATACAAAACATGAATTCCTTACTAATGTTTTGAAAGCTTTCCAAATGATAGGTAATAATTCAAAGAAGATTAATACTACCCCTTTCTGTTTTGGTTTAGGTTTTTTTTGATTTCAAGAATTGGTGAAAATTCTTTTTCTATAATTGTTTGAATTACATAAGTTTTGATTTGAAATTAGTTGTTATGCTAGGTGCCTAAACCGAGATATTTGTAGCTTGATTTTACTTATTTACTTATAGTCAATTCCATTATTTTTATTAAAAATTAATGATATCTTGGAGTCCTTAAGTATTGATTATCAATTACTTAATATTTAATTTATCTTCAGTTTGAAAAATCATTATGCTAAATCAAATTACTCAAGTACTTCGAATATTATTTAATTGGGTACTTGAGTCTATTGTATAAGTTTAGCAATTCATTTTCAGCCAAAAAGTAACCCGATGGACAACAACGAAAGCCTGGAAGAATTTTATAAGCGAAAATTTAATTGGATTCCGGAAAGTCTTGCTTCGGAAATAGGTCATTTTAATATTTTCCGGCTTGAACCCTACTTAGAAGGGAAAATGAAGGCTGTTCCTTACAGAAAGCGGGATTTTTACAAGATCATGCTTGTTAAAGGGCCAGGCACTGTCCATTACGCTGACCGTGTCTATGAAGTTAAAAAGCAGGCCCTTTCCTTTTCTAACCCCTTGGTCCCCTATAAATGGGATAACCTAGCCCGAGATACTCAAGGAATCTACTGCATTTTTAATCCTCATTTCTTGATGAACTTTGGGCAAATTCAGCAGTACGAGGTGTTTCATCCAAATGGAATTCACGTATTTGAACTTGAAGATGAGGAAGTGATAGAAGTGGAGCGAATTTTTGAAAAGATGGAAGCTGAATTCAATTCCGAATACAAATACAAATACGATGCCCTTCGGGCTCTGATTTTTGAGCTAATCCATTTTGGAATGAAACTCCAGCCCGCAGAAATCCAAAAAACCCAGCATGGAAACGCTTCTCTGAGAATCGCTTCAATCTTTTTGGAACTGCTGGAAAGACAATTCCCCATCGATGAAACCCACCAGTCCATAGGCATTAGAAGCCCTTCAGATTTTGCTGAACAACTCAATATTCATGTCAATCACCTCAATCGGGCTGTTAAAGAAATGACCGGGAAAACGACCTCTCAGCTGATAGCAGATCGGGTCCTTCAGGAATCCAAAATTCTATTGAAGCAAAGTAGCTGGAATGTATCCGAAATTGCCTATGGGTTAGGTTTTACTGAAGTCACTCATTTCAACAATTTCTTCAAAAAGCATGTATCTTTAACTCCTACGCAGTATCGAAAAGGGTGAAATCTCATTGAAACCATTTAACCTTTTTAAGTTTTCTACTGATAAAAAATTACCTAATCTAGCAAAATGCTTCAAGACAGTTTTGGACGAGTTCACGATTACCTGAGGATTTCCCTCACAGACCATTGCAACTTCCGCTGCACCTATTGTATGCCGCAGGAGGAGATGGAGTGGATGCCTCAGTCCAAACTGATGAGCAAGGAGGAGATTTTGACCTTGGCTCAGACTTTTGTAGGACTTGGGGTCAAAAAGATTCGATTGACAGGAGGAGAACCTTTGGTGAGGAAAGAGTTTCCAGAGATTTTAGAGCGATTGGCTGATTTCCCAGTCGAGCTTACCCTTACCACCAATGGGGTTTTGATTCACAAGCATATCGAAGTGTTGAAAAAAGCTGGTGTTCGATCAGTCAACGTCAGCTTGGATACCCTCAACCGGGAAAAATTTTTGAAACTGACCCGTAGAGATCAATTTGATCTGGTTTGGGAAAATATGCTCCTGCTCCTTCGAGAAGGCTTTCGTGTCAAAGTCAATGCAGTTGCCCTTCATGGATTGATTGAAGAGGAAATTTGTGATTTTGTGGCGATAACGGAGAAACTTCCTATTCACATGCGTTTTATTGAGTTTATGCCTTTTGCAGGAAATCACTGGCAGAGTAAAAAAGTGGTCACTGCTGCGCAGATGCTGGATTTGGTGAAGGAAAAGTACGAGATCGTCAAGCTCGAAGATAAGAAGCACGATACCGCAAAGAAATACAAGGTTCCGGGTTTTGAAGGGACATTTGCCTTTATCACCACCATGAGTGAAAACTTCTGCGCTGGCTGCAATCGAATCCGCTTGACTGCCGATGGCAAGATTAAAAATTGTCTTTTTGGAAAGGAAGAGCTAGACCTTTTGGGAGCCTTGAGAAGGGGAGAGGACGTGGAGGAAATCATCCGGCTTTCCATTTCCCGAAAGCACAAAGCCTTGGGCGGTCAGTTTGACCCGGATTACCTCAAGGCCAATCCAGAGGCTATTGAAAACCGAAGTATGATCAAAATCGGAGGCTAAATGATTTCAGTAAACGAAGCGAAGGCGATTCTTCAGAAGCTTGAACTGTCGCAAAATGTCCAAGTTTTACCCATTTCATCAGCTCAGGGATTTTTCTTAGCCAAACCCATCTCCTCCCAATTAGACGTTCCTTCTTTCGACAATTCAGCCATGGATGGCTATGCGTTTTCTTGGGAAGAGGGAGTAAGTCAATTGGAATTGGTCGGAGAAGCTGCTGCCGGTGCTGCCGAACCTCCAAAATTTGAGAAAGGACAGGCGATTCGCATTTTCACAGGTGCTCCCATGCCTTCAGGTGCTGATTCGGTAATCATGCAGGAAAAAGTAGAGCGAAATGGAAACAGCATCCGCTTCAATCCCGAAGATGCGGTGCAAGGAAATCATGTTCGCTACAGAGGTACACAGTGCAAAAAAGGAGATATCATCGCCGAGGCTGGCGCAAAAATCACCTCTGGCCTAGTCAGTCTTTTGGCTTCGGTGGGAGTAAAAGAGGTTCCTGTCTATCAGGCTCCAAAAGTTGCCATTATCATCACTGGCAATGAGATTCAGGACTTGGGAAATGAGCTTCAAGCCGGTCAAATCTACAATGCCAACGGACCTGCTTTAGAATCCTGGCTTAGAAAGCTGCAGGTGGATGAAGTCCAAGCGATCAAAGTCCCTGATCAGAAAGAAGCTGTAGTTGAGACTCTTGCTCAAGCTTTGGATCAAAATGATTTGATCATTTTCACGGGAGGGATTTCTGTTGGCGACTATGATTTTGTCAAAAATGCCGTGGAAGAAAATCAGGTGGAGCAACTTTTCTACAAGCTAAAGCAAAGACCTGGAAAGCCCTTGTATGCCGGACAAAAGGATGGTAAAATGGTTTTCGCACTTCCGGGAAATCCCGGTTCGGTGCTCTCCTGCTTTTTGCAGTACGCCAAACCAGTGATTCAGGCCTGGAAAGGAGATGAAGAGGCTTGGAATCATTTTCAAGAGCTTCCTTTGGCTCATGATTTCGAAAAGAAAATCACGCTCACCCAGTTTTTAAAAGCAAGAATCCAAAATGGAAAAGTGGAGGTGCTTCAAGGGCAAGAATCCTTCAATTTGATAGCTTTTGGCCTTGCTGATGGATTTGTAGAAATCCCGGAAGAGTCATTTGTTGTTGAATCTGGTACACTTTTGAAATTTTATCCTTGGTAATGGATGATCTGATTTATTACGGACTATTTTTCCTGATGCCTTTTGCGGCTTTCCTTTATGCTTCGGTCGGGCATGGAGGGGCAAGCTCCTATTTGATGATTTTGGCTTTGTTGGGTTTCGCCCCTGAGGAGATTCGCCCCACTGCCTTGATCCTTAATATGATGGTGTCCATGGCTTCCTTTCTGAATTACCGCAAGGCAGGGGAGTTTCCGACGAGTTTGTTTTGGTCGCTTATTCTGTTTTCCATTCCTGCAGCGTATTTGGGGGGAACCATCCTGTTGGATGCCTCTATTTATAAAAAAGTCTTAGGAGCACTCTTGATTTTCCCCGCGCTTAAGTTTGCTGGAGTCTTCCCGATTGCTGATAAGGTTAAGATCGAGCGGGCTTGGTGGATGGGGCCGCTATTGGGGATTTTGATCGGCTTTCTTTCTGGAATGATCGGGATTGGTGGAGGAATCATTCTTACGCCGATTGTCTTGATGTTGGGTTGGGCCGGAGTAAAAGAGACGGCTGCGCTGAGTGCCTTATTTATCTTTTTGAATTCAGTGGCAGGCTTTTTAGGAGCTAGTATTTATGAGCTTCCGCTCAAGGAAGAATTGTGGGTATTGGTTCCTCTGACTGTTGCAGGGGGGATTTTGGGGGCTTATTTGGGTGCAAAGCGATTTTCTGTTAAGTCCTTGAAGTACCTTTTGGCCTTTGTCCTCCTATTTGCATCGATTAAATTGATGCTGTCCTAATTGGGGATTTCATAAGTAAAACCCAATTTTTCCAAACCTTGCTGAATTTCAGGTGCATTCATAACCAACTTCCAACCCAAACCTGAGCGATAGTTTTCGATCATAGTCACCATAGGTCCCTGATCAATAGCCAAATAACGTTGTGGAAAATAGTCGTGATGAGGACTCATGGCATCGTAAAATCCATAGGGTCCGAAGGCCTTGCTTCCATAGTTTTCATACAGATTCCGCATCACTTTCATAGATTCCTCCGGGGTGTAGACAATTGAGGAAATGGCAGCAGTGGGGGAGATTACTCCCACATCATCCCCGGGTCGATGTGCATGATAGAAATTGACCGAATAGGAAGCAGTAAGGCCCCAGAGATTCGCTCCATAGCCCTTGAATTTTTTAGGATTCTCCATGCACCAAGCCCGATTGATCAGGGTTTGGTTTCTGTTTTCCTCCCAATAGTCCGCATATTGATCTTTGAGGCCTTTGGGATTAATGCTCAGGTAAGAATAGTGGGCCCAAAAAAGTGGACCTCCCAATTCCTCTGCCCCATTATGCTTTAGCTGCAAGGGAAAACCATACGGAGTTTCTTTTGGCGAACGAATACCTTCTGACCTTGCCCAGCCTTGATGGTACACTTCCGGATCGATAGGATGGGTGGGAGAGGCTGCTGCCAAAATATAGGTCGCCAAAGCTTCATTGTAGCCTACCAAAGCAAAATTCATCTCCCAGCCAAAATTGGGTGACCAATGCCAGTAAAGTACTTTTTGACCGTTTTGCGTGTGCCAGTTCCAGTCCATTTCCTCCCAGAGGGTTTGGATTCGCTGAGATATTTGTTTTTCGGCCTCATTTCCTTCTTTGAAATACTCTCTGACTGCCAGAAGTCCCTGCATCAGAAAGGCAGATTCAACCAAGTCAGCTCCATCATCTTTTGGGCTAAAAGGCTTGGTTTTTCCGGTTTTCCCATCCAGCCAATGCGGCCAAATCCCATGAAATCGATCGGCTTTTTCCAGAAAGGAAAGCATCTTTTCGAATCGAGCCACTGCCTCCTCCCGACTAATCCAACCCCGCTCAATAGCTCCAAGTATCCCAATTAATCCCATTCCAGTTCCTCCCGTGGTGATAATATGCTGGTCTTGGTCAGAATAATTTCCATCGATATGAATTCGCTCCGGTGCCATGCCTGAATTGGGCTCTGCCCCATCCCAGAAATATTGAAAGGTATAGTACTGTACCGTATCCAGTAGCTGTTTGTCGCTTAGATTTGGGTATGAACTGAGATTGTCTTTTTCAAGATCGGACTCTAGGTTGGTATTGTCACAACTGAGAAATAGACAGGGTATTAAAAGAAAGAAATTCAGCTTCCAATAGTTCTTTAGCATAGGTAGGTCGGTGGTTTGTAGGACTTGATGTAATGATCTATTCTCCTGGCTCCAGATCAAATATCAAACGCAATCTCAATAATCAAATTGATTTCTAAGAAATTTGATCAATTATCCCATTGGTTAGTTTAATAAAATGATGAAGTGTAATTTAGTAATCTCAATCCAAACGACATGGAAAATCAGATAAAGGTCAAAGCTTTTGGGATGGCGGCGGAAAAACTGGGTAAACAGGAACTGTTTCTTGAAAATCCAGGAAATTCGGAACGCTTGCTTGAGCATTTGAATGAGAATTACCCGGATTTGAAGGGGATTAAGTTTAGCCTTGCCGTAAATAAAAAACTTTGTACTGAGCCTTCCATCATTCCCATTGGAGCCGAGGTAGCCATTTTACCGCCTTTTTCAGGAGGATGAATTTATGAATCGATTTGAACGACAAATTATATTGCCCGGGTTTGGTACTGAAGGCCAAGAAAAACTGAGAAATTCCTCTGTGGCAGTGATTGGTGCAGGAGGCTTGGGTTCGCCTATTTTACTTTATTTGGCTGCTGCTGGGGTAGGTAAAATCACCGTGGTAGACGGAGATGAAGTGAGCCTATCCAATCTAAATCGGCAAGTCATTTTTGGAGAGAAGGATCTTGGAAAGAAAAAGGCTGAAGCGGCTGTAGAATATTTTAAATCCAAGTATTCCGATATTGAATGGACTGCGATCTCCGAATTTATCAGCACTGACAATGCTAAAGAAATTCTAAGTCCGCATCACCTTATAATCGACGGCTCTGACAATTTTCCCACTCGCTATCTAGTCAATGATGCCTGCGTTTTGCTTAAAAAGCCTTTGGTTTTTGGGGCGATTTATCAGCATGAGGGGCAGGTTTCTGTCTTTAATCTGAATCGTAATTCCTGTCAATACCGGGATCTTTTCCCCGATATGCCTTCGGCCGCAGAAATCCCAAATTGCTCCGAAACGGGTGTGCTGGGAGTTTTGCCTGGGGTCATCGGAAACTTGATGGCCTTAGAAGCAATCAAAGTACTCTCTGGATTGGGTGAGGTTTTGGAAAATCGGGTTTTGTATTTCAATAGCTTGACGTCCGAAACTTACGATTTGCAAATCAGCCCTAGTTTTAAGGCAAGAGCTGCTGCGCCCGCTGATTGGGAATCCTTGCAGGCGATCAATTACGAATTGGCTTGTGAGGGCATAGAAACTTTGGACTGGGACGATGCATTTAGAAGGGCAGGGCACGGAACCATGTTGGTCGATGTGCGTGAGTTGGAAGAAGAGCCACCGCTCGTATGCTCAGCTTTGACCAAAATCCCTATGTCTGTCTTGCCTCAGCAATTAGAAAAATTGGAAGACGCCGAATCCATCTTTTTCTTTTGCCAAACCGGAATCCGAAGTCAAAAAGCAGCGCTATTGATCAAATCACATTTTCCAGACAAGGCTACTTATTCCATAAAGGGCGGGATCAGTGCGCTAAAAACAAACTCAAGAAGTAATGGATAAAGTCAGAAAACCGAAGAATATTTTTGTGAAGGGAACTATTTCTCCTGAGAAAATTGCCAACTCAATCGCAAACCATGCAAGCAAAACTGATATCGGAGGACACTCGATTTTTCTAGGTCAAGTACGTGCTGATCAAAAGGATGAGGGTCAAGTGATTGGGATAGATTATACAGCCTATGAAGAAATGGCGCTTGAAAAGGCTTTTGAGATTCGAGAAGCAATTTTTGCGAAATACCCATTAACGTGCATGCATATTTATCATAGTTTGGGAGAAGTGAAGGTAGGGGAGATTTGCCTGTTTGTGTTCACCTCCTCCAAACACCGCAAAGCAGCGATGGATGCATGTGAAGAATTGGTGGAGCGGATCAAAGAAGAATTACCCATTTGGGGCAAAGAATTGTTGGATACCGAAGGGCATGTTTGGAAGGTGAATCGATAGTTTTTTGGAGGATTGGAATCCTTTGGATAGTATTAAATAGCTAAACCCTAACCTGATCTAGTTGGGCAAGTATATTTTTTATCACCAAGATTCCTGATTCCCTATCTTTAATCTTAATTTTCGGCTATGAAATTCAAAGACAAAGTCGTTCTAATCACCGGTGCCACTTCAGGAATCGGCGAGGCCTGCGCTGAGGTATTTGGCCGAGAAGGCGCCAAACTCGCCATCACAGGCCGTAACCCTGAAAAGCTGGAAAATACTGCATTGAAACTCCGTTCACAGGGTTTCGAGGTTCTTCCCATTCTCGCTGACGCCGGTTCGGAGGCTGACAATCAACGAATGGCGGAGGAGACGCTTTCCCATTTTGGACAGATTGATATTCTGATCAATAATGCCGGAATCTCCATGCGGGCACTCTTTCAGGACTTGGATTTGGATGTTTTTCGCAAGGTGATGGATACGAATTTCTGGGGAACAGTCTATGCGACCAAGTTTTGTCTCCCGGCTATTTTGAAGTCCAAAGGCTCAATCATCGGCATTTCATCTATCAATGGTTATCGGGGTACGCCTGCACGAACAGCCTACACAGCCAGTAAGTACGCGATGAATGGCTTTTTTGAAGCACTTCGCACAGAGGTGATGAAAAAGGGCGTTCATGTCTTGGTCGTAGCTCCAGGGTTTACAGCTTCCAATATTCGAAATACCGCACTCACAGCTGATGGTTCTTCTCAGGGCGAATCCCCTCGGGATGAGGCTAAAATGATGACTTCCGAGGAAGTGGCGCAACATATCTTGAAGGCGACGATCAAGCGAAAGCGTGATATTGTCTTGACATCTCAGGGTAAGTTGGCCGTGTTTCTGAATAAGTGGATGCCGGGAATTCTCGATGGAATTGTCTATAATCAGATGGCTAAAGAAAAAGACTCGCCTTTTAAATAGGGCTCACTGAAAAAGTTTCAGGTATGCCAGCTTCAAGGCGGTCGAGTGTAGCTGTATTCCTATACTTCAAGCGAAGGCCAACGAGGAAGATGGTATGCCTGAGGCTAGCTTAATAATTTCAAAATTGCTACTTTACTTATATAACCTTGCGCAGGCTAAAAAAACTCAATAAAAAATGAGATCATCTGGTAGCTTTTCAACTATTATAGCGTTTTTCAGCAAGCCCTAAGTAAATGCCCGATTCTATCTTCCAAACCTACCTAAATCGGCTCACAGACCTATCCACCAAAAATAGGTCCTTGTATTTACCGAAATTGGAAGGGTACGGGATGTTGGACCTTCGGGAGTTTGATTTTTTGAACGGCGATCCTGCCTTTGAGATTCTCAGAAAGTCTATCGAAGGCAAAAAGAAGATTATCCTCTCTCCAGATATAGATCCTCGATCTGCGGATGCCAATCAAGTTTCAAAGGGGCTTTCCCGAATGGCTTTTCGAGACCAGTTGACTCAGGAGGAAACCGGGGAGCAGAGTCTCTATTTGGCTTGGATTTTTGTGGAAGGAAAACTCATTAACGGGCAGCTCGTCCGAAGTCCCTTGTTGTTGAAACCGGTTCAACTTAGCAAGGAAAATGGGTCTTGGTCCTTGATTTCAGAGGATAATTGGCAGTGGAATCCAGCTTTCCAGCTTGCCTGGAGACATACCACCGATCAGCACTTGCCAGAGAGCTTTTCGGATGAATTGCTGGAAAATCTACCAAAGGATGCACTGGAGTTCCGGACAGCCCTGGCCAAAATGATTCCTGAGTACTTTGCCATTCAGGTACAATCCAACTTGCTGGAAGACCAGATTATTCCTTTCCCAATTTCCCAGATTTCGCTCGATCAGGAGCGTTTTTCCGAAGGAAAAGTGAGCCTAAAACCTTTTGCGGTTTTAGGTCAATTTGCTCAAAAGGGGAGTTTTCTTTTTTCTGATTATGAAATCTTGAAGGAGCATTATTCCGAAAGTTCACTGGAAGATTTGTTTCAGCATCTTTTCCTTTCGAAGGAAAAGGAAACTCAAATCAGGGAGGAAAACCTATTTCCGGTTTTTCCGCTTGATGCTTCTCAAGAAAGTGCTTTGATCAAAGTTCGGCAAGGAAAAAGCCTAGTGATCCAAGGTCCTCCGGGTACAGGCAAGTCTCAATTGATCGCTAATCTGGTGTCGGATTACATCGCCAGAGGGAAAAAGGTACTGGTTGTTTCCCAAAAGCGAGCGGCTTTAGACGTGGTTTTTGAACGATTAGAAAAGGCCGGTTTCGGTTCGTTTTTGGCTTTGGTTCATGATTTTCGTGGTGATCAGAAAGCTCTTTTTCAAAAGATCAAAAACCAAATTGAAGCTATTGAGGATTACCAAAGCCAAAACAGGGGTATTGATGCGATCCAATTGGAGCGGGAACTCAGCATGCTTTCCAAGACCATTTCCAGACTTTCTGAGAAGTTTGAGGAGTTGCGATCAGCTTTGTATGATGATATGCCAGCAGGGATTCCGATCAAAGCGCTTTATCTGCAAGCGGATTTGAATCGAGCCACTTTTTCCCATCCTCATTTGCTTCAACTAGACCTGGAAAAAGCCAAAAGTTTTGAGCAGGATTTAAGTATATTTTCGCGATATCAGAAGCGATTCTCCGGAGGCTTTTGGGATGATCGAATCTCTTTTTCGGCGGTTCAGCCAACAGATTTCGCTCAGATTTCTCATACACTTGATGGAATTGAAAATCATCGAAAACAGCTTCCTGAAGTTCTGAAGGATGAAAATGGTAAGAGTGTCCTTCAAGCCATCTGGTCTGAGCCTAAGTTTTTGGATAAGATTCAAAAGACCCAAAATTCTCTCACGGGGTTGGCAGATCCTGAGACGAACTTTAACCTTGTTTTCAATCCTAAGGAACAAAAAATCCTAGCTAAAATCCGTCAATTTCTGATTGGTGCCCTCGCAACTTCACAAAACTGGAAATTGGAGTTGGGTGCGGATTTGACTGGATTGAGAATGGAATTGGATACTTTGATTCCGCTTTCTCAAAGCTTTTTCGGAAAGCTTCAGATCAAATTTTCGAAGTCTAAATTTCCTCTAGTTTTTCAGCTTTTAAAGCAAAATGAGATAGTCTTTAATACAGAAAACCTCCTCACCATCAAGCAAGAGTGTGAATCAAAAATACAAGTTCAAGGCGAGTTTAAGGATTTACGCAAAACATCATTTTTTGAGTCTAAAGCTGATTTTTATGCTGATTTGACTGAAGTTGAAAAACTCCTGGCCTGGAAGAACAGCTGGGAAGCGGTTTCTGAGATTCATGAATTGCTGGATTGGGAAGAACTGTCCTTTACAGAATTTAGAGCAGCCTTAGACCAAATCCTAAATTGGTCTGAAAGCTTGATTCCAGAATTGGCTTCGTATCGACTTTGGGTAAGTGATTCGCAGTTTTTGGAGATAATGGATAAGGGTTTAGAAAAGGTATTTCCAGAGAATCCACTGAATTGGCCTTCCGTTTTTGCGGAATTGAAGGGATTTGATCAGTTTTTGGAGGATTGGCAATTCAGAGAATTAGGAATGGATTTGCTTGAGGAATTTTCAGATTTCGGCTTAAATGAACTCATCGCGGTCTTCTGGAATAGTTGGCGACTGGCATGGATCGGGGAGATCGAGCGACGATATCCGGTTTTGAGTGAAATAGGCTCCTTGCGTCTCAGCCATGAGATGGGTGAACTCAAAACTGCCATTCTCGAAAAGCGAAAAAATGCCCGGCATTTGGCCTTACTTAGGCTTCGAGAACAGTTGGCTGAGAATCTGGAATACAATCGCTTGGGTAATCGCCTGACTTATCGGGAATTGCTTCATCAAGTGAATAAAAAGCGCCAAAAATGGCCCATTCGCAAGTTGGTGGAGGAATTGGGAGATGAAGTGTTTCGGGTACTTCCTTGCTGGTTGGGTAGTCCGGAGACGGTTTCGGCTGTTTTTCCAACAAGTCAGGTCTTTGATTTGGTCATATTTGACGAAGCTTCCCAATGTCCCGTCGAAAGGGGTTTACCGGCTATGCTGAGAGGAAAACAGGTAGTCGTGGCCGGAGACTCCAAGCAATTGAGACCTTCGGATTTTTACCAGGTGAAGTGGGATACTGAGGAGGACGGGATGGAGTACGAAGCTGAGTCTTTACTGGAACTGGCAGGTCATTTCTTTGAGAATTTACAGTTGAGAGGGCATTATCGCTCCGCTGATCCGGCTTTGATTCACTTTTCTAATGAACAATTCTATGGAAATCGATTGGAGACTTTGCCGAATTACACTACTGTCAAGGCTGGAAAGACTCCTTTTTCATGGGAGAAGGTTGAAGGGATCTGGGAAAATCAGATCAATCGAACGGAGGCAGAGGCTGTCGTGAAACGTGCGCAGTTGATTTTTAGAGATAAGCCTCAGGACTCAATTGGAATTGTGACTGGCAATTATTTTCAGATGGAGTTGATTCGTGAACTGTTATGGAAAGAAGGTTTACAGGATGCATCCATTAAAGTTAGGAATATCGAAAATGTCCAAGGGGATGAGTTTGATCAGGTGATTTTGTCTTTGGGCTATGCACCTAATCGGGAGGGGAAATTGGTGACCAATTTTGGACTTTTGGGTAAGTCTGGATCAGAAAATCGACTGAATGTCGCCATCACTCGGGCTAGGAAAATGCTGCATGTGATTTCTTCCATCGAGCCGGAGGATTTCCGTCCCGGTCAACTCAATAACCCGGGTTTGGACTTGCTCCGTGAGTTTTTAGCTTGGGTGAAGATACAAAGCAAGGAGCGAAATATTCCTGCCCCTGAGGTGAAAGTGCCCGGTTTTGAAATGGACTGGAGTCTAAAAAATCCGCTTTTGAGGCAAGATAATGCCTATACCAAAGAAATTCCTTCTTCGGTGATGGATCTGATTCGGACTGATCAGTCTGGGGAACAAACGGCGATTTTGACTGATGATCAGCGGTTTTTTGATGCGTCGACCGCCAAAGCTGCGATGGCCTATCATCCGATTCTACTGGAGGAAAAAGGCTGGAAGTGGCAGTGGGAGTGGAGCAGGAATTTTTGAATTATGAAGGATCAAGTTTTAGAGACAAGAAGTTAGAGATTAGAGTCGAGATATAGGATTCTAGACTTTTTGGATTTAAAAAATAAGACTCATTTTTTATTTATAATGAATGATAAATCACTCAAAATAATCTTTTTTTAGTATAGTGAATGAAAATTCATTAATAAAAAGATATCCTAAAATCTTGATTTTATTGGCTAGCATCTGTATTCTAAAATTTGATTGAAAAATCATTCATTAACTTGTAAAATTTGATTTAATGTATGATATTTAATGCATGGATATTGCGCAGCTTTCAGATATGGCCATACTCCGGATGATTGGAGACTTCATCAAAAAGAAGCGAATGGCCCTCAATAAGACTCAGGACGAGTTGGCTAAGGAGGCGGGGATGAGTCGTTCCACCCTTAGTCTACTTGAGCGTGGGGAGAAGGTTCATTTGCTGACTTTGATTCAGGCGCTTCGAGTTTTGGATGAGTTGCAGTTGCTGGAGGCTTTCGAGGTGCGTCAGCAGATTAGTCCACTCGAATATATTAAGCTCCAAAAGAAAAATCAGCGGCAGCGGGTGAGGCATTCGGATATCGCTGCAGAGGATGATCGTCCTTCAGAATGGTAGTTGCAGCAGAAGTTTGGCTTTGGGATCGACTGGCAGGAGCGATCCTTTGGGATGAATCCCAGCAGCTGGCAAGCTTTGAGTTTGATCAGAGCTTTCTTCGCTCGGGCTGGGATATTGCACCTATAAAAATGCCGCTTATGCAGGGGAAGCGTTTGTATTCTTTCCCGGAGATCCGTAGAGGAAGAAATGATGCTTTTGATACCTTCAAGGGACTGCCTGGACTTTTGGCGGATATGCTTCCCGACAAATACGGTAATCAGCTCATCAATGCCTGGCTGGTGCAAAACGGTCGTCCAACAGACAGTCTCAACCCGGTGGAATTGCTTTGTTTTATCGGAAAAAGAGGAGTGGGTGCCTTGGAGATTAAGCCTTCACTTCGTACAGAGGCAAGCAAATCAACTAGCCTTGAGCTGGATAGCTTGGTATCCATTGCCAATAAAATCCTAAATACTCGGGAGAGCTTTCAAACCGATCTTTCTCAAGAAGAGGAAGAAGCCATGGCGGACATTCTCAAAATTGGGACTTCAGCCGGTGGGGCAAGGGCTAAGGCCGTTATTGCTTTCAATCCCAAAACCGGAGAAGTGAAGAGTGGTCAGGTTAAAGCACCCAATGGATTTACCTATTGGTTGATCAAATTTGATGGGGTCCATGACTCTCAATTTGGAGCTTCGGTGGGCTATGGTAGGGTCGAAATGGCTTATTACCTGATGGCAAAGGAAGCAGGGATTGAAATGAATGAATCTCGGCTTTTGGAGGAAAATGGGCGGGCTCACTTTATGACCAAGCGTTTTGATCGAACGGATAGTGGGGAGAAAATCCATATGCAAAGTCTCTGCGGTATGCGTCATTTTGATTTCAATCAAGTGGGAGTCTACAGTTACGAGCAGGTATTTGAGACCATGCGAATGCTGAGACTAAGCTACCCCGAAGCTGAGCAGCTATTTATCCGAATGGTCTTCAATGTGCTTGCCCGCAATTGTGATGATCATACCAAAAACTTCGCATTTCTGATGGATCAAAGCGGAAAGTGGAAGCTTTCACCAGCTTATGATATTTGCCATGCCTATCGTCCAGGAAGTCTTTGGGTAAGTAGTCAGTCTCTTCAAGTCAATGGAAAAAGGGAAGGAATCACTGATTCTGACTTTCTGGAAATTGCCCGAAAAATGAATATCAAAAAACCGGATGAAAAGATCGATCAGGTTAGAAAGGTAGTAAAGCGATGGAATGAATTTGCAGATGAAGTGGGGGTGGGTGAAAGACTACGTGATGCGATTCAAAAAACGTTGTTAGTTTAACGTGAGTGGATGCACTCACGTTGGCTAGAGACTCTGTTAAGTTGATGCTAAGCATCTTTTGGAGAGAAATCATCATGTACAAGATGATTATAGTTTCGCCATCCATCTTGCCAGTTGAACTTCGTGTACCAAATAATTTCCTTCGTCTTTGATCACCAGTTCTAATTTTTCCAAGGCTTTCAAACTAGTGCTTACAGTACTAGCCGCGCCAAGATTGTGCTTTTGAAGAAAGTCTTTACTTAGTGGGTTTTTAAGCGGTTCCTCTTTGGCTACAGCCCGAAATACATTCCATTGTGTCCGAGTAAGCATTTTTTGGAAATTGGCATAAATCGCTTGCTGTTGAACTAGAATTTGGTTAAGCACAGTATCAACATCTTTTTTTGTTACTTTCTTGTAGTTAGCAAAAAGGTGATTGCAAACTAACTGTATTGTATACGTTTGACCGCGACTCCATGTGTATATCTTCTCAATGGTATCTAAATCGATTACTTTTTTGGCAGCTTGAAATTGCTGGGTTATGAATTGAGAATAAGCTTCTAAAGATATGGGCTGTAAAGATTCAAGCATCGAACTCTGATAGAATGGCCTCTTCTTCTCTGTGAACATAGCTTCCATCAGCGTGCGGTGGCTTCCACTGAATATAAACCGTACATCAGGAATTTGCTGCACCCATGATCGAAATATCGCTTCGGCTTTTGTTCCCTCGTAATCGTTAATTTGCTGAAACTCATCGATAGCTATAACAATTCTTTTTTTTCTTGCAATCAGAAATTCGCCCAAAGAAGCTAAAGATTGGTGTGGTTGCTTGGATTTGTTTATTCCAAGCGTTAGTTCTGGAGTTCCTGATATAGGATTGAAGCTTATTGTCGCTCCTATCGAAGCAAGCAGTTTCTGAATACTTGCGCTGATTCCCTTGCTTGTTTTCCCATACTTTTCATATATCGCAGCTGATATGCTTTGAATAGCTTCGTCTATATTTTGCGTCGCGAGTAGGTCAATGTAGAGTGTCTCGTAATTATTTGAAGACTCTAATTCATCAAAAAGTCTATGAATAAGTGCTGATTTTCCTAATCTTCTCCATGCGTAAAGCACCACATTTCTGTCATTTTCTATATGAGAAATAAGTTTTTTTAGATCGTTTTCTCGATCACAGAAATACTCTTTTCCCTGATAGGTGTTGATTACGAATGGATTGAATGGTTCTTTCATGCTTTCTAAATTTCCTTATTACGTACTTTGCGTTATGTGCTTTGCGTTACGTAAAGTACGTATTAAATTAAAAGAAATTACAATTCCATTTCACAATTTTTACTTACATATAGCCTACCAGTTTGTAAACGATGATTCCAATCCACTCTTTGAAAAGCTTCGTCCAATATTCCAAAGAATATGGGTCTGGGAAAAGCAAGGACGGTATGTCGTACTTGATATCATGCGAATAGTAATCTGTTGGAAAAGTCACCGTATTCAAACCTACTTGATCAAAGCAACCTTTAGCTCGGTACATGTGAAAGGCTGAAGTGATCAATACAAACTCCTGACTAGTGGAGATTCCATTTTTCTCCAAAAAAGTCTTCGTGAACTGGGCGTTTTGGGCGGTATTTTTACTTTGATCTTCGATTAAAATATCGGATTCGGGCATGCCAGTCATCAGCAAAAAGCGTTTTAGCAATTCAGCCTCAGATTGGGGGTTAACTGGATTGAGACCCTGTCCACCGGTGATCAGGATCTTTTTGATCTTGCCCATGCGGTAGAGTTGGAGGGCATGAGTGATTCGGTCAGCGCCTTTGTTGAAAAAGGTACGATCGTAGGCTGTCTTGCTCAGATTGGTGACGCCAGTAAGGACGATGCCGATTTCACGGTTTTCAATTTCCTCAAAAGACTTGAAATCAGGCTCCCAAGCCAATAAAGCTAAATTGGATAGGAAGGGATTGGTGAAAAAGAGTAAAAGCCCGATTCCTGCCCAAAGCAACTTTTTACCCCATTTTCTTTTGATAAATATTACTCCTCCAACGATCAGAATTATCACAATTGTCAGCGGCATGGCTAGAAAACTGAGAAACTGGGAGAGGTAGAAGAACATGGGCTCTATGGTTTGCAACAAAGAAAAGCTAAAAAATACTGAATTTGAAAAACCCGAAAGCTTTTAATGTGAATGGGCTTGCTCCCATATGAGCATTCAATTTTTTCTATCCTGATTTTTAATAAATTGTGCTCTTCTACCACCCTATTTTGCTATGAGTTATCGAACTGTCTTTTTTGGTCTTCTGATTAGTATTTTATTCTCTTGTAACGAAAAGCAAAAAGAAGACTCTTCTGAGCTTGCTAGGCCCAATATCGTGATCATTTATTTCGACGATTTGGGCTATGGTGATGTCAGTGCCTATGAATCAGGGACACTCTCCACACCCAATTTGGATCGGCTGGTAAATGGCGGGGTAAAGTTTACCAATGGCTACGCATCTTCTGCTACTTGTACACCCAGTCGCTATGCTTTACTCACCGGAGTATATCCCTGGAGAAATCAAAATGCCAAAATACTCCCCGGGACTGCACCTCTCTTAATTGATACAGCTCAGTACACGCTGCCAAAAATGCTTCAAGATCAGGGATATCAAACAGGTATAGTGGGCAAATGGCATTTGGGTCTTGGTTCTGGATCGGTAGATTGGAATAAAAAAATTAGCCCGGGACCAAACGAGGTAGGCTTTGATTATTCATACATTCTTGCTGCCACGCAGGATCGCGTTCCCACGGTTTATATTGAGAATGGAAATGTAGTGAACCTTGATCCGAATGATCCGATTGAGGTGAGTTATGAGGAAAATTTTCCTGGAGAACCGACAGCCTTGACCCATCCAGAACTGGTTGAAATGAAATGGCATCATGGGCATAATAACAGTATTGTGAATGGTGTCCCCCGGATTGGTTTTATGAAAGGTGGTGAAGCTGCCAAATGGAGTGATGTGGACATGGCAGACCATTTCTTGGAGAAGGCTAAGGAATTTGTCGATCAAGGATCTAAGCTAGATCAGCCCTTCTTTTTATACTATGCACTACAACAACCTCATGTGCCACGGACACCTCATCCTCGTTTTGTAGGGGCATCCAGCATGGGTCCTAGAGGCGATGCGATTTTGGAAGCAGATTGGATGGTGGGAGAGTTTATAGACCACTTGGAGGAAATGGGAATTCTAGAAAACACCTTAATCGTTTTGAGCAGTGATAATGGGCCTGTCTTGAATGACGGGTATTATGATGATGCTGTGGAGAAAATCGGCGATCATACTCCCGCAGGTCCCCTCAGAGGCGGGAAGTATAGTCTCTTTGAGGCAGGAACACGGGTGCCTTTTGCGGTCTATTGGAAAGGAAAGATAGAACCTAAAACTTCTTCCGCTCTTGTGACTCAAATTGACTTGATGGCATCCCTAGGAACCTTAGTCGGTGCTGAAAATTTTGGACAGGATAGTGAGAATCTGCTGGATGTTTTTTTGGGGAAAACAGATCGGGGAAGGGATGAATTTGTATTGGAAGCTACCAGTAGGACTGCTTTTCGAAAAGGGAATTGGGTCATGATTCCACCTTATTCCGGACCTGCAGTCCAAAATCAAGTCAATATAGAACTTGGGAATTCTCCTGAATACCAGCTTTACAATCTAGCGGAGGATTTATCTCAAGAGCGAAATCTTGCTGAATCAAATCCTGAAAAGCTCCAAGAAATGATCAATCGATTCGAACAAATCCGTGGAATAGAATCTACGAATGTGGAGGAATTGGAATTGAAATAGAGGCTTTCAGTAAAATTCTTATTTCTCAAACACCTCCTGAATGGCTTCCAAATAATCAAACCCATGTCCTTCGGTTGGCTCGATATAGTTGCCTTCCAGATATTCATTCCAGCAGCAAATCATGATGGTTTTACCATTTGAAGCACGATATTTTTGGGATACTGCTACGGCTTCTTTTAGCTTATCTCGGAAAGTGCTTTTGGTGCTGTGAACACGATCCTTGTAAGGTTCGGATGGGAAGCCTGTCTGCTGTGGCCAAGTTCCACCTGCCGGACGCATATCCCATCCCATGGCCACCGGAACTTGATACTCGAAATTCGAGTCTGATTTGAATTTTTCACTCCACATATTCCAATGACCTCGGTAAGTCTCGCGCATATCGGCGTAGGATCGGTTGTCCTTTTCCAAAAAGTTGTGGTAGACATAAGCAGTCATCCCCTCAAAGCCCATGGATTTTAGCCTTGGGACGTACTCCTGAAGAAGCATCTTTTTTTGGTATTCCCCGCCTTCCCATGGTCTGTTTGGATTTTTAGCTTTCCACTGTGTAGGTAATCCATAGGCTCTCTCGCGCTCCAGCATCGGGCCAGCTGTGACGGCAATAAACTTTATGCCGGGAAGTTTTGCTTTTTTTGCAATAGCCTGAGAGCGATCTAAGAGGTCTTTTAAGCTTAAGCCATAAAATGCTGCTCTCGATTCGGCATCCTGCGGAAAATAAAAATAGACTACCGGTCTACCATCTTCAGCACGCAGGTAGTCACCCCGGCCAAAATACTGATCGATCCAAAGCTGGGTGATTTTGTCATGCACTTGGAGATAAAGCTCCCGATCGGGCTTTTCGCCTTCGTAGTTTGCCTTCCGGGCAAGTTCATCCGGCGAGCCGATTTTCAACCAAGCCATCCAGCGCTCATGACTATCATCGCACCAATTGACCGCCCATTTCATCTGTTTTTCTTTAGGAAGCTTGGCATTCTCGGCGAGAAGGACCTCAAGCTGATCGCCCCATTCTACCAAGCCCGGTACGGCGACGCGGCCATCCCGATTTGGGTCTATTTTCCAGCCCTCAGGGTAGTAAATCTTTGACTGCGGACCGAAATAAAGATGGTAATAGTAGTTTCTTCCAAAGAACCAATCATAGGCAAAAAAGTCAATCCCGTATTCTTTCATGTATTGAAGTTGCTTTCGAGCTACTTCGGGATCAGTTCGTTTGTAAAAGCCTTTGAGTTCTTTGATAGGTTTGCGGTCAAGATAAGGTCCCTCGTAAGGATATCTGGTATTGTAGATTCTGCCTTTGGGTCCCCAAATCCCCGGGTTTTGCAGGCTCGCACAGTTTTTCGGGTCTTGGATGCAAGACCAAAAGCTATCCCGGTCCACATTGGGATCCGGTGAGGTATTCCAAGAAGGCATAAAATAGACACCTACCAATTCTTCACCAGCTAATTCTTCTTGGCGAGGGTTAAAATCAAAATGTACAAAGCCTGCCTTTTGTGAAATAATTGTGTTTGATTTTTCATTTTGACAGGCACAAAAAAATAGGGCTAGTGAGCAGGAAAACAAGGTTTGCAATAAACTTTTCATTAGCTGCGTATTTCAGATAAAAGAGAAATGGATAATCAATTTAAATAATTAATTGGTAAGCTTTTTTCGCATTATCAGAATCTCCCGAAATTCCGGGTAGATTCTTTCAAAGTCCAACTGGTATGAATGTACCACTTCAAAGCCGCATTTTTCATAAAAGCGCTTTGCCTGAGGCTGACAGCTCATTGCCTCAAGCCATATATTTTCAAGTTTGTTTCCCCTTGCGATCTTTTCTGCATAATCCATCAGAAGCTTGGCTAAGCCAGTCCCGTGATATCGGGAATCCAAGTACAATCGATGTATTTTCATAGCGCTTGGGATGGGTGTTTCTCTTGGGGAAAAGGGAAAGTCGTATTTGAAAACTCCCGCTCTTTGTCCTTCTACTTCAATAAAAAAATAATGGGATCGCTCTCTTTTAAGCTCTTTTTCCAAAGTCTCCCTTCCGTAAATGAGGTCCACATACCAAGCTCCTCCATCTGTCCAAATCGGTTGATAGGCATCCCGATAGACTTTCCCCATCAATTCATATAGCTTTCCTTGATCAGAAATCTGAATAGGAGCAAGATGAATCTGCCCAAGGGAAGGGAGGTGAAGGGATTTTTCTCCAATCATTGAAGTTTTTTAATCATGTCGGCTGTAAGATCATCAGCGTAAGTGCCATATGAATTGATCAAAACTCCTTTGATTTTTCCGTCCTTTGAAGAAATGGTGTAAAGAATAGCTTCATCAGCGGGATTGCTTTGACCTTCGAAACGATAGGTTTTATCTACTTCAAATTCCTGTGGTAAAAGACAAACATCACCACAAATAATGCTATCAAAGCGAATATTGAAGTCTTCCGTATAACCTTCTTTTCGGACTTTTTGTAGCGTTTCGACTAGTGTGGCTTCGTAGTTTGGCATAGTTTAGATTTTTTGGTGTCTACCTAAGATACAATTTTTTTTATGGAATCTGAATTGAGAATGAGAGTGACCGGAATGTTAGAAATCATAAAGAATTTCGATGGGTTATCCCTTTCAGAAAGCATGAGTTGGTGAAAATAAAAAATCCTGCTTCGTAAGAAGCAGGATAATTGATAGACCGAACTTTGGGATTTTTAGTAACTCCGATGGTCTTGAAATTGATTAATAAACATTCGAGTACGCCACGGCGCACTCAAATGTTTGTTGTTATTTCCTCGCCAAAGCTCTTTTCGCAGCCTTCACGATGTTTTCCGCATTCAAGCCATATTTTTCAAGTAACTGAGTAGGAGTGCCTGACTCTCCAAAGCTGTCGTTCACGCCCACATATTCCAAAGGAGCAGGATTGTGTCGGCTTAAGGTCTGAGCGATACTGTCACCTAAGCCTCCGTTGATTTGATGCTCTTCGGCGGATACTGCGCAACCGGTCTTTTTCACCGATTCCAAGATGGCTTCTTCATCCAAAGGCTTGATCGTGTGAATATTGATGACTTCAGCGTGGATTCCTTCTTCTCGAAGCATCGCCTCTGCTACAACTGCCTCCCAGACCAAGTGTCCTGTGGCGAAAATGGTCACATCTTTTCCATCGATCATTTTCCAGGCCTTTCCGATCTCAAACTTCTGATCTGCTGGAGTAAAGATTGGCCAGCTTGGTCGTCCAAATCTCAGGTAAACCGGTCCCTCATGCTCAGCAATCGCCAAGGTCGCTGCCTTGGTTTGATTGTAGTCGCAAGGGTTGATCACAGTCATGTGAGGAAGCATTTTCATCATGCCCAAATCTTCCAAAATCTGATGGGTAGCTCCATCTTCTCCCAAGGTCAAACCTGCGTGCGAGGCACAGATCTTGACATTTTTGTCTGAATAGGCTACGGATTGACGGATTTGATCGTAGACACGCCCGGTGGCAAAGTTGGCGAATGTCCCAGCAAAAGGAATCTTCCCGCCAATAGTCATACCTGCTGCCAGGCCAATCATATTTGCTTCAGCAATACCAGTTTGGAAAAACCGATCTGGAAATTCTTTTTGAAAAGCGCCCATCTTAAGTGAACCGATGAGGTCAGCACAAAGACCAACTATATTAGGGTTTTTTCTTCCTGCTTCTAGAAAACCGTCACCAAAACCGGAACGCGTATCTTTTTTTTCTGTATAAGTGAATTTTAAATCTAAGCTCATTTTCTTCAAGTTTGGGAGTGTTTAATAATCACCGAGGGTTTCCTCGAGTTGGCCTAAGGCATCAGCAAGCTGCTCATCACTTGGTGGTGAACCGTGCCACTTGTGCGTGCCTACCATAAAGTCCACTCCATAGCCCATTTCGGTGTAGAGGAGGTTCATGACTGGCTTGCCTTTCCCACTGAGGGATTTGGCTTTTTTCAGGCCTTCTAAAACCGCTTCAAGATTATTTCCATCTTTGATCTCATTCACTTCCCAACCAAAAGCTTCCCATTTGGCCTTGAGGTTTTTGAGATCCATGACTTTCTCCGTAGGTCCGTCGATTTGCTGCCCATTGTAATCAATCGTGGCAATCAAATTATCGACTCCGTAATGTGCTGCATACATGGCAGCCTCCCATACTTGACCTTCCTGCAATTCCCCGTCTCCTAAAAGAATATACACTAGCTTATCATCTCCGTTCAGCTTTTTTGCTTGTGCTGCACCAAGAGCTACTGAAAGCCCCTGGCCTAGTGAGCCTGAAGCTACTCGAATCCCAGGTAGACCTTCCTCTGTAGCGGGGTGACCTTGGAGTCGGGAGTTGATTTTCCGGAAGGTTTTCAGCTCCTCTACCGGGAAATATCCACTTCTAGCCAGCACAGAATACCAACCTGCCGACAGGTGTCCATTGGATAAGAAGAAAAGGTCTTCATCTTTTCCATCCATGTTGAAATTAGGATCATGTCTCAGGATATCGAAATAGAGAGAGACAAAGAATTCCGCACATCCAAGAGGTGCACCGGGGTGCCCGGATTGTACTGCATGGACCATACGAAGTACATCTCTTCGTAGTTGGGTACAGATTTTTTGGAGTTGTTCGATTGATTGTTTTTCCATTAGGCTGGGTTATAGGTTATTTAATGATTTGAGCCGTGTGATCTTTGGTTTTTACTTTTTCGATGATTTCTTCGATTTTTCCTTCTTCATCGATGACAAAAGTGGTTCGGGCAGTACCCATATATTTTCTGCCGTACATGGACTTTTCTACCCATGTTCCGTAAAGTTCATGAACTGTTTTGTCTTCATCTGCGATGAGTGAGAAAGGCAAAGATTGCTTCTCGATGAACTTCTGATGTGATTTTTCAGAATCCGAACTGATTCCCAAAACTACGTAGCCGGCTTTTTGCAAAGCTTCATAATTATCTCGAAGGTTGCAGGCTTGAGCAGTACAGCCGGGGGTGTTGTCTTTGGGATAAAAATAAAGGATGACTTTTTTACCCTTGAAATCAGAAAGTTTGATGGTTTCTCCACTTTCAATTTTCGCTTCAAAATCTGGTGCCATTTGGCCTACTTCTAGTAACATAGTCTCAATAGTTAAAGTAAAACATTTATGAAATGGTCCCTTTCCATTCGCTGACATTTCCAGCCTGATCGGTGACCCTCAGTATAACTGCTCCTTGGAGCGGTTGTTTGTCTAAAGTTTCTGACCAAATCAGGGACTTTTTGTGCTCATATCGCATCAAAACCCATTCTCCGTTTACCTTGGCTTCAAAGCTGGCAATTCCCGAGAGATCATCTCGAATGGTAAACCGAATTTCATCCCGACTTATTCGTACCGGGCGAATGCTCGGGCCTGTTTGATCTTCAGCAAGGGTAAAAGTACCAAAATTTCTTGTTCTAAATCGAATGGATGAATCTTCCCAAGAACCACCCACAAAAGACTTTCGCCCGCTGCTGCTTATTTGATAGACATGAGTTCGCTTTTTGTCCCAATTCCCACCTGAAATATTCCACAGCACTTCCATCGAATTCCAGAGATACTCATCCCCATCGTTAATTTGTAATTGAGGATTGGTGGAGGAAGCGTTTTGGCTGATTCGCAGATACAAATCTTCGAGTAGGGTATTTCTATCAAAAGCTATCTGAATAGATTTTTCTGCAAAAAGCTTTTCTTCCCCAACTGGAATTTGCGCTTTGACTTCAGGTTTGATCAATTCGGAGCAAATATCGATTTCATCAGGAATGCCAAAACGCATATCCCATAGATAAACCCGCGTCTGTTCATCCTGATAGGCAGGCAACATTTCAAAGATTCGATTTCCCACGTAGAATTGGGCTAATCCGCCCAAATTACTCACAGGAGCAGTTATTTTGAGCATTTTACCTATGTAATCTACTTGCGCTCGGGAGGGAGGGGAAGGGAGGTCAACGATGAATTCTTGATCTTTTCCCAGCAGGGTGAAATCAATATTGCGCTGATTGCCTAAAGCATCTCTCAATCGAATTTGGTAGGATGCACGCTCTCCAATTTTTGGTTCTAGATAGCCTGCAGTGGGAAGTTTCGGATAGATGTAATCATATTTCAGGTCAGGCTGAAAATAGAGTTTGGTAAAGCGATTTTGATGAGTGTGAAGTAAAAATTGCCGGGTGAAGTTGAAATCAACCTTATCCACAGTCAGGGCTAGTTCTAGGGAATCCTCCTTCCAGATTTCAAAATGAGGAAATCCATTTCGGTTGCTTGCTCCGTCAAGTTGGTCATAGCTTCTGATTTCCACTCCGATACTTCCTGTTACTGCTATCGGTTCAGGAATAGTAAAATTCCCTACACGGTTGACTAGCGAAAACTCTTTTCTTTCATACTTTCCATTGATTCGAGAGTCGATTCCCAAGGGTACTAAGGCTAGGGTCTGCGCAGTAGGTGGAATTCGATCGATGATTTCTGGAAATCCAAACAGTAGCGGATCCATCGCCCGGTCTAAGCTGTCCCTGATCTCAAAATGCAGGTGAGGACCTCCCGAACTACCTGTATTTCCACCATTGGCGATCTGTTCGCCTTTTTTCACCGGGAGTTCTCCGGGTTCTAAGTAAAGCTCCAGCTCGTTCACCTGCTGCTCGTACATTTTTCCTATGATAAAGCGATGAAGCTTATCATTGAAGTTTCGCAAGTGCCCATAAAGGGTAATGTGCCCGGTTGGGTGCTTCAGGTAAATCACATTTCCATAGCCATAGGTGGATATTTTGATCCGATGTACCCAGCCATCTGCAGCTGCATAGATGGGTTCTCCCTCTACACCACCAAACTTATAATCCAATCCTGTGTGGAAATGATTGGGACGAAGCTCTGCGAAATTACCGGAAAGATAGTTTCTCCCACCGGGCTTGACCGGTGAGCGAAAATAGTCCCGAATGACTCCTTGGGACCAAGAATCCGAAAGCGGGAAAAGAAATAAAAAGACGAGAAAAAGCGCGGCTTTATTTGACTTCAAAGTCCAGTAGTTTTTGTTCTCCAAGATATCCTTCCAATCGATCTCCAATTTTCACCGGGCCTACTCCTGCGGGCGTTCCTGTGTAGATGAGATCACCTTTCTTCAACGTGAAAAACTGAGAAATATATTCGATGATTGTACCAAAATCAAAAAGCATCATGGATGTATTTCCTTCTTGTCTGACTTCACCATTTATCGTCAGGTGAAATGAAATATCATTCAAATCAGCAATATTTTCTACCGAGACAAAATCTCCAATCGGAGCCGATCCATTAAATGCTTTGGCAATTTCCCAAGGCAGTCCTTTCGACTTACACTGCTCCTGAAGGTCTCTAGCAGTAAAATCAATTCCTAATCCAATTTCCTCAAAATATCGATGTGCAAATTTTTTCTGGATATACTTTCCTTCTTTCGAAATTTTCAAGACCAACTCGGCTTCGTGATGGATATTTTTCGAAAAATCCGGATAGTAAAAAGGAGCTCCATTTTTCAATAAAGCAGTATCAGGCTTGAGAAAAACGACAGGGTTTCCCGGTTTTTCATTCTTGAGTTCTTCGATATGAGCCGCATAGTTTCGGCCGATGCAGATGATTTTCATGGGTTTTTTGAGCTTTTGGCAATGGTGATTTAAAAATAATGAAAGCCACCGGCTTTGCACAAAACAGTTGCAAAATGTGAGGAGCGGGGTTTTATCCCTTTTCTGCCAGAATGAGATTTTTTCGGCTAATCAACGGCTAAAAGCTTCATCAAAATTTCATCCGCTTCATTCATTAAATGAAGTTCACGGTTTTCGATTTTGTATTTTCTTGTGTCAATCAGGGCTTTGCTGATAGCATTTTCTACACTCATATCCGGACAGGCCATCATGGTGCTTGCTCCCGGTCCTAAGGTGAGGTTTTCTCCATCATTCTCTTTGATTTGGCCTCTCACGGAATTACAACCCATATTACCAAAATAGGTCTTTGCGGAAGCATTAAATTCAAAGGTTAAAGCTTCCTCATTTTTAAAGCCTTTCGGTTTTTGGAAATCTCCTACTTCTATGACTTTCCAAATATTGGTTATTCGCAATGCAGGGTCCATTTCCTTGCTCATGATTTCTAGCAGTTTGAAGTTTTTAGAAGATGCATCGGCTGGGATAGGTTCTGCCTTATCGCTGATTTCAACCCTAATCCTGTAAATGAAACCCGGCTCATATTCAAATCCCTCGATTGAAGAATAGAATAGCTGCCAGCTATCCCGATCTAGCGCTTCTTCTTTGGATATTTGTAAGCAGCTCATGGGACCAACACCCATGCATTCAACTTTAGCAGAATTAATCCACCAAGTTTCTACCTGACCTTCGGGTTGATTTTGGCAGGCAGAAAGTATTGTAATAAAAGCAGCTAGTGCAAGAAGCTTCATCATGGGGCAGGATAAATGGTTTTTACTTGCTCAAATAGCAAATCAGTCCAACGCGTGTAAATCTCTCCGCTAGGGTGCAGATTGTCTTCAGCGAGCATTTCTGGCTGATCACCCACAGCTCTATAATCCTCGGTAATATCGATGAATTTAATCCCGTATTTTCCACAAATAGAGCGTTTTGCAGCATTATAAGCATCGATTTCTGCCGCTACTTTAGCCTTGTCTGTCCCTCGGTTGGTAGCAAATGGCGTGATTCCCCAATCTGGAATGGAAAGGACGATTACATGGTTGGGCAGATTGCCGGCATACCCAATGGCTCTGAGAAGCATCTGCTCAAACTCTACCCGATATTCATCGACTGATCTTCCCCGGTATTGATTATTGACTCCAATCAATAATGTAACCAAGTCGTAAGGCTCTCCTGTCGGGCCTGCTTCATCTATTCCCTTGTCCAATTCATCTACGGTCCAACCTGTTTTGGCAATGATCTCAGCCTCGAGCCATTGATGAGCAGTTTCCTGATTGAGTTTTTTGACCAATTGATTTGGGTATCGGTCTGCTTCATCTACTCCTTCGCCAATGGTATAACTGTCTCCCAGTGCCAGGTAGGTTTTAATTGGTGTTCTCATAGGGGCAAAATCATTTTCGTTACTTTTTGGACCTGAGGGATTACAGGCTGCAAAAGCTAGAATCAAACCTGTGAGCAATGCGATTTTCATGATGCATCAAATATATTTTCGATCAGCTTAAAGGTACCCAAATCTGCGTTCATTTCTACCTTGGCACCATGAGGGACGATAAATTGCTTGGCTACGTGTCCAATCATCGCTCCTGAATAGGAAGGGATATTCAGAGGCAAAACATAATCGTCCAAGACTTGGTCAACTGTCAGGCTTCCATACCCTCCGCTGGGTTCACAATCGCTGCATTGACCGAAAATAAATCCTTTGATCTTCTGCAGGGTGCCATTCAGTTTCAGGGTGCTCATCATCCGGTCAATTCTGTATGGATCTTCTCCAATATCTTCGATAAATAAAATAGCATCCTCGAAATCTGTATAATAAGGGGTGCCTGAAAGGGCTGTCAGGACGGTTAAATTTCCTCCAAGAATTTTTCCCTGAACGATTCCTGATTGAAGCGTTTGGATTCGGTTGGATTTGATGACTAAATCATCCCCCTGCACTTGTTGGTTTTCAAAAAGCATTTGCTCTTGCTGGAAAAAAAGCCGCTCAAACTGCTCCACATTAAAGCTGTTCCAAGATCCTGTTCCATTGGGTCCGTGAAAGGTAATCAGGCCTGTCTGGGCGTAAATTGCTTGATGCAGAGCGGTAATATCCGAGTAGCCAAGAAGTATTTTTGGGTTTTTGCGGATCAGATCATAGTCTATCAGAGGTAAGATTCTGGCAGCACCCGAACCACCTCGGATACAAATAATTGCTTTGATTTCAGGGTCAGCAAACATCGAATTTAAGTCGCTAGCGCGTTCCGCATCACTTCCTGCCAGATGGCCCCTTCTGTTTTTCAGATTCTCTCCCAATTTGACTTGTAATCCTAAAGCTTCCATGGCTTCTTTTGCAAAAGTAAATTGCATGCGGTCAGAAGTGGCAGCTGATGGACTGATTAGTCCCACCGTGTCACCCTTGGACAAGGCTTTGGGAAGAATCATTTTTTGCCTGGATTTTGAATCAAAGCCCAGGAAAGGCATACTTGCCGCCGTCAGAAAGGCGGTTTTTAAAAAAGATCTTTTGTTCATTGTATATATCGTGAAATTGAATCTAGCGAATATTCATCAGTAACTCAAAGCATGTCCCTAAGGCTACTGAGTACCTTTTCCATTTCCCTTCTGACAAGGGAAGCCTTCCAAGGATAATTTGAATTCATAAAAGCAAAAGCAAAATATCTTCCACTTTTTCCGCGGATAAGCCCTACAAGGCTATGATTATTGCTCATCGTTCCAGTTTTGGCGAAGATATATGGGGTTTCTGCCTTGTATTCATTCTCGATGGTGCCCGATACTCCGCCTGTCGGCAAAAGCTCGAAAAGCATTTGATCCGGGACGACCCGATAGAGTTTTTCGAAAAGCCCGACCATCGTCCTAGGCGTGAATAGATTATATCGGCTTAGCCCACTTCCATCCACCCAAATGGGTTCATCCGGAAGGTCTGTTAGGAAGCTTTCAGTTATATATTCGATAGCCCTTTCGGTATCGATTTCTCCAAAAAGTCGATCAGAGACCATAAACATCAACTGTTCGGCGAGGAAATTATCACTTTCCAGCATCATCTCTTTTAGAATAGGGAAAAGTGCTGCTCCACGCCAAAGCTGATGATTTTCGGGTAGACTGTCAGGGCTATAAATCCAGGTTTTGCCAGTGGCATCACTTGCTAATGACACAAAAAGTTCGGGAGAGGTAAGAAGTGGAAGGTAATCTTCCCGACCTCGGTAGGATTTTGGATTGTAATAAAATTGGTTGCTGTGAAAGTCCCTTTCCAAATCCCTGATATCCCGATTGGTCGTGGACACCATTGACTGAAAACGTGACGGAAAAACGCGAGGGTTGGATCTTCCGGGAAATACTTTTAGCAAGTTTCCATGGATGGGCAAGCTGCTTCGCTCTGCGGAGAAATAATACAGATAATCATCCCATTGCCAGCCCGCACCGAAGGGAGTGGATCGGAGATTAGCATCTGAAAAGGCTATAGCAGCGTATGGCTCAAAAAAGGAATCAAAGTCAGGCTGGGGAAGATCTAAATAATCCCAACTTGGATCGCCCGCTCCCCAAATCTGCAGGGTATCACCTTTGCTCACATATCGAAATGTCTGAGTAGAGTCATTCAGGACCAGAATGCTCGCAAATAGCGTGAAAAGCTTGGTGGTGGAGGCGGGAGTAAAATGGATTTGGGAGTTTTTTTCGTAGAGGACTTGCTGAGAGTCTAGATCATAGAGCATAAATCCTGTCAAATGCCCTCCAAAGAAGCTGGTTTGTCCTAAGGATTGCTCTAATTTTTCGTATTCCTCTCTGGATAATTGCCCAAATGAGAAATGGGAGAAAAGGAGCGATCCAATGAGTAAAAAGGTCAAAAAGTAACTCTTCGTCATCAGTTTTTATTTTTGGTCATGGCCCAAAATAAACCCAGCCAGCCACTTATAAAAGCAACTCCTCCGATAGGGGTAATCGCCCCCAGCCAGGTGATTCCCGTGATGGATAATAAATAGAGCGAACCGGAGAAAATTAGTATTCCTATACTCAGATTGATGGCAGAGAAGCTTAGCCCACGCCAATCAGGCTTGATCAGGGCCAAAATCCCCACCAGGAAAACGCCTAATGAGTGATAGAAATGATACTTTACAGCTGTTTCAAAGGTGTCAAGTCTGCCATTTTCTATTAGTCTGGCCTCCAAGCCATGCGCTCCAAAGGCGCCGATTCCTACGGCTAATGCACCCAAAATGGCTGCTAATTGAATGATTTGTTTTCCGTTCATATCAATGCGTGTTTCTTGCTCCAAAAATTGCCGAACCTATTCGCACCATGGTGCTGCCTTCCTCCTGAGCGATCTGATAGTCTCCACTCATTCCCATGGAAAGCTCCTGCATTTCCACAAAATCAGGGAGTGCTTTTTCCTTCAATTCTTCGAAAAGAGATTTTAATGACCTGAATTCCTTTCGAACTTGATCAGAGTTCTCCGTAAAAGTCGCCATCCCCATTAATCCGAGGATGTGTACGTGCTGAAACTTTTTGAAATCCTCATTTTCTAGCATTTCAAACAGCTCTTCCCTGTCAAAACCAAACTTGCTTTCTTCTTCTGCAATGTGGATTTGTAGCAAAACTGGGATTTTTCGGTTTACTTTTTTGCCTTGTTTTTCGATCTCTCTCAGAAGGCGGAACGAATCCACGCCATGAATCAGATGGACAAATTCAGCGATGTATTTTACCTTATTTCTCTGCAAATGTCCAATCATGTGCCAACGCACGTCTGAGGGCATCTGAGGTTGTTTTTCTTGGATTTCCTGGACCTTATTTTCTCCAAAATCCCTCACCCCGGCATCGTAGGCCTCCATGAGCAATTCTACCGGCTTGGTTTTGCTGACAGAGACCAGCTGGCAATCTGGATTTATGAATGAATTTTTTACTACTTCTAGATTTGCTTTGATATCCATTTTCTATTTTTAGATCAGTTTTTTAAGAAAATCAGCCCAGACAAAGATATGGCGATCATCAGTACTTTACTAAAAAAAGGCATAAGGCTTAGGGAAAGTTTAGAACAGGAATATTCCCGGCCGATGGAGCTTCAGCGAAGGGAGTTGAAGAAACTTCTGATTCAAGGTACTCGAACAGCCATAGGCGAAAGGTATGATTTTGCCGCGATTCTTCGAAGGTTTCGGCAGCATAATGACGAGTACTATGATCGATACAAAGCGCAAGTTCCCATCTATGACTATGACAAGATCTACGAGGAATGGTGGTTTGAGTTATTAGAAGGAAAGAAAAACGTCACCTGGCCTGGTAAGGTCAAATATTTTGCGCTTAGTTCAGGTACTTCAGGTGCTACGTCTAAGTACATTCCGATTACGAAGGAAATGGTCAAAGCTATCCGTAGAACAGGGGTGAGGCAGATCTTGACCTTATCCAAATATGATCTTCCAAACTCATTGCTTACGAAAGGTATATTGATGCTTGGGGGGAGTACCGATTTGGAATTTAACGGAACCTACTTTTCCGGAGATTTGAGTGGGATTACTGCAGGTAAATTGCCGATTTGGTTTCAGCGCTTTTACAAGCCCGGCAAGAAAATATCCAAAAATCGAAATTGGGGAGACAAGCTTGATCAGATCGTGGAAAAGGCCCCGAATTGGGATATAGGAATTATTGTAGGGGTTCCGGCTTGGCTGCAGATTTTGATTGAAAAAATAATTGCCCAATACCAAGTAGAGACCATTCATGACATTTGGCCTAATCTCCAGATTTTCGTTCATGGAGGTGTTTCCTTTGAGCCATACAAAAAAGGCTTTGAAAAATTACTTGGCAAACCACTTACTTACATCGAAACCTATTTGGCCTCCGAGGGCTTTTTAGCTTTTCAAGCATTGCCTGGACGAAAGTCCATGCGATTGGTATTGAATAATGGGATCTTTTATGAGTTTGTCCCATTCAATGAGGAAAATTTCGATGAAGACGGCCATATCCGAGCCACTGCTCAAACCTTTAAAATTGATCAGATTCAGGAGGGAATTGATTATGCCTTGCTTATTTCTACCTGTGCGGGTGCTTGGAGATATTTGATAGGGGATACTGTGCGATTTGTTTCCAAAGAGGAGAGTGAAATTATTATCACGGGTAGAACCAAACATTTTTTAAGTCTTTGTGGAGAGCACCTTTCTGTGGATAATATGAATCGTGCGGTAGAAATGACCGCCTCAGAGCTCGATATTCGAGTAAAGGAATTTACAGTTTTGGGTCAGCCTCATGGAAGTCTTTTCGCCCATCATTGGTATATAGGGACTGATGATCAGGTGGACGAGCAAAAGCTTACATCCCTGCTTGACCGCTTTTTGAAAGAGCTTAATGATGACTATGCCGTAGAGCGGAATCATGCCTTGCGAGAAGTGATTGTCAAAATATTGCCAAGTGAGACTTTTTATGAATGGATGCGCCTTCAGGGTAAAGAGGGTGGTCAGAATAAATTTCCGAGAGTTTTGAAAGGTGAGAAATCGGAGGCCTGGCAGCAATTCATCCATGAGAAAGGAGATAAGCTTTGAATGCAGCGCTGATTGAGGGAATAAGCATGGGCTTGGTTCTATCCGCAATGATAGGACCTGTTTTTTTTACCCTGATTCAGAATAGCTTGGAGCATGGCTTTAGGCGAACGGCAGTACTTGCTTTGGGAATTTTGGCAAGTGACTCGATTTATGTGATTGTTACCTATTTTGGAATTCGTTTTTTGGCTGATACGACGCTATTTGAGCAAGTTCTTGGCTATGTGGGAGGATTGATATTGATTGGTTTTGGGCTGATTTCTCTCGTGAAAAAACGAGCAGATCGACCCAGTACAGGTGGGCTCAGTATTTCTAAAATCAAAAAACGAACTGCCTTTGCCAAGGGCTTTAGCATCAATGGGGTCAATCCCTTTGTTCTACTTTTTTGGATTTCGATTGCGAGCTTGGTCTATCTAAAATCAACTTGGGGCACATCGGACATCCTTTTATATTATTCTGGCATCTTAATTACGGTTTTTAGTATTGATTTGCTGAAAGCATTTATAGCCAAAAAGCTCGCTCATTTAGTCACTCCTCGATTAATGCAAATTTTAAATAAGGTAGTCGGACTCATCATGATAGGTTTTGGTATCCGCCTGATTTGGTGGGCAAGTATGAATTGATTTTTGGAGTCTGATTCTATTTTGATTTTTTGTATCTTCCTGAATGTTAATTCTTTGAAATCTTTTAAATCAAAAGCATTATGGAATCAAAGTATGGATTTTTGAAAATGACCATTGGCGAGTTTGAGGCGTGGATGAATAGTAAGCACATCGCGCGAACTATTTTGAGTGTGCAGCAGCACCATACCTGGGTGCCTAATTATGATCACTTCGATGGGAGTAATCATTTTGAGCGGCAGCTCGCTATGAAAAATCATCACGTGGGGGCCAATGGATGGAGTGATATCGGTCAGCATTTCACCATTTTCCCAGATGGTACTATCCTAACTGGCAGATCGCTCGAAGCTACTCCAGCCTGTATTTATGGTGCCAATCAGCATTCAATCTGTTTTGAACATTTGGGGGATTTTGATCAGGGAGGCGATCAAATGCGCCTAGAACAGCGCAATGCCATCATTCGTGCTACTGCAGTCATTTGTCGGAAATTCAATCTTCCAATCAATCCTTTTAGTATTGTTTATCATCATTGGTATGAATTGGGTACAGGCAGGCGAACCAATGGTAGTGGCTCTACCAAATCTTGCCCAGGGACCAATTTTTTCGGAGGTAATAAGGTGGAAGATTTTCAAAAGTATTTTGCTCCCTTGGTACAGGCAGAGCTTACGGG
The DNA here is from genome assembly GCF_002807035.1 of Algoriphagus formosus. Classification (GTDB taxonomy): domain Bacteria; phylum Bacteroidota; class Bacteroidia; order Cytophagales; family Cyclobacteriaceae; genus Algoriphagus; species Algoriphagus formosus. Next base: position 1,092,180 of record NZ_NIUC01000001.1, on the reverse strand, counting down.
GGGTGCTTTGCCGCCAATTCCCCCAAGTATGAAATATGCAGTAGTTACTGCAAATATTTTGAATGTGAGAACCGCGCCTAAAGGAAGTGCTTCGAAGGCCTCAGATAGACCACCCGTGGAGCGGGGGGCAGTTTTACGAATTTATGATGAGTCCAATGGATGGCTGAAAATTTCCAAAAGTCAGTCCCATTGGGTTTATGGCCGATATACTGAGTCGGTAGATCGAGCCACGGTCAATGCATCCGTTTTGAGAGTAAGAAGTGGGCCGGGGACAAACTTCTCTATTGTTGGTACCCTTCCCAAATCAGAGGAGGTATTTATAGCAGAGGAAAAGTCAGGCTGGTGTAAGCTAGCACTGGAAGAAAAATGGCTCAGTAAACAGTATTTAGATTTTGTAGCCTGAATTGGAAATAAAAAAATCCCCGAGACCTGAGTTTCGGGGATTTTCGTTCAGTCTAATTTTTCTTAAAGATACTTCTCTACCGGAACGTAGTTCATTCCGAATGCCTCAGCTACAGCTTTGTAGACAATATCTCCGTTGATGACATTCAATCCCGGGATTAATTCGGCATTTTCCTGAGCAGCTTTTTTCCAACCCTTATCAGCTAGTTGAATAGCATAAGGTAGGGTCGCGTTGGTCAAGGCTAAGGTAGAAGTATAAGGTACAGCCCCTGGCATATTTGCAACGCAGTAGTGTACGACATCATCAATAATGAAAGTAGGGTTCTCGTGAGTAGTTGGCTTACATGTCTCAATACATCCACCTTGATCTACCGCTACATCGACAAGTACGGTACCAGGTCTCATATCTTTTAGCATATCTCGAGTGATCAGGTGAGGGGCTTTTGCTCCTGGAATCAATACTGCCCCGATGATCAAGTCTGCAGATTTGATCATTTTGCGAATATTATATTCATTGGACATCATGGTATTGACATTTGCAGGCATCACGTCTTCCAGATATCTCATTCTCTGAAGTGAAACATCCATGATGGTCACATCAGCTCCTAATCCAGCAGCCATCCATGCGGCTTGCGTTCCCACGATACCGCCTCCTAGGATTAAGACTTTTGCAGGAAGTACTCCTGGCACACCGCCCAAAAGAATTCCTCGTCCTTTCAATGGCTTTTCAAGGTAGTTGGCACCTTTTTGTACAGACATTCTACCAGCCACTTCTGACATCGGGATCAATAGTGGAAGACTTCGGTCAGACTTCTCTACTGTTTCATAGGCAAGACAAACTGCCTTGCTATCTACCATGGCCTTGGTCAAAGGCTCATGCGAAGCAAAGTGAAAATAAGTGAAAAGAAGTTGGTCCTCTTTGATCAGTGCATACTCAGGCTCAATTGGCTCTTTTACCTTGATGATCATCTCGGCAATCTCGTAGGTGTCCTCGATGGTAGGGAGTATTTTTGCTCCTGCAGTTTCGTATTCGCTGTCAGAAAAGCCACTGCCTTCTCCGGCTGTGTGCTGTACATAGACCGTATGGCCTCTTTTGACCAATTCCTTGGCTCCCGCAGGAGTCAATGCTACTCGGTTCTCGTTGTTTTTGATTTCCTTGGGAACGCCTATAATCATAGCTAGTTTTATTTGGATTTACAGAGGCGCAAAGATAATCAGGAGGAAGCTTTTGAGAGCAATTTTTAGAATAGTATTTGGTCTGATTTTGAAAATTCTTCGAAATCAGAATTTTATTCTTTTTTTAAAATTATGAATCGATTTAATTTCAAAATTTAAATTTTTGAAGTGAAATATTCTGAGAATAATTATTGGTAAAAACAGGTGAGTATAAAAGATTATGAAGGTTTCATTTTTAGATTTTTATATCAGTAAAATCGATTACTCAGAATAAAATTCTGTTTTTGTCGTATTAAAATCCTTTTATCAAAATTTTTGATTGATATTTTATTCTAAAGATATTTGCAAAACAGATCGATTTGGTTATTTTTGGTAATTGAGAAAAATACCTTAAAAACCCAAAGTAACTCTAGATTAATAATTGAATGGCAACAGCAGAGAAAAGTGTAAAAAAGACTCAAGATTCGACTGCAGACCGCGAGGCAGTATTAAATGATTTTCGAATCGCACTCATTAGTAGGCATGCTTCCCTTATGGGCAGAAAAGAAGTCTTTATGGGGAAAGCTAAATTCGGAATCTTTGGAGACGGTAAAGAACTCGCACAGATTGCCATGGCTAGAGCCTTTCAAAAGGGTGACTTTAGAGCTGGTTATTATCGAGATCAAACTTTTATGTTCGCATTGGGCGAGTTGACTGTTCAGCAATATTTTGCTCAACTCTATGCGCACACCAATGTAGAAGCCGAGCCTGCATCTGCGGGCAGATTGATGAATGGTCACTTTGCTACTCGTTCTTTAAACGATGACGGATCTTGGAAATCCCTCACTGACCGATATAATTCAGCGGCAGATATTTCCCCGACTGCCGCTCAAATGCCAAAACTTCTCGGACTTGCTTTTGCTTCAAAATTGTACCGAGAGAATAAAGGATTAAAAGGATTTAAGGATTTTTCGATCAATGGGAATGAAGTGGCATGGGGCACTATAGGAAATGCCTCTACTTCTGAAGGGATGTTTTTCGAATCCATCAATGCTGCCGGAGTTTTGCAGGTTCCAATGGTTACGGCTATTTGGGATGATGGGTATGGAATATCAGTACCTCAGGAATATCACACGACTAAAGGAAGTATTTCTGAAGTATTGGAAGGTTTTCAGAGAAATGATGAGCAAAAAGGCTTTGAAATCATCCGGGTAAAAGGATGGGATTATGAAGCGCTTTTCAATGCTTTTCAAAAAGCTGGGAATATCGCTCGATCAGAACATGCGCCAGTGCTCATTCATGTGCAGGAAATGACCCAGCCGCAAGGGCATAGTACCTCAGGTTCCCATGAGCGTTACAAGTCCAAAGAACGATTGGATTGGGAAAAGGAATGGGATTGTATCAAGCAGTTTAGAGAATATATTCTTTCCCGGGAACTTGCCTCAGCCGACGAATTGGATAAGATCGATGCGGAAGCAAAAGCGCAAGTCAAAAAAGAGAAGGAAGCTGCTTGGAATGACTTTTTAGGAGAAATCAAAGATGAGCTAAAAGAAGCAGTGTCTTTGATTCGTGATGCTGCCCAAACTAGCAATCGAAAGGTAGTTTTGGAGCAATTAGTCCAAGATCTATCAAAAACAATCAACCCTATCCGTAAAGATGTAATCTCCACGGTTAGAAAGGCACTTTTGAATCTTCGATTTGATCAAAGCGAAGCAAAGAACAAGTTGCAAACTTGGTATCAGCAGCAGCAAGAAAAGAATTTTGACCGCTACAGCAGTCATCTTTACTCGCAATCAGAATGGTCTGCTTTGAAAGTGGCAGAAAGGTTACCTGAGTTTTCCGAAGATTCCTCCATTGTGGATGGAAGAGAGGTTTTGCAGGCATTTTTTGATTACAAACTTGAAAATGATCCGAGGTTTTTTGCCTTTGGAGAAGACGTCGGAAAAATCGGAGACGTCAATCAAGCTTTTGCAGGCCTGCAAGCTAAATATGGAGATCTTCGTGTCTCGGATACGGGGATTAGAGAGTGTACCATCGTAGGACAGGGAATTGGAGCTGCTTTAAGAGGTCTAAGACCAGTAGCAGAAATTCAGTATTTGGACTATCTCCTATATGGAATTCAGATGCTTTCGGATGATTTGGCTTCACTTCAATACAGAACCAAAGGAGGTCAGAAGGCACCACTTATTGTGAGGACTAGAGGTCATAGACTGGAAGGTGTATGGCATGCGGGCTCACCGATGGGGATGATTCTTTCGGCTCTTCGTGGCATGCTTATATGTGTACCTCGGAATATGACTCAAGCTGCAGGCATGTATAATACCTTGCTGCAGTCAGATGACCCTGCACTCGTGATCGAATGTCTGAATGGATATAGGCTTAAAGAAAAAATGCCTGAAAATATGGGAGAATATACGGTTCCCATGGGCAAGCCAGAGGTTTTGCGTTCCGGTAAGGATATCACTTTGGTGACCTATGGTTCCATGTGTCGAATCGTACTGGAAGCCGCTGAGGAATTATCCGAAATGGATATTGATGTAGAGGTAATCGATGTACAAACCCTAATTCCATTTGATAGATTTGGAGTTATTGGAGAGTCTGTCAAAAAGACCAACCGGGTGATTTTTGCTGATGAAGATGTACCGGGTGGAGCATCGGCGTACATGCTACAGCAGGCTATTGAAGAACAACAACTGTTTAAGTTTTTGGACTCTGAGCCGCAGACACTTTCTGCTAAAGCTCATAGACCTGCCTACTCTTCCGATGGAGATTATTTCTCCAAGCCTAGTACAGAGGATGTGATTGAGAAAGTTTACCTACTTATGCATGAGGTCAATCCCAAGAAGTTTCCAAAGTTCTAAAATCAATGAATAAAAATAAAAAGGGAGGTTTTTGAAAACCTCCCTTTTTTTATGGATTTCTAGTGATTTGCCTCAGCGTAAATTCGCTTGTGGATACCTCGTTGCTTCTGTTTAGCTGCCGATCCTGTACCTGTACGTCAATTCTTACCGTATCATTTCTGAAAATGGATTCCCAACCTGAGGAAAGCATCGCGTATTTAATATTTCCTTCTACAGCTTGTCCATCTTCTGAAGTTAGGATTCTCGGGAATCGCCCATTGAAAGTGGTGAAAAACGGAGGATCTTCCCACCTAAACTCGGTGAATTGACCGTTTCGCTTGATGAAGAATTTTACAAAGATATTGTACTGATTGGGGTTTTGCTCCACCCAAATCGTGTCTTTCACGGTTTGATTATTGACAATCGGATCAATCACCCAATCAATTGGATTGTAGGTAGGGGCTTCCGGTGGCCGATTAGAATAAGTAATCAAATTACCAGCAGCATCTCTTTTATAATTTAATGCATTGAAAGGCGGATTGATGTCTGTGGCTGATAAACCCAAGTCGCCTTCAGCGTCCTGAAAGTCTATTCCAACTATCAGGGAATCAGGTCCTGCGGTGGAGACATATTCTACAGATTCGAAACTGATAGAAGGCACGGAAGGAAAGTTGTCTGGAGGGTTGACGCAACTGGCTGCTAAAAAAGCCAAAAAGAAAACTCCCGATATTCTGTGTAAACGCATGAGGCGAATTAATTTTGTTGCGGAATGGTTTTTAATTCCGAATTGATGCAAATTATAAAACGATGCAGGATTTTAAAAGTTTTTCGGAAAAGCTGAAAGAATTTGTACCTAAAGACTTTGAAAGTCTGGCATTGGAGATTTTTCAGTTTCAGGCAATTCAAAATCCCGTCTACAATAAGTATCTAAATGCACTTGGCGTGATTCCATCTGATATCAATAAGGTGGAGAATATTCCTTTTTTACCGATCCGTTTTTTTAAGGATCATCCAGTGGTTTCTGCGGATTTAGACAATTTTGAAGCTTTCTTTTCAAGTTCGGGTACCACCGGAATGATTACCAGTAAGCATTATTACTGGTCCGAAAAGTGGTACTTGGATCACTCGCTGAGGCTTTTTGAAAGAGAGTATGGATCCATCGAGGACTTTCATGTTTTGGCTTTGTTACCAGCTTATTTAGAGCGAAAGGGAAGTAGTCTGGTGGCGATGGCAGATCATTTTATCAAAAAATCCCAATCTGTTCATTCTGGATTTTACCTGTATAATCAGGAGGATTTGATGCAAAAGCTTCAGGTACTGAGGTCAGATAAAAGAAGAGTTTTACTACTCGGGGTCACATTTGCACTTTTGGATTTGGTAGATTCGGGAAGGGATTTTGAGGAGATAGAGAATTTGATAGTGATGGAAACAGGGGGGATGAAGGGACGCCGGAAGGAAATGATCCGGGAAGAAGTTCATGATAGGCTAAAGCAATTTTTTCGGCTTGATGCGATCCATTCAGAATATGGGATGACTGAATTAATGTCTCAAGCCTATTCGAAAGGAGAGGGGAAATATAACATGCCGGCTACCATGCGCGTTATGATACGGGATATAAATGATCCCTTTGCCTGGTCAGGCCGATCGCAAGGCGGGATTAATATAATTGACCTTGCTAATTTTCATTCCTGCGCATTTATTGAAACGCAAGATTTGGGAAGGATTGGAAAAGACGGAATGCTGGAGGTGCTTGGTCGCATTGACAATTCAGAAATCCGCGGGTGTAATTTATTGGTGCAGTAATTGTAAGAAAAGAATTAATTAAACATATTTGATTTCAAAATTATCAGATTGATGAAAAGATTAGCCACAATTGTAACCTTGATTGGTATTCTAGCTTTGGGAGCCTGTGCTTCCAGTAAGCCATGTCCTGCTTATGCAAAAGCAGATGTAGTTGAAAAATCCAACGGATAAAAAAATGCTGACCTTAATAGTCAGCATATTTTTTTATGTCTTCGAGGCTTATTGTGTCCTCGCCTAGAATTACGAGTCTTTCTACCACGTTACGCAGTTCTCGAATATTTCCTGTCCAAGGATAAGTTTTGAGTTTCTCGAGCGCTTCTTTGCTTATTTTTCTTTTTGCATCCCCGCTTTCTTGAGCGATATCATTAAGGAACTTATCTACGAGTAAAGGAATATCGTCCACTCGATCTTTCAGAGCAGGCACCTGCACCACAATCACGCTTAGGCGATGGTACAAATCTTCTCTGAAATTTCCCTCCTCGATTTCCTTTTTTAAGTCTTTGTTGGTTGCTGCCAAAACGCGAACATCCACCTTGATGTCTTTATCGCTTCCTACGCGATTGATGAGGTTTTCCTGAAGTGCACGCAAGACCTTTGACTGTGCTGACAAAGACATATCCCCAATCTCATCAAGAAATAAAGTGCCTCCTTGCGCTTGCTCAAATTTACCTGCTCGTTGCTTGTGAGCAGAGGTAAATGCCCCTTTTTCATGGCCGAAAAGCTCGGACTCGATCAGTTCAGAAGGAATAGCCGCGCAATTTACGGCGACAAAAGGTTCTTTCGCCCGACTGCTTTTTTGATGAAGCCAATGAGCGACCAATTCTTTTCCTGTACCATTTGGTCCAGTGATCAAAACTCTGGCTTCGGTCGGAGCTACTTTTTCGATTGTTTCTTTCACCTGAACAATAGCCGGTGATTCACCCACCATATCAAATTTCTTGGAAAGCTTCTTTTTCAAAACTTTCGTTTCGGTAACCAAATTCTTTTTATCCAGCGCATTTCGCACTGTGAGAAGTAATCGGTTCAGATCGGGGGGTTTTGGTATAAAGTCAAAGGCCCCTTTTTTTGTTGCTTCGACTGCTGTCTCAATGCTTCCATGGGCGGAGATCATGATGAATTGTGGAGCTTTATCCAAGTCCTTGGCATGGCTAAGAACCTCGATTCCATCCATTTTTGGCATTTTGACATCGCAAAGTACCAGATCAAAGTCTTCGGACTGAATTTTTTTGAGTCCTTCCTCGCCATCACTGGCTTCGGATACTTCAAACTTTTCGTACTCGAGGATCTCTCGTAGCGTAGCTCTGATGACTTTTTCGTCATCGATGATCAGGATTTTTGACATAGGGCGAAGATAAAAAGAAAATGTGCAAGTCTGTAAGCCGGGTTCTGTACTCTTGATTTGGAATTCATCCTTTTCAATAGTGTCTGCCATTTATCTAGCCCTGACCTCACGATCAGGGTCCATCGATCTACCCACCCCGGAACCCTGCCTAAGCAGAGATCGAACGAGCAGCTCTTTGCCCGGGGCCTATTTGATCTTTCAACCCATAAGGTTTGCCTTGCACCCGATGTCACCATCGGGACGGTGGGCTCTTACCCCACCTTTTCACCCTTACCCCATTCCAATAATGGTTGAGGCGGTATATTTTCTGCGGCACTTTCTGTAGACTGACCGTCACCAATCAGCCCCCTTCCCGTTAGGAAGTATGGCGCTCTATGTTGCCCGGACTTTCCTCCTTTCTGATTCCGATATCAATCGGGACAGATCGGCGACAGACCGACTTGCACACAGCAAATAACGCCAAATTCTATGATTTGATTCTTACTAAGCTTAAAATGAAATTTTCTCTTCAATAAATTATCTTGATTCTGGGCTTTGAAATGGACTTTTCAATCTTTTTTTAAAAAAAATCATAAAAATTTTATCTGAGCTAAAAACCTTTTGATCAGACGGCTGTTTGTTATATCAAAGGCTAAAAATAGCTTTTCTTCATAGTGCTGGGTTGAGCCGCTCCTTTACGGAGCGGTTCTTTTTTGTGCCCTTTCGGAAGGCCTTTTCCTGTATGCTCCTTACCTTTGAAAAAAAAAGATCATGATCCTTGTAGGCAACGCGGTACTTTCTGACGATATCAAAGAGAATTTTTTTGTCTGTGACCTTGAAGCATGCAAAGGTGCCTGCTGTGTGGAGGGAGACGCAGGAGCCCCTCTGGAAGATGAAGAGACAGCTATCCTGGAGAAGATTTATCCTCAAGTCAAAGACTATCTGACGGATGAAGGTCGCAGGGTCATCGAGGAGCAAGGTACCTGGGTGATAGATAAGGATGGAGACAAGGGCACACCAACCATCGGTGATAATCGAGAGTGTGCTTATGCTATTTATGACGAGCGTGGAGTGCTGAAGTGTGGAATTGAGCAGGCTTATCTCGATGGTAAAACGGACTTCAAAAAACCCATTTCATGCCACCTCTATCCAATCCGAGTTACGAAGTACGATCAGTTTGATGCTTTGAATTATGATAGATGGCATATTTGTGATCCTGCTTGTACGCTAGGCCAAAGCTTAAAAGTCCCCCTCTACCGTTTCCTCAAGGATGCACTTGTGAGGAAGTACGGGGAGTTTTGGTATGAAGAATTAATTAAGGAAATCGAGGGAGAAGGAAATAATCAGCCAGCTGATTCATAAGCCTTTTTGAGCCAATCAATTACTTCTGAGCTAAGATCCTCTATCGATTGTAATTCGATTCGATGACTTACCATCCCGCTCGTTTTGGTATCCAATGCCAAAACGCCTGCGGCTTCTTGTCCTTTTAAGTTGATGCCGATATCAAACCTTGTCTTGGTAGCCGGAATCAGCATAGCAAATTGCTTTTTTCGCTTGACACTGATATAAGCCTTTTTTGGTATCAACTCCACATCCTTGCCAAATAGGCTGATTTCATTTTTTAGCTTATCGAGGACGGGTAAAAAATGCTCCTTTCGCTTTGTATTGCGATTGGATTAGCTCGTCATGGTCAGAGGCAGAACCTGCATCAGACTTAAGCGTTTTATGGGCTAACAAGTTGGCAAATCCATGGGTGAAACTATGGGTCTCCTTAAGCCATTTGACGATTTGGCCATGTTTTTCAAGCTTCTCTTTTTTCACCAGATCAATCCACTCTTCCAGGCTTTTACCTGTGTTTTTATGAAGATTCTCGATCATGGTTTGTGCTTGGTCATCCATTTTTTATTGGGTTAAAGTAAATGAAACCGGAAAATGATCAGAAGCTTTGATCAGGGGAAATTTGACCGACTGGATCAGAGGGTCGTCTTTCTCCGTATATGGATTCCATACCTTTCCATTCTTGAAAGGAAGTCCTTGACTGACAAGAATATGATCAATTAATACATTGAACTCATCTCCTGTGATGCGATCTCGATATCTGGAGGAGTTTGGACTCCAGCCGTAGGCATTCAGCTTAGGTCTTGGAAGTACAGATTTGAGAATAAACTCCGGAATCCAAGGGTCACCCATTAGCAGTTCTACCGCGCTTTTGCTGAATTTATTTTCATAAAAATCCAGCTCAAAACCATCATTGATGTCCCCCATGACCATGGTTTGCTCACCTTTTTCTAAATAACCATCTACGCGCTCTCGGATATGCATGCATTCTGCAAAAAGTCGAAGTCTATCCCGCTTGGAAAGTTGTTCGTATCTGGCAAAGTCCACCTTATCGAAAATCCCTTTAGACTTGGTATGTGCTACGATCACTCTCGATATAAAGGAATCATCGGTATCTAAAATACTCAACTCTAAAGGAGGTCGGTAATGCTTATACTGCTCCTTGATCAGGCGATCAGTAGTATCCATCAAAAATGGCTCGTCAAATCGCTTTCCAGCCTCTGTTTCTGGAGTAAAAAGAACTTTCAACCGATCGGCTTTATAGATCGCGCATAGTTCTTGCTGGCCAGGAGAAGGAAAGCCATGCACGCCTTTATAATTGCTTCCTGGCAAAAACTCCTGCGTCCAAAGTTCCAATTGTGCACTGGCAGTTTTGGTTTGGCTGACCAAGGTATTTGGTCCTTCCACGATTCCCAAAAAATCCGGGTCCATCGCTAAAATGATTTCTGCGATCCATTCACTTCGAAGTTTTTCTTCTCCGCTTGTTTTGGGGTTACCATCTTTGTCAAAAAGATCGCGCATCCAATAGATATTGTAAACTCCAATTTGATAGTCCATGGTAAAAGAGTTTGATGAAATCTGAACTAAGCTTGACTTAAACTTTGATATAAATTTTACGTCGATCCATCCACCATCCAATCAGCCAAATCAGAAGCATGTAACTGATTGCAAATAGAAAGGAAGCGTTTTTTGGGCCTAGCCAACTAGTGTAGGCATTTGCATAAATAAAACCCTTCAGGCTACTATCTCCGACAGGAATCATACTGAAGATAGAAATCACCACGCCTGAGAGTACATAGAGAATGAGTGGATTTCTCCCAAAAACCTGAAAGAAATATGTCCAAGAAATCTTGTTTTTGATTTCAATAAGAAAGATTAGTCCCGCTAAGAGGATCAAATCCCATCCTACGGTCAAAAGAACATAGGGACTGGTCCATATCTTCTTATTGATAGGAAAGGCTAAATCCCACAAATAGCTGGCAGCGATCAAAATCACACCAAAGATTAGCAATGTCCTGACAGAAGTAAGAGTATTTCCCTTTTTTTGGATCATTTTGCCCACTATATAGCCAGCGATGACATTGACAATGGAAGTAAGTGTACTGAGAATCCCTTCAGGGTCAAATGGAATGCCTTCACCCATGTACATTCGATCTGCTCCAATGGTCGCCAAATCTAGTTTGATTGCTGCATTTCCGGTAAGGCCATAAGGGTCAGCTGGGTCGCCAAAGAAGTATAAAATAGGCCAATATAAAACCAAGGCCCCAATCGAATATATCCACCCGCCTCGGATACCTCCAAAATAAAGGATCAAGGCGGCGAAGAAATATGCAAGTGCAATCCGCTGCAATACCCCAAAGAATCGAACTTCAGTGAGCGTGATAAATTCGATCCCCCCAGATTCATTGTAATCGAAAAAAGGAAAGGCGTTTAGCAACCATCCAATCAGGAAAATTAAGAATGCTCGCTTGCCAACTTTCCTGAAAAAGGCTCCCTTTGACATTTCGGATAGCTTTTTCATAGAAAAGCTCATAGCATTTCCTACTACAAATAGAAATGTAGGAAAAACAAGGTCTGTGGGTGTAAAGCCATGCCAATCTGCATGAGCCAAAGGGGCATAGAGGTGAGACCAACTGCCTGGAGTATTTACAATAATCATAAAAGCAATGGTCATTCCACGTAGAACATCCAAAGCTAGATAGCGCTGTCCGAGACCCGTACGAATAGGAATTTCAGTCATAGTGATTTTGGGCGAATTTTTGGTTGATTGATTTTCATTCCAAGTTAAAATATTATCTTGTTTTTCACTTAAAATCAAACTTTTATTACTTCTATTTAAGCCCATGAAGAATATTCCTATTAAAAATTTGCTGGCAGGGTCTGATTTTCAATTAGCTAACTACCCGACTTTTATAGATCTCGAAACCTCCGAAGCTAAAAAGAAAAAGAAGCTGAATGATCTCCGTGAAGATCTTAGCAAGCATCAGGATATTATGTATGCCCATGGAAAATATGGGGTTCTCATCTGCCTTCAGGGAATGGATACAGCTGGAAAGGATAGCCTAATCAGAGAGGTGTTTCAGGAATTTAACCCGCGGGGAGTGGTCGTTCATAGTTTCAAAACGCCTTCATCAAAGGAATTAAGACATGATTACCTTTGGAGGCATTATTTGGCTCTTCCTGAGCGTGGAAAATATGCAGTATTCAATCGTACTCACTATGAAAATGTCTTAGTGACAAGGGTTCATCCAGAGTATATTCTAGCCGAAAATATTCCTGGTATCGAAAAGGTGGAGGACATTACCGATGATTTTTGGGTAAAACGATTTGAGCAAATCCGGAATTTTGAAAAGCATGTGGTCGAAAATGGAACCATCATTTTGAAGTTTTTTCTAAACCTTAGCAAGGAGGAGCAGCGAAAGCGATTACTCAGGAGGCTTGAAAAAGAAAAACACAACTGGAAGTTTTCGCCGGGAGATCTGGAAGAGCGAGCGCTGTGGGATAAGTATCAAGCTTGCTATGAGGAAGCTATCCGGGAAACCTCACTTCCTCATGCGCCATGGTATGTGATTCCGGCTGATAATAAGGAGACGGCAAGAGTTTTGGTCGCAAAGGTGATACATGAGACAGTCAAACAACTGAAAGGAATCGCAGAGCCTGAATTGGATGATGCAATCAAGGCTAAGCTTGAGGAATACAGAGCTATGCTAAAGCATCCTGATTGATAAATTAATCGATTGATTTTATTTTAGATTTATTGAATTTTTTTTATACATTGATCCTGTAATGACCTGATTTTTAACCTGTAAACTTTTAATGAAATGAGAAACCTAATTTTAATTTCAGTCCTTTTCTTGGGCTTTTCCTGCCAGAATGAAAAAGATCCACTTGTTGAATCTAAAACACTGGAAGAAAACAGTTATGAAATTGTTTTCAACGAAGATTCTGGAATAACTCCTTTAGCAGATAGGCAGGGAATACTTGATTTAGATTCGGTTGAGTTTGAAAAGGTTTTAACATCCTTGGAAGATTCGATTCGCCAAATAATTATTGACATTGAACCGAATATTCCACAGGATGATATTTATGTTAGAGTCTATGACGAGATTTCAGTCCATCTGGAAAATTTGACAGATCGGCAGGTCAAAAGCTTCCAATCGGAGGCTTCAGCCCAAAATTTCGAGGTGGAAGTGGATATTAATCTACAGGGAAGACGCCCCATGATGCAGTCTGCTTTGATTCCACAGGGAAGGCGTCCCATGATGCAAGATCAAATGCGATACGATGCAACGGCTCAGACTAGTATTTTTATTGAAGAAATAGGTGGTGGACAGGACGTTACCCCAATTCCTACAACGAGGGTATGGATAATTGACTCGGGAATAGACTCATCTCACCAGGATATAAGATTCAGACAACGGGATATTAACCTTTCCAGGGATTTCTCAAGAAAAGACACAACAAAACAAAATCCATTTTTAGATAAGCATGGCCATGGAACTCAGATAGCAGGGATTATCGGTGCGAAGTCTTCATCTTCGACTGACAATTATGGAATGAATGGGGTTTTCCCAAGAGCGCGGATGGTTAGCGTAAAAATATTTAATGGAAGAGGTAATTCTTCTTTTGCTAAATTATTTAATGCCCTAGAGCATGTATCTAATAAAGCTAAGCCAGGGGATATTGCCAATTTAAGCCTAGGTTTTTCTATTGATGATTCCATGGCTAATCAATCGTCTGTGCAAAGAAAATTAGCAAGACTTGAAAGGAAGATAAATAGAATTCTAAACAGGAACATCCACGTTGTCATGTCTGCTGGAAATGATGCTGAATTATCAACCAGAAACCTCCCTGGAGGCTTAATCATAACCAGTGATTTAGCTCATACCATTGCCTCCTACGGTTATTATTATAATCCGACTAATGGGCAGAATGAGCGGTTATTTTCATTCTTTTCCAATTATAATATTCCTACCGTCGATTATATCGAACCGGGAGAATACATTTTTACCACAGCGCCGAAGTCCTCTTATGCAGTGGTATCGGGTACGTCCTTTTCAGCGGCGATTTTCTCTGGAATATTATATCATGGAAGCAGTTTTGATACCTTGGGAACAGTGCTTAGGGGACCGGACGCTTCAGGTAATAATCCACCGTATCCTATTGCGAAGGTTAGGTAGTGTTACAAAATTTTGTTTTAAATTTTTTGGTCAGATAAAATTTCCTATGTTAGAACTGTAAAAAATGCAATGCGAAATGAAAAAAGTGATTTTTGTAATCTTTTTGGTATTCTTCTCCACTTGGAGTTATGGCCAAGGCAAGCGATACATAGTTGTATTGAAAGATAGTTTCGAGCAACCCGTGCGAAAAGTGCAAACAAGGGATACCGATCGGGAGCGTCAGGAGAGGAGAAATGAGACAGTTCGGTCTGCCAAACTCGAAAAGCTCCGTGGATACATGGATAGAAAGGGAGTAGGGTCACGGGGAAATGCCAAAAGATTTGTGGATGGAGCGGTCGGGTTTATTGCTGATTTGAGTAGTGAAGAGGTTCGCGAGCTAGAGTCTGACGAGTCTGTGGCTCAGGTTATTGAGGACTTTCAGATGCAGGGCCGCCCTCGGATGCAAGGTCGTCCCCGAATGCAGGGAGAGTCATTTGGGTCAGATTGGTTTTACGACCCTGCTGCCAAAGCTAGTATAGCTGTTGGTTTGATGGGCGGATCTGAAAGAGGAACCAACAATCGTAGCTCTATTTGGATATTGGACTCAGGAATTGATGCTCGGCATAGAGATCTTCGTGTGACTAGAAATCCAAGAGTAGCAGTTTCATTTATAGATGGAGAAAGCCCGTTTGAGGATTTTGCAGGACACGGAACCCACGTAGCTGGTCTAGCGGCTGGTTTTGGCAGGGGGAATCCCGGAATTACCGGAATGTCTGCCGGAGCTGAAGTGATCCCTGTAAAGGTTTTAGATCGAAACGGTGTCGGATCATGGTCCAATCTCGTCTTGGCTCTGAATCATATCGAAAAGTTTGCCGTACCAGGCGATGTGGTGATGATGAGTCTAGGAGAATCGGGGGTGGTGAATTGTCAAAATTCAGAACCATTCCTTCGCGATATCATTTTGGATCTAGGCGAAAAAGGAATCTTTGTGGTAATGTCTGCTGGAAATGAAGGTCAAAGTGCCGGATCCAATCTACCGGGTTGTATAAGTGGGAAAAATGTCTTCACTGTAGGTTCGGTGGACTTTTCTGAGACAGGGTTTTTGTCTTGCTCAGGCTTTTCGAATGCTGGAGCACCACCGATTGACTGGCTTGCTCCTGGTGCCAATTTAGTATCTACCTTTCCGGGAAATGCATACAACGTAATGTCTGGAACTTCCATGGCTTGCGCTTTGGTAGCGGGTTTGATTCATTCCAATGGAGGTCCGCCAAGAGCTATTCAACAGATTAATTGCGGTGGGGCTACCTACTCCGTAGCAGGTCGTTAGACTGCAGCTCTTGATTGGCTTGAATTCGTGACTTGTCAATTTTAGATAATACTGAAAGGATAGTCGGGTCTTTCAGATACCTTTTGAAAATGGGATTGTGAGTGATGTAAAAATCATCTCGCATTCCCTTTTCTTCTGCCAAGGCGAGATAAGCAACTGACTCCGATTTGCTGCCCTTAATCGCATAAAGTTGGGCTAAATCCAAAAATAAATTAAAGTCATCCCCATAGTTTTCAATTGCATCTTCGCGGATTTGGATACCCTGCTCTACTAAAGTATTTGACTCCAGCCGCTCGCCTGATTGTGCCAAAATGTAAGCAAGAAGAATAGGAGAGGTGAAATACTCATCCTGAAGAGATGCAGGTGTTTTTTCAATGCTTTTCTCCAAATACATTCGTGCGATCTCATCGCTTTCAGCAAAAAAGGCAATCGTCCCTGCTACGGTATAGTCTAGTGCAGTACTATCTTTTTGATTTTCGAAAATATCACTGATAAGCGACAAAGCTTTTTCATTATCTCCTTTTTCGATCTCTATAAAGGCAAGTTGCTCAATAGTCACAGGGTCAGGAAGTATGTCTAGAGATCGATTCAACCAAACTTCAGATTCCTCAAATTGGTCTAATACCCGATAAATCCAGCCTGAAATCTGATAGGGAAGGAAGTTTGTTGGATTTAAAGTTGCCGATTTAAGCTGAAGTTTGAGTGCTTCCGGAAGGTTTCCGCTGACAAAGTAAACCGTCGCTAAGTTACCAATGGCTGAACTCAAATTTGGATTTAAAACAATGGCTTTTTCAAAGGAGATCTTTGCGTATTCACTTTGTCCTTTGTAGTAATATACATTTCCTTGGGCTTTGAAGCCTTCAGCAAGATAAGGGTCAAGGGCTAAAGCCTTTGCGCTTGCTTCCATGCTTGAATCTAGCCACTGATCTCCTTCACTGAAATAAATCAGTTGGGCATAACTATCAGCAAGGCTTGCGTAGGCAAGTGCATAATTTGGGTCAATTTCAATGGCTTGTTTGTAGTAATCGATAGCCTCCCATATGGATTCCCGGCTATAGTTAGAATAGAGTTCACGGCCCTTCAAGTGAAGTTCATAGGCGTCAAAACTGCTTGTCTGAGTTTTGGAAAGTTGACTTCGTTCTTCCGAGCTAAGGCTACTGTTGAGAACCCGGGCTATTTCGGTGGCGATATCCGCTTGCACTTTGAATATGTCCGATGCATCCCTGTTATAGGTTTCAGCCCAAAGATTTCGGTTCTCGGCGGGGTCAATCAATTGAACATTGATCCGGATTTTATCAGCAATCCATTGGACACTTCCTTTTAGTACAGTGGTGACGTCAAGTACTTTTGCTACAGAGTCCAAGGGTAATTTATCTCCTTTGAATCCTTCTACAGCATCCTTACTGATGACCTTGATACTTTCAATTTTCGATACTTGGCTGATAATATCTTCTGTAAGGCCTTCGGCAAAAAACTCTTGGTCTGAATTAACGGTGATATTGGTAAAAGGGAGCACTGCAACAGATTTCTCTTTCTCCCAGACCGAAGTATTATTGAGAAATGAATAGATCAAAGTGATTGTCAATGCTACAATGATTGCTACCGCTGCCCAAAGTTTCCAAGGGCTACGCTCTTGATAGCGGATATTTTTGATGATTTCCGCGCGCTTCGGTACTACTACAGGAGGATTACTCAGTGCATAGAGTTCGACCGAATTTTTAACATTTTTAAG
This sequence comes from Algoriphagus formosus, assembly GCF_002807035.1. Lineage (GTDB taxonomy): Bacteria > Bacteroidota > Bacteroidia > Cytophagales > Cyclobacteriaceae > Algoriphagus > Algoriphagus formosus. Next base: position 1,075,103 of record NZ_NIUC01000001.1, on the reverse strand, counting down.
CGAAAACCCACCTAGTTTTACCCATGAAAAGCTTGTGTCGGCAGGTATTTGCTCAAGTACTTTGGAGGAAAATAGGACGCAGGTAGGCATACCAATTCCCTGAATACGTGCGGCAATATTGACTGCATCACCGAATACATCCCCTTGATCAAAGATGATTTCTCCGCAATGAAGGCCTATTCTAATCTTGATTGCAGCTTCACTTTCCAAACGGGATTGAATCGCCAAACTTGCATTCAGTGCCTCCTCCACAGTCTGGAAAGTAGCTAAGATTCCATCGCCTAATTCTTTGATTATCTGACCATTGTATCGGCTTAAGATGTCTTGATGAATCTCAAGATTCTGCTTCATGAGCTCAAAGGCCCGATCTTCATCTTCGCCCATGAGACGTGTATAGCCTACGATATCAGAAAAAAATACTACTGACTGCTGTCGGGAAGGATGGCTACGCATATAAAAAGAATAGACTTATCAGGCTAATTTTCATTGACAATCTAGTCAATTTTACCTGTTTTGGAAAAGTAAAAATAGAGCTTTAAGCAAAAAAGTGTCTTAAAAAAATCAAAATATGAGATGGAAAAATTCAATGGTCAATAGGATAAATTTTCAGATAACTTAAAACGGTTCATTAATCTTCAATCACGTAATATCCTTGGGTCTAGACTCAATGGATATGTTTTTGATTCAATTAGGTGAAAATCTTTCGAAAGGGGGTTGATTACAAAATTCAATGATGAGGGATCTAAAATCGAAGGAATGGAAAAACAGAGCTTGGGTGAATTCAGAAGTGAGGAACCCAGATCTTTTGTTGATTTTGGCGCTGGTATTTGATGCCAGTTTTCTGGTAAGTCCTTTCGATTTACATGATAAATTAATTTTTCCGGTAGATGGATTTCCATTACACTATACAATTTGTAGCGCTCCGATGTAAATAATTCGGAGTCAATGGTTAGCCTTTCTAAAAGAGACACTGAAATACTTCCTCCTGCATAGATTGCCGGTGTACCCACGTGATTCCATCTGCCTCCGTATCTTTTGGCACCCTCTCCGCTTAGGTCGCAGTACTCATTTAGTGCTATTCTATAGACATTCATTGACTAGATAGCGATGCCATGTTGAAGTCGCTTGATCTCTGTCTTGAGGAGCTCTATTCCTTCGGACACATCGATCAAATCTCGAGGGATTCGGTTGTTCAGTGTGAAAAGTGGCTGCTCCATCCACCGACGGAACCCGTCTCTGCCGAAGTAATTGATTCCGGTCGCGTACAGGTCAGCCAGCTGATAGAGCCTTTCTGACTGCCCCGTATCAAATACTTCTTTGCGCTGCAGGGTCTTGGCTGAGACACCCAATGCATCTGCCAAAGTCTCATAGTCAAGACCGGAAAGTACCTTGAAGCTTTCGAAGGAGCTTTTGTTTAGGCCGTTGCGGAAAGTTTCTAGTCGGGTGAGTGGCTCGTCTAAATCAGCCAAATCGAGCCGGAGAATGTCTTCAACGTTCATTTTTGCTTTTTCATAAAATGCCATTGCCGGCTCGCTTACTTTGGATTTTTTCTTAGGCATCTCATTTATCGGTAATTTGTCCTTTAATATACGGTAATTTGTCTGAATTTGATTCTAGTTTTCCAATTTTTTCTAAAATTTAGAAGGAAATATATCGCTGTCACCGATACGCTTAAATTTTGGGTTCTATTTAAGCGTATAAATTCCAACTTGAAATTTAATCAGCAGCATTCCAGTAAGCCATCCGCTCTAGTTTCTCCACTTCGATGGAGTAGAAGCCAAATTCTTCCACGACTTTTCCTTTGATTCGGTAGATCGCCCGGCCTTTGAAGGGATGTTTTTTCACCACAGGAGGGAAGTGCACCGTATCGATCCAGTCTCCGTCCCGGTCCAGAAAAGTCCCGAAGTTCATCACCTCCCCCTTCACCGTTCGAGTATACTTGACCGTGACCAAATAGCCCAAAATCATCACTCGCTTGCCCAAGTACTGAGCCATTTCTCGGGCTTTGATCCCTCGAACACTTTGGTCTTTGACCAGATGAAAAGGCGAGTCCAATGGGAATTCCAGAATATCGATTTGATCCAATATATCCTGCCGGATATCCGTCTCGTCTAAGTCCGGAACCTGAGGTGGCTTTTTGCCAAAGCTGATTTCTGATGAGTTGGATCGAAACAGGTCCGTACTGCTCACAATCGCTTTTCGCTTATGCTGAAGAAAATGTGCCTCCCACAAGAGTTCCTGCTTGGTCTTTCCTGTAAAGCGAAAGCAAGTCATCCGAATCAGAATCAAGAGCTGCTCCAGTCCGATCTCCACCCGAGCCACGAAGTCTGCCAATCCCAGAAAAGGGCCGTTTGTTCTTCGCTCAGCCAATAGCTTTTCTACAGTAGCTTTTTCAAGATATTTCATGTGAATGAAACCAAGAAACACCTTTTTTCCAGTGATTCGGGTCAGATATTCACTTTCGTTCAGATGCGGAGCTTGGATATTGGCTCCGTTCATTCGGAGTTCGTGGACATAAAACTCCGTGTGGTAAAAGCCCCCGAAATTATTGATCACCCCGACCATAAACTCCAGTGGAAAGTAGGCCTTGAGGTATAGGCTCTGATAGCTCTCGACGGCAAAGGACGCTGAGTGTCCCTTGGCAAAGGAGTAGCCCGCAAAGCTTTCGATCTGATGCCAGACTTCTTTGGCGACCTGATCCGCTCTTCCTAGTTTTTTGCAGTTTTTGAAAAATTGATCTTTCACCCGCTGAAATTCATCCTTGGACCGGGACTTTCCGCTCATGCCACGCCGGAGTACATCCGCTTCGGCCAGACTCAGCCCGGCAAAGTAATGCGCGACTTTGATCACGTCTTCTTGGTAAACCATGATTCCGTAAGTTTCGGGCATGATATCCCACATGACCGGATGCGCTTGTTTCCTTCGTTCTTCACTGATATGACGTAGGATGTATTCCCGCATCATTCCGGATCGAGCCACACCCGGTCGGATAATAGAGCTGGCAGCGACGAGTTCTAGATAGGTATCGGCTTTCATTTTAGCCAAAAGCATCCGCATGGCAGGAGATTCTACATAGAAAGCGCCGATCGTATGTCCGGTGCGGAGATGCTCCTTGATTTTGGGGTCTTTTTTAAACTTTTCCACTTCCCTGATATCGACCTTGACGCCTTGGTTTTGGTAGATGATTTCGAGTGCAGATTTGATGTGACCCAATCCCCGCTGACTCAGGATGTCAAACTTGTGCAATCCAATATCCTCAGCGATATGCATGTCGATATGGGCAAGTGGGAAGCCTTTAGGAGGCATGTCCGTGGCGGTATAGTAGTGGATAGGCTTGTGTGAAATTAAAATCCCGCAGGCATGAATAGTCAGGTGCGAAGGCATGTCATGCAGTACTTGGGAGTACTTGATGATCAATTTCCCAAACTGATCGGGTTGGTAGCCCGCCTTGTCGGCATGGTGGATGAGGGACTCGATATCCGTTTTGGGAAGACCAAATACCTTTCCCAATTCCCGCAGCATAGAGTTGTATTGAAAAGTGCTGTAGGAACCCAAAAGGGCCACATGTTCATTGTCTTTGCCGTTATATTTTCGGAAAATATAATCCGTCACCTCGTCACGATCTGTCCAGCTGAAATCGATGTCAAAGTCAGGGGGATTTTCTCGGTAGAGATTGATAAATCGCTCAAAGTACAAGTCTAGCTCGATCGGGTCGACATCTGTGATGCCCAGACAATAGGCGACGATACTGTTGGCACCGGAGCCCCGGCCCACGTGGTAGAAGTTGCGGTGCTGTGCAAAGGTCACGATATCATAGTTGATCAGGAAGTAGGAGACGAAGCCCTTCTGCTGTATGAGCTCGAGTTCCTTTTCGATTCGTTGGCTGATCTCCGGGCTTAGATTGGGGTAGCGACGGATGGCTCCCTTGAAAGTTTCCTGCCGGAGAAAATCAAAGTCCTCCCAGTCTGAGCCCAAGATGTCCCGACGGTTTTTTACTGCTTGGAAATAGAAGGAAAACTGGCACTGTTCGAGTAGCTTTTGAGCATTGACCAGAAGGTAGCTGTGACTTTCACAGCGAGCGATCAGGTCGGCATAAGAGTAAAATTGATCCGTCAGGTCGGCCTGCTCGCTTAAGGGAAGCTTGCTTAGCAGTGTGTTGAGGTCCATGCTGCGCAAAAGACGATGGGCGTTGAACTCTAGCTTGGAGCTGAAGGTGGCTGGCTGCAAAAGGACAAGCTTTTCTTTGCGTCGATACCAAGGAGAGGTGAGAAGTTTGTTGAGTTGGTTGGGATGTATACCCACAAATTCATTTTCCCGCAGGGGAAAAGCTTTCTCCGAAAAGGGGTAGATCACAAAGCTATTTTCGAACTTGGGAGCTCTTGTTTTAAATTCCCACTTATGGGTGAGATGCTCGGAAAGGTGCTTATTTAGCTCGAAGAAGCCCTCTTGATTTTTGGCTAATCCAATATATTGTTGCTGTATTCCGTTCCGAAAGTCAATCCCAATGACGGGATGGATTCCGGCCTTTTGCGCAGCCCGTATAAAAGGGAATGCTCCGGCTGTGCAGTTGATATCCGTGAGAGCGAGCGCATCAAGTTTTTTGCCCTTCGCCTCAGCGATCAGCGCTTCCACAGACATCGTCCCATATTTGAAGCTGAAGTGAGAATGGCAATTTATAAACATGTATGATTTGCGATTTTGACCTGTTGTACACCTTTGAGTTTTTTGGGCCTCAAAGATCATTTGGTGTTAATGTCAATATTATTAACATTTACTTGTTTATAAATTAAACAAAAAGTATCAGATCAAACCAAGAGGTTGGTGGGTTTTTAGTGGTAAAAGGAGATAAGTCTGTCAACAGCAGTCTAGAATTATTATACTAGAGTTGATTGATGAGCTATATGAAAAAGATTAAAAAAAGAAACCCCGAATACTCGAAGTAAACGGGGTTAGTGGGCCCAACTGGGCTCTTCCGAATTATCGGGACAGCGACCTCCTGCCCCGATGTGTCGGGGGAGTCAGAAGCTTTGGATTTCTGGGTGTCTGTAAAAAAGAAACCCCGAATACTCGAAGTAAACGGGGTTAGTGGGCCCACCTGGGCTCGAACCAGGGACTTTCTGATTATGAGTCAGATACTCTAACCAGCTGAGTTATAGGCCCAATTTTTTATACTGAACTTTGATCAATTTAAAGATTCAAGTACTTGATTCAGCATTTTCCGATCCTTATCGAAAATGCCTCAAATCCATGATTAAAGCGACCTATTGACTTTAACTCTTGGTTTTGGGATTGCAATGTTACATATTTGAAAGCATATTCACAACCATACTACTGGATGAAAAAAACACCTGATGCCGACTTTTTGATCTTTGACTTGGGCAATGTGATCATTGATATTGATTATAACCGTCCGCTATCACTTCTTCGTCAGCAACTTCCAGAAGAAAGACACTATTTGGTGGATGAATTTTATCATACGGATTTTCACAAATCTTATGAAAAAGGACAGATCAATTCTGCCATTTTCAGAGATGAAGTCAGAGCATATTTTGAAAAAGATTGGTCTGATGAGGAGATAGATAAGCTATGGAATTCACTTTTGGGCAAAATTCCTGCTGAGCGCTTGAAACTGGTTCATGAGGTGAAAAAACATTTCCAAGTGGGGGTTTTAAGTAATACAAACCTCATTCATATTCTGGCGGTCAACGATATTCTAAGCCAGGATCATGGTGTTGCCAACTTTGATCCGATTTTTGACTGGGTTTTCTTAAGTCACGAAATGGGCCTCGCCAAACCTGATGCAGCTATCTATGAAAGAATGCTTACAGATCTACGAACAGCCCCAGAGCGGGTGGTGTTTTTTGATGATTTGAAAGAAAATGTGGAGGGAGCAGCTGCACTTGGTATTCAAGCTGTACACGTAACCGGACCGGAAGTGATTTTTGATTATTTAAAGCATGTATAGTAGAAAAGAGTACCTCCGACACGGAGTTCTGTTTTTTCTTACTTTGATAGCTGCTACTCTTGCAGGAGGGGAGTGGGTTTATGGAAAGTCTGTTTTTGGCTCAGAAGAATCAGCACTTACTTGGGAGTACTTTTTTAAGTCATTTTCTTACTCTATTCCTTTTGTAGGAATTTTACTCATTCATGAATTGGGGCATTTATTCACCTCAATTTATCATCGTGTCAAATGCTCGCTTCCATTTTTTATCCCTGCTTGGTTTGGCTTTTTGGGAGCACCTTCTTTGGGTACACTAGGTGCTGTCATCCGAATGAAGGGCTTTGTTAATTCCCGAAAGAAGTTTTTCGATATCGGGGTAGCGGGTCCTTTAGCAGGATTTGTCGTTGCATTAGGAGTCTTGTTTTATGGATTCTTGAATTTGCCTCCTGCTGATTACATCTACGAAGTTCATCCCGAATATTTAGACCCCAATTTTGAAGGCTACGAAGGGGCAATTGAATTTGAATTGGGTCAAAATCTCCTTTTTTGGATGATGACTGAGACTTTAGCAGACCCTGAGCGAATGCCAGCAATGTCTGAATTAATCCATTATCCTTACCTTTTTGCGGGCTATTTGGCTCTCTTTTTCACCGCACTTAATCTACTGCCGATCGGGCAATTAGATGGCGGTCATGTTATTTTTGGGCTTTTTCCCAGACATCATGAAAAGATTTCATTGGTCGCCTTCACTGCATTTATTTTCTATGCCGGTCTTGGGGTAATTAGTCCCTATCTATCAGCTAGCGAACTCATTTTCAGAATTCCTCTCTACGTTGGGTTTCTATTTATCTGCTATTTCAAGTCTGGTCTTTCGATTCAAAATAGGATTACCATTGCACTCAGTATTGCGGCAGTTCAGTATTTGATGGTCTTTTTCCAGCCCACACTGGAAGGCTATCAAGGCTGGCTCTTGTTTGCTTTTTTATTGGGAAGAATCATGGGGACTAGACATCCTGAAGTTTCAGGATTTAAGCCTTTAGATCCCAAAAGACAATGGGTTGGATGGCTGGCTATTTTGATCTTTGCCCTTTGCTTTTCTCCTCAGCCATTCATTTTCAGCTAAACAAAAAACCCAGCTAATGCCGGGTTTATACTGATCTTACTTAAATCTTTTTAAAGCTCGCGATAGGCCATAATGCCTCCAAGAACATTACGGGCTTTCGAAAAGCCCTTTGTCTCTAAAAACTTTTTGGCATTGCCACTTCTGGCTCCGCTTCTGCAATGAATGATGATTTCCTCATCTTTTTTTCCTTCCAATTCATCAAGACGATGAGGTAGTTCTCCTAGCGGGATATTGATCGCTCCCAAGTTATCATCTTCGTATTCCCATTCTTCACGAACATCCAAAAAGACAAATTTATCTCCCTTGTCTAGTCGTTCTTTGAGTTCTTTGACTGTGATATCTTCCATATTATTTGACTAAAATTCTAAATGATTGAGGGCCTGCCGAAGTCAATGCTCGAATCACATAAACTCCCGGTAGCTGATCCGTAAAGTTAATGATTTCTTCATCAGCTCCCTGATACCGATCGGGGAAAATCTCCCTGCCAAAGGAATCGAAAATTCTCATTTCGGAATACTTCCCCACCAAGTGAAGTTGATTTTCTACAGGATTTGGATAGTAGCGTAGATTTTCGCCAGGAATCTCAGATTCTGCGAATGGCGCATTAAAACTTATGTGAGGTCTAATTAGTAATGAACCTCTTACTTCTTCATTTTGGGCCCAAGCACCATTGACATTGTAGAAAATTTTATCTGCCTGATCATTTTCTTTGTTGAGTCCCACGTAGATGAAGTCATTGCTAAACTGTGAGAAACCTACAAAAAACTCTCCTTGAACCTGAATATTGGTATCAATAGGGAAGTAAATCAACTCCTCGTCAGCCTCTTTCAATGGAATCAGAAGTTCCTCTCTGTAAATCGGCGTCTCCTCAAGGTCCTGCCAAACCAAAATATCAATGGGCTGGTCTGCCTGATCCGGATTGGTGAAATCTATAGATACTCCAGTAAGAAAAACTGGACTATCAACTTCATATTTGACGGCCAAAAGCCCTGAACGCTGATTGATCCCTGCTGCATAATCTGCTTGCCCTCCATCATAAGCAAAGAAATCTCGTATGGGGATGACGGATCTTACCGTATCATTGATTCGGTAGTCTACTGATGCAAAAAAGGTCGTGTCTCCATTCTCTACACTGAATAAATTTTGATCCCCAGTGGTCAAGTACGTTAAAATCTCAATATCGCTTTCTGTGCTTAAAGCTGGCAATTCAGTGATAGCATTACTTTCAAAAACCCTCCTCTCTTGTGAATTGGGTACAGGATTGAAAGGTGTGTTTAGATTTACAACAGTGCTTGATTCCCCTTCTAAGCGAATGGAGTATTCCATTGCACGGAAACGATCCTCCAGATTTTTAAACTCATTTGTGACTGGCAAAAGCTCTTCTGCAAGAAGGTCTTGATAAATCCCAAGTGGGACAGCGGTATAGTCTCCTAGAAAAAGTCTGCTTTCACGAGTAAGAGCCCGATCCAAATAGGATAGATCCTGAGCATCTCGATCAAAGCTTAAGAATACATAATCTAAAAGCCATGTATCGAAGGGACCTGCTAATCTGCCAAAATTAACGAATCGAAATTGGAACTTGTCATGGAGAAACTCTTCTGATACCTGGACTATTTCCTGAATGAATTCTTCGGGGTTTTTGTCTGCACCTCCATTAATCGTCCAAACGGTATTCCAGACACTATCCGCATCTAAAAGCTGCAAAGTGAGCCGATCATTTTCGTCGGGCATTTCTGCCTGTCCTCCTGCCTGCCAAAAAAAACTGAGATAGAGGCTTTCCTGATTTTCTTGGCTCAGCTGCGCCAAATCAAAAGGATTGGATGTCAAATAATCTCCAGCCCCTTGTTCTCTTATTTCTCTCGAATAGGGTCTACCGGTCGCATCCACACCATCAAATACGATCACTCCTAGTGAAGGAGCATTGTTTCCCATACTGTTGCTGAAAGTACTGCCCTGAAATTCCCATTTAAGGGTGTCCATTCCCTGCGAAAAGTCATCCCAAAAAGGAAGCGAATTAGTGCTGGCCAATCGACTAGAATTTACAGATTGGGGATAGGACTTGTACTTCAATTTTGGCACGGGTCCAAACTCCACAAACTGTGCCTCTACTCCCAAACTTGCTAGGGTAAAAAGTGTACACAGAACTATTTTGTGAAGAATCCGCATTCTTTTAATTTTCTTTTCTGGAAATCCAAAGATCTATGGTTTCTCCGGTTTTGACCTGGGTTTGAGCAGGAGGGGCTTGACGGAAGACATATCCCGGAGGTACGGTGTCATTTTGATAGTAAACTTTTTCACCAACTCGAAGACCGGAACCCAAAATCAAAAACTCTGCATCTATCTCATCCATTCCCGTCAGCGTAGGCACTTCCAAAATCTGATTTCCCAAACCATCTCCTACTACCAAATCGATCTTTTCTCCCTTGGGTATCTCAAAACCTTCAGCGATCGGTTGACCTTTGTATTGGAGCTCCAGAACGACATTGATCGCGATATCAGGTACGTAAATCAACTCTCCTCGTTCCAATCCTAAGTTTGCCAATATTTCCTGAACGTTTTTGAGCTGAAGATTGACCAAATTCGGCAATTTGATCATCGGAGCGTTCTGAGCGTTGAGCGTCAGATAGATTTTTCTTCCATCTTTTACTTGGTCTTCAGCTGGAGGAATTTGCTTCAATACGGCGAGGGCAGGGGCATCTACACTGTATCCAGAGTCTTGAGAGACTTCATAGTTTAAGCCTGATTTTTCAAGGATGTTTACCGCCTCATCGAATGTGTAGCCAGAAAGATCCGGTACCGAAACTGTTTCACCGTGATTAGTGTGAGTTGGTAAATAGATTTTCAGGAAAAGAAAGCCTAAAAGAATCGAGGCCGAAATAATCAAGAGTAAATGGATGAATATTTTTTTCAAGGATTGCTAAGTCTAAAATTACTGTTTGAATTAGGGCTAAAGATAAATGGGAAATTGGTAGGATGGAAATTCTTTCTTGGTAGAACCAAATCATACAAGTTAAAACGACAAAATATGGACTTTAAGTCTTTTACACGGAGTTTTATATCCTACTAATACCAATTTATTTAGGTCGCACAAAGGCAAAAAAAAGGCCGAAATTTTAATTTCGACCTGATTTAAGATTATTTGATGAAAACCCGCTGCATATCCTGCAGTGTAGGACTCACCATTCTAACGATGTAAAGTCCCGGTGAAAATATTTCTCGAGGGAAAGTATAGGTTTGGTTCAGCGTCTGTGGATAATCGACCTCGTGGACAATAGCTCCTGTCGAAGAGATAATCTGGATCGTCACATTTTCGTAGCGCGCTAGATTGAAAGCGATGTTGAAATAAGCTGTAGCTGGATTGGGGTATATCAAAGCTCTTCCGTCCGCAGGAATTACCGGGTTAGGGTTGGCACTGAGGAAAAGCTCCAAATTATCCAAAAACACAGGGGTATTGGTTCCTTCACCGGCAGTAAGCACAGCTGCAAGCCTAATTTCACTGTTCCCATTTCCTGTAAAATCAGTCAGATTTACATAATTTCTCTGGAAATGCTCCCGGTTGCTGATACTGGCCGTACCAGGAACTGTTGAAAGTTCATCTCCTACAGCTTCAAAAACAACTTCGTAAGTGTCTCCGGCATCTTTACTGGCAAGGATTTGGAAACTTGTCTCGGGTGATACATCTCCAGCCGCCAAATCAAAGAATAAGGATGCTTGGGTATTTCTAGATAGATTGAATACCGGTGATCCCAACCAATAGCTTTGACCTGCTTCTGGATTTTCAACTACACTCACATTTCCAGCCTCGCCACTTGATGGAAGAGATCGCCAGGATCCTTCATCATTTTGAGGATTGAGGCTAGTCCATGGTTCGATAGCAGTAGCAAAATTGAAGTTTTGTCTCCATGGAACAGGAGTTACTTCATTGTCTTCAATGATATACCGTTCGAGTGTACTTTCGCTTCCTTCGTTTTGGTCAAAGTTTGGAAACAGTATTTCATAGTTTAGACGATTCTTTCCACTTCCTGTACTATTTCCACCTGTCAAAGTGAAAGTCTCTCCAGGAGCAACGGGATCTCCGCTCGCTAAGAATCCTTGAGGGGAACTTCCATTTACACTTTTTACAAACACAAAGTTGGAAATTGGAAGGTTTCCAGTATTGGTTACCTGAAGACTTTCATTTTGATACCTTCCATCAGAGATAGGGTTGGGGCTGATCAATTCCTCCATTTCCAGGGAATACCTAAAGTCTTCCTGCTCCAGAATCCGGATATTTTTTAAGTAGACATTATTTCCGAATGCATTGACGGCAATAAATGCTATTCGTATTTTTCCTAGATCAGCAAATGGACTCAAGTTTACCAGTTCAGTTCTAAACTGAGATGAGTTTGTCGGGATAAATTCATTCAAGGTAGCTGCAGAGGTTGCCAATGATGCCCCGGATTTTTCATAGGTAGCATTCGCTATCTCAAAGGTATTTCCACAGTCGGTGGATACGGCCACTATCAGGTCATCTTGGAAGCCTTGCTGATTGTAAGGAGCATGGGCCATTTCAAAAACTAGTTGAGCGTTTGGAGTATTACTCAAATCAATCACCGGAGAGATGAAGTAATCCAGTTCTCCCGGAGCGTCATATTCATAGTTTCGAATAAATAATAGGTCTTCTTCCTCACCCGATATTGTTAAACTTGTTTGCTCCCAAGTAAACCCACCATCACCATTTTGGATAGTCCATGAAGGAGGGATATTTCCCAAATCTAAGGATAAAGGAAGCGTCACTGCCTCCTGCACCACTGGATTAGATCGGGCTATGTTATTTTCAATATTTTCGTCTGAGTTATTGTTGACCGCAACGATTTCGAATGCCACCTCATTTTCACCTCCTTGAAGTTCGAAGCTATCAAAAGTAACTATGTCACTTTCACCCGTTGAAAGGTTTAAGGTAAAGGTCCTGTTTTGCACTTGCTGACCATTCACTTGCAGAGTGATTCTTGCAGAGGTAATTGTATTTTGTCCTGCATTTAAAACCTCTATTTGAGGTGTGACAAGCGCATCACAAGCAAAGTCACCGGGCTCGATTAGGCGAGAGATGGCCAAGTCACGATCAAATAACTCCGGGTCCTGCGTAGCACGATTATTTACAAGGGTATTTCTTCTGGGACTGTTTGCCAATACTGCATTGAATCGTTCTACTTGACCTTGGGTAAATAGATTCATACAAGCATCAGGAGTATAGTCCATGTAATTTTGGATCATATCCTGAGAATCGCAGCTGAATCTAGAAGGGTTTGCATTACAAGTAGAATTGGAATTGTCCTGCAGAGGAGTGTCTTCGACAAAATCATCCACACCACAACCTCCGTCACCCCAAATATGTCTCAAGCCGAAATAATGACCTACTTCGTGTGTGGCAGTCCGACCAAGGGATGCATTAATGGCATTTCCACCTGAGCCAAAAAACCGATAATCCACTGTAACTCCATCCGTGATAGCCGGAGCAGGTGAGAAATTTAATCCCGGTAGGTCAGAAACAGGAAATGAAGCATAACCAATAAAGGGCGAGGTAAGTGGAAGTACCCAGATGTTGAGATATTCATCTGGATTCCATTGTGAAAGCTGGCCGATTAAGGTAGCATCCTCTGGCAAATAGGAATTATTAGGTCCTTGTACTCTGACCACCCCATTGGTTGGTAAGCCGTTTGGATCTTGTTTGGCTAGTACAAATTCAATATTCGCATCTGCTGCAACCGGTAAAAACTGAGCCGGAGTTTGGTCTGCGTCTGGATTTAATCTTCTGAAATCTTCATTTAAGATTCTGATTTGGGCCTCAATTTGAGAAAATGGAATATTACTTCCCTGACCAATTTCGGTTCCATTGTGGATGACGTGAACAACTACTGGAATTAATCGACGTTCTTCTTGGGTTTTGGCTAATATTTGAGGTTGGTTTCGCTGAGCTTCTATTTTTTGGTCGATCCAGTCTTCAAAAAAATCGCGAGTACCGAAATAGCCCATTTCCTTGACCAATAATTCTTCCAATGCGCTGTGTCCGCATTTTTCGTTATGCTGGTGTGAAGATTTGGAGCCGTTCGCTCCAAACTGATCTAATGGGCTAATAGTAAATTGTTGACCAAACGAAACTCTAGCCAAAAAAACTAATAAAGCTACTAAGAGCAGATTTGACCAAATCTTAAAAAGAGACCTCCTCATCAAAGTGTACTTAAGCTGTCGTCAAATTCACAGCTTCCACTCGAACGATCTCGGGAATGGCTCGCTTGATAGCTTCCTCTACTCCAGCTTTAAGTGTCATGGATGACATAGGGCAAGAACTACAGGAGCCTGTCATTTCAATCTTGAGCACCATTTCATCTGTAAGTTCTACGATACGAACATTCCCTCCGTCGGCTTCCAAATATGGTCTGATGGCATCAAGCGCAAATTCAATTTGTTCTCTTAACTCTGGCTGCATTATTTATGCTTTAATTTCTACGATTTCAGTTTTTTTCTTTTCAGCATTTCTGATGGCTACTTGACGGGCTACAGACTCTGCTAACTCTTTGTACGCTTTCTGAGTAATTCCGTTTTTCAATACTGCGGGATAGCCTGTATCTCCACTTTCACGGATACTCTGTACGATAGGGATTTCACCTAAGAATTCCACTTGATATTTTTCAGCTAATTTTTTACCTCCTTCTTTTCCAAATAGGTAATATTTGTTGTCAGGGAGTTCTTCAGGTGTAAAGTAAGCCATATTTTCAATAACACCTAAAACAGGTACATTTATTTGTGGCTGCTTGAACATCGTTAATCCCTTCGTAGCATCCGCTAATGCGACTTTTTGAGGAGTAGTGACGATCACTGCTCCAGTCACAGGGACAGTTTGTACCATGGTCAAATGTATGTCGGAGGTCCCCGGAGGTAGGTCGATTAATAGATAATCCAATTCACCCCATTCTACATCTGAAATAAACTGTCTAAGGGCAGAACTTGCCATAGGGCCTCTCCATACTACTGCCGAATCTGCTGGGGTCAGAAAACCAATTGAAATTAACTTGACACCGTATTGCTCGATCGGAAGGATCACATTTTTGTCTCCGACTTTTTTCACCGAAGGCTGCTCGCCTTCTACATTGAACATGGTCGGAATCGATGGTCCTGAAATATCAGCATCGATCAAGCCTACTTTTGCGCCGGATTCGGCGAGTGCAACAGCTAAATTGGAAGCGGTAGTAGATTTTCCCACTCCTCCTTTTCCGGAAGCAATGGCAATGATGTTTTTCACATCAGGCAAAATTGGAGTAGCCTCGCGTACTGTAGTGACTTGGGAAGTCATGTGGATATCCCACTCAAAATCTTGTCCAAAATCTTCTTCCAATGCCTCAATACAGTTGTTTTTGATCACTTCTTTGAGAGGACAGGCTGGAGTAGTTAATACGACACTGAAACTTACTTTTTTGCCTTCAATATGAATTTTTTGAATCATTCCTAGACTCACCAAGTCGCGCTTGAGGTCAGGATCTTCTACTCGTGAAAGACTTTTTAATATGGCTTCTTTAGAAAGTTGCATTGTGGAAAATTTTGTCGCAAGATAGTTTCAAATAATGGCTTTGGGAAGCTTTATGATATAATCGCAGTTGATAAACTACGATGTTTCCCAATTAGTTCTCAGAAAAGGCCATCAATTCCACGCACTGGATTAACTTTGTCAATCTAGATTTATGGGAATTAGCAAGCATACCACCGATAAGGTCAAGGACAGAATGGACATCGAGGAGGTGATCTCTGATTATGTCCCACTTAAGCGCAAAGGTCAGAATCTCTGGGCCTGCTGTCCTTTCCATGGTGAAAAGACCCCGTCTTTTTCTGTTTCACCTGCCAAGCAAATCTACAAATGCTTTGGATGTGGGAAGGCTGGTGACCCCATCCAATTTGTCATGGATATTGAAGGCTTAGGTTTTCAGGAGGCTGTTAGGCATTTGGCTGGGAAATATGGTATCGAGGTAGAGGAAGAGGAAGCTCAGACACCAGAGCAGGAGCAGGCCCAAAGTGAAAGAGAAAGCTTACTGATTGCACTCGGTTTTGCCCGGGACTTTTTTGTCAAAAATCTAGAAACTGCAGAAGGCCGATCCATCGGGCTGAGTTACTTCAAGGAGCGGGGTTTTGGACCTGAGATTATCCAAAAGTTTGATTTAGGGTACGCATTGGATGGATGGGATAATCTTCTGAATGCAGCTAAAAAAGCTGGTTTTCAGGAAGATATTTTATTGAAAGCTGGTCTCATCCTCGAAAAGGACGGGGATCCGTCTCGCAGATATGATCGTTTCCGTAATCGGGTCACTTTCACTATTCACAATATCAGCGGAAAGCCGATCGCTTTCGGAGCCAGGATTCTGACCAAGGATAAAAACCAGCCCAAATACATCAATTCACCCGAAACGCCTGTCTACCACAAAAGCGATGTGCTCTATGGCATGTTTCAGGCAAAGAAATCCATCAGGGAAAAAGACAATTGCTTTTTGGTGGAGGGATATACAGATGTGATATCGATGCATCTTTCGGGGATCGAAAATGTCGTGGCTTCGTCAGGTACCTCCCTCACCGAAGGTCAAATAAAACTGATCAAACGCTTCACCGATCAGGTTACCGTATTATACGATGGGGATGCCGCCGGTATTAAAGCTTCACTCCGCGGTATAGATTTACTTTTGGAAGGTGGCTTGATTGTCAAGGCTGTCGTTTTTCCAGATGGAGAAGATCCGGATAGCTACTCTCGAAAGGTAGGATCTCAGGCATTTCAAGATTACTTGGCTGCAAACGCCAAAGACTTTATCGGTTTCAAGATCAACTTGTATCGGGATGAATACGAGCGGGATCCAATACGCAAGGCAGAGGTGATCCGGGAGGTCGTCCAAAGTATTGCCAAAATACCAGATCCGATCATCCGATCAGTTTATTCCAAAGAAGCTGCCTCGCTATTGGATATTGAGGAAGGAATCATCTATGCAGAGGTCAATAAAATCCTGCTCAAGGTACAACGGGATTATCATCGAAAATCAGAAGAAGTAGCGCAACAAGAAGCTGCGGTTGAAGACTTACTTTCAGTAGAGCAGGAGGGTTTTTCGGTTTCTGAGGCTCTTCAAATCCAAGAAAGGGAATTGATTCGTCTTCTATTGAATTATGGACTAAAAGAACTCGATGGGGAATCTTTGAATCTTTGCCAGTACCTACTTGCTGAAACAGAAGACCTTACCATCCACCATCCGCTTTATGCTAAAATTTTGGACCTTTTCAGACAGAATTTAGTAAATGGTCAGGTAGTGGATTCGGATTATTTCTTGACTTTGGATGATGTAGAAATTCGAAATGAGGTCATCGATTTGATTACTCCACGCAGAGAAGCATCGGTGCATTGGACTGATAAATTCCAGATTTTTATCCCAAAAGAAGAAGATGATCTTACATTGACGAGTTATAAGTCCATCCTGAGGCATAAACGCAAGTTCGTTCTGAAAATGATGGACGAGGCACTACAGAAAATCAAAAATGCTCACTCGGAGCAGTACACAGACGAGCAAATTACCGAGCTTCAGGAGATTTATATGGGATTGAAGCAAGTACATATACAGATTGACCGGGAACTGGGGATAGTTATTGGGTAAACCAAACTTTCTTTGGCAATGGTCTGTTTTAGAATCGAAAGGACGTAAATTTGTCCACTCATTTATTCAAAAAATTATCCGTGGAAAATTATCAATTGGACTCCATTGAGGAAGCCATCGAAGACATAAAGGATGGAAAGGTCATTATCGTAGTAGATGATGAGGACCGTGAAAACGAAGGTGATTTCGTATGCGCTGCAGAAAAAGTTACCCCTGAAATCATCAACTTCATGGCAAAGCATGGCCGTGGTCTTATCTGCGCGCCTCTGGTGGAGGATCGTTGTGAGAAACTTGGCCTGGAGCTCATGGTTGGTCATAATACAGCAGCCTTTGAGACACCTTTTACCGTTTCAGTCGATTTGATTGGGCATGGATGTACCACAGGTATTTCAGCATCGGACCGGGCAAAAACCATTCAGGCTTTGGTGGATGATGCGATTGACCCTAGTGAATTAGGGAAGCCAGGACATATTTTTCCACTGAAAGCCAAGCGAGGCGGAGTACTTCGTCGTGCAGGACATACAGAGGCAGCTATCGATTTTGCACGTTTGGCAGGTCTCAAGCCAGCAGGTGTCCTTGTGGAGATTATGAATGAGGATGGTACCATGGCTAGACTGCCTGATTTGGTCGAGGTTGCTAAGCAATTCGATTTGAAATTAGTATCGATCAAGGATTTGATTGCGTATCGAATCAAACATGAATCCCTGATTAAGCGAGAAATAGGTGTTGAAATGCCTACCACTTGGGGAAACTTTGATTTGATTGCATTTAGACAAACAAATACGCAAGAAATCCATCTTGCGCTAATCAAAGGAACTTGGACGAAGGATGAGCCAATCATGGTTAGAGTGCATTCTTCCTGTGTGACAGGGGATATATTTGGAAGTTGTAGATGTGATTGTGGTCCTCAACTTCACGCAGCTATGGAAATGGTAGAAAAAGAAGGAAAGGGGCTGATTCTCTATATGAACCAAGAAGGCCGTGGTATTGGTTTGATCAATAAACTGAAAGCCTACAAGCTTCAGGAGGAAGGCATGGACACTGTGCAGGCCAATTTAGCATTGGGTCTTCCTATGGACAGCAGGGACTATGGAGTAGGTGCCCAGATTCTCAGAGACTTGGGTGTGGGAAAAATCCGATTGATTTCGAATAATCCGCAAAAACGGGTAGGTCTGATTGGATATGGTTTAGAGATTGTGGAGCAGGTACCCATCGAAATCGCTCCAAATCCTCACAATGAGAATTATTTGAGAACCAAACGAGATAAAATGGGACATAATATTCTCAAGTAGTTCAAAAAATTCTTTGAGAAAGATCATAAACTGAACACGATCAAAATCGTATCTTAAGATATGAATAAGATAATTAAATCATATATCCTTACTCTAGCACTCATACTTATGAGTGGTAGCTTACTGATTGCCCAAAATCAATTTCCCTCCCAGATTTGGCATAAAGGAAATATTCATACTACCGATGGTCAAGTCTATTCAGGCTTGGTGAAATATGACTTGGATAATAATCTCGTGCAGTTGCAGGTAGAGACCATCGCGACTTTCACGGCTTCCAACGTGACTTATTTTGAAATCTTGGATGATATCTACGGTGGACTTCGAAAATTTTACAGCCTTCCATATTCACTGAATGGCGACTATGAGACGCCTATATTCTTTGAGGTGCTTACAGAAGGAGAGGAAATCGCACTCTTATGTAGAGAATATATTGCCACGGACTCAAGAAACATGAATGCCTGGGGACCCGTGGGAATGAATCCATTCTGGGGACCACAAAATATGATTGGTTATCGTTTAGCCTTCAATTATTATTTTTTCAAAGACAATCAAATCCAACGTTACAGCATGAAGAAAAAGGATCTTTTTGCGATGCTTCCAGGTCATGACGATGAAATAAGTCTTTTTATGAGGAAAAATCGTCTGGAGCACGATAAGCGAGGAGATTTGCTTCGAATTGCTGCTTATTACAACGAATTGAACAAAAACTAATGTCAAGACCGCTTATTCTCGTCTCAAATGACGATGGAATTACCTCAAAGGGGATTCGAGTTCTCGTATCAGTAATGAAAAAATTGGGTGAAGTGGTAGTTGTCGCGCCAGATAGCCCTCAGTCTGGAATGGGACATGCCATCACGATTGGAGAAACTCTGCGTCTCTATGAGGAGGAGATTTTTGAAGGTGTAAAAGCCTACAGTGCCAGTGGAACTCCTGCTGATTGTGTGAAGCTCGCCAAGCATTATGTGCTCAAAGACCGTACTCCAGATTTGGTTGTCAGTGGGATCAATCACGGCTCCAATACTTCCATTTCAGTGCTATACTCTGGCACGATGTCGGCTGCTATCGAAGGAGCATTGGAAGGGTATCCCTCCATTGGTTTTTCTCTTTGCGATTATTCATCTAAAGCAGATTTTTCGCATGTGGAGGCCTGGGTTGAGAAAATTGCTACTCAGGTTTTGGAAAGAGGGCTTTCAAAAGGAGTTGCTTTGAATGTGAACTTTCCTCCAAAGCAAAATGAAGAAATCAAGGGTATCAAGCTTTGTAGACAGGCTGATGCAAAGTGGCAAGAGGAGTTCTCGGAACGTTTCGATCCTAATGGAAGAAAGTATTTCTGGATGGCAGGTAATTTTGTGAATTTTGACAAAGGAGAAGATAATGATGAATGGGCTATTGCCAATAATTATGTTTCGATAGTTCCTTGTCAATATGATTTGACAGCCCATCATGCCATCAGCAGAATGAACAAAGATTGGGACTGGGAATATTTAAAAAAGTAAAGTCCATTATACTTAAATCCTATAAAAGAGATTTTCGCGCTGGCTGAAAAAAGAATTTCACATTTATTGGATATCAGTATCTTTATAAGCAAAATCCATTGTTTGTGAGTTATAAGCTTTACAAAAAACTCCTATCTCTTTGTTTTCTGGTCTTTGCAAGCATTCCACTTGGACTGGCCCAGCAAGTTAATGTAGATAGTTTAAGAAATCTTTTGCCTTCTCTCAATTCAGAGAGCCGAGTTGATGTGCTTAATCAATTGGGAACGGAGCTCCGGGAGCGGTCACAGCAAGAGGCTATGGACTATTCCTTTGAGGCCGATTCGATTGCAAAGGAAATTCAATATTTATCAGGAGAAGCTAGAGCCAAGGAAAATATAGGATGGATAAATTATCGTCGTGGAAAATGGCAAACTGCTTTTGAATATTCTGAAACTGCTTTTGGTCTTGCCACTCAAATCAACGATTCGCTCCAGATTGCCAGGATCCTAAATAACATTGGAGCTCTTTACTTCGAGCAGCAAAATTTCAAAATGGCCCTTCTCCAATTTCAAAATGCCTATGACGCAGTAGAGGGCAAGGATGATCTTTACACACAGATTAGGAGCTTAAACAACTTGGCTTATATCTACAGTCAATTAGGCAATTATGACTCAGCTTTATTTTTTGCAAAAAAGGCTATAAACATCAATGAAGCTTCCGGATCGCCTTATCTCACATCTTTTTCCAACCGGGTGATAGGGGATGTCTACCTTTCCCAAGGATACCTAGACAGTGCTTCGATCATTTTTGAGAATTCACTAGATATGGCACGCAGACAGGGTTTGAGTACAACTCTAGCAAGTGTCATGCATAGGCTGGGAGATACGTATTTGCGAAAAGGGGAACTAGACAAAGCGGAAGCAATCCTACTAGAGGGAGTTGAAGTCTCAAAAGCTAATAATTTCAGGGATGAGCTTGCAAAGTCTCATAAATATTTGGCAGAGCTCTATGAGCAAAAAGGAAATTTAAGAATGTCATTGCAGCATCTTAATTCCTATGTAAGCATCAATGATTCGCTTACCAATAAAATGAATCAGGATCGGATTTCATTGATGCAGGGGATGTTTCAGGATAATCTTGAAAAATCAGAAGTGGAGTTGCTAAAAGCTCAAAATCAAAATCAGGCGGACAGGCTTGCCTTTATCAATCGGATCGTTTGGATCATGAGTATTGCAGCCATAATTGTATTGGTTCTTGGTTTTTGGGTGGTAAAGTTCAATTTGGATATACGGAAAATCAATGCAGACTTAGTAGCTCAGCAGCAAAAGATAGCCTCACAAAATGCTGACCTGGAAAGGAAATCCGAACAGCTTCAAACGATTAATGAAACAAAAAATAAGTTGTTTTCTATATTAAGTCATGATTTGAAAGGTCCTATCGCTTCCGTGAAAGGCTTGATCGATATGACAGTGGGTGGTGATATTTCCCAGGAAGAATTTTTTGAAATATTAAACACCTTGAAAAAGGATGTGGACTCTGTCCATTTCACACTTTCCAACACACTGAATTGGTCGCTTTCACAGATGGAAGGGTTTAAGTTAAATCCAGTCAAAGTGAACCTTAACTCACTATTTAAAAATACAGAGCACTTACTGTCTAGACAGATACAATCCAAGTCCTTACATATCAAAAATGAACTTCCTGAAGATCTTGACTTGATGATTGATCAGGATTTAATCGAAGTCGTGATGAGGAATATCTTAAGCAATGCGATCAAATATTCCCCAGAAAATGGAGTGATTCGTTCCTTTATCAAGGAAAATCAAAGCTCGCTAATTTGGTGTGTCGAAGATGAAGGAAAAGGAGTGAACCCTGAGCAAATCAGTCAGATTTTGAGGGAGGACTATTCAATAACCCAATCTAAGCCCGGTACTCAAAAAGAGAAGGGATCTGGTTTAGGACTACAGGTTTGTAAAGAATTTGTGAGGATGGTGGATGGAAATCTTTCTATTGAAAACATCTCCGGTAAAGGTGCTCGGGTATGTGTTCATTTTCCTGCCTCACTTTTAATTAGTGAGACGAATTCGGTCTTTAGCTAAAAAGGCTTTCGGGTTAATTTTTTCCGTAAAAATTCCCAATTCTACCATTTCCTCCATCGCTTGATTTAAGGTATTGGTATCAATAATTGATTCGGTTTCCCATTCGGTTTGTACCAGCCATTCAGAGACTTGTTCTTTGTCCAAATGATATAAACTGGAGATTTCTTCTGCTAAATTAGGGGCTTTTTGTAGGGAATTGGATAGCTGGTAAACTTGGTCGCGTAGGTCAAATATCAAATCTCCATACTGGTCAATGACTTCCTGCCTGCAACTTATTCCAAAACAAGGCCATGGACTGGGCACTTCTCCGATTCTTCTAAGTTGACCGGACTCTACCCAAGGCATGGTGGTATATTTTTCCCAAAGAAACATCGCATCAGGATCTGACTTGTATCGACTCAGTGCCCCATCAAGGTTATCTACTATCTCAAATTGCAGATCTTTGGAATTCCAATTTTCCCGTTTCGCCAAAACGTAGGCCATAAGGTTTGATCCTGAACCGAGTCGGCTAATATAAAATCTTGGATTTTGAATATCCTGAAGGCTTTTATACTTGCTTTGGCTTCCAACGTGGATTCCCCAGATGAGGGGAGATTTGACATGAAAGCCAATTAGTTTCGAAGAGTTGCCTTGTTGATGGTCTTTAAGGAAGCTCTCTGTAAGCACTATAGCAATGTCCGTTTCACCATTTCGGAGTGCTTGGTTCATTTGGCCGGATCCACGAGACTCATCTATCCACTCCAATCGGACCTGCCTTTCAAGGAAGGGTTGCTGATTTACGATTTTTCTCCAGGGAAGATTGAAATGCTCGGGTACACCTGTAATCCGAATGATGTTTTCTTTAGTCATGAATAGCCTTCTTGTCTGTAATCAGAAGATTGGAAAATCCAGCCAAAATTAACATAGTTCCCGCCAAAAGCATGGTATTGATCACAGCTTCTCCAAAGAAGAATTTGTAGAGGAAATTCACTCCGCCTAAAGCGGCTATGATCTGCGGAATCACAATAAACATATTGAAAATCCCCATGTATACTCCCATTTTTCGTGGGTTTACAGAACTAGACAGCATCGCGTAAGGCATTGACAGGATACTGGCCCATGCTATTCCCACCAGAGAAAAACTAATATGAAGCATCCATGGCTCTGAAATAAAATAAATCAGAATAAATCCCATCCCGCCTGCTATCAAGCTACCTAGGTGAAGTAAGCGACGATTTATCCTTATTCTGCTAGCTACAAAGGCCAAAATCAAAGCATAAATCATAGAAACCAACCCATAGGTTCCCAGATAATTTCCTACGCTGTCAGCAGCATCATTGTAAGCTGCTGAGGTGGTGTCTGTCGCACCAAAAACATGCTCCGTGATAGCAGGAGTAGCAAAGCTCCACATCGTGAAAAAAGCAAACCACGAAAAAAACTGAACCACGCCCAGCTTTTTCATCACAGAAGGCATTCCGGCGATATTTTTAAATATTTCCTTTACACCAGCCATGAAACCGCTACTGTCAGCTTTTTCCTTTTCAAATTCCTCCATATTCTCAGGAGGATATTCTTCCGTAGTCAGAATGGTATACAAAATGGAAGTAAAAAGTACCAATGCACCAATTCCGAAAGCATATTTTACAGAATCAGGGACCACTCCCTCAGGAGCAGTGTTTGGAACGCCCATTTGGGTCATCATCCATGGAAGATTGGATGCCACCCATGTTCCAATGCCGATGATCAAGGTTTGGACTACGAAGCCATAAGATCGCTGAGAGTCGGGAAGCTTGTCAGCAACAAGAGCTCGGAAAGGCTCCATGCTGATGTTGATGGAAGCATCCAAGATCCAAAGTGCTCCTGCTGCCATCCAAAGTGCCGAAGAATAAGGTGCAAAGAAAAGCGCTACGGTACTTAGAACAGCTCCGATGAAAAAGAAAGGTTTTCTTCTTCCAAATTTCGGATGCCAGGTTCGATCACTTAAATAGCCAACGATTGGCTGCACCAATAAACCTGTCAAAGGAGCAGCAATCCAAAGAAAAGGAATGGTGTCCTTATCAGCCCCAAGAGTTTGAAATATGCGGGACATAAACCCGCCCTGGAGGGCAAAGCCAAATTGGATACCCAAAAATCCGAAACTCATGTTCCAGATTTGCCAGAAACTTAGGCGTTTTTTTTGTTCGGTCATGCTGGGTTTATTTATGAATCAAAAAAGTCCTGAGATTTTAATTTCCTCTTTATCGTTTTTGATTTTAATGGTCTTGAGATTTTTGATTTCGTGGTATGGGTGTTCTTGCTCCGGTAGAGGGTCAAACTCAGTCAGCTTGCCAATAAAGGCAAAGTCTTTTTCTTCGACCTTGTGAGACTTTTCATTTACTGTGACCGTTTCCAACTGAAATCCATGGAAGTAGAATTCAATTTCTGAATAAGCTGAGCCTAAGTTTCCACTTGGCTTACCGAGATTCAATTCCATTTTCTCTGGATCATAGCTCATTTTTCTTTCCAAAAATTCACCACTTTGATAGTTGGTAGAAAGCCCGTCATCTTCGTAGTGAATAAACTCACTTCCCAATCCGCCTTTGTAAATGTGTACCCTTAGCACTCCATCATTAATTTGACTGGTATTAGACACTACATTTTGCATGGTGAAAATACTTCCGGCTTTTACTAACACTGGGAGGTAATTTAGAGGGCAGTCAAGATATATTTCTTTCTTTCCAGCGTAAAATTCGTCGGTATATAGATAGTACCAGTCATCTTCCGGGAGATATACTTTAGTGATCTCTTTGGTGCTTTCCACTGGTGCCACCAAGAATGAATCACAGAATAGGTATTCGTTTTCGTACGCCGAATGATATACTTTTTGATCAAGTGGGTAGTCGATAGCGAGACTTGCACAAATGGGTAAACCCGTTTGAGTGCTAGAATAGAATTTGGAGTAAATCGTAGGCAACAAAGCATATCGAAGCTTCATGTAGTTCCTGGATATCTCTTCCACCTCTTCGCCAAAAGCCCAAGGTTCGGCATCGCTACTATTGATCATGGAATGAGCCCGATAGAAAGGAGAGAATGCACCTATACTCATCCATCTTGCGAATAAAGATTTACTGGCTTCTCCTGCAAAACCTCCCACATCATATCCTGCAAATGACACACCGCTAATTCCTAGGCTATTCACCAACCGGACTCCGGCAAGCATGTGTTCTTCACTTGCGACATTATCACCTGTCCAAGCAGCTGCATAGCGCTGTATTCCGGCAAATCCAGAGCGAGTTAAGACAAAAGGTCTCTCTTCTGGGGAATTAAACTTTGAGCCTTCTTGTGCACTTCGAGCCATCTGCATCCCGTAGATATTTCTTGCCTTCCGATGGGAAGCGCCTTCACCCTCAAAATCAAATTCGATCAGATTGGGAGTAAATTGACCCCAAGAGGCTGGCTCATTCATATCTGTCCAGAAGCCATCCACTCCGGCATCAGTGTAAAAAGCCATTTTCTCTGCCCACCATTCCCGAGTTTCACTTTTGGTAAAATCAGGGAAGGCGCACCAGCCCGGCCATACTTGACCTTGGTACTCGGCCCCATCCGGGTATTTGACAAAAAGGCCTTTCGACTGTCCCTCCTGATAGGGTAGATAGTTTTCTTCGGCTTTGATTCCGGGATCCATGATGACAATCACTCGGAAACCAAGACTTTTGAGGTGCTTGATGAGGCTTTTAGGGTCAGGAAATTTTTCTCCATCAAATGTAAAAACCTTATAAGCTTCCATGTGATGGATGTCAAGGTAGATCACATCTGCGGGCATGTCCTTGTCTCGGAAGGTTTTTGCCAAAGTCAGGACTTCAGAATCAGGGTAATAGCTATATCTACACTGCTGAAAGCCCAAAGACCAAATCGGCGGAAGTTCCATTCGACCTGTAAGATTGGTAAATTCTGAAATGATCCCTGATACTGATGCTTGGTGGATGAAGTAATAATCCATGTCTCCATCTTCAGCGCCAAAGTACATGAAGCGATTGGTGCTTGCCCCAAAATTGAAAACGGACTTGTGCGTATTATCAAAGAAAATTCCGTATTGACCTTTGGAATGAATTCCTACATAGAAAGGGATACTCATGTAAAGTGGATCATCTCCCACACCATAAGCGAAGTAATCCGTATTCCAATTGGTGAAGGCTTTACCGCTTCGGTCTAGACCGCCAGTTTTTTCTCCTAAGCCAATGAATCGCTCACCTTCTTGTACTTTCTTGTAGCAATTCACCTCAGTACCTATCCAAGCTGTTCCCAAAGTATCATTCTCATTGAGGAGATGGCCTTGGCTGTCATAAAATTTTATTACTCCATTGACTTTATTTAGCTGGACCTTTAGGGTTTCAGTTTGGAGATGTAGATATTTTTCTTCCTCTTCTATATCAAAAGCATAAAATGGGTCGCTTTTGATCACGGAATAGGGGTTCTCTTCAAAGGATTCGGATTGGCTAATTTGAATTCTAGCGATTGCTTCGTTGGAAAAAGTAATGCGGAAGAATCCTCGCTGAAAACTCCCTTTTATTCCTTCTTCGATTTGCTCCCAAGAAATTACAGAACCACATCCTTGGTGTTTGGAAGAAGAACTGAAGATTTGTTTTTGAGTTTGCTCTTGTTGCATGTACGGTAATTGACTGATTCTGCTAAAACGCTAATTTATAAACCTTACCGATAGGAAAAATGAAATCAAAGAAGTGGCAAAGAGGCGTTTAAACTCAATCAAGTTGGAAATGCTGCATAACGATTAAAATATCCCTATTCAATCGATTGCACATTTTTTTCTAAAATTTTTAAAAAAAATCAGCGAACAGATGATTTTCGGATCAAAAGTTCGGTAGGAAGTGTAATCGACTCTTTTATATCTTCTGGATTGATCTTTTTCTCAATTAAGTCAAGAAGTAATTGGGTAGCTTTTGCACCCATTTGAAACCCAGGTTGGGCTACAGAAGAAAGCCCTGGATCAATCATCGAACAAAACTGCCAATTCGAAAAGCCAACCACACCAATGTCCTCAGGTACTCTCAATCCCAAATCCTTACAGGCCAACATCGCCCCGACTGCGGCCATATCATTGTTTCCAAAAAAAGCATCGGGTCGTTCTTCCATCGATTCAAGCAGCTGTCTGGTTGTTTTCCTGCTTTCATCATCAGTCCCGAGTGGACATTCTACAATAAGTGCATCATTGATTTCAATTCCATGTGCGAGCAATGCATCCTTATATCCTCGTATCCTTTCGGTGCTGATGGTTAGGTTTTTTGGTCCTGATAGGTGGACAATGCGTTTGTATCCTTGTTGAATCAGGTGACTGACTGCATCAAATGACCCCTTATAATCATCCACGGTGACATTGACAGCATGGGGGATTTGCGGTACTCGATCAAAAAACACAATGGGATAGCCTTGATCCAATAACTTAGAAAAATGCTCAAAATCCTCTGTTTCTTTCGAATGGCTGACCAGAAATCCATCGATTTGATTGGATAGCATGGTGTCAATGCTGGATTTTTCCCGGTCCAGTTTTTCATTGGTTTGGGTCAGAATCACATTGTACCCTCTAGAATTGGCCTCCTCCTCAATTCCGGAAATCACTGTGGAAAAGAAAAAATGAACCACCTCAGGAATAATAACCCCTATCGTAAAAGAGCGACTCTTTCGAAGGGATAGGGCAATGGCATTGGGTCGGTAGTTAAGCTTTTCTGCAAGCTCCTTGACCTTTCGCTTGGTTTCGTCACTGATCCCGGGATAATCTTTCAATGCTCTCGAAACCGTGGAAGAGGAAACATTCAGTTCCCGAGCAATATCCTTGATGGTAGCTTGTCCTATTTTCATAAATTATATTATTCCGAGAATCTAAGTTAAAACAAAATCGGACTTAAATGAATAAGTCCAAAAAAGGTTTTACACTCTAATCTTTGATTTTTCTTAATTCCACCAAATTTTAATTCAAAAAATTGCGGATTATGCAAACGTTAACGCAACCGATTGCATCGAAAATAGTCCCAATATTTTTTCAAAACCTATTGCTTTGTGTATAGCCTCAAATTATCTTTTCATAAGATTATCTAGATCGGACTTGGTCTGAGAAGCTTAGAGAGGATTCTAAATTGTACTTTTCCAAGTCTGCGGTAAAATCGAAATCAAAATCAATTAACAATTCCAATTACTATGAAAATTTTAAAAAAACTAGGTTGGATGGTTGCAGTAATTCCTGCGATGTGGGCTTGTGAAAACTATGAAATGCCCCCCATTATTCCACAAACTGGTTCAACTTTGTCAAGCCCAAGCTCTGGTACTAGTCTAAGCTTGAGTGTTGATAATCCAGAAGAGTTGATTCCTTTTACTGTTACTGCCGCAGACTTCGGTATGACAGGTTCTGTGACTTACGAACTGGAGATGGATCTAGCTGGATCTAATTTCGCAAATCCAGTTTCCCTAGGTTCCTCGACTTCAAATATCATTGAAGTAATGGCGCAAGACTTAAACGATGAAGTACTTGCAAAGGGAGCTATGTTCGATACCCCTACTGAGGTAGATTTTCGGGTGAAGGCTTCAATTTCACAGCCATTATCACCAATTTTTGGTGAGTCTGTAAGACTTACCGTGACCCCTTACAATGCTGATGTAGCATTTCCAGTAATGTATGTTCCTGGTGACTATCAAGGATGGAATCCAGAAAACGAAATGACGGTGTTGAAGTCAGTTAATTTTGACAATGTATTTGAAGGATATGTACATATTCTACCTGGTGGTACTGGCGAGTTCAAGGTCAATGAAACCAATAGCTGGGATGTGAATTACGGCGATAATGGTGCAGATGGCACACTTGATCAAGATGGAGACAATATCAAAGTGACCGAATTCGGTACTTACCTGATGAAAGTAGATTTAGAAGCAAAAACTTATGAACTGAGTGATCCTTTATATTGGGGAATCATCGGTAATGCAACGCCCGGTGGATGGGATTCTGAAACGAAGATGGGCTTTAACAGAGATGAGAATGTCTTGACCATCACAGCAGACCTTGTAGAAGGGGAAATGAAGTTTAGAGCTAATCAGGACTGGGCATTCAATTTCGGAGGTGCCGATGGTGTGCTTGAGGCAGACGGAGCAAATATTGCAGTATCTGAAGCAGGAAATTATACCATCACTCTTGACTTCCGTACTCCAGGTGAAGTTCTTTACACTATGACTAAAAATTAATTCCAATCAAGATTTTTACTTACCGACTCCAAGCAAAATTTGGTTTGGAGTCGGTTTATCATTTATCAAATTCCCAAAAATGAAACCAATCAAGTGCGTCTTCACCTTCTTTCTTTTTACCCTTTTTTGGTTTCCATCTTTGGCACAGGTCACAACAGATCCTTCTGTTCCGAATGCTGCTGAGAAAATCAAAATAATCTACGATGCGTCTAAAGGAACTACTGGTCTAGCCAATTGTAACTGCGACATTTATATTCATATCGGAGCCGTCACTGAGGGACCAAATTCGACGACTTGGTCCATTGTTCCTTTTCAATGGGGGACAGCTGATCCCAATGCCAAAATGACCAAGGTGGAGGGAGAAGCCAATATCTACACCTTTGAACTCACACCCAATGACTTTTTTGACAATCCAAACGATTTAACCATTTACCGATTGGGAGCCGTTTTTAGAAATGCAGCCGGTACTCTGGAAGGAAAAACCTCCTCAAATGGAGACTTTTTTATTGACTTGGCGCAGGGATTTACTGTAAATATTACAGACCCAGCCACAAATGAGATTTCACTCGAAGTAGGAGAATCCTATACTTTCAAAGCTGAGACTTCTGCTACTTCGGATATTAGTTTTGAACTGGATGGAACTGAGGTTGCTGAAGCACAAAGCGTTAATTCGCTTTCCTACCCGTTTTCTGCCACCGAGGCGGGAACTTTTACATTGACAGCTAAAGCCGTTTTGGGTGATGAAACAGATTCTGAAGCAGTCACCATCAATGTCTTTACAGAATCAGAGCAGGCCCCACTTCCGCAAGGAACCCAGCTTGGAATCAATTATATCTCTGATACCGAAGTGATTTTAGCCTTGCAGGCTCCCGGAAAGCGAATTGCGCATGTGATTGGAGATTTTAATGATTGGAAGGTGCTGCCTGATTATCAAATGAAGAGAACTCCGGATGGAGAAATTTTTTGGTTGAAAATTTCAGGTCTTACACCACAGCAAGAATATATTTTCCAATATCTAGTCGATGCAACCATTCGAATAGGTGACCCTTATGCCGATAAAATTTCCGACCCATTTTTGGATCAGGAAATTATCGATCAAGGGCGCTATCCAGGACTCAAACCCTACCCAAGCGGTAAAACGGAGTTTCAGGCTTCTTTTCTCCAAACTGCACAAACCCCTTATGCTTGGAAAAATGTCAATTACGAAAAGGTTGACTCGGAGGAATTGGTGATTTATGAGTTGTTGGTTCGGGATTTTGATGATCGAAGAACCTACAAGGCAGTGATTGAGCGACTTGACTACTTAGAGAAATTGGGAGTGAATGCCATTCAGCTCATGCCAATTGGTGAGTTTGAAGGAAACTTATCTTGGGGATACAATCCATCCTTCTTTTTTGCGCCTGATAAGTTTTATGGTACCAAAAATGACCTCAAGCAGCTGATTGATGAGGCCCATGGTAGGGGAATCATGGTGATTTTGGATATGGTGCTGAATCATGCCTTTGGTCAGAACCCTTTTGTCCGTCTGTACAATGATGGTGACTATGGAGCTCCAACTGAGGACAATCCATGGCTCAATCGGGTGGCAAAGCATCCATTTAATGTGGGGTATGACTTCAACCACGAGAGCCCATACACGGCAGCATTTGTTGATTCGGTTAATAATTACTGGTTGACTGAATATAAATTCGATGGCTTTCGATTTGATTTGAGCAAAGGCTTTACTCAGGTCAACACAGGAGATAATGTAGGTCTTTGGTCTCAGTATGACCCTAGTCGGATAAAAATCTGGAAAGGAATTTATGATCGAATCAAGGCTAATCATCCGGATGCCTACGTTATTTTGGAGCATCTCTCTGCCAATGACGAAGAAAAAGAATTGGCCGATTACGGGATGATGTTTTGGGGTAACATGAATTTCGATTTCCGGGAAATGGCAAAAGGTGAAAATAAAGACTTTGGCTGGGCCTATCATGGAAATAGAGGTTGGAATGACCCGAATCTGGTAGCCTACCAAGAATCTCACGACGAAGAACGGGTCATGTGGGAGTCCTTAAATTTTGGAAAGACCTCGCCGGTCAATTTGAGACAGTTAGAAAATGCAGTCAACCGGAATCAGCTATTGACAGCCTTTTATTTTAGTGTGCCCGGACCTAAGATGCTCTGGCAGTTTGGAGAATTTGGCTATGATGAAGAGCTCAATAATGATCGTCTTGGCATCAAACCAACACGCTGGGAATATTTGAATGACCCTCAACGTATTCGCTTGTTCAAACTTTATCAAGAAATGATCAAGCTGAAAAAGTCGCATGAAGCATTCAATGAACCAGAAAAAACCACACTTAACCTGAGTGGGGGAGTGAAATCAATTATTTTGGAGCACCCTGATATGGATGTGGTGATCCACGGGAACTTCGGACTTGGGACTGCCGGCAATGTCCCCTTGTCATTCCCATCGACGGGGACATGGTATAACTATTTCACAGGAGAGGAATTGACTATCACTTCGACCACAGTCAATTTCAACCTTCGCGCTTCTGAATTCTTGCTCTTTACCAGCGAGCCTCTGCCAAAGCCAGAGGATGGGATTTTGCAGGAGGATTTCGTCACTTCGATTCCGGATGAAATTATTCCCGAAGGTCAATTCAATATTTATCCCAATCCGACTACCGGAAAGCTTACTGTAGAGCTTCCAGAAGAGATGAATGCTGCCAATTATCGAATTATCGACATGAGTGGAAGGGTGTTTGTGTCCGGTCAGTCACAAGACATCCGACAGAAATTAGAATTTGATTTGGGGAATATTCAAAATGGGATTTATATCTTTGAAGCGTTTGATACCAGACGAGTGCTGCATCAGCGCTTTATTAAGAGATAACCAAACCTATTAATACATGAAATTTAAACCAGGAGTAAAATACGGGGCAGAGCTTAGTGATCTTTATGCTTATGCCAAAGAAAATGAGTTTGCCTTTCCGGCAGTGAATGTGATTGGAACTAATTCGGTGAACGCCGTTTTGGAAACAGCCAAAAAGGTGAATTCTCCAGTCATTATTCAGTTTTCAAATGGTGGGGCTCAATTTTTCGCAGGAAAGAGTCTTGCAAATGACAAGCAGCAGGCTAGCATCGCTGGAGCTATCTCAGGTGCTCACCACGTTCATCAAATGGCTGAAGCATATGGCGTTCCCGTTATTTTGCACACCGACCACGCTGCAAAGAAATTATTGCCATGGATTGATGGCTTGATCGAAGCAGGGGAAGCGCATTTCGCTGCTCATGGCAAGCCGCTATTCAGTTCTCACATGCTTGACCTTTCAGAAGAGCCTTTGGAAGAAAACGTCGAAATCTCGGTGGATTACTTCAAGAAGCTGGCAAAATTGGAAATGGCGATTGAAATCGAGCTTGGGGTGACAGGTGGAGAAGAAGATGGGGTTGATAATACTGATGTCGATTCATCGAAGCTGTACACTCAGCCTGAGGAAGTCGCCTACGCCTATGAGCATCTGAAAAAAGTAAGCGATCTTTTCACCATCGCTGCAGCGTTTGGTAATGTCCATGGAGTATACAAGCCAGGAAATGTAAGCTTGAAGCCAATTATTCTCAAGAATTCTCAGGATTATATCAATGAGAAATTTGGTACAAGTGGCAAGCCATTAAATTTTGTTTTCCACGGTGGGTCAGGATCCTCTGTAGAAGAGATTCGGGAAGCCAATTCCTATGGTTCAATCAAAATGAATATCGATACAGATATGCAATGGGCTACTTGGGAAGGCGTCTTGAATTACTACAAGAAAAATGAAGGCTACCTTCAAACTCAGTTGGGTAACCCAGATGGTCCGGATAGTCCAAATAAGAAATTCTACGATCCACGTGCTTGGCTACGCAAAGGGGAGGAGAATTTTGTGAAGCGTCTGGAAATGGCCTTCGATATGCTCAATGCTATCAATAGAAACTAAATCAGTTTAAGTTCTGAAAAGTCACCTTCAAAAGTGACTTTTCTTTTTTCCCAAAAGCTCACTCATCATGAAAGCTAAATCTACTCTAATCGCACTCATTTTGTCTTTGTTCTATTTCTCTTGTAATCAGGAAAAAGAGCCGGAGGTGAAAAACTACTGGCCAAATGCAGGGGTTACCTACGAAATTTTTGTGCAGTCTTTCTATGACTCTGATGGGGATGGAATAGGAGACTTCAATGGAGTCACCGAGAAGCTGGATTATGTGCAGGAATTGGGAGCAAATGCCATCTGGTTTATGCCTATTATGCCGTCACCGACCTATCATAAATATGATGTGACGGATTATAAGGCGGTACATCCAGACTATGGGACCATGGAGGATTTCAAGCGCCTTTTAGAGGAAGCTCATCAGCGAGATATCAAAATCGTGATTGACATGATTATCAATCATACCTCTACAGAACATCCTTGGTTTCAGGAAAGCAAAAAGGGTAGAGATAACCCTTACAGAGATTATTACGTCTGGGCTCAAAAAGATACGATTGCCGATTTTTTGGATAAGAAAGTGATTACACTGGACTCCGACAATATTCGTCAATGGCATGATCCAGGATCAGGAGAGGACTACTACTATGGTTTCTTTTGGGGAGGAATGCCTGATTTGAATTTTGATAATCCCAAGGTACGGGAGGAAATCTATGAAATTGGTCGGTTTTGGCTAGAGGAGGTTGGAGTTGACGGCTTTAGACTGGATGCTGCAAAGCATATTTTCCCGGATGATAGACCTTTGGATAATCATGAGTTTTGGAAAGAGTTTCGTGCTAAAATGGAGGCCATAAAACCAGATGTTTATTTAGTAGGGGAAGTTTATGACAAGAAAGAGATTGTAGCCCCATATCTGCCAGGTCTTCCGGCCCTTTTCAACTTTGATTTCCATTACACGCTTTTGGAAGCATTCAATACCGCTGACGGAATGCTGCTGCCCAAGAAGCAAAAAGAGATTTTGGATTTCTATCAAAATATCACTCCTGAGTTTATCGATGCGACCATTTCATCTAACCATGACCAACCTAGGCTTTTGAATGAATTGGGTGAGGACGTAGACAAGTACAAGCAGGCTATTGCAGTGATGCTTACGATGCCCGGAGCTCCTTACTTATACTATGGAGAGGAAATAGGGATGAAAGGGTTGAAGCCAGATGAACATATTCGGGAGCCATTCCTTTGGGATGTGAAAGCAAAGGATGAAGGTAGGGCTACTTGGATAGAGCCAAAATACAGTATCGATAGTGAAGTGACTCCTTTGGCTTTGCAGCGCAATGATCCTAATAGTATTTTCAATCATTACAAAAGCCTGATCAATCTAAGGAATACCTATCCAGCTTTAGCCTTAGGAAAATTGAGTCTTCCTTCAAGCGAATATCCAAAACCCATCATGGCTTACTCCAGAGTTCATGAGGGTCAAGAGATTTTCGCTGTTCACAACCTAGGAGATGAGGAAATAAGTATTGAGTTGCCGGCCGGCTTTGACAAAGTGATATTTGGGATGGGAGATGGTGTCAATCTCAACGGGACACTTACTCTTCAAAAAAATGCCTCAAGGGTTTATGTTAAATAATTCTTCTGTTTAAAATAAAAAATGTTTTATCTATTCTTTTTATACTGTTTAAAATCATAAAAAATGCATTTCAAGTCGACATAAAAACACTTTATAATTTTATTCCATTTTGTAGACTAGGTAGTATATTAATCATTTCATTATCTTTTTATTAATGAATTGGATTTTAAGTTGTTAAATCTGTACTTTTGAAAAGTGAAATACTCTATTTTATGTTATTTTTATTTGTAATTCTTACATCCCTTGCAATCGGTTTTTTAGTGATGCCAATCATTATCAAAGTGCTTTGGCGAGCCAAGATTGGAGATCAACCCGGCGGGAGGAAAATCCACAAAAAGTTCGTTCCATCTATGGGTGGTATTGGATTTTTTGTCGCTGCCTCTGCTGCTATGGCTATATGGGGTTGGCAATTCCCCCTTCCTGACATACGATATCTTTTGGGAGCAATCGGTTTAATGTTTATTGTGGGATTGCGGGATGATTTGGTGGAATTGAAGGCATCAAGGAAGCTTTTGGGTCAGCTTGTTGCGGTGGCCATGGTTGTCGTGATGGGCGATATTCGAATCAGGGACCTACATGGATTCCTTGGAATAGGTGAACTTCACCTTTTTGTCTCTTATGGATTCTCGGCGTTTGTCCTTTTGGCTTTGACCAATGCTTTCAACCTGATTGACGGTTTAGACGGCCTTGCGGGAAGCACAGGTCTGGTTGTTTCAGGGCTTTTAGGTGCTTGGTTTGCTTTTCAAGGATTGGAAAGTTATGCTGTTTTATCCTTTAGTTTTTTTGGAGGCATACTAGGTTTCTTAATCTTCAACTGGCATCCAGCTAAGATTTTCATGGGAGATACTGGTTCTTTGACCCTTGGTTTTACACTAGGAGCACTTGTTGTTGCTTTCATGGAATCCAATGCAGCACTTCCTGAAGGAGCAAGCTGGCGTTTTAGCCCAGTTTTTTCATCAGGTATAGCGCTGATGATATATCCTCTTTATGATATGGCAAGGGTATTTACTAGGAGAATCCGCAGAGGTCAAGGCCCGATGACGCCGGATAAAAGTCATGTACATCACTTTTTGATGCGTATGGGATTGAAGCACAATCATGTAGCGCTTACCTTGGTTTTTGTGCAATTGCTAATTGTAGGGTCTGTTGTTCTTATGAAAGATCTTTCTGATCATATCGTACTACCGGTAATTTCAGCGATTACTCTGGGGCTTGGTTTCAGGCTAGATCAGATAGCAGTTAAATATGTGAAAAAGAAAGTTTCCAAAGAGCCAAATATTTTGGCCAATGGTAAGAATAGCAATGGCTCAAAGAAGGGGAATCAAAAGTCAAAAGTTTCTATAAAAGATTTTGAAAACACCCCCATTAATTATAATTAACTTTCATTTTCTTTTTAGTATTAATTATTTTTTATAGCACTTGGTTGGATTTTTGTTGGATTAGTAATATGTTTCCATCAGATTCACCCCTAAGTCATTAAATGTCAAATGCTATCAAGCTTTCAGTTCCTACTTTTGGAGGAAATGAAGAGGTATATACTAAAATGGCCATAGGCTCAGGTCAACTTGCGACCAATGGAGATTTTATTGACTCATTTGAAGAAAAATTCTCAAATAAGTTATCCTCTCATGAAATCGTAGCCTTAAACTCTGGCACTAGTTCCCTACACCTTTCTATGGTTCTTTTAGGGATTGGTAAAGGGGATGAGGTTATCTGTCAGACATTTACATTCTGTGCTTCAGCAAACCCGATAATTTATCTTGGTGCCACCCCCGTTTTTGTTGATAGCGAACCTGAAACATGGAATATCTCACCAGAACTTTTAGAAGATGCGATTCTAGATCGAATAGCAAACGGAAAGAAGCCTAAAGCGATTGTAATAGTGCATCTGTTTGGAATGCCTGCCAAAATTCAGGAAATCATGTCTATTGCATCTCGATATCAAATTCCCATCATAGAGGATGCTGCTGAAGCTGTGGGTAGTACCTACCGAGGTGATTACTGTGGGACATTTGGAGATGTCGGGATCTATTCATTCAACGGTAATAAAATTCTCTCAGCCGGAGGTGGAGGGGCTTTAGTTAGTAGTAAAATTAACTTGATCCAAAGAGCAAAATACCTTTCAACTCAAGCTAGAGAGGATTTGCCTTACTATCAACATTTGGAAATTGGTTTCAATTACCGAATGAATAATCTATGCGCCTCTGTAGCTTTGGCACAATTGGAACAGCTCGACGAATTTGTGGAGAAGAGACGAGAGATTAATGCTAATTACAGAAAACTTCTTGAAGGATTTGTTGGGATTTCTTTCCAGCCTGAAGCAAATGAGTCAAAGTCAAATTTTTGGCTGACAGCCATTTTGATTGATGAAGAGGTTACCGGCTTTTCAAATGATCAGGTTCGAGTAGCTTTGATGAAGAATGACATTGAAACTCGATTTCTTTGGAAACCCCTACATCTACAACCTGTCTTTAAAGAAATCAAATACTTCGGAGGGAATGTAGCGAAAAGCTTTTTTCACAAAGGTATCTGTCTTCCTAGTTCAGTAAATTTGACTTTTGAAGATCAGGAAAGAATTGTTGACATTTTCAAGAAGGAGCTTGCTAAAACCTTTTAGCTGTGTGGTATAGGAAATTTGGGAAACGAGCTTTGGATATAATCCTAGCAGGGCTATTATTTCTAGTTCTTTCTCCCGTCTTTTTGTTTCTTTTGATTCTTTTATCAATCACGCATAAGGGTGATCCCTTTTTTAAGCAACCAAGACCAGGTAAGGGTGAGAGAATTTTTAATATTCTCAAATTTAAAACGATGACCGACTCTTGCGATGAGAGTGGGAACCTGTTATCTGATCAAGAGCGGCTTACTTCCCTGGGAAAATTTATCCGAAGGAGCTCTTTGGATGAGATTCCACAACTTCTTAATGTTCTTGCAGGCCAAATGAGTTTGGTTGGTCCCAGACCACTTTTGGTTGATTATTTAGAACTCTACAATGAAAATCAAAGAAAGAGACATCTTGTGCTTCCCGGTGTAAGTGGCTGGGCACAGATTAATGGCAGAAATACCATTTCTTGGGAAGAAAAATTCGACTTTGATGTCTGGTATGTTGAGAACTTCGGCCTATTCCTAGACCTTAAAATTTTATTTATTACTTTTTTTAATGTGCTTCAGGGAAAGGGTGTTTCACAAACGGGCCATGTAAGCATGGGAAGGTTTGAGGGTACAAGAAGCGTAAAAGCTAAAATAAGTGCCTAGAATAGAATTCAAATGCAATTTTTTCCTTCTTCGATCTAAACCGTTAATGTTTTCCGTATATCCTATTTCAATTAAGAAATATTGGAAAAGTGCAAAATAAAATTGGATCGATTTTGAAAAAACATAAGGATGTTTTGTGGTAATGAGTAAAATGACTTATTTTGAGCAAGTTTTATTTGGTCATCAGTTAAAACAGATTATTTGAATAAATATCTACTATGAATTTTTTAGCAAGGTTAAAAATCCTCCCAAGGTGGATCATAGCCACTCTTGACTCTGTAATTCTTTTTCATTGCGCCTTATTTGGTTATTTGGTTCGTTTCAACTTTGAATTAGCCGTAATCGAGCAGAATGATGCCGTTGCTGGAAGTTTCACATTCATGATCGGTGGATTGCTCGTCATGCAAAATACCCGATCCTATGAAGGCATTGTACGACATACTGGATTTAAGGACGGATCAAATATTTTCAAGACCGTATTTATCAATTTTGTTCTATTTCTCTTTCTTAACTTCTTCCATGGCAATTTCCTGAATGATAGGTTTTTATTACCTACTTCGGTTCTTATCATCGCCAGCCTTTCTTCCTTATTCATGCTGATTTTTTACCGATTACTGGTAAAAGAACTATTCGTGTACTTGAAGAATGGATTTATCGTCAAGGAACAAAAAAGTGGAGTGATCTTCGGTGCCGGTGAATCTGGGCTGATTGCTCAGGAAGCTATCAAACGAGACAGCAATAGTAATTTCAATACCATCGCGTTTTTGGATGATGACCCTAAAAAGGAGGGTAAAAACATTGCAGGGATTAGAATCTTTCATGGTATCAAATCATTGGCAAAGCTCAAAGATCAATATGGGGTCACGGAGCTGATAATTGCCGTTCGAGATTTGGACGTCCTTCGGAAACGTGAGATCATTGACGAATGCTTGAAACTTGGGATTTCTGTTTCTATCGTCCCTCCTGTGGACCAATGGATCAATGGTGGTTTAACTGCCGGTGCTATACGTGAAATTAAAATTGAGGATCTTCTTTCCAGAGAGCAGATCATTTTGGATAATCCCCAGATTCATGAGGATTTGATCGATAAAACAGTTTTGGTCACTGGTGCTGCAGGTTCTATCGGTAGTGAGCTTTGCAGACAGATAGCACATTACCAGCCCAAATTATTGATCTTACTGGATATTGCGGAGTCTGCACTCTATGATATCGAAAATGAGTTTAAGGAAAATTATTCCTATTGCCCCATTAAAATAGTATTAGGAGATGTAAGGAATAAAAAGAAGATGAAAGAGATCTTCAAAACCTTTAAGCCTCAAGTGGTTTTCCATGCGGCAGCGTACAAGCATGTGCCTATGATGGAAAATTATCCAGAGGAGGCAATTCATTCCAATGTGATTGGAACGAAGGTTTTGGCAGATCTGTCTGTGCTTTCTCAAGTTGATAAGTTTGTGTTTGTCTCCACTGACAAAGCAGTGAATCCTACGAATGTAATGGGGGCTAGCAAGCGTGCAGCAGAAATGTATGTGCAGGCTTTGAATGAGTATTTGGAGGTAAATCATAAAAAATATCACACCAAGTTTATCACCACTCGATTTGGAAACGTATTAGGTTCGAATGGTTCGGTCATTCCGCTTTTCAAAAAGCAAATCCTACATGGAGGTCCTTTGACAGTGACTCATCCGGAAATTACCCGCTACTTTATGACCATTCCTGAGGCATGTCAGTTGGTGTTAGAGGCCGCAGTAATGGGTAATGGAGGAGAGATCTACGTGTTTGATATGGGAGAGCCTGTGAAAATTCTAGACCTCGCCAAGAAGATGATTCAGCTTTCTGGTAAAAAAGAGGATGAGGATATCAAAATTATCTTCACTGGACTAAGGGAAGGTGAAAAACTTTATGAGGAACTATTGAATGATTTTGAAACGGTCAAGATAACTCACCATCCAAAAATTAAGATCGCTCAGGTGATGCCGGCGGCTTATCATAAAATTGATGGTCAGATTGACTTGTTCCAGGATTTGATCCTGAAAAACTCCGAAAATGAACTGGTAGGACATCTTAAAACGATTGTCCCAGAATTCATTTCCAATTCTTCAAGATTCGAAGTCCTAGATAGATTGAATTAGTGTTCAATCGGCATAAGATAAGTTTGGCTACCTCGGGGTAGCCTTTTTTATTTTCTGAAGTTTTCGACTTTTTTCTGTGTAATTTTGCCATGATTTAAGGATAGAACCCTTACCATGAAAAAAACACTCCAATTGCAATTGGACCCTTCAGAGGCATACGATGAGGTTCAATTTAAAAAAGCGGCTTTACAAAAAGCTGGAATCAGACCCTCTGAAGATGAGGTCTTTGTCAGACAAAATCGTCGATCCATTGATGCTCGGGGGAGAAAGGTCCGCGTAAATGTAGAAGCAGAGATTTTCCTCAAAGAAAGCCCGGATTCCCGCCTTCAAATTGACATTGATTACCCCCATGTTGGAAATGCTGAACGAATAATAATTGTTGGGGCAGGTCCAGCCGGTATGTTTGCAGCACTCCGCGCGATAGAGCTTGGCGTGAAGCCAATCATCATTGAAAGAGGAAAGGATGTCAGAGCTCGGAGAAGAGATCTTGCAGCGATTAATAAGGAGCATATTGTCAATCCTGATTCTAATTATTGCTTTGGAGAAGGAGGAGCTGGAACCTATTCGGATGGTAAGCTTTATACTCGATCCAAAAAACGGGGAGACATCCGGCGGATTTTGGAAATCCTGGTGAGGCATGGGGCTACTGAAGAGATCCTTGTCGATGCTCACCCCCATATCGGTACCAACAAGCTTCCTGTAGTCGTGACTAAGCTCCGGGAAACGATATTAGCATCTGGTGGAGAGATTCATTTTGAAACCCGAGTCGAGGATTTTGTCATTGATCAGTCTGAAATCAAAGGTGTCATCACACAGCATGGAGATAGAATTTTAGGGGAGGGAGTTATTTTAGCAACTGGGCATTCGGCGAGGGATATTTTTGAATTGCTTTATACAAAAAAAGTGCTGATTGAGCCAAAACCTTTTGCCTTGGGTGTTCGGATTGAGCACTCTCAAAATCTAATCGATAGAATTCAATACCACTGCGAAGTCGACCGAGGACCTTATTTACCAGCATCTTCCTATTCATTGGTGCATCAAACCCATTATAAGGGTAAACAGCGAGGGGTTTTCAGTTTCTGCATGTGTCCAGGTGGGTTTATTGTTCCAGCTGCTACTTCTCCGGGAGAGTTGGTGGTCAATGGAATGAGTCCAAGCCGTAGGGATAGCCGCTTTGCCAATTCAGGAATGGTTGTCGCAGTGGAGTTGGAGGATTTACCCGAGTTTCAAAAGTTCGGACCTTTGGCAGCGATGCATTTTCAAGCCAGTGTGGAAAGAAAAGCTTGGGAAATGGGGGGTAAAACTCAGGTTGCACCCGCTCAGAGAATGGTAGATTTCGTAAATAAAAAGATAAGTAATTCCTTATTGGAAACATCCTATCAGCCTGGTCTTGAGGCAGTAGATATGAGCGAAGTTTTACCCGATTTTATTTCTCGCAGATTAGCTGATGCATTCAAAGCTTTTGGGCAAAAGATGAGAGGCTATTACACGAATGAAGCTCAACTCATTGGTGTTGAAAGCCGGACTTCCTCTCCTGTAAGAATCCCACGAGACCGGGAAAGCCTAGAACACCCTGAGATCAAGGGACTCTATCCCTGTGGCGAGGGCGCAGGATATGCAGGAGGGATTGTTTCTGCCGCCATGGATGGGGAGCGATGTGCCGAAAGATTGATTACAAGCCATATCAAACGAGCAAGCATCTGACCTTTTGTGTCACGATTGTCGAGGAGCTCTGAGTAATTGCTAACTTACAGCGTGGAGTTTGCCATAGTAGATATCGAGACCACAGGAGGTAATAGCAAGTTTGGAGGAATTACTGAAATTGCCATCCTGATTCATGATGGAACAGAAATCAAGGAAACTTTTCAAACACTTCTGAATCCTCAACAGCGAATTCCGGATTACATTACGGGACTTACAGGTATTGATAATGCGATGGTCCAAGATGCTCCACTCTTCGAGGAGGTAGCTGAGCAGATTTGGGAAATGCTAGCGGGGAGAGTTTTCGTAGCCCATCAGGTGAATTTTGATTTTTCATTTATTCGAGAGGCTTTTTTAGCTTTGGATAGAGATTTTTCTCCATCAAAACTTTGTACCGTACGTCTTTCTCGGAAGGCTTTTCCCGGCCTACGATCTTATGGATTGGGAAGAATTTGCGAACATCT
This sequence comes from Algoriphagus formosus, assembly GCF_002807035.1. Lineage (GTDB taxonomy): Bacteria > Bacteroidota > Bacteroidia > Cytophagales > Cyclobacteriaceae > Algoriphagus > Algoriphagus formosus. The sequence continues at coordinate 1,033,194 of NZ_NIUC01000001.1, read as the reverse complement.
TCGGATACCTATCGAAGCAAGACACCGGGCGATGGGGGATGCCAAAGCCACGGCGATTCTTTTTGACCAGGTGATCAAAAAGCAACCCGAGGTAGTTTATGAATTGGTCAAAGGCAAAAAGGCACTCCGGTTTTTACCCCCGAATTTTCCCAGTCACCGCTTCGAACAGATTCCTGCAGAATGCGGTGTCTATTACATGCTAGACTCCAATTCCCGTGTGGTTTATGTGGGAAAAGCAATAAACATTCAGGAGCGGTTTCGGTCTCATTTTTCGGGCGAATCTTCTTTGGTACAAAAACAGGCTCTTAAAGCTGTGGTCGCCGACCTCAAATGGGAATTGACAGGAACGGAATTTATGGCGCTCTTGCTGGAAACGCTTGAAATCAAACGTATTTGGCCAAAATTCAATGCTGCAATCAAAAGACCTTCCCAACTTTGGGGTTTGTATTCTTACCAAGATGGGAATGGCTTTACCCGCTTTCAAATAGCCAAAGTGAGGAAAAATAATCCTCCTTTAGAGTTTTTCTTTAACCAGGAAGAGGCTAGGCTTTTTCTCAAGGATGCAGTTGATAATTACCAGCTTTGTTCCAAACTGACAGGTATTCGCTCCGTTCCATGTGCCACTGTCCAAGATGATCGTTGTGAAGGAGCTTGTCGAAGTGCAATTAGTCCAGGTAGCTACAATGCCAAAGCCCAATCATTTATTGAGAATATTCAAGCGAGCAAAAAGGGAATTCAAATCTGTACCCCTGGCAGAACTCCCGATGAAGTAGCAGCATGTGTTTTCGAAGGAGGTATATTGAAGTACTACGGGTATTTTGAATCGGAAGAATCGGTGGATTTTTCCCAGATGAAAGCAGTTCCATCTCATCCTGAAACTGCCTACGTCTTGAGACAGTTTTTACCCAAGTTTTCTACTGAGCAAATTAAAATCATTGCCCAAACTGTTTCCCCATCCTACGAATTACCGCTTGGGTTCTAAATTTCGTTAACCTTATTTTCCCGTATAGCTTACTCGATAAATGCAGTTGGCTACATCATCAGAAATCAAAATGCTGCCATCAGGTAATTCCTGAACATCTACGGGTCTTCCCCAGACTTCTTGAGTAGCATCATCTAGCCATCCACTAGCAAAAGGCTCAACCTCTGTCACTTCTCCTGAAGAGTTGATTTTTGCCAAAACCACATCGTATCCTGACTTTTTGCTTCGGTTCCAGGAGCCATGCTTCGCGATGATGGCCTGGTTTTGATAGCTATCGGGGAACATCTCTCCCTCATAAAAACGAATGCCGAGAGGAGCAGTATGGGCTCCGAGCTTTGCTTTTGGGGCTTGATAGGCATCTTTGGCTTTACCTTTTGAGCCAAACTCAGGGTCCTTCACATCACCGGCATGCCAGTAAGGATAGCCAAAATGTTGGCCGGCGGTGGTGGCAACATTCAATTCGCAATCTGGAATATCATCACCCATCATATCTCTACCATTATCGGTAAACCATAGATTGCCTGTCTCAGGATGCCAATCAAATCCAACCGAGTTTCGAACTCCATGTGCATAGACTTCGGGTTGAGGATTAGGAGAGTTGACATCAATTCGGGTGATCGAGGCAAAAATCTCATCTTCTGATTCGCAAATATTACAAGGCGCTCCGACTGGGACGTAGAGCATTCCATCGGGACCAAAAGCAATAAACTTCCATCCATGATGGCGTTCTGTGGGATATCCGTCAAAAATCACCTCATATTTTGGATTGGTGAGGTTGTCAAGAATATCTGGAAACTTAAGAATCTTACTGACTTCTGCTACGTAGAGATCTCCATCTTTGTAAGCGACGCCATTAGGCATTCGGAGACCCTCTACCAAGATGAATTTGCTGTCTGCTTTGCCATCTCCATCTTCATCCAGTATCGCATAGACATTTTTTTCCTGCCTGTTTCCGACAAAGACCACTCCATTTTCCGACATAGAAAGTGATCTTGCATTTGGGATATCTGCAGCCCAGACTTCAATTTGAAAGCCTTCCGGCAACTTGATTCTGTCAAGCTTTACATCTGCCTGAGCATCCTTGATTGATCGCTTATTGCTGGAATTCGGTGTGCTAAAACTAGTCTGATTACCAGTTTTTTGCTGGCAGCTAGCTTGAGTAATAATCAGTAGAAATATAAATAAATTCGAAAACAGGGTGGAAGTTCTCATTTCTTTATTCTTTTTGTTTGGTATACTAAATTAATTCTTTTTGGATTGTTTTAATACTAGGCCTCTATAAACGGTCGAATCCTTATTTTTGCCCCATGCTTTCGATTAACAATCTTTCTTACTTCATCGGTGGACGACCGCTTTATGAAAATGCCAGTCTTCATATCAAGCCCAAGGACAAAATTGGATTGGTAGGGCAAAATGGTACCGGTAAGTCCACACTTCTCAAAATCATAGCAGGGGAGTACCTGCCCTCAAGTGGTGAAGTCCAAAAGGCAAAAGATTGTTCCATTGGATTTTTGAATCAGGATCTGCTATCCTATCAATCGGAAGAGAGCATCCTTCAAGTTGCATTGGCAGCATTCAAGGAGACTTTGGCCTTGCAAGATGAGATAGATCAGGTGCTGAAAAAGATGGAGACGGATTATTCCGAAGAAGTGATCAATCGCCTGGCAAGTCTTCAGGAAAGATTTGAAGCAAATGAAGGCTATACCATCAAAGCGAAAGCCGAGGAAGTACTAGAGGGTATTGGATTCAAAACGGAGGACCTTACCAAGCCCCTTAGGACCTTCTCCGGAGGATGGCGAATGCGGGTGATGCTTGCAAAATTGCTATTGGAGCGGCCTGCACTTCTTCTCTTGGATGAGCCTACTAACCACTTGGATCTTCCGTCGATTCAGTGGGTAGAAAATTATCTGAAAACCTATGAAGGTGCTGTAGTCGTAGTCTCTCACGATCAGACTTTTTTGGATAATTGCGTTTCTACCATCGTGGAAGTATCGAGTCATACGCTGACAACTTATGCGGGAAATTATTCCTTCTACAAGGAGGAGAAAAAGGAGCGGATGGAGATCCAGCAAAATGCCTACGAGAATCAGCAACAAATGATCAAGCAAACCGAGCGCTTCATCGAGCGATTTCGTGCCAAAGCATCTAAATCAAATCAGGTTCAATCCCGGGTTAAGGCTTTGGAACGTATGGATCTTGTGCAGGAAGTGGTCAATGATGAGGCTTTTGTGAATTTTAATTTCAAATTTTCTCAAAAATCCGGAAGGCATGTTGTCACCTTGGATCATATCGGCAAAAGCTATGGAGACCTGGTGATTTTGCAAAATACCACAGCTCGAATTGAGCGAGGAGATAAAATTGCTCTGATCGGTGCGAATGGAAAAGGAAAGTCTACACTTTTGCGAATCATCGATGGCTCAGAAAAAATATCCGGTGAGCGATCAGAAGGGCATAATGTCATTAAGGCGTTTTATGCGCAGCATCAGCTTGAGGCTCTCACCCTTGACAATGAAATCATTCAGGAAATGGTACAGGCTGGCTCCAACAAAACTGAAACTGAGCTTAGAAATGTCCTAGGCTGTTTCCTTTTCTCCAGCGAGGATGTTTTCAAGAAGATAAAAGTGCTTTCAGGAGGGGAAAAATCCAGAGTTGCTCTTGCAAAAACCTTGATTTCCGAAGCTAACTTTCTATTGCTCGATGAACCGACCAACCACCTAGATTTCCAATCGGTCAATATTCTGATTCAAGCCTTGCAGCAGTATGAGGGGACCTTTATCACGGTGTCTCACGACCGGCATTTTATCCGGGGTGTTGCCAATAAAATCTGGTACATCGAGGACCATCAAATCAAGGAATATCCCGGAACCTATGAGGAGTATGAGTTTTGGAAAAGTCAGCAGGATGAAGTAGAAAAGCAAGAGGAAAAAGCTGCCCCAAAGAAAGAAAAGGTCAAGGCACCCATTGCAAATTCTGAGCTGAATGAGGCAAAAAAGAGTTTGAGGAAATTAGAATATGAACTCGAGCAAGTGGAAAAGGAATTGGAGCGATGGGAAGAGAAAAGCAAATCACTGGAGGAAAAGTTAGCAGACCCAAAACTCTACGAAGACCTTGAATCAGCCGAAAAGGTGCAAAAGGAGTTTGAGGAGGTGAAATCTCACTTGGATAAGAGTAATTCTTCTTGGGAAAAATTGGTAGAGGATATTTCCAAGTTGCAGGAGGTCATAAGCTGATTTTTCATTAAGAACTTATTTGTCTAATTTTTCAAAATGAAGCAACTACTGACAGTACTTTTTTTATCCATGTTCTTGATTCATTCAAGCTATGCACAGCTTGATGATAAGGTCTTCAAGGATCACATTCAATCGGTTCGGATTTTTCCGCTAGGAGCTGCCTTCGATAGTCAGTTGGATGCGCCAAGTGTAAGCATTTCTGATTCGAGACCCTTGATCTTGTTGTTTGATGACATTGCCTATGACCCTGAACTCTACACGGCCAAACTGATCCATTGTGATGCGAATTGGCAGCAATCCCAGCTCAAGGACAATGATTTTTTAGCGAGCTTCAATGAATTCAATGTGCAAGATTATGATTATTCGGTGAATACCCGTTTGCCATACATTCATTATCGCTTTGCTTTGCCAAGGGTCACCAAGTCGGGGAATTACATTGTGAAAGTATTCAAAGGTCGCGACGAATCCGATGTGATTTTGACCAAGCGATTTATGGTTTATGAGGAGCTTTTTACCGTAGGGGCCAGCATCGTACCACCTGCGCGAACCCAAGACCGGAGATCAGGTCAGCAGGTAGATGTGATCGTCAACTATTCGAAAGGGGAGGTGATGGATCCGCTCAATCAGGTTAAGGTCGTCATTAGACAAAATCAGCGCTGGGGCCAAGCAAGACTATTGGGAGAGCCTACCTTCTTGAATGAAAGCTCTAAGGTAATTCGCTATCAGAACTTTGACGGGAGTAATACATTTTCGGCAGGAAATGAATTCAGGTTTATCGACCTGCGGTTTATCAGAGCGACGGGTGTAAATGTAGCCTCAATCGAAGTGCAACCTGACGTGATCTATGCGGATGCTTTGGTAGATAAGCCCCGTCAGTCAGAGGTGTATTCGCAATATCTGGATCTAAATGGACAATATCTGGTCAATACGAATGACCGACCTGGTGGCGATCCAGAAGTGGAGAGTGAATATATTCTGACCACTTTCCGGTTTTTTGCTCCTGAAAACTCTCAACCCATCTACTTGGTCGGATCATTTACCAACTGGGGTACAATTCCAGAAGCAAAGCTAGAATGGAATCCAGAGCTGAAGGTATTTGAAACAACGCTACTGCTAAAGCAAGGCTGGTACGATTACCAATATGCTTATTTGAGAGATCAGCAGTTTGACTCAGAGGAATTTGAAGGCAGCTTTTTTGAGACGGAAAACGAATACGAGGTGTTTGTGTACTTCAGAGCTTTGGGTTCCCGCTATGATCAATTGGTAGGATATGTCTATTTGCATCCCAACCGCAGAAGGCTTTAATTCTTGATTGGTTCTAAATGCTTTTTCCAGAATTGGTCGAGCATTTCTGCAAAAAGGGCTGGAGACTTTTCGTCAAAGCGGAAATACAGGCAGGGCTCTATCAACTCTAGTTCCATCAATGCAAAGCTATTCGAGGCCGTTCTGACCAAGTCTACCCGAGCATAAAAAGGCGTTTCCGGTAAGCTTTGCATCGCCTTGTCTGCTGCCGAAAGTAGTTCAGGTTCTGGCTTTTCGATCGGAATGACACCGCCTCCATGCTCCTCCTGAACTCGGAAATCACCTTCGCCCACCGTTTTAAGAATCGTATGGCTTAGCGAACCTTGAAAATACATCAGGGAGAATTCACCTTCTTCTACAATCGCATGCATAAAAGGCTGGATCATCCCTTCTTTGTTTGAAAAAACGGTAAGTGCTTTTTCCCAAGACTCTGCTTGATCTCTGCGAATCCAGAAAGTATCATCGGCATTGGCTCCAATAAGAGGCTTGATGATGAGTTGATCGGATTTTAAGGTTTCAAAGGCTTGTTTAATAGCCTCTTTTTCCAAAGTAAAGAAGCGAATAGTAGGTACTAGCTCCACACCTTTGCCTTGGAGTTCAAAAAGATATCCTTTGTGAATATTCCATTGCATCAGTTCAAGGGAGTTCAATAGAATAGCCTTTGAATTTTGAATTTGAGAGAGGACTTTTTGAAACTCCTGCAGATGCTGCTGATAGTCCCAAGGGCTACGCACTACAACCAAGTCAAATTCGTCCCAGTCTCTAGCTTGATTCCAAGGAATATTTTCAACCTGCCAGCCAAGTGCTTCAAGCTGCGGATGAACCAAGTCATCATCGATAAACCAACCTTCAGTATTGGCAATGGAAAGGAAAGCACATTTTGGCATGTATATCTAGGTTAAAGTTTCATAGGACACTTGTCCGCGATGTCGGATCTGACATCGGACATCGGACATCGGTCAATCAACATGTTAATTCCAATCCTCCTCTGCCTCGCTAGGATCAAAAGTCTTGGATGAATCTGCTATCAGGACATTCAATTCTGCTAATTCCTTTTCGGTCAAATCCCGCCATTTTCCGATAGGAAGGTCCAGAGAAATATTCATAATTCGCACTCTTTTGAGTTTGGTAACGGAGTATCCCAGGTAGGTACACATTCTACGAATTTGTCTGTTGAGTCCCTGAGTCAAAATAATTCGAAATTGATTTCGACTCATCTTTTCGACATGGCATTTTCGAGTCACTGTATCCAAGATAGGAACTCCGGATCCCATTTTTTTGATAAACTCTGGAGTGATCGGCCGATTGACCGTGACGATGTATTCCTTTTCGTGGTTGTTTTTGGCTCGGAGGATTTTATTAACAATGTCTCCATCATTGGTTAGCAGGATGAGGCCTTCACTAGGCTTATCGAGCCTTCCAATAGGAAAGATGCGACTGGGGTAATTGATGTAATCGATGATATTGTCTTTTTCAACCCGTGTGTCTGTGGTACAGACTATACCCACCGGCTTGTTGAAAGCTAAATAAACCGGTTTTTCTCCCGAATCATCTATTCGCTTCCCATCCACTCGGATGATGTCTCCCTTTTGAACCTTGGTGCCCATCTCGGGCTTTTCCCCGTTGATGGTGATGCGTCCAGCTTCTATCAACTTGTCGGCCGCACGCCTGGAACAGTAGCCCAATTCGCTGAGGTATTTATTGATTCGAGTAGCTTCTGCATCCGACATACTAGTGATTGAAATTTTTTGGACTGGCAATATCGCAAGGAGCTTCGAATTGGAAAAAGGACGTGGCTTTTTTCCGGTTCATTTTCAAAAAAAACAGGTAGAGAAAGCTGTTTTATTAGAATCGATAAGTTATCAAAAACCCTTTCGCCATCAGTCAGTTATCTTCTCATGAATGACTACGCCACCATCGATGAATCAGAGTTTCCGCTGATACGGATTCGCTTTACAGGCGAAAAAAGTACGGATGAGAATTTCCAACGTTACCTATCCCAAACTCGGGATTGCTATCGTCATAAAAAAAAACTGGCCATAATTTTTGATGCACGGGAGGCAGGGATCCCCGCCTTGTCGCATCAGCGAATGCAGGCTGATTGGCTCCGGGAAAATCGTGGTTTAATGCAGGATTATTGTCAAGGGACGGCTTATGTGATTCCGAATAAAGTCATTCGTGCGGTATTGCGAGTTATATTTTCCCTCCAAAAACAGCCCGTCCCTTATAAAATTTTTGAGAAAGAAGCAGAAGCTGAAAAATGGGTAAGGGGGTTGGATTTGTAGAAATTGAGATTGGTACATTATTTACTGGATTCTTTAAAATCTATGTCCATTCCACTCAAAGGTTAATTTCTTTGTTTCAATCCATGGATCAAATTGATCGCTTTGAGGGCTTATTTCATATTCGATTTGATTCGATTTTCCAGGATTCAGATTGTAACTAGTATTAATCGAGATCTTTTCTTCTTTCAGGCCATCAGGAAGATTGTTTTTCAAAAACACTGGTTTACCATAAGAATCTATAATCCTTCGGAGTAGTCAGGATTAATACAGGTGACACTTTTAATATCTCCTTCTTTCACAAACTTTCCGACTTGCATATCTATTCTCCATAAATTGTATATTTCAGTCAACTTTTCTTGCCGTTGGTCTTTGAATTCTATTAAAAAAATCTTGCTACTTATTGCTCCACCTACCATACATGTTGTCCAACTAAAATATTTTTCAGGGAATTTTATGTCAATATTAATTTCATCAATCACTTCAAAAATGGCTCTACCATTCTTTCTATAAAGAAGTTTTTTAAGAACTACCTTCCCTTTTCCATTCATACATTCATTTTGTGATTTTGCAAATTGAGAAACAGCATAGTTTATGCTGCTATCCGGAGAATCTATTACTGAACCCTTACAATTAAACCAACCTATCTGTTCTATATCAAGAGTATTTTTGCCAATTAAACTTTTAGAAAAAACTTCTTTTTTACTATTCAGGGGTATTATTTTAGATTCTTCTTTAATACTATAACTTTCTGGATCTTTATTTACCAAACTATCAGAAACTGTTTTAACCTCATTACTGCATGAATAAAACAAATAAGCAATAAACAATGCAGTATTTAATTTCCTCATATTTTTCTCCAGATTATCAACTAATTTTAGTTTGAATTTGTTAATTCCACGATAAACACATGATTAACTCAACTTTCTCACTTTTTATTTTTTTTCAGCACCATCATCGTTCGATTTGGAAGGTATAGGCTTACTTCCTGGTTTTTATCCGTCTGATAGATTACTTGCTGATCCAGCCGTGCAAAACCTCCATATTCCTGCTGGTCTGAATCAAGAATAATCTGATAGCTGCCAGGCTCGGGAAATCGAATCTTCTGCCCAAAATAGGACTCGGTCGGGTGGAAGGAGTACACAAAAACCAAGTCACCCCGCTTATAGGCTAGAATCTTTTTATCAGGCTCTAGATAGAGTTGCGTGGCGGGACCTGACTGGAGTAAATGGTGGTCTTTGATCAGTTGGATGATGACTTGATCCCAAGCGTAGAGTTGGGCATAGCGAAGATGGGGAGTGTCGGCCAGCGACCATTGTCTTCTCGCGTATTGGTAGCTCCAGTTATTTCCTTCCCGTGGGAAGTCCACCCACTCCGGATGACCGAATTCATTTCCGATAAAATTCAAATAACCTTCACCACCCAGGGAAAGGGTAATCATGCGGATCATTTTGTGCAAGGCTATTCCCCGATCCACGACTAGGTTTTGCTCCAATACCGACATGGAAGTGTACATTTCCTTGTCCATAAGCCAGAATGCTATGCTTTTATCCCCCACCAGTGCCTGATCGTGGCTCTCTGCATAGGCTATGGATTTTTCTTTTTTGGGCCGGTTGGTAAGCTCATGCCAAAGCTCAAATAGATCCCATTGTTCGTCGGTTTTGTGTTTGAGCGTCTTGATCCAGAAGTCGGGAATTCCCATCGCTAGCCGGAAGTCGAAGCCAATTCCTCCGTCTTCGACTTTTCGGCAGAGTCCAGGCATCCCACTGACTTCCTCTGCGATTGATATTGCTCGATTTTTCAGTAAGTGGATGAGAGTATTGGCAAGCTGAAAGTAAAGAAGCGCATCCTGATCGACACCCTCATCGAAATATTTTTCTCCCGAATCAAAACTCACATGTCCATGATGATGATAAAGCATAGAGGTCGCCCCATCAAAGCGGAACCCGTCAAAGTGAAACTCCTCCATCCAATAGCGGATATTGGAGAGGAGAAACTGCTGCACTTCCCACTTGCCATAGTCAAAAAGCTTGGAATCCCATCCTTCATGATAGCCTCTGCTACCGGGGTGAAAATACTGATGGTCGCTTCCGTCAAACTCATTCAGGCCTTCATTCACATTTTTGACCGCATGAGAGTGTACGATGTCCATGATCACCGCGATGCCCATTTCGTGCGCGGTATTAATCAGGGACTTGAGTTCCTCCGGAGTGCCAAATCGAGACGAGGGCGCAAAGAAGTTGGAGACATGATAGCCAAAGGAACCGTAATAGGGATGCTCCATGATGGCCATCATCTGAATGGCATTATATCCCGACGCTTTTATTCTGGGCAGGGTATGCTCTTCAAATTCTCGATAAGTACCAACTCCCGCCTTTTCTTGAGCCATTCCTACGTGGCATTCATAGATCAGGGGCATACCAGCAGCTTCATCGAGGTGGAAGTTTTCATCTGTCCAGCGGAATTCCTTCTCCGGAAACCAAAGTTGGGCTGTGAAGTCATGCGTCTCGGTATCCTGCACGACTCGACGCGTATAGGCAGGAATTCGATCCAAGTCCCGGCCTTTGGCATCGATGACACGTACTTTTATTTTACTCTGATGCACGAAAGTGTGCTTGTATTGCTCAAAAGGCAGGAAAATCTCCCAATCGCCACGGTGATTGCGCTTCATGGGGTGAGACTCTCGATCCCACCAGTTGAAGTCACCCATCAGAAACAATTGTCTGGCAGCTGGAGCCCATTCCCGGTATACCCAACCTCTGCGGACGGGTTCCCAGTGGACGCCATAGTATTGGTGGAAATTGGCAAACTCGAGTATGCTACCCATGGCCTGCTCGATTTCATGAATTGCTTTATAAAAGCGGTCAGTTCGCTCCTGAATCTTATCTGCAAAAGGCTCAAGCCAGGATTCGTCTTGGATTAATGCTAAGGTGTTTTTGCTCACAAAAAGTAGGGTTTTATTGATCTCAAATTAGGGAATTTTGAATGGAAAGGAAGCGAATTAAGTAAAAGTTGAAATCAAAATTCGGAATTATTTTTTGACTCTAAGAATAGAGATAGGGTTGAGTTTTACTTTCGAATAGCCTTAGCTTCCTTCCTAAGGGATGTGGGTGGTCGGTTACTGAGCTTTTCGATTATCCTGACCATTTTGAATCAATGTCGGAAAATCGATGAATCATAAATATTGGGCTTTAGGAATAAAAGGAATTTTGTATTTTTAATATGTTATGGAAAATTTAACTATTCGAAAAGAGTTGCACCATTTGATCGACGGCGCAGATGAGGATTTGCTGAGACTCGTTTATTCCATTTTGTTGCCAAAGGATCAAGTTTCAGATTTTTCTAGAGAGCAATTAGATCAATTGGAAGAACGCTACCAAAATCATCTAAATAATCCTGAAGAAGGAAAAACATGGCATGAAGTAAAAGCAAAATTAAAAAAGTAAGGGGATGAAGTACCAGGTTCTAATTAAACCTGAGGCCTAAGGGGACCTGGAAAAAATATTTTTTTGGTATGAAGAAAAAGTTTTGGGTTTGGGAGATAAGTTTATTGAGGATTTTGAAAATAAATTAGGTCTAATTATACAAGCACCGTTTTCCTACTAAGTACATTATAAAAACTTCAGGGTCGCTTTTTTGTCTATATTTCCAGTCTCAATCCATTTTGTCGTAGAAGGTTACCAAATCATAGTTTTGGGAGTTTTTCCTACCGCTGGGGATCCACAATCTTGGCTTTAACTTTTCTTGAGGCTTTAATGCTTCTCATAAACCATCTCTGGCTCCAATACCTCGACATTACCGGCATCATTGATGTAATCAAGCGTTACTAGCTTGGTCTCATTGATAAGCATCGGATCGTACTTTGCTGCTACGCGAATGTAATTTTCGGTGAAGCCATGCATTTTTCCTCTGTCAATATCCTCTTCGAAAAGCACTGTAAAGGTTTTTCCTAGATTTTCTTCGTAGAACTTCCTTCTTTTCTTTTCTGATAAAATTCGGAGCATTTTTGACCGCTCGTTTCGCTTTTTCATCGGAACCACGCCATCCATTTCAACTGCACGGGTATTAGCACGCTCGGAATAGGTGAACACATGGAGGTAGGAGATATCCAAATCGTTCAGGAAATTGTAGGTTTCGAGGAAAAGCTCATCAGTCTCGCCCGGAAATCCGACGATCACATCGACTCCGATACATGCATGCGGCATGAGCGTCTTGATTTTGCTGACACGGTCTTCATAAAGTTCCCGTAAATAACGTCTTCCCATTTTCCGAAGAATGGTATTGGACCCGGATTGCAGTGGAATATGGAAATGAGGAACAAAGCGCTCGGATCTGGAAACAAACTCAATGATCTCATTCGTTAGCAGGTTGGGCTCAATGGATGAGATTCGGAAACGGTCAATTCCATCGACTTGATCCAAGGCAAAAACCAAATCTGCAAAGCGTTCCTGTCGCTTGCCTTCCACGATTCCGAAATCCCCGATATTAACCCCAGTTAAAACCACTTCCTTTACATCTGTCGAGGCAATCTCTCGCGCAGACTCCAATACCGAGGCGATGGTGTTGCTTCGGCTTTTGCCACGTGCGAGGGGAATGGTGCAAAATGCGCAACCATAATTGCAGCCATCTTGAACTTTCAAGAAAGTCCGGGTGCGATCATTGATCGAGTAGGCATTATTGAATGATTTAGCCTCAGTGATTTCGCTTGCAAGTACTTTTGCTTCCTGCTCCTTGGCAAAGTCGCCGAGCAATTCGTGAAGTCGGAATTTCTCAGCTGCTCCCAAGACAGCATCCACACCTTTAATCTCTGAGATTTCACGAGGCTTTAATTGGGCATAGCATCCGATGATAGCCACATAGGAATCAGGGGAAATCTTTTTGGCTTCCTTGACAATCTTTTTACACTTCTTGTCCGCATTCTCGGTGACAGAGCAAGTGTTGATGATGAAAATGTCCGGATTCTCCTGGAAATCCACCTTTTGAAAGCCTCGATCTTCAAACTGACGGCTAATAGTGGAAGTCTCTGAGAAATTCAGCTTACATCCTAATGTATAAAAGGCTACCTTTTTCACAATTTTCCCCTTGATAATGAAGCTGCAAAGGTAAGTAATCTTACCTTCTTTTCAATTTTGGTAAAAAAGTCTCCAAAATTCATGATTTTTCAGGATTTGGGTGTTTAAAAAGCTTATTTCCTTGAAAAAAGTATAAATTTTTCAAAAATCTAGATGAAAAATAGGCCGAAAGCTTTTTCAAGTCAGTATTTTCCTATTTTTGTTGGTGTAAATTTAAACCACATACTTGTAGATATGGCAACATTAAGACAACAAGCATTGGCAATGGTTCAGTCCAGGCCAAGAGTGAAAGTTGAAGCTCCAGCTTTAAAAATCTCTGACTTTTTTGGTACAAACGTTTTTGGTTTGAACCAAATGAAGCAATCCCTTGCACCTTCTGTATATAAGAAAGTAATGGAGGCGGTTGATAAAGGTTCCAAAATTGACTCCGCAACAGCCGAGGAGGTTGCATCAGCAGTCAAAACTTGGGCTCTTTCTAAAGGAGTCACACACTACACTCACTGGTTCCAGCCATTGACCGGATCTACCGCTGAAAAGCATGATTCGTTTTTTGATGCTCATGCCGGTCTTGAAAAATTTAAAGGTTCAGCGCTTGTTCAGCAAGAGCCGGATGCCTCTTCATTCCCAAATGGTGGTATTAGATCTACTTTCGAAGCACGAGGGTATACAGCATGGGACCCTTCTTCTCCGATTTTCATCTTTGAGAAGACGCTTTGTATTCCAACCATCTTTGTGTCTTACACAGGAGAAGCGCTAGATTACAAGACTCCTCTTCTTAAGTCACTCGAGGCGGTGAATGATGCAGCCGTTGCTATTTGCCAGTTATTTGATAGAAATGTTCGAAAAGTGTCTCCATCTTTGGGGGTAGAGCAGGAGTATTTTGTGATCGATAAGGCTCTTTTCTCAGCAAGACCTGATTTGGTAATGGCAGGCCGAACCGTATTTGGCCATAATCCTGCTAGAGGTCAGCAATTGGAAGATCATTATTTCGGTTCGATTCCTACCCGCGTGAAAGACTTCATGGTGGATTTTGAAATCGAAGCGCACAAATTGGGTATTCCGGTTTCTACCAGACACAATGAGGTAGCTCCAGGTCAATTCGAAGTAGCACCAGTATTCGAAGAAATCAACAAGGCCGTAGATCACAATCAATTGTTGATGGATCTAATGGATAAAGTAGCTGAGAAGCATGGCTTGAAAGTACTTTTCCATGAGAAGCCTTTCGCAGGAGTAAATGGATCCGGTAAGCACAATAACTGGTCTCTAATTACAGATACCGGTGTGAATCTTTTCCAGCCTAGCAACTCAGCAAGAGAGAATCTCCAGTTTTTGACTTTCTTGGTGGCTACAGTGAAAGCAGTTTACGATCATTCGGATTTGCTAAGAGCTAGCATTGCATCGGCAGGAAACGATTTCCGTTTGGGTGCCAATGAAGCTCCTCCGGCAATTATTTCTGTATTCTTGGGTGAGACCCTGACATCTGTATTGGATGAGCTTGAGAAAAACGGAAATATCAAAATCGAGAAGGGTGATAACATGTACATGAAGTTGGGTATCTCCAAGATTCCTGAAATCATCCTTGACAATACCGATAGAAACAGAACTTCTCCATTTGCATTTACAGGAAATAAGTTTGAGTTCCGTGCAGTAGGTTCAAGTGCCAACTCCGCAGGCCCAATGGCTACCTTGAACGTGATTGTGGCTGAAGTACTTCGTCAGATGATGAAAGACATTGAGAAGGAGATCGCATCCGGAAAAGAAAAGAAGATCGCAATCGTCAATGTGCTTCGTAAATACATCAAGGATTCCAAGAAAATCCGATTCGAAGGTGATGGATATTCTGAAGAGTGGGAGAAAGAAGCTGCAAAGCGCGGACTATCTAACTTGAAAAATACAGCTGATGCATTGGACGTCTACATGAAAAAAGAGACAAAAGAGCTCTACTCAAGACACAATGTGATGAATGAGTTGGAAATTCATGCACGCCATGAGATTATGCTTGAAGACTTCATCAAGAAGGTGCAGATCGAAAGTCGTGTAATGGGTGATTTGGCATTGAATCACGTGATTCCTACTGCAATTTTGTATCAAAATAAGCTCATCGAAAATGCGAATGGAATGAAGGGCCTTGGACTTGACAACTCCGCTGCTATCGAGACTATCAAAGATGTGTCCCGTCATATCGAAGCTGTGAAGTCAAATGTAAATGCCATGATCGATGCCCGTCGAAAACTCAACAAGGAAGAGGATATCGTGAAGCGGGCAAAAGGATATCAGAAAGAGGTAAAAGAGGCCTTCTTTGATCAAATCCGCTATGCGGTCGATAAACTTGAACTTCTTGTGGATGATGAAAGCTGGCCATTGGTGAAATACCGTGAGATGCTATTCATCAGATAATTGATCGAATCCAAATAAATTAAAAGGTCATTTCTTCGGAAATGGCCTTTTTTTATTTCAGAATAAACTTAAACCTTTCATTCAGATATTCGCTGCGCACAAAAAAATATTCGGATAATCCTTAAAATGCTTAAACAAAATTTTATTTCACTCTATTTTTTCTTGGATAATTTTTAATGAATCCAAGGCGTGAATTTCAAAATGTTGATTAAGATGTTTTTATTCGAATAAAAAATTAACCCTTAAAGATTAACTTTTAAAAAAAAATTAAAAAAGTTTTGCTATTTTTCATAATAAAATAATAATATTGTTTTTCTAAATATTTCGAATTACCTAGATTTACTTAAGTCTTAATAAGGTCTATGTTCTTTAATCAGTAGAAAAGTCGGTTTTTATGACTTTTGATCAAATAAGATTTTAACAAAACTGTTTCGCTTATGAAGCATTCCTCACAATTAACCCAGTTTAAAACCAAGTCCGGGCAGCCGGCAAATCAATTTCAATTATTTCTAACTTCTTATTACCAGCTATGAGAAAAATTTTATCAATCTCGTATGGGTTGGCTTTTATGCTCTTATTTAGCATACAAGCTTATTCCCAGACACGCATCCTGACAGGTACTGTTGTGGGTGAAGCGGATGGTTTACCTATCCCTGGTGTGACGGTCCTTGACAAGACCAACCAGACCGGTACGACCACAGATGTGGACGGAAAGTATTCGATCAGTGTAAGTGATAATTCTGTTTTGGTTTTTTCCTTTATTGGATATGCTTCGCAGGAATTCACCGTAGGAAACCAGTCAATTATCAATGTAACCCTTGCTGAGGATATCTCTGAGCTGGGCGAATTTGTCGTTACATCCTTTGGTATGGAGCGAAATCAAAAGGCGCTCGGTTATTCCGTTACTCAGTTGGGAGGGGATAAGTTTACTGAATCTCGTACCGTAAACGTGGGTAATGCCCTGACCGGTAAAGTGGCTGGTGTGAATGTAACACCTCCGGCAACTGGTGCGGCGGGATCTACTCGCGTCGTGATTCGAGGTGGTTCCTCTTTGACGGGAAATGATCAGCCCTTGTATGTGGTCAATGGTGTTCCGATTGAGTCTGGAAACCTTGGTTCCGCAGGTATATGGGGTGGAAATGACGGTGGTGATGGTCTTGCAGCTATCAACCCGGATGATATTGAGAGTTTAACTGTACTAAAAGGTAATACAGCTGCCGCGCTTTATGGAGCACGTGCAGCAAATGGTGTTATTTTGATCACTACCAAATCAGGTAGCGCTCGAAAAGGGATTGGTATCTCTTTCAACTCCAACTTTACCATGGAGTCTGTGGTTGATGAAACCAATTTCCAGCGGATCTATGGTCCAGGTGAAAATGGAAGAAAGCCTTTAACTCAAGACGAGGCTATCAACAATGCCATTAATGGATGGGGTGCTCCTTACGATGGTTCTCAGACTGTGCAGTTCGATGGCGTTCAGCGTCCTTATTCTTATTTAGGTGAAGATTTCAATGATTTCTATAGAAATGGAATGACTTGGAACAATTCCATCGCCTTGTCCGGTGGAAATGAGAATACAACCTACCGTTTTGCCTTCTCTAATTTGACTAACAACGATGTAGTGCCAAATGCTGGTTTCGACCGAAATGTGGCTAATATCAATGTAAACAGTAAGCAGGGTAAATTCACGCTTGCAGTGACCGGTCAGTATTCCAAGCAAACTGCTACTAATCGTCCAAGACTTTCTGACTCTCCAGGAAATGCCAACTTCTCCATGGTGGTGAAGCCAGGTAATATTCCATTATCAGTCATTAAAGGTGATCCAAATAAGCCAGGTGCATTGCCAGATGGAAACGAGCTTCGCTATCAGTCAAATGTTTTCCAGACTAACCCTTACTGGGCAGTCTATCAGTGGGGAAGAGAAGACGTGACCGATCGTATCATGGGTAACATGTCTCTTAGATATGACTTCACTGATTGGTTGTATGCACAGGGTCGATTCGGAACAGACTTCCAAATCCGTGACGAGTATGCTTTCGAAGCTTATGGTACAGCCTTCAAGCCACGTGGAAGTTACAATACTACTATGAGAACCATCCAAGAAACAAATGCTGACTTCTTGATTGGTTTTGATAAAACATTCGGTGATTTCAGTGTGGATGGATTCCTTGGTTCTAATATCATGCGTAGAACTATTGAAAGTCAGCGAGGTGGTGGTAACGACCTAGTTGTACCATTCTTCCACTCCGTGACCAACGTAGCTGCACCAACTTTCGGATATGGATTCTCTGAATTGGGAATCAACTCCTACTTCGCTGCTGCAAACGTGGGTTACAAGAATGTGATTTTCTTGAACTTGACTGGTCGTCAAGATCAATTCTCTACACTTTCTCCAGCAAACAGCAAGTTGTTCTATCCTTCTGTAGGTTTGTCTGCTGTCATTTCAGATATGATTGTTCTTCCTGAGTTTGTCACCTTTGCTAAGATTCGTGGTAACTGGGGACAAGTAGGTGGAGGTGCTCCAAACCCTTATGCACTTAACTTGCAATATGGATTGGTAGGCGCAGGACATCTTGGTGCTAACCTTGGACAGATCAATAATGGTTCTATTCCAAACTCTGGTCTATCACCTTATACTTCTACAGAATATGAAATTGGTGCAGATTTAAGATTCTTCGAAAACCGATTAGGTATTGATGTCGCTTACTACAGAAGAAGAACTACCGATGATATCTTGAATCAGGGTATTTCTGCTACTTCTGGATTTGGCTCTACAACCGTTAACATCGGTGAACTGGAAAACAGAGGTATTGAGCTTTTGATCAATGCAACGCCAGTTATCGCAGGAGATTTCCAGTGGAATATATCCTTCAACTTTGCAAACAACGTTTCCGAAGTACTTAGCTTGGGAACCAACGCCGCTGGCGACCCTGTAGAATTCATCAACTTGGATGAAGCAAGAACAAGAAGAGAGCGAATCCGACACATTGTAGGTCAGCCATTGGGTATGATTACCGGATTCAAGCATTTGGAAATTGACGGTCAGAAAGTATACGATGACAATGGATTCCCGGTAACAACTCCTGGATTTGAGACTATCGCAGAAGGTCGTCACCCTATCTCAGGTGGTATTACCAATACCTTTACTTGGAAAGGTTTCCGCTTGATGACTTTGATTGACTTCAGAAGTGGTGGTTCTGTGATGTCAGGTACCAACTACTTTGCCTATCAGTTTGGATTGCATCAGAATACCCTTCAGGGAAGAGATGGCAATTTGACTGTGTCCGGTGTGACTCCTGAAGGAACCCCTGGAACATGGACTATTCCTGCTGACCCAAGTGATCCTAACAACTATTTGATCGATCAATATTGGCAGCGATATGCTCAAGTGACTGAAAATGTGGTTTATGATGCTTCATTCGGTAAGCTTCGTGAGCTTTCATTCGGCTATACTTTCCCACGTACGTTTGTAGAAAAGACTCCATTCCAGTCCCTTTCACTTTCATTCGTAGGAAGAAACTTGGCGATCCTTTGGTCTAAAGTACCAAACATCGATCCTGAAGCAGCTTATACCGTTTCCGGAAATTCTCAGGGTCTGGAATACTTTGCTGTACCAGCTAACAGAAGCTTCGGTTTTAATCTTTCTGCAAACTTCTAAGTCGGCTCAACCCTAAACTATTTAAACAATGAGAATATCAAATAAAATAACAGGTCTGATGTTGGCTTCCATGCTATTTGCTACTTCTTGTAGCGAGCAGGATCTTTTGGACTTGAATATAAATCAGAATGCGGTCGAAGATATCGACATGCAGTACCTGTTTTCCCTGGGTACACTTCGTATAGGAGGGGAGTATGAAAATACCCGTGCAAATATGCTCTATGCTGCTACGATGATTCAGCATACTGCATCTACTGCTGGATACTTCAGCGGTGATAAGTATTTCTACAATGCACAATATTCTGGTGCCTACATGGAGCGTCATTTTACTGATGTAATTCGGCTTTTCTCAGAGGTAATCAGAAAAACAGCTGATGATCCAGATGAGGCTAATGTCAATGCTGCAGCGACTATCCTTCGGGTATTTGACTTACACAGAATGACAGATATGTACGGAGATATCCCTTACTCTCAGGCCGGTTATGGTCTGGAGGCTGAGGAAAACTGGTTCCCTACTTATGAGCCTCAGCAAGAGGTGTATAACAAAATGATTGATGATCTAAGAGCAGCTCGCGATCGTTTCTCTGCTTCAGCGAGACCTTTGGGAGCTCAGGATTTCATCTACTTTGGAGACACCGATAAGTGGAAGAAGTTTGCTAACTCTCTTCTTATGAGAATGGCAATGAGAATCAGCAATGTAGACCCTGCTAAAGCTCAGGAAGTATTTACTGAAGCGAATAACAGCGGTGCTTTTACCAGCAACGATGATATCGCCTATATCCACTATGCTCCGGGACCTCAAGGAGTCAACCGAAATGGTCTGAACGATGGATATTGGAATACTTACAAGTACTCTAGAGACTGTAAGATTTCTGATACTTTCATGAGTTGGATGGATGCCAATAATGATCCTCGTAAAATGATCATTTCTGGAGGTATTGGAAATCCTGAGGATCCTTCTACCTGGATTACTGAGCCTGAAGCACAAGTTGGGTTGCCTAATGGATACAATTCTACCAATTTGGTGGAAGCAGTTCCTCCAGGGACTTTGGATGGATTCAGTGTAGTGCAGCAAAACTTCTCTATGCTCAACCTGAAGTATCTTGATTGGGAAGATCCTTACTATTTGATCTCCTATGCAGAAGTTGAGCTAATGAGAGCTGAAGCTGCTTTGAAAGGTTGGATTGGCGGAAGTGCAGAATCTCACTTCAATGCAGGTGTTGCAGCTGCCATTAATGCTTGGACTTTGTTTGATCCTTCCTTCGCGGTTCCTGCAGAAGATATCGATGCTTACATAGCTGGAAGAGGTTTCGGTGCGGCTTCCGATGAAGATAAAATGCGTCTTATCGGAGAAGAGTACTGGGCTGCTACCTATCTGAATGATATCGAATCTTGGTCTAACTGGAGACGTACAGGGTATCCTGAATTGACTCCGACTCAGGATCCTAATGCTTGGGAAGGTAATTTCATTCCAAGAAGATTAATCTACTGGGAGACCGAAATCGGCGCTAACCCTGATAACTACCAGGCTGCAGTATCAAGAATGGGTGGAGATCTATTCGCGACACGTATCTGGTGGGATGGAGGAAATTAATTTTCTGTTAATTTGATCTGTTTGCAGAGGTTTTGATTCATTTCAAAACCTCTGTCTTTTTTAACTTGCCTCAAAAAAACTCACACATGCGAATTCTTACCTTAGGCCTACTCCTTTTTGTAATATCCTGCAGCAATCCGAAACCTGAATCGGATGAAAATCTGACGGATAAAAACTACCACATCGTTGGCTATGTAGCTGGCTGGAAAACCGTAAAAGCAAATCGAATTCCTGCCGAAAAGCTTACCCATCTCAATTATGCATTTGCAGATGTGAGAGAGGGGTTGGTGCAAAATATGGAAGGAAAAAGCGAGCGAGACAGCTTGAACTTTTTGGAGCTCCATAAGCTGAAAACCATTAACCCTGACTTGAAAATCTTAGTTTCTATCGGAGGATGGACCCATTCCAAAGGCTTTTCCGAGGCTGTATCCACTCCGGAAGGAATCAAGAACTTGACCAAGTCTGGAATAGATTTTTTGATTAAGTACGACTTGGATGGTCTGGATTATGATTGGGAATATCCAGGTCTTCCGGGTGATAATAATCCCTACAAGCCCGAGGATAAGGAAAACTTTGTGGCTATGCTCAAGAGCTTTCGGGAAGCATTGGATTCCCTTGGTTCTGTAACAGGCAAAAAGTACCTAAGCACCATTGCTTCCGGTGGATTCCGTAGTTATCTGGAAGTAAATGACCTGGCGGCGGCACAGGAATACCTAGACTTCATTAATATTATGGCTTACGATTTCTACGGAGCAGGGGATGCGGAGACTGGTCATCATGCAAACCTTTATCCTAATGGAGCAAAAGGACGATCGGCTCAAACTACCGTTGAGGAGCATATCGAATTTGGTGTTCCCGCTGAGAAACTGGTACTAGGTGTTCCTTTTTATGGAAAAATGTGGAAAAATGTTTCACCCGATGAAAATGGACTTTTTCAGTCTGGAGATTTTGAAATGGGCTTACCATATCATCAAATTTTTGCCCTTTCGAAGACCTCACATTATGTGAGATTCTGGGACGAAAAAGCAAGCGTTCCGTATTTATATTCTGCAAAGGATTCAGCCTGGATTACCTATGAGGACCCGGAGACTTTAGCTGAAAAAATGAAATTTATCAAAGAAAATAAGCTGGCAGGTGCAATGTTCTGGGAGATGAGCGAGGATAATACACGCAGCTTACTCAATGCTGTATATGATGGATTAAACCCAAAAGCCAATACACCCACAAATTAACCCACACTATGTTCAAAAAAACCTGTTTTCTTTTTGCCGCTTTTTTTATCTCCATTGTTTCTTTTGCTCAAAACTATGATGTAATCATCATCGGGGGAGGGGCAAGTGGAA
Source organism: Algoriphagus formosus (assembly GCF_002807035.1). Classification (GTDB taxonomy): domain Bacteria; phylum Bacteroidota; class Bacteroidia; order Cytophagales; family Cyclobacteriaceae; genus Algoriphagus; species Algoriphagus formosus. The sequence continues at coordinate 1,011,334 of NZ_NIUC01000001.1, read as the reverse complement.
CTGCTGCAGGACTTGCATCGGCTCGCAATGGAGCCAATACGCTAATCATCGAGGAAGGACCCTGGTTGGGGGGAATGCTCACTGCTGCTGGTGTCTCCGCCATCGATGGAAATCATCGCCTTCCTTCAGGTATTTGGGGAGAGTTTCGAGCAAAATTGATCGAACATTATGGCTCCCAACAGGCATTGTCTACCGGATGGGTCAGTAATACCCTTTTTGAACCTAAAGTAGGGAATCAGATTTTCCAGCAAATGGTAGCTGAAACCAAAGGACTCGAGGTCAACTTCAACACCAATTGGAAAAGCGCTGATTACATCAATGGCCTTTGGAAAGTTAAAGCAGAGAAAAAAGGCCAAAGTCTGGAGTTTTGGGCTCCAATCTTGATTGATGCTACCGAGTTGGGAGATGTCGCTGCAAGTTTGGGGGTTGAATACCGTCTTGGAATGGATGCCCAGGATGAGATCGGAGAGGCTTTTGCACCGGAGCAGGCCAATGATATCGTTCAGGACCTTACCTATGTTGTGACCTTGAAGGATTTTGGACAGGGTTCTGATAAAACTATTCCTAAGCCGGCTAATTATGATCCAGCCGAATTTGCCTGTGCCTGTGCCCATGCGGATCCAATAACGGATGAAGATCCTACGCTCGACTGTCAAAAGATGCTGGACTATGGCAAGCTTCCCAATGGAAAATACATGATAAACTGGCCAAACTGTGGAAATGATCACTATGTCAATCTGGTCGAATTATCTCCTGAGGAGCGTGAAAAGGAACTCGAAAAAGCTAAGCAGACCAGCTTACGCTTTATCTATTACATTCAGCATGAATTAGGTTTCAAACATTTAGGGATTGCAGCGGATGAATACCCTACTGAGGATGGTTTACCCATGATTCCTTATCATCGTGAATCACGTCGATTCCGAGGAATGGTGGATTTTACACTGCCTTTTGTCCGGACTCCTTATGATGCACCTAGTCCCTTATATCGCACAGGAATTGCCGTAGGCGACTACACCATTGACCATCACCATAAAAAGAATCTGGATGCGCCAGCCATTGACTTTATCAAAATCCGTGTTCCATCCTATAATGTTCCTCTTGGCGCTTTGGTACCAAAATCCCAATCAGCATTAATTCTTGCTGAGAAGAGTATCTCCGTTTCTAATATTGTCAATGGGGCTTCTAGGCTTCAGCCGGTCGTTTTGGGAATTGGCCATGCTGCTGGGGTACTAGCATCAATAGCTGCTGAGCAGCAGAAAAGTCTGCAGGAAATTTCCATCCGGGAAGTTCAACAGGCTCTTCTGGATCAAAATGCCTATATCATGCCCTTTTTGGATATGAATCCCGAGGACCCACATTTTCAGGCAATGCAACGAATCGGTGCTTCGGGCATTCTGAAAGGGGAGGGGGTTCCGTATCTGTGGGCTAACCAAACCTGGTTTTACCCTGATAGAAGGGTGACAGAATTTGAGTTAATTCAGGGCTTGAGACCTTTTTCTGATTCTTTAGAGGCTTTTTGGGGTGCTAGTGGCGCCTACCTGACTGGTGAACGCTTCCAGGTACTTTTAAACCTGGTGTCTGAGATATCCTTGAAAGATTTGGCTGATGCTTGGACCGATGCCGGATTGCCGGAAAGTTTTACCACTGAGAAGGAATTGAACCGAAGAGAAGTATCTGTCTTGCTGGATAGGACGATTAATCCTTTCGAAAGAGAAGTCGATTGGAATGGGGACTTGAAATAATTTTTCTTTCCTTGTAGCGTAATTCTCAAAACATCCGTTCCTAAATAAACGGATGTTTTTTTTGATTTTGATAGGCTTCAGTTGAAAATCAACAGCCTTGAAAATCGAAAGAGCAGAATTAAATCAAGAAGTGAAATAGGTAAAAAATCGACGGAGATAGACCTTGTGGTATGGTGATTTCTCCAAATAGAATTACGCATTGAATTGGTCAGACCAAGAGTTGATTGACGGTTGCAAACGTCGCTCAGCAAAAAGTGAGGAATTATTTTTTAAGAAATACTATGGCTATGTCATGGGTATCAGTCTTTCCTATGCCAAAGATCGGGACTTAGCCCAAGAAATTGTCAATGATTCTTTTCTGAAGTTTTTTGGATCAATTGAATCTCTCACAGATCATCAGGCCGTCAAGCCCTGGCTTCGTCGAATTACCGTGAATACAGCGATTGATTGGTACCGGAAAAATAAAAAGTACAGTCAACAGCAGGAAATTAATGAGCAAAATGAGGTCTTTCATGAGGTCCATGCTATAAGTGATATGGCTTATGAAGACTTGGTGAAACTGCTCCATCAGCTTCCCGAAGACCACTATTTGGTGTTCAGTCTCTATGAGGTGGAAGGCTACAGTCATCGGGAAATCGGTGAAAAAATGGGGATTACAGAAAGCTCTTCTAGGGTTTATCTGGCTAGAGCGAAAGCTCGATTAAGAGAATTAGTAGAAATGCACCTGAAGGAATATGCAGGAAGATAAAATATCAAAAGAAATAGCCGATTCTCTTCGAAAGCATCAAGAGAATCATCCTCAAGCTTATGAGGCAGGAGCTTGGGAGGCTTTTGAAAAAAGTAGGAAATCGGGTGGTTTTCCATGGCTGCCTGTCTTTATAAGTGGAATCGCAGCATGTCTTCTGCTTGGGCTGGGGTATACCTGGATCTCTCAGGATTTTCAGTCAGATAGTATTGATCAAAATGAGGTGATTACGAGCATAGAGTCTGAATCTCAGCTCCCAACTACTCCCTCTCAAGTTGATTCTATTGTAAAAGAGGAATTAGAAATCCCGAATGATCCAGCAGCTCCGGAAAATTTGATTGCTGAATCTTCCAAAGGAAGCTCCATAGAGCCTGTTAAATCAGAAAATACAGAACAGTCTATTTCAAATTTTCAAAGCAAAGAGCTAGTCGAAGATCCTGGGGTTCCAAAAGAAAAAACGATTGATATTCCATTCAAATCATTGTCTGAAGCGGAGTTCAAACAAAAACTTCTTGCAGGAGACTGGTCGAATTCGAGTAACTCAGAAGCCAAAAACTCATACTATCGAAATAGAGATTTGGCTGATTCTTCTGAAATAAGCGATAAGATTGATGAAGCTTCATGGAATATGGCTTTAGCAGAGGAAGAAAAAAGGTCAAAAAATTCTAAAGCTATCGCTTGGGAAGTTGGGGTGGCTCCTGCATTTGGTGGAGGTACAGGCGATGGAGGTGGACAGGTATCTAGCAGCAGTCTGGGCTTGGGAATGGCATTGGCAGTTCCTGTGACAGAGAAAATTAGATTGGGAACCGGTTTGGCTTTGAATACTCTTAGCCAGCAAAGTGAAGTGGTATTTTCACCAGCAAATGCTCTTGCAAGTTCTATCGCACCTTCTGAAGATAGAATTACCGTCAATCAGGCTCAAGTGGAGCTTCCGCTGTTTGTTCAATATCCAATCAATCCAAGTAATACTATTTCCATAAGAGCTGGGTTTTCTTCTATCTATGCCATCAATCAGCAAGCTGATTTGGAGTCTTCTTTCACAAGGCAGGTGGTTGTGGCAAATGATGCGGCGAATTCGAGTATCAATGATTCTAGAATCATTCAGGAGTCAGTGATACAAAATACTTCCTTGGAACCCGCCAATCAGCGGTTTTACCCTTTTGCAACAGCAAATTTTGGATTGAATATTCAGCTGCTGGAAAGCAAAAATGTGAATTATGTTCTAATGCCATTTTATAATCTCCCTTTGACAGATTTCACAGGTTTTGGTGAAAATCCCGGTCTAATCGGCGCGTCTTTCAAAGTGAATTTTGGGAAGTAAAGGTTTTTGAACTGGTGTTGAGAAATGGGAGATTAAAGTCTCATGAATTTTATTTTTGATCGGTTTCCACCTTGCTGGCATCCGATTCTCATTCCCCTTTTAAAATTGTGCGTCATCGCTGGGATGCTGAGGTATCTTTTTTACCCAGCATTTCGCTCATCGTATTTCTTCGCTTAAACTGGCCTGCCTACCTCTGGTAGGACTGTTACAAGTCGCGCCTTCAGCACTTTTTAATTCGTTTTGTGCTTAACTAAAATATTTCACCAAATGAAGTGAGTTTTATTTCGCAAAGCATATTTCGCCGAAGGTGTAATTCTTTTTTTTCTTCGCGGGAGAAAAATCTTCTCACTGTTTTATGGTTGTTTATATCAAAAAAAACCGGAGCAATTTTGCCCCGGTCTTCATTCATTGTGATGGGATTTTTAGATCCCGAAATAGTTGGTAATAAGTTGAAGGTCCAGCTCCTTGGATGTTTCATTGGCACCTTCATTTCCTTTCAGAATAAGAGTGTAAACAAACCTATCCCTGATTTCGACACCATCGATCTGAAGAAGTGATTCTCCGTTTTCGACGGATTTTACATCAATGTCATAAATCCCTGGCGCTAGCTCCGCAAAATCTGTGATATCCTGGAACTTTACATTTGGAGTGATTGGCGTAGTTAATCCTGAAAACTCGACATAGATCTCTCCCAGTTCTGAGGAAAGATGTGCAAATCGAAGTTGGGCTAAATCTGCCACGGGGTCTTCCCATACATCTTCGACTAGGGTAGATTCGAGCTGATCATCTTTACTGCTAAGGAAAATCGAATAGACTTTATCCACTTCAAGAGTGACATTTTGCTCCAAAAGGCTGCTGGTACTCGATGCACTGGTGTAGCGCATCAGACGCTCACCGATGAAAAAAGGGCTATAGGCGATGAATTCAGAAAACCCTAAGGGTTGCTGTGTTACCTGATTGTTGTCGGCAAAAATATTAAGGTCAGGAGCCGTAGCAGATCCCTGATAGATGGAGACATAAGCTGCTGGTGTAGGATCAGGAATGTCAATGTCATCCAAACAGGAAGTTGCAAGAAAAGCCAAGCCACCGAAAGCTAAGGACTTCATGGTAATTGATTTGAACTTGGATACTGGGTTTTTAATCATAATTGTGCTAGTAATTGGTTTTTCTCCTAGACGCAAAAAAGCCGTGATTCGCTTCAACCACGGCTTAATTTTTTATCATTTTTTGTCTTTATTCCTCAGGATAAGGGATGTAGACAAAACTGGTAAAGGCTCCGTCCATCACAAATAGACAGCAGAACTCATCAGGGTCTTTGAATGCTTTCTTAAAGTCCTCAAGAGCGTCCTCGGCTATCAGCTTTCGCTGCACAAATTCATCGACGTAGGTGATGAAATAATTCCACTCTAGGTTTTTCTCTACCTTCCCCAAAAACAACTTTCCGATGGGTTGCATTTCCTTGGAAATGGGAAAAATAGGAAAATCTGAAAATCCTCTTGACTTGACCTGATAGGCAGCCTCTTTGAGTACATCTGAGATTTTTACAAAATCACTGCTGATTGTACCCAAGTATTTTCCGTTGAGTTCGGGATCGTTAAAGTCAGAAATCATGGCTTTAAGGTTAATCGTACAACATTTTCTACATGATAGGTCTGAGGAAACATATCTACAGGCTGAATTCGTTCCACTTGGTATTTTTCAGCTAGCAAAGCTACGTCTCTAGCCTGTGTGGCTGGGTTACAAGAGACATAAACGATCGTAGGGGCAGAAAGGCGAAGCAGCATTTTTACTACATCTTCGTGCATCCCTGCTCGTGGAGGATCAGTGATAATCACATCCGGAGCTGCATGCTGCGCAATAAATTCTTCATTGAGGACATCTTTCATGTCACCTGCATAGAATTGCGTGTTTGTGATTCCATTGATTTCGGAATTCAATTTCGCATCCTCGATTGCAGCCTCCACATACTCGACACCGATTACTTGTTTGGCTTGTTTGGCTACAAAATTGGCAATGGTACCTGTCCCCGTGTAAAGGTCATAGACTATTTCATCACCTTTTAGCTCTGCAAAATCCCTCGCAACTTTGTACAGTTCGTATGCCTGATCGGAGTTGGTCTGATAAAATGACTTCGGACCAATTCTAAACTTGAGCCCTTCCATTTCCTCTTCGATGTAAGGTAAGCCTGCGAAGGTTACCAATTCTAAATCGTGGAAGGTTTCGTTTCCTTTAGTATTGATGACATAGAGGAGGGAAGTGATTTCCGGGAATCTTGACTTCAAAAACTCCATCACAAGCTGGATATTCTCCGCATCATCTTCACCAAACTGGACAATAACCATGGTTTGACCCGTAGAAGTAGTTCGGATGATAAGATTTCGAAGCAAACCTACCTGATTTCGAATGTCGTAGAAGCTCAGTCGGTTTTGGAGGGCAAATTCTCGAAGGCTATTTCTCACATCATTTGAAGGACCGCCCTGCAGGTAGCAATGATCAATGTCGATGATTTTATCAAACATCTTTGGGATATGAAAACCCAAAGCATTGCGCTCAAACTCCTCGCCGGATCTAATCTGCTCGATGGTCAGCCATTTTTTATTCGAGAAAGTGAAATCCAATTTATTGCGGTAGTAGCGGGTATTTGCAGATCCTAAAATTGGTAAGACCTCGGGGATAGGAACCTTGGCAATTCGCTCAAATTGATCCACTACTTGCTGTCTTTTGTAGGTCTTTTGCAGATCATAGTTGATATGCTGCCATTTGCAGCCGCCGCAGGTCCCGAAATGCGCACAAAATGGCTCAACTCTATCTTTGGAATATTGGTGGAAATGTACGGCTTCCCCCTCCATAAAGGAGCTTTTTCCCTTGGTGATCCGTACGTCTACAATGTCTCCCGGGGCGACATTCCCCACAAAAACCACCTTGCCATCATGATGCCCGATGCATTTCCCTTCGGAGGCAATGCGCTCAATGGATACCTCAGTGATGATCTTGTTTTTCATTTTTCTCGACATGGCTGCAAAATTAGATAAAATGAGGGAGAAAGAGATTTTGTGAAAACTCTTTGATTGAGCTCAAGAGCAAAAAAGCCAAGACAGTCAGATTTAAAAGTGAAATTTAGCCTTGTCAAAATTATCAACCGTTTGCATTAAATTTTTCTTTTATTTCTCTCTTAATGCTTCTTTTTGACAAAGAAAATTTGGTATGTTGAGCAGGTTTTTTTCCTATGAAAAGAATCAAGTCTTCCACAAACCCAAAATAAATCGGTTTTTAATGAGAAAACCTACTTTGTCTTTTTCGCAGATCATCAATATGAATGTCGGGTTTTTTGGCATTCAGTACAGTTTTGGTCTACAGCAGAGTGCAGTCAATCCCATCTACGACATGTTGGGTGCTGCTCCTGACGAAATCCCCATTCTCAACTTGGCTGGTCCTATGACCGGGCTTTTGATTCAACCCATAATTGGAGCACTAAGCGACAATACTTGGAGTCCAAAGTATGGTAGGAGAAAGCCTTTTTTCTTTATCGGGGCTTTGTTCTGTAGCATCACGCTCTTTTTGTATCCCTTCAGTAGCTCGCTATGGATGGCAGCAGGTTTACTTTGGGTGCTAGACGCTGCGAATAATACAGCAATGGAACCTTATCGAGCCCTCATTGCAGACAAGCTTCCGGATGAGCAGTATAGTACCGGGTTTTTGACGCAGAGTTTCTTCACCGGCTTGGGGATTACCTTAGCGAATGTTTCTCTTTTTGTATTTCAAAAATACATTCCTGGCACCTGGGGTTCCTTGCCTTATTGGGTTTATGCGTCCTTTTTCCTAGGCACTGTTTGTTCCATCGGGTCGGTGATGTGGAGTATTTCCAAGACGCCTGAGATTCCACCCAGTGAGGAAGAGTTGAAAGCCTTGAAAAAGCGAACGGAGGGCATGCCTCACCCAGCCATTCAGTTTTTCCTTTCGATTCTAACCTCTCTGATAGCCTATTTAGTTTTTCTGCTCGTGCTCATTCCAGCTTTATTTTCAAAAGGATTGCTACACAGGCTACTTGAAAAAACAAAGTCGAACCCAAAAACACGGATTCTTTTTGCCCAAAATATCGAAATCATTGAATCGATCATGGTCATGCCATCCGTTATGTGGAAGCTTGCCTTAGTTTATCTTTTTCAGTGGTACGCACTTTTTTGTTATTGGCAAAATGCCGCTAAGAGTGTCGCCCAGTCGGTTTGGAATACCAGTCCAAGCGGTGATCCCAAGCTCTATGAAGAGGCGGTGGGTTGGACCGGCCTGGTCAACGGCTGGTACAATGTGGTGACCTTTCTTTCAGCTTTTTACCTGGCCCGAATGGCTACTAAGTTTGGTCCAAAGAAGGTTCATTTCATCTGTCTAATTATTGCCGGTTTAGGATTGATGGTTTTTCCCCAATTGACGAATAAATATGCTCTTTTTATCCCAATGGCAGGATTTGGGATTGCCTGGGCCAGTATGATGGGTGTGCCTTATCTACTCGTTGTTAATGAAATTCCAAAGGAACGCTACGGGGTTTACATGGGGATTATCAACATGATGATTGTGATTCCTATGATTTTGCAGACACTGACTTTCGGCTTTATCTCCAAAAACTTTTTGGGAAATGATCCAGGATTGGCCATCGTTTTTGGTGGAGTATTGTTGATAGTGGCTGCAGCTGCAGTATTGCTAATTAAAGAAAATAAAAATATCGTAACAGATCAGCCCATCGCAGGCAGTGGACATTAAGGATGATTATTGAAGTGGGAAATAAGGATTACAAATCAATTGCAGGTGAGTTTGGCATCAGTAGTTCTGGAAAGCATGCTGAATTTTGGAAAAGGTTGGAATTGGGATATGAGAATCTCCGACAGCTTTATTTTTCCATTTATGGACATCTTGAAGATGCAGAAGTCAAATTCGAAGACCTTCTTCGATCAATAATTTCGGCATATCTGAGTAGATCAGCCGATCTCAAGAAGCGGGATTTGTCCAAAAAGCCTGACTGGTTTCTTTCCAATGACTTAGTAGGCATGAGCTTGTATGTGGACCGTTTTGCAGGTTCCATTGCTCAAATGGAAGGCAAGCTGGCTTATCTGGACGAACTTGGAGTTAATTTCCTTCATTTGATGCCACTATTCGAAAGTCCTCAGGGGGAAAGTGACGGCGGTTATGCAGTGTCTGATTTCCGTAAAGTCGATGAGCGCTTTGGGACGCTGGAAGAACTTTCCTCTCTCCGCAAAAAAATGCATGATGAGGGGATGTACTTGATGTTGGATATCGTACTCAATCATACTTCCCATCGACATGAATGGGCCGAAAAGGCAAAATCCGGTGAAATGAAATATCAGGATTATTTCTACATGTATGATAATCGCTGGATTCCCAATCAGTTTGAGGCGGCAATGCCCGAGATATTTCCAGAAAGTTCGCCCGGAAACTTCACTTGGTCCGAAGACTGTCAAAAATGGGTGATGACCGTCTTTCACAATTATCAATGGGACCTGAATTACCGAAATCCGGAAGTTCTGCGGGAGATGCTGGATAATATTCTTTTCTATGCCAATTTGGGAGTTGATTTGATTCGAATCGACGCTCCTGCATTTATCTGGAAAGAAACAGGAACAAGCTGTCAGAACCTGTCTCAGGCTCACTCACTTCTCCAGCTGATCAAGCAAGCTGTCCAGATTGCCAGCCCAGGTATGGCAATTTTGGGAGAGGCCATTGTTGCCCCCAATTTTATCATGGAGTACTTTGGAAAGGATGATCGAGCAGGGAAGGAGTGCGACTTTGCCTACAATGCCACACAAATGGCTCTGCAGTGGGATATGCTTGCCTCGGGCGACACTAGAGTCATGCTGGAAGCACAGCATATTTTACAGCAAAAGCCACCAGGAACAAGTTGGATATCTTATACCCGCTGTCATGATGATATAGGACTGGGCTATGATGATTGGATGATCTCAAAGGCAGGAAAGGATCCTTACATGCATCGAAGCTTTTTGAAAAATTACTTTTCAGGTTCTTTCCCGGGAAGTCCATCTCGCGGGGCTTTGTTTTCTAGTAATCCCAAGACTGGAGATGCACGGATTTCTGGATCACTGGCCTCCTTATGCGGTTTGGAGGCAGCATTGTATGCGAAGGATGCGTATCAAGTAGCGCTTTCTATCCAAAAAATACTTTTGATGCAGGCTTTTTCTATTTTCCAGGGAGGCTTACCCATGCTTTATTATGGAGATGAATTAGGGTATCTGAATGATTATACCTTTCAGCATGATCCAGCGAAAAGCTATGATAATCGATGGATGCATAGACCTATAATTGATTGGGAAAAGGCAGCTGAGCGTCATACAGAAGGAACTGTGGAGGAACGGGTGTTTTCTGGCTTAAAGCAGTTGATACAGATCCGGAAAAGTCTTCCTGCTATTTCAGATAATAGCAATATTCGATGGATGAATCCTCATAACATCCATGTAGCGGGTTTCCTTCGGGAAATAGAAGATCAGCGAATTTTTGTAGTCGGAAATTACTCAGATAAGGCATCTTTCTTGACTTGGTATGCATTCAGAGAGTTTGGCTTCAGTCCCAAAAAGCTTTGGGATCATGTCTCGAAGGAAGAAATTTCTGTCGCTAGCGATGATCAATATTTGATCCTTGAACCTTATGGATTTAGGATCTTGGAAGTGCTTTCCTAAAACTATTTCTGAGTGGACTCCCGAATGATCAGGTCACTCTTGATTTCAGTGAATTGGTTTGTTGATTCTTCATTTGGGTTTTGGGTAGCCTTGAGCAGGATCTCAGCAGCCATCTTACCTACCTCAAACCCATGCTGTTCTACCGTACTAAGGGAAGGGTTCATGACTTCAGAGATTTTCCAATTGCTAAAGCCCATTACGCCAACCTCGTCGGGAACCTTTATTTTAGCTTGCTTCAGGTAGTTCATTGCGCCTAATGCAACGGAGTCTGTAATGCAAAAGATAGCATCAGGAGGATTGCTACTTTCCATCAGCTGCTTGGCAAAAGCAAATCCCTCTTCTTCCGTGATGTCCTTACAATGCGGAATCCAATTGGGGTCAAAATCCAATCCATGCTCCTTTAAGGCTTTATGATAGCCTGCGAGGCGGTCCTTAGAGTTTCGAACATTTGCCAGACCATTTATATGGGCAATTTTCCGATATCCTTTTTCTATCAAATGAGTAACTGCCCGGTAGGCGCTTTCCAAGTCATCACTCGTCACAATAGGGCTTTTGAGCTTCTCAGAATACTTGTCAAACTGAACGACTGCTTTACCTTCATCCAAAAAATCCTGAATGTGATCCACTTCTTCTGTTTCATTGGAAATAGAGATCAAAATCCCGTCTACATTTCCAGCAAGCATATTATGACAGGCATGGATTTCATTTTCGAGTTTTTCATCCGTTTGGCTGATCAGGACTCGGTAACCCTGTTTTTTAGCAGCATGAAGTGCTCCGCTGATAATGGATGAAAAATAATAATGCACCACCTCAGGCACGATCATCCCAATCGTCATCGTCCTATTTTTCCGAAAATTGACCGCTATTGAATTTGGGATATAATGATGCTTTTCTGCATAATCCTTGACCAACTTGATGGTCTCTTCCGAAATTCCCTGATAGGAATTAAGCGCTCTTGAGGCTGTGGACACTGAGATACCAAGCTCTCGAGCAATGTCCTTCAGTGTAACACGTTTTTTCTCGGTCATAATTATTTGACTGATTTCAAAAGATGAATAATTGCTTAATCCTCCGAAATGACTCTTCCTTCTTGATCTAGGATCAGATTCTTCACTTGATCAGAAGATTTCAAAGTGACTCGGATGCGAGGATTTCCTTCCTCTTCATAAAATCGCACTTGCTCTACACTATATCCAGGGTATTCCTTGAGAAGGTTTTCTTCCATCAATCCCGGAAGCTGATCAACATAAGGGATGGTATTGTCAAAACGGAATTCAGGATCAAGATTTTGCTTGTATTCAATAAATTGATTGATCCCATCTCCATTCTTAACTAAGTCAAATTTGTCGTAAAGCTCTCCTATGGCTGTATAGGACTCAAATTCTAATTTGTTGTCTTCGATGCTTACCACCTGAAAAAGCTGGGTGTTTTCGGCAGCACGATCTCTTACCGCACCCCACTCATCCCATCCATCGGGTTTTATATTATACATTTTGCCACCACTGACCGATACTACGTAGACTGTTCCTGTTGCATCTTGCATATTCAGTCCATCCATTACATTTTCCCCGGGAGCTACACGGCCTCTGCCATAGCTATGATCATGTCCCTGAAGTGCAAGATCGACCTGATATTTATCAAAAATAGGCTTCCAAAGCTTTCTAAGGGCTTCATTATCTCTTCCAGCGGATGCAGAAAACAGCGGATGGTGATAGGTAACGATCACCCATTTTTTAGTGTTTTTCTTCAAAACCTCCTCCAGCCATTGAGCTTGGATTTCCTGGTCTCTATTACTGTCCAAAAAGATGAACTTGGCATTTGGATAGTCCATGTAGTAGACCGTTTCTTCCAGTCCTTTAAGACCGTTTAGGGGTAAATTGAACTGTGGTCTCCATTGGACGGATAAGCTGCGCTGTCGTTTTTCGCGGTCTGCCTGATTCAAATAATTGTATTCATGATTTCCCGGTACAGGCATGGTTGGCAGCATACTGTGAATAAATCCACCTGCTGTGAACCATTCATGCCATTCCTGCTCCCGGTGGGCATAATTGATCAAGTCTCCCGCATGAATGATGAATTCTGCTTCAGGAGCCTTTTTAAAGCCTTCCCGAATTAATCTTGACCAAAGTTCAAGTACGTAGTTTTGAGCGTCACCTACATAAAGGAAGGAAAATCTATCAGCTGGGTTTGCACTTGCTGTTTTGAATTGGAACCATTCAGACCAGCGTTCGCCATCACCTACACGGTAGGCATAGACTGTGTTGGGTTCAAGGCCGGAAAAGCTAGCCTGATGATAATGAGCGACCGTTTCTGCTTGTGCAACGTTTCTGGAGTCCAAAACTTCCGTTTCAGCCTTCTGAGTAGTCGCATTTCTCCAAAACTTAGGAGCAGCGGTGGCCGGGGCTAGTTCTGCATAAGCCTCTGTAATTTCGGTATTGGTTCGCCAATTAATTCGTATTTCCTGACTTGGGTCTTCTCCAAATGATATAACGATGCGATCAGGATAGACGGAAGGTTGACTCCAATCAAAACCGAATTTAGGCTCCTTGTAAACTCGAATTTCCTGCGCCAAAATCAGGTTGGAGAAAAAAAGAAAAAGAGCGAGAAGTAAAGTAGATTTTTTCATTTCAATGCTTTTTGACAAAATACCACTTTTTAGTTTCTAAATTTTGGTATGATGGCCATTTGAATAATTAATAACAGGCAATTAACACCATATTTATTTCGAGACTTCCAGAAGCTTTTCCTTAATCCATTTTTGGTAAAATGAATAGCAATCAAGGCTGAATTTACTTAACTCCTCAGGGCTAGCCGATTCTTCGATTAGGTAAATATCCTTCTTGATCCAATTTCCTTGAACTTGGTTCAATTCCGCTTTCAGCTTAGGAAAAAGCTCTTTCCAGTTTCGTTCTATGATCGTATGTAGCTTCTTTGCCTGCCACCAGAGAGAATTATCTTCGAGATAGGAAGGATAGGTTAAAAAACTGGTTTCTGTCCCAAAATAAAAGGGGATGTATAAACTTTGGCAGGGGTGAGGGCTGGGGCAGAGCCAAATAGTGTGTGGTTGATCGTTTCTAATTTCTGCAACCATACTTCCAGTGGTTTCCGAGGGGTTGGTCAGACCGGTTGCATGCATACAAACTGAAGCTGCACTCGCCTTTTTGGGATGAAAGTCTTCGCCTGTGGGATGGTGAGACTTTAATATTTCCATCATTTGTTTGGGGCCAATTTGGCCTTTTTGATTGTTGAGGGATTTCTCAGTAAAAGACTTTCGATCTTTGGCTTTGGAGAAATAGGTGTACAGAAAATCTGAAAAACGACTTTTAAAACCTTTTTTGGAATTGAAAATGGAGCTCAAATACTTGTCTTCCTCTGTAATTTTCCATTCTTCAAAGTCATCCTCCAAACTCAGACAATTGGAGATGCTTGCGTAGTCCTTTACCCTTTTCCAAGCCCAGGATTTCCCAGCTGTTTCCAATATCAAAGCATCCTTTTGATCGGCGATTAGGAAGCTGTTGTGATAGTAAAAGTTTTTGTTTTCATAGCCTCCACAGGCATTTTGACCATATCTTTCTAAAAGTTCTATGATCAGATCTTTCGCAGCCATAGCAGTCTTGGAGCGCTCTAAGGCTAGTCTCAGCAAATCCATTCCTGTTAATCCCGGTTTGGATTTATCAAACTTTACCTGGGTAAAAACCGCTTCATTTCCTATGGCTAGTCCCCATTCATTGACGCCCATTTCTGCCCCCCACATCTGAAAGGGCTTAGATAGCCATACTTCCCAGGTTGAACTGGCCTGAGGGATTTGGATATAGGTGCAGTTTAGTGTTTTTTCCGAATGCGTTATCCGTGGGATATGAACCTGTTCCTGCGCTTCTAAAGGCTCTCGGTCAGAGTTCTTCGCAAAAATTAAATTCCCTTTCTCCGAAATAATTCCTTTGGCCAGTAGGGTGTCGCACATGATTCTAGTAGTTCAGTGACCAAATTCCAGCTCGTGCTGCTGCTGTAGGCTTTAGTGCCTGACCATTCAGTATTGCTAATGGTTGACCATCTGCGCCCATTTCCCAAAGTTTTCCCCTGAGAAATACATTCATGCCCACATCAGCTGAGGTTTTTGTGATTTTTCCGGGAAGAGCATATTTATTCCAGGCTTCCCATTCGGTTATTTTTTGGATATCACTAAGGTCAGTTTCTGCAGGAGCCTCCGAACCATTGTAGCCCTGCCAAGGGTTTTCCATGGTGTTTTCTCCTGTGAGATAGGAGGGCACAAGGATAATCTCAGCTTTTTCTTTTTCAGCTTTTGTGTATGGCTCAGGGTACCAGCTATCCGCACAGATCAGTAGGGCCGCTTTTCCCATGGGCAGTTTGAAGACAGTTAATTCTTCCACAGATTGACTTTGGACAAAGGGGAGCTCAGCATCGATTGGGAAGGCTTTTAAAATCGGTTTTCCGATGATTTTTCCATCCGGCCCAAAGATGAAGGAACTGTTATAAAGCGGCTCACTGGAATCAATAATTAGCTCACCTTCTACGACTTGAGGCTTTGGTAGGACAATACTTCCTGCGGCAATAAAGCAATTGAAGTCATTGGAAAGCTTGCTGAATGTATCAAAATAATCCTCAGCCATCTCAAGCGATTTCATTCGGAAAATGGTTGCTGTTACTTTATCCTCTTCATTTGATCGGATGAGGTTAATGGAAAAATCCACAATGTTTGATAGAATCAAAGTAGTCATTGCTTCTTCAACCGTCTCTTTTTCAGCCAAATTATGCTTCTCGCCCGATAGTACTAGCCATGTCCCCAAATATTCAGGAAGTAGGACAATGGTATTGGGTCGAATAAGACCTGACTTTCTCGATTCATGCAGATAAAGCTCCAACTTCCGATAAAAGGTTTCCTGATCCAGGTAGTCGCTCGCCTCCATGTAAGGCTGAATCCCTACAATATTTCTGTTTAAAGTGTCTGAGGGATTGATTTCTTCTACCAGATCCAAATATAATTCAGGCTCCTGTAGCGGATAGCTTCTGCCAGAAAATGACCAAATAAGCCAAATAAAGATGATTAATAGAACTGAAGATATCAGGATTCTCCTCATGAAGTTAATTGGGTTGATTTTTTATGATTTTGGAGGCGGCTGCTTCTCCTGCCAATACGGCACCTTCAATGTATCCATGCCAGCGCGTAGCAGCTTCCGTTCCTGCAAAATGCAGTCTATCCTCTGATTTTCTATAATTATCCTGGAATTTGGACCAGGAATTGACAGGCATTAGACCTGCATAGCAGCCTTTGGACCAGGCTTCATCGCTCATAGTAAAATCGAGGTACTGAATGGCAGTTTCTGCTTTTTCACCAAAATACTGCTTCAAAGATCGCATCATTCTGTTTTTTCGTTGTTCCTCAGACAGGCTAAAATATTCCTCAGCTCGGTTTCCGATTACAAATCCCATCAAGATCCCGAAACTTCCATCGGCAGGTGAGCAATCAAAAACAGTCTGATGGGTCAAAGGGTCATCACTCACCACCTGCCCGCTGTAGTCTAATGTTCTCCAGAAAGGCTTCTCATAGATCATAAAACACTTCCCTACGCGTCCCATGGGGTAGTTTTGAAAGAGCTCCTGTTTTTCCTTAGAAAGTCCTGGTTCGAATTGAATCTGGTTCAAAAGCGGTGGAGGAATGGCAATAATGGCTTCTTGGGCTTCTATTGACTGATCACCAAAGTCCACCGAAATCGAATCTGCGCCTTGAATTACTCTTTCTACAGGTGATTCGAAAATGATTTTATCATAAAAGGGTTTGGCCATTTCTTCTATGATGCGTTGCATGCCACCCTCAATTCGGTGCTGTTGAGCTCCATTCTTGATATTGATTAGACAATCTAATGAAGTTCCTGAGCGAATGTAAAAGAGAGCATGTAACAGGGATATCTCGGATAGTTCGCATGCGAAGATGGTCTCACATCCAATCTTGATCACTTCATAGCAGGATTTGGTTTTCGAGTATTTCTTTAAAAAGTCATCCAAAGTCATTCCATCCCATTTTCCAGCTTTTGGGTGAGTCCAAGGTGAGTGGATGTCAATCTGCTTTGCCATTCGCTCCAGCCTTCGCATCAATATGTCCAAGTTGATCAGCGATAGGGGATCCATCTTGGGAATGATGCCTTGATAGGTCCGGATTTTCCCACGGAGATTTAAGATATTTTTACCCTCATCGTAAGTCTCAAAGTAGGGGATGTTGAGCTCTTGACAGAGCGCATACATTCGATCTTGAGTAGGTCCGATCCATTGTCCACCTAGATCGACATAGAGATTTTCGGATAAATGCTTGGTGAAAACCCGACCGCCGATTCGCTCTCTCGCTTCCAAAATCAAAAAAGGAATCTTGGCTTCATGAAGTTTTTTTGCTGCAGCTATTCCTGAGAAACCGGCGCCGATGATGACTACTTCCGTCTGCTGGATATTCATGCTGGAATATAGGCAGATTTTTGATTTTGCACTTTCGAAAGCTCTGTCGTTTGGGAATTCTGGTTTAAAAAATTTCAGCTGAAAAAAGTGGAAGCGTCACTATTTTTGATTAAGATTTTTACTTGAATTAAAATACATAAAAAATTGATTGATAATATAATATAGACTTTGTTGAAAAGTTTTACTTTAGGATAGTTTTGAATATTGTATCTCCAAATTAAATTTGGTTTAGTAAAAATCTGGCTACTGGCTCACCAGAAAATCCCGGAACTCATCAGTGTTGAAGTTACTCATTCCTTCTTGGTAAAAGACCACTTTTCCTTTGGGGTTTACGACCAAGGTGGTGGGGATAGATTGACTTTGTAAACTTCTATTCAGGCCATAGCTTGCATGCATTGCTGGGAAAGCCCAACTCTTACTTTCGATGAGACTCTTACTTTTTTCAAATTCATTGTCCAGGCCTATCATCAAAAACTCAATGTCTTTTTTATCTTCTATTGATTTATAAAGTTCTGAGATGTGTGGCATTTCGGCCCGGCATGGTCCGCACCAAGAAGCCCAAAGATTGATGAAAAGAGTTTTGCCTCGGTAATCTGAAAGCTGAATGGTATTACCCTCAAAATCCTGGAAGCTTCCCGAGTAGTCGAAACTCTCATCAGTTCGATCTACCCGCTCTAGGTTTGGTTTGATGAGCCCGGTGGAAAGCAAAACAGATTGGACGGCTCCTTGTACCACAGGAAGTAGACCCGTGAAGTACAGAAATGCGAAAAAGGCCAAAATCAAGCCCCAGGATTTTACTTCTTTAAGTATGGTTTCTTTTTTCATTGATTAATTACTCATCTAGCTTTTTGAAAAGCTGCCTTTTACAAAGCCAATATAAAACAACATTGAAGGAATAGTTGAAGAAGGCTTTATGCCTCTCACTTCCACTCTCTAGTTAAAGGATAAGAAGAAATTTCAGGATTGTGCCCAACAAGCTTCGAAGCTTCCCACTTTTCAACCATTTCAAGTCAATTCAAAATTACTTTCTTATCCTCAGCGGATTAGTGACAATCGATACAATTCTCTCTTTTTGTCTCGAAAAGGACTCCTATCTTGCGGGAAATTTCTGCAGTTTTTAATTAAAAATATGAGTTATCAGTTCAAAATCGCCGAAGAATTAAATGTCAAAGCCACACAAGTTCAAGCTACCATTGAGCTCTTGGATGGAGGAGCGACCGTCCCATTTATCTCCAGATACCGAAAGGAAGCAACGGGAAGCCTAGATGAAGTTCAGGTTGCGGCAGTTCGGGATCGTTTACAGCAATTACGAGATCTGGACAAGCGGAAGGAAGCAGTCCTAAAATCCATCGAGGAGCAGGGAAAACTTACGGATTCCCTCAAGAAGTCCATCGAAGAAGCTGAAACCATGGCTCGCTTGGAAGATATTTATTTGCCATACAAACCCAAACGACGTACCAAGGCGACTATCGCCAGAGAAAAGGGGCTGGAGCCTTTGGCGGAATTGATTTTTTCCCAAGAAAGCATAGAACTTGAAGAAGAGGCCTCTAAGTATATCGATGTGGAAAAAGAGGTCACTACGGTGGAAGATGCCTTGCAGGGAGCACGTGATATCATTGCTGAGTGGATTAATGAGAATGCCTCACTACGGGAAAAAATGCGTAACCTTTTTCTGAAAGAAGGTGTATTTCGATCTCGCGTCATTCCTGGCAAAGAGCAAGAAGCTATCAAGTATAAGGACTATTTTGAATGGTCGGAGCCCATTGCTACGGCGCCATCGCATCGGGTTTTAGCGATGAGGAGAGGGGAAAAAGAATTGTTTTTGATGCTGGATGCTACACCCGAAGAGTCAGACGCCTTGAATCTAATGGAAAGCGAGATCATCTCCGATGCTGAAAATACTTCGGTTGAGGAGGTGCGACTCGCTATCAAAGATGCTTATAAGCGCTTGCTGAAGCCAAGTATGGAAACGGAGATTCGGCTGCTTACTAAAAGAAAAGCTGATGAGGAAGCGATCAAGGTTTTTGCAGAGAATGTACGACAGTTGTTGTTGGGAGCTCCCTTGGGCGAAAAAACCGTCATGGCTATTGATCCGGGATTTCGAACAGGCTGTAAATTGGTTTGTCTTGGGCCGCAGGGGCAATTACTCCACTATGAGGCTATTTTTCCGCATGAACCACAGCGAAGAACGGCTGAGGCAGGTCTATCGGTGAGAGGTTTGGTTGAGAAATTCGATATTCAAGCGATCGCCATCGGAAACGGTACTGCAGGTAGGGAGACGGAGGAGTTTGTTCGCTCCCTCGGATTACCCAAATCTGTCATCATCACCCTTGTCAATGAAGCTGGAGCTTCTATTTATTCTGCCTCAGAAGTAGCTCGGGAAGAATTCCCCGATTTGGATCTGACCGTTCGAGGGGCTGTTTCCATTGGGAGAAGATTGATGGATCCATTGGCAGAATTAGTGAAAATTGACCCGAAGTCAATTGGTGTGGGGCAGTATCAGCATGATGTGGATCAGTCGGCTTTGAAGAATTCGCTGGACGACACGGTGGTCTCTGCTGTAAACGCCGTAGGGGTAGAGGTAAATACTGCCTCGAAGCAATTACTAGCCTACGTATCCGGGCTTGGACCTGTCTTAGCACAAAATATTGTCAACTTCCGGAATGAAAATGGTCCCTTCACGAGCCGTGCCCAACTCCTAAAAGTACCTCGATTGGGTGACAAAGCCTACGAACAGGCAGCTGGTTTCCTACGAATTCGTCAGGCAGCTAATCCGCTTGATCGCTCTGCAGTCCACCCCGAGCGCTACGAATTGGTGGAAAAAATGGCTAAAGACTTGGGAGTGGCAGTTCGTGAGTTGATGCTTTCAGAGGACCTGCGACAGCAAATCAACTTGAAGAATTACCTGTCTGATACGGTGGGAATGCCCACCTTGCAGGATATTCTGGACGAGTTGGCCAAGCCAGGTCGAGATCCTCGAGAGCAGTTTGAGGTATTTGAATTTGAAAAAGGTGTCAATGCCATTTCGGATCTAAAAACAGGCATGAAGCTTCCCGGAGTCGTCACCAACATTACCGCCTTTGGTGCATTCGTAGATGTAGGGGTGCATCAGGATGGATTGGTACATTTAAGTCATTTGGCAGATCGATTTGTGAAAGATCCCAATGAGATCGTGACGGTCAATCAAAAGGTGCAGGTGACGGTGCTTGATGTAGATGTGGCACGAAAGCGGATAGGTTTGAGTATGAAGGCTGATCCTTTTGCAGAAAGAGGGAAATCAGACCGAAAGCCTTCCCCAAAACCAAAGCAAAAAGAAGAACCCCAAGGCAGTATGGCAGAGAAATTGGCCATGCTAAAGGGGAAGTTTAGGTGATTGGTAAATGGAATTGAGACACCTAAAGTCAAATTACAGTAAAATAAAACAGCCCAAGCTTTAAAAACTTGGGCTGTTTTGTTCTGGTTGGTGGGGTTTATCTATCAATTCCAGTTTCCTCTTCTGCGGTCGCCACCTCGATCACCGCCATCTTCCATCAGATCCTGATAGTCTTCCATACTTGTGCCTTTTGCGAAGCGACGGATATTATAGCTGAAGGTCAGCATAAAATAGCGCTGCAGTACATTGGTCTGCACATCTTCGATAAAGGTATCGGTGATGTTTCGTCGGATATTATTGTTTTGACGGAAGAGGTCATAGACGCTTAGGCTGATCTCTCCGCGCTGATTGCCAAAAATCTTTTTACCCAAACTCATATTCACCAAGGTAAAATTCTGGTCAAATCCTTCGGAAAGGCCTCGGTTTGCTTGATAGTTGATGTCAGTTCGGAATACAAAACCTTCCCAGAAGATCCAGTTGAAGTTGACTCTTGCCCGCTGATTGAAGAAATTATCATTCAGATTTGGGTTCAGAGAGTTTTCCACTCGGCTGAATGACAATCGAGTCCAGATATTAAAGTCAATCTGATCGGAGATATTACTACTCAATGAAAGCCCTGTACTGAGTCTTCGGGAGAAGTTTGTTCCATTCTCTCCATTGACAAAGGTTGGGCGGTTTGTGATACCTGCTCCGGCATTGATATTCAGATTAGACTTTAGAAAATCCACCGGCATTCCATAGCTGGCCCAAGAGCGAAGATCCCAATAGCCATTGAGGTTGACTGGACTGAAAAGCTGCGACCCGGGCTCAAGGACAATTCCAGGTTGGATTTCTGTAGCTTCCTCTGCGATAAAGGAACTGTTGGCAATGATATTATTGACAAAGGAGGTCTGAGCAAAGAGAAACCAGCTTTGATCAGTTTCCGGATTGTTGCTTCGGAATCGCATACGAAGTCGATTGGAGTAGGACTGGTCCAAATCTGGATTCCCTACATAGAGTTGAAGCGGGTTTGTATTATCGACTACTGGCTGAAGCTGTCGCAGATCAGGCTCTTGGACGCGAGTATCGTAATCAAATTGGAGATTGGTATTATCTGTGATTTGATAATTGAATCTGACGGTTGGCTGTAAACTCTGGAAGGTTCGCTGCAGCTCAAAAGCCTGCGGGAAACCTTGTGTATTGTCTAATCTGGCATTTTGGTATTGAAGTTCCGTTTGGATTCGGATTTTTTCAGTTTTGTACTGATAGCCTAGCTCAGTTTCCTGAGTTAGGAATTTGCTTTCGAAAGTATTGCTAAGTGCGGTATCCAATTCCAAAATAGGCTCATCAATCGCTTCATCAATGACATCGAAGATCAACTGGTCCGAGTCGTTCAGGCGGTTACCAATTTCGTATTCAAGCTCAAGTTGGCTTCGCTCGCTGAGAGCCTCTGTAAATGAAATTCCGGTCTCCCAAGAACTTCCGCTACGATCTCGATTAATCTGCTGATTGATGATTTCTGTCCTGGAATCGGGGACGAAATATTCATTTCTGGCGATTCGATTAGCGCGATCCTTGTTCCAGTTTTCACTCATTCTTCCCCGGAAAGTCAGCGTTCGGCCCGGCTTGTCAAATTTATGGCTGTAGAAAATCCGATTGAAAATGTCATAATCTTCATTTTCTGCATTTCTGATATTTTCCACCGTGTTGATCGGGTCAAATCCGTTGGAAGTTTCTCCATTAAAACCAGAGTTTTCTGTTTCAAAACGTGCTGAAAAACGTGGAATGAATACGATTCGGTTTTTTTCATCGATGTCATATTCAAAACGCATGTCGAACTGATGTCGGTTGTTTACGCGAGTTTCAGTGCTGACTTCATCGTAGAGCTGATCGCTTTCACCGGAGGTGATAAATTCCCGAAAACGTGTGGAACGCTCAAAATTTTCTCTGCTACTGAAGACATAGCTTCCTGACACCTTGATTTTTTCACCCCATTTATCGGAGTAGTTCAGTCCGAGGATGTGCGTTTGAATAATCCCGCTTTGTGGACGTGCATTATTCTGAGCATTGGGATCGGATGAAAAATCGGTGACATTGATATTGTTGGAAAGACCGGTGAAGGTGATTCTTCGATCATTGTCAAAGTCATTGATACTAGCTCCTACCAAATACCGATCATCAGTTCCGTATCCAGCGCTGGTTCGGCCAAATTGCCCTTTTCGTCGATTGGGCTTGGTGATAATATTGATTGTTTTCAATCGCTCTCCATCGTCAAATCCACTTAACCGGGCTTTTTCACTCAACTGATCATAGATTTCAATACTTTGAATAACCTCTGCCGGCAGGTTTTGTAGGGCTGTTCGTACATCTGTTCCGAAGAATGGCTCCCCATCCACGAGGATTTGTGCGATTGACTCACCTTGAGCTTGCAGTGAACCGTCCTCAGAAGTTACTCCGGGTAGCTTTTCGATCAAAGTCTGCGCACTGGCATCCCGCATGGTCTTGAATGCATCGGCATTGAACATGGTCGTGTCAGACTTGTTTTGGCTGGTAGCTCTGCGAGCCTCAATGGTTACTTCTTGGAGGTCTGTAGCTTCTTGGCTTATCGAAATGGTTCCCAAATCCAAGTCTCCGAGCAGTTGGATGGTGCGGAAATAGTTTTCATATCCGAGGTACTGAATTTTCAACAAGTAGTCGCCTTCCTTGATGGACTCTATTTCGAAATTTCCATCCAGGTCTGAGATAATTCCATCTACCTGAGCAGAATCCGTTACGTTCAGTAATAGTACAGTCGCATTGGGAATCGTTTCTTGGTTTTTAGCATCGCGGATTTTTCCCTTGAGGGTATAATTCTGCGCCATGCTGAATGAGGAAATGACTAAAAATAAGATTGTTAATAATTTGGGTTTCATGTAGTTGGTTGGTAATCAATATGTACAAAGGTAACTTCGAATTCTGAGGAGGGTTTGAATTATTGGCTGAGCGGTCAAAACCTTAAATGAATTGCTGCCGACCGTGTAAATAATTTGTGACAAAATATGTCATAGAATGATGTTAATTTTTTGCACAAGTGAATGTTTATAAAAATGACATTTGTATCTTGCTGATGTAAAACTCATTGATCATGGAACAAGTCGATAAAATCAACATTAGCACCAAGGCTCTTTCTTCAGGGAATTTGCAGGTAAAGTTTTTTGTGGAGGGTAGCCCCAAGCAGGAGTATGGCTATCTATTAGTCAATGAACCTAAGCCTGTTGGGGAGATTATTGCTGAGATTCAGAATAGGTTGGCACGTCGGAGAGCCGCAGAGCAACGAATAGACCCGCTTTTTCCCATTGCCCCTCAGACAGATGATTTAGACTTTTATTTATTTTCAGCATGAGCTACTTAGCAGGAAATATTCGCTTTTTGCGCAAGCAGAAAGGATTTACGCAGCAGGACATGGCCGATCAGCTTAATATTCAGCGTACCATGATTTCGGCCTACGAGGATGGGAGGTCTGAGCCAAAACTTGTAACGCTTCTTCAAATTGCTGAGATCTTGGAGTCAGGAGTGGAGGAGCTATTGGAGCATGATATCGAAAAGGAGGGAAGAAAGGCCCTGCAGAAGCGAAAGATCAATATTCTTACCATTGCCGCTGATGAATCAGATCGGGAAAATATCACTTTGGTTCCCCAAAAAGCATCTGCCGGCTATCTCAATGGATTTGCTGACCCGGAGTATATGGAGCAGTTGCCCCAGTTTCACCTTCCCAATCTTCCCAGGCAGGCTACCTATCGGGCCTTTGAGCTGGCAGGGGATTCCATGCTTCCTCTGATATCGGGCACAATTATCATCGGTGCTTATGTGGATCAGCTTTCGCAAATAAAAAGCGGACGAACTTATGTATTGGTGACTGCCTCAGAGGGAGTCGTATATAAGCGAGTTTTCAATTATTTGGCAGAAAATGGTAAGCTTTTCCTAGTATCTGACAATGAGCATTACAAGCCATACGAGGTTCGGGGAGAGGACGTGTTGGAGGTTTGGGAGGCCAAAGCTTTTATCAGTACTGATTTTCCCAATCCAGGAGATAAGAAGAAATCGCTCAGCCTAGCCGATCTAGGTGATATGTTGAAGGATATTCAGGAAGACTTGAGAAAGTTAAAAGATTAATTTCTAGTCAAAGTGATTGGTAGAATTATCTGGGTCCTTGGGAAGTATGCTTCTCCGGACCATCCATTTCCATTTGGGAATAAACTTACTTCTCCAGAAATCCCAGTTAGACTATTGTAGTAATCGGCATAATAATCTCCATCTTCAATTAGTCCTGAACCAGAACCTACCTGCACATCCAAGAGGTTGTATTCAGCAAACTCAATCATTTCTCCTCGCTGTGAAAATACCCAAATAGCTTCACTACCATCCTGAGCTCTTAAAATCCAACGGCCTGACAAGCTAGCAGCAGAACTTACAGGTTCTTGTGGTGGGGTATTATCATAAATTGGTTGATCTACTAGTTCCTCGGTAGGATCAATATAATCCATTGTGTCGTCATATTCCTCAACGTCCATCATAAGCCCTATGACAGAAATTAGAATAAAGCCACCCAAAAGCCACAGATAGTTACGCTCAATCCAAGATTTTTTGCGGAAAACAGGTTTTGGTTTTGGAGGTGGCGAGGGAAAAGGTTTGGGTTCAGGCACGGGTTTGGGAGCTTTTCCCACAATTTTCTCCAAAACCTCTGTCAGTTGCTCGCAATCGTACTTCCACCGACTGCTACTGATCTCATGGGCATGTCGACGTGTCAAGGGCTTCAAGTCTTCAGGAAGCTGATCCGCAGAAGGCATGACAGCGCCGTTGACCAAGACTGGAATCACGCGAATTTCCCGCTTTAGAGCTGCAGCTATTTCTAATCGGATAAAGTCATCTTCCTTAAAAAGTCGAGGGTTTCCCTCCGAATCTTTAATATTGACCCAATGGGGGCCAATCATGGCAATCAGAACTTTGCAGGAGTTTAATGCACGATCGATGGCTTCTACAAAATCAAGCCCCGCTTCAATCGTCTCTACATCTAAAAAAACTGAGTTTTCACCAAAAACTTCCTGCAAATGATCCACCAATCGTCCTGCTTCTCCTGAAGCATCCTGTCGGCGGTAGCTGACAAAAATCTTGTTGTTTGACATAGCTCTTCATTTTTCTTACTTAAATGTAAGAAAATCAAAGCTTTAAATGCAATAGCAAAAATGATAAATCAGTTGGAGGTCAATTTGCGCATGTGCTCCTCGATTTGCGCAACGGCATCAAATTCCGGGTCGATATTTAAAACACCCTTTCCGAGTTCGTGCCAAAGACCATCTCCGCAATCAAGATAAATTCCTCTTTTTGTACCTGGCTTTTCCTTGGCAATATCGTAGTCATAATCCGGAGTGAAAATCAATTTCATCAGTTGAAATGCATATTCCCAATTGAGTTGGCTGGTTTTCCCATTCAACTCAAGCAGGACATTCCGATCGGAAAAATGTAGGGTCACGGATCCTCTGTCGGTTTTTTCTTTTTCTACTACCTGGAAGTTGATTTGAAGAGGAAGTTCTTTTTTGGCAGTCTCATAAATGGCCTGAATCAAGTCCTGTGCGAGCAGCTGCCAGGTCTCTTGATTGGTTGGACTTTTGGCCGGACTAGTTTTGGTATGCTCCATAGTTGCTACGGTGATTTCTCCTTCTCCATGTACCTGAGAGGCGTAGCGGGTTTCTTGAAGCAGTTCTTCAATCGACTTTACCCAAACTGGATTGAGGCTGCCATCATATTGATAATCATCTGAAAGCGTAAATCCTTCATCCAAAATTTCTTCCTCCGAAAGTTCTTCTCGGTCGGTATAATGCAAATCAAGCTTGGCACGAAGTGATCCATCCGACCAATTCAATTCTAAGCGAAAAACGTGACTGAATGGGGGAGGTACAATTCCAGAATGATATTCTAAGATGATTCCTGAAATGGCTTGATTTTTCTTACTCATGGAAAAGTTTTTTGCAAAAGTAGGCTTTTTTAAATAATCGATGGGAAACCAAAGTGAACGCCAATCTTTAGCGCAAATCAATCACCTGAATGTGGCTTTGTCCCTCTTTGATTTCAAAAAGACATTTTTCGAAGGTAGGGGCTGAGAAAAGGATTTTGGGGTTATTGGAAAAGCCAAATCGGTCGGTCGGATAGCCAAAGGGGTTTTTGGACATTTTGCCATCGCCATCTTCATCGTGATAAGCAGTGATTGCATATTTTCCCGCGGGTAGGTTTGAAATATTGAAAACGGCCCGTTTATTCTCCAATTTGGTACTGAGAGCTTTGAATGCTTTTGTGTAGTCACCCGGAAATCCTTCCGAACCATTGAAAATTAAAACCCGAACCAAACCATTATCTGATTTCCCGTTGTTGATAATGAGCTCTAATTGGGTGTTTTGATGGGAGTTCATCGCCAAAATGGTACTTAAAAAAAGGCTAAGAATCAGATTGAGCATTCGCAAGGGTTTTCAGTCGGTCGATTTTTCCGCTCCCTGTCTCTGAGAATTTATCCAAGATTATGATCTCTTTGGGTTGGGAAAATCGATCCAAATATTTCGAAAGTTCTTCTCGCAAATTCCCTGCCTTTTCTGAGTTTTTTGCCTTAGACTCAATCAATAAGACCAGTTTCTGTCCTAAATGCTCATCGGGGAGTCCACCTAAAATGAAGCGGGAATCAGGGAAAAACTTTTGAATGGTCATTTCAACTTTTCGTTCTAATAATTCAGGGTGAATTTTGATCCCTCCTGAGTTTATGACGAAATCCAAGCGTCCCTGCCACTGAAAACTTCCATCTGATTGGAAATGGACGAGGTCATTTGTTTGAATAGTTTCAGTGCCACTCATTGGGCTTTCCACCCATAGGGCACCACGCTCATCCGTTCCCAGTTTTACCCCCGGAAGTGCTTGGTAGCAGAGTGTTTGTTCCGTGATTTTAGCCAAAGCGATGTGCGAGACGGTTTCAGTCATTCCAAAGCTTTGCCAGGCATTATCCAATTCTGAAGCTATTTTCACTTGCAAGGATTCTGAAAGGGGCGCTCCTCCAATCAAAAGCGTTTTGAGTTTTTTCAACTTTCTTTTCCCTGAATCATTTTCCAGTGTTTTTTCCACTTGAAGAGGGACCATGGCCACAAAGTCAGGTAGATAGGCGTCAGGAATGCTTGAAAGAGGCTCTGAACTCGGTATCACCAGTCTAATCTCACATTGCCAAACCATGGCACGCAGAAGCATCATTTTTCCGGCGATGTATCCAGGATGAAGACAGCAGAGGAGTTTGAGTTTGGAGTTTGTTCCAAAAAATTTCCCTGTTGCCTCTGCACTTGCTTTCAGCCGATCTCGGGCCAAATTAATTTCTTTGGGAGCACCGGTAGACCCTGAGGTTTTCTGAGAAAAAACAGTTTTTCCAGACAGCCAGTCCCCGCAAAAAGAGAGCGCGGAATTCAGAATTTCATTTTCTCCCTGTGTTTGGAAGTCCTCGATTTTCTGAAAAACCTGATTTTCAAATAAAAGCCTAAACATAGATTTCAAATCTAAGAACTACCAATGACTTTCTGTTCAACATATTTTCACGAAGGTGGTTATCTTGCAGAAAAATCGAATTTTAGACAAAATACAAACTCATGGAGTGGATTACTGCCAAAGAATACGAAGATATCACTTACAAAAAGTGTCAGGGTGTAGCCAGAATAGCATTTAATAGACCGGAAGTACGGAATGCTTTTAGGCCTAAGACGACTGCTGAATTATACGATGCTTTCTATGACGCGCAGGAAGATACTTCCATTGGCGTGGTGCTACTAAGCGGCGAAGGTCCCTCTCCAAAAGATGGGAAATGGGCCTTTTGCTCAGGAGGCGATCAGCGTGCGCGCGGTCATCAAGGATATGTGGGGGATGATGGCTATCATCGCTTGAATATTTTGGAGGTGCAGCGTCTCATTCGTTTTATGCCGAAGGTGGTGATTGCAGTCGTGCCAGGGTGGGCTGTTGGGGGTGGACATAGTCTTCATGTGGTCTGTGATATGACCTTGGCCAGCAAGGAGCATGCGATTTTCAAACAAACTGATGCCGACGTGACCAGTTTTGACGGAGGATATGGATCGGCCTACTTAGCAAAAATGGTAGGTCAGAAGAAAGCCCGAGAGATTTTCTTTTTGGGCAGAAACTACTCTGCGCAGGAAGCTTATGAAATGGGAATGGTCAACGCAGTGATCCCACATGATGAATTGGAGGATACGGCTTTCCAATGGGCTCAGGAAATTCTAGCTAAGTCCCCAACCTCAATCAAGATGCTGAAGTTTGCTATGAATTTGACAGATGACGGAATGGTTGGTCAGCAGGTTTTTGCAGGAGAAGCTACACGACTTGCCTACATGACGGAGGAGGCACAAGAAGGACGGAATGCTTTTCTGGAAAAGCGAAAGCCTGATTTCAGCAAAATCAAGTGGATTCCATAAGGAATTCGAAAAGTTGTAAGCTGATTTAGAATAATCTTGAATACCCTCTTTTAGAGAAAAAGGAGTCGAAGGTCATTTCAAAAGAAAACCTTCGACTTCTTTTCAATTAAAATTTGTCAGTTCTAGCGGAGGAGATAACTTTTCAATAATGAAGCTCTTGAAAGGAACGTTAATTTTTATTGGACCCTTCCTACTTCCCGCTGCCCGGTTCCTTGGCTGTCGGTAAGCGCATCACCCATGTCCTTCCGCGCCTGATCAGCCATTTCATTTAGTTTTTGGACGATATCTGGATGCTTTGATGCTAAGTCAATTTGCTCAAAAGGATCAAGCGAAAGGTCGTACAGCTCCATTTTTTCTAAATTGATGTGCTCGTATTTGACCGGAATTCCATCATTTCTAGGTTCGGCGTCCTTTGGGAGCGTTCGGTATCGATGTGGAAAAACGAGTTTCCAGTTTTCATAAAAAACCGCCTGTAATTCATTTCGATTGTAATAAGCAAAGTAAGGTCTTGCTTTTGCTTTTCCCTCCGTTAAAAGTGGCCAAATACTCTCTCCGTCAATTAGCTTTTCAGGTAGGGGACTTTCAGTAATTTCCGCAATAGTAGGAAGTACATCGATGGTCATGGCAGGATTTTCTATCGTTTTTCCCTCAGGAATTTTACCCGTCCACTTAAAAATAGCCGGAACGCGAATGCCCCCATCCCATGACGTACCTTTTCCTTCTCTCAAACCAGCCGTGAGCCCTGCATGTCCCCCGTAAGAAAGCCATGGACCATTGTCGGAGGTGAAAATAATCATCGTATTCTCTTCCAGTCCGAGATCCTTGATTTTTTGGTGAACCTGACCGACTGACCAGTCAATTTCCATGATCACATCGCCATAAAGTCCTTGCTCGGATTGTCCTGCAAACTTTTCGCTCACATAAAGTGGAACATGAGGCATGCTGTGAGCTAGGTACAAGAAAAAGGGCCGATCAGAATTCTGATCAATGAATTCCAGTGCTTTTTCTGTATAAAGAGTGGTCAATTGGGATTGCTCATCGAGGGTATCGATAAGCTCTTCATTTTGGATCAAAGGCAAAGGAGGGTAGTAATCCTTGACTTCCGGGTGATGCGGCCACATGTCATTGGAATAGGGAAGTCCATAATAGCTGTCAAATCCCTGTCGAGTAGGTAAAAACTCTGGCAGGTGTCCCAAATGCCACTTTCCTACCATTCCAGTCGCATAGCCTTGCGCTTTAAGGATTTCTGCAATGGTTTCTTCATCTGGATGAAGTCCTTGTTTAGCAGTATGGTCATACGCTCCATAGATTCCTAGTCTATTTGCATATGTACCGGTAAGGAGGGCTGCCCGAGAAGCCGAACATACTGCATGAGGCACGTAGAAACGGTTCATTTGTGTGCCTTCCTGTGCAAGTTGATTCAAATGGGGGGTGGTCCACTGGGTAGCTCCGTAGCTTTCTAGATCACCGTAGCCTAGATCATCAGCAAAAATGAGAATGATATTGGGCTTTTTTGGGCTGGGATTTTCGGGGTTTTGAGTGTTTTTCTGACAGGCTAAAAATAGAACTAGAAAGCCAAGGGCGAGAGTGATTTTCTTCATGATTA
Source organism: Algoriphagus formosus (assembly GCF_002807035.1). Lineage (GTDB taxonomy): Bacteria > Bacteroidota > Bacteroidia > Cytophagales > Cyclobacteriaceae > Algoriphagus > Algoriphagus formosus. The sequence goes on along the minus strand of NZ_NIUC01000001.1, from coordinate 980,922 downwards.
TTGATTTTGGCTGGTCAGCAGCTCTTTTTCTGTGATTTCTTGCCAGATCATTTTTCCGATTTTTTCTCCCTGGCGAACTCCCTCTTCAATAGCGTCTCTGAAGTGAATGCCCCCGTAAAGCCTGGAAATGGCAGCCTCTTCTGAAGCTTGTAAAAATGAATCAAATGCACGCTCAGGAAGACCAAAATAAGTTTCTGAGTCATCAATGTAGGAGAATTTATCTCCAAAGTAACCCGTCAAAACAATGGCCGCTGCCCTTGAAATCACCGAATGGCCTGAAGTGTACTCAGGGAAAGGGGGAGTCTGAAGAAGTGGTCGCCACCGTTGGTCAATGGTTTTGTTGATGATGGTCTCAGGGCGAATCCGATCGGTTTCGTATTTGGTTTTCCAGCAAGAAATAAATGCATCGTGTAGCGTCATCCCGACAAGGGCATGGATATAAGCAGTTTCTGCCAAATTCAATTCTGCTTTTTCAGCAGCAATTCCGGTAATCCCTATCCAGTGTCCACCGGGTGAAATTTTCTTTACCCCGATAGCCATATGACCCGAAAACTCCACCATAAATGGATTGCAATCCCAGAAATTGGCAATCAGTTTTTGCTCTTCATCCAAGGACTTAGTAGTCTCGTAAACCTCTATCATTTGCTGATGAAATGAACTTTCCGGTTCCATGCTGAAAGGTGCCATCGGGTTGGGATCATAATCATCGAGGGAGGCTAGGAAAAAGGGTTGAATGGTACGCCATTCAGGTTCTATCGCCTCGATGTAGGCTGGAGGAGTAGGATACCAGCGACCTTCTGCCTCTGTGGGACTGTATCGGGTCAAGGCTGGTAATTCGCGGTAGCCATCCGTACTCGCTAATTTCATGACTTGACTCACGACTTTTTCTGCTTCCTGAATGTGCAAATCAACTTTAGACTTTTTGATGAGTTTTGATTTGACGGCTTGATCTATCCAGTTTTGCTGCTTTTCTTTTAAAAGATAGCCGGAAGGCATTACATTTTCCCCAACACGAAGCATGGCATAGATTGCAGCAAATTCGGGAGAGCTCAACTCTTGGTTAGAATCAAGTTCTGGAAAGTCAAGAATGGAAGCTTGCGTAAAGTCCTTTTCTCTAAATTCAGCTCCATGTTGCTTCATGACCAAATAGCTGGCAAGACAGGAATAGGCATAGATTCTAGCTGCGACAGGTGGGCTGGCAACATCTGTCACCATGACCTCTGTAATGTGAAAAAGTTGAGATTTATAGATACTACTCCAAGGCTCTTGTTTTTCAGCAGCAAAGGAAGCCGTACCCACAACGAGCGTACAAAGAAGTAGTAGAAACTTACTATTCATATTCATAAAGTTCTAAGGCTTGCCCATGAATCCCAACCAGCATGTACTTTTTCTCTTTCCATTCTAAAGGAAGAAAGGATTTGATATCACCTTTGATAGAAAGTCCGGATTGGGAAGGATAGCTAACTTTAAAGTTTCCACTTCCATCCCCATTCAATACCAATCCCAACCCAGCATCCAAATTTCCAATCCGGATTCGGCTTTGTCTTTGATTTCCTCCCAAAAGAATGTCCATATTTCCATCGCCGTCAAAATCTCCTGTTTGGATAGCGTAGATTGGGAAAGATTGAGCCATTCTAGGTAATTCGTGAGGAATAAAGCCATTTGGCGTATTTTCCAGATAGTAAGATTTTAAAGTATTCGCGGTCAGAGTAAGGGCATTTTCCAACTTATCTTGATCGAAAAGATCATCGATTTTAGCCCCTGCATAGGATTCGTAGGTGGTGAATTTGCTCCGCATTTCCACCATTTGACTGAGAAGTTCGTCCCGGCTAGGGAAGGGGTACGCTTCTTCTCCGATGTAGCATTCTAATATGGGATCGATGGAACCGTTTTGGTCAAAATCGTCTGCGATCAATCGAATCAATTTTTTATCAGAAACCTCGAATTGGGAGTTTTCACCAAAATTACCCGCAATTAAATCGAGGTCTCCATCTCCATCCATATCAGCTTGTGCAAGGGATGACCACCATCCGAGCATGGGAGAAGAAAGGAATTTGTCACTTTGATTCTCAAAAGATCCACCTGATTGGTTTACCAAGAAAATTAAATTGGTGAATTCCCCTGCTAAGATCAAATCCTCCAATCCGTCTTGGTTTAGGTCTTGAACCAAGGCACTACTCACCATTCCTAATTTTCCATTTTCAGGTAAATAGGATTCTGACTGATCGGTAAAATTGCCATTGCCGTCATTAATCAAGATTTTGCTTTCTGGACTCAAAGGGTATCTACCGGGTATGATTTTCCCTCCCACAAAAAGGTCCAACTGGCCATCTCCATTCACATCAAGAGAGACTGCTGGTCCGGTACTGGTTAAGTAGTTCGGAAAGTTGCTTTGCATTTCCAGTTTTCCTTGACCATTATTCAAGTAAAGCCGGTCTTGTAAGCTTTCATCCGATCGGATATAGTCATGATATCCACCACTTCCAAGAAAGAGATCCATCCATCCATCACCATTGAAATCTTCAAAAAGTGCCACGGCATCCGTGTAATAGGAGGGAGATTGGAAGCCAGTATAGATGGTCCAATTTTCGCCATCCCAGCTAAATATTTGAGCAGCTTGGCCTTTGGTTCCTCCTATAAATACCTCGGGCTTACCATCTTTATTTAAATCGCTGGTAGCTAAACTAGGAGAAATGGCACTCGGCATGGTGAGCATCAAGGGTTGCCTTTTAAAATCATTGAAGCCACTCTCTGCTGAAACAAAATCTGGTTTGTTTTCAGTTTTTTGGAAAATGGGACTATCAGCAGCAACTAATTCATTTTTCTCGGTGGCATTTGAGTAATCCAATTCCAGAATCTGATTGCTTGGTTGATCGGTTAATACCTGTTTTTTGCCATCAGGCCAGATAATTTCAATTTGATCAACTTGTTCCGAACTCCCCAATCCAAAATGCATTCGGAAAGTAGAGGAGGATTGAAAGCCTCGGACCACCTGATGCTCCTGAACCTGTGTTTCATCACCTACCGTAAGTTTGACCTTGGTGCCAATGCCAAAATTATTTCCCTCAGGCCCTTTTAGCTTGATTTGAAGATGCTTGCCTTTTTCACTTTGATTTTCAAATATTCCCGCAAATTCATTCAGATTGTTGACGATCAGGTCCAAATCACCATCATTATCCAAGTCTGCAAAGGCTGATCCACTTGAAAACCCTTCTTCTTCAAAACCCCACTCTAAAGAACGGTTTGAAAATTGCAAGTCTCCCTGATTTTCAAAGAAATAATTATGAACTGGTGTGGAACTCATGCTGGTAACGAGGTGGAGCGTGTCCGCCTGTTGGTTAGCGACTGCCTGTTTGAAATAATAGTCACCTTTGTATTTCAGAAAATCCCGGTTGGTATAATCCCTGTAGTATCCATTGCTGACGAAAAGGTCTTTCTGACCGGAATTTGTAGCATCAAAGAATAGTGCTGCCCAAGACCAGTCTGTATTGGAAATACCTGCAAGTTGGCCCATTTCAGAAAATTTTCCCTCCCCTAAATTCACCTGAAGCATATTTCGCATGTTCTGATGAAAGAAGCCCTTTCGGATCATCAGGGCATATTGCTCGTAATTTTCTGGACCGTAAAGCAATTTTTGGCGCTTATTGTCCTCTGGAAGCATGTCCAAAGTGAAAATGTCAAGAAGCCCATCATTATTGATGTCTGCGATATCAGCGCCCATGGAAAAATGGGAAATATGCTGGAAATAATCCGTCATAGCATCCCTGAAGGTTCCGTCTTTTTGATTGATGTACAGATAGTCGGGCTCGATGTAATCATTGGTGACAAGAATATCCGGCCAGCCATCCTCATTAATATCAGAAGCAACTACCCCCAGACCAAAACCTAATGGAGATCCTTTGATTCCAGCACTTTCGCTGATGTCTGTAAATACATTTCCATCATTTCGATAGAGTTTATCTCCGGAGTAGGGGTGACGGATATTTTTTACCTCATCAAATTCCAATTCGTTGATGACTTGAATGTGATGATTGAGTAGGTAAAGGTCTAGATCCCCATCCCGATCAAAGTCAAAAAACAAAGACTGGGTGCTATTGGAAGGGTCAGCTATTCCATATTCTTCGGCCTGGTTTTCAAAAGTGAAATCACCCTGATTGATCCATAATTCATTCTTCCTGCTTTCAGGTGATCCCTTACCCGAATAGCAAACATAAATATCCAAAAGACCATCTCCATTCACATCCGCCATACTCACCCCAGTGGACCAATTTGGGTTTTTGGTAATGCCAGCCTCCTTGGTTCTGTCTTCAAATTTCCAATCTCCCAGATTCTTATAAAGGGTGTTTTGAACCATATTTCCTGTGAAAAAAATATCATCCCAGCCGTCATTGTCCAGGTCTCCTACGGCAACTCCTCCGCCATTGTAGAAATATTCGTACCGAAGAATATTATTCTCTCGGTCTTCAGTTAATTGATTCTTAAAAGAAATTCCAATTTTTTTTGACTTCAGCCGAACGAAATTTGATTCGAAATTTTCCTGAGCAAAAAGTGATTCCGGGATGCTCAGAAGCATCACAATCAAAAGAGATAGATTGTGGATTCGAATCCTAAAATGCGAAAACATGATTTTAATTTTAACTCAGCTTTTTAAGTACGTCTTCAAACAGCTGTTCGTTTACAACGGCAACTCCACCCATGAGTCCTACATCCTTTCCAAGCTGATAAAGTGCCAATTCAGATTTTTCTCTAGACTTGGCCATACTGTAAATATTCAAGGCCTGCTGAATGGGTGTGATTAGGTATTGATTTGCTTCGGCTACAGAGCCACCGATGATGATTAAATCCGGATTGAGAAGCTGAATCAAAATTGAAATTCCTCTTCCCAGATCCAATCCGGCTTCCGAGAGAATCGTGATAGCTCGCTGATCTCCTGCCAATGCAGCTTCTACTACCAAACCAGGTTCGAGTTCACCTTGATGGTCCCGAACCATCCGGGCAAGAATACTATCCGAGTCAATTTTGATGGCTTCCTCTGCCATTCGAACTATTGCCGTTCCCGAAGCCACTGCTTCTAAACACCCTTTTTTACCGCAGGAGCAGGTCACATTTCTATTTTCAAAGATTGGAGAATGAGAGAATTCACCCGCAAAGCCCGAAGCACCTCGATAGATCTTTCCATCTATAATGATTCCTAGACCTATTCCCCAACCGACAAAGACTCCCAACACGTTTTTGTGAGTGTGATCAGGACCAAATTTAAATTCGGCCAGTGTCATTGCTCTAGCGTCATTTTCAAGGAATACTTTCTTTTGAAATCGCTCCTCGAATGAATCTAAAAGAGTCTTTCTTCCAAAACGCAGATAAGTGTAATTCACACCCCCTACAGCATCCACCAATCCAGGCATAGAAATACCGATGGCAATGATTTTTTCTGAAGGGATTCCTGATTTTTGAAGATAGGCCTCGATTAAATCAGCAATCCGGTCAAAAGTTTCTCTTTCGTTATTCAGGACAAGTTTATGGCATTCTTTTTCTGTGATGGGCTGATTATGACAGCTATAGAGGCAGAGGTTGATGGTGAACTTGGAAAGGTCGACAGATAGCACATAGAATGCATCTTCTGCCAGGCGATACAAATCCGGTTTGCGACCGCCTTGGGATTCAGCTCTTCCTTGCTTGATGACTTCTCCAGAACTCATCAGATCGCTGAGGAGGGAGTTTACTGTGGGAAGGGATATTCCTACTTCCGTGCATATTTCACTGGCTGTATTGGCACCTTTGAGGTAAAGGTTTTTGATAATCTTGATTTTATTCAGGTAGCTCTTTATTTCTACTACCCCGTCCATCTGATCGATGACGGCTTGAGGATTAATTAGGTTCATGGTCTGAAAGGTATGCCTGAATTAAGTGATTTTTTATATTCTGAAAAAACACTTTCTTAAAAAAATCAAAAAACAAGGCGGTTTTATTTCAAATTAATTGAATTTATTTTTCATAAGCAGCTAAGGCTAGGAAAAGATTTCGCTTTTTGATGAAAAAGAGGAGGGCAGAAGCAAAAAAAACCGGCCAATGAAGGCCGGCAAAAAGTTTTTCAATTATTTGTCCGTAGCTCAATCACCCTTAAAATTTACTCAATCAAGATTAAACAATTCACTAGCGGACTAGCTCAAAAACTTGATTAAATGTACGGTGAATAATTTGAAATTCAAAATTATGGGTGTAAAATCACATAATTTATTTTCAAAATACTTTTTATTGTATGTTGTCCATTTTCTTGGCGATCTCTTCTGCCTCTGCCATGAGCTTATCTGCAGCAGTGCGGTCGCTGTGAGAAAGTTTGTGTGCTTTTTCAAGAGTCTTTTTGTAAAGCTCTTGCAATTTTTCCTTTTCTGATTTCTTCTTGAATAGTCCGAACATGGTTTGTTTTTTATTTAACAACAGAAATCTAACCAAGAAGTTTATTGATTTATTCGAAGAGTATTTTCCCTGTCTGCTACTATCTCATCATCCTGATAGTTGATCAAGTCGATTAATCGTCCTGAAGCACTGTAGTACCGCCAAGGGCCTTCTTTTTTACCGTCTTTCATGGTTCCTTCGGAAGCTTTTCTGCCATTTTCGTGATAAAAAGTCCATACACCCTCTGCTTTTCCGGATACAAAATTTCCTTCTGATTCTTTCTTACCATTCACATAGTAGGTGATTCGGGTTCCGTTCCCATCCTTCAATGTTCCTTTATCATAGGTGCTAGTTCCATCGTAGCTTCGATATTCGGATACGTTCATCAGTCTTCCATTGTCCCAAGTCTCCTCTTGAGTCAATTGCTTGTTGTCGTAGAAAAGTCCCCAAATACCATCTTCGAATCCAAGTTTGTAGGTACCGATAGATTTGAGCTGTCCTCCGTCATAATAATAGACCCACTGACCATTTTCCATTCCAAGCTCGTACTCTCCTTCTGCGATCAATATGCCGATTTTGTTGAAGTACTTCCAGAGCCCCGTTTTGGTGTCATTTCGATATTCTCCGATAGAATAGAGTACTCCGTCTGGAAAGTAGCTTTTCCAGATTCCAGTTTTCATTCCATTCTCATATTGGCCTTCTACAGATACTTCACCACTCTCAAAGTACTCCTCGTATTTGCCTACAGGGACGCCAAGCTCATAAGTTTTGCGCTTCGCCAATTTCTTGTTTGGATAGTATTCCTCCCAGGTGCCAACCGCGATTCCACTCTCGTATTTTTCAACTCGGGCTAAGCGGCGATTATCGTAATAGTACTTCCAAGTTCCTATTCGATTCCCTTGGTCATCATAAGTCTCTTCCGCTTCTACTTGCTTGGTGTCAGGAAAGTAATAAGTCCATTTTCCGACTTTATTACCGTTTTTGTATTCTCCTTCCTCCATCACCTGACCTGCATAGGAGTATCGCTTGAAAGTGCCTTCGAGCTTTCCTTCTTTGTATACCCCTTCGGTCATTAAGTTGCCCTCTTGGTCATACTCTAGATAGGGACCCTGGCGAAGACCATTTTCATAAAATTCTCGGATATAAACCTCACCAAAAGGGTGATAGGTAATCCATTGACCAATTTTTTTCCCCTTTTCGTATTGTCCTTCTGTAAGTACTCGTTTAGGTTCGATGTAGGAGGGTTGGCCGGTTTTTCCGTAGTATTCGACGAAGTTGCCAATCAATACGCTATCCTGAAAAATTAAATCCCGCTTCAGATATCCATCAGCATCGTAGATCTTGGCAGGGCCAAAAAGCTTTCCATTTTTGTACTCCAATTCCATTCTTTTCTTACCGTCCGGATGATAAGTTGTCCACTTTCCATCCTGAACGTTGTCTTCAAACATCCCCTCAGTAATCAGCTTATTTGTTTTTGCGTCAAAGTATTTCCAAAGTCCCTGCCGCTGCTGATTGCTTACAACTCCGGTGCTGACTACAGTCGAATCTTTGTTGTAAAGCTTAACTAGTTGATTGTCTTGCGCTAAAAGTGGACTGGAAAGGAAGAGTAAAATGATCAGAAGATACCTCATATATGTTTTTCGGGAGATTATTTGGTTTAGTCTGATGACTGTCATACCAATTTAAAATATTACTACGGTGAATCGGGAAATCAGGTTAAAAATAATTTAAATCTGGCTTTTTGCCGAATGGGCTTTTAGGTGTTCAAAAACCTCTCTTACTTCTTTTTGCCATTCATTTTTATTCCTTTCTATGGAAGATTCTACCTTCAATTCTTTAAACCATTGATTGAAATCTCGATTCTCGGCTTGTTTCTCATTGGGTTTCCCCAAAAGTATTTCCTGATAATCCCATGGACTCTCGGATTGACATAGTTGAAAGTTTGCAGGAGCAAGCTGGAGTTTTGGGTAAGAGCTTTTTCCAGCAAGGACAAATAGAAATAGGCCTTTTCCGAACCAGTTAAGCAGGCGAATATTCAAGCCCGTTTCAAAATCAAAATCACGGATCAGGTCTAATACTTGATATGGAAGACCTCCCAAATCCTGTCCTTGCGAAAGTTTTTTTCCTTTCGAATTTGAATGTACTTGAACCAGATCTTCTTGAGGGAATAGATCTCCAATTTCACCCAAAAGCTCCCAAAATTGATATTTGAGTTGATTTTGTCTGCGAATTAGATTCTCATCTTGCCAAAGATCTAGGTCGAGCGTATTCATCCTACCAATGTAAAAGTGCCGATGCCCAGGTAAATCCTGATCCAAAGGCAGCCAGGCAAATGAGGTCGCCCTCTTTGATTTTACCCTGCTCCCAAGCTTCACTCAATGCAATGGGAATTGTGGCCGCAGTGGTGTTTCCCATATGCATGATGTTATTAAAGACCTTTTCATCAGGAAGTCCAAGCTTTTGCTGTATATATTGACTAATTCGGAGATTGGCCTGATGAGGGATAAGCAAATCAATGGCTGACTGTTCCAGCTGATTGTGATCCAAAGCTTCCTGAATCACTTCCATAAATCGGAGTACTGCATGCTTAAAAACAGCATTTCCGTTCATTTTCAAAAAAGTGCTTCCTGATTCCAGCATTTCCGGAGAAAGTCTGACTTCTCGACTACTCCCAGGATCTTTGCAATACAACTCTTCCGCGTATTCTCCTTGAGAATGAAGGTGGGTAGAAAGAATTCCGGATTGATCAGATGAAGATGGACCCAAAACTACTGCACCGGCACCATCAGCAAAAATCACTGAGCTGGATCGACCTTCGTCGCTTTTGTCCAAGGCAGAAGACTGAATTTCGGCTCCTACGACTAATATCCGGTCGTACATGCCCGTTTTAATAAATTGATCGGCGACAGATAGGGCGTAAATAAAACCAGAACAGGCATTTCGAATATCTAATGCTCCGATATTATCAAATCCCAATTCTCGTTGAAGCAATACACCATTTCCAGGGATAAAATAATCAGGGGTGATAGTAGCAAAAACAATAAAATCGATGTCCTTAGCCGTCAGATTAGCTCGCTCAAGAGCCATTTCTGTAGCTTTTTTAGAAAGTGAAGTCAAGGTGTCAATGCCAGGGGTAAACCAATGACGTGATTGAATTCCTGTTCGCTCTACAATCCATTCATTGCTCGTGTCCATCATTTGGGACAATTCCTCATTGGTCACTACTCGCTCGGGCACATAATGTCCCACACCTAGAATTTTGGACTTTCTCATTTGTTATTTTGGGTTAGTTGGAAAAGTTTACTCGCAAATATCCGAACCTAGGTTCGGAAATCAAAAACATCAAAACGACGGACGGCTATTAACCAAACAAGGTATAATTGCCATGCTGGTCCATCGGGTCGGTTTTCCGGATGAGTGCCGGACTGTCATTTTCCACAGAGTTGACCAGGGTGCTCACCGGATAGCTCAGCATTTCATTAGCTGAAAACGGTTTGAGGATTTCCAGAAGTTCTTCTTCGCTGCTGTAATTGTTGAGCCATTTTTTTTCAGTCTCCGGCGTCAAAACCACAGGCATCCGATCATGAACTTCTGACACCAATTCATTGGGCTCTGTAGTCAGGATCAAGAAAGTGTGCTGATTTTCACCATCGACGGTTTCATATTCATCCCAAATTCCAGCAAAAGAAAAAAGTCCCCCTTCCCGAAGTGTGAATCGGTGTGGAATTGAGGTTTTCTTTCCCAGTTTTTTCCATTCATAAAAACCATCTGCCGGGATGATACACCTTCTTTGCTTGAAAGAACTTTTAAAGGTCATTTTTTGATGAACAGATTCCGCTTTAGCATTGATTAGCTTTTGAGAGACAGGTTTATTTCTTCCGAATTCTGGAGTAATCCCCCAATAGAAAAAGGAAAAACCTTTTGGGCTTTGGGAAGTGACAACGGGTACAAGCTGCGTCGGTGCAATGTTGTACCGTGGTTTGAAGTCGGTGAGCATTTCAGCCTGGAATCGCTCTTCTAATTCTATCTTACTCTTGCTCAGGGAATATCGTCCACACATGTATCGGGAGTTTAGGCTGGGAAGTTAGAAATCCCCGCTTACAAATTCAAATGCTCTTTTTTCAGAGAAATATGGTTTACTGGAATCTGAGGATGTGAAGCCCACATGGCCTCCCTGTTTTGGGAATTCAAAATAGACGGGATCGAGTTCCTTGGCCAGTTTCACAGGGAAACAAAGATCAGAAAGAAAGGGGTCATTTTGTGCGTTTAGGATAAGTGTAGGGATTTTTATCTTCTCTAGAAAGAAAAGAGATGAATTCACCTGGTAGTATTCCTTTGCATCGCTAAACCCATGAAGCGGCCCGGTGAAAAAATCATCAAAATCACTAAGCTTATTGATCCTTTCCAGAAAATGAATCGGGATTTGATCGGGATGGTTTTTTGCCTTTCGAAGTACTTTTTCCCTCAGAGTCTTCAAAAATCTGTCTGAATAGAGCTTGTTTGAGCCAGAAGATATTTTCTCACTGCTACTTGCTAGATGCAAGGGGACAGAGATTGCCACCCCTTTTTCGATGGGTTTATCATTCGAAAGATTTTCCCCGAGATATTTTAAAGTCAGATTGCCTCCCAAACTGAAGCCAATCAAAGAAATGGCTTCATATTTTTCCGCAGCATGACTGACCACCGTATCCAAGTCGTAAGTAGCACCAGAATGATAAAAAATGGGTTGGTTATTTAATTCCTCACCACAGCCACGGTAATTCCAACAGAGCACATCGTAACCATTTTGTAGGAAAATTTTAGCCATTCCAAGAATGTACGGTCTTCGGCTATTTCCTTCCAATCCATGAGAAATGATGACCAACTTTTCATTGTCCATTCTGTACCAGTCCAAATCCAAAAAGTCTCCATCCGGAGTATCGATTCGCTCAGTCTGCGGGCTTCGAAGCGGGACCTTTCTGAATAGTGCAGGGAAAACCGTTTCCAAGTGTCGGTTAAACAGCCACTTAGGTCTTTGATATTTACTATGGGAGATTAAAGGCATTTTTTTTCAAAAGACGAGTTCGAAATCGCTTTCTCGAAAATACAAGAGTAAATTTGAATAAAGACTTTTTAAAAACTATTTTTGGACACTTTAATTCACGATAAGCGCGCAAAAACCTATGGCCGAAGTAATCAGAATGCCTAAAATGAGTGACACCATGGAAGAAGGAGTAATCGCTTCTTGGTTGAAGAAAGTTGGGGATACCGTGAAGCCTGGAGACATCCTAGCCGAGGTCGAGACTGACAAAGCAACCATGGAGCTGGAATCCTACGATGAAGGTGTCCTACTACATATTGGAGTAAAAGAGAAAGAAGCAGTCCCTGTCAATGGGATCATTGCTGTGATTGGAGAGAAGGGTGAAGATTTCGAGCATCTGCTTTCTGATAATGGAGCAGCAGCTGAAGTAAAAGAAGAGACTCAAGAAAAAGAAGAGCCTAAGAAGGAGGCTGAAAAGCCAAAATCAAAGGAGAAGATCGATACTTCTTCTATCAATGCAACTATCATCACCATGCCTAAGATGTCCGATACCATGCAGGAAGGGACTATTTCGGCTTGGTTGAAGAAAGTGGGAGATGATATTAAGTCTGGTGAAATCATCGCGGAAGTAGAAACTGACAAGGCGACGATGGAGCTAGAATCCTATGAAGACGGGAACTTACTTTATATAGGTATTGAAGAGGGGAATAGCGTCCCTGTAGACGGTGTGATAGCCGTAATCGGTGAGAAAGGAGCAGATTACGAAACGCTTCTCAAGGCTCATGAGCAAGAAATGGCCGGAGAAAGTGAAGAGGAGGAAGCGCCTAAGCAGGAATCTAAACCTAGTCCTCAGCCTGAGAAAAAAGAATCTCAAACAGCCTCTACACCAAGTCCTGCTCCAGTTTTGGCAGATGGTGAGCGTGTGAAAGCCTCTCCTTTGGCAAAGAAAATAGCAGAGGAAAGAGGAATCGATATCCGACAGGTAGCCGGATCTGGAGATGGTGGCCGAATCATCAAGAGAGATGTCGAAAACTTTGTTCCGACTGCAGCACCAGCAGCTTCAAGCTCAGCATCTGCAGTAATGCCGGCAGTAGGGCAGGAGAGTTTCCGCGAAGAGAATGTCTCTCAAATGCGTAAAGTCATCGCGAAGCGATTGGCCGAAAGTAAATTCGGTGCTCCTCATTTCTACCTTACCATGGAAATCAACATGGATAAGGCTATTGAAGCGAGAAAGAGCATGAACGAAATTGCTCCAGTCAAAATCTCCTTTAATGATATGGTGATCAAAGCTACTGCAGCAGCTTTGAGACAGCATCCGAAAGTAAACTCAAGCTGGTTAGGAGACAAGATACGTTACAACGACCATATCCATATCGGTATGGCAGTAGCTGTAGAGGAAGGACTATTAGTTCCTGTGATTCGTTTCGCAGATAGCAAGTCTCTTTCTCAAATCTCCAACGAGGCTAAAACGCTTGGCGGAAAGGCTAAAAACAAAGAATTGCAACCAAAGGATTGGGAGGGAAATACCTTTACTATCTCCAATTTGGGAATGTTCGGTATCGAAGAATTCACAGCTATCATTAATCCACCGGATGCTTGTATCTTGGCAGTAGGCGGTATCAAGGAAACTGTCATCGTCAAAAACGGCGAAATGAAGGTTGGAAATGTGATGAAGGTGACGCTTTCTTGCGATCACCGAGTAGTGGATGGAGCAGTTGGATCTGCTTTCCTTCTCACACTCAAAGGCCTCTTAGAAGACCCGGTCAGAATTCTCATCTAATTAGAAAATCTGTCAAAAAGTCCTGTTTTCGCAGGACTTTTTGCTTTAGAACAGTTATTGGTAATACAATCCGGAATCTTAATGTTCTAGAGAATATTTACTCAATAAAACTTTTGAAATGGAAAGAATAAAATCAACTACCGTCGTTGCAATCAAGCATAATGGAGAAACTGTGATAGGAGCAGATGGTCAAGCGACCCTGGGAAATACCGTAGCTAAAAGCAGTGTAAAGAAAATCCGTGTTTTGCAAGGCGGTAAAATTGTCACAGGTTTTGCAGGATCGACTGCTGATGCCTTCACCTTATTGGAGAAGTTTGAGGAGAAATTGGGTGCCTTTGGCAATAATATGAAGCGTGCAGCTGTGGAGTTGGCAAAAGAATGGCGAATGGACCGCATGCTGAGTAAGCTTGAAGCGATGATGATTGTAGCTGATCAGGATGATATTTTGATTATATCTGGAACAGGAGATGTAATCGAGCCGGATTTGGAAATCGCGACGATTGGTTCGGGTAGTATGTACGCCCAATCAGCAGCAAGAGCTTTGAAAAAGTATGCGACACACCTCACGGCAGAAGAGATGGTGAGGGAAAGTCTTCACATCGCAGCAGACGTCTGTATCTATACCAATCATAATTTGGTGATCGAAAAAGTCAGCGGTTAAAACCTACTTAGCTAGCCGAGTCGAAGGATTCGGCTTTTTTTATCTAAAATTCAAACCTAGCCAAGCTTTCCTGTGTTTACTACATGAATCAGTAAACCATACATGGAAACGACGACCAAAAAGAAATCCGCTAAAAAGGATTACAGAAAAATTATCCTCGAATCTTACATGCATCATGTTCTTGAGCATGGGCATGAACCAGTATCTATTTTCAAGTTTTCCAAAGAATTGAAAATGACTGAGGGTGAGTTTTACACCTATTTCACCTCTTTCGATTCAATCAAATCAGCCATTTGGGTTGAGCTATTTGACGAAACAGTCTCCCAGCTCGAATCTCAGGAAGTTTACAAGGAATATTCAGTAAGAGAGAAATTTCTAGGCTTCTTGTTCACCTGGATCGAGGTTTTAAAAAATAACAGATCGTATTTGTTGAGTCTCTATGGTGGAAAGCCAAAGGCAATGTCTCCGCTACCTGCAGAAATGAAGATTTTCCGCGAGAGATTTAAAGATTTTGCAAGTGAGATCATCCTAGAAGGTAAAGAGACGCAGGAGATAGCCAATCGTCCGATTATCTCAGACAGGTACGATGAGGCACTGTGGCTTCAAGTTCTTTTTGTATTCAATTATTGGTTATCCGACCAGACTCCTGGATTCGAAAAGACCGATGCAGCTATCGAAAAGTCTGTCAACTTAGCCTTCGATCTCATGGGGAAAAGTGCACTAGACAGCTTTTTGGATTTCGCTAAGTTTCTCTACCAAACAAAATAATCATGCCTGAAAAATTAAGAGAACAGGAATCCATTCCGGTTTCTAAAGTACAGCGAGCTGCAAAATTCATCTCTACCGGTGCAAAGGTGGGCGGCAACTATGTCAGGCATTATGCCAAGAAGATGGTAAATCCAGCCTTGGATAAGGAGGGTTTGCATCAAAGCAATGCGGAAGATATTTATAAATCGCTTAGCCAGCTGAAAGGTTCTGCCTTGAAAGTAGCTCAGATGATGTCAATGGACAAAAATCTCCTACCAAGAGCCTATCAGGACAAATTCACCATGGCACAGTATTCTGCGCCGCCTCTTTCGTATCCTTTGGTAGTGAAAACTTTCCAAAAATACTTCTTCAAAGGTCCAGAGCAGCTATTCGATACCTTTACCCGATCGGCGGTCAATGCAGCATCGATTGGCCAGGTGCATCAAGCTACCAAGGGTGACAAGGTTTTAGCAGTTAAAATTCAATATCCGGGAGTAGCAGATTCTGTAAGTTCTGATCTCAAATTGGTTCGTCCTTTTGCGCTTAGACTACTCAATATGAATGAGAAGGAGTTGGATCATTACATGGAAGAAGTAGAGGAAAAGCTCCTGGAGGAAACAGACTATCAATTGGAGATTCAGCGTTCCAGAGAGATTTCTGGTGCTTGTTCACATATTGCTAATTTGAATTTCCCAAACTACTATGATGAATTTAGCTCGGAGCGAATCATCACGATGGATTGGATTCAGGGAAATCATATCAAAGAGTGGTTAGAAACAAACCCTACTCAAGAAGCCAAAAATCAAATTGGACAGGCGCTTTGGGATTTCTATCACCATCAGGTTCATAACCTCATGCAAGTCCATGCAGACCCTCATCCTGGTAATTTCATCGTTCAGGAAGGTGATGTATTGGGAATAATAGATTTTGGTTGTGTGAAAGTAATTCCGGAGGACTTTTATCATGGGTATTTCTCCTTGATCAAAAAGGATCTCTTGATCAAGGAAGAAGAGTTGAATCAAATCTTCTACAACCTAGAGTTCATTTCGGATAAAGATACAGATCAAGAAAAGGTCTATTTCAAGGGAGTTTTCAAAGAAATGATTTCCCTTTTAGGTAAGCCATTTCATGTGGATCGCTTTGACTTCGCTGATGATGGATTCTTTGAGCAGATTTTCGAACTCGGAGACCGAATTTCCAATGACAAGATGTTTAAAAAATCCCGTCAAGCACGGGGTTCTAGACATGGATTATATATCAACCGAACTTACTTTGGACTTTACAATCTGTTGAATCAGCTGGGTGCAACAGTAGACACTACTAAGCCAGATTGGCTTGCTTCCTAAAACTTTATTTTGGGAAAGGTTAAGTTTAAAAATGACTCCTCTCGGGGTCATTTTTTTTTGAGCAATTCCCATTCTTCTGACAAGACGCTGTAGTAAATGGTATTTCTCCTACGGCCTGTCGAAAGTAGCGTATGGCTTCGGAGTACACCTTCTTCTACAAAACCCATTTTTTCTACTGCTCTGCGCGCAGGAATGTTCAGTACATCGGTTTTGATTTCTACCCGTTGCATTCCCAAATTCTCGAAGGCATGGGAAAGCATCAAATATTTCATTTGGCGATTGATTCCCTTTCCATGAAAGTCTCTTCCCAGCCAAGTCCAGCCAATTTCTATCCGCTGGTCTCTTGCTGAATAATTCCCAAATGCAGTCGAACCCATCAATACACCGCTTTTTTTATCAACTACCACAAACTGCAGTCTTTCTCCATTCATGGCGGGTTGAGCCCAATCTCTGATTCCAGTCAAGGTGGAAAGATCGTATGTGAAATACTCCCAAAGTCCCTTGTCCTGGGTCTGTGCCAGAAGCAAAGAAAAATCCTGCTCAAGAATTGGTCTGAGCAGGATTTGGTCATTTTCCAAATGAACCGGTTGTGTCATGTCAATATTTCCTTCAAATGTTTATTGAATAACGCGACCTCTTCAGGTGTGCCTGTAGATATTCTACACCAATCATTCAAGGGCGGAAAAGGTCTGCCGATAATCATACCCCGGTCAGCAAATGCTTTGTTGAGTTCTTTGATGTCTTTTCCAGATTGGAAAAAGACAAAATTCGCATGACTATCTAAATAGGGTCTTTTTAATTCCTCAAGTGTTTGAATGATGGCATTTTTGGCTTCAGTTGTTTTCTCCAAAGAGAATTTGTAAAAATCAGGATCTTGAAGGGCTGCTTTTCCAGCCTCGATTGCCATAATATTGGTGTTGGCAACGACTCTTTCGCGTAGTTTCTGAGCCAAGGCCGGTCTTGCAATCAAATAGCCCAGTCTGATTCCTGCAAGTCCATAGACCTTGGAAAAGGTTCTGGAGACGATCACATCCATTCCTTTTTTGACCAATTCAACCATAGAGGGATAGTTGGGCTCTGTGATGTAGTCATAATATGCTTCATCACTGAAAACCACGGTCTTTTTACTTACAGTTTCACAGAAATCCATCACGCGATCAGCAGGAAGGAGTTTTCCGGTTGGATTGTTTGGATTACAAAGGAAAACAAGCCTTGTCTGGTAAGAAACTCTCTTTTCAATTTCATCGAGGTCAAAATCGAGATCCTTATTGAGAGGAACCCAGTTGATGTCGGTGCCCCACAGTTCGGCATAATCCATCATCGAAAGAAAAGTTGGAGCACAGGAAATAATTTCTCCGCCTTGACCAAAAGTGATTCCTGTGATCTTAAGGCCCTCTGTCGAACCAGCCACTAAGACGATGTGATCCTCGGGTACACCTTCTTTTTCGGAAATCATTTTGACCAAGTCCGAATTGTAGCTCCATGGATAGCGACATCCCAAGTCAAAATTATTGATCATTGCTTCCCGCATTTTCTCGGAAGGGCCATAAGGATTCTCGTTTGAGCCCAATCTGATAGGCCCTTCGAGAGGTCTTGGGTTATATTTTTTGATCTCTTCCGCACTTAATGGACTTAAAAGTCCTCCGCTCATCAAGGTTACACCACCTCCAAGACCGATTTTTTTCAGCCAGCTCCTTCTTGAAATTCCGTTCATATTTTCCTCAGTTTCTTGTCAAATTACCAATAATTCCGATATCAAATTAAAAAAAATGTGCATTTGTCTGTGGAAAATCTTTCTAAATACATTGGGGGATCAAGTGTTTTTTAAAATTTTATTTCAAAATTTTGATAAATGGCAGAATAATTTTTTTAAATTATAGGAAATGCAATGAACCCCTAAAAGCCCAAATTATGAAAAAGTCTATTTTACTTCTTTTGACATGTATGATTTTGGCCTTCACTGCTGAGGCGCAAAAGGAACGTTTCATGGTACTTGAATTTATAAATGTGGAAAGCGATCAGCTTTTTGAATACATAGAATTCAAGGATTTGATGGAGAAGGTCTACCGGCAGGCCCGCAATGATGATCAAATCGCAGGTTGGGACTTTTGGTCCTTACATTCAGGTGCTGATCATTCTGATTTTCAGTATATTATGATTACGTACTATGATGATCCAGTCAAAATGATGAGTGGATTGGATGAAACAAGAATGATAGATTATACCAAGATTGCTTATCCTCATCTGAATGATGCCCAAGTGGTCAAGCTCTTTGAAAACTCACTGTCCATGCGAGAAATGCCTATGCGGCTATACATGAAAGAGATTGTTTGTACTGATGATAATTTCCAAATGAAGCCGGGAGTTTTAGCGTCTTTTGATCTGATGAAAGCTCGGGAAGGTAATTTTACAGCATACGAAAAAGCAGAAGAAGAGGTCTTCAAGCCTATTCACCAGAAGCGAATAGAACAAGGCCTGATGGGACATTGGAGCTTGCTACGAACAGCCCTTCCCCTCGGTTCCGAGGCTAAATCCACTCATTTAACCATGAATGTTTACAAGGATTACATGCAGTTTTTCAATGCTCAAGCCTATGAAGACATGGAGCAATCCGACGCTCAGCGAAGAGCGGTCAATGAAGGTTTGAACTCTCGTGACCAAAAATGGGTTTATTTAGCAACGTTAGAAAATGTAGTTAGGTAGTGATAGTCCGGTTTGAAACTACCTGGAGAGGCCTCGAGACAGGGCCTCTTTTTTTTGAAATTTTTTAAATAGAAAAATCCCTAGCATAGGGCCAATACTCAATAATCCCATGGCAGTTTGAATGCCTAGTACTGCGATTAACCATTCGGTCCATTGAATGGACAGGATAGTCAGCCCGAATCCCAGGCAATTGACTAAGGTAAGAGCAGTCCCTCGGTACTCTGCGGGAGTGGCTTGGGCAACTAAAGTTGAGAACTGTGGCGAATCTGCAGTGACAAGAATCCCCCAAATGAAAAGAAAAACTACACCTAGGCCTCCGGCGTTTTGAGGCAAAATCCATAAGTAAAGACAACAAATTCCTGATCCTATCAAGGAAAATAAAGCGACAGAACGGCTTCCTACTTTCTCTGCAATGAATCCTCCGAGAGCACAGGAAAGTGCACCTATACCGATGATTGAGAATGAGAAGATGGCATTTTGACCTGTCCCGGGTGCATATTGCATTTGCCAATAAATCAAAGCAGGTACAAACGCCCAAAAGGTATAGAGTTCCCACATATGTCCAAAATAGCCAGAAGCAGCACTTTTTAGTGAGTTGATTTGACTGAGACGTGGGAGGAGATTCCAGTCAAATTTGGGACTTTTCCTGCGATGGGGTCCGTCAGGCACACCAAATCCTACCAAGATACTTCCCAGTAAGGCTAGTCCGGATGTTGTCCAAAAAATCGATTGATACGAAAGCTGATACCCCAAGGCCTTCACTAAATAAGGAGAGGCCGTTCCAAATACTAGCGCCCCTACCAAAAGTCCCAATGCTTTTCCAAGTCCCTTCTCGTAGTAATCTGAGGCGATTTTCATTCCCACTGGATAAATTCCAGCCAGAAAAAAGCCAATTAAAAAGCGAAGGACTAAAAGGCTTTCATAATGTAAGGGAAGTACGGTGATGAGAAAATTGAAAGTGGATGCTAGAAGTCCGCTTGCTAGAAATACCTTGCTGGGTGAAAATCGATCTGGAATCGACAGAAGAGCAAATACAAGGGTGCCGGAAATAAACCCGAACTGAACGGCCGAGGTAACGGCACCTGTCAGTTCGGATCTACCAAGGATCTCCCCAAGTTCAGGAATTACAGCATTACCTGCAAACCAAAGGGAAGTACCCAAAAATTGTGCAATCACAATCAAGGTGAGTGCTTTTCCGGGCTTCATTTGCTTCATTTAGCTCCGATAAGAGATTTGATTTTTGTGATTTCTTCTACACTAAACTCGCTGTTTCCAATTGCGGAAACGTTATCATCCAATTGTTCGGGTTTAGAGACTCCAACAAGCACGGAGGTGATTCTTGAGTCTTTCAGTAGCCAAGCAATGGCCATTTGAGCAAGTGTTTGTCCTCTGCCAATAGCTATCTCATTGAGTTGTTTGATCATTTCGATTTTATCCTCGCTGATTTGCTCTGGCTTAAGATACCTTCCATCCTTGGCAGCTCTTGAGTCTTCAGGAATCCCTTTTAGATACTTATCGGTCAAAAGACCCTGCTCTAAGGGAGAAAAAGCGATACTTCCCACTCCTTTGTCTCCTAAGACGTCCAAAAGTCCATCTTCTACCCAACGATCCAGCATGCTATATCTAGGTTGATGAATTAGCAAGGGGGTTCCCATATCTTTCAAGATTTGATAGGCTTTGGCAGTGTCTTCTGCGCTGTATTGGGAAATGCCTACATAAAGGGCTTTTCCTTGCCTTACCAATTGGTCAAGTGCTCCCATGGTTTCTTCCAAAGGCGTGTGCGGATCTGGTCTATGATGGTAGAAAATATCCACGTAGTCCAAGCCCATTCGTTTTAAACTCTGGTCGCAGCTTGCGATGAGGTATTTCCTCGAACCCCAGTTTCCGTAGGGACCAGGCCACATGTCCCAACCTGCTTTAGAAGAGATAATCAATTCATCCCGGTAAGCACTAAAGTCTTTCTGAATTATTCTTCCAAAATTCTCCTCTGCCGATCCAAAAGGAGGGCCGTAATTATTCGCCAAATCAAAGTGCGTGATTCCTAGGTCAAAAGCTCTTCTGAGGATTTTTCGTCCCAAGGTGAAATCCGCATTGTGGCCGAAATTATGCCAAAGCCCTAAGCTTATCTCGGGCAAAAGTAATCCGCTTCGTCCCGTTCTTCGATACTTCATTCCTGAGTATCTGCTTGAATCAGGATGATAAGGTGGAAGTGGGTTATGGTCGTTGATTTGCATATTGATAGGTTTTTAGGTTTACTGAAACCAAATTAAGGCGATAATTAAGGATAACAAACAGACAGCTGCAACGAAAAGCCAGCTTTTTATCACAAACCGAATCCAATCATTGTATTTTACACCAGCGGCGGCTATTACTGCCATCATTCCTCCATTAGTAGGAGATAAAATATCCATTAAACCTGAGGCATATTGAGTAGCCAAAACTGCTAATTGCCTCGAAATACCCAAAAGGTCCATCAAAGGCACTGCCAACGGAATTGTTAATACATTTTGTCCTGATGTACTGGGGACAGGGATATGAATCAGAGCTTGAGATACGAAAAGCCCAACAACAGCAAATTGCTCTGGAAGTGCTTCTAAGGGAGAAAAAAGCCCGTATATCACGGTGTCGATGATTTGACCTTTTTCCAATACCAAGTAAACACTTCGGGCAAGACCTACAATTACACCCGCAAAAATCATCTCGCTAAAGCCCGCTGCATAGGTTCTTGCCGTCCCGTTGATTCCTAGTTTCCCGATCAGTCCACAGCTAACTCCGATTACAAAGAAAAGGGCCGACATTTCATTATATCCCCAATCAAATTGAGTGATTCCATATCCCATGAGCACTATTCCGCCTAAAGAAAGAATCAAAATCAAGCCTTTTCTCCATCCAATCGCTTGACCTGGTACGACCTCAAGTTCCTGCTGCTGAACTTTTGGGCGACCACTTCGAATCATCAACCAAGTCCATAAAACAAATCCAAGGAAAAAGAAGATCATCCTGTAAAGCAGCCCTTCGGAAAGTTCTAACTCGGCAAGTTGCTGGCCAATAAGTGAGTTAAAAGGATTGATGGGAGAGAAGCCAGAACCGAGTAGTGAGGAGCCTAGCGTGAGTCCAATGATAGCTTTGATGTCGAATTTTAAATTCCGGGCTAAAACCACCAAAACAGGCACCATGGCAATGATCTCCTCTTGCATGGCAATGGTCGCTCCAGCAAAAGCGAAGCCTAATGAGAGAAAAATTAATAGAAGCTGTTTTTGATTTCGGAATTTATAAATAAGGGATTCTACACCGGCTTGAAGGGCTCCTGTTTTTTCCACTACATAAAAAGCTCCTCCCAGCAATAAAATCAAGACCAAGATGTCACTCCCCAAAATGAGCCCTTCCGGAATGGAAACCACCATCTCTTGTAGCGAAATGTTCTCCTTTTCAATTTGCTCATAGCTCCCTTGAAGTACCACTTCTCTTCCCGTTTTTGGGTCGAGCTCTCTAGAATAGGTCCCTGAAGGAATCAGAAAAGATGCTATCCAAGATAAAACAACAAAAGCCAATAAAATGACCATGGGATGCGGAAAGGATAGTTTCTTCATACTTCTAGGATTTTAATGATCTTTCTGGCTAGGTCTATTCGGAAATTTCCTTTGTCCCGAGTATTGGATAGGATGATAATTCCAAATTCTTTTTCGGGGTCGAAGATTAGCAAAGAGCTATAGCCCGCTTGACCACCAAAGTGTCCCATCCAATTACTCTCCGGCCCAACTGCAATCTGCTGAAATCCTGCCCAACTTTCCTTTCCGTTTACCTCAAGAGCCTGAACATTGGATTTCAACATACCTAGGTCAGCACGGATAAGTTGAGTCGTGACTTTAATCAAATCATCGAGCGTGCTGATCATTCCGGAGGAAGGGTAGGGGCTTACCTGATAGGTGAATGGATGTGGCTTGAGACGCTTCCATATATAAGTTTTCCGATACCCCATTACTACCGGATTCTCCTCTTGCGAATTACCTTTGAAATAACTGTTTTGCAAATCTAAATCTTCGCTTAGCCATCGGTTGAGCAGATTATCATAGGAGAGGCCGGAGTCTTTTTCCAACAGATATCCCAAAAGTTCGTAATTGAAATCTGCATAATTGTAGGATAGATCTCCCTTTCCATTTACTTGTTTTGGAAGCTGACTCCAGACAAAATCCTGCAAGTTTGGCGTGTTCTTTTTTCTGAAGAAACCTGAAAAGAAACTTGCATCTCGCAGACCGGATTGATGTCGCAAGATTTGGGAAAAGCTTAATTCCCCAATTTCGGGATATTTTGAGTTTAACTCAGGAGAAAGGCTTTTTATTGAATCAAGGATGTTAAGCCCTTTTTCCTGAAGGTAATTGGAAAGATAAAGCGCCAAAAAAATCTTAGAAATGGAAGCTACATGGATTTTTGACTGCGATGTGAGGCTGTCTTTTTTTTCCAGACTTTCATACCCGAGGGTGTTTTTATAAAGCACCTGTGAGTTGGAGATAACTCCCACAGCCAAGCCTGCCAGATGATGCTCGTTTATTGTTTGAATTAAAATGGAATCAAGCTGATCTTGCTGATTCTTGACACTGATAGGAGGAGCTAAGTTGACTCTTGGAAAACTTTGCCACCATTCTTTTGCCAGAAACAAGGCAAAAATAGTGGCAAGTCCAATAAGAATCCACTTTAGTGACTGCATCAGGTCTCTTGGTTTTGTTCAACCGAAAGCGCCTCTGTAGTGGGCATTTTGGAGACGTAGTTTTTGGGAAGTTGCTTTTTCAAGTCTTTCACAAATCGGTGAAAGTCAACAGTAATGGTGTGTCGGGGTGAATTGATTTGCTTGAAATCAGGGTTTTTGACCTCTTTTTCACAAAGTTCTTCCAAGTCCTCCGGACGTTTCCAATTGCCAATTAGCTCTTGTGCCATTAGCTTGCTTTGAAGCTCTGCGCCAGGCCAGATACAGCCGAGTGGTTGGAACATACCGATGAAGTGAAGATTGGTGATTTTAGGATGAAACATTTTAAGGTAAAGAGGCACAGGTCCTGAGCTGTAATCAATAAAGTCTTTGTCAAAGAAAGGATGACTCAGCCAATAACCTGTACATGCAATGATGGTGTCGTACTCTTCTTCTTTTCCATCTTCAAAAACCACCTTTTTACCTTCAAATTTTTTGATGTCCATCCGCGGCTTGACTTTTCCATGTCGGATTTTGTGTAGCAATTCATCATTGATAGTGGGGTGCGTCGCTCCAAAGTGCTCAGTGGGTGGGCGAAGTCCGTAAGCTTCATTTTTACCGATGATGATTCGAAGGAGGATGGAATTCAAAAACATTCGAAGTCTTGGTGGAATCCATTTAGACTGTTCTGCAACTTTATCCGAAGGCTTGCCAAAAATGAATTTAGGAACAATTCGATAGCCTCTTCTCCATGAAATGGCTGTTTTCTTTGATACCCTACTCGTCTCCACAGCTACGTCACAGGCGGAATTTCCTCCTCCAATGACCAGCACCCGCTTGTCTTTGAATGGGGCAGCTTTTTTATAGTTATGGGAGTGTAGAAATTCTCCTGAAAATTCACCCGGGTAATTTGGGTACCGAGGTTTCCAGTGATGTCCATTTGCTACTGCCAGATGGGTGAAAAGCTCTTTTTCCTCTATTCCATCTTTCTCAGTGGTAATTTCCCAAGTCTCCTCATCAATCCACCGACAATGCTTGACCATTATGCCAAAACGAATATGAGGATAGAGATTAAAGTGAGCTGCATAGGCCTGAAAATAGCGCCTTAGCTCATCATGTGAAGGATAGTCGGCCGTCTCCGGATCAAAATCGTCGAAGGTGAAGTCCTCGTATTGCGAGAGCGTTTTAGAAGAAATGATATGTGTAGTTTCAAATACACTTGAATGACTTTCGTCTTCAGAGTAGATCCAATTACCCCCGACATCGTGATTTCTATCAAAGGCAACCGCCTCGATTCCCTGATCTAGAAGGTTTTTGAGGGCAGTGATACCTGATGGCCCAGCTCCGATGACAGCTACTTTCTTCTTCATATGGTAATATTGGAGTTTTTCTTTTCTAAAGATGAGAAGTCACAATCTAATTGATTTCTATCCCAACTCCCCACTTCAGTGGCTGCTTTATAAGTTGATTCCAAGAAGTCCAGTAATTTTTTGGTGGGATTAGCAGCTTTTTGAACAGCCTCATAGGGTAGAATAAACTCTCCTAAATCATCACTCCAATAGGCTTCTTCAGGTTGGACTTTTTTGTTTTTAAAATCCGGATGGTTTGGATAGCAATAGGCATAGAAAACTGCCTGTGGAAATTGCTCTCCTCCTGGCCAAAAACCCACACTGAATACTTCATGCGAATAAGCTTCCTGCATGACTTCTTTGGCTAGATTGGGTACTTCTCCTTCGAATTCTGGGGCAGTAGCTCCAGAGAAACGCGTATATGCCAGATCAAATGATCCCCAAAAGAAATGGATGGGACTGTTTTTCCCTCTGAACTTTGAGCGAAATACCGTCATCACATTATGGATTTGAATCAACGCTTTCCAGATATTTTTGGCTTCGTTTGGAAGGTAGGGGATTCTTTTTGTGTTTTGGTCGAAGGGAATGGCATCAGGGATTTCATTCGGGGTTTTTGTGATTTTTACCTTTATCCCGATAAAGTCTAATTTTTCCCGAAGTTGTTCATAAAAACTTGCAACCGTCTGGTTACCTAGGGAAAATCTGTCGCGAGTACCGTTGGAAGATCGAACTTTCAGCTCGTGCTGGGTAAAGTCAAATTTGATTTCAAAAATACCTCCTTCATAGGGAATTGGTCCGGTAGTCATGCCTTGAGCATCCAAATAAAGCGCTACATGCCAAGAGTGGTTTTGCCAAGGTGATTTTCTGAGCCGGACTTTGCCTACCATCTGCGACCATTGATGTAAAAGGTAAGTGGTGTCCTTGTAGGCACTATAATCTAAAATGGGCCATTTTGCTTTCATACTCACAACAGAAAAGTTTCCTTCAATTTAAATCATTTATTCAAAGCATTACAATAATTAGGGTTTCAAAAGGATTTTTTTAAGATTTTCCAATCCCTGAGTGGCAGGTAGGACGAGGTGCTTCGCTCGGTGATGTAGCTTGGAGGATGGGATATTGGGGTCAACAACAAAGATCTCTGCCTGATCCGGCACATAGGAAACCAAGCTTGCTGCTGGATAAACCTCCAATGAAGTACCTACAATCACAAAAATATCGGCTTGTTGTGCCAGTTTGATAGCATCTAGCATTTTGGGTACAGGCTCTCCAAACCAAACCACATGAGGTCTAAGCTGACTCCCTTTCGCACATTTGTCTCCTTTTTTTATTTCCCAATGATCCAAGTCATAGACCAATTTAGGGTCGAGTGAACTCTGCGCTTTTCTTAATTCACCATGGAGGTGTAATACTTGAGATGATCCGGCTCTTTCGTGCAGATCATCGACATTTTGGGTGATGATTTGAACTTCATAATGTTCTTCCAATTCCGCTAATATCCGGTGTGCCAGGTTAGGCTGGCACTCGTACATTTGCTTTCTCCGGAGGTTATAAAACTCTTGGACTAAATCCTGATTTCTGCGCCAGCCTTCTGGAGAGGCCACTTCCATAACATCATGACCTTCCCATAGTCCACCTGAGTCCCTAAAAGTTTTGATCCCGCTTTCTGCAGAAATACCAGCCCCGCTGAGTACTACCAATCTTTTCATTTTAACTCCCAAATAATTTCTTTGAATTTAATAAGTATTCAAGAAATCTAATTTGTCAAATCGGTTTGACGCTTGCAATCAAAAAATGTAGAAGGTCTGTTGATTGTTAGACAAAAAAAAACCGATCCTCAGGAACGGTTTTTTGACTTATTTTTTCTTCGAAAATCTCCCTCCCCGCTTTTTGGGCTCTGGCTGATTTTCGATGATTTCTATCGTCTCAGCATAGCTTAGCTTCTCTGCTTCCTTATCCTTGGGGATTTTGAAGTTATTCTTTCCAAACTTGATATAAGGGCCCCAGCGTCCATTGAGGATCTGGATATCGGGATTCTCATCAAAGGATTTGATGTGTTTTTTGGCATCAGCTTCCCGCTTATCCTTGATCAATTGGATAGCCTCTTCTTCGGTGATGCTAAGTGGGTCTTGTTCCTTTTTCAAGGAAACAAAGTTGCCATCATGTCGGATGTATGGTCCGAATCTTCCAATGGCAGCCACCATTTTTTTGTCCTCAAACATTCCTACATCACGTGGCAGTTTGAATAGCTCCAGGGCATCTTCTAAACTGATATTCTCAATAAACTGCCCTTTTTTGAGGCTTGCATATTTTTTATCCTCGTCTTCACTGTCACCGATTTGTACTAGCGGACCAAATTTTCCAAGTCTTGCCGTAATTGGTTTTCCATTTTCAGGATGATTGCCAAGGAATCGACTGGAATTGACATCTTGACGCGATACTTGCTCGGTTTCCTCGACACTATGATGGAAGTTACCGTAGAATGCATCAATCATATCTTGCCAATCTTGTCCTCCTGCGGCGATGTCGTCGAATTCCTTCTCCACTTTTGCGGTGAAATTGAAGTCAATAACATTTGGAAAGTGCTCGACTAAGAAATCATTCACGACCATAGCAATATTGGTTGGGAATAATTTCTGTTTTTCAGCGCCTGTAATTTCTGTCTTGGTGCTTTCCTGAAACTTTCCATCTGAAATAATCATCTCCTGATATTCCCGTGGATTACCATCCCGACTCTCTTTGATGACATATTCTCGCTTCTGAATAGTCGAGATCGTAGGCGCATAAGTAGATGGACGTCCAATTCCCAGTTCTTCCAGCTTCTTCACCAGACTTGCTTCCGTATATCTCGGTGCAGCACGGGTAAAAGACTCTCTCCCTTTCATTTCTTTCAAGTCCAGAGCCTGTCCAATTTGCATGGTTGGAAGGAGGGATTTGTTTTGAGTATCCTCTTCCTCATCATCATCCGTAGATTCTAAATATACTTTCAGGAATCCATCAAACTTAATTACTTCCCCATGAGCTGAAAGGGTTAAGTCTGAGTTGGAAATATTGATGGATACATTGGTTTTTTCCAGTTGAGCATCGGCCATTTGAGAAGCAATTGCACGCTTCCAGATAAGTTCGTAGAGTCGTTGCTCGTTTCTGTCCCCGTCTACTTGTGCTCTAGAAAAGTCTGTCGGTCTGATAGCCTCGTGAGCTTCCTGCGCACCTTCGGACTTGGTAGTAAATTTCCGTGCTTTGTGATAATCGTTTCCGTACTCTCCTTTGATAGCAGATTCCGCAGAATTCATCGCCTCATCAGATAGGTTGACACTATCTGTACGCATGTAGGTGATTTTACCTGCCTCATAGAGTTTCTGGGCCACTGACATGGTTTGGGCTACAGAGAAATACAGCTTGCGCGAAGCTTCCTGCTGTAAAGTGGATGTGGTAAAAGGAGGTGCCGGTGACTTTTTTGCCGGTTTTTTCTCGAGATTTCCAACAGAAAAGTCCGCGTCAAGGCATGCTTTTAGGAAGTCTTCCGCCTCTTGCTTGGTTTCAAATTTTCTGGGTAATTCAGCTTGAAAGGACTTGCCATCCACTTCAAATTGAGCTGTAATTCGGAAAGTAGATTTCGCTTTGTGTGCTTCGATTTCACGCTCCCGCTCGACGATCAATCGAACAGCCACAGACTGTACACGACCTGCTGAAAGTCCTGTTTTGATCTTTTTCCATAAAACCGGTGAAAGTTCAAACCCTACCAATCGGTCCAAAATTCTTCGAGCCTGCTGTGCATTCACCAAGTCATAATCGATTCCTCTTGGGGTTTCGATAGCCCGCTGAATGGCATTTTTGGTAATTTCTCGAAAGACAATTCGCTTGGTGTTTTCATCTTTCAGTTTGAGTACTTCTTTCAGATGCCAAGAAATAGCCTCTCCCTCCCGGTCATCATCACTTGCGAGGTAAATGGTGTCTGCATCCTTGATAAGGTTTTTGAGGTTTTTGATGACCTCCTTTTTGTCTGGAGAAACCTCATAGGTTGGCTTGAAACGATTTTTAATATCGATGGCCTTGTCTCCTTTGGGCAGATCTCGGATATGTCCGTAACTGGACGCAACTTTAAAATCCTTCCCCAAATAGCCTTCAATGGTTTTGGCTTTAGCAGGTGACTCGACGATTACTACGTTTTTGGACATAAAAATTTTAAAATTAGGCTCGAGGGCTTGTTTTGAAAAGCTAAAAATAGAGGGCATTGTTTTCACCTGCAACTATTAATAATTAAGTTGATTGAATGGCAGGGTGATTGTGCACTGATATGTATGTAGGGAGCTAATCAAAAATTTTATCCAAAATGAAGCATTTATTTTTAATGAGGCATGGGGAGGCCAGTTTTTCAGCAGATTCAGATTTTGAAAGAACTCTTACTTCAAGAGGTCGGGAAAAAATAGCGCGTATTGCAAAAAGCTTCAATGAAAACACCCCTGAAATAGACTTTATGTATTGTTCTAGTGCTAATAGGACGCAAGAAACAGCGAAGATTTTTTCTGAAACGGTACTGATCAAGAAGCAAGAATTTACCCGAATCATCTACGATGGCGATATGCGGGACTTAATGGATTTGGTGGAAAATTGTTCGGATGAGTTTGACCGACTTCTAATTGTGGGACATAATCCAGTGATAAGTATGCTCGCCTCCAGTCTCTGCGATGGGATCTATCGAAATATGCAACCGGGGGACTTGATTTCTATACAGATTCCGCTTGAATCTTGGAATTCTGTAACTTTTGGTAGCGGAATCTTACTCGAAATTATGAGTTAAAAAAATATTATTATCCGCAATGATGCCAGTAACCTGATTTTTTTTGCTATTCTAGGCGGATGTCCGATCCGCCACCGCCGACAGGTGTCCGATGACGGAAGCTGCAAAAATTGATCATTTTCGCAGAATTTTATCCGCACAATTTCGGTACTGTTTATAATGCTGATATACATTTAAAAAAAATAAGGCCGGGAAATCCAGCCTTATTTTATCATGAGAATGGGCATTTCCAATAGAATGAAAGGTATTCAGTCTAAAATCAATGTAGAGTTAAAATTGGGAAGCTTCGATCTTCATTCTTCCGATTTCCAGTCCCCATCATTCAAGAATTTAGACTGCTTGCAGAATTCCGCATATTCAAATTCTGATTTATCAAAAGATTCAATCCATTTGGTTTCCAAAGAAAATCGCATTTAAGAAGAGCTTATTGGTTCCAAACCAAGCCCCTCGGAAATTAGGGTTGTCGAAGAAATGAACGACCCTTCCACGTCCCGATGGAGAAATGAGGACACTGGCGCTTTGCTTGAGTCTCTCAAGGTTTTGGTCGGAAATATAGCCGCCTAGGTGTGGATTCTCGGTGTATCGGATAGGCGTGAGGTATTTGTTTTTGCTAGGTTGGATGAAAATATTGCTGTTTCTGTAGACAGGGATATTTTTCATTTGGTATCCGTAAGCAATAGGATGAGTCAAGTCCAGCTCTGCCATATAAATACTACCTCCTACAGCTTTCGCCCCTTCGAAATCACGGCTACTTGCAAAAGGAAGAGATTCAGGTTCTGCTTTTTCTTCAAGTTCTACTGCAGATTCATTGGTGATTCCCTGCCGGTTGAGCCAAAGGCTTGCACTTTTGAGTGAAACAACGGTTCCTCCTCGCTGAATCCAATCTTTGAGGTGCTCAACAGCCGAATTAGAAAGGCTGTTGTAATTACCGGATGCCAGTATCAGCGTATTGTAATCAAATAGGTTTACCCTTCCAAAATCATCTGTATTTACTTTGGTAATAGGCATTCCAACCTTTGAGTCTAGCAAATGCCAAATTTCACCGGCTTCATAGCTAGAAACACCCGGTCCCACCAGCATAATGACTTTTGGCTGCTGCACAGCTCCCACCGAATTGGAGCCTAAGTCAATGCCTGAAAGGTTTAGCCCCGTTTCTACCTTATATACTTTCTGCTGATTTTTATTGGCGATGTTTTTCAGCTGTTCGATCAATTCTGTATCCTCGATTTTTTGGAAACCCATCGGAATCATTAGCGTCCCTGCTGCAAAATCTACCGCACCTTCTTGAGTTTGCGATCGAAGTGGTCGGTTGACTACCTCTACATGAATGCCTGCTTTTTGTAGCTCATAAAGTGCCTTCGGCGCAAAGTAATCTGACCAGTCAATGAGATAGGCATAAGCTTTTCCTTCAGGAAACTCGAAAGAAGGTTTTGCTACCTCTTTTACTTCCTCACCTACTTGAGCAGATGGTGCAGCGGCGAAAGGCATCCCATAAGCTGCCGCCATGGTCCAGGCTGATGCGTCGTAAAAAACCGAATCAGCAAATTCTTTTACATATTCAAACATGGTGCGAACCATGCGGTATTGAGGTTGTGCGGTAGGGACTACCCATGATTTTCCTTTTTTGAAGGTGTTATTTCCAACCTTCAAATCAGCATTATTTTCATAGACATCAATCTGATGATCAAGTAGAAACTGAACAAAGAGTCTATTTCTACTTTCGTCATACTCATCTCCAAACACATAGTTTTTAGCAGGGTCTTTTTTTCCTTCAGCAACTGCCGTTTCGAAAAATTCCCGGAGATAATCATGCATGTATTCCCGGTTATCAATAGCAGCTTCTAAGGTAGCTAGGGAGTTGACCACATGATTTCGAATGGTGAATGCAAAAGAGATGTCGCCTCGCTGACTAGCTTGAAGATGGCCCCGGCTACTGGCCGTCTCGAATACCAAGCCCAAGCCACCATGAATATCAGGGTAAGTGGATCCATAGCCGGGATAGCTATTGTCAAAAACCTCCTTTGTCCAATAAAGACTGCCGATTTCATCCATGTATTTCGCAAAGTAGTTGGCGAAAATGGGGTTGATTTCATCGTAGTTTTTTCTTGGAACTACAGGGTTTTCGGATCCATAGGGTTTGGTTGGTTCGAAGAAATAAGTGCTATTCGTACCCATTTCATGAAAGTCAGTGGTGACATTGGGATACCACTGATGATACCATTGGACTTTGGTCTGTGATTCAGGGTGGGCAAGTGGAAGCCAGTCTCTGTTAAGATCATACCAATAATGGTTAGTTCGCCCTCCGGGCCAAGCCTCATTGTGCTCCCTGTCCAAAGGATCTGCGACCGGTGGAAAGCCCTTATTAGAATTAGCCCAAAGACTGTGTCTGTCCCTTCCATCTGGGTTGAGGGTGGGATCGATGAGTACTACAGATTCTTCTCTGACTCTCTGAGCGAGTTCAGATTGACCTGCTACAATCCAATAAGCGGTCAAGAGTGCTGCTTCTGCTGAAGAAGGTTCATTTCCATGCACCCCATAGCCTAAATGGACGATAGATGGCATTTGGCTGACATCTGGTTTGGGTTGAGTTGGGTCTGCCAATTGTACCTGAGTTTGTCGGATCGCTTCAAGGTTGGCCATGTTGCTTTCGTTGGCAATGGTCAGGATGACCTTTGGCCGGTGTTCGTGTGTATAGCCGATCGTTTCTAGCTTGACCATATCACTGAGCTCATCCAATTTTTCATAGTATTTGACGATGAGATCATAGCGAGTATGCCAGTCTCCTACAGGATAGCCCAAGAATTCCTCAGGTGAAGGAATTTCCGGATTAAATTTTTCCCCTGGGAAATAATACTCAGTTTGACTAAAAGCGAATTGAGCTGTGAAAAACAGACTTAAAATAGAGAGGTAGATCTTCTTCATAAGGTGAAATTTTCAGAAAATTAGGAAAGCTTCTGGCGCTTACAATCAAAAATCCATCAATGGTTTTTTGATTGAGCGCATTTGGACTTAATTTATCCTGTGAAATTATAAACCTTAAAATAATCTACGGTATGAACATTCGATTTAAATCACTTTTATTCCTTTTCCTTTCGGCAGGTTTAAGTTTGTCCTTGTATGGTCAAGAGAAAACTCCACCGCCTATGCCTCCTCAAGCTACTGAGTTCTATACACCTGTCCCTCCAAAAATTACTCCCGGAGCTGAAAACAACCTTCCTCCATCGGATGCCATCGTACTTTTCGATGGAAGTAGCTTGAATAGTTTTGTTTCTGCCCGAGATGGGTCTAGTCCCGCTGAGTGGATTATAGAAAATGGTGAACTAGTTGTGACTCCAGGTAAAGGGGATATCCAGTCAAAAATGGCCTTTGGAGATGCACAATATCACATCGAATGGTCAGCTCCTACAGAGATCAAAGGAGAGGGACAAGGTCGCGGAAACTCCGGTTTTTTCCTGATGGGACTGTATGAGGTGCAGATTTTGGATAGCTACGAAAGCAAGACCTACACCAATGGTCAGGCTGGAAGTATCTACAAGCAGTTTCCGCCACTAGTCAATCCACTTCGTGCTCCGGGAGAATGGAATTATTACGATATCATTTTCAAAGCTCCTCGTTTTGATAAAAATGGAGTGCTTACATCTCCTGCTACTGTGACTGTTTTGATCAATGGTGTTTTGGTTCAAAATCATGTCATCCTTCGCGGACCTACTGAGTACATCGGCATCCCTAATTACAAAGCTCACGCAGAGGCTCTTCCAATTAAGCTTCAGGATCATAGCAATCCGGTGAGATTTAGAAATATTTGGGTAAGACCACTTTAAGTAGAAAGTACTTAGTATCAAGTATCTAGAATATCTATGCTAGCTACTGAAAACCAGATTAGAACCTTTTACATAAACCCTTGACAAAAATGTCCTCTCGAAGAAAATTTCTACAAAATACCATGCTCTTAGGAGCTGGACTCAGCATGCCATCAGTATTAACTGCGGCAGATTTTGGTGCTTTTACCCGCAAAATCAAGCCTTCAGATCAACTCAATTATGGAGTCATCGGCTGCAAAGGTATGGGCTGGTCCAATATGAACGCACATCTCAAAATGGCTAACGTCAACTGTGTTGCTTTAGCAGATGTAGATCAATCTGTTTTGGACCAACGAACTGAGGATGTTTTTAAGCAGCGAGGTACTCGTCCAAAGCAGTATAAAGACTACCGGAAGATGCTGGAAGATCCGGATATTGATGTGGTGATCATCGGTACGCCTGACCATTGGCATTGCCTAAACATGGTCGATGCGGTATCTGCAGGCAAGCACGTGTATGTAGAGAAACCCATAGCCAATACGATCGAGGAATGTCAAATCATGGTGAAGGCCCAAGAGCGATATGGAAAAGTCGTCCAAGTGGGGCAATGGCAGCGATCCGGAAGTCAATATGACCAAGCTATCAATTATGTCAAATCCGGGAAGTTGGGACAGATTCGACTAGTCAAATGTTGGGCATATCAAGGTTGGATGAAGCCCGTGCCTGTGCTCCCCAATGGTCCGGCACCTGCAGGGGTAGATTACGATATGTGGTTGGGTCCTGCACCGAAAAGAGAGTTCAACCCCAATCGTTTTCATTTCAACTTCCGTTGGTTTTGGGATTATGCGGGTGGCTTGATGACAGACTGGGGAGTTCATGAGATTGATATTGCACTTTATGCGATGGGAGTAAGCGCTCCTAAATC
Source organism: Algoriphagus formosus (assembly GCF_002807035.1). Taxonomy (GTDB): domain Bacteria; phylum Bacteroidota; class Bacteroidia; order Cytophagales; family Cyclobacteriaceae; genus Algoriphagus; species Algoriphagus formosus. The sequence continues at coordinate 946,716 of NZ_NIUC01000001.1, read as the reverse complement.
AGTCATGGCTTCAGGAGGGAAATTTGCCTATCCTGACGATGCTTCTGAGACCCCAGATACACTTCAAACTGTCTATGAATACGATGGATTCAACATGCTTTGGGAGCATGCGACCGGCATCGACGGAGGAAATTATGGCACGACTGAAGGAATCGCATTTATCGGAAATAATGCCACCCTTGTGGTCAATCGTGGAGGCTGGAAAGTAATCCCGGAAACAGAAAATGTGGATGGTGAGCGAAAGCCAAAAGTGGAAGAGGTTCCCCATACAAGACCTGAAGGTAGTGCACTGGATTTGCATGCAGTCAATTTTGTTGATTCTGTGATGGCAAATGACCCGGGCATGTTGAAATGTGCCATTCAGACTGGTTCGGTAGCGGCTATTAATGCTCAGATGGGAAATATAGCCTACAAAACAGGCAAGAAAGTTTATTGGGACGCAGGTAAAAATCAGTTTAGTGATAGCGAGGCAAATGACTTAATGAAAGCTCATTATCATAACGGCTGGCAGGTTCCTAAAGTCTGATACTAGCATGGGGCTAAATCTTTTTTTGTAAATTCAAGAATGAAGTATTTAGCCCCCATTGTATTTTTTATCTTTTTCATGGCCTGCAAACCTACACAGCAGTGGTCAGGTCAAGGCCCTATCAATGTGGTTCCCACCGAGGATAAACCGATCGAAACCCAAGTCTATAGGGATTTTGATTTGGGTGACGGTTTTTTTATTTCTAATAAAATGGAAGGTGGAAGACTGAATGATGCCAAGAGGGTCAACGACACTCTGATCGAGGTGATGATTTTGCCAGAGAATCAACCCATCAACCCGAGTCCATGGTATGCATTCAAAATGTGGTCAGAAGAGGAAAAGCAACTATGGATTCGGCTGACATATCCTCAAAATGGCTTTCACCGCTATTACCCCAAAATCAATAAGCGAGGGCTTTATTATAAGAAGTTAGATTCTGCGGCTTTTCACCCACACTATAAAACATTGGAGGATGGACGAAGGCAGATTGAATTTGCTGAAGCGAAGGTTTGGGTAGGTCCAGATACGCTTTGGATAGCGGCACAGGATTTTGCAGGGACTGCCTATGTGGAGAGGTGGAAAGGGAAAATCCTTGAGAATGATTTTGTTGAAAAAATTGAAATTGGCCAAAGTAAAGAAGGAAGACCTCTGGAGGTTTTGAAAATAGGGGAGGCTGATGATCAAAAAATGCTGATGGCTATTTCCTTACAGCATCCACCGGAAATCCCTGGTTTCCTTGCATTAAAAAGCTTTGTCGAGACACTTTGTGAGGATAGTCCTCAGGCTAAAAAATTCCGAAGTAAATATAACCTGTATGTCATGCCTCTGATGAACCCTGATGGAGTGGCCAGAGGTCATTGGCGGCATAATGTAGGAGGGGTAGATACTAATCGAGATTGGATCAATTTCAATCAGCCTGAGCCAAAAGCCTTGGCCGAATTTATGGAGTCCAAAGTGCGCGAAACAGGGGGTGAATTCGTGTTTGCTGCAGATTTTCATGCTACTTGGGAAGATATTTTTTACACAATCAATGAGGATTTGGATGGGAATCATCCTGGTCTCATTCCCAAATTAATAAAGCGATCATCTCGAAAAATCCCGGGTTATGACCCCAATATTCGACCATCGGAAGGTATGGAGCGAGGAGTCACTTCTAGTTCATACTTCTTCTTTGTGCACGGTGCAGAGGCGATGACCTTTGAGGTGGGAGATAATACACCTCGAAGACTGATTCGTCAAAAGGGAGAAACCACGGCCAGAGAACTGATGCGAATTTTGAATAGGAAGTAAAAGTTACGAGGTAATTTTGAAAAATGTTCACTTACCAAACCCAGGTTCCAGTTGCTCCAGGATTTAGATTGGTGCTGAATTGAGTCTTGCCTTCCTTTACTTGGAAAGCTACAGGAGCCGAACTGTCATTTAGCACAATTAGGACCTTTTTTCCTGACGGTGTTTGATAGGCTACATTAGGCAAGCCTTCGATTGAATTGGATTCGATTCTGACCGAACCGTCATCTACAAATTTGCTGGCATGAGCGATGACATAATAGGCTGGATTTCGCGTAACTTGATCTCCATCTATTGTCACTGCGCCCAAGCAACGGTCACAGCCTCCTCGGTCAGTATGAGGTGTCAGGCTAGGATTGGAGCTTAGATTCCATTCCAAAACCGTTTTTGCCCAATTCCTAGGCGCTCCGATCAGTAGATTTTTCACATGCCATGGAATATCTCCTTCCAAATTACCGGGAGCACCTACCCATTGCTCTGTGAAGTAGATGTTTTTGTTGGGAAAGGCTCGATGTACTTCTGAAAGTGCTTCAATTTCTCCTCCATACAGATGAAATGCCGAACCGTCAATAAATGGATTAGCTAAACTGTCACTCATGACTGAAATCGGGTAGTCGGGTCGATCCGCATTGTGATCATAAACCACAATTTTGGTTTCGATACCTGATTCCAAGAAAGCCGGCCCCAAGTACTTCCCGATGAAGCGGGCTTGCTGCTCCGGAAGCATTAGAAGTGAAGGGTTATTTCCAGGATGTAAGGGCTCGTTTTGAATGGTCAGGGCGTCTATGTTGATGCCTTCAGCTTTCATCGCCTGGATATACTTGACCAGGTATTGTGCATAGGCAGGCTCGAATTCTTCCAAAAGGGATCCTCCTCGTGAGTCCTTATTGTCTTTCATCCACTTTGGTGGAGACCAAGGAGAGGCCATTAATTTGATTTTGGGGTTGATAGCCAAAATCATTTTCAAAACAGGAATCACATCCAGGGTATCGTAGCTAAGGCTAAAATTTTCTAGTTCGGGATCTACTGCCATTGAATCTTCCAGATCATTGTAAGAAAAGGGGAATTCATTCAAGTCAGAGGCAGCTACAGAAAGTCTGAGATAATTGATTCGGATGCTGTTTTCCTCATTCCCAAAAAGCTCAAGAAGGAGTGAATTGCGTGCCGAATCGCTCATCTGAAGGATGTGCTGAGCAGAGCCTTGACTCAAGGTGAATCCAAAGCCATCCATAGACTGGAAGCGGGACTCGATGTCAATAGTAATGGTTTGAGATTCTTGTCCAAGTTTAAGCGTTTCGGGGTTTTTCTCGAAAAGAAGTCCAGACTTCGGATCTGTCAACCAAAAGTTGACTTTTGGATCCTGAACCTGGCAAGAGACTAGGAGAATACATCCAAACAGAAAGGGAAAGAGATTTTTCATATGTAATAAAAAAGCCTCGGATGACCGAGGCTGTGAAGTTAAGCAATTAGCGCTAGAAGGCTAGGGCAGCTAGCCCCAGTTTCGATTTGAGTGGGTTAATTCCTTTCAGTATTTGACCCGAATATTTTCTAAATAAATCACTCCCCATGAGGTCTGTCAAGAACTTGGTTCTTTTATTTTTCAAACCAAGGAAACTTGCCTTTTTATCCTCATCGGATGCATTGCTTCCACTTATTTTCATCAATTCATCCACAAAGCTCTTATTGTCTTTTTTGAGTTTTGATTCTTGATCAGCATTTAAGCCAAGGCCTTTGGTATTATCCAGAATTCCTAAAACTTGAGAGCTTAAATCCATTTTTGGGATTTTAAGACCCTGCGCTTGAGCATTGGAGGCAAGGAATATAAAAATTCCAATGAACGCCATCATCGTTAGTTTTTTCATTTGTTCGGAGTTTATGTTGATGAAATTATTTAAAAAGACCTTTACCCATATTCATAAGCCCACCGAGGTCCATACCTCCTTTTCCTCCACCACCTAATAGTGAACCTAGGATATCAGCTCCTCCGGCACCCGGACCACCTTGTAAGGCTTTGGCTACAGAATTCATGATGTCATTATTGTCTTGGGGAGCGTCATTGACGCGCTGATTGAAAAAGTTCATCAGCATGGGAAGGGCTGCTGTTGCAAGGCTCATTGCCTGCTGGCTATTTAGCCCCAACTTTTCCATAAGTCCGGAAGCAAAATCTCCTGAGAGCCCTTGAATTGCAGGACTATCTGCTGGGGTGTCAGCACCTGAAAACATTTCTTTCACAGCGGAGAGATCTCCAGATTGGGCCTTCTTTTGCAAAAGAGAACCAAGAACTTCCTCGATTGCGGAAGCATCTCCGGGACCTGCATCCACATTTGAATTTGCTAGAAATTCTTTCAAAGGGCCATCGGCCATTTTTAATAATTGATCTATCATGATTATAAAAGTTTAATTTATTTAAAGATTCGAAAAACTTAATTCCGATCCTAAAACATAAAGGTTTTATTTGTTCAGGAAAATAAATCTGAGCATTTTTTCCTCTGAATATCTTGTTATTTAGGATCTTTCAAAGAATATTTTTCACCAAAAAAACTCCAATTTTTTTCAAACTTTCAAAAAAAGAAATACCCAGAACTGATTCCATAACTCAGAATCAGCTGCTGGGTATTGATGGTGTAAGGAGTAATTAAATTAGGCGTTTGCTAGCAATTAATTTCCTTTTGGTCTGAAATATCGAATAGGAGGTGCTGGTTCTGGTTTGAGTTCTACCCCTTCAGTTTCGAGTAGCTTCAATGCCTCAGTGACTGCTCGTTCCAATTGAGGATCCCTTCCATTGATCACGTCTTTCGGCATCTGCTCTACCGGAATATCCGGGGAAATTCCAACTCCTTCCACAGCCCATTCTCCATTTACGTCATAGAAACCTCCTCTTGGTGCGACCATTCGCCCGCCGTCTATGAAAGGAGGCGTATCCCAAGTGCCTACTAAGCCTCCCCAAGTTTTGGTGCCGATGAGAGGGCCTATTTCCATTTTGTTGAAAAGGTAAGGCAGCAGATCTCCTCCCGAACCTGCTCGTTCATTGATCAGCATGACTTTTGGTCCCCATATTCCAGACATGGGAGTGGTAAAGGGTCTATGATCATTGGCTCGGGAGTTAAAATAGCCGTGAAGTTCTCTCGCCATGATGTCCACCATGTAATCTGCGGCAGAACCACCACCGTTATTTCTTTCATCGATCACTGCACCTTTTTTATCCTGCTGGGAGAAGTAGTATCGATTGAAATAGGTGTATCCTGGCTGACCGGTGTTTGGAAGATAGACGTAAGCGAGCTTTCCATCCGATAGTTCATCGACTTTTCTTCTATTACCTTCCACCCAATCCATCATTCGTAATTGGGATTCATTGGCTACGGGTTTGGTAGCGATCATTCTTGCTCCGTCCAAGCCTGGCTTTGAGTTGAGGTGAATGGTCGTGTATTGATTGGCAGTTCCTTCCAAGTATTCATACAGGTTAGTATTGGCTTGGATTTCTTTTCCGTTTATTCCTACTAGGTATTCCCCGACTTTCGCTTCATTGCCTGGATGAGCTAATGGTGCAGTCAGATTTGGATTCCAGCTTTCTCCATTATAAATCTTGCTGATACGATAATGTCCATTTACCATTTCAAAATCAGCTCCTAAAAGTCCAATTGGTACACGGTCGATATCAGGAAAATCACCACCTCGGGTATAGGAATGGCCTACCGCTACTTCACCACCAATAATATCGATGATGTAATTCATATCCGTACGGTGACGCACATGGTCTACCCACGGCTTATACCATTCATAGATATCGTCCCATGGTGCGCCATGCACATTGTCAACATAAAGGAAGTCTCGCTGATAGCGCCAGCCTTCTCTGTAAATCTGCTGCCACTCTTCCTGTGGATTGACTTTGACTTTCATGGAGGAAATTGCTTTAAGCGCTCCATCTCCTACTTTCTTGTTTGATCCGGAAGTTTCGATGATTCCCCAAGTTGACCCTGATTGGTAGAGCATGGACTTTCTGTCTTTAGAGACTACCACTTGATTTACTCGAGGTAAAAATTCTTCCGACTTTTGCTTTTTAAGGTCATATTTTCGGAGGACTGTCCCTTGATTGGGAATTGCTTCCATGTAGAAAACCGTTCCTTCAGGTCCAGAGGCAAGGCCAGTATAATTTCGATCAGGAATATCTACTGCTACAATTCTTCTTGCAATATTCTCTGGATCAATTTTTACAGTGACGGCTCCATTTTCATCTTTCTTTTCCCCATTGGCTTCTTTGGCTTTTTCTTCGTCACTTTTTGGGAGAAGTGGAGATTTTTCATTTGCATCCAGAATGGCAAAATACAGATGTCTGGTCACAGGCCTATCGTAGCTACTCATATCCAGCCAGCCTGTATTTAGCCCAAAATTGGTAGAAGCTAAGAAGTAAAGATACTTTCCACTTTCATCCCAAACTGGGGATATGGCGTCTGCTAATTGATCGCTGATTTGGATCTTTTCGTTGGTGTCTACATTGAGGACAAAAATAGATTTGAACTGATTATCCATCAGTCTGGAATAGGCTATCCATTTTCCATCAGGAGACCAAACTGGATTCATGGAGCGATTAGGATGTGCAAATCGGTCGGTTTCGACTATTCGTGCATTTCCACTTTCAATTTCAACAAGCCAAATATTGTAGTCCGTATCTGTGAACGCCAGGTGTCTTCCGTCCGGAGCCCATTCTGGCTCAAAGAAAAAGCTTGGATCTGGAATTTTGATAGTTTTCTCAATGGTACTGCCTGTTTGATCGGCAATGATTAATTGATATTCTCCGGATTGATCAGAGAAGTAGGCGATCTTTTGGCCATCAGGTGACCAAGCTGGGGCTCGCTCTGCAGAACTTGAGGTATTGGTGATATTTCTGCCCGATCCGTTTTCTTTTGGAACGGTAATGATCTCACCTCGAAATTCAAATAATGCGCGCTGCCCGGTAGGAGAGAGGTAGGGATTCTGAAGTTGACTGGCAGAAACATCCACCCATCGCTCTCTAGCCCAGTGAAAATCGCCCTTAACCTCAATCTCTACCTGTGTCAAAGAGCCATTCCCAGGGTCAAATAAGTGTAGATACCCTCCTTGCTCGATAATGATTGCATCTGGCCCGGCATCAATGCTTTTGATATCAAAATCCTTCAAGAAGGTTTCTTGTTTTTCCTGACCCGTTGCAGGATCGAAGGACCAAAGATTGGCAAGGAAATCCCGCTCTGAGATGTAATACACTTTATTTCCAAGCCAAACAGGATCAGTATGCCGCTCATTGTCCAATTGCGGAGTCATTTGAAGAGAATAGTCTTTCATATCGACTATCCAAATGGGTTTGGCTTGTCCACCGCGATGATTTCTCCATTCTGGATCCCAAAATGAAATTTGCTGATAAGCAATGTGTGAAGCATCAGGGGAAAGTTCTCCATTCACAGCCCTTGGAATGGCCAATGATTCGGGCATTCCTCCATTCTTGGAAATTTTAAAAAATTTAGATTCCTCTGTCGCATGTCCTTCTCTGCCAGAGGTAAATAAAACGTGCTGTCCATCAGGAGTCCATCCTGTGACATTATCTGCACCTGGATGCCAGGTCAGTCGTTGTGGTTCACCACCTTCTGATGGAATCAGGTAGACATCCGTATTGCCATCATATTGTGCCGTAAATGCGATATGTGTACCGTCTGGAGAGAAATGCGGAAGTGACTCTTCTCCCTCATTACTTGTTAGTCGGGTTGCCTGACCTCCAGCTCGAGACACTTTCCAAAGGTCATTGGCATAGACAAATACAATTTCGGATTGGCTAAGCGTAGGCTGTCGAAGCAGCTGGGTTCCTTGCCCCAAAGCTGACTGGCTGAGCACACCACAGATCAATAATGTGATGAGGTTTTTCATAATTGATTCAATTTGGGTTTTTATAAAAATAGATGAATTGTGAGTAAATCCGAAAAGTACCCGCACTATTCTGATAAGTGGCTTTAGGGATGCCTAAAAATGGAAAAATCCGTCCTCCTTCTATTTAAGTACCATTAGAAGGGGACGGATTTTTAGGGAGAAAAGATTTCTAGCGATTAGCTAGCAAGGAGTTGATCTGTGATTTGATTGTTTCCATGACGGAAGCTTTCAATTTCTTCTTTTTGAAAATTGCTTCCATACTTTTCATCAATTGCACAGCGGCTTTTTCATCCCCCTCTTTAAGCATACCATCAGCCAATTGCCTGTAAGCCCAATTCAGTGTGATATTATCTATGCCTTTATCTCCTGCAGATTCAGAGAAGACCTTGTCCAAGTGACTTGTCGCTTGCCCGAGGTCTCTTTTTCTCACCTGTAGTTTTTGACTTTCGGGATCGACGATTTTATAAGTCATAGATTCATTGATACCCAAGATGAAGTCAGCATAAATACTCAGTGAATTTTTGGCATGTTTTTCTGATACTTCTTTCAAAAGATCATTCCCATTTTTAAGGCTTGGACTATCTGATCCCATTAAGTAGAAAAGCATCCCTACGTCATCATGGAAATAGCTATCTGCAATAGCATCTTCCTGCGCATTGAGAGGTGATTTTACCCTGATTTTCACATCCTCACTTTGAATGACAGAACCATCTGGCGTTCTGTAAGCACCTTTGATCTTGTAAATCCCTGGTGCATCAAAATAAAATCCATCTCTTCCGTAGCCTATATAAGCACTGGCGTAGAGCGTGTCTTTTTCGTCAGTCAGCACGGCATCCTTGACCGCTACGCAGTTATGTCCAACGGGCTCATAATTCATTACCTGTCCATTAGGCTTCATGATACCGATCCGAACTTGCTCATATTTTGGATGTACATGAGCATTTACCCGTTGATCATCTTTGAGTCGCGACCGAAGTTTGATCTCCACGACCACCGGTTCGCCTAAAGCGTAAGAGCTTTTAATTGGAACGATTTCAAGCCTGAGGCCACTGTTGTCATCGTGGATATCAGCGGTGAGGTCCTCTATATGGCGGTGGGGAGCCTCTAAACCTGCGCCTTGTGCCCAATCATTTCCACCCATGACTACACTATTGTAGTATCCATGTCTGAGATGTTCTAGCTCTCCAGTGTCGAAGGCAAAGGTGAAATTGGCCCAAAATTGTCCACTTCCGTTGCGGTTGTCATAGCCCCAAGGATAGTTCATCCAGCTTAAGCTATCGGGTCTGCTTTTATCCCAACTATGAAGGAGATTGAAGGCATGTCCCAATTCGTGGACATAGGTGAAGAGTTGATTTCTAGTATAATTATTCCCGCTGAAATAGCTTGCTAGCGTGTCCTGAAATACAGCGGCTCCTTGTCTATGAGGTTTGTTCGAACTCTTATAATCGAACATAATTCCCAAAAGCGTATTGCTGACAGCTCTTCGAGCGGCAAATAACCAAACGGCCCACTGAGGAGAATTTTTGTACACACTGAAGTGCCTGACCATACTGGCATGCATCTCGCTTTCGGTCCAGCGGGAGTCACTTCCAGCCTCACTGGTATTGATGTAGTTGTTGCTTCCCGTATAATTCATTTGAATTCCGGCCTCTTGGAAAGCAGACACCAAGTTTAGAGTCCGTGTAGGGCCTGGGTTTGAGTAGGTACCAGTATTGTAGCTACCAAACAGAGTCGTGCCTTGCTCCACATCAGTCTCTAGTTGCAGGGTTCTGAAATATTGAGATTTGAAAGCGCAGGTATAAATAGCACCTGAGGTAGAGTTTTGCATCATGGTCACCTTGGCTGAGGCCCTGGTAGAAAAGATGTAATTTCGAGAGATTTCAATTTTTGCCCGATTGGCCCACATAGACTTGGTACCTGTGAAGGAACCCGAAACAGTTACTTTGGTTGACCCATAAACCACCGTAGGATTTCTCATAATAAATGAACCCCAATAGCTAGTTGTGCTTCCTACTCGAAAAAAATCAAAGCTCGCCATTCGAAGGTTGCCTGTACCATCGACATCTACTCTCAAAATTAGTTGCCAGCCTGATTGAACTGTCTCATAACTTCCTGATACCTGGTGTCGGGCAATTGGAATCGGCTTCCATTTCCAATCAATGATTTTCTTATCAATTGGCTGTAATGTTTTGATGTTTTGAATGTTTGCATCAGGACTTGACTCCTCCAATGCATCCAATTCCGCCTGGTCAATCTCGAGTCCCTCTTCTTGAAAAGGATTTTGCTGGAACTCTTCTTCGAACTGATTTTCGGGGCTATTTTCTACAAAAGAACCCATCCCCGGATCGTTAAAACTTGTCATAGCATTAAAATTTATAGTTGAACAAAAAGAAAATTCAAAATGGGGGGTAATAAACAATAGAAATACGCTATAAACATGCGGAATATAGATTATAAATACCTAAAAATCAAGCAAATAAGTAAAAATATAAAAGTGGGCTTGTCCACTAATTTCTCAATCAAAAAGCTAAGATTTTGTGTATTTATCGTAAAAACCTAAACGAAAAACATAAAAACACAAACACAGTAAAAATTGAGTTTAATGACGTCTTTTTTGGGGTTTTTAAGACTGAAAAAAGTATCAATACACTACCTTGAGGTTTTATTAAAATGTTAATTATCAGATTTTTAAGTAAAAAAATAAAATTAATTAGAGAGTAAAACTAGTTCTTATTCCATCAATCTATTGACAACTTTAAACTCATTCATGACACGATAGGCTGCTCTGGTGATGTCAGCTTGAAAAGTAGGAGAAGCTTCATCAAAATTTGCTGCTGTGTACCCTTGCCAGATAGTATTTCCCCGTTTTGTGTCGATCACGTAGATGACCAGCATCCCATTGTTTTCCTTGTACTTGATTTGATTGTACGTTTCGTCTTTTTCTCTTTCTTTCTCTTCTTCATCTTCATCCTCCTCGACTACTTCCGCGCCTCGGCTTTTAAGCCAGTAATCAAACTCCGGTTGTACGTATCCACGATAGCGGATCGAATCCATGAAAATCTTGTACGAAACCAACATATCAGGTTTTTCTGGCTTTTCTCTGAAACCTTGAGACCCTAGACGTGCTCCAATGGTTGCATTCAAAACTGGTCGGATCAGACTGGTATCCACTTCTGTCGGCTCCACAAAAGCAAATGTCTTATACCTTTTAAAAGATGCTTGATAATTGTAGTCATATTCGGTCACATAGTCTTTTTGAGTGAAACACCCGCTAGCTATCATGACGATCATTCCAAATAATATAATCGAGCTTCTCATGATTTGATTGGTTGTTGGTATTCAGGAAAATGTAAAACTTCAGAATCAGATGTTTGTTCCAAAGTATTGACATCCAGTATGATGAAATTTAAAAATTCTTTTCCAGAAAAGATAATCTGCGATATTATCTTATTTTGAAATCAATAATTTGTCATTCTTCTGACACTGGCAAGTTTGATTTTTAACGACTTTAACATGCTATCTGAGAAACGCGAATTCGAAAACCATATTCATCAGATTAAGGATTGTAAAATCTGCGAAAAATACCTGCCGCTAGGAGCGAATCCGGTTTTCTCAGTGCATCAGAAAAGTAAAATCCTAATCATAGGTCAAGCACCGGGCACACGAGTGCATGCAACAGGCATTCCTTGGAATGATCCCAGTGGTGATAATTTGAGAAATTGGCTGGAAATGGAAAAAGAGGTTTTTTACGATCCGGAAATTGTGGGTATCATGCCGATGGGATTTTGCTATCCGGGTAGGGGAAAGGGCGGTGATTTACCACCTCGGCCCGAATGCGCTCCTCAGTGGCATGCATCGCTTCTAGACTGGATGCCTAATATTCAGCTTACACTTCTGATAGGGGCCTATGCTCAGAAGTATTATTTGGGTGCAAGCCGAAAAAAGACACTGACTGAGACTGTCAAAAGCTTTGAAGCGTACAGTCCAGACTTTTTTCCTTTAGTCCATCCTTCTCCTCGAAATCGTTTATGGATGCGAAATAACCCTTGGTTTGAATCTGAGGTAGTTCCTCAATTGCGAGAAAGGGTTTGGCGAATTTTGGGCTAGGCTTCAAGACATTTTTTAAGTCCATCTTCCATGGGTGTGGCTTTCCAGCCAAAGGCCTTTTCAAATTTGCTGCTATCGAAGCAATAGTCTTCTTCGAGCTGATAGCTCAGTTCTTTTACTTCTTTCAAAGGTTGAATGAACAGACCTAATAGCGAAATAGCCCAGGATGGAAGTACCTGAAGTTTGAAATCCTTATTTAGATGTGTATTTAGAATTCGGGTAATTTCCTCTACAGAGTAAAAAGCTTGATCAGTAGGTAGATTCCAGGTCTGATTCCAAGTGTTTGGGCTTAATGCCAATTCCACAGTTGCTTTGCCGGCATCAGGAATATAGATAAAGGAATGCTTACTTTTAGCATTGAACAGCCATTGAGGATTTTTGCCTGATTTCATTCTGCTGATGACTAGCTCATGCAAAAGGCTGTTTTTGGCATTGGGTCCATAAAAATCAGGAGCCCTCGCAACAATTGCTTCCAGACTTTTTTCTTCAACCTCTCGCCAGAGCATTTTCAAAATATGCAATCTGACCTTGCCTTTGGTACTTTCGGGGTTCAGGGCTGTGCTTTCGGTCAGGTTCCCGATTTTTGTCGGGTCACAGGCATACATATTGTCAAAAAAGACCAATTTGGCTTGCTGTGCTTTACAGGCTTCCAGCGTGTTTTCCATGATGATAGGCCATTCTTTTTCCCAGACCTTTTTGTCGTATTGAATACCTGCTACTAAAAAAACCACATCAACGCCTTCAGCTGCCTGTAGGACATCATCGGCATGAAGAAGGTTGCCGATGATTAATTCGTCATTGGGGTTGACTTTCTTTGGATTTCTACTAAATAATTTAATCGGTACTCCCTTGTCAGCCAATTCCTTAGCAATGATTTGCCCGATGTTGCCATTTGCGCCGAGAATTAATGCCTTTTTCATAATTCAGAATTATTATAACCCAGCCAAGTCCCATTTTGCAATGGTTTCTTCGATCAAAGCAAGGACTTTTTCATTGACTTTTTGAAAGTATTCCTCTGCTTGTTCTTGGTTAAAATTAGGGTACCCTTGGCCTTCTTGATAGAGACCGATTGAGGATGGGAAAGGCACGGCAGACCACGACTTATCTTTTGGGTAGGCAGTAGCTTGGTTGGAGTTGTAGCGCTCCTGATGAACAAGGGTGGGATCGATGGCTTGGATATAAGCTGTTTCATTGAGCCCCGCATGACCTCCGTCTTCTTTGAATACTTCCAAAGTCACATCTGAAGCATAGCTCCACCAGTTGATTACCAAAGTTCGGACTTGTAATTCGTTCGCTACTTCGCCTGCTACCTTTTGTAGAACGGCAGTTTGCCCTCCTCCATGACCATTCAGAATGATGATATTTTTAAAACCATTTCTAGCGAGTCCTTTAAGAATATCCCTGATAAAAAGTGAGTAGGCTTCCTCAGAAATCTCAAAGGCTCCAGGGTAATTGGCCATGCTACCTGTCATGCCATAGTTCAATGTAGGGGCAATCAACGCATTGAGCTCATCAGCAATATCCTTAGCCATAGCAAAAGGAGCGGTATTGTCTGCGCCATTATTGATGACTCCGTGTGGTTCTAGAGTTCCAGTAGGAAGTAATACTGTCTGAATCTTTTCAGGGACAAACTCCGCAAATTCCATCCAATTGATCCGGTCCATTTCTCTTGTCGTAAGGGTCTGGGCTATAGATGAGAGTACAAAAAAATTAAGGACAAGGAATGGAATAAACTTTCTCATAGGGATTAGGTGGTTTTGCTTTTGGGAAGACTGATTAGGATCTCGGTGCCTTCATCAAGTTCGCTTTTTATTTCCAATGAACCTTCGTTTTTCTCAATAAACTCTCTCACAAGCAGTAGTCCAAGGCCTGTTCCTTTCTCCTTATGCGTTCCTGGAGAAGATTGCACTCTGACCATCTTGTTGTTGATTTCATCCAACTTTTCGGGAGATATCCCTACGCCTTGATCTTTGACGGAGAGAAGGACATTATTTTTTTTCTCTGAAAGCTGAATTGAAATTTGTCCCTCAGGCTTTGAAAACTTAATGGCATTCTGCAGGCAATTTTGAAGGATGATTTTGAGTTGCTGAGGATCTGCCATAGCAAAAACTGGAGAGGTTGGCGGATCAAATTTAAAGCTGAGGCTTTTTGCCATCGCTTGATAAGAGAGGTGATTTAATTGCTTTTGAATGGTTTCTACTAAGTTTACTTCGATTGGCTTGGTGATGATACCGTCAAGTTGAGCATGTGACCAATCAAGCAATTCCTCTAGAAGTTGATGAGTCTGATTGACTTGATTTGTAAGTAGGTCTTGTACACTCTTTCGTTCTTCTTCCCCTTTGAAAAATCCTGCCTTACTCAATTCTAAGAGTTGCTTGATGGAAGTAACAGGTCCTTTTAAATCATGCGAAAGGATAGAAAAGAGCTTGTTTTTTTCTTCATTTATAGAGGTGAGCTTTTCGTTTTTGGCCTCAATTTCATCTTGTTTGACTTTGAGCTGCTCAGCAAACTTATTTTTCTTCACCAAAAGTCTCGAGTACAAGATTAGCCCGGATATCGTCACTGCCAGTGCGATCAACAAAAGAATCAAGTATTTTCTGTTGAGACGTAATTCGTTTTGGGCACTTTCCTGCTCTTGCTTCAGTACCTCATTCTCTGCATCGCTCAGCTGCAATTGCAGAAAACTGATCTCTGAATTTTTGTTTTGATTGTAAAGGCTATCAGAATAGGATTTGTTGATTCTGCTGTACTCCAATGCTTGCTGGTAGGCTCCTGCTTTCTCGTAAGCTGTTGAAAGAATTGCCGAAGCCCGCTCCTTATCCCAAAGCGCATTGACTCGCTCAGCATAGTTGAGAGCTAGTTTTCCGTATTCGATTGCACTCGGATAATCATTTCTTTCGCATTGGATTTCGGCCAGACCCGCATAGGCAAAAGTCAATTCCCAGTTTGAGGTTTTGGGATATTCATTCAAAACTTGCTGATAGGTCTGTTCAGACTTTGAAAAGTCCCCCATTTCAAAATAGACCTTAGCCTGTCTATTGATTATCATGGGCATAAGCGGCTCATCGGGATAATTACTCAAAAAATTCAGGCCTGTTTTGAGTGAAACCATGGCCTCCTCGTAATTCCCCAATTCAGATTCAGAAATGCCTTTGTTAAAATAATTCTTTCCTAGTCCAACACTGTCTTGCAGTTCTTGATTGATTTTAATGCATTCATCCAAGACCTTGATTGAATTTTCATACTCATGCTGACTCAGATAAATGAGCGCTCTACCATTGAGAGCATAGACGTAATCTTTTTTACTGTTTTGGTCTTTTAGTATTGCAATTGCATTAGAAAAATGCCTTAAAGAACTGGCATAATCGCCATTAACATAGTAAAGGGTGCCGGACTGGTTTTCAAGCTTTCCTAGAAGTATGGGATCCTTTGGGAAATACTCATTTCTAATCTTCTCTGCCTGATTTAGAAAGTACCATGCACTGTCTAGTCTGATGTATCGGGCTGTAATAGACCGATCCAACAAGCTATCAAAAGTGTCCCGTTGAGCGAACAGTGCTAAGGGAGTTATCAAGACGAAAATCCAAACTAGGACAAATCTCACTACCAAGGTTTGAAAGGGTATTTGAAATAAGAATTGCTAAATTATAGAATATTCCTGCTTGAAGAAAGCTTAATTAGACCATATGGATTTTCATTGTAAATATTTCGAGAATTTTACCAATTTGGCTTGATGCCGGGAGCAAAAGGAAACCTTAAGCTCTTGTAATATTCGAGATCGCCTTGCGGTTTTTCAATCTCGTCGGGAAATGGTTTTCCAGAAAAAGTCTGGAAGTACAAAAGGCAGGCATTTCGCCACCATCGAGCCTCTTCTATTTGGACAGAAAGTAATTGATTGACGTGATGAAATCGCTCTTCATCCAATTGCCCTTCAAGTTTTTGCCAATTTTCCTTCATTTCAAGAGCGGTTTTTACACCCGAGTCGTAGTGAAGGGCCATTTCTTCCCAGAGTGTTTTTCCCGATTTCATTTGAAAGTCCCAAGGGATGTGATGAAACCAAAGCAGGTATTTCTCTGGAATTTGGGTTGGGTCAGACCATTCCTTGACTATTTCAGGAGCATATTGGCCAAGGGCATTGCTACCCGAGGAAGTCCGATCAAAACCGATTCCCTGGCTATCAGCTTTATGATAATAAAGAGAAGTCCAATCGGCTCTTCCTCCTTCTACCCAAGGCCCGGGACCATAATGGTGGCTTCTACCCATAAGGTGATGCAATCCCAGCGGAGTCATATAATTGACTGCTGCTTCATGTGATTCCATCATGATATTTTGGACGGAAGAGAGCAATGTCTGTTCATGGCCAAAGGTTAGTTTGATCCATTCTGAAGCTATGCTTTCCGCATCTTGATAGGGGTTCCAGGCCATTTTGCCAAAGGCATACCAATTAGCCTGTCCGAATAGGTGGCCTGTCCAGTTTCTGTCTGTCCCAATATTAGAGACTCCCGCCATTAAAGTCAGTTTTTGGCCGGAGTCCGAACCGTCAATGATGCTTGCAACGGTGGTAGATGGACCAGGTCGATAGGTTTTAGTATTCAAAATCTCCTCCCACATGGGGCCCAAATACACCAATTGGGTAGCCTGGCCCAGGTATTCTTGAGTGATTTGAAATTCCATGCCCAGATTGGTCTCATCCACTGCTCCAAATAGCGGATGAAATGGCTCTCTGGGTTGAAAATCGATGGCTCCGTTTTTGACCTGAATAATTACATTTTCCAAAAACTTCCCATCCAAAGGTTCAAATTCGAGATTTGCCTGCTTGTGTCGGTCTTCGTCGATTTCATGCGAATAAACAAATGCTCTCCAAATCACATTTCCGCCAAATGGAGCCAAAGCTTCCGCCAGCATATTAGCACCCTCTGCATGATTTCTTCCGTACTCGTGAGGACCGGGTTGACCCTCTGAATTAGCCTTAACCAGAAATCCACCAAAATCAGGGATATGCTGGTAAATCATCTGGACTCTTTCCTTCCAGAATGCCCGGACATCCGAATCTAGCGGATCGGCTGTTTCTAGGTTTCCCATTTCGATAGGAGCTGAAAAACGGGCAGTGAGATAAACCTTGATGCCATAAGGTCGGAAAAGGTCTGCAAGAACCTTCACTTTTTCGATAAAGTCTTCCCGTAGAATCCAAGCATTTGCATTGACATTGGTCAGGGATACCGCATTGATTCCAAGACTTGCATTGGCTCTTGCATAGTCAATATACCTTGGGTCAATATAGCCGGGAAGCTTATGCCAATCCCAAATCGAAAATCCCGCATAGCCTCGTTCCACCGTTCGATCCAAATTGTCCCAATGATTCAACATCCGCAATTGAACCTTGGGTTGGTCTGAATTTTCCGCATTTGAATCGAACTCGCCGATTTGGATACTTTTCAAAAAGTCAAAACTTCCATACAAAACCCCAACTGGAGAATTTCCGGTGATGATGTAGGTCTTCTTTCCGTTGATTTCCAGCGGTCCACGCCAGTATCCTTCTTCGCCTAGATTTTTGATTTCAGCCTGCTGAGAAAGTCCGAGATACTGGGATAGTTCAGATCGAGTACCTACAAGGAGTTTGAAATCCCCGTCCCTTGTGGAAAGGAATTTGGCTTTTTGGTCTAAAAACCCCTCAGCACTTCGAGTAAATTCCTCTTTGATGATATCATAAGTAGGATTTTGAGTAAAAAAATAGATTCCCGAAAAGAGCTGATCCACCTCCTGTCGGAGTTTACTTTCTTCAATCTTTTCGTAAGAAAGCCAAAGCTGGTAACCGTCTTTTGCTTGTAGCTTTGGTACTAGGCAAAAGGTAATTAGAAATGCGAATAATAGGTTTTTCATGTGTTTATATGTCTCTCCCTAAAATTGTAAAAAAATAAGTGGCTTTGCCAATCAAATAGGAGGAGTGGTCAAAATCTGAA
The DNA here is from genome assembly GCF_002807035.1 of Algoriphagus formosus. Lineage (GTDB taxonomy): Bacteria > Bacteroidota > Bacteroidia > Cytophagales > Cyclobacteriaceae > Algoriphagus > Algoriphagus formosus. Next base: position 928,944 of record NZ_NIUC01000001.1, on the reverse strand, counting down.
AACCTCATCCTTGACAATTCACGTCAAAGAATGCCGATCACTGCCTAAATAGTGAAGAGCTTTTTTATCTTCGCTTTCTGACTTTTGAGATATGGCTGAGCAATCCAAACCTTTTATCATCTACAAATCCTCGGCGGGTTCGGGTAAAACCTACACGCTGACCTTGGAATACCTCAAACTTGCCCTTCAAAATCCACAAACTGCTTTTAAGCAGATTTTGGCTGTAACCTTTACCAATAAGGCCACGCAGGAGATGAAGGAGCGGATTTTGAAGGTTTTGGGTCAGCTAAGTCGAAGGGAAATTTCTGGCTCAGAATTAGAAAAAGTCCTGATGGAGTCTTTGGGTTTGAGTCCCGAGGAACTTCAATCCAGAGCCAAGCAAACACTCCTTCATATCCTTCACGGCTATGGGTATTTTGCTGTCAGCACCATCGATTCATTTTTCCAGCGGGTGATTCGATCTTTTGCCAGGGAAATGGACCTTCAAGCCAAATTTGATCTCGAAATGGATACAGATGCCGTTTTGGAGCGATTGGTGGACCGACTTGTAGAGAAGGTTAGTCAGGATAAAAACTTGAGAACTTGGCTGGTAGACTATGCCAAGGAGCAGATTGAAAATGAGAAATCCTGGGATATCCGATCCGGGATCAAAAGTTTGGGTTCTGAGATTTTCAAGGAGGGTTTCAAGGCCTACAGACTGCTTTTTCAACAAAGTGTAGCCCAAGAAGGCTTTCTGGGTGAATTCCGTCAATACATCCGATCTGAGCGGGCCAAATTGAAAGCCGAAGCTGAGTCCATGAAGCAAAAAGCAGAGGAAATTCGTGTCGCTCATGGTTTGGAATGGACGGATTTTAAAGGAGGGACTAGAAGTTTTGCTCTAAACTTTGGAAGACTTGGAGACTCTGAAAAACCTTTTACGAAATTAGAATCTTCGAGAATAGAAAAGTTGAATGATCTCTCTGAATGGGCTTCAAAAACTTCAAAACTTATATCTCAAATCGAAAATTCATACTCGAATGGTTTGTTGGAAATATTAAATCAAATTCCCGTCAAACAGATTCAATGGAACACATTCGAAGCCTTACACAGAAATCTCAATGCCTTTGGTGTTTTTAGAGATTTGATTTTGGAATTGCGTGAGCTGAAAGATGAAGAAAGCATCCTTCTGATTTCGGATGTGAATGACTTTTTGCAGGAAATTACCAAAGACAATGACGCGCCATTTATTTATGAAAAAATAGGCAATCAATACCGCAACTTCCTGATTGATGAGTTTCAGGATACCTCTGATTTTCAGTGGTCAAGCTTTAAGCCTTTGCTCGAAAACTCACTTGCCTCGGGCAATACCAATTTACTGGTTGGGGATGTCAAGCAATCTATCTATCGCTGGAGAGGAGGGAAACTGGAGTTGCTGCTGTCTGAAGTTCAAAAGCAGATTCCTAGCTCTTACATTCAAGAGGAAAATTTGGATACCAATTATCGAAGCCTACCTGGAATTATTCAGTTTAATAATGCTTTGTTTCAAGCGCTTCCTCCATTGATGGAAGATGGCATCGAAAGTGAATTTGGAATTGATTCGGAAGCCTTGCTCAGTAGTGCCTTCCAAGAAGCTAACCAAAAAATTCCTGAAAAGAAGCTTGAATTGGATTTTCAGGGCAAAATACGAATTGAGTTTACCCAAAAGCCGGCGCGCTCAGGCTATCAAGCTGATGAAGAAGAGGAGGAAGAAGATGATGGTGTTTTGGAAAAATTACCACAACTCGTCAAAGACCTGCAGGACAGAGGTTATCAGTTAAAAGATATAGCCTTCTTGGTTCGAAAAAATGCACAAGGGGTAGAAATCGCTGATTACCTGATGGCTTACGACCGAGACCATCCTGATTCTTCCTATCGCTTTGATGTGCTTTCTGAGGAATCCCTTTTTTTGGATAAGTCGGCCGCGGTCAAATGTTTACTCGCTTTTTGGCAATATCTCAGCAATCCGTCTGACCGGGTTGCACTCAAAACTGCCTGGTACTATTATGCTTTGCTACATGAGATTCCTTTTTCTCATGAACTCTTCCATAAGTTCAAGCAAGTACCTGAGCTAAAATCCAAGGATGAAGAATTGCAGGCGCGAACCAATGAATTTCTTCAGTTGCCTTTGTTGGAATTGATTGAGGAAAGCATTGCTTTCTTGGATTTGATGCAGCTTCGGGCTGATTTGGCCTATATCTCTGGTTTCAAAGAGGCTGTTTTTGATTTTGTGAAAAACAATCGTGCTGATTTAGTCGGATTTCTGGATTGGTGGGAGCTGAATAAGCGGAAGCGTACCGTCAAAATTCCAGAGGATCATGATGCCATGCGTATTTTGACGATTCATAAATCCAAAGGGCTGCAATTCAAGGTGGTGATTATGCCTTTCTTGGATTGGAGGATTGTCGCTTCGGGACTGCAAGCTCCTGTGATTTGGTCTCCATTTGAATCCGAAAGTGGGCTAAAAACCATTGTTCCTTTGACGCATGGAAGCACCTTGAAGGATTCCTTTTTTGCCAAGGCCTACGAAGATGAAGTCAAACTAGCTTATCTGGATTCATTGAATATGCTCTATGTGGCCTTTACCCGGGCTGAGGAGGTGGTTTGGGGCTATTCGAATTTTACCAATAGCAAATCCAATGGCGTTTCCCAAAAATCAACAGGAAATGTCCTTTACAAGCTCTTTTCTTCAGATTTTCAGATTTCTGAATTTGGCTCAAATCAACACTGGGATGAGGAAAATTTGGTTTTTGAAGCTGGCGAATGGGCTGCTCTTAAGCAAGGGGAAACCCAGCCCGGTTTTGTTCCAAAGCAATTACGATGGGAAACTCAAGACTGGCGATCCAAGCTTAAAACGAAAACCATTGCCTGGGATTTTTCGGAAAATGGCTTGCAAGCTCGGGCGCAGCGCAAACTGGGTGTCATCGTCCACGAACTCTTGGCTGCTTCCCAAACCCAAGAAGAGGCTATTCGACTCCTTCAGCAATATACTTTTGAGGGAAGAATCGATCAAGAAACAGCCAAGGATGTAACGGATCAATTGAAGAAGCTATTCGAAATACCCCAGTTTCAAAGCTGGTTTGGAGGGGATTATCTGACTTTGGCAGAGCAGGGAATTCTTTTACCGGGTGGAAATCAAAAACGACCGGATCGGGTCTTGATCGGGGAGCGAGAAGTCATTGTAGTGGATTTTAAAACAGGTGAAAAATATGCCTCTCATCCCAAGCAAGTCAAAGAATACATGGTATTGGTTCATCAGCTGAGTCAGAAACCTGTCAAAGGATTTTTATGCTATTTGGAACCCACAGAAATTATTGAAGTATGATCCCATTTTTGAAAGAAACTGCCCAAAAACTTTTGGATTCGAACCATCGCATGGAAGAATTGGTGGTGGTCTTGCCTAACCGGAGAGCAGGCCTGTTTTTTACCCGATATCTGGGTGAGTTGATTGATCAGCCCGTATGGATGCCGGAAGTCAAAACGATTGAGCAGGTATTTTATGGTTTGGCTGGAAATACGCCAGCGGATGATCTGACTTTGATCTTTGAGTTGTATGAGCTTTACCGGCAAATTCAGGAGGAACCAGAAGATTTTGATCGCTTTTATTTTTGGGGGGAGTTGATTTTGAAAGACTTCAATGATCTGGACCAATTTCTTGCTCCGGCTAAAACCTTGTATCAAAACCTCGCCGAAATCAAGGCCTTTGAGTCCGATTTAAGTTTCCTCACCCCGGAGCAACGTGACTTGATCTCTCAGTTTTGGTTAGCATTTGCCAAGCAAAATGATCAGGAAAAACAGAAGTTTCTTCGATTTTGGCAGATTTTGGGCCGCTTGTATGAGGACTTTCAGCATAGACTAAAAACAGCTGGATTAGCCTATTCAGGCCAATTATATAGAAAAGTAGCAGAGAATCTGCATGCAATCCCAAGACCGGAAAAGCAGCATATCTTTGTAGGTTTCAATGCCTTTACATTGTCTGAGGAAAGATTGATTGGGCATTTCGTCAAGGAGTTTGGTGCGGAGATTTTCTGGGATCTAGACCAATATTACCTGAATGATAAATTGCAGGAAGCGGGTTTGTTCTTCAGAGATTATCATCGGGATTCCATTTTTGGAAAGACTTTTCCGGAGGAAATACCAGATCGAATTCGGCATCAGCGAGAAAACATTCATGTTCATTCCATTCCATTGAAAACCAACCAGGCCAATTTGGTAGGGAAGCTTTTGGAAGAGATTCCTGCGGAAGAGGCCTTGGAAGAGACGGTGATCATTTTGCCGGATGAGCAGCTGCTTTTTCCGGTACTGCATTATTTGCCGCCGCAGATCGATAAGTTGAATGTGACCATGGGCTATCCGGTCAGGAATGCGCCTGTCTATGCCTTTTTGGATGCGGTCTTGGATTTGCAGCGTTATGTGAAATTTAGGGAAGAAGGGGTGAGTTTTTATCACAAGCCAGTGACGGATTTATTGTCATTTCCCTATCTGCTGCAGGAAGATCCAACTCATTTTCAGGGATTGCTGGATAAAATTAAGGGCGAAAATCTCCTAGAAATTCCTGCTGATCTTTTGGTCGGCCAATCCGAATTAGCTGCGCTAGTTTTCAAACAGGTAGACCCTTCAGAGATTTTTGATTACTTGACGGATTTGATCACCCACCTGGCCTTGATGCTTCAGGAGGATGAGGTTCAGCGTTCTTATCTCTTTCAGGCTTTCAAGCAACTGAACCGAATCAAAGAGATTTTCCAGGGCAATCATTCCAAAGCTTTAAAAATTGATTTTGTACTCAAACTCTTTCGGCAGATTTTCAGAGAGTTAAAGCTTCCTTTTGAGGGTGAACCACTTCAGGGCTTGCAAATGATGGGGGTACTGGAGTCCAGAAACCTGGACTTTCGAAGAGTAATCATTTGCGATCTGAATGAAGGGAGTTTTCCTCCCGGAGGTGGCATCAATTCCATGATCCCATTCAATCTTCGCAGAGCATTTGGTTTGCCTGTTCAGGAGCAAAATGACGCTATTTACGCCTATACTTTTTATCGACTTTTGCATCGTGCAGAAGAAGTTCATTTGATCTATACGACGGCGGCGGATCAAGGTAAAGCAGGGGAGATGAGCCGCTTTCTTCAGCAGATGCAGGCGGAATTGGGCGTAGCTGCTCCGGAGATTTCCATGGTACCGGTCGGGTTGACTCCTTCAAAAGTCATTGAAGTGGCAAAAAGCCCACAAGTTCTGAATGACATGGAGGCTTTTCTGGCCAAGAGTAATCCAGAGGAAAAAAACCGACCACTTTCCGCTTCTGCACTGAATATGTATTTGGATTGCAGACTCAAATTTTATTTCCGCTATGTGGCTGGTTTGAAAGAACGGGAAGAAGTGGTCACAGAGATCGATCCCTCTACTTTTGGAACTATTTTGCATAATGCCGTGGAGATTATCTATGGGCTGGGGGAAGGAGAAGATTCAAGAAAAATTGATCCGCATGAAATCAAGCGCTTAAGACCTCAAGTGCAGACTGCGGTGGATCAGGCGATTCGAAATTTCTATCAACTGGAGGAAGGGAAGAAGATGGACTATTCCGGGCAGCTGCAGATAGCGAGGGAGATTTTTGTCAAATACCTGGAAGCTATTTTGGATTACGATCAGGAGAATGGGGAATTCACGATTTTGGGTGTGGAGAAAAATGTCCCAGCTAGTATTCCTGTGGAAACGAAAGAGGGGACAGTTCATTTTGCTCTTCAGGGAGTCATAGACCGGGTTGATGAGAAGGATGGAGTGGTGCGATTGATTGACTACAAGACCGGGAAAGACGATAAGAAAGTGCTATCTATCGCCTCTTTATTTGACCGAGATGAGAAGAAGCGAAATAAGGCAGCGATGCAAACCCTATTGTATGCGTATTTTTATCAATTTGAGCATCCGAAAAATCGAAAAGCCCTGAAGCCGGGAATTTTTAATATTCGGGAAATTTACAATCCTAACTTCAATCCATTCCTTCAGATGAATGGGCAGGAAATTCATGACTATCGGGAAGTGGAAGAAGAATTTGTATCAGGCCTATCGGCTATGCTTGGGGAGATCTTAAATCCGGAAGTTCCTTTCTCTCAAACCGAGGACGAGGAAAAATGTAAATACTGTGCTTACAAGGAGATTTGTGGGAGGTGATAGGAGTATCAAGTACGAAGATTCAAGTATCAAGTAGAGGATATGAATTGATGCCTTTTCCAGGTGTAGCAGGAATATGATTAGGTCTAAGTCTAGGTGTAGTTTGAAGCTATCCCAACGATGATTTAACTACACTCAAAAGGGGGCGTACTAAACTAATAAAAATATGAAGATTCGTTATTGGAGTGTTATTTTGATGTTAATAATGATTTTTATTATAACGATAGTTGTCCTTTTTAATAAAAGGACTTCTAATATCTGTGAGTTACATAAAGAGCTTTACTTTGATTCAATAAAAAACGGAGTTGTGATTGATAAATTTATTGATTATTCCAATCATTCGTTTGAGACAATTATCATAAAAGATGGAGATAAAACATATAGGCTTCTTGTAGTCCCAGACAAAAATGATAAGGATTTTGAATTTTTAAATATCAATGATAGAATTCAAAAACATTCAAATTCTTTCAATTTTACTGTAAATAAGAGTTATCAGTTTGAATTAATGATAGACTGTGAGTTTGATATAATTTAAACTCTTCTGGGAGTAGCAGGAATATGATTAGGACTAGGTGTAGTTTGAAGCTATTCCTCCCAACGATGATTTGACTAAACTCAAAATGGGGGTACAAAAGAAATTATCGCTACACTTATACATTTGATTTGAAACGATTTGTCTTAGGAAAATGATGAAAAGAAAATTTGAGGTGCTGATTGGGGTGTTGGTCTTTTTGGTGTTCGTGACTTTAATTTTCACAGGGAAAATAGACCTCCATTCTGGAGATTGGCAAAAAATTAGATGTGAAGCGAAAGACAGAGCAATTAATGAAGAGATTAGTGGAGTTGTCATTAAATCTTACAGGGATATGGATAATCATAATAGTAAAACTGTTGAATTTGAAAGCTTTGGAAAAATGAAAAAAACCTTGATTCTTCACCTTGAAGTGAGTGGGATACATGAAGAATTGGTTGAAGGGGATTCTATTTTAAAACCAAAGGGGCAACTCAAGTTTTTTTTAATCAGGGATGGCAATATCAGGGAATTGATGTTAGACTTTGACTGTGATCAGCCATAATGGAAGGTTTCTCTTCTGGGAGTAGCAGGAATATGATTAGGACTAGGTGTAGTTTGAAGCTATCCCAACGATGATTTGACTACACTAATAAGGGGGTTACAAAAGAAATTATTGCTACACTTATACATTTGATTTAAAGCGATTTGTCTTAGGAAAATGATGAAAAGAAAACTTAAGGTTCTAATTAGTGTATTGATTTTTTTGGTGTTCGTGACTTTAATTTTCAAAGGGAAAATAGACATCTATCCAAAAGACTGGAGAAATAAAGCAAGGTGCAAAGCAAGGGATCGTGCTTCCAAAGACATTATTAGTGGAATATTTGTTAAATCCTACAGAGATGGTGGTAACCATAACATAAAGACCTTAGAATATGAAAGCTTAGGAAAAATAAAAAAAAGTTTGATTCTTGACTTTGAAGTTAGTGGTGTTTATGAAGAACTGGTTGAAGGGGATTCTATTTTTAAACCAAAGGGTCAACTCAAGTTTTTTTTAATCAGGGATGGCAATACCAGGGAATTGATGTTAGACTTTGACTGTGATCAGCCATAATGGAAGGTTTTTCAATTATATCAATCTTTGCCTTAATTGTCTTAGCGTTGATAGGTAATATCCTATTTTACAAGTTGAAAGGAATCCTTGTAAAGCATGGAATAGACAGCCATCTTCTTTATGGTCATTTTTCTGATATTATCGATTTTGTCTCGCTCATTAACAGGACCGAAGACCCTGAAAGGAAGAAAAAATTCATAATTCTTCTGGTCTCACTACTGATTTCACTGATTGCTTTTATTGTGGTCGCTTATTTTCAGATAATCAACCGGTAATGGTTGAAGAAATATACTATCTGGTAGAACACTTGCAAAACCTTGCTGCTTCCCCCTTGGGAGTAGCAGGAATATGATTAGGACTAGGAGTAGGTACTATCACCCGGTCGCCACAATGATTTGACTACACTCGGATGGGTATCCGGTAAACTGAGTCTTTGATGGTCATAATCATCCAAAATATCCAAAGCAGTGGAGAATTCGGATAAAACTTCAAATATCCCTTTTGTTTGATCGTCTGAACCAAGATTCTGTATTGTTCTATTTACAAGTTTAATTGTTTTCTGGAGTTCCAGTAGCCTCTTTTCGTTAATCGTGTAGCCTTTTACCAGGTGATCTTTAATGATCTTGTTGGCCCAAATTCTAAAAGCTGTACCCTGTTTGGAATTAACCCGGTAACCCACAGAAATAATCAGATCCAAATTATAGATTTTTTTCTGTCTCTTTACTTTTCTTTCTCCTTCCTGTTGAACTTGTGTAATTTTTGCACAAGTTGCTTTTTCATTTAATTCAGAGGTTTTGTAAATATTTCGGATATGCCTCACTATTGATGTCCGATCTGTATCAAATAATTCAGAAATCTGATATTGATCCAACCAAAGAGTGTCATTTTCAAGAAGTACTTGAATAGTAGGTTCATCTTGTCCTGACTGATAAATCACTATTTCACCTGAGTGTTTCATGAGCTAACCTTTGATTGTTGGTCTTCAAGGTACTTACCTTTGGCTTTTTTGAGTTCTTGAGTCTCTTCATATTCCAAATTTAATCCTAGGTAGGTAGTAGAGAGATCAATTCGGTCATGAAAAAAAAGCAACCGTATCATTCTTCTTAGTTCAACTTTGTGTGAAGGGGTTTCCAATTGAAAAAAAACTTTCACTTTCTTATCGTCAACCATAAACTCAATGAAGTTATTCACACCTTGAGAATAAGCTGGTCCACCGTAGTATCTTTCAATCGGATACGTTTCAGTCCATAATATTTCATCAACTACTTGAAAAATTCTAAACTCAAATTTTTCTATTTCAGTCCAAGAATACGAATAGTCATTTATTCTGATTCTTTCTACACATATTTCAAGTTCACCCTCTAATTTCCCATATTTCTGTTCCTTTTCCTGGGAACCCCAATACGCAGAATAAAAAATCAATCCTAGTATAGAAAAAAGCAAAGTCCTAATTGAAAAATCATTGTTTGAAGATAAATTCACTTGGCTGGCTATTAAACCAATCGTCAAGAATAAAAAATAACCTCCATACATTAATTTTGAAGAATTGATCCTCCAATCGATTCCTTTAAACGGTACAAAAATTTTTGCTTTAAATGCAGGAGGCTTCATTTTGTTCTCAAAATTGCCCATAACTCACTTTTTTGTCTACTTTTTGTTGATTTATCCCTCCAATCCAAAGGTATTTTTTTGTTCCATATTTCAACACGGACTCCAATAATGAAACTCAATCAGCTTTTCTTCTTTAAAAAAAGAGAAAATTAAAGCAAAATTAAGCCAGGTCATTGATCTTCCAATTCCACAATTATCTCAATTTCCACCGCAATATTATTGGGTAAAGCAGCAACTCCCACAGCCGATCGGGCATGTTTTCCTTTTTCTCCAAATACTTCCACCATCAAGTCTGAAAAGCCATTGATCACCGCAGGATGCCCCGTGAAATCAGGTGCGGAGTTGACCATTCCCAGTACTTTGACAAATTGCTTGATGCGACTCAAGTCTCCTGTAGCGGCTTTAAGGACAGCGATAATTTCCAAGCCGGTTTCTCGGGCAGCTTGATAGCCTTCCTCGGGAGTAAGATCACTTCCGACTTTTCCAAAGACATCCGGACCATTGCCAGCGAGATACAACACATTGCCAACTTGCCTCCATTTCACGTAGTTGGCCATCGGCTGACTGATCTCAGGAATAGAAAGACCCATTTGCTGGATTTTTTCTTCAGGCGTTTGGGCATGGCTAAAAGAGTAAAAAGCAAAAATTGAGAATAATAAAAGGCAGTATTTTTTCATGATCAAATTGATTAAATCACTTCAATCTAGGAGAAATTCCTGAAATTTAGCTTCTCAAACTTCCTTTTTAATGCAAAACCTTCAAATCATCCCCTTTCAGGCCAAGCTGCAGCCTGAATTTGAAGCCATCAATCGAGAATGGGTCGAGGAGCTATTCTCGCTAGAGCCTTTTGATATTGCTCAGCTCCAATCACCTCAGGAAACCATCATAGAAAAAGGTGGAGCTATTTATTTTGCCAAAATGGATGATCAAATTCTAGGGACTGTTGGACTATCCAAAGTCGACAAGCATACCTTTGAATTGATCAAAATGGGAGTCAAGAAATCGGCTCAAGGTAAAGGAGTGGGTATGTTCTTAGGACAGCAGGCTTTGAATAAGGCCAAAGAAATGGGGGCGAAAAAAGTGGTTTTGTATACTCATACCAAACTCCAAGCTGCCTTAAAAATCTACCAGAAATTGGGTTTCAAAGAGGTGCCTGTAAGAGATGGTAAATATTGCCGATGTGATCTGATGATGGAAGTTGATGTTTAAAAAACTGATTAACTGACAATTATCATTTTTTTGCTTGATATCCATCAAAGTCAAGGCCACTTATTTTTTGGAAATTTGAGAAGAATCAAAATCCAAAAGCTATGAAAACCATTGTCGTTCCCTTTGATTTTTCTACCTATTCACTAGAGGCTCTGAAAACTGCACAAAAAATAAGTGTGAAGTCTGGAGCACAGATAGTCTGTGTGACTGTCATTCCTTCTGAGATTGACTTTGAAAAACTCTCCGAGGAAGCTAAAATGAAATATACAGACCTGATCGAACAAAAGACCGAGGCGGAGGAGATATTGCCTGAATACATTCAGCAAATAGCACCTGCCAAGGCTCCAATCGAACAGGTGGTGAAAATTGGGGTGCCACATGAGCAAATCCTTCGAGAAGCTAATCGCTCCGGGGCCGATATGATCGTGATGGGAGCCTATGGAAAGGGCTATACCGAAGGGAAATTCATAGGTTCTAATCTTCAAAAGATTCTAAGAATGGCGGATATGCCGGTATTGGCTGTCAAGGTGGCTTTGGATGGAAATGATCTTCGGAAAATCGCCTTTGCTTCTACCTTCCAGCAAGATACCCCAAAGGCTTTCGCTAAAATCAAACCTTTCGTAAAAGCTTTCAAGGCATCTGTTCACCAGCTTTTTGTCAATACTCCAGGCAATTTCCATACTTCAGAAAAAATCCAGGATGGAATGAAACTGTTCCAAGCTGGTAATGAGGAAATAGTATTTCACCAACATACCTACAGCGCCGAGGAGGTAGAAAAAGGAATCGTTGCCTTCTGCGAGGAAGAGGGGCTTCATTTGGTAGCTCTTGTTTCAGGAGATCATAAGCTAAGTCCAGCTTATCAGGTTGGAGTGACTGAAACTGTCCTCTTTCAAGGCGATTTAGGTGTCTTGAGTGTCAAAGCCTGACTTCTAGCATCCTCAGATGGGTCAAAAACTTCATTGATTGGGTGTCGCCAATGCAATACAGCGGCACCCAAATTATAAAGCCCTCTAGAAAACTCCCTGGCGACATTTGTAAAGGTTGAAAAGGGGATGTCAGTTTTATGACTTTTTGCTTCTTGAAATAATTTTTCAACCAATTGGCTGGAGTCTAATTCCGATTCACGCATCCATGATGGGACTTGAATCTCAGTTTGTTCAACTTTGGCCAGTTGATCAATTTCAAGAATTCGCTCTTCGAATTTTACTTTTAATTCTTCCAAGAAATCCTTCGGAAGATTTCGCGATGAGTTTCTTAACTCCTTGATATTGTGATGTATGTCCTTAAAATCCTTGGCTGAGAAGATCATCAATCTCACGGAAAGCATCAGTGAGGTGAGTGTTTTAGCCTCTTTCTCATTTATACTGGCTTTTTGAAGTTTGAGATGATAGGCAGTAATTTCATCCTCGACGAGCTTCAAGCTTTGATATAACCCTAGGTATTCAACGGGTCTACTTAGTATTTTCTTGAATATTCCTTGTTTGGGAGATGAAATACCTTCCTCAATGATAGTAAGAGAAATGAACTTTTTTGTTTTCACAAAAAGCTCCTCGATTTCCTTTTCCAATGCTTGGATTGCCGCATCTGGAACAGCCACGTCCACGTTCTGAATGTAGAGAGTATGGGGTTTTTCTTTTGTGAGAAAACGGCCTTTAAGCCATTTGGTGATTGGTTTGATAAATGGAAGGAAAAGCAGAACTCCAAATGCATTCAAAACAGTATTAAAAAGTGCCAAATCCAAAAGAGGATCTTTTCCAATGGGTAGGCTGCTTATCCATTGAATAATCAATGGTATAAAAAACAAGACAATCAGTCCGGTAACTACATTAAAAAGAAAATGAAGTGAAGCCAGTCTTTTTTTATCAGGGGTACCTCCAAGAGCTCCCAAACTGACGGTGACTGTGGTACCGATATTGGCCCCAACGGTAGCTGCTGCAGCTTGATCCAGTCCTAAAATCCCTGAGCTGATCGCACTAAGTAGGATTACTAAGGTCGCCGAACTTGACTGAATGATGGCAGTAAGGATAAGTCCAATCAAAGCAAAAACAACTAAACCCCAGTCCGCATACAGGCTAAAATCAAAGTTTTCTGCCAAGGATTCAATCGACCCTTTCATCAAATCAATACCAAAGAATAAAAGTCCAAATCCCAATAAAAAGGAACCTAGATTTTTCAGAATAAAGTAACGGGATGCTAAAATGAAAAGTAAAGCCCCAACGCCGATCAGAGGTAAAGAAAAGGAGGCGATATCTACTTTGAATCCAAGGCTATAAACCAGCCAAGCGGTAACAGTGGTACCTAGGTTGGCCCCTAAAATGACTCCTGCGGCATGGCTGAATCTAATTATTCCGGCGCCTAGGAAAGCTAAAACCATCAAAGTGACCAAAGAACTACTTTGTAAAAGTGCAGTCACGAGGGTTCCGCTGATAATCCCTTTGATAGGAGTATCAGTAAATTTTTGTAGCAAGCGACGAAAAGTCTTTCCGCTAAACTCATTAAGACCAGCCTCCATCTGATGCATGCCCAGAAGGAAGATTCCCAGCCCAGCCAGAAAGTCCCAAATTTGAAATGTCAAAACTTGAAATGATTAATTCTCGACAGTTGTCAGAGAATAGTGTACAGCAAGAGTGAATTTAGGTAAATCTCTACCAATTCAGAAAAAAGATTTTGGATACCAATAAAAGTTTTGGATAAAACCTGGGGTAGTGGGGAAAGGATAAAGATTACCAGAATCTGAATCGCTTCTCGTTGATTCGGTTTCTGAAAATCCAGTTGTCGAAAATATCCCTGGACCAATGAATCTCCAGGCCAACATTCACTGTCATGTATCCATCGAATCGGTGTGTGAGCCCAGATCCTCTGCGAACACGGCCATTGTTTCTTAAAATTTTGTCCACATCCGGCATTCCATTATCATCCAAAAAATCGGGATTTCGGATAGCTAATCGGAGTCGGTCCGGATTTCTACCCGATACATAATCATCCACTAAATCCAAGTAAAATTCCGACACATTGAAAGCCGAAATATCATCCATGTAGTCGGTCAAAGTGAAGCGATAATTCCCTTCGAAAGTCAGATCCATGTACACATTTAGTTTGTACTTGAAGCCAAGTCCCATGGGGAAGACGGTGATGAAGCGATCATAGGGGTTGTTTTCCAAGGCTAGTGGCCTTAGATCCACCCATTCTCCATCGAGTTGAGCCTGAGGATTGTTGGTGGACATTCCTATACCTACGAAAATGTATGGGTTCCAAAGTGGACGGTGGATATTCGGAACTTTGACGGGGTGCCAAAAATATTGGATTACTCCTGAAACTTCCCAGTTTCGAGCTCGGAAATGAAGGTTTCTAGGGGTACGAAAAGCCCTTGGATCGGAGGGAGGGTCTTGGCCGGACATTTTGATGTAGGAGAATTCTCCTTTAGCCCTGAGATTTGTTCCTATAGTTCTATGAAAGGCAATATTTGCATTCCAGTCTGGCTGAACTCCTTCATTGTATTTCCAGAAGGAATATAGCTCTCCAAAATACTGGGTAGGACCTATACTGGCAGAGATCGACCATGGCTCCTCGAACCGATAGCGGTAAAAGCTTTGCGCACTGGCTTGAAAACTCCAGCCTATCAAAAATACAACTATAAAGCCTAGCTTTCTCATTATCAGGCCTGCTCGGTCCATTTCTTCCAATGGGCGAAAATTACCCTAATTTTTTAAATTTTCAAATCCTGATCGTAAGTGTAGATCGCGCTGTGGGAATGGAATTTCGACTCCTTGCTCCTTAAACCGTTTGAAAATTTCATATAAAAGCTGGCTTTTTAGCACTTTTGGTCGATTGACATACTCTGAGGTCCATACCCTGAGGTTGAAATTGATGCTGTTGTCCCCATATTCTTCAAAAAGGACATCTGACTCAGGGCTTTCTAAGACTCCTTTATTGTCTTTGGCTACCTCCAGCAAAATCCTTCTTACTTTTTCCGGATCTTCACGATAAGCTACACCCACTGGAAAATTAAATCGGACCATTCGGTCAGAGTGAGACCAGTTGATCACTTGATTATCAATAAATTGACTATTTGGTACAACGATGGTGATATTATCATTGGTGACGACCATGGTGGATCGGGCTGAGATTTTGATTACATCTCCATTGACATCTCCCACTTCGATTCGGTCTCCCACTTTGATAGGCTGCTCAAAAAGAATGATAAGCCCACTGATGAAGTTGTTTGTGATGTTTTGAAGACCAAAACCGATACCAACACCAATCGCTCCTGCCAAGACCCCAAAAGCACTTAAATCAATCCCATTCGTCTGAAGAATCGAAAAAACACCAGCTAGGATCAAGACATATTTGACTATCGTTCCAATCGAAAGTCGCGTACCTTCAGTGATACTATATTTTTTCAAAATCCGATTGACCAGTAGTCTTCTGATCCATTCAGATCCCACAAAAAGAACGAGAAAGGAAAAAATAAGCGTCAGGACGAGCCCAATCGTTAATTTAGAATCACCCAAGTTGAAAAGACTCAGGTTCATGATTTGATCTATCCACTCCAGCAAATCGAAGTTGCTCGAATTGGAATTAGAAACAGTTGATGAGTCTGATTGCATAGATTTCGAAATATTAGTCGAATTTTGTAAGCAAAATATCAATAATTATCGACCCTGAAGTCAGAATTTACATTCATTCTTAAAAATCAAAATAAAATTCTGAAAATTGTCTGGTTAGCATTGTGATTTAAAATTTTTGATCGAAAATCCTTAATTTTGAACTATGAGTAAACAACGAGAAGAGCTCGAACATCGATTAAAACTTCGGAATATCAAGCTTTCGGATTTTGATGATATCCGAGAGATTATGGTATCCATCTACCGAAACAAAGGAATGGCCTGGACAAGGGAGGAGTTAAAAAATCAACTTAAGGTTTTTCCGGAAGGGCAGATTTGTATCGAAGATAATGGAAAAGTAGTTGCCGCTGCTTTAAGTATTATT
Source organism: Algoriphagus formosus (assembly GCF_002807035.1). Classification (GTDB taxonomy): domain Bacteria; phylum Bacteroidota; class Bacteroidia; order Cytophagales; family Cyclobacteriaceae; genus Algoriphagus; species Algoriphagus formosus. The sequence goes on along the minus strand of NZ_NIUC01000001.1, from coordinate 913,336 downwards.
GTCGACTACGGAAGGTTTGGAGATAATCACACCTACGATCAGATTACAGGATTTGGGAAATTTGATACTCACGATCATGATGGAGATACCCTCTATGGGACGGATGTATTTGTACATTACGAATACCGAGGCATGCGTCTTGGAAGACGTTTGTATGATGCGAGGAAAGAGCTTTGTGAGAATTTGAATCTTCGATCGATTATTGCCGGTGGTCGTATTCCTGGTTATTCCAAACATGCCGAGGAGATGACTCCAAGGAAGTATATCGAGTTGGTAAAAAATAAGGAGATTTTTGATCCGGTACTTTCATTTCAGCTTGCAAATGAATTTCACGTCCGAAAAGTAATTACCAAGTATCTTCCTGAGGATAAGGACTCTAGGGCCTACGCTACCTTGCTGGAGTGGATTAATATTTATTACGAAAAGGATGAGAAGCTTATCGGTAATAAGAAATCCATTGTCCGCCTAGGGCTTGTTCAATGGAAAATGCGGCGATTTTCAAATGTGGATGACCTGATGCAGCAAGTCGAGTTTTTTGTCGATACGGTTTCGGGATATAAATCGGATTTTTGTCTGCTTCCCGAGTTTTTCAATGCTCCACTTCTGGCCGAATTCAACGATATGGATGCATCTGAGGCGATTCGAAACCTAGCAGATTACACGGACGAAATTGTCGGCCGGATGAGCGATCTAGCAGTTTCATACAATGTCAATATTATTGCGGGTTCTATGCCTGAGTATGATGGTAAAAAGCTTCGAAATGTAAGCTATCTCTGCCGAAGAGATGGTACGCAGGCCAAGCAATACAAATTGCATATCACACCCGATGAAGCGGCCTATTGGGGACTTCAGGGAGGAAATGGAATTCACGTTTTCGATACCGATGCCGGAAGGATAGGAATATTGATTTGTTATGATGTGGAATTCCCCGAGTTGGGAAGAATCCTGGCTGAGCAAGAAATGGACATTCTTTTTGTACCATTCTGGACAGATACCAAAAACGCATTCCTTCGGGTCAATACCTGTGCTCGGTCTAGAGCCATTGAGAATGAGTGCTACGTGGCTATCACCGGGTCTGTCGGTAACCTTCCGAAGGTTGAAAACATGGATATTCAGTATTCCCAGGCTGCAATTTACAGCCCATCCGATTTTTCTTTCCCACATGATTCCATCGTCGCTCAGGCATCAGAGAATGCCGAAACGACCATTGTAGCGGATGTAGATTTGGATTTATTGACCAAGCAGCGGAAAGCAGGAAGTGTTAGGAACTTGGAACAACGTAGACTTGACTTATATTCGATCCAATGGAAGCAGAAAAAATAATCCAAGACTACTTTAGCCATATTCCTGCGGAGATTTTGGAGAAAGCCAAAAACATCAAGCTTTTAATCACCGATATTGATGGTGTATTGACTGATGGTGGGATTATTTATGATGATAATGGGCTGGAATTCAAAAAGTTTCAGGTAAAAGATGGTTTGATAGTCAAGCATCTCCGTAAAAATCGGATTTTGATTGGAGCGATTACAGGACGGAAGTCCAAAGTGGTTGAAAATCGCTGTGAGGAGCTTCGCTTTGATTTCCACTATCATGGAATAAAAGACAAGGGTAAAAAGCTGAATGACCTTCTTGAGACACTTGAACTTTCTCATCATGAAGTGGCCTACATCGGGGATGATTTGATCGATTTGCCAATTTTGAAAAAAGTCGGCCTTTCTTGTAGTCCTTCTGATGCCTTGCCTTACGTGAGCGCTCAGGTGGATTGGGTCAGTCGCTATGCAGGCGGCAGGGGAGTCTTCCGAGAAGTGGGCGACCTGCTTCTCTTTGCTAAGGGAAAGCTGAGCTCAATAATTGATTCATACAACGAAATAGAAAATGAAGAGAACTGATAGTCAAATGAAAATCACAGATTCTGTGGTTTTAGGGGGAGAAAAGCCTGTACTTTTTGCGGGACCCTGTGCCGTGGAAAGCTACGATATCTGCCTGGAAATCGGTACGAAAGTTAAAGAATGGGCTGAAGAGAACGGTTTTTCCTACGTTTTCAAAGCATCTTTTGATAAGGCTAACCGGACTTCTTCGGGATCTTTTCGGAGTATCGGAATGGATAAATCCTTGGAGGTCCTTCAGCGTGTAGGTCAAGCTTTGAATATTCCTTTGGTGACTGATATCCATGAAAGCTATCAGGCTAAGGAAGTTGCTGAAGTAGTAGATGTGCTTCAGATTCCGGCATTTTTATGTAGACAGACCGATTTGCTGATAGCTGCTGCAGAGACTGGAAGGGCTGTGAAGATCAAAAGAGGGCAGTTTATGGCGCCTGAGGATATGCAGTTTGCGGTTAAAAAAGTAAGATCTGCCGGTAATGAAAATGTCTGTCTTACTGAGCGCGGATTTTCTTTGGGTTACCACAATTTGGTAGTCGATATGCGTGGCTTGCCAATCATGAGGCAGTTTGCACCGGTAGTGTTTGACATTACTCATTCGGTACAGCAGCCAGGTGGTCAGGGAGGAACTAGTGGTGGACAGCGTGAGTTTGCACCTTTTTTGGCAAGAGCAGCCGCTTCTACCGGCATAGATGGATTTTTTATTGAGACACATCCTGAGCCAGCTAAAGCGCTTAGCGATGGCCCCAATTTGATTCCCCTTCATCGAATGGGAGATTTCCTGTCCATGCTGAAGGATTCATGGACTTTGGGCCGAAAGTATCAGGATTTTAAGATTGAATAGCCACAATGAGATTCAGCCTGCTTTGTTACTTTTTTCTTTTTGGGTTTATCAGCTTTGGGCAAGAGACTGATTTGCTTCGGCAACGCTTAGAAAATACGGATGCCAGTGTTGGTTTAGAGGTAAGAGGGCGGACCATTCAGAATTTTGGAGAACTCTTTAAGTTTTATTCTTCGAGAGACTTTCAATTTATCTGGAGCAAAGAAGCTAGGATAGGGGAGTTGGCTTACGAAGGGCGATATGAATTAGAACAGGCTCAATTTGATGGTTTACAGCCTTCGGATTACCATTGGGACTTGATCAATACACTGATTGAAAATTACGAATCCAACAGAAAGATCGGTGAGAAAAGTGATTGGACAGATCTGGTAGACTTGGAGTTGCTTCTGAGTGATGGATTAATTCAGTTGGCAAAACACCTGCATGTAGGCAAGGTGGATCCTTCGGAGCTTCAATGGGGATGGGAAATAATCCAAACAAAAGAATCCTTTGACCCAATAGCTTTTCTCAATCAAATCGACCAATCCCAGCGGGTAAGATCAAATATTTTTCAGTATTACCCAGAGTTTAGAATCTATCTGCGTGGGCGGGAGATTCTTCGTAATCTATCCGAGCTTTCTAAAGTAGACAGTTTGGACTGGTCTGCACTCAGTGTCAATAAATCAATCAAAGTAGGCGATAGCCATTCTCTGATTCCTGAGATCCGTGAACGACTTCAGTTCTGGGGTTATGCCGGAGGAAATGATTTGACGGAGCGGATATATGATTCTCTTTTGATGAAATCCGTCCAAGCTTATCAATCCTTTCATGGGATGACTAGTGATGGGATCATTGGGAAAAACACCTTAGCTTCTTTAAGTCAATCCCCAAAAGATATGATGGATAAGGTAGCTGTGAATTTGGAAAGGCTTCGATGGCTTGATGGTAAAAAGAATGGGAGTAAGGCTATCTTAGTGAATATTGCAGATTATAAGTTAGTCCTTTTGGATAAGGAGGATACTATTTTTCAATCCAAAGTAATCGTAGGCAAATCCTATCACCAATCGCCGGTTTTTGAGGCGAAAATGAGTTATCTGGTCTTTAGTCCTTATTGGAATATTCCTGAGTCGATTGTTAGAAATGAGATCATTCCCTCGGTAAGGAAAAACCCAAATTACCTTACTCAAAAGAATATGGAGGTTTTGACTTACAATAGAGAAGTCGTGGATCCAAGTACAATTGATTGGAAAAAGCGTTCCATTCCCTATTTGGTAAGGCAAAAACCCGGCCCACAAAACTCACTGGGATTAGTCAAATTCATGTTTCCAAATAAACATAGCGTTTACATTCATGACACTCCTGCCAAGTCGCTGTTTGGACGAGAAGAGAGAGCATTGAGTCACGGGTGCATTCGATTAGAAAAGCCAAGAGAGCTTGCTCAGCTTCTTCTTCAGGATCAAAAAGAATGGGATGATGAGAAAATTTGGGATGCGATGAACAGTCATGAAGAACAGACCGTCAATCTGAAGGAAAAAATACCTGTTTATCTGATCTATTTGACGTTTTGGGCTGATGCCACAGGAAAGCCAAATTATCGACCAGATATCTATGGAAGGGATGCAGAGGTATTAACCTTGCTTAGAAACTGAAGCAGAAATAAGCTTTGAATTGCTGAGATAGTCTTGATCTTCTCCATAAATAAAGAGCAGTGAACCTTCCTTGATTAGCTCTATGACCTCTTTGGATAGCTCGCTAGGTAAGGCTGGGCAACCCAAACTTCTTCCGAGCCGGCCTGCTGCTGAAATAAACTCTTCCCTGGCATAGTCGGCACCGTGAATTACAATCGCTCTTGGTCTGGCTAAGTCATTGAAACCTTTCTCCAAGCCATCCAAACGAAGGGATAGTCCATGCTTGCCGTGATAAGTTTCAGCCGTTTTATAGAATCCCAAGCTGCTTTTATAGGAAGAAGGTTTATTGGAAAAGTTCTTGGCATAGAGCTCTCCAGAATTTCTGCCATGGGAAACTACCGAATTCACGAGTACGAGTTTATTGACTGGATCGATGACCCAGAGTCTTTTTTCCGTAGAAGGAAGACTAAAATCGATGATGGTGATAAGGTGATTTGAAATGTTGGACTCCAATTGTTCCCAGCCTTTGAATGCATATTCAAATACTTCTTGTTGGGGTAGGTTTGGGGAATTGGAGGCTATTTCCTCATATAGATTTTCTATTGGAGAGCTGTATGTTGAAGATAAATCTTCGCTTTTGATTTCTTTTTCTGCGTGAAAATTGAGCAATAAAGAGAATAAGGCAATGTGGAATAGGTGCATAGGCTTGGGTTTTGCTTCAGGTTATTTTGATAATCATCAAATTCAAGCATAAGTTCCAAATAATCTTTTGATCAAGGTCAAAAAAGATTAATCGTACCATGAACTATTTTCAGAAAAGCAAACGTTTAATTCGTGGTGTTAGTACGTTTCACCAAAAAAATAGAAATAGCATAAGCCAACACTTAAAATTTAAATAGCAGAAATTCAACGACTTAAATAATTTGTTTAAAGAAATAATAGAAATATTAAACAAAATTTAAAAAACTGCTGTTTCCCAATTGCATGAAAGTAACAGTAATCCGCAAAGAACACTTCAACGCCGCTCACCGGCTTCACAATCCAAATTGGTCAGATGAAAAAAATGCTGACATCTTTGGAAAGTGTAATAATCCCAATTTTCACGGACATAACTATGACCTGCACGTAAGTCTACGTGGAGATATCGATCCCGATACAGGTTATGTGTATGACATGAAGGTGTTGAGTGATCTTATCAAAGAACATGTATTAAATAAATTTGATCATAAAAACCTAAACTTGGATACCGATGAATTCAAAAATCTCAACCCAACTGCAGAAAACATTGCAGTGGTTATTTGGAATATTTTGAGGGAGAAAATTGATCGGAAATTCGAATTAAGCATTCGACTCTATGAAACAGAAAGAAACTATGTTGACTTCGATGGGAATTGATATTGCCCGTGCATCTTATGAAGAACTTGGTGAGGAGCATTTGGCTTCTTCAGTCGAGACTCCGCTTCGTGAAGATGCCTTTGAAATGGATGACGACCTCAAGGTCGAATTGATCGAGAAGCATTTCAAAGAAATCATGAATATTCTTGGACTTGATCTTACTGACGACAGTCTCAAAGGAACACCCCATCGAGTGGCTAAAATGTACGTCAAGGAAGTTTTTGCAGGACTTAATCCCAAGAATAAGCCGGTTGCAAAGCTTTTTGAAAACAAATTTCAATACAACCAAATGCTTGTGGAGAAAGACATTACTTTCTTTTCACACTGCGAACACCATTTCGTGCCGATTTATGGTCGAGCTCATGTAGCTTACATTTCAAATGGAAATGTGATCGGGCTTTCTAAGATCAATCGGATTGTACAGTACTACTCCAAAAGACCTCAGGTTCAGGAAAGGTTGACCATGCAGATAGGAAACGATCTCAAAGAGGCATTGGGAACTGATGATGTGGCGGTTATCATGGACGCATATCACATGTGCGTAAGTTCAAGAGGTATCAATGACACCAACAGTTCTACAGTCACTTCATTCTACAGTGGCAAATTTGACACAGACGAACAAACAAGAAACGAGTTTCTGAAATATATCAGTCTCGAAAAGTAATAAATAGCTAAACCAACTTAGAGACCGGGCTATTGTCCGGTTTTTTTTGTGACTTATTCAAAACAAATCTTAGAAAAAAAGATTTTTAAAATAGAAACAAAACAACAGTATGAACGGAAAAAATATAGTCCTAATCGGAGGAAACTCAGGAATCGGAAAAGAACTCGCAGAAGCCTTGAAGGCGAAGGGAGCAAATTTATTTTTGTATTCAAAAAGTGGTGAAGGCACCACAGCCTTGGATACGACTGAAGACTTTTCAGACATTCCCGATCTACCTGAGGTGATTGATGGACTTGTATATGCTCCGGGCACGATCAATTTGAAGCCTTTTCACCGGATTTCCATTTCAGAATTCCAAAAGGAACTTGATATCAACTTCCTGGGTGCTGTGAGAGTGCTTCAAGCATGTATGAAAAGCCTAAAGAAATCTGAAAGTGCATCAGTTGTTTTGTTCAGTACAGTTGCTGTGCAGACAGGAATGGGCTTCCACGCGAGTATAGCTGCTGCGAAAGGTGCTATCGAAGGACTAACCCGTTCACTCGCAGCAGAGTGGGCGCCTAATAAAATTAGAGTAAATGCTATCGCACCCTCTTTGACGGATACTCCGTTAGGTTCTGCTTTGCTATCAAGTGATGATAAGCGGGAAGCAAGCAATAAGCGTCATCCTATCGGAAGATTCGGAACACCAGCTGACATAGCCAAGGCGGCTGAATACCTGCTATCAGATGATGCATCTTGGATGACGGGTCAGATTCTTCATGTAGATGGAGGAATGTCTAATTTGAAGTGATTTTAAACATTTTCATCCCTGAATTTGTCATTAATACGGGTACGGTCCCGAGATGAACGAGCTGTGAATATGAAGACACCACCTGAATCATTCCTACTTTTTAAGGAAGAGTTGAGGAAAGCCCAATTAGAAAAAGAAAGGCTACAAAAAGAATACGAGTCCAAGCTTTCAGAAGTCAATCAGGAGCTTTCAAGATTGAAAGAGCAAATCCGCTCTCAGCAAGAGATGATGCGGACTACCCTAGAGTATGCCTCAAATCTTGAGGTACGCCTGGAGCAATTTAAAGATGAAGTTAACCGCACTGAAGAAGCGCGAAAAAAATCTGTTTACTAATCCCGATCTATTGCCATGAACGACACCTTGCATACCTCCGAGACGCAGGATTTTGAACTGGCCTTTGAACAAAAATATGTTCGCGTGCTGATCAGTCCAGAATTAAAAATTGTTATTTGCGAACTTCTTGCCGACTACATTCCAATCGAAGACTTCAAAGAAGCTTTTCATCAGATCGGTGAAATAGTCAAAGCAGGAAATTATGAGAAATTCATTTTTGATAAGCGATCGCTGAGAGCTTTTCATCAACCTACCATGGAATGGTATTTCATCTATTGGAAAAAGGAAATGCTGGAATATGGGGTGAAAACTCACCGTAAAATCCTTCCTGATGAAAAGTGGTTTGAGAAAATGGTTCAAATCGCCAAAGCTCAAATCCTTCAAAATTACCCAGACAACATTATTGATCAATTGGATATCAAATATTGTGATACCATTGAGGAAGCTATTGCCAAATGATCAAGCACTTTACTAAAGATGAAATATTAGAATCAGATTCTTTCTTTCGGAGGAATCTGATTAATTGTCTTTCTGGATATAAAAGTCTGAATCTCATCGGTACCAAAAGCTCTGAGGGGATATCCAACTTGGCTCCTTTTTCCCAAGTTTTTCATATCGGGGCTAGCCCACCTCTTGTGGGAATCCTCTTTCGACCTCATACAGTGAAAAGAGATACTTTGGAAAATATTTTAGAGACAGGCTATTTTACAATGAACCAAGTTACTCCCTCCTTTTACAAAGAAGCCCACTGGACTTCAGCAAGATGGGAGGGGAGTGAGTTTCTTCACACAGGTTTGGAAGAACTCTATCTTGATGATTTTTCAGCTCCTTATGTCAAGGGAAGTCCTCTCCAGCTAGGCTGTCAACTGGTCGAAACTCAAACGCTAAAAGTAAATCAAACCGTCTTTGTGATCGGTAGTATTGAGCATATTTATGTAGAGGAAAAAGGTCTGCGAACCGATGGATCATTGGATTTAAATGTATTGGAAAGCGTTACAGTTTCCGGTTTGGATGAGTATCATGTGGGCAAGAAGCTCGCACGACTTAGCTATGCAAAACCGGATCGGGAAGTGGAAGAGATTTAAATTGTTTTCATAAATCAATTTATGTGAATCTCCTCGAACTCACCGACTCAGGACTTTACTGTCCTCCCGCAGGAATTTTTATCGATCCCTGGCGTCCTGTTGACATGGCGGTGATTACCCATGCCCATTCCGATCATTCTCGCTGGGGAATGAAACATTACTTGGCCCATCATGATTCTGCCGAGGTGATGAAGCTCCGTTTGGGGCAGGAAATCAGTCTCGAAACCGTGGATTATGGTCAAGAGATTTTGATGAATGGAGTGAAGATTTCCCTCCATCCAGCAGGACATATTCCTGGCTCCTCACAGATTAGATTGGAGTACAAGGGTCGAATAGCTGTTGTAAGTGGAGACTACAAGGTGGAGGATGATGGACTTTCCACTCCCTTTGAACCGGTAAAATGTCATGAATTCGTCTCTGAATGCACTTTTGGTTTACCTATATACAAATGGGAATCACAGGAGGAAATTTTCAATCAAATCAATTCATGGTGGAAGGCTAATGCCTCTGAGGGTCGAAATTCCGTTCTATTTGCGTATTCGCTAGGCAAAGCTCAGCGAATTTTAAAACATCTGGATATGTCCATCGGGAAAGTCTTTACTCATGGAGCTGTCTGGAACACAAATCAAGCCTTACTAAATAGCGGAGTTGATATCCCTGATGTACCCAAGGTTACCCAAGACATTCCCAAGTCTGAATTTAAAGGAAGTCTGATAATTGCTCCACCTTCTGCGATGGGAACTCCTTGGATGCGGAAATTTTCGCCCTACCGGACGGGGATCTGTTCAGGTTGGATGGCTATTCGGGGGACGAGAAGAAGAAGAGCCGCCGATAGGGGGTTTGTTTTGTCTGACCATGCCGATTGGGAGGGTCTGATCAGTGCCATAGAAGGTACTGAAGCAGAAAAAGTCTACCTGACACATGGTAGCACCGCATCTTTTGGAAAGTTCCTTCAGGAGGAGAAGGGGATTGATGCCGCAGAGCTACAGACTCTTTTTGGAGAGGAAGAGGTGGAGTAGGGAAATTAAGTCAGTATTGAAAAATTAGAAGATTGTAAAATTGAAAAATTGACTTCCTACCAATATCTTGAGCATAGAATCATATCGCCTCCTTATGTCTAAGTTCTTGAATTTCATATTCATAACCATTTTTTTTATTTCCTGTCAAAATCATCCTTCAAACAATTTTGATAATTACATAAATACTGTCGCCGGACCCATTTCTATTGACTCCATGGGTTTGACGCTGATTCATGAGCACATGTTGGTGGACTTTATCGGAGCCGATTCCATCAATTCCGGTCGTTGGAATCGTGATTCTGTCGAACAGAAAGTCCTTCCATTTCTTTTGGAAATAAAGCAATATGGCGTCCAAAGCATTCTCGACTGTACCCCTAGCTATTTGGCCAAGGATCCTTTGTTGCTCAAATCCCTTAGCGAAAAGTCAGGAATCCAAATCTTGACTAATACCGGATTTTATGGTGCAGTGGGAGGGAAGTATTTGCCCGATTTTGTTCAAACGGAATCTGCAGAGCAGTTGGCAGATCGGTGGATAGCTGAATTTGAAAATGGAATTGAAGGGACTAGTATTAAACCAGGATTTATTAAAATTTCGGTGAATGAAGCCGATACCCTTTCGCTCATTGATCAGAAGCTAGTCAAAGCAGCAGGGATTACCCATCAAAAAACAGGATTGACCATCGCTTCTCATACAGGAACTTGGAGAACTGCTGTGCAGGAGGTGAGAATACTTCAAGAAATGGGCGTAAACCCATCCGAATTTGTGTGGGTTCATGCTCAAAATGAACCGGATTTTGAAAATTATAAAGTTGCGGCAGAAATGGGTGTTTGGATTAGCCTGGACGGAATCGGCTGGGCAATTGACCCCTATGTGGATCGCCTGATTTTCGCCAAAGAAAATGGAATTTTGGGCAATGTGCTGATTTCTCATGATGCCGGCTGGTATGATCCAGCCAAAGCAGGAGGCGGAGATTTCCAGCCTTTCACCAATATTTTCGAAAAGCTGATTCCGATCCTAAATGGAAAGGGGTTCACCGAAAAGGATTGGGATTTATTGTTAAAGGAAAATCCTAAATCAGCTTTTTCAATTTATAAATAGTTGATTATGAGAATTTTTCAATTTTTCAAATTTCTATTTTTCCGATCCACTCCCAAATTTTCTTTGCCAACCTTTATCAATCGGTCTGACCTGCTTACCTTTGCGCATGGCAGAACAAATCCTCATCCTCGATTTCGGTTCTCAGTACACCCAACTCATCGCTCGAAGAGTCAGAGAACTGAACGTTTATTGCGAAATCCATCCTTTCAACAACCTTCCTGAAATCACCTCCGACATCAAAGGCGTGATTCTTTCGGGCTCTCCTTGCAGTGTCCGGGACGAAGGGGCTCCTGATTTGGATTTAGACAATCTTAGAGGAAAGCTTCCGATTCTAGGCGTTTGCTATGGTTCTCAGCTTCTTGCTCAGAAGTATGGTGGTGAAGTTTTGCCTTCCACAATTCGGGAATATGGCCGAGCAAATCTAGATCACATCGATTTGCATCATGACTTACTAAAAGAAATGACTCATGGTTCCCAGGTTTGGATGTCCCATGGAGATACCATCAAGAAATTACCTGAGGGCTTTGAGGTGATTGCAAGTACTTCCTCGGTGGAAGTTGCTGCATTCAAAGTCGAGGGAGAAAAAACTTACGGAATCCAATTCCATCCGGAGGTTACCCATTCAACCGAGGGCAAAAACCTTCTCAGAAACTTTGTAGTAACGATTTGTGGCTGCGCTCAGGATTGGACTTCGGATGTCTTCATTGATGCCACCGTGGCGGAGCTGAAAGAAAAAATCGGTTCGGATAAGGTAGTTATGGGACTTTCAGGTGGAGTGGACTCTTCGGTAGCCGCTACTTTGATTCACCGTGCCATTGGAGATCAGTTGACCTGCGTTTTTGTAGACAATGGTTTGCTTCGGAAAGATGAATTCGAAGAGGTGCTACATTCCTACAAGGATATGGGATTGAATGTCATTGGAGTAGATTCCAAGCAGCGATTCTATGATGCCCTAGCTGGAATTTCAGACCCTGAGGCTAAAAGAAAGGCAATAGGCAGGGTCTTTATCGAAGTATTTGATGATGAGGCGCATAAAATAGATGGCGTAAAATGGCTGGGTCAAGGGACTATTTATCCCGATGTGATTGAATCAGTTTCTGTAAAAGGTCCTTCAGCCACCATCAAATCCCATCATAATGTGGGAGGCTTGCCTGATTTTATGAAGCTTTCTGTGGTGGAGCCTTTGAATACCTTGTTCAAAGACGAGGTACGCGAAGTAGGACGAGCATTGGAGATTCCTGAGACCATTATCGGACGGCATCCATTCCCGGGTCCGGGTTTAGCTATTCGGATTTTGGGAGACATCACACCAGAAAAAGTACAAACTCTACAGGAAGTTGATCATATTTTTATCCAAGGATTGAAAAATCATGGGCTTTATGACCAAGTCTGGCAGGCAGGAGCCATTTTGCTTCCCATTCAGTCGGTAGGAGTCATGGGGGATGAGCGTACCTATGAGCGGGTTGTAGCTTTGAGAGCGGTAGGATCCGTAGATGGAATGACGGCTGATTGGATTCATCTACCTTATGAGTTTCTTGGTAAAATGTCCAATGAAATCATCAATCGCGTGAAAGGTGTAAACCGAGTGGTTTATGATATTTCCTCCAAGCCACCAGCAACCATTGAGTGGGAATAAATTGAAAGTTAATTGATTGAAAAAATTCCTTAAATCTTGATTTTCTAGATTATTGGTTTGGAAATTGTGAGAGGGATGCTTAAAAAATGCTTAAATCGAAATACTGATTGGAGTTCATTTGTTGATATTTCATCCATTAGCTTTCTTAAAAATCTTAAAAACCCGGAGTGTTTCCTTCGGGTTTTCTTTTGGAATGGGTTTTCGGCCTAAACTTTGGGTTTGGAAATAATGATTTAAATTTGTCCATAAGCTTATCTAACTGATCGGAATGCAAAAATCACTTCTTTTTTTAGCCCTTCTTTTTTTAGTGCTTACCGTAAATGCCCAAAACGCACCTGAGGGTTATTTACAAGCCAAAAGACAATTGGCTTCAGGCTCTTACTGGGATGCCATGAATAGCTTTCGAGCTTTTCAGGATGAATCAAAATATGGAAAATTGGCTTTGTATGCTTCCTATCATGCAGGAGAGTCAGCATTAAAGGCCAATCAGGCAGAAACGGCTATCGGTTTACTGAAGCCACTAGCAAGTCGAAATTGGGAAAACCAAAATGAGACAAAAATTCTGCTAGCAGAATCCTATTTATTGAATAGGAATATTAACGAAGGTTTGGACTTACTGAAAAGCCTCCCTCAATCATTTACTGAGCAGGCAAATGATCTTGCCTATAAGTATCTGGTTCAGCAGAGCCCTGATTTTTTGGTGAGAAACCTGAAAGAATATCAGGATATTCCAGCTTTCACCGCTGCGCTCAGTACAGTGCTTAACAAGAAGACCGTGCTTTCAGCAGATGAAAAATCGCTTTACTACGAGCTTCGAGGTCAGGGAGAAAATTGGTCAACCGGGAATAATGTTAAAAATGACATTTTGGACCTGGTGGTGATTTTACCTTTTTCATCAGGTACTCAGTCTCCAGATCCGGAGAGTTTTATTTTTGAATTATATGAGGGTATTCTATTGGGTATCGACCAATTGAAGTCAGAGGGAATGCGTGTCAGTATCAGTACCTTCAATTCAAAGCGCTCAGTTGATAATCTCCGGTCTATTCTTTCGGATGAAAAGGTGAAATCTGCCGATGTGATTATTGGTCCGATTTACCCGGAAGAAACAGATTTGGTTAGTGCCTTCGCTGAATCCACACAGATTCCTTTTATTCACCCACTTTCCAACTTGGGGGATCGATTTGAGGACAAGAATTATAGCTTCCTTTTCCGGCCTTCTGCCGATAATATATCCGAGGGAGTTTTTAGAGCGGTCAAAGGTCAGAGTTGGGGTAGTCGGATTGCAATTGGCTATGGAGGAAGCTCTAAAGACCTACGAAGTGCCAACGAATTGAAAGAACGTATTGAATCAGATGGATTTCAATTGGTTGATTTTAAAGAATTGAACCCCAGAAATGCAGCCTCTTTTTTGACAGATTTAGGTATCAGACCCACGCTCGATAGTGTAGAGGCGAATGTAGATCAGGTTATTATTCTTTCCGATGATCCGAATATTGCAAGCCCGATTTTATCTTTTTCAGAATCAGTAGCGACAGAAATTCCAATTTTAGTCTTGGACTCATGGCTTAGCTTCAATTTCGCTAATTATGAAATGCTTCCTCATGAGAATTACTATTTTATCGCTAATAATACCCCCAATTACGAATCCGAGACAATGAAACTATTCAGGAACGAATACTATCAAACACACTCTACGCTTCCTAGCCTAAACGCTATCCTTGGTTTTGAGTTAGTATACTGGGTGGCGATGAATGCCCGTCCTGATCTGGGATATGATTTCCGTGCAAGTTTGGATCAGCGGGTTTTTGCTCCGGGAAAGTTGACATGGGGATTCAACTTCCAAAACAGTAATTCTAATCGATACGTGCCTGTATTTTCTCTATCAGCAGGCGAATTGAAACCTTTAAATTATTAATGAATATTTCAGAAAGTAAGCGGCTTTTTGCGAAAGCCCAAGATTTTATTCCCGGTGGAGTAAACTCCCCTGTGCGCGCATTCCGTGCAGTAGGCGGAGATCCGATTTTCATCAAAAAGGCCTCTGGTGCTTTCATTTACGATGAAAATGATAATGCCTACATCGAAATGATCAATAGCTGGGGTCCGATGATTTTGGGGCATAACCATCCCATCATTCGAGAATCGGTGATTCAGGCTATGGAGTCAGGCACATCCTTTGGGGCTCCAACAGCTCGGGAGATTGAAATTGCGGAATTAATCATTTCCATGGTGCCCTCTGTAGAAAAGGTCAGGATGGTTAACTCCGGTACGGAGGCTACGATGTCAGCTATTCGCGTAGCCAGAGGCTATACAGGAAAGGATAAAATTATCAAAATGATCGGTCATTACCATGGTCATGGTGATTCATTTTTAATTGCAGCAGGATCAGGTGCGATGACTATGGGGCAGCCGGATTCGCCCGGTGTGACTGCTGGTACAGCCAAGGATACACTTTTGGCACCTTATAATGACTTGGAAGCAATTGAAGAGTTGGTGCGATTGAATAAAGGTGAAATCGCAGCATTGATACTCGAGCCCGTACCCGGAAATATGGGGCTAGCTATTCCAATGCCTGGGTATTTGGAAGGGTTACGTGAGATTTGTAACCGAGAAGGTATTGTCTTAATCTTCGACGAAGTGATGACCGGATTTAGGTTGGCTCCAGGCGGTGCACAGGAGCTTTATGGAGTCACTCCGGATATGACCACGCTTGGAAAAATAATCGGTGGCGGTATGCCTGTAGGAGCTTATGGAGGCCGAAGGGAGATCATGGACTTTGTGTCACCTTCCGGTCCGGTATATCAAGCAGGAACCCTTTCGGGAAATCCAATTGCTATGGCAGCAGGCTTGGCCATGCTGAAATATCTCCAAAGTCACCCGGAGACTTATGGTCAATTGCTGAATATTGGAAGAAAAGTCAGTGAAGGAATAAAGAAGATTAACCTGGAACTAGGTTATGATTATACTGTCAATCACGTAGGAAGTATGTATTCCTTGTTTTTCACGGATCAGCCCGTGACGGATTTTGAATCCGCCAAGCAGGCAGATACAGGTTTGTTTGGAAAATACTTTCAAGCTATGCTACAGCGGGGTGTCTATCTTGCACCATCTCAGTTTGAAAGTTTATTCTTGTCAACTGCTTTGACTGATGAGCTGATTGATAAGATTCTAGAAGCCCATCGAGAGAGTATGATTGAAATTCACAAAAACCAGTAAATGATATGAGTTTGAAAGTTTACGGAATCAAGAATTGTAACACAATGAAGAAAACCTTCGACTTCTTGGAAAGCAAGGGCGTCGAATATGAATTCATCGATTACAAAAAGCAAAAGCCATCGAAAGAATTGCTTACCGGTTTTATTGAAAAGGCAGGTTTGGATGCTGTGATTAATAGAAAAGGAATGACTTATCGAAAAATGGATGAGGGTCATAAGCAAAGCTTGGAAAAGGCAGAGTCAGCCATCCCTATTCTGATGGATAATTCCAGTATGGTCAAAAGGCCCATCATTTTGTATCCGGATGATAGTATTACTTTAGGGTTTGATCCCGATTTGATTTCAGGGAAAATTTAGGAAAGAGGCTTCGGCCTCTTTTTTTATTCCTTTTTTTTGACCGCGATAGGCTGGAAATCAGTATGGTTTCGAGCAGCTTCTTTTAAAAATTAAATTCAGGTATTGTCATAACACAACCTATACTAGAATATATTGATAGGGCTCTTGATGACTTTTTAATCTTATGGGACTCTTTTTTCAGCCTTTATAACGCGAGAACTCAGGCGTGTTTATCATATCTGATAATCAGATTTTCGTGCCTGAAAAGTGGCTGAACGTAATTGATCAAAATTTTTTTTGAACATTATAAACTGAATTTTTGAGTAAAATTACCCATTAACTTATTTTATAAACTGGCGGAAATTACCCATTGACACAACGGCTTTTAAACGCTACTTTTGAAATGAAATACAAAAAAGATATTCTGAAAAGCAGAATACTGTTCAAATTTTCTCAGCACTTTTAATCTGAACAAACAGACTATAACTTTAATTAATCAATTTCTAACAATTAACTATTTCAAATCATGAAAAAATCAATTTTATTCTTCGGTGCATTAGCTTTTACAGCTTCTGTTTCCTTCGCCCAAACTGGTGTCGGAAACACCTCAACAACTGATCAAACAGGCAATAACAACTCGGCTACTGTTGATCAGCTAGGTAATGATAATATTTCTACCCTTATTCAGGACGGAAATAGAAATATGGGTAGGGTACAGCAAGGAGGATTTGGTGGAGGAAGCGTTCAGTCAAATAATGCTGTAGCTTTTATGAATCAAATTGGAAATGATAATGAGGCGCTAATCCAGCAGAGACAAGGTTTTTCAGGTGGTACAGCTGCTAGTTATCATGAGATCATCCAAGATGGAAAAGAAAACGATGCAAGACTGAGAACTTTCAATGGAGGTAATGAAGGTTTTGTATTACAAGTAGGTAATAGAAATGATGCCGACGGAAGTCAATCCTCAAGTGGGCATCTTCTGATTATCGAACAATTTGGAAACGACAACGTTGCTGAAGTTGACCAATTAGGAGCCTCAAATAATTTTGCTTATATCGGTCAAGATGGAAACGATAATCGAGGTAAAACCTTCCAGAGAGGTGATGGTAATAGCGCGGATTTCATCCAAGTAGGTAACAGAAATCTTGCTGTAGATATTGTTCAGCTAGGTGATGGTAATTTCTTCTTCGGTACTCAAATCGGTAATGATAACGAGTCAATCCTACTACAGGATGGTTCTTTTAACGATTCATTTGTGTTCATTGACGGTAACAACAACTTCACTCAGCTAACTCAGACAGGTAGCTTTAACTTCTCTGAGCAAATCCAAGTTGGAAATGGAAACGTTTCAGTTGTAACTCAGAACTAATTTAAATTCAACAAATGCTTGGCTAACTAAGTTAGCCAAGCTTTTTTCTTATGAAAAAGCTCCTTGTATCTTCCTTATTTCTATTTAGTTCGATTGCTTTTGGACAAGGCTTTGGAAATATAGCTACCTCTGACCAGGAGGGTAATAGCAACAGTTCCACTCAAAACCAAACGGGAATAGAAAATCTATCAGATGTTGCTCAGCTTGGTAATGAAAATACTGTCAGGCTTCGTCAGCGGGGTTTTTCTAATTTTGCCTTTCAATCTCAAGATGGAAATCGAAACTTGGCGACTGTTCGTCAATTGGGTTTTGGATTGAATGTCGCAGACCAGCTTTCGGTAGGTAACAGAAATACTGCTCGGATCGGTCAGTTTGGTGCTGGCTTTAATTTAGCTATCCAAGATCAGGATGGAAATCGTAATCGTGCTCGAATTGTACAGAATAGCTTAAATGGAGGGCAAGTGATTGCTCCAAACTCAATCCAAGCTGCTGCTGTACTTCCAAGTGATTACTCTAATGAGGCATATCAGTTTCAAAATGGAAATCGTAACATCGCACGCTCACTTCAATTTGGAGACGAAAACTTGATGGATTCACAGCAGGATGGAAACAGAAATTCCCTAGGTACGCGTCAAATTGGAGAAGGAAATGAGATTGAGTCAATTCAAACTGGTAGAAGAAATTTCGCAGGATCTAATTTCCGTGCTGATGTAGGAATCATTCAGCGAGGTGAAAATAATTATGCACTTCTTATTCAGGATGGTGTAAGAAATACTCACTTCACTACTCAAAGAGGTTTTGACAACGAATCTAGTCAAGATGCCTTTGGTGATGATAACTATGGGGAGGCATTTCAGCGAGGTGAAGAAAATTTAGCAGACTTACTTCAGACTGGCGATTCCAATTCTGGAATTATTATCCAGCGGGGTATTTTGAATTCTTCAATCATAGAGCAAACGGGAATCGGAAATATTGCTACTTCTACCCAAACCGGGTTCCGTAATTCTTCGTATACAACACAAAACTAAATCAAGATCACATGAATAGGCCCAAATTATTTTTTCTCATATGTATGTGTTTCTTAATCAGTTCTATTTCTGCCTTTTCGCAAGAGAGTCAAAGTGAGCGGGAAGAGGAGTTAGTTTCCAATCAGATCATTTCACCGGATGTCATGCTTCAGAATAATAGTGCTATGGTAATGCAAGTTGGTAACAGGAATAGTGCAACTGTTTTTCAGCAAGGTCAAAATTTAGTTATGCTGAATCAAAATGGGAATAATAATATTGGCTATGTAGATCAAGCGGGAGGACAAAATCGTGCAATGTTGACCCAGACGGGTAACTCTAATGATGCAGGTCTATGGACAATCGGCCAAAACATCACTTTAAATGCAAATCAAGCTGGCAATAATAATACTATCAACGCATATATTGAGAATGATGGTATAGGGGCACGAATTGCAACCCTCAATCAACTGGGGAACAATAACCAGATCGATGTTGCACTTTTAGGTAATGGATTTATTGGTTCGGGAAATCAAACTTTTGAAGCTACCCAAATAGGTAATGGCTCTAGTTTAACTGCATTGATTGACCCATTTCAAGCACCCGTATCTGTAACTCAAACTTCTGGGATAGGAGGTGCAGGTATGACTCTTAATATTTCCACTACCACCTTTAATTTTCCAATGAGACAATAATTGTTGGAAAATTCGCTTTTAATTGATTTATTTATTCTAAATTTTAATAAAAGCGTATTGATGACAAGGCTTTGGATTTATTTTAGGATTTCTATTTTTATTTTTTGTTTTTCGACGAGTTTTGCTTGGGCTCAGTCAGATACTACTAGGATTGCTTTGGATACTGCCAAGAAGGAGTCCACGATACAAGAACTTCAAACTCTCCTAGAATCAATAAAAAAGCAGGAGGCTCAAAAAAGTAGTTCAGAGGTTGTTCTGGAGATAGATGGGCTTCTAATTGATGATACAAAAACAAAAAGTGGAAGAGACTTTTATGATTTCTTCTATAGAGATTGGGTTGCTCCACCGGAGGCAAGTAACTTTTCCATTTTCATAGTTGAGAAGCCATTCAGACTTAACACTACCACGATTGAAATATCCATTAATGAAATAACGGTCTTTCAATCTTTTCTACAACCAAGAACAGATATAGTGGAAGAGCTAGCAAAACAATCAATTGGGATTACTCAGCAGTATTTGATTCAATACGAAGAGTTAGTTAGGCAATTGGATGGAGAAGAAAGAAAAGGTACAGGAATATTTTAACTAAACTACCAAATGAAAAAAGTCATATTATTCGCTTTTGTATTTTCTTTGATTGGATTATCAGATTTATTCGCCCAACGATTAGTCTATACTCCCCAAAACCCTGCGTTTGGAGGAAATACATTTAACTACCAGTGGTTGTTGAGTTCAGCTCAAGCTCAGGATACTTTTGAAGATCCTGCTAGCAGAGATGATCGCCTTGGTTTTGGTCAGGACCCTTTAAACGATTTCTCCGAAAGCTTAAATCGGCAAATTTTAAGTAGACTTTCCAGAGAGATTATTGATCGGCAATTTGGAGAGGAGTCTTTAGAGTCAGGATCCTATAATTTAGGGGATTATCAAATAGATATTTCAAATTCAGGTTCAGGGCTCATTGTCACGATTATTGATAATGTGACCGGGGCTACCTCAATTATTGAGGTTCCATTTTTTTAATCAAAAAAGTTAAATGCAACTCAAATCTATTCACAGCTACAAAAGGTTTATTTTTGTAGTTTTATTGTTAGTTCTATGTTTCGGATACGGCTGTGCTCCATCTTTTTATCAACCTTTCAATGATAGAGATGCTCGTTTAGGTCCTGAAACACCTTTCAAATCGGAATTGCTTGGTTTGCCTGAGCCCGCTGAGCCTATTTTTGTAGCAGTCTACAAGTTTCGAGATCAAACAGGCCAATACAAAGAGTCAAATGTCGGTGCAAACTGGTCTACGGCAGTCACCCAAGGAGCTACCAATATCTTAATCAGAGCTTTGGAAGAATCTGGTTGGTTTGTTCCGATCGAGCGTGAGAATATCTCTAATCTATTGAATGAAAGAAAAATCATTCGCTCTAGTCGGGAGCAATATGAAGGAACGACTAATATTCTCCTACCGCCACTCCTTTTTGCAGGAGTTTTGTTAGAGGGAGGCATTATTTCTTATGAGACGAATATTTTCACTGGAGGTGCTGGCGTTCGTTACTTTGGAGCTGATGCATCATCTCAATATAGAGAAGATCGGGTAAGTATTTATCTAAGAGCTGTCTCCACAAATAATGGAAAGATTTTGAAGACGGTTTACACCACTAAATCTATTCTTTCCCAAGAAGTTTCAGCTGGGTTTTTCCGGTACGTCAAATTCAAAAGACTCTTGGAGGCTGAAACGGGATATACTTACAACGAACCTACTGAAATGGCTATTACAGAGGCTGTAGAAAAGGCGGTTCATAGTATGATTTTAGAAGGAGTGGTTGACGGTTTGTGGAATTTTAAATCAGAAAATGATACTACAGCCCAAGTCATGCAGGCCTATCAGTTAGAAAAAGAGGAGAATCAAAAAACTGATTATATAGGAAGACTACACCAAGGGGTGGATCGATCCAATATATTTTTATCCCTAAGTGGAAATTTCCAAACTTACGTAGGAGATTACTCTAGAACGGCATTCAGACCAGGTTTTACAGGTTCTCTAGCATTCAAGTTATCTAATTCACTTTATATGGAGGGAGGCTTTGGCTTTCATCAAATAGAGGTGCCTGAATTGTTTAGATCGGTTGATTACCACGGTGATTTAAGCCTTTTGTATATGGCTAATTCGACTGGTAAGCTATCGCCTTTTGTATCTGTTGGAGCGGGCTCCTTTTTTGATTTCACTGATCAGGTAGGTTTTTCTCAAAATACCTATTTACCATATGTAAAATATGGTGGAGGATTGGAGTATATGTTATCAGGGGGTACAGCACTTACTGGTAAGCTTTTTCTAAACCAAATGCTAAATGATCAATATGATGGCATTGAATCAGGAAGCTTTAATGATTTGATATGGGGAGTGAATTTAGGATTACGATTTTATATAGGAAATAATGCAAAATAAAAAAATAGGGGGCTTTTTGCTCGTTTTCTTTCTGATCTTTACTACGGCATGTGAAGAAGAAACTTTTGACATTGAGCGTTTCGGATCCATATCTGGGATAGTTGTGGATGGTGATACCTACGAGCCATTGCAAGGAGTACTTATTACGACTACTCCATCTAGCAATGCCGTATTGACTGACGAAGGTGGGACCTTTCAATTAGAAAAGATTAAGGATGGTGATGTTGTTATTACTGCTAGAAAAAAAGACTTTCTAAATGGAACGATTAACGTCGCTGTTTATGAGGAAGAGAATACTGCGGTCACCTTTTTTCTTTTAGAGGATGAAAATAATGTAGGAAGTGTAATACTCTCTGATCCAGTTCCAGGAAATGGAGCTGTCAATCAAGATCTGAGTTTTACTTTCTCTTGGAATGTGGATCAGGAGAATCCAGGTATTCCATTGGCTTATTCAGTATTTATTTTTGAGTCAAATAGTACTGTCCAGGATTTGGTGGGTGAGAACTTGCCTACTAATGAGGCCAATGTCACAGGTTTGAAACCAAATACTACCTACTTCTGGTATGTGGTTGCAAAGTATGAAGGAAGGAATGTAGCAAATAGCCCTACTTGGACTTTTGCTACTGGTGATCAATAAAAAAATTATTGAATGGTGGTGAGGGCTCTACTTATTGGTAAAAACCTGGTTCTAGAATCAAATTTGATTCAGGTTCTTGATGAGATTTCGTCCAAATTTATTTTAGATAAAATAATTTTGGATGAAGCCTTGCCTTCCTATGAGTATTTTGAAAAATTTGATTTCATTTTTTTTGACGATCATAGCTGTAAGCGGGAGTGGCTTAAATTCCATCGTAAGCTTAAACCTGTGTTTTTAGAAAATAACGTTGCTTTTTTTCTGGTTCTAGGAAAATCCTGTGGCAAAGAAGAAATCTATATTGCTCTTGAGGCGGGAGTGGAAAACATCTTATTTCTACCCTTGGATATTAGTAGTGCGATAAATAAGCTCAAGAATTCTCAAGATAAAAAAAGGTTTTTTAGTTTTTATAACTCTAAAGATTATAAACTATTTTTTGATAATTCGAGTAATCCCAAAATGTTTGTAAAAAGGGGTATTGTAGAGCGCGCAAATCATGCTTTTTTTAAAAGTGCCAACTTACTAAATGAGAAAAGTATTATCGGAAAAGAATTCTTTAAACTTTTTGATTTCGAATCACACGAGTCGAATTCTTTAAATATGCAAAGGTTTGAACACCAGTTAGTAAAGTCGGTCGAATTCTTAAATGTGAGATTGCGTCAAAACAATGAGTTATTCCATATTCGAACCATTAGTGTTTCTAATAGATCTTCCAGATTTATTGCTGAAATTCATCCGGTATCAAAGCCTCAAAAAGAGTCTTTCAAGGACCTTTATCTTTTAACAAACGAGAACTACCAGGGACATAACAACAATGGCTTTTCAAATGATTATGGAAAGCTTACAAAAAGGGAAAGGCAGGTTTTAGACCTTTCATCCAAAGGTCTACCACTCAAAGAGATCGCGCAAAGCCTTGGCTTATCAAAGCGAACTGTTGAAAGGCATCGTGCTAATATTATGCAAAAGGCTGATGCGCATAATATTTTGGAGGCAATTTTATTCTTTTCTGATTCTGAGGTTAGAGTTTGATTGGAAAAAATTTCGGTAAGTTCTCTAAAATATCTTTTGTCATTTCTTTCAGACTGTATGCTGGTTTCCAGCCCCAGTGATCTCTGGCAAAATGGTCATCGATGCTATCTGGCCATCCATCAGCGATCTGCTGACGGAAATCAGGTTCATAGTTGATTTTGAAATCAGGGTGGTGCTCCAAGATGCTTTCATAGATATCCTTTGGCGAAAAGCTCATCCCTGCCAAATTGTAGCTTGACCGTATTTTGACATTTTCAATTGGTGCTTCCATTAGGTCTATGGTGGCTTTGATAGCGTCAGGCATGTACATCATTGGCAGCATGGAGTCTTCCCTTAAGAAGCATGTGAATTTCTCTCCATTTAAGGCTTTGTGGTATATATCCACTGCGTAGTCAGTCGTGCCTCCGCCGGGTAGTGCCTTGTATCCAATAAGTCCAGGATATCTCAAGCTTCTAACGTCTACTCCATATTTTTGGAAGTAATATTCGCACCATCTTTCTCCCGCCTGCTTTGAAATGCCATAGACGGTATTGGGTTCTTTTACACAATATTGTGGTGTATTGATCTTTGGAGTATTGGGTCCGAATACAGCAATAGAAGAAGGCCAATAAATTTTATCTAGATTGAATTCCCGAGCCAATTCTAATACAAAAAGAAGACTATCCATATTAAGCTCCCATGCAAAAAGAGGCCGTTTTTCCCCTGTAGCCGAAAGCACAGCGGCAAGATGATAAATCTGTGTAATTTTTTCGTTTTTAACTAAGCTTCGGACACTCTCTTGATCCATGATATCCAAAACCTGAAATCTACAGAAGTCAAATTTTTCCTTTGCGTCAGCATTCAAGTCTGTAGCGATGACATGTTCCGAACCGAACCGGTCTGTAAGGGCTTTGGTAAGTTCAGATCCGAGCTGTCCTGCAGCTCCAATTACTAGGATTTTTTCCATGAGAAAGGAGTAAATTCTTCCCGGCTAGTGATGCCTGGCTTTTTGATTATATTTGGGTTTGCTTGCGCAAAAGTAATAAAAAACCGATGTCCCATGGCGTTTTTTGACGAATGGGAAATCAATAAAAAGAATAAGCTGATCAAAAACCAATCAACATGTATCAACAGATTAAACCCAAGTTTGAACAAGAAATTGCAGAGATTAAAGAAGCAGGTTTATTTAAAAAAGAAAGAGTAATTACCTCTCCACAGGGAGCTGAAATTACGATCGAAGGTGGAAAAAAAGTTTTGAATTTTTGTGCCAATAATTATTTGGGTCTTTCATCTCATCCCAAAATTATTGAAGCAGCAAAGGCAGCGATTGATTCTCATGGCTTTGGTCTTTCTTCAGTACGATTTATCTGTGGAACTCAAGATATCCATAAAGAGCTAGAGCGAAAGATATCCGAGTTTTTAGGCACGGAAGATACCATCTTATATGCAGCGGCTTTCGATGCGAATGGTGGTGTATTTGAGCCTCTACTAGGTCCTGAAGATGCGATTATTTCTGATGCTCTCAATCACGCTTCTATCATTGACGGTGTCCGTTTATGTAAGGCTATGCGCTTTCGCTACCTGCATAATGATATGAGCGATTTGGAAGAGAAACTAAAAGAAGCTCGTGAAGCAGGGGCAAAGCAAATTGTGATTGTGACCGATGGAGTATTCTCTATGGACGGTACAATCGCCCAGCTGGATAAAATCGTAGAATTGGCTGAAAAATATGAAGCCATGGTCATGTCCGATGAATGCCACTCCACCGGATTTATAGGAAAGTCAGGTCGGGGAGTTCACGAACATAGAGGCGTGATGGGTAAGCTTGATATCATTACCGGGACTCTGGGAAAGGCATTGGGAGGAGCTTCAGGTGGTTTTACTTCTGGTAAGAAAGAAATCATCGAATTACTTCGCCAGCGTTCGAGACCTTATCTGTTTTCTAATACCCTTGCACCTTCGATTACAGGAGCTTCCATTGCTGTTTTTGACTTGCTTTCGGAAACTACAGAACTACGAGATAAGCTAGAAGACAATACGAAGTACTTCCGAAGTAAAATGGAAGAAGCAGGCTTTGATATCAAGCCCGGCGAACACCCTATCGTACCTATCATGCTTTATGATGCGGTCTTGTCTCAAAAAATGGCCGAAAAATTATTGGAGAAGGATATTTATGTCATAGGATTCTATTATCCAGTGGTACCTAAGGGTCAGGCAAGAATTCGGGTGCAAATATCGGCAGCACATGATAAGAAGCATTTGGACCAAGCAATTCAAGCTTTTATTGAGGTAGGAAAAGAACTTGGTGTACTTTCTTAAAATTTCTTTTTGGAAATAAAATATCCCGATTTGAGCGATCAGATCGGGTTTTTTATTTGGCGTCATGAATGACGTAGAAATGACGTAAGCTAATTTTTGCCTTTATCTCATGGGGGCTTAGTTTTGAAAAAATGATTGAGCTAAAAAATGGAAAATAAACTAGGAAATCAACTGAGAAATCTTCGAACCAAAAGGGGAATATCTCAAGAGGAGTTGGCATTGCAAGCAGGTGTAAGTTTACGTACGGTGCAGCGGTTTGAAAATGCTGAAACAACCCCAAGGGGAGATACTGTTCAAAGGCTTTTTCAAATCTTTGGCAAAAGCCCGGAAGAGGTTCTTGATTGGTCTATTGAGGATAATAGGGGATTTTTAAGTACGATGGCTTTATCAGGGCTTACGTTTATATTTTCTCCATTTTTAGGGATTTTTATCCCATTGATTTTATGGCTAAACCGACGAGGAAAGGTTACAGGAGTTGAAGATTTGGGTAAGAAAATGATCAATTTCTTAATATTGATGGCTATTCCAATCTATCTACTTCGTGCCATTTCTTGGATTAAGCTTCTGCCAAGCACCAATGGTGACATTTCCTTAAATGGATTTCATGAATTATTTGAAATTATGATTTGGGTCAATGCGATTGCAGTCTCCCTAGCCGTTACTTTCTGTATTTGGAATGCGATCGCTTTGTTTAGAGGAAAAAGAACTTTTTGGCCCATTTCTATTCCGATCATCAGATGATTAAGATTTACTCGTCATGGCCATTTTTCTCCGTTTCTTCATTTCATATTCTTCGAGGTCTTCGAAGCGCTCATTGACATCATGGTTGGCTAGGTAATCATTGAGTGTTTCTCTCACTTCCTGAAAAGACATGTTGTGCAGAATCTTTCCATTTTTGGCCATGGAGATCTGTCCTGTCTCTTCCGAAACAATCAAGACTAGTGAATCGGTAGTTTCCGACATTCCGATCCCCGCTCGGTGCCTCAATCCAAACTGAGCAGGAACCTCTCGCTCGGTCACAGGAAGAATACAGCGTGCGGCTTTGATTTTACCGTTGTGAATGATGACAGCACCATCGTGTAGAGGACTGTACTTATTGAAAATCGAAATCAATAGTCTTTTAGAAAGCTCAGCATCCAAAATATCTCCACTTTCTGCATAAAACTTCAATTCGGTACTTTTCGAAATGACCATCAATGCACCTGTATTACTACCGGCAAGGGTTTTTGAAGCCTCAATGATTGGATTAATGTTGAAGGAGGTATCGTCTTTCTTTTTCCAGAAAAAGAGAATATCTCTCCACATATTATCGCTGGAAAGGAGGGAGGATCGTCCTATGAGAAGGAGAAATTTACGGATCTCAGGAGCGAAGATGATAATAGCAGCTAAAACACCGACTCCCATGAATTGACCCAAAATCGAGGATAACAATTCCATCCGTAGGGCCAATACCAATAAGTAAATCAGGTAAATCGACAGGAAACCAAGAAAAATCTTAATCGCTACGCTACCTTTCAAAAGCTTGTAGACCTGATACAATAGCATAGATACCAACGCAATATCAATCATATTGACGATGGATACATCTAGGAATCCTATTTTAAAAAGAAAGGTCAAGCGTAGAGTTGTTTAAATAGTTTTCGGGTTTCGTTTGCTTCTTTTACGTCATGTACTCTTAGTATGTTAGCTCCTTTCATTAAAGCCACCATATTCAATGCAGTGGTGCCGTTTAGGGCTTCAGAAGGTTCCACTTCCAGCAGTTTATAAATCATGGATTTTCGAGATAATCCTACCAAAATCGGAAGGTTGATCATATCAAAAAGCTCCAAATTTTTGAGCAGAAAGTAATTTTGCTCCAGTGTCTTTGCAAATCCAAACCCTGGATCAATAATCACATCTTTGATGCCAAACTCTCTTATAATATGTAGCTTTTCTGAGAAATAGTTCAAGATTTCCCGTAAAATATTTTCATAATCGGTTTTTCCCTGCATGTTTTGAGGTGTTCCCTGCATATGCATGATGATATAGGGTACTGATAATTCAGAAATGGTTTCATACATATTTGGATCGAGTGAGCCTCCTGAAATGTCATTGATCATATGAGCTCCTGCTTCTATTCCACGTCTTGCTACCTCTGACCTAAATGTATCCACAGAAATAATTATTTCAGGAAATTCTTCGCTGATCCAGTGTATAGGATCTTCGATTCGTTGGATTTCTTCTTCAATACTAATATTTGCGGCACCTGGTCTACTACTGTAGCCCCCAATGTCAAGTATGTCAGCGCCATCATTAATCATTTGTTGGGCTCTTCCCAAGACTTCCTCTTTATTTAATTTAAGCCTACTTCCCTCATAAAAAGAGTCCGGAGTGAGATTCATAACTCCCATTATTTGAGTTTCGTCCCATAGAATCAGTCTTCCTTTGATTTGTAGTGTAATCTTTTGAGGAAATAATTTATCTTCGATCGTCGAAGGAAAAGATATAAGGCTCATTAAAACAGCAAGAAATTGGAAACTAAAACCAATAGCGAATATACACAAGTAATCAGTCGATGTAAAGAACTCTTTCGTAAGAAAACGCTCGATTATGGGACTTCTTGGCGGATAATGCGTCTTGCATCTATTACAGATCAGATTTTCATCAAAGCTCAACGGATTCGTTCCGTACAGGAGAAGGGGAGTCAGAAAATAGATGATCCATTGGAAGATGATTTTATAGGGATTATCAATTATTCTCTCATCGCTTTAATACAGATATCCTTCAAAGATGATGAACGAATGGAACTCCCTTTTGAGGAGTTGGAAAAGCATTACGATCAGTGGGTAGATTTGACCAGGGGCTTATTGGAAAATAAAAATCATGACTATGGCGAAGCTTGGCGTGATATGAGAGTCAGTTCTATGACTGATATTATCCTGATGAAATTGCTTCGTCTGAAGCAAATCGAAGATAATCAGGGCAAAACACTGGTCTCTGAAGGAATTGAGGCAAATTATCAGGATATGATTAATTATGCAGTTTTTTGTTTAATCAAAATGGGATACCATCATGATAGCTAAAGGGATACTCTGGGTTTTAAGAATTTTGGTAGGAGGCTTATTTATTTTTTCAGGACTGATCAAAGTCAATGATCCGGTCGGAACAGCCATCAAATTGGAGGAGTATTTCGATGTTTTTTCCAATGATATTGCGGGCTTTTTTATTTATTTGAAGCCATTTGCTCTTTATTTAGCAGTTTTTCTAGTAGTACTTGAGGTAGTCCTTGGGGTAATGCTCATACTTGGGGTTCGAAGTAAGTTGACGGTCTGGTCTTTGACCGGAATGATCCTTTTCTTCACCTTTCTCACCTTCTTTTCTGCCTATTTTAATAAGGTGACTGACTGTGGATGTTTTGGAGATGCTATCAAGTTGACACCATGGGAGTCTTTTTATAAGGATATTATATTGCTGGTGATGATTTTGGGAATCCTGGCTTTAAAAAAGCATTTGCCCAAATCTTCCTCAGCTTGGCAGAAACGTGTTGTGTGGTTGGTTGGTGTCTTCTGTTTTGTCCTTTCACTGACCGCTATCAAGAATCTACCTTTTATAGATTTTCGTGCGTATAAAGTAGGGGTAAATATTCCCACCAATATGCAGCCGTCCGAACCATTGCAATATTCATATGTCATGAAAAAAGACGGAGAATTGCTCACCATGGATCAATACCCTACAGACAAGAGTTATGAATTTGTAGAGATGAATTTGAAAAACCCTGATGCTTTACCAAAGATTTCGGATTTCTCAGTTTGGAATGAGTCAGGAGATCAGTCTGATTTCATTTTTGCAGGCAATAAAGTTCTGATTTTGAGCCCTAACATGGGGAAATTTGACCAGGATAATTTGCCGGATATTCACGATTTGGTTAAAAACATGGAAGGAGCTCCGGTCGATGTGGTACTGATGGCGGCTGCACCTCAGGAAGAGATCGATGCTTTTATTTCAAAGAATGGCTGGAGTATTATTGGGATGCAGTCGGATGCAACTGTTGTAAAAACGATTATTAGATCCAACCCGGGTATTGTAATCATGAAGGATGGTACCGTTTTAGCTAAATATCACCACAACAATACGCCTACTGCTTCTGAAGCTCTAGATTTATTTATTCAATGATGGAGGCGCTCAAAGTTGTTCTTGTCGGACTTCCTGGATCAGGGAAAAGTACCTTTGGTAAGGTCTTGGCAAAAGAACTTCGAGTTGATTTTTTAGATCTGGATAGGCTGATTGAGCAGCAGTCTGGAAAAACCATTCCCATGATTTTTTCAGAAAAGGGAGAGGGGGCTTTCCGCGAATTAGAATCAAAAGAACTTGAAAGGGTGCTAAGCAATAAAGAGTCTTTTGTTTTGGCTTCAGGCGGTGGATGTCCATGTTTCAACGATAATATGGACCTCATCAATCAAAAGGGAATCTCAGTCTATCTGGATGTGCCCTTGAATGAAATTTCCTCTAGACTTCAACACTCCAGGGTATCTAATAGACCAATGTTTGAAGGTTTGGATGCCGGCGAAATCACCTTGAAGTTAAAAAATCTACTCGCTCAGCGTGGAAGGTTTTATGATCAGGCCAAAATAAAACTCAGCGGAAATGATTTCTCCGCTGAGTTTCTGATTATGGAATTGATAAGTATTTTAAAAAGTCAATCCGATAGTTAATACACCATTGATAATTGAATTTTCTACATCGGTAATTGGTCCGATATTATTATTTTGACTGTCTAGGACCTGATAAGACTGGTACAATGCACTAGATTGTTGGCTCACCAAAGCAAAGTCAATATTGAAGCTGTTGAGCCTTACTCCAAGACCTCCACTGATCTGAGTGGTACTTCTATCAATAAAATTATCTGCAAAAGGGTCCCCAAAATGAGCATAACCTCCTCTGATGTAAAACTTGTTAATTCTGCCCTCAGCACCGATTCGATAATTTATTGTACTAGTGTATAGGCTTTGAATGGCCTGGTTATCCGGTCCTTCATTGAAGCTATTGGAGTTGATTCTTGCTGCAGAATAATCAACCCAGTCCACATCGGCTGAGATAAAACCATTTTTCCCCAGGAAGAAAGTAGCTCCACCACCCAATCTCAATGGTGTGTTTAATCTAAAGTTGTTAATGAAAAGATCCGTCACGGCTTCTTGTCTACCTAAGGTGATATCCTCAGGTTCATAATAGAAGTTGTTATACTCAGCGACCATGGAAGCTTGATATTCTTCATTCAATCCATACCAAGTAGGACTCTGGAAGTTGAATCCTAAATTCAAGAAGTCGATCGGCTTATAGATTACTCCTACATTTAGATTGAATCCTGCCCCGTTGATAAACAAATCCTCACGAAGGGAGCTTGCAAAAAGAGGTTCATCAATGAACTCTTCGTTATAAACTTTCTGTGAGAAATAACTGAGCGATCTTATTCCCAAAGAACCTCCTATGAAAAGCTTATGGTCGAAGTTGGCTCCATATCCAAAGGTAATCTGGTTGGATGAGCCTTCCTGCAAAACGTTTTCATCCTGAAAGGGGAGCCCTAAAACAAAGGAATCATAAGTGTCTGGATTGGCAATGGGGTTGCCATCCTGATCAAATGCTACTGGATTTATCTGATAAGTTTGATATGCCATTCCGGTGATACCAAATGTTTCAATTTGGCTTTCAGGTATACCAAAAGCATCTTGGAGGTAAAAATCAATAATTGAGGTTTCTCCTAAAGCATCTGAAAAATATCCAAACTCAGAATTGAAATTTGCAATACGCTGGATACTTATTCCCCAAGACCCACCTTTGAATGAACCCCTCTCCATTACTCCTTTTGGGTTGGCAAATACGATGGATAGGTTAGGTGCAGAAAAATTAGAAGTGTTGTAGGATCTATTTTGTCCAAGATAATTTGTCTGAACTCCCCAATCACTATATCCCAAGCTAATTGAAGCTTCTGATTTTCTGAAAAAACCTAAGCCCGCAGGATTGCCGGCGATATTTGATACATCACCACCTAGAGACCACTGTGTACCCCCAATGGCCATGATTCGTGCTGAACCTGCTGGGAAGCTTTGACTGAATCGTAAGGCATCTTCAAAGTATCCGCTTTGTGCAGCAGCACCCAAAGAGAATATCGAAAAGACGATAGCGATTATATACCTCATAAATTTTAATGATAGTTTGAATTTAAAAACGAAAAAATGATTGAAACGGATAAATTTAATTCAAAAAAAAAGGGGAATTAATTTCCCCTTCCTCCTCTCGATCCTGATGAGGAACTACTTCTTGAGACACCACCACCTCCAGAAGATCTCATACCTCCACTAGATGAGCTTCTCGATGGAGTACTCATTCTACTTGGAGTGCTAGAGCTGCGGCTTGGTGTATATGTTCTGTTAGTTGTACCACGATTGTAAGAAGGACTAGAACTTCTATTAGGAATAGCACTTCTGTTATAAGAAGGGCTAGTGCTTCTTCTTGAATTGTAATTGTTCATAGATCTTGAAGGAGCGTATCCGCTTCTATCCATAGTTCTGGTAGAAGGTCTTGCAGTTGGCATAGCACTTCTAGAACGAGTCGCAGATGATCGGTTCATGGCTGCAGATCCTGTATTCCTAGGAGAAGAATTTGCTATCCTAGATCTATTAGAATTATAATAATCTGATTGACTATTTGAGAAGTCTCTGGCAGGGACCCTAGAGCGATCAGAAGAAACCAAACTTCTGTTGGACATTGCACTTCTACGTGCTTGAGCTCTCGATGTGTTTGGTAATACTGCACTGCTTCGGTCTCCTGAAACTCCAGCTAAGGATGCACCGCGAGTAGGTCTTGCCCCTCTCACGATTCTTCTATCTCCAAATTCGCCACCTGGCAATACATAAATCGGACGGTTACCATAGATTGGCATTCCCCATCCGGGACCCCATCCGCCTCCCCAGGCTAGGTTTGGACCCCAGAAAGGATCGTAAAATCCTCCCCATCCAGGTCGGTAAAATGGATTACCCCAAGGCGAACCCCAGAATGGACTACCGAAGCCAAATCCTATGTTGATAGAAAATCCAGGTCTGAAGCCCCATCCAGGACCCCATCCTCCTCCCCAGCCGAAGCTAGGTCCCCAGAATGGATCCCACATGCCAAATCCCCAAGGATTGAAGCCTGTCATGAATCCCATGCTGAATGCAAGTCCGGAGTTGAAGCCTGAATTGAAAGAATTATTATTGTTGTTTACAGAAAAATTATTGTAAGCGTCAATGTCTCCTTGAGTAGATTGAGTAGTAGTGTTGTCATCGAAGTACACCACTTCATCTCCTGTCTCCTCGGGAGTGGCAGAGTATTTTGCCAAATATTCCGGATTTACATTTCTACTACTGAAACTTTCATTCGGAACTGTTTGAGCTTGTTCAAATTGCTCAAAAGTCTCCGGAGTATTATTTGCTACGGCATAAGTACTCGAAATTTGAGCATCAGAAGCCATGAAATAGAGATTATCCGATGGGCTGGTACTCGCTATTTGAGATGTAGAGCAAGCACTCAAAGTCACTGCTCCGATGATTACTAATGATAAGATGCCTTTAAATTGCCTCATAGCTTTATTTAGTTGTTAGTACAGTATACGGCCTTAAGGGTGTAGGGTTATTCTTTTTGGCTATATTTGCGACGCTTAATTTAGCAAAATTATCTACAAATAACTTCCAAATCAACTATAATGAGTAAAGGACTTCCAAAACGAAGTGAGGATTATTCCCTTTGGTATAATGAATTAGTGAAAAGAGCCGATTTAGCTGAGAATTCGGCTGTTCGAGGCTGTATGGTCATTAAACCTTATGGGTATTCAATCTGGGAAAAAATGCAAGCCGAGTTAGATCGGATGTTCAAAGAAACAGGCCACACCAATGCTTATTTCCCACTCTTTATACCTAAGTCATATTTGAGCAAAGAAGCTTCTCATGTGGAGGGCTTTGCGAAAGAGTGTGCCGTAGTCACTCATTATCGATTAAAGAATGATGAGAATGGAAAGGGAGTTGTGGTAGATCCTGAAGCAAAGCTTGAGGAAGAGCTGATTGTTCGTCCTACCTCTGAGACGGTCATTTGGAGTACGTATAAAAACTGGATTCAATCCTATCGAGATCTTCCGTTGCTAGTCAATCAGTGGGCTAATGTAGTTCGATGGGAAATGCGAACTCGACTTTTCCTTCGCACAGCAGAGTTTCTTTGGCAAGAAGGTCACACAGCCCACGCCACCAAAGAGGAGGCTGAGGCTGAGACACTTCAAATGATGCAAGTGTATGCTCAGTTTGCGGAGGAATTCATGGCTTTACCGGTGGTGAGAGGAAGAAAGACCGAAAATGAGCGTTTTGCAGGTGCTGAAGATACTTTATGTATTGAAGCAATGATGCAAGATGGTAAGGCTCTCCAGGCTGGAACTTCTCATTTTTTGGGACAAAATTTTGCAAAAGCCTTTGATGTGAAATTTGCAACCAAAGAAGGTGGACTTGATTTTGTCTGGGGAACATCCTGGGGCGTAAGTACCCGTCTGATGGGAGCTTTGATCATGGCTCACTCTGATGACAATGGGTTAGTTTTACCTCCGAAACTTGCTCCGATGCAGGTAGTAATTGTTCCGATTTATCGTGGAGATGATGAATTTAAGGCCGTTAGTGCCAAAGCAAATGAGTTGGTTTCAGCACTGAGAAAAGCTGGTGTTTCTGTCAAATTTGATGATCGTGATACGCACAAGCCAGGTTGGAAGTTTGCAGAATATGAATTGAAGGGTGTGCCGCTTCGTATTGCGCTTGGTCCAAGAGATTTGGAAAATGGAACTGTCGAAATCGCTAGAAGGGATACCTTAACCAAAGAATCATTTGCATTAGATTCTATGCCAATCGAAGAGAAGGTTAAAACGCTTTTGGATGAGATTCAAACTTCCATCTACCAGAAAGCGAATGATTTCAAAGAGTCGCATACGACCGAGGTAAACTCATGGGAAGAGTTTCAAGAACTCCTAGAATCCAAGGGAGGTTTTCTTTCTGCTCATTGGGATGGAACTAGTGAGACTGAAGATAAAATCAAAGAATTGACCAAAGCCACTATCCGTTGTATCCCACTTGATCAAAAAGAAGAAAGTGGAAAATGCGTATTAACAGGAAAGCCTTCCAAAGGCAGAGTCCTTTTTGCGAAAGCTTATTAAATTCAAACCCGGTCAAACCGGGTTTTTTTATTGCCTTTAATTCTAAAACTAAATTGTTTTCGAAGTTTCTATTTCCATTATAATTCTTTGTCGTATCTTGGTTTTGAAGTAATCAAGGTTTCAAATGTCGATTTTGATTTTAGTAAGTCTTCTAGGTATTGGGCTGATTTTATTATTGGCTGAAATCCTATTCGTTCCAGGTACTACCGTAGTGGGTATATTTGGTCTAGTGATCAGTCTTGCAGGAGTAGCCTATGCCTTTCTTACGTTTAGTCCTGAAATAGCCTGGTGGATCACAACGGGCGCAGTCATAATCAATTTAGCCGCTGTAGTCTATGGTTTTCGATCAGGCGTTTGGGATAAGTTTTCCTTGAAGTCTTCCATGCAGGGTGGAGCCTTTGACGACCGCTTGGTAGGACTTCAGGTAGGGATGATGGGAAAAGCTGCGTCTGACATCAAACCTTACGGAAAGGCAGATTTCCAAGATCAAATCTATGAAGTCAAATCCGAATCTGGATTCATTCCGGTGGGTACGGAGATTACTGTTATTCGAATAGAAAATAATCTGATTTTAGTTAAATAATTATGGATCCAAATAGTTCAATGTTCATTTTAATCGCTGCTGTGGCGGGGATTATTCTTTTATTCATCTTCCTTTATTTCGTACCCGTCAATCTTTGGATTACGGCTCAATTTGCGAATGTACGCGTGGGAATCGGCGAACTCATCGGAATGAGAATCCGAAAAGTGCCGCCGAGTATTATTGTTAACTCGATGATTACTGCGACCAAGGCCGGTTTGCAACTCACGACAAATGATCTAGAAACGCACTACTTGGCAGGAGGAAACGTACCAAATGTAATTCGAGCGCTAATCTCCGCAGACAAGGCCAATATTAATCTTTCCTTCAAGCAGGCTACGGCAATTGATTTGGCAGGAAGGGACGTATTTGAAGCAGTTCAAATCAGTGTGAATCCAAAAGTGATCAATACACCTAGTGTCGCTGCAGTGGCTGCAGATGGTATTCAGTTAGTCGCAAAAGCTCGTGTGACTGTGAGAGCCAATATCGCCCAACTAGTCGGTGGTGCTGGTGAGGACACCATTTTAGCAAGGGTAGGAGAAGGGATTGTTACCTCCATTGGTTCTGCTGATACGCACAAGAGCGTACTCGAAAACCCAGATAAAATTTCCAAACTCGTGTTACAACGCGGTCTGGATGCAGGAACTGCTTTTGAGATCCTTTCAATCGATATTGCAGATATTGATGTGGGAACCAATATCGGAGCAAAACTTCAAATCGATCAGGCTTCTGCTGACCTTAAAGTAGCAGAGGCGAAGGCAGAAGAACGAAGAGCGATGGCAGTTGCCTTAGAACAAGAAATGCGTGCCAAGTCTGTTGAAATGCGTGCCAAAGTTATTGAAGCAGAAGCGGAAGTTCCTTTGGCTCTCGCAGAGGCTTTCCGATCTGGTCAACTTGGGGTGATGGATTACTATCGAATGGAGAATATCAAATCAGATACTTCCATGAGAGATTCTATAGCCAATTCTGACTCGGATAGTTCGGATTCGGGCAAGGGCAAAAACGAGAAAAAATAAGAAAAGGGCTTAACGCCCTTTTTTTCTTTTTTTAGAATCTTCTGGTTCCACTACAATGATCGGCTTGTAGGTACATTTGACCAGGATAGTATTTTTAAACTGATCAAAAATTATGTTCTCATAATCTATCGGAAGGACATTTTTTCCTGTTCTATCGAAAAGCCCGATTTTCCCCTCAGACTCAGCTGTCAGCCAGCGGCCATCTTGCACTAGAATACTATCAAAAAGGTTTTCTAATTTCGGATCTTGATTAGAAGAGTAAAAGCCTGCTTTCCCATCACGGATGGCAATAAATTCTCCTTCATCTAAGGGAATGATGTTTTCAAAGCTTTCAACTCCTTTGTACTCATTTTCAGCGCTTAGAATGAATTTCCCTGATGAATTTTCACCGATTGCTCTTCCATTCGATTGAATACTGACTCTATCCCAGTTTGCATCGGAAAGGATTTTTCCGCTTCTATCAATAATGCCCCAAAAACCCCCTTTTCTGAAGGCAGCAATTCCATTTTTGAAACTTCCCATTTCATCAAGGCTTGGACTAATTATCCACTGGCCATTGGAGTCTACGGCTCCCCATTTACCTAATTCATTACTAGCAGGGAAAAGTTTTTCATCACTACCACGGATAAAAGAAAGACTATCGCTTGGGCCTACCAGCCATCCATCTCTTCCCAATAGCCCCAGTTTATTGTCTCTAAATTTCACATTGTACAAATCCGGGCCGATCCGGTTTACCTCGGTCATTCCTACGGCATCTAGTAGAATGCCATCCTCTTTCATTACTCGACGAAGCTTGCCATGAATGTATTCTAGCATAAGATCATTTTCGAAAGAGATTCTGTGGAAACTATTGTATCGGACATTTGCCTGAATAGGATCTCCCTCCACCAAGAGATATTGGTTTTCATTGAATCCAAAGTAAAAGTTTCCTCGGGTATGCTCAAGCGAATCCAAAACAGCATCCAAGACCACTCGACCTTCCATATTGAGCAAGCCATATCCTTCGACATCTTTGATTAAAAGGTAGTCACTGTCATTATCCTCTAATAATTCATAATCCTTTGTGGGATTGATGGACAAGGGCAAATAGTACTTTCCGTTATCTTCTGCAATTACCTGTCCTCTACTGCTGATCCAAGCATGATCCAGCACTCCCAAAGACCGGGTTGTCCCTTTTCCTCTTTCATAGACAAAGTATTCCTGACCTTTTTTAGCAAGAAGAAGATTGAAAAAGACCTCTATTTGATCATATTTTAGGTCCAGAACTTTTTGACCATATTCGTGATAGGCTCCCAGTCCAGATTCGCCCTTTACCAAAATCCAGGGCGATAGATACTGATAGACTTCTTGGCCTTCGATTTGGACAGCAGGTTGATAGTCATTGGAGAGGAGAAAAAGACCCTCATCGGTTTCTGCAATTCTCACAGCTTCCCCGAGTACGAGGATTTCATTATACATCAACCTTGAAACAAGGCTCATTTCCGAGTTATAAACCTCCCAGGTTTGTGCATTTGATTTACCGATCAGGAAAAGAGCGAAAAAGATTAGAATGTAAAGTTTTTTGAGGTTTTCCATGTCCTAGAATAATAAAGACCAAAGAAAGCTACTTCTTTGGTCTTCATCTATGTTATTGAACCGAATTATTTATCTGATTTAATCTTGTCAAGATCGAATAGGTCTGAAATAATCTCGATCATTTCCTCTGCCTCGTCCCGCTTACAAGCATTCTTTAACTGAATTACCGGAACCTTGAGGATTTTTTGCATCATGCTTTTGGTAATCTTATCGATGATGGCCACTTCATCCTCAGATGCATTTTTGAGGAACCGGGACATTTCCTCTAAGCGAATTTGCTCCAGTGACTGCTTTAATTTATTGATGGTAGGAGAGACCATCATTTCCTTTTTCCAATTGTAGAATTCGTCAATTGATTCTGAAATCAGTTTTTCCACATCAGGAATCGAAGAAAGTCTTTTATCAAGAGCCTCAGAAGCTTTGCTTCGAATATTATCTACGTTGTATAGAATCACCCCAGGTACTTCTTCCACAGTAGTTTCAATGGATCTAGGGACAGAGAGATCAATCAGAAGTTTGTATGATTGGATTTTGAAACGACTGATGAGTTCCTTGGTGATAAAAGGGTCGTTTCTGTGAATGGAAGAAACAATCACATCTGCCTCATCCATTGCTTGATCTAATTGA
The DNA here is from genome assembly GCF_002807035.1 of Algoriphagus formosus. GTDB lineage: Bacteria > Bacteroidota > Bacteroidia > Cytophagales > Cyclobacteriaceae > Algoriphagus > Algoriphagus formosus. The sequence continues at coordinate 874,982 of NZ_NIUC01000001.1, read as the reverse complement.
TCAAATGGAACCACCTCAAAACCCAACTCAGCAGCTATAATTTCTGCCTTCTCTTGTGTACGATTGGAAATCTTAACTTTCGCGTCAGGAAGGTAGACCATGTTTTTTGCTACATCTTCACCTATTTCCCCAAGACCAATCAATAAAATTCGAGGTTGATAGGTATTGGAAGTCAAACTTTCCATCAATTCGATGGTGGCATAGGAAAGCGAGGCTGCACCGTCTCTGAAAGCAGTCTCCTGCACCACACGCTTGTTGGTGAAGAAAACGGTGTGCATCAAACGATGCAAAAATGGACCTGCCATGTCTAGATCAACAGAGGTTTGATAGGCTCTTTTGACCTGATTAGCAATTTGGATATCTCCTACTACCTGAGCTTCCAGACCGACTGCCACTCGAAAAAGGTGAGATACAGAATCTTGATCATTTTTGTAGAGCTCGAAATATTCCAAATAATCAGTGACCTCAGGAATTCCTTTTTCCAGCCCGATCAATTTGATTATTTCAGAACTGAGATCCAGTTCATGTGAGTAGTAAACTTCCGTCCGATTGCAAGTTGAGAGTATGAGGGCATCTTGAAGACTGAAAAACTCCTTCAATTTGATCAGAATGGAATGAATAGATTGATCATCTAAAGCAATCAATTCACGGATCTGAACAGGAGCTGTCTTGTGGGATAAACTTATTGCACTGAACTTAAATTGCATAGTATTCTTCTTGCCTCGCAAATTTAATAGACACAGGTGGAGGAAATGTGATTTATGTCATTTATCAATCAATTTAGAAACCGTCTAAATAAATTGATAGCAAAGGTCTGAATTATTTGAATTGAATGCCAATATTCTTAACTTATCCGTTATTGATCAATTCTATTGAAGTATGAGACTTCGTTTTTTGTATTGGTTGAAAAGGGAAATTGGATTTAGCCGAAAAGAGTCCAGAGGATTTTTATTAGTAGTTCCTGTGCTGACTTTTTTAGCCTTCAGTCCTGAGCTTTTTTCATTGTTTTCGAGGCAAATTGATCCTGCCACGGAGAAGGATCTGTTAGAGGTCGCAGATTCGCTTCGATTGTTGGGTTTTGAGGAAGTTTCTTCACCTTTTCCGGTCCGGGTAGGATTGGACACTGTCAATAGATCCATGCAGGGGCTTCGAAAAATTCCATTCTCGGAAGCAGATTCCATTACACTTCAAGTTGTTCCGGGAGTAGGACCAACTTTAGCTGCTAGGATTATCAAATATGAAGTTTCAATGGGAGGCTTTTTCTCAAAAGATCAATTGAAAGATATTTACGGAGTACAGCCTGAAGTAGCAGATCGAATATGGGAATATTTTGAATTTGACGGAGAAATCAGAAATCGATTGGCAATCAATGATGCTGCTGTGGAGGATCTAGCAAAGCACCCCTATATCAGTTATGGGCAGGCAAAAGTTATTATAGCCTATCGCAATCAGCACGGAAATTTTCAGCAAGCAGATGACTTGCTTAAAATCCGGATTTTTGATCCGGAGTGGATCCAAAAAATAGCTCCTTATTTGACTTTTTAATCTGGTCAGCAAGCTCCATCTTTGGGGCATGAAAGAGGTACTCTTCAAAGAAAAATTTCCTCAACTCAACCTTCCCGAATGTAATCCTAGGATCACTGAAGAAGAAGGGAGATTACTGATTTTTGATTCGATCCGAAAGAAACATCTTGTGCTGACCCCGGAGGAATGGGTAAGGCAGCATTGGATTTATTTTTTGGTAGAGAAAAATCAATATCCGAAAGGTCTCCTTGTGTCTGAAAGAGGGTTGACCTATAATAAACTTCAAAAGCGTACGGATATACTTGTGCGTAATCAAGAAGGCGCCCCTTACTTATTGGTGGAGTGCAAGGCACCCAACGTCCCAATCAATCAAAAGACAGTGGACCAGGCTGTCCTCTATCACTTCAAGCTCAAGTCTAACTTTTTGATTCTCAGTAATGGATTCTCACACATATTTCTAAAATATGACTTCACAAGAAATCAATTTCTACAAGAAAAAAACCTACCCAAAGCACCATTTTCTCATTGAAATTTTATGATTTCAGTCATTTTTTTTACCTTTTAATCATTAATGAATACCCCACTATGTCTAATTCAGTAAAACAACTTCCTTGCGAACTTTGCGCCAGCAGAAAATATTCCTTGCTTTCTGATTTGTCAGAATCTCATATCTGCAGTATCTCTGAGAGTAAAAACTTGATTTCGCACCGAAAAGGGCAAATTCTATTCTATGAAGGCACCAAGCCTTTAGGAATATTCTGTATCAATGCTGGAGTGGTCAAAGTTTACAAAACAGCTTCAAATGGGAAAGATCAAATTATACATCTAGCTAAAGCTGGTGACTTCTTGGGCTATTCAGCACTTTTGGGGGAAGAAAATTATACTACTTCGGCGATGATTGTCGAGGATGCGAAAATATGCTTTATACCTAAAGAATCATTTTTAGAAACTCTTTTTGGAAACACACAATTCTTTAAGCGGGTGACGAAACAGCTAAGCCATGAACTCAATATCATGGAGGATAAACTGACAGATGCCACCCAAAAGAGTATTCGGGAGCGACTTGCTTACACGCTTCTTCTCTTGGCGAGCAGCTATGGTGTGGAAGGTGACGAAGCCCAAAAAATTGACCTGGTTCTCAGCCGGGAAGAGATAGCCGGAATCGTGGGTACGGCTACGGAGTCGGTGATTCGACTACTCTCCGAATTCAAAAAGGATAATCTAATTGAATTTGAAGGAAAGAAAATCATCATCAAGGATCGAAGAGGTCTCGCGCGGCTTTCAGATTTTTACGCCTGATAGAACCTCCCAAGCCAAATTGGGGTTTAGGCTTTATGATTTCAAAATGTTTATTGCCTTCTAAAGCTTTCATTATTTACTGTGCCATTTCATTTTTGGCCTTCTCCTCAAATGGTCAGTCCTTGGCTTATCGTACCATGCTGAATACGCTTTACGATTCAGATTTCCCTGTCATTTATCCCAATGAAATCGAAAGTCTGTCTAAGTACCAAATCTTGGATACCCGAGAAAAAGAGGAGTATGAGGTCAGCCATTTAGAGGGAGCAATTTGTGTTGGATATGATGATTTTTCAGAGGTGGTTTTTGAAAAGCTAGATCCTGATAAACCTGTATTGGTCTATTGTTCGGTTGGAGCCCGATCTCAGGATATTGGTAAAAAGTTGGTCCAAGAGGGCTTCAATGTCGTAAATCTTTACGGTGGGATCTTCCAATGGGTAAATGATGGATTGCCGGTTTATGACTCTTTGGGTCAGACCAAAAAAGTGCATGCTTATAACCGGGCCTGGGGAGTATGGCTCAACAAAGGAGAAAAGGTTTATTGAAACCTGTCTTTTTGACGACGGTTTACTTTTCTAATAGTCTTTACCTTTATTCAAACTTCAATTAGAAATAATGAATTTATGTATAATCTCATGATTGCTTTAGTGTTTTCACTTCTCAGCTGCGGAGCTTCTGATCTTGGAGGCATCAATACCGCTCCGCCAGATCACAGCGTCTGGAATGAACTCCTCGGTAAGCATGTGAAAGAGGATGGAATGGTCAACTACCGAGGTTTTATAAATGACCAGGAAAAGCTGGAAGCCTATCTCAATACCCTTAGCAATAATCCCCCTGACCGAGAAAAATGGTCTGAAGAAGAGCAACTTGCCTACTGGATCAATGCTTATAATGCCTTTACCGTTAAGCTGATTGTAGATAATTATCCTGTGGAAAGCATACGAGACCTGGGCCCCAAATTGAAAATCCCCCTTATCAAAGATGTTTGGCACTATAAGTTTTTCAAAATAGGGGGTCAGGAAAGTAGTCTAGATGAAATAGAACATGGTATTCTTCGCAAAGAATTTGAAGAACCAAGGATTCACTTTGCCATTAATTGTGCATCTTTTTCATGCCCGCCTCTGCTAAATGAAGCCTTTGTTCCGGAAAGAATTGATCAGCAATTAGATCAAGTAGCCATATCATTTATCAATGACCCTAAGCGAAATAAGATTTCAAAAGATAAGGCTGAAGTCTCATCCATATTTTCGTGGTTCAAGGGTGATTTTACCAAAAATGGAAGCTTGATTGATTTTTTAAACCAATATTCCAAAGTCAAACTCTCTTCCAATGCCAAAATCAGTCATCTGGACTATGACTGGAGTCTAAATGAATAGGCTATCTTTGATCATCAAGAAATCTTCATGAGTCCAAGCAAACATATTGTCATCTTAGGTAATGGAATAGCAGGGATCACCTGTGCGCGACATCTCCGAAAAGGTGATGATAAAATTCAAATAACCGTAATCTCCGGTGAAAGTAAATATTTCTTTTCCCGAACAGCCCTGATGTATGTGTACATGGGGCACATGAAATTCGAGCACACGCAACCATACGAGAATTGGTTTTGGGAGAAAAACCGGATTGACCTTGTTCAAGATTGGGTTGAGAAAGTGGATTTCGAAGGGAAAAAATTATACTGCCAAAGCGGAAAAACCATCACTTACGACCAATTGGTTTTAGCTACTGGATCAAAGCCTAATAAATTTGGCTGGCCTGGTCAGGATTTGACGGGTGTGCAGGGATTGTATTCCAAACAGGATTTGGAATTGATGGAAAAGAACACCGAATCGGGAGTGAAGCAAGCGGTGATTGTAGGGGGAGGGCTGATTGGAATTGAAATGGCTGAAATGTTAGCCTACAAAAATATTGAAGTGACTTTTTTGGTTCGCGAGTCTGGTTTTTGGAGAAATATTCTCCCTGAGGAGGAATCAGAAATGGTAGGGAGGCATATCCGAGAGCATCATTTTGATTTGAGGGTCAATACGGAGCTTGAGGAGATAATATCCGATGGAAGTGGAAAAGTCAAGGCGGTAAAAACAAAGTCTGGCGAGGAAATTCCCTGTCAATTTGTGGGTTTAACCGCAGGAGTAAGTCCAAATATAGATTTTCTGAAAGGCACAGAATTGGACGTGGATAGAGGAATTCTGGTTGATCAGTTATTTCAAACCAATCTCAAGGATGTATTTGCCATAGGGGACTGTGCACAGTTTCGAGAAAAACCCGATAAGAACCGAAATCTAATCGAACAAGTATGGTATACCGGGAGAATGCATGGGGAGACTTTGGCCCAAACTATTCTGGGTAAGCCTACACCCTATAAGCCTGGTGTTTGGTTCAATTCAGCTAAATTTTTGGATATTGAATACCAAACGTATGGACAGGTTCCCGCCGATTGGGATGAAAGTCAAGTCTTAAATTTCTATTGGGAGCACAGTTCTGGTAAAGTCTGTTTCCGCATGCTTTGTGATTCAGACGGAAGAATTTTGGGAGTGAATAATTTTGGGTTTAGGCTTAGACATGAGTTCTTTGATAAAGCTATCCGGGAACAGTGGTCTGGGCAAAAAGTGATTCAAAATTTGGATAAGGCTAATTTTGATCCAGAGTTTTTCGCACCCTATATCTCAGCAATCCAAAGAAAGTATGCTGAAGAAAATAATATTACCATGAAAATCTCTAAACCCTCATTCTTTAAAAGATTGATCGGAGCGAAGCTATGAAGTACATTCAACTAATCGGGCTTACCTTATTTCTGACAGGATTACTGGCTTTCACAGTCATTCCCTTTTTGGGTGAATACACCATTTCTGAGGCGATTGTGCTTGACAATACCAAGGATATTCATCAAGAAAAGATGAAGGAGTTATTGGCGCCCATGTATGGTAAGGAGTACTCAAGTTCATTCAGTTTCATTCGGGAGCTTAATCAAAAGGTAGATGACTACAATTCCGAGCTAAAAGCTGAATCCAAATGGGACCAAGTCATTTGGGATGATTACAGTTTTCCTTTGGCTAAAGCTTCTCTTTCAAGTCCCGTCCAAAACCATCCATGGCTTTTCCTTTTTGTCAGTATTGGCCTGACTGTACTCGGAGGGCTTTTTTACAATTTGCCAAAATTTAAAGGAGAGCCTGAAGGAATCAAGAACAATGGAATTTTTCATTCCAAAATGAAAAATAGAGGTTGGCTTGGCATGTTGACAGGAAGCTATTTGATCCTTTTTTATGTGATTTTGTATTGGTTCCCAGCTTATATGGTCAATCTGGTATGGATGGTGGAGCCTTTGAGTCTCATTCTTTCAGGGAATCCTGCAAGTCAGTGGTTTTTGTATGGGTTGATTTATACGCTTGCCATTTTGGTAATGGGAGTACGGATGTTTAGGAAATACAAGGGCAATCGCTACCAGCAAATCCGCACTGCTTCTGTAATGTTTTTCCAGACTGCATTCGCTTTTTTGATTCCTGAAATCCTTGTCCTGTTGAATAAGCCTTACTTTGACTTTAAGAATATTTGGCCGCTTGACTATTCATTTTTCTATGATTATCGAATAGAAACCTTGACTAGCTCAGGGGCAATCGGGATGTTTATGCTGATTTGGGGAATACTGTTGATTGTGGTTGGAGTGCCTTTATTCACTTATTTCTACGGAAAGCGATGGTACTGTTCGTGGGTTTGTGGATGCGGCGGATTGGCGGAGACTGTGGGAGATCCTTACCGGCAGCTTTCAGATAAATCCCTAAAATCCTGGAAAATCGAGCGCTATTTGATTCACGGAGTATTGGTTTTGGCGGTAGTGATGACCGCTCTTACGATTGCTAACTACTTTTCAGCATTCAGCTTTCTTGGAAATGTGACCAATCAGCTTCATTCATTTTATGGCTTTGCAATCGGATCTGCATTTGCAGGAGTAGTCGGGACAGGATTTTATCCTTTTATGGGTAATCGTGTATGGTGTCGATTTGGCTGTCCCTTGGCTGCTTACTTGGGTATGGTGCAGCGATTCAAGTCTAGATTTAGAATTACTACTAATGGAGGTCAATGTATCTCATGTGGAAACTGCTCGACCTATTGTGAGATGGGAATCGATGTGCGATGGTATGCTCAAAGAGGTCAAAATATAGTCCGTTCTTCCTGTGTGGGTTGCGGGGTTTGCTCTGCTGTCTGTCCGCGTGGCGTACTGAAACTCGAAAATGGTCCTGAGGAGGGCCGAATCAATGAAATGCCGATTTTGATTGGCAATGATTCTGTAAAACTCAATGCCTGATATTATTTCCTACTTCTTTCTAATGGTATATCTCCTAGGTATGCTGTTGATTTTGGGCTATGCTTTGGCACAGGGTCATCTGTTATTCAATTTTTGGAAAGCCAGAAAGAAAAATCCGAAACCTGATAACATCATTGAATTGCCTAGGGTAACAATACAATTACCCATTTTCAATGAACAGTATGTAGCCGAAAGGCTTATTGAAGCGATCACCAAGATCCAATACCCGCTAGACAAGCTTGAAGTACAAATTCTAGATGATAGTACGGATGAAACGCAGGATTTAATTCGTGAAAAAATCAAAGGTTTCCCTGATTTCCCTTTTGTATACATTCACAGGGAAAATCGGAAGGGATTTAAGGCAGGAGCCTTGAAAGAAGGATTGGAAAAAGCAAAAGGAGAATTCATTGCGATTTTCGACGCGGATTTTCTTCCAAGTCCAGATTTTTTGCAAAAGACCATCCCTCATTTTCAAAATCCAAAGGTCGGAATGGTTCAAACACGATGGACGCACATCAATGAGTCTTATTCGCTTTTGACCCGTCTCCAAGCTTTTGCTTTAGATGCCCATTTCCTGATTGAGCAGGTAGGTCGAAATACCTTAGGGGCCTTCATTAACTTCAATGGGACAGGCGGCGTTTGGAGAAAGGAATGTATTCTGGATGCCGGCAATTGGGAAGATGATACGCTGACGGAAGATTTGGATTTGAGCTATCGGGCACAAAAGAAGGGATGGAAGTTCATTTACAGACCTGAGATCGAATCGCCTGCCGAACTTCCACCAATCATGTCAGCCATCAAGTCTCAGCAGTTTCGCTGGAATAAGGGTGGAGCTGAGTGTGCCAAAAAGCATGCATCATCTGTACTCCAAGCTGATTTGCCGGTCAAAACCAAGTTGCACGCCATGGCGCATCTGTTTAATAGCAGTATTTTCTTGGTGATTTTGACTGTAAGCTTGGCGAGTATAGCAGTTTGGTGGATGGGTTTCCAGGGTTTCATTAGCACCAAATGGACTCAATTTGCCGGTATTTTCTTGATAGGTTTTGTGATTATCGCTTTGGTTTACCTGATCTCCTATTTTTATTCCAAAAAGGGATTCTTCAAATCCCTGCTAGAAGCTGTTTTTATTCTTCCGCTGTTTCTTTCCGTGTCTATGGGGATGGCAGTTCACAATTCCCAAGCAGTTTGGGAAGGCTTGACAGGCAAGAAATCTCCATTTATCAGGACTCCAAAGTTCAACCTAGAATCAAGAAAATCCAGCCTTCGAAATAACCTTTACTTGAAGTTTCCTATGCCTGCGACTACTTGGGCAGAAGGTTTTCTCGCATTAATCTTTTTGGTGATGGTCATTTTGGCTATACAGTCTGGTTACTATCTGTTTTTACCTTTTCATGCCATGCTCGCATTTGGATATGGCCTTGTTTTTTTTACCTCGTTTCGGTCCTATAGTTTGGGGAAATAACTTATGAAGAAGGATTTGATTGTGGATGTGGTCATCCCTGCGTACAATGAAGAGAAGTCTATTGGGAAAGTCATTCAGGAAATACCTTCGCTGGTACGAAATGTCGTAGTGGCCAATAATAATTCAAAAGATTCTACTGCTGAGGTATCCAAAAGTCATGGAGCTGTGGTCGTATTTGAACCCCAAAAAGGCTACGGAAAAGCTTGTTTGACGGCTATGGATTGGATTAGTAAACAAACTCAAGTCCCCGATGTGGTTGTATTTCTGGATGGAGATTACAGCGATTTCCCTGAAGAAATGATCTTACTCTTAGAGCCCATTGCCAAAGGAAAAGCCGATTTCGTGTTGGGATCGAGAGCAAATGGAGTGAGGGAATCCGGGTCAATGACATTTCCACAGGTTTTTGGAAATTGGTTGGCGACCCGCTTGATGCGGATTGTTCAGGGAGCCTATTTTTCTGATTTGGGACCTTTTCGGGCCATTCGATGGGATTCGTTGATGAGCTTAGGCATGCGGGATGAAAACTTTGGATGGACCATCGAGATGCAAATCAAGGCTCATCAAAAAGGTCTTCGTTATCTTGAAATCCCGGTTCGCTACAGAAAACGAATAGGTCAGTCTAAGGTCAGTGGGACGGTTAAAGGTGTGATTGGTGCGGGATATAAGATAATTTTGACCATTTTTAAGTATAGATCTCCTGAATGAAATAGAACTTATGCTTACCCGACTTTACGCGCTGTTGTTTTTTTCTGTCCTTCTGATCTCTTGTGGTACCGCTTCCAGAGAAAATGTGGATATGAATGCATTTGGAAAATATTGGTATCAGGGTCAAGCAGAATTGAATGTTTTTGATCTCAAGCAGTACCGATATGGGGAGCCTCGAGAAGGGAAGGCAGTGATGATTTTTGTGACTGAGGATTTTTCAAAATCCAAGCAGGTCAAACTTGATGATCCTCAGAATGCTGGAGCTGATGCTCGAAAGGTGCTAAAACTGAATATGACCCGAGATTTTGTCACGGGTGTTTACCCTTATCATACGATGCTAAGCGTCTTTACCCCAGTGGAGGAGGATCTTCCGGCCTACAAACTCACACAGACCATGATAGAATGGTGTGGACAGGCATTTATTCAGATGAATTGGAAAAATGCAGCCTACCAGGCAAAGCTCTTTTCCTATTTTGAGTCAGAGGGTGATCAAAACCTGAAAATCGATGCCCAAACCGAGGATGGGATCTTCAATTTAATTCGACTGAATCCTGATTTGGTCCCTCAAGGGGATCAACGACTGATACCTTCTCTGACTTATCAGCGGTTTTCTCATATCGAATTGAAAGCTTACAGAGCGAAGATTGAGTTGGAGGAACTCGGAAATCAAACTAATCAGTTTGTGGTTGAATACCCCGAATTGGGAAGAACTTTAAAAATCCAGTTTAAAGAATCTTTTCCATTCGAAATTGTCAGCTGGGAAGAAATTCAAGTTAAGGAAAATGGACAGCTTGAGAGTACCACGGCTACCCGGAGAAATCATCAAAAGCTTGACTATTGGACCAAAAATGGGCTGATTCACGAGTCTATTCGAAAAGAATTGGGATTGTGAAAGGTACTGGAAACCACTTTTTGACAGCAATCTTCTTGCTTGTCCTAGTTCTGGGTAATCTCCTGATGGGTTATCTGATCCCGCGGGAAAGTTTCACGATTTTATTCCTGACATTTTTATTAAGCTTTTTGGCTATGCTTGGTCTTTTTTGGCAATGGAGAAAGCTTAAAAACTGGATTTGGGTATTTTTCCTGGGTCTAGTACTTCGCTTGGGGATGTTGGGAGCTGTGCCTAGTTGGTCCGAGGATTATGTCCGATTTCTCTGGGATGGTGAGGTAGTTCTTTTGGGAGAGAACCCTTACCAATTTACCCCCACTCAATTGTTGGATTCTGTGGAAGTAGCAGAGAAAGATTATCAGTTTTTTCAAGCGGCATACCCACTACTCAATTCACCCGATTATTTTTCGGTTTACCCGCCTTTGAATCAATTGATATTTGGCATTTCGGCTAAAATCGCTGACAACAATCTATTCACAGGCATTCAGGTTCTCCGGTTGATTTTGATTGTCTTCGAAGTCGGAGTTCTTTTGCTTTTTCTCAGGCTTTTTAAGGCTTTCTCTGTCCCCCTTCGACGGATTATATTCTATTGGTTGAATCCTTTTATAATTCAAGAAATTACTGTCAACCTTCACTTTGAAGGGATTGTGCTTTTCTTATTGCTTGCGAGTATTTGGGCTCTTGTCAGACATCGAAAATTTATTTCAGGTCTCTTTTGGTCCTTAGCTGTAGGAGTCAAATTGGTTCCCTTGATTTTAGTACCCAGTCTTCTTTTTTTTAGGAGAACTCGTATTCACGCCTTTTTTTGGATAGGAGCTCTCTCAGGGATATTTATCGCTTTCTTGCCCTTGGTTTGGCAAGATGCCTGGGGAAATTTCCTGGATACATTGAGTCTCTATCAAGGGAAATTTGAATTCAATGCCTCGGTTTACTATCTCGCTAGAGAGGTGGGGTATTGGATAGAGGGATACAATACCATTGCGATCCTGACCAAAGTGCTTTCGGTCATTACGATCGGTTTAATTTTTTATCTCAGCTCAAGAATCAAAACCCAAAGGCTTTTACACTTTGTGGATTTTTGGAGCCTGATTTACTTAGTCTATTTGGTTTTGCAGCCAGTAGTTCATCCTTGGTACGCTATTCCCTTGGTTGGACTTTCCTTGTTCAATGGTCGAATTTTTGGGATAGTTTGGAGCTTTTCAATGATTTTCTCCTACGCAGCCTACCATCAAGAGCCGGTCAATGAGTCCTCCGGTCTGCTGTCTTTAGAATACGGTCTGCTTCTTGTGGCTTTAGCTTGGGATTTTATTCCTAAGTTTCGGGATCAATTGAATAAAAAAATGTACCTAAAAAAAGTCACATCCGGTCTTGTATTGGCTATTTTGACACTTTCCTTTTCCTGTGCTCCAAAGGAAAAAAGAGAAGCTAAAATCTTTCTCTCTGATAGCATCGAAGCACATGGAGGACAAGACAATTGGGATAATTTAGAGCAAGTATCCTTTAGAAAGTGGACAAAGCTGCTCCTCGAAGATGGAGGAGTCGAAAAGGAAACGGACCAGCAAATTGTCTTTCGATTTTATCCTTCCCTATCAGGAAGTATATCCTGGACTCAGGATTCGGTAGTGCATATTTTATCAATGAAAGATGATCAAATCTCTTATTCGATTGGTGGAAATGAGATCTCAAACAGGGATTTTCTAGAAAGCAAACGAAGTGATTTCGAAGCTGCCTTTTATGCATTTGCCCAGCCCTGGAATCTGATGAATGAGGAAGGTTCTGAATGGAGTTCTGAGGGAATTCGAGAGACACCCTTGGGTCAGGCCAAAACCCTTCGAGTTAATTATGGCCCAGATGGAGATATTTGGTGGTATTATTTGGATATCGAGACGAATTTGATCCTAGGAACCGAAATTCAACTGAAAGATCATCGAAGTCTCGTTGAAAATATCGGCTTTAATGAAATTGGACCTTTCAGGTTTTATAAAATTCGAAAAAGCTACCGGGTAGACTCAAGTGGAAAAAAGCTTTACTTGAGGGCGGATTACCTTTATGACAATTTTGAAATAAAAATGAAAGAATAATGAGACATAAGCTATTAGGACTGCTTGGATTAATTTTTACGCTTGCTGCCTGCGAGGTGAAAACAGAAGCCGAAAAAATCGTCGATAAGTCTATTGCTGCCCATGGGGGTGAATGCTATAAATCAGCTCGAATAGATTTCGATTTTCGGGATATTCACTATCAGATTTTTAAGAGTCCGGATCGTTTTGAATACACTCGGGAGTTTTCCGATTCCTTAGGTCAAGTCAAAGATTTATTGAATAATGAAGGGTTTACCCGATGGATAGAAGGAGTGGAGGTGGATACCTTAAGTGAAGAGCGCATAGGTGCCTTTTCCCGTTCAGTCAATTCCGTAGCTTACTTCGCATTTTTACCTTATGGACTGAATGACCCTGCGGCTATTAAATCCTATTTGGGGGAAACCACGCTCAATGGTGAAAACTACCATTTAGTAAAAGTGACCTTTCAGCAAGATGGCGGTGGAGAAGACTTTGATGATGAGTTTTTATATTGGATTGGGACGGAAGATTTTTATGTGGATTTTATGGCCTACAGCTATCATACCGATGGGGGTGGGGTTCGATTTAGAGAGGTGAGCTCTGTGGTAAATGTGGATGGAATCAGATTTCAAAACTACCTGAATTTCAAGCCAGAAGATAAAAATACTCCGGTCGAAAATATGCAAGAACTATATGAAAAGGGTAACTTGGAGTTATTATCTGAAATTAACTTGGAAAATATCCAGGTAGAATTTCTCAACTAAATTCACATGAACCCTAAGCGCGTCAAATTTCAAAATTCAAAAGGACTAGAGCTTTCAGGGGATCTTTATTTGCCTTTGGAAAGGCAACCGAAATTTTACGCCATTTTTGCTCATTGCTTTACTTGCTCCAAGAATTTTTCAGCGGTAACGCGAATCAGCAAATCGCTTTCAAATGAAGGGATTGCTGTGTTGAGTTTTGATTTTACTGGATTGGGTAGGAGTGAAGGAGAATTCGCGGAAAGTGATTTTTCCTCCAATATTTCAGACCTTCTGGTTGCTTCAGAATTTTTGGAGAAAAACTATGCTGCTCCGGCTATGCTGATAGGCCACTCCTTAGGAGGTGCAGCAGTACTCTACGCAGCTCAAAGTCTTCCTTCGGTGAATGCGCTTGCTACAATCGGTGCACCTGCTGATCCGCTTCATGTGCGTCATTTATTTCAAAATAAGCTTGAAGACATTCTAGAAAATGGACAGGCCAAAATAAGTATTGGAGGTAGGCCATTCATGATCAGCAAAGAGTTCTTGGACAATTTGGATCAGCAGCCAATCGAATCATTCCTTAAAGACCTGAAAAAGGCATTACTGATTTTCCATTCCCCTCAAGACGAAATTGTGGGAATTGAAAATGCTGAAAAGATTTATAAATCAGCTTGGCACCCCAAAAGCTTTGTTTCACTGGACGGAGCAAATCACTTGGTGTCCAATCAATCGGATGCAGAGTATATTGGTCAAGTCCTTTCTTCTTGGAGTTTACGCTATGTAGATCAGCAAGACAAGATTGAACATGATACCAAAGGCCATCCGGTGATGGTTCGACTAAGTGCGGATGCTGGTTTTACGACTGAGATCAAAACTCCTTTTCATCATTTAATTGCAGATGAGCCCCTAGAAGTAGGTGGGAAAAATCTGGGGCCTACACCATACGATTTGTTGATGGCCTCATTGGGAAGCTGTACGGTGATGACGCTTCGAATGTATGCTGAGCGCAAAAAATGGCCATTGGAAGAAGTAAGGGTATATCTTGAACACGAAAAAGTCCATCGGATAGATTCTGAGAAACCTGAAAAGGAGAGTTCTAAAGTCAGTCAATTTACTCGTAAGATCGAGCTGGAAGGTGATCTTGATTCCGATCAGCAGCAGCGGCTTTTGGAAATCGCCAATCGCTGTCCTGTCCATCGCACCTTAGAAGAAGAAATACTTATTCAAACGCTCTTGGTTTCGTGAGGCAAATCAAACCACCATATTATCTCAGTTTCTTCACAATCCTTGCGCTGGGACTGGGTTTATGGGTTTTGGAAGCTGAGCCAATCTTGCCTTCAGTAAATGAAAAATTAAAAGGAGTTTGTTGGGTTGGGAGTAGACAGCCTCTGCAAGGGGGTGAGCTCGCAGCCTTAAGGAACATTGGAGCCAATGCAATTTCTCAGACGCCATTTGGTTGGCAGGCTGATAAAAACAAACCCGAGATTCGCTGGTCTCTGGATGCAGACCGTCAGTGGTGGGGAGAGTCAGCTCGGGGAATTCGAGCCACTGCCGACTCATCGATCAATTTGGGGATTTCCAATATGCTTAAACCACATCTCTGGGCAAGAGGCAGTTGGCCTGGAGAGATTAAAATGAACTCAGAAGAAGATTGGGTTTTGTGGTTTGAAAATTATAAGAATTTCATTGTAGACTATGCAAAATTGGCAGCCGAATTGGATTTTCCCATTCTATGCATAGGCACTGAACTGGAAAAGACTGTTCACAGAAGGACGGAATGGCTAGTGATAATTTCATCAATTAGAGAAGTTTACAAGGGTAAGTTGATTTATGCTGCCAACTTCACAGAGTTTGAGCACGTGACTTTTTGGGATGAGTTGGACTACATCGGAATTCAAGCCTATTTTCCAATAAGCGAAGGTCAAGAGCCGGATTTGAACCAATTAAAAAAGGGGTGGAAAAACCCACTCGCTTCGATTGAAAAGTTAGTTAGGAACTATCAGTTGCCCGTTATTTTTACTGAAATTGGCTATTGCAATACTGCTGATGCAGCTGCTGAGCCATGGGTTTGGCCCAATGAAAGAAAGGAATCTCCGCTGTCCGAAGAAGTACAGGCGCGTTGCTATCAGGCATTTTTTGAAACCGCTTGGAAGAAGCCTTGGCTGGCAGGAGTGTATTTTTGGAAGTGGTATCCGGAAGGAAAAAGGCGTGACCCAGATTTTTCACCACAAGGTCTGAAAGCTCAGGAAATCCTAGAAGTAAATTTCTTGACAGTTGATTGAAAGTCAGCTTCATCTGTGACTTTTGTCATGGTAATTGATGTGGGCTTTTAGGATTTTTAGACAATGATTTTAATCAATTGACCTAAACCCGAAGAGTTATGAAAAAGAATATGGGAGTGACTGATAGAGCGATTCGCCTAGTGATTGCCGCAGTTTTGATTGGATTATATTTCTCCGGTACTGTGACTGGTACCTTGGGAGTGATTGCCTTGGTTGTCGGTGGTGTATTCACCTTGACCACACTCGTTGGATTTTGCCCTTTATACACGTTGGTAGGAATGAATACCTGCCCACGAGCAAAAGCATAGACTATAGATAATGCGTAATAGGTTTGGGAAAGCCGGGAATATTTTATTTCCGGTTTTTTTATTTGGCATATGAAAAGTCCATGTCGAGACAGACACATGGGGAATGCTTGTTTCTAGGATATGCTTCACTGAGTTTTGGTGCTGGACAGGCTCAGACCGTTTAAACAAATTATAATCTCATGAATTTAGACTTTGATCGATTTTTCCTTAATTAGACAAATCAATCAACCGATCAAAGCAATGAAATCCAATCGTAGAAGAGACTTTTTGAAATCTGCAGGAGCTCTAGGTATGGGCCTTTTTGGTGCAGGTCATGCATCTTCCAAATCAATTTTGCCTCTAGAGGCCCAATATGGCACGAGTAGAAATCAACAATTCAATATGTGTGGCTATGCTGCCCCTAAGTTGGAGACTGTACGAATTGGAATTGTAGGATTGGGGATGCGCGGGCCAGGTGCCGTAGATCGGCTTAGTAAGATCGAGGGAGTTGAGATCAAGGCACTTTGTGACCTGATTCCTGAACGCGCAGAAAAAGCTAAGAAATCTCTTGAAGGCACGGGACATAAGCCAGAATTATATTCAGGTAATGCCTATTCTTGGAAAAAGATGTGCGATCGGCCCGATTTGGATTTGATATATATCGCCACTCCATGGGAATGGCATACTCCTATGGCAGTCTATGCTATGGAAGCTGGAAAGCATGCCGCCGTAGAGGTACCTGCAGCGCGGACATTGGATGAATGCTGGCAATTGGTGGAGACATCGGAGAGGACCAAAAAGCATTGTATGCAGCTGGAGAATTGCTGCTATGATTTCTTTGAATTGATGACCTTGAAAATGGCTCGAGAGGGTTTCTTTGGTGAAGTTTTGCACGTGGAAGGAGCCTATATTCATGATTTGCTTTGGTTGAATTTTGACAAGGATACCGGCTATCAAAATATGTGGAGGCTAAGGGAAAATTACCGAAATGGAAATTTGTATTCGACTCATGGTCTTGGTCCCATTTGTCAGATTCTGAATGTCAATCGGGGAGATCAGATGGATTATTTGACTTCTCTGAGTTCGAATGATTTCCAAATGAAAAAGAAAGCCCAAGAATTGGCTCAGGAAGATGTTTTTTGGACAGAATTTGCTTCCAAGTCTTACCGAGGAAACATGAATACTACGGTTGTGAAGACGAAGCTAGGCAAATCCATTATGATTCAGCATGATGTGACTTCGCCTAGACCCTATAGCCGATTGCATGTAGTCAGTGGCACCGAGGGATTTGCTCAAAAATATCCTCAACCGAGAGTTTCCAAAGGTCATAGCTGGATGAAGGAGGAGGAAATGAAGGAGTTGGAAAAAAAGTATACGCCTGAAATTGTGCTAAAAGTAGGGGAACTGGCAAAGCAAATTGGAGGACATGGCGGAATGGATTTTATGATGGATTGGAGATTGGTAGATTGTCTGAGAAATGGCCTTCCTCTTGATCAGGATGTGTATGATGCTGCGCTTTGGAGCTGTATCAGTCCGTTAAGTGAATGGTCAGTAGCCAATCGGTCAAATTCCATCGATGTTCCTGATTTCACTGGAGGAAGCTGGAAAGAAAACCAGCCTGTTCCGATTACCTTGGCTGGTGGTGGAACGACCAATGTCCGGGTTTAATTCCCCAGGGAATCATTGAAAGGTTTCAATTAGGATCAATCTTGCTAAGCTCAAGAGCTTCTTTGATTAGCTTGGCCATCGCTTTCTTATCTGCTTTTAACATACTTAAATCGATCAGAGCAACTCTTCGGAAATCAATGGGATGACTTTCGCTTTGCAAAGCTATATAACCAGACTCTAACAATTTACCATCAATCTTGACTAAAGAATCAACTGGGCTGACCATTCCACCACCGATTTGGGGCTGATAGTAGCTTAGGACTGTATCCATTCCTATCAGATGATGCACTTCTTCGGCTCCCAATACTATGAAGTTAGCCTGAACCCACTGATCTCCGTGGAATGTCTTTGATTTAGAATTGATACAGTGGGGAGTGAATAGGGTATCTCCCATGACTACATTTGTTCCTGGTGTGCAGAGGTTGCAGGTACTTCGTTCATCTGTCCCATTTCCTCCAAGAAACTGGCCTTCAATTGAAATAGGGAAGTCTTGATCCTGAAGCATGGATTCGGGATTTTGAGAGTGAAGCATCGCACCACTATTTCTGTATGCCCAACCTTCACCGCCAGGTGCCTGATCACCTATAAATCGATACTCGACTTGTAAGAGGTAATAAGAAAACGGCTCCTTGTAGAAAATATGGCCGTACTGATTCCCAAAATCTTCATAGCCGTCATAGCGCACACTCAGATTTCCATCTTCGACTCGAAAGGTATTGGCGTAGTTCTCATTCAAAGGATGGTTTCGAATCTTGATTTGCCAATCCTGAATATCTTTCCCGTTAAATAACTCTTGCCATTTGATTTCAACTTCCTGTTCAGCTTTTTGACAGGAGAAAATGATGAATAAAAGTCCAAGGATCCAAAGTCTATTCGTCATGATTATTTGAATTTGAAAGTCGCTAATACCGGAAAATGGTCTGAGTAATTTACTTGGAATACTTGATATTCCACTAGTTCGAATTGATCAGATTCGAACCAGATGTAGTCTATCCGACCTGAATCATTTGATGAGGAATAGGTCGGCGAGTTATTGTTTGATAAACGGGCAGCATCAGACCATTTAGAGGGGATTTGGGAATATTCTGGATCGCTAGGTTTGAAATTGAGGTCGCCACCCCAAATGACTGGAATCTCTTTTTTGGAGGCAAATTCCAAGATTGCATTTACCTGAGCGGCCCGGTTGTCTTCAAATTGATGGCAAAGATGAGTGCCTCCTATGCCAATTTGCTTACCTGCTATTTCAATCTCAACCCAGGCCATAGCTCTAGGCTCTCCACCTGCAGGGGTTGGGAGTATTATAGATTCCGAAGAAATACCCTTTTTGAAAAGGATTCCTTCTCCATAGCCTCCCTCAGCATAATCCATAGCTTTCGCGAAGTAACTTTTCATCCCTGTTTTTGAGGCCAAAAGCTCCAATAAATCTGTTTTTACTCCATAGATTGAAGCAGATCGAGTGGTCATGCTGTCGACTTCTTGAAGTAAAACCAAATCAGGTCCGAGCTGATTGATAAAATCCGCTAATGAATCCAAATTGGAGTTTCCTGGATTTAGAGGGTCTTCACCATGATAAATATTATAAGACAGTATTTTCATGATGTTTTCTTGGGCCGAAACGGAAATAGGGTTTAAAATAGGCAAAGAAACTAGGGTGATCAGTGAAATTACCTGAAGAAAATTTTTCATCTTTCATAATTGAATGGATGATATAAATATCTCATTAATAATTGACTGTGAAAAAACCACTCTTGATAATTCTCGCACTTGCAGCCTTGCTTTTTGCAGCGAATTTTTTCTTGGTGAGAGTAATCAAAGAGCGACTACAAAGTACCATCAATACTAATCCTGAGCGCTCTTATGATTTGAATCTAGAGGATGTAGAAGTCAGTATTATTCGAGGACGAGTCGTCTTGTCTACCATCCAATTAAGCCCTGTGGCGGCTGATGCTCAGGTGGTTTTTAGAGGAACAATCAATCAAATTATCCTCGACGATTTTCAGGTTTGGGATTTTTTAATCTCGAGAGAGCTTATCATTGGGGATTTGATTTTGTTTAAACCTTCGTTTCGTCTGACTCTAACCGATCAAGAAACTCAGGGACAAGAGGGAACCAAAGCTTTTCAGAGCTTTTTTGAAGATATTATCACTAGAGGTACCATCCGGAATTTTCAATTAATGGATGGAACTGCGGAGGTATTTCTGAAAAAAGAAGAATTAAAACGGATCGGTGGATTTACGGATTTTAATATTAGAGCTCGGGGTTTAAGAACAGATCGGAGAATTATCACTCATATTGTTCCTTTCGAATTAGATGAAATCAACACTTCCTTCAGGAATTTGAAATTGACACTTCCTACAAAGCAAACCTTTGAATTGGGTTCGATAGATTTTGATTTGATAGGAAAGAAAATGAAGCTAGAGAATATTTCTGTCAGGTATGATGAAGGGCTTTTGGAATCCTCAAATGCATTGGAATACCAGCAAGATCTGATTGAAGTTGAATTGAAGCAACTCCAGATTATAGGAATAGATGCGAGCAGTGATCTCTATGGGAAGTGGTCAGCTTTTGCCGAAAAGATGGTCTTGGATAGCCTGGTTTTTGTTGACCTAAGAAATAAAAATAAACCTAGGCCAGTTGAAGAGAAGAAAAAGCTTTTTTCGGGACTTCTAAAAAGCATTCCATTTCCGGTGGATATGGATACACTGATTATTCAAAATAGCCATATCCAATATTTGGAAGTACCCAAAGGTGAGTCAACTCCTGGCTTGATTGACTTTCATAATTTGAATGCTCAAATCTTCGGTTTTGTGACGGTAGATTCTCTTCAAAAATCGCGTAAAATGACGATGGAGATTCAAGCTGAATTTCTTGGCGAAACCAAGCTAAATGCAAATTTCCAAGTACCCTATGATAGTGAAGCCTTTCAGTTGCAGTTAAGTCTTGAGGGAATTGAGTTGAATAAATTGAATAGAATTACAGAACCATTGGCAGGAGTTAAAGTCAATTCAGGACAGTTGCATCGCTTGGCCCTAGCTATGAATGCCAATGAATTTGGTTCTCAAAACGAATTGACTTTCGATTATGAAAATTTCACCATGGCTGTCCCTGCAAAAGGTGAAAATGATGGAAATAATGGTCTCAAAACTTTCGCAGGAAATCTTGCTCTGCGATCGACGAATCTTCCCGAAAAGAGCAATTATCGGGTTGCATCATACAGCTCAACGAGAAATATGTATAGAGGCCCTTTCAATTTTATTTGGGAGAGTACCAAGGGTGGTGTGATGGAGATTATGCCAGCTGGTGTGGTAAAGATTTTTATTCCCAGTCAATCAAAAAAGAAGAGGCCTAAAAAGGCCCCTTGAGATTTAAGTAAATAAACTTCCTAGCTTTTTGAAGCCTTCTTTGAAGGATTGAGATGCATCCCCAAGTTTATCTTTAAACTCATCCCACTTATCCTCCGAATCATCTTCGATTTCTTCCAGCTTGGCTTCCAATTCATCTTTCTTGGTTTTAAGCTGGGCCATTTTTTCATCAAACTCCTCCTTCAGGTCGTCTGAAAGAGATTCTCTTTTGGCTTCCAGTTCATCGAGTTTTTCCTTCGCTTCAGCGACGGCCTCTTTAAATTTTGCTTTAATTTCATCTAAAGTCATAATAAAAATATAGTTTTGATTTACTTAAAGTTAATAAAAATGTAGGAGGAGAGAAATGACTTTCAGGGATAATCTGCTTTAATTACTTCTGGTCACCAAAATAGATGGGGTTAAATTGGTCGAGTGCATTAAGAGTAGAAAACCCACAGAGATTGCTACCGCAAATAATCACATTTTATTTATAAATTAGTTTAATGAAAGAGGAATTAACGGATAAGCTATCCTTGGCCGCCCAATTTGTCAATAACACAGCGGCGCCTATTTTTTTGACTGGAAAAGCCGGTACTGGCAAAACGACTTTTCTTCGAAGTCTTGCTGATCAAACTTATAAAAACTACATCGTAGTCGCTCCGACTGGAATTGCCGCACTTCATGCGAAAGGAGTGACTATTCACTCACAGTTTTTGCTTCCATTGGGAAGTTTCCTCCCGGTTCGCGAACCAGAGGGGAATTTCACAGATAAATATGGATTTTTTACCCAGCATACTATTGCCAGAAAGCATCCTTTGAATCAGCCGAGAAAGAATGTACTTCGGTCTTTAGATTTGCTGGTGATCGATGAGGTTTCCATGCTGAGGGCAGATATACTGGACGCGATCGATTATCGGCTAAAAAGTGTCAAGGGTAATTTTCAGGAGCCTTTTGGAGGTGTACAGGTCTTGTTGATCGGTGATTTGTATCAGCTGCCGCCGATTGTCAGAGATGAAGAATGGCAGGTCTTGAGTCGGTTTTATAAATCCATGCATTTTTTTGAAGCCAAGGCTTTACAGCAGTCGGGAATGGTTTATTTGGAGTTGGATAAAATCTTCAGACAGCAAGACGAAACATTCATTCAAGTACTAAATCATCTGAGGGATAATCAGATGACCGCTGAGGATGTACGAATTCTCAATCAACATTTCAAAAGCGAAGCAGAAGCGAAGGAAATCAAGGACTGTATCACCATTACTACTCACAATTACAAAGCGGAACAAATCAATCAACGAGAACTGCAGGGTCTTTCTGGCCAATCTTATTTTTATGAGGCTGAAGTTGAGGGAGATTTCCCTGAATCACTTTTTCCCCTTCCGGCGCAGCTAGAACTTCGAGAAGGAGCAAGAATCATGTTTATTAAAAATGATTCTTCAGGTCTCTCACTCTATTTCAATGGTAAACTGGCTACAGTAAAAGAGCTTTCTGAGGATGAAATTCGAGTGGAAATGGATGGAGACGGATCTGATTTTTTACTTCGAAAAGAGACTTGGGAAAACAAGAAATACGTCGTCAACTCGCAGACCAATGAATTGGATGAGGAAGTTATAGGAACCTTCAGTCATTTTCCGGTCAAATTGGCTTGGGCAGTTACTGTGCACAAAAGCCAAGGCTTAACTTTTGATAAAGCAATCATCGATGTGGGAAGGGCTTTTGCCCCGGGTCAGGTGTATGTTGCTCTGAGCCGCTTGAGGAGTTTGGATGGTTTGATCTTGAGAAGTCGTATCCAATCTGATCTTATTTTTTCAGACAAATCTGTTGTAGACTTTTCTCATTCAGCAAAAGCTCAAAAGCGATTGGATGAATTACTCCATCTTCATCAAAATCACTTTATTCAAAAACTTGTCCGAGAAACATTTGATTTTGAACCGCTGCTGAAAGACTTAGCCTACTTTGCCAAGGACCAAGAGTCATCTTTTGAATTTGAAGATGAAACCATGCAGAGCGCGATCCCGGAGATTCAGGAACAATTCCGCTCTGAATTAGGTAATTCGGAGCGTTTTCGTCAACAGCTCTTGTACCTGCTTCAAAGCCAAGATCAAAAACTTCTTCATGAGCGAATCGCCAAGGGATCAGCTTATTACGAAAAGATTTTAATTAAAATTCTGGAGAAAATTCACCTTCAGGCTCAGATGGTATCCAATTTTTCCCGCACTAAGAAATATCTGGAGGGACTGGAAGGGATAGAGCAGTCAGTATTTCGGAAATTGCTTCAAATAAGAAAGGTCGGAGCTTTGACATCTAGTATTCTGGCAGGTGAAGTTTCTGGAAAAATGACAGCCCTTGAGAAAGACCTTGTCCAACTTAGGCAGCAACTTATCCAAAAGAATCGAGCAATTGCTGGCGAAAAAATTCACGAAATCAAGAATAAAACCGGTCGAAGAAAATCCAGTTCTGCAAAGCCTAAACGTCAGAAAGGAGACTCTGTAGAATTGACATTACAGTTGTTCGAGTCAGGAAAGAAAATCCCAGAAATAGTCCTAGAGCGCGGCCTAGCCGAGTCTACTATCAAGGGACATTTGGCAGAAGGAATCTCAGCTGGTAGGATAGAACTGGAAGATTGCCTGCCGGCTGAGGTAATTTTGGAAGTGATGGGAAGTTTGGATAAGTTTTCGGGGATGAAAGAACTTCGTGAGCACTTTAATGGGAAGTATGATTACGCTACTTTGAAAATGGTGCTAGCGGGAGTGAACAGGAGTTAGGGTATTTGATGCTTAACGATTTCCGTAGAAGCGGTCATGAAATTGATACCTTTTTTCGACATCAGAGCGCTCCATTTTTGTTTGCACGTCGATGTTGATAAAGGCCGGATTAGTCTCATTAGCTTTCATGTTTGGCCATTCTGGTAATGAATCCCCGTTTGGGTTTCCGGATTTGATGAAGTTTGCAAGGTAATTTTGAAAG
Organism: Algoriphagus formosus; assembly: GCF_002807035.1. Taxonomy (GTDB): domain Bacteria; phylum Bacteroidota; class Bacteroidia; order Cytophagales; family Cyclobacteriaceae; genus Algoriphagus; species Algoriphagus formosus. Next base: position 851,461 of record NZ_NIUC01000001.1, on the reverse strand, counting down.
AGTTCTGAAACCTGATAGTCCTCTGCCTCCCAAGCATAGTCCTCAACCAAGTGGAGATTCCCCATAGCATATTCTATTTCACAGGCGTGAGGAGCTCCTATTGCCTTGGGTGGTTCTTGACCTTCTCGCTCCATAGTTCCACCTGCTAATCCTGGTACTAGGTCTGGGTTTCTAAGTTCAGGCCTAAGTTTGCTATAAAGGTATCGATAGACCGCTTGGTCGGAATTTTTGGAGTGGAGGTCCAGCCACTTCCAAGTGCTGTAGGCGATGAATTGATCAGAGGCTAAATCCGTTGCTGAGCGCTCGACCTCCTCTGGTGTTTGGTGGGGGTGCAATTGTAGTACCTCCTCCCAATCATTTGGAAAGGATGCTTTCACTCTTTCGATGAAAGCTTCTTGGGTGTAAGGCTTTCCTTGCATAAAAGCCGCCCCTGGAATTTCAGCGGAATTCCACCCAGCCAATAATGGAACTTGTGCTTGTTCCTTGGCCTTGAAGATTTCTGGGAGTGTTTTGGGTAGAAAGTAACCGTCGATAACAACCGGAAACCCAAATCTTTCAGACTCTTGATAGATTTCGTAAAGGTCTTTCGTAGACATTGCTCTGAGTTCGGCCAGTGAGTAAACACCCGCATTTTCAGCAAATTCTTTCCCGGTTTTCTCCGCTTCTGATAAGGAAACTGGAGGAAGTGTGGGCTTGATTCCGGCACCGCTTTCCCCGATAGCTCCAGCAATTATATCTTTGGATAGGGGAGAAGCCATTTGATAACTTACGGAGATCGATCCAGCTGATTCGCCAGCTATGGTTACTCGGGAAGGATCACCACCAAAAGCTTCAATATTTTCATTTACCCATTTCAGCGCTAAATTCTGGTCTAGCAGCCCATAGTTTCCGGAGCCTTTATAAGAACTTTCTGCTGATAATTCGGGATGGGCAAAAAAACCAAAAAGTTCCAAACGATAGTTTACTGTCACTACTACTATTCCTTTTTGCGCCATACTTTCTCCATCATATCGAGGCTCACTTCCATCTCCTGCTACAAATCCTCCTCCGTAGAAATAAACCAATACGGGAAGATTCTCTTCAGTCTCTGTAGATGGACTCCACACGTTTAGATACAGGCAATCTTCGCTGATCCCATCCGAGCGGAAGTTCATATCTCCAAAAACAGGAGCTTGGACTGCTCTAGGACCAAATTTCCTTGTTTCCTTAACTCCGTTCCAAGGTTTGGCAGGAAGAGGAGCTTTCCATCGAAGGTTGCCTACAGGAGGCTGTCCATAAGGAATCCCTAAATATTTTTCTATTTCGGTTTTTGTATTGTACTCCCCTTCGATGATTCCAGTAGCAATGGTAGTTCTTACTGGGAATGAAAAGTTATCTTGTGCTAAAATCTGTTTTGACCCAATCATCAATGAAATCAAAATGAGTGAAGTGATCCAGCCTTTCCTCATTAGTTCTGGTTTTAATGTATCTGATTGAAACAATAGTAATTGGAAATTGACTGAAATCCTATTTATTTGAATAAATTTTCAGCAAAGAATGTCAACTTTGAAAAGAGAGGAATACATTCCTCATTTAGCATATGATTCTGTCATTTTTGGGTTTTCAGGTGAAAAGCTAAAAATACTTTTGATTGAATACCATAAAACAGGATGGTTGGCCTTACCGGGAGGCTTTGTTAAAATTCATGAACCACTAGATGAAGCAGTCAAGCGCGGTTTGCGAGAAAGAACCAGCCTTCATGATATTTACCTCGAGCAGTTTTACACATTTGGATCTTTGGAGCGTAATAAGCCGGAAGTCATGCGGAAAATCATGGCCTCTCAGGAAAAAGTAGTACCAGAAGATCATTGGCTTTTTGAGCGCTTTGTTTCAGTGGGTTACTACGCTTTGATTGACTATGAGAAAGTAGAACCAAGACCTGACGCGCTTTCTGATTCGATCAATTGGTATGATGTAGATTCAATTCCTGACCTGCTTTTTGACCACAATTTTATTGTCCAGAAGGCTTTGGAGCACCTTCGCACCCATTTGGATCAAAAGCTACTTTCAGTCAATCTATTGCCTGAAAGATTCACTATGAAAGAGCTCCAGCAGGTCTATGAAGCTATCCTTGGAGAAAAGCTCAATCGAGCTAATTTCCAACGCAAGATGCTGAGTTTAGGAATTCTGGAGCGTCACGAGAAGCTATATTCCGGAGGGTCTCATAAGGCTCCATACTTGTATAGCTTTCTGAAGTAATTATTTATTGCTGGGCTCCGTCAAAACACTCAAAATCGTCTGAATTCCTTCCCGGTAATTTCCAAGCCGGATATTTTCATTGGGGCTGTGCTGATTATTGTCTGCATTGACAGTAGGAATAGTAACAGCAGGAATCTTCAAGGCATCTACGAAAGGTGAAATCGGGATACTCCCTCCTGATATTCGGATCTGAATGGGTTCTTGACCAAAGGCTCTATCCATAGCTGACCGCAGCCAATCGCCGGCATAGGAATCTAGCGGAGTTCGAAATGCTTGATAGGAAATCTTACTTTCAAGCTTCACGATTTTTGGATACTGAAGTCTTTCTTCATCGCTTGGATCACTTTCTACAATGTGGAAGCCTTGGTCTTGAATATGCTTGCGAATCAGTGAGAAAAGTCGCTCTGGGTCTGACTCTGGAACTAAGCGTATGTCAACTTCAGCTAATGCAGTAGCAGGGACGATAGTTCTAGCTTCAGGGCCTACCCAGGCAGATCGCATCCCTCTAATATTGAGGGATGGATACTGAATACTTTCCTGATAAGTATTTCCCACTTGATCAGTTCTTCCAATCCCTAGACGCTTTTGGATCGCTTCATCATTATCAGGAACTGCCGCAAGGATTACTTTTTCTTGTTCGCTCAGTTCAATACCATCATAATATCCTGGAATACTGACCCGTCCATCCTCATCCTTCATACTTGCCAATAATTGAGAAAGTAGAAGGGCAGGGTTGGGAGCATAGTTTCCATAATGACCGCTATGTTGAGGTAATTTCGGGCCGAATGTTGTCAAGGTCATCTGGGCTATTCCTCTCGCCCCAAAAGTTAAAGTGGGAAGATTTGAGCTATGTCTAGGGCCGTCCATAATTAGCATTAGTTCGGCAGCAAGTTTGTCTTTGTATTTCACGACAGCATCCGGAAGATTTGGCGATCCTTGCTCTTCTTCAAAGTCCAAAATCACTTTGACAGAATAATCTGGTAAGTTTTCTTTTTCTCTTAGGATATCCCATGCTGTCAAAAACATAGCAAAAGGTCCCTTGTCATCTGAGGTGGATCGAGCAAAAACTCTCCAATCTGGATTGTATTCCGATTGCAGCCTTTGAAAATCTATCGTTTTCCAATTTCCAATGTCGTCTTTTTCCTTTAAGACCGGGATATAAGGATCCGGTTGATCCCATTGGCTTCTGTCTACTGCTTGTCCATCAATGTGAAAATAAAAAAGGATAGTAGTATTTGCATCTGGATTGATTTTTTGAGCTAAAAGAATTGGGATTCCTCCCGTAGAAAGCCGCTCATAGGACCAATCTCTTGCTTCAAATTGCTCCTCACACCATTGAATATTCGTTTCTATTTGCTCAGTATAGACTGCATCATTGGGCATTTTTACAATCTCAGTGAGCAAATTCAAACCGTGTTGCCAATACTCCTCTGTCCATGATTCCAGTTGAGATTGCTGAGGTGATTGTCCGAAGCTTTGAGCACAAACAAAAAGAAATATTAGCGTAAATAGTCTTTTCATGGGGTGATATTTTTTTGAAAAATAAAGATTGTCTGATTAGGATCAAATCTTGCCGCTAAATCAAAAAAAAATCCCGCCATTAAAAGCGGGATTTTGAAAGTATCAAACGATCTGTCTGAAATAGTCAATGGTTTTTACGAGTCCTTCTCTAAGTGGTACTGTTGGTTCCCATCCCAGTTCTTTTTTCGCTAGGTCAATGACTGGCTTTCGTTGCATGGGATCGTCTTGGGGAAGGGGCATGAAGACTAGCTTACTTTTGCTTTCTGTAAGTTCCAGAACCAAATTTGCCAACTCTAGCATCGTGAATTCTCCGGGGTTTCCAATATTCACAGGACCTGTGAATCCATCTCTCGAATTCATCAGACGATACATCCCTTCGATGTTATCATCCACATAGCAAAATGAGCGGGTTTGCTTTCCATCTCCGTAGATGGTGATATCCTGACCTTTCAATGCCTGTACGATGAAATTACTGACCACTCGTCCGTCATTTGGGTGCATTCTTGGTCCGTAGGTGTTGAAAATACGCATGACCTTGATATCTACTCCATGCTGGCGGTGATAGTCAAAAAAGAGCGTCTCCGCACATCGTTTTCCTTCATCGTAGCAAGCTCGTGGTCCCAGCGTGTTAACATTTCCTCTGTAAGACTCTGGTTGTGGGTGAACTTCTGGATCTCCGTAAACCTCAGAGGTTGAGGCTTGTAAGATCTTGATTTTTAATCTTTTTGCTAATCCAAGCATATTCATCGCTCCAATCACAGATGTTTTGGTAGTCTGTACCGGATCAAATTGATAATGAATGGGGGAAGCAGGACATGCCAAATTGTAAATTTCATCAACCTCTACATAGAGCGGGTGAGTGACATCATGTCTTAGAAGTTCAAAATTTTTATCATCGAGGAGGTGATGGATATTTCTTCTGTTTCCGGTGAAAAAATTGTCAACGCACAACACCTCATTTCCTTCTTTGAGCAAACGCTCACAAAGGTGGCTACCGAGAAATCCTCCACCACCACTTACTAAAACTCGTTTCATTTATATTCAAAATTTGGGTGAAAATAAAGAATTGTTTCTAAAGTCTATGAGAGAAATCCAAAATTCAATCAAAACCAATAGGAACGCATATTTACGGTAGGGTATGCATTTGAATGAAGGCGCTTGGCGATGGAATGGATTTTTGGTAGTTCATATTCCATGAAATAGCGAGCCGTCTCTATTTTCCCATGTAGAAATGCAGTATCAGCATTTTCTTTATCTATCATTTGACTTGCGACGTGAGTTTGTCTCAGCCACATCCAGCCTACACACAATACTCCACAAAGCTCCAAAAAGAGACTAGCATCTGCCAAGAAAATCTCTGGTCCTTCCTGGGCTTTTTGCAGTAATGTCCCAGCAGTATCCTGTGATTTTTTCCAAGCCTGATCAAAGAGTAACAATACATCTTCAGGGCCTTGGTAGGTTTTGATGTCTTTTTCGATGGCCTGGTACAGCATTTTCCAACCTAGCCCATCTTCAAGGAAAATTTTTCTTCCCAAAAGATCCAATCCATGAATACCTGTCGTCCCCTCATGAATGGGGTGAATTCGAGCCTCCCGGTAATATTGTTCCACCGGAAAGTCTTGTGTATACCCTGCTCCTCCAAGTACCTGCACCGCTGCCGAAGTACTTAAAACCCCCATTTCGGAAGGGTAGCTTTTTGCGATAGGCGTCAGCAATTCTAAGAGCAAATGCTTTTCCTTTTTTCGATCCGGAATAGTTTCGTGGATCGTTTCATCCATCAGTCTAGATGCATATAGCAAGAGTGCCAAAGAACCCTCCGAAATGCTCTTTTGGAATAAAAGCATCCGCTTCACATCTGCATGCTCAATGATCGGAACTTGAGGTTTGGAAAGATCCTTTTCTGTGATTTTTCTTCCTTGGGGACGCTCCTTGGCATAGGCCAAAGAAGCTTGATAAGCAGCCTGAGCAATCGCCACTGCATTCATCCCTACGCCTATTCTAGCCTCATTCATCATTTGGAACATATATTTCAGTCCCATATTTTCCTCCCCAACCAAAAACCCAATGGTCTTTTCATTGGATCCGATCATGAGGTGGGCAATCGGCGCGCCTTTGTAGCCCATTTTGTGGTAAAGACCTTCGGTGAGCACATCATTTGATTCACCTGTCTCGGGAATGATCTTGGGTACCACAAACAAAGAAATCCCTTTGGTGCCAGCGGGAGCACCTTCCACTCTCGCTAGCATCAGATGAATGATGTTTTCGCAGGCGTCATGATCACCACAGGAAATGTAAATTTTCTGACCTTTAATCCGATACTCTCCCGGGGTCTCGGTAGGGTAGGCGGTAGTGGAAATATCAGAAAGCGAACTTCCCGCATCAGGCTCAGTCAAGGCCATGGTTCCTTGCCAATCTCCGGCGTACATCTTTGGGGTGAAGCGTTCGACTAAAGCGCTTGATCCAAAAGTGCGAATCAAATTGGCCGCTCCTGTGGTCAAAAATGGGAAAACAGAAGCGGAATAATTCGCTGCCTGCAAAATGTACCCAGCAGCCAGATGAAGGGTCCAAGGAAGTTGCTGTCCACCTTCTTCATAGCTGAAAGTCGCATTAATCCATCCATCTTGACCAAATTGTTTCAAGATCGGTCTCATACCGGGGTGTATTTTGATGGATCCATTTTCAAGCTGGGGCTCTTGACGATCCATCTCCGTCAGTAGTGGCCGAAGTGATTTGGAGGCGATTTGGTCAGCGGCATCCAGAATCATTTCAAAGGTCTCCTTGCTGTGGTCTTGGAAATAAGCTAGTTGGCTCAGGTTCTCCACCTGTAAGTGATCAAAAAGCTGAAAGTTGAGGTCTTTTTTTGAGTAAAAATCTGACATGATCTATTCTTGTTTTAATTCCTTGATGATTCTTGCTGGATTTCCTCCTACGAGGGTATCGGGGGCCACATCCTTGGTCACGACGGCTCCTGCAGCGATTACCGCACGATCACCAATTTTTACGCCAGGGCAGATTATACTCCCGCCTCCAATCCAGACATCCGAACCGATATGGATTTCTGTTCCATACTCCCAAAGCTCGCCTCTGGTTTTGGCATCCAAAGGATGGGTAGCCGGGTAAAATTGAACATTGGGACCAACGAGAACACGATCTCCGAAGACTACGGGAACCACGTCCAGGATCACACAATTGAAATTGAAAAATACCTGATTTCCAACTTTGATATTATACCCATAATCGCAAAAAAAGGGAGGCTCGATCCAAAGTCCTTCCCCAATCTCACCAAGCAGATTTTCAAGTAGCATTTGGCGCTTGTCCTTATTCTCGGGGTCTGAATCGTTGAATTCTTTTAAAAGTTTTCGTGCATGAAGCCTTTCTGCTTCCAAAACAGGATCGCCGGCTTGATAGAGTTGGCCGGCGATCATTTTTTCTTTTTCAGTCATTTGCTTTTTTGGTAAATCAGAGCTTCCTCTAATCCCCTAATTTCAGCCAAACCTTTTAATCTTCCAATTGCAGAATAGCCCGGATTGGTCTTTTTTTCCAAATCATCGAGCATCTGATGACCGTGATCGGGTCGCATGGGGATGCTCTTTTGTCTTTTTTCTTGTACTTGTAGGAGTTCGTCTACGACTGCAGCCATTGGCACATCCCCGGTGAGATGATTGTCTTCCATAAAGTTTCCGTCTGCATCGCGTTTGGTGCTGCGTAAGTGAATAAAATTGATGTGGTCACCAAATTCACGGATCATCGCGATCAGATCATTGTCAGGTCGCACACCATAGCTACCTGTGCAAAAACAAAAGCCATTATGAGGACTTGGATTATCTTGGATAATCCTTCGGGCATCAGCGGCTGTGGATACTATTCTTGGAAGTCCATACAGGCTAAAAGGAGGGTCATCAGGATGGATCGTCAGGTATATTCCCACCTCCTCGGCTACAGGTACAATGGCATCCAAAAATAATCGTAAATGCTCCTGAAGTTTTTTCTCATCAATTCCATCATAGGTCTTCAGCATGTCTCTAAACTCATCCAAGGTATAGCCAATCTCTGAACCTGGCAGACCTTTCAGAATATTATCAATAATAAGCTGATGCTTTTCTGGGGAAAGGGAATGATAATATTTCTTGAGCTCTTCTATTTCTGCTGCCGAATATTCATTGAAGGCTTCCTCTCGCTCTAGGATAAACAGATCAAAAGCCTGAACTGCCTTTTTTTCGTAAAACAATGCCTTTGCACCGTTTGGAAGCTCTTTGTAAAGCTCCGTGCGAGTCCAATCCAAGATAGGCATGAAGTTGTAGCAAACCGTGTAAATTCCCTCTGATGCCAAATTTCGCAGCGTTTGCTGGTAATTCTCGATCAACTGGAGATAGTTTTCAGTTCGGGTTTTAATCCGTTCATGTACAGGCACGGATTCGACTACTGACCAAGTCAAGCCTGCATCCTCAATGATTCTTTTTCGCTTCTTGATTTCCTCAATCGACCAAACATCTCCGTTTGGAATGTGATGGAGAGCCGTGACAATGCCAGTAGCTCCGGCCTGTCGAATATAGCGAAGGCTGACAGGGTCATTAGGCCCATACCATCGCATGGTTTGTTCCATTCTAGGAATCATAGTTTGATTGTTTTGGGTTTAAGATTGAATTTACACTCCCGAGTAGGCACTAAATCCACCATCAACTGGTACAATGGTTCCTGTCACAAAGGCGGATGCATCTGAACAAAGCCATTGCAAAGTGCCTAACAAATCGTCCGGTTCACCGAATCGATTCATTGGAGTGTGAGTGATAATTTGATTGCCCCGGCTAGTCAAACTTCCGTCATTTTCAGTCAGAAGCGTGCGGTTTTGTTCTGTCAGGAAAAAACCTGGTGCGATTGCATTCACACGAAACTGGGGACCATGCTTAGTCGCTAACTCCACCGATAGCCATTTGGTCAAGTTGTCAATTGCAGCCTTTGCAGAAGCATAGCCCATGACACGAGTCATCGGGCGAGAAGCGGCCATAGAGCTGATATTCAATATGTTGCCTCGGTTGTTTTTGAGCATTAATGGAAGGAGTGCTTTGATAGGGAGTACTGTTCCCAAGTAGTTGAGATCCATTACCTTCCGAAGGGAAGGAAGGTCTAGGTCTAAGAAATTTTGGTCTGGTGTCACCACTGCTCCTGGCATATTTCCTCCTGCGGCATTTATGAGAATATCCAATGAGTCATGTTCACTCTCAATCTCTTTCGCAGCACTTTCTACACTTTCCCAATCCATGACATCACAGATGTAGGCCTTTGCTTTCCCTCCGTTATTTTCGATTTCCTTGACGAGTGCTTCTGTTTTTTCAGGATTTCTTCCCAAAATCAATAGTTCGGCACCTTGGTTTGCTAGGTGGAGGCTCATGCTTTTTCCCAGCACTCCGGTAGCTCCCGAAAACGCGATTTTCTTTCCTGCTAGGTCAAATAGGTTTTTTGTCATCCCTAAACTTGAAAATTATCCGGTGAAAAATCAAAGTAATTTTTAGCATTGTGATAGCAGATATCCACTACAATTTTTCCTAACCAAGCTTCATCTGCCGGAAGAAGACCTTTTTCTACATCAGTTCCGATGAGGTTACATAGAATTCTCCTGAAATATTCATGTCTGGGAAAAGAGAGAAAACTTCTAGAATCCGTCAGCATACCGATAAAGCAGGAGAGGAGACTCATGTTGGAAAGCGTGTTGAGTTGTTTTTCCATCCCATCAATCTGGTCGAGATACCACCAGCCAGAGCCAAATTGCAATTTGCCTTTGATCTTTCCATCATTGAAATTTCCCGTCATGGTAGCAAAGACTTCATTGTCTCTTGGATTGAGATTATAAAGGACGGTTTTCGAAAGTTGGTCTGTCTCATCAAGGGAATTTAAGAATCCTGCCAGAGCTTTTGCCTGTTCAAAATCCCCAATCGAATCAAAGCCAGTATCGGGCCCTAGGGTACTTAATTGACGGGTGTTTGTATTTCGCAAAGCCCCAAGATGAAACTGCTGCACCCAGCCTTTTGCATGGTACATTTTACAAAGAGCCTGAAGCGTTTTGAATTTGAAATACTGGATTTCTTTAGGTTGAATGCTTTGACCTGAACGAATGCTTTGAAATAGCTTTTCAATGTTAAATCTTTCAGTAGGAAAGAAGACCAAATGCTCCAGTCCATGGTCAGAAAGCCGACATCCATTTGCGTGGAAAAAGTCAATTCTGTTTTGAAGTGCAGCTAGAAGGTCTTCGTATGACTGAATTTTTAATCCCGCTTGCTTTTCCAGCTTCTCTAGGTACGTATTGTAAATTGAAGGATTTTCTACCGAATAGGCTTTATCAGGTCTGAAAGCTGGATACATCTGGATGGTAGAATCGGACTGTGAAAATTGTCTGTGGTTTTCTAGGCTATCCGTAGGGTCATCGGTCGTGCAAACCACCTCCACGTTCATCTTGGATAGCAGTCCTTGTGTTGTAAATCCAGGTTGTGCAAGTTGCTCATTACAGGTCTCATAGACTGATTTTGCATTCTCTTGAGATAATAATTCCTCCACTCCGAAGTAGCGCTGCAATTCCAGATGCGTCCAATGATATAATGGATTCCTGACTGTGTAAGGAACGGTGAAAGCCCATTTTTCAAATTTTTCCCAATCTGAGGCATTTCCAGTGATATAGTTTTCATTAATGCCGAGCGTACGCATGGCACGCCATTTATAGTGATCTCCGGCCAGCCAGATTTGACTCAGGTTTTCAAATTGCCGGTTGGATTGGATTTCAGCGGGGGGAAGGTGATTGTGATAATCTATGATTGGCTGATTAGCAGCAAATTGATGATATAGTCGTTGGGCAAATTCATTGTGGAGAAGAAAATGTTCATTGATGAACTTGTCGATAGTGAATGCCTGGCTCATATTGAATTCTAAATAAAAGATGATTCTAATTTATTGGGTTAAAGGCGCTTTTGATAATCAAACTACGCAAACGTTTTCGTATTTTGGGAGGGATCTGAAGAGAAGTTCACTTAAGAATTTCTAAATTTAGATCTACCCAAAATAACTAGATCATGAATTCCGGAATCAGCATCAAAGAGCTTGCTGCGGCTCTAAATCTTGCGCCCTCGACTGTATCGCGAGCCTTGAATGACAGCTATGAAATCTCTGAGGCTACCAAGCAAAAGGTAATTAGCATGGCCGAAAAGTTAAATTATCAGCCTAACCCTTTTGCCAGAAGTTTACGCGCAAATAAGAGCCGAACCATTGCCGTGGTGATTCCTGAGCGAATCAATAACTTTTTTGCTAAGGTAATTGATGGTATTGAAGAGATTGCACAAGAGCATGGGTATCATCTCTTAGTGTATAACACGCACGAAGATGTGGAAAAAGAAAAGAAAATCCTTTCACTTTTACAAAATGGCCGGGCTGACGCAATAGTCATGTCCGTGACCAGCCAAACGAGTGATACTTCACACCTTCAAAAAATCCATGAGCGTGGGCTGCCTTTGGTCTTTTTTGACCGAATATGTGGGGAAATACCTACCACTAAATTCATTACAAATGACTATGAAAGTGCCTATAAAGGCACCAATCATTTGATCCAGCAAGGCTGTAAGAAAATAGCCTTTCTGACTTTGTCCAAAGATCTTTCAATTACAAAAGAACGCTACCGAGGCTATTTGGATGCCTTGAAAATGGCTAACCTTACTCCCGAACCGACTTTCAGCCTTTATTGCAAGCATAGCGATGAAGATAATACCGAGTTGATATTGAAATTATTGCAATCTGAGAACCGCCCGGATGGAATTATCTCATCTGTTGAAAAATTGGCTATCTCCACCTATCAGGCCGTCAGAAAAACCAATTTGAAAATCCCTTATGACCTGAAAATCATCACGTTTTCAAATATGAGTATTGCAGGAATTTTGAACCCATCCCTGACCACTATCACTCAGCCTGCAGAGACAATCGGGCAGGAATGTGCCAAGCTTTTGATTAAGAAACTGACCCGTCCAAGACAACCTGATTTTTTAGATCAGATCATTGTCATCCCCAGCCAAATTCAGATTCGTGAGTCAACCATGGTTAGATAAACTGAAGATCGATAAACAAAAAACCGCAATCAAATTTTTGATTGCGGTTTTTCATTTACCACGGTTTTAATACCCTGGATTTTGTGGGAAAGCTGATTCTCCTCCCTGAGCTCGATCTATCTGGTTTTGAGGAATTGGTCTTAACACATGGAAATCCTGAATATTTGGTGCTCCTTGTGGGTTAAAGAGTCGGACTCTCTCGACAAGGTTGCCCCATCTTTTAAGATCTAACCATCGAGTTTGTTCGCCTGTAAGCTCTCTTGCTCTTTCCTCCATCAGAAACTCAAAAGTGAATTCATCTGGACTAATCTCCATCTCAGACTCTTTTCCAGGCCAAGCAGCCCTTCTTCTGACCATATTGATGGTCTCTGTTGCTTCAGCAATTTTTCCCTGACGGAACTGAGCTTCTGCAAGTAGGAGGTAGGTATCCGCAAGCCGCATTGCCAGGTAATTTCTTCCCCCTTGGAACTGCGTACGGTCCACTCTTCCCGGATCGAGATGCTTGGTTAGAGCTGGAAAGAGTTTCTCGTCATAGCGGCTAGGAACCAATACCTGATAAGGTCTTTTTGCCATTTCTTCCTCAGACATCTCAAATCCTGGGAGGAACATGGTTGTATCACCTTGTGTAAAGGTCAAACTACTTTTTGTCTGATCAAAAGTGGTATTGTAAGTTCCCGGTCGGTTAGAGAGGTAGGTGTCCTTGAAGGATTTTTTGTACCGGCTGTCATTTTCACGATTTTGGAATACAGTTTCCAAAGCATATACAGTAGGGCGGTATCTTTTGAATGGTCGCCCGTTCTCTGTATCGCGAATCATTCCTGGTTGTGTATCATATTCCATCAGGAAGAATACATGAGCATTATTTCCTCCACCGTTGGTAAGGGGACTTCTAGTATACTGAACAGACCAAATGATTTCATCATTGATCTCATTTCCAAAGGCATGGACCTCAGCAAAATCATCTAGTAGCCTTAGTCCAGAATTATTGATGACGTCTTTGAATAGATTTTCAGCTTTGGAATAATCGTCTCCGGCTGCGGAAGACGAGGTGGCTTTGGTCACATATACTCTTCCCAATAAGTGCTCTGCAGCATACTTAGTTGCTCTTCCGTAATCACTAGATGCACTTTTGTCCTCCAAGTTGGGAATAGCTTCTTCCAAATCTTGAATGATGGCCGCATAAATTTCCGATTCAGGTGTTCTGCTCACTTCATTTGTAGGAATGGTAGTCTCATTCATTCGAAGTTCTACCGGGCCAAATAATTGTACCAAAAGAAAATAATGGTGCGCACGAATAAATTTAGCCTCGGCGATTCGCTGGCTACGGATCCCCTCATTCAGTCCACTCACTTCAGGAGCACGGTCAATTACTGAATTGGCAGTATTGATTCCCCTGTAAAGCTCATCCCATAATTCCCGGACATGACCGTTTTGGGTGTCAAATTGGTTGGTGTAGGTATTCATAAATTTCCAGGCACCATCAGCACCGTTGGTATAGATGTCTGTACCAAATTCAGTCAGATTGTTCCCTCTCTCGGTGCCGTACCAGATTCTCATCGTACTGTAGGCTGCATTCACAGCATCCTCTATTCCTTTTGGAGTGTTTAGATATTCTGTTCCAATTTGAGATATAACATCCTCCTGCAAAGCATTTTCGCAAGAGCTTGCCAAAAGCAGGGAAGCACTGATCAGACTATAGGAAGCAGCTCTTTTTACTATATTTTTTATGTTCAAAGTTTCCATAATATTCTTCATTGTTGATTAAAACTTGGCGTTGATACCGAATGTAAACTGAACTACAGGAGGCGCGATATTGGCATTAATCACACCGCCTTCGACACCTTGTTCTCCATCGATAAAGGTCTCTGGGTCGATACCCTTATGTACACTTCGGTATTCTGAGAAAATGAATGGATTCTGAATACTGGAGAAGATTCGTAGACTGTTGAATCCGATCTTCTTCAATGCGGCATCATTCAAAGTGTAACCGATGTTGATATTTCGGACCTTGATGAATGTACCGTCAAAGTAAGACATGGAAGTGTTGTACTTTGGACGCTCTTGATTTTGATTGGGTCTTGGGTATAGATTGGTCGGGTTTGTTGGTGTCCAATAATCTACTGCTAAGTTGTTGTATCTACCAAAGAGGGTATTGAAATTATCATGGAAGGCTGAGCGAATGAGAGACCCAAATCTTCCGAAGATAAAGAAGGAGAAATCAAAGTCCTTAAAGGTGAACCGGTTTGTCATCCCCATAGAGAAATCAGGAACAGCCGAGCCTAAGAATTGACGGTCATTGGCATTGATTCTCCCATCTCCATTGAAATCTTCAATCTTGATTTCTCCCGGACGATCTCCAAAGGAGTTTGCCAAATCGGCTTCATCCAATTGCCAGATTCCAACTTTTCGCAAATCGTAAAAAACGGTAAGCGGTCTACCAATAAATCGTCCTGCAGCAATATCGTCACCATTTGGAAGCTCAAGAATTTCTTCTCTGTTTCGTGTGAAAATCAAGTCTGTTGACCAAGAAAAGTCTCCTTTCTCAATATTCAGAGTAGAAAGGCTGAGCTCTATACCTCGGTTTTGAGTTTTTCCGATGTTAGTGATAAAACCACCAAATCCTGTTGAATTAGGTAGTGGCTGTGGAGCCAATAGGTCAGAAGTATTAGTGACGTAATATTCAATTGCACCAAAGATCCTATTCTTGAAAATTGCGAAATCAATTCCGCTATTAAATGTCGTGGAGGTTTCCCATCTAAGATCTGGGTTTCCGATGGTATTGGGACGGTAACCAAATGCAGCCGAACCTCCACCTGCCCAAGCGTAGGAAGTTCTGCCTAGCAATGCCTGCGTCTGATAAGGCACAATCGCTTGGTTACCTATTGAACCATAACTTACTCGGAACTTCAACTGGTCTATCCAAGATGAATTTTTGATAAAATCCTCTTCATGCATATTCCAGCCAATAGCCATGGATGGGAAGTATCCAAAGCGGTTATTCTGCCCAAATCTAGAACTTCCATCAGCTCTCAGGGTAGCGGTCAATAGATACTTTCCTTTGTAGTCATAGTTGACTCTTCCCATGTAGGAAAGAAGTGCCCATTCTATCAGTTCCGTATTAGCTCCGGTGATTTGTGAGGCATCTCCTAAACGATGATACAATTGAGTTGGCGCAGGAATTCCGAGTACACTGATATCGCTTCGCTCAAAACGATCCTGCTGAAATGATTGAAGAAGAGTGACATTTAAGTTGTGGTCAGTCCCAAATTTTTTCTCATAGGTCAAGATATTCTCGACAGTATAATTGAGATTGAATCGATCGCTCACACTGGCTGTCGCATCTCCTCCTCGTCTTGCATTGGTTTGAGAGCCTGTGAATCTACCTGAGCGTCTGACTGTGTAATCCGGACCAAAATTGAATCTATAAGTAAGTCCTTTGGTGATTTCCCAGTTTAAATAAATACTGGAGAAAATTCGGGTTCTAAAGGTTTCATCGATTTGAGCACCGGGTACTATTTCTGCAAATGGATTGGTACGCAATCCATCTGAGGTAGGAAGGAAGATCAGGGTGCCATCATCCTCAAAGGGTTTACCCAGGGGGTTTTCTTGCAAAGCGCCACCCAGTGGGTTGAAGTTTTCGCCATTTCTTTTGCTGTAGGTTACTAGGGTAGAGGTGCCTATTCTCAGCTTATCATTGATTTGATGGTCTAGGTTTATTCTAAAAGTACCTCTGGTAAAGTCCTGATTTTTGATCACACCTACATCTCTAAAATAGTTTCCGGAGACAAAGAAGCTAGTCTTTTGATTTCCGCCACTGACACTTACTTGATGACTTTGAATGCTTCCTGTTCGCATCAAACCTGCGATGTAGTCCGTGCTTCTGCCTAAGGCTATGCTTTCAAGTTCTACAGGTTCAAATAGCGTAGCATCTGCATCAGGTGTTGCAGGTCCGTCAGGATAATTTCCCGTAGCTCTTCTTGACTCTCTTTTGTATTCGGCAAAGCCTGGGCCGTCAAAGACTTCAATTCTGCCTAATTCCTCGCTGATCCCATAATAGGAGTCAATTGAAACAACAGTTTTGCCCGTGCTGCCTCTTTTTGTCGTGATCAATACTACCCCATTTGCGCCTCGGGAGCCGTAGATAGCAGTAGCAGATGCATCTTTCAAAACCTCCATCGAAGTAATATCCTGGGGGTTAATATCTTCCAATCCACCCACTGTAGGAATTCCGTCAATTACATAAAGCGGTTCATTGGATGCATTGAAGGACCGTCTACCTCGGATTCTTACTTGAGGTGCAGTGCCTGGCTTGGATCCTGCCTGAGTCACATCAACCCCGGCGGCACGACCTTGCAAGGCTTGGCGTGCATCGGTGATAGGTAATTCTTGGATTTCCTTATTTCCAACAGATGAAATGGCACCCGTCAGCTGACTTTTTTTCTGAGTACCATATCCCACGACCACGACTTCCTCCAATTCTGAAAGATCTGGCTCGAGACGAACATCAATGATACTTCTATTTCCAACGGTTTCCTCTATAGTCGTGTATCCGATAAAAGAGAAAATCAACACTCCTGATGAAGGAGCTTCTATGGTATATTTTCCATCAAGATCTGTGGTTGTTCCTCGAGTGGTACCTTGAAGTAATACCGAAACTCCCGGTATGGGAGTGCCTGTCTCATCGACTACGGTGCCGTTCACCTGGCTTTCTTGAGCCACAGTGACTGTTACTGAAAATAAGAGTAACAGCACCATTAAGTACGGTCTGTAAATTTTAGCATGCATACTATTTTGGGTTTGGGTAAATTGATAGATAGATATTCTGTTAGAGTTACTAACTAAAGAATTTTAATTTACCCCCAATTCAAGCTAAAATCAATAGCAAAAAATTGCATCTTACGGAATCGATTTCGAATAGAAGCATTTGATATTCAGTTTATTGTACTTTAAAAACTAAAAAGTCTATCTGATTGCAAAAGCTATGTAGCTAATGCTCAGATAGACTTTAAATTCGACGAATTAATCGTGATTAAGTAATGGAGTATTTCGTCTTTTTAGAATGAAATCAAACCTTCGGTGGTTCCCATCCTTTTTCATATTCTCGGGACCAAAGCTCCATGGCTTTTTTGGAATTCTTGATGCGACCAGAATTGGTATCGCATTCTAGTGTCTCACCGGTCCGATAGGAAATATTAGCTAAATGACATAAAAGAGTACTGACAGCTCCTTCTTCAATATTGGAGTTTTGGGTTTCTGTACCGCGCACGGCATTGAAGAAATTGGCCACATGTCGAGTGCTCATGTCTCCACCACCTCCAAGGGCTGTTCCTGCTTCATTTCCAGCGGACGAACTGTCTTTTATCAGTTTACCACTTCTATCATAGTGTTTGTAGCCTCCTCGATTGACAAAAACACTACCCTCTGAGCCATAAATAATCGTACCTCTGTCCGAGCCATAGGTATTGTATCCGTTTCGGCTTTTTCCATCCCAGACGATTGTGCTATTATCCGAGAATTTGAAAGTAGCCTCCATGGTATCGTACATAGTCCAGCCATCATTGGGAAAGTGTAGCTTGGCGGCGTCGACCATTACTTTCTCCGGATAATTAACCTGCAAGGCCCATCTCGCTACATCCAATTCATGAGTGGCATTATTGCCTGTTTCTGCCGTGCCATAGTCCCATCCGTACCAGTGCCAGTTGTAGTTCCAGGTATCATGGGTATAAGGTTTTCTAGGTGCAGGTCCTTGGAACAATTCCCAGTCTAAACCTTCCGGAACGGGAGCTGGGGAGGGGTTGACTACCTCACCTCGTGCATTGCTGTAGAAAGCGATCGCCTTGTAGGCTTTTCCGATAGC
This sequence comes from Algoriphagus formosus, assembly GCF_002807035.1. GTDB lineage: Bacteria > Bacteroidota > Bacteroidia > Cytophagales > Cyclobacteriaceae > Algoriphagus > Algoriphagus formosus. The sequence goes on along the minus strand of NZ_NIUC01000001.1, from coordinate 833,764 downwards.
ACCATTATGTATGGCCTGAATGATCTCACGACTTTCGGGAGCAGACCGTTGCTGATTCCCCATCTGAACTACTTTTCCATATTTTTTCTGCAAAGCGATCAGGAGTTCTCCTTCTCTAGGGTTGTGAGAACAGGGCTTTTCGACATAGACATGCTTTCCATGCTCCAGAGCAATCCAGGTTCCCGGTGCGTGCCAATGATCAGGAGTAGCATTAATCAAGACGTCTAAATCCTTGTCTTCTAATACTTTCAGAATACTTTTTTCCTGCTTAGGTTGATAGTCAATCCGCTTGGAGAAGTTTTCAGCAGCTCTTGTGAGTTGACTATCCATCACATCACAGAGATACAAAAGATTGACATTGGAAGACTTCATGGCGATAGGTTCATAGAAAGCGCCCAACCTTCTGCCAAGTCCAGCGATGGCGACATTCAGTCTGTCATTGGCGCCTAGGATTCTTCCGTATGATTTTGCAGAAAAGCCTACAGCTCCCAAGGCGGATATGCCAAGACTTGCTGCTGTGCTTTTTTTGATGAAAGATCTTCTGGATTGCTTACTCATGATTTGATAGGTTAATTTAAGGTCTTGATTTTGATGTTTTTAAAGCTTACTTCGTCGCCATGGTCTTGAAGGAGTATATGCCCCTCGGTAGCTTCCCCGAAGTTTTCCCAAACTTTATATTTTGAAATGGCGACTAGATCCCGGTATTCTTGAGATCCTCGAACGTATTCCACTACCTTGACTCCATTTAGGAAGTGCTCTACTCGATTATCCGGATGTACTACGATTCTACCTTTATTCCATTCACCGATTGGTTTGACAAAGCGACTTTGCTTATCAGCTTTGATCAAATCATAAAGTGATGCTAAAGTCCGATTTCCATCTCTTCCCATTTTGGCATCGGGGTGTTTTTCATCATCCAAGATTTGGTATTCTAGGCCGATAGCTGAGCCAGAGTTGTTTTCAGAGAGTGTGACAAAATATTTAACACCGCTATTGGCACCTTCGGTGAGTTTGAACTCAAACCCCAAATCAAAAGCGCTGAATTTCTCTTCAGTCACAATATCACCGGCATTGGTAGATTCACCACCATCAGAAGCTGCTATAGTCAGGACTCCGTCCGAAACAGACCAACCAAAATCCGGAAAGGACTCTTTATAAGCGCCTACCCATCCTTCAGCGTTTTGTCCATTGAAAAGAAGTCTCCAACCTTGAGTAATTTCGTAATCAGTCAATTCATTTTTCCGGTTGTTCACCACAAAAATGTCTGAATCAAAAGGCTTAGGATCAAGATTTTCCGTTTTGATTCGAACGTTTCGGAAATAAGTTTTCCGTCCCGCATCTTCAGGGTTTCTAATGCTATGTACTTGCAAACCAACAAATCCCTTTGAATCCATATCATCGACGACATAAGCTACTTCTTGTCCATTGAGCCAAGTCTTGATTTCATCGCCGATAACCTCAATCCGGTATTTGTTATACTCTCCGAGTTTAAATGCTGATTTGGCTGAAGGATTTAGATCCAAAGGGTAAAGCCAGCCTCTTCTTGCTTCATCATAAACTCCCGCTGACCAGGCCCTTTCGGTAGGGTCAGCTTCGATCTGATAGCCATAAACCAAGCCGTTTCCCTCTCTTGCATTAGGATCAAATTGTCCTCTTGCCATCACTCCAGAATTGGACGACACATGCTCCACTTTCAGTTCTAACTCTAAAATGAAATCTCCAAATGTCTCCTCGGTGATCAGAAAAGTATTTGGAGACCCTTCCACTGCGGTACCTACTATTTCTCCATTCTCAACAGAAAATTCAGCGGTACCCGCGACAGCTTTCCAACCTGAGAGGTCTTGACCATTGAAAAGTTCTCTCCAGCCATCATCTGCTGATTCTTCTTGCTTTGTACAGGAAAATAATAGGGACTGAACAAGAATTACAGTGAAAATTGATCGTATTCGTATCATGTATTTTGGTGATTTTTGATATTCTAAATTGAAGAATTCAGGGCTTGTGCACAAATGAACAAGTACTCAAGTTACGCAATCGATTGCGAATTTTGGAAAGATATTTTACTCCCGGAAAATCTCGCTGAAGCATTCTCTTTCAAATTATCTACTTTTGTGCATGCTAGATTTTAATGAAAGACGGACGGTATTTGTGACTTGTAAAGATCGGTCCGTTGACTATTTGGAAAAGGAAATCCGTGAGTTGGGATTTTTTCCTGAGAAAGTGCACCGAACTGGAGTGGAGCTCAAAGCCTCTCTGGAGGATTGCATGGATTTGAACCTTCATCTCCGTACTGCTTCTCATGTTTTATTTGAGATTCGGAGTATTTATCTTCATCAAGCCTCTGATATCTACCGGAGAATCAAGGCATTGCCCTGGGAAGATTATTTGGACGTGGACGGCTATTTTTCAGTCAATTCGGTGGTAGAGAATGATACGGTTACCACCCCTTTAATTGTGAATGTAAAAGTAAAAGATGCAATCGTAGATCGTTTTCGGGAGAAATTTGGAAGGAGACCTGACTCGGGTTCAGAGTTTTCAGGTTTGGTCATTCAGGTGTACTGGAAAGGGACACAGGCGCAAATTTATCTCAATACGACAGGTGATACCCTTGCCAAGCATGGCTACAGGAAGATTCCCGGAAAAGCTCCAATGATGGAGGATCTAGCCGCAGCGACAATCATGGCTACCGAATGGAATACACGCGTTCCATTCATCAATCCCATGTGCGGCTCAGGTACTTTGGCCATTGAAGCGGCCTTGATGGCATGCAAGCGCTTTCCTGGTCTGTATCGTGACCATTACGCTTTCATGAGTATTTTGGGATATCCTGAGGAGGCTTATCAAGCAAAGATGAAAAAGCTCAGAGATAAGGTTATAGACAATCCCGGGGTGAAAATTATTGCTTCGGACATTTCGCTGCAGGCTATTTCTTTTGCAAAGGAAAATGCCGCTACTGCTGAGGTCGAGCATCTGATTGATTTCCAGGTATGTGATTTTGCAGAGACGGAAATCCCTGAAAAGCCCAAAGGTGTTATCATGTTCAACCCAGAATATGGAGAGCGATTGGGGGAAGAGGAAGAGTTGGCAGAAACCTACAGCCGAATCGGTGATTTTCTAAAACAGAAGTGTGCGGGTTACAGAGGCTACATTTTTACGGGGAATCTTAGCCTTGCCAAAAAAGTAGGTCTTCGGGCTAGTCGAAGAATTGAATTCTGGAATGGAACAATAGACTGTCGCTTATTAAAATACGATCTCTACGAGGGTAAAAAAGAAGAATAAATGAGGCTGTCTCATAAATAGTTTTTTTGTCAGCTTGAGCGGAGTCGAAAGCAATTTCTAGCACCCTTCAGTACATTTCGACTTCGCTCAATGTGACAAGTTTTACTTTTGAGACAGCATCATTTTTATTGATGCTCTTCTCGCAGTAAGTCATTCACGGTTTTGACAGGATTGAAAGTGATCAAAGGGACTTCCACAAAAAGGGTGTTCCATCCAGCCATTGAGCCATTCCAAAGTCCAGGAAGTTCCAATGCCTTCAATTCCCGGCCACTTTTGGATTTCTCTGTGATAAATCCTGTTTTCATGTCTCGGTATTGGATAAGATTAAATTTTTCACCCTTGTAATTTCTCGTTCCGCAAACCAAATCCACTGGATTGAAATGGGTAGCCGCCTGCAAATGCCGCTCGGAGTTTGGATCTTCCAAATTGATTTGGGCAGTTTCCAAAATTTGTAATGATTGGGAGCCATCTTCTTCGGCTATCCAGAATGGTCCTCCTCCGGGCTCTCCGGTATTTTTTACCATACCACAAACTCGGATTGGTCGATTCAGCTTTCCCTTGAGAAAACTAAACTGCTCCATGCGAGGCATTCCATCAAATCTTGCCGGAAGCTTTCCTCCCAAATCTTCCACGTAAACTTTCTTTGCCCGATCGATGGCCGCAGGAGATATTTCGGTTTCCAGTTCTTCCAGTGCTTCGAATACTTTTCCTTGTACTTCCAACAGGAGCCCACCAATTGCTTGTTTGTACTCTACCGTCGCTTGCTTGATTCGATCAGGCACCACGTTATCGATATTTTTGATAAAGATTAGATCTGCATCGATGTCATTTAGATTTTCGAGCAGTGCCCCGTGTCCTGCAGGTCGGAATAGAATACTCCCATCTTCCTCAAGGAAAGGCTCATTGTCCATGGTGACAGCAATGGTGTCTGTGCTCTTTTTCTGTTGTGAATAGCTGACCTCGAACTTAAGGCCTGTTTCCTTTTGAAGGTGAGGAACAATACTATCGATCTCAGCTCTAAACTTCTCCTCGTGTTCAGGAGAGACAGTAAAATGGATTTTTACGATTTTACCTTTCCCGACAGCGTACTGACTTCCCTCTATCAGGTGCTCAAAAGCTGGTGTTCGTGTCCCGGATTCATAGCTATGAAATTTCAAGAGACCCTTGGGAAGGCTTCCATATCCCAACCCATCGTCATTAAGCAATGCAGCTAAAATCTCCTTATAGTCTTTACGGTCCAAGCAGTCTGAAATGCTTGTTCCTTTGGATTTTAGGACTTCATCAAGATCTTGGTAGAAGGCAAATTTTTCGATTTTATCCATAAACTTCTTGACAAAACCGCTTTTGCTAATGTCACCGTCACCATCCAAAAAGGCGAAAAGATCTTTGAACATTCTGGATGCAGCTCCTGAGGCTGGGACGAATTTGACAACTTCGATTGCGGCAGCCTTTTCTGGATAAGTCTCCTGAAAATGGTCCAAATCTTCATCAGACATGATTCGAATACCATTATTTGGAGTGGCAGGTCCTGTGATTTCTAAAAAAGGAAAGCCCGTTTTGAAAATTTCGATTTGCTGAGAAACGGTCTCTGGGTCCATTCCCTGCTTTTTGACTAGTTCGATTAGTTCAGTGTTCATGAATTTCGGTTTTTGAAAAGTATCCTTTAAGATAGCAGTCTATCTTACTTTGCTCAAATATTTATTTCATTTTCCTGTATTTCTATTTTAAAAGCTTGAATTTGATTCTATTTCCAGATCTTTTTTGTGCCAATATTCGGATATCATCCTCGTGAATTTGAAGAATACGGGGATATCCACCCGTGACCTGTGCATCACTTAGCAAACAGATGATTTTTCCTCCTGGGGTGAGTTGAATCGTTCCTGGATAAACAGGAGCAGTGTAAATTTCTGAAAGCTGGTTTGGAAAAGGCTCCTCAAGTTGAATTGCCATGCTATTTTTTAAGGTTGAAATGGTGAATTCATAGCCGATGATTTTTTCCTTCTCCCTTTTAGGGAGTTGGGAAAACTCTGGTCCTGCATACACCCTTATCGCTGATTCCGAGAGGTATTTATAGTCCCAGTTTGCTTGACTAAATGTATGAATGGTAGTCGTTTCATGATTGGTGAAATAGGGGATTGAGTCACCTTTCTTGACAAAGTCTTGATCACTGATTCCGGTGGAATAGCTTCTCGAACCAAGCCAAGAGGGACTTTGGAAGCCCCACTTTATTCCCAAGTAAAGAATACTGCCTAATTCAAAGTTTCTAATTTCTAGCTTTGACCCTTCCAAAATGGGAATCAGACCAGATGAGCCAGCTTCCTTCCCATTCAAAACTACTTGAGCTTTAGCTCCAGCAAGGCAAATCAAAGTCGGAGCATCAAATCGAATGGAGAATCCTGGTTGGGTAATTTCCAGAACAGCTTCATTTTGGTGATTTCTCAGTAAATGATTTACCCACAAATAGGCTGACTGATCCAAAGGGCCTGCTTGAGCGATCCCATATTCAGCAAATCCAACCCGTCCAAGATCTCGGATTTTGGTGCCTGGGCCAGTCTTCAAAATGATGGCTGATGCAGGGTCTTTGATCATGACTGTCGCAGAGTTTTAGAGCTGGCTGATAAATCATCAAATTCTTCCTCAGATATCGGATAAAATCGAACGAAGTCTCCGGGTTGCGGATTCACCGGAGGGGTTTGGTCTTTGTCGAAGATTTTAATTGGAGTTTTTCCAATAACATGCCATCCTCCTGGGCTTTCTAGGGGATAGATACCCGTTTGTTTTCCTCCAATAGCTACTGATCCTGCTTCGACCTTTCGATCAGGAATGGATTTTCTAGCCGATATCAAATCTGGATGCAGACCTGACAAATACATGAATCCCGGCAAAAAGCCATAAAACTCCACTACATATTCACTCTGACTGTGAATTTGAATCAGGTTTTCTTTGCTAATGGCTTTCTCCGTACAAAGCTGATCCAAATCCTTTCCGAAATTTCCTCCATAGCAGACTGGAATTTCCCAAGTTTGGGGTTTTAAATCTTCTGAGTTAAAGTATTCGGGAAATGAAGTATAAAAATCCTCCGGGCCTTCATTTTTCCAAACAATACTGATAGTCTGATACCCCTGTCTGATTTCAAGGAGCTCTGAATGGTATTGATTCTCCAGCCAATTTTTTATGCTGATTCTATTGTTGCGAAGGCTGCTTGAGGGTTCTTCCTCCCAAAACAACTCCCATATTCTTGGGGTGATTTTCCTTAATTCTGGTCTTTTGACTACCATTTACTAAAGATTTTGGGAAGAAAATCAAGAATCCCGGGATTGTCTCCGTGAAAGCAGATCGTTTTTGCAGATACTTTAATCTCTTTGCCGCTTATGGTATGGACTTTTGACTCTTTTAAGATCGGAGAAATGTGTGCTTCAATTTCCTCAAAACTTGTTAGAAGTGCCCCTTTTTCAGTTCTTGGGAGCAACAGTAATTGATCCGTGTAAGCTCGGTCTCCAAATAGTTCTTTTCTGGTTTTTAGGCCTACAAATTCTGCAGCACGCTCCATTTCTGAAAAAGGAGGTACGAAGACGGGGATCTCCGGAAACTCAGAGTATAAAAATTCACTCAGCCAGTTGGCAAGCTCTGCCTGTGACGCTGCATCATTGTAGAGCGCCCCATGAAATTTGATATGGTCAAAATCCATTTCCTGAGCTTGAATTACTTCTTGAAATAAATGGATTTGCTCGAGCAAGGTATCCAGTAATTGCATCCGATGCATCCGGTAGGATTTCCTGCCGAAATTTTTCCGGTCAGGATAGGAGGGATGAGCTCCTACTTTTTTTCCCAATTCGCCACAGGCTATCACCGTCTCCCGAATACTGTCTCGATCACCGTAATGTCCACCGCAAGCCACAGATGCAGCGTGGAGGTATGGGATCAGTTTTTTTTCGTGAGGGACTCCCTCTCCTAGATCAATATTGATTTGTAGGCTTTTCTGCATGAGGGAAGTTAGGAAATTCAGAAATGATTTTTGCCTTCGATATTATCAATTGTCTCAAAATTGACTCGAATGGCTATGTTTTTTAATTTCACGTATGTGAAACAAAAACCTAAATTCTTATGGGAAAAGGAGATTTGAAATCTAAACGAGGAAAAATCAATCGTGGAACTTTCGGAGCAAGCAGACCCAAAAAAGAAGCTAATCGCCAAGCGAGGCGAGTGAAATTGGGTTTAGAAAAAAATGATTGATTGATGTACTAGGGGCTTCGGCCCTTTTTTTATCCTCTAGGCTGAATCATCAATACTTCCTTTGTTTTCTTGTCAATCAGGACGGTCAGAGGTCCCTTGATCAAATCTTCAAATGTTTTGAATGTTACTAAAAATTGATTCTCTGATTCTTTTACAACTGCATCTTCCCAAGACTCAGTCAGCGATTCTCTATCAACTGGCTCCAAGGCATTAAATGCTATTTTTCGGATTTTTTCAAAGGCTTTTTGATTCATGATTTCCTAAAGGTTATTGTAATGCTTGATCCATTCATTTAGCTGTTTGAAGTCCAGTTTCCCTTCGGCCACTTTGAGATGATGCAAGATGGCCAAAGACTTTTTCATTCGGCTTTCTGGATTTTTTACTTTGGTGACCAAATAGATTAATGATCGCTGCTTTCCTGGAGTAAGGGAGTCGAAATATTTTTGACCTTCTTCATCTTGATCCAAAAGTACTTCAAACTCTTCAGGGACTTCATGACCATACTCGCTTTGATCTTGCTCTAGTGAAATATTGCAGGGGCTATCTTCAATTAGCCCAAGCTTTTTTCTAAGATTTTTTGAAACTAGAATATACCAATATTCCTTGGCTTTCATCAACGCGACATGGAAAGGGCCCTCTTCTTCAATCCAAGCCAATACTCTCCGGTTATCATCACGAATCATTGCCTCAGCTACCTCATCCGGCACAGGGAAGTGGTATTGCCAATGATTGTAGTCAAAAGCGGTTAATGTACCTTGAAACTTTTGTCTCACTCTTTAATCAGTTTGACGGCGATCTCACCTTCATTAAGCTTGAGGGTCAAAATCAGCTCTTCGACCGTGACTTGAAAGCTGCCGATATTCTTCAATTCACCCGTCAGGGTGTTGAGTAGTTCCACTCGATAGGTTCCCGGAGGCACATTCAGCTTTAGGTAGCTGGACTGTTCTCCTGCCTCTACTACAAAGATTCCATACCCCTGATTTCCATTTTTCATGGCATAGGTTAAAAATCCAGGAGACCCGATTACCACATCCTGATCAGGAGTGAGGAATTTCAAGTCAAAGGAATGGAAGAAGTCATGGAGGATTTTCAACTGCTTTCTAATACTCACACTACCACCTCCAGGTGCTTCATTCACAAGTGTTCCATCTTCTTTTCCGGTGAAAAATGAATAATCTAAATTATTGAAAAGTCCTCCGCCAGAAAATAAAAATGCCCAAGCCTGTCTTCGGTAAACCATGTCAGAGTTTCCGGCAAATCCTGATTCATCAAAGCCAATTACCCGATCCCAATGATAATTCATGGTGGCAGATTGGGGCCAGTTGTAGTGAAAATTTAGAATAGAAATATGTTCAGATATTTTGGAAAGCGGTGCGTAGAAGTTTGAATAATTCTGGGCGATCAGGTGATTCTTGGGAAGGCCGTTTTCTGTTTCTACAATGGTTTTGACCATTTCATCTTGCCAAGCCAAGGAAAGTGAGTCTGCAATGTCGATTTTTTCTGTCCACTCAGCATCTAATGAATACTGATTTTTCAAATTTAGGATGGATCGGCCTCGGTCGGACCAAGGCTCATTTTGGATTTCAAAGAAGAAATTCGGGTATGGGTTGAGTTCAGTCACCAACTTGCTGACATAAGACTTTTGAAGTTCGAGTAAGGATCCGTTTTGAGTAGTGTGTACCAGTTTTCGCTCAAGTGGAGCTGCTGAATCTATTCTGTTTAAAGGGTTTTGAGGATTGATTTCCCAGTGTTCATCTGTATAAATGGAAGAAAAAAAAGTAACTTCTACAATGATGTCGAGCTCCTCAGCAAGCCTCATAAACTTATGTAATCTCTCAAAATAGGTGGGATTATAGCTTGACCAGTCGTACAAAATTCTTCCGTCACGCTCCACGGTTTTCCAGGGTGTGATTACCCGGTTTTTCTCTGGTGCTAGTGTATTGTATTTGATCCCAAAGCTGGTAGAAGCTATTTCAAAATAACTTCCCATAAAAATCCGGGTATAGTTCATGCCCTCTTGATGAAGTGTCTTCAAGTATTTCTCAAAGTCAAAATCCAGATTTACCAAGGCACCATAGTGTTCAGCCGAGGTAATTAGGGCCAATGGTTTTTCCTTGTATTCGAAATAGTGAGGGTTTTCCGGCAAGAGTTTGATTGGCTCTTGACAGTAGGCTATCGAATGGAGAGAAAGTAGTAAGAGGGTTAGAAAAATTGGAAAGGGTTTCATTGCTCGGTTATTTTTATCAAATTAAGAATTAATACTTACAAGTTAAATCTTCATTTTAGATGCTTTCTGTAGCATAAATTTAATTCATGCCGCTTCGATCAAAATTACCCCATGTAGGTACCACCATATTTACGGTCATGTCTCAAATGGCCAAAGATCATAATGCTATCAATTTATCTCAGGGCTTTCCTGGTTTTGATTCGGATCCAAAACTCCTGGAGTTGGTAGCTAAGTACACAAGAGAAGGGTTTAATCAATATGCCCCGATGTCGGGCGTTCCCGCCCTCCGAGATGTGCTATCAGCCAAAACAGCGCGTTGTCATGATTACGAGCCAGACCCGGAAACTGAAATCAGTATAGTTTCAGGGGCTACTGAGGCCATTTTTTGTGCGATCACAGCGGTGGTAAAGCCTGGAGACGAAGTCTTGATTTTGGAGCCTGCTTATGATAGCTATGAGCCCGCTATTCTCCTCAGTGGTGGCATTCCCATTCATATTCCTTTGAAAAAAGGCGATTTTTCAATCGATTGGGAAAGGGTTATTTCCTCTGTGACTTTTAAAACCAAGGCAATCGTAATCAACACTCCTCACAATCCTTCCGGCTATGTTTGGTCTTCGTCGGATTTGGATCACTTGGCCCAGCTGATAAGGGATCGAAATATCTTTGTGATCAGCGATGAAGTATATGAGCATATCACTTTTGACGAGAGGAAACATTTGTCTCTCATAGGGCATGAAGAGTTGAGGGAAAAGTCATTCGTATGCGGATCATTTGGCAAAACCTTTCATGTGACAGGATGGAAAGTAGGGTTTTGCATCGCCCCACCAGAACTGATGGAGGAGTTTCGGAAGATTCATCAATTTGTCACTTTCAGCACGGTGACGCCAATCCAATATGCCTTGGCAGAATACCTGAAGACTCCTTCCAATTATGAATTAGTTTCTGACTTCTATCAGAAAAAGCGGGATTTTTTCTGTCAGGGATTAAAATCAACAGGCTTGGAATTTAGTCCTGCGCAAGGAAGCTTCTTTCAGATGGCTTCGTATGGTCATCTATCGGATATTTCAGATAAGGAATTGGCAGAGCGTATGACAAAGGAACTCAAGGTTGCCTGTATTCCGGTTTCTGCTTTTTATCACAATGGACAGGACCATAAGTTTATTCGATTTTGCTTTGCAAAAGAAGATTCCGAGTTGCAGGAGGCACTAGGAAGATTGGAGGGTTTGAAACGAATTCTATAAAAAAAACCGGCAACGTTTCCGCTGCCGGCAGGCTGTGTTAAGTTCCTGTTTTTCAAGGAATCAGGCCAAAGACTTTCTACAGAATTCCAGGCATTTTTGTACTTCAGAGACAGGATCTGAATTTTCAGGAACTTGATATTCCAATTCGATCGTAGCTGGAAATTTGTATTTGTTTTTTTGCATCATTTTCAAGACGTCTCCAATCGGAGTGTCGCCAGTTCCCCAAGCTACATTTCCTTTACCATGCTCAGGTGTCTGCCTATCCTTGGTATGCATACTGAGTATGCGCTGATGGTTTTTTTCAATCAGTGGAAACAGATCTTGGTGTCCTGCAGCGATATAGTGACCCATATCTAGATTTAGCGCATTATTTGGGCTTTGAGCCAAGGCCGTATCCCAAAAGTCAAAGGTTTGCTGCTCATGACCATGATAGGCTACAGACATTTTATTTTGCTCGCCCATTTTGCCCAGCTTGAGTGTATTTGCATCATTAGATGGATGCTCTAGCGTGACATGAGAAGCACCCAAAGCTCTAGCTGCTTTCATTCCATAGGCGATTTCTGCATCGGTATTATTAGAGCCGAAAGCACTGGGCTTGAAGGCATAAATGCTTACACCTGCATCCTTGTACATCTTTCGAAGCTTTTCAAATGGAGCCATATCGGCACTTGCTCTCCAATCAGCCACAGCTTTTGAATAAGCGTCTGCCTCCGATTGGATATCCTTCAACTCTTTTTGCTCATCTTCGGTCAAACTTTCTCCACCTCTTGCTTTCCGGCCTAGCTGCCAAGCTCTCCTGCGATCAAAATTAGCCTGAGGCATTCCGGCAAAACTCTCTGCAGGATCACCCATTAGTTCGATTGCTGAAATTCCACTGTCAACGACATACTTTAGAGTAGCTTCTGCGCTTTGGTCAGGAAGAGATCGAAAGGAATAGGTAATGCAGCCGATTTGTACGCCATTGATTCGACTATCGGGCTTGTTCAAGCTTTTAATTATTGCTGGTGCACCCTTCAATAATCCCGGAGCTACCGCAAGTGAGGCCACTCCAATTGCAGATTTTACGAGAAATTCCCTTCTGTTTTTCATTTGCAATAATAGGTTTGAGAGCAAGGTTGGCTTTCTATTGTGTCAATTTAAATGAATAGAAACGAAATTCGGAATTTTCTTCTGAATTTTTTAATTTATTTTTCTAAATGAGCTATTAGTAGGGTTTGTTCAACAGGTTTTTTCTTAGCTAGACCTCCCAATTTCTGCGATTGAAAAGGTTTTTGGTTTTTGTTAATTGATTCTAATTAGATTAGTGCCTATAAAAAATAAACAGATGAAAAAAACTACTTTATCTCAATTCGTCCTAGTGTTTTTGCTAGTGACTTTCACAGGATTTACGGCAATGGGTCAGACTGACAAAAGTCTGCTTTGGAAGATTAGTGGGAATGGACTGGCTGAAGATTCCTTTCTGTTTGGTACCATTCATTTGATCTGTCCTGATCAGTTTATGATGGATGATAGAATCAAAGCCGCCTTTGAAAATACTGATCAGCTTGTGATGGAGCTCGACATGGATGATCCTACGATGCAGCAGAAAATGCAGCAACTTTCGCTAAATGCCGGAATGAAAAACCTCGAACCTCAGATCAAGGAAGAATATAAAGAGGCTCTGAATCAGTTTTTGATGGAAAATTATGGTGCTAGTATCTCCCAGTTTGGAGTGCTTAAGCCATTTGTCCTGTCGAGTATGATTATGCTGAAGCAGCTTCCCTGTGAGCAGGTTGAAAGCTATGAGCTGTTTTTTACCAATCTAGCAACTGAGCAGCAAAAGGAGATTTTGGGCTTAGAAACAGTTGAATTTCAGATGCAGGTTTTTGATCAGATTCCCATTGATTATCAGCTAGATGAGTTGGGTAAAATGGTCACTGAGGATTATACGCAAAAGGAGTTTGCCAAAATGATTGAAGCCTATCAGGCCGAAGATTTGGATCAGTTGTATAAAATGATCGCTGAATCAGGTACTATGACCGGGGATTTTGCAGAGATCATGCTAGATGACCGAAATGAAGAATGGATTGATGATATGGAAAATCTCATGAAGGAAGAAGCAACCTTTTTTGCGGTAGGTGCGGGTCATCTTGGTGGAGAAAATGGTGTGATAAGCTTACTTGAGAAAGCTGGTTACAAAGTAGAGGCTGTGAAGTAAAAGATAATTAGGCTTCAGGAATCGTCGAGGATATTCATGAAAATAGCCAAGCTTTGCTGGTGAACAAACCGAGTCATGAATTATTGGTTAAGTTTTTGAGGTTTGAAGTTTATAGAAAATGATAAGCAAACTTAATCAGAGAATAAATTCCGGGGTTTTTGAAAAGGAGTTTCAATTCAAGACTTCGAGAAGCTCGGGACCTGGCGGCCAAAATGTAAATAAGGTAGAAACGAAGGTTGAGTTGCTCTTTCCTGTCAATTCTTCAGAAGTGCTTACTGAGGAGGAAAAAGAAATTCTCTCCAAAAAAGCTGCAAATAAAATCGACCAAGAAGGAATTCTTCACCTGACAGCACAGGATAAGCGGTCCCAAATTCAAAATAAGGACTTGGTCATTCGAAAGTTTTATGACCTACTTCGCAAGTCCTTTGCAAAAAAGAAGGTTAGAAAAGCAACAAAACCGAGCAAGGCAGCTATCGAAAAACGACTAAAAGCCAAGAAGATTAAAGCTGAAAAGAAGTCGGGTAGGGGCTGGAATAGGGATTATTAGATCAATCAAAAATCCTGATCAGAAGTTTTTCGCACACTTTCTGACTGAGCGATTCCCGCTCCTTTTCACCATAAGCTACCGTCATACTCTGGTCAAAGGATTCTTTTGATAGAATCTTCAATTCTGTACCGAGACTCAGTTGGCGAGAATTAAGATAAGCTAAAAACTCAGCTGAAGAGTCAGATAGAGCAGCGATTACTGCTTCTTGGCCGGGTGCTGCTTCACTCAGACTTTTTAAATGCAGTTCTTGTATTCTTCCCTGCTTGTCTGGAATAGGAGAACCATGCGGGTCTACGGTCGGAAAGCCCATCATTTCGTCCATTCGCTCAAAGAATTTGGGTGCGTGAATATGCTCTACTTGTTCAGCAATTTCATGGACCTCTTCCCAGCCAAAGCCCATTTTATTGACCAAAAACATTTCCGTAAGCCGATGCTTTCGAATGATTAAGGCGGCAGCTTTTTTTCCCTGCTCGGTCAAAACCACAGGCTTGTACTTTTCATACTTGCATAAACCCTGTTTCTGAAGGGTCTTTACCATGCTATTAGCGGTAGGCATACTGACGCCCAGTTGATTAGCCAAATCAGAAATGCTTGCCTCTCCCTGATTATTAGATAAGTTGAATAGGGCTTTTAGATAGTTTTCCTCTGTGATAGATGCCATGGAATCTTATTTTCCTCAAATATTTTTAAAAATACTTTCAAATCAAATTTGTTAGAATAATCTAACAAAATATATTTGCATGTCTAATTACCGATTTAAAACGAAAAAGCCTTATAATTGCAACAAAGTTGCATTAATTATGAAAAAGCTATACAGTTTCTTAGTTCTTATGTTTTTTTCCTCATTTGGAGCTTTTGCCCAAGGGAGTCTTTCGGGGAGAGTAGTTCAAGCAGATAAGCCTCTCGAATTTGCTTCTGTCTATCTACCTGAGCTAGGCAAGGGAACTATGACTGATAGTGCTGGACATTTTTCAATAGAAGGACTGGTTTCTGGCACTTATCGGGTAGAGGTTTCGATGATGGGTTATCGTAAATCTGTGGAAGATTGGACAATTCCTTCCAAGGAAGAACTTGTGATTTCGCTTCAGGCATTAGATACAAGCCTAGAGGAAGTGGTAGTCAGCGGAATGCTTCAGGAAGTGTCAAGATCGAATAGTCCCGTTCCTATTGAGGTTTACAAGGATGGATTCTTCAAAGCCAATCCAACACCGTCCATATTTGAATCACTTCAAACCATTAATGGAGTTCGCCCTCAGATCAATTGTAATATTTGTAACACAGGAGACATTCATATCAATGGGCTTGAAGGTCCTTATACCATGGTTTTGATCGATGGGATGCCAATTGTAAGTGGTCTTGCGACTGTTTATGGGCTCACAGGAATACCGCAATCCCTTATTGATCGAATCGAGGTGGTCAAAGGCCCGGCATCGACGCTATACGGTTCAGAAGCTGTAGGTGGATTGATTAATATTATTACCAAGCGAGCGGAACTGGCGCCCATCGTTTCAGTAGATGCTTTTGGGACGAGTTGGGGAGAGGTCAATCTGGACCTGGGTCTAAAAACAAAGATTGGTGAACGTGTTCATTCTCTGACTGGGATTAATACTTTTCAGTATGACAATCCAATTGACAACAATGAGGACGGGATGACCGACGTGACTCTGTCAAAACGTATTTCACTTTTTCAAAAATTTCGAGTAGATCGAAAAAACAGCAAGGAGTTTAATGTAGCCTTTAGATACCTCTATGAGGATCGCTGGGGAGGAGAAATGAATTGGACCCCGGAATTCCGAGGTGGTGACGAGATCTACGGAGAAAGTATTTACACGAGTCGCTGGGAGCTTTTTGGAAATTATGAACTTCCAACCGTAGAAAATCTGAACTTTCAGTTTTCCGCCAATGGACATAATCAAAATTCGGTATACGGGGATATGCTTTACCTCGGAGATCAGAAAATTGCCTTTGGTCAATTGACTTGGACCAAGTCCCTAGGTAATCACCAACTCCTTTCAGGTCTTGCTTATCGCTACACCTTCTACGATGACAATACTCCCGCTACTGCAAGTGTAGGATTAGATCAGAATTTACCATCTGAAATTCATCTTCCGGGGGTATTTGTCCAGGATGAAATTCAGGTAGGTAAAAATAAAAGCCTTCTTTTAGGAGCCCGAGCTGATTACAATTCGGTTCATGGGCCTATCTTTTCTCCTCGCGCAAATTTCAAAGTGTCTTCCTCTGACCAAAGTTTAATATTTCGACTTTCGGCGGGGAATGGATTCCGCGTTGCAAATGTGTTTACAGAAGATCATGCAGCGTTGACTGGAGCAAGAGATGTGATTTTCGAAGAAGAGCTCCAGCCAGAGAGGTCCTGGAATACGAATGCGAATTTGGTAAAGAAGTTCTATACTAATTCGGGAGCCTTTTTCAGCCTAGATGCCTCGGCCTTTTACACTTATTTCACAAATCGGATTATCCCTGATTATGAAACCAATCCCAATCAGATCATTTACGCAAATCTTGATGGGTATTCGGTTTCCCAAGGAGTTTCCTTGACCACCAACTTCGCTTTGCCCAATGGGTTGGAGGGAAATATTGGTGCGACATTCTTGGACGTGACGCTCACCGAGGAAGGAATTACCGAGCGTCAGATTTTGGCAGAGCGGTTTTCCGGGGTGTGGAATATTGCATATAGTTTCTCAAGAATAGGTTTGAAAATTGATTACACCGGCAACGTGTACGGTCCGATGCGATTACCATTGTTGGGAGAATTGGACCCTCGTCCAGAGTATTCTCCTTGGTTTAGTATTCAAAACATCCAAGCCACAAAAACGATTGGAAAGCGATGGGAGATTTATGGTGGTGTAAAAAACCTTTTGAATTTTTTGCCTCCGGCCAACAGTATTGCCCGTGCATTTGATCCATTTGATAGGGGAGTGGACTTTGCAGAGGATGGAAGCGTGATTCCTACTCCAGGAAACCCTAATGCTTTGACATTTGATCCGTCTTACATGTTTGCTCCGAATCAAGGAATGAGAGGATTTCTGGGACTTCGCTTCACAATACTAGATTAAAAATTGAATCAGGTAGGCTTCAAAAACTAACTCCGGTCACCAAACCGGAGCCAGAATGAGCAGAAGTTATATGAAAAGGAAGGAATCAAAAGTACCAAACAGTCCTTCCTTTAAAAGTCGTTTCTTTCAAAAAGGAATAGCAAAAGTTGTTTATCACCCGGGACAAAACTAGTAAAAATATTTAAAAGAAAAACAATCTCTTATTGGTTTACAATAAAATTTTTATGATTTATAAAATAAAAAATTGTACTTTTTTATTTTAAATCGATTGCGAAGGGCCTCAGGCACTCCCAAGCCAATAAATTATCAAAGCGTTAATTTTTTTTGAACTCAGTTAAAGTTTTATTTCTCTATTTTTTCATAACTAGCCAAGACACCTCTTACCATGGCAGAACTGAATCCTTGATGCTCCATTTCATTTAACCCTACAATGGTACATCCCTTTGGTGTGGTGACCTTATCGATCGCTTCCTCGGGATGCATGTTTTTCTGAATCATCAGTTGGGCGGCCCCTTTTACAGTCTGATTTACGATTTGACTGGCTGTTTTAGCATCAAAACCGATTTGTATTCCACCTTGAATCATCGCTCGCATAAATCGTAGAACGTAGGCTATTCCGCATGCACCAAGGACAGTAGCTGCTTCCATGAGGCTTTCGTCGATCGTGATAGTCTGGCCGATAGAATCGAAAAGCTCTTTTACCAATTGTTCTTGCTGGGAGTTCGTATTCTTGGAGCAAATACAGGTAATGGATTCCTGAATATCGGCAGCGATATTAGGCATGGCTCGAAAAGTCGGGCTAGTTGGATTAATATTTTCGAGAATTTCATCTAAAGTCACTCCGGTTGCTAGGGATACAATCATTTGATTTTCTCCATCCAGTCCCGGTTTGATTTCCTGCAATATTGAAGGGATGTTGTAAGGTTTGACACCTAGGATTACAATGTGGCTGCCTTTAATTGCTTCTAAATTGTCCGATAAAGTATGTACACCCTGATTCTCAAATTCTTTTAAAGAGCTTGTATTTCGTTTGGTGAGCGTCAGATTATTCGCAGGAAAACCTGGTATGGATAGCAAGCCCCGTGCAATGGAGGTCCCAAGATTGCCACATCCTATGATTGTGATTTTTGTACTGCTGATCATAAAAACCTTAATTTTTTATCTGTTTGATTGAATAAAGGTAAAGAATTGTCCTCCTTTTTTTTAAAAAGCATAAATATTCAGCACTAATCTTATTTAAACTTCAATTTTTTAAAATTAGTAGGAAAGAAATTTTGACAAAAAGTAAAGTTTGTTTTACATTTGGTAAAAAATATTTGACTTATGAATAATAGATCTTTTCTCACTGTTCCGCTTTTGCCAACTGCCTGGAAAAAGTTTGCTTATTTCTTTTTCCCACTACCAATCCTTTTGGTGATAGGTTTGGCATTTTCTAATCCAGATACAGAGCCAAACGAGGCAGCTCAAATTATTTATGGGTTTTGGGCGATAGGCTTTGGGATTTTAAATCTCACCCGTGAAAAGGTAGAGGATGAAATGATTCAAAGCTTCCGATTGCAGGCCTTTCAGACGGGGTTTTTCTGGCTTATTTGGGGCTTGGGAGCACTGATGTTGATCAATTACCTGCGCTTTGATAGGCTGACATCCGAGATGTTTACTGCTTATTTGGTGCTTTTCCTTTTGAATTTATACATCTATGCTGCATTTCAGGTCCAAGTGTATCAATCCAAAAAGGAAAACTAATGGCTAGGCAGACTTCATCACTTCATGGATTTCCCAAACTCAATTGGATAGGAATATCCGCTTTCGCTGAATTAATAGTGTGTATTTTCAAATGTGAATTATGAAGAATACTATAAAAATTGAGCGAGCCCGCCATAATTTGACACAGCAAGACTTAGCTGATAAAGTGGCCGTCTCACGCCAAACTATTAATTCAATTGAAGCAGGTAAATATGTTCCTTCTACTGTTTTAGCGCTCAAGATCGCAAAGGTCTTTGAGTTGCCAGTGGAGGCGGTTTTTCAATTAGAGGATTTAGACTTTGAATGATTGTGACGTAATGAAATTTTAGATTTTTTCATTCGTTACTCTAAGATCGAATGCCATAAGAATGGCACTTTGGATCGCTTTATTTGTCGATTATCTTACATTTGCATTTTTATCAAACTTTTGGATATGCCCAAACTCATTCGGATTACAACTGTACCACTTTCACTCAAACTGCTCCTTCAAGGCCAAATGGCCTATATGAAGGAAAAGGGTTGGGAGGTGATTATGGTCAGTGCCGACGGGAAAGAAATTCCACATATTGAAAGGGCAGAGGGAGTTAGACATGAGGTTATTCCTTTTACCCGTAGAATCACACCTTTCGAGGACCTTTCTTGTATCTGGAAACTTTACAGGCTTTTCAAAAAAGAGCAACCTGATATCGTTCATACACATACTCCGAAAGCAGGTCTCCTTGGGATGATTGCAGCTAATCTGGCTGGAGTAAAAATTCGAATTCACACGCTCGCAGGAATTCCTGCCATGGCTGCCACTGGAAACAAAAAAAGCCTTTTGGAAAATGCCGAAAAGTGGACATATTCTAACGCTTCGGAGGTATGGGCCAATTCTTTGGGACTTAAGAAATTTGTGGAGGAGAATAATCTCTGTGAGTCAAAAAAGCTTCGGGTAATCGCTAAAGGCTCCTCCAATGGAGTTGATTTGGAAAAGTACAACCGGAATGTACTGAAAGAGAATCATTTGGTAGCCGCGACCATGCGAATTATGCCAGGCGAGGATGATTTTATCATCTTGGCTGTTGGTCGATTGGTCAAGGACAAAGGCATAGAGGAATTGGTGTCAGCATTCTTGGGTTCAAAGATTGTCAACCGTGCCAAACTGGTATTACTTGGTAGCTTTGAACAAGACCTCAATCCATTGAATCCTGATACTATTCAGCAGATCAATGATCATCCACGCATCACGCAGATTGACTGGTCGGATCATGTAGCTCATTATATGGCATTGGCAGATGTTTTGGTTCATCCTTCACATCGGGAAGGCTTTCCGAATGTACTTTTGGAAGCAGCAGCGATGCAACTTCCGATTATTTGCTCCGATATTATCGGTAATACCGATATAGTCAGTCAGCAAAAAACAGGCTTGATTTTTCCGGTAGGAAATATAGAAATTCTGAAAGAGGCGATGGAATTTGCCTTCGTAAAACGGGATAGAATGTTGGCTATGGCCGATGCTTTATATCAGGAGGTTACAGCAAACTTTGACAGGAGGAAGATCCATGCTGAGATTTTTTCTAACTATGAACGCCTAATCCAAGAGGCTGATAAGATGGAATAGTTTATATTTGATCGAAAGAGCCCTTTAAACTCAAGATTTTGGAATATTTGGTCAATCAGAAAATATCTTGAACCTGCAAGAATGCTTCAACCAAATGCAACCTTTGATTAGCAAGTGAATTTAAAATGAAATATTTAGTCACCGGTGCAGCCGGATTTGTTGGTTTTCATGTCTCTAAAGCCCTTGTGGAGCGTGGAGATACAGTTGTAGGCTTAGATATAATCAATGATTACTACGATATAAATCTGAAATTCGATCGATTGGATTTTTTGGGAATTCAAAAAAATAAGCTCGAAGCCAACCAAAAGTTAGAATCAGAGAAATTTTCAAATTTTAGTTTTGTCAGAATGGATTTGGCTCAGAAAGAGCCTTTGATGGATTTATTTGGCAGCGAAAAATTTGATGTCGTTATCCATCTAGCAGCACAAGCGGGAGTTAGATATTCCTTGACGCATCCTGAGGTATATGTGCAAAGTAATATTATCGCATTTTTGAATATCCTCGAATGCTGTAGATTTCATCCTGTCAAGCACTTAGTTTACGCATCTTCTAGCTCGGTCTATGGCTCGAATGAGAAAATGCCTTTTTCGACATCAGATCCAGTCGACCATCCAATTTCGCTTTACGCTGCTTCAAAAAAATCCAATGAATTGATGGCTCATACTTACAGTCATCTATTTGGAATTCCTACGACTGGACTGCGCTTTTTCACCGTATATGGGCCTTGGGGACGGCCGGATATGGCGCTGTTTCTTTTTACAAAAGCCATTCTGGAAGACAAGCCTATTCAGGTTTTCAACTATGGGAAGATGAAACGAGACTTCACCTATATAGATGATATCGTGGAGGGTGTACTCAAAGTAGCCGATCGGCCTGCCCGTCCAAATCCTGATTTTGACTCCCAAAACCCAGATCCGGGAAGCGGAAAAGCACCGTATAAGGTTTATAATATTGGGAACTCTTCACCTGTTCTACTGATGGATTACATTCATGCAATTGAAAAGGGACTTGGAAAGAAGGCAACCATGGAATTACTTCCACTGCAACCTGGAGATGTTCCAGCTTCTCACGCGGATGTGGAGGACTTAATCCGAGATACTGGCTATAAGCCCAATACTCCTATTGAAGATGGGGTGAAAGCCTTTACAGATTGGTATTTAGATTATTACAAGAAATAGAATTTATGAGTAAGAATATTTTAATCACAGGCGGAGCGGGTTTTATCGGTTCACATGTTGTCAAACTTTTTGTGGAAAATTATCCTGATTATCAAATCATTAATCTGGATGCTCTTACCTATGCAGGTAACCTTGAGAACCTGAAGGAAGTAGAAAATTCCCCCAATTATACTTTTGTAAAGGTGGATATTCAGGATGCAGAAAAACTCGACGAGGTTTTCAAAACGCATCAAATTACAGATGTCATTCACCTAGCAGCAGAGTCACACGTGGATCGCTCGATTTCAGATCCTTTGGCATTCGTGAAGACCAATGTTTTTGGAACGGTTAACTTGCTGAATGCTGCAAAAAAAGCATGGGCTGATAAGCTGGATGAACATCTCTTTTATCATGTATCTACTGATGAGGTTTATGGATCCTTGCATGACGGTGGGTTTTTCCTGGAAACTACCGCTTATGACCCTCAATCTCCCTATTCTGCCTCTAAAGCCGCCTCTGATCACTTTGTGAGGGCTTATGCAAATACCTATAAAATGCGGACCGTTATTTCCAATTGCTCCAACAACTACGGTCCCAATCATTTTCCAGAGAAGTTAATTCCACTTTGTATCAACAACATTAAAAACATGAAACCTTTGCCAGTTTATGGAATAGGAGAGAATGTACGGGATTGGCTTTTTGTCAAGGATCATGCACGTGCAATTGACACTGTTTTCCATAAAGGAAAGGCAGGGGAGACCTATAATATCGGTGGGTTTAACGAATGGAAAAACATTGATATCGTCCGATTGCTATGTCAAAAAATGGATGAAAAGCTGGGTCGTCCGAGCGGTACTTCAGAAAAGCTAATCACCTTTGTGAAAGATCGTGCAGGGCATGACCTTCGCTATGCGATTGATGCTACTAAAATCCAAAAAGAGTTGGGATGGGAGCCAAGCTTACAATTTGAAGAGGGGATCGAAATAACGATTGATTGGTATTTGGCCAATCAAGACTGGTTGGATCATGTCACTTCAGGTGCCTATCAGGATTATTACGCTTCTCACTATTCAGAATAATTAGTCTATTTCCTTCTTTTCCTCATCAAAGTAAAGATGATAATGCTTGCTGCATCCTGGGTTGAATGCCGATTGACATTTGGGACAGGTGTTGTTGGAGGACATATAGTCTTGGATGCTTAATTCTGTCCCGCATACTCCGCAGAGAATGGCTTTTTGATCATACTCACTTTTTGGCCAAACCTGATGTTCATGGTCAGCCTCTTCTTCATGACAACTGAAGCATGGGTAGTATTTATCGCAACACTTAAATTTGATGGCAATGATATCCAAATCCGAATGCCAGTGAATGCAGCGGGTTTGATTGTCTACAGGTTTTCCAAATACCTGAACTCCTCGGATAGAAGATTCGGGCAATACAGAAAGAACCTTTGACTGCCCAAAGCTGTAAATGGAGAAAAATAGAAAGCCGATCAATAGAAGTGTTCTGCTCATCAACGATTTGAATTGGAAAGGGAAAGTTTAATTTCGGTAAGTTGCTTTTACCTCGCCGCAAGTTAGCATGGAGGTTCCAAAATAAGGGTTTAAAATTTCTTTTTTCTCACTTAGCCAATAGGCTCCCTCATCACCAAAAGCCATTGGGCAATAGTCTTTGTAGACTACCCGATTAGCCAATCCATAGGTTTCATTGGCCTCTAGGATTAATTTAGAAAGACTATTGAAATTTACCCTTGCTTCTTTAATCCCGTTACTTTTTTTGAGATCATTTAAAACGCCAAGCCATACCGAAGATTGAATCGTGGTTTTCGCCTCATTTTCCATCAATTTCAACGAATTTCGAATTCCTACCCAAATTTTGTTATCGACCTTCAATTGATCGGATGCTAGTTGATTTTTGATCTCAAAATAATAATCAGCTAATTGGTTAAAACCTTTCGAAAAATTCTCCGAAACTTCAACTTGATTCGATGAGGTTCGATTCATCAAACTTGGTTTTCCTGCCAGTTGGGAGGCTGCATCAATTGTGAAAGCACCATTTACTACTATCTCCTCACCATTTTCCAATCCTGAAAGAACAGTATAATTATCACCTTGAAGTGCTCCGATTTCCACCTCTCGCATTTCAAAACCCGCAGGGCTTTGATTCGGAACCTTGACATATACTACGGATCTTTTTCCGGACCAAAGTACAGCGGTTCGGGGAATCGATAGGGTAGTCTGACCAGTTCTATTCTTTGAAATTTCAGCCTTTACAAACATCTCTGGAAGAAGTTTACCCTGGCCATTTGGAAGCTCTGCCCGTACAGCTGCAACGCGTGTTTCAGGGTTGATCACGGGATCCACAAAGCTAACCTTACTGCTAAACTTCGTGTTAGGAATCCCTGCGACAGTAAATTGAATCGGGGTCCCCACTTGGATTTGACCAAGATCACTTTCATAAGCATCTAGAATTACCCATACCTTATCCAGATTGACAATTTGAAATAAGGCTTGTCCTGTAGTGACATAGTCTCCTACAGCAACATTTCGTCCCATCACGATGCCCCCATGCTCCGCAAAGACATCGAATTGTTCTTGTATTTTTCCTGCTACTTCAATGGATGAAATTTGCTCTTCTGATAGTTTCCAAAGACGAAGCTTTTGCTTAGCAGCCTGATAAATCTCCGGAAAATCACTTTTGATTTTTGATGCCTCGATAAGTTCCTGTTGAGCGGAAAGTAGCTCTGGAGAATAAATGGAGGCTAATTTTTGACCTTTGACTACTTTTTCCCCAGTAAAGCTTACATAGAGCTTTTCGATTCGCCCAGGGAATTTTGCAGTGATAGAAGCAGATTCCCTTTCGTCAGCTTGAATTTTCCCCGTCAACTCTAATTTGCTCTCTCCTCCGGTTGATCCTACTTGGATGGTTTGAATCTGTGCTAATGCCATGGATGATTCGGTCATTTTCAGTACCGGTGACTCATTGTCCTCGTTTCCTTCAGAATTAGCGGGAATCAAGTCCATGCCGCAAATAGGGCAATCGCCTGGTTCTGTAAGTTGGACTTGCGGGTGCATGGAGCAGGTCCATAGGCTAATTGATTCCAACTCATGCGCGTGATCATGATTTTCAACAGAACCTGATTCAGTCGGTTTAATCCACCAACCTATGAAAGCACCTAATGTTAGCGTGGTTAAAACCAATATTATTTTATTGTTTAATAGCTTATTCATAACAGGGAGGTTAGGTATTGATTAAGTTAATTCCAGATAGTTTTTCCAATAAGGACAAGCTCTGGTATTGCAGGGTAATGGCTTCAATCCGCTTTATCTGATAATTCAAGATTTTCAGCTGCGATTTGAGCACAGAGGAAAACGGCACCAAGCCATTACTGAAAGAAGTCGTAAGTAAATTTATTTGTTGTTGAACCAACTCGATTTGCTGGTCATATAATTCAAGACTTCTAGTAGCATCTTCCCAGTTTTGAAAAGCTTCAGCCCATTGTATCGCTAAAAGGTTTTCTGTTTGAAGTTGGTTTTGGGTAGCTACCTCTTGTAAGTATTTAGCCTCATTGATTTTTCCTTCAGTCTTATTTCTGAAAATGGGTAATGAAAGAGTCACCATGGGCATCAACATATCCATGGAATGATCTGAATGATCAATACCATCATTTTCACGGGGAAGGAAGGGAGAA
The DNA here is from genome assembly GCF_002807035.1 of Algoriphagus formosus. Classification (GTDB taxonomy): domain Bacteria; phylum Bacteroidota; class Bacteroidia; order Cytophagales; family Cyclobacteriaceae; genus Algoriphagus; species Algoriphagus formosus. Next base: position 808,775 of record NZ_NIUC01000001.1, on the reverse strand, counting down.
TAGTTGATACCCAGACCAATCTTGGGGTTACCCTCTAGCCTCGCAATTTTAGCCCTTTGTTGGTATGCTAAAGCATCATTCTCATATTTGGATATCATCGGATTCTTTTCTTTGATGCTATCCAATAAACTATATTTATCAAGCTCAAGTAAGGGTGGTTGGAGCTTTTCGTTCAATTCAATTTTATCTTGAATATCCCGATTTATCAATTGGTTGAACTTGATGAAGAGAGAATTCTGATTGGAGGTCAAGAGTGCCAATTGATTTTCCAACTCCTTGATTTCAAGTCTTACTTGGATTACCTCCGCCATTCCATTTGTGCCTCCTGAGCTTGAGTTAATTTCGCTCATTTTTCCCTGTGTTATTTCTTCATTGGAATTTGAGGGATTCTGATTGGTTTGGCTAGATCTTGAACCAGTACTAGCTTTAAAATCTGTCAATGCAAGTTCTTCTAGTTTATGGAAGTAGGTAAGAATTTCTTTGGTGATATCTATCTCTCCTTGAATGCGATGTAAGTCAAACCATGTATACTTTATCTGGAAAAACAATTCATTTCTAACTTCCATGAAAAGTTGATATTGGGCTTGAGAAGAAAAATCCGCTTCACTTTTTTGAGCCTTGATAGTACCAAACCATGGAAAGGACTGCATGAGTCGATAATCTGCTAACTGCGTCCCCATATAACGCTCCATAGGCTGAAGAAATACACCGACTTGCAATTCGGGATCTGGTAATCCTGGTTGATCGATCCGTTCTTTACTGGCTAAGTATTGAGAATAACTGGCCTTTAACAGCGGACTGTTTTCTGTAGCATGAGTTAAATAATCGTCCAGGCTTTGTGCCATGGTTTTATTGCCGACTACTGCGAGTAAAATAGTCAGCAATAGGATGAGTTTTGGGTTTGGTATTCTCCAAACTCCAAAGTCCAAGTTCTTTTTAGTCCAATTCTTCATAATTTCAATTATTTGATTCATGGAAAAAAGCCGTGTTGTTTTGTTTTATTTTTCTTTCAGCCCATAAGCAATACAGCGTCGGCACAATAAAAACTGTCGTAAGCTCTAAGATCATCCCGCCTAGGGCTGGGATAGCCATTGGTACCATGATATCCGAGCCTTTACCCGTCGACGTGAAGATGGGTATCAATGCCAAAAGAGTGGTTGCAGTAGTCATCAGGCAAGGGAGCACTCTTCGTTGTCCTGCTTCGATGACTGCAGCCCTTATCTCATTGATATCTTTGGGTTGGTTACTTTCAAAACTCTGTTTCAGATAGGTCGCCATGACAACCCCATCATCTGTAGCTATTCCAAATAGGGCAATAAAACCTACCCAAACCGCTACAGAAAGATTGTAGCTTTTCATCTGAAATAGGTCTCTTAGATTGATATCGCCAAGATTTAGGTCCAAGAACCAATTTTGACCGAACAGCCAAATCATCAAGAACCCACCTGAGAAGGCCATTGCCACGCCGGAGAAAACCATCAGAGCAGTGGAAGCTCTCTTAAACTGGAAATAGAGAATCAAAAAGATTAAGATGAGCGAAAGTGGAACTACGATAGAAAGTCGTTTTTCAGCCCGAACCTGATTTTCATAATTTCCGGAGAATTCAAATCGAACTCCGGGTGGAACTACCAATTCTCCAGAATCAATCTTTTGCTTCAAATATTTTTGTGCGTCTTCTACCACATTGACTTCTGCAAAACCGGTTTTTTTATCTAGTAGTACATAGCCAACGAGAAAGCTGTTTTCACCTCGGATCATATCGGGTCCTTTTCGGAAAGTGATTTCGGCTAATTGCTCAAGGGGTATGAAGCTTCCTGATGGAGTGGGAATTAATATTTCATGTAAAGCCTCCGGATTGTCGCGGTACTCACGAGCATAGCGGACTCGAATCGGATAGCGCTCTCTACCTTCCACTATGGTGCTTAAGATTTTACCTCCAATGGCTGATTCGATGAACTCTTGCACATCGGCTACATTCATTCCAAATCGGGCTATCTCCTTTCTGTTTATATCAATTTCGAGGTAAGGTTTTCCCACAATTCGGTCTGCGAATACTGACTCTGACTTTACAGAAGGAACCTCTTTCAGGTAGTTTTCTAACTTTAGACCAAATGATTCAATAGTCTCTAAATCAGGTCCATAAACCTTGATTCCGATTGGAGCACGCATCCCGGTTTGAAGCATCACAAGCCGGGTTTCAATAGGTTGAAGTTTTGGTGCTGAGGTGACGCCTGGTAGTTTGGTGACCCGTACTATTTCATTCCAAATGTCATCTGGACTTTTGATCTCCTTTCTCCACTGCCTGAAATACTTTCCGCTTGGATCAGGGATCAACAGCTTGGAATCTATGCTAGAAGGTTCATTGGAGTCTGGATCATAGCTAAGACCATTTTCCAAAACAAAGTGCCCTTTTTCATTCGTCTGGAATCTTTGTCTGTATCCGTTTTCATCAATTAAGTATTCGCTTTTGTAATTGATGACATTCTCAAACATGGATAAGGGAGCAGGATCGATGGCGGTTTCTGCTCTACCAGCCTTTCCCACCACCAAATCCACTTCTGGGATAGCCGTGACCAGCATATCGAGTTTCTGAAGGGTTTCGAGGTTTTCTTCAACTCCAGCATGAGGCATGGACGTAGGCATGAGTAAAAACGATCCCTCGTCCAATGCTGGCATAAATTCTTCACCTAAACCTGGAAAAGTATGAATCATTGAACTCCAGACATTAGTCGTCCGAATATTCCAACCCAATGCGTCAAACGTTCGTGGGATGAAACCGAATACTTGACTAAAGCCCAACCAAATACTGGCTCCTAAAAGGATGATGATTGCAGGAAAGATCAAAAACTGCTTTTTATGCGAAAGACACCAGCTTAGAATTTTTGGATAGACCTGGATAAACAGCCTAAATCCACCCAAGACAAGGATTAGTAGAACTCCTATAAAAGTGAAATTAGCAAAGGAGCTAAGCCCTACCCCCAAGGGCATCCAGTAAGTAGTCAGTAGCCAGGAAACAGCTAGGACTGTAATGCCTATCAGAATCCAATCCCTTTTAGTCTCAAGTTGCTTCGGAAAATAGTATAGGAGTAAATTGGCTGTTCCAAAGGCCAATAAAACCCAGCCAGCCCAAGCCCATACCCAAATCAAAACACTTAATCCCAAAATGATCAAAAGACCATTTCCAAAAAGGTTCCACCTTTTGCTGAGTGCATTCTTGCCAAATACCCAATGCGCTAAGGCAGGCATAATCAGCAAAGTGAAAATCAAGGCTGCAACCAATGCAAAGGTTTTGGTGTAGGCTAGGGGACCAAATAATTTCCCCTCAGCTGCTTGAAGAGTGAAAACTGGAAGAAAACTGATGATAGTGGTACTGACCGCTGTAATAATTGCTGAAGAAACTTCAGTAGTAGCTGTGAAAATCGTTTTAAGCTTAGACTCACTCTCAGGGGCTTGATCAAGTTTTTGAAGAATGTTTTCGCTGAGGATAATCCCCAAATCAACCATGGTGCCTATGGCTATGGCAATGCCTGAAAGAGCCACAATGTTGGCGTCAACACCTGTGTACTTCATCATGATAAAGCACATCAGCACTGCTAAGGGGAGAAGTGCGGAAATTAATAGCGAGGCCCGTAAGTTGTACACCATCACCACCACTACGATGATGGTGATCAATATTTGAAGGGAAATTGCTTCTGAAAGCGTACCGAGTGTTTCATAGATCAATTCTGACCGATCGTAAAAAGGGACGATGGTGACCTTAGAAAGCCGACCATCGTCAAGCGTTTTGGAGGGTAGGCCATCTGAGAGTTTGTCGATTTCAGCTTTTACTGATTCGATGACTGCCAAAGGATTCTCTCCATATCGGGCAATGACTACACCCCCAACTGCCTCAGCGCCCGATTTGTCCAAAATCCCTCCCATATTTCTTGGCTGAGGACCAATATTGACTTTGGCCACGTCTCGAATGCGGATGGGGGTATTGTTTGTGGTTTTGACGACAGCTTGGTCGAGATCGCTCAGTTCCTCTACGTAGCCTAGTCCTCTGATAAAATAATCTACCCGATTCACCTCGATGGTATTTGCAGAGACATCGATATTGGATTGTCGGACTGCATTCATCACATCGAGCAAGCTTACCTGATAGGCTTTCAGCGCTGTAGGATCAATATCTATTTGGTATTCTTTGATATAGCCTCCCACTGATGCTACTTCCGCTACTCCAGAAACCGCAGAAAGCGAATAGCGAACAAAATAATCCTGTATACTTCGCAATTCATGTAGATCCCAACCGCCCGATGGGTTACCATTTTCATCCCTACCTTCCAGTGTATACCAAAAGACCTGCCCTAGTGCAGTGGCATCTGGACCCAGTTTAGGCTGAACACCCTCAGGAAGAAGCCCTGCAGGGAGGGCATTTAGTTTTTCGAGGACTCTCGACCTACTCCAGTAAAATTCGATATCCTCCTCAAAAATGATATAGATACTCGAAAAGCCGAATGCTGAGCTAGATCGAACACTTTTTACCCCCGGCAATCCTAGCAGGGAAGTTGTTAGTGGGTAGGTGATTTGATCTTCCACATCCTGCGGTGATCTACCCATCCATTCGGTAAATACGATTTGTTGGTTTTCGCCAATATCTGGAATCGCATCCACAGGTACTGGGTCCTGAGGAAGGAAATTGATATTCCAATTGAAAGGGGCGACAACGAGTCCCCAGGCGATTATAATGATCAGGAAAATAAACGTAACTAGTTTATTTTCAAGAAAATACTTGATGATTTTGTTTAGCATGATTCATTCCTTTAGAAAAAAGAAAAAGGTGCACAAAACAGTAGTTTTGTGAGAACAGCAAAATGCTGAAGGAATGAATTCTAGATTAAGAAAACTTGGTGTAGGATGTGTAGGGAAGTGGGTAAGGGCGGACTCTCAAAATAAACAATAGCCGACAAAGGAGCCTCAAAAAAGTCTAGACCTAATAGGAATACAGGTATGAAAGCGACCAAAAAATTAATTTCAAATTTTAAGTCTGCTTTTTGAATTGAAAAATCATCTTCAACCTGAAGCTTTTCGATTACGTTTTCGCAACAAGTTTCAGGATCTTCAGAGGAAGACTCTTCCGATGATTTCGGCATATTCATACCACAATCCAGATGTTTCGGAGAAATACCGATTTCACTTTCTACCGCATGCCCCATGCATAGATGAGTAGTCTTCGCCACTCCAATGGTGGAAAAAAGTACTACAAGAGAAAGCGCTATGGATACAATTCTTTTCAAGAATTCAAAAATACGGTTTTTTCTGAAATAGGTTTATATCACTTAAAATTGATGAGATCAAAGCCTTAAGATTCAAGAGGTTTGGCAATAAAACCTGCCTTAAGCACAGTTTTGAAAACTTCCTCATGGGTAATACTTTCGGAATTGACAGTGAGGATGCGGTCATCGCTATTTAAATCTACCTCCCAGGATTCGATTTTTGTTTCCTCATCAAGCTTTGGGCTTACTTTGGAGAGGCAGTTATTACAGTTGATATTGGTTTTGAATTTGAGTGTTTTCATTTTGGTTATTTTAATGCTTAGAAAATGGCATTAGTCACGAAATTGTTCCCGGTAATCATTTTACTTGTTCGAGTTTTTGGAAGAAAAGAAATGTAAAACCTTATTCATGGTTAATTTGATTCCTTTATTGCTTTTTCCCAGTCGATCATTTCGATCGTATTGAGTTCTGGACCTCCGCCACGATTGGCAGATCCCGCAGCTACATAGATTTTTCCTTCCCAAAATACCACTCCAGTACCATGCCTGCCTTGATTCAATTTTGGGAGAAGTTTCCAAGTATGATTTCTAGTATCCAAGACTTCAACTTCTGCGTGGGCTGATTCCTGCATAGCACTTTCTCCATTCAAAATGACCAAGTAGGGGCCAATTCCCAAGTTGGAATTTCCAGCTCTTGGAGTAGGGAGGGTGGTATCAATGGTCTCCCATTTTCCAGTTTCAAAATCAAAGTAATCGATTTCTTCGATGGTGGTTTCCAAAACCTTGCCTACCGCTGCATGGGATGTTCGACCTCCTGCGAGATATAATCTATTTCCAACTATCGCCGCACTGACGTGGTCACGTGCTCGCGGAGCATCGGGAAGTTTTTCCCAAGTACCCTTCGCGGGATCCAAGACATCAAACCAAGGAACAAATCCATCGTAGTGTCCATCTTGTATGCCGCCGACTAAATAGATTTTCCCTTCTCTGACCGCTACCCCTGCTGAGCCTCTAACGCGTCCTGCGGGTAATTCAGGTCCTTTTCTCCAATTTTTCGTTTTAGGATTGAAAATCCAAGCATGAGTAATGGGTGGTTCGTGGGGATAATTCCCGGTCATGGCTCCCAAAACCCAGATTTCATCTTCAAAGCTTGCAGCCTGAAAATGGCTTATTTCCATAGGGGCATCTGCTATTTGGCTCCAGGTGGAGGTATTAGGATCAAATTCATCCACTGATCGATCACCGCGGCCTCCTAAAGCATAAAATTTACCATTGCATTCCACAAAGGAATTTTCATGCCGTTTCATGGCATTCCCTTTGGCTTGGATTTCTTTCCAGGTCTCTTGAGCAAGCGTGACATAGCCAAAAGAAAATAAGAGAAGGACGAATAGAGCGGTTTTCATAGGATTTTGTTTTCGGTAGAGAATAGATTATTCAAAAATTGAATAAATAATTGAAAATCAGTTTTTAAAGCCCATTTTTCCTTATCCTCGACCCAAGTCTAAGATGTTTCGAATTTTATTGATATCTGCCAATTCTTGGTGGATTTTTTCACCATCACTCTTTGCGATCAAATCACGGATACTGGAGAGATTGGAGATGTAGCCATCCAGTGCTTGGAGGATATTCTCCTTATTTTCTGTCAAAATTGGAGCCCACATGGATGGGCTGGATTTTGCCAATCGAACAGTCGAAGCAAAGCCAGAACCCGCCATATCAAAGATATTCCGATCATCTTCCATTTTTTGAAGGACAGTCTTTCCAAGCATAAAGGAACTCACATGGGACAGGTGAGAGACAAACGCCAAATGACGATCATGCTCTTCCGGATCCATGAAGCGTAATTTCATGTTCAAGGCCTCAAAAAGCTGGTAGGCTTTTTCTTTTAGGTGAAGATCGGTTTTGTCCATTTCACAAAGAATCATGACTTTCCCGTCTAGCAATTCTGCAAAAGCTGCTTTTGGTCCACTGTACTCGGTACCTGCTATAGGGTGGCCGGCAAGGTATTGCTTACGCTTCGAATGGTTTCCTGCGCGAGCGCAAAGATTACTTTTGGTGGATCCTAAATCGATTACAAGCGTATTTTCACCGATTTCATTAAGTGTTTTTTCCAGAATATCTCCTAAGCTATCGGCAGGAGTAGCTAAAAGAATAATATCCGTATCCGGATCTGGGTTTTCTTTTGCTTCGGTAATGATTCCCAAAACCTCGGCATCCTTGAGGTTTTTCTTAGAAATATCGAATCCAGTAATAGTCAATTCAGGGAACTTTCGACGGGCAGCTAGCCCAAAAGAACCTCCCAAAAGGCCCAATCCGATAATGTGAATCTTGTTCATAAATCTTTAATTTTTTAATCGTTTAATAGCTTCCAATATTTTGAATTCAGGTAGGCAAAGCGAAATTCGAACGTGATTTTTACCTTCTTCTCCGAAAATCTCCCCGGGGGTGATGAATATATTTTTTTCATATAAAAGCCAATCTACAAGCTCTTGAGCTGATTTGTTAGCTGGTAATTTTCCCCAAACGAAAAGACCTGAACGATCTTTAGAGAAATCCAAATCGAGAAGCGTTGCCAAGTCCCAGGCTAATTTTCTTCGCTTTTCATACTCCTCATTGATATCTGAAAACCAATTTTTGCCTAGCCTCAATGCCTCAACAGCCCCACGTTGAATTCCTAAAAACATCCCGGAATCCATATTGGACTTGATTCGGGTGATTGCTTTGATCCAATTTTCCTGACCTAGGACCATTCCAACACGCCATCCAGGAATATTGAAAGTTTTGCTCAGTGAGTTTAATTCTAGTGCAACTTCCTCCGCACCTTCAATTGAAAAGATGCTGATGGGTTCCGGATTCAGAATATGGCTGTAGGGATTGTCATTGACCAAAATGAGATCATGTTTTTTAGCAAAGTCGACGAGTTTCTGAAAGAGTACCTTGCTACCTCTATGCCCGGTAGGCATGTGAGGATAATTCACCCAAAGAATTTTCACTTTGCTCAAGTCCTGTTTTTCCAAAAGATCAAAATCCGGAGAGCCATCAGATAGCAGGGGATAGCTGATTGCCTTGCAGTCAAGTAATTCGGTCACGGACCGGTAAGTAGGGTACCCGGGATTTGGAATCAATACTTCATCACTGGGGTTCAGAAAAGCCATACTGACATGCATGATGCCTTCTTTGGAGCCCATGAGAGGAAGAATTTGCTGATCCGGATTTAGGGAAACTCCAAATTCCTTTTCATAGTATTCAGCCATTGCAACTCTCAATTCTGGGATTCCCTGATAAGATTGATATCCGTGGGAATTGCCATGATTGGCTGTATTTTGTAGGGCCTGAATCACCGAAGCTGGTGGAGAAAGGTCTGGGCTTCCGATTCCCAGATTAATGATCGGTTTTCCCGAAGCTATGAGCTGATTGACCTCTCGTAATTTTGCCGAAAAGTAGTACTCTTTAGCCTCTTCCGTGCGCTTTGCAAATCCCTTCATGCTTTTCGGTTATGGTATTCACCCAATATTTTCAACTCTCCAAATTCTGCTTTCGCTACCCGCATGGCCTCGTGGTAGTCATGGTAATTGTCAAAAACCAAATCAATAAAAAAAGCATATTCCCAAGGCTTTTCGATGACAGGAATCGATTGAATCTTACTCAAATCTAAGTGTAAATTGCTGAAATGCGTGAGTAACCTGGCCAAACTACCAGCCTTATTTTGAATGGTAATTTTAATGGATGCCTTATTGGGCGTTTGATCCTTTGGTTGAGCAGTTTTTCCTAGAAAAATGAATCGGGTAAAATTGCTCTTGACCGACTGGATATCACTCACCAAAACCTCCAAATTGTAGATTTCTGCTGCTATTTCGCTGGCTATGGCTGCTACTCCCTTTAGTTTTTGCTCCGAAATACGCTTCGCCACTGTAGCTGTATCGATGTCGTCGATACGTTTGATTTGAGGATAATGGTTTAGAAAAGCTTTGCATTGGAGCAAAGCCATGGGATGAGAACGAACCTCATGAATATCCTCTATTTTTTGACCTGGCAAGACCATGAATTGATGAGAAATTGAGAGGTAGTATTCTCCAATAATTTTCAGTCCATAGCGGTCTATAAGGTCATAATTTGGCAGAATGGCTCCGGCAATGGAGTTTTCAATAGCCATGACACCCACCGTAGCTTCTTCATTGAATACAGCTTTAGCTACTTCCTCAAAGGTCGAAAAGGTTAAAATCTCAGCTTCTCTGCCATACTCTTGAATCGCCACTTGGTGGTGGAAAGAACCTGGAATTCCCTGGATAGCAATCATTTGCTTCATGACTTCTGCATTTGAATACCCAAAGACTCGCAGTGATCCCAGAAGCTTGGGTAGGACTTATTGACCACGGATGGATCCTCCATTTTGACCTTGGTTTTGGTCAAAAGCGGCATGAATGCCATGGCCATTCGGTGGTCATCATAGGTGTGAATCTGAACTTCGCTTGGCATCGTGACCGATGGAATCACTTCGAAAATATCCGGCTCTACTTCCTTAAGTTCAGCATTGAATTTTGCCAGCTCTTCCTGTAAAGCAAAAATGCGATCTGTTTCCTTGATTCGAAGACTTTCGAGTCCGGTGAATTTCACCTTTTGACCAATGATCGCACAGGTAACTGCTACTGTTTGGGCTAGGTCCGGACAGTGAGTGAAATCAATATGAGAAATGCCTTTAACTTGCTGTTTTTCAATTAAAAGACCGCCTTCTTTGAAAGTGCTTTTGATGCCAAAATTCTCCATAATCCTTACGATTTCGGAATCACCCTGCAGGCTATCTTCTTTTAGTCCCTTTAGGAAAAAAGTGCCTTCATCAGCACAAGCCAAAAGACTAAACCAATAGCTCGCTCCTGACCAGTCGCTTTCCACTGAAAAGGTACCGGATTGGTATTTTTGAGGCTTTACGCTAATCAAATTGTCTTCCCAAGAATGCGACACACCGAATTTCTCCATGAGTTGAAGTGTCATTTCGATATAGGTGCGACTTCCAACTTTTCCTTGCAATTCAATCTCCAAGCCCAAAGGAAGAGTGGGAGCTATCATCAGCATGGCTGAGATATACTGACTGGAAACATCCCCCCGGATTTTTACCCTATTCTGGCTTTGTTCTTTCATGCCATGAATTGCGAGAGGCGGAAAGCCCTCTTCATTCATATAATGGATTTCAGCACCAATGCTTCGCAGTGCCTCAACCAAAATCCCGATGGGTCGCTGACACATTCTCGGAGTTCCGGTCATGACTTTATTCTGGTTGGTTGCTGCGGCGAAAGCGGTTAAGAATCGCATGGTGGTACCTGCATCCAATACATCAAAAATAGGAGGATTGGTCTGAAGAAGTCGGATCATAGTCTGGGTATCCCGAGCTTCTGCTAGATTATGAATTTGATTCTGACCTTCGGTCAAAGCGTCAATAATTAAGACTCTGTTTGATTCACTTTTTGAGGAAGGAAGGGGAATTTCCTTTGCTTCGAAGCGGGCTTTTTGCCCAAGTTCGAGTATTTCCATTGGGGGATTTTCGTTATAGGGATTGATAAAAAGAAAGGGCCTCAGCAATCTCCTTCTGGCTCGCAGGAATATTGTATTGGCACTTACCTATTTGGTCAAGAAGGGAGAAAAGAATGGTTTTTCCTTCATTTTTTTTGTCCTGCAGACAGAGATTGACAATTGATTCCAGCTCATTATCCAGAATTTCTGTCTTGCCATAGACTTGTAGAATAGTCTTTACGATAGTGTCAAGTTCGCTCTGATTCAAGCCACATTTCTGTTGGGACAGCCAAGCCTCGCAGATCATGCCTGCTGCAATGGCTTCACCATGAAGCAAATGCTTTTCCGAATCGAGGTAGAAGGTTTCCATTGCATGGCCTATGGTATGTCCGAAGTTTAGGATTTTTCTAAAACCACTCTCCTTTGGATCTGTGTGGACCACGTATTTTTTGATTTGAATCGAATGCTCAATGAGCTCCTTCCAATCATTTTTCTCCCAATTTTCAAAATCAAGCTTTTCAAAATAGGACTTGTCTTGAATCAGTCCATGCTTAATGACTTCAGCAAAGCCCGATCTAAGTTCTCTTTCAGGAAGAGTTTTAAGAAATTCAGGTGCAATCAAGACCATTTCGGGTTCATTGAATACCCCGAGGTGGTTTTTCAAGCCCTGGAAATCCACCCCAAGCTTGCCACCTACGCTTGCATCGACTTGAGATAGTAGGGTAGTAGGGACAGTGATGAAACGAATGCCTCTTTTGTAGATACTGGCACAGAAACCACCCATATCACCGATCACTCCACCGCCCAGGTTGATCATGATGGCCTTTCGGTCTAGACCGGCTGCAGTCATCTCCTTCCAGATCAACGAGCAGGTTTTAAGGGTTTTATGCTTCTCACCCTGAGGTACTGTGAAGTGATAGAAATCATCACCCAAAACCTCAGCAATGGCGGGAAAACACATTTTTTTAGTGTTTTCATCACTTAGGAGGAATATGGACGAGTGAGAAAGATTGGCTAACCTACTTCGTAATTCAAAAGCTATATTTTGAGTAATATGGACTGGATTCACAAACCTGAATTTTGTATAAAGTTAGCTGAAAGCAGAAAAAGGAATAATTATTCTATTCCTTTTTCCAGAATTTCCTTTTAGGCTTTTTTTACTGCGTCGGCTTCTCGAAGTTGTTTTTCTTGACGCTTCACTGATTCTTCATGAATCGAATAAAGCAATTCTTTCATGAATTTCTCACTGAGATTTTTCTTCACACCTTTTTGGGTACGGCTTTCCATCACATCTTTCCATCTTCCTGATTGGAATACGGTCAAATGATGCTGTCTCTTGTGCTCTCCGATCTGATCGATCACTGCAAAACGCTCCTGAAGCACATCCAAAAGTTGGTCATCCAGGTGGTCAACTGCACGGCGAAGATCTTCCAATCGCTCATCCGGCTTCATGTTTTCGAGCGGCTCCTTGAAATCAATCGAGTTGAGTATCTCGCGCAAAGCTTTTGGAGTCACCTGCTGCTTGGCATCAGACCAGGCATTATCTGGATCGTGATGAGTCTCTATCATCAGTCCATCCAAACCAAAGTTCATAGCTCGCTGAGAAATATCCAAGATTCCGTCTCTTTTTCCTACGATATGAGAAGGGTCATTGATGACTTCCATTCCTGTCCAAACTCGCTTCAAGTGAATAGGCATGGACCAGTTTGGCTTATTTCTGAATCTTTTGTCATAAGCATCTGAAAATCCCCGGTGGATTGCTGCTAGTTTGTCCAAACCAACTGCATGCATTCTTTCCAATGCACCTATCCAAAGGTCCAAATCAGGGTTCATAGGGTTTTTTACCATCACTGGTACATCAGATCCTCTGAGAGCTTCAGCAATTTCCTGAACAGCAAAAGGATTGACAGTTGTCCGGGCACCAATCCAAACCACATCTACTCCGTGCTTAAGAGCAAGTTCTGCATGAGCTGCATTTCCTACCTCAACGGTAATTGGGATATTCAAGTGATGTCTCACGATTTCCATCCACTTCAGGCCTTCTTCTCCGATTCCTTCAAAAGAACCTGGACGCGTACGCGGCTTCCAAATACCAGCCCTGAAAAGTTGTGGTACTGCATTCTCTGCTTTCATTTCCAGGCAGATTTTTTCGATTTGTTCTGGACTTTCGGCAGAGCAAGGGCCTGCAATGATCAGTGGGGTGGTCAATCCTAGTCCCCAATCTTTGATTTGTTTGTGTGGTTTCATACGTCTGAGCGTTTAAATGAAAAAAGCCCGACTCTTTCGAATCGGGCTTTTGTGTTTTTATATTTTGTTAGTTTTTGACTGGACAATACACAGCTCCGATTCGATTTTGCATTCGAAAGTAAAAGTAAAAGAAAGTAAAATAGATCGTTGCTGTTATTAACATGCCGTAAATGTATTCATAGACTTTTTAAATGCAAAATAATTTTTTGGTAAAATTTTACTGAATTGATAAAAAGAAGGCCGGTTTTTTTTAAATATTTTAAATAGAGCTGATTTTGATTTAGGTTTTAGAATTAATTATATATTAAACAGAAATTTTTAAAATAAAATTTTGAGAAAAATATTTTCTAAAGCAGGAAAGATTTTAGTGTGAGCTTTAGTCCATTTATTCAGAATCCAAAATCTCAGTTTGTTTTCGAATTGACTCCTGATGTAATAATCCGAAGATTTCCTGAATCAAATCTTTATTCAATCCCAATGGCTTGCCCCATTCAGGTCTAGATTCGAAAATCTCTTTCCATCGATCCAACTGAAGGACTGCTACATTATTGAGCTTTTTGTATTCCCCGATCTTCTCTACCAATTCGAATCTTCTATGCAAAGCTTCCAACAAATCATGGTCGGCTTGATCAATTTGCTGACGGATTTCCTCTAGTTGGGATTTCATCTTTTGACCTTCAAACTTCACCTTTCTAGTCTTAAGCTCAGATAGCATCTTTTTTAGATCAGCTGGAGTGAGTTGTTGCTGAGCATCCGACCAAGCATTATCAGGGTCGATATGACTTTCTATCATCAAGCCATCAAAATTCAAGTCTAGGGCTTTCTGTGCAATCAATGGTACTAGCTCTCTTTTTCCTGAAATATGGCTCGGGTCATTGATCATCATGATCTCTGGAAAATGAGTGCGAAACTCAATCGGTATCTGCCATAGAGGCGAATTGCGGTGAATGGTATCCCTAAAATTGCTGAAACCTCTATGAATCACTGCTAGGTCGGTAATACCCGCTTTTTGGAATCTTTCTACGGCGCCCATCCAAAGGCTAAGGTCTGCATTGACGGGATTTTTGATCATCACTGGCTTTCCTGTTCCTTTTAGGCTATCCGCAATCTCCTGTACCGTAAATGGGTTGACCGTGGATCTTGCACCTATCCAATAGATATCAATGTCGTATTTCAAAGCTTCCTCGACGTGTTCAGCTGAGGCGACCTCAATAGCAAATTTGACAGGATATTTGCTTTTTACTTCCTGAATCCAAGGCAATGCAATAGATCCGAGCCCTTCGAAACTTCCTGGTCTGGTTCTGGGCTTCCATACACCCCCACGGATGATTTCGATGCCCTGGTCTACCAATTGACTTACTGTCTCCTCAAGTTGATTGGGTGATTCGATACTACAAGGCCCTGAAATAATGAGCGGATTTTTATGGTTTTTCTTATTAAAGAGTTTTTTCAAAATCAAATGGATTAATAATTCCTAAATCTCTTTTTTGGTCTCAATTACGCCTGCAATTTCTATAATTTTTTGCTGCCAAGACTCTTCTCATATTTCCTAACAAAAAGGAAGTCAAAGCTGTTTTTTTGATATCTTTGCGACTTAATTTGCGCTGTATGGCAGTGAAACCCAAAATTTCTTTTGAGAATCTAGAAGTTGCCTTTGCATCCAAGACTGATGCTGAGCTTCGAAAAATGTATTTGATTTTTGCTACCCTGAATAATAATCTGATTTCAGATTTGGGGGTTGGCTTGGCAAACTTGGCCTTCAAGCTGAAGTTGCCGATCAAAGGCATCATGAAAAAGACTATGTTTGGACATTTCTGCGGTGGAGAGACCATCGACGAAACCATATTGGCTTGTCAAAAACTAGCTGATTATGGAGTTCAGGCAATTTTGGATCTATCGGTGGAAGGGAAAGGAGATGAGGAAAGTTTTGAAAAGACGACGGAGGAAATTTACCAAACCATGCTAAAATCAGCAGAGACGGATTACATGCCGTTTGGGGTTTTCAAAACGACAGGTTTGGGGGATTTTCACATCATGGAAAAAATCCAGGCCGGTCAGAAACTAACTCAAGCTGAAGAAAAGGCATTCGATCGAGTAAAAGAAAGAGTGGACCGTCTTTGCAAAGCTGCTCATGACCTCGGTATTCGGGTCATGGTGGATGCTGAGGAGTCTTGGTTTCAGGATGTTATTGATGATTTGGCTTATGAAGCAATGGAAAAATATAACAAGGAGCGCTGTGTGGTATACAATACCTATCAAATGTATCGACATGATTCCTTGGCAAGGCTGATGAAGGCGCATCAAGTAGCTCAGGAGAAAGGCTACCTATTCGGAGCAAAACCTGTAAGAGGTGCCTACATGGAAAAAGAGCGGGAGCGAGCCGAAGAAATGGGCTACCCTGATCCAATTCAGCCAAACAAAGCTGCTACTGATCGAGATTATGATGCAGCAATTAGATTCTGTGTGGAAAACGGAATTTATTTAGTCTGTGCCTCTCATAATGAGAAAAGTAACCTGGAGCTAACCGAGCTTATGGAGGAGTTTGGTTTAGATCCTCAGGATAGGAGAGTGTTTTTTTCTCAATTGTACGGGATGAGTGATAATATTTCATTCAATCTGGCCAAGGCAGGATATAATGTAGTGAAATATGTTCCCTATGGACCTGTGGAGAAAGTCATGCCTTACCTCACCCGCCGCGCTGCTGAGAATACTTCCATTGCAGGACAGAGCAGTAGGGAGTTTGAATTGGTGAAGCGGGAAATGAAGCGTAGGAAGGGCGATTGATAGCGTAAAAGTAGAAAGCCCAAAAAAGTAAATAGTGAGTAGTAATCAGAACTATAGATTGATAAAATGCAAGTATTGAGCGAACAGGAAATAGAGCGTCGTAGAGACCGGGAAGAGCTAATGAAACTGGGATTGAATCCCTATCCAGCGGAGGCTTTTCCAATCAATGTGACCGCAGAAGACATCCATCAAAATTACGAGAATCGAAAAAACGACTATAAGAATATTTCCATCGCTGGACGCTTGATGTCAAGACGAATTATGGGTTCGGCATCTTTTGCTGAGATTCAAGATTCGACTGGTCGTCTACAGATCTATGTAAGACGGGATGATATTTGCCCGGAGGATGATAAGACGCTTTACAATTCAGTCTTTAAAAAGCTCCTGGGAATCGGAGATTTCATCGGAGTCAAAGGATATATTTTTACCACGCAGACAGGGGAGATTTCTCTGCATGTAACTGAGCTTAAGGTGCTTTCTAAGGCAGTTAAGCCACTTCCAGTAGTGAAAAGAGACGAAGAGGGGAATATCTATGATGGATTTACTGACCCTGAACTTCGCTACAGACAGCGCTATGTGGATCTTACCGTCAACCCTGAGGTAAAGAAGACTTTTGTCACACGCTCCAAGATCATTTCTACCATGCGTCGGTACTTCGATGATCATGGTTGGTTAGAGGTGGAGACGCCTATTCTTCAGGCAGTTCACGGTGGGGCGGCAGCACGTCCTTTCCAGACTCATCACAATACCTTGGACATGCCTCTGTTTTTGCGCATCGCTAATGAATTGTACTTGAAGCGATTGATCGTAGGAGGTTTTGATGGGGTCTATGAATTTGGGAAAATGTTCCGAAATGAAGGGATGGACCGAACTCATAATCCTGAATTCACTTCGATGGAAATCTATGTGGCTTACAAGGATTATATCTGGATGATGGAGATGGTAGAAGAGCTGATCGAAAAAGTCACGGAGACCATTCACGAGGATACGAAAGTCAAGGTAGGAGAGCATATTATTGATTTTGCAGGACCTTATCGACGCTTGACTATGTATGATTCTATCAAGGAATATGCAGGTATAGATGTGAGTCAGATGGATGAGCAGGAACTTCGTGAAGTTTGTAAAAAATTGGCTATCGAGGTGGATGATTCGATGGGTAAAGGAAAATTGATCGATGAGATTTTTGGAGCAAAAGTCGAAGCTCATTTGATTCAGCCTACTTACATCACTGATTACCCGATCGAAATGACGCCATTGGCCAAGAAGCACCGTACCGAGGAAGGTTTAGTGGAGCGTTTTGAGCTTTTTGTCAATGGAAAAGAAATAGCTAATGCCTACACAGAGCTGAATGATCCGATCGATCAGCGGGAGCGTTTTGAAGATCAGCTGAAGCTGGCAGCTCGTGGAGATGATGAGGCGATGGCCATGGATGAGGATTTCTTGAGAGCTTTGGAGTATGGGATGCCTCCTACCTCTGGTCTGGGAATAGGAATTGACCGTTTGACCATGCTACTCACGAATAATTTCACGATTCAGGAAGTGCTTTTCTTCCCTCAAATGAGACCTGAAAAGAAAGCAGTTGCGTTGTCCGAGGAGGAGAAAATTGTATTCGAATTGATCAGTAAAAGTAGCCCGGCAAACCTTTTGGATATCAAAGAAGAGGCCGGTCTTAGCAATAAAAAGTGGGACGTCTCTATGAAAGGGCTCACCAAAAAAGGTGTCGTCAAGGTGACCAAAGAAGGTGAAACCCTTACTATCGAAGTAGTGGATTAAACCCTATTTATTTCAAACAATTAATAAGGTGAAAGATGATCAAATGTCTTTCACCTTTATTTTTTTCAGCAATACTTTTTGAATAATTAAGCAGATCCAAGAATAGTATAATTTTATTAAAATAATTTATTGATTTTTAGGCTTTTACATGCTTGAGTATTATTTTTCCTAAGCAAAAAAACTTTTGAATATGCGTGAAGTGATGATGACAGGAATGGGACCTGGAAATTTTTCGGCCATTCGTTCCCAGTTCCTGAGATGTTATGATGAATTATCGAAGATGGCAAGGCAAAAACTCCGGTCTGAGTATCAGTCTAGCACCTTGGATACAGCAGCCTTGGTTCATGAAGCTTATCTCAAAATGGACGGTAATCAGAAAGGTTACGCCGATAAAAACCATTTTCTGGCGATAGCCGCCATCGTGATGAGGAGGTTTTTGGTAGATTATGCCAGGCAAAAAAAGCGACAGAAGCGGGGTGGAGATCAGATACAGCTTACATACGGCTCTGCTAATCAGGCTGTCATGACCTCTCCAGAGGAAGTTTTGCAACTAAATGACGCTCTGAATAGACTTAAAGCTTTGAATAATCGGCATTGCCGGGTAGTAGAGTTCCATTTTTTCGGTGGCTACAAACACGAAGAAATTGCTGAGATGATGGGAGTATCGATTGATACAGTGAGAAGAGATTGGCGCCTTGCAAAAGCTTGGCTTAGTAAGGAGTTGAAAAACTGAATCGGTTTGGACTAGGAGAATAAACTTAGATTCTGTATAAAACTCCTTTTTAAAACCTGTACCTATTTGTCAAATGAATTTTTTAAAAAGTAAATAGCATGAAGAGAGGAGATGGAAAGTGGGAAGAGGTTTCAGGACTTTTTCATGAATTAACTGAGCTGTCCGAAACTGATAGAAAAGCTCGACTCCAAGAAATTGCTGAAAAGAATCCTGCTCTTTATGATCAGCTTACCGATTTGCTTGAAGCTGATTTAGAATCCCATCCTATTTTCAAGGCAGGTACAGGTAGTGTGTTTTCTATATTGGAAAACGATCACGAGCTCATTAATGAATCAATTGGTCCTTTTCAACTCAAGGAACTGGTTGGTCAGGGAGCTATGGGGACCGTATTCAAAGGTATTCGGGTGGATGGTCAGTTTGATCAGGTGGTGGCAATCAAATTGATGAAGCCATTGATGATCAATCCTGCCTATCGTAGTTTTTTCGATCGGGAGAGACAAATTCTAGCTAAGCTGAATCATCCCAATATTGCCAGACTATATGATGGAGGTTTCACTGAAGATGAAAGACCTTTTTTCACCATGGAGTGGGTCTCGGGAAATAATCTTTTGGATTACTGTAGGATTCATAACCATGGGCTCATTGAGCGATTGAAACTTTTCGGGCAGGTATGTCAAGCAGTGCAGTATGCCCATCAATCTATGATCGCTCATCTCGATATTAAGCCCCAAAATATTATTGTCAATCAGGATGGACAAGTCAAGCTGCTTGACTTTGGCGTATCTCAAATGCTGGAAGAAGGAAATGAGCAGGAGGGGAGTTTTACCTTAGCCTATGCATCTCCAGAGCAGATTGAAAGAGATCACCCAAATACCGTTTCGGATATTTATTCTTTGGGAGTTGTTTTATTTGAGTTGCTATGTGGCTATCATCCATTCAAAAAATATTTCGAAGACCCTACTGCATTAAAAGAAGCAGTGCTTGAAGGAAATAGAGCAAGTTTTAGACTTTTACTGGAATTTGGATCGGTTGCCTTTGCAGATGATCTGTCATTGATTTGCATTAAGGCGATGGAAAAGTATCCGGATGATCGCTATGCTTCTGTCGATGAGCTTGTCAGGGATTTGGAAAATTTTGAGCAAACCTATCCCATTCTTGCACACCCGGAGGATTGGACCTATCGTGCCAAAAAATACATTCGAAGAAATCGCACTATTCTAGCGGTGGTCAATTCTGCGGCGTTATTATTAGTGGCTCTTGGGCTATTTTATACTTTTCAATTAAGAGAGCAGCGAAATATCGCTTTAGCAGAGGCCAAACGGGCTAATCAGATCACTAATTTGATCACGGATGTTTTTTCGTCAGCAGACCCCAATATCGGAGGTGCTGATACTATTACGGCAGTTCAGCTTTTGGATGAGGGATTGAAAAATCTGGAAAAAAATCTTGGAGACGATCCAGCCCTATTTGCTGATATGCTTCTCCGCTTGGGGCCAGTATATTTGAGCTTGGGCCAATACGACAAGGCTAAGAATTCGATCGATGAGGCCTATCAAATCAATTTGAGCCAAGAAGGGACCTCAGTGGAAATCTTGGCAAGGAATGAGGTGTTGAAATCAAGCTCTCATTTTATGTTTGGCAAACTGGATTCGGCTGTTCTTTTTTCAGAAAAAGCTATCCAACGGCTTACTGATGCAGGAATAAATGAGGGTGAGTTATTGGCAAGTGCCTTACTGGAACTCGGAACTGTCTGCTATGATATTACCGATTATTCACGGGCGGATTCCGCCTTGACAGCAGGTTTACGCTTATCTAGATTAGCAG
The DNA here is from genome assembly GCF_002807035.1 of Algoriphagus formosus. Taxonomy (GTDB): domain Bacteria; phylum Bacteroidota; class Bacteroidia; order Cytophagales; family Cyclobacteriaceae; genus Algoriphagus; species Algoriphagus formosus. The sequence goes on along the minus strand of NZ_NIUC01000001.1, from coordinate 788,655 downwards.
ACCCAACTCCTAATGTCGAATTGGCCACTTTGCTCCATATGAAAGGTGCTACAGCCCGAAAACTAGACAGATTTGATTCAGCCAAAAAATACCTGACTGAATCCCTGGAGATGAAAAGGCAGCTTTTTGACGAGCCTCACCTGGAAATAGCCTATGCCTATAACTATTTTGGGAGTTTTTATCAGGACATGGACGATTATGAACAGGCGCTGGATTATGTCAAAAAATCTTTGGAACAAAGAGAGGCCATTCTAGGAATGTATCATGTAGAAACGGTAGCCAGTATGGGTAATCTGGCCAGGACTTATATAGGTCTTGGAAATCCTGAAGAAGCTATTCCTGTCTATCAATCGACAATCGTGGTTATTGACTCCATTTTTGGCAGATCTCACTACTACTATGGGGCACTACATGGGAGTTTGGGAAATGCGTATTATGCAGCTGGAGATTTGAAAAATGCCCGTGAAGTTTATGAAACCAGCTTGGAGATATTTGACGAATTGCTATCTGATAAAGACCCCCGGAAGGCTAGCCCAAGGCAGAGATTAGGAAAAATCGCAATGGATGAGGGGCGCTTTCAGGATGCCAGATTGTACTACGCCGAAAGTCTTGAAATCAGAGAAAAACTTCTTCCTCAAGGTGATATTCAAATCGCCCAAAGCCAACAAGCTCTTGGTGGGTGCTTGCTAGCGATGGGAGATTTTTCTACCGCCATAGAATATCTGGAAAAAGCTCTGGAGACTGCCAATCAGAATCCGGATGAGAATCAAAATTTGATCAATCAGTTGAACTCTTCATTGGCAGAAGCTTTTGATATTTCCGGGAATCCGGAAAAAGCTTCTTTCTATGCTTCCTCAATAGAACAAGGGAATTAGGCGGACCAATTCCCTATCTTTATTTTAACAGTTGACCTGATTGAGTACGATCTGGGTACAAAAGTTCCTTGCGGTCGTTTCCAGACATACCTGTGTTGGCTTATTGTAAATCCGGTCTCCTAGGAATTTCCAGGCGAACCCATCTTGTACCTCGACAGTCAATCGGATATCATATGCTCCTGCAGGTACTTCTTTCACCACTTTTCTGTTTTGTACAATTTCACCACTGCTGATAGCCTTGTTGGAGGGCACTCCATTTACCATAATTTTATAGGTAACAGTAAACCGGACATCTATTCCGCAGATACCGCTTCGGTTATTTAGTGAGATTTCTCTGGCTGGATGTTTCTTCTCCTCACAGGTTTGGACATCATATTCGGTTGTATATCCCAATTTTGCCGTGGTATTGTCTTTCAGATAGTGAAGTTTGTAGGAGATGGGTACACCTGGGTTGTTTCTTGAATAGACCGCGTTTTCACCCTTGATGATGTATTCCAAATCCGCGAAATTTTTGGCACTCACGGCTTCGGAAGCCACAGAAGCATTACCTCCAATAGTGACTACGGTGATGTTGGAGGTATTGAGGATGGCTTTGTATTTGGCTTCTATTGTGCCAGACACTTGGGTCAACCCTGTAGCATAATTTAACGCGCCCTCCAATTCAGCAGAGGTAGCACTGGTGGTTGTGGTCATTCGAAACATGATGATCCGACCGTAATTGACCGCCTGCACATAGGCTGGGGGAGAATCCGGCCCAAATTTTTGTTCGATTTCGGTGATGCTAGCATCCGGCCCGAATACTTGTCCAGGACTGGTAGGAGGATCCATGGTCACGGAATAGAAAACTTGCTTGAAGGACATCATGGCTACTCGTTCGGTGTTGGTGGACTGAAAGTTGAACTGGGTCTCTACATCTCCGCGAGCCCATTCCACATTCAGCCCTATATCCATACTTACCTGTCGGCTACTGTAGGATGTTCTGGCTATGTAGCTGGAATTGGCTGCATTGACATATCCTTCTTGATAGGCATTAGCATTCCACCATTCAAGTGCCTCGTCGATTTTTGTTTGTACCCCTGAGTTTGATGGATTTTCGACATTCAGAGAACCATTTTCCCCCATTCCCGGTAGGTCAATTCTTAAAGTCATGGGAGCGCGGTCAACCGCAGCAGGTGTAGGCAAACCGCCTAGCGTGGCTTCATCTGCGATAACTAAGGCACCTGGGTAGATGATCCCGTTTGTTGGCCTAAGAATGGCGATGTCCTCGAAGTTGTTCTTGAGATCATACTTGACCGTTCTGCACTCGAGAGTTCCTCCGGGAATAGCCGAGGAGTTGACCCGGTTGCTGATTTCTGTGCGCTGCGAGCCACCAGAGATATTTTGAACGTTTAAGAGACTATTATTATCAGCGGACATATTCCTCAAATAGTCGGTAATTGATTCTGCGTCAGGAGATATAAGGATAGGATCTTCACCGCCTCCTATATCACAGGCTGTAAAACTTAAGGTAAGTGCGAAGGCCAAAATCACCTTCAATTTGTTTTGAAATAATGCTTTCATGGCGTATAGATTTTTGGTTGTATATCTATAGGCGACAAAAGCGTAGGAAAGTGGTAACGGGATTTCGAAGAAAAATTGACTTTTTTTGAAAAAGTGCTCTATGAGGCTAGAAACCCACTATTTTCTTTTAAATTATTTCAACTTTACGAGTGGATAATTCAAACCATTGACCTCATTTCTGACCACGGTGTACTTATTCAGGCTCTTGAAAAGCTCAGTCAGGTTTCGAAAACCAAAGGTTCTTGGGTCAAAACTGGGGTCTATTTTACGAAGGGATGCTCCGATTTTAGCAATGTGAATTTCCTCCTCTTCATCGCTGGCCGAAATATCAAAGGCACGGTCAATCAAATGTAAATCCAGTTTGGGGTAGGGTCGTTTTGATTTTTTAGGAGTGGATGATTTGACGACATTAGCTCTATCGGTTTTCTTATCATCCTTGATTTCCTCAGCTTCATCTTCTTCACCCAGGTTTTCAGCAAATGTGAAAATCTCACAGGACTGAACAAAAGCCAATGGAGTGATCCGTCGACCTATTCCCATCACAAACATTCCTTCCTCCCGAATCCGCTTCGCCAAGCCAGTATAATCTGAGTCAGAGGATACAATACAGAATCCGTCCACTGAATTGCCATGAAGAATATCCATGGCATCAATAATCAATGAGCTGTCGGTGGAGTTTTTGCCAGTGGTATAGGCAAACTTTTGAATTGGATTGAAGGAGTATTGATTGATTACCTCCTTCCATCCGTTCATGTGCGGAGTGGTCCAATCTCCGTAAATTCGTCGAATGGTCGCTTTGCCGTATTTTGAAACTTCATCCAAGATTTCCTTGACTAGCTTGGCAGAAGCATTATCTCCATCAATCAAGACAGCCAAATTGAATTTTTTTTCTTGCATAAGATTAAGTTACTGATTTAATAAAGAAGGGGCTGAATCGCCCCTTTCATTCTTAGAGTTTATTTAAGATTTTCTTTGAAAAAGGCAATTGTACGCTCCCAAGCTAGATTTGCAGCTTTTTCATCATAGCGAGGAGTGGTATTGTTGTGAAATCCATGGTTGACGCCATCATACATATGCATCACATAATCTACCCCATTCGCCTTTAGCGCTTCTTCATAGGCTGGCCAGCCAGCATTGACCCGTTCATCAAGGCTTGCATACTGAATCATCAAAGGTGCTTTGATTTGAGCTGCTTCTTCCGCAGAAGGTTGACCTCCATAGAAGGGAACAGCTGCTTTGAGGTCAGGAAGCCTCACTGCCATCATATTCGATATCCAGCCACCGAAACAAAAGCCAACTACACCAACATTGCCATTGCAATCCGGATGGTTTTTCAAATACTCAAATGCCGCAATAAAATCCTCTAGCATTTCATCACGAGATCTTTCCCGCTGCATGGTTCTACCTTCATCATCATTGCCTGGATATCCACCCAAAGGCCAAAGCGCATCGGGAGCAATTGAAATAAAACCTGCTACTGCACATCGACGTCCCACATCTTCAATGTAAGGATTGAGTCCTCTATTTTCATGAACTACTACGATACCGGGAAATTTACCGCTTCCCGCAGGCTTAGAAAGTAAACCTCGAATTTCACCTCCGCCTTTTGGCGAATTATAAAAAACATAGTCTGAGCTTTGCATTCGCTCATCAGAAGGCTCCACCGTGGCAGTAGTCATATAATCAGGCATCATGGTACTCATGAGTGTGGTCAGCGTGATTCCCCCTACGGCATAGGCCGATAATTTTTCCATGAATGTCCTCCTGTCTAGCTGGTTATGAGCATAGTAGTCATAGAGGTCGTAGACTTCCTGCGGAATATCTTCTTTGTTGAGTTTTTTCATTGGATATAGTGGTTATTTGTAGCTAATAAAATTCCTTAAGTTTTTAAATCATCACCCTGTAGGAAGATTAATTCCTTGGTTCAGTTTCATTTTTTTGAGAAAATAGCTTAAATCTTTGAATTAATTAAGGGAAATTCTATCGACGGATAAATTCTATTCTGAAGCATGGGCTCTTTTAGAATCTTGGAAATACGATCACCTTTCCCCAAATATTCAATAGAATTCCTTGAATACTTTTATGAGAAGATGAACCTAGCTTGTCTGAATTTTATTAATTTGACCAATAAAATTTCTTTTATGGAAGAACAGGTTCCGAAGATCAAGCTAAAAGACAAAACCAGCCGTGAAAGGCAGACTTTTTTCAGAGTTACCTTCAATACCAATTCACAGTTGCTCAAAATTGCCGATAACAAGGCCAATATCGTCATTAGTATCAATGCGCTGGTTATTTCATCCATGGTGGCCTTAGTAGGTTACGGATCCGTATCGAATCAACTCGATATGCAGAATTTCATGATGCTTACCCCCATTATTTTATTTGTCTTGATGTGTTTGATCTCCACCATTTTGGCAGTCCAGGCAGCCAAACCAAAAATCGTCGGAAAGTCCGATAACTTGACTATAGAAAATAGGTCTTTGATATTTTTCGGGTCAGTCTCGCATTTCAGTAAGGACGAGTATATCCAAAAAATTCACGATGCGATGGCTTCACGTGATGCGATCATGGACCAAATGTCATCATCACTGTACTATCAAAGTCTCGTTTTGAATCAAAAATATAGACTCCTTAGTAGAGCCTATCAGGTGTTTATGCTGGGATTGACCATTGGCGTTTTGGCTTTTATTATCCAATTGGTCTATTGATCAAAGGAAAATTATTTTTTCTTGGTTTGTTTAGCTCTCGCTTTTGCACGCTCAATGGTATTCTTTCGATATTCTTCATCTTCATAATACCTTTTTCGGCTTTTGCTTAAGGTGTATTCCTTGTATTCAGAGTCTTTCTGATACTTTTCCCGATAACGTTTTCTTGTCTTCTCCCTGAATTCAGCGTCCTCTTCGTACCGTTTTTTAGCTCGGGCTAGAATCTTCTCTTTATTTTTCAAATAATATTCGGATGGCATAGTGCAATGCGTCGTTTTTAAAAAAATTAAAAAATAAAAATTTCACTCAAAAATCAACTTCCTTTAAAATCCATACTTCTGGAATTGATGCAGTAGCGAATACCTCCTTGATCTTTTGGACCATCAGGGAATCGATGTCCCAAATGCGAACCACAATTGCCACAAAGTATTTCCTCGCGAACCATGAAATGGGAATAATCCATCTGAACATCAATTGCCTCTGGTCTGACGGGTTCCGTAAAGCTAGGCCAGCCACAGCCGCTATCGTATTTTTTTGAAGAATGAAAAATCTCATTTCCGCATGCCTTGCATTCATAAATGCCAGTGTCATGATTGAGATAATATTCTCCTGTAAATGGCCTTTCTGTCCCTTTTTCGATCAGAATATGATAGGATTCTGAATCCAATTTTTGACGCAATTCTTCTTCAGAAAGCTTTACTGGATAGTTTTTTTTATTTTGATTCTTCATATGATAAAAACAAGTTAGGGGTCGCTTAGTTTGAAATCGTTTTATTTTTTGGGTTAATTCCTAGATAAAAGACGATTGTTCCAAGAAAATAACAAAAGATATCCCAAAAATCTCTAGTGTAAGTATCCGAATAAGCTGGTAAAAACCACTCAAATGCAACTGAGACGTATAAAAATCCGACGATCACTTGAGTCTTGGTAAATCGAAAATTGTCTTTCTTTGGATGAATCCATTGGAAAATCTGCAAAGTTAATCCCAAGATCACAGGCATCGCTAATAGGTCATCTAGATATGAGTATAGAAAGAGGAAGCTCTCAAATGACCAGTATTCCACTGCTTGATTGATCCAAAAAATCAGGCAGCATGTGATAAAAATCGGGTTTTTGAAGATGCGCATTATCCGGGTAAAGCCGCAATAAGCCAAAGAATAAATGTCATGATAGCCATAAAAACCGTATAGAATCCATTTCCTACTTTTTTGAAAAACTTGACCAAGGATGTATCAGATTCTTTGATGTAAAACATCCACTCTTCCTCATTCTTTTTCTTTTCGTCCTTTCTGACTTTATCTCTTTTTACTTCTACGGGACTTAGGTTTTTGCCACAGTGATCACAGGTGTCATCAATATTTTGATTCCACTCAGACCAATTTCCGCAGTATGGGCATTTTTTCTGTCCCATTCGAATTTTGTTTTATACTGTGTCGATTGCCTCAAGAATGGTTTTACTGGCAATACGATTTTTTCCTTCGATTATCAATGGAGAAGGGGCTCATCATATCGAATGACCACAAAATATAAACCAATCATTGTATGCCCCCCAATTATCTTACCTATTCTATGCTCTTCTTCTCAATTCACAAACAGGATAAGCAAGGGAAGGTTATCTCGGTGTCAAAATCAGAGCATCTTTAGCACTTTCAACTATTTCATTTTTGTCCATTAATTGATAGCGGTATTTTCCTTTTGTATAGAGGGAAGCCTGATCCCGGTAGTGTTTGCTGAATCTATTCCCACTTTGACCTGTAGGCAATACCGAAAGCGAGCGATCTACATCCATGAAGTCTAGCAAAATCCGCATAGCCGGTCCCGATGTCACTTTGTAAATACCTTCTCCATTGAGTTTAAATGCCAACTTATTTACTGATTCGTCATTTGCAGGAACTGGGTCAGTTTTTACATTGAAAATCTTGTCCAGTGGTTTTTGGCTACCTAAAGGATGTGGATGCTCCAATATCACTGCTTTTTCCCAATCCCAGGAATTTATGTTGTCCCCAAACTGGGCTTCTAGCTCTTGCAGGGTGATTTTAAGGCTCTCTGAAAAAATTTGAGATGCATTTTCTTTTTCGGGAGTGTTTACCTTATCCCACCAAGGATGGTCAAAGTTTCGAATGAAAGGCAAATTTGAACGGATCATGACAAAGGACCCTAAATAACTTTCGAAAGCTTCCTTTCCAAGCTCATCTTCCATAGCCAATCTCAAAACATGATAAAGCCATTTGTAATAAATGGTAGGAATAGAGGAGCTGAGTTCATGATTTCCATCCCAGTTTTCCAACAAGCTTTTGACCCGTTCTTTCCCTTCAAAATCAAAATCGGGAATTTGACTTAACATGATTTTGGCAATCTGGGCATGATCGGTATTCACTACCTCAAGTTGAATCGCTTTCATTTCTTGGATAGTCCATTCATCCTTGGAATTGATTGCATCTGCAATTCGCTTCCAGCGTTCTCCCGGGAAATAATATCCTGGAAAAAGTATGCCGTTTTGAAGTGTGTCGGGCTGATTATTTGCAGAGGCCACAAAACCCGATGGAGGGTTGATACTCATTGGGTTCAAACTGAATGGATACCATCCTTGCGGTATGCTTTCAGGATCAGAACCATCAGCAAAAATTTTTGAATGGACCTTTTCAGACCGGATAGGTAACTTCCCCGCTGCCCACCAGGCAATATTCCCAAGACTATCGCCATACATGATATTTAGCCCCGGAGCATGTATCAGAGATGCAGCGGCTGTCATATCCTCCAAGTCCTGTGCGTGGTTGATTTTGTAGATGGCTTCCAAAGCACGGGTTGGTTCCATCGTGTATACCCACCAGCTGCTTACAGGATTATCGGTCAAAGAGGCAATTTCAGGTACTACAGAATTTACGATAGGTCCATGAATGGTCTCTTTTATTTCAATTTCTACCGGGTCCTGACCTTTAACAGAAATTACATCTTTTCGCACGCTGAAGGGTAGAGCTTCATCGCCAAATTGATATTCATTCGAATTAGTCGGATTCAATTTGATTTCAAAAAAGTCTTGATCATCATTTTCAAACATCGTCAGTCCTACGCTGTGATGCCTGCTATGACCTACCAATCCAAAAGGAACTCCGGCTAAATGGTTTCCATAAAAACTGAATCCGGGATACTCTAAATGCGCTTCATACCAAACGGAGGGAGATGAAAATCCAATGTGAGTATCATTGGCAAAAATGACTTTTCCGCTCTTGGTTTTGCTCCCGGAAACTACCCATCCGTTAGATCCTTCCAATAAAGGGACAGGTAACTTTTCCAGTAGGCTGCTTAAACTTCCATTAGAGATGCTGTCGGGATAAAAGTTTGGGATGAAATGATGCTCGGGTAAAGTCTCTATCGAGAGAGCTTCCAGATACTCCTGTCCCAATTCACGACTCATTTTGGTGATAAGTGGATCGGTTTTTAGAGCCATTCCAAATGTAAAGGACATATAGCCAACGATTCCATGAATATCATTGAGGGTGAATTCTCTCGGTTTTTCTCCAAGTAGTAAGAATTCTATCGGTAAAGTGCCATTTTGAATAAATTCATTAACTCCGGCTATGTAGGCTTCAGTGGCATTTTTCCATGGAGAATCTGCTTGGGAATTCCAGAATTCTGTGGATGTTTGGGCATGTTCTGGAATACCGAGTGTTCTGAAAAATTGATCAATTTCGACCACATCGGGACCGAGAAACTCAGCCAAAGTTCCAGTGCCTACTCTTCGCATCATTTCTAATTGGAAAAGTCTATCCTGTGCATGCAGGTATCCTAAAGCCCGATAGGCATCCGATGCGTTCGAGGCATAAATATGCGGTACACCATACTCATCAAAATAAGCGGTGGTTTCCTCTGACAGTCCATTGATTTCAATTTCCCCCTTATATTGAGGCGAGTGGAAGAAGATAAAAACCAGAAGCCCCAAGGCAAGAATTAACACTAAGCCTCCCAAAAAGGCACCGACCTTTCTCATAGTAATCAAAGTTTTTAGAGGGTTCTAATTAAGAAAAAAATGATCAGTTTTTCGGCTATGATCAACTCAATTCTTCCACCGCTTGAAGAATAATTTTACAGGCATTCCGAATTTCTTCTTCAGTTATGACCAAGGGCGGAGCAATTCGCATGGAATCATCACAGAAGAGAAACCAGTCCGTGATTACACCGAGTTCTATCGCTCGGTCAATGATAGGCTTCAATACCTCGAAGGATTCAAATTCCACAGCCATCATCAGGCCTTTATTCCGAATACCTTTGATCTTTGGATGTACCAAAAGCTTTTTAAATAGATTCGCTTTTTCTTCTACTTGATCTATGAGCTTTTCTTCCTGCAAAATCTGAATAGTTGCTAGAGAAGCTGCTGCACTGACAGGATGTCCTCCAAAAGTGGTGATGTGACCGAGAAGTGGGTTGTTTTTGAAGGCGGCCATAATTTTCTGATTGGCTATGAAGGCCCCAATTGGCATTCCTCCTCCCATTCCCTTTGCGCAGACTACCATATCGGGTACTATTTCGAAATGTTCAAAAGCCCAAAACTTACCTGTTCTACCGAACCCTGCCTGAATTTCATCCAAAACCAACAAAGTTCCCGTTTCATCACATCGTTTTCTAAGCGCCTGAAAGTATTCTTTGCATGCCACTCTGATTCCCGCTTCTCCCTGAATCGTTTCTACAAAAACGGCTGCTGTTTTTTCAGTAATCCGATCGAGATGAGAATAAGCACCATACACGATATTGCTGATACCAGGAAGTAGGGGACGATAAGCTCTTTTGAAAATCTCATTGCCGCCAATACTCAATGCACCGTGAGAGCTTCCGTGATAAGCATTCACACAGGAGATCAGTTCTGAGCGTCCCGTATATCTCTTGGCTAATTTCATCGCCCCTTCAATCGCCTCCGAACCACTGTTGACCAAATACACATTGTTCAAGTGATCTGGAAGGGTATCACAGAGGGCCTTTGCTAGAAGTGTCTGCGGACTTTGGACATACTCCCCATACACCATAAGGTGGAGGTACTTGTCCAATTGTCCCTGAATAGCTTGAAGAACCTTGGGATGGCGATGGCCTACATTGCTGACACCAATTCCTGAGATCAAATCAATATATTTCCTGTCCTCAGGACCGTATAGGTAGATCCCTTCAGCTTTTTCTACTTCTATCAAAAGCGGAAAATCCGTGGTTTGGGCTAGATGACTAAGAAATAGTTGGCGGTGATTCATAGATGATAATTAGAAACTTCTAAAGCGGTAGAAAACGCCAAGCGGAAGTCTTTTGCCAAAGGAGTCCTTGAGAAAGAGCTCTCCGTGTTCGGCATTTTTAATGTTTTTGAAATTTGATTGAACCAGATTTACAGCAATCAGGGAGGAGAAGCTCAGTGAATACATGTTCAGAAGCAAGAAGTTGTTCACAGGATCCAATATTTCCGAGCAGATTTTCAGCATCTCATTGATCTGCTCCTCCAAAATCCATTTTTCTCCATCGGGTCCACGGCCATAGGCAGGTGGGTCAAGAATAATTCCTTGATAGATATTTCCTCTTCTTGCTTCTCTTTTGATAAATTTCAATGCATCATCCACAATCCAACGAATTCCATCAAGGCCAGATGCCTCCATATTGTGTCGGGACCAAGTCACAACTTGTTTGACAGAATCCAAGTGCGTGACATCAGCTCCTGCTGCCTTTGCTGCTACTGATGCAGCACCGGTGTAGGCAAATAGGTTCAACACCTTTGGTTTTTCTCCAGGAAATGACTGAATACTCTCATACAAGTAATCCCAATTGACTGCCTGCTCTGGAAATAGCCCAATGTGCTTGAAAGAAGTCTGAGCCAGATTTAATTTCAAGTCTAAGCCTTGCTGATTTTTATAATTAATCTGCCAGTTGTGAGGCATTTTTTTCAGTTGCTGCCAACTTCCTTTTTCAGGATTGTTTTTCTCTTTGGCAAAATGAGCATGGGCCTGCTTTTTCCATTCAGAATCAGGCAAGCTTTTGTCCCAAATGGCCTGAGGCTCTGGCCGGCTTAAGATAAAATCTCCAAAGCGTTCCAGTTTTTCGAACCCACCGGTATCTATCAATTCGTAATCATTCCAAGCTCCTGGGCTAAGGGAAAGTATTCGTTCTTCCATGTTTTGTCAAAATCTGAGGACAAAAGTAAGGGTTTTAGATCAGTCCCAACTTTTCGAGGGTCTTTTCACTGAATTCCCAGAGCTCTTCGGCATTGCTAGCGCTAAGACCTGCAGAATTCGGACTCTTCAGTTTCTTCCTCACGTAATAGCCTCCATTTTTTAATTTTGTAGAATCAGTTTTTGCCAGGAAAAGGGAGTTTTCGGCCCCTTTCTGTGCTGAGATAAAAAACAACTGTGTGGCCCGAATAATTGCTTTTGTAATAGGATCCGTCTCTGACCCAAAGGCTGTTTTTACCGCGCCGGGATGGAGACTAAAAGCCGTAATTCCTTCTTTTCCATATCGCTTGGCCAGCTCTTTTGCCATCAAAATATTGTATAGTTTGGCTTCTCCATAAGCTGTGATGGTACTGCTTACACTTGAAAGTCCAATATCATTGGATCTGAATTTCCCCAAGCGGTGTGCTTCAGAGCTCACCTGAATGACTTTTGCTTTTCCTTTGATAAGGGAGGGGAGAAGCTGATGAGTTAGCAAGAAATGACCCAAATGATTGACAGTAAAAGTCATGTCCAGACCCTTGTTATTTTTCTTTCCTCCAGGAAACATCCCACCTGCATTATTGATCATCAAATCGATCTTTGGAAAGTCCTTGTTGATTTTTTGGCTTGCTGCCTTCACCGATTCGAGGTCCGCAAGGTCAAATTCATAAAGTTTGAATTTTTCACGATTTGGAAATTTGGCGAGTTTGGATTCAGCCTTCTCTAAATTGCGCACCGGCAGGATAAACACTTCAGAATGGTCAAGTAGACCTTTTAGCGTTTCGAATCCTATGCCTGAAGTGCTTCCTGTTAGTACTGTGATCATATTAGTTTTCAATTTGATAAAAAATACTCATTTGGTACTCAATTAGATGAATGAAGCTTAGGCTAATATTGTTTTGGCTATGCTTATTTTTTAAATGAGAAATTGTATTTTTCCAACTGACCAACTCTTAAATCCCGCTAATTCTAAAATTCATGTCGAAAAAATTCATCGATATCGAGAAGGCTATTCATTCCAAAAATCCAAAACTCCTCAAGTGGATGCCGGGCTTTTTACTTTCTTATATCAAAAATGTCACGCATGAATCTTGGATGAATTCAGTCATGGCCCGTATCGGACATCTCAAAGGGCTAGATTTTGTAGATGCACTGGTCAAAGAGTTTGAGCTGGATGTGGAGCTGAAGGGTGCTGAGAAGATTCCCAAATCAGGAGGGATTATCATAGCTGCCAACCATCCCCTTGGTGGGATGGACGGGATAGCACTGATGCATGCCATCGGGAGACATCGGAAGGATTTTAGGTTTTTGGTCAATGACCTACTCATGACTTTTGATAATTTTGACCCTTTATTTATTCCTGTAAATAAGCACGGGCGGAATTCGGCAGATACCATGAAGAAAATCGATGAAGCCTATTCGGGAGATGGCGTGGTTTTGATTTTTCCGGCAGGCTTAGTCTCCAGAAAGTCAGATGAAGGAGTGAGGGATTTGACTTGGAGAAAGAGTTTTGTCAACAAGGCGAAAAAGAATAAGAAAAACATTATTCTTTGTTTTATTGAAGGTAAAAATTCTAAATTCTTTTATAATCTCGCGAGTTGGCGAAAAAAACTGGGGATAAAAGCTAATTTAGAAATGTTTTATTTGCCTGATGAAATGTATAAACAGCGAGGTCAGAAAGTGACGATCCATTTGGGTGATGTGGTTTCTTTCACGGAGTTGTCGGATGAACATTCAGATATTTATTGGGCAGGAGATTTAAAGAAAAGGGTGTACCAAATCGGAGAAGGTAAAAATCACCACGCGAAGCAAAAAAGCTAGATATTAACAGCTTGCTTCAAATTAGTAGACGACGGTTTGAAAATGAATTTACAAACAGGTGAAACTGGAGCAAAAAATGAGTAAGGAAGAAGCGATTATTCCTGCAGTAGATAAGGATATTTTGAAGTCAGAGCTTAGCCCTGATCGGTTTTTACGATATACCAACAATGGAAATAATCTAGTCTATCTAGTCAATCATCATAATTCGCCCAATGTGGTGCGAGAAATAGGACGATTGCGTGAACTTACTTTTCGAACAGCAGGAGGAGGGACAGGAAAGAGTCTAGACTTGGATGAAAATGATATTTGTCCTAATTGCTACGAGCAACTGATTACCTGGAACCCTGAAGATGAGGAAATCGTCGCAGGTTATCGGCTGATTCATTGCAAAAACGCCGTTTCCGAAGGTGGGAATATCAATCTGTCGACATTCCACCTTTTTGACTTTTCAGATGAATTTGTGAAAAATTACCTGCCCTACACCATTGAATTAGGAAGGTCGTTTGTGCAGCCTAAATACCAACCCAGCATCGATAATCGCAAAGGGATATTCAGTTTGGATAATCTTTGGGATGGGCTAGGAGGGGTCGTGCTACTGCATCCTGATGTCAAATATCTATTTGGTAAGGTGACCATGTATCCCCATTACCACAGGGAGGCGAGAGATTTGTTGCTTGTTTTTCTGAATCATTATTTTCCGGATAAAAACAACCTGGTCAACCCAAAGAAGGAAAAGACACTTACCTGCGATACTCATATTGGTACAGATCCTGATCCATTCAATGGATTGGGTTACAAGGAAGGCTACAAGTTGTTGAATTCACGAGTCCGGTCTTATGGAGAAAATATTCCCCCTTTGATCAATACCTATATGAATCTTTCTCCCACCATGATGACATTTGGTACGGCGTTGAATGATGAGTTTGGGGAAGTCGAGGAGACCGGTATTTTGATTACTTTGGATGATATCTACGAGTCCAAAAAGCATAGACACATGGATACATTCGAGCGGGATCGAGAATTTGGATCAAGAGATGTCTGAAAAGAAAATTACATTAATCGTTGGCGCCACGACCAATCCCTCTCGATATGCTTATTCGGCAGCCCAGCTTTTTTATGAAAAAGGAATTGAGTTTATCCCCATTGGAATCAAATCGGGTCAGGTATTTGGAAAGGAAATTCTAGACCTTCGTAAAAAACCATCTTTAAACGAGATCCATACTATCACATTATACATTGGTCCTCAAAATCAGGGCGAATGGATAGATTATTTGATATCATTGAAACCGCAGCGTATCATTTTTAATCCAGGAACAGAGAATAGGGATTTCGCCCAAAAGGCAAAAAATGAAGGGATTGAAGTTTTATTTGCCTGTAATCTCGTGATGCTTAGTACCGGGCAGTTTTGAATTTTTTGATGAAGTGATCCATGTAAAATACATGGGGAAAAGAGATTAAGGAGATCAAAATAAAAAACAGGAGCAAAAGCTCACTTTGATCCAAGAATCGCATTCCAAAGAGCAATAAACCGGAAATTCCAACTAGGCTTAAAAGGGTGAAGGGAATTAATTGTTTGGCGAATTTGAGTAGACTATTGTATTGGGGAAAGCGGTTTAAGAATTCGTATTCTAGTCTCATACTTGGTAAGGCATGCCAAAACCCAAAGTAGACTACGAAACTGATAAATAGTGGAGCCATGTAAAGAAGCGGAGCCAAAATGACAAGGTCTACTAAGCTTTCGAATTTAATTTTTCGGAAAGTCCAATATTCGATACCTATTGTCAAACTCAGGGAAACTCCCATTACCACAAATGAATAAGTTTCCAGAAAGGACACATCGACGATGGGGTCCAAAATGAAAGTTGTCATTTGAAAATCCCCAAATAAGATTACCGAAAGGAAAAAAGATCCTCGAGTGATGAATAACATTTTACTTCGAACATCCGAATTTTCAATTTTCAGAAAATGTGTTTGACCGAAATGGTAAGCCGAGAAGGCAAGAAAAATCACGAGTGCTACTTGTGGTAGAAAGTACCAAACGACTAGATAAGCACCAATTAGTGACAAATAACGAACTAGAAAAACAATCAAACCCTTAAAATCAATCGTTGGTTGGGAGGTTAAGTGATCAATGGCTCCATGTGGGATTCCAACGAATAATAAAACCAAGCCTGCAAATCCAAACTCGATATATTGTGGTAATTCTGGGATCAGTGAAAAGCCCAAACAAACCACCAATCCCAATATTTTGAACAAAGACTCAGTGCTTTTCATAGTACCAGAGGCTTTTTAGGTAAGGGGCAAATCGTACTTTTCGTAGGAGGTTGATTTCCTCCCAAAATGAGGTTTTGGCTTGAAGGAAGCGAAGGACATTTTCTGTGGAATTGACAGTAAATAAGTCAAAGAAGACGTTTTCCAGTTGCTCGGGCCATTTTTTTGCAATGTTTAGCAGGATGTTGTCGTAGAAAAAATGCCTGCTGGGAATTGATTTTTTAGAAAGTGCTAAGTCTAATTCCAGCTCATTGACGAGCTTTTGGCAATGTTCCTGGATAAATTGAAAAGTATAACCAGTGGAAGGTCTTGACCAGCCTGCTCGTGTCCCGATGGGAATCCATCTTTCATGAGTCTGAACAGTTTTATACTGTGTGCTCATGGGGATCGCTCCGGTCTCTTCAAAGTATACCGAATAATCCACGTTTTGAAGGTGCTTTTCTAAATATGAATCAAGAGAAGCCTTAAGGTTTTCTTTAGGAATAGCTTCCTCCGAATAGGCTGTATATTCTACCAAGGCATGCTTGGAGTCGTAGGGTAAAATGTATCCGAACGAGAAGTTTTTTTGATCCTGTGGTAAAATATCCATCAGGGTGACAGCAGAATCATCGAAGAAAGGTTGTTCCGTTTTTATTTTCCAACCGACAAATTGCTGCTTAAGGATTTTTTGATTTTGGAAGTCACCTTCTTCCAACCTTGAGTCTAGTAAATAATCACAAGTGAATGATTCTCCTGAATCTGTTTCGATCTCAAAATTTTGAGAAGTAGGGGAGATATTTGTGATTTTTTCTTCTAGGAAAGTGATAGAAGGGATACTAGAGAAATAAGCTTTCAGCTCTTTGAAAAAATTGCCAGCCTCAATGTGGTAATAATTTAATTCACCTAGTGGAAGTGTCAATTTGCTTCCATTTTTGGAGAGGTTTAGCTTGTTCCAAAATTTGGTTTCGGATTCAGGCTGGATTTCAAGTGGGCTTTTTGCCCAATAGCACCATGTTTTGTTTGGGAAGTTATCGCCCATGGGATCGATGACCAAAATTCGCTTTGACTTCAATTTACTTTTCGAAAGGTAAAAGAGCATGCTGTATGCTGCGCAACCTCCTCCGGCAAATATGTAGTCGTAGTGAACCATAGTGCATAAATTAGCCTCTCCCCGTGAAGGGAGAGGCGAATCTGATTAAGCAGTGGCAGTTTTGTTTTTAGATGATTCAGTAATAGCTACGTAGTAGATCACTAAGCCAAATCCGATTTTGTTGATAGCATCGGCAAGGTTGTAGAATAGGTCAATTGAACTTACTTCAAAAGCACCTGAAAGTAGGTTGCCAGGAAGTACCATGTATCCGATTGGATAGATAGACCATCCTAGTGTGATGAAGATCTTCAACAAGAACATTGCTCTTCCCATTGCAGGGCTGTCGCTTTCTTTTGCAAGCTTGGCAACGTCACCAGCGAATACTTCATAAACGATGTACAAATAACCTAAAGTGGAAATAATACCCCACATGATGTTACTGTCAATTCCTGAAGTTTCTCCAATGTAACCAGTCACAAGCATTACTAAAGAAGCAATGATCAATTTGAAAAGCGTGCTTCCTTTTGCTCCAAATGGCTTGGTAAGTAGGTAAAACTCAACGCACATCAATGGAACAGTCAGAGTCCAGTCAACATAACGGAAAGCTGTCGGACTAGAACCAGTCTGCAGGTAAAAGTCCCGCATGTAGTAATAGTGTACAGCCGCAATTCCGGTGATTAGGCCGGAAACCAATAGAGAAGTTTTCCACTTCCCATCTACAGAACCTCTCTCAACAAAGAAGAATACTGAGGAGGCAAACATGGCCATGTAACCAATAAAGAAGGTGATGGCGATCGGGTCTGAATTGATGATCTTGTCAAGACCGATCAACTCTGCTGCTAAGGTGATGTTCATTTGGTTATTATTAAGTTTGGTTAAATGATTTTAGATGTAAAAGATTTTAGAATTAAATTTGTTTAATCTTTAATACTAAAAATTGAACAAAAAGGTATAAGTGGTTCAAAAACAGGTATTAAATGATTATTATCAAGTATCAACAGGTGTAAAAAAATGTGATAAAATGGTTTAATTCAGAATATTATTTTGAATATTTGTTTAAATTCAGAATCAGGCCTAATCTGAAATGGAGTCTACATATTGCGTGCTCAACTCAGAATTTTTGCTTATCTTGCCGAATCATTTGAAACTTAAAAAATCACCGATTAAGCCTATTTGAAGGCTTTTTTTTCAAAAAATATGAGCGAAGAAAATGCGAAGAAACCGTCCGAATACGGTGCGAGTAACATCCAGGTTTTAGAAGGTCTTGAAGCAGTAAGGAAACGTCCAGCAATGTATATCGGAGATGTTGGCATCAAAGGACTTCATCATTTGATTTGGGAAGTTGTAGACAATTCAGTCGATGAGGCACTTGCAGGACATTGTGATACCATTAAGGTGACAGTCCATGAGGATAATTCGATTACCGTGGAGGACAATGGTCGGGGCATTCCTACCGATATGCACGAGAAAGAAAAGCGTTCTGCTTTGGAGGTTGTTTTGACAGTCCTTCACGCTGGAGGTAAGTTTGATAAAGACACTTACAAGGTATCAGGTGGTTTGCACGGTGTGGGTGTATCCTGTGTGAATGCACTTTCTACCGATTTGAAAGCTACGGTACATAGAAATGGAGTCATTTTTGAGCAGGAATTCAAAATTGGTGTTCCTCAGTACCCCGCTCGAGAAATAGGGAAAACGGAAAAGCGAGGAACTATCATTCATTTCAAACCTGATGATAGTATTTTCACTGTCACAGAGTTTCGCTATGAGACCATAGCAACCCGTCTTCGGGAAATGGCTTTTTTGAATGCAGGTATCCGCATATTTTTGACTGATCTTCGGGAGATTGAAGAGGATGGTAAGCCAAAGTCTGATGAATTTTATTCAGAAGGCGGACTCGTTGAATTTGTTCAATATCTGGATGAGACTAAGGAGAAAATTATTTCTGAGCCGATTTACATCGAATCACTAGATCAGGATGTACCGGTTCAAGTGGCAATGAGCTACAATAATTCTTACAGTGAAAATGTAGTTTCCTACGTCAATACGATTAATACTTACGAAGGAGGTACACATGTCACAGGTTTCCGAAGAGCGCTTACACGAACGCTGAAATCCTACGCAGACAAGTCCGGAATGCTTGATAAGCTTAAAATTGAGATTTCCGGAGATGACTTTAGAGAGGGATTGACTGCGGTCATTTCCGTTAAAGTAGCTGAGCCTCAATTTGAAGGTCAGACTAAAACTAAACTTGGTAACTCCGATGTAGTTGGAGCGGTTGATTCTGCAGTATCGGAAACCCTTCAATTTTGGCTCGAAGAGCATCCTAAAGAGGCCAAAACCATTGTAGGTAAGGTGATTTTGGCAGCTCAAGCCCGTCATGCTGCTCGAAAGGCCCGGGAGATGGTGCAGCGAAAGAATGTCCTTGGCGGCGGTGGTCTACCTGGTAAGCTAGCGGATTGTGCCAATAGTGATCCAACCGTATGTGAACTTTATCTAGTGGAGGGAGACTCTGCAGGTGGGTCTGCCAAGCAAGGTCGTGATCGTGACTTCCAAGCGATCTTACCGCTGAAAGGTAAAATCCTTAATGTGGAGAAAGCTCATGAGCACAAAATCTACGATAACGACGAAATCAAGAATATTCTCACCGCATTGGGCGTGAAATTCGGAACCGCTGATGATGATAAAGAATTAGATCTTTCTGGTCTTAGATATCATAAAATCATTATCATGACGGATGCTGATATTGACGGTTCACACATCCGAACCCTGATTTTGACGCTGTTTTTCCGGTACATGAGAAACCTCATCGAGAATGGGTACGTGTACATCGCATTGCCTCCTTTGTATCTTTTGAAGCGGGGTAAGGATGAGCGCTACTGCTGGACCGAAGAGGAAAGAAAGACTCTGATTGCCGATATGGCAAAAGACGGGAAAGAGGATAGTGTCAATATTCAAAGATATAAGGGTCTTGGAGAGATGAATCCTGAACAACTTTGGACCACTACCATGGATCCTAATATGCGGACCATCAAGCAGGTGACTATTGACTCTGCGGCAGAAGCAGATCACTTATTCAGTATGTTGATGGGTGATGAAGTAGCCCCAAGGAGGGAATTCATCGAACGAAACGCCAAGTATGCGAAGATCGATACTTAAAACATCGCAGAAGGGCTCCATCAGAGCCCTTTTTTGTTAATGATTAAATAAACAAGGCCCTATTATAGAATTATTATTTTTAAGCTCTTGCCAATTATCAATATTTATTTGTGGATAAATTTGGGGAGGAAAGGGCCTATCATCAAAAAATCAGTAAAAAATGAAACAAGCAGTCCGAGAGCGATTTGATTCAGTGATTCACAAAAGTGATTTGATCAGTAGAGATTTAAGCTGGATGAAATTTAATGACCGAGTATTGGATCAGTCTAAAAAAGATCATCGCTCGATTTTCGAAAAGCTCAAGTTTCTGGCCATTACTGCATCAAACTTGGATGAGTTTTTTATGATCCGAGTAGGGTCACTTTACAACTACCTCGATTATGACAAAGAGCGGATTGATTACTCTGGATTAAGGGAAGAGCCTTTTAAAGCTACCTTGATGGAAGAATGTCAAAACTTTCATCATGCCCAGCACGAGCATTTTCTCAATTCTATCTTGCCAGCCTTGCCCAATGAAGGCATCGCTTTATGCAATACATCTAAACTTACTGACGGTGAGCGAAAGAAGGTGAAGCAATATTTTGACCGGGCGATTTATCCGATGTTGACCCCAATGGTTTATGACGGGTATCGTACTTTTCCGATCTTGATGAATAAGCTGTTGATCTTTGGGGTCGTGACTACTACGCCCGGCGAAAGGAAGGACATGCGTAAACTTTCCTTTGTTCAGATCCCTGCTAATATTCCAAGATTCTTTGAAGTGGAGCGGGGGAATACCTTGTTTTTGGTGCCTATTGAAGAAGTGATTCGTGAAAATATCGTTTCCCTATTTCGAAATGTGGACATTCAGTCTATCAGCCTTTTCAGAATTACCCGAAATGGTGACTTTACTCTTGAAGAGAGTGAGGACATGGATGCCAATTTTCTCGAAGAGGTGAAGCGAAAGCTGATGGAGCGAAAGACTGGTCGAGTGGTGAAGATTGAAATCGAAGAAGGCTACAGTAAATGGATGCTGAATTCTCTTCTGGAGCGGTGGAAATTAGGCTCAGACTCTGTTTTTCATGTCAAGCGCGAAAGCATGATCGATTTCACCGGGCTTTGGCAAATTGTAGGAAACAAGCAGTTTCGTGACCGATTGCCACAGATGCCGGCTCCAGTAAAGCCTTTATCTTACCAAGATGAAGGAAACGCAGATATATTCGATACGCTGAAGGAGAAAGATATACTGCTTCATCATCCATACAACAACATTGATTCAATTCTTGATCTGATCGAAAAGGCAGCGGATGATCCAGGGGTGATGGCTATCAAAATGACTATTTATCGCTTAGCTAAGGATAGTCAGATTACTAAAGCCTTACTAAGAGCAGCCGAAAATGGAAAACACGTTTCTGTGCTTTTTGAAGTGAAGGCTAGATTTGATGAGGAGAATAATATCCGGGAGGCCAAAAGACTTCAGAAAGCCGGTTGTTTTGTGATTTATGGAATTACTCACCTTAAAACACATACCAAGCTACTCTTGATAGTCAAAAAGGATGGGGAAAAAATCACAAGGTTTGTTCATTTGGGTTCGGGTAATTACAATGAGGATACTGCTAGACTTTATACAGACATTGGGCTATTGACCACAAATGAGGTCTTGGCAAATGATGTGTCTGAGTTTTTTAATGTAATCACGGGACATTCGATGCCGACCAACTATCAAAACCTGATCACGGCGCCGAGAGATATGCGAAATCAGCTCATCCACTTCATAGAGCAGGAAGCAGAAAATGCTCGAAATGGATTGCCAGCGGGAATATTTATCAAAGTGAATTCCTTGGAAGATTCAGAGACGATTTATGCGCTATACAGAGCTTCTCAATCTGGAGTGACAGTGAAGCTAGTCGTACGAGGAATCTGCTGCCTCAGACCAGGTAGGGTAGGACTTAGTGAAAATATTGAGGTGATATCCATCGTTGGGGATTTCTTGGAGCACTCTAGGATTTACCATTTTCATAATAATGGAAATACCAGAACCTATGCCGGTAGTGCAGATATGATGGTGCGGAGTTTTGATAAGCGTCTTGAGAGTCTTTTCAAAGTAGAATCTCCTCTCTTGGAAAAGCAACTGATGAATATTTTGGCTTTCAACCTTCGAGATAATTTTAATGCTTACGTAATGCAGGAAGACGGGTCTTACATTGCTAAGAAACCGGAGGGAGACGAAGAGGTCTTTAATGTTCACAAGGAGTTTTTCAACTTGGATCCTGAAAAAGTGATGCAAGTCGAACTGATTCCTACTTACAGCAATCAATAAAAATGAAAACCGCGTTTCCTCGCGGTTTTTTTTTACATTTTTTGATAGTGACCCTTTTGTAGTCTCTTTTTTACCTTGAAATAATTCACTATCCCCACGAGAAGAAATATGATGCTTAAGGCAAAAGCTAAATAGCCCAAATTTCTTACATGGTCCAATTCCTTCACTTGGAAAAGGGCCGTGCCGGAGACAAGGAAGTATAGGGCCGTTCGAATGTAGGATAAAAGCGTCCGATCATTGGCTAAGGTTGTTCGCTGTCTTGCTAAAAAATCTCTGACTATCAGCTCATTTTCCTTTTCATTTTCCATATTTTTGAAGCTTGATTTAATATTTTAAAGAATAAATACTATGAAACGACTATTTACCCTTTTCATTTTCTGTTTTTCATCGAGCCTATTGTTTGCCCAGGAAGAAACACCCAAAGATACCACCTATTGGTTAAAAGAGATCGCAGGCGGTATCAATTTGAACCAAGGCTCATTTAGTAGTAACTGGACCGGTGGTGGTGTCAATTCCGTGGCTTTGGGCTTTTACCTGAATGGAAGGGCAAATTATAAAAAAGATAAGTGGACCTGGGACAATACAATGGATTTCATCTATGGTATCGTCAAAAATCAAGATGAGGATGCAAGAAAGTCTAATGACCGGATTTTTCTAGACTCCAAAGTAGGTTACAAAATCAGCGATCGATGGAATCTTTTTACTTCCTTGAACTTCCTTTCGCAGTTTGCTCCGGGATATGACTTTTCTGATGGAAATCGCACATTGATTTCCAAATTTGCAAACCCTGCATATTTGATGTCTTCATGGGGATTGGAATACAAGCCTAATTCAGAATTTATGCTTCGTCTTTCTCCATTTTCTCCAAGATTTACCTTTGTGACAGATACAGACCTCTATCTCACTGTTCCGGAGAATTATGGTGTACCTATCGGAGATAAGGTTAGGTCCGAGTGGCTGGCTTTTAGCTCCCTTCTAGAGTATAATAAGAAGCTATCCGAAAATGTCACCCTACTCATTCGCCATCAAATGTTTATTAATTATGAAAATTTGGCATTTGATGAGATTGATCACCGACTTGACGTGGCCCTTACAGCCAAGGTATCGAACTTAATCAGCGTCTCCTTGACCAGCTTGAGCATATATGATTTGGATCAGGACGATAAAATACAATTTAGCCAAGGACTTGCTTTGGGGATATCCTTTAGCAGAAGTACATTTCCAAAGGAATAAATAATTTTAACAAATTTTTATTTTGTGTTTTGATTTGAAAAGAATTGTATTATTTTTGAAATCATTGTGGTAGTTAAATAATAGTTGGTTTAGTTTTCAAATAAAGGGCAGGAGATTTTCTCCTGCTTTTTTATTGCCTTTATTTGAAAAGTCCAATATTTTTAAAATTTGAGTTCAATTGAAAGGAGGGATCCGGCCTGATAGGAAGAATTGGGATATAGATTCAAATTTGTACTTTAGAAAGATGACTTTTTCGATTTTAACGAATTACCCAGAATAGAATTGACCATAAAAAAAGCCATGCGTCGGCATGGCTTTCATTTTGGAGGGTAAATTCCCTTATCCTTTCACAACTGAAAAATCAAAAGTCTCCAGGAATTTGGTTGTAAAGTTTCCTTCTTTGAATTGCTCGTTTTCCAGCAAAGCAATATGGAACGGAATGGTGGTTTTGATACCATCAATCACAAATTCTTCTAATGCCCTTTTCATTCTCACAATCACTTCCTCTCTAGATTGTCCACTTACGATGAGTTTGGCAATCATGGAGTCATAATTAGGCGGAATTACATAGCCTGCATATACGTGTGAATCGACCCGAACTCCTCTGCCGCCTGGAAGGTGAAGATTATTGATTCTTCCCGGACTAGGGCGGAATCCATTTGCAGGATCTTCTGCATTGATTCTACATTCCATTGCAAAGAGCTTTGGATAGTAATTTCTACCGCTGATTTTTTCTCCTGCGGCTACCTTGATTTGCTCTTTGATCAAATCGAAATCTGTTACTTCCTCCGTGATAGGATGCTCCACCTGAATTCGGGTGTTCATCTCCATGAAATAGAAGTTGCGGTTTTTATCCACCAAGAATTCGATTGTACCTGCGCCTTCATATCCGATTGCTTCGGCACCTTTGATCGCAGCTTCGCCCATCTCATGTCGGAGTTCGTCTGTGATGAAGGGTGAAGGAGTCTCCTCGACTAGTTTTTGATGTCTTCGCTGAATAGAGCAATCTCTTTCAGAAAGATGACATGCCTTTCCATTGCTGTCTCCTACGATTTGAATCTCGATGTGACGAGGCTCTTCAACGAATTTCTCTAGGTAAAGACCGTCATTTCCAAAAGCAGCTCCAGATTCCATTTTGGCGTCATCCCAAGCTTTCTGGAAGTCTTTATCTTCTTTTACGATTCGCATTCCACGGCCACCGCCACCCGCAGTTGCCTTTAGGATCACCGGATAGCCCATTTCATTGGCTAGCTTCAATCCTTGCTCTACGGAGTCTAGAAGTCCCTCTGAGCCGGGGATTGTAGGTACTCCAGCAGCTTTCATGGTAGCTTTTGCAGTCGCCTTATCACCCATTCTATCGATCATGTCAGGAGATGCTCCGATGAATTTGATTCCGTATTCTTCACAGATCTTGGAAAATTCGGCGTTTTCGGAAAGAAACCCGTAGCCCGGATGGATCGCATCAGCGTTTGTGATCTCAGCAGCTGCAATGATACGAGGGATGTTGAGGTAGGAGTCCCTACTTGGAGCAGGACCTATGCATACAGCCTCATCCGCAAATCTGACATGAAGACTATCCTTGTCTGCAGTTGAATAGACAGCAACCGTTTTGATGCCCATTTCCTTACAGGTACGGATTATCCTTAGGGCGATTTCTCCTCGGTTCGCGATTAATATTTTTTTAAACACAATAAGTGGGTTTTGGTGAAAAAATTAACCAGCTGGATCTACAAGGAAAAGTGGCTGATCATACTCTACAGGGGTAGCATTGTTGACAAGAACTTTGACGATTTTGCCGGATACCTCTGATTCGATTTCGTTAAAAAGCTTCATTGCCTCAATAATGCAGACTGTCTGACCAGCTTTCACGCTATCTCCAACATTCACAAATGGATCGGAATCAGGGTTTGGAGTGGTGTAAAATGTACCAATCATTGGAGACTTGATTTCGATCAAGTTTGAGGAAGACTCTGCAGCTGATTCTTTGGGAGACTCAGCAGGAGCAGCGGGTGCTGATGCTTGAACTGGGGCAGGTGCAGGAGCCGCAGGAGCTGCTTCTACTGCTCTGAAGCTTTGGTCTGCATATTTTTTGATCGAAAGTTCAAACTCGTCTGTTTTGATTTTAACTTCGGCAAGACCAGAATTTGAGATATAATCGATCAGCTCTTGAATTTCTTTTGCTTTCATGTTTTTTGAGTTTTTAAAGGTTTTTAATCATCTGGATCTTGCATACCTACTGATTTGCTTTAGGTAATTGGACCTGATTTCAAAATTCCTTTTTGTTTTAGCTTCTTAGACTGGGGTTTTCAAAATAACAAAAGCTATGAGAAGAACTCATAGCTCTATTTTTATTTAACTCGCTCGGAATAAGAACCGTCTCGAGTATCCACTTTGATCATAGTATCTTGATCTACGAAAAGTGGAACCATTACTGTAGCTCCTGTTTCCAAGGTAGCAGGTTTAAGCGTATTAGTGGCTGTGTCACCTTTGATTCCCGGCTCCGTGTAAGTAATCATCAATTCTACAAATGGAGGTAATTCTACCGCAAGTGGAGTTTCTGTTTCATCGTGTACAAGAATATCCACGAGTTGACCTTCTTTAAGCAACTCAGGTCTTTCAATCAATGATTCTTGAATCAAAAGTTGCTCGAATGAATTGCTGTCCATGAAATTGTACCCCATGTCATCTTTATAAATGAACTGGTGTGGACGTTTTTCTACCCGGGCAGTAGTTACTTTCTCACCTGCATTGAAGGTTTTGTCGAGCGTTTTACCGGTTTTTAAACTTTTTAGCTTAGTTCTTACAAAAGCTGCCCCTTTCCCAGGCTTGACATGCTGGAATTCTACAATGCTCCAGATATCATTATTCATTTCTAGACAGAGTCCATTTTTAAAATCTGCTGTCGACGCCATATTAATTATTTGAGTTTATTCTTAATGAAATTACTTCGGGTCATAGGCCCATTTGACATAGATCGCACCCCAGGTGAACCCTCCACCAAATGCGGCTAGAATGAGATTATCTCCTTTTTTCAGTTGCTTCTCATAGTCCCAAAGGCAAAGAGGAATAGTTGCTGCTGTGGTATTGCCATAGCGCTCAATATTCATCATTACTTTCTCAGGTCCTACACCCATTCTGTTTGCAGTAGCATCAATGATGCGCTTGTTGGCTTGATGGGGTACTAGCCAAGCGACATCATCTCCTTTAAGACCATTTCGCTCCATTACTTCTGCACTGACGTCTGCCATATTGGTTACAGCGAACTTGAACACAGTAGAACCTTCTTGGTAAGCATAATGCTCGCGGGCTTCTACTGTCTCGTGCGAAGCTGGCCTTCTGCTTCCTCCTGCTTTCATGTGGAGAAATGGTTCGCCTGAACCATCAGACCTCAATATTGCATCTCTGATTCCCAAGTCTCCCTCGGCTGGCTCCAATAAAACTGCTCCAGCTCCATCACCAAAAAGAATACAGGTAGTTCTGTCTTTGTAATCTACAATGGAGGACATTTTATCTGCACCTACCACAAGTACTTTCTTATGCGTACCAGACTCGATAAATTGTGAGCCAAGCTGTAAAGCATACAAAAACCCTGAGCAGGCTGCGGAAATATCAAAGCTAAAGCTGTTTTTCGCACCGATTTTATCAGCGATTATGTTGGCAGTAGCAGGGAAGGGCATGTCCGGAGTCACTGTGGCACAGATGACTACTTCGATGTCTTTGGGGTCAGTATTGGTTTTTTCAAGGAGCCCTTTAGCAGCTTCAATCCCCATCACTGAGGTTCCTTGGTTTTCGCCTTTTAAAATTCTTCGCTCCTTGATGCCGGTTCTTGAGGTGATCCACTCGTCGTTAGTTTCGACCATTTTCTCAAGTTCCTTGTTGGTCAACCGGTACTCAGGTACATAGCCTTGTACGCCGGTGATCATGGCTTTTATTTTCTCCATTCGAATTGGGTTAAAAAAGGCGATCACTCGCCTTATTCATTTTTGGGTTTGCCCCTTTTTTGTAAAGAAGGTCAAAAATATCATAAATGCCTCTTACCACCAAAAATATTCCATTTGTAATATCTTAAGTGTTTGATAGCGAGGGTATTGAAATTTTTGGCATAAAAAAAATCCAAACTATAAATAGAATGGATTTATGATTCAGTGAAATTTTGGCTTATGCCATTACTTCTTTTTCGATGATTACCTGTCCTTTGTAGTACAATTTGCCGTCAAGCCAAAAAGCTCTATGAGGCAAGTGCATTTCACCAGTAGTAGGACATTTTGCCAAACCAGGAGCTTCTAGCTTGTAATGAGTTCTTCTTTTATCTCTTCTGGTTTTGGAAATCTTTCGTTTAGGATGTGCCATTTTATGCGTGATTTAAGAGTTCTATTACTTTTTTTTATTTAGATTTTTTAGCTTTTCCCAGCGGGGATCTACGTTTACGTCTTCATCATCAGATTCCTCTGATTCTTTTTCAGAATCGATGTAGACATAAAGCCCGTCCAATTCATCTTCCTCATCATCGAGTTCGTTTCGATGGTCAGGATGAATTTTTTTTGCCGGTAAGGCTAAAAGAATGAATTCATAAATAAGCTGAGCCACATTTACTTTTGGCGTGTCTCTGGTGATCATGAAAACATCCTCGTCAATTTCTTTTTCTTCTGAGCCATATTTAAATATCATGGTTTCCTCGGATTCAAGCGGAGAGTCAAACTCTTCCAAACTTCTATCGCAGGTGAGCCTAACGCTTCCCTTGATGTGGAAATCCATTTCGATCAAATTTGCTCCTTTGTGCATGCTGACCCTTATGGTCAAGTTGCCATTTTGAACCAGATCATTCTCACCGAATTCTCTGAAGAATCGATCATTAACATCAAATTCTAATTCATGTGTCCCTTCTGGGTATTTAATTACCTCAATGTCAAAGTTCTGCAGGAATTTCACGACGTCTCTTATCGATTTTAAGACCGCAAAAATAGGTAATTAATTGGAAAGATTAAAATGAAAGAGAATTATATTTTCCTTTCACCGCAGGGCTATTTTTATTCTGCGTCCTCTGTTTCTTCCTCTAAGACTTGGTGAGCCCTAATTACATCCAAAGCCAGAAATAATGCGGCCCTGATTGAACCTTCATCTGCTAGTCCTTTACCAGCAATATTATAAGCTGTCCCATGATCTGGGGAAGTTCTGATAATCGGAAGCCCTGCTGTGAAATTAACCCCATCGCTAAACGCCATGGATTTGAAAGGAATCAATCCTTGATCATGATACATTGCTAGAACTCCATCAAATTTGGTCTGATGCATCATACCAAAAAAGCCATCAGCAGGGTAGGGACCAAAGACTAATTTATTCTGATCTTTCAGTTGGTTGATTGCTGGTTTAATGACCTCGATTTCCTCTTTACCAAGCAGGCCATCTTCACCTGCATGAGGATTTAGACCTAGAATCGCAATTTTTGGTCGATTGATGCCAAAGTCTTTTTCTAAACTTGAAAGCATGAGATTAGCCTTCCGCTTGATTCTTTCCACGGTGACTGCTTGACTCACCTGAGCAATTGGCATATGTCCTGTTACCAGTCCTACGCGCAGTTTGTCCGATACCAAAAACATCAGACTGTCCTTGGCATTGACTGCTTCGCTTAGGAATTCCGTGTGGCCAATGAATTTGATCTCTTCGCTATTGATATTGTTCTTGTTCAGGGGAGCGGTCACTAGCGCATGGATTTTTCCCTCTTTCAGGTCTGCAACTGAGGTCCGAAGTGCTTCCAAAGCCAATTTTCCTGCCTCTTGGGTTTCTACGCCGGGAATAATTTCCGGGCATTCCTCCATCACATTGATCACATTGATTCGTTTATGCTGGATTTCATCGATGGATCTGATCTGTAAAAAGTTGAATCCTTCCAGATCTAGCATTTTTTTATAAACACTGAGCACTTTTCCATGCCCATATATCAGAGGCACAAAGTCTTGATGAACTCGGGAGTCCTGAAGCGCTTTCATCACTACTTCCGGGCCTATTCCGTTTATATCTCCGATACTGATCCCAATTATGGGTTTATGTTGCTTTGCTGTCATATTGCTTTGCTCAAAAAAGGCTACTTACAATCACTGTCGAACTTAGGCCTTTAGGAATATTGTCTTAATTTTAGGCTGCAATTTATAAAAAATTACCGGAGCTATTCGATGGAAAAAGTCAGACCCAAAAAACATCTGGGACAACACTTCCTGACGGATTTGAGCATTGCCAAGCGAATAGCTCAAGCTGTCACAGGACATGGTGGTGCCCAAAAAGTCCTCGAGATTGGCCCTGGTATGGGCGTACTCACAGATTTCTTGCTAGAAAACCCACAGGAGCTCTATTTGGCAGAAATTGACCAAGAGTCAATCCGATATCTCGAGGCAAAATACCCACATTTGGTTGATCATATATTGGAGGGGGACTTCCTGAAAATGGATATTTCAAAAGTTTTCCAAGAGCCTTTTGCCATTGCGGGTAATTTTCCTTACAATATTTCAAGCCAAATCTTTTTCCGAATCCTTGAGTTGCGCCATCAAGTAACCGAGGTGGTATGCATGCTTCAAAAAGAGGTAGCACAGCGAATCGCATCTCCAAAGGGAAATAAGGATTATGGGATTTTATCGGTTCTACTGCAGGCCTTTTACTCGATTGAATATTTGTTTTCGGTACCCCCAGGAGTCTTTAATCCTCCTCCTAAAGTGAATTCAGGTGTCATTCGCCTGATACGAAATGAGACCAAAAGTCTAGACTGTGATGAAAGTTTATTTATCAAAGTGGTGAAAGGAGGCTTTGGTAATCGCCGAAAAACCTTGAGAAATTCCCTAAAATCCTTCCAGCTTCCAGAATCACTTCAAGGCCATCCTATGTTGGACTTGCGAGCCGAGCAATTGGATGTGGCTGATTTTGTGTTTTTAACCCAGAAAATCCAAGAATCCCGTGGACATCATTAAGCAATTTGAACTCTCCAAAGAGTACCTAGAAAGCCTACAGCACGGTATCGAAAACCGAGATCTGGATTTTATTCAGGAATCACTGGATGGGGTGAATGAGGCTGATATTGCCGCTATTTTGGATGAATTATCCTTAGATGAGTCAATCTATGTCCTTCGGGCACTGGATAAGCAAATAGCAGCAGATATTCTGATCGAATTGGATGATAATACGCTCATCAGAGTATTTCGTGAACTGGAGAATCCGGAGATCGCCTCATTCATCGAATTGATGGATTCTGATGATGCGGCGGATTTACTTAATTTACTGGGTGAGCGGGAACGTGAAGAGGTCATTGCCAATTTTCAGGACAGGCTAAAGTCTGATCAGGTACTTGACCTTCTGCGATATGAAGAAGATACTGCCGGTGGTATCATGGCAAAGGAATTTATCCGAGCCAATAAAAACTGGAATGTCATTCAAACTATCAATGAAATCAGAAGGCAGGCCGAAAATGTCGAGAAGATTTTTTCGATTTATGTAGTCAATAACCGACAGCAGTTGCTTGGTCGTGTTTCGCTCAAGAAAATAATTCTTGCCGGAGAAAATACTCGGATTGAAGATATTTATGAACCAGAAGTGATTTCTGTTCCTACTTACATGGATCAGGAGGAGGTTGCTGGTATCATGCGAAAGTATGACCTTGAGTCTGTTCCTGTCGTCAATGCCAAAAACAAGTTGGTCGGACGAATTACTGTTGATGATATCTTGGACGTAGTACAAGAGGAGGCAGAGGAAGATATTCAGGCCATGGCAGGTATTTCAGGCGATATTGAAGAGTCTGATTCCATCTTTATGATTACCAAAGCTCGTCTTCCTTGGCTACTAATCGGAGTAATCGGAGGATTACTAGGTGCTAGAATTATCGGCTTTTTTGAAGATGGATTGAATAAATACATCGCATTAGCATCCTTTATTCCCCTCGTAGCAGCTACAGGGGGAAATGTAGGCATACAGGCATCCTCTCTTATTGTACAGTCCTTGGCATCTAAATCAGTTTTTGATGATACGCCCTTAAAGCGTTTTATAAAAGGCTTTCTTGTTGCAGTTCTAAATGGAGTTTTACTTGCTTTTTTCGTGTTTTTGGTAGTGGTTTTCATTTATGGATTCGAACCGATTTTCGGGATTACCGTGGGAGTGGCACTTTTCTGCGTCGTCCTTCTGGCTTCCTTTATGGGAACGGTCACACCTTTGATTTTAAATCATTTTGGGATCAACCCTGCAATTGCATCTGGACCATTCATCACTACCACAAATGATTTGCTAGGTCTAACCGTTTATTTTGGGATCGCGATGTTACTCTTGAATCTTTAGAATGAAAATACTTATTATCGATAAAATGCACTCCAGCATCATTCCTTTGCTGGAGAAGGAAGGGCATCAGGCAGATTATAGGCCCAATATTACCCGCTCAGAGATTATGGAAGACCTCACTTTGTACGAGGGTTTGGTCATTCGGTCCAAAACTCCAATGGATAGAGCTCTTTTGGAAAAAGCTCATAACCTTAAGTTTATTGCCCGTGCAGGGGCAGGCCTGGACCAAATTGATCTGGAATATTTGGCGGAAAATGAGATTCAGCTTTTTCATGCTGCTAAAGGCAATCGGGATGCTGTGGCAGAGCATGCGATAGGGGGGCTTTTAGCGCTTATGAATCATCTCATCAAAAGTGATAAGGAGGTGCGGAAAGGAATCTGGGACCGGGAAGGCAACCGTGGCTATGAACTCAAAGGAAAAACCGTAGGGATCATGGGCTATGGAAATATGGGAAGAGCATTTGCCAAAAGGCTGAAAGGATTTGGAGTGGATGTCTTAGCCTACGATAAGTACAAAAAGGATTTTGAAGATAATTTGGTCCAGGAAGTAATCTGGGAAAAACTGAAAGCAGAATCTGATATTTTGAGCTTGCATGTTCCTTTGACAGAGGTAACCCGGAATTTTTTCACTTTTGATGAATTAGAAAGCTTTGCCAAACCTTTTTGGTTGATCAATACGGCTAGGGGAGAGGTGATAAGTTTTGAAACATTGAACAAAGCGCTGGATGCAGGGATATTGAGAGGTGCGGTGCTAGATGTGCTCGAGAATGAAAAGTTCAACCGCTTTAGTTCAGAACAGAAAGCTGAATTTGAAAAGCTAGCAAATCGCGAAAATGTGATTTTTACACCTCATGTGGCTGGATGGACATTTGAGTCTTATGAAAAGATCAATGAGGTACTGGTCAAGCAAATCAAAAAAGCATTTGGATGATCGATGAAAATAATTTGAACCTTAAAACCTAAAATTTGTATCTATAGGGGGATTTCTTACTTTTGTAAAGAAATAAAGCCAAGCTTAAAAAAGTAACGGTCTCTCCTGCGCGACCGTTACTTTCTTTTTTAGCAGGTACTAACAATCGCTAACTATGTCGAAAGTACAATATTATACCGAAGAAGGTCTGAAGAAACTGAAGGATGAACTTCAGGAGTTGAAGACAAAAGGAAGAGCAGATATCGCTAAGCAGATTGCTGAGGCAAGAGACAAAGGTGACTTGTCAGAGAATGCCGAATATGATGCGGCAAAGGATGCACAGGGCTTGTTGGAATTGAAGATTGCAAAGCTTGAAGCAGTAGTAGGAAATGCCCGTGTACTGGACAATTCCAAAATGGATCAATCCAAGGTGGGGATATTGAGTACCGTCAAGATCAAGAACGTAAAAAACGGAATGACGGTGACTTACACCTTGGTGTCTGAGGAGGAAGCTGATTTGAAAGCAGGAAAGATTTCCCTTGCCTCACCATTTGGAAAAGGCTTGGTAGGAAAATCAAAAGGCGAGATTGCAGAAATCAATGCCCCTGCTGGAAAGTTGCAGTTTGAAATCCTGGATATCTCGTACTAAGAATTATTCAACATTTATCTTTTCGATCAATCCCGGGAAATCCTCGGGATTTTTTTATTTTTGATGCTATGGCAAGCATTTTTACAAAAATCATCAACCGGGAAATCCCTGGACATATCATCGCTGAAGACGAAAATAACATCGCTTTTTTGGATATTATGCCCTTGGTGAAAGGACATGTATTGGTGGTCCCAAAAAAGGAGGTCGATTATATCTTCGATATGGCTTCTGAAGACCTGACAGCGCTTCATCTTTTCGCCCAAAAAGTGGCAAAAGCAATGGATAAAACCATCAAATGCACACGAATTGGTGTTGCTGTGATAGGTTTGGAAGTCCCTCATGTTCATATCCATCTAGTTCCTCTCAAGACCATGGATGATATTAATTTCACTCGCCCGAAATTGAAGTTAAGTCAGGAAGAACTAGGGGAAATAGCCGATACGATTCGAGGAGGTTTTGATTCCTAGAAAACCCAGCTGTTTCTTATTTCTGATCAAGACCTGGAGAGGTTTTTTAAAATTTTTATAAAAGTCAGAAAAGAATCGCTTATTTTTCAATTATGAATTCTCATCAATATGACGCGATTGTTGTCGGTTCTGGCATCTCCGGAGGCTGGGCTGCGAAGGAACTTTGTGAAAAAGGTTTAAAGACGCTGGTTCTTGAAAGAGGTAGGCAGGTCGAACATCTAAAAGATTATCCTACCATGACGGCGGCTCCTTGGGAAATGCCTCATCGCAACCAAATCCCTTTGGAAGATAAGAAAGCGAACCCCGTCGTCAATCGCTGCTATGCATACAAAGAAGATACAGCTCATTTTTTTGTCAAAGATCAAGATCATCCCTACGTACAGGAAAAGCCTTTCGACTGGGTAAGAGGCTATCAAGTGGGAGGAAAGTCCCTGATTTGGGCAAGGCAGACACAGCGGTGGAGTAAATATGATTTTGAAGGGCCTGGTCGAGATGGCTTTGCAGTTGATTGGCCAATTCGCTATGAGGATATTGCTCCATGGTATAGTTATGTTGAGCGCTTTGTTGGGATTTCGGGAAGCTATGAAGGTTTGGATACCTTGCCTGATGGAGACTTTTTGCCAGCATGGGAAATGAATTGCGTTGAGAAGGAGATTCAAGAGCGAATTTTGAAAGCTTACGGAGACCGTAAATTTATTATTGGACGCTGTGCGCACCTGACTCAACCTAAGGATGTGCACCTGCAGCAGGGTAGGGGTCAGTGCATGGCCAGAAATCAATGCTATCGAGGATGCCCTTTCGGAGGTTATTTCAGCTCTAATTCTTCCACCTTACCAGCCGCTGCAAAAACAGGAAATTTGACTCTGCGGCCCGACTCGGTGGTACATTCGCTCATTTGGGATGAAAAAAAGGATAAAGTCACAGGGGTAAGAGTCATTGATCGTGTCACTAAGGAAGCAACTGAGTATTTTGCCAAAGTCATTTTTTTAAACGCTTCTGCACTTAATACCAACCTTATTTTACTTAACAGTACCTCGAGTCGATTTCCAAATGGCTTGGGAAATGATTCGGGAATATTGGGAAAGTATATCGCTTTTCATAATTACCGTGGTTCCCTCAGTGCTGGTTTCGAAGGTTTTGAGGATAAATATTATTTCGGACGTAGGCCCACAGCTGTGATGCTTCCCAACTTTCGAAATGTGCATAAGCAAGAAATGGATTTCCAGCGAGGGTATATGAGTTTTTACTCCGCAGGAAGAGGTGGCTGGGGAGGTGCCAGAGATATGAATTTTGGAGCTGATTTTAAGGAAGCAAGTGCCAAGCCAGGACCATGGCATGTCTTTATGATGATGCAGGGCGAGACTATTCCAAAGGAAAGCAATTTTGTATCACTCAGCCAAGATCAAAAAGATGAATGGGGTATTCCTCTGCTGCAAGTGTCTGTGGATTACGATGAAAATGACGAATTGCTTTTAAAAGACTTTTTGGAGCAAGGCGAAGAGATGCTCAGTAAGGCAGGATGCTTCAATATCCGTAAATCTGATAGCAAGCAATCCCCAGGTTTGGACATTCATGAAATGGGCGGAGTTCGAATGGGTCGAGATCCTGAAACTTCACTTTTGAATGGATTCAATCAAATGCACTTGGCACCTAATGTTTTTGTGACCGATGGAGCTTGTATGACTTCCACTGGCACTCAGAACCCATCCATCACCTACATGGCTTTGACAGCGCGTGCGGTGGACTATGCAGTAGCTGCTTTGAAGAAAAATGAGATAGGCTGAATTAAGAATAAAGGTGTTTTGGGTTGTATTCAGCTTTGGCTGAAAAAAATGATTTGATTTATCATTTTATTTTTTCATTTTGAAACAATAAGATAAAAAGTCAAAAAATTATCCGATAACCCAATCATGCAAAAACCTCTCTTCCTCATCCTATTCGTCCTTTTTTCTTTCACGGCCTTTTTTGCCAAAGCCCAAAAAAACACCGAGACTAAGAATTATTCAATCATTATTGATGGCTTTGATTGGGGTCCGGCTGTCAGTAAAGTGATTTTGCCATTGGATGAAAGTCCAGAAAACTATAAGGCTAATGATTTTGAGATTTTTGTAACTCGAAGTTCGACGGATGGTCAAATCCCACCTACTCAGAGTTATGGAAAGCGAAATATTATCCTGTCTTATCCTTCTGATGCCAAAGGAAATCGACTAGAAGAAGGTAATCATCTTACCCTAGTACTATCTGTCGCTCCAAATATGCCTCTAGGGTCACCCATTCAATATATGAGAGTGGGAAATAGGGGTGGAAATTTTTGGATTGATTATCAGCTTCAAATCATTCATCAGCCAAGTGGGACTATTTGGAATAATGAGTCGGAAAGGATAAGACCAATTGTAGATGAATTTGACCTCGAAGGTCAGTTTACACATCAATCGACTACTCTTTCTTATGCCTCCTGGATACCAGAGCAAGTGGAGGGAAAGATTCCACTGATTATCTGGCTGCACGGAGGTGGGGAAGGAGGAACTGATCCCACCATTGCACTCATGGGAAATAAGGCTTTTAACTATGCATCTCCTGAGATCCAAGCGCTTTTTGGTGGGGCGGCCGTATTGGTTCCGCAGGCTCCCACTTTTTGGATGCAGGCTTCAGAAGGGATGACCCGAGGTCAGACGAACGATATTTACAATGAAGCACTTTTTGCTTTGATTGATGATTTTGTAAAAAATAATCCTTCTATCGACGCCTCTCGAATCTACGTAGGTGGATGTTCAAATGGAGGGTACATGTCTTTAAAGCTGATTTTGGAGCATCCGGATTACTTTGCTGCAGGATATATCAGTGCCTTAGCTTACCACAATGAGTTTGTTAGCGATCAGCAAATCAAAGAAATTAAGAATGTTCCCATCTGGTTTGTTCATTCGAAAGATGATCAGACGACCAAGCCAGACGAAACTGTCGTACCGCTCTACAAAAGGCTAAAAGATGCCGGAGCAAAAAATGTAGTTTTCTCTTACTATGACAATGTAACCGATATTACCGGCTTCTTTGGCGGAGAGGATTTTCGCTATAATGGCCATTGGTCTTGGATCTATTCTCATGCAAATACTGCAAGAACAGACTTTGATGGCTCTCAAGTAATGATGGACGGAAAGCCAGTCACAATCATGGAATGGCTCGCCGGCCAAAAAAACTAAAATGCACTAAGCTTTAGCTAGCATTAATTTGAAATGACAGGCTAGACTACATCGGTTTTTCTTGGATCAGGACCATATTGATTTGGTCCTTTTTCACCTTTTTCCCAAGCTAGCCACACAAACCCGAAAAAGTTGACGGGTGGTGGAATTAATAGGTATAGGGAATATTTCCAGTCTAGCCCGATATCATGCAATCTTCGAATAGCTTGAACTAAGAGTAAAACGATCGATCCTATGAGAAGAGTCCCAAAAGCATAAAAGGAAATCCAAGCCTCCAATTGATAAGCCTCGAAAGCTTTGGCTAAACAGATTAAATTCACAAAATAAAAAAAGATGAAAAGGCTTAAATATTTTCTTCTTGATATTCTACCTTCGGTGTTTAAGATGGATTTCATAACTATTAAACACGGTAATAGGCAAAATGTTTAAAATGAAGCCTGATTGCTAATTTTTGGAAGGAAATGGATTATATATTTTCCGCCGAACAGGCGAAAAAAGCTGAGAATCTTGGGGCACTTCTGCCGGAATGGCTTGAAGAAATTTATGCTCAGAAGTGGTTTAAACTCTTTGTTCCCCAAGATCTTGATGGCTTGGAATTGGGTCTAGCAGAAGCTTTAAAAATAGAAGAGCGACTAGCCAAGATGGACGGAAGCTTGGGTTGGACTGTGACTCTTTGTGCAGGAGCAGGTTGGTTTGTCGGGTTCATGGAAGAGCAGCTGAGAAATGAGGTATTCGAGAATCCCAAAGTCTGTTTGGCTGGTAGTGGGTTTGTAGGAGGAAAAGCTGAATTAGTGCCGAATGGGTATGAAATTACTGGGGAATGGACTTATGCATCCGGAGCTACTCATGCCACGCATTTCACAGCCAATTGTGAGATTTATGAAAAGGGAAAACCAATCGTATCAGTAAATGGAGCTCCTATCGTAAAAGCCTTTCTACTCAAAAGAGCGGAGGTGGAGATATTGGACAGTTGGAAATATATGGGAATGGTTGCTACAGGGAGCCATGCCTTTTCAGCAAAAGGATTGAAAGTTCCAAGAGCTAGATGCTTTGAAATTGTGCCTGATCAGGTTAAGCTTGAAAACCCAATCTACCGGTTTCCTTTTTTACAATTTGCAGAGGCTACACTTTCAGCCAACATCCTTGGAATCACACAGCATCTTCAATCTTTGATAAATGAGTCTTTTTGGTATAGGCATGAACTAAAACCATTCAATCAAAAGAAAATTGAATTCTTTGAAGAAAAGGCTAAAAAAACCGCGGAGCAATTGAATTTATTTCGATCGGAATTCTACTCTAGCGTGGATCAAGCTGAATCTGAACTCAGCAAATCAGGATTTATAAGTGAGTCTAGCTTGGAGTCTTTAAGTCGGGTCTGTCGGACTATGACTCAATTCTGCCGGGAAAGTAATGCATTACTTTATCCTTTTGCAGGTTTACATGCAGCTGATCCAAATTCGGAGTTGAATCGGGTCTGGAGAGATTTTTATACCGTCAGTCAGCACTCTTTGCTGACATTTCCATTTTAGCCAAAAAAAATCCCCAACCTGTTGAGATTGGGGATTCGATTATTTTAATCGTCGCTTTCTTGAGTGTTTTCTTCTTCACCTTCTTCAGATGGAGCCACATTCTGTCTGACTCTTTCTGTAGGTCGGTAAGGAACAAAACCCTCACGCTTGAATTTGTAAGTCGTGGTACGAGTCCCTGAAGGATGATTGGCCAAATCTAGCATACCAAATCCTTTGTGAGTAAATGCTCCAAGTCCGCACTTGAAAACAAAATCCTGAACTTCTGGAGCAGCATACAAGGTGAATGGTAGGGTGTATCCTCTCACTTCGTATTTGACATCCATATCATACACAGAATAAATCCTCGCAAACTTTTTCTGCTGTTCTTTCAGCTTGTTTACGTAGTTCATATCTGGTACAACTTGAAACTTGTAGAAGGACTCCATTTGCTCTGGCGTATACCATCCTGATCTTTCCATTCGAGTCAATGTTGATTCGTATAGAAGATCAGAGAATTCGTCACTGTCAGGGCTGATGAATCTCTTGCCAATTTCCTCATTGAATGCAGGGGTGATCAATACAAGAGGAGAAATACACACAAACTTATTTGAAGTCTCTAGCTCTGGTTCGTTTTCGAGCTCAGTGTATTCAGGCGATAAGATGAGATTTCCCAATTCAATTTTTGGAGTAGCGAAAACTTGCTCCAGCAGGTAGTCCATAAAATCCTCACTTTGGGAGGAGAGGACCAGGGTGACCAGACTGGAATAGTAGTGCAGTCCACTTCTACTTACTTTGGTCTGACCTTTCAGTCCAGAGAAGTTGAAGTAATTGTAATTGAAGAATTCTTCTCGACCACCTTTGACAATAAGGCCTTTTAGAAATTGGGCTAAGATGTACTGGTGGTGGAAAGGCAAATAGGAGCCTTTGTTTTTTAAGGAAAATATTAATCTAACTCTCACGATGTTTTAAAAATAAATGAGACAATTATTTATAAAATACTAAACGCAATTTTGGGTGGATAAGCAAGGCAAAAGTACAATTTTTTTTGAAAAAATGTTAAACATTAAACCTAAAATGCATTATATCTCCATCTTTTACAATGTACTCCTTCCCTTCAATGGCTATTTTCCCGTTTTCACGACATCCAGCCTCGGACTTAAATTGCTGGTAATCGGCTAGTTTGATTACCTCTGCCTTGATAAATCCACGCTCAAAATCAGTGTGGATTACTCCTGCAGCTTGTGGTGCTTTCCAGCCTTTTTTGATGGTCCAGGCACGTACTTCCTGAGGGCCAGCTGTGAAATAAGTGATCAAATCCAAAAGTGAATAAGCGGCAGAGATGAGTCTATTCAGTCCGCTTTCTTCTAGACCGTATTCAGATAAGAAAAGAGACTTTTCCTCAGGATCATCGAATTCTGCAATTTGTGATTCAATCGCTGCACAGAGTACAATGACTTCAGCATTTTCTTCACTTACCTTTTCCCGAAGTGTTTCGACGTATTTGTTACCTGTGAGAATACTGGATTCATCTACATTGGCTACATAAAGAACCGGCTTGATGGTCAGTAGGTGAAGATCACGGACTGCTTCCAAATCTTCTTTTTCAACCTCGATTGCCCGGGCATTTAAGCCGCTTTCTAGTCCTTCTTTGAATTTTAGAAGTATTTCTAGGTCTTTCTTCGCTTTGGCATCACCGGATTTGGCTACCTTTTCGATCCGGGCAATTTTTTTAGCGATGGATTCCAAATCCTTTAATTGGAGCTCCGTATCAATGACTTCCTTGTCAAAAATCGGATCAACGCTACCGGCTACATGGACAATGTTTTCATCTTCGAAGCATCGAATCACATGAATGATCGCGTCAACTTCACGGATATTTGCCAGGAATTTATTACCCAATCCTTCACCTTTACTCGCACCCTTTACCAAGCCCGCGATATCGACAAACTCAATTACCGTAGGCAATACACGCTGAGGATTAACAAGCTCCTCGAGTACATTGAGTCGCTTATCAGGAACAGTTACTACACCGACGTTTGGTTCGATGGTACAGAAGGGGAAATTTGCCGCTTCGGCTTTGGCACTCGAGAGTGCGTTGAACAAAGTGGACTTACCTACATTGGGTAGTCCTACAATGCCACATTGTAATGCCATTTATTCTAGGATTTGATTTTGAATATTTGATAGGAGCGATAGCCTTGGTAGAATTCCATGATCGAAACCCTGAAAATCGTATAAACAGGGATGGCGAAAATCATCCCCAGAACCCCGGCTATTTTTGCTCCGGCAAAGATAACAACAAATATTTCAAGGGGATGCGCTTTGACGGATTTTGAGAAAATCAGCGGTTGTAAAAGTATGTTGTCCGTAATCTGAACCACGGCAAATACAGACAAGATTCTGAAAATGAGATAATTGATCTCTGTACTTCCTGCATAGTCTCCGGTAGATATTCCTACGATTATTCCAAAACTTGCACCTAAAATCGGGCCTGCATATGGGATCAAATTAGCTACTGAAGCAAAAAGGGCTATAGTCAGTGCGTATTCTACTCCTGCAAAAGTGAGCCCTAGACTTGCTATCGAAAAAATCACTATGACTTGAATAAATAGGCCTGTCAGGTAATTGGATAGTAATTTTTCGACTTTAGTAAATGTGGCTACAGAAAGTTCAAAGTATGGATTCGGTATGAGATTCAATACATTTCTTCTGAAAAGTCCATTTTCCAACAAAAGGAAAAAAGTGATAAAGGCAACTGCTAAAAGTCCAATAAATAGACTACTTGCTGTATTGATAATCGAGCTGATGAATTTTCCTATATCTATCCCTGCTATGGTTTCCAGCAGGGCTTTTTGAATCTGATCAAATAACTCGCCACGCGGAGAATCTATCAGCTGGAAATTGATCAGCCAGTCTTCCAGCCTCGAAATAGGGATCTTGGCCTGTTCGTAGAGTTCTTCATAATCAAGCGAACTCAGGATGGAGATTTGATTATTAATCAGTGGGAAAAATAGCAGTCCAATGGATACTAAAAATAAAATAATGGCGATGTAAGAAACCAAAATGGCGGTCCATCTTGGGATATGCTGTCCCATGACATGGAAGTCGTTGAGCCGGTTGGTAAGAGGTCTCAGTAAGGCTGCCAGGATAAGAGATAAAATCAGGTAGAGGGTGATATTGGAGAAATACCAACCGAAAAGCAGAAAGACTGCAATGAATAAAATCAGATATATAAAAAAACGCTGCATACAACACAAAAGGAGGCCAAAGCCTCCTCTAATATACTATTTCAAATTTTGAAACAAACTCAATCAAAACTTACTCCCATCGGAGTTCATCCCGATAGCTGTTTTCCTCTTCTTCGTTTTCATACTGAGAAAAATCCACATCTGGGAGAAGTTCATTTTTTACATGCTCTATAGATTCGTTAAGCGCTTCTGCAAACTTGAAAAAATCTTCCTTGTAAAGAAAGATTTTGTGTTTTTCGTAAGAAAAAGAATCTCCGTTTGTTTTTCGCTTACTTTCAGTGATAGTCAGGTAATAATCATTTCCTCTGGTACTTTTGATGTCGAAAAAATAAGTACGTTTACCTGCTTTTACTTTTTTCGAGAAAATATCTTCCCGATCATAACCTCTTCGATCTTCCACAATTCAATTAATTTTTTGGTGCTGGGTATTTATTTGCAACTAAGATAGGCAAAAGCCTTCCTAGTTTTCAAAGGATTGAAATAAAAATTTTTTAGAAATGGTCAAAAAAAGGTAATAAACTGCTGTTTATCAGAAACAAATGAAAAAAGGAGGCTAAACCTCCCTTTATTCTGCATGCAAAAATGCTTTCTTGGCCAAGAGCTCGTCTTCGCTCTCTCGGTGCTCAGGATCGTCTACACAACAGTCCACAGGGCAGACTGCCGCACATTGAGGTTCCTCATGAAAACCGTTGCACTCGGTACATTTTTCAGTGACGATGTAGTAGAACTCATCTGAAACAGGTTCTTGCTTTTCATTAGCATCTACTACAGTGCCATCCGGTAAAGTCACTTCCTTGAGAGAAGTTCCTCCTCCCCAAGTCCATTCTACTCCACCTTCATAAATTGCTGTATTTGGACATTCTGGCTCGCAGGCACCACAGTTGATGCACTCGTCCGTAATCATAATTGCCATATTAATCGAAATTTATTCCCAAAATTAACAAGGGAAACACAGACCCACAAAAAAAAGTTGTC
Organism: Algoriphagus formosus; assembly: GCF_002807035.1. Classification (GTDB taxonomy): domain Bacteria; phylum Bacteroidota; class Bacteroidia; order Cytophagales; family Cyclobacteriaceae; genus Algoriphagus; species Algoriphagus formosus. The sequence continues at coordinate 746,226 of NZ_NIUC01000001.1, read as the reverse complement.
ATGCTAACTAATTTAAAATAATTCTATCCAGTTTACCGCAATCTGGTAAATTTGTAAGATGATTTCTCCAGAAAGACGTATCCAAGCCTTTGTCCAACTAGGGCACAAAATCCAAGATTTACTTAAAGAAGAAGAAAACGAATTGTTTTACCGAGCGCAAAATCAAAACAATTGGTTTACGCTGGAAAACTGTAAACGGGCTTTCGAAGGCTTAGCCTTTATGCTTGAGGAAAAGTCAATTCGGGCTTGGTTGGAAAAATATAACCTTCCGACAGAGGGAGCATCCAAAGATGTGGGAGTTTTGATGGCTGGTAATATTCCGGCAGTGGGTTTTCATGATTTAGCCTGCGTCTTGCTATCAGGTCAGACGATCAGTGCCAAGCTTAGTTCTGCTGACACGGTTTTGATGAAGTGGCTGATTGATCAACTCATCATTTTAGAGCCTTCCTTCGAGTCCAATATTCAAATATCTGAGATGCTAAAAGCTAAGGATGCTTACATCGCTACCGGAAGTGATAATTCATCCAGGTACTTTCATTATTATTTTGGAAAATATCCCTCTCTCATACGTCAGAACAGGACTTCTGTAGCCATTTTGACTGGTCAAGAAACTGATCAGGAGATTCTGGATTTGGGTAAAGATGTGTTTTTATATTTTGGACTGGGATGTAGAAATGTATCTAAGGTTTTTGTTCCTAATGCTGACACTCTTCAGAGGGTGCTCGGGCTCTGGGAAGTGTATGCATCTGTTGCTGACCATCACAAGTACCATAATAATTATGAATACAATAAATCCATCTATTTGGTCAATAATGAGCCTCACCTTGATAATGGATTTCTACTTCTGAAGCAGGATTCACAACTAGTATCACCTATTTCGGTGCTGTTTTATGAAGTGTATGATGGGATGGAGGAATTGGAGCGGCTTATTTCCAGTCAGTTGGATAAAATTCAATGCGTCGTAGGAAATACGGAAGTTTTTAAAGGAGCCATTCCTTTCGGGAAAGCTCAGAGTCCAGGTCCGGAAGATTACGCTGATGGCGAGGATACACTGAAGTTTTTACTCAGTTTGTAGATTGAATCAATCTGCTAGCGGTAAATACACACAGAAAGTACTTCCATTGCCTTCTTCACTTTCTATTTCAAGTTTTCCTTTATTCTTAAAAATGTATTCTCTGACAAGAACTAGTCCCAGACCGGTTCCAGTCTCATTGTTTAGACCTCTGGTAGTGAAGGATTCACCTTGTTGAATCTTTTGAATATTCTCTCTGCTGATTCCAACTCCAGAATCCTTGATACAGATTTTTGCTTGGTATTTTTCTCTAGAAGCACTTAATAAAATACGATCTCCTGCCCGAGAAAATTTTATGGCATTGGTTATTAAGTTTCGGAGCACCAAATCAATCATATTTCGATCCGCCGAGACTCTTATTGACTCTTCGATATCTATATCAATTTTGACTTTCTTGTCCTCTGCTAGGCGACTCAAAAGTTTCTTTTGCTGGTTGACCAGTGGCAATATGTCAAACTGCTGAATATCTACCTGTTCACCACGAATCTGACTCGAAGCCCAAGCCAGCAGGTTTTCCAGTAAAATGGCGACCTGCTCCATATTTTTAGACACTTCAGGCATCATATCTAGAAATTCTTCTTGACTGATGAGGCCAGTTTGTGTCATATGAACAAGTTCCTTGACTCCGAAGATGGGTCCCTTTAGATCATGAGATATGATACTAAAAAACTTATCTTTCAAATCATTCAGTTGCTGAAGATCTTCTTTCTGCTTCTGTAATTGCTGATTGGTTTTGATCTCTTCTGTGATATCATCGATCAGCAGGATATTTCCCAAGTCATCCATTTCCTTATCTCTGATAGGAATTATTTCAACTCGGATTGTTGTATCCCCAAAGCTTGGTTTGTGGACGATAGACTTTTGCTCAAAACTATTGAATAGCTCAAGGATTGCTTTTTCTTTCCAGAAAATACTCTCAAGAGTAGCTCCAATTCTAATTTTCTTAGGTTCAGCACAGAAGGCTCTAGCCGTAGGGTTAAAATCAACCACTTTATTGGAGCTATTAAATACCAGCACGCCTTTCGTCAGCGCTTCCATGATTTTGCCTTGTGCAATGGGCTTGATACTGAAAAGCCCATATCGTAGAATTGCTATCCCTAACACTAAATAAGTAAATAAAAAGGCAAAGGGGGTTAAATCCACATAGCCAAAAGGCTTGATTACCCCTGTCTGATAAAAGAGGTTGAAAACTATTGGAAAAGCACCCGCAGCGATCAGGAGTTTTGTCTGATTCTTAAATAGTGGATCAGCTTTTTCGAAGCGTCTCCAAAGAATTATCGTTCCAAGTAAGAATGCAGCGTAGGAGTAAATTACATGAATGATGTAGTAAGGCCCTTTCTCCATTCCCATGACAGGAAAAGGACCGTCGAGGACTAGAAACGTTTTTTCATAATAAAGTCCATGAAGTCCATTTGATATAACCATCAAAAGGGTGATTGCTGGAATAGTAAATGAACCAATCAGCACCGGTGGCTTTGCCCAATTTCGATATCCGGTATATTTCAAGGTGAAAATCAGCCACAAGGCGGGTGCAAAAGAGATTCCGATGTACTCAAAATTGATCCAGAGTAACATGTCCTTTAAAGTGGTGGAAGCAAGTTCCAACCCATAAAAAAATCCCCAAACTGTGATGAAAAACATGGTCATGGCTATCCATCGGGTAGTGGTATCCAATCGAAATGCGATTGAAGCCGATATACCCATTACAGCCAAGCTGCTGATTATCAAGGAAACAGAAAATGCATTAAAGCTAAAATCCATCGATTTAGGTCGTCTTGGGGAACCCTTTCCTTTTTGTTTTGAGTGATTATCAGCTAATATTACAGTAAATATTTCTAACTCCGAAACTATTTGGTATTGAAAAAAAACACAAAAGGCTTCCCTTTCCCAAGCCCCTTTGATATCGTACTTATTTTGACAGTTTTTGTGTTTGCTGGGGCTGTAATCCTGTCGCTGAAAAATGGGAATGATTTTCTTTCAAGTATTCAGCAAACCGTATTTTCCTGGAAGGATGGTTTTTTTAGTCTTTTGGAATTCACCCTTCAAATGATGATTATTTTGGTTTTTGGCTATGCCTTGGCCTTGGCTAAACCAGTTCATTCGTTTTTGAAGAAAATATCCAAAATACCCAATACTTCTCTTCAGGCTGTTTTATTCACAGCCCTAATTACCATGGGTGCTGGATTGTTAAATTGGGGCTTTGGTCTTGTGGTCGGAGCGTTGCTGGCGAGGTTTGTTTCATTGGCGATGGAAGAAAAGTCGATAGCCTGTAATTCTGCACTTTTAGCATCGGCCGGGTATCTGGGAATGGCAGTTTGGCACGGAGGTCTTTCAGGGTCAGCTACCTTAAAAGTAGCAGAGGAAGATCATTTTTTAAGAGATTCCATCGGTCAAGTGACAGTAGACCGAACCATTTTCTCTTTAGAAAATTTGCTGATTACCGGAGGTTTGGTGGTGGTTTTTCTTTTCATACTTCTATGGCTCAATTCAAAAAATCAAACGGTAGAAAAACCAAAATATAGCCATCCTCTCCGTCCTATTCCGGTGGGAGGTTTCCTGTCCAAAGGCATGATAGTAGGTCTCCTTTTTCTACTGGTTTTCATTTCCTTGATATGGTCTGAATCAGGTTCTGGATTAGGTTTTCTAAACCTTAACTTGGTGAATTTTCTACTTTTCGGTTTTACGCTTTTCGTCTATCGAGACTTGAATAGGTTCAGTGAAGCGGTGGGGGAAGGAATCAAAAGCGCCACAGATATTTTTATTCAGTTTCCTTTCTATGCTGGAATCTTGGGAATGGTGACTCAATCAGGCATGATTGATTTGTTGGCCTCTCTTTTTGTAGATAATGCAAATTCAGATCTCTTGGGCGTCTTTACCTTGTTTTCAGCCGCCTTTGTCAACCTTTTGATCCCATCGGGCGGTGGGCAGTGGGCTGTTCAAGGCCCGATCATCATGCAGGCATCTCAGGCCTTGGGGATTGATCCTGCGAAGAGTATTCTAGCCTTTGCCTACGGAGATCAAATCAGTAATTTACTTCAACCATTTTGGGCATTGCCACTATTGGCAATTACAGGAATCAAAGCATCTCAATTGATTCGATATACGGCTTGGCTTTTTCTGGGAGGGTTCATTTACCTGATGTTTTGCCTTTTCTTCTTTTTCTCCTAAAAAACCAATGAGCTGCACTCTTTGGATTGGTTTCAAATAAGGATAGACAGCTTCTTTCGCTATTTGGTTGGTTTCCGATTTTTGACCTAAATTCCTATATTTGCTCTAATAATTTAGAACCTTTTATCCACCTAAAATCCAATTAAATGGCTTTTGATATTGAAATGATCAAAGAGGTATATGCCCGGTATCCGGAGCGTATTGCTGCAGCTCGTAAGGCTGTAGGGAAACCCTTGACTTTGACTGAAAAAATCTTGTATTCTCACCTTTCTGACGGGCCAGCCACGGCAGCTTACGAGCGGGGAAAATCGTATGTGGATTTTCAGCCCGATCGAGTAGCTATGCAGGATGCCACTGCACAGATGGCCCTTTTGCAGTTTATGCAAGCTGGTAAAGACCAGGTAGCTGTACCTTCTACAGTTCACTGTGACCACCTGATTCAGGCGGAAGTAGGTGCAGCGAAAGATCTCCAGAAAGCAAACGATAAAAACAAAGAGGTTTATGATTTTTTGGCCTCTGTATCCAATAAATATGGAATTGGATTTTGGAAGCCAGGAGCCGGTATTATTCACCAGGTGGTTTTAGAAAATTATGCCTTCCCGGGAGGTATGATGATTGGAACAGATTCTCACACACCTAATGCTGGTGGTCTAGGTATGGTCGCGATCGGTGTAGGTGGTGCAGACGCTTGTGACGTGATGGCTGGTTTGCCTTGGGAACTGAAATTTCCAAAATTGATCGGTGTGAAGCTGACCGGAAAAATGTCAGGTTGGACTTCAGCAAAAGACGTAATCCTTAAAGTTGCTGGGATTCTTACCGTAAAAGGAGGAACTGGAGCGATTGTAGAATATTTTGGTGAAGGAGCCCGCTCTCTTTCTGCGACGGGTAAAGGAACCATCTGTAATATGGGTGCTGAAATCGGTGCCACCACTTCCATTTTCGGATATGATGAAAAATCTGCTGCCTACCTTTCCGGTACAGGCAGATCTGATATCGCTGAATTGGCCAATGGTATCGCTGAGCACTTGACAGGAGACGATGAGGTATATGTAAACCCTGAGCAATACTTTGATCAATTGATTGAAATCAACCTTTCAGAGCTTGAGCCACATGTCAATGGACCATTCACGCCAGATTTGGCTTGGCCACTTTCTAAGTTTGCTGCTGCCGTTAAGGAAAACAACTGGCCGGCTAAACTAGAGGTTGGTTTGATCGGGTCTTGTACCAACTCTTCCTACGAGGATATTTCCAGGGCAGCGTCTTTGGCACAGCAAGCTGTGGACAAGAAATTGGTCGCTAAATCCGAATTTACCATTACGCCTGGTTCAGAGCAGGTGAGATATACGGTAGAGCGAGATGGATTTTTGGGCACCTTCGGTAAAATGGGAGGAGTAGTCCTTGCAAATGCCTGTGGACCTTGTATCGGTCAGTGGGCACGTCATGGAGCTGAAAAGCAAGAAAAGAACTCCATTATTACTTCCTTCAATAGAAACTTTGCGAAGCGTGCAGATGGTAATCCGAATACTCATGCTTTCGTGGCATCTCCAGAAGTGGTGACGGCTTTGGCCATTGCAGGGGATTTGACTTTCAACCCAATGACTGATTCATTAATCAATGAAGAGGGGAAAGAAGTAAGACTAGATGAGCCAAGAGGTTTGGAAATGCCTACCAAAGGATTTGCAGTAGAAGATGCTGGATATCAGGCTCCTGCTGAGGATGGTTCTCAAGTTGATGTAATTGTCGATCCAAAATCAGACAGACTTCAACTATTGGAGTCATTCCCTGCATGGGAAGGAACTGACCTGAAAGGCCTCAAATTGCTTATTAAGGCAAAAGGTAAGTGTACTACAGATCATATTTCCATGGCTGGTCCTTGGCTGCGATTCCGAGGTCACCTGGATAATATTTCCAATAATATGTTGATCGGAGCTGTAAATGCTTACAACGACGAAACCAACAAGGTTAAGAATCAAATCACAGGTGAATATGGAGAGGTACCTGCTACACAACGGCATTACAAGGAAGAGGGTGTCGGAACTGTAGTAGTTGGTGATGAAAACTATGGAGAGGGTTCTTCAAGAGAGCATGCGGCTATGGAGCCTAGATTCTTGGGAGTTAGAGCCATTTTGGTCAAATCATTTGCCAGAATCCATGAAACCAATCTTAAGAAGCAAGGAATGCTTGCCTTGACTTTTGATGATCCAGCTGATTATGACAAAGTTCAGGAAGATGATACCATTGATATCTTAGGCTTGACTGAGTTCGCACCAAACAAACCACTTACGGTTGTTCTAACTCATGCCGATGGAACTAAGGATGAGTTCCTTGTAAATCATACCTACAATGAAGGTCAGATTGAATGGTTTAAGGCAGGTTCTGCTTTAAATTTGATCAAGGCAGGAATACTTTAAGCTTAAAAACCTTATAAAAAATTAACCGTTGCCAATCTTTGGTAACGGTTTTTTTATTTTAGAGAAAATGATAAATCCAATCTTAAGAATAGTACTCCTTGGCGTTTTAATCCTTGCGCTCCCTCGAGTTTCATTTGCTCAAAAGAAAATCGAACAAGAGAAAGGCGTCAAAAAAAAGGATGTCCCTTCGGCGGCTGTTGACTGGCTGAACGATGCCTTTGAAGGGAAGAAGAAAGTAAAATGGTATGAGGAGTTTTCAAATGAAGGCAGAGCTTATGAGGGAAAGTTTTGGTGGGATAAAAGATTCCATAGCGTAAAATTTGATACCCTTGGAGCAATTGTAGATGTAGAGATTGAAATTCCCTTTGAGGAGCTAGATGAGTCTATTCGGGCTAGTATTACAGACTATTTACAGTCTGAGTTTGAAGATTATAAAATAAATCGCCTACAAATTCAATATTCGGGTGAAAGCGATGATTTGGAAGATTTTTTTGATGAAGACGAAAATGAAGGAATAGTTATCAGGTATGAACTTGAATACACCGGAAAGCTAAAAGGGGAGATTAGTAAGTTTTGGGAAGGGCTTTTTGATCACACCGGCGCATTTATCTCTCAGCAAGAAGTAGAAGTTAGGATAATGGATAATTTGATTTTTTGATGCGAAAATTAGTATTGATTTCATTGATGCTGGGTTTTGTAAATCTATCAAAGGCCCAAGAACATGTGTTTTTTACTGGATTTTTCCCTGAGTTTGCTGCTACGAAAAGCCTTAAAAATGGACAAAAGCTAAACTTCAAAGTAGAAAATCAGGAGATAATTTTCAGAAATCTGGATGAGGAGTCTGAGCGCTGGCAGTTTAGACACTATCGGACAGACTTGATGTCTTTTTATAGTTGGTCACTCAGTCCAGTCAGCAGTGTTGCTGGTGGTATTTTTTATAGATTCCAAGATGGAGCAAATGCTTTTCGTGTGGTTCAGCAATTTGCCTTTCTAGACAGAAACAGAACCTTTCGTATTGCTCATCGATTCCGAACTGACCAAACTTTTACGGATGGAGAAGCTACAGAATTTAGACTTCGCTACCGCTTGGCTGTTGATATTCCACTTCAGGGAGAAGATTTGGACCCAGGTGAATACTACTTGGTCTTGTCAAACGAACCGATTTTTTCACTCCAAGGAGGAGATTTTGACATAGAAAACCGCTTAGTTACCACAATAGGAAAGCTGATCTCCAAACAGCAAAAACTGGAATATAGCATTGATTACCGGACAGACGGATTCTTTCGGGATGGCTTTCGAACTCGCTTATGGGCAAAAATCGGATATTTTGTAAATTTTTAGAAAAATATTTGATTTGAAAAGTAAAAAATTTGCTATGAAATGCAAATTGCTGTATGTTTACGGCTCGATTAGGCTTTTAATCACCCAAATCAAGAAAATTTAGCCTTTAAGTCGTCCATCCTGTCAAAAATGAAAGAAAAAGGGATCAACAGCACGTTCAAAAAGCTCATCTTTGAGTCATCAGAGATGGTGTTTTTGGCTGATGATACCTATCCTTATAGTATTTTCTACTCCAATGAATCCTTTGAAGAATCCATCGGCTCTAATCTGAATGATAAAAGCCTCATAGGATTGGGCTTAGATATTAGCAATTATATTTTCAAAGAGGAGCTTCAGCTAGTTCATGATGGTCGTGAGTTTTCTTTTCGGCTAGAACTGCCACAGGATGCAGGGACAAATTATTTTCTTTTTTACAAAGGCAAGGAATTGAAAGCAAAAGGCCTTCCTTCAGGACCTGAGATTCAGCAATTTTTCAAACGTCAGCTGGATTTATTGGCTGTCGGAAAGCATGATTATTTAACCTATCTCAATCCTGCTGTGCTTCCCGTACTTGGTTACCATGCGGAGGAATTATTGCAGGGAGATCTTTGCTACCTGATTCATCCGGATGATCTGACAAGGGTTAGGAAGATTTGGAAAAAGGGGAAAGCTCAGCAAATGGAAACCTTTTTCCATGCTAAGATCAAAGGAAAAGATGGGCGATTCAGATATTTGGAATTCTCTGTTCAGTTTTCTGAGAATAACTTCAATTTGATAGCTCGGGATGTATCGGAAAGCTTGGCTGAGAAGGAAGCCATTAAAAAAGAACTGGAGCTTCAGCAAAAGGCGGCTATCCACGGACCAGCTGTTGCCTTTCATTTTGATGCTACTGAACATAAGATCGACTGGGATAAAAAAAGCCTCTCAAAATTTGGGATTTCTTCCAAAAAGGATCGAAAGTCGCTCTTGGAGAAGATCAAGTCTATTTCCGAAGAAAGTATCAACATCGATAAGGTAGAAAAGAAATTTGCTTGGGGGCAGCGATTTTTTAGTCTTTTGATGAATAAAGAGGAAGGAGCTGATGGAAAGGATCTTTGGGTTGGTGCCTTGATTGACGAAACTTCCCAAAAGCTTCTTGAAGATGAAAAGGATTTATTCAAAAGCTTCCTCGAACTGTCAGCCGAGCCTATTTTGGTTGTAAAAGGAGACGGAGACTTTTTTTTCCAAAACCAGATTTTTTCAAACCTGCTTCATACTGAAGATTTTGAGATTAAGAGTTTGGATGACCTCTGTCAAGTTTTTGAAGAATGTAGTCTATTGCAATCTTGGTTTGCCTCTCATCAGGATGGCAATGAAATCAAACCATGGCTTGGAGAGGCGAGCTTTCCAAACGGTAAATCTGTAGTTTTAGAATTATCCTGCAAGCTGCATCAGACAGCTAAGGACTCCTATCGGATATATTCATTCAAAGATGTTACTGAGAAGAGTTCCCTTGAGAAAACGCTGGAGGAGAGTAGCAATTTCTTGATCAACTTGACCGAACAAGTGCCTGGTGGGCTATACCAGTTGGTTTTGGATCAAAATGGGAAAATGAATTTCTCATTCCTATCAAAGGGAATTTCATCTGTTCTTGGAATATCCGAGTCAGAAATCGAAGAATTCAACGATATCACCTCAGCCCTTACTAAGGTACACACGAAAGATATTCCAAATCTGGTCATGAGTACTGTGGCTTCTGCTCGTAAGCTGGAGCCTTGGCAGTGTCAATTCCGAGTTAGAGATGAGAAGGAGCCAAGCGGATTCAGATGGGTCATGGGTGCAGCCCGTCCTCAGGTTTTGGAAAATGGGGATATGGTTTGGTACGGCTACCTGACTGACATAAGCAATCAAAAAGAGTTTGAGTCCAAATTGGATGATGCCCGTCAAACTGCTGAAAAGGCGAGTCAAATCAAGTCAGACTTCTTATCAATGATTAGTCACGAGCTTCGCACTCCTTTGAATGCCATTTCGGGATCTGTCTATTCGTTGAAACAAGAGAATCCAACTGATTCCCAGTTGAACACGCTTCAGACAATCAGTTTTGCAGTGGATAACTTGATCATCATGATCAATGATCTGCTCGATTTCCAAAAAATAGAAGCAGGTAAATTATCCATAGAAAATGCTCCTTTCCATCTTTCGGAAACGATCAACCAAGTCTTGAAAGGACTTGCTTTCCACGCTAGAGATAGTAAGAATCAATTGAATCTCGATATAGATCCTAATCTCAATGTGATCGTAAAGAGCGATAAAACCCGTCTTTCTCAAATTCTAAATAACCTGATTACCAATGCTTTGAAGTTTACCCATGAAGGTCAGGTAGATGTTAGAGCTAAATTCTTGGGACAAAAAGGAGATCGAATCAAGATTCATTTTGAGGTGCAGGATACAGGAGTAGGAATTGCAAAAGAGCATCAGGAAAGAATTTTTAACGATTTTGATCAAGTTAAGCCTAGTTTCAATTCAAAATATGGAGGCACAGGCCTTGGGCTATCTATAACCCGAAGACTTTTGAAACTCATGGGATCAAACATTTCCCTGGAGTCCGAAGTAGGAAAAGGATCTGTCTTCTATTTTGATATGGAATTTGAACTTGATCAAGATCAAACTCCCAAAGGAGTAATCCTTAATGGATTTAACCGTGATTTTTCTACGCTGCATCTTTTGATGGCGGAGGATAATGACGTGAATGCACTAGTCTTGGGCAAAATCATTAAGAAGTGGGGCTACACCTACGACAGAGTACCCAATGGAAGCTTGGCAGTGGATGCAGTTCAATCCAAAAATTACGATTGTATTTTGATGGATATCCAAATGCCGGTCATGGATGGCTTTGAAGCTACTGAGCGCATCAAGGCTATAAAAGATATCCCGATTATAGCCCTTACAGCCGCAGCAAAGCTTGAAATCATGGAGCGAATTGAATCCAGTGGATTTGATGGATTTGTAGCGAAGCCGATTGACGCAGCAGAACTATTGAAGGCAATCAAAGAAGTGGTTTCCGCAAAAAGCCATCAATTCTGAGCTTTCAGATAATATTCCTCTAATAATTCCATTTCTGGATAGTCTTTGTACAGAGGGTCTAGAAGTTGCCTAGCTGAAATAATATCCTCTTTCAAGACATAATAAATACCCTTATTGCGAATAGCAAATGGGTTGTCCTCCTTCATTTTTAAACTTCGGTTGATAAACTCTATTCCTTCCTCCAGATCTCCCAAATACAAGAGATAAAGACCTTTATTATTATAAAAATAAGGCTGGGAGGTATTCAATGAAATAGCTTTCTCCACGTCCTCAAGAGCTTCTTGGTAGTTTCCTTTTTCAAAGGCAATCAACGATTTGACATTATGAAGATTCGGCTCCAAAGGGTTGATTTCTTGGGCTTTATCCAGCAATGAATCAGCTTTTGAGAAGTCTTTTTGGTAGTAAAAAATTGTAGCCTGATTCACGAGCAGGTCGCTATTTTCAGGGTTTAGCTCTAAGGCTTTCCCAAAGGAATCGATAGCCTTGTCAAACTCGCCGAGTTTTTCAAAAACCAATCCTCCCAAGAAGAATCCTTCCCAATTCTCCGCCTGATTCTCCTGCATCCAAAGGGCATCTTCTCGGGCTTTGTAAAATTCACCATTATCCAAGTAGGCTAGGCCTCTCTGAAAATAGGCTTGATCCTTCTCCTCTAGGTATCGAATGGCTTCAGAAAAATCCAATGTTGCTTCCTGAAATTGACCTAGCTGGATATGGGCCATAGCCTTATTGTACCAGGCGTCTCCATAAGTTGAGTCAATTGAAAGTGCTTCGGTATAAAACTGAATGGCAGATCGAGGGTCGTTTTCATCTAGCTTTTCATTTCCTTTTAGTAGAAAACGACCTTTTTTATCCTCATCCGTATCACAGGAAACTGCGAATAGGAATCCTATCAGCAAAAAACTAATCTGCAGGTATCTCATCTTTTGGTTTGGGCTTTTCCTTTTTATCACTTTTATCTTCGCCCAACATAAATGCGAACGGCTTTGTTTCCTCACTCAGATCAAATATTTCTCTTAGAATCGCCAGGGTAGGTATGACCAAGATCATTCCAGCTACTCCCCAGATGGTTCCGCCTATCAGGAGGCCCAAGAAGGTGATAAAGGCATTGAGATTGACATTCCCTCCGACGATTTTTGGGGTAAGGAAATTTCCCTCGATCACTTGGATAATCTGATAAATGACCAGAACAGCAATCGGGTAGAATAGACTGTCTTTGGTCAGAAATGAATAAACGATCGGAAGAAGTACTCCAAAGAAAGGACCTACGTAAGGAATGATGTTAAGAATGGCACCTAATACCCCGAAAAAAATGGCGTGCTTGATTCCTAGAGCGGTGTAGGCTGACACATTCAAGATCGCCAAAATGATCATCACCTTCCCCACACCAACGATGTAGTGCTGGATGACTTTTCGAAGGCTTGTAATTCGCATTTTAACCAGAGTAGGATCATGATCTCGATAGATCATAATCATCATTTGCGCTAGATGGTCTCGATAGAGAAGCAGAAAAAACATAAAAACAGGAATCAAAATAATTCCCGATAAAGAGCCCACTGTTTTCAGCGCAAAATTGGAGATGCTTGAACTATTCTCGTCAAGAATATTTTTGATGTATTGCAGATCCGCTTTCTCTTGGATGGCAAAATCCATCCCTAGGGTTGAATTCGTCCATTCATCTAAATCATGGGCATAGTTGGATATTTTATCCGATACATTATCAAAGTCATTAGAGAAGGCAGCTACATTCCCAATTATGAAATATAAAAGTCCTCCGACTACGAGCGTCATCATCAAAAGAGAAATAAAAGAGGATAGGGTGCGAGGGACTTTTTTTGACTCGAGCCAATTACTGATCGGAGTGAAGAGAATGGCGAAAAATCCTCCCATAAACAGCGGTACCAAAATGCTCTTTCCAACGATTAAAAAGAAAACCGTCACAATGATGAAAATCATTACCAAAAGTGCCTTTACGTAGGCTGGGACCCAGATTCCTCTTTTCTTCATATTCATGATGCTTAGGTTTTGCTATTTAAATCAGACCTGCCCTTTTCAATAAGGCATCTGGTTTGGGTTCCCTTCCCCTAAATCGCTGGTAAAGTTTGGAAGGGTGTTCTGTTCCACCTGCTGAAAGGATATTTTTAGCGAAGGATTCGGCAGTCTCAGGATCGAAGACTCCTTTTTCCAAAAACAACTCAAAAGCATCCGCATCTAGTACCTCAGCCCATTTGTAACTGTAATAACCAGCAGAATAGCCTCCTTGGAAGATATGTGAAAAGGCCGTACTCATAAGGGTGTTTGGTACTTTTGGTAGTAAGTCCGTCTTTTCCATGACATCCTTTTCAAAGCTTGCTATATCTTCGATTTTGGATGGAACCTGATGATGGTACGCCATATCCAAAAGTCCAAAACTGATCTGACGGACAGTTTGATAGCCTTGTTGGAAGTTTGCGGCCTTTTTGATTCTATCGATTAATTCTTGAGGGATTTTTTCTCCAGTTTCAAAGTGAACCGCGAAGAGGTCCAAGCATTCTTTTTCGTAGCACCAGTTTTCAAAAATCTGGGATGGTAATTCCACAAAATCCCAATACACGCTCGTACCGGAAAGAGAAGAGTAATTACTTTTTGCTAGCATGCCATGCAGCGCATGTCCAAACTCATGAAACAAAGTCGTTACCTCATTGAAGGTCAGGAGGCTAGGCTTAGTTTTGGTTGGTTTGGTAAAGTTGCAGACAATGGAAACATGGGGTCTGTGATCTTTTCCTCCTAATTGATATTGGCCCTTGTAACTAGTCATCCAAGCGCCATTTCGCTTTCCAGCCCGAGGGAAAAAATCTGCATAAAATACAGCTAGATGCTTTCCATCTCGATCTTTGACTTCATAGGCTGTCACATCTGAATGGTAAACAGGAATGTCCTTGTTTGGTGTAAACTGAATCCCGTATAGCTTTCCGGCAGTTTGGAATACTCCATCTACGACCTTCTCTAATTGAAAATAGGGGCGGAGTAGCTCATCATCCAACTCATATTTTTCCTTTTTGAGCATCTCGGAGTAGTAGGCAAAATCCCATCGCTCCAATCTTTCGATTCCATCCAGTTTTTTGGCAAAAGCCGCTACTTCAGATACATCTTCTTCTGCTTTAGGTTTTGCTTTTTCTAGCAAGTTTTCCAGAAACTCCAATACCTCTTTTGGAGTTTTTGCCATCCGCTCTTCCAGCACGAAATGAGCATGTGATTGATAGCCGAGTAGTTTGGCTCGTTCATAGCGAAGTTGGAGGATATCCTTTATCACCGATTTATTATCCAATTCATCGCCTTTAGAAGATTTGGTGTTGTAGGCGATGAAAAGTTCTTTACGCAATTCACGGTTTTTTAAATAAGTCAGGGCCGGGACATAAGATGGATAATCCAGCGTAAATGCCCATTGTCCTGCTTTTCCCTTTTCTTCAGCAGTCTGTGCTGCAGCCTCTTTGATACTATCCGGAAGTCCCGCTACCTCGGATTCATTTTCTACAAATCGCACATATCGATTGGTTTCAGCTAGCACATACTCTCCGAATTTCAGAGAAAGCTGAGCCAGTTCCTGATCGATTTTGCGAAGCTTTTGAGAGTCTTCCTCATTGAGATTTGCTCCATTTCTCACGAAAGACTTATAAGTCTTTGACAAAAGCGTCTCTTGTTCCGGGCTCAAGTCAAGCTGCTCTTTTTGAGAATGAACCTGCTCAACTCGTTCGAAGAGTGCCTTGTCCAATAGGATATCATTAGAATGCTCTGTCAAAAGTGGGGAAATCTCCCTTGCAAGCCTTTGGATCTCCTCATTGGTTTCTGCAGAATTCAGATTGAAAAATATTCCTGCAATCACTCCAAGCTTTTCCCCAGCCCGGTCCAAAGCTTCAATAGTATTTTCAAAAGTTGGTAGAGGGGCAGCTTTGATTGCTTTTATTTCATCCTTGGCAAGTTCGATTGACTTTTGGATAGCGGGCAGGAAGTGCTCAGTCTTGATTTGGTTAAATGGTGCTGTTTCAAAAGGTGCTTCAAATTTGTCCAATAAAGGATTATTCATATTCATCGAGTCTTTTTTATAGGTTAATCAGGAGCCTCCCATTTGGGTTCAAGTAAATGCCCCACTTTTTTCAATTCGACTGCTAATTTATCCATTTGTTGATGAAAGCTGTCAACTTGCCAGGGATGATGTGGGATTTTTTCAGCTTCCGCTAAAGCAATGCGGTAGGTTTCGAAATCCCCCAAGCCATAACTAGCCTCTGCTTTGTTGACCTGAATCCAATATTTTTCTGCTTGATAGTATTCTTTGAGTTCTTGGCCGTCCTTATTCCCATTTTGCATCCGTTGGAGATCTCCGGCTTCTTTTTGATTGATTATCGGCCAATCTCGTTCGCAGAGAAATAGTACTCGCTGCCAGGTCCTCCGTGCAAAAACCAGATCTGCAATCCTCTCCTGATCATTAGTGGCAATATTCGAAGTAGCTCGATAGAGTAAGGTCAGGGCGAGATTTACACCATTATATCGATTATTAAGCAGGTAGTAACTTCGCTGATAATATAAAATCGCATTTTCCAAATGCTGATTCCCTTCACCCACCTCGTATAACTTTTTCTCAACTGCTCCTGCCAGAGAAACTGTTTCAGCATCATTCGTATGGGCCAAATTGATGGAATTCAATAAATCGAGCGACTTATGCAAGGAAGAAACGGTATCGGGAAGGGCTGCCTTGTAAGTACAAAATGCCAATCGATGGATGATGTAACTATCGTTTTTTTCCCCTGAAAGGGTTCTTACGGTCTCAAAAAGCTGCTTTGCCTTTGCAAACTCTTTCACCTCGATTGCATCTTCTGCCTCCTGAATCAGCAAGGAAGTAGCTACTCCCAAATTCTCTGATGCCTTTTGTGGGGTTTGTGCAGCTTTTGCCCGGCCAATTGCAGCATCTATTTGCTCCTGCACCTTGGGAGGTACCAATGAGTTTAAGAAAGTATAAACGGGACTGTCGGTTTTCTTTTTCCCTAATACCGTATCAATCAGCTTACCCAGTGCTTCTCTAAAGCGATGAACTTCTTCAAAATCAATAGCATCTCCTAAATGCTGATAGCTAGAAATGGAAAGGTGATTAAGATTAAATGGATTGACAAACTTATCCTCGGAAATGACAATCGTGGTAAATGGCCTCAAGGCATGGCGTACTCCTAATTCGTAGAGTGCATTTGGATTGGCCGTCGAAAGATCCGCGATGACTAGATCCGCCTCAAGCAATTCCTGATACATTTTCACATCGATATTGCCCGAATGAGGGATCTCATCAGCTCGGAAACAATCAAGACCCCTTGATTCAACCACGGGTTTGACAAGGAGGCGATAGGATTTATCCAGATTGAGCTTTCTGCCATTGACGTAGTCGGTCTTGATCCCAAAGCCCATCACTACAAAACATCTTTTCTTTTGTGGCATAGGTTAAAAATGAATGTAACTATCTGAAATATAAATTTTTATTGTGATTTTCTTTTATAGAAATAAAAAATCCCGAATTTCTCCGGGATCTTTTTGATTCAATATTCAAAGTCACAACTCATACTTTCCATCCCAATTGGGGCACCATCTGGAATTTTGAGGGCTTCTGGCGAGGATATTTCCTGTGGAAGCTCGAGGAAGCTTTCAATCTTATCAGAAAGGTAATCGCGATGCATGGCAAGCATACCATTTGGTCCGCCCATTTTGGAGATTTCTTCTAATTCTGCTCTCACAATAGCTCTAACAGAATTCGAAGCATCCCGATTTTTGGACAATGCGATTAAGTAATCTACATATTTTGCTTCAGTCATCATTTTGATTTCCTGCTGTAAATCCACGCGGTTAGTGTTGGAAAACAGCTGAGCAGTCACTTTGTCCAAAACAGATTCGAGACTCGGAAGATCAGCATTTTGCATAGCCTGTAGGTGAAGACGATTGGCTCTACCGCTTTCCAAAAGGAAGGTGAAAACCGCATCTGTCACACTCTCTGCCGGAGCGATAGGATCGAAGACTGGGCCAGTACGAGAGACAAATGTTTCTCTATTTCTGCCATATCCATAAGGTCTTGGTGGGATCAAAGCCAATATATGTTCTGGCACTTCCAATTCACGCGGACTGATTGTGCGAAGTAGGGCATCAAGAGCTTCTTCTTGTTGAGATGCTGGAATCCAGGTGTGATTTGGCTGATTATCTCCCTTGATTTTATAGGTATAGTCCAAGCCACCAATCAGTTTGCTTGTCGCCTCCACTTGATAGCGATGCATGAGAAACAAAGGAACGAGCACTTCTTCCAGCATAGCATGTGGTGTACCTTCTGGGATGGCATTTAGTCCAAAAGATGCTAGTTTGTTTTTTCTAAGATTTAGCATCCTGTTAAGTTCTTCTGCTGCCGAAGCACCATTGTCCCACAGATGGGAGCGGGGATGGGCTCCACTTGGGTCTCTGGAATCAGAATCTGTGATAAACTCATATCCTGCAGCGTAGGTGTCTTCCAAGGTTTTTTCCAAAAACTCTTCCTCACTTTGTCCTTGAGCCGGAGTTCCGTAGCCATATTTGATCGCCCACTTATCCCATTCGCCAATTTTGTCATCATAAGCTTGGGAAAGATCAAGTTCTCCATTGGATGCTTGAGTAATGTAGGGATGAGGATAATCCATGACAGAAGATCGACCTTCTGCGGATGTAGCATAACTGTGAGCCAGACCAATGGTATGTCCAATTTCATGTGCTGAAAGCTGGCGTAATCTTGCCAAGGCCATTTCTAGCATTCTCGGATCTGCTGGTTTTCCGTCTTCAAATGGTTGCAAAAGACCTTGAGCAATCAGGTAGTCTTGGCGTACTCGCAAAGAACCCAAAGAAACCTGTCCTTTGATGATTTCTCCTGTTCGAGGGTCTCTGACACTACTTCCGTAGGACCAGCCTCGGGTAGAGCGATGAACCCACTGTATGACATTGTAGCGTACATCCATCAGGTCCATTCCTTCAGGAGCCATTTCAACCCGGAAGGCATTCTTGAATCCTGCTGCTTCAAAAGCTTGACTCCACCAGTTGCCGCCTTCTATCAGTGCTGAAGCTACAGGCTCAGGAGTTCCTCTATCCAAGTAATAAACTATAGGCTCTACAACTTCCGAAACAGCCGCATTAGGGTCTTTCTTTTCCAAGCGATGTCTGCTAATGAATCGCTTCATAATTGGATCAGAGATCGGGGTAGTGAAATCCATATAGCTGATCGAGAAAAATCCACCTCTTGGATCAAATTCTCGAGGTTGGTATTGATCATCAGGAAGTTTGATGAAGGAATGCCGCTGTCTCACGCTCACTGCATCCGGACTAGGTGTGACGGATCGAATCAATCCACCTGTAGCATTCCCGGTGAGGGTGATGGTCGCTTCTACCTCTGTGTTCTCAGGGAAGTTCTTGATCATGTCAAAGTAGAGGCCTGATCGAGAATTATCAACTCGGTAGGTTCCTTGTCGTCTTTGGCTCAGTCTATCTCCAACTCCATGGACATCCTGCATGTAGAAGTTGGTGGCATCTACTATTAGGCTTTCTCCATCTTTTTGGCTGATCTCAAATCCCCATAAAATTGATTCTGCAAAAGCATCTTGAATCGATTTGACCTCATAGGAATTATCCGAATAGGCTCTGAAATCATAGTTTTTGTGAACTAGGAAAATCTTGTTGCCCGATCGTCGGAATTCTACAATTCTCGTGTTTCCGAGTTGGCCGCGATCGAGTCCGATGTCATTGGACCCTACGCCTGCTGTGAGTGAATTGACATATAGAAACTCTTCTTCCAAGTCCTCGATTTGGAGATAAATTTTACCTTTCTCCCGATCGAGATAGAAGTCTACAAATCCTTCATTCTTTTCAAACTTGCTAAGATCCAGCCCTTGCGAATAGGTCAAGGAAATACTGAACAGCAAGCTGAAAGTTGTTAGTAATATTTTGTTCATAAGGTTTGATGGTCTTTTATGGAAAATTATCAAAAATGAAGGGACATTGCCTACCATTGATGGAAATTTAGCGATTTAAATAGTATCGAAGCAAAAGTGTGGTCTCAGTTTGTCGGCTGCCTTGAATTTCCTGTAGTCCAGAACTGATTTTTTCCCGATCAGTAAATGAAGTTCGGGCAAATCGAAAATATAGCCTAAGCTTTCGACTCAAATCATACTCACCCAAAAGATAATAGCGCTGTCCCTGGCCAGAAAATGCCGGAATGGAAAAGGTCCAAAGCACATGGTTTTCAAAAGCATAAATTCTGCTATCGAAGTCATCCGTATCAAAAAGTGCATAGCGACTGGTGATTTTCCATTTTTCTCCAGCAAATCTTAAATCTTGGATAATCATAAATCCATTGCTTGAATTACTGCCAAAATCAACTCCTGTCCACCAAATCCTGCTTCGAGTAAATAGATTTTTGGTCAGTTGAATATCCAAGTTCAAAAGGCCTGTTCGTCTTCGTATGGCTTGACTGCGGTAGGGGGTAGCCGGCTCATTCAAATCTGGAAGATTTCGATCTTTTTGCTCTTCTCTGAATTGAACAAAAGCATTCAAGGTACGTGATGGACGATAACTCAATCTAGTCAGCCATTCATAGCCGGTTGAAGGGTTGTATAACCTAAATCTCAGCCAAGGAAATCTGAAAAAATCATAGTAGGCGTTTAGCTTCCATTTCTTGTCAGGACGCACTTCCAAGCCCATGTAGACTCCCCGCTCATTGATAGGGCGGGTACTTTCTGCAAAAGCATTCCCATAAAAGCTATGGAAGTTTTTCCCGTAATTTCTCCACAGGAGGGAAAAGTCAACTTTCGGACTAAGACTGGAAATCATTCCGATCACGGTGCCATTTCCTCCGGAAGCTGAAAAGGCACTTTCTCCAAAAAAGAGAAAGTTTTTCCAATTGTAATTGAAATAAAAACTTCCCAATTGATTACTCCTTCCCCTGAATTCAAACTGATTGTAGCGCCTCTGTTGTGGTATCCAGGTTCTATCAAAAGCAGTGTGGAGAAAAGTAGCACCTATCTGTGCCCTAGAAACTGGCTTGTACTGAATAGCACCTCCTAGACTGAGTTCACGGAATTGATTTTTGGTGGCTAGTTCGGAGGGAGTACGATGAAGCCCGCTTTGATTGAATGAGCTAATAAGGTTGCTGGTGTCTTCAAGGCTGTCAAGAGCTTCTCTAGTACGACCATCACGAGGAGCGAAGGACGCCAAAGCAGTAAATTCCCATTTTCGATGCTCATAGGTCGCGGCAGCACCTCGAAAGAATCCAAACTCCAATGCGGCTGTGTAAGGGAGGATTCCCACGCTACTACGCCGGACAGTAGGCACTGTTTCTGCACCTTTGCCTAAAGTGTACCCTGCGCCATAGACCAATCCCTGACCGAATGAGGCTTGAAAATCTCCCAATGCCAGGGTTTTCCACTTACCAACTTTGTAGCGTTGAAAATGGAAGGAGAAAAAATTGAAGCCGTAGCGGCGGGTTGTTGGATCCCAAGTGAATTGCTCGCCAGCATCTTTGTCTAAAGTAAATCCAAGACTAAAATCCCTCGCATGCTGAATCCGAAACCTCAGGTATAGGTCATTTGGATCACCCAAATACCGGGAAGAAATACGTCCTGTACTACTCGTGTCCGCTGGACTAAAGCCTCTCCTTTGCTCCCAGACTCTTCTGTGCCTAAAAATGAAATAGGCTTGTTCTTCTTCAGATAATCGCTGCCAAAAACCCTTTGTTCGTTGATTTTTTTCCTCCAATGTCACAAAGGGAAGTAAACGCTCAATAGTGACAGGGTCAAATTCAGGAATTGCCTGAAGTTCATAAAGGGAAATCAGATCGCCATGTTGGTCTCGGTATTTGAAAAAGCTCTCGATCTGATTTGGATTCAGAAGGTAACTCGCCTGCAAGCTTTCATAATCCGCCCGATTCAGATTGATCGGGTTGAGGTAGAGTTGGAGCAGGACTTCGTAAATACTTTCATAGTCAATATCATCCTCAGGAATGGGGAAAAGACGTTCGATGAGATCTTCCGGGTTGATTTCAGGTTTTGGAGGTGTTTGAGCAAATGCAATTTGACCTGAAACGAATAGAATTAAGGCCGATAGTCCGATTTTCCTCAGTCGTTCCATCGGTAGAAAAGGCTAAGGTGATGTGTGTTTCCTAGGGCTGATTGATTGCCATAGGAATAGTCAAAACCGTAAGATTCTTTTTGAATTCCAAATCCAGCAAAAATCTTGGCTGGCTGAGAATTCACACCCGTTCGAAGGATCACCCACTCTTTCAACCGATATTCGATTCCAGCCTTCACGATGGGGTCTTGAAGGATATCCTTTTCAAACTCCAGTAAAAGACTGACAGACTCGGAAGGGAGATAATGAAGTCCCAATTGCACCGAGGTAGGCATTCTGCTTTCGCTTTCTGGGCTGATCTTTCCTCGATTGATATTGCTGATATGCGCTCCTAGGAAAAGGGATGGACTCAGCTCTGTCACGCCTCCAATGCTGACTACCAATCCCCCCGCACTTCCAAATCCTTCGATTTGCGTTTGCGCCCATTCCAGCTTTATTCCAAAGCTGCTGATCCCAAGCGTATTTGAATATCCCACACCCAAAGTTTGCTGATTGAGCAGCGGACCACCAAAGCGGCTAATTCCTGCACCAAAAGTTCCCCAAGTATTCCGAAAACTTCCAGCTAGACTAAAGGTGGAAAGTTCCTTGAGATTGTATCGGTGATCATAGCCAGCCACCATTCCCGTGTAGCTTGCCCGGTCCAAAGCTCCGATATTATTGAAGTAAGACCAGGTGTCCGGAAGGTGAACCCGCATATTTCCCAAAGCGATCATTCGGGCGCCGTGAGTTTG
Source organism: Algoriphagus formosus (assembly GCF_002807035.1). Lineage (GTDB taxonomy): Bacteria > Bacteroidota > Bacteroidia > Cytophagales > Cyclobacteriaceae > Algoriphagus > Algoriphagus formosus. The sequence goes on along the minus strand of NZ_NIUC01000001.1, from coordinate 724,315 downwards.
GGTCAGAGGGTCGTTTTGTGCAAAAGCAAATTGAATAATCCCCCAGGTCAAAATAAAAGTCAGGACCTTTTTCATCGGAGTCAATTAAAAGTCTCCTTTGAATTTAGGTTAAAAAATAAATAACTACAAATACTTGTAATTACTTCCTTCTCAGAGTTTTAGAAAGGAGCTTTGATATTTAGGAAAAGATTGCCCTGTCCAGAGTTGTTAAGTGAATATTCCAGTCTGAAAACAGCATCATAAAATCCCACCAAGTCAATCCCTAACCCATATCCATAGAGATATTGATTGGTCAATCGTGCGTTTTCGGGAAGTTGGTTTCTATCCTTCACATAGCCATGATCGAAATTGGCACTGAGGTAAAAGCGAAATGGAATCGTGCTGAACTGCTCAAGGGGCATGATGTTCGAAATATCGATCGCCCAATCGAGGAATTTCCAACGGAATGAGTTTTTGTGAACATACAATTGCTGTCCTTCGATGACATTCAGTTCATAGCCTCGTATGAAGTTCGGGTTATATCCCACACCTCGTACAAGCGTGTAAGGCTGATTGGGACTCAAAAACCAGTTAGCTGTTAGTCCTGTGGCAAAATGAAACTTGTCATTGATGGGCAAATACTTATTCGCCGTAATGCTAACTTCTATCTCATCAATATCATCAGTATTGAAAATACCATACTTGGTTGCTGTTGCTTGAAGCAATTCTCCTTTGGTCGCATAAGCAGCAAGGTCACGATTATCATGACGGAAAGTATAACTCATGTAGAGATAGCGGAGCGAGTTCTCACCGTGGACAAAGTAGTTGGGATTCTCGTTTAAAACGTCTTCATCCACTGTATTGGATGAATAGCCCAATGTCAAAAAATGAAAATTATAGAATGTTCGCCGATAGGTATACTGAACGGCAGCCGTGAGGCTTTTTCGAAGAATGTCCTCAGTTTCATTGGTGAAAAAGACCTGCCGGTTATCTGCCGATCGAATGGCCAAAGTCTTTTGCTCAAAGAATGTGATCTGTGTGGCAAGTCCGTGTTTTTGATTTTTATCGATGTATGGCTTGCTATATCGCAAGTCCAATGCTCGAGTAAAACCAAGTTGCCCACTGAATCTCAACTTTTCATTTCTACCTCCCACGTTTCCATGTGATACTCGGAGGCCATAATTTACTCTGGAAAGATCCCTGTTTTGGTTGGTCCACCACTCCGAGAAGTTACGGTCCGCCAATTGAAAAATGATGGAAGGAATAATATACCAACGCTCCTTTACCCGAATCAGGATTTCCACCTGATCATCTTCCGTGAAGAGCGGCGTAATCTCCACAGAGGTGAAAAGCCTAAGATTGTAGATTTTATTTTGGTCAGCTTGTAAGATTTCTAGAAAAGTATCCCAATCGTAATAGTATCCACTAGCAAAGTCAAGCTCCCGAAGAATGATATTCTTTTGCGTTTTTTCATTCCCGATGATGAATATATTGTTCACATAAACACTGTCAGGTGGACTTTGCCGCGCAGGGGCTAAGCTAGTATCCTGTGCACATAGTTCATGGCTCCAGCCTAAAGCTAGCAGCATAAAAATGAAAATATGTACAAAAGGATTTTTCACCGGGAATTTTCAATCAATAGTTTTGGTTTTCAAATCAATCAGACCAATAAAACAACACATGTGGAAAAACCTTGTTAGAAAGATCGCCATTTTTCCGGTATTGGTCTATCAGTATACGATATCGCCACTTTTTCCTTCCTCCTGTCGGTATACACCCACTTGTAGTCAATATACGAAAGAAGCTATCCTCAAGCATGGACCCTTGAAAGGGGGATGGCTAGGAATCAAGCGAATTTCCCGTTGTCACCCTTGGGGTGGTCAGGGTCATGATCCTGTTCCCTGATCTTTGAGGGGCTTGAGTCCGTTTTTCAAGGCTCTGATGATCAGGAATATCCCTCCAAGTACCAATGGAATACTCAGGAGCTGACCCATATTGTATTGAAGACCCTCTTCAAATTCCACTTGGTTTTCTTTGAAAAACTCCCAAACGAAGCGCATTCCAAAGACAAGGACTAGGAAAAGCCCCAAAAGAAGTCCTTCCGGTACCTGTTCTTTATATTTCCACCAAATTCCTAATAGAAGGAGGAAAATGATAAAGTAGGTCACTGATTCATAAATCTGTGTTGGATGTTTGGCTTTACCGAAGGTTTTGACAATTGCGATAAAGCTGTCTCTATCTTCCTCAAGTGTCAAATTGAGCGGTGTTTCCAAGGGTTCTGCAAAATACTTTTTGGAGCTATTAAACTGCGTGAGGGCATACTTCACGTCACTTTGTAGGGTGTTTTCTAAAGTCTCTTTGCTGAAATCGCCTTTGCTGATTTCGATTCTTACATTTACTGGGACAATCCCATTTCCGGTGAGTTCATCACTTCGATCATCTGGTTTGTAAGCATCGATAGAAATAATGGGTACTCGCAAGGATTCCAGTATTTCTTCCAAATCTCGTGCATAGACGATTCCTTGGTCGCTTTCCATGTCCTTTCCACCGATCTCGGAATTCATCAAATTTCCTAAGCGAATAAGTGCTCCCGTCATGGCAGTGACGATGACAATCCGATCCACTACCCAGAGGTAGCTTTGGCCGGGCGTTTTGCGCGCATACATCCAAAGCGCGATCAAAATGGCTATCGCTGCTCCGTGAGAAGCAAGTCCACCTTCCCAGACTTTCAAAATATCAATCGGATTGCTCAAATATCTGGCAGGCTCATAGAACAAAACATGTCCTAGCCGGGCACCGATAATAGTAGCCAACACCATGTAAATGGTAAGTTTATCGACCAATTCCTCCTTATGCCCTTCTTTTCTGAAAAAGTAGACCATAAACTGTTGGGAAATAATAAAGCCAAGGGCAAAAAGAAGACTATACCATCTTAGTCGATCAAATCCGGGGATTACAGCCGGGTTTGGATCCCAGACGATGTAATTTAAAAACTGTGTCAAATTCATGGGATATTAAGCTTTTTCCAATTGTGCGAGTTCTTCTGAGAATCCTTGGGAAAGGATAGGGAATCGATACCAAGTTTTTGGGTCAACATTGAATTGATCCAAATGAAAGGAAGGAGCGAGTCTTTCCCGTTTCCACTGATTCCTTGCCCAAAGTTGAAAGAATTTTTTTACATAACCTTTCAATTCTTCTGGATTCAGGTCCAGTTCTTCTTTCAAGAGCCAATAAATGTCCATAGGGGATCGCCTATCCCGAATCGCTAGTTTTTCAATTTCCACAATTAGCGAGTAGGGCATCAAATCCTTTTCATCCGTTTGCCTTCGTTCACTTGGTCTAAGTTCGGCAGTAGGCTGCAGTGAGTTGACTTTTTTAAGTCCCGGCCGATTGAGGTTTTCCTCTGCCCATCTTAACCAATGGAGCACGAAGTATTTATCAACTGCTGCGATAGGGGAAATACTTCCGCTCGTATCGCCATCCATTGTCGTGTAGCCTACATCGCCTTCCGACCGGTTGGAAGTAGCTAAAAGCAGTGCATTGTTGATATTGGCTAGCATCCAAATAATAGGAGAACGTGCCCTTGCCTGAATGTTTTGCAAGGTGATATCATCCTTCTCCCAAGTCAGCTTCCTTCCCAAGGCATTTTCAATCTTGGAGGTGTAGGAAGAAACCTCCTCATCGATAGTCCAATGGTAAAACTTAGCCCCAAGACTTTCAGCCAAGGATTGAGCGCTTTCTAGCGTGTCTTTGGATGAATTGGAAGTACCTTGGTAGGCGGTGGTTAAAAGTTCATTAACCAGGAGTTTTTCGGGATCTTTTGAATAGTTTTCCCAGTCATTCAAACCGATCTTTTGACAGAATGCTTGTAATCCTAGCTCCTCGAGACCTCTGCGGACCATCTCTGCAACCAATACAGCAATGGTCGAGGAGTCTGCTCCACCGGAAAGTGAAAGTACAAAGCCTTTGCTTTTACTTTTTCTTAGGTAATCAAAAAGACCCAAGGCAGAAGCTTGAGTAAACTCCCACTCCTTGGGATGAATTTCTGTAATTTCTTGCTCCTCATCCTTGTAGTCGAAGGTCATGACCTGATAGTCTTGAAAGGAGAGAAGTTGATTTCGATAGAGAATTTTTCCTGATTTGGCGAAAAGCGCCTCTCCATCAAAAATCATCCTTCCGGATTCATTTCCAAGAAGATTTACATAGGCATAGAAGCAGTCAAAAATCCTTGAGCTGTCTTCGATTAATTGCTTGCGCTCAAGTGTTTTGCCCATGGCAAAATGGCTTGCACTGGGACTGATGATCAAATCTACTTTTCGATCACAAAGTCTATAGCCCGGTCTTTCTTTTCCTCTCCAAGCATCTTCACAGATCTCAAATCCGTAATGAATTCCTTCTTTTTCGAAGGTGATATCGCCAAAGGGGATTTTCGCTCCAAAGAAATCAACTTCGATCTGTTCATTAGCTTTCCAGGGAGTAAACCAGCGGAATTCATAGTGAACGCCGTCGATGGCCATAAACTGCTTAGCTACAAAGCCTTTCAGCTTACCATTCTCAAGCAAGGCCATGGTATTGTAGACCTTGTCTTGGATTCGGTAGGGGAGACCCACGGCTATCGTTACACCTTGGCTATGAGGGAGCAGCAATTGGAGTTGGTCTAAAGCTTTTGCAGGGTACCAATAGCTGAGAAATAGATCCTCTGAGCCATAACCAGTAATACAGAGCTCAGGAAAAAAAATAAGTTTTGCACCTTCTTGCTTGGCTTGGTCGGTCGCAGCAATGATTCGCTGGAGATTTCCCGTCCAGTCTAGCGGTGTCTGATTGACTGTGGCAAGTGCTAATTTCATACTGATTGAAGGGGAATTCTAATGGGGGATTTTTAATTGTTCGCAAGCAATTTTGGAGGCCTCCTGTTCTGCTTTCTTTTTAGTGGGACCTTTTCCAATGGCTACGTCTCGATTTTCTATTCTCAAAGCTACAACAAACTCTTTGTACCGCTGGTTGCCATTGATTTCAATTATCTTAAAATCCACCTCCTTATTTTCTTTTTGAGTCCACTCGATGATTTTTGATTTGTAATTGGAGGTGGTTGCGATCATCCCTTGGATATCAAAGTGAAGGAGGATGCGCTGCAGGATAAAATTCTTGGTGAAAGCATGACCCCGATCAAGATAAATGGCTCCGATCATCGCTTCCAAAATATCCCCATAAAGAGATTTATTCGCAGTAAAGGGCCTGTCCTCAATATACTCCCAGAGCATATTTTTGATTCCGATTTTGATTCCGGTCTGATTTAGGCTTTCCCGATTGACAAGTTTGGAGCGAGTTTCGGTGAGGAAGCCCTCATCCCGTAAGGGGTATTTTTGGAAAAGGTACTCGGCAATGACTGAACCGAGAACGGCATCACCTAAAAACTCCAAGCGCTCATTGCTTACTCGATAGCCTTGTGGGCTTTCTTCCCCCAAAGCCGCCGGAGTCAAGGCCAGTTGATAGAGGGAAATATTAAAAGGCTTGCCTCCAGTCATCATTTTGATGGAGGAGGCAAGCCTTTTGTCTTTTTTACTCAGAAATAAGTTTTGAATTCCCAGACGCTTCAGCAAATTCAACTGGTAATCAGTTTATTTTCTTAAAGATGACAGAACAGTTGTGTCCGCCAAAACCGAAGGTATTACTCAATGCAACATTTACATCACGCTTTTGAGCCTGATTGAATGTCAAATTAAGTTTGGGGTCAAGGGTTTCATCGTCCGTGAAATGGTTGATCGTCGGAGGAATAATCCCATGTTTGATAGCCATGATAGAAGCAATTGCTTCGATAGCTCCAGCAGCTCCCAATAAGTGACCAGTCATGGACTTGGTACTGGAGATATTGAGCTTGTAAGCGTGTTCTCCGAATACTTTTTGGATCGCTTTGGTTTCACTCACATCACCAAGTGGAGTGGAGGTTCCATGCACATTGATATAATCAATATCCGCTGGACTAAGATTAGCATCCTTCAGTGCAGATTCCATCACTTCGCTAGCTCCTAATCCCTCAGGATGTGGAGCGGTAATATGATTGGCATCCGCTGACATTCCACCACCGACTAGCTCTGCATAGATTTTGGCACCTCTCGCTACTGCATGCTCATACTCTTCAAGTATAAGAGCTCCGGCACCTTCACCCAACACAAAACCATCTCTATCCTTATCAAAAGGTCTAGAAGCCGTTTCAGGTGAATCGTTTCTTTGCGACAATGCCTTCATCGCATTGAATCCTCCGATTCCTGCTTCAGTTACCGCTGCTTCCGAGCCACCTGATATGAAAATATCAGCTTTGCCCATTCGGATGTAATTGAATGCATCGATTAGCGCATTAGTGGCAGAAGCACAAGCCGAAACAGTGACGAAATTAGGACCTCTAAATCCATATTTGATGGAAATAAAACCTGCACTGATATCAGCGATCATCTTAGGAATAAAGAAAGGATTGAATCTAGGCGTTCCATCTCCTAAGGCGAAGCTAGTAACCTCGTCTTGGAATGTACGCAATCCACCGATTCCTGATCCCCAAATAACCCCTGCACGTGCTTTGTCAATTTTGTCCAAATCCAATCCTGAGTCAGCCATCGCCTCATCAACGGAGATCATGGCATACTGTGTGAAAGGATCCATTTTCCTTGCCTCTTTTCTGTCGATAAAATTATCTACATCGAGATTTTTGATTTCGCAGGCAAATTGGGTTTTGAAAAGTGATGCGTCGAATTTGGTAATAGGTGCAGCGCCACTTACGCCCGCTGTCAATCCCTTCCAAAATTCTTCGGAAGTATTGCCAATGGGAGTGATGGCGCCTATACCCGTTACTACAACTCGTTTCAAATTCATAAAATGAATGAAAGAATGATTATTTTACGTTAGCCTCAAGGTAAGAGACAGCTTGACCTACAGTGCCAATTTGCTCAGCTTGGTCGTCTGGAATAGAAATGTTGAATTCTTTCTCGAATTCCATGATCAATTCTACAGTGTCAAGAGAGTCAGCTCCCAAATCATTGGTGAAGCTAGCTTCCATAGTCACTTCAGATTCTTCTACGCCAAGTTTGTCTACGATGATGGCTTTTACTTTTTGTGCAATTTCAGACATTTTGTGATCAGTTTAGTTAATAACACTCCGCAAAGAAATATATTTAAAAGCGAATAGGCAAAGAAAAGGTCTAAGTAAATTTTTTACCAACTTTGTCGCTCAACACAGAAATTTAATTAAAATCTTCAAATTTCAGGGTCAATATTCCCAGTATTTGAGGATTTTTCAATCTTTGTCGAAGAAGCTAGCCTTTTGATTGGTTTGTTGTTAACTCTTTTTTTTAGGAGCTTATTTTCTCAAAAAAAATCTGAAAGAGGTGCTACTTCATTTTTCGTCATTTTTTTATTTCTAACTTTGAGCTAAGTCTTGCCAAGCCTAAATGAAGAAAGTCAGATTAGAAATTGAGCATACCTATGATTTTGAGCTTTTGGGTATTGTATCTCCTGTAAAGGACTACAAAATGGCCTGGCTGATTAATCGTGCGCTCCATTTAGATCTAACGCGGGAGGATGATATCGAATTGGAGTTTTTGTCTGCACCCAATCTGAAAATTAGCCAATATTTCCTTTCTTTACCTCATGGATTTATTCAGCTTCTGAAAAACAAGGCAATCACCTCCGAAAGAAATGTATCTTACTTGATTCCCGAACTTAGGACCATGGATTATTTTCTATTGGTACAAGATGAAACAGAGCTATTGGACGCTCAAATTTTTGTTTCCAATCTCCGGCAGATTCCTTATGTACAAAATGTCATGAAGCTTGATATCTCGAAATTAAAATCAAAAGAAAACCTATTAACCTATTAATAATGAATCAATTCAACAAGACCAAAATTCTTGCTACCATTGGACCTGCTTCCAATAATTATGAAACGATCAAAAGCTTAGCAGCTGCTGGGGCCAATGTATTTCGGCTAAACTTTTCCCACGGTAGCCATGCTATCCATAAAGAGGTAATTGAAATTATCCGAAGAATTAATAAAGAAGACAATTTACACCTAGGCATACTGCAGGATCTTCAGGGTCCAAAAATCCGTGTAGGAGAGGTAGAGAATAACGGAGTTGAAATTGTTCCTGGTGATAAAATCACGATTACCAATGACCCTGTAGTGGGAAATGCTTCCTTGGTTTCTACAGTTTATCAAAACCTGCCTAATGATGTGGTTTCTGGCGATCGTATATTGATTGATGATGGTAATTTGGAACTGATCGTGGAGGATACCGACGGCAAAAATGTAAACTGTACGGTAGTTCATGGGGGTATTTTAAAGTCCAGAAAGGGGATTAACCTGCCTAATACAAAGGTATCTGCACCTTCTCTTACCGAAAAGGACCTAGAAGATTTAGTCTTTGGTTTGGAGCAAGAGGTAGATTGGATTGCGCTTTCTTTTGTAAGATCAGCGGATGACATCACTGATTTGCGAGAGCGAATCCAAAAAGCAGGAAAAGTCTGCAGGATTGTTGCAAAAATCGAGAAACCGGAAGCTTTGGATAATATCGATGATATCATCGAAGCGACAGATGCCATCATGGTAGCAAGGGGAGATCTTGGAGTGGAAGTACCTCAAGAAATCGTTCCTTTATGGCAAAAGAAAATGGTAGAGAAATGTAAGCTTGCTTGCAAGCCAGTCATCATCGCCACTCAAATGATGGAAAGTATGATCTCCAATCCACGACCTACCCGGGCAGAAACCAATGATGTGGCGAATGCGGTTCTTGATGGTGCGGATGCGGTGATGCTTTCTGCCGAAACAGCCTCAGGAAAATATCCTGTGAATGCAGTAAAGGCTATGTCTAGCATTATCAAGTACTTAGAAGATAACTCAGATATTTATCACAACCTCTACAAAATCCCAGAAAGTGCACCAACTTTCTTGAGCAATAATCTCATCCTGATGGCTTCCAGACTTTCAAGAAACGTCAAGGCAAAAGCTATCGTGGGGATTACTTCTTCAGGTTTTACAGCTTTCCGGATTTCTTCTCATCGTCCAAAGGCAAGTATTTTTGTTTTCACCCGAAATCAGAAGTTGATCACTCAAATGTCTTTGGTCTGGGGAGTGCGCGCTTATTACTATGAGAATCAAATTTCCACAGACGCTACATTCGAAGATATCGAGAATACCCTGAAGCGTGATGACCATGTAAATCCTGGAGATATCATTATCAATACTGCCAGTATGCCACTCAAGGCCAAAGGCAAGACCAATATGTTGAAAATCCATATAGTGGATTAATAATATTTTAAGCCATCCTATTTACTGATTAGTCAGACTTTTATTTAAAATTTAGATAAAGCCCCTCGGGGCTTTTTTCAATTCAGGGTGAAACTTCTACAGTTCACAGTGAAAAATCTACAGTTCGCGATTATTCAGAAATCAATTCGTGTCTATACAGAGTTTTGAAAGCAAACTAACCATAACATGCTATGACAAAACTCTTAAAGTACCTTTTAGTCGGGGTCGTCTTTTTTTCATTCGTCGCTTGTGAGAATGAAGACTATCAAGGCCCTTTACCTTATCCCACGCTCATAGAAGCAGCTGAGGATGCTGGTTTGACCACTCTTGTGACATCCATCCGAGCAATACCTGGGTTGGAAGCGACTTTGCAAGCGCAAAACGCAATTACTGTTTTCGCACCAACCAATGATGCCTTTGTGAATGCTTTGACTGAGTTTGGAGCGACAGATTTGAATGATTTGGTAGAAAAAATTGGAGGTCCAATGAATCTTGAAACCATCCTTGGTTTTCACGTTGTGCCAAACACAATTTTCTCAAATCAACTTAATGAGACTAATGTTGTAACCACTTTAGCTGGTCAACAATTAGTAGTAAACCGTGCTCCAGGTATCGTAACTGTTATCGATGCTGCCGGAAACACTGCGCGTGTCGTACAGGCTGATGTAGAAATCGAAAACGGAGTAGTCCATGTGATTGACCGTGTTTTGATTCCTTCTATTGACTTGCCTGCTCCTAATTTGGTAGAAGCAGCTACTGAGGCTGGTTTGACTACCTTACTTGATGCGGTGACTGCAGTTGATGGATTGGCAAATACTCTGCTTTCAGCGGGAGCCATCACTGTTTTTGCTCCAACCAATGAAGCTTTTGCAGCTGCTTTGGAGGTTTTCAATGCTGCTGACTTAAATGAGTTGGTATTGAAAATTGGAGGTATCGAAAACTTAGAAACTGTACTTGGATTCCATGTAGTGCCTGCAGTAGCCTTTTCTGGTGACCTACAAGCTACCAATACTTTTACTACACTTTCTGGCCAGGATATCACTGTTGAAGTTGCTGGTGGTACTGTGACTGTTATCGATCAACTTGGACGTACAGCTCAAGTGGTTGCAGCAGATATCGAAATTGCAAATGGTGTAGTCCATGTGATTAACGGTGTGATGCTTCCTGATTTGATGCTTCCAAATGTGGTAGAAGCTGCTCAAAGTGCCGGATTGACCACGCTTATTGATGCTGTTACAGCTGCCGATCTAGGTGGAGCCTTGTTAGGAGCAGAAGCAATGACTGTTTTTGCGCCAACCAATGATGCTTTTGCTGCTGCTTTGGCCGCTTATGATGCTGAGAATTTAGACCAATTGGTTGCTAAAATCGGAGGAATCGAAAATCTTCAAACTATCCTAGGTTTCCACGTAGTACCTGCAGTAGCTTTCTCTACAGATTTAGAAGCTACCAATACTTTCACAACTCTAGCTGGTCAGGAATTGACTGTTGAAGCTAGCGAAAGCGGAGTGACTGTAACAGATGCTTTGGGTAACACAGCAAATGTAGTAGTAGCAGATGTTGCCATTGAAAATGGAGTTGTTCACGTGATCGACGGAGTTCTATTACCTGAGTTCTCGCTTCCAAATGTAGTAGAAGCAGCTACAGCGGCTGGTTTGACTGTTCTTTTGGATGCAGTAACTGCAGCTAACCTTGGTCAAACCCTTCTTGATGCTGAAGCTATCACAGTATTTGCCCCAACCAATCAAGCTTTCCTTGATCTTTTGGCTGCATTGAACCTAGGTTCTCTACAGGAATTGGTTGCTGCTGTTGGAATTGAAGAAGTTACAAGAATCCTTGGTTTCCACGTAGTGCCTGCTACTGCCTTCTCTTTTGATTTGGCTGAAGGAGCACAGACTGTTCCTACTTTGGCTGGTGAGGACTTGACAGTAACTCGTACAGGTGCCAATGTGACCGTGACTGATGCTAGAGGAAATACCTTTAATGTAGTAACTGCTGACGTAGCGATCGAAAATGGTGTTGTTCACGTAATCGATGGAGTGGTATTACCTACTGCGAATGAGCCAGATGTACCGAATCTAGTTGAAGCTGCAGAAGCTGCAGGTCTTACTGTTCTTTTGGACGCTGTTACTGCTGCCGGTCTTGGTCAAACACTACTTGATGCTGATGCAATCACTGTATTCGCACCTACCAACGATGCTTTTGTAAATCTATTGGGAGCTCTTGGAGTAGCTGACCTTAACGAATTGATCGATGCGATCGGACTTGAAGGATTGCAAAACGTACTTGGTTTCCATGTGGTACCTACCGTTGCATTCTCTACAGATTTGGCTGAAGGAGCTCAGACTGTTCCTACTCTTGCAGGAGAGGATTTGACTGTTACTCGTAATGGAAATGCAGTAACTGTTACAGATGGAAGAGGTAACACTTATGATGTGGTAGCTGCAGATGTAGAGATCGAAAATGGAGTGGTTCATGTCATCGACGGAGTACTACTGCCTGAGGAAGATCTTCCAAATGTAGTTGAAGCTGCGACAGATGCTGGTTTGACAATCCTACTAGATGCGGTAACTGCTGCTGGACTAGGACAAACTTTGCTTGATGCAGATGCTATCACAGTATTCGCTCCAACCAATGATGCCTTTGTAGATCTTTTGGGCACACTTGGAGTAGCTGATCTTGATGAATTGATCGATGCAATCGGATTGGACGGATTACAAAAAGTACTTGGCTTCCACGTAGTTCCTACAGTTGCTTTCTCTACCGACCTTGCTGAAGGCGCTCAGACCGTGCCTACACTTGCTGGAGAGGACTTGACTGTGACTAGAACTGGAGCGAATGTAACCGTAACAGACTCAGCTGGAAATATCTACAACGTAGTAGTTGCTGATGTTGCAATCGAAAATGGCGTAGTCCATGTCATCAGCGGAGTATTATTACCGACACTTTAAGAGAATTATTTAACCACCATATAGCAGGGGTAGGGCATTGCCCCACCCTTGCTTTTCATTCATTTATCTTATCAGGGGAAGAAATCAGCGGGCATGTTTAGCCATAGATATAAATTCATTTATCCGGGACTTTTGGGATTGTATTCCTTTTTCAATATTCTCATATTGGACGGGGATAGATTATTCCAGGCTGCTCTTCCTAAAAATCAACTTTTTCCCTTAATCATCATTCTGTCTTACCTCGTTTGGTTTGCGAATTACTTAATCGAAAAAAATACCCTTCCACTTTTCAAAAAAGTCCATCCTTTAGCAGTTCAGTTTTTGTCAAGCTTCGTTTTGATCTCCGGACTAGCTCTGATTTCTGTAAAATCAACCGGATTAATATTTGGAGGTCCTTTTGACCTGACCAAACAAAACTTCCTCTTGACCCTGGGATTTCTCTTCAGAGTAAATCTCTTCCTCAACTGTGTCAATGCGATCTATTATTTCAATAAAAAATTCAGTGAGAAAAATCTAGAGGCTGAAAAGCTTAAGCTTTTGAGTGCTGAGGCGAGATTGGAATCACTCAATACACAACTTAACCCCCACTTTTTCTTTAATAATCTCAGCGCTTTGTCAGTGCTGATTCATGAAAACATTCAAGTGGCTGATAGCTACTTACAAAAGCTAAGTTCTATCTATCGCTACATGCTCAATAATAAGGTGAATGAACTCATCACCTTGAAAGAAGAGCTTAAATTTTTATATGATTACATGGATTTGCTTTCTATTCGATTTGATCAATCGCTTTCCTTTAAAGTGGAAATTGAAGAGGAAAGTAAATCGAAACTTATTCCACCTGCAGTACTTCAATTACTGGTAGAGAATGCTGTCAAGCACAATTACTTTACAGAAACAGAGCCGCTACAGGTTGAAATATATACCAAGGGTGACTATCTTATAGTGAGTAATCCCAAGCAGCCAAAAATGGCGGTAGAAGAATCTACCGGAATAGGTCTTCAAAACATTTCTGAAAGATATAGGTTTTTAGATCATTCCATCGAGATTCTTGATGGGGAAAAGATTTTTGAAGTTAAACTCCCTTTGATAGGAAGCTATGAGAATACTGTTAGTCGAAGATGAACCCTTAGCCCAGAAGCGAATCAAATCCATCGTTTCTCAAAATTTTTCTGATTGGAAAGTCATCGATTCTGTTCAAAGTGTCCGCGAGTTTAGGTCCAAATTGGAAAATATCTCCAATTACGATTTGATCCTGTGCGACATACATTTGGCAGATGGCTTGAGTTTTAAGGCCTTTGCCGGGATGGCTGATTTGAAAATTCCCGTAATTTTCATAACAGCTTATGATGAATACGCACTTCAGTCTTTTGACCATAATTGCCTCGATTATGTACTTAAGCCAATAGATGAACAGAGGTTGGTGAAAGCTCTTCAGAAGGCTCAGAAATTCAATCCAAATTCTGAAACTCCATCGCTGGATCAGAGCTTTATTAATAACATCGTAAAACATTATACATCAAAAAGTTATAAGAAGAGGTTTTTAACTAAACTGGGCAATAAATTTGTCTTTATTCCGGTTGAAAATGTGGCTTATTTCTATGCAGAAGAAGGCTTGACCTACTTGGTAGAAATAGGTTCTTCAGTGAGATATGTAATCGATCATTCCCTGAGTGAATTGGAGTCCGACTTGCTAGATCCGTTAAAGTTTTATAGAATTAACCGTTCAATGATTATTCATTTAGATGGTTTGGTCGAAATCAAGCCTTATCTTAACGGACGATTAGCCCTTGCCATGAACGCCAAATCAGAAGATGCCTTGGTAGTGGCAAGAGAGCGTGTAAACGAATTCAAAAGCTGGATTAATCAATAGTATGAGTCGGTTTTTTATTGCAGTGACTTTTTTGGGCATATTGTCCATGTCAAATTCCTGGGCTCAAAGTAGCTCCCAACAGGCCAATTTGGACTCCTTGAGAAGATCTATTGTCCAGATGGATCAGGAGTTATACGAGGTCCAACTCAATCTACATAATTCCAAAAAGCAGTTAAAGACAGGGATTTTTATTGCAACCATTGGGTACACGGTAACTATCATCGGAGGTCAGCTTTTAGGCAGTAATCCAGATGCAGGCAAAGCTCTTTTGTATGTGGGTGGGGCTACAGGGATAGTTGGCACAGTAGTCCTTGTCAATGGCTTCAATAAAATTTCTCTTCGAGCTCCTGATCCTCCGCGAATCAGTCCTTGATATCCCCCGAAATTTCTTGATTTGGGCCCTCAGGCTTCACCAAAAGGGTTTTTTCTCGGTCCACCATGACCGAACCTGGAGCAGAGCCTTTGATCTTTCTCACATATTTGGCTTCCGTGTAGATCACAGGAGCGAGACTTTCATTCTTTAATTTAGAATAGTAAGCTGCCAGCGATGCAGCACGCTCCAAAACGGCATTTGCTATCTTGTTTCCTGCTGGATTTCGGATGATGGTATGCGACCCTGGAGCCTGCCTTGCATGTAGCCAAATATCATTTTTATGTACAAACCTGCGTAGCATCTCATCATTATCCTTGGATGATTTTCCAACCCAAACTTCCAATCCAAAAATATTGAATTGTCTGAAAGGCAGACTTTCTTGATTTTTAGCGTCTTTGATTTCAGATTTATGATTCTTTTTAAACTCTTTCAGGTCCCGAAATCCTTCCATCAGCTCCACCTGCTCTGCCAAGTGTCGCAATTCCGATAGCCTTTTCTCTTTGGAGTCAATCGCCTCCTCCAATTGCTTCCATTCGATCTCTCGGTTTTTACTTTTTCGATAAAGGGTAGCCGCTAATTCTTGAGGTTTCTGGTTTTGTTTGAGGGTAATTTTGATTTCGTCCTGTGTATAAAAGTTGAAAAGATTTTTACTCAGTACTCCATCAGAAAATTCATGAAGATTAGCCATGATTACGTCTGCAATCTGTGCAGGTGGAGGTGACTTTTGGAGTTCTTCCAATTTAGCCTTGGCTTTTTGGATGAAATTTTCCGTTCGCTTGATTTGATCAGCATAATTTTTGGCTAGCTGCTTCTTTTCTTTTTCCAAAGCCCCAATCACCAAAGCCTTGTGAAAAAGGGCATTTAAAGCTTCCAAAGGGTCAGAATACTGACCGATCGCATTTTCGCTGGGAAGGAGGGTAAGATGGACATCCTCATCCTCTTGAACCAAAGTGAAAAGCGGACTGTCTAGCATGTCAATCATTTCTTGCATTTGACTCCACTTTTCCTCCAAACTTGCCTCAGGATAAGCCTGTTTGAGCAGAAATGCTCTGGGGATTTTGCCCAAGGTGGGGAGAAACTTAGAAGCATTGCCTTGGAGCGCTTCAAATTGGGCTTGACTAAGATCTAGGGATTTCTCTAGCTCTCTCCAATTCAAGGATTTATCTTCCAAAAGCGCATTTCGGAATACTCGGGTTGGAAATTCCTGATTGGGTTCGTAGAGCAGAATATTGCTTCGGTTACCATGGAGTTTGAGAAGCAATACCATGCCTGATTCCATTTCGAAATAGAATGCTCTTTCAAAACTCAAAACCTGACAGGACTTTATTTTTTCACCAATCAGTTCAGGGAAAAGATCAATGGAATTTCGTTTGGCCCGCTGAAAGTTTTCGGGGAAAGAATAGTAAATCTGCGGAGGGAGTAAGTGTGCACGCAAAAACCGCGTCTCCTCTTCTTTTTTCCATTCGATGACAAGCTCATCTTTGTTTTGCGAAAAGCAGGCTACTGCCACAAAACCTTGCATTGTTTCCTGAAGCCGAGGGCAAAGGAAGCGAAGAAAATGATAATTTAAATGCATCAAGGCAAAGATAGCATCAAACCATCATAAGCTAGATGAATGCCCTCAGAGAGCTCACTTTCTACCTCCCGATGAAGTCCCAACTTGTGGGAAATATGAGTGAAATAAGTTTGCTCAGCTCCCAGCATTTGTGCCATTTCGATGGCTTCCTCTAGGGTGAAGTGCGAAAGGTGGGGAGTTTTTTGAAGAGCGTTTAAGACCAAGATTTTTGATCCTTTGATTTTTTCTTTGGATTCTTCAGAGATGTAGTTAGCATCGGTAATGTAGGTGAAGTCACCCACTCGGAAACCCAAAACCGGTAATTTATGATGCATCACGGGAATAGGATTGATGGTAATCCCTTCCACTTCAAATGGCTCTTCGTCAATTTCAATGGGCAAAACCTGAGGGATTCCAGGGTATTTTTTCTCCGAAAAAACATAGGAATACTCCTGTCGAATCTGATTGAGTACTTGGCTTCGACCATAGACAGGCATGTCTTTCTTCTGGCGAAAATTAAAGGGACGGATATCGTCTAGTCCAGCGGTGTGATCCTTGTGCTCGTGGGTATAGATGACTGCATCAAGTTGGTGAATATCGGCTCGAAGCATCTGCATCCGAAAATCGGGTCCCGTGTCAATTACCAAGCTTTTGCCTTCTGTCTCAATGTGAACAGAGCATCGAAATCGTTTATCTCTGAAATCTACCGACCGGCAGACCACGCAGTCACAGCCTATGACTGGAACTCCCTGTGAGGTACCGGTACCTAAAAATCGAATATTCAAAATTTCAGTTGGGTTTGTTGTAGTTCCTTTAGGAAGTCCTGAACAGATTTTTCCTTAAAATCTTGAGGGTTAAACTGCAATTCGCCAAGGATGTCTACCAATGCATTGATTTTACCTTCCAGGGGAAAGTATTTGTTCACAATCACAATTTTGGTGTCTTTCAAGATGCAATATCCTGACTTGAAACTTCCCTTCTCGTATCGTAGAATATACTCAGAGGAGGCGAATAAGTTTTCAAGTTTGTCCAAAAAATGTCTTGTGTACTTGATTGCCATTTAACTCAGGAATTTTTTGACGGTAGCCAAAAGGCGGTCATAATCAAGAGGCTTCTGAAGAAAATCGTCAAAGCCGGCCTTTCGGAATTCATCGTGGGTCATGTTATGGATATTGCCGCTGATGGCAATGATGGGTACTTTTGCTTTTTTTTCGTCGGCCATCTGACGGATTTCCTTGGTACAAGCAATTCCATCCAAGACAGGCATGCTGATATCCATTAGGATCAAATCAAAGTCTTCTTTCTCAAACTTTTCCAAAACCTGTTTGCCATTTTTGGCAGCAGTCATTTCGTAGTTTTCGAATGCGAGTACACTTTTGGTTAGATTGATGATAATTGAACTGTCTTCACCGACTAATATTCTTTTTGTTTCGCTCATGAGTTAAAAATAGTTTCTTCTGATAAATATTTCCTAAATCTGATGATTTCTTTCTCCATTTCAGCCAATGATTTATCAAGGGAGGAAATTTGATTTTGTCGGCTTTCTTTTTCCGCTTTTGCGGCAGCAATATACACTCGATTGATTCCGAGTGTGCCGGCATTTCCCTTGATGATGTGGCAGTGTTTGCTGACTTCTTCGTATAGCCCATCTGCAAAATCACTATTTATAGCGGGAAGGAGTTGATCAGCTTCCTCCATGAAGTCACGGTAGATTTGTTGTATAGTTTCCGGTTTATTGTATTTACTAAGTTGATTGAATATTTTCTTGTCCAATATCAAGTCATCTACATCCAGAGGGCTTTTGGCTTTGGATACCTTTGGCTTTTCCCCGTTGATGGTTTTTTGGATTTGCAGGATGAATTCTTTTGGACGAATGGGCTTGGTAATAAAGCCATCAAAGCCTTGACTCAAAAAGGAATCCCGTTCACTTTCATCCGCAAAAGCTGTTACCGCAATGACAGGACTGAGACTCAGGTTTTTTTCTCGAATTCTTTTTAGGGCTGTGATACCATCGATTTCTGGCATCTGGATATCCATCAGGATCAAATCAAAATCCCTTTTTTCTAATTTTTCGATGGCTTCACGTCCGTTGAGAGCACTTTCAAACTCCCAGATTTGACCGATCAGATTTTCGAAAAACTTCCGGTTCAGATCGTTATCCTCTACGATTAGTATGCTTTTGCTTTTCATTCTATAAGTTTGGACTTTTGAAAGTAAATCAAAATTCCTGATCCATTGTCCGAAAATCCGACCCTGATTTTGATAGTTGGTCCTACTGCTGTGGGCAAAACAGATTTGTGTCTAAAACTAGCCAAAAATTTTAATACAGAAATCATATCCTGCGACAGCAGACAGTTTTACAGAGAACTATCCATTGGAACAGCGAAACCTACTTCCCTTGAATTAGCGGAGGTAAAACACCATTTAATCGATTCTGTTTCAATCTCAGAAGACTATGATGTCAAAAAGTTCGAAAGCGATGCCCTGCGAATTTTAGAGGATCTGTTTTTGGAGAAATCAGTAGTCATCATGACTGGAGGTTCGGGGCTTTTTGCAAAAGCTATCACCGATGGCTTAGATGATATGCCGGATATTCCGGATACTTTCCGAAAGGAGGTAATTCGTGACTACCAAGAAAATGGACTGGAATTTCTGCAACAAGAACTCAAGAAAGCGGATCCAGAATACTTCAGCCAAGTGGATACTCAAAATCCACAGCGATTGATGCGCGCATTGGAGGTGATTCGGGGTACAGGAAAACCTTTTAGCGCTTTCAGGAAAAGAAAAAAAGTGGAAAGACCCTTTAGAATTTTAAAAATTGCACTTGAGCGAGATCGAGAAGAACTCTATCAACGGATCGATCAGCGAATGGATCAAATGATCGCCAATGGACTTTTTGAGGAGGCGGAGCAGTTTTTCGAACAGCGTCATTTGAATGCTCTTCAAACTGTAGGCTATCAAGAAATATTCAGATACCTGGAAGGAAAGTACGATCGGGAAGAAGCTATCCGGTTACTTAAGCGTAATTCAAGACGCTACGCCAAAAGACAGCTGACCTGGTTTCGAAAAGAATCTGATTATCAGTGGTTTCACCCAGATGATTTTGAGCAAATTCTCAAGTGGATCAATTTCAAATTGGCCGAAAGCCACTGATTTTGGCGACCCAATTGTAAGGAGCTTTTTTGATCAGTTTGTTGTATTGCGATCGATTGACTTTCATGTCTCTGAGCAGCTCTAAAACCTCTTTTTTGGTTTTAGGATTCAATTCAAGCCCGGAGATTTGTTTTAGAATCTGCTCGCTGCTAGTCAACTCTTCAGATTTCCCCTTCAACTCAGGGAGCTTTTCCCCAAGATTGAAAAACAGTTCTTTTTCAAGCGCTATTTTCCGTTGAAAGGTATTTCTTACGGTAAGAAAAAACAGGAGGCAAGCACCTCCAAGGGTAAGGAAAATCGGGATAAAGCCCATATTAGATACTTAAGTACTCAATTAATTTCAGGTGATCTTGGATCAGGGGTTTTTCTTTTCCGATGCAGTCTCCGAAAGGCGTATATACGACCTCTTGGTTCATGATGCCAGCCATGCAGGCAAACTTGCCTTCAAGCAATCCTTCCACCGCTGCCATTCCACATCTTGATGCTAAAACCCGATCTCGGGCCGTAGGGTTTCCGCCACGCTGAATATGACCCAAAGTAGTCACTTTAAACTCCTTCTTTTTGTCTTTGATTTTATCCTTGACCTTATTCATGATTACCTCAGCGCTGCCCTCATCGTCTCCTTCAGCCACCACGATAATGCTTGAAGTTTTGGTTTTTCGGAGATTTTTAAGGGACTTGACGACTGCGTCTAGATCTGTGGCGGTTTCTGGCACCATGACAAATTCGGCACCGCTTCCAATTCCTGACTCTACTGCGATAAAACCTGCATCACGCCCCATCACTTCGATAAAAAATATCCTGTCATGTGCTGCTGCCGTATCCCTGATTTTATCAATAGCATCCAAAGCAGTATTCACCGCGGTATCAAAACCTATCGTATAGTCGGTGCCATAGATATCATTATCAATTGTCCCGGGACAGCCAACTACCGGAATGCCGAATTCCTCATGAAAAATCTTTGCTCCTGTGAAGGTTCCATCTCCTCCGATGGCTACCAAACCTTCAATTCCATGGGCTTTAAGATTTTCATAGGCCTTTTTTCTGCCCTCGGGAGTTCGAAACTCGGTTGAGCGAGCAGACTTTAGGATGGTGCCGCCTCTTTGTACAATATTGCTGACGGAGTAGGTGTACATCCGCTTGATATCATTCTCAATCATCCCCTCATAGCCTCTGTAGATTCCGTAAACTTCCAAGCCTTTGAAAATGGCTGTACGGACCACTGCACGTACACAGGCATTCATGCCGGGGCTATCTCCTCCTGAGGTAAAAACTGCGATTTTTTTCATTTTAATAGGTTCTAAGCGTCGCAAAAATAGCTATAAATGGCAGAAAGAATCATTTTCCGATATGAATAAACCATAAATTTTGAAAACTTGGGGATAAATCAAAATGACAAAATGTGATGAATAAAATACAGCTTCCCAAAACCGATTTTCAAATTCCCGAAATAAGCCTGGGCTGTATGTCCCTTCCCGAAAACACAAAGGAAAGCTTGGAAATCATTCATCAGGCCTTGGATTCTGGGATCAATTTGCTGGATACAGCCGACTTATATCAAAAAGGAATCAATGAATCGAATGTAGGAAAGGCCATAGCAGGACGGAGGGATCAGGTGTTGATTTCCAGTAAGGTGGGGAATGAATGGCGTCCGGATGGATCAGGGTGGGATTGGAATCCAAAGAAAGCCTATATTTTGAAAGCTGTGGATGAAAGTCTCAAACGACTTCAAACTGATTATTTGGATTTTTATCTCCTTCATGGAGGTACCATTGATGACCCTTGGGATGAGACTTTGGAAGCTTTTGAGATTTTGAAAGAGAAAGGGAAAATCAGAGCCTTTGGGATTTCCTCAATTCGACCCAATGTGGTGCGGCATGTACTTAAGAAAAATCCTCCCGCACTTTTTATGTCTCAATACAGTCCATTGGATAGAAGGCCAGAAGAGTCAATTTTTCCAATGATAAGAGAGAGTGAATCAAGGGTTCTGGTGAGAGGTAGCTTGGCGAAAGGCATTTTATTGGATAAGCCTCGAAAGGAGTATTTAAACTTTTCAAAAGCAGAGGTTGAGGAAATACGAGAGATAATCCATGGAAGTGGGTTTGATCCTCAGGCTGTTTTGATTCGTTTTGGCTTGGAAGAGCCTGCTGTTGCATCGCTCTCAGTAGGTGCGAGTTCGGTAGAGCAGGTGAGTCGCTTGGCGAAGGCCTATGAGTTAAGCCAAGAAGTTCCGAGTAGTTTGATTCAGGAATTGCGAGATAGAATCCCCGTTTCAAAGTATGAGGCCCACAGATAAGGTGGAGTGCAATTCTAAATTAAAATGTCAATCGAAAAGAGTGCATTCAGAGAAATATTTTTAGGTCAAAAAAGGCATAGGACGTATCGAAAATCTTACCCCTTCAATTCAGTAAAGGAATAAAAGATAGCTTCGCAGATTTAGAAAGATATGGCTACACCAAGATATAATGCCTATCTCACTGACTGAAAAGAGGTGTATCTTTGGAGGCGAAGCCGATTATATTTCGCGACTGAAAGGAGCATATTTTTGGCTCGTCGCCGTTCGTACCTACCTTCTGTAGACAGGTCATCACGCACCGAATTTTTTTCAGGCTTTTACTTTCTCTTGCTGGGACTGTAGTGCCATTTCTAAATCAAAGATTAAGAGCCAGCGCTGGGGTCAATTTGTGATTTCTAAACCCCTGTGCTAGGTCCCCGAACTATCACGGCAGGCTTACCAAGAGCATTTATAAGTCGTGCCTTCAACACTCTCTTTTTCGCTGTTTTTGGGTGCCTGTATTTATAAAGAGTTCTCCATGCATTGCCTTACCTTTCATAAGTAGGGTGGGATTTTTAGAGTATTTGGGATGGCCTACGGGATTTTCGGTTTTTGTAAGGCGAGGAAATCGTTAAGAAAATGGGCTAGCTCTGAACCTGTCTACCGCCAGGCAGGCTTGTTTCAGAGACGCCCATTTTTAGATTTCAGAGTCCTTCAAAAATCAAATCGCAATTAAATTTTTGCCTTTCCGATTTGTTAGAGGCGATTTGAAGAAAAGTCCGGGCCAAGGCCTTTTGGATACTTTTTGGCTAAAAAGTATCAAGAAAGAACTCGCAAAAATCAACTATGACGGGTTGGTCTATAAAAATGTTTACTGTTAAACTCCTTTCCGTCTTGCTGGCATATCATTTCTACTTCTAACTCAAAATCAAGGGCCAGCGCTGGGGATGAAATTTTATCCTTAAACCCCAGGTTTCGCTTCGCCTCGTACCTCGTCTTGCTTACCTGGGGCTATTAATAGTTTGACCCCTTCAGGGTCTTTTTACCTTCGTGAATTTCTCCTTTGACACCATTTCGCTCTTCTTGGCGCAAGCCTGCCTGCCGGACGGGCAGGTCTCAGGATTTACCTGCCTCAGGTAGGCTTGTGCCTTGAATAATGCAGTCTCCTGACTGCGTTTTTAAATCCTTCTCCTTCTTGCTATCAATTTAAGATGATTTCAAAATTAAGAACTGAGGGCTAGCGCTGGGGTAATTTTATTTCTTTTTTACCCAGCATTTCGCTCATCGTTCCTCTTCGCTCATACTGGCCTGCCTGCCTCTGGTAGGGCTGTAATAAGTCGTGTCCGCCGCGACGGACGGGCACTTCAGCACTTTTACTAAATTCGAGACCTGATTGCAGCAGGCAACTTCGATATTCATCATTCAAAATTCATCATTCGACATTAAAACTACCGAGCGAGAAGAAGAACTTTAGAGGAATGATTTCAGTTCAATTGAGGCAAAATGCCGTATTTCGTAATTCGTACTTCGTAAATCGTCGATTCAAAAACTCTTCTTTTCGGCATGATCCACCCATTCTCCAGTCAAGGTTAAATATGCGCCCATCGCATCGGCGGTCATACAAGAGTGAACAGGAAGAATTCCTATGAGATCTCCCACTTTTACTTGCTCCAATAATTCTTTCGAAGCTTTGATCAAGCCATGTTCCTGAGAAATACTTTTGACAATGCTGGTTTCACTTGGGATTTCCCAACCTTTTTCATTCAGTAGCACTACTTCTCCAAAGATCTTTTGACCATCTTCTCTTTGTAAAAAATCCTTCGCCAAATGAACACCTCCTCCATGGACTAAAATTTCATTTCTCTCAGGAATGATATCCACCACAGGAACTGCAAGAGCAACGGCAATATCCGATTTTTCGCAGCTTTTCAAGTCTGCTTGCATTAAATCATAAAAGACGAAATTTCCCGGTCCCATCTCATCGATATCTCCGAAATCATTTGCCACAGCGCAGCCGGGAGTATCCCCGATTCGGGTTTTTAAACTTTCAAATTGAGCCTGATATTTAGATTTGAGCATGGCTAATGCCTGTCGGGTCTCATGATAGATTCCTTCTTTGTCTGGCATGTAATAGGTGTGCCCAGGATGTATGTAGAAGCCAATAAAATTCAATTTATCAGACCCCGCTGCGATCCGAAGAATTTCATCAATTTTCCCAAAATCACTCATGTGAACTCCCGTTCTACCATATCCGGCATCTATTTCAATCATAAACCCGATGGGATTTTTTAGTTCTTCGGCTAGTTTGGAAATGGTGACGGTATTGACGATCTGCACAGAAATGGACTGGCTTTCTGTGAGTTTATTTAGGGTTGGTATTTCCCTTACATTGAAGGGGAAGGCAATGTGGATATTTTCCCAACCCTGGTTGCTCATGTAGGCAGCCTGTTTAATGGAAGAGGCCGTGATTTGCCGAATGCCGTAATCTTTTGCCCAATTGCCAATTGTCCTTGACTGGGCAGTTTTCCAATGGGGAATCAGCTCCATTTGGTGAAGAGATGCTTTATCCGCCATTTTTTTAATATTGGCACGGCAGATTTTTTCATCAATCAAAAGAGTAGGAGAGGAAATCAAAGATCGGTAGTCCATTGCATTGGTTTGTTTATGATTGTTCAAAGGTAAAATTTTGAATAGAAAAATGAAGTCTTACAAAATTTTCCAAAATATCGAGTGGTTTTTTAATGTTGCCTTAGCTATTGGGATGCAATTCCGAATCCATATCTTAGGATTTCCAATCCGGCTTGTTACAAGTCGTGTCCACCACGGCCTGGCACTTCAGCACTATTTATTTCACCGAACGGAGTGAGGTGTATTTCACATGGTGTATTTCGCGAGGTATATTTTCTTCATTATTGAGACTGCTTCTCCCGATCCTCGGGATCGCAGTGACGGTAAGACCAATATCTCGCTAAAAGTAGTGAAGCATATTTCACCGAAGTTATATTTCTTACTTTTCTCCTTTGCGGGAGAGATATCGTTGCTCCTTGGAATGAGATGGAAAAACCGCCCTTCAAATTTTCTAAGCCAAATTTCCCAATTTTCGCTTTATTTAAATCCGGACTATGCATTAGGATCAGTAATGAGAGTTCAAAAGGCAAGAAAATCAAGTGTTTAGCGAGTGAAGCATAGCATCGCTACGGTGATCGAGCTAAATACAGCAAAGCGGTTGATTTTGAAGCTTTTTGTACTCGTAATAGGATGTTTAATGCATATTTCGGATTAATCTTTCACCCAAAATCAAAAACATGCTCCGATCTACCTTCTTCTTAGCTGCTTTTCTTTTCTTCGTTTTTGCCTGTAAGGCTCCGACTGAAATCGATAATTGGGAAGCCCAAGCGGAACGGGTGGAGATCATCCGGGATGATTTTGGAGTGCCTCATATTTACGGAAAAAGCGATGCGGATGCAGTTTTTGGATTGCTTTATGCCCAATGTGAGGATGACTTTAGGAGGGTAGAGCGAAACTATATTTGGGCTACCGGTAGATTGGCCGAACTCGAAGGAGAGGAGGCGCTTTACTCTGACTTGCGGGCCAATCTTTACATGACTGAAGCGGAGGCTAAAGCAGCATATGAAAAGGCTCCTGATTGGTTGAAAGAGCTTTGTCAGGCTTTTGCTGATGGGGTCAATTATTACCTGCACACCCATCCTGAAGTGCAAACTCAAGTTATTGAGCGCTATGAACCTTGGTTTCCCATGTACTTTTTTGAGGGTTCTATCGGAGGAGATATAGAGCAAATTCCTACCTCCCGAATCAGAGCATTTTATGAACAAAATAAGGCTTTGGCCTATTCTGAATTTGGGGATGGATTGAATCACCCTGATCCATATGAAGAGCCGAAGGGAAGTAACGGAATTGCCATCCGTGGGGATATGACCGCTTCTGGCAATGCTATGCTGCTAATCAATCCTCATACCTCATTCTATTTTCGACCTGAAGTTCACGTGGTAAGCGAGGAAGGACTAAATGCTTACGGAGCAGTAACCTGGGGGCAATTTTTTGTTTATCAAGGATTTAATGAGAAAACGGGATGGATTCATACCTCCACACGAGTGGATTTTATCGATGAATTCAAGCAGGAGATCACTGAAGAAAACGGCAAGTATTTTTATCAATATGGAAATGAAAAGCGTGAAATTGAGGAAGTTCCTGTGACACTCTCCTACAAAACCTCGGAGGGGCTCAAGACTAAGGAATTTACCATGTACCGAACTCATCAGGGTCCAATTACCCACAAACTCGAAGATAATTGGGTAGCAACACGAATCAATTGGGATCCAGTGAATGCCCTAATTCAGAGTTATACCCGGACCAAGCTGGATAATTATGATGAGTTTCGGGAGATGATGGATATCCGGACAAACTCGTCCAACAATACTGTATTTGCAGATGCAGAAGGAAATATCGCTTATTTCCATGGGAACTTTATCCCAAAAAGAGATCCCAAATTTGACTATTCCAAGCCCGTGGATGGCTCCGATCCTGCAACTGACTGGCAGGGTTTACATACTGTGGATGAGAGTATTACCATTTTGAATCCTCCGACCGACTGGATTCAAAACTGTAACTCAACACCTTTTACGGCAGCCGGTGAATTCAGTCCCAAAGAAGCCGATTATCCTTTTTACATGGCTCCTGATCGTGAGAATTTCCGGGGAATTCATGCGGTAGATGTGTTATCGAAAGCTGAAAACCTAGATTTGGATTCCTTTATTGATTTGGCCTATGACCCGGTAATTCCTGCTTTTCAACGTTTGATTCCACCATTGGTGAGGGCTTTAGAAAAGTATGGGAATAGCACTGACCTGCAAGCAGCTACTGAAATTTTGAAGGATTGGGATTATAAAACATCCAAGGAATCTGAAGCTATGACCTTGGCTCATTTTTATGGGATTAACTATCAGCGGCAATTCCGGGATTTAAATGATTTGGTAGAAAATGAAGTGCTGGAATCCCATTCTCAAGCGGATGTTCAGAAGGAGATGGCTCGGGTTTTCGAAGAGACCCTTGAGCAATTGAAAGAAGACTATGGAAAATGGAACTTAGCCTGGGGAGAAGTAAACCGGTTTCAGCGGCTTAGTGGAGATATTGATTTGAAATACGATGACTCCAAACCATTTATTCCGATTGGTTTGGCTTCTGGCAGATGGGGCGCTTTGGCTTCCTATGGTGCAAGTCGAAAAGAAGGAACGAAGGCATTGTATGGAAGTTCGGGCAATAGCTTCGTAGCCGTGGTGGAATTTGGAGAAAAGGTAAAAGCCAAGAGTATTTTGGCAGGGGGTCAGAGTTCCGATCCCGAATCCCCTCACTTTCTTGATCAAGCCCAGCGCTATGCAGATGCTAATTTTAAGGATGTAGCCTTTTACAGAGAAGACGTAGAAAAAAGAATGGAGGAAAGGTATCAGCCGGGGAGGAGGAAATAATAGTCGCCTTCGGCTCCTAAGGTACACCTCCTTTCAGTCGGTGAGATAGGCCTTATATCTTGATGAAGTCATATCTTCACCTATCTGCGAAGCTATCTTTTAAAAAATTTTCACTGTGTCCAAAAAGATACCTATCACTTCGTTAGGAAAGATATAGGCGGCTTCGCCTCTTGAGATATACCTCCTTTCAGTCGGGGAGATACAAGAGTGCTGAAGGCACGAAATGTTTTAGCCTAGGGTTTCAACCCTAGGTAGAAGGTTAAAATTGTTCCCCCAGCGCTGGCCCATGATTATTGTTTGGAAATCAATATTAAGTGCCAGCAAGAGGGCCTAAAAACCTTTGATTAAATGCCGTGCGTGATGACACGAACGGCAGCGACATTAAAAAGCCATGCGTGGAGACACGCACGGCGGCATTAGACTTGTACAAAGAGTGCTGAAGGCACGAAATGTTTTAGCCTAGGGTTTCAACCCTAGGTAGAAAGTTAAAAATGTTCCCCCAGCGCTGGCCCATGATTATTGTTTGGAAATCAATATTAAGTGCCAGCAAGAGGGCCTAAAAACCTTTGATTAAATGCCGTGCGTGATTACACGAACGGCGGCGAGAAATATGCTCCTTTAAGTCGCGAAATACACTCCCTCCGGTCGTGAAATATAGTCGGCTTCGCCTCTTGAGATATACCTCCTTTCGGTCGGGGAGATAGGTTTGACCAATTTCTTGGCATACGCATATCTTTGCCTATCTGCGAAGCTATCTTTTTTAAAACTGCTATCCTTCCCTAAAATGTGATCCTATATTTTATTCTCATCTGCATTTTTTTGTATTCAAAGTCAACTCTTGTTCAAAATCGAACTTTTTTAACATCTAACTAGTGAATTTGGTGATTTAATTTTGACTGATTTTAGGCCATTTTTTCCTAAGTTTGCCCAAATCCTTTAAATTATATTTCATTCACCCTATGACTAAAAGACTGACGATCACCGTCATTGCCTCACTTTTTCTAGGTCTTTTTTCTTGTGTATCAAACGAAAAAATTATCTACCTCCAAAACCTAGAGGGTAACAAACCAATTGAAGAAGGCGAACTGATTGAATATGAGGTTCCTGATTATCGCCTGCAATACAATGATATCATTGATGTCAATGTACAAACAGCCCAGGATATTATTGAAATGGGCTTTGGAAATAGAATGCCGACAGGAGGAAATCAAATGGGGCAAATGGCAGGTCAGTCAGGGGGAGATATTTATTACATGACTGGTTATTCTATTGATAAAGATGGTTTTATACGACTTCCTATAGTTGGAAATATTCAAGTGAAAGATTTGACTCTTGAGGAGGCTCGAATCAAAATAGAAGAAGAGCTTCGCGCTTACCTGAAAAATGAATTATATGTCAAGGTAAAATTAGGGGGGATTCGATATTCTGCCTTAGGTGAATTTCGGAGACCAGGGAAGTTTGTAGTTCTTCAGGATAGAATGACTATTTTCGAAGCCATAGCCAATGCCGGAGATCTTTCTACAATAGCCAAGCGAGATGAAATTCTTTTAATTCGTCAATATCCTGATGGTACCCGACTACATCGAGTCAATCTAATTGATAGAAACTTGGTAAGCACTCCATTTTACTTTATACAACCAAATGATCAGCTTTATGCTGAGCCCATGAAAGTGAGGGAGATTGGAGCAGGAGAAAACGCAGCTCAATCCATTTCTCTTGTGATCTCAGCGATTACTGCTACGGCCTTAATTATCAACCTTATTATTGTGCTTAATAGATAATGTATCCCAATTCAGCTTCCAATCCTCAAAATCAGCCGAATCCTTTTCTAGCACAGAAAGAAGATGATTTGGACTTGAAGGTATTGTTCTTTAACTATCTTCAGTATTGGCCACTTTTTGTATTATTTATATTTCTTGGGTTGGTCTCTGCCTACTTGGTTAATCGCTTCACAACCCCAATTTTTCGTGTAGAATCCACCGTTTTGATTGTTGACGACCGACCTACATTAGGGGCAGATCTTTTTGAATCAGCAGGCTTTGGGTCACAGGGAAAAAGCAATATTGAAAATGAAATAGGGATTTTGAAATCCTATTCAATGGCAGAATCCACCATAAAAAAAATGGATTTGAATGTGTCTTACTATGTGGATGAGGTTTTTAAACCAAGACAGATTTATGGTAATGTTCCAATTTATGTTTCTGTTGATTGGGATATTCCGCAGGTAGTTGGAGGACTTTTTCGTTTGGAGGTAATTGATGAGGATAATTTTGAACTTACTGTAGAGGAGGAGGGATTTGCGATCTATGATCCAAAAGACCCATTCTACAAGAAAAGTGCACAGGGATTTGGTTTAAAAAAATCAATTTACTCCTTTGGACAGGAAATTTCTGGTGACTTTTGGAGTTTTACCGTGAATAAAGTTTCTGTTCTTCCTGGAGAAGTTGTCTTCTTTAAGCTAGTTGATACACCTAGTCTGGCTTTGCAAATGAAAAATGCACTTCAGGCCTCAACCCTGAATAAGCAAGCTTCAATTTTAACACTTTCCTTAGAAACACCTCTTCGACGTCTTGGTGAAAACTACATTAACACCATGATGGAGCAATACCTTCAGCGTGAATTAGATGAAAAAAACCAAGCCTCTGAGAACACCATTAAGTTTATAGAAGATCAACTTAGAGGTATTTCTGACTCTTTGGAGTATTCAGAAAGCCAATTGCAGGAATTCCGATCTAAAAATAGGATTTTCAACCTTTCTCAAGAGGGCTCTATGATTTTTGAGCGTCTCACAGACCTGGAGCAGGAGAGAAGTCAGATTGAGTTAAACCTTAAATACCTACAGACATTACAATCCTATTTGGATAATAACCAATTGGGAGATTTGGTAGCTCCTGCTATTGTAGGTGTTACCGATCCTCTTTTGACTTCTTTAGTAGCGAGTCTTTCTGAATTGCAGGCAGAGCGGGTCCGGATTTCAGCTACTTTCAATGATCAAACTCCACAAATGCGGGATATCAATTCCCGAATTCAAAGCACTTCAAACGCTTTGAAGGAAAATGTACGCTCGGCAATTCAAAACTCAAGAAACACGCTGTCTGATATTAATGGTAGAATTCGATTGATCGAGCAGGATATAAATTCGCTGCCAGCCACTGAAAGAAGTTTATTAAACTATACAAGACAGTTTACAATCAATGAAAATATTTATGTCTATTTGCTTCAAAAGAAAGCTGAGGCAGAAATTACCATGGCATCCAATATGCCGAAAAATAAAATTTTAGATTTTGCTAAAGCAGGAGGCGCCCCAATCGCTCCAAAAAGAACAACGAATCTGCTTTTTGGGATGATTATAGGACTTATCATCCCAGTAGCATTTATTACGATCAAGGATTTTTTGAATACAAAATTAGAAGATCCTAAAGAGCTCGAAAAAGCAATTAAGGTTCCTTTGATTTCAATGATTGGGCGAAGTAATACAGAAGATAGTTTACCTGTCTTGCTTAATCCAAGATCTACGGTAACAGAATCATTTCGGTCACTTCGGGCAGATATGTCTTACCTGAGTCCAAATAGAGATAAATTGACAGTGCTTTTTACTTCTTCTATTTCTGGTGAGGGAAAAACTTTTGTATCGATGAATATGGCATCTGTTTATTCGCTGATGGGTAAAAAGACCATTTTGATCGGATTGGACCTTCGAAAGCCTAAAATTGCCGAAGAATTTGGATTGATTAATGACAAAGGAATGAGTACTGCTTTGAGTTCGGATACTTCCTGGAGAGAAGTAGTCAAGTCAACTTCTCATGAAAACCTGGATATTATCCTATCAGGTCCTATTCCGCCTAATCCAGCTGAATTATTGCTTCAGGATAAATTTGGGCAGATCATTGAAGAAATCCGTCAAGAGTATGAAGTGGTAGTATTTGACTGTCCTCCAGTTGGACTTGTCTCTGAGACAAAAGAACTTTTCAAGCATGCCGATATCAGCTTCTTTGTATTCCGTCAGGGCTATTCCATGAAGGGTAATGCTGAGGTTCTCAATAACTTGGTTGAGAAAGGTGGAGTCAAGAAAATCTATGGCATCCTAAATGATGTACATATTGATAAGGGTTATGGATACGGCTATGGCTATGGCTACGGATACGGCTATGGAAATAACTCCTACGGCTATCATGAAGAAGTCCAATTACCTTGGTGGAAACGAGCTTTGAGGAGGAAATAGGCCTTTGGGGAAATACACTTTGTGAAATACACTTCGTGAAATACGCCTTCGGCGAAATATATTCGGCTTCGCCTCCTGAGATATACCTCCATTTAGTCGGTGATATACGCTTCACTTCGTTTCACGAATTACTAGTTTTACCGTCACTGCGAGCCGCGTAGCGGAGTTGCAGTCTCAAAAATAAAAGAAATACGCCTTTGGCGAAATATAGTCGGCTTCGCCTCCTGATATACACCTCACTTCGTTCGGTGAAATAAAAGAGTGCTGAAGTGCCAGTCCGCCGTGGCGGACACGAAATGTTTTAGCCCTACCTGAGGTAGGCAGGCCTGGGTTTCAACCCTAGGTAGAAGGTTTAAAATGTTCCCCCAGCGCTGGCCCATGATTTTTATTTTGGAAGTGGGAATTGGGTGCCAGCAAGACGGAGAGGTATAAAAAAGCGGTCAGGAGATGGCATTATTTTTGGCACAGGTCATGAGACCTGCGCCATTTTAGGGTGTACGTTTAACCCAATTTCTAGGCGCAGCCATATCTTCACCTATCTGCGCAGCTATCTTTAAAAAATCTTCACTGTATTCAAAAAGATATCCCTCACTCCGTTCGGAAAAATATAGTCAGCTTCGGCTCCTGAGATACACCTCCTTTCAGTCGGTGAGATAGGCTTTAAATTGATCCAAGAGTTACTGGTTTTACCGTCACTGCGAGCCGCGTAGCGGAGTGGCAGTCTCAAAAATAAAAGAAATACGCTTCGCGAAATATTGTCGTCTTCGACTCTTGAAATACGCCTTCGGCGAAATATCCTTCACTTCGTTTAGAAAGATATAGTCGGCTTCGCCTCCTGAGATAGACCTCCTTTCAGTCGGTGAGATAGGCCTAATATCTTGGCGTAGCCATATCTTCCTATCTGCGAAGCTATCTTTTTTAAATCCCTTGTTTCTATGGTTTTAGATAGCCTTTGGCATCAATTATATACATCCTGCAGGTTGTCAAGAAATTTTCTGTCCAGGATTTAACCCCTTAATTTTGTCACTAAAAATTAACCATTCATCAATCTTGGATTTGAACTATTCTAATATCTATTGATATTTGGGGCGTAGTTTTGTTATTAATTTAAGATGTTTTTCAATATTTCTTTTATCTTATTTAAGCTTAAACCAGCTGCTTTATGCCTGATTTTCATCGTATTGCATGCAGCAAATGCACAGGAAATGGTCCGCCTTAAATTAGAATCAGATCAGATTGAGGAGATTTTAGATAGCCAATCCCTTCCTCCTTATTTCTCGGAAGAAATGATTCAGGGATTAGCAGAAATACCAACTGTTTACAATCGGAAACTCCAGTTAATAGCCTACAATTCTGAAACTTACGCCATTTCCAGTTGCTATTTTGATGTATATAAGTGGGAAGAGGATACATGGCAAAACCACTATTTATTTGGAAATCGCGGATATACCTGCGGGGCCTGGCCTTTCTTCTATCAAAATCAACTTCACTTTTTGGGGGGCTATGGATTTTGGAATAATCATACTGATTTACTTTCCTTCGATGAAATAGAGGGATCCTGGTCACTGGAGACTCCAAGCAATCAACCCTCTAGTTACAATACCGAATTAATTGGCATTGGGAAGGAGTCGGCTTTTCTCTTTCTGGGAATTCATCATAACCCCCGTCTAAATATCAATAATGTATATGAAGACGAAGGGTTTTATTTAGACCTCAAATCCATGAACTGGAGTCGACTAAGTTTCGAAGGATTGATATCCCATACTCCAGGAAAGGCCAAGTTTCTTATCCAACGAGGTATTGGAATAGATACTGAGAATTTCTTTGTCTTCAATGCCTTTGCCTCTTCTAATAATGAAATGGGACTGGTACTATTCGATAAGCGCAGTATGGAATTTCGTTTTTTCAAACGAGACTCACCATTTGATTTCTTTAATTACGCTGCTTGGATAGCTATAAAAGGGGATCAAATTCAGTTTGTTGATAATTTCAATTCTATACAGGAATTGGATATTGATGGCTTTTTTCAACATGCTGAATATGTAGGTAAAGCAAAAATCGAGTCTCTATCTCCCGCTTTATCTTTCAAATGGAAAGAAAGGACTCTTTTATTCTTAGGCTTGTTAGTAAGCTTGCTCTTGATCCTCTATTTATTCGTGAAATTTTTCCCAAGACTGAGCCGCCCTTTTATCGGCTTATTTTTGAAAACTTCTGATGTGCAGGAAGAGAGTAGCTCCAGAAACGAAACTGATGATGAAATAGCAAAAATATTTCATGAACTCCATTCCCTCAAAGGTAAAGTACTTAATACCGAAGAATTGGATAAGCTTTTTAAGATCGATACTATTAAAAGTTTGGATTACAGAAAGGTTAGGCGCTCTCGATTACTTTTAGCATTAAATAGTATGGCAGAAAAGAAATACGGAAAATCAATCATTAAGAGAAAACGAAATCTCCAAGACAAGCGCTTCCTAGAATACGAAATAAGTTGAGTTGTAAATATTCATGAATTTTTTGCAACATATATTTCACTCTGTACTGTATTAAAACATAGTTTTTGGGGAATGAAACATCTAAATAATTTTCTGCTTTTCATAAAAATATTTAGTTATTTTATAATTGTTAAATTACTGATTACCAATTAATTGAATTGATATTTAATTTAGGTAACAGGCATTGTTACTTAATTTACCTGATTTTTATCGATTTAGTTTCATCAATTTTTATTCTTTGCGATGAACATGAAGATTAATTTGAATTGTATGTTTTTATTAAGGGCAATAACTCTTATTGCTGCTTTGTTTTTTTGTGGCACTTCTGCTATCACCTTTGCTGATCAAATCAAATTATCCATATCTATTAGAGATTTAGGTACCATCCGAAATCTCGACTATTTAGAAGCTCATTTTTCTAAAGAGCAAATTCAATCCTTAAAAAACTTACCCGTACAGGGAGGGAAGGATTTTCAATTGATTAAAAATGATCAGGGAACCTTCGCTCTTACTCCCTGCCTTTTTAATGTCTATCAATGGACTTCAGAAGGTTGGAATAACTGCTATCTCTACGATAATAGCGGATACAACTGTGGCGCAAAATTCTTTTTCCGAAATGGACAGCTTTTCTCCTTGGGAACTTATGGCTTTTGGCGGAATCACAGTGATTTGTTGAGTTTTGATTCCGCTACGGGATCTTGGTCACTTTTTCCAACTCAAAATCAACCCATCGATTACGGGGCTGCATATACTGGGGTGGGAGAGAAAGGAGCCTTTCTCTTTTTTGGAGTCAAACAGAATTATCGTTTTGATAATCATCAAGATTTTGAACAAGGCTACTTTTTAAATTTCGAGGATTTTAGTTGGCAGTATCTCTCCTTTGGCAACCTTATTTCTACAAGTTCCAGTTTGGCTGATTTTGTGATCCATGAAAATTACTTAGATACGAAAGATTTCATGGTCTTCTCGGGCTTTTCTTCCGATCCACAAATAGGCTTTTTGATTTTTGAAAAAAATACTTTGGAGTTTCGGTTTATAAAAATGGAGCGCGCCATCGAAATTTTGAATAATCCTTCCTGGATTCTTCAGCAAGCTAATCAAGCAACTATTTCCGCGGTGAGAGATAATCCCTTTGTCTTGAATTTTGACGATTTGTACCAAAAGGCTGAATATGTGGGTGAAGCGGAAGTTTTGCCTATTAGTGCAAGGGAAATCGAAGAACTCCAAAATGACTACATATTAATATCACTTGGGATGTTGATTGCCACAGGGGTGATTGTTTTCTGGGTCTTGCGCAAAGAAATACTCAAGGTAAAACATCTGGAATCACAGAAGGAAAGCATTGAAACGAAACCCCAATCTCAGAAAAATTCTGATCAGAAGTTAATAGAACTTTTCGAACCATTTCAAGGAAAGGTATTGACTGTGGAGCAAATCGATCAAATTCTTTTGATCAATGATATTCCAAACCCAGATCATAAAAAGGTTAAGCGGAGCCGCCTAATTAAGGAGGTCAATCAACTCAGTGAATCACATTCTGGAGAAGCGCTAATCGTACGAAAGCGAAACCCAGAGGATAAGCGCTTTATCATCTATGAAATCCAAAACAAAGTTCCTACATCTTTAAACTAAATTGTTTATCAATCTAAAGCTAAAGTTTTCAATTATATGCTGAATGCAATTAAAAATCTTTTTTCAGGCAGGACTACAGTTCAAAAAACTTTGAATGGTAGGATTTGTACCTATCATTATACAGGTAAACCTGCCTTTTTCGACCCAGTTCAGATGTTGACTGATTTCAATTTTCGATATCAGGATAAGCAGGTTCAACGTTTGCCTTATAGGTTTCAGAGCGATCCTATTCTAGGACTAGTTAGCTTACCTGCTGATTCTGAGAATCCTGCCGTGACTTGTCGGCTAAACTTCAATAAAAAAGTCTTAGAGGTTAATCGCTTTGTTTTTAAAATTTCATCCTCTCCAGCAAGCCATTATCGATTCTATTACGATGGTGAGGAGATACTTAGATTTACCCGCATCTACCAAATGGCATCTTACCATCAAAATTTGGGACTGAAATTGGCCTCTGTCCATAAGGATAATCTCGATCTGTCCCGTAGTCAATGGTCCTGGGAAAATGAAGGAGGAAAGGTACTCTTCCTTGAAAACTTCGGTTACCCTCAATTGTGGGATATCCGCAATATCAATCATATAAAAAACATGATAAGTTAATCAATCTGTTTATCACCCAGTTTCAAATTTTTGTAATCTTAAACACAGCGTTTAGATTATAAAATGCAAAAAATAGTATATAAAAAAAGTTAGTAGAAATTGGATTTAAAATGAGTACCAAAACTACTCATTTTTATATCTTTGAACCGTCAAGACGGAGCTAGTAGTGGCAAGGTTTTGGCTTTTTGACCCCCAAAATAACTGATAATCAGTCTTTTTTAATAAGCTAAGGCCCAGGAACGAAGAAAATATCGAGGAAGAAGCTACGGGAATCTTTTACTAGTGATTTTTATCATAGTAGCCTTCTAAATCGAATTTTTTTTCCGGATTGGGACTGAAAGGGCGAAGCTGCGTCGAGGGTGTTTAATTGTCGAACCGTTTAATTGTTTAACTGTCGAATTGAAGCGTTAACCTTAAAATAAAGGTTCACCCATCAGTTCATTAATTCAGCAATAGGGGTGTCGAATCGTCGAATTGTTTAATCGTCGAATCGAAGGCAAACTTGAAAATAATGGTTATTAATCAGTTAGTCAATTCGACAGTTCATCAGTTCGACAACAATTCGGTTCATCAGTTCGTCAATTCATCAATTAGACAATCAATTCAATAGACTATAAATTTGAATGATCATGGAAAAGAAGTTTTTTACCTATCGATTTGAAAAATTAGAGGTTTATCAACTTGCAAGAAAGTTTCGAGTCGAAATCAAAAAGCTAACCTTGAAGTTTCCTTCTGATGAAAAGTTTGAATTAACCTCCCAGATTCGTAGATCTTCTTCCAGCATTGCCACTAATTTGGCAGAGGGTTCTGGAAGAGCGTCTAGTGCTGATCAGGCTTATTTTTCAAATATTGCTTATTCAAGTGCATTAGAGACGATTGATCATTTGATCTACGCTTTCGATATGGAATATATTTCAGAGGAGATTTATTCAGAATTTAGATTAAAGCTAGATGAAATCATAAACAAAGTAAATTCCCTCTATAAGTTTCAGATTAACCAATCTGAAAGTCTGAAAAATAAACTTAAAAAGTGACGAATTGTGGAATTAAGATTAGGATTGTCGAATCGTCGAATTGTTTAATCGTCGAATCGAAGGTCAAACTCGAAAATAATGGTCACCTATCAGTTCGTCAATTCGACAGTTCATCGATTCATCAATTCCCCAGTTCGACAGATCATTGGTTTATCAGTTCGACAACAATTCAGTTCATCGATTCATCAATTCCCCAGTTCGACAGATCATTGGTTCATCAATTCGACAGCAATTCGGTTCATCAGTTCGTCAAAAAGTCAATTCATCAGTTCGACAATAGTATGAAGAAAGCCATCATCGTTTCCGGTTATTTCAATCCCATACACAAAGGGCATATAGAATATTTTAATCACGCCAAGGCAGCGGGAGATGAGTTGATTGTGATTGTCAATAATGATTATCAGCGTATGCTGAAGGGCTCCGCAGAGTTTCAGTTGGAGGATGAACGGATGTTTATCGTTTCCAATATCAAATCGGTAGATCGAGTTTACCTTTCCATTGATAAGGACCGCACCGTTTGTGAAACAATCAAAAAGGTCCATAAAGAACTTTCTAATGATTACCATTTAGCATTTGCCAATGGAGGTGATCAAAATAATCAATCCATTCCTGAGGTACCCGTTTGTGAAGAATTGGGAATTGAATTGATTGATGGAATGGGAGAGAAGATTCAGTCGAGCAGTTGGTTGCTACGCAGTTGAGAGTTAATCGTTAACGGTTAATCGTTAATATGATAATGCTTAACCACCTTCTAGTTGTTTAATCGAGGAATTGTTTAACTGTCGAATCGAAAGTCTAACCCAAAATAATGGTCGCCCATCAGTTCGAAAATAACTCTGAACTTCAAACCCTGAACTTAATTACGCTTAACGAATTAACGCTTAACAATTAACAGTTTGTCCGCCGTGGCACTCGCAGCCTGAAATTCCAAAACCTATCGATTAGGATCTCCTACAAAGCATAATTAATGAAGGCAGTTCTCAGAAGTATTCTTCCAAAAAATCTAATCAGCGAATTAAGCTTTTTAAGGGATTATAGTTTATTCCCAGAAAAGTATAGAGGGAAGTTTGTCAATCAATCTTTTTCTCAGGAAGGGGAGGATGTTCTATTGAAGAGGATCTTTGATATTCGAAAAAAGTATCGTGGTTTCTATGTAGATGTAGGTGCTCATCATCCTTATCGATACTCCAATACATACCTTTTTTATCGGAAAGGTTGGTCAGGAATAAATATTGACGCTATGCCTGATAGTATGAGGGCATTTAATAAAGTGAGGGCTAGGGATATAAATCTGGAGATACCGATTTCAGACAAAAAGCAGGTCTTGACATATTATGCCTTCAATGAACCTGCATTAAATGGTTTTTCAAAAGAGCTTTCTGAGAAAAGAGATGGTCATGATAGTTTTAAACTATTGTTTACCAAGGATATAGAGACATTCACCTTGGAGGAAATACTCGATCAGTACTTGCCTAAGGATCAAACGATTGATTTCCTTTCTGTGGATGTGGAAGGCTTGGATTTTGAAGTGATTAGATCTATAAACTTGGAGAAATACAAACCCAAAGTTATCCTAGCCGAGATATTGAGAAACTCACTTTCAAATCTTGATCAAAATCCAATGCTTGGCTATTTGGAAGGATACGGTTATTCTGTCATGGCCAAAACGGTAAATACCGCTTTTTTCATTCATGAGGATTTTAAATAGTCTGCAACTCGACTCTAAGGATGTTTAATCGTGTAATTGTTTAATCGTCGAATCGAGAATCTAACCCAAAATAATGGTCAACCATCAGTTCGTCAATTCAGCATTAGGAGTGTCGAATCGTCGAAATGTTTAACCGTCGAATCGAAGGTCTAATCCAAATCAATGGTTACCCATCAGTTCGACAATTCATCAGTTCCACAGTTCGACAGATCATTGGTTCATCAATTCGACAATTCATCGATTCATCAGTTCGACAATAACTCCGAACTTCAAACCCTGAACTTTTAACACTTAACCATTAACGTTTAACATCTAATTCCCATTTACTCTTGAAACTCAACCTAAACACCCGAATCTACATCGCCGGCCACAGAGGCATGGTTGGATCGGCTATATGGAGAAAGCTGGAAGCGGATGGCTATTCGCATCTGATCGGGAAGACATCTGCCGAGCTGGATCTGAGAAATCAGAAGGCAGTAAGAGATTTCTTTGAAGAGGAACAACCGGAGGTAGTTATTGATGCCGCAGCAAGAGTAGGAGGGATTTTGGCTAATAATGAGTATCCCTATCAGTTTCTGATGGAAAATATGCAGATCCAGAATAATCTGATCGATACAGCATTCCAGGCAGGAATTAACAAGTTTATCTTTTTGGGTTCCTCTTGCATCTATCCCAAACTAGCCCCACAGCCACTTAAGGAGGAGTATCTGTTAACTGGTCCATTGGAACCAACCAACAAATGGTATGCGGTGGCAAAAATAACAGGAGTAAAAGCTTGCGAAGCCATTCGAAAGCAATTTGGCAAAGATTATATTTCCCTAATGCCCACCAATCTCTATGGGCCCTACGATAACTTTGACCTGAGAACTTCCCATGTCCTACCGGCTATGATTCGTAAGTTTCATGATGCGAAGATTTCATCTGTAAATAGTAAACAGTCAGTAGTAAGTAGTGGGGATTTACCTGTAACACTATGGGGAAGTGGAACGCCAATGAGGGAGTTTTTGTATGTAGAAGATTTGGCTGAAGCGGTGGTATTTGCTTTGGAAAATCAATTCCAGGATAATCTCTACAATGTTGGAACAGGGGAAGACTTGACTATAAAAGAGCTCGCCGAACTGATCCAAAAGATTGTAGGACATACCGGAGAGATCATCTGGGATTCCAGCAAGCCTGATGGTACTCCAAGAAAATTGATGGATGTGTCCAAAATGACCGATGCAGGCTGGAAAGCGAAAACAAGCTTGGAAGAGGGGATACGGAGGACTTACGCTTGGTTCTTAGAGAATCAGGGGGAGTTTAAAGAGCTTAAAATAAAGTAAGGGTTGTTAATCGGTAAAGGTTAAACGTAGCCGCAATTGAAAACTTTCAAGATTTACAGGTTTGGGAATTAGCCAGTGAGCCTTTCGAGTCTGTAAAGAATTTATCTAAGTCATTGATTAATAATTTAATAAAGCAATAAAGGCAAGTCATATTAAGTGGTTTTCGACCACAAACGACAACTTAACCTTTAACAATTAACTATTTACATATCTTCCCGAACCTCGAATCCTAAACCTAAAACCCAGAATCCTATCAAAAGTACCCTTTCCATAGCTGTCTTGATGACTTGTTTTAATCGAAAAGAAAAAACCAAAAGGTGTTTGGAGAATCTTTTTGATCAAATGCTACCGGAAAACGCCGAATTACAAGTTTTTCTCTGTGATGATGGCTCCTCTGATGGTACCTCGGAAATGCTTGAAAAGAATTTTCCACAGGTGAGGGTTGTGAAAGGCAATGGAAATCTTTACTGGAATGGAGGGATGAATTTAGCTTGGACCAAGGCAAAGGAATCTGATCAATTTGACTTCTTTATTTGGCTCAATGATGATACTTACCTGTATCCTTCTGCTCTTTTAATGATGTTTGATCAGTACCATAAGCTGGAACAGCCGGGAATAATTGTGGGAGCTTGTCAGGATCCTGCCACAGGTGACTTTTCATTTGGAGGCACCAATGACGAAGGCATGGTCGTTCCAAATGGAATGCCCCAAGAAGTAAAAATGATCAATGGAAACATAGTCTTAATCTCCGCTGAGATTGATCAAAAACTAAATGGACTCTCCTCTGATTTTACCCATTATTTTGGAGATTACGATTATGGTCTTCGCGCAAAGGCTGCTGGATTTCCTTGTTACAGTACGGAAAAATATATTGCCACCTGTGAAATCAATTCCTTTCCCTATTGGGGAGACTCTAAACTTAGTTTTTCTAAGCGTTGGTTTTTATTCCATAATGTGAAAGGAATGGCAGCAAAGGAATATTTCCACTTTCTTAGAATCCATGAAGGAATAGTAGTTTGTCTTAAAAAGATCATTTCTGCTTATTTGCGAGTCCTGTTTCCAGATTTATTCCTTAGGGTAAAGCGCATTTTCTAGGCTTTTGCCCATAGAACAGATATTTAAATGAAAGTTCTTTTTGATCCACAAATATTCTCAATTCAGAAATACGGAGGCATATCTAGATATTTTGTCAGAATGGCTGAAGAAATGCAGAGTATGGGGGAGAATGTAGCTATTGAAGCAGGATGGCATATCAATTACTATCTGACCGAAAGCAATTCGAAATTGGTGAAGGGACATTATTTTCATAAATACCCATCGCATAGTATTCGGGCCTTTCGCAAATTAAATAGCTACAAAGGAAGCCTTAGGTCGTTTCTTAGTAGGCCTGACATCATACATGAAACCTACTTTTCTTCAGAGCCAATTATCAAAACCAATAGGCCTGTAATTGTGACGGTTTATGATATGATCCAAGAATTGTATTCCGATCAATTTAGACCAGAAGAGTTGGTGACTGCTCCAAAAAAGGCAGCACTCAAAAGGGCGGACCATATCATTAGTATTTCTCATCAGACTAAAAAAGATTTAATCCGTCTTTTTGACATCGATTCCGAAAAAATTTCTGTGGTTCATCTTGCAGCCGATAAGGCATTGAAAATAGATAAAGAGGAAGTTGAGGGGAAAAAGCCATTTATCCTCTATGTGGGCTTAAGGTCAGGGTATAAAAACTTCTCCAATTTTCTAAAGGCATTTGCTAGTTCGGAGAGGCTTAAGTCCGAACTGAATATTTACGCTTTTGGTGGTGGAGGTTTCAATCAGCAGGAAAAAGAACTGATTCAATACTTGGGGCTTTCTTCTAATCAAGTATTGCAGGGTGCAGGAACGGATTTGGATTTGGCTAGGCTATATTCTCAAGCTCAAGCTTTTGTTTATCCATCCCTATATGAAGGCTTCGGGATTCCTCCTTTGGAGGCCATGACCTATGGCTGTCCGGTTGTGAGTAGTTTTACCAGTTCATTGCCTGAAGTGGTAGGAGATGCAGGGCTAACTTTCGACCCTTTGAATTTAGAGGAAATGACCTCTCAATTAGAGAAAGTGGTTTTTGATGAAGACTTAAGATCCACATTAATCAAAAAGGGATTTCAACGGGTACAGCAATTTTCTTGGAAAAATACAGCCCTTCAAACCTTAGAAATTTATAAGAATGTTATCTAAGAAAATCTATCGAGCCTTATCAAGAAGGCTAAACCCACCACAACAAGTCAAGGATGAAACGGCCTTATTGGCTATGGGAAGGTTGTTGTCAAATCAACAATGGGGTATGACTTCTACCTCTATAAATGATTACGAGTTCAGAATTTTTAGTCAGTTTGGAGATGATGGGATCATTCAGTATTTGATCAAACACCTTGAGATAAAAAATAAAACTTTTGTGGAGTTTGGAGTAGAGGACTATAAAGAGTCGAATACTCGGTTTTTGATGATGAATAATTTGTGGTCAGGCTTTGTCATGGACGGATCAGCTTCATATATGAATTCTCTTCCCATGCAGCCTTGGTATTGGAAACATCAATTGCAGCATAAAGCAGCCTTTATTACCTGTGAGAATATCAACGATTTGATGGCTGAAGTCGGATTTTCAGATTTGGGATTGCTTCACATAGATATTGACGGCAATGATTACCATGTATTGGAAGCGATGGATTTTTCCAAATTAAATCCTGCTATCTTAATTATGGAATATAACAGCGTATTAGGGATAGAAAGAGCTATTAGCATTCCTTACAAAGCTGATTTCTTCCGTACGGCCGCCCACCATTCGAACCTTTATTTTGGAGCTTCCATTTCAGCGCTGAATCACTTGGCTGATAAAAAAGGCTATGCATTGATTGGAGGGAATCTGGATGGGAATAATGCATATTTTGTAAGAAAAGACCTCCTGAATTCAAAAGTAAAGGCTTGTTCCTTAGAAGACGCTTACAGGGAAAGCCAGTTTATGGAAAGCCGGGATGAGACCGGTAAGCTGACTTATCTAAGAGGTCCAGAGCGTTTGCAGGAAATTCGAGGTATGGAAGTTCTGAATGTTTTAACCGATCAGATTGAAGAACTTTGAAACTTGAATTCAACACAAGTACTTCATTTTCTTTAAGTAAAATCTAATACTCAAGATTCATTGAAAGCATTAATCATCGGGGTTTCGGGGCAAGATGGAAGCTATTTGGCTGACTTTTTACTAAAGAAAGGCTATGAGGTTTTTGGGACTTCCAGAGATGCTCAGGGAAGTGTCTTTCGAGGGTTAAGCTTTTTGGGGATCAAAAATGAAGTGCATTTGCTTTCTATGGACCCTGAAGATTTTAGATCTGTATTGGTAGCGATAAAAAAGTCCAAACCAGATGAAATTTACTTTCTGGCAGGGCAGTCGTCTGTTGGTTTATCCTTCGAGCAGCCTGCAGAGACTATTCAGAGCTTTACCATTGGAATTCTGAATGTGCTTGAAGCAGTGAAAATGGAAGCCCGCGGGATAAAAGTTTATCATGCAGGCAGTTCAGAGGCATTCGGAGATACCGATGGTGAAGCTGCAAAGGAAACAACCCCATTTAAGCCTCGAAGCCCATACGCCTTAGCAAAAGCATCCTCAACCTGGCTGGTAGATAATTATCGGGAGGCTTATGATTTATTTGCCTGCACTGGGATTCTTTTTAATCATGAATCTCCATTGCGACCGGCGCGCTTTGTCACACAGAAAATTATCCAAACTGCCAAAAGAATTTCAGATGGTTCAAAGGAAAAACTCATTCTAGGTAGGTTGGATGTTTCAAGAGATTGGGGATGGGCCCCGGAATATGTAGAAGCCATGTGGCTTATGATGCAGCAGGAAAACCCAGATGACTACATTATCGCCACAGGAAAGACCCAAAGCCTAGAGGAGTTTGTTTCAAAGGCATTTGAGGTATTAGGTCTGGATTGGAAAAATCATGTGGCTCAGTCTGCAGATTTGATGCGACCAACAGACTTAAGTGTATCCAAAGCTGATCCTTCCAAAGCCAAAAAACATTTAGGCTGGGAAGCAAAAAAAGGAATACAGGAGGTTATAGAGGGAATGATGTAGTCTTTGGTACTCTGGAGGCCTTTTGTAATTCAGCTTGGTTCTTCAATTAGAATTTTGCTCGCAAGCGCGCTTATAATTAACCACGAAGTACACAAAGGGCACAAAGTGCTCGCATAATTTGGAGCACGGAGGACCACGGAGGGATGCACAGAGGACCACGGAGTGCTCGCAAGCTTGCTTATAATTAACCACAAAGGACACAAAGGACACAAAGTGCTCGCAGGCTCGCTAAATTGTTACACAGAGTTCCACCGAGGTAGCACAGAGGACCACGGAGTGCTGGAAGGCTCGAATAATTTGTAGCACAGAGTTTCACGGAGGAATTTCACAGAGTCTCACAGAGTGCTCGCAGGCTCGCTTATAATTTACCAGGAAGGACACAAAGGACACAAAGTGCTCGCAGGCTCGCTAAATTGTTACACAGAGTTCCACCGAGGTAGCACAGAGGACCACGGAGTGCTCGCAGGCTCGCTAAAAATTGTAGCACAGAGTTTCACGGAGGAATTTCACAGAGTCTCATAGAGTGCTCGCAAGCTTTCTTATAATTAACCACAAAGGACACAAAGTGCTCGCAGGCTCGCTAAATTGTTACACAGAGAACCACAGAGGTAGCACAGAGGGCCACGGAGTTTAATTGAGAAAAATATAAGAACAGCCTCGGTGGCTCTTGGTGACAGAGAAAACAAAACTCGGAGGCTATCAATACCTTCTCTCCCGAAATGCTTCGGGACAAGTTGTGGCTCTTGATGTTCAAAACCCTAGTT
This sequence comes from Algoriphagus formosus, assembly GCF_002807035.1. Lineage (GTDB taxonomy): Bacteria > Bacteroidota > Bacteroidia > Cytophagales > Cyclobacteriaceae > Algoriphagus > Algoriphagus formosus. The sequence goes on along the minus strand of NZ_NIUC01000001.1, from coordinate 679,502 downwards.
GCCTCAAATAAATAATGACTGAAGATTTACTCACCAAGCAAGTTATAGGCGCTGCGATTGAAGTTCATCGGCATTTAGGACCTGGTCTTTTGGAATCTTCTTACCAAAAATGTCTTCAATACGAATTAGAGAAAAGAGGCTTATCAGCCAGAAGAGAAGTGCCTGTCTCTATTCAATATAAAGATTTACTTGTTGAAAATGGCTATCGTATTGATTTATTGGTAAATGAAGAATTGGTTATTGAGACAAAAACAGTTGAAGAATTAAACGATATCCATCTAGCTCAAATTCTTACCTATTTGAAGTTTGGAGGTTTTAAAAGAGGTCTTTTACTCAATTTTAAAGTCATCAAAATGATCGATGGCATCAAAAGAGTTTCTTTATGAAACGCAATGGCTCTCTTCCTGCCTCAGGCAGGTCCTCAAATAATATTAAAAAAACTCTGTGGCTCTCTGTGTTTCCCTGCCTGCGGCAGGCAGGTCGGAGCCCCTCGGTATCCCGAAAAAATAGACCTTTTTAACCAAAGAAATTCTCAGCTATTCTCTATCTGCCATAAGCAGGCGCATCCATAACAATATAATAATTCTGTGGTTTTCGGTGCATCTCCGTGGCCCTCTGTGACCAAATTATATGAAAACAGCATTAATAACAGGAATTACCGGCCAAGACGGCTCTTACCTAGCCGAACTACTTTTAGAAAAAGGCTACCAGGTCCACGGTATCAAGCGCCGGGCCTCTTCCTTTAATACCCAACGAATAGACCATCTCTATCAGGACCCGCATGAAGGACATGTAAATTTCCACCTACATTATGGTGATCTGACGGATTCTACCAATATCATCCGCATTATCCAGGAAGTGCAACCCGATGAAATCTACAACCTTGGAGCCATGTCACATGTAAAGGTTTCCTTCGACTCTCCGGAGTATGTAGCCAATGTGGATGGAATAGGGACCTTAAGAATATTAGAAGCAGTACGGATATTGGGCTTGGAGAAAAAGACTCGAATCTATCAGGCTTCTACCTCCGAACTCTATGGAGGCATGCCTGAGAATAAAAATGAAAAGGGTTTCTATGATGAAAATTGTCCTTTTTACCCTCGTTCCCCTTACGGCGTAGCAAAGATTTATGGGTTCTGGATCACTAAGAATTACCGAGAAGCTTATGGCATGTACGCCTGCAACGGCATTCTATTCAACCATGAATCCCCAAGAAGAGGGGAGACCTTTGTTACCCGCAAGATTACCATGGCTGCTGCGGCCATTGCCTTAGGTAAGCAGGATTGCTTGTATTTGGGAAATCTGGATGCGCGACGGGATTGGGGGCATGCAAAGGACTATGTAAAGGCCATGTATCTAATGCTACAGCAAGACCAGCCCGAGGACTTTGTTATAGCCACTGGCCAAACCACCAAAGTCCGAGACTTCGTCCAAATGGCCTTCGCTCATGTTGGCTTCACCATCCGATGGGAGGGAAGCGGAGTGGATGAGGTCGGAATCCTGGATTCGGTGGACGAGAAGAAATACTTCGAAGCAACAAAAAGAGCGTTAAAAGTTAAAAGTTCAGCGTTAAGCAGTGGTGAAGACGACGGCTTAACGGTTCCTGCCCGCCGTGGCGGGAACGATTTAACGCTTAACGATTCATCTCTAGAAGACCTAATACCTAAGATCGGCTCTACCCTAATCAAAGTAGACCCTGAATATTTTAGACCGACAGAGGTCGACCTCCTAATCGGCGACCCAAGCAAAGCCAAAACCCAACTCGGCTGGAAACCAGAATATGACCTCAAAGGTCTTGTAGAAGATATGATGCTTGGAGATATTTCAATTATTACTAGAAGTAACTCATAAAAAACTCTGTAGTTCTCGGTGGTACTCCGTGATAAACAAAAATTTTAATATGAACCTTGGAACTTACAACCTTGAACACCGAACCCTGAATAATCAATTTATCCTTAAACTTCGATTCATCAATTCGTCATTTAAACAGTTCATCAACTGTAAAGGGATTGGTTGAGGATATGATGAAGGGGGATTTGGGGCTTCATGGTTAAAAGTTCAAAATTCGACGTTGGTCAACCTTGAACTTAGAACCTTGAACTGATTAACTCATATATATTTAACTTTTGAATAATCTGTGAAACGTATTCTTGTCACCGGCGGAGCCGGATTTCTTGGTTCCCATCTCTGTGATCGTTTGATCAAAGAAGGAAATGAAGTTCTTTGTGTAGATAATTTATTTACAGGAAGAAGGTCTAATATTCACCATCTTTTAAATCATAAAAATTTTGAATTTCTCCGACACGATATCACTTGGCCTTTGTATGTCGAGGTAGATGAGATTTATAATTTAGCCTGTCCAGCTAGCCCCGTTCATTATCAGTTTGACCCGGTTCAGACGACCAAGACCTCTGTATTAGGAGCGATTAATATGCTGGGTTTGGCGAAACGACTCAAGATAAAAATCCTTCAAGCAAGTACCTCTGAGGTCTATGGTGATCCTGAAATCCATCCCCAGCCCGAGTCCTATCGTGGCTCAGTAAGTACAACCGGTATTCGTGCCTGCTACGATGAAGGTAAACGCTGTGCGGAGACACTTTTCTTTGATTACCACCGTCAGCATGGAGTCGAGATTAAGGTAATGCGGATTTTCAATACTTATGGTCCTCGCATGCATCCGCAAGATGGGCGAGTGGTTTCCAACTTTATCGTACAGGCATTAAAGGGGGAGGACATTACTATCTATGGAGATGGGAAGCAAACCCGAAGTTTCTGCTTTGTCGATGATAATATAGAAGGAATGTACCGTCTGATGAATTCCAGAGATGGTTTTACCGGGCCTGTGAATATTGGCAACCCTGGAGAATTTACTATGCTGGAACTTGCAGAACTGATTCTTGAATTGACTGGAAGTAAAAGTAAGCTCCAATTTCTACCCTTACCGCAGGATGATCCTATGCAACGAAAACCAGTCATCGACTTAGCGAAAAAGGAGTTGAATTGGGAACCCAAAGTAGATTTGAAAAAAGGCCTTGAAAGTACAATTGACTACTTTGATCAACTGCTTAAAACCAATTATTAATAATTTTTAAAAAAGGCTTCAAAAGCCTATCTGATTAAGTTATAAAATGAGACCAACAAAAAATATCTGCTGTATTGGTGCTGGCTATGTAGGTGGGCCTACCATGTCTGTGATTGCTCAGAAAAACCCTTCTATTAAGGTAACCTGTGTGGATTTAAATGAATCTAGAATAAAAGCATGGAATGATGAAAACCTAGAGAATCTACCCATTTATGAACCTGGATTAGCTGAAGTAGTAGCGGAAGCTCGGGGAAGAAATCTCTTTTTTTCTACTGATGTGGACAAAGCCATAGATGAGGCGGATATGATTTTTATCTCAGTCAATACGCCTACCAAAACCTATGGAGAAGGAAAAGGCATGGCAGCTGACCTAAAATACATTGAACTTTGCGCTAGACAGATTGCCAGAGTGGCAAAGGATGATAAAATCGTTGTCGAAAAATCCACCCTTCCGGTTCGAACCGCTCAGGCTATAAAAAGTATTCTTGATCATACGGGTAATGGGGTTAATTTTCAGATTCTTTCTAATCCCGAGTTTTTGGCAGAGGGCACAGCCGTACAGGATTTGCAAAATGCAGACCGGGTATTGATTGGGGGAGAAAATACGGAAGAAGGCAAGCAAGCAATGCAAGAATTGGTAAATATTTACGCCAGCTGGCTTCCTAAGGATAGAATTTTGACGACCAATGTATGGTCTTCAGAGCTTTCCAAATTAGTAGCCAACGCCTTTCTGGCACAGCGGGTATCTTCCATAAATGCCATTTCCGAACTCTGCGAAGTCACCGAAGCAGATGTGCAAGAAGTGGCAAAAGCGATTGGTAAAGACAGTAGAATTGGTCCGAAATTCCTCAATGCGTCCGTAGGCTTCGGAGGTTCTTGCTTTCAAAAGGATATTTTAAACCTTGTCTATATTTCAAAAAGCCTGGGATTAAATGAGGTAGCAGACTACTGGGAGCAGGTCATTATCATGAATAATCATCAGAAAAACCGCTTTGCACGAAAAATTGTCAAGACGCTTTATAACACTGTAGCAGATAAAAAGATCGCCTTCTTGGGTTGGGCCTTTAAGAAGGATACCAACGATACTCGTGAAAGTGCAGCGATTTATGTGGCAGAAAAATTACTGCATGAGCAAGCCAATATCACCATATATGATCCTAAGGTCAAGGAACAACAGATTTTTACTGATTTGGAATATCTGGGAAGCTTGGATCCAGAAATCTTTAAACAACGTGTAACGGTTGCATCTGATCCCTATCAGGCAATGGAGGATGCACATGCGATCGCAATCTTAACCGAATGGGATGAATTTAAGAGCTATTACTGGGAAAAAGTCTACCAGAAAATGATCAAACCTGCTTTTGTTTTTGATGGGCGAGGAGTTTCAGATGGACTTAACTTGGTTAAGATTGGTTTTGAATTATTTAGGATAGGAAAATAAAATAGAACAGTTTACTAGCATTCGATCTATTTTTTAAGCTAAATCAGTCATCTACTTGGGTCACCCAAAATAGTAAAGCTTGCCTCTGTTGAATCCCTAAATACAATCTTCCCTTATTGAATGAGGTTAGGATAACTGAAGAAATTAAAAAAATAAGGAATGTCTCTTCAAATAAAACTTAAAGAAGGAATAAAATTTTCTTGCGAAAATAATCAGACGATTATTGAAGCTGCTTTACAAAATGGAGTTTTCCTCGATCATAGCTGTCTAACAGGTCGGTGCTCTTCTTGTAAATTAAAAGTGCTTAGTGGTGAGACAGTTACCGAATCTGATGAATTACCTTTAAGTTCAGAAGAAAAAAATCAAGGTTATATTTTAAGTTGTGTAAGAAAGCCAATAAGTGATATTGAATTGGAGGCAGAGGATCTTAGTCAGTATGGTTTTTCCAATCCAATTACTATCCCTGCAAAAATAAATACCATTAAATCACTTACCCCAGAAATCATTCAGGTAAATCTTCGTGTTCCACCCAATCAAAAGGTAAACTTTCTAGAAGGTCAATATTTGAATGTCCTTTGGAATGGTATCAAACGAAGTTACTCTATCGCTTCTCCAACAAATTCTTCAGAAATAGAACTAATCATCAAAAATTATGAAGGGGGGGCTATGAGTGCCTATTGGTTTGAACAAGCTAAACCAAATGATTTGTTGAGATTGGAAATACCGAAAGGTACATTCTTCCTCAGAAATCATTCAGATAAAGACACTTTGGTTTTATTAGCTACTGGAACAGGAATAGCTCCAATAAAAGCAATTTTGGAAAGTCCTTCAACGCAGGAAAAGCTTAAGGAATTCAATAGAGTCATTGTACTGTGGGGGATGAAATTTGAAAGGGAAATATTCTGGAAGCTAAATCAAGATAATGTTGAATTCATTCCTGTATTATCCCGTGAAAGTCAACCCAAACACTATATCCAGGATAAACTTTCTGATTTAAAAATAAACTGGACCAATACAGTAGTATATGCATGCGGCTCGTATCAAATGATTCAAGCAGCTAAAAAAAGGACTTTAGAATTAGGATTAAACTCAAACCATTTTTACTCAGACGCTTTTGTCGCGTCAAATTAAACCAATTATGAAGGCAGTAATATTAGCAGGTGGCTTAGGCACCCGATTAAGTGAAGAAACTTCTATTAAGCCTAAGCCTATGGTTGAAATCGGTGGGAAGCCCATCCTATGGCATATTTTAAAATTGTACTCTGCTCATGGGGTAAATGATTTTATCATTTGCTGTGGCTACAAAGGTTATGTCATCAAGGAATACTTCGCCAATTACTTTCTGCATCAGTCTGATGTGACTTTTGATATGACTACCAATTCAATGGAAGTCCATCAGAAGCGAGTGGAACCTTGGAAAATTACCTTGGTAGATACAGGTGATGAAACCATGACCGGAGGAAGACTGAAAAGGGTATATGATTACATCAAAGACGAGGAGGCATTCTGTTTTACGTATGGGGATGGAGTAGGTGATGTGGATATAAAAAAATCCATTGATTTTCATTTTGCTCATGGTAAACAAGCAACCATGACTTCCACTTATCCTCCGGGAAGATTTGGAGCATTAGAATTAGAAGGAGATCAAATCAAAAGTTTCAAAGAAAAACCGAAAGGAGATGGTGGAATGATAAATGGTGGCTTTTTTGTCCTTTCTCCGAAGGTTATTTCGCGAATAAAAAATGATTCAATTAGTTGGGAACAGGAACCATTGATGTCCTTAGCTCAAGATGGGGAATTAATGGCTTTCCGTCATGAGGGATTCTGGCAACCAATGGATACCCTTCGAGACAAGATGAAATTGCAAGAATTGTGGGAATCCAATCAAGCCCCTTGGAAAATATGGGAATGAGAAAAGTGGATGAGGCTTTCTGGAAAGGGAAGCGGGTGTTTTTGACCGGTCATACTGGGTTTAAAGGCAGTTGGTTAAGTCTTTGGCTTTCTTCTATGGGGGCGATAGTGAAAGGTTTTGCATTAGAACCCGACACGAATCCAGCGATGTTTGAGGTGGTTCGAGTTTCTTCTTTAATGGAAAGTGAAATCGGAGATATTAGGAACCTAGAGGACATTTCAAAATCGATGAAATCCTTCAATCCAGATATTTTAATACATATGGCTGCACAACCCTTGGTTCGTCTGTCTTATGCTCAACCTGTAGAAACTTATGCTACTAATGTGATGGGAACAGTTCATGTACTGGAAGCAGCAAGAAGTTGCTCTAATCTCAAAGCTATTGTTTCTGTGACTACAGACAAAGTCTATGAAAATCAGGAATGGGTTTGGGGCTATCGCGAAAATGAACCCATGGGAGGATACGATCCATACAGCTCTAGTAAAGGATGTGCAGAATTGGCAACATCAGCATATAGAAGATCCTTTTTTTCGACAGAAAATGCTCCTGCCTTAGCTTCAGCTCGTGCAGGAAATGTAATTGGTGGAGGAGATTGGTCAGCTGATCGACTAATTCCTGATGCGATTAAGGCTTTTGAAAAAGGAGAACCTGTAATCATTCGAAACCCTTTGGCTACCCGTCCTTGGCAACATGTTCTTGAGCCTTTGAGTGGATATTTGATGCTTGCAGAAAGCCTTTACAAGGAGGGAAAGAAGTTTGCCGAGGCTTGGAATTTTGGGCCAGAGGACAAAGACTGTAAATCCGTTGAGTGGATTTTAGACCAATTGGTTTCTGATTGGGGAGGAAATGCTTCATGGAAACTGGATGAAAATCCCCAACCTCATGAGGCCAGATTCCTCAAGCTGGACTGTTCCAAAGCAAAAGCTGGTCTGAATTGGTACCCCAAATGGGAAATACAGGAAGTAATTCACAAAATTTTTGCATGGCATGTTCACTTTTCAGGTGGTTATGATATGCAGGAGTATAGTTTAAATGAAATAAAAACCTACAAAAAATTATAATGGAAGTATCCTTGGATTTAAGAACCCAGATTCTAGAGTTGGTTGATAAATATGCCCAAGAAAAGTATGCTCCAAAGGATTTTGTCCCTGGAGAAACTGTTATTCCACCTTCTGGAAAAGTAATTGGTTCTGAAGAATTAAAAAACATGGTTGAAGCTTCTTTAGATGGTTGGTTGACTACCGGTCGCTTTAATGAAGCATTTGAAAAGAAATTAGCTGAATTTTTGGGAGTTAAGTTCGCGCTTTCGGTCAATAGCGGGTCATCTGCCAATCTAGTCGCATTTAGTACGCTTACTTCTCCAAAATTGGGTGATAGAGCTATCCAAAAAGGGGATGAGGTGATTTCAGTAGCTGCGGGATTCCCTACCACGGTCAATCCAGCGGTGCAGTTTGGAGCAATTCCAGTGTTTGTGGATGTGGGTTTGGCAACGCACAATATCAATGCAGACCTGATTGAGGCGGCTATTTCTCCTAAGACCAAAGCTATCATGTTGGCCCATACCTTGGGTAATCCATTTAATCTGGACAAAGTCACTGAAATCTGTAAAAAATATAACCTTTGGCTGGTCGAAGATACCTGCGATGCTTTGGGGGCTACTTACAATGGTCAAAAAGTAGGGACTTTTGGAGATATAGGAACTTTGAGCTTTTATCCTGCACACCATATTACCATGGGAGAAGGAGGTGCTGTATTTACCAATAATGCCCAATTGAAGGTCATTGCTGAATCCTTCCGGGATTGGGGTCGAGATTGTTATTGTGCGCCGGGCAAAGACAACACCTGTGGTTGCCGATTTGCACAGCAGCATGGGGATCTACCCTTTGGTTATGACCACAAGTATGTGTACTCCCATGCTGGCTATAATCTAAAGATCACAGATATGCAAGCTGCCTGTGGACTGGCCCAATTGGATAAACTTGAAGGATTTATTCAGAAGCGTAGAGAAAACTTTGTTTACTTAAGAAACCGACTGGAATCTCTTTCAGAGTTTATCCATTTGCCCGAGGCTACCCCAAATTCTGAACCGTCTTGGTTTGGATTCCCTATAACACTTAAGGATGGTTGTGGAACAGAACGAGTTCAATTGACTCAATATTTGGATCAGCATAAAATTGGGACGAGGTTACTGTTTGCCGGCAACCTAATCCGTCAGCCCTATTTCAAGGGAGTCGAATACCGGGTGGTAGGAAGCCTAAAAAATACGGATAAGACCATGCGCGATACCTTCTGGATTGGATTGTATCCTGGATTAGGTTCTGAGCATTTTGAGTTTGTTGCTGAAAAGTTAGAAGAGTTTTTTGGATTGAATTTCTAATGAAAATCTTTGTTACAGGAGCAACCGGCTTTATTGGTTCTAATTTTTTAAAAAAATCAATTTTTGAGGGCCATGAAGTAATTGGTTTAAAAAGATCTCCTGACAGTAATATAAGAATTAAATTAGAGAAAGAACCAATTTGGTTAGTTAAAAGTCTGGATAAAGTAACAAGGGAAGATTTATTAGGTGCTGATGTAGTAGTTCACTTAGCAGCACATTCTATGTCTCCGCCTTACGATACGCTGGAAAATTGTATGTATTGGAATGTCTTGGCTCCTCTAAAGTTATTCAATCAAGCAATAGAAGCTGGAGTTAAAAGATTCGTGGTAGCAGGAAGCTGCTTTGAATATGGCAAGTCAGGAGAAGATTATGAATTTATTCCGGTAAATGCTCCCTTGAAACCTACTCTAACTTATGCAGCCTCAAAAGCGGCAGCTTCAATTGCATTTTACCAATTGGCAATAGAGAAGAAACTAGAATTATCCATTCATCGAATTTTTCATGTATATGGTCCAGGAGAGGCAGATTATCGACTTTGGCCATCATTGAAGAGAGCTGCTGAAAATGGGGAGGATTTTCCAATGACTCTTGGGGAACAAGTTAGAGATTTTATTCATGTCGATGAGGTAGTAAATCAATTATTAGATTACTGTTTTGAAGGTAAAATTGAATCTGGTAAGCCCTTAGTGAGAAATTTAGGTACTGGGAAAGCTCAATCCATTTTAGAATTTTCAGAATCTTGGTGGAATAAATGGGGGGCTAAAGGAAAGCTTCTAGTTGGCCAATTGCCTTATAGAAATGGTGAAGTAATGCGTTACGCACCTGAAGTTTAAAAAATGAAAAACAAAAGCCTTGTTCTTCAAATATTAATACCCACCTATAATAGGGCTAAGAGGTTAGAAAAAAATGTCTCATTAATATCAGAGCAGATTCTAAAATATGGTCTTAATGATAAAGTTGGTATTATAGTTAGTGATAATTGTTCACCGGATGATACATGGTCAAAACTACTAAATCTTAGGGATTTGTATTCAGAGATAAATCTTCAGATTTATAGACAAAATAAAAACATAAAATTAGAGCCTAATGCTGTTTTTACACTAAAAAAAGCTTCTGCTCCTTATATCATGTATACTGGAGATGATGATTACATTGATAAATCTTATCTAGCAAGACTTATTGAAGTTATAGAAAAGGATAGTAATTTTTCGTGTGCAATTAGTGGACATATTGGTGTGGCTCCTGGTGAAATAAATAGGAATGTGAGGGTGATGCCTTTCGATGAAAAGGTATTTAAACCTTCCTACAAAAACACCTCTTATCTTTCTCATTTTTTTAGTCAAATGAGTGCCTTAGTATTTAAACGAGAAGATTTATATGAAACCTATATAGCAAATGATAAACTGAGGAATATATATCCATGGATATATTTTGGTGTTTTCAATGCCTTAAGAGGTAATACGTATTTTTTAGCTAACCAAAAAACACAAATAACTGATTTTGAAGTTAAAGATTGGAGCTATGATGAATTAGGACTTATTGAAGATATTATGAAAAATTTTTCTATTCTTAAATTCAATAATTTCTTATACAAGCCATATCTACAAATAGGATTTTGTTATTATGCTATGAATAGATTTGAAGCAGCAAAATCAAAAGGATTTATATTTTTTTTTAAACAATTAATTAGAGTTGAACACATGAGTTTATTTACAAAGCTATTTGTCTTTAGTTTCTCTTATTACAAAAGTCTGAGAAGTAAATTTTAGTGAGTTTATCTATTAAATCTTTTAGTGGTGCCAAATGGATGGGATTTGCGAGAATCTTTAATCAGGTAATACAATTACTTGTTACCATTATATTATCTCGTCTTTTAATGCCAAGTGAATATGGATTGGTTGGTATGTCTATGGTTGTCATTGGATTTGGAAATATTTTTGTTGAATTAGGTTTAGGGGGTGCGGTTATACATAATCAGGAGAGTAGTAAAAGAGATAATAGTAATATATTTTGGTTCAATGTACTAGCTGGCTTTATTCTTTCTGCTATAATATTTTTAACTGCACCTTATGTTGCAAGATTTTATTCTAATGAAGAATTAATTCCTGTAATTAGAGTCCTTTCTATCGCTTTTATTATAAACTCTTTTAGCATAGTACCTAGGTCTTTGCTCTTAAAAAAATTTAAATTTCAAACAACTTCTTTAATAGAGATTATGGCAACTTTAATCTCTGGAATCTTTGGAATAATATTAGCCTTAAACAATTTTGGAGTTTGGTCTTTAGTTTACTCTTATATAGTATTAAAAATAATTCAATCCCTCACTATTATATTGTTGTCAAAATTTACACCTATTTTTGTTTTTAATTATGGTGAAGTAAAAGGTATGATTAATTATGGTTTAAATGTTACAGGGTTTAATTTTATAAATTATTGGTCTAGGCAGAGTGATACTTTATTAATTGGTAAATTTTTATCTGCAAGTAGTCTTGGCCTATATAATAGAGCTTATGGTCTTATGCTATTACCAATAACTCAAGTTACTCATGTTCTTTCACAAGTTATTTTTCCTGCTTTTGCTTCTATACAAAATGATAGCGTTCGTATAAAAAATGCTTACCTAAAGTTACAAAGTGTTGTTAGTTTTATTTGTTTTCCCATTATGATGGGGTTAGCAGCTTTGGCTAGTGAGTTAACTATGGTCTTGTTTGGAGAACAATGGGCAGGAATGGTATTGACTTTAAGAATTTTATGTTTTGTCAGTTTAATCCAATCATTGGCAAATTCTACTGGATGGTTGTATACTGCTACAGGAAATACTAAAAAGTACTTACATATTGGAATTGTCAATACTTTAGTTACCGTCACTTTTATTTTTTTAGGGGTGTTATGGGGTAGTATTGAAAAAGTGGCTATATGCTATTTGATTGCAAATGTTTTTATGTTTATACCCCTTGTAAATTGGGCCGGTAAAAATATTGAAATGAGTATCCTTGATGTTTTTAAAAAGATATACAGTCCTCTATTTTTAAGTGTTTTAATGGGGGTAATTATTTTTCTCACTGTTTATTACCTTAAAGAATATTATAATGATATTACAAGACTTTTTATTGGAGCAGTTATAGGGGCTATTTTTTATTTGGGTTTTGCTTTTGTTTTTAAAATGAATGCCTTTATTCAGGTAAAAGAAGTTTTGTTATATTCAAAAAAATAACATGTCTCTAGATATTATTATACCCACTTATAATAGAAATTATAAAGTTTTAGAGCTATTAAACACCTTATTACAAGATAATAGCCTAAATTATGTTTCTTATAAAATAATTGATAATGATTCAGATAGGTCTGTAAAGGAGACCATTATCCATGAAAGTCCTAATCTGCTTGCCTGCAATAATCTTAAGATTATTACGAATAAAAAAAATGTGGGTTTAGGCGGTAATATTATGCGTTGTTTTGAATATGCCGAAGCCGATTGGACGTGGATTATTGGTGATGATGATCCGATAAGTATACAAAGCATTAATTTAGTTTTAGGAATTTTAAACAATGCAAAGGAGAATGACAAACTTATAAATTTTTCTAGTCCTTGGGTTGATAGAAATGAAAATAAAAATTGTCATGGTCTTGATGACTTTTTAAATCAAATAGATTCTTTTCAAAATGCGATTTACTTATGTACTTCGATTTACAGAACTGCTGATGCTCAAAAGTATATAGAATTTGGTTACAAATACATTCATACGCTTATTCCTCACTTTTTTATACAACTTAAAATGATTGAATCTAACTGTATAGCTAAGTTACTTAAAGACGACATATTTTTAGGAAACTCTGATAAAGGAATGGGAGGCTGGTCAATTATAGACTTTCAATTGAATAAAAATCAAATTTTAAACTATCCATTCAGCCTCAATAAAAAATCTTACAAGACATTAGAAAATTTATTAGTTCTAGACAGGCAGCCACTAAAAACATATTATCATAAAATACTTTCTGCTAATACATATCCCAATTTCTTAAAAGGAAAAATAATTAGAAAGATATTTGAAGAAAATAGAATGTTATATATCGCTAAATCTAAAAAGGAATGGATTAGTAATCTTACTTACTACTTTTTATCCTTTACAATATGAATGGTTTTTAAGCTATTGAAATATAATGAGTAATAAGAAAAAAATACTATATATCACGGAAGCACCTCTTGAGACAACTTTCTCTGGAACTGCAAAGTATATAAGAGATGGGTTTGTTGAAAATGGTTTTGAGGTCATAGAATGTATTTCACCTTTACCTATTTTAAAAAATGTAAATTTAAAGAAATCTTTATACTATAGAATTCTAAAAAAAATTTACATATACAAGCGAGACCGAAAAATCATTAAAAAACATTTTTATAATTTAAATAATAAGATAGAAAATATTGAATATGATTTAATTTTTTCTCATTTTGAATGGAATCTTTGCTATTTAAATTCTGACAAACCTATATTTTGTTGGCCTGATAATTTTTTTACAGATTTTGTTAATTTTTATACTAAGCCTTGGGCAAAAACTTCTATTCGTAATGGTATTGAGCAGAGTATAGCTTATTATAAAAAGGCGACTGCTACTTTTTACAGTTCTGAATGGGCATTAAATACAGCTCAAAATACAGAATGGGTAAATAGTCCGACCTATTTTATACCATATGGAATAGGCGTGGAAAAAAATATAACTGATGAAGAATTATTAAGGTCTAAAAATAAACAAAACAATAATTTACAAATGGTTTGGATTGGATTAGACGCTGAAAGGAAAGGCTTAAAAAAATCCATTGATATTGTAAAATTGTTAAATTTAAAAGGAGTAAACACAACTTTAAACGTGATTGGTATCAATGGTAAAAGTTCTGATAATATTAGGTTTTATGGAAAACTTTCCAAAAAGAATAAAAATGAGTTATTACTATTTCAACAAATTCTAATTGAGGCAGATTTGATGTTATTCCTTACAAAAGCTGATTGTACTCCAATGGTCATAGGAGAAGCTTTATCTTATGCTGTTCCTGTGATTAGTCATGATGTTGGAGGCATTGCTTCTTTGATGAATGAAGATTGTGGTAAATTATTTGATCTCAAAGCCACAGCAGAACAAATTTCTGAATGGATAGTAACATACCAACAAAAGCCTGAGAAAAAGGAAGCGATGCAGGAAGCGGCCTTAGCTTTTGCCCATGATAAATTATCCTGGAAACACTCTATGGCTAGAGTTTGTAGCTTAATTCAAAGTCATATTAATGGCTAAAGGTATTTATTTAATTACAGAGCCTGCTTGCCTCAATCCTTTTTCCGGGGCTTTTCAACACATTTCGGTTGGTTATAAGCAATTGTCCGTATCCTATGATATGACAGCCTATTTAAACCACCAAAGCATAAATTTAAGTAATTACAAAACAAATGAATTTCCCCAAAAAAAAGGCGAGAACATTATAAGTATAAAAAAAAGAGGTGTATTATATGGTACAGTAAAAGACCTTCAGCTTATAATTCAATATGTTTTAAATATTGCTATACTTTACAAAGTGCTAAAAGGTAAAGACGTAAATTTTATATATGAACGAACAGCGTATATCAATTTTTCGGGTTTAATTGTTGCCAAATTTTTGGGTATCCCTCACTTCTATGAAGCTAATGGTATACAATATAAAGGCAAAGAAAAGTATTATAAATCTTTACTTTCCCCAATCATTAAAAGATTAGAAAAATGGATGTATAAAAATTCAACACATGTGTTTTTTGTAGGGTCCTATGGTCTATATTGGAACCTAAAGTCTAAGAATTGGTCAAATATTGAAAATGGTGTTGAAAGCAAATTTCTAGAGTTTTTTAAAGAAAAGAAAAAGAAAATATTAAAACCTTTAAATCTTTGTTTTATTGCGAGATTAATGGCGCACCAAAGACCAGATCTATTGATTGAAGCACTGCGGAATGTAAAAGATCATGAAGATATTGTATTGCACCTGATTGGTTCCGGACTAGAGAGCATTAAAGAAAAACTAAAAGATAAAATTAAAGTGGTGAATCATGGCTTTCAAAACAGAGAGGCCATAAAACACATATTACATGACATGCATGTAGGCATTATTGCCGGCAGTCCCGAATACCAGTCTACCATGAAAATATTTGATTATGGCGTAGCCAAATGTGCTGTAATAGCTCCCGATATTATAAACCTAAAAAATTGGTTTGAACAAGAAGTTTTATTTTTTGAAAAGAATAATTCTTATGCACTAGCTTTAGAAATTGATATTTTATTGGAAAATCCTAAAATTATCAAAGAGTATGGTGAATCTCTATACGAAAAAATTGAAAATAATTTTACCTGGGATAAAAATTACTATGATGTTATAACAATTATAAGTAGAAGCATAGAATAGTCACCATATTTTGAAAAACAAAACTCTAAAATACAATCCTCACCTAGACGGACTAAGAGCTTTAGCTTTTATACTAGTCTTTTTATATCATACAGAATCTAGTATTTTCCCATTTGGCTGGATAGGAGTTGATCTTTTTTTTGTACTATCTGGTTTTCTCATTACTAGAATTTTAATTAGTAGTCTTGATTCTAATATTTCTTTGAAAAAATATTTAAAGGTATTTTACACAAGAAGAATTTTAAGAATATTTCCATTATATTATTTGACCGTAATCTTTTTCATAATAGTTTTTCCTTTCTTATCTCAATTTTTTCAAACCTCAACTAACCATAATGGGTTAGCAGACGATCTAATTTGGTTCATCATTTACTTTCAGAATTTCATTATTGGTTTTAGAGGGGAGTATTTTAATCCTGGATTTTTAAATCATTTTTGGACTTTATCAATTGAGGAACATTTTTATTTATTTTGGCCATTTATATTGTACTTTTTTAGAAAAAAACATTTTTAAAATAACTATATTACTTATAGTTTTGGTATTGTTATTTAGAATAATATCAGTTTTTGCCGGTGTAGATACACTTTTAATACATGTCAATACGTTTTATAGATTAGACACAATATTGCTAGGTTGTTTGTTAGGAATTTTTGCTGAGGATTATCCTTTATATAATTTAAAAACATATTCCAAACGGACTTTAAGGTTAATTTTATGGGTTATAATAATTTTCAGTTGTACTTTGGGTAGCTTTAAAGACTATGAATATATACAAGCTTTTAATTACATAATATTAGGATTAATGTTTACGGCACTTTTAGCTATTATCAATTATTTTGGTGATAGCTTTGATTTTTTGAAGAACAAAAAGTTAATATATATAGGTAAGCTTAGCTACGGATGTTATGTGTATCATTATCCCTTGATTTTATTATTTAAAAATAGGTTAGATAGTATTTTTATTAAATTTTTTGATAATTTCATCATCGTACATTTATTGAGAGATATTCTATTGTTATTATTAACTATTCTGGTCAGTCATCTGAGTTTTAAACTCTTTGAATCTAAATTCTTGAAACTAAAACAAAAATTTACTTATAATTAAATTATGGTTCTTAGAATTCATTATAATTTTGATTTAAAAGGTGGTGCTGAATTTGATATTCTTAAAATATTAGATGTTTTTGAAAAATATGGTGGTGAATCCTGGAAGAATTATCTACTTCTTTTAACAAAAGAAACGAAGGGTTTTAAATCAAAACTTTATGGAACTGATAAAATTATTTTTTATAAAACGGAAAAAGAATTAAAGGGTTATTTAAATGAATTAATATTAAAATTAAAAGTTAAAATAATTCACATTCATTCACAACCTTATAAAAATTTAACCAAGCTAATTTTAGATTTAGGATTACCAACCTTTCGGTCTATGCATGAAGCTATGATTATATGTCCGGGTTGGTCAAAATATTGGTTAAAAGATGATAAACCATGCCAAATATCTTTTAGCAAAAAGTGTCTTATTAACGCTTACACAAAGATGTGTACACGCTCTAGAAACCCTAAAAATCTATTTGAAGCATATCAAAATGTTAAATATGAAACTGAAATTGCTGTTAAGAAATATGAAAGAGTATTTGTTTACTCTGATTATATGAAAAACGAAGCCATATCTACTAACATTCCGGCAGGTAAAATTGTAAAAGTACCTTCTCCTCAATACGACCATTTTAAAGATATTCATAAAAATATAGATGAAAAGGTTTCAATTGTTTATAGTGGTAGATTGTCAAAGCAGAAGGGGATCAAATATTTAGTTGAAGCTGCTCATATGCTTAAGCAAAATGATTATGTTAATTTTGAGGTTCTGATCTTTGGTGATGGACCAGATAAGGATAGCCTGGTCGCACAAACAACGCAATTGGACCTAAATGATAAAATAGTATTTTATGGCTGGGTAGAGAGAAAACAACTCATTGAACATTATAAAACTTCACATATAAGTGTCATTCCCTCAACCTATCCTGATAATTTTCCAAACACAGTAGCAGAGTCTATGCTCGCTAAAATGGTTGTAATTGCTTTTGATTCAGGTGGTACTTGCGAATGGTTTGATGACGGTTTAAGTGGTTTTAAAACAAAGACAAAGAATGCAATCGGTATATTTACTGAGTTACAAAAACTAATGAAATCCAAAAATAAAATTTTAAAAATTGGTGAGGCAGCAAGAAATAAAATTTTATCTACACATTCTTTAGGGAGTACATTTGATACTTATAACAAATATTATAATAAAGTATTAAAATAGATTTATACAACTGTTACAGGATAAAGACACCTATCAATCTTTTGCTAAAAATGTAAGATAAATAGTTTTAAATGTATATAGTGTTAAGAAACATATAGGAAAGTTTGGTAGATATTTACAAAAGGGTTTCAGCTTAATGAAAGTTTCTTTAGTTACAGACGGTATTTATCCCTATGTAATAGGAGGGATGCAAAAGCATTCGTATTATTTAGCCAAGTACTTTGCTCAACAAAAAGTATATGTAGAGGTGTATCATTATGTGCCAAGTGATAGAGAAGATATGCCGGTGCCATTTACCCAGGACGAATTAAAATTTATCCAACTCATAAAAATTGATTACCCAAATCCGGAGAAGTTCCCCGGACATTATTTGTATGAACGTTATCAATACTCTAAAGCAGTCACGCAAGCGCTGGTAAAAAGAGATGCTACCGATTTTATTTATGCCAAAGGGTTTTCAGCCTGGCACCTTTTAAGATATCGAAATAAGCTTAGAATTAAACAATCCGTTGGTGTTAATTTTCACGGCTATGAAATGTTTCAACGCTGGCCAGATTTTGCAACAGGGATGAAACTGCAAATACTAAAGTATCCTGTTTATGCAAATATGAAACGAGCTAACTATTTATTTTCCTACGGCGGTAAAATATCTGATCTAATAAAAACTAAAGGCTTTAAAAATAAAATAATAACCATTCCCACCGGCATAGATGCAAATTGGCTTTCAATCCAAAGTCCAGCATACGATACTCAAACCATAAAATTTTGCTTTGTGGGTCGTTTTGAACGAAGAAAAGGCATAGAAGAACTCAATCATGTTTTATCTAGTTTGGGCGATGAATTCAAATTTGAGTTTCATTTTATTGGTCCCATACCTGAAGCGTTTAGGTTTAAAGACAACAGAATTCAATATCATGGCCCTGTTTATGATCAGGAACAAATACAAACTATACTTCAATCTATAGATATTTTGGTATGCCCTAGCTACTCAGAAGGTATGCCCAATGTAATTTTGGAAGGTATGGCTTCCGGCTGTGCCATTATTGCTACAGATGTTGGTGCGGTATCAGAGATGGTGGATTCATCTAATGGTTTTCTTATTGAAGGGAACATTATTGAAGGGTTGAAAAATGCTTTTGCTTTCTTCTTCTCTTTAGATAGCTCAGAGTTAAATGAAATGAAACTTAATTCCATAAAAAAAGTAAAGGAAAGATTTACCTGGGATAAGGTAATTAAAGAAACTATTTTAAAGATTGAAGAATGTCTTTGACTATTTTGAATAGTTTTTCTCACTTTAAGTTACTAGCTTTTATTTTTGCAATCGTTATTGGAGGTGTATTAGCGGGTTTTATAGGTGCTTTTGGGATTTTTCTTTTTTCTTTTCTTTATTTAAAGAATCAGCGATTAGAATTTCTGCTGATTGTATTCTTACTTACATTTTTTCTTGGCGACAATATTGATGGACCATTATCATTTGCCAATAATCTTCGGTTTTTATTGATTGGATTTAGTGCAGTTTACTTGTTTAAGAAGGGTCTATTAAAGTTTAATTTCGGTTGGAAGATAGGCTTATTTACGTTTTTTGGATTATTTGTTACCGCCTTATTTTCGCCGCTTGGAATTCTAGCTATTAGTCGTGCTATTGCTTACCTTTTGATGGCTTTGATTATTTTTAAGTTGGTTGATCTGCTTTACATGAAAAATCCATTTCAGCTTGAAAGACTAGTCTTTAGCTTCCTTTTGACTTTTATCATTTTAAATTTTATCACGATTCCATTTAGGGTTGAAGGAGTATTTTATCTGGTTGGTCGTTTTAAAGGATTGATGAATAATCCCAATGGACTTGGCCTGTTACTAATGTTTTTTTATCCCATTCTAGATTTACTTCAAAAGAGAAATAAATTTTTTAAAACTAATAAAGGATTCCTAATAGTGAAGGTTTTGATCTTTGGCATGTTGTTTTTATCGGGAAGTAGAACGGGAATGCTGGCTATTCTTATTTATCAAGTAAGTGTTTGGCTATTTGATTCCAAGCGATTGTTGATTCCTTTTCTTTTGGTTTTACCCCCCTTACTTTATGTTGTTTCAACAGTGGATTTGATTGAGATCTTTACCTCCTTGGGTTTTGAACAGGAATTAAGGTTAGATACCTTGAGTACAGCAAGCGGACGGACGGAAGTATGGGAGGTGGCTTGGGAAGAAGTCTTGCGTCATCCTGTATTTGGTCAGGGAATGATGTATGATAATTATTATGTTAGGGAATATCGTTCGATGTTTATTGGTGAAAATGCGGCTAGGCATTGGTATGGGGTATGGAACTCCTACCTTAGTTTATTATTGAATGTAGGTTTTATTGGCATAGCACTTTACCTTTTGTTTTTATTTCGTTGCTTCCAACGATCTACGGATAAGAAATTGGCTTTTGGATTTCTCTTGTTGATACTTTCATCCGCGGTTACCGAGTCTTGGATGGCTGCATCCATGAATGCCTTTACGCCTTTACTTTTCCTTTATTTTGCGATGCAGCAGCAATTTATTTATAACCCCATTCATGAAGAATATATTGATCCTATACACTCGACTGACAGGGTATTGGATGGCGTGCATGCGTCATGATTATCATAGGACCGGCAATCAATACTTGGTGTTCCGGAAAAAACCGAATCCCGAGGCACCTTTTCAGTTAGAAAGTGAACCGGGAATCACGCTCAAAAATGAAGAGGAATATAATCTTGAAAGCTTATTGGATGAGATTTCCATTTTTAAGCCTGATTTGATTTATGTCGCGGGTTGGAATAATAAAAAGTATCTTAAGATAGCAAGAGCATATAAGAATAAGGGAATTTCTGTAGTCACAGGAATGGACAACCACTGGAAAGGGAACTTAAAACAGCGAGTGGCTGGTATTTTAAGTCCTTGGCTGATTCGTCCCTATTTTACCGACATTTGGATTCCGGGTTCACCTCAGTTCCCTTTTGCCCAGAATTTAGGATTTGGAAATCAACATATTAAGAATGGGCTTTATTGTGCTGACGAGAATCAATTTCATTTGAATACTCCAAAATCATTTACTAAAAGTATTGTTTTTGTGGGGAGGTTGGTGGATCACAAAGGACTTTTGGAGTTGTTTTCAGTTTTAGAGGAGTTATCGGAATCAAATTTTTATGGAATGAAATTTCATTTTATCGGTAATGGTCCTCTTGCTGATCGCATTCCAGCACACCCTTCTATCAAGCATACTACTTTTGTAGATCCTGTACGTTTACCTGAATTATTACAAGCAGAAGGATTTTTAATCTTACCTAGCACCTATGAGGCTTGGGGTGTGGTAGTACATGAGGCCTTACTATCAGGACTTCCTGTGATTTCTACCTATCAATGCGGTGCAGCAATTGATTTCATTAGAAATGGGGAGAATGGTTTTTTGTTTGATGCAGATGATAAGGAACAGTTGAAAGGTATTATTGAAGAAGTTGCGGAAATGTCAGAAGAAACTTATCGTGCCTTTTCTAGTCGGGCGATAGATTCTGCTGGGAAAGTAAGCCTCGATCAATGGTCCGATACGATAAATGGCCTTGCAAGACAGTAAACGTAATATTATTATTTTCATTGATTGGTTTTTACCAGCCTATAAAGCAGGCGGTCCAATTCAATCAGTATTCAACCTAGTTCAGCAGTTACAAGATGAGTATAACTTTTTTATCGTCACTTCTAATTGGGATTTGGATGAAAAGTTGGATTTGCCTAAATCTTCACTTAATCAATGGATCGATAAAGGTGGATATCAGATTATTTATCTGGACCAAGCTCATCAGAAGAAATCTTTCTATAAAAAGCTAGTTGAAGAAAGAGAGTATCAAGTGATCTATTTGAATTCATTATTCTCTAAAAAATTCACCTTACTACCGCTGCGAGTTTTTGGAAAGGAAAATATCAAAATCGTTTTAGCCCCCAGGGGAATGTTAGGTCAAGGAGCTTTATCTATCAAGCCCTTGAAGAAAAAAATATTTTTGAAGGTCTTTCGGATGGCAGGTTGGCATAATAAAGTCACTTGGCATGCCACCGCTGAGACTGAAAAGGCTGAAATTTTAGCTAAATTCGGTTATAGCGTCAAAATTCAGGTGGCATCTAATCTTTCAAAAAACCTCACCAATGATTGGAAGATAAAAGCAAAAAAAGAGAATAAACTTAATCTTTTCTTTTTATCCAGGATTTCTTCCAAGAAAAATTTACTGGCCGCTATCAAAGCACTTGAATCAGTAAAGGAAATTTATTCAATTTGTTTTAGCATCATAGGACCCGCAGAGGACCAAGAGTATTGGGAAGCCTGCCAAGCCAAAATAGTCCAATTATCGAAGCACATCAATGTAAAGGTGCTTGGTTCACAACCGAATCATAAAATTTCTGATCTGCTATCAGATCAACATATTTTATTATTGCCAACTCAGCATGAAAACTTTGGGCATGTAATCATGGAATCTTGGCAAAATGCCTGCCCTGTGATCATTTCTGATCAAACACCATGGAGAAATTTGGAAGAAAATGGAGTCGGATGGGATATTTCACTGTCTTCACCTGAGAAGTTTGTCGAAGCAATAGAAAGGGCTGCGGCCATGAATCAGGAAGAGTACAATAAGATGAGTCAGGCTGCATTTGAATTTGCGAAGCGATTTACCGAAGATCCTGAAGTATTGGAAGCGAATAGAAAATTATTTGGTTTAAGTTAATCGGATGAAAACAGATCTATCTAGCTTCTCCAATAATGACTATCAGCCGGGTTCAGTATTAAAAAGATTGACTTGGTATTTGGTGAATCGAATTTTCATTAATACAAGCATTTTATTTCCCTCATCCTTTAAATCTTCGGTTCTGAGAATATTCGGAGCCAAAGTTGGGAAAGGCTTGGTAATCAAACCCAAAGTCAATATAAAATACCCTTGGTTTCTGGAGATTGGGGATCATGTATGGATAGGAGAGGAAGTTTGGATTGATAACCTGACACAAGTGAAAATTGAATCCAATGTCTGCATTTCGCAGGGAGCCATGCTTTTGACAGGGAATCATAATTATAAGAAATCAAGCTTTGACTTAATTACTGGTCAAATCACCTTGGAAGATGGCGTATGGATAGGAGCCAAGTCGGTGGTTTGTCCCGGAGTTACCTGTCATTCTCATTCCGTTTTAGCGGTTGGCTCAATCGCAACCCATGATTTGGAAGCTTATACCATTTACCAGGGAAATCCGGCGAAGGCTGTTCGAAAGCGTGAAATTATTTATTGAATTCTACCTTGAATCAAGAACCAAGTACAAAGAACCAAGAACTTTGAACCAAGAGCCCTTAACATTTAACGCTTAACGATTAACCCTTCGACTTCGCTCAGGGCAGGCCCTAAACCCTACGACTAAGTTCAGGGCAAGCAATTAACGATTAACATTTAACTTTTCCTTTTGAAAGTCTCTCTTATTACCGTTACCTATAATTCAGCATCTACACTGCAGCATACGATTGATAGTATTGCTGAACAGTATTATTCGAATATTGAATATATCATCGTGGATGGGAATTCTTCGGATGAAACAGTTTCGATCATTGAATCCAATTCTCATATTGTTTCGAAATGGATATCGGAACCCGACAAAGGCCTCTATGATGCGATGAATAAGGGAATCCAAATGGCAACCGGTGATATTGTAGGAATTATCAATTCGGATGATTTCTATCATCGGCCTGATGCACTATCTAGGGTGGTAGAGGGATTTTCTGACCCTGATGTAGATTGTGTATTTGCAGATATCCGATTTGTTAGCCCTGAGGACTTGGAAAAGACAGTTCGCTACTACTCCTCCAAGAGATTTAACTTAGGAGCCTTTTCATGGGGTTTTATGCCTGCACACCCTACTTTTTTCACCTACCGAAAGAATTTTGAGAAATTCGGGGGGTATAAAACGGATTATAAAATTGCGGCGGATTTTGAATTGTTGGTTCGTTTCCTTTATAAGCATCAACTGTCTTACAGATACTTGAATTTTGATTTGATGAAGATGCGATTGGGTGGTGTTAGTACCGCTTCCTTAAAAAGTACCTGGATTATCAATCA
Source organism: Algoriphagus formosus (assembly GCF_002807035.1). Lineage (GTDB taxonomy): Bacteria > Bacteroidota > Bacteroidia > Cytophagales > Cyclobacteriaceae > Algoriphagus > Algoriphagus formosus. Next base: position 655,865 of record NZ_NIUC01000001.1, on the reverse strand, counting down.
GGAGGATTTGCGGGCTTGTCGTGAAAATGGATTGAAAACCAATTATATTCGATTGTATTCCCGATATTTCCGTAAATTTTTAGAATATATTCCACTGTTGCATTGAAAAGATACTTACTGATTTTATTTCTTTTTTTCTCTATAGACCTTTTGGGGCAAAGTATCCCTGCCGGTTATCCAATCCTTGAAGAAATACAAAGAAGAAATCAATTAAGAGCTGCTGATACGATCGGTGGCTCTTTTTTGATTCGGCCCGTTCTGACCATGGATACTTTGTATAGGGTTAGCCAAGAGTTAGAATTACCCTATACAGTTGAAGGCTTGGAAATAGGGGTTTTGCCTTTTGTGAATACTACTCGAATTCTAACGGGAAGACCTTATGGTTGGGCAGATTATGGATTGATTCCTAATCCTGGATTTCAGACCTATGTTTCAGGTGGGATTCAGGCAAAGTATAAGTTTTTAAACCTAACTATTAGGCCAGAACTTGTTTTAGCACAGAATGCTGGCTTTCAAACTGGTTTGGAAGAAATGTCAGATTCGGAAATAAGAAGTAGGTTTCTTCTTTGGAATTACGGGGATAATCCTGAACGTTATGGAAATGGAGTCTATTTCCGTCCGTGGTGGGGTCAATCCAAATTGACTTTTCAATATGGAGCTTTTGAAATAGGAGGTAGTACAGAGAATCTTTGGTGGGGTCCCGGGCAATTTAATGCCTTAACTTTTTCGAATAATGCGCAAGGATTTCCACATTGGACAATCAATACCACTAAGCCAGCAAAAACTTTTCTTGGGAATATTGAACTACAGATGATTATGGGAAGATTACAAAACTCGGGTTTTGATCCTTCTCAAAATGATGAACTGAATGATCGATTCTTCAATTCTTTTTCAGGAGACTCTAGATATACCAATGCAATCACATTTACTTGGAACCCCAAATGGGTGAAAGGATTTTATTTTGGTTTTAGTCGCACATTCCAGCAGTACAATGCCAATCGTGGTAATTCCTTTTATGATTGGTTTCCCGTTTTTGAAGGCTTTCAAAAGAAAAACTTTTTTGATGATGGGAATTCTGTGGATTTTGATGCGAATGGTAGGGATCAAACGATTACCCTATTTGGGCGCTTGGTTGTCCCTCAAACAAAATCTGAACTCTATTTTGAATATGGTAGAAGAGATCATGCCTTCACTTGGAGGGAATATATCTTAAACCCAGAACATGCCAGAGCCTTTATTTTTGGTTTCAATCAATTATTTAATGTTCCTGAGTGGGGGAAATCTATTCAAGTTCGGTCGGAAATCACCCATCAACAAGAATCTATAAATAGATATGTTCGCTATAATGGCCTTACTGGTGGAATTACCTGGCATACTCACACACCTGCAAGGGGCTTCGTGAATTTCGGACAGCCTTTGGGAGTTGGGATTGGAACTGGATCAAATGTTCAGACTGTTGAAATATCCTTAGTAGAAGGAGTTGAAAAAATGGGAATCCTTTTTGAGCGCTTGGCTAATAATCAGGACTTTTATTACAAGGCCTTGCTTCAGTTTACCGAACGCAAACCCTGGGTAGATCTTTCCCTAGGCTTTTTATATGATAAGCAGTTTAAGAATCTCTTATTGAGTTCCAAGCTGCAGATTATCCATGCTCGAAACTATCAGTGGCAGCTCGATCCGGCTAGTACTCCGGACTTCCCGAAGGGGAAGAATCTGACGAGTGTGATGGGGCAGGCGTCCCTTATCTATTTCTGGAATCGAGATTAAGTTTTGACCTCAAAGGACACGAATTAATTTAAACCACAAAGGACACGAAGGGCACAGCTTGTCCCGAGCATCGGGAAAGGAGAAATAAGCTTTGTGTTCGTTGTGCTCTTGGTTGTTTTCTTTTTACTACGGATGACACAGAGGAGAGTGTAAGTAGTAAATGGTGAGTAGTAAGCGGTGATTTATTGTACCAAGTACAAAGGAGACCAAGATTTTTTCAATCAAAGGTTGGCTAATCTTTATGACCCACAAATGATGAACGACCGTGGAATAAAAACCTTAAACGTTTCCCCCAATTCCTAATTCCTCATTCATAATTCGACAAACTCAGAACTTCGAACCCCGAACGACTCAATTCGACAATTCATCGATTCCTCAGTTCCACAATTCGACAGATACCAGAATGAAGTGTAAATGGTAAGTAGTAAGTGGTGAGTTGTGAAGAACCTAGAACCAAGAATCTAGAGACAAGAATTTAGATATGACCGTCATTGCGATCCCGAGAATCGGGAGAAGCAATCTTATTGGAAAAAAAGACTGCCACGGTTCGTTCCTCACCTCGCAGTGACGATTAGCCAATTAATCAATTCCTCGATTCGAAAAATATTTACCACTAAGAGCACCAAGAGAAAATAACTTTTCTGATCTTGGTGCTCTTTGTGGTTTTATCCCTGATGTTTTTCCTGGTTTTAGCTCTTAAAAACTTGAATTCATGTCAAAGGCTTCCAGATAATCTGCTACTCGCCTTACAAACATCCCGCCTAGGGAGCCATCTACAACCCGATGGTCATAGGAGTGGGAGAGAAACATCTTATGCCGGATAGCAATAACATCGCCGGTTGGAGTCTCGACTACTGCAGGTTTTTTCACAATGGCACCCACTGCCATAATTGCGACCTGAGGCTGTGGAATAATCGGTGTTCCCATTACATTTCCGAAGGAGCCTACATTCGAGACCGTATAAGTTCCTCCAGCGAGGTCATCTCCATTCAACTTGTTGTTTCTCGCTCGGTTGGCTAGGTCGTTCACCTGCTTGGAGATACCAACTAGGTTGAGCTGATCTGCATTCTTGATCACAGGCACTATCAAATTGCCAGAAGGCAGGGCCACCGCCATACCTATGTTGATGGCTTTCTTTTTGATGATTCTATCTCCATCTACGGAGATATTGATCATTGGGAAGTCCCGGATTGCTTTTGCTATGGCCTCTATAAAGAAAGGGGTATAAGTGATAGGCTCTCCATACTTTTCCTTGTAGGCATGCTTATTTTTCTCTCTCCACAGAACAATGTTTGTCATATCTGCTTCCACGAAGGAAGTAACATGAGGAGAAATACGCTTGGAGTCTACCATTCGCTGCGCAATCATCTTACGCATTCGGTCCATCTCGATGATCTCATCAGATGCTGAAATGCTTACAGCAACCGGTTTAGGTTCTGCAATGGATGGGGCAGGAGCAGCAGCGGTTTCCTGAGCAGGAGCAGCTTTTCTATTTTTCAAATAAGAAAGCATGTCTTGCTTCGTTACTCTACCTTCCTTGCCTGTGCCTGGAATTTTAGATAATTCAGCGGCTGAGATGCCTTCTTCTTTTGCAATACTTTTCACCAGAGGGGAATAAAAGCGTCCGTCCTCGCTAGAGACGTCTGCAGAACTCACTTCAGGCTCGCTGAGAATAGATGCTGTGTTATCAGGAGCAGCAGCTACCAATTCTTCTTTTTGCGTATAACTAGGCGCGGCTGCTGGAACTTCTACCTCATCTGAAGTTTCGATGATCGCAATCGGAGCACCCACCGCGATGACATCACCCTCCTTGGCCAGGATCTTTTTCAAAATCCCCCCATGAGTAGCAGGTACCTCTGTATCGACCTTATCGGTTGCTACTTCCAGTACTGATTCATCCTGTTCGATTTCATCTCCCTCGCTTTTCAGCCAGGAAAGGATGGTTCCTTCTATGATACTTTCACCCATTTTGGGCATGAGCATTTCTACACTAGCCATTCTGGTTTTGATATTTAATTGGGTTTATAATCAAGTTTTAAAATTAAATTTTATTTACCATCCATCAAAACGGATAAGATAAAATTTTATTTGTCATATTTCTCAATGCAGATTCTTAGCAAATTCAAAACAGCAACCCCTGTCAGTTGAATATTCAGCATTCGATCTTGGGTAAGTTGGAGCTTTTTGCTTTCAACAAAGTCCTTTCCGGCACAGGCGATCCATACGGTTCCGACTGGTTTTTCTTCGCTTCCTCCATCCGGACCGGCTACTCCACTGCTCGAAATCCCAAAGTCTGCATGAAAGAGTTCTCTTACCCCTTTACTCATTTCCTGGACCGTTTGTTCGCTCACCGCTCCCCAAGTTTCCAAGGTTTTGGCGGATACGCCTAGAATTTTTTCCTTGAATTCGTTGTGGTAGGGAACGACCGCTCCTTGCAAATACTGACTACTTCCGGGCACCGTTGTAATGAGGTGGGAAATATATCCTCCCGAACAGCTTTCAGCCAAAGCTACGGTTTTCCCACTTTCTCTCAAAAGTTTCCCAATGGCTGTTTCAAGCCGTTCTTCATTGAATCCATAAACGTATTTCTGAATGCGAGGAAGTACCAGTTGGATTTGCTTTTCCACCGCTTGCTGTATCTCCTGATGCTTAGTTCCAAAGCCGGTCAAGCGTAGTTTGACATGTCCCAAAGAAGGAAGGTAGGCTAATTTAATGTTTTCAGGAAGTGCGTTTTCCCAATCATTGATCATATCTGCTAGCCAGCTTTCACCGATTCCGGCTGTTTTGATCACCTTGTGATAGATCACCGGCAATTCAAAAAGGGTGGGTAATTTGGGCAAGACAAAGTCTTTCATGAGTTTCTTCATCTCATGAGGTACACCCGGCATGGACATCCAGTAGGTTCCATTTCGCTCAAACCACATTCCGGGGGCAGTTCCCACCTCATTGGGCACGTAGGTGCAGCAGGAGGGAAGGTGACCCTGAAGTATATTTAGAGGAGTCATTTCCCGGCCTCTTCGCTTGAAAAAAGCTGTAATGGCTTCTACTGCTTCAGGAACTTCTTTGATTGGGCAGTGAAAATACTCCGCTAAAAGTGGCTTTGTTAGGTCATCTTGTGTGGGTCCCAATCCTCCCGTGATTAGGACTAAATCGGCTCGCTTTTCAGCAGCTTCGAATGCTGCCAATATATCCTCGCGCTTATCACCAACGGTGGTTTTTTGCACCACTTTTACACCCACTAGATCCAATTCCTGAGAAATCCAGTGACTGTTTGTATCTACGATTTGGCCATAAAGTAACTCATCACCGATGGCGATGATCTCGGCTTTTACCAATTGCATTTTATCTGACTTTAGCGTTTTTAAGGATTTTGGAGAAAATACGGGGGAAGAAGCGCTTTAAATACACTGCATAGGTTTCTTTTCCACCGATCAGGACTTCTTCTTTTTCTTTTCGGATAGCAGCATAGATTTCTGCTGCGCATTTTTCTGCTGGATAGCCTTTGGCTTGGGCATCGTCCATTTGGCCAAGAGGACTTCCGTCTCCAGTAAGGGCATTTACAGAAACTTGCGTGCGGATGAATCCGGGACAAATTAGCGTCACACGAATGCCATCCTTGTCATGCTCTGCTCGCAGTGTATCGAAAAAACCATGCAAGGCATGCTTGGAAGCCGCGTAGGAGGATCGATAAGGGGAAGCGAATTTTCCCACCAAACTGGTCACCACCCCAAAATGACCGGATCCCTGTTGGATAAAATAGGGTAAGATGGCCTTTGTTAGAGCCACCGTTCCAAAGAAATTCACCTCCATGAGTTTCCGGTCTACTTCTAATTGGGTTTCCGAAATCAGAGATCGTTGACTGATTCCTCCATTGTGCAAAAGGACATCCACTCGACCGAAGTAGCCTAGGGCTTCCTGCACTTTCTGATCATAGTTTGACTGATCAGATAGATCAAGAGGTAGGACTTGAATGCGTTCTGGATGCTGACAGCTTTTTTTTACTTGCTCGAGCGCTTCTTGATTTCTCGCAGAAAGAATAAGTGCATGACCTTCTTGGGAGAATTTTCTTGCGCAAGCTTCACCAATTCCAGAGGAAGCTCCTGTGATCCAAATGACGGATTGACTCATGGTCGGTCGATTTTTTCATAGTCCACAAAGGAAAAAGCAAAGCGATGCCTGCTGTCAACCGGATGATATTCCCGGAAGACTTCTTTCCAGTCTTTTGGATCAAATTCAGGGAAATAAGTGTCTCCCTCTAGTTCGGCCTCGACTTCTGTTAAGATAAGCTTGTCAGCCATAGCTATTGTCTGCGAGTATATCTCTCCACCACCAATGATAAAGAGCTCATTTACTCCTAATTTATTGCAAAAGGTAAAGGCATCTTCGATCGTGCCAAAAGTAAAATGTCCTTCAGGTACTTCAAATTTCGGGTCTCGTGTGATGACCAAATGGGTTCGGTCGGGGAGTGGTTTTCCCAGCGAAAGGAAAGTTTTTCTCCCCATTAAAATATAATGCCCGCTTGTGATCGCTTTAAATCGCTTGAAATCAGCAGGTAATCTCCAGATAAGGTCATTTTCCTTTCCGATTACATTGTTTTTTGCTTTTGCGGCTATTAGGGTAAGCTTCATCTGTATTATTTGATCGAGGCTGAATTTACCTTGATTGCTTGGTTTATAAAAATGAGAATTGATGACTAGCTAATATTAAACCCGGATTCAATGAAATTTGGTAGGTAAAGTAAAATAGCTAACTCATTTTGTTAGTATAAAGTGTGTTCTCCTTTTTCACGGAGATAGATGGAATTGAGGTATAAATAAAGGTAGTTCAGTGATAAGTTAATCAAGAGCTTATTTACCGATTTACACATCAAGATTGTCTTTTTCCGGATTTTACATTGATATTTTTTAGCCAAAAAGTATCCAAAAGGCTTTGTCGCAGCTATGCTTCCTCCCGCAAAGCCAACGCCTGGCTCGCGCCTGCCTGCCGGCAAAGGCAGGGCTGCGACGGCCCATCGCGCAAAAAAGCCCTTAGCTCTGGATATCAAGTTTATGATCAAACTGTATCGAAAAACAGCCACTTTTTCGATCTAGGAAAACTCTATTTTGGGTACTAATTCAAAATCCAGGTAAAACGAAAAAAGGCGAAGAATTTCTCTCCGCCTTTCGAATGTTTTTATATCTGTTATTCAATCCTTTCCCATGCTCTCCATGACATTTGGATATTCAGCAGTGGTAAGGGATTTGGGACTGTTTTTTTCGATTTCTATGACGGTCATATCTATCGTATCTCCTCCTGTTTCGGTGAAGCTCATTTCCATAAAATCTCCATAGGGTAAATTGGCGAATCGCTTGGCATATTTTTCTTTGGTGGCGTTTTTAAGCAATGGGCTGTCCATACTCCAAAGGGATCTGACTCCCTCAATGGGCTCTTGGGTGATCCAGTAATGTCCTTCTCCATCTTCGCTCTTGACGACGTATTCGTCACAAGTATAGCCTAAAATAGTTTTGGTATTTCCTGTTTTTTCAAAGCTCACATCATAATCCTCAACTTGCTCATCCATATCTTCATCAGCGATTTTACTCATGTCAAACTTGTAAGCAAAGCTGCTTTTTTGACCTTCATTATCCATGAATAGGACAGAGGCACTATTTTTAAAATCAAATACTATGGTCATCAGACCTTCATTTGCCTCGGGGTCACTTATCTCCATAGCTGTATACTCCTGGTCTGTCATAAGGGTCTTCATGGTGACCGGGTCTTCCGTTTTTCCTTTGGCATCGGTACTGACAATCTCCATGGTCATATACCCGGAAAACTCATAGCTATCTTCGATGTCGACAGGTTCGCCAATTCCTGCAAAAATAGATTCCATGTCCATATTGATTGGACTGGATTCATTACTTCCCCAAGCGCTGAGTTGTTTTTCGATTTGTCGCTGGACGAGCTTATTGATCTCTTCTTCTGTTTTCTTCTCCAAAGCATTTGTAGCACCTCGCTCGGCTGCCTGCTTTAGTTTTTTGAGAATCTGAGCTTCTGATGTGTAACTGGATAAAAGTAAAAATGAAACAAAAATGTAAAGTGATTTTTTCATGATCAAAGTGTTTAAATTGTTCAATAGTAGTACCTTAAATATCTTGAAAAATCAATGGAATTGAAAAAATAATTTTTGGAATCTTATAATTCTAATTTATCAATTTAAAGAAAATATTTCCCGCAGATATTCGCAGAAAAGGTCGTAGATGTTGGCTGATTGGTTTAAATAATCCGCGCAAATCAGCGCTTAAAATCTGTGTAGATCAGCGGGAGAGAAGAAAGTGTTTCCCGCAGATATTCGCAGAAAAGCTCGTTGATGATGGCTGATTGGTTTTAATAATCCGTGTAAATCAACGGTTAAAAGCTGAACAAATCAGAGTGAGAAAAGAAAACATCACCCCTAGAAAGAGGAACAGGTCGCCATTGAATTAATGGAATCATAAGCAATTTTTTATGTTTAAATTTTTGTGATTAAAATAATTTATTTCTAAGCATTACGTTCAAAAATTTTCAATTTTTACTATTTTAGGATATGCATGAAAATGAAATAACCTATCAGATCCGTGGAGCAATTTTTAAGGTCTATAATACACTTGGCCCGGGGCTTTTAGAATCAAGTTATGAGGCGGCTTTAGCCTATGAGTTAATTAATTTAGGTTTAAATGTTCGGCAACAAGTTGGATTGCCTATGGTTTATGAAAAATTGAAAATGGATGTTGGCTATCGAATTGATTTGTTGGTTGAGAATAAAGTAATTGTAGAGGTTAAATCTGTAGAAAACCTGGCTGAAGTACATTTTAAGCAACTTATTACTTATTTAAGGTTATCAAACCTGAAAGTTGGTCTATTAGTGAATTTCAATTCAGAAAATATTTCAAATTCAATTCATAGAAAAGTTAATGATTTTCATGAATGAGGTTGTTTTATCCTCGCAAATCAGCGCTTAAAATCTGTGTAGATCAGGGGGAGAAAAAATAGTAATTCCCGCAGATAGTCACAGAAAAGGTCGCAGATGATCGCAGATGGGTATAATTTTTATCCGCGTAAATCAGCAGGAGAAGAGAATAGGTTTCCCGAAGATGTTCGCAGAAAAAGTCGCAGATGATCGCAGATGGGTTTTAATATTCCGTGTGATTCAGTTGGAAATAGGATGAATTTTGCCTTCAAACGGTCAGGATTAATTTTTCTATTTCTCTAGTCTGTAGCCTTTCAAGAAATCTCCAATGTGCATCCGTTTTTTTCCTTCAAGCTGCAGCTCCAGTACCTCCAAATGTCCTTCTCCACATTGAAATTTTAGAAAACTCTTTCCGTCGCTTTTCCATTCACCGGGTTTTAGCTCGGGAAATGGTTCAGGATGGGATTTGGATTTAAAGATCTTACAAGTTTTATCATGGAGTGTAGTCCATGCTGCAGGATAAGGAGAGAGTCCCCGGATCAAATTGTGAATGGATTCAGATGATTGAGTCCAATCGATCTGACAGGTTTCTTTGAATATTTTTGGCGCATGGTGCAGGGCCTTGCTTTCGTCCTGAGGAAGTGGCTTTACTTCGTCCTTTGAAATGGCTTCCACCGTTCGAACTACCAAATCGGATCCTACATTCATCAATTTTTCATAGACAATTCCCAAGTCGTCTTCCGGAAGAATGGCTACCTTTTCCTGAAAAATGATACTTCCAGTATCGATTTCATGCTTGAGGAAAAATGTTGTGACACCGGTTTCAGTTTCCCCGTTGATGATAGCCCAATTGATAGGAGCAGCTCCTCGATAATCGGGCAGGAGGGAAGCATGCAGGTTGAAGGTGCCTAATGGCGGCATGCTCCAAACGGATTCGGGAAGCATTCGAAAAGCTACGACGATCTGTAGATCAGCTTTTAGTTCTCGAAGCTCTTCTTGAAATTCCGGGTTTTTGAGATTGGTAGGTTGTAGGATAGGGAGTCCAAGACGTTCTGCAGCTTGCTTCACCGGCGAACCCACCAATTTTCTTCCTCGCCCTTGAGGTTTGTCGGGAGCGGTGATTACTCCCACGATATTCCAACCCGCTTCTACTAGCTTTTCTAGGGCCGGCACCGCAAATTCCGGTGTGCCCATATAAATAATCCTCATTTCCTCTTTTGACTTCAATGCGTTTTAACTTTAAACTTTAAACTCCTCAGTTCCAAACTCCCTAACCTTCTAACATCCCTCTTCCCGCTTCCCACTCCCACACTATTTACTATTTACTTCAATTTCCATACTCCCCAACTTCCCTCTCCCTACTTCACGCTTCCCTCTTCCTACTTCACACTTCCCCCTTCCTACTTCACACTTCCCCCTTCCTACTTCACGCTTCCCCCTCACTCATACAGCAAATACCCCGCTCTCATCGCTTTGAAATCCTCCAATCCTGCCTTCCAGCTTTCTCGGATTTCGGACTCACTTTTTCCTGCCAAAATCTGCTTTTTCAGTTCATCCGTGCCGGCAAGTGTATTGAAGAAATTATTAAAAAACTTCTCCTTCATTCCCGATTTTTGATAGGCATCTAGTAGGTATTTGAGGGTAAAATGATGGTCTAATGATTCTCCACGAAGATCAACGCCATAGCAAAGCTTATCTTGATGGGGAGGTGTTTTGGACATTCCATCTATGCTAACTGGAGTGAATGTGAAGTCTCCAAACTTCGGGTCCGGGTAACCATACATCTGAAAGGGTTCGTAGGTACCTCTACCCAATGACATCACGGTACCTTCAAAAAAACAGGTGCTAGGGTAGAGCTTTATGGCTAGATCACTGGGCAGGTTGGGTGAGGGCTTGATCGGAAGATTGTAGGTTTGGCTGTGCGTCCAATTAGCTACAGGAATTACCTCCAAATCTGCTGTGATTCCTCCTTTTAGCCATTTTTCCCCATTGATCATTTGCGCCAGCTCACCTACGGTAAGTCCATGAACAACCGGGATGGGATGCATTCCCACAAAAGATTCAAAACCCGGCTTTCGTATTGGGCCATCCACATAGCTTCCATTTGGATTGGGACGATCAAAGATGATGATCTTTTTGCCTTGCTCAGCACAGGCTTCCATTACATAATGCATGGTACTGATGTAGGTGAAAAAACGGGTCCCTACGTCCTGCAGGTCAAAGATGATCACATCCAAATCTTGAATTTGATCCGCTGCGGGTTTTTTATTATTTCCATAGAGTGAGATAATTGGTAGCCCGGTCTTTTGGTCTATGCTATTGTCTACTTTTTCTCCGGCATCGGCTGTCCCCCTAAATCCATGCTCAGGTACGAAAACCTTTTTCATTTGAACGCCATTTTCAAGCAGAAAATCCACCACATGTTTGTTGTCGGATTGGGGAAGAATGGAGGTCTGATTTCCAACCAAGCCAACTTTTTTCCCCTCCAGCATGGGAAGGTATAATTCGTGTCGCTCAGCACCAGTCAGTACCTGAGCAAAAAGTGAAGTGGAGCCAAAACTGATTGAAAGGATCAAAATTGACAAAAAACCGAATTGGATTAATTTTTTCATCTTCTTCATGCTAATTTGCGCTGTGTCTTCACAAATTAAACCACTCTGTTGAACCTTTCCTATTTCATTGCCAAAAGAATCAGTTTTAGCCGGACAGGCGGTTTTTCCGCGACGATTCATAAAATCGCCGTAGGAAGTTTGGGAATTGGAATTGCCGTTTCAATCCTCGCATTTATGATTTTGGGAGGTTTCCAAAAGACGGTTTCGGATAAGGTATATGGATTCACGGGGCACTATCAGGTGCAGCGCTTTACGATGAGCAATTCCTTTGAGGAAAACCCTTTTTCCCTAAAGCCTAACTATCCTCAGATTTATCAAGACATCCCGGAAATCCAACGAGTGCAGCAAGTAGCCCATAAAGCGGCATTGATGAAAGGGGAAGAGGAAGTGGAAGGTGTCTTGATGAAAGGGGTTTCCAGTGACTTTGATACCTTGGGTTTCCGAGAATACCTGGTTGAAGGACGATTTCTAAGCATTCCTCAGAACGGCACATCCAATGAAATTGTAATCAGTCGCTATTTGGCTAATCGTCTGCTTTTGGAGGTAGGAGACAGGATTCTTCTATACTTTGTGCAAGACCCACCACGATATCGCAGGGTGGAAGTTGTTGGGATCTATGAGACATTTTTAGAAAACTTTGATCAAAAAATCATCATCGGAGAGCTTCAAACCATTCGCAACCTGAATGGGTGGAAAGAAGATCAGGTAGGAGGCTTAGAGATCTTTTTGGAAGGTCAATCAAGTACAGAGCTCACCCGCTCGATAGAGGATGTACTGGATTTGGACTTGAAATTAATTCCCTCAGATGATAAATATTTGGAGATTTTTGACTGGCTTAAGTTGCTGGATACCAACGTGTACGTCTTCTTGATTTTAATTGGTTTTGTAGCTGTTTTTAATATGGGAGCCATCCTTTTTATTCTCATCATGGAGCGTACGCAGATGATTGGATTGCTGAAAGCTTTGGGAGCAAGGGATCTTCAGATCCGAAAAATATTCTTTTGGAATGGAATGCGGATTTTGGGACGTGGACTTCTGATTGGAAATTCCTTGGGATTGGGCATTGGGGTCTTGCAATACTATTTTCACCTTATTCCACTCAATCCAGAGAGTTATTATATGAGCTACGTGCCGATAGATTGGAATTGGCCTGTCTTTATCGGTTTGAATATTGGGATCACGATTTTAACAGCCTTGGTGCTGTGGATTCCGGTGATTGTTATTTCACGGGTAAACCCGATTCAGTCCATTCGTTTTGATTGAGTTGGTAAGGAGAAAAAATACTTTTGATTTTCATCCAAATCACGCCAAAAACCGCTTCTTTGAAAATTCCTTTGCTCATTTTGGAAGTGCCTCTCGTTCGGTCTGTAAAAATGATCGGGACTTCTTTGATTTTGAAACCTAGCTTCCAGGCGGTGAATTTCATTTCAATTTGAAAGGCATAGCCGATAAATCGAATTTCATCCAGTTTTATACCTGCCAAAACACTTCGGTGATAGCATTTAAATCCAGCCGTCGAATCACTGATGGGAAGACCTGTGATGAAGCGAACATAGACTGAGGCGAAATAGGACATAAGTACCCGACCAATCGGCCAGTTAACCACGTTTACTCCGGTGATGTACCGACTTCCAATGGCCATGTCAAATCCTTCCTCTGCACAAGCTTGGTACAGTCTGATCAAGTCCTTAGGATCATGGGAGAAGTCCGCATCCATTTCAAAGATGTAGTCGTAGCCATGGGACAAGGCCCACTTGAATCCCGTGATATAGGCTGTCCCCAGGCCTAATTTTCCCTTTCGCTCGATCAAATGAAGACGGCCACCAAGCTCAGTTTGTAAGCCTTTGACCAATTCACCTGTGCCATCCGGAGATCCATCATCAATGACGAGCAGTTCGAAATGACCATCCAAATTCATCACGGTGCGAACCATGTCCTGAATGTTTTCGGACTCGTTGTAGGTAGGAATGATGACCAGCTTTCGGTGTTTCATAGGTAGAGCAAAGCCCAAAAGTAATTCTTCGAGGCGATTTTTGAAGAACGGTCCGTACAAAATATCGTTAAAGCTTACTTTTGAGCAAAATTTTATCATGCAAAAGAAAATCGGAATCGTCAGTTACGTGTCTACAGGGGCCTATGATGCCAATACTATCGATGAGGACCAGATATTATCCAAAACACTTTCAGACTTGGGTTTTGACAATGAAATCATGCCTTGGTCGGACCCAAAGGTTGGTTGGGCTCAATATGACGCGTTGTTGATCAAATCTGTATGGGATTATTTCGATTACTATCCGGAGTTTTTGCAGTGGATGGATCGAATGGAGTCGCTGAAAATCCCGGTTTTTAATGATCTGAATACTATCCGATGGAACAGTAGTAAAACCTACCTGTTGGAAATGGAGAAAAAAGGCTTTCCGGTAATAGCTGGAAAGCTTTTGGAAATGGGTAGCAAGTTTGACCCTAAGGCAGTAATGGATGGCTTGGCGGTGAAAGAGTTTGTCATCAAGCCCTTGGTCAGTGGGGGAGCAAAGAATACTTTTCGACTGGATTTAGAGAAAGCGATTGCCCAGCAGGACCAAATTCAAGGTCTTTTGGAGGATGAAGCATTTTTAGCCCAGCCTTTTGTACAGGAAGTAGCTGAGGTTGGAGAATATTCCCTGATATTTTTCGATGGGAAATTCTCCCATGCTGTTTTAAAAACTCCGAAGAAGGAAGATTTTCGGGTGCAACATTATTTTGGAGGAACTATTCAGGAAATCAATCCCGATCAGCCTATGCTGGAAACAGCCACTAGCTTTGTAAAAGAGTTTGCGAGCGAATCGCTTTACGCCCGAGTAGATGGTGTGATGCGAAATGGCTTGTTTTATTTGATGGAGCTAGAGCTGATTGAGCCATATTTGTTTTTGGGATTGAGTGAAAAAGCCATGCCCAATTATCGGGAGGCTATTCAATCAAAATTGGCTTAAGAGCAGAGATCCAAATGGCTTTGGGCATAATCCGAACCTTTGGATGCCGCTTGCTGAATGTAATTGCATCCTTCAGTTTTTCCCAATTGAGCCAGGCAAATGCCTTTCTTACCCAATGCCTCTGTGTGGTTTGGATCGGTCTTAAGTACCGCATCAAAGTCCTCTAAAGCCCATTCTAAATAGCCCGCACGCATCAAAGCAAAACCTCTATTGTAGCGACCTACCATATTGTTGGGTTCTAATTGTACGTAGGTATTGAAGGAAGCCGCGCAACCGAGCACATCCCCACGAAAGGCTCGAGCCATTCCGGTGTAAAAGTGGAGTTGAGGGTGCTTTTCATTGAGTTCCTTAGCTTTAAGAAAAAACTCTTCCGCGAGAGTGTAATTTTCATTCATCAAGAGGGCTCTACCCAAGTGATAAAGGATATTAAAATCTTCAGCATCGGTCTTGGCTGCGCGAAGTAGCCATAATTCAGCCTCTTTGTATTTCTCTTGATTAAAAAGAATGATCCCAATGCCCGCATAGGCTTGAGCGTATTGATTATCAAGTTGAATAATGCGTTCGTAATCCTCCATAGCCCCAGGAATATCACCCAATTCTTCCTTTGCTCGGGCACGGAGATGGAATGCTTTTACATCGGTCACATGAAAAAAGAGATAGGCATTCAGGGAAGAAATGGCCTCCTCGTAGCGTTTTCCGTCAAATAGTTCTTCAGCTTCATAAAGTTCTGATCTGCAGGAGCTAAAAAATACAAAGACTGACAGTGCGAGAATAGTTTTAAAATTTCGTAGCATACCGAAATAAACAAAAAAAATATGGATTTGAAAAAGCACAAGTACTAATTCAAATCCAAATTTATGTTAAAAACCTATTTATCTTCCAGTTATGGGAGTATCAACTCAAAATCAAAGTACTCCTTTGGTACTTGGTAATTGATTGATGTTTCTGGGGTCGCGCATCACTGCCATTTTGATAGCTCTAGCAAGACCTTTAAAGATTGCTTCGATTTTGTGATGCTCATTGTCTCCCTCTACTTTAATATTCAGATTGCACTTGGCAGTGTCTGAGAAGGATTTGAAGAAATGGTAAAACATCTCTGTGGGCATATCACCGATTTTCTCACGCTTGAATTCAGCTTCCCAAACCAACCAAGGTCTTCCTCCAAAATCGATCGCTACCTGAGCCAAGGCATCGTCCATGGGCAATAGGAAACCGTAGCGATAGATCCCTTTTTTGTCTCCCAAAGCTTTCAAATATGCTTCTCCCAATGCTAAGGCAGTGTCCTCAATGGTGTGATGCTCATCAATGTGCAGGTCGCCTTTCACTTGTATCTCCAAGTCAGTCGAACCATGCTTGCCAAGCTGCTCCAACATATGGTCAAAAAAGCTCAAGCCTGTATTTATCTTGCAATAGCCATTTCCATCCAGATTTAAACTGATTTGAATATCGGTTTCGCTGGTTTTTCGACTGACTGTTGCCTTTCGTGGAGGCATTTTCAAGAAGGTGTAAATCTCGTCCCAATCCTTGGTAGAAAGCGCCGCTTTTGGCTCATGGTCTCCTATGAAGATGGCTTTGGATCCTAAGTTTTCTGCTAATTGAACATCGGTCAATCTATCACCGATTACATAGGAATTCTCCAGGTCGTATTCATCTGAGAAGTATTCCTGCAGTAAACCTGTTCTTGGTTTGCGCGTAGGTGCATTTTCATGCTCAAAGGTCTTATCTACATGCACGGCATCAAAGGTGATGTTTTCTTGTTCAAGGGTTAAGAGCATTTTGAACTGTGCCGGCCAAAAGTCCTTTTCGGGAAATGAGTCCGTGCCCAAACCATCCTGATTGGTTACCATGACTAAATGGTAATCCGTTTCCTCTGCTATTTTGCGAAGGTTTGAGATGGCTTTCGGGATAAATTCCAGCTTTTCCAAGCTGTCGACCTGAAAGTCAGTAGGTGGCTCCTTGATGATGGTACCATCCCGGTCTATGAAAAGCACTTTCTTTTTCATCTATAAATAATTTTTTTTATGGCAATTGTGAATTCTAATCATGCACTTTTAAGATTGCCTGCCCTCCGGAAGGCAGGCTTCGTCGCTTTCTAGGATGAATACTTAACTTTTTTTTTTAGGACTGCTCCTCGCAAAATCGTAATCAACAACAATCTTAGTGTAAATCCAGACAGGACAATTGGAAATCACAAGTCATCCTTTCCTAAATAGTCAGGATGTGAATTTTCAAATTTTTCAATTTTTCAATTTTCCAATTTTTAATAAAGCCTCAATAAAAGCCTCATTTTCACTTCTTGTCCCAACCGAAATTCGGAGACAGTCTTCACATAAAGTGACCTTGGCACGATTCCTCACAATGATTTTCTCTTTGATCAATTCTTCATAAACCTGATTTGCATGAGGAAGCTTCACTAAAAGGAAATTAGCATGAGAAGGGTGTATTTTCTCTACGAATGGAAGCTTTTTCAGCTCCAACTCCAAGAAATTCCGCTCGGCCAAGATCTCTTTGATCATCAAATCTACTTTGCCTTTATCTTTCAAAGCATGCAAAACAGTATCTTGGGTCAGTCCTGAGATATTGTAGGGAGGCTTGATTTTATTCAGTATTCGAATGATTTCTTCACTTCCAAAAGCCATACCCAGTCTAAGCGAAGCCAATCCCCAGGCTTTGGAGAAAGTCTGCATCACAAGTAGGTTGGGATAGTTTTTCAGTTCGGTGGTAAAGCTAGGTTCATCACTGAAGTCGATATAGGCTTCATCAACTACCACGAGTCCTGGGAAATTTCGCAGGAGAAAATAGATATCTTCCCGCTTTACCTTATTTCCGGAAGGATTATTTGGAGAGCAGATGAATAATATCTTCGAATTATGATCTGCAGCCTCCAAAATCTTCAAAGGTTGAAGTTGAAAGTCTGCGGTCAGGCTCACTTTTCGGACTTCTACATCATTGATATTGGCGCTGACCTCATACATGCCATATGTAGGAGGAAGGAGAATCACATTGTCTTTTCCGGGATTGCAAAAGGCACGGAAGAGTAGGTCTATGGCTTCATCAGAACCGTTTCCCAAAAACACCTGCTTGGGATCGACTTCCTTGATCTTGGATAGCTCTGCCTTAAGGCTAGTCTGATAGGGGTCTGGGTATCGATTGAAGTTTTCAATAGTCACTGAGCCAAGAGGATTTTCATTGGCATCCAGGAAGATCCCCTCCTTACCACTGTACTCATCTCTGGCAGAAGTGTAGGGCTTCAAATCTTTGATATGAGGCCTAAGTAATGAGTTTAGATTAAAGGGCATTACTTATTCTTTTTGAGTGAGTTAAGTCTAACAGTAACAGCATTTTTGTGGGCATGAAGAAGTTCATTTTCTGCCATCACTTCTACTGTGGGACCGATATTTTGAATTCCCTCAGGCGTAAGCTTTTGATAGGTGATTTTTTTGACAAAACTGTCCAATGAAACTCCGCTGTAGTTTCTGGCATAGCCATAGGTAGGGAGGGTATGATTGGTGCCGGATGCATAATCACCCACGGATTCAGGAGTATATTTTCCAATGAAAATAGATCCGGCATTGACGATTCCTTCCACAGCCTCTTCTTCATTTTCCACGCTGATGATCAAGTGCTCTGGCGCGTAGAAATTGATCAAATCAAGTGCTTCCTGAAGATCTTTGACTACAATAGCAACGGAATTATCCAGTGATTTTGCTGCAATATCTTTTCTAGGTAGCACTTCCAGTTGTAGGTCTATTTCTTTTAGTACTTTTTTGGCAAACTTCTGACTATGGGTGACCAATACTACTTGGGAGTCCACGCCATGCTCTGCCTGACTGAGAAGGTCTGCAGCTACGAATTCTGCAGGCGTACTGTCATCTGCATAAACCAAAACTTCAGAAGGTCCCGCAGGCATATCGATAGCGACTCCATATTTGGTAGCCAATTGCTTAGCTGCAGTCACAAATTGATTACCCGGGCCGAAGATTTTATCTACTTGCGGTACTGTATCGGTTCCAAATGTCATGGCGGCAACTGCTTGAGCACCTCCAACTTTGACGATTTTATGGATTCCGATCAAATCAGCAGTGTAGATGATGGCCGGGTGAACCTTGCCTTCTACATTGGGAGGGGTGCATAGTACAATCTCTTTGCATCCGGCTATTTTGGCAGGAACACCAAGCATGAGAACTGTGCTGAAAAGTGGTGCCGTGCCTCCGGGAATATAGAGTCCTACCCGCTGGATGGCTACACTTTTTCGTCGGCAGACCACACCTGGCATGACCTCTTCGATCAGTTCTGGGCTCTGTTGAGCTTGATGAAAGCGTTCGATATTTGCCTTTGCTTTTTGGATCGCTTCCTTGAGTTCAGGACTCAATTCATCGGCAGCCGCTTTGATCTCTGACTGAGGGACTAAGAGACTTTCTAGCTCCACATGGTCAAACTCATAGGCATATTTGATCAATGCCTTATCTCCATTTCTTTTCACTTTTCGGAGAATAGGCTTGACGATTTTATTGATTTGCTTGGTCTTGAATACAGGTCGCTCAACCGCCTTCTTCCAAACTTTCTCTTCAGGATTGACGAGTATGTTCATCAGCTATTTGTTTTAATGCTTGCTAATTGATCAAATTACCATTTTCTCGATGGGAACTACCAAGATGCCTTCAGCTCCTGCAGCACGGAGTTCTTCGATATTTTCCCAAAATTGATCTTCACTGATGACTGAGTGAACAGAAGACCAACCTTTTTGAGCCAAAGGAAGTATGGTTGGGCTACGCATTCCCGGAATCAGGCTGATAATTTTGTCCAGAGATTCATTGGGTGCATTCAAAAGGACGTATTTGTTGCTTTTTCCTTTTTGGACGGCATTGATTCGGAATAGGAGCTTGTCCACAATCTCTTTTTTCCAATCTGCCAATTCCTTGTTGGCGATCAATACTGCCTCACTGTTGAAAATTTCCTCAACCTCTTTCAGTCCATTCATCATCAAGGTAGAGCCGGAGCTCACAATGTCGCAAATCCCTTCAGCAAGCCCTATGCTTGGAGCAATTTCAACAGATCCGCTGATTTCATGGATTTCTGCATGGATATTCTTTTTATGAAGGTAATCGCCCAGAATCTTTGGGTAGGAGGTTGCAATGTTTTTTCCTTCGAAATAGTCAATTCCAGGGTATTTTTCTCCTTTTGGAATGGCAAGAGAAAGGCGGCATTTCGAGAAACCCAACTTTTTAAGCGTTTCTACTTCCTTGTTCTTTTCTACGAGTTCGTTTTCACCCACTATTCCCAAGTCAGCAACCCCATCAGAAACATAGCCTGGGATATCGTCATCCCGGAGGAATAAAAACTCAATTGGGAAATTGGTGGAGGTGGATTTTAATTTTCCGGTTCCATTATAGAATTTGATGCCACACTCTTTGATCAACTTCAATGAATCTTCAGAGAGTCTACCGCTTTTTTGGACGGCTATACGGATAATTTTTTCCATGAATAAATTTACGCTAAGAAATGTAATGATTGTGTAAAATGGTGGTGAAAGGCCGAATCCCTATCATCAGCGTCACCGGGTGGGGTGTTTGTAATATTCCTCTCAAGAGGAATGATGGAAATGATGCACATGAACCTGAAAGGCATGTGAATAAAAATAAGCGCTATGTGCTTTGGAGTAATTCATTTCGAATTCAAAGTTAACCACCGATTCAAAACATACAAAGCCTGATATAGTTTTCTGCAAGATTAATTTTTTGATGGTTTCCAAGGACCATAAATGGCCTGCCGGAAATCATGATGTAGTCCAATTCCATCGTAGGGGGTTAATTGAACGAATAAAATGGCGATCAATTCATTTTTGGGATCCACAAAAAAGAGCGTACTCAATGCTCCGTCCCAAAAGAATTCTCCTACCTCTCCCGGATTCTCTTCCGGACCTTGGGGAGCAGCTGTTCGCACAGCGAAATCAATCCCAAACCCCACTTGACCCTTGCTTGGTAGCCAGGATCGCTTATCAAGCGGGATCGAATCGGGGAGGTGATTGGTAGCCATCAATTGAATAGTCTCTGGCTTAAGGATGGTTTTCTCTTCATGTTTTCCCTCATTGAGGAGCATTTTAGCAAATTTCAAATAATCATCTATCGTGCTGCTCAGGCCAAATCCTCCTGGTGTCAAAGGCCAATTTTTGTAGCTAAAGCGATAAGCAATCGAATCATTTTGTCTTTCGACTCCACCTTCATCGGTTTTTTGGTAAACGGCAGCCATGCGATCCCGGTAATTTTCTGGGACGAAATACATGGTTTCATTCATCTCCAGAGGATCCAAAATGTTTCCCCTCACAAATTGCTCATAAGGAACTCCGGTCACTTTCTCCACCAAATAGGCCTGCATATCTACGCTCAGTCCATATTCCCACTGAGTGCTCGGTTCAAACCAAAGTGGAGTACTCGCAATTTTGGAAGCCATGTCACTGAGGCTGTTCTCGAAGTTTCGAGCATCCTTTTCGGCCATGACTTCGCTGAGTCCGGGAATATTGTCTCGATTGGGGAAGCCCGCGGTGTGCCTAGTAATATCCCGTACCGTGATGGATCGCACTGCTTCCGTCAAAATCATTTCCCCATTTTCATCTACCCCTTGATATACCTTCATTTTTGCAAATTCAGGCAGGTATTTTTCCAGTGGATCATCCAGTTCAAAAAGCCCTTGCTCATAGGCCTTCATAAGTGCCGCTCCGGTGATTGGCTTAGTCATGGAGTAAATTTGAACCATAGTCTCCCTGTTCATTTTTCGCTTAGCCTCCTTGTCTGCATATCCCAATGCGTTGAAATAGCGCTCCTGCCCTTTTTCAAAAACCAAAGCAGAAAGTCCAGCCACTTTTCCTTGAGATACGAAAGCCTCAAGTGTCGAATCCAACCGAAATTGGGCTGCCTCGTCAAAAATCAATTCCTCTTGGATCTTGGAATTTTGACAGGATAAAATCAATGAGGAGAGAATGAATAGAATTGGGAGATGAAGTCGTCTCATAGTTTCAAATCAAAATTGGGGCAGAAATTTAAGGAAAATGAGGCTAGACTTTAGCCTGCCATCTTTTTATTCCATCAATGGCAAATTGGGCAATGGCTTCGTAACCCATGTCAGATGGATGAACTTCATCACTTGCAAAAAACTCTGGGCTAAGCTTCAGGTCTATTTCTTCAAAAATGACATTGGGATAAATTTCTTTGATCTCTTCCATCTTTTTGGTCAAAAATGTTCGCTGCTTGCGAAGGAAAAACTGCATTCTTGGAGAAAATGCCGGGAAGTTATTCACCGGAGGGATGGCTGCCAGATAGATCCATTCCGGGGAAAAGTTCTTCTGGAAATGATTGATGATTTCAAGAAGCAGGCTTTTGTAATTTGAGGGTTCCGTAAGTCTAAAGCAGTCATTGGCTCCCATAAAAAGAAAAACTCCCTCTACATGACCTTTTAGATTACTGATCTCTTCCCCAAACTCATTTAAAAAATCTTTGGCTTGCAGGCCGTTTTTACCCAGATTAATCACTTGGAAATCTTGACCAAAATGAAAGCTGATTTGTCCAGCGAGCGTTTTTTCGGGTTTGCTAGCTCCGACACCTGCCGCAGTTGACTCACCAAAAATCAATAGTTTTTTGTCTCCACTTCCTAAAATCAAATGATTGCTTTGGGCAGGAGGGATGGGTTTGCTTTTTCGGATCGCCTTTGCCTCAGCAATCAGAAAAGGTAAAAAAGGAAAAAGTCCTGCCTGAAAAAGTCGATAGGAAAGCATGAATTAGCCTCCTGATTTTTTTGCCTTATACCCTTGCTCAATTAGAATTTGCAGGACTTTGTCCCGATGGTCTCCTTGAATTAAGATTTCTCCATCTTTTGCAGAGCCACCAACACCACATTTGGATTTGAGCGTTTTTCCAAGCTCCTTTAAATCATCTTCCGACCCAACAAATCCAGATACCAACGTCACTTGCTTTCCTCCCCGAGCTTTTTTATCCAGCATGACTTTTAGATTCTGCTGCTGAGGAGGGAGGGTATCCGATGTTTCTTCTGAGTCGTAATTGAAATCAAAATCCGAAGAGGTAGAATAGACTACGCCGTCTCGCTTTTTCCAATCGTTATTTTTTCTTCCCATGGTTTAAAATTAAAAAGAGTCTGTCTCAAAAGACTTTCGTCATTGCGATCTGCCGCGGCGGAGAAGCAATCTATCTTGACTAAGTTAAATCAACAATGAGATCGCCTGTCCTCCGGTAGGCGGGCTTCTCCCGACTTTGTCGGGACCCCGATGACGTAAATACACTTTGAGACAGTCTCTTAGATACTGTCTTTTTTAAGAATTAATCTTCTACCCGAAGCGTCCAAACAGGCCGCTTGGCATGATTGACTACATCTTCAGCGATGCTGCCAGTGATTAGATGTAGGAAGCCTGTACGCCCACTAGTGGCCATAGCAATTAGATCTGCATCTATATCCTCGGCAAATTCGATGATGCCATTTTCTTCAGAAGTAGAATTATAGACCTCTGCTTTCACATTTTCGAATCCAAATTCTTTAGCGAATCGCTTAATTCTGGAAATGGACTCTCTGGTAGTTTCAAAATTCCCCGGTGTATTGACGATCACTAAGAAAATCTCAGCCCCGAAAATATGCTGCAATCTTTTCAATCGAGCTGCGATTTCAGCTGAATTGCTTCTAAAGTCGCTTGCAAAGACTATTTTTTTCAAATCTGATGGGTTGACTTTAGATTTGATGGTCACGACTGGGCAGCGGGCCGTGCGAACTACCTTTTCTGTATTTGATCCGATCAATACTTCTTCCAGACCTGAAGAGCCTTTAGAACCCATGACAACTAAATCCGGATCTTCTTCCAAGATGGATGATTGAATACTCTTGAAAGCATTACCAAGTTTGATGGTGCTTTTAAAGGCATAAGGTTTATTCTGATGAGCAGCTTCTAAATCACTCAGCTGTTTTTTTCGCTTGTCCATGAGTTCTACGAAAAAAATCTGATTCTCTATATCTCCCATCATTTCACCTCCGCCCATGGTGCCCATACTAGTGGTAGCGGGAATCTCTAAGACGTGAAGAACCTCTATGGAAACATTATCGAGTTTACTGGCAAAAGCCAAAGTAAAATCCAATGCGTTTTGGGCTTCTTCCGAAAAATCAAAAGGTACAAGTACTTTAGTCATGGTTTTTGGATTAATGTTTTATGCCAAATTAGCATAATTTCCTTAGCAAAAAAGGACTTTTGTCAGCTTTCATGTGCATATAATTTGATTTTCAAAGGCCACCCCGAATAGTCGGGGCAGGCTATGGAATCTCGTAGGAATTCTCCGATCCATCGGGGTATCCCGGTGTGTTTCGCTTGTGAAGTGCCTGTCTCCTTTTGGCAGGCTCGATTTCAAAAAAGCAATAAGCCCACACCCAAAAGGATGACCCAAAACAAGGTGCTCAATGCCATTTTTTTCAAAAATGGATCTGTTTCTTTCGGGTTTTTGGCCTTTTGTACTCCCAATCCAATCGGGATCATCATTGCCAGAGCTCCAATAGCTAGTAGTCCATTGAAGTTTTCAGTAATCAGGCAAAATATCAACAAGAAAAAATATCCAGCTATGATCAAAATCCAATTGTATCGCACAGCTGCCCTTCTTCCTATGCGTACAGGAATGGATCGCTTTCCAGCTTTTTGATCCGATTCGATATCCCTGATATTATTAATGTTCAAAACTGCCGTGCTAAAGCATCCCAAGGATCCTCCGATTAAAAACATGGGCCAATTAAGCTCTAAACCATGCAGAAAATACGTTCCTGCTACTCCCAAGATTCCGAAAAACAGGAATACCGATAAATCTCCCAATCCTAGGTAACCGTATGGATTTCCGCCCGAGGTGTAAGAAATAGATGCCCAAATGGCTAAAATTCCTAATCCCAAGAATACACTAAATAAGATCCAATCATTCAAAGCTAGGTAGATCAGGCTGATTCCAGATATGAATGAAAGCATCCCAAATAGATACATGGCTCTTTTCATTTCGGACAAAGTGATCAGCCCAGACTGAACTGCTCTTACAGGCCCTTCACGTTCCTGAGAATCAGCCCCATGAACCGTATCCCCATAATCATTGGATAGGTTGGAGAGGATTTGTAAAAAAATGGTGGTTAGGGAAGCCAGAATCAAAATTTCCCATCTAAAAATCCCGTAGTAAGCGGCAAGTATTGATCCCGCAAAAATACTGGCCAAAGCCAAAGGTAAAGTACGAAGCCTGACTGCATGCAGCCAGGCTTCTTTTTTTGTTGTAATGGAGTGCTTCACTAAGATTCTGAATTAAGCTCCTACCAATGCCAAGATTTCCTCATCCAATGGAGCGACGGATGAAGGGAAGAATTTTTCTAATTCTCCTTTTTCATTGATATAGTACTTACAGAAATTCCAGGTTGGTTCTTGATTATTCCAACCGTTTAGGTTTTCATCAGAAAGCCACCTGTAGAGAGGATGTTTATCAAATCCTTTCACAGAGATTTTTTCAAATACGGGGAAAGTCACCCCGTAATTGGTAGAACAAAATTCTTTGATTTCCTCATTTGAACCAGGCTCTTGTCCCCCAAAGTTATTGGCAGGGAAGGCAAGAATTTGGATTTTATCTCCAAAGTTCTCGTGCAGCTCTTGTAAGGCAGCATACTGAGGAGTGTAGCCACATTTGGATGCTACATTCACCACAAGGATTTTCTTCCCTTTGAATTGCTCAAAGTTCACCTCATTACCATCCAGGTCTTTTAATTTGAAATTGTAAAATTCTGATTCCATAGTTTTCGTATTTACGGGTATCATTCCTGCCTGAAGATTCTCAGGTCTTTCTAGTGTTCGGCCACAGGACAGGATGCCAAGGGCAAAAATGAAAGTTAAAAGCTTTTGCATATTACATTCGGTCTGGTACTTGTAAACCCAATAAACCCATCCCTTTTTTGATTGTTTGGGCGGTTAATTTAGAAAGTGCAACTCTGAAGGCTACGAGTTCGGGATTTTCCTCCGCAAAGACCTGTTGATCCGCATAGAAGCGATTATACTCCTTAGCCAATTCAAAGAGGTAATGCGCAATGATGGATGGCGAATATTCCTCACCGGCTAGTCTGAGTTTATTTTCAAATTCGTTGAGCAGGTAGATCAAATCAGATTCGGACTGAGCAATAGAGCCAATTCCTGTGAAATCCGGATTTTGATAATCTACTCCAATCTGATCGGCCTTGCGAAGGATGGAGGCGATTCGAGCATGGGAATATTGGACAAATGGCCCGGTAAATCCCTGAAATTCGATGGATTCCTGCGGATTGAAGAGCATTCGTTTTTTCGGATCCACTTTCAGAAGGAAGTATTTCAAGGCTCCAAGTCCTAAAATCTGATAAAGCTCCTCTGCCTGCTCAGCGCTGAATCCCTCAATTTTCCCCAGTTCTTTAGTGTGTTTTTCAGCAGTATCGACCATTTCTTGCATCAAGTCGTCTGCATCTACCACTGTCCCTTCGCGGGATTTCATTTTGCCGGTAGGCAAATCTACCATGCCATAGGAAAGATGATACAAACCTTCGCTATATGGACGGCCTAGCTTTTTGAGAATTTTGAAAAGCACATCAAAGTGATAATCCTGCTCATTTCCAACTACATAGACAGACTTGTCAATCTGGAAGTCCTCATATTTCAAATCTGCAGTACCCATATCCTGAGTGATGTAAACCGACGTGCCATCACCTCTAAGAACCAACTTTTCATCAAGTCCTTCATCAGTCAGGTCTACCCAAACAGAATTGTCCTCTTTCTTGAAAAAGACGCCTTTTTGTAACCCTTCTTCTACAATATCTTTCCCAAGCAGATAAGTGTCAGATTCGTAATAAAACTTGTCGAATTCCACGCCCATTTTTCGGTAAGTCTCATCAAAGCCTGCATAGACCCAAGTATTCATCTGCTTCCATAGAGCAACGGTTTCCTGATCATTTGCTTCCCACTTTCGAAGCATTTCCTGAGCTTCAAGCAGAATAGGAGCATTTTTCTTGGCGACTTCCTCTGTCTGTCCAGATGCTACCAATTCCTTGATCTCATTTTTGTACTCTTTGTCAAAAAGCACATAGTACTTTCCAGCAAGATGATCTCCCTTTAGTCCGGATGACTCAGGAGTTTCTCCATTTCCAAATCGGAGATAGGCGACCATGGACTTGCAAATGTGAATTCCCCGATCATTGACCAGATTGGATTTGATCACTTCATAGCCATTCGCCTCCAGAATTTGAGCAACAGAATAACCCAAGAAGTTATTTCTTAAATGCCCGAGGTGAAGGGGTTTATTGGTGTTTGGGGAAGAATACTCTACCATGACCCGCTTACCATTGGAAGGCATTTGGCCTCGGGAAGAGTTTTGGTAGATTTTTGTAAATAGGTCCAACCAAGAACTTTGATTGAGCACAAGATTCAAGAAACCCTTGACCACATTGAAGCCTGCTACTTCTTTGACATTTTCCTGAAGGTATTCACCGAGTAAAGTCGCGGTATTTTCAGGAGTAGTTCTGGAAATTTTCAAATAGGGAAAAACCACAAAAGTATATGTCCCTTCAAACTCCTTCCGGGTTGGGGCCAAAGCCAAATCTTGGGTTTCTACTGAATGATTAAAGATATTTTGAAAGGCAAGTTGGAGGCCTTTTTGGATGTTTTCTTGTATGGTCATGCTAGATTTTTAGCAGTAAATAAGCTGAAATAGGTTGATCTATTTTGAATGCCAAATTTAAGACTGCTCCAGAAATAATTCAGTTTTCTGGATTTTTATCTGTCGCCGTCTGGATTAATTTTGAATAAATGCCTTAGAAATTATCTACAAGAGATTTGGTAGTGACTTCCAGGACCTCAAAAGCATTTTCAGCCATGGTATTTTCGGTGTCTAAGGTAGGATTGACTTCCACAATTTCCCAGCAGCAGACACGCTTGTCTTTGATGAGCTCAGCATTGAGTTCGATGGCCTCTTTCACAGTGAGTCCATCCGGAACGGGTGTTCCAGTACCTACCGAAATGGAAGAGTCCAGACTATCCACATCAAAGGAAATGTAAATCTGATCGCAAGCCTTCAGAATTTCCAGACTTTGCTTGGCTACTTCTTGGATTCCCAATTCCCGTACTTCTTTGGTTTTAAAGTTTTTGATTCCGTGCTTTTCTATCAAGAAATCTTCCGGTGACTCTGTATCTCTTACCGAAATGAAAACGATGTCCTCAAGGTTGATTTTTGGGAAATTGCCACCGATATTTTTGATACGCTCCCAAAACATCAAAGTGTCCTCCGAAGGCTCATTAATCTTGCATTCAGGATTATCTGTTTGCGAAGCCATAGCCAAAGGCATGCCGTGCATATTGCCGGAAGGAGTGGTGAATGGGGTATGGAGATCTGCATGTGCATCGATCCAAATCACGCCCAAGCGCTTATCGGGATGGGCTGCTTTGATTCCCATGATGGTGCCTGCTGCAGTACTATGATCCCCTGCCAGGACTATTGGGAATTTCTTGTCGATTCTAAGCGATTCGATAGTGCTGTACACATTTTTCAAAACCTGATATACGCCATCAATGTACTTGGCAAGAGGAAATTTATTGCCTTTCCAGAGGTAATCATTGGCATCTGGCACATTGATCGGGTCAAACTGAGTAAAAAAGTCTGATTTAGCATCCAAGGAAGCAATTTTGAGTGCGTCTATTCCTAAACTTGCGCCTCGTGTGCCGGCAGCTATTTCTGAACGTACTTCTACAAGCCGAATATCTCTCATGGTATTTTGGGTGGATTATTTTCAGCTTGCAAAAGTACTTAATATACTCTAAGGAATCTAGCTTATCCAGCTATTTGGCAATTGAGATGCCCAATGAAGCTGAGGAATTCAAACACAAGCAGTATTAAATAAATTATATATAATGGGAGCACCTTTGTTTTTGAAAATTCATGGGATTCCCCAAATTTTGTGGCAGTTTTGTAAAGAAGAAAATATTTAAAAATGAATCGTTATATAGACCTCATTCAACAGACTTTTGACTTTCCTACCAAGGAATTCCATGTAGAAAACAACCAACTTTTCTTCAATGGGGTCAACTTGATGGAGATAATTGAAACCTACGAAACACCGCTCAAACTGACCTATCTTCCAAAGATTTCTGAAAGCATTCAAAACGCTAAGTCTTACTTTGGAAATGCGATGAAAACGCATGATTACAAGGGGAATTATACTTATTGCTATTGTACCAAATCTTCGCATTTCAGCTTTGTATTGGATGAGGCGTTGAAAAATGATATTCATATCGAAACCTCTTCCACTTTCGATATTCCGCTTGTGCGAACTTTATTTGAGCGAGGAAAAATCACCAAGGATACCTTTATTATCTGTAATGGGTACAAGCGGGATTTGTATAAGCAATACATCACCGAATTGCTCAATGACGGATTCAAAAACTGCGTGCCGATTCTAGATAATCTAAGTGAGATCGATTACTATTTGGAGCATGTGAAAGTGCCATTTCAGGTAGGAATTCGAATTGCTGCTGATGAAGAGCCAAAGTTTGGATTCTACACTTCCCGATTGGGAGTTCGTTACAATGATATCATCAAGCTTTACGAGGAAAAAATCAAAGATCATCCTTTGGTGAGCCTGAAAATGCTGCACTTTTTTATCAATTCAGGAATAAGGGATACGGCTTACTATTGGTCTGAATTAACTCGCTTTATTCAGAAGTATGTGGATCTGAAAAAAATCGCTCCAAGTCTCGATACTATGGATATTGGAGGCGGTTGGCCGATCAAGACCAATGTCTTTTTTGACTATGATTACCAATACATGGCAGATCAAATCGTCAAGAACATCAAATGGATGTGCGCCAAAAACAACACTACTGAGCCGAATATTTTCACTGAATTTGGTAGCTATACAGTAGGGGAGAGTGGGGCAGTTCTTTATTCTATTTTGGATGAAAAGCTACAAAATGATAAGGAGCTGTGGTATATGATCGATGGGTCCTTTATCACGCAATTGCCTGATAGCTGGGGACTTAATCAAAAATACATCATGCTCGCAGTGAATAACTGGGATGAGGAATATCACAATATCTCACTCGGCGGTCTGACTTGCGATAGCATGGATTATTACAACTCAGAGGCGCATCAGTTTAATATTTATCTTCCTAAAGTTCAAAAAGGGAAAAAGCAATACATTGGATTCTTCCACACGGGTGCTTATCAGGAATCACTTGGTGGGTATGGGGGAATTCAGCATTGCCTGATTCCTGCGCCGAAGCATGTGTTGATTGATCGTGATGAAAATGGAAAAGTTACTCACCGCCTTTTTGCGGAGGATCAAACACAAGAAAGTATGCTAAAGGTCTTGGGGTATTAACCCAAGACCTCGCTTTTTATCAATAGGTATATTTCACGTATACTCTTTTTGAAATATCCTGATTATCAGGGGCTATAAGCATTGGGCTGCTTTCCGAGTCGCCCAACATCATTCGAATGCCTTTTTGAAGATCCTGTTCGAAAGTAACATGATGGACACGAATGGATGCAATTCCCAAAGTCTCCGCAATCAATCTCGCTCTGGATTGAGCGTCTCTTAGTGCCTCGGTGATCAGGGTATTTTCCAGTGATTTTTGGAGCTCTTCGGAAAGCTCAAATCGTAGTTGATAACTCATATCTCCCGCTGATTGGATGGCTTCTGAGATTTTTTGCAAGTCTTCATTTTGACTGG
Organism: Algoriphagus formosus; assembly: GCF_002807035.1. Taxonomy (GTDB): domain Bacteria; phylum Bacteroidota; class Bacteroidia; order Cytophagales; family Cyclobacteriaceae; genus Algoriphagus; species Algoriphagus formosus. Next base: position 625,842 of record NZ_NIUC01000001.1, on the reverse strand, counting down.
TTGTAACCACTCTTAAGGATTGTCTAGCCACAAATCCACTGTCCTGTAGGGAGTTGCCTCGCTTTACCCGATTGACGTTGACAGAATAATTATCCGCCACTAGTTTATAGTCCTTGATTCTGGCCTTTTTTAGGGCATCGGCGAGGTTTTTTGTCTTGGTATTCAATACGCCTGTCGCTGTGGGCACATTCATGGCTTTTTCCTCTAAGAGGATATTAAATGTAGCCTGGTCAGGCGCGGTACTTCTGCTGGCAGTCCCGATCACCTCGATGATGGGAATGTTTTCCATTTGCTGTGCTTTCACGGAGAAGCCACTCAGGATCAATAGGAAGGTAAAAAAAGTAAGAATTAATTTTTTCATAGTTCTTGGATTTTAATTCAGACAGATATTGCAAAATATATGCTACAATCCTTAAGAAGTTTTCACTTAACAAACTTTAGAGCGATTTCCTCTTTAGCAAAAGGCTATTTCCCACCACGGATACTGAACTGAAAGCCATGGCCGCTCCTGCAATCATGGGGTCAAGCATAAATCCATTGATTGGATATAGCAAACCTGCAGCTATCGGGATACCGATTACATTGTAGATAAATGCCCAAAACAGGTTTTGCCGGATTCCCTTGACTGTCAACTTAGAAAGGTGGATTGCTTGGGGGATTTTTCTAAGATCGGAGGTGATGAGCGTGATTTTTGCCACATCCATGGCCACATCCGATCCATGGCCCATTGCGATACTTACATCTGCTCGGGCTAGTGCCTCCGAGTCATTGATGCCATCGCCAACCATGGCCACTTTTTTGCCTTGGGATTTCAGCATTTCCACATATTCGCCTTTCTCAGAAGGAAGTACTCCTGCCTTAAAATGCTTAATTCCGGTACTTTTTGCGATTTTCTCAGCAGCACTCTGTTGATCTCCAGTTAGCATGTGAACTTCAATCCCGTCCTTTTGGAGAGTTTTGATAGCTTCAAGAGAACCCTCTTTAACCTGATCGGCTATATTGAAAATAGCAAGGACTCTTTCTTCATCTGCAAAATGAATGGTAGAACTTCCGTCAAGCATCGCTTCTTTTGAAAAATCAGTGAATGCTTCGGGGATTTCGATACCATTTTCATGAATGTAACTCTGATTTCCAATCAGTAACTTTTTACCCTCAAAGAAAGCCTGAATTCCACGGCCTGAGAGATTTTGGAAGTCTTCTACTTTCTTGGCTTTAACGCCACTTTCCTGTAGGCTCTTAGAAATAGCCTTGGCTAGGGGATGCTCGGATTGGGATTCCATTGCAAGTAAAGCTCCAGAAAGTCTATTTAGCTCTTGCGGATCCAAATCATTGTCCCATTTTACGTTTTGGACCTCAGGCTTGCCTTGGGTAATGGTTCCGGTTTTATCCAAAATAATCGCATCTACCTGATGAGCAAGCTCGAGACTTTCCGCATCGCGGATCAAAATATTGTTTTCTGCTCCTTTTCCCATTCCCACCATGACAGCGGTTGGGGTCGCTAGACCTAGTGCACATGGACAGGCAATCACCAAAACGGCAATGGATGCCAATATTCCTTGCGTAAGTGCATTTTCACCACCAAAAACCATCCAAATGATAAAGGTTAAAATCGAAATACCCATCACTGTGGGAACGAAGATTCCGGCTATTTTATCGACCAATTTTTGTACCGGAGCCTTGCTTCCTTGAGCTTCCTGAACTCGCTGAATGATCTGTGAAAGGATAGTTTCAGAGCCTACGGCCGTGGCTTGAAGTTGAAGACTCCCATTTTGATTGATCGTGCCAGCAAAAAGTTCATCTCCGGATTTCTTTTCTACAGGGATGGGTTCTCCCGAAATCATACTTTCATCCACGAAAGACATTCCTTCGATTACCTTGCCATCCACAGGGATTTTTTCACCGGGTTTGACCAAAATGATATCTGTCTTTTGGACTTCTTCGATTGGTATTTCTTCAGATGTCTCTCCACGCAGTCGTGTAAGTGTCTTAGGCTGAAGTCCGATCAGCTTTTTTAACGAGGCAGAAGTACTGGATTTAGCGCGTTCCTCCAGGAGTTTTCCAAAGGAAATAAAAGTGATAATCACCACCGCAGCTTCAAAATACACATGTGGTACTAGTCCCTGATTTCTGAGGATTTGAGGGAAAATTGTGTTGAAACTACTAAAGATAAATGCGATTCCAGTGGATAGAGCAACCAGGGTATCCATGTTGGCCTTTCCACTTTTTGCCTGTTTCCATGCATTGACAAAAAAGTGAGAGCCAAAATAGAAAAGGACCGGAATGGTCAAAACAAGACTGATCCACCTTCCCGGTAGCCAATTCATAAAAAACATTCCCAGTAAGAAAACAGGAATGCTGAGAATGGCTGCTCCGATCGTTTGCTTTTTGATTTTTTGATATTGCTCGGCCTGAGCTTCCTCCACACTATCTTGTACCTTTTTGTCAGAAATGATCAGACCATAGCCAACATCTGCTAAAGCCTCATGAAGCTGTTTTGGATCAATACCCTCTTCAAATTCGACTTTTACGGTATTGCTGGCAAAATTGACTGCGGCTGAAACAACCCCATCGGTATAGCTCAAAATAGTTTCTACGCTGGAAGCACAGGCAGCACAAGTCATTCCCGTTACAGGGAAAATGCGTGTTGTGCTTGGTTTGTCGAGGGTACTTTGCTCCATAAGTAAAAATAAAATTCAAATTAGCTGGTAAAGGTGACTCTTGTGAGATTAATGAACTGTATCAAATCACACAAATTCATAAAAAAATATCCGCTGAAAAAGTTCGGTTAGGTGCTAAGGAGGGAAATAAAAAAGCTTTCTTCCTAGAGTCTATATGAAGGGTTTTTCCCAATAGACTTTCGAAAGAAAGCTTTTCAAAAGAAGAATTAGAATTAATTCTCTGCGATACTTTCGCCCATAGCAGGGGCTTTTGTTACTTCTACTTTATCACCATCTTTCAATTCTTTACTGACAGTGAAGTAGGGGCCTGAAATAACTTCCTCGCCTTCTGAAAGTCCTTCCAATACCTCAATGTTTTGGTAGTCAGAAATACCTGTTTTAATAGTACGCATTTTGGCAGTACCATTTTCTACCACGAAAATGAGTTCCTTCATGCGGGTAGTTCCATCAGATAGGGTATCCAATTCGCTTTCTCTTGTAGTCACGGCCGAAAGTGGGACTGAAAGAACATCAGACTTTTCAGTGGTGATAATTTCTACAGATGCCGTCATTCCAGGTCGGAATGGATAGCGATTTCCTTCAGCAACTAGGTCAGCATATGAGGAGTTGAGGATTCTGATTTTCACCTCAAATTCAGTTACCGCATCAGCCGAAGCTTTTTGATTGGCAGTATTAGCGATGCTTGTCACTACTCCTTTGAAATTCTTTCCTGAGAAAGAATAAGCGTCCACTTCAATGATTGTGGTATCTCCTTTGGCTAGACGGACAATGTCATTTTCATTTACATCTACTCGGACTTCCATTTTGGTCAAGTCAGCAATAGTCAACATTTCTGTACCTGCCATCTGCTGCGTACCTACAACACGCTCACCTTTTTCGACAAGAAGATTGGATACGATTCCCGAAACAGGAGAGTAAACATTGGTCAGTCGGAGGTTTTCAGCTGCTTCGTTGACGGTTGCCTGCGAACTTTTCACGATAAATTCTGCAGCAACTACATTTTGCTTGGCAGCTTCCAAATCCTTTTGGGAAGAAATGTAGTTTGCTTCAGCCTGCTCATAATCAGCTTCTGAGATAGCCTTTTGCTCGAAAAGGACCTTTTGACGATTGAAGTTTAGCTCGCTTTGGGTAAACTGTGCTTCTGCTCTTTGAAGACTAGCCCTTGCTTGCGCAAGGTTAGCTTGCTGCTGATTCAGGTTTGCTCTGGATCTGTCAAGTGCAGAGATAAAGTTATCAGGGCGGATTTTCACCAAAAGCTTACCCATTTCCACAGAATCTCCTTCTGCGACATTGAGTTCAATGATCTCTCCAGCGACATCCGGGCTAAGATTTACTTCGATTTCTGGTTGAATCTCTCCTGATGCAGAGACTTTCTCGATGATCTTGGTTTTCTTAGCTTTTGCAGTTTGTACGGAAGTAGTTCTTTCTCCGCCAATCCATCCGGCAGATTTAGCAATGATTGCAAAAACAATAATCAAGGCGACTACGCCAAGGAGGTAATAAAGTGATTTGTTGGATTTTTTTGTAGCCATGGTTTAGTTTAGGTTGATGGGGTTACCTAGGTAAAAGTCAAGAACTTTCACTCGGAAAATGTAAGTGTATTTAGCATTAAGTAGGTCCGCTTGGGCGTTGAAGAAGTTTGTCTGCGCCACTTGGAAATCTACGGAATTGATAGCTCCAAGATCAAACCGCTGTTGAGCAATTCGGAAGCTTTCGCCAAGGCTTTCTACTCTTGTCTGTGAAGCTTCGTAGGAAAGTCTTGCAGCAAGTGCTTGGTTGTAAGCTGTTTCAATATCCTGTCTCAATTGGTTCTTGGCTTCCAGTTCCGCGACTTCTGCAAGCTGGCGTGAAACTCTCGCTCTTTGTAGGGAAGCCTTATTATTGAACTGTGTGAAAATTGGGACATTCAAGGAAAGATTCAAGGATTGAGAAAGGTTGTTCTCGATCTGGTCTCCAAAGCTTGGTCTATCCAGACCAAAAACCCTGTCAACGTAGTTTGAGAAAATATTTGCACCAAGTCCAATCGATGGATAAAAGGCTCCTTTTGCAGATTTTACTCCGAACTCAGCACTTTCGATTGCTTTCTCAGCAGCTGCGATTTCCGGCATGATTTCTACCGCAGTTTCATAAATCATAGCGGGTGTCTCAGTTGCCATCAAGTTTTGATCGATTTCCAACTGAGGATCTACAATGTCAAACTCCTCTGTGAATGGAATTTGCATGGCCTGTGCCAAATTTAGTTTTGCTATTCGGAGAGCATTTTTGGCATTGATCACTTCCAGCTGGTTGGTAGCATTCTGAGCTTGTAAATCTAACTGATCTGAAACTGGCAACTGACCTGCCTCAACTAGGGTAGTGGTGCGGGCAAGTTGATCTTCAGTGGTTTCCAACTGATTTTCGGCGATTTTTACCTGCTCTCTATTAAATACAACATTGATAAAAAGGTTGATTGTATTTAAGGTAATATTGTTTCGGGTAGCCTCGATATTGAACTGACCTGCTTCCAGATCTGCTTTGTTTTGATTGATCGCATTGTTGATTCTGCCTGCGGCAAAAATGGTCATGTTCGAGTTCAGAGAAAGATTAATATTTCCAATTCGCTGTGTCTCAAACAAGTTGGTCACCGGGTTGATCGAACGACCCCATCTAAACCCACTACTTGCACCAGTGGAAAGGGAAGGGTAGCGGTTACCTTTTGTACTAAGCAGGTTTGCTTCGTTATTCAGTTGGTTTAATTCGCTTCGCTTTAAGTTTAGATTATTCTCTAGAGCAATAGTCACAGCTGTTTCCAGGTCATAAGGACCGGAATTTTGTGCATTCACTCCAAAAGAAGCTCCAAACATCAATGCAAAACCTAATAAAAGTTTCTTCATTTGGTTTAGTTTTTTTTGGTTAATCTGTTTATAATCAGATGATTGTTGCAAGTTGAACATTCAAGATTTTGGGAAATTTCAATTTGCTTTTTTCTATAAATCTATATCTGGAATGTAAATTAATTCTTTGACCCAAGAAAGTGACTTGAGGTATTCAATGGTAAGTGCCTTGATCCCCGAGTCCATTTCAATGACATGGCAAGCTAGGTCATTTTTTCCCTTTCTCGAAACTGACATGGTAGCAATATTAGCTTTTTCTTGAGCAATGACTGAAGATATAAAAGCAATTGCTCCTGAAATATCCTGAGCTTTTATGATCAGGGTATGAAATTGTGCCGAGAAATTGGCTACAAATCCATCCACTTCCGCAATGTTGATGAGTCCACCTCCGAGACTTTCTCCAACTACCTCCACAGACTTTTCACCTTTCTTGAGGTTGAGCTTAATCGTATTTGGATGATGAACTGAGGAGTTGCCGATGGATTTGAACTGGTAAGTCAAGCCGCTTGACTTTGCCAAATCTAAAGCTTCTCGAATTCGCTCATCATCAGTTTTGAAATCCATCAATCCGCCAATAATCGCACGGTCGCTTCCATGTCCCTCATAAGTTCTCGCAAAGGAATTGTAAAAGACAATGCTTGCATGATCCGGTGTCTCCCCCAATACCCGAATGGCAGCACGCGCTATTCGGACCACACCCGCGGTATGGGAAGAAGAAGGTCCAATCATTACTGGCCCGATCATATCAAATACACTACTTTTACCTGCCATTGCCCGAAATAGTCAATAATGATGCTAATGAAAGCTAGGATCATTTCGACGGTCCAAAAATGTAAATATTTAGTCAATTAGAAGAAAAATCTTTATATCAATGGCGAAATTTAACAAAGGTCTAAATAAGTTGTGGGATTTTATGTTCGAAAATGAACGGTTTAATGAACGCTAGCGATACAATTTTTATAAAAATGTCCGAATCTGATACTTGGTCCTCTACAAGTCAGGTGGATTCTCCTAATCGTGCCATGAGTTTTGGTGATGGTTTATTCGAGACGATGTATTGGGATGGAGAAAAGATAAGGCTTTTCGACTTTCATCTTGACAGACTCAAATATGGGATGGAAATCCTTGATCTATCAGTATCAGGCCTGCAAGAGCACAGCCTACTCCAGCTCCTACAATCTTTGAGTCTTTACGGTGAATCCCGTCTTCGTTGGACTGTCTTTAGGTCGGGAAAGGGAAAATACACTCCGGAATCATCTGACGTGGTCCAGCTCCTTCAGATTTCTGATTTTCATAGAGCTCCAGCTATGAAGCATAGGGCTATTATTTCTGAAAAAATTCGATTAAACCCAAGTATTTACTCCTCGAGTAAGACCTTGAATGGGTTATCTTATGTTTTGGCCAATTTGGAAAGAAAGAGAAATGCTGCGGATGAAATTATTCTCCTAGATAATCATGGTAATGTGGCTGAAGCAGGAGCCGCTAATATTTTTTGGGAAAAAGGAGGGAAGATTTACACCCCCTCCTTGGAATCCGGTTGTATCGCGGGAGTGATGCGAAGGAGCTTCCTCGATTTTTTGGAGGAAAAAAGGATTGAATTTGTCCAAGATCTTTTTCCTGTGGATGATCTTTTAAAAGCTGACAGGGTATGGGTAAGTAATGTTACTGGAATCAGTATGTTAGGACAAATTGGTTCCAAAGCATTTCAAACCGATCTCCCGGATTACCTTTTTGCCTTTTACAAAAATTCTCTTTGAAAATGGTGACAGGGCACGCATACGTTTGCATGAAAGTTTTATATTTAGTCCCTATTTATCCCTTAGTCTTTAAACCAAAACCTTATTTAGTAGCTTTACAACCCAAAATCCTATGCTCTTAGAACCTTTAGACCTGGCGGTATTCATTGGATACTGTCTATTGATTGTCGGAATGGGGCTTTTTGTCTCCCGAGAAAAAAAAGGACACGTAAAAAACTCCTCAGATTACTTTCTAGCCTCCAAAGCACTTCCCTGGTGGGCGGTAGGTGCTTCATTGATTGCTTCCAATATCTCAGCAGAGCAATTTATCGGAATGTCAGGTTCAGGTTTTGCCCTTGGATTGGCAATCTCTACCTATGAATGGATGGCAGCTGCGACCTTATTGGTGGTGGCTATTTTCTTTTTACCGGTATACATCAAAAAAGGAATTTACACCATGCCGGGTTTCCTTTTGGATCGCTATGATACAAGGGTGAGAACCACCATGGCTATCTTTTGGCTTCTTCTATATGTTTTTGTCAACTTGACATCGGTGCTTTATCTCGGAGCCTTGAGTTTGAATACCATTTTGAACATTCCCTTGACCTACGGAATTATCGGCTTGGCTCTGTTTGCGATGATTTATTCCATCTATGGTGGTCTCAAAGCAGTAGCCTGGACTGATGTAGTACAGGTCTTTTTCCTAATCGCGGGTGGTCTTGCAACTACCTACATTGCTTTGCAAATGGTCGGTAATGGAGATGCTTGGGAAGGTTTAGGCCTACTTAGAAAAGAAGTTCCGGGCCATTTCTCAATGATTCTATCAAAAGGAGAAATGATGATTCCTGACGGAAAGGGAGGAACCTATGATGCATACAAAGACTTGCCAGGGCTAAGTGTTTTGGTAGGTGGTATGTGGATCACCAACCTGAGTTATTGGGGTTTTAACCAGTATATCACACAGCGTGCATTAGCTGCAAAAAGTCTTGATGAAGCCCAAAAAGGGATGATTTTTGCCGGGTTCTTGAAGATTTTAATGCCTTTGATCGTTGTAATTCCCGGAATTGCAGCATATGTGATTGTGCAAAACGGTATTGACACAAGCTTTATCTCTTCCATGGAAGATCCAGCTACTGGCTTGATTAAATCAGACCGTGCTTATCCAACGCTTTTGCAATTACTTCCTGTAGGATTAAAAGGACTTGCTTTTGCTGCTTTGACAGCGGCTATTGTCTCTTCTTTGGCATCCATGGCCAATAGTACCTCTACGATTTTTACCATGGATATCTACAGCAAATATTTTGGTAAAAATGCGACAGAGACGCAGCAGGTTCGAGTAGGTAGAATTACGGCTGTTGTTGCTTTCGTGATTGCAGCTTTTGTGGCTCCTGCTTTAGGACAATTAGATCAGGCCTTCCAATTTATTCAGGAGTATACAGGATTCATCAGTCCAGGGGTTTTTGCGATTTTCTTCTTTGGAGTATTCTGGAAGAAAACCACCTCCAATGCAGCATTGGTAGGTGCAGGGTTGAGTATTCCGCTTTCAGTAGTGTTGAAATTAGCATTCCCAGATCTTCCTTTCCTTGACCGTATGGGGATCGTCTTCCTGGTACTTGCGGCATTGATGATTGTGATCAGTTTGTATGAAGGAAAAGGTAAGGATCATCCAAACAGTATCGATGTAAATAAGGAGCTATTCCAGACCAGTACCAGTTTCAAGATTGGGGCATTTTTGATCTCGGGGATTATCGCGGCACTTTATATAATTTTCTGGTAAAATGAGAAGCTTATTAATTGGATTTGATATCGGAAGCTCCTCCGTCAAAGCCTCTCTTTTAGACGCAGATACTGGAGCACCCATTGTCTCAAAAGCATTTCCAGAGGAAGAAATGCCCATCGATGCTCCTGTAACAGGCTACGCTGAGCAGGATCCAGAAATGTGGTGGAAATATGTACAGCAGGCCTCACGCTATGTAATCAAGCAGGCAAATGTCAAAAAGGGCGAACTGAAAGGAATCGGTATCGCCTATCAAATGCATGGTCTGGTTTTGGTCGACAAGGATCAAAATGTACTTCGATCTTCAATTATTTGGTGCGACAGCCGTGCGGTTGGAATTGGCGAAAAAGCTTTCCAGTCTCTAGGTGAGGATTATTGCATGAATAATCTTTTGAATTCCCCCGGGAATTTCACAGCATCCAAACTTCGCTGGGTGATTGAAAATCAACCCGAGATTGCCTCTAAAATTCATAAAATGATGCTTCCCGGGGACTTTATTGCCATGAAGTTAACGGGTGAAATTATGACTTCAGAGACAGGACTATCTGAGGGGATTTTTTGGGATTTCCAGAAAAATGGTCTGAGCGATTCTGTTCTGAAGAATTACCAAATCGATAAGAACTGGATGCCTAAGGCGGTTCCTTCTTTTTCTGAGCAAGGAAAAGTAACAGCCGAAGCATCTAAGCTGACGGGTATAGAAGTAGGTGTGCCTGTCGCTTATCGAGCGGGGGATCAGCCCAATAATGCCTTTTCGCTGCAAGTATTGAAGCCCGGTGAGCTAGCGACTACTGCCGGTACCTCAGGTACTGTCTATGGGGTTTGTGATACGCCTCTTCATGATCCACTTTCGCGAGTGAATACCTTTGTCCATGTCAACCATGCAAAAGAAAAACCCTCTTACGGCGTTTTGCTTTGCGTCAACGGGACGGGAATTCTGAATAGTTGGATGCGTAAACTTCTAGGCGGAAGCCACATCAACTACACTGAAATGAATACATCGGCAAGATCTGCTCCGATCGGTTCAGACGGATTGATTTTCCTTCCCTTCGGAAATGGAGCCGAGAGAATTCTCCAAAACCGACAACTAGGTGCTCATCTGATAGGGCTTGATTTGCTGAAGCATAGCAAAGGACATATGCTTCGAGCAGCTCAAGAAGGAATTGTTTCCGCACTGACCTATGGATTTCAAATAATGAATGAAATGGGATTGGATCTCAAAACCGTAAAAGCCGGAAAGGCAAATATGTTTTTGAGCCCGATATTCCGAAGTGCTTTTATTCACATGAATAGGGTGACTTTGGAGCTTTATGATACGGATGGAGCACAAGGAGCTGCGCGTGGGGCGGGAATTGGAATGGGTTTATTTTCCAATGAAGCAGAGGCTTTTGAAGGGCTTCAGTTGATCGAAACCTATGAACCCAATGAAAATTTCTTTGAGCCATACGAAGAGTTATTTTCCCGATGGAAAAAACGGCTTTCCGATATTGAAAAAATGGACTTATAATTCGAAAAATATCAAACCTAAACATAACCTATATGTCAACAAATTATTTTCCAGAGATAGGAAAAATCCCTTTTGAAGGACCAAAAAGTGATAATCCTTTAGCTTTTCGCTACTACGATGAGAATCGCATGATAGGCGGAAAGACCATGAAAGAGCATTTCAAGTTTGCCATTGCCTATTGGCATTCATTCTGCGGAACGGGCGGTGATCCATTCGGACCGGGGACCATTCAGCATCCTTGGGATAAAAATCCAGATCCTGTACAACGGGCGAAGGACAAAATGGATGCTGCTTTCGAGTTTATCACGAAGATTGGAGCACCTTACTATTGTTTCCATGATGTGGATTTGGTAGATGAGGGAGCTTCGCTTGCTGAGTATGAAAAGCGAATGGAAATCATCACTGATTATGCGAAACAGAAGCAACAGGAAACAGGAATAAAGTTGCTTTGGGGTACTGCAAATGTATTCAGTAACCCGCGCTATATGAATGGAGCTTCTACCAATCCTAATTTTGATGTGGTGGCTTGGGCTGGAGCTCAGGTTAAGAATGCCATTGATGCTACCATCAAATTGGATGGAGAAAATTACGTGTTTTGGGGAGGAAGAGAGGGCTACATGTCCCTGCTCAATACCGACATGAAAAGAGAAACGGAGCACCTTGCTCGTTTTCTAACCATGGCTAGAGACTATGCCCGAAAGAATGGATTCAAGGGTACCTTTTTCATCGAGCCAAAACCGATGGAGCCAACCAAGCACCAATATGACTATGATTCTGCAACGGTAATTGGTTTCCTTCGTCACTATGGGTTGGATAAGGATTTCAAATTAAATATCGAAGTGAATCATGCGACCCTAGCAGGGCATACTTTCCAGCATGAATTGCAGGTAGCTGCTGATGCTGGACTTTTGGGAAGTATAGATGCGAATCGAGGTGACTATCAAAACGGATGGGATACCGATCAGTTTGCATTGAATCTTCAGGAACTCACAGAAGCGATGCTAGTGCTCTTGACTTCCGGAGGTCTTCAAGGAGGTGGTGTCAACTTTGACGCTAAAATCAGAAGAAATTCAACAGATGCAGATGATTTGTTCCTAGCTCACATCGGAAGTATGGATGCCTTTGCAAGGAGCATGTTGATCGCTCAGGATATCCTCGAAAAATCTGATTACTTGGAGAGAAGAATCAATCGATATAAGAGCTTTGATTCAGGAAAAGGAAAGGAATTTGAAGACGGTCAACTTGGATTGGAAGATTTGAGAAACTATGCAGCTGTGGCAGGTGAGCCTGAGCAAATAAGCGGCAAGCAGGAATACTATGAGAATCTTTTAAACAGGTTTATTTAAAATATGATTATCAGCTTTGATGCCTTTGCCAGATTTTCTAATCATATCTGGTCGAAAGCTGGAAGCTGCAATTGTGAAGTTTACGGAATTTGATTCTCAAACCGGATTTTATGCCGCATACAATTCGGATTGTAAATAACAGATAGTCAGATTTTAATTAATTAAAGCCAAAAGGCCCGAATTCATTTGAATTTTCGGGCCTTTTTTTAATTCTTCATCAGTTCATTAGCCTCGGTCAATTCTTCAATATTTTCCTGAAACTTGGGGTTAGCAGGAATCCCAACTACATTTTCCAGAAAATCAATGGTTTCAAATAAGACCGCTTCCCAATCCTTGGAAGTAATGGAACTGGCAATCACATGATCACCCGTTTTCGGGAATGCTTTCTCTCTTTTTAATTCGGTGGGAGTTCCAAGCTGCTCGTACATTTCCAGCATTTTTGGCACTGAAACCACCTTGTCCTGCTCTTCATCATTTTTATAATAGTATCCTAGCATAAGAGGCTGTCGGATTTTTTGGAAGGTTTTTTCTTCCATATTTCCATACATGATCACCGCTAGGCTTTCATAGGCATTGCTATGATAGTCTTCAGACCAATAGGCTGCTTTTTCTCCCTCCCGATCTTGGTGGCGAACTTTATTTTTCATTGCAAAGGTTTCGTTAATCCAGAGTATCCATGGAGTAAAAAGGTATTGTAATATTCCACCATAATCACGGATGGCGGGAGAATACACCACAACTGCTTTGATATCAGGCTGCTGTGAAGCGAGTAAAAGGGTCAAAGCGCCTCCCATGGATGTTCCTACTATAATGACCTCATCTCCAAGGCTTTTTCCGATTTGATAGGCCTCGCCTGCAGCATTGGCTAAGATTTGAGGACTTAAGTATTCCATTCCATTTTCCCTTCTGATACCATGTTCCGGAAGCCTGGTTACGAAAAGGTTTGCTCCAAAATGTTCTGCTAGAAATCGATGTACGGGATCACCTTCCATGGGGCTCGCTCCAAAACCATGGATGTAAACGATGGAATAGGGGGTTTTTCGCTTATTGCTTTCATCAGCCCACTGAATGTAGGCCTGATTACCTTCTTTCAGACCAAGGACAGTATCTTCTCGCGTTTGCAGATACGACTCGAGTTCTGTCAGTCGGGTGGGAACTTCAGGATATTCGATCGTCAGTTCTTGTCTTTCTACTTTTGGGCCTAGCATATACACTACAGCTATGATCATCGCTGCGGCGAAAATGAATAAAAACAGCTTTTTAAGCATAATTAGTTGGTTTTCAAAGTAGGGGATGTGGTGTCGACTAGTATTTGCCTTCCATCTCTTAGGAATAGAAATATTCTAAGTGACAGTTGAGAGTAATTTTCAGGATTCTCTTGCAAATAAAGACCAAAAGTAGGGATGAGATTCTGAAAATCCCTTAAATCTGAAAGCTGAGTTCCTTCTAAGGTTTCAAAGAGATAAGAAATATCGGTACCCGCTTGCAGGCTTCCAAAAGGTTCACGCAATGTCACTGCGATATTGGAGATGTTTTTGAAGTTGTAAATCGGGGCACATGAAAGCGCGTAAGCCCTTCCAAAGGCCCAAAAAGAACTAGCTTCGGACAATACTTCGGCTTCCAAATCCAAAACCATAAAAAAATCTTCGAAGTCAACCGTATCAGAAGAAGTAGCATAGCGATCGCTGAGATAGGGGGCGAATTCAACGTTAAGGTCAATCGCATTGGCATCCCGAGCACCTGGACAGCGTGCATATAGATCAGGCAGCTGTTCCTGGACACAAGAAGGACCAATAAGCAAGGCAAAATACCCTGCTATAACCACCATCAATGCTTTAATTTTCTTTTTCATGGAATAAACTTCATTCTAATTTAAGAGAATTATATCACCTGAAAATTTTTGAAAGAATCTTTAACAAATTTCATTGGAATCTGTATCGTTTCTTTTAGTCTTGCGTTACAAGAAAAAAATCCCTTACAATGAAAAAAGTTTTACTTGCCATTCTCGCCATTACTTTTTCAAATTTCGTTTTGGCACAGGAAAGTCCTACATCTCCAACCAAGGCTGTCTATGTAGAACTAGGTGGAGCTGGTCTTCCATACAGTTTCAATTATGATTTCCGTTTCGACAAGGATAATATCAATTCCTGGGGGATGCGGATTGGAGCAGGAGGATACACGGTATCTGATGGTGATTCGTTTTTTTCATTGCCTATCATGGTCAATAGACTTTACGGCAAGGGGCCACATTATTTTGAATTAGGTTTTGGAGCGACTTTCTTCGCTTTTGATAATAGCTATTATGAGTACTGTATCGAAGGCTATTTTGATCAGACCACAGGACAGTATGTCTGTACCACCACTGGGTCTGACTCCTACAACTTTATTCTGGATGTAGATGGCTCACCAAGTATCATGGGTACGATGAATTTTGGTTATCGAAGAGTGCCTGTTGACGGTGGATTTACTTGGAAGGTGAATTTGAACCCGATTTTTAACAATAATGGCTTCTGGCCTCTTTTTGCTGGAATAGGTGTTGGCTACGCTTTTTAGAATAAATATGAAAAACCTACTAGGATTAAAATTTGCAATATTTCTGTTAATAATGTCCACCCAGACTTTTGCTCAAGAAAGAACGAGGGAAAGGGGTAGAGGGGTTTATATGGAGCTTTTTGGGAATGGTTTGGGCTATTCATTCAACTACGATCAGCGATTTGAGAAGCGCTTTGACGGCTTAGGGTTTAAAGCTGGATTATCTTATTTCGCCATAGATGGAAATTCTGTGGCAACTCTCCCTGTTGGCCTAAATTACCTATTGGGGAAAAATGGAAAATACTTCGAAATGGGGGCGGGAGCTACTTTCCTCCGTGCAGAGGATAGTACAAATGCATTTGCAGTAGGAGATAGTCGGTCTGTAGGAACCGGGACTGTTGGCCATATGATTTTTGGATATAGAAGAGAGCCGGAGGAAGGTGGTTTTCTTTTCCGTGCTTCCATGACACCATTATTCGGACAAGGTACCTTTTTCCCTTTTTGGTTCGGGATTAGCCTTGGCTACGCATTTTGATCTGACTCTCTATCAAATCCATAATCACGCTCAACCAAGCAAATCCTTGTTTTAAAAGATTTATACCATCTTTCTCTACCTAATTCCTGAGCTAGGACATGCTCCGAGACTGCTTTCCAATTTTTGATGGCATCTAGACTTTCCCAATAACTCACTGTGATTCCAAGGCTATCTCTGACGCTTTCGTGGCCTAAGTAGCCAGCTTGCTTTTCAGCTAGCAAAACCATTCTTTCGGCCATTTCTTGATAGCCATCTGTGTTCTCAGTAAGGAGATTGGTGAAAATCACAGCATAATAGGGTGGTTGGGGCGTGTTTGCGATCATTGGTAATTCATTGGGTATTCCATGTATTCGGCAGTTTTTTCAGCTACGCTTTTTCCAAAAGTTCTTGCTGTCAAGTAAAGGGCTAAATCTATGCCCGCAGAAATACCTGCCGCAGTGAATAGCTTTTTATCAGATTGGACAAAACGCTGATTCGGCCTTGGGATGCCTGTGGGTTCTATCGTTTTTAAATCCTCATAAACCGAAGCATGCGTACAAAATGGTTTATCAGCCAATAGACCGAGTTTAGCAGGAATTCGTGCTCCCGAACACACGGTCATGGTCCATTCAGATTTTAAAATGAGATTCTCTAAGGAATTCATCAGACCTTCATTTTGGATCACTTGCTTGGAACCATCTCCTCCTGGGATTACAAAGTAATCTAAGCTTTCTAGATGATCTAGACTGAGATCAGCCGAGACTGAAAGCCCATGAATGGTATTGATAGGAATTTCCTTTTCCGAAAAGGTAACTACTTCCAATTCGCTTTTTCCGATGATTTCTCCCACGATGGAAAAAACTTCCAATGGCCCTGCAAAATCCAAGAGCTCCACATTGTCGAATATAAAAATCCCTAGTCTTTGCATTTTTTCAATTTCAATTTAATCTTCAGACCCGATTCTTTGCATTTTATTGAACTCATTATTAAGTCAACAGGGCTTTAATGCTGTTTATTTCCTCTATCGTTTAATTCTATCTTGATATAAGTCAAGAAAAGGTGAAGGGGGTAACCCCGACTTAATTTTTCCCGTAATTTTGTATGCAAGACGAATAAATAATTTTCGATTACAGAAGATTATTTGGTTTAGTCGGCTAGTCCTGCTCTAGGTTAGAAATAGGTTAATAGGTTTAAGGTTGTTCTAAAATGCCGACTAAGCGGTACTCCTTCCATCACAAAAAGGAATAGTGAAAAGTTGTTCACGATCACCTAGCCCCGGTTTTCCGGGGCTATTTTCATTTAATGCTTTCTAGGATTAGCCTCACCAATTCGGCCTTATCTCCATTCGGAATCCATCTAGCTACCACCACAAGATCATTTTTAGGATCGACATAGATCATATTGGTGCCAGCTCCAATATGGAGAAAAGCTGATTTGGGACCAGCAGGGACTTGCTTTTGATCCTCATTGAGGAAATAGTTCATAAACCCGTAGCTAGGATTGGCAGGAGTAGGGGTTTTGGATTTTTCCATCCAAGTCTCCGGAATAAGCTGCTCTCCCTGCCAGTTACCATTTCGTAAAGTCAGGTATCCAAATCTTGCTTGATCCCAAGCTGAAAGCATCATTCCACCTCCCCAGTGCGACCCACCGCTGACGGACTGCATGATTTGTCCATCGATGATTACAAAGGAATTTTCATAGCCTGTCCACCTCCAAGTATCACTTGCACCGATCGGATCCATGATTTTTTCTTTGAGGACTACCGGTAAAGGCTTTCTCCAGACGTTCATCGCAGCCAAAGCAAGTACATTTACCCGAGTGTCATTGTATTCATATTTGCTTCCGGGTTCATTTTGGGGTCTTGCTCGCTTCTGTGCCACTCCTTCTGCAGGACGATCTGCCCAATCAGGCTTGCCCCATAGACTTCCTTCCCAATCGGAAGTTTGCCTCAACAAATGATCCCAGGTGATTTTTCGGTTGTGCTCTGTTCCAAAAAGATCAAATACGTCCTCCTCTTCCAAATGGTCAGCTTTATTGATGGAAGGTCGCTCTGGCAAGTAGGGATAGATCGGGGCCATGTATGGATATACCAAATCTTGTTCGCTGCGAATAAGGCCTTCTTGCACGGCCAGTCCCACGGTGGTAGATAAAAAGCTTTTTGCAACAGAAAAAGTCAAATCTACCCTATCTGGATCTCCCCAATGCCCAACTACATAGCCTTTGTAAATGATCAAGCCTGTGGCTGGTCCTCTCACTTTCATTGGCCCGATAGGGTAGCCAAAGGGTTCCCTTCCGAAGCCACTTTCATAATGAGCGATCTTTAAATTGGGGTTTGCGTCACTTTCATGAGTTTTTGCAAACTCAATGGCCTCTTGGATTTTTGAGGCATCCATGTTTAGCTCTTGAGGTGATTTTCTTTCCCAATTTCCTTTTTCTGGAAAGTAAATTTGCGCCTGGGTAGCAGAGAAACTTAATAGTAGAAAGCAAATGAATAGGATGGATCGCATGGTCTAATTTTTTTGTGATTTTAAGAAATTGCAGGTGAAAGGACTAGACCATTGATGGATTTCATCAAAATTTGGCAAAACTCTTTGAATTCGCATGAGTTAGAAATTCAGGTCAGATTCCAAGATTTTGGCCATTTTTGTAATTAGAATGATTTGAACCTTTGAACTATGAAAGAAGAAAAAATTTACATCATCGGAGCTGGAATATCAGGCTTGATTGCGGCACTTGAGTTAGAACGGGCTGGATTTCGTCCTGTGATTTTGGAGGCAAGTGATCGAATCGGAGGTAGGATGAAAACCGATAAAGTAGATGGATTTCTTTTAGATCATGGGTTTCAAGTCTTAAATACTGCTTATCCAGAGGCTAAAAAGTATCTGGATTTTCAGGCTCTTCACCTGAAAACTTTCGACCCGGGTGCTGTCATTTTTGATCAAAATGATACTTATATCATTTCAGACCCAATGCGAAATCCGCTGAAAGTGGTCAGTATGGCCTTTTCTAAGGTTGGGACATTCATGGATAAGGTGAAAATGTTTTCCCTTACCCAAGAGTTAAAAAACAAATCCAATCAGGAGATTTTTGCCGGAGAAAATATTCCCACCCATCAATATCTGAAGAATTATGGCTTTTCGGATCGGATTATTGAGAATTTCTTTTCTCCCTTCTTTAGAGGGATTTTCCTAGAAAAGCACTTGAATACCTCGGCTAGGATGTTTGAGTTTGTATTCAAGATGTTTGCCCAAGGACATGCAGCGGTTCCTGAGAAAGGAATGGGAGAAATTCCTGCTATGATCCGAGAGCAATTGAGTGAGACACAGATTTATTTTAATCATCCCGTGAAGGAAGTACAGGGAAATGCAATCCATCTGGATAATGGAGAAACTTTGATTGCGGATCGGGTAATCATTGCTGTACAGCCTGATCGAGTGATGAAGCAACTACAGGGACAATTTGGAAGCCCTCGTAAGGTTTGGAACCTCTACTTTACATTACAGCGATCATTTCTTGCTAGGCCAATGATCGGATTACTCCCAGGTGACCATTTGGTCAATAATATCGTCTTCATGGATGATGTATCGGAGGCTTATGCAAACGGAGATCGTTCTTTGCTTTCAGTCACAGTTTTAGAAGCGGATATGGATCAGAAAACGCTTATTTCGCAGGTGCAACAAGAACTTTCAAAGATTTCAGGAGTAAAGGCAGACTACTTCAAGTTTCTAAAGTTGTATGAAATCTCTTATGCGCTTCCCCATGTGGATGATATGAAATATGAGATTGCGCCAACGGCTTGCAAAATCACAGATCAGGTCTTTTTAGCAGGAGATTACCTCCTAAATGGCTCCATCAATGCTGCAATGACTTCAGGGCGTACGGCAGCACAGGCTATTATTCATTCGTACATGCCTACTCATTAGGGTTTCATCTTCCCAATAGGAGTTTCATCACATTCTACATCACCAGCCACATATTGCATTCCATCTAGAAAGAATTGGAGCAGTTGTGGGTTATCAAAACTCTGGGCATTGTGGGACGGGGAGGCGTACATGACTTTTCCTTTGCCTTGCGGTCTGATCCAGGCTACGTAGGTTTTTCCGTCGGATTTTTCCTGTCCTTTACGTTGCCCAGTTATTTCTGAATTGTTGAAATAGAGAAGTGGAGTGAAATCACCTTCCTCGTAGGCGTTTTTGTAAAAATAGGGTTCGTCTACATGATTGAATCCTTCCGAGGTAAAGGCTTGGACCAAGGGATGATTGGGATTTTCCAATCGAACCTGAAAGGCCTGCTGAGGCGGATGATAGTCAAAGCTCCCACCTAAAAGTCGGCTGAATTCCATGGAGTTGTTTAGGATGGTATTTCCTCCATGAAGGACCAAGAGACCTCCTCCATCTGACACATATTTGCGGATATTTTCTTCCAATTCTAGTGCTTTTTGCATGATGGCAGCTGAATCACCGTAGGATTGAATTTTCAGCTCATCCCAAAAAAGATTGCGCTTATCGGGTTTTGAATTGGTATTGTTCAGTACAAGAACGTCAAATTTTTTCAGGTTCTTCAATTCCATGTAATCAATATCTCTGCTACCGATGACCTCAAAGGCACCACTTTTTTCCCCGAGAATCTTAACTAGCTCCTCGGTATGAGGTCTCACCCAATGATTAAATCCGGTATGCAGAGAGAAAACCAAAACGTTCTTCTTTTTTGAGATTGGAAAAGTTGGTTTTTCAGGTGCTAAATCTCTGATTTTCTCTTTCCAAGATTCATCTAATGTGACTTCGGGAAGGCTCTGTGCAGAGATGAATTGAAACGAAAACAAGAAAACGATTCCGTAGATAATAGCTCTGATCATAGGTAAATTGGGTTAGTAGTTCGGGGCTTTTTAAGAGATTTTAATAACTTCAAAAACACAAGCCCAATAACCTGAAATTTCTATGTCTTTCAAAAGAATTTTGACCTTTGCAGTCTTTTTGGCCATTTTTTCTATGGGATCGTTTGCGCAAGAAATTGAGCTAAAGGAATCCGAAAAGGGAGTGGACTTTTATTTTGGAGGAAAGAAAGTTCTTACCTATCAGACGGTCAAAGAACCTGTTCCTGATGGTGTCAAAGAGGCCTTTAGCAAATCCGGTTTTATCCATCCCATCAGCTCTCCTAGTGGACAAGTCCTCAGTCGGATTCAACCAAAAGACCATTATCATCACTATGGTATTTGGGGACCTTGGACCCAGGCTACCATCAGTGGGAGAGAGGTGGATTTCTGGAATTTGGGAGATGAAAAGGGCCGAGTGGATTTTTCCCATATTCTTTCCAAAAAAGTAGCCGGCGGTGCTGCAGAGTTGAATGTCCGTCAAAATCACCTAGATCTCAAGGCTCCTGAGTCGGAAAGATTAGCTATCGAAGAGGATTTGCGAATCAAATTGAAGCCGGCTGACAAAGGCCGATACATGGTCGATTATACCACGACTATTTCCACCAAAATACCCGGAGGGATCCTTTTGGATGATTACCGATACGGAGGTGGGATAGGTTTTCGTGCCACAGAAGTATGGGGAGATGACAACAGTACTATTTTGACTTCAGAGGGCCACGAACGTAAAACTGCTGACGGGAAAGAGGCCAAGTGGATTATTGTCAAAGGAAAAACAGATTCGCCCGAAGGACAAAGCGGAATTCTTTTTCTCAGCCACAATACCAATAAAGCCCATCCCGAACCCTTGCGAGTGTGGCCTGTCGGTCAATACAATGGTAAAGGAAATGTGTTCATCGAATTTTGTCCCATCCGTCATGAATCTTGGGAACTTCAGCCAGAAAAGCGATACTCCCTGAAGTATCGGATGATTGTATTTGACGGGGATCTTACGGCTGAAGAAGCCGAGGCCTATTGGAGAGCATTTGTAAAATAAACTCAAGCAATAAATCACTAAGGATATGGAAAGAAGAGATTTTATGAAAAAAACTGCCTTGGCAGGAGCCGCATTCGGCTTTCCTACCATCGTTCCAGCCTCCGTTTTCGGAAAAAATGCTCCAAGCAATAAAATCAATATCGGCCAGATCGGCTGCGGAAGAATCGCCCGAGACCATGATTTGCCAGGGACTTGGCGGCATGATGTAGCCCGAATTGTGGCTGTGTCGGATGTAGACAGCAAGCGGATGGCTGATGGGAAAAAATTGGTGGAGGACTACTACAGCAAAAAGCTGGGAGAAAAGTACATGGATGTTAAGCAGTATGGGGATTACCGGGAAATGCTGCTCGATAAGGACATTGATGCGGTAATCATTTCCACTCCAGATCATTGGCACTCCCAACCTGCAATGGAGGCCGCATTGGCAGGAAAGCACATCTACGTACAGAAGCCAACCTCCCTGACCATCAAAGAAGGTCGACAATTAGTCGAGGTGGTCAATAAGACAGGAGTTGTACTTCAATTAGGAACTCAACAGCGTTCCAGTGAGCAGTTTAGAATTGCCGCAGAATTGGTCCGAAATGGACGAATCGGAAAGCTTCATACCGTTCGAATAGGACTTCCCGGCGATCCATCGGGTCCAGATGCTCCACCCATGCCGATTCCTTCCAATTTGAATTTCGATATGTGGTTGGGTTCCACGCCCGAGATTCCATACACGGAAATCGGCGTGCACCCACAAAACGACTACAGCCGTCCGGGATGGTTGCGGCATGAAAACTATGGCGCCGGAATGATCACTGGCTGGGGTCAGCATCACTTTGATTCGGCAGCTTGGGGAATGGATACCGAGTTGACAGGGCCAAGATACATTGAGGCAGTGGCGGAATTTCCACGCTCAGGTTTTTGGAATGTGCATGGAGACTTTATGGTCAAGGCCGAATACGATAATGGTGTCATGATGTTTACTTCCGGAGGCTATCCAAACGGAATTCGATACGAAGGAACCGAAGGTTGGATTTGGGTTTCCCGAGGCAACTATCAGGCTTCCTCTTCGGATCCTGTAGCCAAAAACAACAATGCTAAAGCTTTGGATGCATCAGATCCAAAAATCCTAACCTCCCAAATTGGCGAAAATGAAATCCGCCTGACCCGAAGTGATGAGCATCATGGCAATTGGCTAGATGCAATTCAGGGAAAAACGGAATTACTTTCTCCCGTAGAGATCGGACATCGGGCTTGTTCAGTTTGCCTAGTTAGCCATATTGCTATGAAAATGGGCAGAAAATTGGCTTGGGATCCGGTAAAAGAAGAATTCATCAATGATCCGGAAGCCAACACCCATCTCAGTCGACCTCAGCGAAGACCGTGGGGAACGGATTATGTGAAGGCTTAATCTTTGACCTTTTCTAATATTGAACTCCCTTTAATTCTCAGAGGGTAAGAAGTTTGAAGCTAGAAGCTGGAAGCATCCTTATTTTGGTTTTTGTCCGGGAATTCATGCCCTACTCATTCTCGGCTTTGGCAAGTCAGGAATCAATTAATGAAAATCCTAAAACCTAAAATTTAGTGAAATTGGGATGCTTTTGAGGGCAATTTGGATTACTTTTCTATGATATCTATTCATTCAAAAATTAATCGATGAATTTACGAAATTATACAATCTGGGCCTTTTCGGCCCTTTTGTTCAGCGCTTGTGGCTCGAATGAATCTGGTAAGAATATGGCAGAATCCACTTCTCAAAATGTAAAAATCATGACTTTGGATCCCGGGCATTTTCATGCCGGATTGATTCATAAGACCATGTATCCGGGAGTAGATTCAACCGTTTTCATATTTGCTCCTCCAGGAGACGAGTTGAAAGATCATTTGAACCGGTTGGAGTCTTACAATACAAGGCCAGAAAATCCCACCTCATGGGACCTGGAAGTTTACGCAGGGGATGATTACCTAAAAAAGATGATTTCCCAAAAGCCGGGCAATGTGATGATGGTAGCGGGTAAGAATGATAAAAAAATAGACTACATCCTTGAAGCCGTGCAAAATGGGATTCATGTGTATGCCGACAAGCCTTTGGTCATTAATCGCCAAGGTTTTGAAAAGCTGAAGCAGGCTTTTGCGATTGCCAAAGAGAAGGATTTGCTGGTTTATGATATCATGACCGAGCGTTTTGAAATCACCACCCTTCTTCAAAAAGAGCTTTCTCAAATCCCGGAAGTTTTTGGGGAATTGGAGAAAGGAAGTCCGGAAAATCCAGCGATTACCAAGGAGTCAGTGCATCACTTTTTCAAGTATGTTTCTGGAGTTCCTTTGGTCCGACCCGACTGGTTTTTTGATGTGGAAATCGAGGGTGAGGGAATTGTGGACGTGACCACACACTTGGTTGATTTGATTCAATGGGAAGCCTTTCCCAATCAAATCGTAGATACCACTGATGTCTCTATGCTTTCGGCTAGAAGATGGGCTACGCCGCTTAACCTGGAGCAATTTCGGCAAGTGACTGCGAAAGCTGAGTTTCCGGATTTTCTCCAAAAGGATATCAAAAATGGATCCTTAGAGGTCTATTCCAATGGGGAGATGAATTACACGCTCAAGGGAATCCACGCCAAGGTCAGTGTAATCTGGAATTTTCAGGCACCTGAAGGGGCAGGGGATACGCATTACAGCATGATGCGTGGGACTAAAGCCAATTTGGTCATCCGACAGGGAAAAGAGCAAAATTACCGTCCGGAACTCTATGTCCAACTCTTGGGAGAAAATTTGGCTGATTTGGAAAATGCGGTCAAAACCGCGCTCCAAAGTACTTATCCCGGAATTGATTTGGAAGAATCAAGCAATGGTGAATATCGGGTGATTATTCCTGATCGCTATCACAATGGGCATGAGGCACACTTCGCTCAGGTTACAGAACGATTTTTAGAATACTATCAAAAAGGAACTATGCCGGATTGGGAGGTGCCGAATATGATTACCAAGTATCATACGACAACCTTAGCCAAGGAATATGCATCGAAATAAAAAAATCGAAAACAGACTGGATTTGAATTAGTTTTATAATCAAATCTACTTTTATGCACGAAGACAGCTCCCAATCAGATACTCGAATTACCGTCGCCATAGCAGGAGCAGGAGGTTACATTGGGAGTTGGTTTATCGAAAAATACAAGCACAAGTACAAAATCATCGGTTTAAGCCGTCGAAAAGTAAAAAAGAACCCTTACCCGGAAGTAGAATGGAGACAAGTAGAGCTCTATTCGATTTCATCCACGGTGGAGGCTCTGAAAGGAGTAGATGTCGCCATTTATTTGGTCCATTCGATGAATGCTTCCACAAGGCTCAATCAGGGAAGTTTTGAGGATACAGACCTGCTTTTAGCGGATAATTTCAGCAGAGCTGCGGATATCAACCATGTGAAGCAAATCATTTATCTAGGTGGTCTGATACCTGATGAACCAGAAAGTACCTTATCAAGGCATTTAAGAAGCCGTCTCGAAGTTGAGCATACATTAGGTTCTAGGTCAGCTGCTCTTACGGCCTTGAGGGCATCCATTATTGTAGGGCCGGGAGGCTCGAGTTTTGATATGATCAAAAACTTGGTGACTCGATTGCCTGTATTGATGTGTCCACAATGGACTGAATCGGAGACACAGCCAATTTCCCTGCGAAATACACTTCAAATTATCGATACATGCATTGGCAATGAGGATGCTTATGGCCGGGCTATAGATATCGGAGGTGCTGAAGTTTTAACCTATAAATCCATGCTGGCAAAAACCGCCACGGCTTTGGGGAAAAAGCGAATAATTTTCTCTGTTCCTGTTTTTTCCTTGGGGCTATCCAAGTTTTGGGTTGGCTTGTTTGGGGATAGCCCGCCACAGCTGGTGTCTCCTTTGGTTGAAAGCTTGGTACATACCTTAAAGGTTGATCCCAAAAAGGCATTTGATTTAAAAGAGCTTCAGTATATCTCCTATGAAGAGTCTGTCAAAGAGGCTTTGGAATCTGATCAAAGGCCAAATCTACCCAAGTTTTACCCCAAGAAGGGGATGAAAAACACGGTTAGAAGCATTCAACGAATGAGTAATAAAAATGGTCATTCTGCTGCCTGGGTTGCAAACCGATATAATTTATGGTTGCCTAGCTTTTTTAAATTTCTCATCAATGGAAAAAGGACTGAGAGAGGTGATATTGGATTTCATTTGCTTTGGGGAAAGAAACCCATGCTTCAGCTTACCATGATTCCTGATCGCAGTGATCAGGAGCGCCAGTTGTTTTATATTACGGGAGGCTGGCTAGTGAAGCGCTTTGATTATGGATGGTTGGAATTTAGAGGTGTCCTAGGTGGAGACTATATTCTGTCCGCTATCCATGAGTTCGTTCCCCGTCTTCCTTGGATAGTTTATTTAAATACGCAGGCACGCTTCCATCTTTGGGTAATGAACCAATTCAAAAGATATCTGGAAACAAGGACCGATTGACCTTCGTTTTTTTAGTAAATTACGATTATTCAAATTTTGAACTCCATCAAACAACATCAAATGCAAAAAGTCACTTTTAAAAACGGAGATACCATGCCTATTCTGGGTCTTGGTACTTGGAAAAGCAAACCAGGAGAAGTACGTCAGGCGGTCTACTGGGCACTCGAAGCTGGTTACCGACATATTGACTGTGCGGCTATTTATGGAAATGAGAAAGAAGTTGGAGAGGGGTTGGCAGATGCAATTGCTGATAAAATTGTCACCCGGTCAGAGGTATTTATCACATCTAAATTATGGAATGATTCACATAGGCTTGAGGATGTAGGACCTGCTTTGGATAAAACCCTTCAAGACCTCGGACTTGATCACTTGGATTTATACCTAGTTCATTGGCCAATTGCTTTCAAGCATGGAGTTGGTTTTGCGACGCTAAGAGAAGAGTTCTTTACCTATAAGGATGTTCCGCTTACTCAGACATGGTCAGCTATGCAGGAACAAAAAGCACTTGGCAAAACCAAACATATTGGTGTGTCCAATTTTAATAGCCGCAAGCTTCAGGAGCTTCTGGATATGGGGGGAGAATCACCTGAAATGAATCAAATTGAAATGCATCCATTCTTACCTCAGGACAAATTGGTTAAGTTTTGCAGGGAAAACCATATCCTGTTGACGGCATATAGCCCTTTAGGCTCGCCTGATTCGAGAGCTGAAAAGCATAAAAATGATCCGAAATTACTTTCAAATCCGGTAGTAAAGGAAATTGCTAAAAAGCATGGTGTTTCTGAGGGACAGGTGCTGATCGCATGGTCGATTGCTCGAAATATTGTGGTGATCCCAAAATCAGTAAATCAATCACGAATAACCGAAAATCTGAAGGCTGCTGATATTAAACTAGATGATCATGATATGATGGAGCTCAAAGATATCGGAATCAGTCACCGATTTGTTGATGGCACATTCTTTACTCAAGGAAGTAGCCCTTACAATCTTTCAGATCTTTGGGAGTAATCGAGAATTTTAATCTTCTAATTCCAACTCCTCTAGAATTTCCGCCAGGGTATCAAAATCTTTGAGCCCTGGCTTTATTTCTTCCCCTCCTTCAAGAGCAATACCAAATAAACCCAATTCAGAAACGGTTGATTTTACATTAAACGGACTAATACCTCCGGCTAATATGACCTTAGCGTTTTTAGAAATGGATCTGATGGATTCCTTCTGATCAGTGTTCAATTCAGTTTGATCAACTGAAAGCAATAAGTGAAGATTCTGATTAGAAATTTCTTCTGCGAGCTCTTCTTCAATATGCCTGACTTCACTGAGATCTGCCTGAAAGATCAATTGATATTTTTCAGAGTCAAATTGAAGTAACGTCTCCAACTTATTGTGTTGAATCCACGAAATCTCGGGGTATTTTTTGAGTTTTTCCTGTAAGGTTTCTAAAGAATCATTTCCAAACTCCCCGCAAAAATCAACACCCGAAACCCATCCTGAAATCTCCTGAAATTGAGTTGGTGAAACGAACTTATCTGAGGTTTCCTGTAAATCAAAACCTAATAGATCTACAAACATTCCTGCGCAATACCTTGCATCACTTAAGTTGGTTACGCCGCTGATCTTTACGAAAATACTAAGAGCCATTAAATAAAATTTTTGGCTAAGTTAACCAATGATGACAGTTTTGCTTCCATTTCTGCCTTTCAAATTTGATTTTGGATAAAATTGAAGTAAAACCAGTAATTTAGGGTTCTGATAATGATGAAAAAACTACCATTTGTTTTTCTTTTTTTAATTCTACTCTCCTGTGAAAGAGAGGTAGAAAATCCGCAAGTTGATCCTGGCTTGGATTACTTTCCTTTGTTCATTGGAAATTTCTGGGTTTATGAAGTATCAGAGCGAACGTATTTTGGTGAGAATGACTTCGAGGATAGTCAATACTTTTTGAAGGATCGTATCCGCAGTTTATTTGTAAATGATGCTGGCGAACAGGTTTTTATTGTCCAAAGAGAACGATCTCTTGATCAGATAAACTGGCAGGTTGAAGTTGACTATACAATAGTAATCAGGGATAATAATTTGGTTATGAATCTTAACAACCAGCCAATTGTCATCCTTGCCTTTCCTCCTAAAGAAGGGTTGATCTGGAATGGAAATTTATATCGTGGAGCTGAACAGGATGAATTTGAGTTGATTCAGGAATCCTCCGGGACTAGCGCTGAACAAATCCGGGTGCTACAAGAAAACGAAGATGACCTGATTACCTTTCGGGATATTCGTTATGATGTTTTTCAGAAGGGGGTTGGTTTAACAGAAAGGTATTCAGAAGTGTTAACTTATTGTTCAAGAAACGATTGTCTTGGAGAACAGCTAATAGATTCTGGTAGATTTTTGAATATGAAATTAATAACTTACGGTAATGAATAGGCTATTAATCTGTGTGGTATCGCTTTGGCTTTTGCCATTTTTGGTGGAGGCACAAGATCGCTATGCTGTTTTTTATAAGTACAAGCCTCAGGATGGCTTAAATCTAGATCAGCCTCAAGATTTTTTGACAGATCGGGCTTTGCTTCGAAGAGCGAAAGAAGGCGTTGCTGTAGACAGTACTGATCTGCCGGTAACTCAGCGCTACGTTGATGAAGTTTACCAGCTTTCGCATTACATTCTTTATCAATCAAAATGGCTTAATGCCTCCTTGATTGTGACAGATATGGAGGGAGCGAAGTCAATAGCAGAGCTTCCATTTGTAGAAAAAGTGGAGTTGGTGGGGAAAGGATACATTCCAAATCCAAATGCACGAATCGGAAGAAGACTTTTTGTAAGTGCTACCGCAAAGGTTTGCCCTCCAGGAGGAAAAGCTGAGCGAACACTTGCTGCACAAGAATTGCCTTCAGATTTTCAAAATAGTCTTCTTGGAATTGATTTTATGCATGAGGAAGGCTTTAAGGGAAAAGGAATTAGGATTGCCGTTTTTGATGCAGGTTTTCCTGGTACAGATAATGCCAGTCCCTTATCTCACTTGCTGAGCAATAATCAACTTGTTGCGCAAAAAGACTTTGTCAGACCTTGGAATCAAAATGTATTTACCGACAATCAGCATGGTACGAATGTCCTTTCTTTAATAGCTGCGGTAGAAACTGAAAGTTTTATCGCCGGTGCTCCAGAGGCAGAATACTTCTTGGCCATGACTGAGGAGGTAGCAACCGAGTACAGAATTGAAGAGTATAACTGGCTTCGAGCTGCTGAATATGCGGATTCCATTGGAGTAGATATCATCAATAGTTCCTTGGGTTATTATGATTTTGATGATCCGGAGATGAATTACAGTTCAGGACAATTGGATGGGAAAACTGCTGTAATTACTCAAGCGGCAAACATTGCTTCCAGCAAAGGAATCTTGGTAGTTAATAGCGTGGGGAATTATGGGCCATCTGAGCCTTCAATTCTTGCTCCTGCAGATTCTCCAAATGTATTGGCTATTGGATCGGTTAATCAAAGCTTGGAGGTTTCAAATTTCAGTTCAAGAGGCCCTACAGGTGATGGAAGGATCAAACCAGACTTGGCAGCTTTTGGCAATGGAGTAGCGCTTTTGAGAAGTAATGGAAACGTGGGTTTTGCCAACGGGACTTCTTTTTCTGCTCCGCAAATCACCGCCTTAGCAGCAGGTTTGTGGCAAGCTAAGCCTGAATGGACTCGGGCGGAACTAATAGAAAATCTTCTTCGAAGCGCCTCTCAATATGAAAATCCAGACAATCTTTTGGGGTATGGAATTCCAAACTTCCGAGAAGCTCTTTACGGAGAAATCCTTTCAGTAGAAGAAAATGGTGAAATTATCCCTTGGAAAGTCTTTCCAAATCCCATGGAAGGAAACAAGTTGACCATTTATTTTGGGTCAAGTTTATCAGCTGAGTTTTCATTGATTGACCTCAACGGAAAAACCCTTCAAAATCAGAATCTATCTCGCAATACTGCAAAAGACCCTTATGAGTTGCAGCTAGAAGGAATTAGACCCGGTATGTATATTATCCAAATGCAGGACAGAAAGCTTATCAAACAGCAAAAGTTAATCCGCCTTTAATCAAATTACGCTTTTCAATGTCTTTAGAAATTGCCCCATCCATTTTAGCTGCTGATTTTGCAAATATTCAGTCTGCCGTAGAAATGCTCAATGACTCGGAAGCAGACTATATCCATGTCGATATTATGGATGGTGTCTTCGTTCCCAATATATCTTTTGGGCTTCCTGTGACAGAAGCCATTCATCGTCATGCCAAAAAGCCACTGGATGTACATTTGATGATTGTAGAGCCAGACCGATACTTGGAGGCGTTTAGAAATGCCGGAGCTGCAAACATATCAGTGCACTACGAGGCCTGTGATCATCTACATCGAACACTTCAGGCTATTCATGATCTGGGTGCTAAAGCGGGGGTAGCAATTAACCCGCATACCTCAGTTGAATTATTGACTGACACCTTAGATTTAATTGATTTGGTTTGTGTGATGTCCGTCAACCCTGGTTTCGGAGGGCAAAAATTCATTGAAAACACTTACTCCAAGGTGAGTAAATTAAAGGAATTGATCATACAAAAGGGGAGTAACACCCAAATTGAAATAGATGGAGGCGTTTCTTTAAATAATGCCCAAAAACTGAAAGATGCAGGAGCTGATATTTTGGTAGCCGGTAGTTTTGTTTTCAACTCAGAATCTCCGAAAGAAACAATTGCTATGCTCAAAAGAGCTTGATAATTGACCATTTGTCATAAAAATTCTAAAATATCAACGGTTTCCTTGATTTTTTGAGCCTTGACTGTTTTTTTGCAATCTTGTAACTAACCAAACGACTAATCATGATTAAAAAGACTCTGCTTTCTACGTTTTTTGTAGCGTTTGTTGCTTTTATGTCCTTCGGACAAGAGGCAACTGAAGGACCCGTGACTGATGAGGAATTAACACAATATGCAACTGTAGAGGTAATGACTTCACAGTATGTAGAGCAAAAAACGGAAGAGCTTCGTAATATGATTCTCAATAATGAGGTGATTGACGGCGGTGCTCGATACAATGAAATCAAAGCTGCTTGGGGAGATGAAGCGAAAATGGCTGAGGCAAATGTCACAGACGAAGAAAAAGCCGCTTACCAAGCTATTTTGGATTTTCAAGGCGGTCTTCAGCAAAGTGTTGTTGACTACAAGACTAACCTGATCACTGACAGCGATGTAATCTCTGTTTCTGTTTACAACAAAGTGCTAGGAGCTATTAAAGAAGATCCAGCTGTAAAAGAGAAACTAGATGCAATGATTGAAGAGATGAAAGCAGCAGCAGCTCCTGCTGAGGACGGTGAAGCAGCTGAAGACGGAAAATAATTCAATTTCATAATTGATTTAAAGCCTCCTTCTGGGAGGCTTTTTTTATATATTCACACCATACTTTGATTCAATTCGTTATTGCCTTATGATGCAAAAGAAGACGCTACTACTATGCTTTCTAATTTTGGTTTTTGGGTCTGCTTTTGCCCAAGAGGAAGATATTTTTGGGATTAGCCGTAAAGCCAAGAACCCAAAAAGTGAATCTGCAGTAGGAAACGCTTTTAGAAACGTTTTGGAGCAGTTTGCACTGGAAATATCCACAGGAGCTGGATATCAGCAGTTTTCAACCGATTTTTTCTCACCAAATCCAGATTTGTATCCGCTCACCCAGTTTCAAAATTTTGATGAGCCGCTCGATATTTCTGAAGAAAATCCATTGGCTATGAAGGGCTCAGATTGGGTCTTCCCCGTTTTAAATGCAGGAGTGCGAGTGAATTTATTCAATCTTCTTACAATCGGAGGGGGATATGGTATGGAGTGGGGGAATATCAAACCTATGGTTGGCGGAAATTTTGAATTTCCTTTCGAAGGGGCAAGCTACCAAGCCACCCGCTTTTATGGCACGGTGGGTTTAGTCCTTTGGGATGCAAATCGTCGGGCGAAGTATTTACAATGGCGATATAGAAGATATGCATCTGCTAATCTTTACATGCAATCTGAGCTAAGACAGCGAGTTCGGCAGATTTATCCTTGGCGATTGATCGCTGAGGCCGACTTTGGTAATTTAAATATCAAAAATTTTGTCAATCCCAGTTTGACTCAAAACCCAAATTACACCCCTCGATTGGCAGTAGCAGATCAGCCTGCATTTGGAATTGGGCTCCGGCTGGAAAGGGATTTTTCAGAGTACACCAAACTTTTCATTAAAGGCTCAATGGATATTAGGAGTTTTACTTATTCTGCCTCCGATTTTTCTGAATTTCAGGAGCTTGACCAACGTGTCTATGGCATGCAAGTAGGGCTAGCAATTCGGATCCCGGGGACCAAGCGATGCAAAATCGCAGGATGCGGAGTGGTGATGAAACACATGCACAATGGAGTCGAGTACAGAGGTAGCTCCATATTTAATCTCCAAAACCGAAAAATAGGTCAATGGTATTGATTGATCCAACCTGATTGACTTTGGAATTAACTTTTCAAAAGCAGGGCCTTTTTACTATCTTGCAGCCTTAATTTATCCCGTGAATTAGCATTATATGGCCCAAGGAGAAAACGAGAATATTATTCCTATCAATATTGAGGAGGAAATGCGTGGTGCCTACATCGATTATTCGATGTCGGTTATTGTTTCAAGAGCGTTGCCAGATGTCCGAGACGGAATGAAGCCAGTTCATCGCCGTATTCTTTACGGAATGCAAGAGCTCGGAGTTCTTCATAATAAACCCTATAAAAAGTCCGCTAGAATTGTCGGTGAGGTGCTTGGTAAATATCACCCTCATGGTGACTCTGCTGTCTATGATACCATGGTTCGAATGGCGCAGCCTTGGTCACTTCGATACCAATTGGTAGATGGTCAGGGTAACTTTGGATCCATCGATGGTGACAACCCTGCGGCTATGCGATATACAGAGGCAAGGCTAAAAAGAATAGCCGAAGAGCTTCTTGTTGATATCAATAAAGACACTGTTGATTTCCAATTCAACTTTGATGACTCTTTGAAAGAGCCGGTAGTGTTACCTGCAAAGGTTCCTGCATTGCTCTTGAATGGAGCATCTGGAATTGCTGTAGGTATGGCCACAAACATGGCTCCTCACAATCTGACAGAGGTGATCAATGGCATTATTGCCTACATCGATAATAGAGAGATTACCATCCCAGAACTGATGGAGTATATCACCGCTCCTGATTTTCCTACAGGAGGAATTATCTATGGATACAATGGAGTCAAAGCTGCTTTCGAAACTGGGCGTGGAAGAGTAGTAGTCAGAGGAAAAGCCAGTATTGAAACGAAGGATAATGGAAACCGGGAGATGATTGTCATCACGGAGATTCCATACATGGTCAATAAGGCTAGCATGGTAGAAAAAACTGCTGCCTTGATCAATGAGAAAAAGATTGATGGTATCTCTGCGATCCGGGATGAGTCTGACCGATCTGGGATGCGCATTGTATATGAATTGAAGCGTGATGCGATTTCAAATGTTGTTCTAAACAACTTGTATAAGCATACACAGCTACAAACCTCATTCTCAGTCAATAATGTGGCACTTGTAAAAGGCAGGCCACAAACGCTTAACCTGAAGGATCTCATTGTACACTATGTCAGTCACAGACATGAAGTAGTGGTGAGAAGAACGGAATATGAACTTAAAGAAGCTGAAAAGCGAGCTCATATTTTACAAGGTTATCTGATTGCTTTGGATAATTTGGACGAAGTAATTGCCCTAATCCGTAACTCAGTAGATCCAGAGACAGCTAGAAATGGTTTGATGGAGCGTTTTGAATTGACTGAGATTCAGGCGAGAGCTATTCTTGATATGCGTCTGCAGCGTCTTACTGGTATGGAACGTGATAAGATCGTTCAGGAATATCAGGAGATCATGGC
This sequence comes from Algoriphagus formosus, assembly GCF_002807035.1. Classification (GTDB taxonomy): domain Bacteria; phylum Bacteroidota; class Bacteroidia; order Cytophagales; family Cyclobacteriaceae; genus Algoriphagus; species Algoriphagus formosus. The sequence continues at coordinate 592,593 of NZ_NIUC01000001.1, read as the reverse complement.
ATTGATCGAGGAGCTAAAGGATATCCTTGCGAATGAAGATAAGCGAATGGATATCATCAAAACCGAACTCACCGAAATGCGTGATCGATATGGTGATGACCGTCGTACAGAAATCGAGCATAATGCTGAAGATTTCAGCTATGAAGATATGATCCCAAATGAGGAAGTGATAATCACTGTTTCTCATCAGGGATACATCAAGCGAACCGCCTTGACCGAGTACAGAACACAGGGTAGAGGAGGAGTAGGTTCAAGAGGAGTCAGTACCAAAGAGGACGATTTCACCGAGTATCTTTTCACAGCCTCTACTCACAATTACCTATTGATTTTCACTGATCAGGGTAAATTGTTCTGGTTGAAAACCTATGCCATCCCTGAAGGCGGAAAGACTTCGAAGGGAAGACCTATCCAAAACTTGATCAATATTGCTTCCGATGATCGAATTAGAGCAATTATTCAGGTAAATGACCTCAATGATCAAGATTACATCAATAATCACTTCTTGATCATGGTGACCAAAAAAGGTATTATCAAGAAGACTACTCTGGAGCAATATAGTAGACCTCGTACCAATGGAATCATAGCTCTGAACATTCGGGAGGATGATCAACTGGTAAATGTAGACATGACGAATGGTGATCAGCATATTGTGATAGCTGCAAAATCAGGTCGTGCTATTCACTTCCATGAGTCTGCAGTAAGGCCAATGGGTCGAACAGCCACAGGAGTAAAAGCCATAACCTTAAATGATGTGAATGACTATGTCGTTGGCATGGTATGTGCATCTGAGGAAAATGCGACTCTACTTGTAGTTTCGGAAAAAGGATATGGCAAAAGGTCATTCCTTGAGGAATATCGCATCACAAATCGAGGTGGAAAAGGTGTGAAAGCCATGAACACCACCGAAAAAACCGGAGCGCTTGTTGCAATAAAACAAGTTGTCGATACCGATGATTTGATGATCATCAATAAGTCTGGTATTACCATCCGGATCTCTGTGGATGGACTTCGAATTATGGGAAGAGCCACACAGGGAGTGAGATTGATCAAGATTTCTGAAGGAGATGAGATTTCATCCGTTGAAAAAATTTCCAAAGAAGAAGATGAAGAAAATCTAAATTCTTCAGAAATTGCACCAGATTCTGAAGAGAATCCAAATGAAACAAAAGAATAATCAACCAAAATAAGATAAACGCCAAGAATGAAAAAGCTAATTCTATCAATGGTTTTGGTCGGCGCAACGACCCTAGCCTTTGGACAAAAAAAGGTAGTACGTTCAGCTGAAAAAAACTTTAAAAATGGAGACTATGCCACTGCTCTATCTGAAGTAGAAACAGCTCTTCAGGATCCAGAAACTGGTTCAGATCCTGAGACCACTTTGTTGAAAGCTCAGATTCAATTAGGAATGTTCGCTACTGACTCTTCCAATACCATGGAAAATCTTCAAGTAGGTAACAACTCCTATGAGTCTTTCATGAAAGCCTTTGAAATGGGCGATGGAGATAAAACTTCAGGTGTAGGAAAAGATATTTTCGAAGAAGATATCCCTGGAGCACCTGAGAATTTGCGTCCTAATTCAGTGAACAAATTGAAAAACGTAGCATTTGACAAGGCGATTACTCAATACAATGAGGAAGACTATGAAATGGCTTATGAGTTTTTCAACTTGGCTGGTGAAATTGACCCGACAGACACTACTATCCATTACAATGCAGGATTCCTTGCAAATGATCTTGGAAGAACTGAAGATGCTAAAAGACACTTCTCTACTTTGCTTGATATCGAAGGATACAACAAGCTAAATGCATATTATTTCATGATTCAGATTTTGTCTACTGAAGACAAAGACCCTGAAGCTGCTTATGCAATGGTAACAAGAGCAAAAGAAGAGTATCCTTCAGATAAGGACCTTTCTACTTACGAAATCCAACTTTTGCTTCAGCTAAACAAAATGGATGAAGCAATGGCTCAAATCAAAACAGCTCTTGAAAGCGATCCAAACAATACCGCTTTATTGCTAAGATCTGGATATCTAAAAGAGCAAGCAGGTGATATGGAAGGTGCACTTGCCGACTACAAAAAGTCAGTAGAGGTTGATCCACAATTCTTTGAAGGTAACTACTATGCTGCTGCATTACTAATCGAAAAGGCGAGAGAAACTCTTAGTGAATTGAATAATTTATCTGACGAGGAGTGGGAAAAGCGTTCTGAGTCTATGGGCAAAGAAGCAAACGGATACTATGCTGATGCAGTTACTTACTTCGAAAGCGCTCTTGAAATCAAGCCTGAGGATACAGGTATCATGGAAATTCTTTTCCAGATTCACACTCGCTTGAAAAATGACGCTAAAGCCGAAGAGTATAACAAAAAACTAATTGAACTTCTCGGTCCTAACTGGATGGAAGGATAATTTGAAGAATCTCAAGTACCTAAAAAAGCTGCCATTTGGCAGCTTTTTTGTTTTCATTATATTCGTTTTATTGATTTGACATTTCGTTAATCCTTCACTTTATGAGACTAGCTTATTTTTTCAGTAGTCTGTTTTTGAATATTAGGCATGCTTGTCTGATAGTGGTTATTTTTTTGAGCCTAAGTTTGGTCCCTTTTCAAGCTTTTTCACAGGAAAAATATGATAAGATTATTGAGCTATCGATAGAATCCGGTCCCTTCATCAGTAATGGGGATCCTTGGGCTGATGAGTTGATTGATTTGGTTTCCTACACTGCTTTTGATTTTCGTTTTGGATGGCGTCAAAACAAAACCTTTATGGGAGATCTATACAGAAACCCAATTTTTGGGATTGGGGTATCTTCCACACTACCCTATCAATCTGAAATCGGCAGACCGATGGGAGTCTATTGGTTTTTTGATATGCCGTTCAGACCTTTTTCTCAGGATAAGAGGTTTAATTTTTCCTACTTTGCTCATTTGGGTTTGGGGTTCAATCTTAATCCATACGACTCTTTGGATAACCCGATCAACCAATTTATAGGCTCCGAATTGAACAGCTACATACATTTTGGAGCAAAAGCTAACTATACACTTTCCGATCGATTTCAGCTTTTTTCAATGGTTGGGTTAAAGCACTTTTCAAATGGCTCTACCAGAAAGCCCAACGCGGGGATTAATTTAGTTCCTGTATCGATAGGTTTGCGGTATAATTTTCAGCCAAGCCAAGTAAAACCAGAAGAAGCTTTTCTTCGAGACCGCCCCATTCTTTTCGAAAAAGGGTACTGGAATTTTATGCTTTACACTGGCTCTAAGAATTACGAGATCGGAGAGGAGACCTACTTCAGAGGTGGTTTTAACCTGAGCTATATTTGGGACAAAAATTACAAATATCGATATGGGGTGGGCTTAGATGTCTTTTTTGCTCCAGGTCTGTCAGAACGATCAGGTAATCCCGATGTGGGATTTTGGGATCAAACCAGTGTAGCAATAGCAGGAGCTTGGGAGTGGAAACTTACAGAAAGACTCTATGCCCCGGTGGGATTAGGATTTTATCTCCATAGAAACCGTGAAAACCAAGAATCAACAATCTATTACGAGCGAATAGGGCTTAGATATTTGATGTCTGAAAATCTACAATTTGGAGCTCAAATTAAAGCCCATAGAATCAAAGCTGACTTTTTTGAATTTACTTTGGGTTACCGATTTTTAAGAAAACAATAAAAGAGACCCACCTATCAAATTTTGTTTTTTATTCCCCATAGCTAATACTAGTTTGGAATTTGATTTAAGGAAATACATGAAATCGACACGATTAAAATCATCATTAAAGACATATAGATATGATTATTTTAATTGTCAAAGATTCCATCTGGCAATTAGAAGTCAAAAAGTAAACAGATGAAAAAACTACGTTTCTTCCTGCCGATTATATTGGTTTTTTTAGGGCTTAATTTTCCATTGTTCGCTCAGTCCTTGTCTTCATCAGAGTTATATCATGAGCTCCTGAAATTGGAAGAGACCAAGCGAGTGCTTTATGTCGCAGCTCATCCGGATGACGAAAATACCCGGCTGATTGCCTATTTGGCTAACGATACAAAAGCCCGAGTAGCTTACTTGAGTTTGACTCGAGGTGATGGTGGGCAAAATCTCATTGGACCAGAACTAGGAATCGGTTTGGGCCAAATCAGAACTCAAGAGCTTTTGCAAGCTAGAATGACAGATGGGGGAGTTCAGTATTTTACCCGAGCAAAGGATTTTGGCTACAGTAAAAATCCTAGTGAAACCCTCCAAAACTGGGATAAAGAAACTATTCTTTCAGATGTGGTGTGGGTGATTAGAAAGTTTCAGCCAGATATTATCATTACTCGATTCAATACCATTCCTGGTGTAACTCACGGGCATCATACCACCTCAGCAATTTTAGCCGAAGAAGCTTTTGCAATATCTGGAGACCCAAATGCTTTCCCTGAGCAACTTGAGTATGTGAAACCTTGGTCAGCGAAGCGGATATTTTGGAATGCATATAATTTTCGCGGAGAGTTTGAAGCTCAGGAAGGGGAGATTTACCATGAGTTTCCCACCGGCGAATACAATCCCGTATTGGGTCAAACCTACAATCAAATGGCAGCGAATAGCCGAACCATGCATAAGTCTCAAGGCTTTGGATCGACTGCTTACATTGGGGCTTCAAATGATCATATTCAATTTATTGCAGGAGAAAAGTTTGAGCAAAGTCCCTTTGAGGGCGTGAAAAACAGATGGGATCATTTTGAAAACGGTAAAGCAACAGAACTCTTAATAAACGATCTGATTCAAAATTTTGACTTTCGGTCCACAGCGAACAATCTTTCTACTCTATTAAAAATCAGGGAGCAAATCAATCAAATGGAAGGAAGCGATCTCTGGCTTCATGAGAAAAAAGAGTCGATTAATGATATTGTTTTAAAAGTAATAGGATCAAAAATAGAATTTGTCACCAATCAGGAAGTGGCCTTTCCCGGGGCATCAGTCAGTACAGACTTGGTGGTTAATTCTCCCGGAAATACAGCCATCAATATATTGGGCGTAGAAGTTTTGGGAGAAAAAGTTAAGGTAGAAAGGGATGGTAGTTCAGCAAATGAGCCTTTCCGTCAGGATATTAATTTGACCATTCCCGAAGGTTTTGAATTTACCCAGCCTTACTGGCTCGAAAATTACGAAGAAGGCCCTATGTATCCGGTTGACGATCAGCAAATGATCGGAAAGCCATTTAATGATGCGAGTATACAAGCCACATTGAATTTGGAGATTGGGGGGCAGTTGTTGACAATTAGCACTCCTTTAGTCTATAAATTTAATGATCCCGTAGATGGGGAGGTAAAACAGCCATTTATTATTACTCCATCGATAGACTTGGAACTGTCGAAGAAAGTGCTTTTCGGAATCAATGAAAAAAGGCCACAGGTAACGGTTTTTGTCAATTTTAGAGATAAAATCGTAGATGGCGATTTGAGTTTTGCGGGTTTAAATTCCAGTGAATATCGAATACTAGAATCAGAAGACCTAGTGGGAAGAAAGCAGCGAAGATATCGAGTAGAGTTCGTTTCTGATCAAGTGGGAAAACGAAGAATAGTGGCTACTTACACAACTTCATCAGAAAGTTTTGATCAGACTTTAAACCGAATCACCTATAAGCATATCCCCAATCTTACATTTTTCACTTCAGCTTCTATTGATTGGATTCAAGCGGATTGGGAAATATCAGGACGTAAAATTGGCTATGTGCCTGGCGCTGGAGATGAAGTGCCTGAGGTCCTGGAAGCTCTAGGCTATCAAGTGACCATGCTTGGAGACAATGATTTTGATTTGGATAATTTAGCTCAGTTTAAGGCTATAATTATGGGGATTCGTGCCTACAATACCAATGCTCAGGCTGCAGCAAACCAGCAAGCATTGATGGGATATGTACTTTCAGGGGGAAATATGATTGTACAATACAATACAACGGGTAGATTACTGACCAATCAACTTGGTCCCTATCCTTTCTCGCTGACCAGAGATCGGGTTTCAGTAGAAACTGCTCCGGTTGAAGCCGACTACACACATCCAATTCTGGCTGGCCCGAATAAGATTTCCCCGAGTGACTTTGAAGGGTGGGTGCAGGAGCGAGGATTATATTTTGCCGGAAGCCTTGATGAGGAATACTCGACACCATTGTATATGAATGATCCGGGAGAGGACACCCAGACTGGTTCGCTCATACATGCTGCTTATGGAAAAGGCAACTATGTCTACACCGGACTATCCTTTTTTAGACAATTGCCTGCTGGAGTACCCGGAGCCGTAAAATTATTCGTAAACTTAATCGAACAATAAACCCAAATGGAAGAAAAAGATATCAAATGGAAGCGCCTCTACTGGGGACTCATGCTTAATCTGGCAGTATTGATTTTCTTTTTCTACTTCCTGATGCAGCACTTTTCATGACTAGCCTAGACTGGATTGTACTTTTTGGAACCCTGGGTGCCATTGCAAGCTATGGTATCTATAAAACAAGGGGTCAAAATAGCCTAGATTCTTACCTACGCGGTAGGAATTCCATGAATTGGTGGACCATTGGGCTTTCTATCATGGCTACTCAAGCCTCAGCGATTACTTTCCTTAGTACGCCGGGACAAGCTTATGAAAGCGGTATGGGTTTTATCCAATTTTACTTTGGCTTGCCCATAGCCATGATTATCATTTCCGTTGCGTTTATCCCTATCTATTATCGGCTGAAAGTCTATACCGCATATGAATATTTGGAAAACCGCTTTGACTTAAAGACTAGGACGCTAGCAGCCTTACTTTTCATTATTCAACGAGGTTTGGCTTCGGGGATTACTATTTATGCGCCTGCCATTATTCTTTCGACTCTTTTGGGTTGGAATCTGACTTGGACCGTTGTATTCATTGGGGTAGTCGTTATTATTTACACCGTTTCGGGAGGTACAGCTGCCGTATCTATCACGCAAAAACAGCAAATGGCAGTGATGATGGGAGGGATGATTTTGGCAGGTATTATTGTCATTCGTATGCTTCCGGTCTCATTTACAGAGGCCTTGCATGTCGCTGGGAGTATGGAAAAGCTGGACTTGGTCAACCTGGAGTTTGATCCGTCCGACCGCTACAATGTATGGTCAGGAATGACGGCGGCGGTCTTCTTATTTCTGTCCTATTTTGGAGCTGATCAAAGTCAGGTGCAGCGGTATCTCTCCGGTCAAACTTTAAGTCAAAGCCGCATGGGGCTCATTATGAATGGCTTTTTGAAAGTCCCGATGCAGTTCATTATTCTTTTTATAGGAGTCATGGTCTTTGTATTCTATCAATTCTACCAGCCTCCTGTAGTATTCAATACGGTACAGACTGAAAAACTTCAAGAAAGTGAGTATGCCTCTGATTTTCAATCCCTTCAGGGAGAGTTTGACGCCTTGTTTGAGGAAGGAAAGCAAGCATATCAGGAGCTTTTGATAGCCGTGGATGCGGAAGATGATGTCGCAAAAAATCAAGTCAAAGCCTCACTTGGGCAGATCAAGCAAAAACAGGAAGCGGTCAGAGATGAGGTGAAGGCTTTAATTGTCAAGAATGATCCAGTGGCGGAAACCCGAGATACGGATTATGTTTTTATGCGCTTTGTGATGGATCATTTACCCGTAGGGATCGTCGGATTATTGTTTGCGGTGATATTTTCGGCTGCTATGTCTTCCAGTGCCTCCGAGTTAAATTCGCTTGGTTCCACCACTACGATTGATCTTTATAAGCGTTCGATCAAAAAGGAAGCTTCAGATGGTCACTATGTAATTTCTTCGAAGCTTTTTACGGCCTTGTGGGGTGCTCTGGCGATCTTTTTTGCCATCTATGCCTCACTTTTCGAGAATCTTATTCAGGCAGTAAACTTATTGGGATCACTCTTCTACGGAACTATTTTGGGAATATTCCTGGTAGGATTCTTTATGAAATGGGTAAAAGGCTTAGCTGTGTTTTTAGCAGCACTTCTTTCTCAGGCTTTGATTTTAGTAATTCATTTTCAAAATGGAGAAGGGTTATTCGGAATCGTATGGGACATCGGTTTTCTTTGGTACAATGCCATCGGTTGTCTTTCCGTCATGCTCTTTGCTATGCTGCTTCAGGGCTTGAAAAAATAAAGGCCCTTCCAGATTGAAAGGGCCTTGATTCTTTATTTTATCTGGTTATCTACTTTTCTCTCAGTATTAGAAGCTTTTGACCTAGAATAAGGCCTGAAGTTCAGATTCAGCGAGCTTCGGTCTTCATACTTCGAACTTCCAGCTAGATTGGCAAAGAAAACTGACTCTTAACAGAATAATTAAAATTATTTGATCGACTTCATCAATCTTTCATTCAAAGCTATGTAATCTGGATTTTTAGCTTCTTCCGCTAGTTTCATGGATTCTTTAGCTGAGGCTAACGCTTCTGAGTTTTTGCCCAAAGCCACTTCAATTTTAGCTTTCAGGTGCATGGTCCAGTACTTCGGATCAGAAGTTGTGGAAGCTTTAATCCATTCATATGCTTGATTAAGATCCTTGTTATTGTTGTAGTAATAATTGGCGGAAGCGTAAAGTAAGCTTGGATTTTCCGTCTTCGTATCGATGACCATTTCCTGAATCTGAGCCATCACAATTGGATCGACTTCTGTAGAAATCCGGAAATCCACTCGGGTGTTTTCCCACTTCATAGAAAGTTCAGCAGCATTGTCAGTCATATTATTGAAGCTGATTTCGAAGGTTTCGTACTTTCGACTCAGCTTATTTGGCGAGACCGTAAATCGCAACAAATCATCGGCATCCGAATAACCAATGGCGCCCCAAAGATCAGTGTTTTTAGATAAGACAATGGTCCATTCATTTTTACCTGGGATAGTGTAAAGTGCATATTTGCCAGCTGGTACAGTCTTTCCGTCAATCATGACGTCTGTAGAAAAGTCCAAGGTGGTAGCCGAATTGGCTCCTGTGCGCCATACTTGCCCGTAAGGCACTAATTCACCGAATATCTTTCTTCCTCTTGTACTTGGTCTTGAATAGATGACCTGTACGTCAGTGAGACCTACCTTTTGGGAAATACTTGCCGAAGGGGAGGCCTGTGGCATTTGAAGTTGTTGGGCAAAAGAACTCTCCAAAGCAGTAAAAACTGCCAAAAAGAATATCAAGCTAAATTTTTTCATTGTTATATCGTTTCAGTTAATTGAGTGCAATTTGCTTAATTTTTGACCAAGAATTTGTGTTTTTTTGTCAAATTTTTGATCAATGGATGTATCGTTTTATACCGAGATTGAGTAGATATTTACAAATGTCGACCTTTGTATTATGAGCCTAGCAATCATCAGTCCTGGAAGAGATCCTCAACCTTGGATCGACGCTATCCGAAAGCAAAACGATCAATTGGAAATCGAAGTATTTCCCAATATCCAATATCCCGAAAAGGTTGAGGTTGCCCTTCTTTGGCAGCATCCAAAAGGAATTCTTGCAGATTTCCCAAATCTAAAAATGATTAGCTCTATGGGTGCTGGAGTAGATCATATTCTAAGTGATGATTCTATCCCTGAAGAACTCCCGATTGTCCGAATTGTAGATGAAAAGTTGACCTGGTCAATGACCAATTATGTGGTGATGGGGGTGTTGAATTTTCATAGGCAGGTCACTCGATATCAACAACTTAAAGAAGATCGGAATTGGGATATGTCTGATCCTGAGATTCCAGTCACTATTGGGGTAATGGGAGTAGGAGCTTTAGGTTTTGATGTGTTGGAAAAACTCGATTTTATGGGTTTTCCGGTAGTAGGCTTTGGTTTTTCTGAGAAAGACGATTTTCCTTTTCCTTATTTTCCCAAGGAGAAATTAGATGAGTTTCTAAAGGAGGTGAATGTATTGGTTTGTTTGCTGCCGTTGACTGCTGATACTGAAAATATTTTAAATAAATCCCTTTTTGAAAAAGTCAATCCAGGGACATATTTGATCAATGTCGCCCGTGGAAGACATCTAGTCGAAGAGGACTTGGTTGATGCAATTTCAAAAGGTCAGCTGTCGGGAGCTATGTTGGATGTATATCGGAAGGAACCCCTGCCAGAAGATCATCCTTTTTGGCAAAATGAAGGCATATTTTTGACTCCACACATTGCGAGCGTAACCAATCCGGAAGCGGCCTCTCCTCAGGTGGTTGAGAATATCCGTCGACTTGAATCCAACGAACCTTTGATGAATCTCGTAAACCGATCTCGAGGCTATTAATTATGGAAAAAAACGGGACTATTCTTTGCCCTACCGATTTCTCTGAGTGTTCACTCAATGCAATTGAATATGCAAGCCGAATCGGGGAGCAATATGGTGCAAAGCTGATTTTAATTCATGTCAGCAACAAAGAAGACTTTTTAAAGCTGAATCCAGGCCGTGAAGACAATGATTTTCAGCGTGATTTTTTAAAAGAAAAGCTGAATAATCTTAAAAAAACAGTACAAGCGGAATCAATCCCTTTGGGTCTTGAATCTTGCGAAGGGATGATTTTGGAGGGAGATGTGATCGAAGTCATGCTAAATGCAATCGAGGAAACGGATTGTCAGTTGGTGGTCATGGGCACAGAAGGGATGAATGACTTACGAAAAAATATTATTGGAAGTCGCACAAGTCAGATCGTAGGAAAGTCCCCCGTGGACGTTTTGGTGGTGCCTAGGAAGGTTTTTTATAAGAAACCGCGGAAATTGGTCTTTGGTACAGACTATAGAGAAGAAGATAAAATCGCTATTCAGAAGGTAGTTGAGTTTGCAAAGTTTTTTGATGCTGAAATCGATATTGTTCATGCCTCAGATGGCAAAAACAAATTAGACAGACCCTTACATCAATCGATGGTGGAAGAGATTACACCCTTTGTGAGGTACGATAAGGTGAATTTTGTCCTGAAGTCTTTTCGGGATAACCTGGCTCTAGGTATTGAAAGCTATCTTGCCTCCGCCAAGGGGGATATGCTCATTACTTTAAGTAGGCAACGCGATTTCTTTGATAAAATCTTCAATAAAAGCCTATCCAAGAAAATGGCCTACTTCATCACGAAACCTCTGTGGGTGATCAAGAATTTTTAAGCTTAAGAAAAAGGCTTTTTCAGAAATTGGAAAAACTCAGAGCGGGTTTTGGGATCTGTAAAAACCTTTTTTACGATCTGGAAGTAATTTCCCAGCGTCAAAGCCTCATTGGTATTTCCGTTTTTTGGAATTTCCGGTAGGGGTGCTGGCTTTTCGTTGGCAGGTGGATTCGGTTCTTTATTCTCAGGAGCTTTATATCCAACCAAGTCATCAGCCTTTTCAAAGCTTTTCTTTGATTTCTTCTGATAGCCAAGCTTTTCTTCCACTAGGCCTTTGTTGTTGTAAGCGACAGCATCCTCAGGATCAAGTTCGATTGCTTTTTCATAATCTTGAATAGCCCCCATCAAATCCCCGATTCTATCCTTGAAAAATGCCCTGCTACTATAACGGTAAGGGTTGTTTGGATCAAGATTGGCAGCTCGATCAAATTCCGTCAGAGCCTCTTCATTTTTACCTAGTAAGTGCAAAACCACCGCTCGATCAGAGATAAAATCGGTGTTATAGGGCTCAAGAGCTACTATTTTATCGAAATCTTCCAAGGCAGATTCGGTCTGACCCATACGGGAAAGTATTCTGCCGCGAAAGAGAAAATAATTGCTTTCGCTTTGATTTTCTGTGATCAATTGGTTGAAAACCACCAATGCTTCTTCGAATTTACCGGATTTATAATAAGAGATACCTGTCTGAAAGTCCATTTGAATGCTTTTTAATTATTACAAAATTAACAGGAGAATAGTTTTCACAATTATCAATTTGCTTTTGGCAGCTTTTGATCGCTACGCTTATCTTTAAGTCTCAAATTGCAAACCATGCCTAAACAACCGACGGACGTCATCAAGGATTTGAAAGCGGGGAAATTTTCTCCAGTTTATTTTTTAGAAGGAGATGAGCCCTATTACATCGATCTCATTACAAAGATAATTGAGGACAATGCGATTCCGGAGCATGAGCGAAGTTTCAACCAGTTGGCACTTTATGGAAAAGACGCTAACATGGGGGTAGTGCTGAATAATGCCCGCAAATTTCCGATGATGGCTGAGCGTCAGTTGGTAGTGGTAAAAGAAGCTCAAAGCTTACCCGATTGGAGCAATGAAGGCGTTGCTGAGCTACTGATCAAATATGTAGAAAACCCGCTACCTAGTACGATTTTGGTTTTTGCGTACAAGCACAAAAAGATCGACGGAAAAACCACCTTGGCCAAAGCCCTGAACAAGCATACTGTGTATGTGAGATCTGAGAAAGTGCCTGAATACAAGCTCAAGCAATGGCTCGAGGGCTATTTTAAAGAAACAGGCTATGGCATTGATCAAAACGCGATCAATCTACTGGCTGACTCGATCGGAAATAACCTAGAGGTGATGACCAATGAGATTGGAAAGATGTTTATCAATCTTCCTTCAGGCACCAAAATCACCGTTGACCATATCTCCAAATACATCGGGATCCACAAGGATTACAATAATTTTGAACTGACCAAGGCTTTGGGTTTTAGAAATGTGGTCAAGGCTAATCAAATCATCCAATACTTTTCTCAGAACCCAAAAAATCATCCAATCATTCCGATTTTTTCATTGATCTATTTCTATTTCAGCAAGTTAGCGATCATTCATGAGCACAAGGCTCAAAATGCTGACCAAGCCGCTGCGGCTTTAGGAATGAATGCATTCATTGCAAGAGAATACTTCACCGCTTCCCGCAACTATAAATTGGGCAAGATAATTGAGGTGTTCGCACACATTCGGGAAGCAGATCTTCGTTCTAAAGGAGTAGACTCCGGAAATATGAGCGAAGGTGAAATTCTCCGAGATCTCGTGTATAAAATTTTGCATTGAAACGCTTCTTTTCTTGAAATCCCAAGGCTGAATCTGTGCTTTTGGGATCGTATGGAAGCATTATAATTAATCATTTGCCCATGAAATATTGCCTTGTGCTTTTTGCTGTTTTAGGCTTCAGTGTTCAGGTGCTGGCACAGTCCACACTTTACCAAACTGGAGAACAGCGCTTCTTGGATGATCAAACCGCTTTCTTTGAAAAGCAACTTTTTTCAGCCAGCCTGTATGAATCTGAAAAAGTCACCTCAAAAGATAATTACCTCGATCAATCCCGAGCAGCTCGTCTTTTAGCCGCACAGTCTGCCTTAGAATTAGAAAGTCCTGATGGGGTGGGCCTGATGAAGTCCTACATTTTGGACAATGGCAAGCATCCAAGTGTTGCGACAGCAGGCTTGTACCTAGGGGATCATTTCTTTTTTAAGCGTAACTACCGGGAAGCAATAGATGGCTACGCCTTGGTAAGCCCTGAGAATTTGGAAGTTTCCAAGAAGGCAGATTTACTTTTTAAGCAGGGTTATGCACATTTTCAATTGAAAAACTATGACTCGGCTGCGCCCTATTTTGATCAGGCAAAAGTACTTGGACAGGAGGTAAGCTTTGATGCTTACTACTACAGCGGTTTTATTGCGCTGCAGAATGGAAATAGTGCTAAAGCGATTCAAGATCTTCAAAATGCTGAAAAGTCACCTTTTTACAGAGATAAAGTCCCTTACCTTCTTGCTTCCCTGTATTATCAGGAGGGAAGCTTTACTCAGTTGATCAGCTATGCAGAAGAAAAGCTCAAAGGTGGAGCTAATCTTGAGCGCAAGGAAATGATCAATCTCTATTTGGCAGAGGCTTATTTTGAGCAAAAGAACTTTGCGAAAGCAGCTGAAAACTATGACGCTTTCATCAATGCCCGAAAGGGAGAACTTACACCCGAGCAGGTGTATAAAGGTGGAATTGCTCAATTTGAGATTGAAAACTACCAAAGAGCCTCAGACTATTTGAAGGTTTCCGCTTCTACAGCTGACGAAAAGGGACAAGCTTCTTCCTATTATTTGGGGCATGCCTATTTGAAGCTGGATAATTATCAGTTTGCCAGCACCTCTTTCAAAGCAGCTGCCTCTGCGGACTTCAATCCAAAAATCAAAGAGGAGGCACTTTTTAACTATGCCAAGTCGAATCTTCAGAAAGGAAGCTTTCAGGAAGGGATCTCTGGATTGGATCAATACCTGAATGAATATCCCACAGGGGCGTTTCGCTCAGAGGCTGAGACCTTGCTTTCAGAAGCCTTGATCAATACCAGCGATTATCTCCGAGCGATTCAGCAGATGGATCAAATCCAAAATAAGTCTCCGCGCATTCGGGAAGCTTATCAGCGGGTTGCCTTTTATCAAGCAATGGTCTATTTCCGTGACAAAAGATATCCTGCGGCAATTTCCTACCTGGATAAATCCTTGAATTTTCCAGTCAATAAGGACTTGATTTTGGAATCACATTTCTGGAAGGGCGAGATTTATTCTGCCAATGGAGAATTGGATAAAGCCATTGCCTCCTACCAGGAAGCGCTTCAGTTGGGTAGAACCACCTCTAGTGCTTATCTGACCAAAAGTCTATACGGTCTGGGTTATGCTTATTTTAACTCCAAGCGATACCGCGAGGCTGAGGCACAGTTCAAAACCTACACAGACCGACTGCGAACCCGTCAAAACAAGGAAAATTACGATGATGCCTTACTTCGATTAGGTGATTGCTACTATGTGCAAAAGCGCTTTGCTGAAGCAGAAAGTACTTTTCAGCAAGCGATTTCGGAGCGAAATGCGGGTATTGATTATGCCTACTATCGCCTAGGGGTTGTTCAGAATTTCCAATCAAAAAATAGTGCAGCATTGAGAAGCTTGGATCAATTGATCGCAGGCTATCCTAATTCACTGTATCTGGAAGATGCGCTTTTCCAAAAAGGTCAAATCCTGATGGAAGAGACCCAATATAGCGATGCAACTTTTGCCTTTTCGGATTTGATTTCGAAGCGGCCGAATAGTCCATTTGTTCCTTTTGCATTGGAAGGCAGAGCTGTAGCGAATTTCTCTCAGCAAAACTACGATCAGACGGTTCGGGACTATCAAACCATTTTGGATGAATTCCCGAATTCAGGAAATGCCGAAACAGCCCTAAAGGGTCTGCAAGAGACACTGGCACTGCAAGGAAGGGCAGGGGAGTTTTCAGGTTATTTGGATAGCTACAAGCGATCCAATCCAGAAAATGGTTCTGTGCAAGCTTTGGAGTTTGAATCAGCGAAGAGTCTATATTTTGAGCGAAATTTTGCTCAGGCGAGCATAGCATTTGAACGCTATCTGAGCAGCTATCCGGAAAGTAGTCAACGAGTGGATGCCCTGTATTTTATGGGTGACTCTTATTTCCAGTCAGGTAATCAAGATGATGCTTTGCGAGTATTCCGTCAGCTAGAAAGCGAACCCGCCTCTCCGCAACGCTTAAAGGCAATGCAGCGAATAGGGGAGATATTATCCGCGCAAGGAAATTATCCAGAGTCTATTCCGTACTTGGAAACTGCTGTTCAAAATGCCCGAAGTAAAGTAGAAGAGGCAGAGTCGCTGATGGCTTTATTGAAAGCTTACAATGAAACGCAACGCTATCAGGAAGTCATCACCACCGCAGAAAAATTGGAAAGCTTGGATGGTATTTTACCGGAATCGACTCCGAGGGCTTTACTCAACAAGGCCAAAGCACAATTTGCCTTAAAGCAAGATCAGGCTGCAGGGGTTACCTTGGCAGTTCTGGTAGATGAGTATAAGACGATAGAAGGGGCTGAGGGCTTGTTCCTTTTGGCAGAATCCTATCAAAAGCAAGGTCAGATCGACCTTTCAAATGACAGTATTTTTGAAATGTCCGGTCCTTTTGCCGATTTCGATTATTGGTATGGTCGGATGTTCCTACTTCTCGCAGAAAACTATTTGCTCTCTGGAGAGGATTTTCAGGCTAAAGCCACGCTTGAGTCTATCGTAGAAAACTCCACGAATGAGGAAATTAAGAAACTTGCTCAGGACAAACTCCAAACCTTGAACTAACCATGAGAAAATTAAAAATATTCTTCGCGGCATTGATTCTAGGAGCTCCTGGAATTGCTTCGGCACAAATACAAAATAGAGGGGAAGTTCAAGACCAGGAGTTTGTTATCCGAAAGGATCGGGTTTTGACTCTTCCGAATCAACCTCGTGTTTACGAGAAGCTACCCGTTTTGCCTCAACCGAAAGGGCTCAGTGATTTCAATTACACGGTCAATTTCTATGAGTTGGATTTACCGCCAGTTCAATTAAAGGCAGAGCCGGTGCAAAAGACCTATCGACGTGATATTGCTGATCGATACCCAGGGTTTTTGAAGGCTGGTTATGGAAATTTTGCCAGTCCTCTTTTGGAGGCTAGATTGATGGCAACTGAGGTGTATGATTGGAATTACTCCTTCAATCTGAAGCATCAAAGCTTTGGCAAAGGCCCCATTTTGGGGGAAGAGTCAAAAGAATCCCACACCAATCTCGGAGGGAATGCCAGTTACTTTCTGGACCAAATAGAAGTATTCGGAGGCCTTGAATGGGCTCAAGATTCTTATTCGTTTTACGGAATTGATACTTCAGTGATCAATGATCCTAATTTGGAATTTACTGGAATTCAGGGAAATGTCTTCAATACGATACGTCTTCATGCGGGATTCCGGGATATAGAAAAGGTCGGACCGATCTCTTACCAGGGTAAAGTCCACTTTCAAAATTTCAAGGATAGCTATCTCGCAAAAGAAACTGAAATTGGTTTGCAAGGAGAAGCAGTTTTTAGACCTTCTGATGATTGGTCAGGCTCTGTCAATTTATCATTTTTCAATACAAGTCCTGAGGACAGAGACTATGATGTAAGCAGAAATTATTTTGCTATCCGTCCTCAAGTGGTTTATCAATTGGATGCCTTCCAATTTACCGCAGGCTTAAATTTGATTTCAGAAAATGATTCTGTTCCGGGAAAATCCAGTGATTTTAGAATTTTCCCTCTTTTGAAAGCTTCCTATCAATTTGCCGATGAATTTGGATTCTTTGGGGAGTTTTCCGGTGATGTGATTCGAAATACCTATTACAGTTTTGCCATGGAAAATCCCTTCATCGGGCCATCTTCACAATTGCTAAACACCATTAATAATTACAAGGTTGCAGGAGGAATCGAGGGAATGGTTCAAAATACGGTTGATTACCGTGCTGGAATAGATGTCAGTAGATTCAATCAAATGCACTTTTTCGTGAATTCAGGAGCGGATACTTCCCGTTTTGAATTAGTGTATGATGATCGAGTGACGGTGTTTAATATCAATGCCGAATTAGGTTTTCGTGTCAATGAGCTATATCGACTCTCTTCAAGACTTGACCTTTTTCAATACGATATGAATCTTCAGGCAGAAGCTTGGCATAGGCCTACTTGGCAGGTAGGTATCAATAATCAGGTATTCCCTTTGGATGGTTTATTGATTCAGGCAAATCTGAATTTTATGGGAGGAATCAAGGCCCGTACCATTACTTCAAACCCTGAAGTCCCATTTTCTTCTGAGAAGCTAAAGACCATTGCAGATCTTCAATTGAAAGCTGATTACCAGATTACAGAAAAAATTGGTGTTTTTGTGGAAGGAAATAACCTTCTCAATGGCCAAAATGTGCGTTGGTTGAATTATCCGGTTCGAGGCGTGCAGTTGATCGGTGGAGCTTGGTTGAAGTTTTAATATTTTTGTGCTTTTTGATCAAATCAACTAGCTTCGTAACAAGGCAATTTCATTAGACTGTGAAGAAAAGAGAAAAAGAAACCTGGACCGATCCCAAAGACTTTGGGTTACCTTTTGTAGAAGTCAAAAAACTCAAAGAATTAGAGGAAAATATTAAGTCCAATTCTGAATCTCCTAACGAAGGCTCAGAAGAAAAAGTGGTATCTGCCTCAGAGCTACGTTCCAAGGTTCTTTCTCAAATTCCGCCAAAACCTGTTCAGGAGAAGGAGCCTCTTGATGAACTACCTGAAAGCTTCGAACCCAAAGAAATTGAGGATAATGAAGAGGCAAAAGCCGAAGAAAAGAAGAAGCTTCCTGAAAAATCCCCTGAGCTCCCAGCCAAGAAGTCAAGTTCTTGGGTGATGGTTGCGGCTTTTATCGGATTGCTTCTGATTTCTACAATTGTTTGGCAGTTGATGAAGGAAGAAAATTCATCTCCTGCACCGAATAATGAGCCATCTTCAGAGACTGTGGCTGAAAGCACGATTTCTCCAGAGACAGAGCCTGAAATTATTCCAAGCGAAACTCAAAACCAAGAATCTGAAAGTATTGATAATCAGGATTCTACAAATCTTATTTCCAATAATCCAAATCCACCTGCTCCCACAGCGGAATCTGGTACAACAATTGATCGTAAAGAGCTAGGTTCTTTGACGAGAATTG
The DNA here is from genome assembly GCF_002807035.1 of Algoriphagus formosus. Lineage (GTDB taxonomy): Bacteria > Bacteroidota > Bacteroidia > Cytophagales > Cyclobacteriaceae > Algoriphagus > Algoriphagus formosus. Next base: position 574,250 of record NZ_NIUC01000001.1, on the reverse strand, counting down.
AGTCGAGAGGTGAAAGAGCTACCTATTATATCATTGTGGGTAGCCTTCGGACTGAGCGACTTGCCCTTGAAAAATCAGCTGAGTATCAATCCCGTGTTCCGGAGCTTTATTTGATTGAGCCATACGAAGATTCGCCTAATTATCGTTTGGCTTTAGGAAAGTACAATTCCTTCACACAGGCAAATAATGCACTCGCTGAGATCAAAGATGATTACACCGAAGCATTGTGGATTTTGAAATATTAATATGATCTTATTACAAACGCTCTCAACAGATTCCTTGGCGGCAGCCGATAGTCTGGGTATGAATGGTGCGGCCGAGCAAATCGGTTTGCTTGATCTTTTGATCAAAGGTGGGTATATGATGATCCCACTTTACCTATTGTTTATTTTGGCCATTTACATTTTCATCGAGCGATTGATGACTTTGAAGAAAGCTTCTAAAACTCCTGCTCATTTGCTTGATCAGGTGAAAGTCTTGGTGGCAAGCGGACAGGTTGAAAAAGCCAAAATGCTCTGTGCAGATGAAAAAACTCCCATTGCCAATATGATTGCAAAGGGAGTGGAGCGAATTGGTTCTCCCTTGAAAAACATTGAAGTTTCGATTGAGAACGTAGGGAAAATAGAGATCTACAAACTCGAAAAGAACTTGAGTCTTTTAGCTACTGTATCCGGTGCAGCCCCTATGATTGGGTTTTTGGGTACGGTCGCAGGGATGATTCAGGCCTTTATAGCCATTGCTCAAGAAGAGGGCATGGTTTCGCCAAAGCTCCTTTCCGAAGGGATCTATGAGGCGATGATTACCACCGCTACAGGTCTGGTAGTGGGTATCTTGGCTTATTTGGGATACAATTATTTGGTCACCCAGGTTTCCAAACTCGTTCACAGAATGGAGTATGCCTCGATCGAATTTATAGAACTCTTACAAGAAAAATAAGCATGGCACTTCAATCCAAACATAAGGTAGAGTCAGCTTTCAGTATGTCCTCCATGACGGATATCATTTTTCTTTTGTTGATATTCTTCATGTTGACCTCCTCATTTATTACTCCTTCAGGTCTTCCTGTCAATCTCCCATCGAGCGAGACATCGGACATAGCCTTGCAGGAGGTAACCGTTTCGGTCACCAAAGACCTCAAATATGCCGTAAATGATAAGGTGGTCAATCGGGATCAGATTAAGGCTGAATTGACTTCCTTGCTCAAAGGGAAAGATAGCCAAGTGGTCCTTCATATTGATAAGGAAGTCCCTGTAGAATACTTGGTAGAAATTGGCGGTATAGCAGCAGGCTTGGAAGCAAATGTTTCCATCGCCACAAAACCGTATTAAGATGGAATACTGGAACGCAGACAAAGTAGAAAGTCAAAATAAGAAGCGGGCGGGTATCATTACCCTCCTGGTGAATATTCTACTGCTGATTGCGATCTATTTTATTGTCGTGTGGAAACAACCTATTCCACCGCTTCCCACTTTTGGTTTGGAGTTGAATCTGGGCTTTACTCCGACAGGTTCCGGTAATATCAATAGCTCTAACCCGCCTTCTGAAACTCAAACTCCAGTAGTCGAAGCTGCTGCCCCGGGTGAAATTGCTCAGAAAGTCAGCCCCGAAGCTACGCCGACTCCCGCTCCGAAGACCGAGCAGGCAAAACCAAAGTCAAACCCTCAACCAACTGCCAATCAGGCGGTATCGGCCAAGCCCTCTCCTTTGAAAGGCGAAGAGAAAGCTACTGAAACAGTCAAAAAACCAGATCCTAAACCTACTGAGCCAGCAAAAACTGTCACTACTCCAGCTGAATCAAAAGCAGAAGAAACAGTTCAGAAGGCTCCCGAACAGCCAAAAATCAATGAAAGAGCGCTGATGGGTGCAGGTGGTACCAAAGGAAATGGAAATCAGGCTGCGGCTGGTGGAGCACAAGGTGATTCTAAAGAAAAAGGGGATGCAGGAGATCCAAAGGGTACTGTAGATGGTAGGGCTATTATGGGGCAAGGCTCAGGTCAGGGTACCAATTCCGGTGCTGGCTACAGTCTTGACTTAGCTGGATGGGATTTCGCAGCGAAACCCAATATCAATGACCAAGTTTCTACCCGAAGTGGTCGTATCGTCTTTAAAATCACCGTGGATGATTCTGGACGCGTAGTCCAAGCAGTTCCTTTGGAGTATAATGTATCCAATGAGGTCTTAGCATACTATCGTCAAGTAGTGAATAAAGTGTCTTTTAAGCGACAAGGTGGTACTGCTGTTGCTGATTTCTCTAGCGGAAAAATCACATTTATTATCAAGGTTGATTAAATCCATGACCTATCAAGAGGCCTTAGATTTTTTATACGCTTCCTTGCCTATGTTCCAGCGTGTCGGGGCGGCAGCTTTCAAGAAAGACCTTTCCAATACGCTCGCTCTTTGCAATCATCTTGGAAATCCAGAGAAGAAGTTTAAGTCAGTTCATGTCGCCGGAACCAATGGAAAGGGGAGTTCATCTCATTCCTTAGCAGCCGTTTTCCAAGCTGCAGGATACAAAACCGGACTTTATACTTCCCCTCATCTTAAGTCATTTACTGAGCGAATTCGCATCAATGGAATAGAAATTCCAGAAGAGGAAGTTGTCCGCTTTGTTGAGGCTAATCAAGCGTTTCTATTGGAGCTCAAGCCCAGTTTTTTTGAGATGACAGTCGGAATGGCTTTTTGGTACTTTGCTGAGGAAGCGGTAGATATAGCCATCATTGAAGTTGGGATGGGAGGAAGGTTGGATAGCACTAATGTCATTGAGCCTGAACTATCCCTGATTACCAACATTGGCTGGGATCACATGCAGTATCTAGGGGATACTTTGCCGAAGATCGCTGCAGAAAAGGCTGGAATTATCAAAGCTGACACTCCTGTTGTCATCAGCCAAAGCCAGAAGGAATGTGAGTCGGTTTTTCGCCAACTCGCAAAAGAGAGAAGTGCTCCAATTGTATTTGCTGATGATCACTGGAAGGTCAAAAAGAAAATTAAAGACCAAATTAAAAATGACAATTTGCTCTCGGTATCCTACGAGGTAGTTCATGATTTGGAGATATCAGAACTTGAATTCGGTCTCTTGGGAGACTACCAAGTATTCAATTTGCCCGGGATTCTCGAAAGTATAGAGAAGCTACGTAAAATGGGTTGGAACCTGAGCGATAAGGCAGTTCAAGAAGGGCTTTTGGAAGTGTCCCAACTGACAGGCCTGAAAGGTCGCTGGCAAATTTTGGGTAAAAATCCTTGGGTCATCACCGATACAGGCCATAATGAACCTGGGATTAAGGCAATTTTGGATCAATTGAAGACCTATCAATTTGACCAATTATGGATTGTCCTAGGAATGGTCAGCGACAAGGATATTTCGAAGGTATTGAGTTTGATGCCGAAAAATGCCCATTATATTTTTTGCGAAGCAAAAATCCCTAGAGCTATGTCTGCAAAAGAACTGGCTGAAAAAGCTTCTATTCAGGGCCTAAAGGGAGAAATCATTCCTTCTATTCCGGAGGCTGTCCGATTTGCAAGAAAAAAAGCCCAAGCGAATGACCTGATATTTATCGGAGGCAGTACTTTTGTGGTCGCAGAAATCGAAGATCTGTAGTTTCAAAAAGGATTAAAAGTTTTTTGGGTCTTTTTTATTTGGTCGGAGACTCACTATTTCAATGCAATCTGAATTTACACGATAGTAAATACTGGTTTGTTTACTGAAAACATATCTTCTTAATCCTTTCCTTTTCTTGGATTCAGGATACATTTCTGGTGCTTCAGAAATCAAATCAATAGCCCTTTCTAACCTTTGATAAATCTCTTTCGTTTTCTTTCGACCAAAATTTTGATCGATGTAGTCCAATATATCCAAAAGCTCATGCCTAGCTCGGAGTGAATATCGAATCGGGAGGCTCAATTCTAAAAATTATATTTTTCTTTAACTTCTGCATCAAGGGACTCCCTTGAGATGAAATTTCCTCTATCAAGTTGCTCCAAGGCTTGGTCGATAGCCACTTGATCTTCCTCGCTTATTTCTTCCCAAAAATCAGGTTTGTCCTCGATATTTAAGATTGTTTTGACTGCATTCAGCATCTCCTCATCATTGCTTTTTATGATTTCAGATATGATTTTATATTTCACCGAAATGTCCATTTGATTGTCTTAACGTGGTAAATAAAGATACGGATTTTTATGTAGAGCTGGTTTTCTAGATCAATTTCTTATTCCTTTTGGTTTACCATAAATTTAATAAAGAGGGGGTGAAAATGTTTTAGTCTTTTATCAAGAAAAATACTGTTTGATGAAGACCTTGATTTGAATTAGAAACTTTTGTTGGTAGGGGGCCTTCGGGATTTTCGGTTTTGGAGTGCTTTGCTCACCCGTTAAGAAAATGGCTTGGCTCCTGAGGAATCGAAGGAGACCCAGTCATTTTTAGGGGGGCAAAGCAAGACAAAATTCCGCTGCTCACGAATTGAAAATAAATAGGAAAATGCTTGCAGCGGAAAGAAAAGACTGGGGCCAAGACTTTTGGATACTTTTGGTCTTCAAAAGTATCAAATAAGAAAAGCGTCGGATATCATAAGAAAGGTTCGAAATTCCTGAGTGTCAAAACTATTCTTTTTAGCAAAGTACATTTTCCTCAAACGAGTTTCCTTTTAAAAAAACCTGGTAACACAAAATTTCTCCGATAAAAGTCTAAGTCTTTAGTGATTTTAATCAATCGAGGAAACTTTTGGTTGTTTCCTCATTAATTTAAGAGCAGAACCTTCCTTTTTTTATTATAGCGACATATAAATTCCATTTTGAGCAGTCTATAGGAAAGTAAAATTTTGAAAATCTAAAGCCCGACTCATTTCCGAAAAAAATGAGTAAAAATGACCTAATATTTATCGGAGGCAGTACTTTTGTGGTCGCGGAAATCGAAGAGGTGTAAATGAGTAGAAAAAAGTTGGTTCGCTTCAAGGCGAATGAAGAAAACCCTAACGTAGTACAAGAGGGTAAGCCCATTTTTGAGGAAATCAAAGGTCAGTGGCGAGCTAGGCAATTTCAAAACCAAAATCCTTTAGTCGTTGAATTGGCTTGTGGGAGGGGTGAATTCACAGTCGGCTTGTCTCGGGTATTCCCGCATCAAAACTTCATCGGAGTAGATATCAAAGGAAGCCGCATTTGGAAGGGGAGTTCTACCGCTACCGAAGAAGGATTGGAGAATGTGGCATTTCTACGAACTCAGATTCAGCTTTTGGATAAGTTTTTTGATCAAGGTGAGATAGATGAACTTTGGATTACCTTTCCTGATCCTTTTCCAAGGGATGGAGACGAAAAGCGAAGATTAACTTCTGATCGGTTTTTGGATATGTACAGACCTCTTTTAAAGTCTGGCGGAATAGTCCATTTCAAAACGGATAATACAGGACTATTTGATTTCTCTTTGAACTTGGTTCAATCCAGAAAAGATATAGAGGTTTTAGGTCACACGCACGACTTTTACCAAAGTGAATGGAAGGATGATCACTTCGGTATTCAAACCCGCTATGAGAAAATGTTTTCTGAAAAGGGAGAGAAAATCAAATACCTGAAGTTTCGTTTTATTGGATGAAATCCGGGTTTTTATAAGCAGGATTTGGATAGGTGTAAAAACCCTCACCTGATTTTTCACCGAGTTTTCCTTGATCCAGATAGGATTTTAGATGCTTGGCAAAGGCCACTGAGGCAGAATCTGTTCGGTTTTTGGTGACATGCCAAGCCGTATCCAATCCAATCGAGTCCAAAATTCCAAAGGGCCCCATTGGCATATGAAAGTTGACCATCCAAGACCGGTCAATATCATGGACACTACCGACTTCTCCGGTAAGCAATTTTCCGGCGGCACCGATCAAGGCTAAGAGCATGGTATTGAAAATGTAGCCAGGGTTTTCCTTTTGCACCAGCACGGGAACCTGATTAAGTTTTCTACCAAAGTCTTCTAGCATAGGAATCATTGCAGGATCTGTACCCGGATGAGGCATAATATCCACTACTCGAGAATAAAAGACATCATGAAAGTGGAAAGCACAAAACATCTCAGGTCTACCTGATTCTTCTGCAAACATAGATGGAAGCATGTAGGATGTGTTGGTGGTGAAGAAGGTCTTTTTCGGAGCAATTTTTCCGAACTTTCTCCAAACTTCTTTCTTTATCTCAACCTCTTCAGTTACACTTTCATTGACAATGTCGGCATCCTGAATCGCCTTTTCGGTATCGGTAGTAAAGTAAATCCGTGAAAGTATTTTTTCTTGGGCTTCCTTCAGGAGTTTGCCTTTTTCCAACTGAGACAAGATTTTTTTCATGGTCTGAAACCCGAAATCAAGCGCTTTTTCATGAATGTCATAAACAGAGACGGTGTAGCCTGAAATAGCTGCTTGAAGAGCAACGCGCGAACCCAAGGTTCCGGCACCAAGAATGCAAACTTTTTGGATGGTCATATTAGATTTTTTCTGTGAGTATACTTTTTTCTGCTTTTCTGCCTGCAGCTTTTACTACTTCGATCAATGCTGCAAATCGCGGATCTCCAGCCTGCCCAAGCTTGTAGCGCTTATAAATTTGCTGAGCAATTACCGCTACCTTAAATAGCCCATAGACATAGTAGTAAAGCATATTGTTCAAGTCAAGACCAGATTTTCGATCGTAGTACTCGATAACTTCCTGCCGGGTAGGATTTCCTGGTAAATGAGTCAGATTGAACATTTTCAGGATGTCTTCATCATCTTCCTGAGCCCAATAGGCTAAGCTTGTCCCTAAGTCCATTAAGGGTTCTCCGACGGTAGACATTTCCCAATCTAAAACAGCTTTGATTTCACTGATATCCTCAGGTTCTAGGATTAGGTTATCATATTTAAAATCATTGTGGATGAATGCGTAATTCTCCTTTTGTGGAATGTTTGACTTTAGCCAGTCAGCCACCTTTTCCATTTCTGCTATTTCATCTGTTTTAGCTCGTTGATATCGGTCCGTCCAGCCGAGTATCTGCCGGTTCACGTATCCTTCAGGTTTACCTAATCGAAGAAGTCCAGATTCTCTGAGCTCAAGGTGATGAAGTTCCAAAAGGGCTTCAATGGTGTTCCAAGCTAGTTTTTCAAATTCTTCTTTCTTCGGGATGATACCAGCAGGTCTTCGATTTCGAATGACGATCCCCTCGATATACTCCATAATGAAAAATGGGGCACCTAAAATTCGATCATCTTCATACAGTAGAATAGATTTTGGCGCTTTTGTGTATCCGGCTTGATGCAAGGCCTCCTGAATCCCACTTTCTCGGGCCATGTCATGGGCGGTACTTATTTTGTAGCCAAAAGGAGGTCTGCGTAGGGCGAATTTTCCTTTGGGTGTTTCTACCAAAAAAGTGAGATTAGAAAATCCACCATTTAGGGGACTGATTTTTATGCTTTTAGGATCCCAATAAAACTTTTCCTCCAGGAAAAGCTTTAAGCGATCAAAGTTCATCTCATTCATTGTGGCCGATATTTTTTTAAGATGCTTTTGGCTAAAGATGCTTTGTGAACCTCATCAGGGCCGTCATAAATCCTGGCTCCCCGCTCATGTCTGTACCAAAATGAAAGCAAGGTATCATCTGTGACTCCAAGAGCTCCATGAACCTGAATAGCGCGATCGATCACCTTCATCAATACGTCAGCAACATAAAATTTGATGGTAGAAATTTCTTCTTTGACAGCTTTACTGCCTAACTCCTGCATTCTGGAAGCTACATTCAAAACCATCAGTCGACTGGCATTGATTTCCGCTCTGCTTTCAGCAATCCAGTTTTGGACACTCTGCTTTTCTGCCAAAGGTTTTCCGGGGAGCAACTCACGTGATACAGCTCGGTTGCACATCATATCAAAGACACGTTCACAGATGCCTATCCAACGCATACAATGGTGAATTCTTCCAGGGCCAAGTCGCTCTTGCGCTAATGCAAACCCTTGCCCTTCTTTTCCAATTAGGTGATCGGAGGAAACTCGGCAATTTTCAAACTTCACCTCTGCATGAGACAGGTAATCCTCACCCTCTTCGCCCATGATGGGGATATTCCGGATGAGTGAAAAGCCTGGATTGTTTAGTGGAACCAAGATCATACTTGCACGCTGATAGGGTGATTCTGCTTCGGGATTGGTTACAGCCATAACGATGGTGAAAGTAGCTCCATCTGCTGCTGTGGTAAACCATTTATGCCCATTAATAATATAAGAATCGCCCTCTCGTGTAGCAGTAGTGCTTAGGACAACTGGATTGCTACCCGCATTGGCAGGTTCGGTCATTGCGAAGCAGCTCCTGATTTTCCCTTTTTGAAGTGGGTGGAGAAAAGTCTCTTTTTGCCAATCCGAACCAAAAAGCTCCAATAATTCCATGTTTCCGATATCGGGAGCTTGGCAATTGCATACATAGTGGCCCAATGGGCTTGTTCCCAATATCTCAGATACTCTGGCAAAATCACTTAAGCTTAAGCCCAAGCCACCTGATTCTTTGTCGAGATGCGGAGCAAATAGCCCTAGATTCTTGGCTTTTTCCCGGAGCTCATTCAGTTGGGGTAAATAGGATCTAAAAGGACCTTGGACGACTTTCAGGTCTATGGGATAGAGTTCTGTCTCTACAAATTCACGGTAAGAGTCCAGCAGTTTGCTCAATTCAGAACTAGGTAAATTTTGGGTTGGGTGCATAGCTTTAGATTGTGAAACCTCCATCAGCAGTAAAGACACCGCCTGTGGTATAAGAAGATGCAGCAGAGGCTAAAAACAAGGCCATGGCTCCGATTTCCTCAGAAGTTCCGGCTCTTTTAATAGAGAGTTGCTTCATGATCATTCCCATGATTTTATCATTGGTCCATAGGGCCTCCGAAAATTTAGTTTGGATCAGCCCTGGGCAGATGGCATTGACACGGATGCCTGCATCACCCCATTCCTTGGCATATACCTTTGTAAGAGAAATCAAAGCAGCTTTACTCACGGAGTAGATACCCAAACCCGCTTCAGGAGAAATGCCTCCGATCGAACTGATATTGATCACCGAAGCCTCAGCAGATTTCCTTAAGTGGGGAAAACAGAGTCGGGTCAATTCAAATGGTGCTTTGACATTCACATCCATAATCTTGTCAAAAGCCTCAAGAATGGTATCGTGCACCGGGCCAAAAACTGGATTGGATGCTGCATTATTCACCAAAATATCAATGGTGCCATATTTCTCAACGGTTTGATCCACGAGCTTGGGTAGTTCTTCCATATTGCCCACGTTACAGGCAAAGCCGCTGACTTCATAGCCCTTGGCCCGAAGCTTTCCAGACATTTCATCCAGCGCATCCTGTTTTCGGCTGCTTATGACAACTTTGGCACCTGCAGCTGCAAAAATTTCTGCTATGCTGAAGCCGATTCCTTTACTTGCACCGGTGATCAGCGCTACTTTTCCATCCAGAGAAAAAACCGAAGATAAGTCCATGTTTTGAAGGTTGATTTTTTCTTTTCAAGATATAAAAAAAAAGGCCTTGGAGAAGGATAGACTTAAAATATATCCATAGTTTTATCCAACATTAAATCCAAATTTCATGAAGGAGATCATTTTTGAAAAAATAGGTAAGCCACTCGATGTTTTACAACTCGTAGATTCCGAAATACCCAAGCCAAAAGCCCACGAGGTACTCATTCGCGTGAAGGCACGGAATATCAATCCCTCAGACATCATGTTTGTGCAAGGGATGTATGGAATTACACCACAGTTGCCAAGCAGTGCTGGATTTGAAGCAGCAGGGGTAGTGGAGCAAGGTGATGCCTCAGGCCATATACCCGCCGGTACACGAGTAATGTTTTCAGCGATTGGAACTTGGAGAGAGTATGTATGTGTGCCCATGCAGGCTGTCATTCCTATTCCTGAACCAATGCCTTACGAGATAGCTTGCCAGGCTTTTGTGAATCCGCTGACAGCTTATGGAATGATCGAAAAATCAGGTCTTCAGGCAGGAGAATGGTTGCTGATTACGGCGGGAGCCTCAGCTTTTGGGAAGTTTGCGATACAATTGGCCAAGAAGAAAGGTATTAAAGTAGCGGCAACGGTCCGCCATGACGAACAAATCGAATTGCTCAAAGGTTTGGGTGCTGATTTGGTTGTGAATTCTGAGAAGGAGAAAATTCAGAAAGTCATTCCCGAAAAGACGGATGGTGGAGTGCATATCATCTTCGATGCCGTATCCGGGGTACTTGGAGCCAAAGCTTTGAGTTGCTTACGCCAAAACGGCAAAATGATGGCTTTCGGAGCCCTCAGTATTGAAAATATGCCTGTGAATAGTGGACTATTGATTTTCAAGGGCTTGACCATCGAAGGGTTTTGGTTGAGTACTTGGATCGAAAGTTTGGATCAAGATTCCCGCAAAAAAGCATTTGGAGAGGTTTTCGGCTTTTTGATGGCAGAAAACTCCAAGATTGATATCGAAGCCAAGTATCCTCTAGAGTCCTTCCGTGAGGCGATCGAGGCTTATGAAAAGCCCGGTAGAAACGGAAAAATTCTACTGATGAGTTAATTTCCGCCAAAATTCCATGCTTTGCAGGACATTATCCTCATCTTTGTGGTTTCAAACAAAAACCAAAATCAAAAACAGAAAGCATGAATTGGGATAAGCTGGATCAGGAGCTAACCGAAATTGTAGAAAAGCGGATTCAACTCGCTGGAATGGATTACAACGACGAGAATTACGATGACATCGAGGAGGAACTTCATGACTTGGAGGATGATTTCAATGAGGATTACGAAGATATCTTAGAAAAGGAACTGGAAAAGATTTACAGCCTTTTGAAGTCAGATACGGATATCCTTCTTCCCACAGCCTATGTTGCAAATAAGTATAAACCCTTGCTTCCGGACGCACGAGGAATCGTGAGTTATGAAGTGAAAGGGCAGGAGGGAGTACCGATCGAGTCAGATCAGTTTGACCGACAGGATGTACGAATTGTGCTGATTCCCAATCCTGCGAGATTTGTAATGCTTATCAATGGACAGCCGCTAAAAGACTTGTGGCGAAGCCGATAAAATCAATCCCCGCTTCGAAAGGAGCGGGGTGTTTTTTTGAATCATTTATTTTCCTCCAGAACCTTTTCCAACTCCTCCTTTAAAATTTTAGCCTTTTCTAAACTGATTTCATAGGATACGATTTTCTGATCAATCAAAGAGGAATAGACCAGTAGTTTGTTCAGTAAAATGCCAGAATCACTTGGTCTATAAAGCTGATTGCTTATTAAGTCCATGTTGTTGCTCAACCAGGCAAGCAGTTCACTGGTGAAATACTGAACTTGATATTCTCCTTTTTTGACACTTTCCTCAGCAATGGATTCATAGTAATTGCTGAGTTGCTTTTGTAGTTCTATATCCTCAAAGAGAGCTAATTTTCCGGTACTCTTGGTAGAAGTATAAGTAGCGCTTGTGGGACCGTAGTTTTCGACTTGAAGAGCCATGCTGAAAGGCTCATCGATATTTTCATAATCCCCATCATTTATCAGTTCTAGCAGGTTTTCTAAATTTTGAAGGATCAGTTTGTTTTGAGGAATTAAGAAGTTTTCATAGGCTTGGATATCTTCCTGAAGGTCACCAAGCAAGGATTCCATAATGATGAGGCTTTCTTTTCTGTCTTTATTGGAATTTGCCCGTTCATTGATAAAAAAAGCCAATAAAACACCCAAAATCACTCCCAAAAAATTGAAAAACTGATTGGTCCAATCGATCTTTTTAGCCATGGTATTTACGGGTTGATGGTTAAAATTATTCCAAGCAGTCTTAAGATATCTAAAGGATTGGTTAGAAGCAATTTTCAAATAAAATCAAATTTAAAAATAACCTTCCTCGGTTGTGCTGCTTTTCCGAAAGCAGCACTGGCAAATTCCCTAAAATGTCCTGCTTCTGGAGAAGCAGGAAAACTGGAAGAGAAGGCTAAAAGGGGAAATCTTAATCTAGGCGATTTTTGAACTTGTCCTTTTAAAAATAAGAATCAGACAGATGCAGATTACAATGGCGTCGATTAAAAACATCAGCGAAAACAGTGCATTCCAATTTTCTATTCCCAGACTAAAAAATCCAGCACCTAATCCAATCAGTGGTAAAATTACCCCCAATATTTTGCCATAGCGATGGTCCTTAAATAAAAGTATACCAATGAAGAGGTAGCCAATTCCAAACAACAACATTGGAATTGCATTTGGATCAGGGTCGGACTGAAAACTTGGAAGAAAATGTAGAATACCGGTAGCGATCATTAAAATGGAACCGATGTATCGTATTGCTTTCATAGATTTTTCAATGTCTGAAAATCGGGTTGGTTTTCTGGAGAGAAGAAAAACAAGCTTTTATCAAGAAAATAGGAAAGCTTTCTTAAATCGATCTAGAAATCCAATATCTTTCAATGTACCACATTAACCCGCTTATTTTATAGAATACTCAAAAAAGCCATCATATCAATCATTTAAAGGTTGAATATCCAGATCAATCTCTAGACCCTCAGCTAGGCGTTTAGCTTGCTTGAGGGACTCTTTTGGATTTGAATAGTTGAATAAAAAAATGGGTTCGGAAGTGTTGGAATAAATAATGGTATTGAATTCGGTCACTCTTCCAGATAGGGTTGGGCTTATCCCGTTTGGCGTATTTCTACTGATATAAGTTTTGGATTCCGATTTGATTTTAGACAAAAGTGGCAGAGGTTTCCAGTCTCCAAACTTGAATCCTGCAACGGAAGAGTACTTTTTGAATCTCTTCTCCTCAAAGTCGATAAGTGTCCCTTTGTAAGTGAGGATAATTAAAAGCCCAATAATTACAGAGACCATACCAACGGCCAACACTTTTTCAATCGAACTTCCGTTGGAAAGAAAAGCCGGGCTTACTAACACAAAAAAGCCTGTGACTATCAGTAATAACCCAAGTAGATGAGGACCAGAAATTAAATTAAGTTCTTTGAAATCGAAGTGCTTCATTTGGATGTCCTTTTATTAATCTGTTTTAAGTTAATATTTATCCGGAGATCCAAACTGCATTTTCATTCGGGCTTTATCTAAAACCTAACTTTTCCCTAACCCGACGTAGAATCTTTTCTCCTTCAATTTTGGCCTTTTCTTCCCCTGCGGATAGCTTTTTTTCGATTTCCTCAGGATGCGTCATGTAGAAATCAAAAGCCTTTCGCTCTTCAGCATATTTGTCCAAAATCAATTCAAGAAATTCTTTTTTGGCATGTCCGTAGCCATAATTGCCCCCTAGATATTTCTGGCGAAGTTCTGCTGTTTGGCTTTCATCAGCTATAAGGCTGTAAAGCTTAAAAACATTGCAAGTATCCGGGTCTTTGGGCTTCTCCAGCGGTGTGCTGTCTGTGACGATGCTATTTACATTCTTCTTGAGTTGCTTTTCAGGAAGGAATATATCAATGTAATTATTGTAGGACTTACTCATTTTTTGCCCATCAGTTCCCGGAATGGTCTTGACTGATTCAGCAATTCTGGCCTCAGGGAGCGTGAGGATTTCTTCTCCCACAATCCGGTTGAAGGCGGTAGCGATATCACGAGTCATTTCCAAGTGCTGCATTTGATCTTTTCCCACCGGTACCAAATCAGCAGAATACAGTAAAATATCAGCAGCCATCAGGACGGGATAGGTAAAAAGCCCTGCATTCACATCTGCCAGTCGTTCGGATTTATCTTTGAAGCTATGCGCATTGGCAAGCATGGGAAAAGGAGTGAAGCAATTGAGGTACCAGGTCAACTCAGCTACTTCAGGTCTTCGTGATTGGCGATAAAAAACCGTCTTTTCTATGTCCAGGCCAAAGGCCAACCATGCTGCAGCCACTGCTAGGGTGTTTTCTTTGCGAAGCTCTCCATCCTTTGAACTGGTGAGTGAATGAAAATCTGCTATGAAAATGTAGGACTCTTCGGAGTTTTCTTTAGCCAGTTGGATAGCCGGGACTATTGCTCCTAGAATATTACCTAAATGTGGTCTTCCACTACTTTGAATGCCTGTCAGTACTCGTGCCATCAGTCTAATTTTAGCGCAAATTAAATAAATCAGCCTACAATTCGTCCGGATTTATCCGTTATTTGTACCTATGCAAAGATTTGGATTTTCAGCTTTTTTCATCCTTCTGTGTTGCCTAAATGCGCAAGTACTTCATGCTCAAGGGACTCAGGATTCTCGACTCATTTGGAAAGTGAATAAACTTGACCTGGGAGCCATTTTGGAAGAGGAAGGGATTCAGGTTGCAACTTTTGAATTTACACATTCTCAAGACTCCGCAGTTTGGATAAAGAAAGTTTGGACGGACTGTGGCTGTACTACTGTGGAATATACTCAGGATTCCTTGGCAGCAGGTGAGACAGGAATCTTGAAGGTTGCTTTTGATCCCGGATCCGCTGTTGGGGGCTTTTCTCGATTGGTAGTGGTGAAGGGAAATCTTGCCAATATGATGGATACGCTCTATTTGGAAGGGAAGGCAGTCCCCAAGCCTAGAAACCCCGAGATAGAATATCCATTTATCAGTGGACCGGTTGGGATGCGTCAGGAGAAGACCAATATGGGGGATGTTTTCACAAACGAACCATCTTTCAAAGCTTTAGAAATATTTAACTTCTCAGACTCAGTTCTTCGGGCCGATAGCCTTCGGTATTTTGGACCTGGCCATATTCAGATTCGGCAAATTCAAGACTCCATTGCTCCGGGACATCGAGGTATTCTGGAAATTGGCTATGATGGGGCTGTGAAAAATGATTTGGGTTTTTCTGAAGATCCTATTCAGTTTTTTTGGTCAGATTCCTTGCTGTCGGATACCGATGTGATAGCAAATGTTTTTGAGTTTTACCCGGGTTTTGCAAAGGATGAGCTCGGGTCAGTTCCAGCAATGAGGATCAGTCCTTCAGAGATTGATCTGAAAGAAATTTCTGCAGATGAAATCCAAGAGCTTACCTATACTTTGACCAATCGGGGAAGAGAGGTTTTAGAAATTAAAAAAGTACAGGGAAATTGTGGCTGTCTATCCCTTACTCTTCCCAAAACTGAATTAGGACCCGGAGAAAGCATGGATTTGATCGTAACGTTCGATCCAAAAGGTAGGAGAGGGATCGATCAGCGAAATATTTACATTTTCTCCAACGATCCTTTAAATCCTGTTCAATCGGTAATCCTCAAATCTAGGATTAAATAATTAGCGAATTTTTCTAACTTAGATTCAAGGATTTAATAAATCTTGAAAATGAATAAACGGCTAGGTATTTTATTTTTAGTGATTGCCACAATTCTGTGGTCTTTTCAGCAGGCAAGCGAAAACTCAACTTTTCGAGTAAAGCCTTATTTGCAGACTTACGGAAAAGCGAATTTCCAAATCACCTGGTGGTCTACAGGTGAAAGCAGTTCGGAATTTATCCTTTTTGATGAGCAGGGAAATCCCGTTAAAACCGAAAACCTGACAGGGGAGGAGGTTGCCGAAATCTATTACACATCCATTGAAAAAAATGAAAATATCCCCGGCTTAGATCCCGCTTCGTGGCTCTTTCCGGATCAAACCCGTCGTTTTCGAGTCAGTCTAGAAAATCTTGATCCCGGGGTGGCTTATTTTTATCAGGTGAAAATGGGTGGTGAAACTTTTTCATCAGGATTTCAGACTGCCCCTGATCCAGCCAATTGGTCTTCGATCCGATTTATTGCGCTTTCAGATAGCGAAACCGAACCCCTCGGTCGGGTCAATCGCAGAGCTTGGTATCCGGCAGGCCTTACTTCAAGGCCTAGCAGTGGTTTTGAAGATTGGATAGCAAAATTTGGAACTACCGAAGAGCAAGGTTTTGATATTATCAACTATGCCCTGACCGAAAAGGAAGGCTATGAATATAACCTCCGGGTGATCAATTCACGCCTGCCCAACTTTTTGCTGATGCCGGGAGACTTGGTTCAAGGTTCGGGCTACCAGCCTGCTTGGGATGAATTTTGGAGGCATAATGCCGGAGAGTATGATCAAGGTTTGTCCAACTATCCCATCATTCCTGCATTGGGAAATTGGGAAAACTTCGGAGCCAAAAATGGGAGTTATGGATTCAACGAAAAAGGTGATTTTCTGCCCAAACTAGGAAGAGAGCGCTTTCATGAATATTTCGAAACGCCTAGCGCTGATCCTTTACAGCTACATCGTCAAAGCTACTACAGAGTAGATTATGGTCCTGTAACCATCCTGACCTTGGACTCTTCGAATGGCACTCCGGATCAGTCCCGTTCAGATTTTCCGGATGATCAAAAACTCAAGAATCAGGACTTTACCGTAAATGGAACGGATACGCAGGAAAACTTCACTGAATCTGCCTATCAGGCTGCAGGTGGCACTGATCTGAGCAGCTTCGGGCCAGGTAGTCCTCAATATCAGTGGCTAGAAGCCAATTTGCAAGAAGCCCAAGAATCAGGTCAATTGATTTTTGTACAGTTTCATCATGCCGCATACAGCTCCGGGGAACATGGAGTTCCTATCAATCATGAATTGGCGACAGGGCAAAGTGGGGTTCCCATGCGGGTTTTGCATCCGCTCTTCGAGGAATTTGGAGTGGTAGCTGTTTTGTCAGGACATGATGAGCTTTTTGAGCGATCTTTTGTAGATCTGGATAATGATGGAAAAGGGGTCATGTACTATGACGTGGGAGTGGCAGGAGATGGCATGCGAGGAGAAAAGCGAAATTGGATCAGTAATCCGCTTCAATTACTAAACTATAATTCTTTCAAGCAATGGACTGCCGATCAAAATGAACCTGAGCAGTGGGCCATTCAAGGTGGAAATCCCGTATTGACGGATGGAGGGAAACATTATGGCCACCTGGAAGTCAATATCAACCGGATTGTAGAAAATGGAAATCAATTCGCTCAGATTGATTTTTCACCTGTTTATGTTTTTCCGGTTTTGGATCAAAACTACAATCTCCAAAATGTGGAAAGACGGGTTTATGGAGATGAGGTTTCCCTGAAGGTTTTACTCCAATCAGAGGCTTTTGTACCAGAGCTGAAAGACTCAGTTAAGTTATTTTTGGATCAAGGAGGAAGAGCATTTTTGTCTCCTGAGGAAGTGCTCGTTGAGCAGCCTGATGAAGACTTTTCTTTTGAATATTCTACAGGCTTTCAGCTGAATTGTGATGCGATTGGCGAGCAGCAATTGATCGTGACTTCCACCCGTCAGTTTGATGGGGAGGTATTTAAAGATACCACTCGCCTAATTGTCGTGGATACCATAGCTCCCTATTTTGATGCTGCGAATGCTATCCTTGTTTTTGACCCAACAGTCGGAAGGGTAGAATATTCGATCGCTGATTTTGACCCGGTAGATTTCTCAGACAACTGTGCAACGGGCCCAATTAGGATTGAAGGGCCTGAAATCACCTGTAGTAGTTTTGAAGACCCTGAAGTGTTTTTTGGAGAATTTCCTGTTCGCCTGATCGCTGAAGATGCATCAGGAAATCAGTTTGTTCGGGAAGTAAAGATTCAGATTTTAAATAGTGTTGAATCGAAGAAGGTGAGTCTTGAGGCTTCAGGAGTGCTTGTATCTGGACAGCAAATAGATTTGGTGCTAGGTGATGAATTGGACTATGAAGTAGTGGGCTGGTTCTTCCAATCATCCAATCCGATAGAGGGAGAAACCGGAAAAACATTAACCATCGATCAGCCTGGGGTTTATTATGCAAAACTCTTACTCAGTACAGGTTGCGTGGTGCTCTCTGAGCAAATAGAGGTTCAAGAAGTGGTGGATGATTTTCCGGAGGTCAAGCCTTCGGTAAAATTAGCTCTTGATCAAAACGGTCTGGCCGAACTATCCAAGGAACAAGTATTTACTGAATGGCCGATTTCTGAAGATATAGAAGTTAGCTTGAGTGAAAGCCAATTCTCTTGTCAGGATATTGGAGAGCAAAGTATTCTTGTCACTTTGTCTAAACTGGATGGTGCAAAAAAAGAATCCGAAATCCTTGTTCAGGTAGTAGATGAATTGCCTCCAACCCTGGAATGGAAATCTGCTGAATACAACTTTGACTTGAGTGTTGGTGAACTCACTTTCGACATCGAAGATTTTATCGTTTCGCCTCCTACCGATAATTGTGGCTCGGAAGGCATTCAAGTTAGCTTGAGCAAAACATCGGTGACTTGTGCGGATATCGATTCCGAACGTGTAAACTATCCCATTGACCTGGACGTGGTGGTGACAGATGCTTCTGGGAATACCTCGGTTTATCCGACCTACGCACAACTGACATTCATCGAATCCCAAAAGGTTTCCTTGACTGCTCAGGGGCCTCTTTATGAAGGACGAACTGTAGAATTGCGCTTGGGAGAGGAATTGAATTATGATGTTTGGGAATGGCGAAAAGATTTGGAGCAGGTTCCCGGAGAGAAAGGAAGCTCCATCATCGTGGATAGTCCCGGAAGATATACGGCTGTTTTGGCATTGGAAAATGGCTGCTTGGTCAGTTCGGAGTCCTTGGTGGTAGAAGTAGAGGAGGTTCCTTTTCCTGCCGTGAAGGAGGCAGTGAATTTATCCCTTAATGAGCAAGGTTTGGCTGTTTTGGCTGTTGAATCCCTATTTGAAACCTGGCCATTCGATAGTTCGGGATTGAGTTTTGAGCTTTCAAAATCTGAATTTGGCTGTGCGGATTTGGGAGATAACATAGTTCAGCTGCTAATCAGTGGAGAAGGCGGCGTGGAATGGACTTTTGAGGTGCTGGTTTTTGTAGAGGATAAGATTGCGCCGGTTCTCGAACTCCGGGATTTGGAAATTGAGCTGGATTTGAAGCTTGGTGAAGCATCGATTTCGGCCGATGACCTCATCATTTCAGCCAGTGATAATTGCTCAGAGCTTGAAATCACCCTGAGTCAAAGTCAATTTGACTGTGAGGATATAGGGAAAGAGATTGTGGTATCTGTCCGCGCCCAGGATCTTGCAGGAAATGTGACGGAAGCTAATTCGACCATCAGTATTATTTCATTGGAGGCCGAGCCGGTGACTTTGAGTGGGAATTTGGAGTTCTGCCAAGGAGAAACTTCTACGCTCTCTGTCAATGCTACAGGCGATTTTGAAGTGGTGAATTGGACCAGAAATGGTACGATTATACCCAATGAGAACGGGACTTCCCTCGAGGTAAGCGAAAGCGGCAACTATCAGGCAAGAATCCGCTATGCGGGAGCTTGTCTTTCATCTTCAGATGTGGTATCCGTACAGGTAAACCCGCTTCCTAGCGGAGAAATTGAAGTGGAGGGAGATCTCCTGACAGCACCTGCGGGTGACTTTAGCTATCAGTGGTACCGAAATGGAGAACTCATTAACGGAGCAAGCTCTCAAACTTATCAAGCTAATCTGATGGGAGAATATGCCGTTTCCCTGACCAGCTCAGCAGGATGTAGCACATTGCTGCCGGCCGTGACGCTGACCATTTCCGGTTTGGGAGGAAAGCCAGATTTTGTCGTGAAAAGTATCAAGGTTTATCCAAATCCAGCTACCCAGCGAATTCGTCTTGAGTTTTCAGAAGAAATTGGACAGGATGAGCCGAGTATTCAGATTTTCTCTTCAGAGGGCAAAGAGGTAGGAGGTTTGGTACAGCTTATTCAAGCTACAAGGATCTCCGCTGATCTGGACATCAGTCAGTTGGCGGTGGGTGTCTACTGGATTCAGCTAAATGGAGAGAATAAAACAGTCTATCAGGCCCGATTCATCAAAAATCCCTAGCTGATTTTGTAACCAAAATTTTTGGGTCTAGTTAAAAAAGGCAAAAGCGATCATCCATGAAATCACTTTTGCCTTTTCTTTTTATGGGGATATTTTTAAGCTCGGTCTATGGACAAAGCGCCAGACAGGCCCTGGACTTTTCTATTCAGCGAGGCTGGATTATTCCTCACAACGAAGAATTGGCAGATATTTCCCAATCCAATCCCATAGGCTTGAGCCTAAAATATCAAGTGCTTCAGGGTAATCAAGAAAATTGGGAGGCATGCAATTGCTTTCACTATTTGGGTTTTGGGCTGCAGGTTCAGGATTTTCAAAACCCCGCCGAATTGGGTCGGGCCTGGACTGCTTTTGGAAGCTTTCAACCCATTTTATGGAGGGCAGGCAAAGCGGAGTTTTCCTTGGATATGGGAATTGGCGCATCCTATCTGACGCAGGTCTATGATCCCATTGAGAATCCCCGAAATACCTTTTTCAGCGCGCCACTAAGCTTCTTGCTTTATGTTCGCCCGGTGCTTTCCTATTCTATCGGTTCAGATTTTGATCTGACGGCATCCTTTTTCTACAACCATATTTCGAATGGGGGACAGCGCCAACCCAATCGGGGGATGAATTATCCGATGTTATCCCTAGGAGGGACTTATTTCTTGAGAAAAGAAGAATTGCCGAGCTTTCAAAAGCCGGAATTGTCAAGGAATTTTGAGTTTTACCTGGACTTGGGATTCAATACCCGGGAATCCATGGCCGGAGGCAGATCTCCCAATTTTTCTTTGGGAGCTGGGTTTTATAAGAAATTTACAGGCATTTGGGCCATGGGGGCCGGGCTGGATTTGAACAAGGATTTCTCTTTGGATGTGGAGGAAAGCCGCTTGGAATCTCTAATGCCAGCACCTTTTCTGGCAAATCACTTTTTGTTTGGGAGATTTGATTTCCAGCAGCGATTTGCCTGGTATGCGAGCAAACCCGATTTCTATCAAGCCGACCGGAATTTCTACCAGCGATATACGCTCACCTATCAACTGGGAAAAAACCTACGACTAGGAGTAGGGATGAAAGCCCATGGACATGTGGCTGAGAATATGGATTTGAGAGTAGGGTGGAAGTTTTAAAACCAATCGCTATGCTGCTTTCCCTCAATCGATATGCTGCTTTTCCGAAAGCAGCATTTTCCTTGCCCCCCTGCGTGTCCCCACGCAGGGATAAATAAAACCGATTCAATCCTTATTGCTTATCAGAGTGTAGAATCCACCAAATTTTTTAAAGGTCGAAAACGAAATTTTTTTCAAAAGGTAGCTGGACTTTTTTCCAAAATCTCTATTTTTAGTTCAAATCCTTTTTTGAGTTCTGGGATGGGTCTTTTTATCCAAGTTTGGATGAATCGATTTGAAGATTATCTGGTTTAGTCGAATTTGAAATAAGTGGGCCGATGATTAGAGGATTTTTTGAATTTTAAATTCGGCTAGGACTAAGAGAATGTCAAAAGGAGGAACAAAGATTTTTGGGGTCAAGACTTATTTAAAAAATCTACATAAAAGTGAAGATATCCATTATTCTATGCTATACGAAAAAAAAGCCCACACAATAACAGCAAACCTGTCCGTTCAGTAGTCGGGTTTGGTTTTCCGACCCTTAATCCAAATGCAAAAAACAAAAAGAGCCATTTTTTTCCGACCTACGGATATACAGTTGACAATCTTTTTAAACACTTTTTATATTGAAAAACGATATAATTAGAATGTTAACGCTATTTTAGCTCTCTGACTTATTGTCGACATGAACAGAATAAAAGAAGTATTGGAAGAAAAGGGAATCAAACAGACTTGGTTAGCTGAGAGACTTGGAAAAAGTTACAACATGGTCAACGGCTATGTTCAAAACCGACAACAGCCAAGACTTGAAGTACTTTTTGAAATTGCCAAAATTTTGGAAGTCGACCCGAAAGAATTAATAAAAACAGAGAAGCCCAGCAAATGATATTAGATAACGAAAACGAAAATTTAAAAGTCCACGAATGGATTTGCTCTTACACTGAACAAGGTAAGCTTGATATTGTAACTGGCTATTTTACCATTGGTGCGCTTGCTTGGCTTTCGAAGAATGTAAATGATAAAATCACGGACTTTAGACTTGTTCTGGGTGATATTGTAAACTTTGACTCAATAGACAACCGACCTTTAGACTTGCTTAATGAAAACATAAGCATCGAAGCCTCCCTAAAACTTAGCAGCCTATCAAAAGAAGCAGTTGCTTTTCTAAAGCAGGACAAAGTTGTAGCAAAAACATTAGAACCAAATTTTTGCCATGCCAAAAGCTATTTGTTCAATCCTGATAAAAAAGACGATAGAAATAAATACTTCATCTCTGGAAGTTCAAACCTTACAGAAGCAGGTATTGGACTGAAGCACACGAATAATATTGAATTGAACATTGCCGAGACAGGCAACAACAATCAATACAAAGAGCTTGTAGAATGGTTTGAAGCGTTGTGGGTAAGACCACAAGCACACAAAGAAAAGACATTGGTTTCACCAGAAGGAACCAAATCTAAAATAGACTTCAAACAATATTTAATTAATGAAATTGAGCGTATTTTCATCAAATACACTCCGAGAGAGCTATACTATAAAGTATTGTTTGAACTATTTGGCAACCAACTTTTAGAAACGGAGAATGACCCCAATTTTAACAGACAAATCGGGCGCTTGGAAAACTCTGTGGTTTACAACACACTTTATGAATTCCAGAAAAAAGGAGTGCTCAGTTTGATACGAATGCTCCAAAAATATAACGGAGCAATTCTGGCTGATGCCGTAGGTTTAGGTAAAACTTGGAGTGCTCTTGCAGTAATTAAATTTTTTCAACTTCAAGGACGTGAAGTGTTACTGCTTTGCCCTAAGAAACTTGAACACAACTGGAGAAGATATTTAAAGCACCAAGATTCACGTTTCGAGAAGGATCAATTTGATTTTTTCTTGCGTTTCCACACGGATATGCATGAAGACCGTATTGAAAAATACCTTGACCGTGCCGATAAATACTTTACCAATGACAAACCAAAATTGATTATCATTGACGAGAGCCATAACCTTAGAAACGACAAATCAAATCGGTACAAATTTCTGTTAGAGCAGATCCTCAAAGAAAATGAAGACATAAAAGTTCTGCTTCTTTCTGCCACGCCAATAAATAATTCATTAAATGACATCCGTAACCAATTCAAATTGATGGTACAAGGTGATGTTAATGGATATGAAGAAACTTTGGGTATCAGAAATTTGGATTACACTTTCCGGACAGCTCAAAAGGTTTTTAACGAATGGCGTGAAGACCCAAGCCCAAGAATCAGTGATTTCATTAAAAAGTTACCTGCGAACTTCTTTACCCTTACAGATTCTTTGATTGTTGCCAGAACTCGCAAAATGATTGAAGGGCAGCAAACTGGGCTAACCTTTCCAGAAAAAACAAAACCTTTAAATCTTTTTGTAACGCCAAGCCAACTTGGAAATTTTGAGTCATTCGAGGAACTGTTTGACCATTTTCCACCGATGCTTTCAGGCTACCAACCTTCATTTTACTTGGAAGAAGAAAATGAGGAAGAAAAGGACATACTACATGATGAACGTCAACGGGACCGTTTCTTAGTGAAAATGATGTACATCTTGATGGTGAAACGGTTGGAATCCTCTTGGTATTCCTTTTATTCTACTGTTGAGAAAATTAAAGATCATCACCAGAACGCTCTTGATAAAATCAAAGCTTATCAGGACGGGAAAGCAAACAGCAAACTGGTTGAGAAAGACGAAAACTTGTTTGATGATGATGATTTACAAGACGATTTTGAAGAACTCACTTTAGGTAAAAAGCGAAAAATCAATATTTCTGATATAGATGCATCAGGAAATTTGGAAAACTTCAAAAAGGATTTGAAGAAAGATTTGGATGCACTCGACAATCTTTTCATCAATCTTCAAAAGTTTGAAACCAAAATCGAGAAAGAAATTGTCCGCCCGGGAAATCTAAATTCAGCAGACGACAAACTTCAAACACTAATAGCTGAGATCAATAAGAAAAGAGCCTCAGGCGAAAATGTTGGAAACGCAAAAGTTGTCATCTTCACCGTTTACCGCGATACGGCTCAATATCTTTTTGACCAATTAAAAAGTCGTGGATTTGATAAACTCGCTATGGTTTCCGGCTCAGGTTCACAAACTAGCGATTCAGATGAGGAAACCAAGAACTTTGAACCTATTTTAGAACGCTTTGCTCCGTACACCAAACTGTTCATGGAGAAGGAGTGGGATTTTCAAACCAATAAAAAAGGGACAGAAGCTTACCACGAATGGATTTCATGGGTGGTACAAAACCATCCCAAAACATACACCAAAATTCAACAACCGATTGATATACTTATTGCAACCGATGCTCTAAGTGAAGGACAAAACCTTCAAGATGCTGATATGGTCATCAATTACGATATTCATTGGAATCCGGTTAGAATCATTCAGCGTTTGGGACGTATTGACCGTTTAGGTAGTCCGAACAAAAAAATATTCGGTATTAATTTCTGGCCATCCAACAATATCAACTCTTACTTGAATCTTCAAGGTAGAATTGAGCAACGAATGGCTGCCATGAAGTTGGCTGGTGCAGAAGTAGATGAAAAGTTCTCTGAAACATTCGAGGAAATGATTCAAGATGAAAGTCTCGACCAACGAATGAAAAACCGTATGATGGAACAAATGCAGGTAACTTTCGATGACTTGGACGGCAATGAAACTTTTGGTTTTGATGATCTTTCATTAGAACGCTACCGTCAAGATTTACTGGAAGAATTTAACAAGGATAAGGCCAAGTACCAACGCATGCCAAAAGGTGTTTACACAGGTTTTAGAGCCGATACTTCTGTTTGTGCTGAAAACGGATTGATTGCCTTATTAGGATATCCTGCTCGTCCTGCAAAAACCATCAATCACGAATACAAAGCTTTTGACTTGGTTTACATCAATAAACAAGGGAAGATGGTGCTTTTGAATCAAAAAGACGTTTTGGACGCTTTGACCCATCATAAAGACAAAAATCGTTTTGTGCCGGACGCAATAGATAAAGGAGATGATGAAGCTATTCAGGAATTGGTTAATGCCATAAAAGCATGGCTGGATGGTCAAGCAGCCGAAGAGCAAGTGCAGGAAGATGGCACTATCAAAAAAGTAATGGGTACAGAAGCAAAAGACCTTTTATCAAAATTGAGAAAAGGAGACAAAGATGCTTTATCTCGTGTAAAGCAAAACGTCAAGGTGGATGAAAAATTCCAACTCGACAATTTTGATTTGATCACTTGGTTTTTAGTAACAGCATAGATATGAAACTACAAATATTCAATCAGGTTAATTTCCTAAAGGGAATCAAGGCACTTTTCAAAGATTTAAAAGTGCCTATGAACTATGTGGCAGATGAACCTACCACAGCGAAGGAAATCCTGAAAGACACCTATAAGGACAATGACTCTTTCCAACTCATGGATGATATCTATTTCGTGGGAATGGTGGACGATGCAGCTTTTGAAGGAAATAAATCTTTAGAAGCTGAAAAAATCAAATCTGATTATGACGGCATTCTGATTTTTGGAGTAACACTTAAAAGCAGACCCAATGGACTTCTTCCTACCCGTTCGCAATTGGCGGAAATCTCTCGTGCTTTTAACCGTGAATTTTACTATACACCAGTAGTGGTAGTTTTCAAATACGGAAACTACTTGGCTTTTGCCAATACAGAACGATTGAAGTACAAACAAGAATGGCGTGAAGGTGAAAAGGCTGGTAAAGTAAGTTTGTTGCGCGATGTCCATATTGAGAAACCACATTCCGGTCACGAACGTATTTTAGCCGAACTTCAAATTCCAACCACCGGAACTAAAAAAGTTGATTCTTTCTCTAAGCTATATGCCTATTGGCAGGAAGTATTTAGTGTAAGTCTGCTCAACAAGAAATTTTATCAGGAACTTTCTAATTGGTATTTCTGGGCGACACAACATGTTATTTTCCCTGGACAGCCTTCTGAAAAGGATGCTTACGAAAAGGATAAAAAATTAGAAGAACTATTGCAAGAGCATCGAGCTACCAATGTCATTCGTATGTTGACACGATTACTCTTTGTGTGGTTTATCAAAGAGAAAAAATTGATACCTGAAGAACTTTTTGAGTTGGATGCTTTGCAAAAAGATATCCTAAAAGAAATTTCTCCTTACCATGAAAGAGGTATGTTTAAAGAACGTAACAAGGAGAGCATTTACTACAAAGCCATTTTGCAAAACCTGTTTTTTGCTACACTCAATTGTCCTATTGAAGCCGACAGTTTGGATAAACGCAAAAGGGGTTTTCGGGGTGATGGCTATGGTACGCACAGGGGCATTGATTACCTGATGCGCTACAAACAGTATTTCAAAAATCCCGAGGCTTTTTTAGAAAAACTGAATAAAACCGTTCCTTTTTTGAATGGTGGTCTTTTTGAATGTCTAGACGACAAATTCAACAACATATACATTGACGGGTTCTCCGACCAAATGACTAAAGGTGAAAAACTTATTGTACCCGATTACCTATTTTTTGGAGTAGAAGAAGAAACTGATCTAAGCGATATTGTAGGTATCAGCGATAAAAAGTACAAACAAGCAGCTGTAAAAGGGCTAATTAACATCCTTAAATCCTACAAATTTACCATTACGGAAAACACACCGATTGAAGAAGATGTAGCCCTTGACCCTGAACTATTGGGAAAGGTATTTGAAAACCTGCTGGCAAGCTACAACCCTGAAACCAAAACAACTGCCCGAAAGCAAACCGGTTCTTTTTACACACCACGTGAAATTGTAAACTACATGGTGGATGAAAGCCTGATTGCTTATCTGAAAAACGCTATTTCTGATTGGGGTGGTTTAGATGATGAAGCCTTAGACAGAGAATTGCATGTATTGACTTCCTTTGACAGCAAAGTGCCATTCACTGATAATACAGAACTGCAAAGAGCAATCATCACAGTATTAAGCAGCTGTACCATACTCGACCCGGCTTGTGGTTCGGGGGCCTTCCCCATGGGAATTTTGCAAAAAATGGTGCATATCCTTCAAAAGCTTGACCCGAATAACAAGGTTTGGAAGGAAGTACAGTTGGCAAAAGCCGAACAAGAATCTAAAGCAGCATTTGAAATAGAAGACAAGCAAGCTCGGGAAGAACGCCTGTTGGAAATAAACGAAGCATTTGACCAAAGTATCAACGACCCGGACTATGCTCGTAAATTGTTCTTGATTGAAAACTGCATTTATGGCGTGGACATACAACCCATTGCTACCCAAATCTCCAAATTGCGTTTCTTTATTTCCTTGGTGGTAGAACAAAAGGTGAATCCCGAAAAGAACAATTTTGGCATACGACCTTTGCCCAACTTGGAAACCAAATTTGTAGCTGCGAATACCCTTATTGGAATTGAAAAACCAAAGGAAGGATTTACATTAAATATTTTTGATGGTGGGGAGTTAAAACAACTGGAAGCTAAACTTAAAAAAGTTCGAAGTAAGCTTTTCAGTGCAAAAAGTAAAGAGACCAAACTCAAATACAGGGAAGAAGACAAAGTACTGCGTAACCAAATAGCAGAAGAATTAGAGAAAAGCGGCTGGAAAAGTGATACGGCCCAAAACCTGGCTGGTTGGGATCCTTATGCCCAAAATGATTCATCATCATTCTTTGATCCTGAATGGATGTTTGATGTTAAAGAAGGTTTTGATGTTGTGATTGGAAATCCGCCCTATATTTCTTATTACGGAAACACTGGTGCAAAATTGACCGATAAGGAACGCCTTTACATAGTTGATAACTATTTCCATGTACAAACAAAAAATGACCGTATTAATTCAATGAATTTGATGACGGAGAAGGCTATGAAAATTCTTAAGCCAAAAGGAGTAGTCTTTTTCATCACAAATAAAACACAAGCCGTTTTACCCTCTTATAAAAGATTTAGGGAGTATATATTAACAAGTTTTAAAATAAATAGTCTTGTAGACCATCTAGACCCATTTGAAGCAATTGTAGACTGTATCATTCTAGGAATTAATAAGGAATCAGAAAGTGAAAAAAAGCTAAAGTATTTTTCTGGTCAAATTGATGATTACAGTTTTCTGTCGCAGGAAGATTTTAAGTCCAACCCCCAATCAGAGTTCGCTTATAGTAATAATAATAAAACAGTTCAGGCAATTGAAAAACATTCAAAAACTTTTGACCAAATTCTCACAATCAATCGTGGAGTTAATATAGGCGGATGTTTCGATGATTTCCTCTCCGATGTTCAATACAAAGGTTACTACCCATATCTTGGTGGAACAAGGAATATTAAACCATTTAATTACAAGGTAATTGAAGAAGACGGTTATTTTAAGTTTGACGAAAAATTAGAAACAGAGCTTCGCAATAACGGAGCAACTATTGTGTTGGGGAATCCAGAAAGGTATACTATTCCTCACTTATTTATTCCTGAATCTGGTCAAAGAATAATGGCTGCATTTTGCACAGAGCAAATTTACGGTTCATATGGTCTCTTAATCGGGACTAATCCAGAAAATGAAAATTTAACAAAAGCCTCCTGTTCGATATTAAATAGTTCAATTATCACATTCTATTGCATTGAAAGGGGTATTCTCAGAAAAGGAAATAAAGCAACTCCTCATGTAGGTGTTAGAGGCCTAAATAAAGTTCCAATACCTTCATTATCCGACAGGAATATTGAATTATTAGCAGTTCTCTGTGATTTAGCTACTTTTTCTTGGGCATTTTCATTGAATTCATTATTTGAACAAATAGTTAATTCAGCTGTATTCAATCTCTACTTCCCCGACCACATGAAAGAGCGTGGCATAAATGTATTAGAGTTTGTTGAGCGAGATATTTCTGAAGTGATGCAAGGCAGGGAGTTTGAAAAGTTGAGCGATGCCGAAAAAGAGCAGGTAATCGAGCAACTCCATGCCAAGTGGAGCCATCCGGATAATGAAGTTAGGGACCGTATCAAATTGTTTGCTGTGCGAAGCCCGGAGATTTTAAAACCTATTTTGGAGAACTGATGAAGAAGATCAAGGAAATAAAAATCCAAAACTTTAAGGCTTTTCAACAGGAGCAGATTTTTCCTATCAACGGAAAGCATGTTTTGGTATATGGGAATAATGGCTCTGGTAAGTCATCCTTGTTTTGGGCATTATACACCCTTTTGCAAAGCAGTATCAAAGACGATGATGGGGTTCAAAAGTATTTCAAGAAGTATGTAGCATCCAATAAAGCAACACACCAAACCTTGAAAAACGTGTTTATGGACGAGAATGAAGACTCCTTCATTAAACTCACGTCCATAGATACAGATACCAAACATGAAGAAATCTTCACCATTTCTCATGATTTAATCAATACGAACGATGATGCCAATACGCTGATTCAAGAGCTAAATCTTGCGAGTGACTTTATCAACTACAAGCTGCTGCATAACTTTTACAGAGCATCACACAAGCAAGAAGTAAACCTTTGGCCTGTTTTTGAGCGGGATATTTTTCCCTTCCTCACCGAAGGCACGCAAAATTGGTTAGATGATATTATCAAAGCACCCACGCTGGATGTTCCAAGAACCCCCACAGACGCTGTAGTTTCAAGGAAACGGAAAGAGAATTATATTGATGAAGTCAATACTCTGAATAATAAGATTCAAACCCTACTCAATGACATTTCTGGCCATGCCAATAAGTTTTTGAAAGACCATTTTTTTGAAGGTAAAGACGTAATCAAAGTAGCTTTAAGCTTTGACAAGAAATTCAAATTTGACCTGATTAAAAACAAGATTTGGCGAGACAATATGCAAGGTTGGCGGCACGACCAATTGCATATCAAATTAGGGGTTGAAATTTACGATGAAACCATCCCGGAGAAATGGAGAGCCATCGAGCGGGTACAATCATTTTTGAATGAAGCACAACTTACACGTATTGCGATTGGTGTAAGAATCGGAGCGTTGCGAACAAGACCATTGGCAAGTGCCCGGTTTAAAATTTTGGTGCTTGATGATATGCTTATCAGCTTGGACTTATCCAACCGTATGGATGTTGTGCGGATAATTCTGAACAAAGAAGAAAAGGAAGATTTGAAATTCTTTGATGGCTTTCAAAAATTCATCCTCACCCATGACAAAGGTTTTTTCAACCTGATTCGTAGAAATACCGATGAAGAAGAATGGGTCTATTTCAATTTCAATAAAGATGAAAAGGACAGTTCAGCACCAAAAATAAAAGAAGACAAAACACCATTACAAAAAGCAATTAAGAACTTTGAAGAAGACGAATTTGATGCTTGTGGAAACGAATTGAGAAAGGAAGCAGAAGCCATCCTGACTGAGTATCTCGATCCGGACATGAAAAAACTGAACGGAGATTTTGAGACCTTAAGTTCAAAATTAGAAAAGGCATTTAATCAACTGACAAGCCAAAGACACCAAAAGTTCACACAACGTTTCTTGCTTGACCTGGACTTAGCCAAACTCAAAAAAATCAAAGCCGACTATTCAGCAGACGGCACTTTGACAGCAGAAGAGAAAGCCAATCTCGACAGTATCAAAACCAGGCTATTTGACTTCCTGATTGAGTTTAACGAAAAGAAAAATAGAAAAGAACTACTAATTACCGAGACAAAAGACATCCTGGACAGAATTATGAATGCAGCATCCCATCATTCTGAGAATCCATTACACCGTGAAGAGCTGAAAAACGCAATAGCCAAAATGATTGAGTTGAAAGAGCATTTAAACCATGACTAATACTCCCTTTGAGAGTAGAATGTTGGACGTGGGCAAAGTGTAGATTGCCTTCTTTTTCCTAGATAGTTTCCAGGAATGGCCCAAGGCTGAAATGATTATGTAGACCTTCCCTTAATTCAGACAAATTAAAAAAACAATCCCCCATCCAAATTTTCATCCGAATGGGGGAGCTCATTGTCTATTTTTAAAACTTATTTAAAAGCCGGAATCCCGGTAATTTCATTTCCGAGAATCAGCAAATGGATATCGTGCGTTCCTTCATAGGTAATCACGGATTCTAGATTCATCATATGTCGCATAATGGGATACTCTCCGGTGATCCCCATTCCACCGTGGATTTGACGGGCTTCTCGGGCGATATTTAAGGCCATTTCTACATTGTTGCGCTTGGCCATAGAAATATGCACGGTCTTGGCTTTGCCTTCATTCATCATTTTACCCACTTTCCAAGCCAGCAGCTGTGCTTTGGTGATTTCGGTAAGCATTTCAGCTAGTTTCTTTTGAATCAATTGGAAGCTGCCAATAGGCTTGTCGAATTGAATGCGCTCCATCGCATACTTTCTCGCAGACTCATAGCAATCCATGGCCGCACCGATAGCCCCCCAGGCAATTCCAAAACGGGCGGAGTCCAAACACATCAGCGGAGCTCCCAATCCTGACTTGCCGGGAAGGAGATTCTCCTTCGGCACTTTCACATTGTCAAAAACCAACTCCCCGGTGCAGGAAGCCCGAAGCGACCATTTGTTGTGTGTTTCAGGAGTAGAGAAGCCTTCCATGCCGCGTTCGACAATCAGGCCGTGAATTCTACCTTCCTCATTTTTAGCCCAAACTACCACGATATCGGCTTTGGGAGAATTGGAAATCCACATTTTGGCCCCATTCAGCAAGTAATGATCGCCCATATCCTTGAAGTTGGTGACCATGCCGCTAGGATTGGAACCGTGGTCGGGTTCGGTCAAGCCAAAGCAACCGAGCATTTCTCCTGAAGCTAATTTCGGAAGGTACTTTTGTCGCTGCTGCTCAGATCCAAATTTGTAGATCGGGTACATGACCAAGGATCCTTGCACAGAAGCCGTGGAGCGCATCCCTGAATCTCCTCGCTCAATCTCCTGCATAATCAGACCATAGGCGATATAATCCAAACCTCCGCCTCCGTACTCCTCGGGTATTTGCGGTCCAAAAGCTCCTACATCTCCGAATTTTTTGACGATTTCATAGGGAAAATGAGCCTTCTGCGCCCAATCCTCGATGTAAGGACTAATCTCACGCTTGACGAAATCGCGGATCGAACTACGGATGAGTTTGTGCTCTTCCGTCAACAAATCGTCTATATCGAGGAAGTCTACCCCTTCGAAGGTGTCCTGCTTCTGTGATTTTTGAATTCCTACAGCCTCCATGCCTTTTTTGGTTTATTGAATTGAATGCTTGATTTTTGTCGGGAAGAAAAGCCCCAAGACCTTTCGAAGTAAATAGATCGAAGGGGAAAAAACTACCATTTTTGATAAAATTTAGCCATGAGTGACTCCCAATTTGACCCACGTATTTTAGATAAAATCAAACAACTCGAAGAAAAGTTTAAAGCATCCGGCCAGGATATGCTTTCCTACTTGGAAGGACTGCTTTATGCAGATTACCTGACCTATTGGGAATACATCAATTTGGATGTGTTGCTATCCCTACAGCAACCCAAAACCAGTTTTAAAGACGAGCGGATTTTTATCATTTATCATCAGATCACCGAGCTTTATTTCAAACTGATCATATCTGAAATGGAGCAGATTTCCGAGAATGAAAAACTGGATGAGGACTTTTTCAAAACCCGTCTAGAACGGATACTGATGTATTTTGATCATTTGATTTCTTCTTTTGCGATGATGTGGAAGGGGATGGAGCGGGAGCAATTCCTGAAATTCAGAATGTCTCTGCTTCCCTCATCAGGTTTTCAAAGTGCTCAGTATCGCGAGATCGAACTCATGGCAGCAGATGCCTTTCAATTGGTGGCCTTAGCTTCCAGAGACGATTTTGACTATCATTCTCCGGCAGATGATATTTTTGAGCATCTCTACTGGCAGCAGGGTGCGATCGAATTGGCTACCGGTCAAAAGACGCTGACTCTGAAAAATTTCAACCTGAAATACGGGAAGAAGCTAAAGGAAATTATCGATTCCTATCGGCGAAAAAATATCTGGCAACGCTTTATGGAAATCAATTCACCAAGCAAGGAATTGGTTGAATTGATGAAACAGTTTGATCTGAAGGCGAATGTTTTTTGGCCCTTGGCGCATTACAAATCGGCCGTTCGTTACCTGCAGCGTGACCCCGTCGATATTGCTGCTACAGGAGGTACCAACTGGCAAAAGTACCTTCCTCCCCGTTTTCAGAAGGTGATTTTCTTCCCGGAACTCTGGACTGAAAAGGAAAAAGATGAGTGGGGGAAAGGCTGGGTAGTGAAGGAGATTTTTGGAGAGGATTGAGGCAATCTGCCAGTGCTGCTTTCGGAAAAGCAGCACAACAGTAGAGTGCTGAAGGCACGAGATGTAATAGCCCTGGGTAAGCATGCCGAGGTACGAGGCTCAGCGCAACCCAGGGTAAAAGTAACAAACACAATTCCAGCGCTGGCCCTTGATTTTTGACAGGAAATCAGATTTGATGCCAGCAAGAGGACCGTAAGATTGGATTGGAACTTCTTTCCTTCTTTTCATCATCTTATTGTTTTATTCGTTCTTTTGGCTTGACCCAAAAGAACCAAAAGGTCAAGACGCAGCAAAGCTTCCACCCGCATTGCCAACGCGCTCCCCGCTGCTGCGTCAACCCACCGCACTCGTTTCCAATCAATTATTTGGAGGTTATCTAGAGAGTTCCCTTTCCTGTTACCCTGCCTCTCCAGAATTAGGATATTTTAGGGAATCTATCAGTGCTGCTTTCGGAAAAGCAGCACAACAAAATTGTTTGAGTGAGTGCTGAAGGCACGAGATGTAATAGCCCTGGGTAAGCATGCCGAGGTACGAGGCTCAGCGCAACCCAGGGTAAAAGTCACAAACACAATTCCAGCGCTGGCCCTTGATTTTTGACAGGAAATGAAATTTTGGTGCCAGCAAGATGGAAACGAATTAACCCTAGCAGTCAGGAGACTGTATTAGTTCAAGCACAAAGCCTGAGACTTGCGCTAACCTAAGCTGAGTGCTGCTTTCGGAAAAGCAGCACAACAAAATTATTTGAGTGAGTGCTGAAGGCACGAGATGTAATAGCCCTGGGTAAGCATGCCGAGGTACGAGGCTCAGCGCAACCCAGGGTAAAAGTCACAAACACAATTCCAGCGCTGGCCCTTGATTTTTGACAGGAAATGAAATTTTGGTGCCAGCAAGATGGAAACGAATTAACCCTGGCAGTCAGGAGACTGTATTAGTTCAAGCACAAGTCCTGAGACTTGCGCTAACCTAAGCTGAGTGCTGCTTTCGGAAAAGCAGCACAACGAAAAACCCTTGGAGGGTTCGCAGTGCTGAAGGCACGACTCGTAAAAGCCCAGTATGAGCGAAGAGAAATGCTGGGTTAAAAAACACAAAACCACACCAGCGCTGGCCCTTGATTTTTGACAGGAAATGAGGTTTGATGCCAGCAAGATGGAAACGATTAACCCTAGAAGTCAGGAGACTGTATTAGTTCAAGCACAAAGCCTGAGACTTGCGCTAACCTAAGCTGAGTGCTGCTTTCGGAAAAGCAGCACAACAAGAAAAGTGACTTGCCACAAATCAGCCTGAAAATTCAGAATTCCGAGACTTCCATCTTCCATCTTCCCTCTTCCAACTTCCCCCTTCCAGCTTTCAGCCCAAATAATTTTCAGCCACAAAACGCTTCGAATTATTAAAACAAAAATCTTCCACCGCTTTCTCTACATCTTCTCTGGATTTGAGATGAGCAAGATGTTTTTGTCCGCTTTTCTTGCGGGCCTGCTCGATTTCGAAAATCAAATTGTTGCTGAATAAGTCAAACTCCAAAGCAGTAGGGTAGTAGTCTACCGGGTCAATCAAGCCTTCGAAGTCCGTTCCGATGGTCAGGCAATTCCATATGAGTGGTTTTTCTTCTTCGCTTAGATTTGGATTGGCGTAGGCACTTTTGATGATGGCTTCGATATTTTCCCAAATGAGCTGAATTCCGTTTCGTTTGGGATTATTTTTCAAATCATCTTTGGTTATTCCCAGAATCCGCTGATCAAATGAGATTCCAAACATTCCCCGAGTTCTGACTATCCATTCGATATCCTCATCACACATATTGATGTTCCAAGCATTGAATTTCCCGCTTTCATCGGTGTAGTCATCCACTTCGCAGTCCTCCAATTCAATATGCCGATCCAAGCTGGAAATCCCCGAATAGCCGCAATGCGAGGCAATGACAGGGATTCGGTCTCCTTTGTCCAGACATTTGCCCACCAGACTGTAGAATTCCTTTCTTGATCTTGCACTCATGTGTTTGACATCAATCAGAATGCGATAGCCGAGCGATTCATCCCGCTCAAAATCTCCATTAATGCCCAGGAGCTCCTTGAGAATCCTTCTGCCATCATTATTGAAACCCGCATTCATTCGCTCGGATTGGTCCATGAGGATTTTACCCATGCCGGGTATGGAGTGGGCATGACCACAAAGATGATTGTCAAAGTGATGGGCATAGGTGATGAAGAAGATCGGAGCCTCCCAATTTTCTTTGATTTCCTTCACGCGTTGGGAGATTTCCTCGATGGACTGTACCCGATCGGTACCTAAGGCATGCGCTCCTTCGATAGTCAAAATCATGGTGATCTCCTGATCGTCCTCCAGTGATTTTTGGAGTTCTTTCCGACTTTTTGGAATGCGATAGGAAGCATTCTCAGCATAATAGAGCCTTGGGTGCTGATTGGCCAGTTTTCTGGCAAGTCGCTCCTCCCGGAGCAAAGCTTGGGGAACGTGAATTTCATTTCTCCGGATTCGCTTTCCCGAATCCATCATGACAAAATCCCGCTCTCGCTGTAGTGACTCCCAGTAATCATAATCGTCCGATTGGAAGTAATCGACGACCTTATCCGGAATGCGCATGTAGGCAGTTTGTAGCAGGTCCCGGCGGATTCCCTTTGAACCCAAAATGGCCGAGGTCAAAAAGCGGAACCATTTATCTTTTCCGATTTTTGGGTCAATGCCCTTCACAAATTGGCGCTCTAGCGGATAGAGGGAATTGAAGGTGAGGCGAAGATTGGAGTTCCAGCATTTGACCAAATCGATCTGACTGTAGCTGGCCCCCATCACGCCCTTTTGATGATTTCGATGATTGGATGCAATGACGGTCCAAGGGCTGAATTCTCCTTTTCTTCTGAATTTTTTCGCTTTTTCCTGCATCTGAAAATGCGCACGCATATGATTGTGACAGTGCAGGTCAGAAAATCTACGCTTCGCCATGGCTTATCTGTTGAAAATGGAGTTTCCACCCTTCATCACTTCGATGATGTCTTCCACCACCGATGGGGAATTGGTGTAGTACCAATGATGAACCGTGTCATGAAGCAAGCCCTTGTCATCATCGATCTCGGTCACATCACATTGATAGATGTCATCTGCCAGATTGACTGAATTCTTGGCGCCCCATCTCCCCAGTCTATTGAAGGCATTTTTGGTAAGCTCAGAGATTCCTAATGCCTGATCCTTATTGTGATAGTACACATGCACTCGCTCCCCAAAATCAATGAGGCGATAAAGTGGATTTGGACGCTCCAGCGCATAGTAATCGATATCAGCGCCCACCAATAAAATCTCTCCAAAAATCGAGTTGATGTCCAGTCCGATGTCTTGTACACCTTTGACCATGTTTTCCAGCACCCGATTTCCCATGCTATGACACATCAGATGGATTTTTTGATCACACAGCGGCTTCCGCTCTTCCACAAATTTCTTTTTGAAAAACTCCCGAAGCGAAGCCATGGAACGTGCCAAGGCAAAGCCCGACTGCATCGCATCATAGGCGTCCGAGCGATACTTGAGCAGTTTTTTCTTGGCAGGCCAAGTGAATAATACCAAGTGCTTGATAGTGGAGTCTTCCGGCTCTACATATCGTTTGTGGAGCTCACAGAGGGTTTGCATGGCTGTTTCCAAATCAGACTTGAATCCATGCACAAAGACCAGGATATCTTCCGAGATGCGGATATGATCGCCTTCAGGACTCTTTTTGCTGGCCTTGATTCCCGACTCATACAGTTCGGTGAAAATAGCGGTAGAAGGGAACTTCGCTTTGCTCACGTCCTTATCGTCAGCATAGTTTGCCAAAAGGCTTTCATCTACCTCAGGAATAATCTGAATATCGAAGTCTTTCAGTTTTTTGGCTTTCTTGGGGTCAAAGCTGATCGTTCCGTAGCGAAGATTATGACGAGCTTCCTCATCGCCGTCCTTTCGCATAAACTCTGTTTCATTGACGGAAATGTAATTTCTACTTCGGCGGGTAGTGACTTCTCGATTGGTGATGATGTAATGTTTGACCATGGCTAAGAATTTGAAAGGGTTTAAAAAACTAGGATTAAAATCTTAAGCTGCTCTATGTCAGCACTTATTCTAAATTTTGGAAAAAAAATTGGGAAAGACAAGCAAAAGCTTTTGCCTTAATGGAAGGTTAAGAAATTGATAAATTTTTGGAGTGGGGAAGAGAAAATCCCAAAGTTTTCGATCTTCAAAAGAAAAATCAAAAGCCGTGAAAAACTTAAAAACGCTTGGTCTTATCCTTCTAGTAGGATTCCCCTTGTTTTTTGCCTGCAAACCAAAGGGTCTGACCACCTCAAATGAAGAAATCACCCGAATAGCTTTTGGATCCTGCAATCGTCAGGATAGTCCACAGCCCCTTTGGCAATCCATTGTGGCAGACAATCCGGAGCTTTGGATTTGGATGGGGGACAACATTTACGGGGATTCTCCCAATATGGACACCCTTCGAGCCAAATACAATCGCCAGAATCAGGTTGAAAGTTATCAGGCACTCAAGCGCACTTCCAAAATCATTGGGATTTGGGATGACCACGATTATGGGATCAATGATGGGGGAAAATATTTTGCCCAAAAAGCAGCTTCCCAACAGTTGATGCTAGACTTTCTGGATGTTCCCCAAGCTGCACCCGAGCGCAAACGGGAAGGAGCTTATGCTGCTCATCTATTTGGAAAGGGAGAAAATCTGGTCAAAGTAATTTTATTGGATGCACGATATCATCGAGATACTTTGATGCGCATCGACCGGGTATATCAACCCAATGTGGACGGCCAAATACTGGGAGAGGAGCAATGGAAATGGCTGGAGAATGAATTGAAAACCAGTACTGCCAAGGTGAATCTGATCGTTTCGGGGATTCAGTTTTTACCCACTCAGCATGCCTATGAAAAATGGGCCAATTTTCCTCAAGAGCGGGAGCGTCTGCTGAGTTTGATTGCTGCATCGGGTGCTAAAACGCCAATTCTACTCAGTGGAGATCGGCATATCGCCGAACTGATGAAAATGACTGATGAGCGATTCCCTGAAGGTATTTACGAGATTACATCAAGCGGTTTGACGCATACCTGGAGTAGCATATCCGAGGAACCGAACCGCTATCGCATCGGAGACTTGATTGCGAAATTAAATTACGGTTTGGCCGAAATTGACTGGGAGAATCAAGAAATAGCCTTTCAAATCAAAGGGGAGGGTGGTGTAAACTACGCGGATTTGCTTATTCCTTTTTCTAAAAATTAATCTACACTACCATGTTTAAAAGACGAGATTTTCTGAAATCACTGGGCTTGAGTTCTGCAGCTTGGCTTTCTTTGGGCACATCTGTATTAGCTGATCCCCTTCCTTCCAGGAGGCTTTTGAATCCTTTTTCAGCCATACGATTGAGAGGCAAGGTAAGTGCGAGTGGAAAGGGGCTTTCCGGCGTAGTCGTATCTGACGGTCGTACCATTGTGCTTACTGATGGAAATGGTGAATATGAGTTGATTTCTTCCAATGACCGTGAGTTTGTTTTTCTTTCCATCCCTTCCGGCTATCAGATCGAGAAGCAGGCAAATGGATCTGCAGCTTTCTTTCAGAGAATCATTCCGAATCAATCCGATCAAACCTGTTCTTTTAATCTAACTCCCAACGCTGCTTCGGACGAAAACCATCATTTTCTTTTGCTTTCAGATACGCAGATTCAAGATGATTATGAAGCAGGACAATTGCTCAGTACAAGCATTCCGGATGTCCAGCAAACGATTGCAAGGCTAAATGACCCCAATACTTTTGGGATTGGCTGTGGAGATTTGGTTTTCGACCGATTGGAGCTGTTTAAAGAATACAATCAGGGAATTGCTGCAACGGGTATTCCTTTTTTCCAGGTGATAGGTAACCACGATATGAACTTTGGTGTGCGATCCGATGAAGGAACGGCAACGACTTTTAAGGGTCACTTTGGGCCTACTTATTACTCCTGGAATCGGGGAGAGGTTCATTATG
Organism: Algoriphagus formosus; assembly: GCF_002807035.1. Classification (GTDB taxonomy): domain Bacteria; phylum Bacteroidota; class Bacteroidia; order Cytophagales; family Cyclobacteriaceae; genus Algoriphagus; species Algoriphagus formosus. The sequence goes on along the minus strand of NZ_NIUC01000001.1, from coordinate 535,237 downwards.
TGGTTTTGGATGATGTGTTTTACCTCGGAGTTGGCACCAAATACATCGGTTATATCCCTGAGGAACAATTGGCTTGGCTAGAGCAGGATTTGGCCTTGGTCGAAAAAGGAAAAACAGTGGTGGTTTCCTTGCACATTCCCACCTACACAGGAGCAGTACAGCGCTATCCGGACCGGGATACGCTGGGAGGTACCGTAAGTAATCGAGAGCATCTTTATCGATTATTGGAGGGTTATAATGCCCACATTTTATCAGGACACACCCATTTTAATGATAATATGATCATGGGGCATGTCTATGAGCATTGTCATGGTACTGTATGTGGGGCCTGGTGGTCTGGTCCGATTTGTCATGATGGTACACCAAGTGGATATGCTGTTTATGAGGCAAAGGGATCCGAATTAAAATGGCAATACAAGGGAACGGGGCTGAGCATTGAAGAGCAATTCCGGGTTTATCCAAAAGGCTATCATCCCGATTTTCAGGATTTTGTTTCTGTGAATTGCTGGAATTATGATTCGGCTTGGGAACTCAGCTGGTATGAAAATGGAATAAAGGTGGGTTCTCCTGAGAAGATTATGGCAAAAGATCCTTGGAGTATGGAATTGCATAGCGGACCTGAATTACCTGCTAGACGCAAATGGGTAGAGCCTCAATTGAATGATCACATGTTCTTCTTCCAACCTACAAATTCTGAGAATTTGGTTTTTGAAGCTAAGGATCGGTTTGGGCGCGTGTATTCGAAGAAAGTGGAAGGATAAAAGTATTTTAATGGTAGCGTCCTGAGGCAATCTTATAAATTGCCTTCCCCTTTTTGGGACTGCTTCGCTTCACTCGCAGTGACGCTTTACACGTCATTGCGAGGGCAAAGACCTGAAAATACTAAAGCTGGTCTTTTTCTTTTCAAGCCCGAGGCAATCTCATTAATTAGTCCATTCCAATACTTGGGACTGCTTCGCTTCACTCGCAGTGACGGTAAAACATAAATTTAAGATAGCCTTTTTTTAATACCCCGCCGCTTCATTTTCCCTACGCGGGTCAGCTCCACCTTCTAGTTTTCCATCCGGCAAAAGCATGATGGCATCTACCGAGCCGATGATGGGAGTTCTACCTTCATTGATCAGGTAATTTTTCGCTGAGAGAGCTTTTAGCAAAGCAGAATCCAAGGTGTTTTCTTCAAACAGAATCTGATCAGGTAGCCATTGATGGTGGAATCGGTGTGCCTCAACCGCTTCCTGCATGGTCATATCAAATTCATAAGCGTTGAGGATGGTTTGGGCTACGGCTGTAATAATCGTAGAGCCGCCTGGGGTTCCAAGTATCATCCATAATTTTCCATCTCGCTCAACCAAAGTAGGAGTCATGGAGCTGAGCATCCGTTTTCCCGGAGCAATGCTATTGGCATCAGCGCCAATCAGTCCAAACATATTTGGAACGCCCGTTTTACTGCTGAAATCATCCATTTCATTATTCATAAAGAAGCCTAGCTCATCCAAATAAACCTTGGATCCATAAGCTCCATTTAGCGTCGTGGTGACAGCAAGTGCATTGCCTTCCTCATCCATGATGGAATAGTGGGTCGTTTCCATGCTTTCAGCAAAAAGGACTTTTCCTTCAGCAATATCAGCTGACAGGGTAGCCATTTCCGGGTTGAAGCTTCCCATTCTTTCTTTTAAATAATCATCATCTAAAAGTTCATCAATAGGAATTTCTACAAAGTCAGGATCTCCGAGGTAATAATTTCGATCGGCGTATGCCCTGCGCATGGCTTCGGTCAATACTTGTACATAATCTACCGAATTATGCCCCATAGCTTGGAGATCATAGGGTTCGACCATTTTCAAAATCTGACCAATGGTCACTCCACCGGAGCTAGGCGGTGCCATGGAGATTACTCGTAGTTCTTTGTAATCAAATACAATCGGTTCTCGCCAAGCTGCCTCGTAAGCAGCAAGATCTTCCTCTGTGATAATACCACCCATTTTTTGCATGTGGTCCACAAGAATTTTGGCAGTTTCTCCTTGGTAAAATTCATCTCGACCATTGCTGGCGATGCGCTCCAAGGTTTCGGCTAAGGCAATATTTTTAATGGTATCTCCTGCATTCCATTCTTTTCCATAAAAGGTGTTTTCCCCATTTACTTCACGAACCACCTCGCGAATACTCTGCAATCGTCCTGCTTGCTGAGTACTGACTACAAATCCATTTTTAGCCAAATCGATTACCGGTTGGAGGATTTCTTTTGGCTCCAACTTTCCAAATTTGGACTGAGCTTCGAAAATCCCTGCTATTGTACCCGGTACTCCTGAAGCTAAGGCACCCTTTGTACTCAGACCAGGAATGACGTCCCCATTTTCATCCAAATACATATCTCGATGTGCCGCTCCCGGAGCTTTCTCACGGTAGTCAATAGAACCAATTTCTCCATTTGCCAAGCGATAGACAGCAAAACCGCCACCTCCTAAATTTCCTGCAAAAGGAAAGGTCACGGCAAGAGCCATTTCTGTAGCCATCATGGCGTCAAAGGCATTTCCGCCTTTTTTCATAATCTCAATCCCAATGCGAGAAGCTTCCCCTCGAGCAGAGACAACCATGGCTTTTTCTGCAATCAGGCCTCTTTTGGGTTCCCTTTCTTCCGATGGGCTTTGACAAGAAAAGACTAGGATGGGGATGCTCAACAGTAGAGCAGCAACCCTCGTGTAAACTTGCTTATTCATTTAATAAAGTGCTGTTGAAGAGTTTAAGGATACGTTTGTATTCATCAGTCCAGGAGCTAGGCTCTATAAATCCGTGGTCTTCTACCGGATAGACAGCCATTTCCCAATTATCTTTTCCTAATTCGATCAATCGCTGGGAGAGTCTCACGACATCCTGAAAATGAACATTGACATCTACCATGCCATGAGCGATGAGGAGGTGACCTTCCAGTCCTTCAGCAAAATAAATAGGCGAGGAGCGTCTATACGCAATGGGATCCTCCTCAGGCGTATTGAGAATGTTGGAGGTGTAGCCGTGATTGTAATGAGCCCAATCCGTGACGGAGCGAAGCGCTGCACCTGATTTGAAAACATCCGGGTGATTGAATAGGGCCATCAGTGTGATAAAACCTCCATAGCTCCCACCATAAATCCCAATTCGGTCTGCATCAATTCCATAATTGCTTACCAGATGCTTTGCACCATCTACTTGGTCAGAAAGGTCCTTTCCACCCATGTGACGGTAGATTCCTGTTCGCCAATCCCTACCGTATCCTGCTGAGGCACGATAGTCAATATCCAAAACGGTATATCCCAAATCGGCCAATAGATTGTGGAACATGTACTCTCGAAAATAGCTACTCCACCACTTATGAACATTTTGAAGATAGCCGGCACCGTGCACAAAGATCACGGCAGCTCCATTTTTCTTTTCTAGATTGGGTTCGTAGATCCGTGCAGGTACCATTGCACCATCTGCTGCCTGGAAGCGGATAATTTCCGGATCTCTCCAATCATAAGCCTGAAACTCCTCACTTTGACCACTGGTCAATTTGATAGGTTCAGCCTCTACTTTGTTTTTTTGGAGATAGAGCTCTGTGGGAGAATTGGAGTAGGAGTGAAGAATGGCAAGATGCTTTTCATCCGGGGAAAGCTTAACTTCATTGTTTCCGGTCATGGAGGTCAGTTTTTCCATTTTCCCGCCCATCAGAGGCATACGGTAAAAATGACGCTCTCCCGGATCAACTTCGGAGGTGGTCAGATACCAGGATTTTTTGTCTTTGGAGATGAAAGGGTCAAAAACCTCATAGTTTCCACTCGTCAATGCTGTTTTGGCTTGTGTGTCCACATTTTGGATGTAAAGATGTGAATAGCCGCTTTCTTCCGATTGGTAATAAATGTGTTTTCCGTCTGGTAGCCATCCCAAAGTACCCCCTGAGTAAGTCCAACCAATTCCAGGCCCGGCGATCCAGGCTTCATCTCGCTGTCTGTCTAAAGTCTTTAATTCCCCTGTCTCCAAATCAACCAAGGTAATCCAGCGATCTTTGTTATCAATGGATCTTACTACGACGATGGCTTGCGATCCATCAGGGGAAAACACTGGTCCAAATAGGGCCAAATCTCGCTCTTTTTCTTCCCATTCCCGATCAGGATAATCACTCACATAATCAGGCAAATCTTTGATACCGGGAAGATTGGAGGTTTCTATAAAATAAACCGTATCTCTATTCAGATCATAAATTCCAATCTCAGAAGTAGTTGGCTTGGTGCCTACTTTTGGACGGGCATTGAGGTCCTCGGTGTAACCCGATGCATCGACGTAGTTGGGAACTGCCGTGTTTTTATTGCTGGAAGGATTGAAAAATGAAAAGCTCGCAAATCTTCCGTCCGGTGAAAGCTGTAAGTTGGATGGATTTTTCCCTCCGGTGTAATAGGTGAATTCTTTTTCGGGTGTAATCTGAGTTGCTTCGCGGTAAGCTTGTCTCATTTCCCGCTTTTCTTCCCGCTGACGTACCACCTCCAAAAGCTTCAAATTTTCTGACTCTAAAAATGGCTTGGAAGCCTTTGAATCACTTTTTCCGGACCCTGATGAAGAAGGTTGGGAACCGTTGGAAATATTGGTCACTCTTTTGACTACTCCGGTGGGGATCTCAAGCGTGTAGATATTCTGCTCGCTTACAAAGAAGAGAAAGTCTTCATCCGCCAAAAAGGTGGGATTAGAAACCCGAGTGTGCCAGTTAAGCAGCTCTTTTTGTGAATTTTTTTCGAGGTCTTCTAAAATGATCCGATCATTTGGACCTACGAATATCCGAAGGCTTTTATCGGAGTTGAAGGATTCTTGAGACCTTGATCGCTCCCGATCCATCTTCCAGTCAACTTTCTCGATAGAAGAAAGGTCGCTAAGCTGAATTTGATAGAGGGAATCTGCGGGGTTATTCTCGGGATTGTATTCAAAGTAAATGGTCTTACTATCATCACTCCATTCGACTCCAGATGGAAAATATCCCATCCAACTTGGATCACGCATGATGTATTCTACGGAGAGGGAGGATTGAGCAAATAGGCTACCTTGGATTAGGGTGATTAGGCTAATCCAAATTATTTTTTTGATCATTTAAAGAGAGATTTAAGTTTTTTCTTTCAGAAAATCCAAAAGCTCCCTTTTGATTTCATCCATGTGTCCGTGGAGTTCATCGATTTCTTCTTTCGAATTTTCGAGATTTTCCTCGATTTTCTCCAGAAGCTTTCGGGTTTTCATGGCCCCAATATAACTCATGGATGGTTTTGCTTTATGACATCTTTTTTTAATGGTTTCAAAATCCCCATTTTCTAAAAACTTTGGTAGTTCTTGGAGGTCATTAACATTTGTATCTAGTATAATCTGAATCATATCCCTGATCATCTCAGGATCATCATCTCCGAAATACTGATAAATAGAGGCTTCACTTATATATTGATACATGGGGAGAAAAATCTGGTTTACGTAAAAGTTTGTTTGGTACTTCCCCTAAAATTAGAAACAATTTTTGAAATGCATTATTTATAGTATGAAAGTTTACTCAAAAGAAGGGGAAATTGATATGAACTCACTTATTTTGTCTATCGAAAAGTAGGGAAGACATGAACAAAGGAAAAAAAATATTCTTGATTCTTTTTATCATTTTCATGGCAATCATGTTATGGATAGGATACGACATCTCCCAAAAGACCACCTTTCCGGGGTCGAAGGGAAATTTAAAAGAAAGAATCAGTACAGGAGAAGAATAAATGAGCGGTAAAAAAATCAATATTGAAAATCTGGACTTGGACCAGATGAAAGAAAAAACCACCGAGAATCCGGGTCTATTGCCCTATGCCCACCATTCTGGGAGTGCGATCGTCAAGCCGGAAGATAAAGGTAAAATCACTGGAAGAGCAGTGGCAGCCATGCAGTCGCAGACTGATATGCAAATGTCTCAGATCTACCAGCAGATGCAGCTTTTGGCGGATCAGGCAAAAAAAATCAAAGCCCGCGTGGAAGTTTCCGAAAGAATCTATCAAGCAGCGATGGGATTTGAACCCCTGATTAACCATCGATATTTTTTGTACCAAAAAGAGGATGGTACGGACTTTTTGAGTTTGATCGGTCCTGATGAATGGGGTCGGAAAAAAGATTGGGCCAAATTTGTGGCTGAAGTAAAACTGCTGGCAGACCATACCTGGGAAATTCTGCGGGAAAACACCTAAACTATGAGCCAATTGATGACCCGGCAGCTCGATTTGATCTTAAAAGAGGGCGGGGCTGACTACGAATGGGAAGTTTCTATTCCCGTCGAATCAAACTATTTAGACAAAAAGGGCAAAGCTTGGCTAGAAGAGATTTTTGAAGATTTGGGAGGAAAGGGAAATCTTCCTTTGCTTGAAAAGATGAAGTTTGACTTCAAGCTTAATCGCTTTTTGATTCTTTGGGATACAGAAGTTCATTTTAATCGCTATCGGCTGACTTCATTGAGGTCTGAATTGTACTCAGAAATGAGTTTTTCCTTTGATCAAGCCTACAAAAGACTCTGCAGAAGTCAGGAGAAAGAGGCTGTGAAGGCTGGATTGCAGGCTAGGGTTTGGGAGGGGCCTCCCATTGCCCAGCGATTATTTGGTCCTTCCAGCGAGCCAGGTGATTTTTCGGGGAATGGTTCTACAGGCTGGAAGCTTCAAGCCTACAATGATGCCCAAATTGATTTACTCACAAGACTTCATGGGTATAAGTTGATTCGACTTTGTCCCTTTGAGACCTTGATGACAGGCGGTTCTTTGAAGCGATTGGATCAGCTATTGATCAATCCTAAGGATGAACAAAAAGAGATGATTTTCAATTGGTTAATGAGAAAAATGGGGTGATATGAGGGACTGCTGAAAAAGTCTCAGGCATGGCAGATTCAAGGCGGTCAAGCGTAGATGTATGCCTATACTTCAAGCGAAGACTCACGCAGAAGATGCTATGCCTGAGGCTAGCTTAAAAATCTCAATGTTGAGATTTTTTGGAACAGAAAACAGATTTTTATTGGCAATAACTTTGGACTTGTAGAGAAACTGTTTGGTGTAAGCATAAGCTTACCATTTGGAATGATAGCTTTTAGCTTATCCATGCGTTTTCAGCTGGCCCTACTTAGGCAAATAGCCCAAACATCTCCCTTTCTATTTTTTCGACGATAAAGGAAAAGTCCTCTGACCGCTCTACAAAGTCTAAATTATTCACATCAATAATCAGCAGTTTTCCTTCCTGATAGTTTTCTATCCAATCTTCGTAATGCTGATTGAGGTTTTTGAGGTAATCGATTCGCATGGCTGTCTCATAAGTTCTTCCCCGCTTTTCGATTTGGCCTACCAGTTTTGGGATGTCAGCCTTGAGGTAGATAAGCAAGTCCGGAGCTTTCACATGCTGAATCATGGAGTCAAACAAACTTCTGTAGTTCCAGTAATCCCGTTCCGTCAGTAAATTGCTTTTATACAGATTCGCTGCAAATATGTAGGCATCCTCGTAGATCGTCCGATCTTGGATGGTATTCTCATTATTGTCCTGGATCTTTCTGATCTGATTGTAACGGGAATTCAAAAAATAAACCTGAAGATGAAATGCCCAACGCTTCATGTCTTCATAGAAGTCAGCAAGGTATGGGTTATTGTCGACCGCTTCGAACTCAGCCTTCCAACCGTAGTGTTTGGCCAGCTTTTCTGTGAGCGTAGTCTTCCCGCTACCGATATTTCCGGATACTGCTAAATGCATATTTTTAATAGAAATTACTTGCTAAATCTTGATGCTACAACCAAATCTTTGCTTCCGGCTGTGTACTGATAGAATCCTTCTCCTGACTTGACGCCCTTGTATCCAGCCTCTACCATATTGATCAAAAGCGGGCAAGGTGCATATTTAGGATTGCCAAAACCATCATGAAGTACTTTCAGGATAGAAAGACAAACATCCAAGCCAATAAAGTCCGCTAATTGCAATGGTCCCATAGGATGCGCCATTCCCAATTTCATGACCGTATCGATCTCTTCCACTCCAGCTACCCCTTCGTATAGGGAATAAATGGCCTCATTGATCATAGGCATCAAAATACGGTTGGCTACAAAGCCTGGATAATCATTCACCTCTACGGGTACTTTCCCCAGTTTTTTGGAAAGCTCCATGATGTCGTTCGTAACCTCATCCGAAGTAGCATAGCCTCTGATTACCTCAACGAGTTTCATCACAGGCACTGGATTCATAAAGTGCATTCCGATCACTTGACCAGCCCGCTGGGTGACAGCTGCGATTTTGGTGATAGAGATAGAGGAGGTATTGGTAGCCAAAATTGCTGACTTCGGAGTCAACTCGTCCAGCTGTCTAAATAGGTCAAGCTTGATGCTTAAGTTTTCGGTAGCTGCCTCAATGACCAAATCTGCCGAAGACACTCCTGACTTCAAGTCTGTGAAGGTGCTAATTCTGGAAAGCGCAGCAGTTTTGTCTTCTTCGCTGAGTTTTCCTTTTGCCACCTGACGATCCATATTTTTACTGATCGTGGATACTGCTTTTTGTAAAAAATCCTCTTTCAGATCTACTAAAGAAACCTGAAAGCCCTGCTGGGCAAAAACATGGGCGATGCCATTTCCCATGGTACCAGAACCGATCACAGTTATGTTTTGCATAAATATTAGATGTTAGTTTACGTTAATTTGGGTTTAATTCTTTTCGAATCGAGGGTTCAAAGCTACCGCTGAATTGGAGCTTTTCCAATTTTTAACCTTCGCTTATCTGACTTTGTTTGTCAGGTTTTAAGTTCTTGTCTCTAATTTATCTCGTACCTTTGAGGCATGAATGAACTTGGAAAAATCAGTTTATTACCCATCAATAGATTCACCGATTCAGGTGCCTATGTAGCCACCGAATCCGGCGAGGAAGTTTTGATTCCTAATCGTTATCTAACTGGTAATGAGCGAGAAGGGGATGTCTTGTCAGTTTTTATTTACACGGATAGTGAAGATAGGCCAGTCGCAGTCACCGACGTTCCCAAGGCCTGTTTGGATGAGTGGGCAGTGATGGAGGTGAAGGAATTAACCTCCTTTGGGGCCTTCGTAGATTGGGGCTTGCCAAAGGATCTTTTTGTGCCCAAGGCTGAAATGGGGAAAAACATGCATCAGGGTGAGAAATATCTCATTCGGGTTTGTGCAGACTATCGTACCAATAGATTGATAGGCAGTAGTAAATACCGGGATTTTATTTATCCCGCACCCAAGGATTACGAACCTGGTCAAGAGGTATCGGGATTGATTTTTGAAAAAACAGATTTAGGCTATAAGGTTTTGCTCGAAGGCAGATATGAGGGCCTAATCTTTGGAAATGAGGTTTTTCAACCCTTAAGGCTTGGCGAGCGCCGTCGACTTTTTGTAAAGAAACAGCGAGATGATGGTAAAATTGACCTACAGCTTCAGCCTATTGGCAGGGCCAAATATGAGGAAGGAGCCGAGAAGATCCTTTATGTGTTGAGAGAAAAGGAATTTTTGCCACTTCATGACAAATCTGATCCAGAGGAGATCAAAGAAGTGCTCGGCATGAGCAAAAAGCATTTCAAACAATGTATCGGACAGCTTTACAAGGCCAAGGAAATTGTAATCCTAGAGGATGGTATCAAGCTAAACGATTCGAAGCAGTGATAGACCTTGAGACTTTTCGACAGGAAAGTCAATCTGATTTTCCCACCAACAAAAAGCTGAAAGACCGGCTCAGAAGGCTAAAGCCCAAGGATTTGGATTTGCGCTTTGCGGAAAATCATGAGGAGGTTTTTCAAGAAATCGACTGTTTGGATTGCGCTAATTGCTGTAAGACTACCAGTCCGATTTTTCTTCAGACAGATATTGATCGCATCGCCAAAGTTTTCCGGATGAAGCCAAGTCAATTTATCGATGAATACCTTCAGCGTGACGACGAAGGCGATTTTGTGCTTCGTTCCTCACCTTGTCCATTTTTGGGAGTAGACAATAAGTGCCTAGTTTACGAGGACAGACCGAAGGCGTGCAGGGAATATCCGCATACCAATCGAAAAAATATGGCAGGGATTCTTAACTTGAGTCTGAAAAACACACTCATCTGTCCGGCGGTACATAAAATTTTCCGCCAGATAGAGAAAGAGTATAGGAAGTAAGCCGAAATTTTGGCTTTTTTGACAATCAAACCTATAAATAACTCAATGGCTACAACAGAAACACACTTTTTGGGAGTGGACGTGGGAGGAACCCATCTTAAAATCGGATTGGTAAATAAGAGTGGTGAAATCCTTGATTTTGATAAAGAAGAAACGCATCCATTCAGAGAACATCCTAATGGATTTGGAGAAGCATTTACAGAAGGATTGGGGAAATATTTTCGAAAATATCCGCAGGTAGAAAAAGTGGGTATTGGTCTTCCAGGATTAATTTCAAAAGATCGGACTACTCCTTTGGAGATTCCGGCTATCCCGGCCCTGAATCAATTCAAACTCAAAGAAAGCCTTGAAGCGAAGTATCCGGACAAAGAATTTTTTCTAGAAAATGATGCCGCTGCCGCCGCTATCGGAGAGTTCTATTTTGGCAAAGATGATCCATCTGACAACTTCCTGTTCATTACAATGGGTACTGGAATTGGAAGTGCTTATGTAATTGATGGTGAGGTTTTTAAAGGGTCAAGAGGAAATGCTCTCGAAATGGGTCATATGCTTTCCAAAGGAAATGCTCGTCTAGAAACATTGATCGGAAGACAAGGTATTCTTGATATTTTGGCTCGAATGATAGATGCATTCCCCGAAAAGGCAGGAAGGCTTAAGGGAGCTACCTTAGGTTCACATTTATTGGTAGATACTGCACGCGAGGGAAATGAAGTTTCTCTGATGGTTTTCGAAGAAGTAGGAGAGATTCTAGGTCAATCCATCGTATCTACCATACGGATTTTAGATGTCGCCGAAGTTTACTTTGGAGGGGGAATTTCTGCTGGTTTGGAGTTTATGATGCCAGCCTTGGAGCGTACCATTCGTCAATATCTGACACAGTACTATAATAAAGATTTGAAGCTCAAAAAAGCTACACTAGAAAACAATGCCGGTACCTTGGGAGCTGCAGCCCTTTGCTTTATGGGTTCAGGTCTGTGATCGTTACTTCAGAGACCTTAGATATTGCATTCATTCGGAAAAGAACCTTTAGGGGTTCTTTTTCGCTTTCTACGCCTTCACAGTTTTCAGGACTAGGCTCCAGAAAATAAAAGAAAAAGCTTTGACTTTTATCGACAAGCTCAACGCGATCCGGTCTTCCAAAGGTCTTAATCAAGGCTTGATTACTTGCTCCTAGGAAGTTGTTTTTAATTCGCTCTAATTCCTGCATGTCTTGCATTCGAAGGCCTTTACAGCCATATCGATCTGCTTTCCAATTCTCGATATTGAGTCCCTCGGTATCTAATTTTTGGCTGCAAGATGCTAAGCTCAAAGAAAATATCAGGGCAAAAACGATGGGTGATAAAAGGCGTGTGTTCATGGAATGCAAAGGTAAGGGCTTATTCCCTGTGGAAGGTCTTAAAATTAGATTTATTTGGATTGAAGCTATTTTTGGATAGAGAATCGATGTCAGACGAAATTGTTTTCTCTCTGGATTTTTATCGATTAAACTGAATTTCAAACTTTTGGAAAGCTATGACAGTTTTTGTCACCCTTTTGCCCGATGTAATAAGACGTCGGTTTGGGCAAATACTTTATATTAGCAGCTTAAAATCGCTTCACATGTATTATAGATTCGGAAAGGCATTCTATTACTTCAGTATCGTTATATTCCTCTTTTTCCTGCTTTATTTCTATTCCGCTTTACCTGAGCAAGTCTATTTTCAGCTTGACGCAGAAGACCGATGGCCAAAAGGCACTTATTTCTATGGGATGATTAGTCTCTTTGTGATTTTCAACCTGATTTCGCTTTTGCCACCAAAACTCCTGGAAACCAAATCATGGAAAAAACTTCATCGTCTCTTCCCAATTGGTGACCCTTTTCGGGATTACTTGCTTACCTGGTTCTATTCCTTTGGTGGAGTGTTGAATCTCAGCTTAGGAATGATGGTGTTTTATACCCATTCTATCAATAATCAGCAAGAGATTACGGCAGATCAATTCAGCGTTTTCTTTTACCTTATACCTGCATTACTCCTTGTCTGGATAATTGCACTCTTTTTGCTTTTTGTGGGTAAAACCAAAAAACTTCAAAACCCTTCAGAGTACTAAAATATACTATGGCAGACCAAGTAAAATACAACGAAGATAGTATCAAATCCCTTGATTGGAGAGAGCATATCCGATTGCGACCGGGTATGTATATCGGTAAATTGGGGGATGGAAGTGCCCAAGATGATGGGATTTACGTGTTGGTCAAGGAGGTTTTGGACAACTCTATCGATGAGCACATGATGGGATATGGGCGAACGATCGATGTCAAAATTTCTGAGCATAAAGTAGAGGTCAGAGACTACGGTCGCGGAATTCCGCTAGGGAAGGTCATTGACTGTGTGTCAAAAATCAATACTGGTGGAAAGTATGACTCAGGGGCCTTTCAAAAATCGGTGGGTTTGAATGGAGTCGGTACCAAAGCTGTCAATGCACTTTCCGAGTACTTTAAAGTTCAATCCTACAGAGATGGAGAGACGAAGGTTGCCGAATTTGAAAAGGGTGTACTCAAAGAAGACCGAAAAGTGGAGAAATCCTCAGACCGAAATGGTACAAAAATCATTTTCTCTCCAGATCCTACAGTCTTCAAAAATTATCATTTCATCCCGGAATACCTTGAAAATCAAATTTGGAATTATGCCTACCTGAATGCAGGTCTGACCATTAATTTCAATGGAAAGAAGTACTTTTCTGACAAGGGATTGTATGATCTTTTGGCCAATAAGGTGGATGAGGAAGCGATTCGGTATCCGATTATCCATCTGAAAGGAAATGACATAGAAATGGCCATGACCCACTCTAATCAATACGGAGAGGAGTATTATTCCTTCGTCAACGGTCAATTTACCACTCAAGGAGGAACTCACTTGGCTGCGTTTAGAGAAGCTATCGTGAAGACCGTTAGGGAATTTTACAAGAAAGACTATGATGCTTCCGATATCAGACAAAGCGTCGTGGCATCGATAGCCGTACGGGTGCAGGAACCCGTATTTGAGTCTCAAACCAAGACAAAGCTGGGTTCACAGTCTGTGGGGCCGGATGGGCCAACTCTTCGAACATTTGTCAATGACTTCGTAAAAACCGAACTGGACAATTATCTCCACAAAAACCCAGCGGTAGCAGATGCCTTGCTAAAGCGAATCCTACAATCAGAGCGGGAGCGAAAAGAGATTTCAGGCATTAAAAAATTGGCTAATGAACGAGCCAAGAAAGCCAATCTTCACAATAAAAAGCTTCGGGATTGCCGGGTTCATTATGATGATCCTAAGGCCAATGAGGATCAGAAGAACAACACCATGCTGTTCATTACAGAGGGGGATTCTGCCTCGGGTTCCATTACCAAATCCAGGGATGTCCAGACGCAGGCGGTTTTTTCATTGAGAGGAAAGCCGCTCAACTGCTATGGCATGACGAAAAAGGTGGTGTATGAAAATGAGGAGTTCAACCTGCTGCAGCATGCTTTGAATATTGAAGATGGAATTGAGGGGCTTCGGTACCGAAAAATTGTAATTGCTACCGATGCGGATGTAGATGGAATGCATATCCGCCTACTGATCATGACTTATTTCTTACAGTTTTTCCCTGATTTGGTGAAAAATGGACACCTTTTCATCCTTGATACTCCGCTATTCCGGGTAAGGAATAAGAAGGAAACAATCTATTGCTATTCAGATGAAGAGCGGCAGCGAGCCATTCATAAGCTTGGAAATAAGCCAGAAATCACTCGATTTAAAGGTTTGGGAGAAATCTCTCCGGAAGAATTCGGGACATTTATCGGTGAGGATATCCGCCTCGAACCCATTATTCTAAGGAAGGATACCAAGATCGCAGATCTTCTAAGCTTTTACATGGGTAAAAACACTCCGGATCGTCAAAAATTCATCATCAAGAACCTCAAGATCGAAAAAGATCTGGCATTGGATGACCCAAAAAACAATGAAGTAGTAGAAGAGGAGGAAGCAGCCTGATTTTACAAAATCACCTAAGTCAAGGTATTTAGAGGCAATTCTTTTGAATCACTCTATTTGCCTTATTCGACTGAATAAGTTCTAAAAAATGTAATTGGGAATTACTCCTTCCAAATAAAAACGTGGATTAATACATGAGCGAAGAAACAAATAAACCAGAAGAGACGGACGATAGCCTACACAATTCAGTGCCTGTGACAGGCATGTATAAGGATTGGTTTTTGGACTATGCTTCCTATGTAATTCTGGAGCGGGCAGTTCCAGCCATTGAAGATGGTTTGAAGCCTGTTCAGCGCCGAATTCTCCATGCCATGAAGGAAATGGATGATGGGCGTTTCAATAAAGTCGCCAATATCATTGGTCAATCCATGCAATATCACCCACACGGTGATGCTTCGATTGGTGATGCCATTGTCAATTTGGGACAAAAGGACCTACTCATTGAAACCCAGGGTAACTGGGGAGACATTCGCACCGGTGACTCAGCTGCAGCCGCCAGATATATTGAGGCCAGACTTTCCAAGTTTGCTCTTGAAGTAGTCTTTAATCCACAGACTACGGATTGGCAATTGTCCTATGATGGAAGAAAGCGAGAGCCGGTTACTTTGCCTGTTAAATTCCCATTGCTTCTAGCTCAAGGGGTGGAAGGAATTGCTGTGGGTCTATCTACCAAGATTTTGCCTCACAACTTCTGCGAACTGATTGAAGGTTCGATAGAAATTTTGAAAGGCAATACCACTAACGTACTTCCGGATTTCCTGACGGGAGGTTTGGCAGATTTTTCAGAATACAATGGGGGCCTTCGAGGAGGGAAAGTAAAAGTTAGAGCAAGAATTGAAGAGGAGGATTCCAAAACCTTGGCAATTAAGGAGATACCATTTGGAACTACTACTGATTCTTTGATTGATTCTATCCTCAAAGCGAACGATAAAGGAAAGATAAAAATCAAGAAAGTCGTTGACAATACGGCTAAGGATGTTGAAATCCAGATTCATCTTGCCTCGGGAGTTTCTCCTGATGTGACCATCGATGCATTATATGCTTTCACGGATTGTGAGGTTTCCATCTCTCCAAATGCCTGTGTCATTGTCAATGAAAAGCCGGTTTTCATTTCAGTCAATGAAATCCTGGAATACAATACCAAGCAGACCAAGAAGCTTCTCAAGCAGGAATTAGAAATCCGAAAAGGGGAGTTGATGGAGAAGTTGCTCTTTTCCTCTTTGGAAAAAATATTCATCGAAAACAGAATTTATCGAGACATAGAGGAATGTACTACTTGGGATGAGGTTTTGCAGGCTATTGATAAAGGATTGGATCCTTACAAGCCTGATTTTTATAGGGAAATCACCCAAGAAGACTTGGTTCGATTGACCGAAATCAAGATCAAGCGAATCTCAAAATACGATTCATTCAAGGCAGATGAGTTGATGAAACGCCTGCAGGATGAATTGAAAGAGGTCAATCACAACCTAAGACACCTTACAGACTACTCGATCAAATACTATGAGCGATTGCTGGAAAAGTATGGAAAAGGAAGGGAGCGGAAGACTGAAATACGTGCCTTTGATACCATTCAAGCCACTGTAGTAGCTGCAAATAATGCCAAGCTCTACGTCAATCGTAAAGATGGATTTGTGGGCTCAGGTCTAAAAAAAGAAGAATTTGTATGCGATTGCTCGGACTTAGATGACATCATTGTGATCCGCAAGGACGGGAAAATGATGGTTTCCAAAATTCAGGATAAAGTCTTCATGGGAAAAGACATCCTTCATGTTGGTATCTATCGAAAAACAGATGATCGACTCACCTTTAACCTGATTTACTTGGACGGAGCCTCAGGGAGAGCGATGGTTAAGCGCTTCCAACCCGGTGGTGTCACCCGAGATCGAGAATACGATTTGACCAAGGGGACAAAAGGATCCAAAACCTTATATCTGACAGCCAATCCGAATGGAGAAGCCGAAATCGTCACCGTTTATCTGACTCAGGGGGCCAAGGCTAGGGTTAAGGTTTTTGACTTTGATTTTGCTGATCTTGACATCAAAGGAAGAGGAGCAGGGGGGAATATCTTGACAAGGTATCCAGTCCGAAAAGTTCAGCTGAAGATGGAAGGGGTTTCCACGCTTGGTGGCTTGGATATCTATTACGACCCGGTTGTTGGTCGTCTGAATACTGATGAACGAGGTAATTTGATTGGTAATTTCTTAGGAGAGGATCGAATTTTAGTTTGCTATAAATCAGGTGATTATGAGTTGACAAATTTTGAACTGACTAATCGCTATGAGCCAAATGATGTATTGTTGATCGAAAAATTTGACCCCGAGAAGGTCCTATCTGCTGTCTATTACGATGGAGGGAGCAAGAATTATTTCGTCAAGCGATTCCAAATTGAAACAACTACGCAGAATAAGAAATTTAATTTCATCACGGATCATCGTTCTTCAGCTCTTAAGTTGATCTCTTCCGAAAAACAGCCTCAAGTGAAAGCTATCATCACAAAAGGAAAGGAAGAAGAAGAACAAGTATACGACTTGGATATGATCATTGATGTGAAGGGCTGGAAGGCTATGGGTAATAAATTGAGTTCTTACCCAATAAAAAGCTTGGAGTTAATTGCTCAGAAAAAAGAGGAAAAGCAATCCTCAAAGGAGGAAGGAAAGGATGAAGATTCCGACGAAATAGAGATTGGAAGCACGGTGGATCTTTCACCCAAAAAGGATAGTGACGAAGAGCAATTAGGCTTGTTTTGATGCAATAAAGGCCATGGGTGATATTGAATCGGATTTTGATAAGGGGCTTCTCGATTACTTGGGACAGTATGTTACTGATCATAAGAAAAAGGTAATCGAGGAGGTTCTTGCCAAGCGCACCCGACATTTTACCGTCGTCCTGGAAGATATCTACAAACCTCATAATGCCAGTGCTGTAATTAGAACCTGTGACTGCTTTGGCATTCAAGATTTGCATGTCATTGAGAAGACCAATGCTTACAAAATCAATCCGTATGTAACCAGAGGGGCATCTCAGTGGGTGGATTTGCATAAATATTATAATCCTGAAGGCTCTTCGGTGGACATGTGTTTTGATCAACTTCGGGGTCAGGGTTATAAGATCCTTGGTACAAGCCCTAATGCAAATTCAATTCCGATTTCGGAATTAAAGGCCGATGAGAAAATTGCTTTGGTTTTTGGAAATGAGCATGAAGGAATCTCTCCAGAAGTTCAAGGGAAAGTAGATGGATTGGTTCATATTCCCATGTTAGGCTTTACAGAAAGCTTCAATATATCTGTTTCAGCGTCCATTTTTCTTTTCGATCTGATTCAGAAAACTCAGAAACTTGATATTCCGGATTTTCACCTAATGGAGGATGAGAAAAACTTGCTTAGGCTAAAGTGGTATCGCAGTATTGTGAAGCGATCAGATCTTCATGAGAAAATGTATTTGGAGAATTTGAAAGGAAATTAGTAAGCCGGTCCAATCTTCAATTTTTCCCAAAAGCTTTCTTTTTCGGAGCTATTTGCCTTCTTGGCTTTTTGACGTCGTTTGGCTCGCCTTTTTTGCTCCTTACTTTTCACCAATACGGTTCTGGCTGATATCCCGACTTGACCTCTAAAAAACTCTTCCCGCCCGGCAATATTGATGTTTGGTTTGTAATCAATTGAAATCACTGCATTCGATACGGTCAATTCCAATCCTGCAATCATATCAAGTCCAAAAGTTGAGTTTCCGTATGTGTGCATGATCTGCCGTGTTTCAGGTATTTTTCGAAAGCTTTCCTCATTTCCGAAGGCTGGTCCTGCACCCAAATAGTAATTGAATCTCTTTGAAATAATGGGGCTATGGAGTTTTGCCAAAGCAGAAAAGGTGGTGTTTCTCGAGAAGTCAGACTGAAGAATCAATTCTGCTGAAATACGCTTTTGGATTCGTTGCTCAAGCGTAAGTCCTACTGTACGGTTCAGATCTGAATTTCCTACACGAAGGCCTAGTGCGGTACCATATCGTTGAGCTTTCACGGAAGACGGAAGGCTGATTATCGCTGCGAAAAATAGAAATAATGCTGCTTTTTTAATGTAATTTGTCTGCATATCATCCTCTGTTCCAAATTTTATTCCAACTTAGAACCGAGCTACTTTATTCATCTCACTGACAAAATCTTGGTTTATGAAGAAGACTTTAAAAATCATCGGTCTCATCCTGGCCTTGGCTTTCATCTCCTGTATTATTTGGGTTTTTATTCAGACAAAAGACCGACATCCTGATTATTGGGTGGATTTGGAATTGGAAGGAGAGCAAAATGAACTACTTGCAGGCTTTTCTAAGGTGTCTATTACACCGACCTTCTTTGAAACCTGGACTGATGCGAATGGAGATGCTCAATACAATCCTGAGGATGGAGATACTTTTGAGGATCAAAATCAAAATGGTGAGTTTGATGCTATTTGGTTAGCAGGTTTTCAAAATAATCGACCAGCACAGGGAGTACTCGACTCTTTGTGGGCCAGAACGATGGTGCTGGATGCCGGAAATGTCAAAATGGCCTTGTGTGTGATAGATATGATTGGCTTTGGAAATGATGAGATTATCAGCACGAGAAAACTAATCGAAGCGCAAATTCCTGAGGTAGATTATGTGATTATTGCCAGTACGCATGTTCATTCTTCTCCAGACCTGATGGGAATGTGGGGACCCTCCAGCTTCAAACGGGGAGTCAATCCGGATTACCTGGATCAGGTGCAAAGAGGAATAGTAAAAAGCGTGGAAGAGGCTTACAATTCCTTACGCCCTGCAGAATTTAAGTTTGCAGAGGAAACTGAACGGCTCAAGCCTTTGGTAGGGGATACGCGGCCACCTGTGATTTTGGATGCGAGTCTTCGCCTGATGCAAGTTTTGGATAGGGAGACTGGCAAAACTCTTGGCACCTTAATGAATTGGGGAAATCATCCCGAGACACTTTGGTCTAAGAATATTCAAATAAGTTCAGATTTCCCAAGTACTTGGAGAGATGGAGTGGAAAATGGGATTTCTCTTTCTGATTCCATGAGTATTGATGGGCTTGGCGGCGTAGCGATCTTCCTAAATGGAGCCGTGGGAGGCCTGATGACTACTCATCCTAGTATGGCCATTCAAGATCCGATTTCTGGAGAAGAGTTTTTGGAGCCAAGTCCCGAAAAAATGAAAGCACAGGGAGATATTCTAACTCAAATTACCTTAGAAACTCTATCTGATACGAGCTTGAATACTTTCTCCAAGGTGAATTTGAGACTGAAAGCTAAAAGCTTTGCACTTCCACTGGATAATAAGCTTTTTCAATTAGCGGCGGTCATCGGAATTTTTGATAGAGGATTTGTCAGTTGGAAAAAAATTCGATCTGAAATCGCCATTTGGGAATTAGGACCGGCAAGCTTTTTACATGTCCCGGGAGAACTGTATCCGGAGATTCTTCATGGAGGAATAGAATCTCCCGAAGGGGCTGACTTTGGGATAGAACCTTTAGAGGTGCCTGCGATTAACACCCTGACTTCTGGTCAATTCAAGTTTTTCGGCGGGATTTCCAATGATATGATTGGTTATATCGTGCCCAAAAGCCAGTGGGATGTGGAGCCTCCATATACCTATGATTATGAAGATCGTCCGTATGGTGAGATTAATTCAGTTGGTCCTGAAACATCCCCTATCCTTCATCAGGAGTTGAAGTCCTTGTTGCAGGATTTTTATAAAAAAAATCCCCAGTGATGGGGATTTAGAGTTAATCTTGGTGGATAATGATTTTTTCGATTTTATCGCCTGCCCGAATATCATCGATGACATCCAAGCCTTCTGTTACTTTTCCAAAGCAGGTGTGATTTCGATCTAGATGTGAGGTATTGTCTCGACTATGACAAATGAAAAACTGGGAACCACCTGTATTTCTTCCAGCATGGGCCATCGAGAGCACTCCTCTGTCATGATATTGATTATCTCCAGTCAATTCGCAATCAATGTGATAGCCTGGTCCTCCTCTTCCTGTACCTTCAGGACAACCTCCCTGGATCACAAAATTGGGAATTACCCGATGGAAAGTAAGTCCATCGTAGAATCCTTTTTCGGATAAATCCACAAAATTTTTGACAGTGTTAGGGGCATCCTTCTCGAAAAATTCCACTTTCATGGTTCCTTTCTCCGTAATAATCTCTGCTGTTTTCATTTTTCTAATAATTAATGGCATAAAAATAAACGGAGAATATTAATTCGTAGCATAAAAATTAATAATCTATAGAAAAAGCCCGCTCAAAATGATGCGGGCTTCGGTCACATTTGGGTTATTGAATGTTTTAGAAGTTTGGAGCCCCTTTGAGAATATCTTCGGAGGCATAGTCTTCAAACTGTTTGAAATTTTCGATAAAGGACTTGGCTAGCTTTGAAGCTTGGAGATCATAATCCTCAGGGTTTTTCCAAGTTTTCCGCGGATTGAGGACTTCACTAGGAACTTCTGGGCAAGTTTGTGGAACATCAAATCCAAAATATCGATGGGACTTAAATTCCACTGAATCAAGCTTTCCTTCCAATGCTGCAGTGATCATCGCACGTGTGTAACTTAGCTTCATCCTAGAGCCAACTCCATAAGGGCCTCCAGTCCAGCCAGTGTTGATTAGCCAAACATTAGTCTGGTACTTTTCCATTTTCTCGCCAAATAGCGTAGCATAAGCTGTGGGGTGTAACGGTAAGAATGCCGCTCCAAAACAAGCAGAAAAGGTCAATTTTGGCTCTGTAATACCCATTTCGGTTCCCGCTACCTTTGCCGTGTATCCTGAAATAAAATGATACATCGCCTGACTTTTGTTCAATCTGGAAATAGGAGGAATCACTCCAAAGGCATCTGCAGTCAAGAAAAAGATATTCTTCGGAACAGGAGCTATAGACGGCTCCTTTGCATTTGGAATAAAATTGATGGGATAAGCCGTACGGGTATTTTCAGTAACAGACTTATTTGTAAAATCCACTTCTCTTGAGCCTGCCTTAAAACGGGTGTTTTCTACAATGGAGCCGAATTTGATCGCATCCCAAATCTCAGGCTCTTTTTCCCTAGTCAAGTCAATGACTTTAGCGTAACAGCCACCTTCAAAATTGAAAACGCCATTCTCAGTCCATCCGTGCTCATCATCACCAATCAGAGATCGATTTGGATCTGCAGATAGGGTGGTCTTCCCTGTTCCAGAAAGGCCAAAGAAAATAGCCGTGTCATCGTCTTTTCCCACATTGGCAGAGCAGTGCATAGAGAGCGTCTGATGCTCATGAGGTAGGAGATAATTTAAGACCGAGAAAATGCCTTTTTTCATTTCTCCGGCATATCCTGTCCCTCCAATTAAAATCATCCGTTTGCTTAGATTCAAAATCGCAAAATTGGAGCTTTTGGTACCATCCACCTCTGGGTCCGCTTGAAAGCCTGGAGCACAGATGATCGTAAAGTCATTTTCAAAGTTTTCTAATTCTTCAGCACTCGGTCTCAAAAACATATTGTTGCAGAAGAGATTGTGCCATGCCCAAGTATTTACAACTCGGATATTTAATCGGTACTCTGGATCAGCTCCAGCATAGGCATCTCTTACAAAAAGATCTTTATCTGCTAGAAATTGCTTCATTTTTTCAAGCAACTGATCAAACTTTTCTTCCTCAAAAGGAATATTGATATCTCCCCACCAGACCGAGTCGGCAGTCTTAGCATCCTTGACGATGTAGCGGTCTTTGGGAGATCTTCCGGTAAATTTTCCCGTGTCCGCCATCAAGGCACCGGTTGATGTGAGTGATCCTTCATTCCTTGCCAATGCGTGCTCTACAAGTTCGGCAGGTGGAAGGTTGTAGTGGATTTTTCCAGTCGTGTGGAGATCTAGAAAATCCAAAGGAGAAGTCTGGGCATCCAGCGCTAAATCCTGCATAAAATTTGGGTTTATATTCTGAAAATATCTTGGTCAAAATTAAAGAAAAATAGCCGATAGAAAATCAAAAAATCTGCTTTTTTTGATCATTCAATCGATTACGAAAGATTTTCAATAAATTATTTGGTGACCTTTCAAAAATGTAGTATTAAAGCAAATTGTTCGCTGACTTTTGTCATAGTTTGAAGTGAAATTTATTATTCTGAGGAAAGCTTTTTTTGGAACGAAGTCCAGAATTCTCTTATCATTGTAAAAATCTATCCAACCAAAAGAAATTATCCTTGGAAACACCTAATAATCCGGAATTCGAAGGGCCAACTATTTTTGGCCATCCAAAAGGGCTGATGACGCTCTTTTTTACTGAAATGTGGGAGCGATTTAGCTACTACGGAATGCGGGCCCTCTTGATTTTATTCATGACGGCAGCTATTACCGAAGGAGGCCTTGGTTTCGATGACAAAACTTCAGGAGCCATCTATGGACTTTATACTATGGGAGTCTATCTTTTGGCACTGCCGGGAGGATGGCTGGCTGATAGGCTTTTCGGTCTAAAAAAATCAGTGTGGTACGGTGGTATCATCATTGCCATGGGGCACTTTACGATGGCTCTACCCGGCATCTTTTCATCGGGTGATTATGCTTCTAAAACGGCATTAAGTACACTCGATACTACTTCATTCTTCCTTGGACTTATTCTGATCGTCTTTGGTACTGGACTTTTAAAGCCTAATATCAGTTCGATCGTAGGACAGCTTTATCCAGAAGGAAGCTCAAAGCGAGATGCAGGATTTTCAATCTTTTACATGGGAATCAATCTTGGTGCTCTGATTGCTCCAATTGCTTGTAGCACTTTAGCAGAATACGATTGGCACCTTGGTTTTGGCTTAGCAGGATTTGGAATGGTGCTTGGATTGATTCAATACAAATTGACAGGTAGCTCTCTAGAAGGATATGGAGATGCGCCTATTGTGTCAGATGACTTTGAGCAGGCCAAGCAAAATAAATTGAAATCAGCAGTTACCTGGATAGGTATAGTCTTGGTTGGACTGATAGGAATTATGTTTACTGGGATCGTTCCTATCGATGTGGTAGCTATTGCCGGGGCATCTGGTACTATCATTGCCTTGGTTGCTTTTGCATATCTGGGCTATGTGATTCTTTTTGGAGGATTAGACAAGTCTGATAGAAATAAAGTCGGGGTAATTGCTATTCTATTTTTATTCTCTGCGATGTTTTGGTCAGGCTTCGAACAGGCTGGGTCTACCTTAAATCTTTTCGCAGAGCGATTTACAGATCGTTCGGTTCTTGGTTTTGAGATTCCAACTGGTTATTTCCAATCGATCAATTCCATGTTCATTATCATTTTCGCGCCGATCTTTGGTGGTCTATGGGTATGGTTGGGAAGAAGAAATCTTGAGCCTAGTTCTCCAATGAAATTCACCCTTGGCTTATTCATGTTGGGTATGGGCTTCCTTGTGATGTATTTCGCTGCCAAAATCGCAGCTTCAGGTGAGCTAGCAGCACCTACCTGGCTGATATTCACTTACATGCTTCACACATTTGGCGAGCTGGCACTTTCACCAGTTGGTTTGAGTTTGGTAACCAAACTAGCTCCAAAAGGCTATGGAGGTCAAATGATGGGAATTTGGTTCCTGTCAGTTTCACTAGGAAACCTCTTTGCAGGATTGATTGCAGGTGAAGCGAGTGGTGGTACCGAAGAGGCTTTGGCTCAAATGCCGGATCAGTACATGTTGATCGTTTACACTGTGATTGGTTCTGCGGCCTTGCTATTCATTCTGAGACCGATGATTCGAAAAATGATGGGTAACGTTCATTAAGGTTACTCACAGGAATAAATGGAAAAAGGTTATCGATCTGATAGCCTTTTTTATTTTTCCAGTCTGTAGCAAATTTGCTATAGGCTTTTATCTAAAATAAACTGGTTTGAACTGTGGCAGGTTTACTTGCCTGTATGGTACCTTTCAGCATATCCTGCAGGAGTTTGAGGAATCCAGGTTGCAAACTCTCCGGATTGATTTTTACTTCTTTTCCATCATATCCTACCGGACCGAGCATTTTTTCAAAACCGATGATCATACTCCAAATCGTGTAAAAAGTGATCTCAGGCTGTAGTTCCGGTCGGATACTCCCATCCTTGATTCCCTGACTGACCATCATCACGCCAAATTTGGCTGGTTCATGATGGATTTCCAGGAGCTTTTGGAAGTGCTGACTTTCTAGGATTAGCGGATCAATTTCTTTTCTGCTCTCTTCCTGATTGTATTTTTTGACCAAATCCATAAAATTGATAATGGCATCGTAGAGGATTTGATTTTTGCCGGCAAAGTCTACCACTCGGATGACCAAATCGGTGATTTTCTCCAGTCCGGTTTTTCCTTTGCTCAAATAAACTTCCCGAAATTCATCTTTAAACTGATCAAAGGCCTTCTTGGTCAAAGCCATGAAAAGGTCTTCCTTATTTTTATAATAAAAGTAGGTGAGGCCTTTGCTCATTCCTACCTCTTGGGAAATATCACTCATTCTGGTAGCCTGATAACCCTTGGAAGTGAAGAGTCGAATGGCCGCATCCAAAATGAGTTTTTCTTTATTCTTTTCTTTAGGCATGGATTGCTTGAGCTAAAATTTAATTCAAAAGTGAATTTATTAAACCTGGGTCAAAAAACAGAAGAGCTTTAAAAAGAAAAAGACAAAAAATGGCCAAAATTTAATTTTGACCATTTTTTGTCAAACTATCAGGCTTCTACTTTGACGATGAAGTAATTCTTTTTGCCTTTTTGGACCAAAAGATATTTTCCCTGCAGAAGCTTCGATTCAAACTTTCCATTGGGATCGGTAATTTTTTCCTTGTTGATACTAAGGCCACCGCCTTGGATGAGTTTGCGGGCTTCACCCTTCGAGCCAAAGATCAACCCTTGCGTCATTTCTCCAAAAAGATCCAAGTTTGACTCCAGCTGTTCAAATTCAGCCTTGGAAATCTCTACTTGAGGGACCCCTTCGAATACCTGTAGGAAGGTTCTCTCGTCTAATTTGGATAAATCTTCCGTTGAGGATTTCCCAAAAAGTATTTGCGAAGCTTTGACTGCAAGCTCATATTCTTCTTCACTATGCACCATGGTAGTGACTTGCTTAGCGATTTCTTGCTGAAGCAATCGAAGGTGAGGAGCTTCTTGATGCGCTTTTTCCAGGTCTTCTATTGTTTTCTGGTCCAAGACGGTAAAGATTCGAATGTATTTGGAAGCATCTTCATCTGATACATTCATCCAAAATTGATAGAATGCATAAGGAGATGTTTTTTCTGGATCCAACCATACCGAACCGCTTTCAGTCTTTCCAAACTTACTTCCGTCCGCTTTGGTGATAAGAGGAACCGTCAATGCATATGCAGGTCCTCCACCCATTCTTCGAATGAGCTCAGTACCGGTAACGATATTTCCCCATTGATCCGAACCGCCAAGCTGCACGGTGCAATTGTTGTTTTTCCAGAGATGGTAAAAATCATAGCCTTGAATAAGCTGGTAAGAAAATTCCGTGAAGGAAAGGCCATTTCCGTCCTCTAGTCTTCTTTTGACACTATCCTTTGCCATCATATAGTTGACAGTGATGTGTTTTCCTACATCCCTGATAAACTCCAAAAAGGAGAATTTTGACATCCAGTCGTAATTATTGACTAGTTCGGCTTTGTTTTCAGTGCCACTGCTGAAGTCAAGGAATTTAGCCAGCTGATTTTGGATAGACTTGACATTGTGATCCAAAGTCTCCTTGTCTAGAAGATTTCGCTCGGCTGACTTGAAAGAAGGATCGCCGATCATTCCTGTAGCACCTCCGACCAATGCAAATGGCTTATGTCCTGCGCGCTGAAAGTGTAAAAGCGTCATAACACCTACCAAATGCCCGATATGAAGTGAATCTGCAGTGGGGTCAAATCCCAGGTAGGCAGAAGCCATTCCTTTATTCAGGTGTTCTTCGATTTCCGGAGTCATGTCTTGAAGCATTCCTCTCCAGCGTAGTTCTTCTATAAATGAATTCATGTGCAGCTTTTCCTAATTAAGCCGCAAATATAGGCCGATCAATTAAGGGAAGGAAAGAAAACTACCACAGGAATTTCAAAAAGCTCTGATTAAATATCTTTTCTGCAATGCTATTGCAATTTTTCTTACTTTCAAGCCTCAAAAATTCAAATTCATGATAAAGAAATTCAGTTTAGTTCTTTTCGCATTATTGATTGGTCAGCTCTCTTGGGCTCAAGATGATCCGAGATGGGTAAGGTATCCAGCTATTTCTCCCGATGGTAGTCAAATTGTATTTACCTACAAAGGAGACTTATACTTGGTTCCAAGTGCTGGTGGTGAAGCCAAACAACTCACTTTCCACGAAGCGCATGACTACAAAGCCGTATGGAGTAAGGATGGAAAGCAGCTTGCTTTTGCATCAGATCGCTATGGTAATTTTGACATATTCATCATGAGTGCCTCCGGTGGACCGGCATCAAGGCTCACTTTCCATTCAAATGATGAAATGCCTTTTGATTTTACTGCTGACGGCTCAGGAGTAATCTTTGGGGCACAGCGAATGGATATCTCGTCTCACAGACAATATCCTACTGGTTCCCAGCCTGAGCTCTACCAAGTACCTGTGAAGGGTGGGAGAGTGGATCAAATTTGGACTATCCCTGCTGAGTATGTTCAGAGTAATGCAGATGGATCAAAAATGATCTATCATGATAAAAAAGGCGGCGAAAATGAATGGAGGAAGCATCATGAGTCTGGAATTGCCCGGGATATTTGGATGTATGATGCGAATACAGACACGCATCAGATGTTGACTACTTTTTATGGCGAAGATAGAAATCCCGTATTCTCTCCGAATGAAGAAGAAATTTATTACCTCAGTGAGCAGAATGGAGATTTCAATGTCTTTTCCATGTCGGTTTCTGATCCTTCGAATTCAAAGGCTTTAACTGATTTGAAGGATTTTCCGGTTCGTTTTCTGACGATTTCTAAAGATGGGCTGATGAGCTTTAGCTTTGATGGGGAACTTTACACGCTGAAGGCAGGAGAAGCACCCCAAAAAGTTGAAATAAGCTTAGCTACCCAAGCTATTACTAATCCTGATAATTTTATTTCTATCAACGGAGGAGTAAGCGAAATGAGTCTTTCACCGGATGGAAAAGAGATTGCTTTCATTGCAAGGGGTGAGGTATTTGTGACAGCAGTGGACGGAAGCTTGACCAAGCGTATTACCGAAACAGCCGAACAAGAGCGTTTTGTAGAATTTGCTCCAGATGGAAAGTCTATTCTTTACTCCAGTGAACGTGATGGCCGCTGGCAAATTTTTAAAGCTGAAAAAGTTCGGAGCGAAGAGCCATTTTTCTTTGCCGCAACGCTTATTAAGGAATCACCGATGTTGGACTTGGAAGTAGACGCCTACTTACCCAAGCTTTCACCCGACGGAAAGAAATTAGCTTATGTCGAGGATCGCCGATCTATTATGGTCATGGATTTGGCATCAAAGGAAAAAGTTATGCTGCTTTCTCCGGATGATCTCTACCACATGCGTGATGGGGATCAGTACTTCACCTGGAGTCCGGATAGTAAATGGCTACTTGCTTCCTATAACCCGACCATGGTCAATGGTGAGGTAGTTCTCTTGGATGCTAGTGGTAAAGAACCTTTCCGCAACCTTACGAAGAATGGCTATGATGATGGAAGTGCTGTATGGGTGAATGGTGGAAAGCAAATGCTTTGGTTCTCCAATAGAGATGGTCTAAGAAGCTATGCTACGTCTGGAAGAAGCGAGCGAGATGTTTACACCCTTTTCTTTGACAAAGGTGCCTGGGATAAGTTCAATCTGAGCGAAGATGAGTTTAAACTCATGAAAGAGCTTGAAAAAGCTAAAAAAGACGGCGAAAAGAAAGATTCTGAGAAAGAGGATAAGAGCAAGGATAAAAAAGAAATAAGTCCGCTCAATTTTGACTGGGAAGGAATTGAAGAGCGAAAGGCTAGGCTGACTATCCATAGCAGTAGCTTAGGAGACGCGGTTTTGAGCAAGGATGGAGAAAAACTGTATTACCTAGCTCGATTTGAGAAAGGGTACAACCTCTGGTCGACCAATATCCGAACCAAGGAAACCAAACAGGAATTGAAGCTGGATGCCAGCTATGGTAACCTTATGTGGGACAAAGATCAAGAAAGCCTTTTCCTGCTTAGCAATGGCTCAATTTCTAAAATCAATCCTAGCTCTATGAAGCGAGAGTCGATCAAAATAAGCGGTGAGATGACTTATGACCGAACTGCGGAGCTTGATCATCTTTTTGATCACGTATGGCAGCGAACTCAGGGCATTTTCTACACTCCTGATATGCATGGAGTGGATTGGGAGAAGGCAAGAATTGATTATCAAAAGTATTTACCACATATCGGGAATAACTATGAATTCGCAGAAATGCTATCCGAAATGCTTGGTGAGCTCAATGTCTCTCATGCAGGAGCAAGATATTCAAGAAGTATTTCCATGCCTGATCAGACAGCTTCATTGGGAGTGTTTTGGGATTATGGTTTTGAAGGAGATGGTATTAAAATCACAGAGGTTATACCAGGAGGTCCTTTGGACAAAGCCAATCTGAATGTGAGTGCCGGAATGATCATTCGATCTATTGATGGGATTGCTATTTCAGCTAATATGGATTTTGCGAAGCTACTCAACCGCAAAGCTGATAAGTTCACCTTGATTGAATTGACCGATGCCAATGGACAAAATGCACAGCAACTCACTATCAAGCCGATATCACTTCGTGAGGAAAATGGCTTGCTTTATAGACGATGGGTCAAGAAGAACCAAGAAGAAGTAGCTGAACTAAGCGGTGGTAAGTTGGGCTATGTTCATATTCCTGGAATGAGTGACGGTCCTTACAGAAATGTTTATGAGGAAATGATGGGTAAGTATCATGATACAGAAGGCGTCATTGTAGATACACGATTCAATGGTGGGGGTGATTTGGTCGCTGATTTAGCGATGTTCTTCACCGGAGAGCGCTTTTTGACTTATGCGACCGAGGCAAAGGAAGTGGGGTATGAGCCTACTGCTCGCTGGACTAAGCCCACCTTGGCCATGTTCAATGAAGCCAATTATTCAGATGGTCATTGTTTCGCCTGTGGATATACTGATTTAGAAATCGGTAAAACAGTAGGTATGCCTACCCCGGGGACTTGTTCTTTTGCCGGATGGGAAGGTTTACCAAATGGCGTTAGATGGGGAGTAGTACCGATTTCATCTAAAAACCAAGCTGGGGAATGGTTAGAAAATAACGAAACCAAGCCTCAATTTGAAGTGAAAAATATGCCTGGAAAGATTGACAAAGGTATCGATCAGCAACTGGAGAAAGCGGTCGAGGAGCTTTTGAAAGACGTTCAATAAAAAAGGAAAAAGGCTGTCAGATAATTCTGACAGCCTTTTTTAAATGCTTACCCAAAATTTCGCCGTATCTTATTGATAGTTCTTGTTGTTCAAAGACTCTTCACCTTTGAAGAACTTTGTAAGTTTTGCAAAAGAACTGTCGAAATATCCCTCAAGCATACGCTTGATGATAAATGTACGGTACTCGTCTTTAGAGACGATTGGAAAATACTCATGGCTTTTGCCATAAGATTTGTGACTAACAAATCCCTTTCTTTCAAGGATTCTGACGATAGTCGATACAGTGTTGTAAGCCGGCTTTGGCTCTGGCATAGGAAGAAGAATATCTTTCACGAATCCTCGCTCGATATCCCAGAGGATTTGCATAATCTCCTCTTCCGCTCTGGTTAATGGTTTCATAAGTTTTTTGGTGTTAAGTTTTAAAACGAAGGTAAATTATTCGTTTAGTTTCTTAAATCCAAGAAAAATACAAAAATTAGTATTACTATTTAGTTGAAAAATATTTAAAGTACTGAAAGTCAGAAAAATAAAAAAGGGACAAATTTTTGTCCCTTTCGTTTTTTATACTGTTCGAAGTTTAATAATCTTCGATGCGTGCAATAGTTTTACAATTGGATAGGTAGGATCAAACTCATACCACTTCACTGCAAAGTTTGGACGATTTGGTAGTTTATGATGATTGTTTTGGAAAAGCTCTCCAAGCATCAAAACATCAAGTAAAAGGCTGTTTTTTGACTTATCATTGTTGTCAAAGTTAGAATAACCATACTTGTGACCGCTCCAGTTTACAATAGCACCATGCACAGGTCCCATCAAGAAGTGGATTGGCAGTAAGAAGTACATCCACCAATGAGTTCCGGGAAGTTCAAAGACTGTAATACAAAGTACGTAGATCAATACATAAAACAGACCCCAAGCCACACGTACGGCCATGTTATCAGCAAACTTGTCAAAGGTCAACCAGTCGGGAATATCTTTTGAAAATCTTTCTTCAGGCTTGAGTCGGAAAGAAAAATACTCATTGTAGATATTTTTGGTTTTCCACATCATGGTGAAAAGGTTTTCGGTATGATGTGGGGAGTGAGGATCTTTTGGTGTATCACTGTAAGCATGGTGCATTCTGTGAAGCACCGCATAAGCTCTAGGAGAGAGGTAAGAGCTACCTTGCCACATCCATGTGAAGATGTAGAAGAAACGCTCCCAAAACTTGTTCATTTCGAACATTTGGTGAGCTGCGTATCTGTGAAGGAAGAAACTTTGGCAGAATAGAGAGAAATACCAGTGAAGGAGGAAGAAAATAATGATAATCACAATAAACTATTAATTAATACTGAACAAATATAACCCATGAATTTTGAATATCTGAATTCGAATTTCCAGAATACTCAATTATTTTTCGATATTAGTTTTTATACCCAACCAATCTTTTGAAACCATGCCCAGAGAAAGTAAAGCTCCAAATTTCTTAGTGAAAATACTGATCGGAGGAATTTCGGTTCTAATTGCAGAATTTTTTATTCCTGGCGTATATATCGATACTTGGACAACAGGTTTCTTGCTTGCAGGGTTATTGATTCTAATCAATATAACCATCAAGCCCTTGATGATCCTTTTGACTTTGCCTCTTACCATTATCACTTTAGGATTATTTTTATTGGTAATCAATGCCTTTGCAATCCTGATTGCTGACTACATCATTCCAGGATTTTCAGTGGATGGATTTTGGTGGGCATTGCTTTTTGCGATCGTCCTCAGTATCATCAATTCACTATTTGGAAACAACATGGACTCAAGAGATTGAGATGCTTCGGTCTCCCTGTCTGATGTAAAATTTCTCTACAGAGTTTTCACTTTCCTTCCAAAGGACTCCTGGCGAGGGAGCTTTTTCTACTTGGACCAAAAGTAAAAGTTTATCAGCTGATTCATAAGGACTTGGATCATTATCAACATAGCTTAGCTTTTTGAATGACAACTCCGCTTTTGGATGACAATGCAATTCATTGGCCGATTCGATCATATAGATTTCCTCCTCTGGATCTATCCCGATAACTTGATTTTGATCAGAGATACCGACCACAATTTCTCCTCCATTTGTATTGGCAAAGGCAGCAATGGTCTTGGCAATTTTCTTTTTTGAGGTGATCTTTTGTTTCCTATCAAATGACTGGTTTTCCTTTGATTTTAGAATATAGTTCATCGAATCCTCGTCAAACTTTTCAATTTTGGCTTTATCCATCGATAAAATGTTTCTATTTTCTTTTTATTTCAATCTAGAAAGTTAACTTTCCGCTTTGACTCTAATTTTGTTTGAACATGAATCCTCAGAATAACCCAGGATTTTCACCAGAAGAAATCGCCAATCTGAAAGCTGAACTTAAAAGAATTGGCAAACCCTATCAACTAGTTGAAGATGCCGAAAATTCCGATGAGTATGTGAATTTTTACTTTATCGGAATGTATGAAGGCAAAGAGGTCATCTATGATGCGGCACTTTACACTTTGAGACTTCATCATGCCAGTGAGGTCTATGAGTTGGCCGAACATGAGGCTGCGAAGAAGTTTCCTAATTTCAACGGAATTCGCTACGAAGAAGATGAAAATGGAAATTTATTGCCTTTATCCAGTGAGGAAGAGGAGATTGGTTGGTTTATTACCGAAATGATCATGGAGATCGAAGAAGAAGAAACTGTCAAGGTTCAGGAATTCATCGATATTGATACCAATCATGATTTCGGAATCGGATTGGATGCAGCCCTTAACCTTGAACATATCGACGATTCTACTATCCGGAAGTTTATTCTCGAATACAATGAAGACACAATTTCACTGGATGAGACTCTTTACTCCTTTCAGTCGGAAGAAGAGGACGTCTGAATTATTGATTAAAACACTTTGCATGGACGCTTGTTAAAATGCAAGCGTTTTTTTTATGCTAAAAATAGCCTGGTCACCCGAATATTGCCATCCTTTACCTCCTGGACACCGTTTTCCGATGGAGAAATACGAGTTGCTACCTGAGCAATTACTCTATGAAGGGACTGTCACCGAAAGTAATTTTTTTAAGCCAGAAGTGGTCGATGAATTGCTTATTGGCCAAGCCCATGATCTTTCTTATTGGGAAAAGCTAAAAAACCTCAGCCTTAGCCGATCTGAGGAGCGAGCCACGGGATTTCCATTGAGTGAGGCTCTGGTAAAGCGTGAAATTCTAATTGCTGGAGGCTCGGTGCAAGCCGCGGAATTTGCAATAGAGCATGGAATCGCTTTAAATATTGCAGGAGGGACACATCATGCATTTCGGGATAGAGGAGAAGGCTTTTGCCTATTGAATGATATTGCTTTGACGAGCTTTCACCTCTTAAATTCTCAAAAGGCTAAGAGAATTTTGGTCATCGATCTGGACGTACATCAGGGCAATGGGACTGCTGCTATTTTTAGAAATGAGCCTCGAGTGTACACATTCAGCATGCATGGCGCCAAGAACTACCCACATCGAAAAGAAAAATCTGACTTGGATATTGAATTAGCAGATGGGACTGCCGATGAGGAATACCTTTCTATCTTGGACAAAAACTTAAAAAAGTTGATTGATGACTTTCAACCTGATTTTTTGATTTATCAATGCGGGGTTGATGTTCTTTCTTCTGACAAATTGGGGCGATTGGGAATGAGCATTCAAGGAATCTATGAAAGAGATCGGAAGGTACTTTCTGTAGCAAAAATGAATAACCTATCAATCATGTGCTGTATGGGAGGAGGCTATAGTCCTAAAATCAGTCAAATAATTGATGCGCATGCCCAAGTCTACCGATTGGCGCAGGAAATGTATTTTTGATTAGGATATTTTAAGGACACAGTTCGATTACAGGGCTTGTCAAGTCAATTCTTTCTTTATATTTGCGCCCTTGTCAAGCATGTAAAATCCACCTTGAATTTGGTAAGCAGTGAGCGACTATTGAAATGCGCTTATTTCTCCATTTTCAAAGAGCCTAAATTAATTCTCAATTAAATGAAAAAAGTATTACCCCTATTTTCCCTGGTTTCTGCATTTGCAGTAATGCTATCCTGTCAGCCAAAAACTGAACAAGCAGCAGAAACTACTACTCAAAGTGAATCTTCTGTAGAATTTTCTGATCTGAAAGTGGCTTTCGTTTTGACTGATAGTGTGATCAATAAGTATGAGTACTTCAAAACTAAGTCTGCAGAGCTTCAGGAAAAAGGAAAGAAGTTTGAATCTGATCTACAGGGTCGAGCAAGAGGCTTCGAACAAGAAGTTGCTAATTTCCAGCAAACTGGCGGAAATATGACTCCTAATCAGCAGCGAGCAAAGCAAGAGGAGCTTGTGAAGAAAGAGCAGAATCTGATGACTTATCGTGACAACCTGATGCAAGAATTAGCTGGTGACGAAAGTACCCTTTACAGTGAGGTTTACGATAAGGTTCAGGCATATTTGAAAAAATATGCAGAAGAAAACGATCTAGACCTTATCCTTAGCTACACTCGTGGTGGTGCTGTTTGGTATGGTAAAGATGCCCTAGATCTGACAGATAAGGTGGTAGAAGGACTCAATCAAGAGTTTGCTAGCGAAAAGCCTGCTGCGCAATAAATAATATCGAATCTAAGGAAACCCGGCTAGTCCGGGTTTTTTTATGTTTGAATTTGGGTAATTTTACAGCTCAAGTTAAAAAATCGAAATTATGAAGATCACCGAATTTTTGAAGCATCATTATCGGCATTTCAATGCTGCGGCACTCATCGATGCAGCCGAAGGTTATAAAACACATTTGGATGAAGGCGGGAAAATGATGGTCACCTTGGCCGGAGCCATGTCTACAGCTGAGCTGGGGATTTCTCTGGCTGAGATGATTCGACAGGATAAAGTTCAAATCATCACCTGTACCGGAGCCAACCTAGAGGAAGATGTTTTCAACTTAGTTGCTCATGATTATTATGAGCGTATTCCAAACTACCGGGACTTGTCTCCTGAGCAGGAGCAAGATCTTTTGGATCGACACATGAACCGCGTGACAGATACTTGTATTCCGGAGATGGAAGCCATGCGTCGGATTGAAGATGTGATTTTGGAGGAATGGATGAAAGCTGATCAGGCTGGAGAGGCCTATTTCCCTCATGAATTCTTTTATAAAATCTTGCTTTCTGGTAAACTGGACGATTCTTTTCAGATTGATCCCAAAAACTCCTGGCTTTTGGAAGCTGCTAAAAAGAACCTTCCTATTATCGTCCCAGGTTGGGAGGATTCCACACTCGGCAATATGTTTGCAGGACATGTGATCGCCGGAGATGTCAAAAACGTTCACACTGTCAGAAGTGGGATTGAGTATATGATGTTTTTGGCAGAATGGTATACAGAAAATGCTACCGAAGACAGTAAAGTTGGATTTTTCCAAATTGGCGGGGGAATTGCAGGAGACTTTCCTATCTGCGTGGTGCCTATGCTTCATCAAGACTTGCAGCGTGATAATGTACCACTTTGGGGATACTTCTGTCAGATATCTGATTCGACTACATCTTATGGATCATATTCTGGTGCAGTTCCAAATGAGAAAATCACTTGGGGTAAGCTAGGACTTGATACACCAAAATTTATCATTGAGTCAGATGCTACCATAGTAGCTCCGCTAGTCTTTGCGATCGTACTCGACCAATAATAAAATG
The DNA here is from genome assembly GCF_002807035.1 of Algoriphagus formosus. Lineage (GTDB taxonomy): Bacteria > Bacteroidota > Bacteroidia > Cytophagales > Cyclobacteriaceae > Algoriphagus > Algoriphagus formosus. The sequence continues at coordinate 500,087 of NZ_NIUC01000001.1, read as the reverse complement.
TATAAACCTCAGTTTAATTTACGGGCAGGCAGCTTATTTCTGCTTGCCTTTTTTGTTTCTCTCTCGATATTTTCTCAACAAATCAAGAATCTGTCAGGGGCAAATACGCCTCAAGATGACATGAATCCGGTTTGGATAGGGGATGGCGTTTTGCTCTTTACCCGCGCCAATCATTTTCAGAATGTAGGAGGAATCAATGACCCGGGAGATATTTGGATGACCAAAAAAACTCCTGAAGGTGAATGGTCAGAGGCTATTCATCGGAAAGACCTAAGCACTGCAGGATATGATTTGGCCTTAGGCTTGGAAGATATTCTAACGCTGTTGGTCTTTCATTCAGGCTCAGATCGTTTTGGGGTGTTTCAGTATTCGAAATTCGGTCAGGAATGGAATTTTTTACGTCAGGTATCCATGCCTGAAATCGAAAAATTCCAAGGCGCTATCACTGGATCAGTTTCGAAAGGCGGAAAGTATATTTTTCTATCAGGAAATCGTTCTGATAGCCGTGGAAATGAAGACATTTATGTGAGCGAAAAACTTGGTCCTGTTCAATGGGCAGCACCAAAAAGCCTTGGATCTGCCATAAATACACCTGGTCAAGAAACTTCACCCTATTTTGACCCTAGTTCAGGACTGCTTTATTTTTCTTCAAATCTTCAATTAGGGGCCCAAGGGAAGGATATTTTCATTGCAAAAGCGCTTTCAGAAGATCTTACTGAATGGAGCGCTGCCCAGAAATGGGTTCAATTGAGCAGCCCTGGCTCAGAAAGTGCCGTCACGTTTATTTCGCCTACGGAGGTGGTTTGGACTACCACCCAAAACAGTGATGGATTCGCAGATTTGGTTACCTATGAGGAAATCACTCCACTAGAAATCCCTAATGAATTTAAGGCCCCTGAGACAGTTGCCGTTTCTCAGCAAAACCAATCTGAAAATGTGACCACCGTGACTGAATTAGCACCACTTTACCCTTCTAGTGCTGTTGGAATGCCTGAAGTGAAGCTAATGGAAAAGTCGGTTGAAATGGAGGAAGAGCCAGTTAGATGGTTGGTGATTGATCAAAAGAATAAGATTCGGGTGGAAAACTTCCGTCTAATGGCCAAAAGCGGCGAGGAGTGGAAGGAAATTCCTGCACAAAATCAAAAAATAAGTGATCTTAAAGCCTCCGGCGTTCAATTACTTCGGTTTGAAGCTGCTCAATTTTTCCCTACCTCGATTTCTTTGGCTGAATTAAAGACAAAGGAACCCAATGTGATTTTGATGACGAAAGCAGAAACTGGCAACAGTTTACTATTGGATAAAGTCAATTTCAAACGAGGTACCGCAGATCTGGAAGAGGGAGATACTTTTGACTTCTTAGATCAGATTGTAGGCTTTTTGAGTGAAAACCCAGATTTGAAGATCCGGATAAGTGGTCATACAGATAGTGCGGGTGATCCTGGATTAAACAAAGCCCTTTCTCTAGATCGAGCTGGAGCTGTAAGGGATTATTTGGTTGATCAAGGTGTAGACTTTGAGAGACTACGTATCTCTGGATGGGGCGGCACCAGACCAATAGCCTCTAATGCAACAGAGGCTGGAAGAAGTAAAAATCGTCGTGTAGAATTGACAATTGAAGATTAAAAAAGCGGTCCATTTAGGACCGCTTTTTTTATGATTATAAGCTGTAACCTTCCCGGTAGTTTCGTCTGACAAACTGGTTGGCTGGATCGAAATTGGTGATTTTCATATTTGGTCCATCCCATACCAATTTTATTCCTCTACCTGGATAGTCGAACTGATTGGCATTTCCATTTGGTCTAGGAACGCGATAGTCGTAGCTTCTAATGGCAAGATTTCCCATCAGTACTGATTCAGTAAGTGGTCCTGCCACACTGAAAGGTGAACTCAACTTTTTATACTCCTCTGATCCAAAGCCTGCAATACAAGCCTCTACCCAGTTGTTGTAGTGACCACTGTCTCCGCCAGGTACACGATACTCGGTTTCTGGGACGTTGATATATTGATTCTTAGAGGTTGGTAGGAGTTTTGGATCTCGACCGTAGGTTGCACACATCATTTTGCCGGCAGTACCTTCGATGATTACTCCATTTCCTCCATCGCCCATGATTTCGTTAGGCTCGAGTTCTGCAGGTCTTGTAGGCTGAATACCGCCATCCATCCAGTGAAATTCCAGTTCTTTTCCACCTGGCATATCAAAGCGAAGGGTGATGTGTGAAGAAGGAGGGCAGCTATCAGGGAAATATCCACGTTGGAATTCTCCTACATAAACTGAACCCACAGAGCATTCAGCAGATTTTGGATACCCAAGACCTAAGACCCTGAAAGGAGGCTCCATGATGTGGCAGGCCATATCTCCTAAGGCTCCTGTTCCATAATCCCACCATCCTCGCCAATTGAAGGGAACTAGATTTCCGACATAATCCCGGTAGGGAGCAGTACCTAGCCATAAATCCCAGTCTAAATCAGCCGGTGGAGTTACTCCCTCACTCGGCCAGGGAATTCCTTGTGGCCAAACTGGTCTATCGGTCCAAGAATACACTTTTGTCGCTTCTCCGATCAGTCCTGCGTTGTACCATTCCACCATTTTTCTGACTCCATCACCTGAGGATCCTTGATTTCCCATTTGGGTGACTACTTTATATTTCTCTGCAGCCTCTGTAAGCATTCTTGCTTCGTAAATATCATGGCTTAGTGGTTTTTGAACATACACGTGCTTCCCCATTTTCATAGCCATCATCGCCTGCACAGCATGCATGTGATCAGGAGTAGATACAGTCACTGCATCAATGTTGTCTTGCTCAGCTTCGAGCATTTTTCGGTAATCTTTGTAATAAGCTGCCTTAGGATGTGCATCCCGGCTTCGTTTAGCCCGAGTGTCATCAACATCACAAAGTGCCACGATATCGGCTTTACCACTTCTGAAGACTCCACTTACGTCATTGAAGCCCATTCCTCCAACACCAATACCTGCCACCCGAAGTTTATCACTTGGGGCAACAAAACCCTGACCCCCCAAAACATGCCGTGGAACAATATAAAATCCTGAAAGCGCCAAAGCTGAGCTTTTTATAAAATTCCTCCTTGAAGTATCCGAGCCATTTTTGTTTTCCTTCATATTATTTTATTTTCTATTGAATTTCAGTTTTCAAAATATTCAAAATAATCGCTTTTTCCTTCGAATATTTTGAGATTATTTGATTTCGGTAGGCTGAGTGGTTGAGTTTTTTTTCGGCCGTTACCGTTGAAATCTCATTTGAGGGTTTTGGAAAGAAATTTTATAAAGGATCGGACATTTGAAAAAATTTAAATTAAGTTTAACCAAACAAATCAGACACTATGACCTATCAAAAGTCAATTATCGTACTCTTTTTGACCGCTTTGGTGTTCTCTTGCGGACCGAAAGGCCCCTCACTGGATGAGAGAGGTTTGATTCCTCTCCCCAAATCGGTAAGTAGTTCCAATGGTTCCTTTGAACTCACATCAGCAGCGTCTATTCAGCTAATTGGAGATCAGGCTAGTTTAGAACCCTTGGCCCAATATTTTAATCAAACCATCAAACGGGCAACTGGTTTTGAGCTGGAAGTGGGTGAAGGAGAAGGTCAAATCATTTTAGAATTATATGGTGGGGCTTTGGACGACGAATCCTATGAATTAGAAATAACCTCAAGTCAGGCAAAGATTTCTGCAGATTCACCCGCTGGAATATTTTATGGCATTCAAACCTTGCTTCAAGCTTTTCCAAGCCAAATTTTTGCCCCTATGGCGCAAAATGTAAATTGGATTGCTCCGGCAGGAAAAATCCAAGATGACCCTGAATACCCTTATAGAGGCTCCATGCTAGACGTAGCCAGACATTTCATTGGGATGGAAGATGTAAAGCATTACATCGATCAAATGGCGAGATTAAAGTTGAACTACCTGCATCTTCACTTAACCGACGATCAAGGATGGCGAATTGAGATCAAGTCTTGGCCAAAGCTGACTGAGATAGGAGGAAAGACACAAGTTGGCGGTGGAGAAGGAGGCTTTTTTACACAGGAAGATTATAAAGAACTCGTACGCTACGCGCAAGAGCGGTTTATTACCATCGTCCCAGAAATTGATATGCCAGGGCATACCAATGCTGCCTTGGCTGCCTATGGAGAATTGAATCCAGGAATAAATTTACCGGATGGTGATCTCAGTACGGTCAATCACCCTAGTGAAGAATCCGAGATTGATTTCACTTCCAAAATGATTACCAGGGAGCCTGCTGAGCTTTATACGGGGATAGAAGTTGGTTTCAGCACTTTTGATACCGATTTGGAATTGACCTATCAGCTCGTGGACGATGTAGTTAGAGAGCTTTCTGAAATTACTCCAGGACCCTATTTCCATATTGGAGGAGATGAATCTCATGTGACCGCCAAAGATGATTATATCAAATTCGTAGAACGAGTTCAGGATATCGTTCAAAAGCATGGGAAAATCAGTGTTGGATGGGATGAGGTAGCTACTGCTAATCTTTTACCTGGAAATATTGCACAGTTTTGGGCTATGGAGGATAATGCTGCACTAGCCGTAGGACAGGGAAATCAGATTTTAATGTCGCCGGCTAAGAAATCCTATCTTGATATGCAGTATGATTCGACCAGCCGGATTGGCTTGCATTGGGCGGCGTACATTGAGTTGGATTCTGCATACCTCTGGGATCCGGCTACCTATTCTTCAAATATTAAAAAGTCTGATATTTTAGGGGTCGAAGCACCTCTCTGGACGGAAACGGTTGAAAACAGAGCCGATATTGAATATTTGACTTTCCCTAGACTAGCGGCATTAGCCGAAGTGGCTTGGTCTCCTGGTTCATCGAGAGATTGGGAAAGTTTTAAAGGTCGCGTCGCTCAACTTGGTGAAAGTTGGGAGGTTCAAGGAATTCAATTTTATAAATCCCCCAAAGTAGCTTGGTAATCAGGCGAAAGACTTAAAATCCCAGCTATCTCGGCTGGGATTTTCTGTATATGCCTTTCTCAAATCTTTGATTTTTGAGGAATTTGGAGGTAATATGGTAGCTAATTTAGAATATACATTAAAAAGAAGTTGAACTATGGGAGACATTATTGTTTCATTTGCGAATTGGATTTGGGGCACGCCGATGCTTGTTTTATTGATGGGAGGCGGACTCATTCTTTTATTCCATTCCGGATTTGTTCCCTTTCGAAAAATCGGACATGCAATCAGTCTCCTTAGAGGGAAATATGATGATGATCTTGCTCCAGGACAGATTACTTCTTTTCAAGCATTGTCTGCTGCAATTGCTGCGACAGTCGGACTTGGGAATATCAGTGGTGTGGCAATAGCTATCAATATGGGAGGTCCGGGGGCTATTTTCTGGATGTGGATTTCTGCTTTCGTTGGAATGGCTACCAAGTATTACAGTTGCTCTTTGGCTATCATGTTTCGAGGGAAAGATTCCGCGGGCACAGTTCAAGGGGGACCCATGTACGTCATCGAAGAGGGGATGGGTAAAAAATTCAAATTTCTTTCCATCATTTTCTCAGTAGCAGGAGTCATAGGTCTGTTGGCCATATTCCAAGCCAATCAACTTTCAGCGGTTTTCAGAGCAGTAATGCTAGAGCCTGCTGGTATCGAATCAACAGAGACCGTTCGATGGATTATCGGCATCACAATGATGGTCTTGGTGGCCTTTGTTGTATTGGGAGGAATTAAGCGAATAGCAGCAGTGGCGTCCCGTCTTGTACCATTCATGGTTGTACTATACTTCGTTACCGTTTTGATTATTGTAGGAAAGAATTTTGTGGATGTACCTGAAATGCTTTGGTTGATTATTTCTGATGCATTTACTGGAAAGGCTGCAGCTGGCGGCGTAGTAGGAGCTGTGATTATCACTGGGGCAAGAAGAGCAGCTTTTTCTAACGAGGCGGGAATTGGTACTGCTCCTATGGTCCATGGTGCCTCCAAGAATAGAGAGCCGATTCGAGAAGGTTTGATTGCGATGTTGGGGCCATTTATCGATACCATTGTGGTTTGTACCTTGACAGCCCTTGTAATCATGCTGACTGGAGTTTGGCAGACTACCGAAGCGGATGGAGTGAGATTGACATTGAATGCTTTTGAGTCAGCTTTACCAGGAATTGGTAAATACCTTCTCATGTCAGCGGTTTTGATCTTTGCCCTATCGACCATGTTTACCTACTCCTATTACGGGCACAAGTGCTTCAATTACCTTTTTGGAGCCAAAAGAGCTGATTTCTACAATTATTTCTATTTGATCACCATTGTGGCTGGGGCAGTGGCTTCTCTTGAAGTGGTGATTAGCCTAGTAGATGGAATGTATGCGATCATGGCAATTCCTACGATGATTTCGACCATTTATTTGGCCCCAAAAGTCAAGGCCGCTTACAAGGATTATTTTGAGCGGATGAATGCTTTAAAATGAAAGTCTTAATTGCTCCGAATGCCTTTAAAGGAACAATCTCTGCAAGTGATGCTGCTGAGATTATCGGGCAAATTGTAGCTAGTAAGTATCCAAATTCACAGGTCAAGAAGATACCGATCGCAGATGGGGGAGATGGCACTTGTGAGCTTTTGACAGAGTATTTGGAGCTAGAAAAAATAAGCACTTGGTCGCTAGATCCATTTGGAAGACCTGCTTTTGGTTCCTTTGGCTATGACTTTCGATCCAAAACTATCTACTTGGACGTTTCTACTGTCAGTGGAATCGGCTTGCTTGATAGTTCTGAATTAAACCCCCGTGTAGCTTCTACCTTCGGAACAGGTAAATTGATCCAAAAAGGGATAGAAATGGGTGCAGAGCACGTGATTCTTGGCCTTGGAGGAAGCGCTAGTATAGATTTAGGACTGGGCATCCTACAGGGTTTGGGATTTGTATTTTTAGATTCCTTGGGGAAGGAGATCGTTCCCTTTTCAGATCATTTGTTGAAAAAGTTGGCTTACGTGCAGTCTAAGCCAAAGCTTTCAAAACTTACTTTTACCTGTCTCTGTGATGTGAGAAATACTTTTTTTGGAGCCACTGGAGCGATTCCCGTATTTGGACCTCAAAAAGGCCTTAGCTCGGATCAAATGGACTCCTTTTCAGAAGATGCAAATCGTATCATACAGCTTCTCTATCAGAAGGCAAAAAAGCCATTTGAGGATTGTACAGGATTTGGTGCGGCTGGAGGAATTGCATTGGGATTAAATGCATTTTTCTCAACCGAAATCAAATTTGGAGCTTCCTATTTTTTTGATCAGGTAGCCATGGAAAATGAGGTTCAATCAAGCGATGTCGTTGTCACGGGAGAAGGTAGGTTTGATCAACAATCTAAAGAAGGAAAAGGGTGTTTTGAACTGCTACAGATATGCAAGAAATACCAAAAGCCATGCTACCTTGTTACTTCAGGGGAAGAAGGTCAAGATATTGGATTTGAATCTGTTATGAAATTACCAGAATTGGATTTTTCTCGAATAGACTATAAGAAAAAAGCAGCTGAAAATCTGAAGCTTACCTTAGAAAAGAAATTGACTATTTAGACTCTCTGATAGTCACCTTTCCAATTCTTGATTTTCATTTTGATTTCCTTCGGGCTGTAGTTTTTTTCGATTGTCTCTTCAATCAGAGGAAGCAATTCTTCATCGCTGGCAAATCGTAGGGCAATTATTTGACCTCCTTTAAGTTTTTCCTCTTTTTCCCGAAATGCCTTGCCAGTAAGTTCGGCATAGCGAGCTCTCATTTCCGCAAAAATGATCCGGTTTTGGTTTTTGAGTGCATAGATCCTGGACAACATGGGAAGTGACAGAACCATAATTGCTAAAATCAAGGATTTGATGCTTTCTGAGATTGCTTCAGAACTTGAAAAATCTAAATCGATTAGCGTCCAAATAAAAAAGGCTAAGGATAGGGGTGCTAGGAAAAAATGATGAAACGGAAAATACCGTGCGTGATTCGAGTAATCTTGTTTTTTGTCCATAAATCAAAAAAGGGCAAAAGCCCTTTTGTTAAGATTATTTTTTACCCTTTGAGAAGGTTTTACGTGCATCTACTGCTGAAAGACCTGCGCCTAATCCGATCAAAATCACAACAATCAGTAAGAATAGCTGAGCGCCGGAGGCGATAGGTGAACTGAAAATATCCAATAGAATCATGAGCTAGATTTTTGATGTTTAATTCAAGGGTCGAAGATAAAGGACTAGGCCCAAAATACCAACAAGTTCTTGGGCCATGTCACTTAAAATTCGTCGTCGAAGTCTTCGTCCTCTTCTTCGTCAAAATCATCGTCCTCTTCATCAAAGTCCATGATGTTGTCATCGACAAACTCGGATTCTTCATCTAGATCGTACTCGTCTTCAAATTCGGAGTCAAAATCATCATCGGAATCGAAGTCATCCATTTCATCAAAATCATCTTCGAAATCTTCCATAAGATTGTGGTTTAAGTGAAAACGATGCAAATAAATTAAAAAAACAAATTGCTCAATACACCGGAATTGAATTTTTTTCAACTCTTTCCAAAATTTCGGATGACTGTTGTTTTTCCCATTTTTCACGAAGTACCCTAGCCCAAGTTTCTAGATAAAATACTACATCCTCGCGCTTATTTTGGCTAAGTGACTGCTTTCTTTCGAATGGAATACGCTCCAATACTTCTGGTGCAGAAAGCCTCTCTAAATGTCCGAGATCATCTAAGGTCAAACCAAAATCCAACATTCGCTGAATAACAAGGTCGATGGGATAACCACTTGTAGGGCAAAACTCTAATATTTGATCATTCCAATCACCAGAGCGCTCCATTGCATATCGGTGAATTTCTGCTTTTGAAAAAGGTGTAAGTTCTTGAGCAAGATTTCCGCAGTTGCATGCGCCCATGTGTCCCCATTGATAGCTTGATCCTCCATCCTTAAGTTTCTTGGCCGTCCGCTCGATTGCTCCAATTAATTCGGGTTGAATTGATCTCATAGTTTTTGCTTGTTTTGATAAAAATAAAACCAATCCTGAAAACGAATGTTCCGAACTTTCAAAAAGATTTTCTAAAAAGCAAAAAAAAATTCCCTGAAGGGAATTTGTCAAATTTAATTGAAGATATTTTGAATGTACTTTTTCACCAGAGGCTTAGAGAGGTAGTCTTTGACAAACTGATATTGGCTGGCTTTATTAATGTCGCGCTCGTCTACGGAGCTACTTAAAATATAAATTTCTGCTTCTGTATCGCTAGGGTTGAATCTATCAAGAAAATCCCAGCCGTTCATCTCGGGCATATTCAGGTCTAAAAAAAGATAATGAGGCTTAATGCTCGATATTTCCTGAAGAGCTTCTTTTGCACTTTGATATTTGAAAAACTGACAAGCCTGGCTTACATTCTTGGAAATAAGCTTTTCAGTCACAAATGTGCTGATAGGGTCGTCGTCTATGAGAACAATAGTTAGCATTAAAATGCAAAATCGGGGTGCTGAATTACAATAATTATAATACAAAATTACAATCTTCTGCTCAAATAGCAAATAACCGGCCAAATAACTTTGTAATTTTTAGTGAATCTTCACACCCTTACAATGAAAGAGTAGGAGTATCTCAATAATTGATGTAACTATTTTCTAATTCTCTAAGAAATCAATCTCTGAAATAAAGCGTTCAACAACTTTTTCAGTGGTTTTTAAAACTTTTTTCTCTTTGTACTTTGGACTGTTTACCTCTGTCACACCAGTCAGAGTCATTAAAAATTTGTCTTTTTCTGGATCAATAAAATCTATGATTACCTGGAGGAGCTCATAATTGTCTGTGCGCGGAGGATCATTGTAGGGGGAATAAGGATTGAACATCCAAGGATCCCAAACTCGCATTCCCCAAAATGGGTAGGGATTGTTGAAACTGTTTATTTCTCGCTGTCTCATGTCTTCATTAGAAGTGTAGCGAATGACAAGGTCAGGTTTGACTCGATCGTAGGTAAGTCCTTGACTTTCGAAAGACTCACGAATTTTGTCTTGGACCTTTGCATCTAAAAACTGGGCTGAAAAGCCATTCATATTCACCTCAGCATTGACGATCACGAAGGAATTGTATTTTGCTGATAGTGGAAGCTCCGTGTTCTCTTTAAAAATTTCTATGCTACTACACGATTGTATAACGACCATCAAAAGGATCGTCCAACCAATTGAAAATTTTCCTTTAAGCATTTCAGAGTATTTTTACCTTTCAATCAAATCACAAATCCCAAACCAATTTTGGCATTTTAAGTAAGGAATTTGAAATCTTATTTTCCTACCTAAAATGTATAACTAATTTTGGAGAAATTTCGCGACATGAGCAGACCTGATTTTGATGATATTTTTATGGAGTTGGCCGTCAACTTGGCAAAGCGTTCTCATTGCATCAAAAAGCATGTGGGTGCCGTCTTGACAAAAGATACGAGAATTATTTCTATTGGATATAATGGGCCGCCAGCTGGTACGCACAACTGTGATTTGGAATTTCCTGATACCGGATGTGCACGAGACAGTAAGGGGAGCTGCTCGCTTGCCCTGCATGCCGAGCAAAATGCGATTTTATATGCCGTTAAAAATAATACATCAGTAGAAGGTTCTACCCTCTATGTGACCCTAGCTCCATGCCTTCCATGTGCGAGGATTATTTTTTCTATGGGAATAGCTAAAGTGGTTTACCTATTTTCCTACGCAGAATATAAAGGCATTGGAAGTGATGAAGGCGTTGATTTCTTACGAAAGTTTGGGGTTCAGGTGGACCGTTATCATAAGGAATTAGAGGTGCATGATCCTCTGATTTAAATGAAATTGACTTCAGGGCTTAATTTAATTCCGAACTTTTCTTCCACACTTTTTTGAATCTCTTGGGAGAGCTCTTGAATTTCTTTCCCTTTCCCTTTTCCAAAATTGACCAAAACCAAAGCTTGTTTGTTGTGGACACCGATGTCATTTCGCCTAAAGCCTTTCCAACCAGCCTGATCTATGAGCCAAGCAGCGGGGACTTTAATGACCTCATCCACCTTATAGCCCGGGATTTCGGGGAATTGATCTTTTAGCTTTTCAAAAGTAGATTCTGAAATAGTTGGGTTTTTAAAAAACGATCCTGCATTGCCTATTTCAGCTGGATTGGGAAGTTTGGACTGACGAATGGCAATAACAGCATCAGACACCTCTTTGATTCCAGGATTCTCAGCTTTCATTTCTGCCAAAGTATCCTTTATAGCTCCATAGCTGATATTGATCAAAGGAATTTTCGAAAGCTGAAAGACGACCTCACAAATAATATACTTGTCTTTAAGTCTATGCTTGAAGACACTTTCCCGATAGCCAAATTGACATTCTTCTGCAGAAAAGGTTTCCAGTTCTAAGGTTTTTCGATTTAAGGCTTTCAGGTGATAAAATACTTGTTGAATTTCAACGCCGTAAGCACCGATATTTTGCATCGGGGAGGCGCCTACTGTTCCTGGAATGAGTGAAAGATTTTCTATTCCTGCCCAATTTTGAGCAATTGCAAAAAGAACAAATTCATGCCAGTTTTCACCAGCACCAACTGATACAAGTACTTTTTCGGAATCCTCTTCTACTACCTTAATCCCTTTAAGCTCTAACTTGATCACCAAGCCCGTAAAATCTTGTGTCAGAAGGATATTACTTCCACCGCCAAGGATAAGAATGGGGATAGTTTGAGACTCTGCAAATAGAAGGGCCTCTTTTAATTCTTTCAGTCCTGAGACTTTTGTAAAAAATCTTGCTTTTGCGTCTATACCAAAAGTATTGTATGGTTTTAACGACGTGTTTTCTTGTATATTCATGGGCTGTATCTCTGCAAAGAAAAAGTTTTTTAATGAAAATAGAACCGAATTCCCGAGAGGATTTATGAAAGAATTAAGTATTAACGGAGTCAAGATCCGACCTGGCCAATCTGTCAACATAGAAATCCCAATCGCAAAGCTTCCTACTCATACGCTGATTGATCTTCCTATTTTTATAAGGGCTGCGAAAGAGCCTGGTCCTGTGGTTTTAATCACGGGTGGAGTACATGGTGACGAGATCAATGGGATAGTGACCGCCAGAAGGATTTTGGATGAAATTGATGCTGGACTGGACTTGCTTTTGGGTACTGTCATCATCATTCCCTTGGTCAATATTTATGGTTTTCTATCAAATAGCAGAACTTTTCCTGATGGACGAGATCTAAACAGAAGCTTTCCTGGAAGCAAAAAAGGCTCCCTTGCGGGGCAAATTGCCTACATATTGAGCGAAGAGATTATTCCTCAGATTGATTTGGGGATAGATTTTCACACAGGTGGACGAATGCTAGCCAATCAACCACAGGTTCGGGTAGATTTTAAGGATAAAAAGGCCCGGAAATTAGCTGAGGTATTTGGGACCTATTATGTAGTCAATTCGAAATTGATTGATAAGTCTTTTCGAAAAACCGCTTATTCGGCCGGAAAGCAATTGATTGTATTTGAAGGAGGGGAATCCATGCGAATCGACGAATTATCTACGGATGAGGGGGTTGCTGGTACTAAACGAATTCTTCATCATCTTGGCATGATTGAGGAAAACCCCGAAAGGAGAGACACTATCGTTCTCAAGGAATCTTCATGGATCAGAGCAAAATCGTCAGGAATTTTTAATGCCTCTGTGAAAGCAGGGGATCAAGTAAAAAAGGGACAGATATTAGCAAGGATAACCGATCCTTACGGCCAAATTAAAATTCCAGTCAAAGCTCCTTCTGATGGCCATATAATTGGTTTAAATAATTTACCAGTAATTAACGTGGGAGAGGCTCTGATTCATTTGGGAAAGGAGGGATGATTTTATAAATTTAAGACTTACTAATTTTTGATTCATGAGTCTTTTGAAGCAGTATCAATCGGTACGCTCCCATTCTGTAAATCTATGTAAAAACCTCCTTATTGAAGATTTTAGCCTGCAGGCATCAGAGGAAGTGAGCCCTCCGAAATGGCACCTCGCTCACACCACTTGGTTTTTTGAGCAGTTTATTTTGGTTAATTATCTAAAAGGATACCAGGTAAAACACCCACAGTTTAATTTCCTTTTCAATTCCTACTACAATGCAATGGGTAGACGGACCGCGAGAAATCAGCGGGGTCTCATGACTAGACCTGCTGTGAGTGAAGTCTTTGAATACCGAGCTTATGTAGATGAAGCCATGTCTCAATTAATCCAGGATGCTAAGGAAGAGGTGGAAAAACTCATCACTTTGGGACTCAATCATGAGCAGCAGCATCAAGAACTTCTGATCACGGATTTGAAATATTCCCTTTGGCACAATCCTCTTGACCCTGCTGTCATGGATATTCAGGAATATAGTACTGAAGCTAAAAGTCATTGGATCGATGTGAAGGAGGGAATTTATGAAATCGGTTATAGTGGAAATGAATTTTGCTTTGACAATGAGCTAAAAGCGCATCGGGTATTCCTAGAACCCTTCTCAATCGCCTCTTCCTTAGTCACCAACGGAGAATATTTGGAATTTATGGATTCTGGAGGTTATGAAAAATCTAGGTTTTGGCATGATGAAGGATGGTCATGGGTTCAAAATCAATCCCAAAAAGCTCCTCTTTATTGGGAAGAAATCGATGGAAAATGGACTTATTACACCCTTGCAGGTCGCAAAGACCTTGACCTTGAAGCAAGCTTAGCACATGTCAACTTTTATGAAGCATCCGCTTTTGCCGCATGGAAAGGAGCGAGACTACCCACGGAGTTTGAATGGGAAGTAGCTCAGTCCAAATTTTCTTGGGGAAAACGATGGGAATGGACCAATTCGGCTTATTTGCCCTATCCCGGATTCAGTATTGCCCCAGGTGCTTTGGGGGAATATAATGGAAAATTTATGGTGAACCAGATGGTTTTACGTGGTGCCTCTGTTGCTACCTCCGAGAATCACTCTCGACCTACTTACAGAAATTTTTTCCACCCACAATTTAGATGGCAGTTTATGGGCATTCGCCTTGCCAAATCCCTTTAAAAAATGACCAATTCCGATTCTAAGAAAAATGCATTCCTGAGCGAAGTGCTTTCAGGGCTTAATCAATATCCAAAGCGGCTCTCTTCCAAATACTTCTATGATGAAAAAGGGGATAAGCTCTTTCAAAAAATCATGTCTCTTCCGGAATATTACCTAACCAGAAAGGAGTTTGAAATTTTGGAAAGACAGCATGAAGCCATCTTTTCAGCAATTCTTAAAGTGACACATGATTTTAATTTGGTGGAACTTGGTGCAGGTGATGGATTGAAAACTCGGATTTTGCTCCGATACCTCAAATCTAAACCTGATGTCAATTTTACTTACTTTCCGGTTGATTTTTCCGGTTCGGTACTAAAGGAATTAGAAGAAAAGACGCTTCATGAGCTTCCCGGGATCGATATAAAGCCACTTCAATCTTCTTACAGAGAGGCTATGAAACTGAGGCCTTGGGAGAATGGCAAGCCTACGCTAATACTTTTTTTGGGATCGAATATCGGGAATTTTGATTTGGAAGAAGCAAAGGATATTCTGAACCAAATTGCTGCTGGATGTCAAACGCACGATTGGGTACTACTGGGTATAGACTTAAAGAAAGACCCGGAAATAATCTTGAAGGCTTACAATGACTCTCACGGAGTGACGAAGGAATTTAATTTTAATCTTCTGGATCGAATCAATCGGGAGTTGTCTGCAAACTTTGATCGAAATAACTTTAAGCATTGGCCGACTTACAACCCGATTACCGGTGAATGTCGCAGCTATTTGGTCTCCTTAAAAAATCAGCAGGTTACCTTCTCCGAAGCTGGAAAAATCGTTTCTTTTGAGGCTTTTGAACCCATTTGGACAGAAACAAGTAGGAAGTATGGAATCAGTGAAATTCAGTCTCTTGCAGCAAATGCTGGCTTTAAGGTTGTTGACTTTTTTAATGATACGGAAGATTACTTTACTGATGTCCTTTGGCAAAGGGTATAAAAAAAAGCAGGACTTAAAAATCCTGCTTTTTTCATTTTTAGGAAAAATACTGTTTCAGTCCTTCAAGCCTTTTCGTCAATTCCTGCTCTACTTTCCGATAGTCAGTTACATTTTCTAAAGGGGCACTGACTGAGAAATAGTATTTGATTTTTGGCTCTGTTCCGGAAGGTCTTGCAGAAATCTTACTACCATCCTCAAGATAGAATTGCATCACATTTGAAGAATCCAAATCAAGTTTTTCTTTTTTACCGGTTTTGACATGCTGAATCGTGCTTTCCTTGACATCATAGATGGTTTCTACAGCTATTCCGTCCATGGTTTTTGGAGGATTGGTTCTGAAGTCCATCATCAAAGCCTGAATCTGTTCTGCGCCGTCTTTACCCTTTTTGGTGATAGAAATCAATGATTCTTTGTAAAAACCGAATTGCTGATAAACTTCTGCCAAGACTTCAAAAACGGTTTTTCCCTGCGTTTTGTAATAGGCAATTGCCTCTGCGACCATAGCACAAGCACTTACGCCGTCTTTGTCACGGACAAAATCGCCCACCAAATAACCATAGGATTCTTCTCCGCCTCCAATGAAGGTTTCTTTTCCCTCCAAATCACGAATGATTGCTGCGATATTTTTAAATCCGGTCAATACATTGAAGCATTTCACTCCAAATCCCTCAGCAATGCGATTGATTAGCTCAGTAGTTACGATGGTATTGACCATAAACTGCTTTCCGTTCAACTTTCCTGCTTCTTTCCATTTGCTGAGGAGATAATAGGTGAGAAGGGTGCCTGTTTGATTTCCATTTAGCAATTCAAACTCGCCTTTTTCATTTGGGACAACAGCTGCGTAGCGATCACCATCCGGGTCACATGCCAAAATCAGTTCTGCATTTACTTTTTTTCCTAATTCGATTGACATTGCCAGTGCCTCAGCTTCCTCTGGATTTGGGTAGATCACGGTTGGAAAGGTGCCATCTGGCTCTGCTTGTTCCTTGACGATATGGATGTTTTCAAAGCCAAATGCCTCCAAAGCTTCAGGTACCATTTTGCCGGAAGCTCCATGGATAGGGGAAAACACAATTGGCATATCTTTCTGCTTTTGAATTGCAGCTGGCTCCAAGCTGAGCCCTTTTACTTTTTCCAAATAGATTTGATCGAAATCTTCTTCGATATATTCGATCAAGTCATCATTTTTATCCCAATTAACGAGATCAAAGGAGGTGATTTTTTGGACCTCAGCGATGATGTTTTTGTCATGTGGCGCAACTACCTGAGCTCCATCTTCCCAGTAGGCTTTATATCCATTGTACTCCTTGGGGTTGTGCGAGGCAGTGATCATGACACCACTTTTGCACCCAAAATGCCTTACTGCAAATGAAAGCATGGGAGTAGGGCGCATTTCGCGGAAGTAATATACCTTGATGCCATTGGCAGTGAACACATCAGCTGTGGTTTTTGCAAAAAGAGTGTTATTGATTCGGCTGTCGTGAGTGATAGCCACGCTGATGGAGTCATGGGGAAAGGATGCTAAAAGGTAATTAGCAAGTCCTTGTGTGGCCATAGCCACGGTGTAGACATTCATTCGGTTGGTGCCGACGCCCATCAATCCTCGGAGTCCACCGGTCCCAAATTCCAGATCCTGATAAAAAGAGTCTATAAATTCTTTAGGATCTTCGTCCTGAAGTTTTCGTATGGCCGCTTTGGTTTCTTCATCAACATTTCCTTGAAGCCAGCTTTGGGCTTTTACTAAGATTGCAGGGTCTATCGTAGTCATTTCTTTAAAAATTATTTGTGCGATTCTAAGATATGTAAAATGTCAAAAAATGCCATTTAATCTCCTTAAATCCATTCCTAAAATAAACCTTCTTCTTACAAATCGATTTTCTAAAGGCCCGGTTATTGTTACAAGACCTTTTGGTTTCTTATTCATCAAGAAAAAAGTACTTTAGCATTCTCATCACCCCAATATGTTTACAAACTCTGTTTTTACATTTCTGATCATTTGGAACTGTCTTTTTGTAATCCCATTTTCGAGCGGATCGGAAGACATAGAAAAGTCAACGATTGTCGTTCGGGAATCAACCATCGATCTACATATACGAGTTGAGGATAAGATCTTTGTATTTGCTAAAGCATCCGGAGGACTCGAAAAAGTGAAGGTTGGGATGCATGTTCTTCCTTTCGCTCAGATTCCTGTATTGGAAGGGATCGAAAGTGCTTTTGACTCCTACAGTTGGAAGAGAAATAAGGACGGTTCGATTCAGGTCAAATCATTCTATTTACCGGAATCCATCATACTTACCTGGACAATTTTTTCAGATGGTAGATTGAAGCTAGAGGCAGAGGGTTCAAATACACTTATTAGTAAATCACTCGGTTTAAAATTTGATATTGAGGAGGACCGTCTGAAAAATGCTTCCTGGCAAAATAAGATCAAGGAGTTTGGAGAAATTGACTTGAAAACGAATCAACTCACTAGCTCAAATCTAGAAGTCGAATCTTTTGAAAGCCTGAAGCTTGATTTTACAGCTGTTTCTGTGCGAGTTTCTACAATGGTTCCAGAATCGGTCTTGAAGTTCACTCCAAGCAGCCAAAGTGACGAAAGGGTTGAGAATTCAGACTTGAGCTTTCAGTTTATGTTTCAGCCAAGCCAGCAGTCATTGCAACCCAATTCTTCTAAGGAGATTGCAAAAGAAAGTCAGTCAAACTTGAATCCAGTTTCGCTCTGGTTTGATTTTCATTAAAATGATTCGGCAGTTGAATTTTGTGAGGATTTAGAATTTTTCCTTTAAAATCTCTTTACTTCCAACCCCGAGAGTTCTCGATATTCTTGTTACATCGGCCTTATCTAGCTTGGTATCTTTGATTTTGTCTCGATCAAAAATTACCAAATTTCCACTCCATGGATCCGGTGCAGAAGGAACGAAAACGACAACTTGATTTTTTTCTAATTCATCAACGAGATATGCCAGCATCCATCCGTCGATTGGAACCAAGACCACAGGGAAATCATGGTTTTCCTGAATTCCTACCCGTTGCTCGAAGGTAGTTTTGATCAATTTATATCCTGGAAATAAGACCAAAACGTTGTTTTCGATCCATGACATCATTTTTTTTCCTAGGCCTCTTTTGGCAATTATCCCTGCGATTAGGCAGCAAAGAAGCACGATAAGAAGCGAAAATAAAAAGGGTGTAAAAATCTGACTATCTGCTAGCCCTAAGCTTTTTCTAATAAAATCACTGAGTGGCCGAATGATTTTTATTGCCTTTTCGAGGATTACTACGAGAAGAACTAAAGGCAGTAAGAAAAAAATGCCACCTTTGACTAAGGTGCCACCCAGAGAGAGTAATTTTTTCATAATTGATCAGCTTTTTTAAATATAAAAAAAGCCGACCAATGGTCGGCTCAAATCTTATAAATTTCCTCGCAGTTCTTGCTCTCGTTCGATGGCTTCGAACAGTGCTTTGAAATTCCCCTTTCCAAAAGATGTGGCACCCTTTCGCTGAATTATTTCAATGAATAGGGTAGGCCTATCTTGAAGTGGCTTGGTAAATATCTGAAGGAGGTAACCTTCATCATCTCGGTCTACAAGAATATTGAGATACTTTAAGGGTTGAAGGTCTTCATCTATAGTACCTACGCGATCCAGTAAATCATCGTAGTAGGTGGAAGGAACCTCAAGAAATTCAACACCCCGTTTTCTCAGCTCACCCACTGTGTGGATGATATCATCCGTGGCGATGGCCATATGCTGCACGCCAGCTCCATTGTAGAAATCAAGGTATTCTTCGATTTGTGACTTTTTCTTTCCTTCAGCAGGCTCGTTGATAGGAAACTTGATGTAGCCATTTCCATTGGAGACTACCTTGGACATCAATGCAGAGTATTCTGTGGAGATATCCTTATCATCAAAAGTGATCAGCAATTTGAAGCCCATCACATTTTCATAAAAATCAACCCACTTATTCATTTCACCCAATTCCACATTACCTACGCAGTGGTCGATGTATTTGAGGCCAATTGAAGTTGATTGATAAGTGCTTTTTCTAGGCTTGTAGCCTGGAAGGAATATTCCCTTATAATTTTTTCGCTCTACGAATGTATGGATGGTATCTCCATAAGTTTTGATGGAAGCTACTTTTACCTCACCAAACTCATCGGTGATGGTTTTGGGCTCAGCTACTGATTCTGCACCTCTTGAAGTGGTCTCATACCAAGACTTAGCAGCATCATCTACCCAAAGAGCCAGGACTTTTACTCCGTCCCCATGCTTTTGGATGTGCTGGGAAATTGGGTGGTCTGCTACCATAGGAGAAGTGAGTACAAGTCTGATCTTATCCTGCTTCAATACATACGAAGCACGATCTCGGATTCCTGTTTCCGGTCCAGCATAGGCGATGAGTTCGAATCCGAAGGCATATTGATAGAAAAGAGCAGATTGCTTAGCATTTCCCACATAAAGTTCGACATAGTCGGTGCCATTGATTGGCAAGAAATCTTCTGTCATGGTTTTTATATTTTGGGTTCTTATTCTTTCCTCAAAGTTACACATTCCTGCCAAATTTTATTTGGTAAGGAAAGGCTTATTCTTGAGGGGTTTTATTCCAGAACAAACTGATAATAGCCATAATGAAAAAAGTCAAAGCCCAAGCTGCTTGACCACTTTCGAAAATCGCCCAAATCATCAAAAAATACCATAAAGGCCCCAAACAGAAGCCAATTAAAAACTTGAAAGTGGCATAAAAGACATGGTCATCTATTTTAGGCTTTATCCATAGCCAAATCCAATACAAAGGCAAGTGGAAGAGTTTCATCAATTTATTGCGAAGGCCAGAAGGGCTTTCGTATTGATAGTCGATGATGCCTTTTTCCAAATAATCATTAACTCCTTGTTTAATAGTAAGATCTACCTCTGCATCAATAAGGTTTTGAAGGTTTTTCTCATAATTATCTTCTGGAATCAATACAACCATCTCCCGAAGTGTTTGCTCCACTTTCTTGGTAAGAAGGCCAGACTTGGATGGGGGAAGGTCTACGGGAATGGGATTTCCAAAGGTTATTCTCACCGTTGAGCCACTTCGCTTATGAGCGCTAAATTCCATGGCCACGGGCAAAATGACTGGCTCTGATTCAGGATACTTCTCCTTCAGTCCAAATGCCATCCGGGTGAAGCCCTTGCTAAGTGGTCTTAAGTTGCGCACATGGCTATGCGTACCTTCTGCAAAAATGATGACGGTTCCATTTCTTCGGAGTACTTCAAAAGTTGCCTCGAATGTTTTTTGATTTTGCTGAATGGTAGAAAAACCGTCCCTTACCCGATACACGGGAAGCATGCGGATAAAGTGAAGAATCTTGGCTATGAGTGCTTTTTTGAAAACTGATGCCCGGGTCAAAAACCAAGGGTTCAATCTGGTATGTGTGGCAAGGAGAAGTGGGTCAATCAGTGCATTTTGATGATTGGCTACAAGGATGATTGGACGGTTTTTAGGAATATTTTCCTTTCCCTTCACATAAATTCTCCTGTAAAAAAGGTGGAGAGCAATTTTGACTAAAAGCCGAAGGATCCAGTTAAACAGGTTCTTCATTTGATATTTTTCAAACTTAAGGCCAAGGCCATTCCCGAAATCAAATGCCAAATACCCCAAAGTGCTGTGATAATGGCCATTCCTCCGAGTCCGTCAAAGTAAGTGAAAATTAAAACTAAGCCCAAGCCGGAATTTTGTATACCTGTTTCGATACTCAGTGTTTTTATGTCTGGAAATGGCAGTTTTCCAAAAAAACCAGTAAAAAAACCGGCTGAAAGTGCCACTGCATTGTGAGCAAGAACCCAAAGGAAGATGACCGAAATGTATTCAAGAAAAATGTCCAGATTTCCCATAAATGCCACAACCACAAATGCCGCAAATATCAAAATGCTCAAGGGCTGAAGGATCTTTTTTGCGCGATCTGCTAGTTGGGGATAGAAGTTTCTTGTCAAAATTCCCAGCACAAGAGGTATCCCCAATATCAAGGATACGGTCAGGAATACTTCTGAAATATCAAGACTGATTTCTCGAAGCAATTCTCGTGTAGGACTATAAAAACCAGCCCAAAGTGCAAAGTTTATTGGGGTAAGAAAAATAGAGCCAATCGTAGAGAAACCTGTTAGGCTGACCGATAAGGCGGTATTTCCTTTCGCTAGATTGCTTAGGAAATTGGATACATTCCCTCCCGGACATGCAGCTACTAGAAACATCCCCAGAGATACAGAAGCAGGAGGTCTCATTATATAAACTAGCAACAATGTAAGTGCCGGAAGTAAAAGGAATTGGGCAAAGACACCCAGAAAAAAGGCTTTTGGGTTTTTGATTAAATATTTGAAATCCTCAACCCTCAAGTCTAAAGCAACCCCATACATAATCAAAGCAAGAGCTAGATTCAGTAATAAAAGGTCGTTTGGAGAGAAATTTAACGCGACTGCGTCTAGGTCGTGGCTTGGGTTCATCGCTCCAAAAATCCATTTAAAAAAAGAGAAAACAAATTTTCTTCTTCAAATTAGGAGTTGAAGAATGGCTACTTCCCCGAAATCTTTGTCAAATCTTTTTTCTTTCTTGTAGCTATTTGAAATGTTGATTCGTCTCGGTGTCAAATCACTTTTGATTACTAGCTATATTCTATCCATGAAAAAACTACTATTCTTGTCCTTATTGATCTTATTGATGCTCGGTGCTTGTCAAGACGAGGATAGATTTCCAGATTGTGGAAATGATGAGGTTTCAGATCTTCCTTGGTTTAAAGAGAAAATAAAGGAATTCGGTGGAGAAGGGGAGTTTGCTCAATATCAGTACGTTTTAGCAGCGGACTACCAAGGAGGCAAAGCATTTATTTTTGGAAACTGCTGTCCTTTTTGCCTTTCAGTTTTTTTAGTCTATGACTGCAATGGAAATGAATTGGGTTATTTAGGCTCAGGTGAAGGTGGAATTCCCTCTAGTGAGTTGATGAACCAAACACTTGTCTGGAAAGCTGAAAATTCTGCCTGCAATTTTGAATAAGGATCAGTAATCCATTTAGTCCTAATTTATTCCACCGTGAAAAAGGACTTTGCAATTCCCAATGGCCTGAATAGCAATCTATTTTTTCTGCGGTGACCTTGACTTCTTTTCGCGATTTCCCTTAAGGATTTTAAGACCTCCAAAGTATGAGCACCTTTATTCACCATTATGCATTCGGCCATCGCTGCTCGTCCGGCATCGGTTATTTCTGCCCGTGTGGCTAAACCTGATTTGTGTAAACTTTCTAGTACCTGAGTGGCCCAAATTACCGGAACATGTGCGGCTTCGCAGAGCCAAGATATTTCTTCTTGAATTTCAACCAATCGTTCAAATCCGATTTCTACCGCCAGGTCACCTCTCGCAATCATTACTCCAAAACTTAAATCCTTCATACCTTCAAGAAGGAGGGATGGGAAGTTTCTGACAGACTCAGCCGTTTCAATTTTTAAGATGACCGAAGGATAGGAATTTGAAACTTGACTCATCTCAGCGCGAAGCTTTTGAATATCTTCCGGTGAACGAACAAATGAAAAACCCACCGTATCTGCTTCGGATACAACAAAAGGCAGACACGTTTGATCATAAGCTGTAAGTGATGGGGTATTTAATTTCGTGTCAGGGAAATTTATCCCCTTTTCGGCTTTCAAAAATGGTTTTTTTGAAGAAATCCTGACAACTTCTAAAAGTGCCTTATTATCATCAGTACTCTTGACCAAACACAAAATCATACCATCATCAAAGAGAACTCTTTCTCCTATTCTCAATGATTCAATAATATTTGATTCATTTGGGCTTACTACCAAATCATCTTTTTCAAAACCATCCTCAGTCTCACTCAGCCAGAACTTTTGTCCGATTTTTAATTCAGCCTTACCTTTTTTTCTACCTTTCTTAAGTAGAACAGTACGGATTTTTGGACCGGCTAAGTCAATATGAATTTTACAGGATAGTCCCGTGTTTTTTTCTGCTCTTCTAATCGCCTGAATCATTGAAAGCCAAACGGACTCCTGATCATGCGCACAATTAATTCTTGCTACACTCATTCCGCTTTTTAGTAGTTCTTCAATCAACTCTGGCTGAGAAAGAAATGAGGAATCAAAGGTGACCATCACTGCAGACAACCACTTTTTTTGTGGTTTCCCAAATAAGTGCTTACTGGAGTTTTTGATTTTGTTCTCTCCAAATTCTGAGGTGCTTTTTGCTACTGTTTCGGATTTTATACCCAATCGCTCCAAAGTCACTTGGATTTGATGAAGCGTATGACTTTCACAGGATGCAAGCGATGATAATCCCACTGCATGCAGTTCATTTTGAAGGTTTTGAATGTCATTGCTCCTCAAAACTAGGTAGTGAAGTAGATTCTCTGCGGAAATCCTGTTTTCTGGATGAATGTGACTTAGAAGATCTGAAAATGATAGTGAAATCTTGTTCATCTGCAGTTCTAGCTCTTGCAGTTCTCCTTGGATTTCCTGTAGGTTCATGATTGGTAGGATTTTGATAAAAATAATGAGTTTTCCGAGATGGATCACTCTGGGAAAATGACAAAAAGAAACCTTTCTGTCGGGATTTGAAATCGAAAAAGAAATTTCCAGAATAATTGGAAATAAAAAAATCAGCGACATGGGAATGCCGCTGATTTCGATTACTTTTTATTGACTTGATTAGTTTGTCAATAGATATATTTTCTGTCCGTTATGTTCGATTAATTTCTCACTCTTTTGGAAGGTGTCTTTGAACTTCAGCTTTACTTCATCGGTATTTCCATAAAATTGAGCGACAATATCTAGATTTTTATCTACCAAAATGATGGTAGGAATTCGTTCAGAAATCTCAACTGAAATTTCTTCAACCTTCAAGGGTCTTTCTAGATTTGTCTCATGGGAATTGGTCTCCGCCTGAAGCGTTCCAAGGCCCAAAAACAGAAGTGCTGCAACAGCCCAAATTTTCTTCGTAAACGGATTTAAAGTTTTCATTTTTATTTAATTTATTGGTTTAGTTAGTTCATATACGTCTACCATTTCGCAGGGTTGTTGAAATCGAGAAAAAACAGAATATAATTTTTCTATCAGCTATAATTTTTCTCATTTAAATAATAAAATTTTAAAAATAATCATAAATACAAGTGATGATTTTGATTTATAAAAACTATTGAACAAGATAATCTGCTTGAGTAATGATATGATTTTTATCAGTTTAGCTTTAAATAGGTGATCTTTTTTGGCTTTCAATCAATGCTTTACGTTTTTAAAGGAGGACGTAATCTCAAACGGATAATATTTTAAATCTCTAAACCCATTTTACTATGAAAATGCTAAAAGATCAGGTTGCAATTATCACAGGTGCTGCTTCGGGAATCGGACGGGCTGCTGCTTTACTTTATGCTCAAGAAGGTGCTAAGGTGGTGGTTTCTGACGTCGATGAGAAGCAGGGAAATGAAGTAGTAGACGAGATCAAGAAAGCCGGAGGTGAGGGTATGTTTTTCAAAGCAGATATTTCCTCAGCAGAAGAAAATCAAAAACTGGTTGACGCTGCTGTCAAAGAATACGGGAAGCTAGACATTGCAGTTAATAATGCCGGTATTGGTGGTCCATTGGCACCTACAGCTGAATACCCGCTAGACGGTTGGCAAAAGGTCATCGATACCAACCTATCTGGTGTTTTTTATGGTATGCACTATCAGGTTCAAGCGATGGCTAAGAATAAGGGAGGAGTGATCGTGAATATTGCATCCATTCTCGGAGCCGTGGGCACAAGACTTTCGCCGGCCTATGTGGCGGCAAAACACGGTTTGGTAGGTTTGACTAAGGCTACTGCTTTGGAATATGCTGCCTCAAATATCCGCGTAAATGCGATTGGACCAGGTTATATTTTGACCCCATTATTGACCAATAATTTGGATGAGGAGACGCTTAAAATGGTAGAGGGCCTACATCCTATAGGCCGATTAGGTACTTCTGAGGAAGTTGCAGAATTGATTCTTTGGTTAGGGTCTTCGAAGTCTTCTTTTGTTACAGGTTCATATTACCCTGTGGATGGGGGATACTTGGCACAATAGGCAGTTGAAAAAGAAAAAATGCGAGCTTTAGAATGGCTCGCATTTTTATTCAGATGGATATTACTTTTTAATTTCTATTTACGATTCCCAGGCCATTTACTTCTTCTTTGATTACCGTCGGATTTCCTTTGTAGCTGACTACTCCCATGCCTTCTGCTTGGAGAGAAAGTTCACCAGTACAATAAACCGATACACGGCCCATACCACTTGACCTTAGATCTAAATTGGTTGTGAGAAGATCCTCCGCATCTAAATTGCCCATGCCTTCAAATAGGATTTTTGCGTTTTCAGCACTGCCTTTGAAATTCGTATTTCCCATCATATTCAGTCTTGCTTCCAATTCATTTGCTTCAAAATTCAGTTCTAAGTTGGCAGCACCATTTCCTTTGATAAGGAGGCTATTGAGTTCCAATTTACCCTCAGACTCGATATTCCCTGCACCGTCAAAGGATAGCTCTTCCAGGTTGGCTATCGTCAGGTGAATTTCTGGGGTAAACCCTTCCTCAAATTCCATCTCTTTTGATCCAAACTTGATTTGTAAGGATTCATTTTCTTGAGAAATCGTAAGCTGGTCTATGGTTTTCTGATAGCCTTCAATCTCCATTGATTCTTCATCCCCTTGATGAATGTGGACATTAAATGCTCCTGTAAGACTAACCTTGGTTACGCCGGCTATAGACTTGGTTTCGGTTAATTTTTCACCCAATTCCTTTTTGGAGCGATTCACGCAGGATAAGGCAAGCAGCATCAATAAAAAAGAGAGATACTTTAGATTCTTCATAGTTGTTGAGGTTTAGAATGTTAAGTTAAAAAATATCTGAAGAATATCGATCTGGACACTGCGTTCAATAGATTTCGAGAACTATAGAGCATACTGATGCTTTATTTCAGGGTGGAGAAGAAATGTGAATATTAAAAAGGCATAAAAAAAAAGCGAAGTAAACACTCCGCTTTTCTTTTGAATGAATAAGGGTGGATTAACCGACCACTTTCACATTGACTGCGTTGATTCCTTTTTTACCTTGAACGGTATCATAGGTTACCTTATCGTTTTCACGGATTTCGTGTACTAGTCCACTGATGTGTACAAATACGTCCTCAGAATTGTCTGCTGGAGTAATAAATCCAAATCCTTTGGATTCATTAAAGAATTTTACTGTTCCTTCGTTCATGATTTTTTGAATTGATGGGCTCGAAAGCCCGGTCAAGTCAAGTGATCGGGATTAACCGATTACTTTCACATTGACTGCATTGATACCTTTTTTACCTTGAGTCGTGTCAAAGCTAACTTTGTCGTGCTCACGAATCTCGTGTACGAGACCGCTGATGTGTACAAATACGTCTTCAGAGTTGTCTGATGGCGTGATGAATCCAAAACCTTTGGACTCGTTAAAGAATTTTACTGTTCCTTCGTTCATAGTTTTACTTGTTTTGTGCAGCAGAATTGCTACGGGAATTGGTTTGATTTAATTGTTTTTTTGTTGTTGGCGGCTCAGGTGGTGTTTCCGAAAGATTTCCGAATTCATCTACATAAACTGTCATATTTTCAAGACTTCCGTCTTTGGGTTGTGATTTACGCTGCAGCTTTTCCTCAAATTTTTCCTTTTTCTTGCGGCGTTTGAGTTCAGCGCGTTGCTTTTTCATAAAAGCATTTTGGTTTTTGGCCATATTGCGTGGTTTAGTTAATAAAGGTGATCGCGCGACCGGTCTTTCCGGCCCGCCCCGTCCGTCCAATTCGGTGGATATAAGAATCCATCGTCATGGGCAGTTGGTAGTTGATGACATGCGTGACATCCTGCACGTCAATTCCCCTAGCTGCCACATCCGTCGCAACCAGGACCCGGATTGATTCATTTTTGAATTCATCCAAAACCTTATTTCTAAAGTTCTGTGATTTATTCCCGTGAATCTGTCCGGATTTGATGCCGTTTTGATTGAGTTTCTTACAAAGTCGATCTGCCAGTCTTTTGGTCTCCGTGAAGAGAATGACTTTTTTCAAATCTTTGTCACTAAACAAATCCTGTAGCATCTCAAATTTGTCTTTGCCTTCAGGCACTCGAATAGTTTCCTGCTCGATATGCTCGTTGGCAGCAGTTCCCGGATCTACATGGATTTCTTTTGGTTGATGAAGAAGCCCGTCGATTAGCTTTCGCTGATTTTTATCCAAAGTCGCGGAAAACAAAAGCGTCTGTTCGCGCTTTCCGATCAATTCCACCAGTCGCTTCACATCGTGGACAAAACCCATATCTAGCATTCGGTCAAATTCATCCAAAACCAAGGTATTGATATGGTTTAATCGAAGTGCCCGCTGATTGGATAGATCCAATAGTCTTCCGGGTGTACCGATGATTACCTGAGGCTTTTGTCCAAGATTCTTAAGGTCAGTATTGATGTTCGTTCCACCGATAAATGTGGCAAAGCGAAGATTCATTCCTCGACTTAGTCCTTTGAATTCTTCTCCAATTTGAAGCGCAAGCTCCCGGGTAGGAGTGACGATCAGAAGAGAGGTAGCTAGAGGCTTCTGCATCAATCGGATGATCAATGGAATCAGAAAGGCAGCTGTCTTGCCGGACCCCGTACGGGAAATGGCGAGCATGTCTTTGCCTTGTAGCAAAACAGGAATCGCCTGCTCTTGAATAGGAGTCAAAAACTCATATCCCTTGGCTGTGATGTTTTGCTGAATTTTATTGTCAAGCTTCAGTTCATCGAATCGTTGTCTATTCTCCTGCTTCTGTTCAGTAAGCACAGGCTTAGCTGATTTCCGTAGCAGGTTTGGGTCAAGATTAGAGACTGGTTTTGCTTTGGCTGGTCTCCTTCCTTTGGGCGCTTGCGAGCCTCGGCTAGAAGGATTAGGCCGATTATTTCTTTTTGAAGTTTGCATGGATAGTGGTTTAGCTTTTTACAGGAATAGTTTCCACAGTGCCCAAGTGATGGAGCATCTGGAAATGTGCCTTCAAAGCATGAAAAAAGGTTTTCTTGGAATAGTAAGGGAGTTGAAACTCCTCTGCCGTCTGCTTTACGATCGGTGCAATTTTCCGATAATGAACATGGCAGATATCCGGAAACAAGTGATGCTCTACTTGATAATTAAGCCCGCCAATCATCCAAGAGAATATTCTACTTTTCGGTGAATAATTACAGGTCGTTACCAATTGATGAATCATGCGCTCACCTTCAACGGTACCATTTGCGTCCATTACTGGAAAGACCACATCGGGCATAATATGAGCTGTCTGAAATACCAATGAAATCGATAAGCCCGTAATGAAATGCAAGACAAGGAAAGCCAGAAGAATCTGCCCCACGCCGAATGGTGAGAATATCATTGGGATTCCTAGTGTGAACGCGAAGTAGACAACTTTCCAGGCCATAATCTTCAGGAAAGTATTTCTGTAGGCATTTTTGCCTTTGACCAATCCCATTTTGTGGTAGCGATCAAGTCGTACAAAATCCTTTGTGGTAACCCAGGATAATGTGGAAAGTCCGTAGAAAAACCAGGTGTACCAAGATTGGTAGGGGTGAAGTTTATTTTTCTTTACGTTAGGTGAGAAGCGCAAGAAAAACGGAGCATTGATATCATCGTCGCCTTCATGGATATTGGTAAAGCTATGATGGAGTACATTGTGTTGAATACGCCAAACGCTAGCATTTGCCCCAACCATGTTGAGTGTGTAGCTAAGAATTTTATTGATTTTGGGATTTGAGGAGTAAGTGCCATGAATAGCATCATGCATAATACCCATTCCTATTCCAGCCATTCCAAATCCACTCAGGATAAAGGCTGCAAAAAGCTGCCAGGTCTGAGTCAATAATCCTGTACTGACCATAATGATCGGAACAAAATATAGCGACAACATAAAAACAGTCTTAATGACCATTTCGGTATTGCCATGTTTGTGAGTTTGCTTGTCTTTGAAATAGGTGTTTACGCGACTGCGTAATGTGAGGGAGAAATCAGAAAGAGCTGATTCCGAGAATCGAATGGTTTTGATAAATAAGGGTGTTAAGAATACTAAGGATACTTCT
Source organism: Algoriphagus formosus (assembly GCF_002807035.1). Lineage (GTDB taxonomy): Bacteria > Bacteroidota > Bacteroidia > Cytophagales > Cyclobacteriaceae > Algoriphagus > Algoriphagus formosus. The sequence continues at coordinate 471,028 of NZ_NIUC01000001.1, read as the reverse complement.
AAATTTTACTTTCAAATCAATCTGCGGCGTTTAATTCTTCAATTAGCTTTTCTGCTAGAGGGGGGAATCAAAAAGTAGAAGAAAAGAAGAAAGACCGAGGGAAAAACTCTTGATTTGCTACTTGTGGCAGGATAATTACCGATACATTTACCTGAGATATTTTTGCTGCGTGTAGCAATTTCTTACTCAGGTGCATCAAAGGTAGCTAAAGAAAATTAAATTCTACTACTCCTGTCGATTTATTTTCAAATATTTAGGTAAACGCTCCTAATTAGAAGGAATTCAGAGTTAATTTTTCCTTTTTGTTTTAAATCCAGGTTATAAATCAAAAATCTTAAATAAATCATTTGGATTATTGAAGATTATTCAAATAAATTTGCCGTAATGATTCGTAAACCATTTCGGGCGGCAATTCTTTTGACAGTGATTTATTCATTGTTGTTTACGCTTTTTGCCCCTGGCGTTTTTTCTGGATTTGAATTATTAAATCATCCATCCTCCTTTAATTCCCAATTAAGTTCTACCTCAGAAGATGCAAATGCTGGTAGTTCTGTCGATGTTGATGAATTGAAGTCAAGCGCAGGCTTTTTGTTTTCTTGGGAAAATGAAGTCTTCGAGCAGGTTGAAGAATCGGTTACAGACTTTGAAGATCAGCTAAAGTTTGCGCTGGCAGCCATTCTTGCTTGTCTTCTCTCTATAAGCCTTGGACGTGATCAAACACGTTTTATTCGTTATTCCAAAAATTTCTTTGAAGACCTCACAGACCGTCTTCATATTTTCCACTGCGTCTATCGATTGTAGGATTTTTTGATTGGCCTTATTTGGCCCTCGCTAACTGTCCCTATTGCTCATCTCAATGAATCCTTAGGGACTTGATTTACTTCTTTTTACCTACAATTAAAAATTCATTCAATTATGAAAACCTACAGGAATTTACTATTCCTTGCAGTGGGCTGCGCCTTCTTGATGAGCTCTTGCGGCGCTTCTCATACTACACACGAAGAGGCTGGAACCTTCAAGGTGTCCCAACCCATACAACAAGATACAGTACTTATTAAAGAATATGTAAGCCAAATTAGAGCTATTCAACACATCGAATTGCGAGCTCTTGAAAAAGGCTACCTTCAAAAAATCTTCGTAGACGAAGGACAGCATGTCAAAAAAGGGCAGTTGCTGTTCCAAATTCAGCCGACTATTTATCAGGCTGAGTTTCAAAAAGCTCAATCTGAGGTTGAATTTGCCAGAGTGGAATATGAAAACATCAAGGCACTGGCGGACAAAGATATCGTATCTCAGAACGAAGCTGCATTAGCTAAAGCACAACTTGAAAAAGCAAAGGCTGAACTAGCCTTGGCACAAGCACATCTTACCTTCACAGAAGTTCGGGCTCCATTTGATGGGATTGTCGGAAAGTTTGAGGAAGTGCGCTTAGGTAGTTTGCTTGATGAAGGCGAATTGCTGACAACGCTTTCTGATAACAGCAAGATGTGGGTGTATTTCAATGTCCCAGAGTCAGAATATCTGGATTACGCCATGAGTTCTAATGATAGCCTGGAGGTTGTCAAGCTCCGTTTGGCAAATAATCGTCTATTCTCTGAATCAGGAGTAATAGAGACCATCGAATCAGATTTCAACAACACTACCGGAAATATTGCCTTCCGTGCTACCTTCTCAAACCCGAATGGCCTGCTTCGTCATGGTCAAACAGGCAATATCCTTTGGCCTAAGCCATTGGAAGGGGTGACTATGATTCCTCAAAAAGCCACTTTTGAAGTTTTGGACAAGAAGTTTGTCTATTTAGTGGACAAAGAAGGGACTATTCAGTCTAGAGAGGTGAAGGTTGAGGGCGAACTCAATCACATCTATTTGATCAGTAGTGGTCTAAAGTCTACTGATACATTTCTTTTGGAAGGCCTTCGAAAGGTCGAAAACGGTAAGAAAATTCACTTTGAATTGATCAATCCAACCGAAGTTTTGGAAGGCTTGCATCTACATGCCGAGTAATTACCAATCACCTTAAATTCCGAAAGAAATGTTTAAAGATATTTTAAGAAGGCCTGTATTGGCTATTGTAATCTCCTTTATGATTGTTTTTGTGGGATTACTTGCCATTACCCAGCTGCCTATTTCTCAGTTTCCGCAGATCGCGCCAACTACTGTCAACATCTTTGTGGCCTATCCAGGCTCCAGTGCGGATGTATTGACCAAATCAACCTTGATTCCTCTAGAGACATCGATTAATGGTGTTCAGGGAATGCGATACATCGCTTCTGATGCCACAAGTGCAGGGGAGGGTACTATTCGGGTGGTTTTCGAACCCGGTACAGATCCCAACCAAGCAGTAGTCCGGGTAAAAACACGGGTGGATCAAGTCATGCCAAACCTGCCTCCTTTGGTGCAGCGGGAAGGTGTAATCATCACCCCGGTCCAACCCAGTATGCTCTTGTATGTGGATATCTATGGGGAAGAAGGAGCTGATATCGATGAGAAGTTCCTTTATAATTATGCCTATACCCGAATTATTCCAGAATTACAGCGGATAGACGGAATCGCACAGGCACAGATTCTGGGTTCTCGTAAATATGCGATGCGTGTATGGTTGAAATTGGACCGTATGCGAGCCTATAAAATCTCCGCTGAAGAGGTCCTGGAAGCAATGGATGAGCAAAGTGTCATCGCCCGTCCGGGTCGTCTAGGCCAAAGCTCCGGGAAATTAGCTCAGTCAGTGGAGTATGTGTTGACCTATTCGGGTAGATTCAACGAGCCTGAGCAATACGAAAACATCATCATTCGAAGCAATGAGGAAGGGGAACTGATTAAATTAAAGGATATAGCCGAGGTCGAACTGGGAAGTGAGTTCTTTGATATTTACTCCAACTTGGATGGCCGTCCTTCCTCTTCCATTGTCTTGAAGCAAACTCCCGATAGTAACGGTAGTGATGTGATTGCACAGGTAAAAGAGAAATTGAAGGAACTGGAAGTGGATTTCCCACAGGGCGTTCACTACGAGTATAGCTACGATGTCTCAAAATTCTTGGATGCATCTATCGAGCAGGTGGTTCATACCATTCGGGATGCCTTTATTTTGGTGGCATTGGTTGTATTTCTGTTTTTAGGAGATTGGCGATCTACGCTGATCCCGATTATAGCCGTACCGGTATCCTTGGTTGGGGCCTTTTTTGTGCTTCAACTCTTTGGCTTATCCATCAACCTGATCACCCTTTTTGCCTTGGTTTTGGCCATTGGGGTGGTAGTCGATGATGCCATCGTGGTCGTCGAGGCGGTGCATGCCAAAATGGAAGAAGATCCAAAACTCACTCCATACAAAGCAACGCAAAAAGCTTTGGGAGAATTGAGTGGTGCGATCATCGCGATCACCCTGGTGATGACATCGGTTTTTGTTCCGATTGCCTTTATGGGTGGACCGGTTGGTGTTTTCTACCGACAGTTCTCCATTACCATGGCGAGTTCCATTATTATCTCTGGAATTGTAGCCTTGACTTTGACTCCGGTTCTATGTGCTATGATTCTGAGAAATCATCATGGAAAGCGTAAAAAATCCTTGTTTGATCGCTTTATTGATGGATTCAACCGGCTTTTTGAAAGGCTGACTGGTCACTACATCAGGGTACTCAATGTGATGGTTGCCAGAAGGCTAGTCACATTTGGGATTCTTGGGCTTTTTGTCGCTGGGATCATTTATACCAATGACATCCTTCCTTCAGGCTTTGTGCCAAATGAAGATCAGGGTACCATTTATGCCATTATTCAGACACCTCCAGGTTCCACTTTGGAACTTACCAATAAGGTGGCCCAGGAACTTCAGAAAATTGCTGAAGAGGTAGAAGGCATCGAGTCTGTTACTTCTCTTGCCGGATATGAAATCATGACTGAGGGTAGGGGATCAAATGCAGGTACTTGCTTGATAAACCTAAAGCCCTGGTCAGAACGGGAGCATTCCGTTCATGAAATCATGGAAGAATTGGAGGAGGAAACCAAGGACCTGGGAGCCGTAGTCGAATACTTTGAGCCACCAGCTGTTCCGGGATTCGGTTCTTCAGGCGGGTTTTCACTTCGAATGCTTGACAAAACAGGTGGAGAAACTGACTACGAAGAGTTTGACAAGATCAACCAAGAGTTTTTGGCTGCTTTGCGAAAGCGACCTGAGTTGAAAGGCTTGTTTACCTTCTTTGCGGCCAATTACCCGCAATATCACCTGGAAATTGATAATCAGGCTGCCATGCAGAAAGGTGTAACCATTGGTAAAGCGATGGAAAACCTGAATATCTTGATCGGTAGTACCTATGAGCAAGGATTTATCCGATTTGGTCGGTTCTTCAAAGTTTACACTCAAGCAGCTCCGGAATTTCGCCGCTATCCATCGGATTTGGAGGATTTGTTTGTCAAGAATGAGGAAGGTGAAATGGTGCCGTACTCTTCTTTTATGAAGGTAAACAAGACTCAAGGTCCTAATGAGATTACGCGCTATAACCTGTTTAATTCTGCGGCGATTCGAGGATTGCCTGCCGAAGGGTTTACGACGGGGGATGCCATTCAGGCAATTCGTGAAGTTGCCGCCCAAACCTTGCCAAAAGGATATGACATTGCCTGGGAGGATTTGTCCTTTGATGAATCCCGAAGAGGAAATGAAGCGGTGTACATCTTTGCCGTGGTACTACTCTTTGTCTACCTGGTATTAGCCGCACAATACGAAAGTTTTGTCTTGCCTTTTGCAGTCTTACTTTCCTTACCGATCGGGATATTTGGATCATTTCTGATGCTCAAACTCATGGGCTTAGCCAATGATGTCTATGCACAGATCGGTATGATTATGCTGATTGGTTTGCTGGGGAAAAACGCCGTATTGATTGTTGAGTTCGGGGTTCAGCGTCACCGGGAAGGAGCAAGCGTATTGGATGCTGCTATCGAAGGAGCCAAAATGCGTTTCCGTCCGATTTTGATGACTTCCTTTGCCTTCATCGCCGGATTGATTCCTTTGGTGATTGCACACGGTGCAGGAGCTGTTGGAAACAAAACGATTGGTTCTTCCGCCATGGGAGGGATGTTTTTAGGAACGATGATCGGTGTTTTGATCATTCCTGGTCTCTATTTCACCTTCGGAAAAATGATTGAGGGTAAAAACCTCATTCAGGATGAGGCCCATTCTTCGCTATCCGAAGCCTACGTGGAAGAAGGTCAAGCCAGTGCGTCTCTATTGAAAAAAATAGCAAAACTCAATGTCTTGCTAAAAGCCGCAAACCGAAAAAACAAAAACAATGAATAGGAATAAATATAGTCTTTGGAAAAAGGTCTTCTTCTTGATCTTGCTTGGGACCTGGGGATGTAAATCTGCCCAAGTCAATTTCAAGGAAGCAAATACTAAGCTCCCTGACGAATTTATTTCGGCTCAGGGGGATACAAGCAATGTGGCAGCTGTAGATTGGAAAACTTACTTCGAAGATCCCTATTTGATCGCATTGATTGATACAGCCTTGCTTCACAATCAAGAGCTCAATATCGTCTTGCAGGAAATTGAAATTGGCAAGAATGAGGTGTTGGAAAAGAAAGGGGAGTATCAACCTTTTGTAAATTTAGGTGTAGGAGCAGGTGCTGAAAAACCGGGAAGGTTTACTCGTGATGGTGCTGTCGAGCATAATTTGGAGATCAAAGAAGGGAAGGAATTTCCTGAACCTCTTGGAGATTTCGTTTTGGGAGCTACAGCCTCATGGGAAGTGGATATCTGGCGAAAGCTCAGAAATGCAAAGGATGCTGCACAGTTGCGATATCTAGCCAAAACAGAGGGTAAAAACTTCTTGCAGACCCAACTGATAGGAGAAATAGCCACCTCATATTATGAATTGATGGCTCTGGATAATCTGCTCGATATTATCAATCAAAACCTGGCTATTCAAGAGGATGCTCTGGAAAAGGCCAGGCAATTGAAAGAGTATGCAAAAGCAAATCAGTTAGCTGTCAATCGGTTTGAAGCGCAATTACTCAATACCAGAAACCAGCAATATGCGATTCGTCAGCGAATGGTGGAGACTGAAAACCGTCTCTATTTCTTGACTGGCGCTTATCCTACGGCTATTCCGCGGCATTCTGAAAACATGATGCAAATAAAGCTGGATAGCCTACAGGCTGGAATTCCTAGTCAATTGTTAGAAAACCGACCGGATATTCGACAGGCTGAACTGGAGATCGCAGCGGCCAAGTTGGATGTGAAATCGGCTAAAGCAAACTTCTACCCTCAGTTGGATTTACGGGCTGGAATTGGCTATCAAGCATTCAATCCAGCCTACCTCTTCAATCCTGAATCCTTGATCTTCAATGCCGCAGGAGACCTAATGGCTCCCTTGATCAATCGGAAGGCAATTCAAGCGCAATTCAACATGGCATCGGCTCAGCAAATTCAGTCGGTCTTTGCCTATGAACAAACCATCTTGAACGCTTATACCGATGTAATTAATCAAATGGCCAAGTTGGAGAATTACACCAATAGCTTTGATACCAAATCCCGTGAGGTAGAGGTGCTAAGGCAGTCTGTCGAAGTTGCAAACAGCTTGTTTCAATTTGCGAAAGCAGATTATGTAGAAGTTCTCCTTACGCAAGAAGAGGCTTTGGATGCCGAGATGGAGCTTGTGGAAATCAAGCTAAGTCAGCTTCAAGCCAAGGTGGAGTTATACAGAGCTTTAGGTGGAGGATGGCAAATTAATTAGTATATTATTCAAGGCTAAAAAAGAACAAAATCATGAATTTACTCTCAGAAAACATCTTACCAGGGGATCTAGGGAAAACTTTCTTGGTCAATACCAATAGCCAAGAAGATCTCACAAAAATCAAGGATGCATTGACAAATTTGGAGCAAATCGATCGCGTTGAAATTCACGCAGAGACCTATCCAGTTGAGATTTCCGTCTTTGTAAATACCCTAGTTCCTATTTCGCTTATTGAAGAGAAAGTATTCGAGATCGGATGTCATGCCCTTCCCAAGGGACCGGCTATTCCATGACCCATGAAAATCTCGAAAGGGTAATTGGATACTGTCTTATCCAATTTGAAAATACGGTAAAAAGATAGATCTAATTTCGAAACCATTTAGTCTTTGATTAAATGGTTTCTTTTTTGAATTCAAAGCCCCAAAACTGGAAGGACCAGTAAACATTTCCAGCTGTAATCCTATTTCTATGGTATGTGGAAAGCGGCTATCCTTGGATTTATATATTTATTTCTTTACCCTCAAAAAATGAACGAACCCCTAGTATTCGATTTTGGTGAAGGAAAGGATTTTGGACGCTGGTCAATTATCAATGATGGTGTCATGGGTGGCCTCTCCGAATCCAAAGCTCAATTGAGCGATGATGCGGTCCTGTTTTCCGGAACAGTTTCTTTGAAAAATAACGGAGGCTTTGTTTCTCTCCGAGGCCCTATGGGCAATTATGATTTATCTGAATATTCCTTTTGCGAAATTCGATACAAATCTGACACTGACCGCAAATTTGAATTGCTGATTGAGAAAGAAACTCCTTTTTATCTTCCAAAATACCGGAAGAAATTCGGGGAAAAAAGTGAGGACTGGCAAACCTTGAAAATTCCCCTGAGAGATCTGGAAATCAGTCGAATGGGAAATACGATGGCTAAAGGAATTGATCCTAAGGAACTTGCCGGGATTAAGCGGATTGGCTTTATATTGGCCGATAAGCAGGAGGGTAGTTTTGAGCTTTGGGTCGATTACTTGAAGTTTTATTGAAAACTTTCCTGGGCTTTAGACCTCAACGCTTTTATTAAAAATCTTTTGATTGGAGACAAAAAGAGGGGTTTATTGGTATCAATCCACTTTGTTTTTAATCAGTTTTCCATCCTTCATAATCACCAAAAATTTCTCCTCTGGCTGAGCCAATAGATTGATGTCTTCCAAAGGATTGCCATCCACTAGAATCAAATCTGCCAAAGCACCTTGGCTTACTTCCCCCAATTGACCTTTGTAAGGGCTTCGATTACCTGATAAAGCTAAAAGGCGTGCGTTGTCATAGGTAATCATTTTGAGGATTTCGGCAGGCGAAAACCACTCCTGAAGCTTGAGAATGTAAGCATTTTGCTCTTTGTTAAGCTCTGGTTCAAATAGGAAGTCTGTTCCCCAGGCAATTTGAACTCCTAACTGCTTTGCCATCGGCCAAACTTTTTTCTGTCCCTCCAAAACCGGCTTTCTTTTTTCCCTTCGAGCAGGGTCCATGTTTGGGCTATCTTCCATTAAGTTTTGTAAACTCAACCAAATTCCCTTTTCAGCCATAAGCTCTAGCGTTTCTTCCGAAACCATTTGTCCATGTTCCACACATTTGACACCGGCCTTTATGGCTTTTTGAACCGCTCGGTCTGTGTAGGCATGAACGGTCACATAAGTTCCCCAATCCTCTGCCGCCTCTACAGCCGCTTCCATTTCTTCCAGGGTGTATTGGGTGACATCGATGGGGTCATAAGCGGAAGAAGTACCTCCTCCAGCCATCAGTTTGATCTGACTGGCCCCAAATCGAAGGTTTTCTCGAACAGCCGTCAAAACTTCCGGCTTTCCATCTGCGATAAAGGTGGCGCCAAATAGTTCGGCTCGGGATGGAGTTCCGAAGAACTTCCGTGAGCGCTCGTCAGGAGTTCGAAAATCCCCATGTCCAGCCGTCTGACTGATCACAGCCCCAGCTGGCCAAACCCTGGGCCCTTGTATTTTTCCTTGGTCAATGGCTCTTTTGAGAGGGAAAATAGGACCACCTACATCCCGAACACTGGTAAATCCCCGAAGCAGCATTTCCTCTGCTCCTTTACCGGATTTTTCGAGAATTAGCTCCTGATTCAATCCAGGCGACATCATTTGTACCATACTTAAGGACCCAAAAACCAAGTGCACATGCACATCAATCAATCCAGGAATTAAGGTCTTCCCTTTCCCTTTGATTTTGATCGGGGCAATGCGCATTTCTTTTGTCCAAGCTTTATCCATCTGCGCGATCATATTGTTCTCCACAAGTACATTTTGCGGCTCGGATAGAGTCATGCTCTTAGCATCAAAAACTCGAACATTTTGAAATACAACTCTGGATTGATCTTGGGACCAAGAAGGAAAGGAAAGAGTCCAAAGGATGCTGAAAAGGATAAAAGAACTGAGTTTTTTGATCAATGATGAGAAAGGAGACATAAGTAAAAAGGATGGATTTTAGAATTGAAAAAGAGAGACAGGGTTTAGAACGATAAAAGGTTTTCCTAGGTCTTCAAGTAAATTTAACAGAAAGTGAAGGTTCTTGTTTTGCTTTCCTCATTTTTCAATTGAATTTCTATAATTGCTCAAATTCTTCCGTTCAGAGGAAAGTGGGTTTATCGGTGGGAGATTTGAATTATATTCGTTGGTTTAAAAACCAAAACTGAAAAGAAGGCTAGAAAAATGAACCTTGAAACCCGGCTCCGAACTTTTTCCCAACTTAACAATGAAGAACTCTATCAAATACTTCGACTTCGAAGTGAGGTTTTTGTGGTGGAGCAGGACTGTGTTTTTTTGGATTTGGATAATAAGGATCAAAAATGCCAGCATCTCAGCCTCTATCAAGGGGAAGAACTAGTTGCCTATTGCCGAATAGTACCCGCAGGACTCTCTTATCAGGAGGTAGCAATCGGACGGGTAGTTTCTGCTCCGGCTTACCGAGGAAAAGGCCTTGGTAAAAAAGTGATGGAGGAAGCTATCGCTGCCTGTGAAAAGCTCTTTGGCCCTGTCCCCATCCGTTTGGGTGCTCAAACTTATGCCTTGAAGTTTTACCAATCATTAGGTTTCCGAGAGGAAGGTGAGGTTTACGATGAGGATGGGATTGAGCATATCGAGATGGTTTATCAGTTTGCTCCGTGAGAACTCTCATTTGCGAAAGTTTCAAGATTTGTTCAAGGGATACTCTATGCTTCAGGCTCCGTGTTCAACAATGAAAATTCCAGATTTTCATTTTTAATTTTCACGGCGTATTTTCAGAAGTACTTTTGACCGAGAAAATATGATATTTCCTACCTCCTCTAAAAAAGAGTCTACTGACTCGCAACTTACCATTTCCGAATTTCTTCCTTTGGGCTATCTCTATATTTTGATTTTGGGGATTTTGGCTGAGTCACTTTATTATGGACTGATCGGAATCAATTTTCTTAGTTATGCCAGTATTTTGGACGTGCTGCTAGGGCCGATTGCTATTTTGACAGATAAGCCTATCCTTTTGGTTTTTTTAGTCGTAATTGGTTCGGTTTTCTACTATTTGATGGTTGTAAAAGGAAGGAAAAACGCCAAAAACTCCGAACCCAAAAAAGAAGGAATAAACGGTTTGACGGCTTATGGACTCGTTATGGCTGTAATGGTTTTGGCAGCTTTCGTAGGCTATGGATTGGGGAAGGGAATGAAAGAGCGGTCCAATATTGCTGAAAACAAAATTGAGCATAACGTTACTTTACATTTCTTGAATGGAGACAAGAAGGAGGTAAGAAAACTCGGTAATACCAGCACTTTTATTTTTCATATTCAAAAGGATCAAAAGTCCATCAGCATTTCACCCATTTCCAATAATATCAAAGAGATCGAGCAGAGGAAGTGATTGGTAATTTTGTTTAAATGCGAGTGAAGACACTCACGACGGCGTTGAAAAGTGAAAGGAAATACGCCTTCGGCGAAATATAGTCGGCTTCGCCTCCTGAGATATACCTCACTTCGTCCGGCGAAATACTGGTTTTACCGTCACTGCGATCCCGAGAATCGGGAGGCAGGCAGTCTCGTAAATGAAAAGATATACGCCTTCGGCGAAATACAGTCGGCTTCGCCTCCTGAAATATACCTCACTCCGTTCGGTGAAATACTAGTTTTACCGTCACTGCGATCCCGAGAATCGGGAGAAGCCCGCCTCCCGGAGGGCAGGCAGTCTCAAGGAAGAGAAGGGTAAATTATGAGATTGCTTCGGGCCATTAACAGTTCCAGATTGTTTTTGGATTAGGGTGTGGCCCTCGCAATGACGGGGTTAATGCTAGTTTCCTAGGCGGTGATTGGTAATTTTGTTTAAATGCGAGTGAAGATACTCACCTCTGCGGTAACCGTCACTGCGAGTGAAGCGAAGCAGTCTTATATAAATGAAAAACTCAATACGTGAGTGAAGACACTCACGTCGGCGTTGTGATTTGACAATCAAACAAAATTTACCCTCACATTTTCCTAAGCTTCACTCACTTGTACATTGGTGAGGAAATCACCTATTTTTTTTGCATTTTAGATATTTGCTTAACTAATATATGATTAAGACGATTTTAGTGGATGATGAACGCCACGCTTTGGAAACTCTGAAAATGCTTCTGGAAAGACTTTTTCCCAGTCAATTTGAATTCCTATCTCTTTGCAATTCGGTGGATCAGGCTATTCCTGCAATTCAAGAATTAGAACCGGAATTGGTTTTCCTCGATATTCAAATGCCTCAGAAAAATGGGTTTGCCCTATTGGAAGTCCTACCCAACCGGAATTTTGAGGTGATTTTTACTACGGCGCATCAAGAACCCGCGGTGACAGCCTTTAAATATGCTGCGTTTGATTACCTCCTGAAACCGATTGATTCCCTAGAGCTTCAAAAATCAGTGATTCGCTATCAGGAAACCAAAAAAGCCGATCCGATACAGATGCTCCTAGAAAATCTGGGCCATCCACAAGATGGGTTAGAAATGGTGGCTTTTTCGACATCAGAAGGTCTGGAGTTTGTTCAATTTGATGAAATCAAATACCTCAAAGCGGACCGTAATTACACTTACTTGTTCCTTGAGGGAGATCGCAAATTATTGATTTCCAAATCTATCGGTCAAGTGGAATCCAAACTGCCTGAACAACGATTTGTGCGGATACACCAATCTTACACCGTGAATTTGAGCAAAATCCTTCGATACGATAGGGCAGAAAATTACCTGATTCTTCGGAGCGGGGAAAAGCTTTCTGTTTCGCTTCGCAAAAATTCCAATCTAACCAAGCGTTTTGCATAGCAGGGCTGTCTGTTTACTTTTTCTGCTGCTGATCTCCTGGTTTGGATATTCTCAGCAGCTTCCCTCACGGACCTACTCCACGGCGGAAGGACTCCCAAACAATGCCATTCGTTCGCTTTTGCTTGATTCAAGAGGCATTTTATGGATTGGTACCGAAAACGGTATTTCCAAATTCGAAAATGGTCTTTTTCAAAATTTTTATGAAGAAGATGGCTTAGCATTCAATAGCTGCTGGGCCATTGCAGAGGATAAAAATCATCACCTTTGGTTTGGAAGCTACGGTGGTGGATTGACATTTTTCAATGGAAAGGAATTCCGGAAAATCCAGGAAAGTGATGGTTTGGCCGATAATCGCATTCGTCACTTTTATCCTTATCAAAATTCCATGCTGGTCGGTACAGAGGATGGAATAAGCATAATCGATCTTCAAAGCCTAGAGGTATCTACTATTCCGAGTAGCGCCAAGGGAACAGACCTTAATTATACAACAGGTTTTTGGGAAGCGGATGGCAAGCTATTTTACAGTACCTATCGAAGTGGCTCATATGAGATTTTTTGGGAAAATGGATCCCCGAAAACTCGAAAAATCAACGGTTGGCTCCCGATTTATGGGGTTTTTCAGGAAGGGGAAAACCTTCTTTTAGCAGATAAAGGAAGCCTGAAGACTATTTCTCAGGTAGACTTTGAAGCAGGCAAAAGCCCTTCTATTTCTCAGCCCTCTTCGATTTTTTGGAAAAAGGTCTTGGGGCCAAATGAGGAGACTTTTCTTTTGGCCGCAGGTCTCTTCACCAAGGACGGGGGGATTTTCCAATATGAAAAAGGTCAGCTCAAAGACTTAAATGAGCAATTCGGCATTGATTCCAAATATATTCAAGCTGGTGCCTTAGATACCGATCGGGGTCTCTTGTTTTTTGGTTCGCAGGATAAAGGCCTATATCAGGTTCGAATCGACGGAACGCTAAATTATGACCCTTTTGAGGAGCGCGAAGTCATAGGAATTGCCGGTAGGCCTGGCCTATTGGGCTTTTTGCATCCTCAAGGAATAGAACTCAGGCCTTCGAATAGAGAAAGGATCGTAATCAATAATGTCCAATTCAAAGCCGTTCAGCAAAATTATTATCGCCAAAACCCCGAAAAAATTCCTGAACACATGGACGGCTTTTTTGAATTGGAGCCGAGTATCAAGGCGGAAGATTTAGAGTATTACGAGCTTCACTACCGGGATTCCTTTTTCTGGACTAATACGAATTTGGGGGTATTTAAACTTGATGAATCAGGGAATATCAGAACCTACCTTCCCGTCCATTGCTACAGCATGGGCTTTACTCCTGATGGAAAACTATTAGAAACCAACCCCTATGCTGGTGTTCGGATCTATGAAAATCCAGATACCTTTTCCTATACCTATTTCCATCCTGATGAGGCTCACACACCTCTTCAGATCGCCAAGGTGGTGACAGGAAAGGACCGAACCTATCTGGCTTCGGTCTTCCACGGCTTTTACCAGTGGGAGGGAGATGGCTTTCGATCCTATCTGGAAGATGGGATATGGGAGGAGGAAAAATTCAAATCACTGCATCAAATCCAATCCAGTGGAGATATTCTGGTTGGAACTGAGTTCGGGGAATTGTATCGAATCAAGCCTTATCCTGATTTCAAAATTCTAAAGCATTGGGGCAAGGATGAGCTTCAGGGCAGTTCCATTTTGGGAATAGAAACTTATGAAAATGTCATCATTGTCATCACCGAAAAAGGAATTCACCTGCTCGATGGGGATAAAAATAGCTTCTTGGATGATGAACAGGGCTTTTATCAGAAAGTTTTTCATAGCGCTAAGCGAATAGGAGATCAACTCTACCTTGGAACGAATAAGGGTTTTTACCAAGTCGACCTTCCCAGATTTACCAAAAATAAACCTCAAGACATCAGTCTCGGAATCACTGAACTCAAAATCAATCATGAACCAATTTCTAAGGATAATTTCGATTGGTTTGTTTTTCAGGGAAAGCGTTTGGAGTTGAAGTCCGATCAAAATACGCTTTTCATCCGCTTCAAACCCACCGGTGCACTTTACTCGGAGAAATTAACTTATCGATATCGCCTGAAGAAAGATGCCGAATGGACCGAGTACTTTACCGAACCAATCATGGAGCTTCCCTATATGCCTTGGGGTACCTATGATTTGGAGGTGGAAGTTTGGGATTACCACTCAGGCGTCATGCAGCTAACCAATCTGCTTTCATTCCAAATCGACCGACCAATCTACTTAAAGGCATGGTTTATCGGCTTATTAGTTTTTAGTATGGCGGGGATTTTCTTGTTCGTTTATCGGGTTAGAAGTGCAAAGTTTCGAGCCGAAACAAGAATTAATCAACGGCTGACTGAACTGAAGCTAGAAGCCCTTCGATCCCAGATGAACCCTCATTTTACTTTCAATGCGATCAACAGCATTCAGTATTTCATTCTAAAAAACGATCAGAATCAGGCATTGAATTATTTAGGGAAATTTTCGGCCCTGATTCGCCTTACGCTAGATCAAAGCAGTAAATCCCAGATTTCATTGCGAGAAGAACTCGATTATTTGAAGAAATACATTGAGGTAGAAAATATGCGTATGGACGATCGGGTCAACTGGAAGATCGAGGGAAATGCACTGGAGAAGGCTGATGAGATTTTTATTTCCCCCATGCTGATTCAGCCCCTGGTGGAGAATGTGTTTGTTCATGCCTTCCCTGTCGAACACCAAAATCCACGGCTATCTATCCGCTATGAACTGGGAGAGGATTCTCAGCTAATCTGCACAGTTGAGGATAATGGAATCGGAATCAGTCAAAGTAGCAGCTCTCACGAATCAAGGGGAACCCGGCTTATCCGTGAGAAATTGATGCTTCTTCCAGGCTATTCCGAGGACAGTTTGAAGATTAGTTCCGGTTCCTGGGGTACCAAAGTCGAGGTAAGGATTTTTTATTCGTCCTGAAAAAGAGTGCGGATGTACATTGTTGTATTGCAATTAAATATTGAATGAATTATAATTCTTTTATTATTTACATTGAGGAAACTTAAAAAGGAAGAAGAACATGAAGAATGAATTAGAGAATATAGGGAAAGCAGCTATAAAAATATCAGGTTTTTTTGAAAATATCCCTCAAGATTTAATTAAAAATAAACAAGATCTAATAGAGGTAGGCACCTTGGGAAATGAATTGCTTAAAACTTTCAATGAAGGAAAAAAGATAAATATTGAAGAGAAAAGAATAAACCTAATGCTAAAAAAAATGGCCTATGATTATAAAGAAAATAAATATATAATTAAAAAAGTATTTAAAGAAAGGAGTAGTGTTTTAGAACAACATTTTAAAGCGCTAGACCATGCATTGAAAAATGATGATAAAGAGGGGATTTTCTTTGCTTTGAAAGGAGCTTCCGATATAATTTCCAAATCACCATTTGAGGATATTGGAAAAATAAAATTAATATTAAGTAACAAGAATGAAACTTTACACCTTGATTTCTAAGCTAACATTTGTTCGAATATTTTTTTTTCTATCATTTCTAGTTACTTTATTTTCTTGTAGTCAAGAAACAAAAGAGGAAATAGATGATAAAATTAATAAATTAATATTAAAGGCTGATTCCCTTAATTCACTAAGTAGATATGAAGAAGCTATTGAATTAATTGATCAAGTAATTGAGATTAAGGATACAATACCTTATGCTTACATAGTTAAAGGAAACTCGTATTTAGGTTCTGGAAGATTAAAGAAAGCAAAAAAAAATTTTACAATTGCTATTGATAGAGAAGGTGAAAATTCATTTGGATATTTATTAAGAGCAAAAGTGAATATTGCACTGGAGGAATATGATGAATTTGAAAATGATATTAACATTTACTTGAAAAGTTATCCTACAGATACAGTTGGTTTAATTTTAAGATCTGAGTATTTCAAAAAAAATGATAAAAAACTAGCAATCAAAGATTTATTAACCATTTATTCTTTGGATTCAACTTCTCAAGTAGCTATTCGAAACCTAGCAATAAACTATTATGAAATTGGCGATATGGTTAACAGTTTAAATTTTTATTACAAAAATATTGAATTTTTGAAAGGCAATGAAAAAGATACTGTTGATTTTATTCTTGGTAAAATTAATTATCAAATTAATCAAATTGATAGTGCAAAATCCCGTTTTTTGAAGCTTGAGAAAAATAATAAATATTTAGATTCTACATACTATTTTCTTTCGAATATTTTTATTGTTGAAAATGATCTATTAGCAGCTTTAAATTATCTGGATAAAAAAAATTCCATTGCTCCAAATGATTATAATTCTCATTTTAAAAAGGCTTATTTACTTGAAAAAATGGGTAAATCTGATTTTGCTATTTCATCATCATTAACTGGATTAAAAGTTAAATGGGAAAATCTAAACTGGTTTTTAAAGGTTTTGCCATTAAGTCTATTTATTTTATCTATTTCATTCATTTTTTTTATTTATTCTAAAAACTATAAATCAAAGGATTTTGATAGAAAATCAATAAGAAAAGCTTTTTTTATTTATTTTGTACTCCCTTTCGGATTACATAATATTTATTTAAATTTTTATTACAAGTTTTTAGTTCATGTAGGGATAATCTTATTATTTGCTTATTATTTTTATTTCGATTTATATTATATTGGTTTTTATTATGAAGAGGTGAAATTAAATTTGACTAATAACAAGTTTTCATCATTATTTATTAACCTGTTAATTGTTTATTTCTTATTAGATTTTTTGACAATTCCGATTCAAACATTTTTAAGTATTAAAAATGAAAGAAGGATGATGACTAAAGAAACTCTTAATGATCAATTAAACGATTTGGGAGTTATAGTTGAAGATTTAGAAATAAGAAAATTAAACATAGAACAATTGATTAGCCGATTATGAGTTTTTTTAAGAATGTGTTTACATTAGGCGGATATGGTAGAATGGAAAATGAGCTTCAAAAATTTGAAGAAAGAAGGCTCGTATTTCTAACTTTAGTAAAAGAGTTTGAGGGATCTTTAAAATCTCAGAAGGCAGCTTTTAAAATATTAAAAAACCAAAGAAATAAAGCTGAAAAGAATATTTTTTTATTTAAAACAATCCTTTTACTAATTAAAAATAAAATAAAAGATAATCCAGCTGATGTAATTCAGGACGTTATGCAAATTAAAGGAGGTGCAAATGTTCCTACTAAGGTAAGAAGAGCCAAAACTGATATTCCTCAATTTGATTTAAGTAAATTTTCTGAAGATTTTTTTTTAACTACTTCTAAAAATTTGAATATGTTAGGCAAGATTAAAGATCCAAAGAAAGAAGACTTCATTATTACTGCTGTTGCAACTGCAGTTTCTGCAATTACAAATTCTATTGGAGGAATAATTAAGTTAAATCAAGAGGTTAATAATAAACGGAAAGAAATAAATTTCAATACTCAGTTATTGTTTAAAACCGCTTCAGAAATTTCTAATTATTTTCCAATCTTATATAGTGATACTTTAAGGGCCAATGAGATAGCTAGGACGTTGATTAAAGCAAATGAGACTTTTTCGATACAATATTTGGATATAATAAATAATGTTTTTCATGAAAATGAATTTGTTTTATTCAAAAAATTTGTTTTAAATCAAAAATTCCAAATTTCCGATGATGTTGTAGATAAAATTATTTTCCTTGGTTCCATTTGCTCTGAATATAATAAAATAAGTCAAACAAAACTCTATGAATCATGAATTACCTCCGCCCATACTCCCGCACCGAAATAGACAAGGTCTTTAACCAAGTGAAAGCTGCGATGCATGCTGAAGCAATAACCCGTGGAAATGGTAGAGCTATTTATAAGGATTGCTATACCGGCAAGACACTTTATGGAGGTGATCCTTATGACTACGAGCATATCTTTCCGTCCGAATTGCTGCACTCCAAATACAAGCATTTGCTATCCGATGCAGATATTGCCTTGGTCGTCAATTGCCCAGATAATGTGGCAGTAACCACGAGGGTAATCAATCAGTCGAAAGGAAAGCATGATCCTGAATATTGGCTTGGCCAAGCACACCACGTAAGAAACAATGACATCGATCTTCCCTATGCACTCGCTAATGTAAAGCGAGCGAAAGCAGGAATCGAACGTATGGTGGCCAAACTAAGTGTAAAATAAGCTTTTAGAATTTTCTTCAATCAACTCATTTGCCATGTCCACCTTCTACTGTGAATACTGCGGAACAAAATTTCCCCTAATTGCTAACCTTACCGCTGTGCCTTGTTACCGCCATCCCAATGGCCCAAATAGGGGTAAGCACAAGCTCTATGAGGGCAGCCTCAAATCGCAGTACACCTGCAAATACTGCGGTGCCACGAATAACAGCATTGCCAACCTAACCTCCGTTCCTTGTCCGCGACATCCGAATGGAAATTTGAAAGGCTATCATGCTCCAACATTATAAATGTTTCCTAGTAATTTTGAAAAGCTGATTTTGTTATGAAATCGGCTTTTTTTCTAGCTGATGATTTTCCATTTAGCATGATGGTTCTGAAATAAATCTATTTATTTCTCTTTTTTGTTTAATTAATGGTATTTTGGAAGGTTTAGATGTTAAAAAATCATCTCTTAATAAAAATATAAAGCCTGCAAATATTAACTCAAAGCCCACGCTTATTCAACCCTAGTCTTTCAAACCTTTTTCAGTGATATATTTATTTTATTTCTCGGGAAATTGATCTCGGTGTTAAGCGATTTTTAGTAACCGGTTTTTCTTCAGGGGTGATGGAAAAACCGGTTTTTTCATGGAAGATGAATTAGCCAGGTCGGTTTTGTTCATCCTTAATATTTTTTGATTCAATCAATCTCAGAGGCGAGGCAGCTTGCAGAGAATCAAAGCCTTTTTGTATTTATCGAAATATCTGATAACCAATGCTAGTTCCTAAAAAAGGTTGGAAATCTTCCCCTGAAAGATTGTAGGATAAATTGATTTGTATCCTGCCCAAATAAGCTCCAAACCGTAGACCGGGACCGAGGTTGCTAACCCATCTTTGCGTATCCTTCCAATTTCCAGGTTCACGAGAAGTGATAATAAAACGATTATGAGTATACAAATTCAAGCTGAGCCCAGTATAAAACTGCCTTAATCCTCCCTTTGGGCCATATTTTGCTTTTCCAATTCGGAAGTCACCAAAAAGGTAATTGTTTAAGACATAATTAGCTCCTTCGCGGCAGGAGGGCATACCCGGATAGCGTGGGTGCTCCTCGGTGCAACCACCTGGATAAACCGCAACCCCATAAGCCAAAGCCATAGGTTCAAAGCGATACCCAACCACAAATCGCTCATTTACTATCAATCGGGGTTCAAAAAACAATCCAACTCCGGTCATGGTGTTAAATTTCATATTGGACTTATTATACACTAGCCCAGCCGTAAGCGAAAAACTTTTGTCTTCCTTTTGCTGGGCAAAGGTAGTAGCAGCAATCATCAAAAAACTGATTAAAAGTAGCCGTGTTTTCATCGTATTTGTCCTCTTTTTCAAACTTAGCACCATTAAAGTAATCTCAAAAACGTGAAATAGGACACTCACGTTGGCGTTGACCGTCACTGTGATCCCGAGAATCGGGAGAAGCAGTCCCGAGGAAGAGAAGGGTAATTTATGAGATTGCTTCGGGCCATTAACAGTTCCAGATTGTTTTTTTATCAGGGTGTGGCCCTCGCAATGGCGGGTCTAATGCTAGTTTCCTAGGTATTCATAGCTTTCTCTATAACATGAGTGAAGACACTCACATCGAAGATATGAAAAGAAATACGCCTTCGGCGAAATACAGTCGGCTACGCCTCCTGAAATATAACTCACTTCGTTCGGTGAGATACTGGTTTTACCGTCACTGCGAGTGAAGCGAAGCAGTCTCAAGGGGATAGAAAGTTAAAACATGAGTGAAGACACTTACATCGGTTTTAATCGTCACTGCGAGTGAAGCGAAGCAGTCCCAAAATGAAGATGATTGACTTAAGAGATTGCTTCGGGCCATCCAAAATAAGAATAGCTTTTGGCTTTTGTTTCCGGCCCTCGCAATGACGGGTCTAATTCTAGTTTTCTAGGCATTCATAGCTTTCTCTAAAACATGAGTGAAGACACTCACGTCGGCAGTATGAAAAGAAATACGCCTTCGGCGAAATATAGTAGGCTTCGCCTCCTGAAATATACCTCACTTCGTTCGGAGAAATACTGGTTTTAACGTCACTGCGAGTGAAGCGAAGCAGTCTTATAAATGAAAAACTCAATACATGAGTGAAGACACTCACGGAGGCATTAGTGATTCTAGTCTTTGACTTGAACCAGATAAGAACTTGAACAAATAAAGAAGCCAAGTATGATGGCAAAGTGAGCAGGATATCTCAGAACCATGAACTTAGAACCTAGAACTTTACATCCTCAGCTATCCCTATGGTGATTTTAATGCTTTTTTGCGATAGGTCTAGTCTGTAATGGCGCTATATGCGTAATTAGCGATATGAAGAATTACGCCTACCTTTTGCTGATTTTGCTTGTCAGTTGTCAATTGGGAGAAGAGAAGCTTTGGCAACCCGAGAAAATTGATTTTCCGGGACCTGCTATTGCCTCATTGCCTGTCCTTTCGGCTTCAGAAGACCGCCTCTTGCTTTCCTTTGTTTCCCCACTATCTGATTCTACCCATGCCCTCTATTTTTCCGAATTTAAAGAAGAGGCTTTTACCTCACCACAACTCATTACAGAAGGAAAGGATTGGTTTGTAAACTGGGCGGATTTTCCCACTATCGTTGATAATCAGGGCAATCTCCTTTCCCACACCCTTCAAAAGTCATCGCCGGCTACTTTTTCCTATGACGTTCAACTTCAAGCGCTTCCAAAATCAGAAAGCAGATGGCAAAACAACCTACCCTTGCATCAGGATAGTACTTTGACGGAGCATGGGTTTGTAAGTTCCATCGCCTATTCCGATAGCAGCTATTTGGTGACTTGGCTGGATGGGAGAAATACTTCCGGGGAAGGACATGATCATTCTGCCCATTCTGGCGCCATGACATTACGAGTATCAGAGGTGAATCTTCAAGGGAAAGTGATTTGGGATGAACTCTTGGACGCAAGAACCTGCGATTGCTGTCAGACCACAGCTACTATGACTGCTGAGGGGCCCATTATTCTATACCGCAACCGCTCTGATCGGGAGATTCGGGATATAGCTATCACCCGTTTGGTCAATGGCAAATGGACGGAGCCGCGAGTCATTCATCCGGATGGATGGGAAATCATGGGCTGCCCAGTTAATGGTCCCAGAGTCGATGCAAGGAATGAAACTGTCCTCGCTGCTTGGTTTACTGATGCAGATCAGTCTTCAGCTGTGAAAGTAGCCTTTTCAAGCAATAGTGGTGCGGACTTTTCCCAAGCCCAAACAATCAGTACTGGAGATGCTTTGGGTAGGGTGGATGTGACTTTGTTGAATGATGAAGAAGGTTTGATCTCTTGGATGGAGATGAAAGAGGATGCTACTTACTTGATGGTTCAAAAGGTAAATCAGGAGGGAAATCTTTTTCCTGCTTATCAAATTGCCGTTATGAACCCAAGCCGAAAAAGTGGTTTTCCTCAGATGGAGCGTTTCGGCGATTGGATCTATTTTGCCTGGACGGAGATGGAGGAATCAGATACTCGGATCGCTTTGGCTAGGGTTGGGGTGGATAATTTTTGATTGGGAGGAATTAGCTTGGTATTGGATAAAACGTCAGTGAAGACTTCACATCGAAGATATGAAAAGAAATACGCCTTCGGCGAAATATAGTCGGCTTCGCCTCCTGAGATATACCTCACTTCGTTCGGTGAGATACTGCTTTTACCGTCACTGCGAGTGAAGCGAAGAAGTCCCAAGGAAGAGAGGGGTAAATTATGAGATTGCTTCGGGCCATTAACAGTTCCAGATTGTTTTTTTGATTAGGGAGTGGCCCTCGCAATGACGGGGCTAATGCTAGTTTCATAGGTGTTCATAGCTTTCTCTAAAACGTGAGTGGAGACACTCACGTCGGCAGTATGAAAAGAAATACGCCTTCGGCGAAATATAGTCGGCTTCGCCTCCTGAGATATACCTCACTTCGTTCGAGGATATACTGGTTTTACCGTGAGTGAAGACACTCACATCGGCGATAAACGTCACTGCGAGTGAAGCAAAGCAGTCTTAAGGGGATAGAAAGTTAAAACATAAGTGAAGTCTCTTACCCTTGGCATTAGACTAGATAAGGGTGCAACTCAGGGTATTTAATAACCCAGAATTAAAGATCTATTTCGTTTTCGAGGCGCTCAATAATTTCATCGGAAAGCTTCCAGGGGTAATCTTTCAATATCCTTTCATAGACTTCTTTCCATTTGGGAGAATTTTTGTCCCTCAAGGTTTCCCGTTCTGCTTTGAGCAGTCTATTGATATCATAGACACTATGAAAACCCGGGTAAGCTATCTCAGCGGCATTCAAGGTTTCGATCACCTGATCTATTTCTCGGTCAAAAAGATATTCAAAAGCGGTTCTCTCCAGATTTTTGGCTTTTTGGTACTTGGATACCGTGCTTTTACTTCCACCAATTTGTAAAAGGATATCATTTCCATAATCATCCCGAATATCCTCTGGTCTTGGATTGGGAATAGTTGTAGGGGGATTGGTCAACAAACTATCACCACCTGTGGGGAATCTTTCCGGGCCTGTCTCCGGATTTGAATCCGGGATTTGAGCTATGGGCCTTCTTTTCCTTGAAGTACTATCTGGCTTGATGGCCATGACCTGCGGAAAAAGCTCCGTGTCCTCATCATAGATCTTGGATTTGATGGTGGCCAAAGCTTGCATGGCATTCTGAATGGTGGTTTGGTTGATTTCTGATGGTAAGGGGAGGAGGGTAGTCACTTCCCGGGATTTGATCCCAACCACTTCGATCATCATGGTTCCTTTGATAGTACCTTGCTTTGCGGCCAAACCGATAGAAGAGAGATCTCCGATATTGATTCCGGATTCATTGGCAGTCAAAAGGGTGATCAATCGCAGTCCTACACCCACCCGGCGGAAACCAATAAAGGAACCATCTGTGCGAACCTCAGCCAAGGTGGCGAATTTCATATAGTCCATGGTCACCTTGTAGCTGGAGTTTTTGGTAGAAACCGTCACCGGCAAATAGGATATTCCACCTTCTGAATTCACCTGACCGATACTGACCAATACGGTTTCATTATTCAGAAATTGAAAAATCTCATCGCTATTCATCAGTTTGATGTCCTTGGTGTAGAGGTCGCCATCCCTGGCAAGCAAGATCTCATCATTGTATTCAATGGGATCGATGGGGATAAATCCCCGAAAGTTGGAATAGGTCTTGGCATCCGTCAATAAATTCTCATGTGACCTGCAGGCGGATATAAAGCAGATCAAAGCAAAAACAACAATAAATCTAGTCATGGTCTTTTGGGGGCGGGGTGGGTAAAAAGTGCCTTTTATTTCTCTTTAAAATCAATCTTTAATTTTGAATGAGATTCAATATAGAAAAATTATCCGATTGACAGATTCTGTAAAGCAAACAAGGTTTATTATTTGAAGGGAAGTAGGAAGGAAAATGATTTCAGGCTTTCTTGAGTTTTTGTTTGAGGAAGCAAACTCTGGACTATAAAACATAAAAAAGGCGATGCTTAACACATCGCCTTCTTTCGGTAAATTGCTTATCACTTACTATTCACCGAATGGGTCAAAGTTCCAGTCATTGAAGATGGATATTACTTTTGCTTCCAGATTACTGATATTCTTCATATCAGATGCTTCAAATGCACCGGAAGCAAATCCTTGCCATACCTGATTACCGGTTTGAGCATCAATGAAATTTACTATCACAGTTCCTGCTTTCACAGGTACCATTTTGGTACTAATCGAACGTGGACCAAAGCCTAAATAATCTTGACCATTGGTCATTGTGTACGTTCTTAATTCAGTTGGCTTTTCTAAAATCTGGAAATTGACCAGCATATCTGGGTTTTGCATGTCGTGTACAAAGCCTCTGGCATCCATTTGCGTATCAATCGCATCTTTCACGTGCGCATTGGCTGTTTCGTTATTGTACACAAGCACCATACTTCCATCGACCAATACATGATCATCTGGAATTATTTCCTTGTTAAATACCCAGTCGTAACTTTCATAGTCAGACAAGTCTTTACTCTCTCTGACATCGGTATAGGTCTTTTGCGCTAGCGTAAATGATGTAGCGAAAAAGAATACCGCTGCTAAACTGAATAATGATTTGTATAAATAGTTGTTCTTAAAGTAGTTCATAATATTAAGGTTTTTGTTTGTGGTTTATCTACTACTATTAACGCCTTATATATATAAAGGTTGTCTTTTTTGTTTATTGTTAATTTATATTATTTTGTATATACTTATTGATACTAAATATATTTTAATTAGATTTTTATAATAACATTATATTTTATATTAATAGATATGTCCAAATAATATTTTTTTTAAAAAAATATCGAAAAGGTATTATTAACAGTAGATAAAGGATCTGTATGTGCTTTGGAAAAAGGAATTAAAAAATACCTAGATTTGGGAATGGGGGAGAAGGAGTACAGACGTCCAAAGATAGCCGTGCCGGAGTTTTCGGAGGCTAATGGATTCTACACGACTCCTAAGCGATCTTTCAATATGTCCAAAATCAGGTCGAAAGGCACTAAACCTGAAAAGCTACTCAAGAAAGCTCTTTGGCATGCAGGAATACGACATAAATCTCCCAAAAAGAAACTCCTAGGCAATCCAGATATTAGCCTCAAAAAATACAAGCTGGTCATTTTTGTAGATGGTGCTTTCTGGCATGGCTATGATTGGGAAAACCGGAAACATGCCATCAAATCCAATCGGGAATTCTGGATCGCCAAAATAGAACGAAATATGCAAAGAGACGAGGAAGTCAATGCCTATTACAAAGCCAAAGACTGGAGGGTTTTAAGGTTTTGGGATTTTGAGGTCAAAGGCGAGTTGGGGAGTTGTTTGAAAAGCATTATTGATTATATACCTCCAAATTGCTGAACTTTTGAATATCAATTTTTGCTCATCGCAAAGTCTTTTATTTACCTGCCAACGGAAGGCTAGTTTATCCAAACTGAAAATTTTTAGTTGCTCCCGCAGATCCCCGCAGAAAAAGACGCAGATGTTCGCAGATTAATTCACAATAAGAATTGAAAGATCAGCGTAAATCAGCGCAACCAATCCGCGTAAATCAGCGTGCTATTTTTTCTCGCGAAAAGTTGGTTTAGCAGAAGTCTTCGAAGCTCGCTTTATAGAATTGAGCTAAACTCAATTAATTTACTTATTCAAAACCACTCTTCTATCACCATTGAGGTTTAGTTGAGACAATGATTTCATTGTCTAATTCGGCAATTAATAGTGTGCCTTCAAATTGGATTTTTTTAGCTCCTTTCTTTTTGGCTTTTTTAAGCTCTTTGATCAAATTTTTGATTTTTAAGTCTTTCATGGTTTTGGTGTTTTTATATTGAGATATTTGAATAAGTAATCAGAACCTAATTGATAAATATCAACTTGGTGAGCTTCACAGACCTGAAAAGCTTGCTCTATTAATTTGTTTCTGAGCAATGCTTCTTGAGCGGTATAAGTTGGCTGCATAGTCTCTTGGTCGATATAATTTTGAAAATCCTCATCAGGATGAAAATTCAATCTTTCTTTGAATAGAAGATGATGGAAGAAAGATTTGACATCTTCAAGGTTTTGAATGGAAACAATCATTAGATTTTAAATTGATTATTAAAACAAGACAGTTAAAAAGCCCTGATGGGTATTTCCAGAGGTATCCAGGAGGCTTACTTCTACATTTGTTATCACTTGCTTACTCTTCTTAGTTAAATTGACCAACTGCTTTTCTGGGGAAACCGCAGTGATTTTTCCAGATACCTGGCTTCCTGAATTTGAGATTATGGTTCCTTCAAATCCAACCAGGTCTGAGTTATCGACTTCTGCGATTTCCAGGTCATTCAAATTCACTTTTGAAATCGGCGGAAAGGACCAGCCAGTTTTTAAAGCTTTGATATCTGCCTTGGCTGGAATTTCTCCATCATAGTCGAAAATTTCTATCAAGAGATAAAGCTGGTTCGGATCTTCATCAGGATAAGGCGTATGGAATCGGACTATTTGACCAATTTCACTCGGGTAATTAATCGTTTTCTCTAGGGGTTTGTAGTTTATTTGCTTTAAATGCTCAAACAATTTAAATCGGATGTCTTCTATCAATTTAAAATGTTCATTGCACAATAAACCGCCCTTGATTTCATGAAATGGGAGTTTATAACATTGAGCAAAGTGGCTGAGAGATTGTATGGCAGATTCAGAATAGGAAGTGGAACCTCCAAGAAGCCTAGCCTTCTTAAAAACCAATTTCTCGCCTAGGTATTCATGGGTTATAAGTCCTTCATCGTAGTAATTCTGAATAATGGGGAGTTGGTCTTCCGTTCCTAGAGAAATAAAGAGCTCCTCGCTTATGGGATCAATATCATTGTAATTTTGATTTATCCATGCCATCAGTTTAATGGCTGACTCGACAGCAGCTTCCTCAGTCGGATGCCATTCCTGCCAATCCAGATTTTCAAAGTCGTATCTTCCCAAAATTCCTTTGAGTTGACTTAGGCAAATGAAATGAGGTTCTGAAGGATTATTCGTAGGCTGGGCCATGATGGAAACCAAGAGTTCTTTATCAAAGCCAAGAAATTCGATGTATTCATTTTCTTCATCAATTTCAGCCAATATCCAGTTTTTGGGTAGGGTAGGAGGCAGGTAATTGCTGAACATGGTTTTTTTGTTAATATCGTTGTCAAATCGAACGATAATAAGATAAGGAAAAAACAAAATGTTTACAATAGTAAACAAAATATTTTATGGATATCAAAGAAAAATTTGGGCAAAGGCTTCGAGTTCTGAGAAAGGATAAAGGTCTTTCTCAGGAAGAACTGGCAGAAAAGTCAGGCCTTAACAGACCCTATATCTCCGCCATTGAACAAGGAAAGCGGAATGTGTCTTTGGAGGTGATGGAGAAGTTGGCAGAAGCAATGTCATTGAACATTAAATCTCTAATTGATTTTTAAGGCCTTTCTTGACTTTATTTCAAAAACCTAATTTGCAAATTCAGTTTAAAGAACTGTCTTCCATCTTCTTTATAAATAATTCCAAAATTATGTCTTGTACTACTAGCTGTTTCAAGTTTAGTGTTATTGAGCAAGTAGTCTTCAAACTCATTTCGGTTATAAATATGGTAGCACAATATTTCTCCATCCTCTTTTACAACTAAATAGCCACCTGTTGCATCAAGTTCTCCTGACCAAACTCTTGATGGCATCATTCCCAAAGCGACGTCAGTCAAGAACCGTTTTATTTTGTAGGAGTAAAATGGATGATTTGTTTCAAGGTTGAAGTTTAGGGGATTTAATTTTGAAATCTCATTTACTAGATCAACCGTTTTTGAGTTTCCAGATGTAAAAAAGAGGCAAACTATTTCAGCAAGTATTTTCGGCAAGGCACTATCAATAAGAGTTAGATTATTGCCAAATATTGAGCTTTCTGTTTTTCTAAAGCTTAATGAGCCCGAAAGATCTTTGATTTTTTCTATCCTGTCCTTGATTTTGCTTCTTGAGCCAATTTTATTTATTTCCTCAATCTGAATATCTGATAAAACAGTCCCCTCAATCTCGTAGACAAAATTGGTTGTTTTACCTGCATTTAATAGGGTTGATGCACTACCAAGTTGGGATTTAATACTAAATCCTAGTTCAGGAGTTGTTCCTGTCCGTTGGTCGTGAATTACAATCTTGATGTCACTTTTTATAGAAGAGCTGGCTTTCAGGGAATGGCAATTAAATGAATTGATGAATTTCTCTATTTCGGGAATTGAAAAAGTAGCTGAAGTTGTTTCTTTCAGTTTCGAAAGGAGTAAAGTTGCTTTCTCTTGAAATTTCGAAATTGGAATTCTAAACTCTTCATTAAATCCTTTTATGATTACTAAATCACTGTCATAAGCGAATTCATATGTTCCGTATGATTCGTCTCGAAGTATTTTGACTACAGGGAAAATTAGGCTTTCAATCTTCTTTAAATCACTGTCTCCTGCAAAAAGCTTTTTGTCAGCTAATGTTTTTAAGAGAGTATATATTTCACTCCATTCTCCTTTATTTCCTTTTATCATATAATTTTTTCTAAAAATACTTCTCCGTGATCATTGGTTTCATACTGGATTAAACTTATAATATTTTCTTTTTCAACGGTTTTTCTTTTAGTTAAATAGTCAATTAACTCTGGAGTAAAATCTGTGGAAATATAAACTCCTTCATAGCTATTTACAGGTAAAAATTTACTTGCTGCAAAAGATTTCAAATAACCAATTAATTGAGAAATCTCATCAATACCAATCTTTTTATCTTTTTTTAATTCAAAAAATGAGTAATAATATATTCTGTCATTATGTTTAAAAGTTGCTAAAATATCACTTCTAAATTGCATTGATTTAAATACAGGCGCTTCTAGGATTAATTCATTAAAGTTTTCTAACCCAAGTTTTTTTCTAACATTGTTTTTTTCATATAATACGTTATACACAATGTACGCATGTATAACATCCTCAAGTATAGCTTTTCCTCTATTTGATGGAATTTTGTTAAAGAGTATTTCTGTCGGAATATTGTAAGAATATAAATCTTCAGGATCGAAATCGATTGCTTCTATTTTTGAAGTTCTTAAATTTCTCGTTCTTTTTGAGGGAAATTCATTTGGGTTGGTTTTAGGGTTATATTTATAAAATAAATGGATTATTTCCTGAAATTCTGAGTCAAATAATTGTCTTATTCCCCTATATGATGAGTTAACATCTCTTGATAGGCTAATTAATGAATCAATTTTCCCAGTTTCAATTAGGCTATAAAATTCAAATGAAGGGACACAGTTTGGGAAATGAAGTTTTTTTCTGAAGTTAAATCTAAATGGGTAAGACTCTTCATCATCCTTAAATAGGTTATCAAAACATATATATGGTTTACTTGTGACTTCAAATACTCCATGAAATTGAGATCGGGGGTTCTTTTCATAAAGTAATATGAGGTCTCCAGGTTTTACTGCATACAGATCCTTGATTTTTCCCCAAATCGTACCTCTATTTTCTGTAGGATTACCAACATTTCCATAAACTCCTTTATCGATTGAAGTTTTAACCACTTTCTCATTTGTAATACAAATATGAAAACCCATTTATTATTCAAAATCTAATTTCTTAATTATTTCTTCAGCAGTTGCCTTTATTGCTGGAACTGCCACAGAATTTCCAAATTGTTTATATGCAGAAGCATCTGCAACAGGTATTATAAACTCATCAGGGAACCCTTGGAGTCTAGCCCATTCTCTAGGAGTCATTTTACGAATTCCTTTTCGATTTACTTCTCCTTTAATGTGGGTAATCGGAGTAAAGTCTTCCAATCTGTCGTCATATACCAAGTTTCTTTCCCTTCCCATTCCTCCACATACTACAGCGTTTGCAGTTCCATCATCTGGAATAATTTCGAACCCAAACCCGTTTCCTTTACTTTCATGACGTTGCTTGTGTTCTTGAAGTGTTTTAAGGTATTGAGTTGATAAATAGTATTTTACAGAAACTGGTTCTTTCTCTTTGACATCCTCAAATGCTACAACCTCTTCAATAGGTTCTGGATATTCAAAATCATTTATCCCCAAACCTGATCTAAATCCTACAATAAAAATTCGTTCTCTATTCTGTGGAACTCCAAAATCTTTAGCATTGATTATTTGTGGATCTGGAACATAATATCCAAGATCTTCCCTCAGGACGTTCAAAATAGTGGCTAAGGTTTTTCCACGGTCATGATTCCTAAGTCCTTTTACATTTTCAAGGAAAAAGGCTTTAGGTCTCTTTCTTCTGATTATTTCAGCTACATCAAAAAATAGTGTACCCCTGGTATCCTCAAACCCACCTCTTTTTCCAGCTATTGAAAATGCTTGACAAGGAAATCCAGCACAAAGAATATCAAAATCATCAGGGATATAGCTTTTGGTTTCCTCTTTTGTAATGTCGCCAAAAGGAATTTCCCCGAAATTTGCCCTGTAGGTTCTTTTAGCTTGTTCATCCCACTCGCTGGTAAAAACACATTTCCCACCTAAACTTTGTAAGGCTAGTCTAAAACCACCAATTCCTGCAAATAAATCAATAAACTTAAACTTTGGATCTAATGGAGCTTTGAAAGGTACTTCATCCTGAAAATCGAAGAGTAGTCCTTGTAGAGCGTTTTCTGCTGCTTCTAACCCAACTTTATCACTTTCTTTATTTTCTAGAAATCTTTTTACCTCATTTAATGCTTCTTCCTTGTAAAAAGTGGATTCAGGAGTTTCAGAATTGTGTAAATAATGAGTTAAAGCTGCTTCTCCATAATCTAATGGCTGAACAGTTCTGACTTTAAATTTTTTACCTAATATTTCTTCTATTGTTATACTTTCTTTCAGCTTCATATCTTCTTTTTCCTCAAACTTATATTAATCTAAAATCAGATTTCTTCTTTTGACAATAATTGACACTTTTCCTACGCCAACTCCCTTAAGTCCACCGGAACCACTCGACTGACCCCAGCTTCGATCATGGTAATCCCATAGATAATATCCGTGCTGGCCATGGTGCGCTTATTATGCGTCACAATTATAAACTGGCTCTCCTCACTAAACTTCTGAATAATCTGGTTGAACTTGTCAATATTGGCATCATCCAGCGGGGCGTCCACCTCATCGAAAATACAGAAAGGTGCCGGCTTCAGCAGGTAGATGGAGAAGAGTAGGGAAGTGGCGGTCAGGGTCTTTTCCCCACCGGAAAGTTGGTTGATGGTCAGCGGACGCTTGCCCTTGGGTTTGGCCATAATCTCGATGCTGGACTCTAGGGGATTATCCGGATCGGTGAGCTTGATATCGCAGTCATCCTGCTCGGTAAAGAGGGAGCGGAAGACCTTGACGAAGTTCTCCTTGATCTTGTCGAAGGCATCAAGGAAGGTCTCCTTGGCGACCTGATCGATCTCGGAAATCGTGGTGAGCAGTGATTCCTTGGCCTTGACCAGATCTTCCTTCTGTCCTTGGATAAAGTTATGCCGCTCCTTGATCTCATCGTAAGCTTCCATGGCCATGGGATTGATAGGACCGATTTTCTCCAGCTTTTCTTTTTGCTTTTGCACCAAGGCTCTCAGATCCTCCTCTGCAAAATCCAAAAATTCTTCATCCAAGGCGGGATTTTCCTCCATCAGTTGATCCAGATCCAGTTCGAACTCCACACTTAGACGTTCCTTCATGGAAGTCATCTTCAGCTTGATCTCATTGATGCTTTGCTGTAGCTCCTGCAGTAGAAGGTCATGGCTTTCCTTGGATTTCTGAAGACTTCGGATCTTTTGGTCGGTTTCATCGATCAGACCGCGGCTGCTGTAGTAATCCTTTTCTGCCTCGGTCACTCCACCTTCGATTCCTTCCTTTTCGGCATACAGCTCGATCAGTTCCTCATCCTTCACCTCATTGTTTTCGAGCAGGCTCTTGATTTCGGTATCGAGTTGGGAAAGCTCCGCTTGGGATTTCTCGATTCGCTCCTTGGAGGATTCGTAGGCATTTTGCTTAAACTCAATTTCCTGATCCAGGCTATTGACCCGGTTGAGCTGCTGATGGTAGAGAATATTTTCCTGATTGTAGGCCTGAGACTTTTCGGAGAGTACTTGGGATTCCTGCTCCACTTCCTCGGTGAGGATCTCCAGGTCCTGTCCCAAGGATTCAAATTCCCCCCGCTCTTCGATCAGGGTGGGTTGGATCTCGGTCAGGCTCTCCTCCAATTCGGCGATGCGATCCAGAATATCCTCCCGCTTATTGGCATTGGAGGAAAGCAGCTCGGCGAGTTGCTCCTTTTTCGTGCGAACGGATACGTAAGACTGATTCAGCTCATTGATTTGAGCCTGCTTTTCTTCCAGTTCTTTTTTGAAGGAAATCTCCTTCAGTTTGGAGAGCTCGGACAGGTTCTTGTCCAGGTTGGCCCGGGTGGCAGAGACCTTTTTATTCAGTTCCTTGATCTCCTTGTCCAGCTTTTCCAGATTTTTGGCCCGACCGATTCGCTTTCCTTCGAAAAGCCCCACCGAACCTCCGGAAATGGAGAACTTACGCTTGGTGTACTTGCCGCTTTCTGAGATAAAGACGGCTTCGCTATCCTCCGGAAAATCCTTGTAATCACCCTGAACGATGTAGACATTGTCCAGAATGAAATTGATCAATCGGCTGTACTTGACATCAAATTCGATGATCTCAGTGGCTGCGATGGCATTGGAGAAAAGCTTGGTTGCGCTGGACTTAAATCGCTCAAAGTGCTCTAGAACAAAGAAATTAGCCTTTCCTCGGGATGCATCCGACAGCAACTGAATGGCGGCGATGGCCTGAGCCTCCGTATCCACCACGTAGTAATTCATATATCCCTCTAGGTAGTTTTCGATGGTCACCCGGTACTTCTCATCCGTCGTCAGCAAGTCAGAGAGTAGGGGCACATCCTTGGCCCAAGAGGAGTTTTTCTTTAGAAATTTGATGGCCTCCGGAAAACCTTCCAAATTTTCGACCAGGGATTTGGTCAGGTTGTATTCGTTTTGCTTGGAGTCCAGTTTCCGCGAAGTCGTAGTCAACTCCTCCCGAATCATCTCGATCAGGCGGTTGGACTCCTCGATCTTCTGATCATGGTCCTCCTGCTTGTTTTTGAGGAGTTCAAATTGCTTGTTTTCCCGACTGAGTTCCCCTGCAAGATCCATCATTCTGGCTTCGAAGTCCACGAGGGAAGCTTCCTGACTGAAATCATCCGAGGATGTCCGCTCCAATTCCTGCTTGAGGGTAGAGAGTTGAATCTGTTTGATTTCCAGATCCTTGTTGAGTTGGTATACTCGCTCCTTCAGCTGTTCGTACTGGGTTTGTAGGCTTTTTTGCTTTTGCTGCTTTTCAGTTTGAATAAGCTTTTGGGAATCGTAAGCTTCCCGAAGTTCGGAGACGATGAGTTCTTTCTCGGCGAGGATTTTATCGGCAGATTCCTTTTCCTGCTGTAGTGAACGAATGGAGAAACCGGCCCGGTCGTTGGATTTGCGGTCGGCATCGATTTGCTCCCGCAGTTTTTGGGAACGGTCCTCCAAAAATCGGAGACGCTCGTTTTTGATTTTCTTTTCCGACTCGAAGGAGCGGATTTTATTGACATGCTCATTGAGTGTCTTTTGCCGGGAGGCTAGAAGCTTTTCCTTGCTGACCAGTTCGGCTTTCAGCTCCGCCAAAAGGGCTTCCTGATCCGCTATTTGGGTCTGGATCTCCAGTTTGCGATCGGATTCATCCTGGATTTTTCGATTGGCATCGAGTAAAGACTGCGTTTGCTTTTCGATGCTTTTTTTGGCCAGATTGATGGATGCTGCCTTGTAATCCTTTTTGATCTCAAAGTATTTGGCAGCCTGCTTGGCTTGCTTTTCCAGAGATTTGAGGTTTTTCTCGATTTCGTAGAGCAAGTCTTCCACCCGGTCCAGGTCGGCATCGGTATCCTCGAGTTTGCGGAGGGTTTCCTTTTTACGGGTTTTGAATTTGGAGATTCCAGCAGCTTCCTCGAAGAGTTCCCGTCGGGAGTTGTTCTTGTCATTCAGCAACTCGTCGATCATTTTTAGCTCAATGATGGCATAGGAATTTGAGTTGATTCCCGTGTCCATAAAGAGATTGGTGATGTCTTTGAGTCGGCAAGTAACCCCGTTGATTTGGTATTCGCTTTCCCCGGAGCGGTAGTAGCGACGGGTGATGGTGACGTGAGTGTACTCGGTAGGGAGGAGGTTTTTGGTGTTTTCGAAAGTCAGGGAAACCTCGGCCAGGTTGGAGGGTTTTCGGTTTTTGGTACCGTTGAAGATGACATTTTCCATCTTATCGGAGCGAAGCATACGGGTTTTTTGCTCACCCAATACCCAACGAATGGCATCTACCACATTGGACTTTCCACAGCCATTGGGTCCGACTACGCCGGTGATACCCTTATCAAAGTTGATGACCATGCGATCGCCAAAACTTTTGAACCCTTTGATTTCCAGTTTACTAAGTAGCATCAAAAAAACTCCTTACGATTAAGCTTTCAAAATAGGTGGAAAGGATGGAATTGGCAAAAAAAATCAAATTCTGTTGTGTGAAGGAATAGGTTGGAATTTTACCAAAAAGGGCTGGGTTAAATATTTACCACAGAGGACACAGAGGAAGTGTGAGTGGTAAGTAGTAAATAGTGAGTAGTAAGTGGTGATTTATTGTACTAAGTACGAAGTACCAAGTATCGAGTACCAAGATTTTTTCAATGAATGGTTGGCTACAATAGCGCAAGTCTCCTGACTTGTGCTGACCATAATACAGTCTCCCGACTGTTTCTCTTTAACCACTTGCAGTCAGGAGACTGCATTTTGTTGGGTCCAAGCCTGCCTGACGGTAGGCAGGCTTGGACCAATTACGGGGCCCTTCGTGGTTAATTTAATTTTAAAGGTTATCCTGACCTCTTTTTGACGGATGTCAAGGTATTTTGAATCCAAAACTTGTGTTATAAACGTACTTTTTCAGATATTGGCAAGTGATCAGACAAGAGGCAACTTTTTGAATGGGTGATTTCAAACAATTTGATATTTCAGATTTCCTGAATGAGATTCAGGAACCTTTATTTTTATTTGATTCCGAGGAAATCATATTCTGGAATCGTTATTCTACAGAGACTTTCTCTAATCTTCCGGAAGATTATAAGTCCTGGATTCAGCAGGAGGAACTCTTAGCTCAATTGGCAAAATTCTTTGAATCAGGTGAAGTTCCTGAAAGCCGGTGGTTTAAGTCTTTGCAAACCCAAGAAGGCCAAATGCAGCGATTTGAGTGGTCTTTTACCAATTTGCCTTCCACTTACACTTCCAGATTCTTAATCGCCAAAGCAAACCCTATTCGCTATTTTGGAGCGAATACGGAGGAAAACTTTTTGTTGGATAGCAATTCAAAAGCGATGGAAGAGCTCAGCTACATGCAGAGTATTCTAAACAACAGCCATGATTTGATTGCAATCCTGGATGAGCACGGGAATTATAAATTTATTTCTCCCTCGGTGAGTGAGAAGTTGGGTTTTCCCGTGGATGCTATTGTGGGTAAAAACTTCAAGGATTTTGTTGAAGCCGGAGTCATTGAGCTGGTTAAGGGTAATTTCAAAGAGGCGCTTCACTCTCAGGATGAAGTGGCTGTTGATTTTTGGATCAATCGAGCTTCCGGTGAGCGGATTTATCTGGAAAGCTTTGCCAAAAACCTCCTTCACCACCCAGAGATCAAGGGAATTCTATTTTCCAGTAGGGATATTACGGATTTCATTTCCATGGACCGTTCGCTTCAGCAGCGCTATGAAATCGAAAATCTGATCAATCAAGTAAGTTCCCAACTGATCAATTCTAAGCTGAATAATCCCGAGAAGGAGTTTCAGTTGGTTTTGGAAAAGTTTGGACAGTTTTTGAAAGCTGAAAACGGCAAAATTTGGATCATCAACCCGGATAGTGATGAGTATATTTTACTGAACAGCTGGAAAAAGAATCAGGAGGCCAAAAGCCTTTCCATGAAGGTAGAGGAGGAGATTAGAGGTAGGAAAAACCGGCTCGAAAAAGGGATGGTGAAGCTACATCTTGAATCTCAGGAAGTCGGGGAAAACGCTGCGCTGTTGCTTATCCCCATGATTTTGGTCAATAAGCTTCGTGGAGTGATAGCCTTTGAGATTACGATCAAGAAGCTGGAATTTGAAGAAAAGCAACTTCAGATTTTCCGGCAATTGGGCGATATACTGGCTGCCGCATATTCTGGAAGTATTCTTGCAAAGCAAATTGAACGAAATGCCAGCCTTCTTGCCACTACGGAGCGATTGGCCAAATCCGGTTCCTGGAGGTACAGTACCCAAAAGGAATTGTTTTATATATCTGGAGGTTTGGCGCATTTGTTTGGTTTGGGGGATCAGCCTTTGACGGCGGAATTCACTACTTTGATTTATAAAATCGATAAGTCCACCCGCGCTGAATTTGTCAAAAAGCTCAAAAGGAGCATAAATGAAAAAAGTCAGGAATCGGGAGAATTTACGGTAAGAAGTGAATCTGGTGAGACTGTTTTCATTGAGTTTGAAATCGAAAGTCAGGAAAACTTCCTCAATAAGGGGGTAGAAGTAACCGGTTTCTGTACGGACGTTACTCATAAGCGAGCGACAGTAGAAAATCTTAAGCTTCAGTCACAAATTCTAGCTCAAGTCAGTGATCCCATTGTGGTGATCAATCTGGAAAGGGAGGTCATTTACCTCAATGAAGCAGCAATTCAGCTTTGCTGTCCCATTACTGCAGCTTCCTTCAAAGGATCAGTGGATGATCTATTGCAAGGAAATCAACGGCTTTCGGAAGTGATTCAAAAAATGGAAGAAAAGACTTCCTGGAGAGGGGAGTTGGATTTCCAAACGAAGCACACCAAACTTTCTCCTTTTGATGTATCTATTCAGGTGATCTATTCGCCCAACAAGGAAAAAATTGGATTCAGCCTCGTGCTTAGAAATCTGAGCGAAAAGCGAGAAAGTGAAAGACAGGCTACGCAAGCACGAATGATAGCTGAAAATAGCCCTGCCGTTCTCTTTCAAGTGGACCCCAATGCCAATTATCAGATTGAATACATCTCCGAAAATATTCAGCAATTTGGCTATGATAGTTCCGAATTAATTGCTCGTAAAGCTTCCTTTTTGGAATTGGTACATCCTGATGATCAGGACTATATTACCTCTTTAAAGGAAAAAGGAAAGTCAAATTCTGGAATCCGTTCATTTTCAGAGGAATATAGAATCATTTCAGCATCCGGAAAAACCATTTGGGTAGAAGATAAAACCTCCGATGTCATGGATGCAGAGGGGAATATCACCTTGCATCAGGGGATCTTCCAAGACATCACAGAGCGTAAAAATTTCGAACAGTTTAAAGAAGAAAAAGACAAGCAGTATCGCATGCTTGCCTCAAATATTCCCGGAACCAATATTTTCCTCCTGGATAGAGATAGGAGATATATTTTGGCAGAGGGGACCAACTTCGATTTTTGGGGATTATCCCGCTCGGATTTTGAGGGTAAGTTGCTCTCTGAGATCTCGCTTACCGAACAGGCCACGGTAAATCTTGTTCTTGATCAAGTCTATAATAATCAGGAGGTCGTCGAAACAGAATTTGAATATAGGGGCAGAAAATACCATCGAACCATCCGTCCTATCCTTGAAGGAGGAAAAGTAGAATATGCGCTGAGCATCATTCGAGATGTCAATGAAGAGTTTTTGGCTAAAAAGAAACTAGAGGAGTCAGAGGAAAAGTACAGGACCTTGGTGGAAGAGTCCACGGAGATTATTTTTTCCCTGACAGATTCATTTATCATCAATTATATCTCTCCGAATATCAAGCAGTATTTGGGCTATGAGGTCGAGGAGGTTTTGGGCAAAAGTATTTTTGAATTTCTACATTCAGAGGACTATCAGACATTTCAGGGGATGCTTTCCGAGTCCAAGGACTTCCTGGCCGAACATCAGTTCTTGGAATTCCGCCTTCCGCATAAAAATGGCGAGGTTCGAATCTTCAACTCAAACGGTAGGACGATCCTCGATAAGGATGGGAAATCACGATTGTATACTGGTGTAGTCAGAGATATTTCTAAGCTAAAGCAGGCTCAAGCCGAGCTTCTCAAGGCTAAGGAAAATGCAGAAGAAGCATCGCGGATAAAATCCCAATTCTTGTCTGTGATGAGCCATGAAATCCGAACTCCAATGAATGCGGTGATTGGACTTTCCCACTTTTTGATGGAGGATGACCCTAGGCCTGATCAGCTCGAAAATCTCAAGACCTTACAGTTTTCCGCAGAAAGCTTGATGGCACTGATCAATGATATTTTGGATTACAATAAGATTGATTCGGGTAAGGTAGAACTGGAATTGCTTCCGCTTGACCTTCGCAATCTATTGCATAGAATTATCCACTCTCACAGCTTCCAAGCACATGAGAAAGGCTTGAAGATCTCCTGTGAGATTGATGAATCCATACCGCAATTAGTGATTGGTGACCAAATCCGACTGGGTCAAATCATCAACAACCTGGTGAGTAATGCCATCAAGTTTACAGAAAAGGGTTCGGTCAAAATCAGTCTTCAAGAAAAAGAGCGGGATCCAAAAGTGGGAAGCCGGATTTTATTCCGCTTTGAGGATACCGGGATTGGAATTCCTCAAGAGAAAATCGGGAATATTTTTGAAGCTTTCACCCAGGCATCTTCCGAAACAACCCGGAAATATGGAGGGACTGGACTGGGTTTGGCGATTGTCAAACGTTTAGTAGAAATGTACGGTGGGGAGATTCATTACACTCCTAATCCATCGGGAGGTAGTGTATTTGAATTCGAGATTGCTCTTCAGGTAAAAGAGAAAAAAGAAGATAGGTCAACTAGTCCAGGTTTTACTTCGCTAAGAAGTTTAGAAAACTATTCGATCTTGGTGGCAGAGGACAATATGGTCAATCAGTTGTTGATTAAGAAGTTTTTGAATAAGTGGAATACAGGTCATTTGGAATTGGCTAATGATGGGCAGCAAGCCCTAGAATTATTCGAGAAGGGAGATTTTGATTTGATACTTTTGGATTTACAAATGCCGGTTTTGGATGGATTTTCTGTAGCAAGAGCCATCAGAAGTCACTCAGATGCCAAAAAATCACAGATTCCTATTTTAGCACTGACTGCAACTTCACTGGAGGAAATTAAGGAAGAGTTGAGCAAAATTGGCTTTGATGATTACGTTCCAAAACCATTTACGCCGGATCTTTTGTACGAAAAAATCTCAAAATTTGAGAGAAAAAGGAAACCTGCTTCTGATTAGCATGCATTTTGCCTTCAAAGGATTTACCTTCGTCTTTAGAAAAAGTCCCAATCTATGCGCAATTTTTTCAGAAGCTCCATTCTGATTCTATTGGTTTTTCAGCCGTTTTTGATTCTTGCCCAAGGCTTGGTGTCCAAGCGAACCAGCCTCTATGCCGTGATCGGTACCAGTGGTGCTGAACTCAATCAATTTAACCGGATGCTTAGCGATCGGGGGCTGTCCCCACTTCGAAATCGCTACCATACGCTTGGGCTTGGCTATCAAAACAGACTGAATGATTTTGTCTTTGGAGCCGAGCTTTATCACAACCGAAGTAATCAATCGGACTTAGACGGCTATAGATTAGGGCATCGATCTTCCCGTTTTTTGCTGAATGTCGGCTATGCCTTTACCGAAGAATCAAGATTTCAGCTCATTCACTACATGTCTTTGGGAGTTGGTTTTTTGAACTTTCAGATGCTTAAAGAAACTCAAGCTCAAAACCTCCCGGATTTTCTTGCCAATCCAGAGCGGGGATTTATCCTGAGAGAAAATGACATTCAGCGAGGAACGATGCGCTATGGTGACTTTTTGACCGAAATCGGCTTTCAACTCAGTTATGATTTTGATCTTCCCGGGAGAAAAGAAGCCTTGGCTGTGATTGCGAAATTAGGATATGCCTTTAGTCCAATTGAGGGAAAATGGACGATGAGTGGGATGTCATTCCAAAATGCGCAAAGTGGTGCCTTTCTAAGAGTGGGAGCGGGCCTGACCATTCCAGACCGTAATTTTTTTTACAAAGATGCCAGCATGAGCTTTCAGTTGGTATCAGGGATTCATTTCACCAAACCCAACACATTTAATTCACAGCTTGTTGAAGCAGGATTAGAACCATTGGAAGGCATGCCAAGAAATCTGGGCTTGAAGATCACTGGCGAAAATGAAAAGCTGCTCTATGGGGTGGAAGTCTTCAATTTGGCCATGGATGGAGACGCTAATTCTTTGAAATCCCATTCACTGAACAGTCTTCGGATTTATGCAAATGGCGGTTGGAAATTAATTGAGTACCGGAATATGGCCATTCATGGCATGGGAGGTATTGGCTACGGGAATATTCGCTACACTCTGTCCACGGATGAAAAGCCCGACTTTCCAGAGCTTTTTCAGCAGCGGGATTATGATGGGTATTTGAAAAACAGTGGCTTGATGGCTAAACCCGAGCTTTCTTTTGAATATGCCTACCCAATCACCAAGCGAAAGTTGATTGATTTGGTATTTACCACCTCAATAGGTTATGAATTGGCCTTGGCAAATTATCGACTGGCGGAATTGGATATGGCGGGCTTTATGACTGCGCCTTATGTGTCATTTGGCTTTGGTATTCGTCCTTGATGCGGCCTTGATACTTAGTTTTTAATTAAAGCTATGCTAACTAGTATTTTTTCCAAATAGGACTTACATTTGGGATGCTTATCGAGAAAGACTGAGGGAAGGGCCCTACGACGTCTTAGCAACCTGAAAACAAGGTGCTAATTCCCATTCCGGAATCGCCGGAAGAAGATGAGCGGAAAAATTTACCACCCGTATTTTTCTCCGTGTTTTGCTCGATAAGCTTTTTGAACAAAAAAATCTATGCAAAACAGAACGGAATTACTCCTTCAAGCAATTAAAAACAGAATCCTAATCCTAGATGGCGCCATGGGAACCATGATTCAGCGCTACAAATTGGAGGAGGAAGATTTTCGAACGCCTGAGTTGGCGAATCACCCCAAAGCTTTGAAGGGAAATAATGACTTACTGTCTCTTAGCCGTCCGGATATCATCAAAGCAATCCACGCTGAATATCTGGAAGCTGGAGCAGATATTGTCGAAACGAATACCTTTTCGGGAACATCGATCGCACAGGAAGATTATCAGCTTTCACATTTGGCTTATGAAATTAATTTTCAGTCAGCCAAACTTGCTAGAGAGGTTGCAGAAGAATTTACCAAGAAGAATCCTGATAAACCCCGTTTCGTTGCAGGTGCCATGGGGCCGACCAACCGAACCGCGTCGATTTCTCCTGATGTAAATGACCCGGGTTATCGAGCCATTACTTTTGATCAGTTGGCAGAAGCCTATGCAGAGCAGGTGAGAGGCCTTTTGGATGGTGGAGCAGATATTTTATTGGTTGAGACCATATTTGATACGCTGAATGCCAAAGCTGCGCTTTATGCCATTCAGGAGGTATTTGAAGAAAGAGGAATTCCTTTGGATCCAAAAGAAGGAGGAATTCCAATTATGATTTCAGGTACGATTACCGATGCTTCCGGGAGAACACTTTCGGGACAGACTACAGAGGCTTTCCTGATTTCTATTTCTCACGTGCCTTTGCTTTCTGTCGGTTTGAATTGTGCACTTGGAGCAAAAGAACTCAGACCTTATCTGAAAGTACTTTCTCAGAAAGCTCCTTTTTATGTATCCGCCTATCCCAATGCGGGACTACCCAATGAGTTTGGAGCCTATGATCAAGGCGCAGAGGAAATGGCCAGTCAGGTAGGAGAGTTCCTTCAGGAAGGAATGCTCAATATCCTGGGAGGTTGCTGCGGAACAACTCCCGATCACATCCGGGCCATGGCCACCTTAGCTGCCAAATATCAACCTAGAAAAGTCGAAGAGGAATTAGAAGAGGAGGAAAACAATGCCTAAGCAAGACTATTTGAAATTATCCGGACTAGAGCCGCTAGTCTTTTCACCCAATATTAACTTCGTCAATGTTGGTGAGCGAACCAACGTCACAGGCTCGAAGAAATTTGCCCGTCTGATCTTGAATGGACAATACGATGAAGCGCTTGAAGTAGCCCTTGATCAGGTTCGTGGTGGTGCGCAAATCCTCGATGTCTGTATGGATGAAGGGATGCTTGATGGCGAGGCAGCCATGGTGAAATTCCTAAATCTTATTGCTTCTGAGCCTGAAATCAGCCGGATTCCAATCATGATCGATAGCTCTAAGTGGAGCATCATTTTGGCTGGATTGAAATGCGTGCAGGGTAAGGGCATCGTCAATTCCATCTCCCTGAAAAACGGGGAAGAGGAGTTTATCCAGCAAGCAAAAACCATCAAGAAGTTTGGAGCTGCCGTCGTTGTAATGGCTTTTGACGAGGATGGTCAAGCCGATACCTTCGAGCGAAGAATTGAAATCTGCGAGCGTAGCTACAGAATTCTAGTCGATCGCGTCAAATTCAATCCACAGGATATCATTTTTG
This sequence comes from Algoriphagus formosus, assembly GCF_002807035.1. Lineage (GTDB taxonomy): Bacteria > Bacteroidota > Bacteroidia > Cytophagales > Cyclobacteriaceae > Algoriphagus > Algoriphagus formosus. Next base: position 428,777 of record NZ_NIUC01000001.1, on the reverse strand, counting down.
ATCCGAATATATTTCCTGTTGCCACAGGAATGGAGGAACACAGGAAAAATGCCTTGGACTTCTTTTTGGCGACGAAATGGATAAAAGAAAACCTTCCCGGAGCCAAAGTCAGTGGTGGAGTCAGCAATGTGTCCTTTTCTTTCCGTGGAAACAATCCCGTCCGGGAAGCCATGCATGCAGCATTTCTTTATCATGCCATTCACCATGGAATGGACTTGGGAATTGTTAATCCTACCATGCTGGAAGTGTATGACGATATTCCTAAAGACCTGCTTGAGCGGGTGGAAGATGTACTTTTTGACCGAAGGTCAGATGCTACAGAGCGGCTTTTGGATTTCGCAGAGACAGTCAAGTCTTCCGGTAAGAAAGAGGCTGTGAATGAGGCTTGGCGCTCTGACCCTGTTGGGAAAAGGATAGAACATGCCTTGGTGAAGGGGATTTTGGATTACATCGTAGAAGATACCGAAGCAGCGCGTCAGGAACTTGTCAATCCGCTGAAAGTGATTGAAGGTCCTTTGATGGATGGAATGAATGTGGTCGGGGACTTATTCGGAGAAGGTAAAATGTTCCTTCCGCAGGTGGTCAAATCAGCCCGTGTGATGAAAAAGGCTGTCGCTTATCTCGAACCTTTTATGCCTTTGCCGGAAGAAGGTCAAGAGGAATCCTCTTTGAAAAAGATTCTTTTGGCGACCGTAAAAGGCGATGTGCATGATATCGGAAAGAATATCGTGGGTGTGGTTTTGGCCTGCAATAGCTATCAAATCATCGATCTAGGCGTCATGGTAGATGCCCAAAAGATCATTGATGAAGCGGTAAAAAATAAGGTGGATATCATCGGATTGAGTGGTCTGATTACGCCTTCCTTGGACGAAATGGTCAATGTAGCTTCTGAAATGGAGCGACAAGGATTGAAAATCCCGCTTCTGATCGGTGGGGCTACGACCTCAAGAATTCATACAGCTGTAAAAATTGACCCGGTCTATTCCGGTACGGTGGTACATGTCACCGATGCGAGTAAATCTGTGCCAATTGCTGGAGAAGCTATTTCCGAGGAGACCAAAGAAGTCTATCATCGACAGATCAAGGAAACATATCGACAATTGCGTGAAGAGCATGAAGCCAAGCAATCTGTGAAGCAATTGATTTCCTACGAGGAAGCGAAGGCTAATCCAGTGGCTATTGATTGGGCTGACTATGAGCCTGTCAAGCCAAAGGTACTAGGCAAAACCGTTTTGGAGGATTTAGATCTGTCTATTCTGAGAAAATACATTGACTGGACCCCATTCTTCAGTACTTGGATGCTCAGTGGTCGATTTCCCAAAATTCTTGAAGACCCTATTGTGGGAACAGAAGCCAAGAAACTCTATGCTGATGCTCAAGCCATGCTGGATCAGATTATTTCTGAAAAATGGCTTTCTGCTAAGGCTGTTTTTAGCTTATTGCCAGTCAGGCGAGAAGGAGATGATGCGACCGCATTTGATCCCAAGGATGAAAGTTTGACTTTGGGTCAATTCCACTTTTTGCGTCAGCAAGGGAAAAAAGGAAGAGGCGTTCCGAACCGCTCATTGGCAGATTATTTACACCCGGAAAAGCAAGATTACTTGGGATGTTTTGCGGTGACGGCAGGTTTGGGAATGGAATCAAAACTTGCTGAATTTCAGGAAGCTGGAGATGATTACAATGATATTTTGTTAAAGGCTTTGGCTGATCGTCTAGCTGAGGCAGCTGCAGAATATGTACACGAGCTAGTTCGAAAAGATTATTGGGGCTATGCCAATGAAGAACATTTGGATAATGATTCCTTGATCCGTGAGGAATATTTGGGAATCAGACCTGCTCCAGGCTATCCTGCTTGTCCGGAGCATTCCGAGAAGGAAACAATTTCCCGTCTTTTGGATTTAGAACGAAGCATTGGAATCACCTTGACTTCCAGCTATGCCATGTATCCGACCAGCTCGGTTTCAGGATTTTATTTTGCCCATCCAGATTCCAAGTATTTTGGCTTGGGAAAAATTGCTGAAGATCAAGTGGCATCCTATGCAGAACGAAAAGGAATCACCCAAGAGCAAGCTGAGCGCTTACTTTCACCCAATTTGGCCTACACGCCATCCACATTATTAGTGAATCAAACTGTATGAAGATTACCGATCACCTGAAAAACGCGAAATCCACGCTGTTTTCTTTTGAAATCCTTCCTCCTTTGAAGGGACAAAGCTTGAAAGAATTATTGGAGGGTATTGAGCCCTTGATGGAGTTTAAGCCTCCTTTCGTAGACGTGACTTACCATCGGGAAGAGTATATCTATAAAAAGCATCCCAATGGTCTTTTGGAGAAAGTAAGTACCAAGAAGCGGCCGGGGACAGTAGGAATTTGCGCAGCGATCATGAATCGATTTCATGTGGATGCGGTTCCTCACTTGCTTTGTGGGGGATTTTCAAAGGAAGAAACAGAAAATGCCCTTATAGATCTGAATTTCATTGGTGTGGAAAATGTCCTTGCCTTGCGTGGGGATGCTCCGAAGACTGAGGGTAAGTTTATCCCAGAGAAAAATGGGCATCATTTTGCCAGTGAATTGGTAGATCAAATCATTCGCATGAATCAGGGGAAATACCTGCATGAGGAGACTGAAACGAGTTTCCATACGAATTTTTGCGTGGGTGTAGCAGGTTATCCTGAAAAGCATTTTGAGGCTCCGAGCATGAAGTTTGACCTCAAGTACCTGAAGGAAAAAGTAGATCGGGGAGCTGAATATATCGTGACCCAGATGTTTTTTGACAATGAAAAATTCTTTGAGTTTGAGCGAAATGTTCGTGCTGCGGGTATTGATGTTCCAATCATTCCTGGCTTGAAGCCAATCACCACGCTATCGCAGATTACCATGCTTCCACGAACCTTCTTTTTGGATCTCCCTGATGCCTTGACAGATGAGTTGCTGAAGTGCAAAACGAATGCAGAGGTGAAGGAAATAGGAATCGAATGGGCTATTCAGCAGAGCAAGGAACTGGTCAAAGCGGGAGTTCCTAGCCTTCATTTTTACACGATGAGTAAGGCTGAAGCGACCTATAAAATTGCGAAGGAAGTTTTTTGATTTTGAAGAATTCCTTTCATATTAGTTGAAGTTTACAAAAAGAATATTTCAACTTTAAATGAAAAGTATTTTCTCCCTATTGATTATTTGTCTGATATCTTTTCCAGGAAAGGCTCAGGTTTTAGAGTATTTGAATGAATTTTCCGTTCCAATCATCAATACAAAAAAATATGAGCCCTCTTTTTTTAGAATCACTTCCGGAGATAGTCTTAAGCTTTCCGTAAAAACCTACTCGCTAGATACTACCCTTCGTTACGAAAAGCGCTCAACTCGTTTTGATTTAAACCAAGAATTCTCCAATACGGAGATTTGGTATTTTGAATCCGGAAAACGAAAAAAAGTATTGCAGTTTGATGCTAATACTTCAAAAGCCTATCAGGTAGATTATTACGAGTCTGGAGCAGTTAAAAGTAAAGTAGAGCAGCATGCGGGTGAAATACATTCGGAAGAATATTTCTCGGAAGATGGTGATTCGATATCAAAGCCAGTTATCATAGATGCAGATTTTATAGGGGGAATTGATGCTTGGAATGAGTATATATGGGAAAATTTAGGGTATCCCGTATCAGCCAGAAGAATGGGGAAGTCAGGGGTTGTATTGGTGGCGTTTACCGTAACCACTACTGGGGAAATGAAAGACGTAGAGGTTGTCAATCCGGAGGAAGTTTTCGAGCCACTAGCGAAAGAAGCACTTCGTGTGGTGATGAACTATTCAGGTAAATTTTCTCCCAAAACTATTGACGGGGTAGCTGTACCTAGTCAGATCATTATGCCAGTAAGGTTTCAATTAAATTGATTTCAAAAAAACTCCCCCAAATCAAAAGTGAAATGAGGGAGAAAAATAAAGCTTTGGAGCTCGGACTTAATACAAAATCCTAAATCGAATCGTACCCGGTATGGCTTTGAGTGCCTGAATAGCTTCCTCGGTGTAAGCCTTATCGATATCGGTGATTACGTATCCGATTTTCTCATTGGTCTTGAGGTATTGCCCCACGATATTGATTTCATAATCCGCCAAAATACGATTGATCTTCGCTAGTACACCAGGTTCGTTTTGGTGAACGTGAATGAGTCTATGCGCATTTTGAAGGAATGGAAGTTGGATATTGGGGAAATTGACCGAATTGAAGGTATTTCCCGTATTGATATACTCCATGATTTTACCGGGCACAAAGCGGGCGATGTTTTCTTGTGCTTCCAAGGTGCTTCCACCGATGTGAGGAGTCAAAATGGTATTGGGTAATCCAATCAATTCGGATACAAAAGGTTCACTGTTATTTTTTGGTTCTTCCGGGAATACATCCACTGCGCAGCCAGCTAGGTGACCGCTTTCAAGCGCCTCTTTTAAGGCTGGGATTTCTACCACATGTCCACGGCTCAGATTCACCAAAACCGCTCCTTTTTTCATCATTTTGATCTTTTCGGCATCGATCAAACACTTATTTTCTTTGCGTCCATCTACATGAAGTGAAATGATATCACAAGTCTGAAGCAATTCTTCTAGTGAATCAATCTTGGTGGCATTACCCAAAGCCAGTTTTTCTACAATGTCATAGTAAAAGACATTGAGCCCCATATTTTCTGCCAAAACCGACAATTGAGCACCGATATTTCCATAGCCAACAATTCCCAGTTTTTTACCTCGGATTTCAAAGGATCCCGTGGCAGATTTATCCCATTTTCCCTGATGCATGGACACCGACTTATCGAAGAAGTTTCGCATCAAGAAAATAATCTCTGCGATCGCCATTTCTACGACGGATCGGGTATTGCTGAAAGGAGCATTGAAAACGGCGATTCCTTTTTCCTGACAGGTTTCTAGATCTATCTGATTGGTACCGATACAAAAAGCTCCGATAGAAATCAGCCGATTGGCATTTTCCAGAACGCGCTTGGTAACATTGGTCTTTGAGCGGATACCTAGGATGGATACATTTTTGATTTTTTCGCAGAGTTCATCTTCGCTCAAAGCCGAACTCACCACTTCCACTTGGTAGCCTTCTTCCCGAAGGAGTTCAACACCGATAGGATGGACATTTTCGAGTAGAAGAACCTTGATTCGGCTTTTGGGATAGGAGAATTTCGTATTCAATTTGTTGATGTAAAGGATTTCGTCGAAACTGGGTGCCACATGGTCTGCTTTGGAGGTGACCTTAGGACGGTGGACATTCTCAGTGAATGCATAGAATTTATTGGCTAGACCTGAGGCTTTGATTTCATAATCGGTATATCCGTCACCAATCACATAAATATCTCCCGATAGATTCAGGTTTTTGATGGTTTCAGCCTTTCCGTTGTTTTTAGAGAGGGGATTGTCTCGATTGAAATCCACAATCTGCCCATTTTCATCATAGACAAACTCATTGGCAAAGACATTTTCCTTGTTGATTCCATAGTCTGCTACGATGGGGATAATAAAATCCTTGAAGCCATTGGAAATGATAAAAATGTCTTCGGCGTTTTCCTGAAGAAACTCGCGGTTTCTCTCAAATGACTTGGATACTTTCTTTTTCAGAGCCTTGATCAGATCACCGATTTGCTGACGGTTGGCTTTCAAAATGTCTAGACGCTGCTCCAAACTTTCCCTGAAATTAACTGATCCTTCCATGCCTCGATCAGTTATATCCTTGATAGCTTGAAGCTTATCATTGGAATTTGGGTCCCCTGCAAGCGAGATTTCCCCTAAAATATCCAGGGCTTCCACTTGAGTAAACGTACTGTCAAAATCGATGATGAATTTTTTGGTCTGTGGCATGTGCTGGTTTTTTCTTAAATCTTGGGTAAAATTAAGAGATTGTCAAAAAATGAGAATGTTTATTACCGAAAATGTTCCAAAACATTTTTGCAGTCATCAATTTTGCAATCAATTAGCAATCTAAAGGTCATTCTTTCTGCTGATAGTGACTATTGATACAAAAATTATTTCACTAGCTCAGGAATAGGCTGTATTTTTGAAAAAAATCAATCAAAACATGATGAAAAAATCATTGCTTGTAAGCATTCTAGCCGTTTCAGTTTCTTTTTATTCTTGTCAGAAAAGTGAAAACTCAGAATCCCATCATGATTCTGAAGGGCATCACGGTGAGGAAATGCATCATGAAGCTGAGGAATCTGCTGAAGCTGTCATTGGTGTGGCAGAGGTAGTTCCTGGTATGTATGGTGCAGCTATCGCTGAATCAGATGCTATTGCTCTTGCTGACTTAGTACCGGTGGTAGAAGAAAAAGGAACTTATGAAGGAAAAATCATAGGAGAGATCAAGGAGGTTTGTACCAAAAAAGGTTGCTGGTTGACCATGGACTTGCCAAATGGCGAAAGTATGCGCGTTACTTTCAAAGATTATGGCTTCTTTGTTCCAACTAATTCCCAGGGTTTCCCAATTGTACTGGAAGGTGTAGCCACCTTTACAGAGACCGATGTGGAGACGCTCAAGCATTTTGCAGAAGATCAGGGAAAGAGTCAGGAAGAGATCGACGCAATCGTAGCTCCTAAGAAAGAGATCACTTTCGAAGCTATTGGAGTCGTAATCATGGACAAAGCCTGATGCCCATAGCTTTGGATAATCTTCGTGTTGGAAGACGATATCTGCTTATCAATCAAGGTGAAGTCCGTCAACTCGAGATTATGGCCCGATTAAATGGGGATAATTTTAAAGTGAAGGATTTAGATACTCTTGAACTTTACACCATTGAAGAATTGCTTCGTTGGGGTAAGGGAAAGGATTACGATATTGAAGAAATAAGATAATTCAACTCAGCTCCACTTTTCTTTTGTGTGGTAAGTCACATTTCGGAAAAGTGGAGTATTTATTTTTGCGCAAAATTTAGAATAATACATGTCAAAAGGAATTGGTGGAGCCATTTTAGGAGGGAAATGCCCGCGATGTAGAGAGGGAAATCTTTTTCCGGTACCGATGTTCAGTTACCGAAAATTGACCACCATTAATAAAAAGTGTTCTGTTTGTGATGCAAACTTCCAGCCAGAGCCAAGCTTCTATGATGGGGCCATGTATATTAGTTATGCTTTTTCGGTAGCATTATTTATTACGGTATTTGTTGCTGTCACTGTTTTGGTCGAAAAACCGACTATCTGGACTTATTTAGGGACTATTGTAGTCTTGAATTCACTTTTGATGCCTCTGATGCTTCGCTATTCCAAGGTGCTATACCTCTATGGACTAGGAAAGCTAAAATACCGAGGAGACCAATCATAGGAATTTATTGGGCTTTAGGCTCAGAATAAAAAGGCTGATACTTGCCAGTGAAAGGAAGAAAAAGGCCGGTAAACCACCTATTACGGAAAGAATCCGGACTCCTTCTATTCCGGAGTAATTGATCATTACCCAAGAAATCAAGCCAAGCAAAACTCCCCAGAAAATCTTCAGGCCCGAGTTTACTTGGAATTCATCTTCGACCTTTCCTTTCATGCTAAGGCTAGCCATAGCTTCTGTACTGGAGTCTGCGGCCGTCACATAGGAGATAAACATTCCTATCCCAAAAAAGATGGAAAATGCCTTGAGATGCCCTAAATCTCCAAAAACCTGATAAATAATGGATTCGGGACCTAAGCTTTGCAAAGCGGTTCGGTAAGATTCGGGATCGTTCGCGGCTAGTTCCAGAGTAGTTCCACCAAAGATCCCCATCCAAGCCACACAAAAAGAAGCCGGAAGGAATAGGTTGACTAAGATAAATTCCCTGACCGTTCGACCAATAGCGATCTTTCCAAGAAACAAGGCTGTAATGGGCGCCCAAGCCATCCAAACGGCTAAATTAAAAGTGGTCCAATCAAAAGTCCATTGAGCTCCTTTTCCTGATAGTTGTAGACTCAGATCCGGAAACCAAGAAGCATAGGTCTTCAAGCCAGGCAGAATGTGGGAGAGAGGTTGCAAGTCCCATGAGATATAGATAAAGAGCAGCGCAAAAAGAGCAAAAAACCATAGATTAAAAAGTGATAACCTGCGAATACCTCTATCTATCCCTGTACTGGCAGACACCACGAATGTGGCTACAATTAGACCCATTACCAATAGCGTCAGCCACTGAAAATTAGCCTCAGGAAAGCTGCCTCTTAAAGCACTTGCCAAACTTAAAATGCCCGCTCCCAAAGAAGCAGCCATACCCGTGACAAGGGCAAAAAGGCTTACCATATCTACAAGCTTTGAACCTATGCTATTGGATTGGACTGGATAAAGGGGGACAAGCATTAAGCTTAATCGAAAGCGATTCTTCTTCGCATAATAGATCAATCCAAACAAAAGTGCAGGTACAGCATAGATAGAATACGGAGTAATACCCCAATGAAAGTATAAAGCGCCTAAAGCGAAGATTTTGCTTTTTTCACTGCCTGATTCACTGTTAAGATATTTGGGAGGAGAAAGAAAATGTGAAAGCGGCTCGGCACTTCCCCAGAATAATATTCCAACGGCGATAGTGGTACAAAGGACAATGGCAAACCAGGAAAAGAAATGAAGTCTAGGTTTTGCTTTCGGTCCACCGATTTTATAATTCCCCAAAGGAGAAAAGAGCACCCAAAAAATCAGGGCAACCATGATAAGCGATAAATAGCTGATGGGAAGCGAGAAATTATGTAGTATCCAAGCCTGAATTTCCTTGATTTCACCCAGAAAAACATCCGGGTAAAAAGTGCTCAAGCCCAATGCAAAAACCAATAATAAAACTGGTGGCCAGAATACTGATTTTCTGACGGGAAGATATTTTTTTAACCAATCGGGCATGAAGGATCAATCCAATTTTTGCAGTAGCTTGCAAGAAAGGGTTAATTTTGGCTAAGGCAAATTCTTTTCAACCTCAATAGCTAATCATGCAATCAAAAATATATAAGGCAGGTTTTTATCTCTTGGTGGTTTTTTACGGAGTAGGAGGGATCAATCATTTTATCAACCCAGAATTTTACATTCCATTAATTCCTGATTATTTAGGAGATAAAAGTCTTATCAATACGCTGGCTGGATTGGCAGAACTTATTTTAGCTGGAGGATTACTGATTCGCAAAACTCGCAAACTTGCCATTTACGGAATCCTTTTAATGTTGATAGCTTTTATTCCAAGTCATGTCTATTTCATTCAGATTGGAGGTTGTATTCCAGATGGTCTCTGTGCTCCGGCATGGGTGGGCTGGGTAAGACTAGTGATTATACATCCTCTTTTGATGCTTTGGGCATGGATTTACCGTGACTTTTGATAGTGTTAATTCGCCTTTTGTAAATATTACTAACAAAAATCGAACTTTTACTAAACCAAATCGAAGTAAGCCTCGTTACAACGGCTGAAACAACAATCAGCAAATGGAGGCGATACTCAGTAAAATGAAGGTTGAGGTCAATCCCAACCTTTATCAAAAAGAGCCCTTCAGCTCCAGTTTAGGTGTATCAATCGTGCAGGAAAGTGCCAGATTGATTCAGGAGTTGGGTTTGGAGAATTTTACATTCAAGAAGTTATCCCAGGAAATCGGGAGTACAGAAGCGGCCATTTATCGCTATTTCGAAAATAAGCACAAGCTTCTTTTGTATCTCACCGCTTGGTATTGGGGCTGGATGGAGCATAATCTAGTATTTGGTACCGCAAATCTGAATGATCCGGCAGAGCGTCTTTCTGTGGCTATAAGACTTCTTTCCGATGGTCCCATATTTCAAAAGAATGACTACCTTAATCCCGTTAGTCTTCGAGAAATTGTCATCAATGAATCTTTGAAAGGTTTTTTGACAAAGGAAGTGGATAATGAACACGAAGCGGGCGTATTTGCTCAAGTATATAAGTTTGGTGAGCGTATAGCGGATATTATTTCAGAACTCAATCCTGATTATAAATTCCCAAAAACCCTAGTTTATACTGTCCTAGAGTCAAGTTTACTTCAAAATTTTAATTCAAAGCATCTCCCTGGGATGACTGAAAATTCCTTCAATAAACTAGAGCGTTATAAGTTTTTCCATCAATTGGTCGTAAAAACCATTCAAAATGACAACTAATTCAGGCATCACACCTATTGGCCGGTTCTTCAGCCTTCTGAAAGAGGAGAAAAGCCAAGTATATTCGATTTATTTCTATGCGATCCTCAACGGATTGATCACACTGACACTTCCACTGGGAATTCAGGCGATTTTGAACTTCATTTTGGGAGGGAGAATATCGACATCCTGGGTGATATTGGTCATTATCGTGGCTGCAGGCGTTGCTTTTGGTGGTTTTCTTCAGATTTCCCAATTGCAAATCACGGAAAAACTTCAGCAGCGTGTATTTAGTAAATCTGGGCTTTCGTTGGCCTACAGACTTCCAAGAGTAAGGCCCGAGGCGGTGCAGGGGGATTATGCTCCTGAGATAGTCAACCGGTTTTTTGATACAGTCAATTTGCAAAAAGGACTTTCCAAAATTCTAATTGATTTCTCCACAGCCCTTCTTCAGGTTATTTTTGGTTTGCTGCTTTTATCATTTTACCATCCGACCTTTATCATTTTCGGATTGGTGTTGATCGCACTGCTAATCCTGATCTTTTATTTCACTGGACCTCAGGGAATGGAGACTGCACTTAAGGAGTCCACTTATAAGTATAAAACAGCTTATTGGTTGGAAGAGATAGGGCGTACCATGAACTCCTTCAAATTGGTAGGAAATACCCGCTTACCCATTCTTCGTGCTGATAAATTGCTTCAACATTATGTGGATTTCCGGTCCAAGCACTTCGGGGTTTTGATATTCCAATACAAAATCATGATTGCCTTCAAGGTTTTGATTGTGACGAGTTTGTTGGTAGCGGGCAGTTTGCTTTTGATCGAAGAGCAAATCAGTATCGGTCAATTCGTAGCAGCCGAGGTGATCATTATCCTAGTGGTAAACTCGGTAGAAAAGCTGATACTTTCGCTAGAAACGGTTTATGATACTTTGGTGGCTACCGAGAAACTTGGACATGTCATGGACCTGGAACTCGAAGATTCAAAAGGAAATGAAAAGGTGATTCAGGCATTCGAATCTGGATTGATGTTTGGGATGGATAAAGTGGTTTTTCAGCCTAAAAACTCCATTGAACCGACCTTAAAGAATGTGTCACTTCAAATCAAATCCGGTGAGAAGGTAGCTGTGACAGGAGAAAGCGGTAGTGGTAAAAGCGCCTTGCTGATGATTTTGTCAGGACTTTATGAAAATTATGAAGGCACTGTGACTGTCAATGATCTTTCGCTGGAAATGATCAATAAAGAGAAGTATCGGTCTATGGTAGGGGATTTTCTTGAAATGGAACAGATCTTTCATGGGACCATTTTAGAAAACATTACCGTTGGTAGAGAGTATGATCAAAATCAATTGACTGAAATATTGGAACTAACTGGATTGAAATCATCTATCTATCAATTGCCAGATGACCTGAATACCGAACTGCAACCGGAGGGAAAAGGGCTTTCCAAGCGAATGATGCAAAGTATCTTGCTTTGCCGAGCTCTTCTTGGGAAACCAAAAGCGATGGTCATGGAAAATGCGCTTGGATATTTGACTGATGAGGTCAAAGAACGAGTTACCGAGTACTTATTAAAGGGTGATTGGACATTGATAGCGGTGACCCAAGATGATGCGATCCTTCAAAGAATGGATGAAGTAATCCTTATGGACAGAGGTAGTGTAATCTACCAAGGAGATTATTCTGGATACGTTCAATTGAAAAAAGGAAATTAACCATGCTTAATATATCTAAAGTAAGAATCAAAGAATCGATTCCATTCAGTGGAGCAAAGAGTTTGGTCATGACCTTGCCACTGAAAGAAAGTCAAAAGCGAATCAGAATCCTGACAAGTGTCATGATGGTGTTCTTTCTGATCCTTTTTATCCCATGGACTCAGAATATTCGAAGCAAAGGCTATGTAACAGCACTGAGACCTGATCAAAGACCGCAAACGATTCATTCTGTCATCGCAGGCCGAATAGAAAAGTGGTATGTGACTGAAGGTGCCTTTGTGGCAAAGGGAGATACCATTTTGACGATTTCTGAGATCAAAGATGAGTACTTTGACTCATTGCTTTTGCCCAGGACTCAAATGCAGGTAAATGCAAAAAGTCAATCAGCAGTATCTTATCGGGATAAGGTAAATGCCTTGGAGATGCAGATTGAGGCAATGAAAAAGAATAATGTGCTGAAACTACAGCAAGCTGAGAATAAACTTCGGATGTCGGAGCTGAAGGTAGAGTCAGATAGTATCAAATTCCAACAAGCCAAGATCAACTTTGAGATTGGAAAAGAGCGACTTGACCGATGGGAATCTTTATACAAAGAAGGTCTGCGCTCCCTTACTGATTTGGAATCCAGGAGACTGAGCTTTCAAGATGTACGAGCAAAAGTGGTCGCTGCAGAAAACGATTACCTGAGCAGTCAGAATGAATTGATTACTGCTCAGATTGAACTGGATGCAATTCGGACAGAATTTCAGGATAAGCTCGCCAAAGCTGAATCCGAAAAATTCACAGCGATGTCATCACAATTTGATGCTGAAGCGACAGTTACCAAGCTTCAGAATCAGTATTCCAATTATGAGGCCCGGACTAATTTCCGACATATTCTTGCTCCTCAGGATGGCTTTTTGGCAAGAGCCATTCAAGTTGGTCTTGGCGAGACGATCAAAGAAGGGGATGCGATTTTGAATATCGTACCCGCTAATGCTGAATTGGCAGTGGAAATGTATGTGCAGCCTGTTGATCTACCTCTAATTAAAGTTGGAAATAAGGTTCGGTTTATTTTTGACGGTTGGCCAGCAATTGTATTTTCAGGATGGCCACAAATTTCTAATGGTACCTTTGGTGGAGTAGTTACGGCGATTGATCAGTTTGCTGGTAATAGTAATCAGTACAGAGTGGTGGTCGTACAGGATCCGGAGGAGGAGCCTTGGCCAGAAATGCTACGAATTGGTTCGGGAGCAGATGGTATTGCCTTGTTGAACGATGTTCCTGTTTGGTATGAAATCTGGCGACAGCTCAATGGCTTCCCGGCTGACTACTATACCCAAGAACAAAAAGATGCAATCGCGAAAGAGAAATAATGAAAAAACTGATTCTTTTATCCTTACTGTTTATTTTCTTTCAGACTGCTTGGAGCCAAGAAATGGATACCCTTCGATTGGAGAGTTTCCTAGATTGGGTTAGATCTTATCATCCCGTAGCTCGTCAAGCGGATATTACCCTTGAGATGGGGGCTATGGAGGTTCGAACTGCAAGAGGTGCTTTTGACCCTTTGCTATTCGGTAATTTGGATCAAAAGACTTTCAAGGATACAGAGTACTACGATCGTCGAGAAGCTGGGATTACTGTTCCGACATTAGCAGGAGTAGAGCTCATGGGGACTTTTGAGCAGAATACCGGCCAATTTCTTGACCCTGAAGCAACCGTACCTTCCGGTGGCCTCTTTGCTGCTGGTGCTGCTGTAAACTTAGGACAAGGGCTTATTCTCGATGAAAGAAGAGCCATGCTTAGACAAGCGAAGCTTTATCAGCAATCGACAGAAGCTGAGCGGATAGCTATTCTGAATGAGCTGTATTTAGGAGGTGTGGAGATGTATTGGAAATGGTCAGAGAGCTATGCCAATATGAAGGCTTTTGAAGAGGCAGTTCGATTAACTGAAATCCGATATGGTGCAGTAAAGTTAAGCTTTGAGCAAGGAGACGTAGCCGCCATTGATACAGTAGAAGCTTACACACAGCTCTTGAGTCGGCAGTATAGATTACAGGGATTGCAGAATCAATTCTTTGTCGATACGCAGATGCTCAGTGCTTTCCTTTGGAATGAAGAAGAGCAACCTATGCTCCTAAATCCATCAGTTGTACCTCAGCCACTTGTGGAGAATGATCAATACGCGATCGATCCTGCAGAACTTCGGGAAAACATCAGCATCCATCCGGATCTTCGTATTGCTGATTTTGAATTGGCAAGTTTGGATGTAGATCGACAGCTAAAAGGTCAGTCTCTACTGCCTGTGGTAAAATTAAAGTATAACTTTCTGGTAGAAGAACTTGGTGGTTTTGAGCAATCTCCATTCTTTGAGAATAACTATAAGTTCGGTGTATCGGTCTACACGCCCATTCTATGGAGAAAAGCCAGAGGATCCCTGGGACTTGCGAAAGCTAAGATTGACTTCAAACAAAACTCCAGGGATTTGAAAGAACTACAGCTACGAACCAAACTGGAAGGAGAAATCAATTCTTGGAATGTGATCAATCAGCAAGTAAGTACCTTGAGAGAAAATGTATTCAACTTAGAGCGCTTACTGAATGCCGAACTCCGTAGATTTGAAATGGGTGAGAGTAGCTTGTTCCTGGTAAACGCACGGGAAGTGTCTGTTTTTGATGCTAAAATTACCTTGAATGGTTTGGCTGCCAAGCGAAAAATATCCTACGCGAAAGTTCGCTATGCTGCTGGATTTGGATTTGAATAAACTTTATTAAACTATGCCTGCATACATTATAGTTCAAGTGGATATTTCTGACCCACAGCAATATGAAGCTTATAAAAAACTTACCCCTGATACTGTCAAAGCTTTCGGGGGGAAATTTGTACTTCGAGGTAATCCAGTAGAAGCATTGGAAGGGAGTTGGGATCATGACCGCTTGGTAATGTTGGAGTTTGCAGATAAAGAAACTGCAAGGAAATGGTATTATTCCAAGGAGTATCAAGCTGCTAAAGAAATTAGGGAATCTGCCGCAAAAGCAAAATTTTTTCTTGTGGAAAGTTGAATATTTGGCATTTTTATTGGTTTAATGTGCAATAATCTGATTCTGAAATAGAAAATTTCATATTCAGTTTATCTGTTTTATTTAAAAAATCACCAAATTATTCAATCACCCTAAAAAAAATCAAAATGAAAAAGATCCATTTGACAGGAAAATTAATGGCATTATTATGTCTAATTTTCATCGCTTCTTCCTGTATGTCAGGACTTGAGGAAGTGGAAGAAGTGCAGGTTACCGAATTGCCAGAGGAGGAAATCTCTGAAATCCCAGAGTCTGAAAACCTCCGAAAGGGACGTACATTTAAGTATATAGAGGCATTCTCAAATCAAATCACGCCATATGTTGTTCCCAATGAAAACCCTAATATTCCTGTGGATCAATTGACTTTCTTGCCGGGTACAGGCAAAGGTATAGCACGTTTCATGGGAAGAGCGACCTCTTATATTAATCAATTGGCCACCAGTGAAACAACATCTATTGGTGCTCCCGTAACTCAGTTTTACGGCGAAGAATTGGCAAAATTAGGATTGAAAAAAATCCCTGATGAAGTGAGTTCAGTAACTGTTGACAGAAAAGGAAATGCGATATTTTTCAAGAATCTGGAGAATATAGCTACACCAATCAATGAAACATTGACCGTTTTTGTTGCCGAAGTAGAAATCGTCGGAGGGACAGGTAGATTTCGAGGCGCATCGGGAGAAGGAATTGTAGAGGGTAGGTTTAACCCCACAAATGGAAAGGGTAGTTCAATAGTGAAAGCCTCTTTAAGGTTCTAAACTTCCAAACGAATTCATATTTGAAAGCCTTCTCATTTTGGGAAGGCTTTTTTATTGGAATCGGTTTCGCAAGATTATGATGGCAAGATTGGAATTAGCAGTTTAAAGGCCTATTTTTCTTTTTTCCAATGTCTATGAAAAAAGTACTGACTTTAGGTGAAATAATGCTTCGCTTGAGTCCGCCTGATAATCAGCGATTACCACAAGCGAACTCATTTAATTTGGTGTTTGGAGGATCTGAGGCTAATGTGGCAGCGGGTTTGGCCAATTTTGGAATAGAGGTAGGACATGTCACTGCTTTTCCTGAACATGATTTAGGTAAGGCTGCAGTATCCCATCTCAGAAAAAATGGAATCGATACCACTTTTGTCAAATTTCTTCCTGGAAGATTGGGAGTATATTTTTTAGAGCAAGGTTCTGGGCTTAGAAGCTCCAAAATCGTCTACGACCGTGCAAATAGTAGTTTCTCAAGCTATGATGGGAGTGATGAAAATTGGGAGGAGATACTCAAAGAATTTGGTTGGGTACATTGGTCAGGTATTACTCCGGCACTTTCTCAAGAATCTGCCGATCTTACTATGAGGATTTTGGAAGCCGCTAGAAAATGTTCAATACCAGTGTCAGGCGATCTTAATTATCGATCTAATCTTTGGAAATATGGAAAGAGTCCGGATCAAATCATGCCTCGATTGATGGAACTTACGACTCATATAATTGGTGGAACCCGTGATTTCAATCAGTGCTTAAATGAAAATTTTCAGTCATTAAAGGAGGCGATGCCTTTTGCATTTCAGCATTTTCAAAACCTCCAAATGATAGTGAATACCCAACGAATCGTACATTCTGCTTCTCATAATACTCTATCAGCAAATGCCTACACTAAAGATTCATCAATAAGTACGGAATCAATTGAAATTCAATATATTATAGATCGAGTTGGAACGGGAGATGCATTTGCCAGTGGCCTAATATTTGGATTAATAAATAGGAAGTCTATCCAAGAATCCTTGGACTTTGGATTGGGTGCAGCCGTTTTAAAACATAGCATTCCAGGAGATGTATTGATTGGATCTGAGGAGGAAATAAAGGAAATTCTGGAGGGCAAATCCGGAGCAATCAAACGATAAATGAGAAATCAAGAAAGTGAGTTCATCAGGAAAATGGATAAAGCTGGGGTAATGCCCATATTTTATCACCCAGATGAAAGCGTATGTCTGAAGCTTTTGGAAACTGCCTATGAGGGTGGTATCCGAGTGATCGAATTAGTAAATAGAGGGGATAAAGCGACCCATGTTTTTCCAGCGTTGAAAAGGCTTGCCGAGTCCCTTCCTGGACTTTCCTTGGGAGTAGGAACTATCTATCATCCTTGGCAAGCCGAAGAGTTTATTGATATGGGAGCAGAGTTCATTGTCGCTCCAGTTATGAACGCGAAGTTAGGTGACTATTGCCGCAAAGTAGATGTGCCGTGGGTACCTGGATGCGGGACGGTTACGGAAGTTTTTCAAGCTACAGAACTTGGAGCGGAATTGGTAAAGATCTATCCAGCAAATATTCTAGGACCTGATTTTGTGCCAGCTATTCATGCTGTTCTGCCTAAAGTTGAAATCATTCCGACAGGAGGGGTAGAACCTAATTTGGGAAGTATCAAGCCTTGGTTTGATGCAGGTGTCCTTTGCGTAGGCATGGGATCCCAATTAATGAGGAAAGATTGGATCGCAAATGGTGAATTTTCAAAGATTTCATCTTCTATCAGCTCGGTATTTAATTGGATTCACGATATAAAGGCTAATCAATGAGTGGTTTTTGAATCCAATCTCAATACCTCAATTGAAATAAATAAAAAAGCTGGATAGCTTAGTTTTATGAATTGAAAGTCAATTCAAAACGAGCTTTGACTTAAGTTCAATTCTGCTTTTCCAAATCGTAAAATATTAATTTGGGTAATCTCCAATCCTTTTCAAGCTTTCTAAAAAACCAAAAAACTTAATGACATCGTAATTAAAATTATGAAAACGCTTTTTAATCCTGGTGACCTAACTAAAACTCGAAAATATCAGAAGTCATTTTCCAATGAATTATTCAAAAGCTTTCGCTTGTTATACTACAAAAATATGCGATTTAGCTGCGGAGGAGGGGTTGCTTAATGGAAAAGTCTGCAATTATCATCTTCCAGAAAAATGCTGAATTAGGCAAGGTGAAAACCCGGCTAGCCAAGGACCTTGGGAATCATATGGCACTAGAAATTTATGACAGACTTTGTGAATTCACTCATAGGATTTGTAGTCAGGTGGCAGTCGATAAGTTTCTCTATTATTCCAATTTTGTTCCTGAGGATAAGCCACGGTATGGATCATATCATTTCAAAGTTCAGACTGGAATTGGACTGGGCGAGCGAATGTCAAACGCCTTTTCAGATTTGTTTTCTGCTGGTTATCAAAAGGTTTTGATAATTGGGACAGATTGTGCAGAGATAAATCCCGAATTGTTTTTGGAGGCTTTCGAGGCACTAAATCATCAGGATGTGGTGATAGGTCCGGCCGAAGATGGAGGGTATTATCTGCTCGGTATGAGTCAGTATTTTCCCCAACTTTTCCATGATGTAAATTGGAGTACTTCTGAGGTAATTGACCAGACTAAATCCAATATCAAATCGATTGGAATATCTTATACTGAGTTAGCCGTTCGGTCGGATATTGATACCCTTGAAGATTGGCAAAAGATGAAAAGCTTTATCGATGAATTGGAGGGAAAATAAATTTGATAATGATTTGAAAGAATGGGGGGATTCTGAAAAGCAAGTGAAATTTCATACAGAAAAGTATAACAGAGCTTTTTATAGAATGAACCAACCAAGGTTGAGATTCAAGCTTCAATTTTAAACTCTGTAATTGAAAAAATAATCCTCTTGCTTTCATGAAACTTTCTGTCATCATTCCGACCCTAAATGAAGAAGAAAATCTGAAAGTTTTGATCCCTTTTTTGAAAAAAGAGCTGGCAGAGGAAAACCACGAAATCATCATCGTGGATGCTAATAGTGGGGATTTCAGTGAGGAGATTTGCTTAAAACATGCAGTAACTTTCATCCGAGTTGAAAGGTCTAGTAGGGCCGTTCAGATGAATAGGGGGGCTATGTTGGCAACTGGCGATGCACTCTATTTTGTTCATGCCGACACCCGTCCTAGGGCTGGTTTTTTTGAAGATATCGAGAAGGCGATAGCCAATGGGAAGTCAGCAGGCTGTTATCGATACCGTTTTGATTCTAATCATCCACTCTTGAAAATTAATTCATGGTTTACCCGTTTCAATGGGATTTTATCAGGAGGAGGTGATCAAACGCTTTTTATCAAGAAAGAAATATTTCAAGAAATGGGTGGCTTCAATGAGCAGTTTTGTATCATGGAAGATTTTGAATTGGTAAAAAGACTAAAAAGCAAGTATCAATTTTATATTATTCCGAAGTCCATCAGAGTTTCTGCAAGGAAATATGAAAACAATAGTTGGCTAAGGGTTCAATGGGCCAATTTGATCGCGTTCAAAGACTTTTTGCAAAACAGAGATCCAATGGAAATCCGTGAGAAATACTATCGCAAACTAAAGCACAGCTAGCGATCGGGCCAGTTAAAAATGTATTCCCAAATTTCTTCCTTACTTTTTTTCGAAAATAATTTCAATTAAGTCTACGAGTCGATTGGAGTATCCGGCTTCATTATCATACCAACCTACTAGCTTGACCATATTTCCCTTGCTTGAGGTCAGTTCTTTGTCAATGATGCAGGAGTGAGGATTCCCGATGATATCCATGGAAACGATCGGATCACTTTCTACTTGAAGAATCCCTTTAAATTGGTTTTTTGAAGCATTTTCAAAAGCTTGATTAATTTCTTCTACACTCGCTTCCTTTTTAATTTCGACGATCAAATCTGTCAGAGAACCGTTGGGCACAGGTACCCGCATAGCAGAAGCTTCTATTCTTCCATTTAAACCTGGGAGGACTCTGTCCAAAGCTTTTCCAGCATTGGTAGTAGTCGGAATAATAGAATAAGCCGCTGCTCTTGCTCTTCTAAGGTCCCGGTGCGGCGCATCATGAAGGTTCTGATCATTGGTGTAGGAGTGAACCGTAGATGCGTAGCCTTTCACCAATCCAAAGTTTTGATCGAGAATTTGTACCATTGGGGCAAGGCAATTGGTAGTACAGGAGGCATTACTGATGATTTTTTCTTCACCTGTCAAAATGCTCTCGTTTACTCCCAAAACAATCATTTTGATGCTTTCGTCAGGAGAAGGAGCGGATATCAAAACTTTCTTTGCGCCAGCGTCCAGGTGAAGCGCTGCAGATTCTCTTGATGTAAATCTCCCGGTACACTCGATCACCAAATCGATATCCATTTCACCCCAAGGCAACAATTCCGGTTTGGATTGCTCTAAAAGCCGGATTTTATTGCCTTCAGAGATTAAAAAATTCCCTTCAAGACTGATTTTCCTATCAAACTTCCTATGGATAGAATCATATTTCAGCAGGTGCAAGATGGATTCATTATTGGCTAAATCATTGATAGCCACCAGCTCAATATTGTCTTTATCCATCAAGAGCTTGGTGGTGTATCTCCCTATTCTTCCAAATCCATTGATAGCAACTCTAATTTTCTTGTTCATTGGGTATATTCTGACTTTTTCTTTGTTCTTCAAAATTAGGCATTCTCAGCACTTTTTTAGGGTAAAATTTTTTAGCCTAATGATCAGGGCTTTATAAGAAATTATCAGATTTTTTTTAGGGCACTTTGTTATTCTAAAAACAGACTTCTATATTTGCACAACCTTTTAAAAAGAGGGCTTGATAATCCCAAAATGGTCCGTTCGTCTAGGGGTTAGGACGCATCCCTTTCACGGATGAAACACGGGTTCGATTCCCGTACGGACTACAAGCAAGCCCTCTATTTTTTTTGCCATAGATATGGTCCGTTCGTCTAGGGGTTAGGACGCATCCCTTTCACGGATGAAACACGGGTTCGATTCCCGTACGGACTACTTAGTTCTCAATCACCCGAGACATTTACACTTTTTATTTTATGGTTGTTAGTGGTTAAAGATGACAAATCCCGGTCGATGATCGGGGTTTTGTTTTTTATGGCTGGAAAAGAATTACTTTATCTTTTTGCTATTTTGGGTTTGCAAACCATAAACCTGAAATATGTACCCCACAAAATTCCTAAAGACGCTTTCAATTTCACTGATTGGAAGCTTTATCCTATTTGCTTGTCAAAAAAATGAGCCTGTCGATTTAAGGATCAAATCACTTTCCAAAGAAGAAATCCAAAGTCAAGTAGCTGCTGCCAAAACACAGGTGAGTCCTAACCTGAAAGAAGGCTTGAAGTTAGATGTTTGGGCAGTTGATTCATTGATTTTTGATCCAATCTCCATTCATATCACTGATGATGGCTCGCTTTATTACACCCGAACCAATAGACAGAAAAATTCTGAATTTGATATTCGTGGTCATCAGGATTGGGAAATTCGCTCCATCAGTCTTCAAAATATTGAGGATAAGCGAAAGTTTCTACACGAAGAACTTTCTCCTGAGCGAAGCGAAATCAATTCCTGGTTGGAAGACCTAAATGGCGATGGCTCTCACGATTGGAGGGATATGACAGTAGAAAAGGAGCAGATTTTTCGGGTTGACGATACGGATCAGGATGGGTATGCTGATCAATACCAGATGATCGTTGAGGATTTCAATGATGAGGTTACGGACGTAGCCGGAGCTGTGATGAAAGGGGAGGATGCCCTCTTTGTTGGAGTGGGCCCTGATATGTGGCGTATGATGGACACCAATGGAGATGGGATCATGGACGAAAAAGAATCTATTTCCCATGGTTATGCTATACATATTGGTTTTGGTGCACATGGCATGTCAGGCTTGGAAATGGGGCCTGATGGTAGGGTTTATTGGGGTATTGGAGACATTGGCTTCAATGGAAAAGGTCCTGATGGGAAAGAGTGGAAATATCCAAATAGAGGAGTAATTGCGAGAGCAAATCCGGATGGTTCTGATTTTGAAATCTATGCCATGGGGGTTAGAAATACGCATGAATTTGTCTTTGACGAACATACCAATCTGATTTCTGTAGATAATGATGGCGATCATGCCGGTGAAAAGGAGCGATTGGTCTACATCACCAATGGGAGTGATACCGGATGGCGAATCAATTGGCAATTCGGTAAATACCGAGACCCAGACAATAATCGCTATAAGGTTTGGATGGACGAACGATTTTTTACCCCTCCTTGGGAGAAACAAGCCGCTTTCATTACTCCTCCAATAGCCAACTATGTCTCTGGTCCGACAGGAATGGTTTATAACCCGGGAGCTGGTCTAGGTCCAAGGTGGAAGGATCACTTTTTCGTTGTGGAGTTTGTAGGCAATGCCGCTAACTCCGGGATACATGCCTTTACTTTAGAACCAAAAGGAGCAACTTTTGAACTGAAGTCAACTGAGCGAATTGCTTCGGGAGTATTACCTACGGGAATGGATTTTGGACCGGATGGAGCACTGTATTTTGCTGATTGGATCGATGGATGGGGAACCAAAAATTATGGTCGAATTTGGAAGCTTGAAGATGAAAGTGCAGATAACTGGGAACTTCAACAGCAAACCAAACAGGAACTTCAGGCGGATTACAAAACTATTGCCGAGGATGAGCTCAAATCGAAGCTTTATCATGAAGATCTGCGCGTAAGGCGCAAAGCACAATTTGAATTGGCCAAGCGTGGTATGGATGGGGCTGCTATTTTTGAGCAGGTATTAGCTGATAAGAGCAATCAATTAGCTAGAATTCATGCCATTGTTGGATTAAGTCAACTGGCAAGATTGGATGATCGAAAATATGCAGACGAAATAGTCCCATACCTTCAAGATGAGGATGCAGAAATCCGTGCTCAAGCTGCCAAATGGCTTGGAGATATTCGGTATGATCAAGTCAGCACTCAACTAATTCAAAACCTTCATGATGAAAATGCCCGGGTTAGATTTTTTGCCGCCGAAGCTTTAGGAAGAGCGGGTCACAAGGAGGCTTTTGACGGCCTAGTCAATCTTTTGGAAGCCAATAATGATGAAGATGCTTACATTCGTCACGCTGCGAGTCTGGCACTTGCTAGGATCAACGAGGAGGAGAAAATCACCCAACTTTATACTAATCCATCAAAGGCGGTCAGAATGGGAGCAGTGATTGCATTAAGAAGGCTTGAAAGCCCAGGACTTTCCAAATTCTTAGCTGATTCTGAAGAATTGATTGTAGCAGAAGCGGCGAGAGCTATTCATGATGATTTTTCTGTCGAAGCCTCATTACCTGATTTGGCGGCTTTAATCACCACCACAAAATCTGACTTTGAACCATTGGTTCGAAGGATCATCAGTGCCAACCAACGATTGGGAGGAGAGCAGCAATTAAATGATTTATTAGCCTATGTCAGTCGAAATGATATCCCTCAAGCGATGAAAAGTGAGGCTATAGCTGCTTTAGGTACTTGGTCCAAACCTTCCTTAGTAGACCGTGTGGATGGAAGGTATCGAGGAGAAGTGGAAAGAGATCCTACTTTGCTACGAGAAAAGGCCAGACCGGTCTTCTTATCATTACTTACAAGCAATCAGGCAGATGCTCGTTTGGAGGCTGTAAAGGCAATAGGGAAAGCTGGAGTAAGGGATGCTTCTTCATCGCTTTTAAGTTTGGTCAAAAGCTCTTCTGATTCAGATATGAAAGTTGCTGCCCTCCAAGCACTAGATCGGCTGCAAACTGATGATCTTGCAGAGGCCATTCCGATTGCGATGAAGGACTCTAATCAAGCGGTAAGAGTAGCTGGGCTTTCCTTGCTTTCGCAATCAGCACTTCCCTTGGATCAGAAGCAGCAACTACTCTTGACCATCATCAGAAATCAATCCAATGAGGAAAAACGCCAAGCATTATTAACGCTTTCTACCTTGGAGAATAGCGCTTCTTTTGAAGGCTGGGAGACTATCCTTGCAGATTTTAAAGCCGATAGAATCTCCTCTCCAATTTGGGTAGAGTTGGAAGAAGCTATAGATAAAACGGGTTCAGAAACTCTAATCTCACAATTTCAGCAATTACTTAAAGAAAAAGCCGGAGATGACAATTGGAGGTTATTCCAAGGCGCTTTGGCAGAAGGAAATGTACGGGAAGGCCGAACCATTTTCTTCCAAAATCAAGCAGCTCAATGTATTCGATGCCATGCATATGATGATATGGGAGGAAACGCAGGTCCCAGATTAAATGGAATTGCTCGTCAACTTTCCCGAGAGGAACTTCTAATAGCCCTCGTGGAGCCGAGTGCCCGACTTGCTCCGGGTTATGGCTTTGTGACATTGGAACTTGAGAACGGAGAAACAGTAAGCGGAACCCTTCAAAATGACTCGGCAGAAGGAGTTTCAATCAAAAATGGACAAGGTGAAATAAAAAGCTATTCCAATGCTGAGATAAAAGAGAAAAAATTAGCTCCATCAAGCATGCCTTCTATGGCAGAAATGCTCAATAAACGCGAAATAAGAGATTTGGTGAGCTTTCTATCAACGCTAAATCGAGTTGAATGAAGACTGTTTTAAAGTTGGGGCTACCGATAGGGGTTTTTCTATTGCTAGCCCCTTTTTTATTGATTTTCATTGGAAACCATTTGCTTCATGATTCAGGTATTCCAGAAAAAGCACAATTTATTCCTGCGAAAAACAAACAAGTGATTCTGGCTTTTTTTCCTCATCCAGATGATGAAATTACTGTGGCAGGCACACTACATCAATTAGCAAGTGAAGGTCATGCTGTACACTTGGTTTGCCTGACTAGAGGAGAAGCAGGAAATACTTTTGGCAAACTTGAAAAAAGCGAGCTTGCAGAAATACGGAGCAAGGAACTTCAAAATTCGGCAGACTTAATTGGAGTCAAATTGCATCTTTTAAAATATCCTGATAGTGGATTGAAGAATCTGGGTTTGGACAGTTTGATCAATATTGCCAATCATTGGATCAATGAATTGAATCCTGATATTCTGATCTCTTATGATTCAAAAGTCGGTCTTTATGGTCATGATGACCATCGATTGACTGGCAAGGCAATGGAGAATTTATATTTGTCAAGAAAGAATGAAAGCGGGTTTTCTCCTTCAGCACTTTATCAAGTAACCCTTTGCTCTAAGCAAATTGATATCGCGTTGAAGCTTTCAGATGGTTTTCAAAAAAATTACCCAAAAGATGAGGGAAAAGGTCTTCCTGAGCCTGATTTTTCAATTAATACCCAAAAGGAATTCTCAACGGTATTGAAGGCAATGTATGCACATGAAAGTCAAAAAGACGTTTTAAAGGACCTTATGCCTTATCATGATAAAGTTCCTGTCTGGATTTACTCGAGAGTTTTCGGGAGAGAATATTTCCGCCAGGTAAAATAAGAAAGGCTATCAATTTTGATAGCCTTTCTTTGGTTGGTGGTTGTTTGGTTATTAATTCAAGAACTCATCGAAGGTCAAGCTTACGAAGTACATGGTTCCAACTGTTGGGTTACCCCAAGCTTGGCGATAGCCATTGCTGAATAGGTTGGATCCACCCACTTTCAAGATTGACTTCAAGCTTTTCAACTTATAGCTGATCTGTGCATCGAAAGTACCAAACGCAGGCATCACTGAAAGCTGCTGAGAAGAAACTGCAGGTCCTACGAAAGAAGACTGCCATACAAATTCTCCTTGCCATCTGTAAGCCAAAGCAAAGCCTAGATTATCGATCACTTCTCTATTTGCAAAGTTTAATACATATCGATATTCAGGAGTATTGAATGAAGGCTGGAAACCAGTCTCCGCAAGTTCTTCAAGATTTGAAAGGGTATTGTAAGACACGTTACCTCCTAGGCTATAGCCTTTAGGAAGTTTATAATCAAGTCCCAATGCCCATCCCCAAGAATTGATGGTCTCGGATCTATTTACTGGTATAGAATAAACGTTTCTGGTATTGGCACTTAATAAATTAATCCCTAAATCTGACGCCGGATTCCCGGGTTCAGGATTTGCATCCTGAACCAAGACTTGGCCTCCAATGAAGTTTTCGAAGCGATTGAAGTATGCATAAGTATCAACTAGCAATCTATTACCGAATAGGCCTTTGTAACCAACTTCAAATGATTTCACTCTTTCAGGCTGGAATTGGGTCAAATTAAACTCCTGTAAGAGATCTTGGTTAGTATCAGCAGCAATTCCAATTGCAATTTGTGTAGCAAGTGAACGAACGAGGTCTGGAGTCGGTGTAACTCCTTGGGCGACAAGTTGTTGGATTGCTAACTGGGTTGCTTGGTCAATAACAGGTTGACTACTTGCTGTCTGTTGAACAGCACCTCCAAATTGAGTCACTGTAGCTAGAGAGTAAACTGGGTTAGTATTGAAGTTATAGCGGTCTCTGAATAAAGGAAGACCACCCAATAGTCTCGCTTGTGGAGTCAAAAGATCAATGTACTGATCCTGAGTAGTTGGAATTCGGAAACCAGTCTGATAAGATGCTCTGAAATTGTGATTTCCTACAGAATAAACTCCTGAAACTCTTGGAGACCACTGACCATTGAAATTCTCATTCTTATCATATCGAAGGGATGCAGTCAATTTGAATCGATCGTCAAATAGGCTCTTAGACCCTTGGATGTATCCACCAAATTCACGGATGTTAAACTCATTACCATTTTCGTCAGTTGCGAAAAGCGTTCCTTCAGAGTTAAGCTGATACACTCTATAGTTGGCACCTACCACAAACTCAGCGAATTTGATGTCTTCAGAAAGGTTGTAAGACCCTTCCACATGGTAAAGGTTAGTCTTGTCTACGAATCGAGCACCGACTCCAGAAGCATTTCCAGGAATAGGACGAGATGTCACATCAGCCAAAGCTTGTCTAAACTCAGTAGAACCAGGCATAAATCTACCCTGATCAGCAAACGCTCTTGCTGCTCCATGAGCCTGCTCTGGAGAAAGCCCACCTTGAATCGCCTGTGCATAGGCTCCTACATATTGAGGGAACCATAATGTAGATGGCTTCCAAGCCTCGTTGATACCTTGAGCAGCAATACCTACTGCATAAGAATCACCGGAACGCTCTTGAGTGGTATAAGCACGCAAGTACCAGTTAGATCCACGAAGCTCTGCTTTGTACTGGCCCAAGTTGAAATTAGCAATTGAATAACGGTCCGCGCCGGTGTATACCGTAGTACCGAAACCATAATTACCTTGCAAAATTGCTTCAACTCTATCATTGATTCTCCAGTGTAAAGCAGCATTCAATTTAAGTGAAGTGGTTCCATAATCAGCAACCTCACGCTCTAGATAGCCAGTTCGAGAAACAGCAACATCAGTCGGTATGATTCCCAAAGCTGCTTCAGGTAATGCACCAGCAGCTACCATTCCTTGGGCTACTGAGAACATATTGACATTGGTTTCGTCACCGTAAGCGTTTACCCCATTATAACCTGGGTTATTTGCACGAGTACCATTTTCGATACCGAATCCATTCAATAAAGATTGATCTCTGAAGTCATTTGCCTGCCAGTCATCAGCTTTAAGGTATTGTACGTTTACTTTGAAAGCCACCTTATCGTTGAATGCTTTTGCATATCTCGCTGAGAAATCATAAAAACCAGTAGTAGGATTGGAACGATTTCCTTCATCCATAATACCGGTACGAACACTCGCAGAAAGCCCCTGATACTGGAATGGATTTTTTGAATTCATCAATAAAATACCGTTGATAGCATTCGGTCCGTAAAGGGCTGAAGATGCACCTGGAAGTAGTTCGACACTTTCCAAATCCAATTCTGAAATACCTACAATGTTACCAACAGCGAAATTCAAGCCTGGAGCCTGATTGTCCATTCCGTCGATCATTTGTACGGTTCTGACGTTACCATTGGCGTTGAAGCCACGGGTATTGAATGATTTAAAGGTAAGAGACTGGGTACTCATCTCTACGCCTTTAAGATTATTCAATGCATCATAGAAACTAGCTTGTGGTGCTTCTCTAATTGCGATGATATCCATTTTTTCTACTGAAACAGGAGACTTCATCACGCTTTCCTCAACCCTAGAGGCCGAGATTACTACTTCCTGTCCAAGTACTGTGGATTCAGCAAGTTCAATTTCTAAATTACTGATACCTCCCGTAATTTCTACTTCTTGGCTACTGTAGCCAACCATAGAAAATATGAGGGTAAATGGAGGTTCTTGGTTCACATTTAGCGTAAAATTACCATCCAAGTCAGAGATCGTACCGATCACTTTTCCTTTGACGATAATGTTTACCCCTACAAGGGTTTCTTTTGTATCTGCATCAACGACCGTTCCTGAGATGGTCGTCTGGGCAAAAACTGACCCTACCCCTAGGGAAACCAATAAGAAACATGTCAGCATGCTTCTACCGAGATTTTTGGTAAAATTGCTCATAGGCGATTTTGGATTTAGTGAATAAAGCTTACAGCCTTTGGGTGATAGCTGCTTTTCTACTCGAAATTTATAGTAAAAAGTGAATATTCAATCAAATTGAAAAGAAAAACATTTGCCTCTTAAGTGGAAAATATATTGGATGATTAGGAAACTTGTAAGCTAATTCAATAATCAGTTAACTAATCGAATTAAAAATTAGTGATTTGAAAAAAAGAGTCGTTTTTTATTAGAAAATCTTAAATTCCAATAGGCACAAAAAAAAGTCTGATTTATTTCAGACTTTCTAAATTTCATCACTTGTTTTTGGCATTTTCTTCATTGACATGCCTGACAAGTCTATCGCAGAGATCTTTCATCTCCTCGGACATATACTCATCACCTGTACTGTTAAGTATAGTCTGGGCCATTCCTCCAATGACGTCTATATAAAATCTCTTCATTTCAACTACCGACATTTCATCAGTCCATAAGTCAATTCTAAGGGTACTTTGATTTAGATTATCCCAAACATTGACACTGATGCTTTTGGTGGATTCCATTCCTTCATCCTCTTTATCTGTAGCACTCCAGAGAATTTCTTTCGGAAGGTTTTGATCGTCTAGATTGACTTGAAAATTGATTTCTGATTTTTTCATATGATTATAATTTTTTCATAAAGGCCATATGGAATCTCGCTTGCTTCCTCAAATCATTGGGGCATATTAGTGTATGTTGATTTAGACATGCCTGTCTGCTTCAGGCAGGCTCGATTTCATGTGATTTTAATTTGATTATCAGTTGCCACAACCTGTCCCGTACAGAAAGTCGGGATGGAATCCCTGCCTGGCGTCAGACAGGTCGCATGTTCTCCCCGATATCTAGAAGCATAACAGGGTATGAAGAATCTGCTATGCTCGATTTCATATCTCTAATTTTGGGCAACAACCGACTTTGACCTTTGCAGGTTCCATTTTAAAACTCCATTTCTGGAATTTCTCCTTTTACAATTAATTTCCCCTCGGTTTTGGACTTAATTTCTTCCACGCTTACTCCTGGAGCTCGCTCTTTCAAAATAAATCCTCCCTCAGGATCAACTTCTAATACAGCCAAATCCGTCACGATCTTTTTCACACAGCGAATTCCTGTAATTGGTAGGGAGCAAGACTTTAAAAGTTTAGATTCACCACTTTTTGAGCAGTGTTGCATCGCGACAATGATATTTTCGGCAGAAGCCACCAAATCCATTGCTCCACCCATTCCTTTTACCATTTTCCCGGGAATCTTCCAGTTGGCGATATCCCCATTCTCAGAGACTTCCATCGCTCCTAGGATAGTCAAATGTACATGTCCTCCTCGGATCATCGCAAAGGACTCGGCCGAATTGAAAAGTACAGAGCCTTTCACCATGGTGATGGTTTGCTTTCCTGCATTTATTAAATCCGGGTCAATTTGCTCTTCAGTAGGGAAGGGGCCTATCCCCAAAAGTCCATTTTCGGACTGAAGTACTATCTCCAAATCTTCAGGGATATAATTGGCAACCAAGGTAGGAATACCTATTCCTAGGTTAATGTATTGGCCATTTTTGACCTCTTTGGCTATTCTTTGGGCTATTTGTTGTTTTTTAAGCATTTTTCAGGTCTTTGGGTATATAAAAATCAGGATCTCACAGTTCGCTGTTCGATACGCTTTTCGTAGTTCTTTCCTTCGAAAATACGTTGCACATAAATACCGGGTGTATGAATTTGATTGGGATCCAATTCACCGGCAGGTACTAATTCTTCCACTTCAGCAATCGTGATTTTGCCAGCTGCAGCCATCATTGGATTAAAGTTTCTGGCAGTTCCTTTGAAAATCAAATTTCCAGCTGTGTCACCTTTCCAAGCCTTTACCAATGAAAAATCTGAACGCAACCAACGCTCCATCAAATAAAGCTTTCCATCAAATTCGCGTATTTCCTTTCCTTCTGCTACTTCAGTTCCCACTCCAGCAGGAGTAAAGAATGCCGGGATTCCTGCACCGCCTGCTCGGACGCGTTCTGCCAGCGTTCCTTGTGGGATCAGATCAACCTCTAGTTCTCCACTGAGCAACTGACGCTCAAACTCGGCATTTTCTCCCACGTAGCTGGAGATCATTTTTTTCACCATACGCTTTTGCAAAAGCAAACCGATCCCGAAGTCATCCACTCCGGCATTATTGGATACAATGGTGAGGTCTTTGATATCACGTTGGAGTAGGGCAGAGATACAGTTTTCGGGTATTCCGCTCAATCCAAATCCTCCCATCATCAAAAAAGCACCGCTGGGGATATCCTGCACGGCTTCATTCGCATCTTTTACAGTTTTATTTATCATGATTTTGGGTTTATAGTATCATTTTGGCTCTTTGCTGATCGATCAGCAACTGTGACTTTAAGGCTTCCAAGCTTTCGAATTTTTGCTCCTCTCGTAGATAATCTCTCAAGTAAATAGTGATCTGTTTATCGTAAAGATCGCCTTCAAAATCAAATAAATGCGTCTCCACACTTTTACTGCTCCCATCTACTGTGGGACGGTTTCCAATATTGAGCATGGCTTTATACAAACTTCCATTTACTGAGGCTTCTACTGCATAAACGCCATCTTTTGGAATCAGTTTGTAACTGTTTGGAATATGAACATTGGCTGTTGGGAATCCAATAGACCTACCAATCTGTTGCCCTTTGATTACCAGACCATTCAATTCATAAGGTCTTCCGAGGAAATTATTGGCAGTGATAATGTCACCTGACTCGAGCGCATTCCGAATTTTGGTGCTGGATACGCCAATTTCATCCACATCTTGTCGGCTGATTTCTTCTAAGTCAAAACCGAATTCACCTGAATGCTGCTGAAGGTATTCAAATGAACCTTCTCGATTTTTACCAAATCTGTGGTCATATCCGATCACCAGTTTTTTGGTCTTGATCTTATCTACCAAAATGTTTTGAATAAACTCCTGAGATGTCAGCTGCGAAAATTCCTTGGTGAATGGAATGCTGATCAAGTGATCTATTCCAAACTGACGCAGAAGCTTAGCCTTTTCTTCGAAAGTGGAAAGTAATCGAAGATTGTGTTCTTTTGGATAAAGTACCAACCGGGGATGTGGCCAAAAAGTAAGTAAAATAGTTTCCCCTTTGATGGATTTGGCGATTTCTCTGATCCTCTGTAAAATTTTTTGATGACCGAGATGCACCCCATCGAAGGTCCCGCTTGTGACCACGGGATTAGGCACATTTTCAAATTGGCTCAGTCCCTCATAGATTTTCATTTTCTCTTCGGGCTTTGATTTTTGCTACAAGTTCCAAAAGATTTTCGGCATTTTCTATCCGGTGGTCTCCGATTCGCGTTCTCCTGAGATTTTTGAGATAAGCGCCGACATCAAGTAGTTCACCAAGGTCTCTAGCAAGACTTCGGATATAGGTGCCTTTGGAGCAGGAGATTCGAAAATCTACTTCAGGATTATCAAAGCGGGTTATCTCAAATTCCCGAACTTCCACCGTCCTGGCTTTGATTTCAACTGTTTTTCCGGCGCGTGCAGCTTCATATACTCGCTTTCCATCTACTTTTATTGCGGAATGCATCGGAGGGATTTGCTCTATACTTCCTGTGAGTTTTTTTACAGCTTCAAGAAGTTCTTCTTTGCTAATGTTTGAGGGATCTTTTACCTCTTCGATAGGCTTTTCGAGATCAAAAGATTCAGTGGTCTTTCCCAAAACAAAAGTTCCGGTGTACTCTTTTTCCTGCCCCATGAAACTTTCGATTTGCTTGGTCATTTTCCCCGCACAAATTATCAAAAGTCCAGTTGCCAATGGATCTAATGTCCCCGCATGGCCTACTTTTTTGATTTTAAGGGCATTCCTGATTTTTTTGACAGCGTCAAAAGAGGTCCATTCCAGAGGTTTGTCCACCAAAAAAACTTCACCATAAGGTGCTTCTTGCATGATTTTTTGATTAACTGGCTTTGTTGGATTCCGACTTGGCCAGGATTGCATAGATCTCAAAAATGAATCCGGCTAAAGTTACAATTGGTCCGATGGTCAATCCTAAAACCCCATTTCCATGTGGCTCAGGATCAAGCCCAATCAGTACAAAACCTAAAATAATTAGACCGATGCCGATAAACATCAACTTGTAATTTTTTCTGGAAAAGGGAAAAGCTGCTTTGCTCATATTAGTACAATTCGTCCAAAGACATGTTTAAGTATTTATTGACAGCACGAAGGGTGCTGAAAAACGAAAGAATACCTCCTGAAACGATCAAGACTCCAAAAAGGATCAAGAGAAGCTCTTCATTTTGCAGAAGGGCAAAGCCCTCTATCGCAGTTCGTGTGTAGGAGATCAATCCAAATAGTATCAAGGAAGCTACCAATCCGGCAATCATTCCGAATACCCATGCTCGGATGAGGAAAGGCTTTCGGATAAAGCCACGAGTCGCGCCAACCAATTGCATGGATCGGATCAAGAATCGCTGGGAGAAAAGCGCCAGGCGGATGGTATTATTAATCAACATCACTACAGTGATTACCAATATGAGGATGAAACCTCCCATTACCAGACTGATTTTCAATAGATTCTTGTTGATCGAATCGACTAGGTCGGTCATGTAAGAAACCTCGAAAACACCCGGTGCAGACTGAATTTCTTGGCTGATTTGTTCGATTTGTTCGGAAGTCTGAAACTCCTCTGCCAAGGTGAAAACGAAGCTATCTCTCAGGGGATTATCTTCTAGAAATTGAGTGAAATCTTCACCGGTACTTTCTATGAAAGTTTGTGCTGCTTCTTCATCTGATATAAAGCGAAAGACTACAGAATCAGCCTTTCTAAGCACAAAGGGTCGATTTTTAAGATTGGTTTCAAGCGATTCCAATTCGGCTTCACTCAGATTTTTATCTAAAAAAACCTGCATTTCTATGTTCTCACGAATCATGCTGGTCAGACCTTTGGCCTGAATCAAGATCACTCCAAAAAGACCGACTATAAATAAAGAAAGTGTGGTACTGAACAGCACACTTCCAAATTTAAACTGTCCGAGTCTCTTCTTTTTCCTAGGGTAAGTTGCCATCTACGATGAATTTCTGATCAAAGCTAAACATCCCCAAGGATTTTGCCAATCATTTTAAGAAAGGATAGGAATTACCTTGCTGGGAGTTACTCCATAGATTTCGGTGCCACTTTGACTTTGCATGAGAGCAAGCCCGGTAAATTCTCCAAATGCCGGGAGGATTAATTGATTTTCCATTTTGTAGAAACAAGGTACGCGAAGGGATTGACGACCCATTCCTCTAAGTCTTACACCCGGATGAATGTGCCCGCAGAGATTCAAAAAGCCTTCTTCTATGGATTCTAAAGGCTCATGCGATAGAACTAGGGAATCGATGAAAACGGGTTGATGATCCAATTGAATGGGGGAGTTTTCATACCGAAAACTTGGCAACACATCATGATTTCCTTTCACCAGGTGAAAATTGATGGAAGGATATCCTTTCAAAAAATTCATCAATTCATCCCAACTCAAATTCCAATCGCTATGAAAAAGATCACCTAAAAAATAAACCTCTTGAGGAAGATACTTTGAGAAAAGCTGATCCAATCTCAGAAGATCTTTCTCGTGAATGGGTTCTGGTATCGGAATCCCGGACTTTCTAAAGTGAGCAGCTTTGCCATAGTGGAGATCTGAAATAAATAGCATTCGCTTTTGCTCCCACCAAATAGCACGTTCTTTCAAAAGCTCTAAAACACAATGATTATGTATTATCTGCATCGATTAGGAATTCCTTTTACCTCAAACCACCTAAAATTCGTGGAAATAGTTATTTTTACTTAGCTGTCAAAGCTAAAATGATTTTTATTAACGATCTGTTCAATTTTATGAGAGTCCGTCAATTTGCTTCAATTCTTATTTTATTCTTGCTTTCCTCACAAGTTTGGGCTCAAAGCGAAAATGATATTCTTGGAGTTTGGTACAATACAGAAAAAACTGCCAAGGTGATCATTACGAAAAGCGGCGATAAGTTTATGGGGAAAATCTCTTGGCTCCTCGAACCGGAAAAAAATGGAGTTCCGGCCATGGATGAGCAAAATGACAATGATAAATTGAAAAATAGACCCCTTATGGGTTTGACAATTTTAGAGGGGCTAAGCTACAAGAATGGGCTCTGGAAAGGTGGGAAAATTTACGATCCGAAATCCGGTAATACCTATTCATGCGAACTCAAGCTGCTTTCTATGGATACTTTGGAAGTAACTGGCTTTATGGGGTTCTCATGGATCGGTCGCACAGTCGAGTGGACCCGTGCAGAAAAGCCCTAATTCAATCAGCATTCAGGTAAAAGGAGCGCAGAATATATTGCAGCTGTTCAAACTCAATCAGGAAGGCATCATGACCTGCTGTGGATTTGATTTCGCGATAACTTCCTTTTGGAATGTGATTGGCGATAAATTGTGATTCTTGAGGTAAAAAAAGCAAATCCGAATCAACACCAACTGCCAATGTGCGGGCTTTTATTTTTTTCAGTGCTTTCTCTAGACTTTCCCTTCCTCTTCCCAAATCATGACTATCCATGGCTTTGCTCAGCACCCAATAGGAGAGCGCGGTAAATCTTTTCCCTAGTTTTTGTCCTTGATACCTTAAATAAGTGGCAGCTCGAAATCCATCGACAGTTCCCTCAGGACTCTGCTGTTTTCGCTCAAAATCTGAAGGATGCCGATAGCTAAGCATCGCAATCGCTCTTGCAGTTTCCAGTCCAGCCCTTCCTGCTTCAGGAGATTTCTCACCCCAGGTACAATCCGACTCGATAGCCATCCGTTGTGTTTCATTGAATCCTACCACCCAAGGAGAGGACTTAGCAGTGGATGCCAAAATGACTAGATTTTTCAAGTTCTCTCTTAGCAAATAGGCCCATTCCAATGCTACCTGACCTCCAAGTGAGCCGCCTAAAAGCGTGTGGATTGACCTAATTCCTAATCCTTCCCTGACCAAATCTAAAGCTCGAGCCATATCCCTTGTAGATAGGAAAGGAAAATCATAATAGTAGGCATCACCTGTGTTTGAGTTGATGGAAAGGGGACTGGTTGAACCATAGCAAGAACCCGGTAAATTGACACAAATGATAAAGTAATTTGAAGGATCATAAAATTGATCTTCTCCCACCATACCATTCCACCATTCGCCTACCTTAGAATCTCCAGTCAAGGCATGAACTACCCAAACTACATTGTTTTGCTCGGCATTCAGACTCCCGTAGGTGGTGTAGGTCAGTTCGAGCTCAGGGAGAACTTTCCCAGACTCCAATTCAAATGGAGTCTGGGATATAAAGGATTCCGTACGCATTTCAATAGAAGGTATTGTTAACTTTTCAGTCATTTTATACTTGGTCAAAAGCCTGCTGCAAATCTGCTTTCAGATCTTCAATGTGTTCAAAACCAACGGATAATCTCAACAAGCTTGGTGTTACTCCGGCAGCTAGTTGCTCTTCATCGCTGAGCTGCTGATGCGTAGTAGCTGATGGTTGAATGATGAGAGTTTTAGCATCGCCTACATTGGCTAGGTGGGAGATCAGTTGCAAGGAATCAATGACTTTGGTAGCTTTTTCCTTATCACCTGCTACTTCAAAACTTAGCACTCCACCAAATCCATTTCTCAAGTATTTTTTCGCCAGGTCATTATAAGGAGATGATTTCAGGCCAGGGTAATTCACTTTCTTCACCTTGGGATGGTTTTCAAGCCATTCTGCGAGTGCAAGGGCATTTTGAGTAGTTCGCTCGACACGCAAAGACAAAGTTTCCAGTCCTTGCAAGAGCAAGAAAGAATTGAATGGGCTCTGAGAAGGTCCAAAATCCCGAAGACCTTCAACTCTAGCGCGAATAGCAAAAGCTATATTGGGTAAGCCAAGTGGATTTCCCTCACCAAACACTTCCCAGAAATTGAGTCCATGATAGCCCTCAGAAGGCTCAGAAAATTGCGGAAACTTACCATTTCCCCAATTGAAATTACCACCATCCACTATGACGCCACCGACTGACGTGCCATGTCCACCAATCCACTTGGTAGCCGAAGCGGTGACGATATTTGCTCCATGGTCGAGTGGTCTGCACAGAAAGCCTCCAGCTCCGAAGGTGTTGTCAACAATCAAAGGAATGTCACGCTTCTTTGCCACCTGGGCAATGGCTTCAAAATCTGGAATGTTAAATTCCGGGTTACCAATTGTCTCTAGATAAATCGCCTTCGTTTTTTCATCGATCAATGCCTCGAAGTTTTCAGGAGCATTTCCTTTGGCAAATCGAGCTTCAATACCAATACGCTTAAAAGCAACTTTAAATTGATTGTAAGTGCCACCGTAGAGGTAAGATGTGGATACGAAATTGTCCCCTGCTTGAAGAATGTTGTTTAAAGCCAAAAACTGAGCTGCTTGACCAGAGGATGTAGCCAAAGCAGCTACTCCTCCTTCAAGTGCTGCTACGCGCTTCTCGAAGACATCGTTGGTCGGGTTCATGATTCGGGTATAGATATTCCCAAATTCTTTCAACCCAAAAAGATTGGCTCCGTGCTCAGCGGAATTGAAGGTGTAGGAGGTAGTTTGATAAATGGGTACAGCCCTTGAATTGGTTGTTGGGTCAGGTTCTTGACCAGCATGTAACTGAAGAGTTTCAAAATGATAGTTAGCAGACATAATTTATAGGGTTTAAAGGATTAAGATTTACAAATTATTCAGCATTGCTAATAGCAATCCTGTTCGCGAAAAGCGATTTCAGAAGAAAGTGATAAAATGAGAGAGAAGGTGTTGTGTGTAATCATTTGCGAAGAATTTATATTTCCGAATGAGAATACCTCAATCGGCAGGAATTGGCACCTTTCCACTTTGGAAGGTTGCCAGAGGGTCAATGAGCCTGTCTCTCGCCTCTTCTTTATAAATCCTCACACTCAAAAAGTATAAGGATGTAGCAAATTAAACGCTGAGTTTTAAGATTTCAAAGCGTTTCGGATAATTTAATGCTAAATTTTTAAAAGTGATAGTTCACTTCTTTATGTCGGAAGGACATAAGTGGCTTAACTATTTAATGAAACTCCTTCAGGTTGTATTTGAAACCTTTGGTTTTTACATCAATTGATTTTTGAGCAGAAGAGCTAATAAAATCATTCAGGATTTCTTCGATATCCTTATCGATAAACTTAGCTTTGGTAGCATTGATTAGGACCTCACTTCCATCCGGAATAGACTCTAAAGCTTTCATCAGTGGAGCTTTGTTTAAATAGGACACTTGTTTCTGAAGCTTAAGTACATAAACTCCTTTATCCTCTGACAGGGTGACCGTTTTATGGTAGTTAGCCTGAATGATGAAGAAAAATCCAACCACCAAACCTATACCGATTCCCACTAGCAGATTTGTCAGTAAAATAGCGATGACGGTGACTATAAATGGAATAAACTGACTTTTTCCTTTAAGGTACTCGTCGATAAATACAGAAGGCTTTGCCAATTTATAGCCGACCATAATTAGGATGGCAGCAAGACAACTTAAGGGGATTTGGTTCAAGATTTCTGGTATAGTTAGTACCAAAATAAATATCAGGACTCCATGAAAAATTGCTGATAGTTTGGTTTTAGCCCCAGCTCCAATATTAGCAGATGTCCGAACAATCACAGCAGTAACGGGGAGCCCTCCAATTAATCCCGAAATAGAATTCCCAACTCCCTGTGCTACAAGCTCTCGTGAGGTGGGAGTAATTCGCTTTTCCGGATCCATCTTATCTCCGGCTTCGATACTAAGGAGCGTTTCAATGCTGGCAATCACAGCTATTGTCACAGCGATAATCCAGAAATTAGAGGTGTTGATAGCTGAAAAATCAGGAAAAGTTAATAAGCTCGCCATTTCGGCTAAGTTTCCAGCAATCGGAATATTTACCAAAAGTCTACCGCTTTGAATCCAATCGGGAAGAAAGATTTGGTATAATTTATTCATCAAAACTCCCAAAACTACCACCCAAAGTGCGCCAGGAATTAAACCTATCAGTTTATGACCTTTTATTTTGGGTCTATCAAAAAAGTATAGTATGAGGAGTGAAATCAGAGTGATTGGGATAGCTCCAATGCTAAAATTTTGAATGGCAAGCCAGGTTTCCACAAAGGAGCTGCTACTCTCCATAGTTGCAGGATTCATTGCTTCCTTATCCCAGCCGAGGCCATGGGGTATTTGCTTGATGATCAGGATGAGGCCGATGGCAGTAAGCATTCCTTTGATCACAGAATGAGGAAAATAATATCCCAAAACCCCAGCCTTGGCAAAACCTAGAATCATCTGGATAAGTCCTGCGATCACAACTGTGCCTAGAAAAAGCTCGAAACTTCCCAAACTGGAAATCGAATCCAAAACAACCACCGTAAGCCCTGCAGCGGGTCCACTGACACTTACATGGGAGCCTGAAATACTTCCGATGACAATCCCTCCGATTATTCCGGCAATCAAACCTGCCAAGGGCGGAGCACCACTTGCCACTGCAATCCCCAAACATAAAGGCAATGCCACCAAAAAGACCACAAGCGAGGCCTTCAAGTCATTCTTTATGATGTTTTTGGTGATGGTCTGAGCCATATGAGCCGTGTGGGTTGAAAAGTTTATTATATCAAATAGACGTTCAACTAGGGCTCAAAAGTTCTCCAAAGGCAGTGTCAATTGCGGTAAAGTCAAAGGAATCTAGGGCAGTTTTGAATTTGGTTTGAATGGCAGGCAAGCAAAGATTGCCAATGCTTCCCTCATGGGTATGGGAAACAGTACTTTGATCAGGTGCAAAATCACCGGATTCTATATCCAAACCTACCTTTTTATAGGCATCTCTAAATGGCATTCCACTTAATACTAAATCATTGACAACCTCCACGGAGAATACATGCTGATAAAACTTGTCATTCAGGACATCCTTTTTGATTTGAATATCCTTAAGCATGAAAGTGGACATTTCTACGCAGCTTTTAAGACTCTCGAGTCCAGGGAAAATTTCCTCCTTCAAAAGTTGTAAATCACGATGATAGCCAGTCGTGGAATTGGTCAAAATCATCGAAATAGTCTGAGGAATGGATTGAATTTGGTTTGTTTTGGCACGAATCAGTTCAAATACATCAGGATTTTTCTTGTGAGGCATGATACTCGAACCAGTGGTGAGTTCATCCGGAAAACTTATAAACCCAAAATGCTGATTCATAAACAGACAAACATCGTCTGCAAGACGATTCAGTGTTGCTGCAATTCCTGCCAGGGCAAAAGAAAGGGTTCTTTCCGTCTTTCCACGGCTATTTTGTGCGTTGATCACATTGTGATGTAAGTCTGAGAATCCCAATAATCGGGTAGTGTAAGTTCTGTCTAAAGGAAAGCTTGAACCATATCCAGCCGCGGATCCCAATGGATTTTTATCGGATAAATCAAAAGCTGCTTTTAAAAGCGCTAGGTCTTCACTTAGCCCTTCCAAAACAGAGGAAAACCAAAGCCCAAAGCTAGAAGGCATGGCCAATTGGGTATGAGTGTATCCCGGCATTAGGTCTTCCTGATGTTTCTCCGAAAGATGGGCTAGGAGTTCGCCCAACTCCTCAATTGATTCAACCAATTCACGGATTGCAGATCGGTAATACAGCTTCAAATCAACGAGAACCTGGTCATTTCGGCTTCGGCCAGAATGAAGCTTTTTTCCAACATCTCCAAGTCGCTGAGTCAATAGAAACTCCACCTGAGAATGAACATCTTCGATTCCTGGATCTATGGAAAATTTGCCTTGCTCAATTTCCAAATAGATCGTTTTCAGGCCGTCTTGCAACTGCTTATTTTCTTCTTCTGTAAGCAAGCCGATTTTGAAAAGCATTTTGGCGTGAGCCATGGATCCAAGCACATCAAAAGGAGCCAAAATCAAATCAAATTCCGGATCTCTTCCTATCGTGAATTCTTCTACTTCCTTCTTATTGCCACTGGCTTTCTGCCAAATCTTCATATTGCGGGTTATTTTATAAGCTGTACGTATTTTTCTAAAAGGAGCAAGTAACCTAACACTCCTTTTTCTATCTCCTCGATGTAAATGAACTCGTCTGCAGAGTGAGATCTTGCAGAATCACCGGGGCCGATTTTGATGGATGGATAGGGGATAAGTGCCTGATCCGAAAGGGTAGGACTTCCAAAAGTCTCTATACCACATTTAATAGCTGCTTTCATAATCGGATGACCGTCCAAAGGACGTGTGCTATTCAATCGAAGTGATCGGGGTGTGAGTTTGGCATGCAATCCCACTTGAAGCTCCTCTATGGCTTCCTCCAAAGTGTAAGCGTCAGTCACCCGCACATCGAGCGTATAGGTACACTTATCTGGGACGACATTATGTTGTTTTCCTGCGGAAATAATCGTAGCAGAAACTTTGGTATTTCCTAAGTATTGAGATTGCCTTTTAAATTTGAAATCTCTGATTTTCAGAATATCTTCCATCGCGAGATAAATGGCATTAACCCCTTCGTCTCGGGCAGCATGACCTGATTTACCGGTTACTTCTGCATCTATCACGACCAATCCTTTTTCTGCCAAAGCCATTTTCATCTGGGTAGGTTCTCCCACTATAGCGAGATCGGCAGGTTTTAGATTTTTGACCACTAGTTCCATCCCCTTTTTTCCTGAAATCTCCTCTTCAGCAGAAGCAATAAAAACCAAATTGAACGGCAGTTCCTCTTTCCAGAGATGGAGAAAGGTTGCTAATAAGCTTACTAAGCAGCCACCTGCATCATTTGATCCCAGACCATAAAGTTTTCCGTCTTCTATATCTGGAGAAAATGGCTTTCGGGTATATCCATTATTTGGATATACGGTATCATGGTGAGAATTCAGCCAAATATCAGGTTTTTGGGGATCGTAATTTTTCTGATACACCACGATATTATTTCCAAAACGGTTGATATCTGCTCCATTTTGAATTAAAAATCGGCTCAAAATAGTTGCCGTTTCTTCTTCCTGCTTGGAAATGGAAGGGGTAGCAATTAGCTCCTTCAACAGATCAATGCAGTCGGAAAAAATCTCTTCATTGTACTTCATAAACTTTAGTATAAGTCGTAGCGATGCTTTTCAATTATGGTCCCGGAGAGCTTTCCTTTGGTAGAAAGGATAAGATTTTCAGCCTTTCCTATCCAGACATGGTGAACTCCTTTTTGTAGCGCTTCGAAAGCATTGTCAAGTTTGGGAATCATACCTGAATGGATGACATTCTCTTTCCTGAGTTCAGCATAAATATCCTCATTGATCAGCGGTATGATTGAATTTTCATTTCGCTCATCGACCAAAACCCCGCTTTTGTTGAAGCAGTAATACAGGTTGACTTGATGCTTTTTAGCCAAATTTGTAGCGATGGCAGAAGCAATGCTATCCGCGTTTGTATTTAATAATTGTCCTGTTTTATCATGTGTAATGGCACAGAAAACGGGTACGATATCTTCCTGAAGTAGATAAGAAAGCAGGTGAGAGTTTACTTCTTTTATGTCTCCTACGAAGCCATAATCTATCTCTTTGACAGGTCGTTTTTCTGACTGAATTGCATTACCGTCAGCCCCGGTCATTCCCATCGAGTTAACACCTCGAGCTTGAAGCTTGGCGACAATATTTTTATTGATTAGCCCGGCGTAGACCATGGTCACAATGTCCAATGTATCTTGGTCGGTGATTCTACGTCCGTCAACCATTTCCGGCATGACTCCAAGTGACTCACCAAATTTAGAAGCCATCACACCACCTCCGTGAACGAGGATTTTTTTACCAGGGAATTTGGCAAATTGGTCCAAAAATTCTTCCAGTTTTTCAGGGTGGTCAATGACATTTCCCCCGATTTTGATCACGGAAATTTTCATAGTTTTTGATTTTAAAAATTATCCAATGATTTTGCTTAAAACAGCTTGTGCTGCATAGATTCTGTTTTCTGCTTGCCGCTGAACTAGCGATCGATCACTATCTAGGATTTCGTCTGATAATTCTAAGTTCCTTCGCACTGGCAAGCAATGCATTACTTTCGCATCAGGTGCTTTGCTGAGGTGCGCTTCAGTTAGCATCCAACTGGGATCTGTAGAGTGGATTTTTCCGTAATCATTAAAAGATGACCAGTTTTTAACATACACAAAATCAGCGTCTTGAAGTGCCTTGCTTTGATCATATTCTAAAGTGGCTCCTTTTGTAAATTTCTCATCCAACTCATAGCCCTCTGGATGGGTAATCGTCAAGTCATACTCCATTCCCAAAGCCCATTCGGAGAAGCTATTTGCAACTGCATGAGGAATGGCTTTGATATGGGGAGCCCAGGTCAAAACGACTTTTGGTCTTTTACCGGATGGGGTATTTTCCTTCATGGTAATCATATCTGCCAGACTTTGAAGAGGATGGCGGATTGCTGATTCCAAGCTAACGATTGGAATGCCGGAATGACGGATGAATTGATTCAATACAAAGTCCTCAGTATCCTCATTTTTTTGGGTTAGAGTAGGGAAAGCCCTGATAGCCAAAACATCAAAATAAGTACCCAACACACCGGCAGCATCTTTAATGTGCTCGACGGTGCCTTTATTCATCACTTCGCCATCTTTCATTTCCAATGCCCAACCTTCCTTGTCCATATTCAAGACAATTGGCTCCATACCGAGATTTTGAGCAGCGATTTGGGTACTGACCCGAGTACGGAGAGATGGGTTTAGAAAAATGCAGCCTACACGCTTGCCTATCCCTTTACTTATATCCTTTCGGGAATCATTTT
Source organism: Algoriphagus formosus (assembly GCF_002807035.1). Classification (GTDB taxonomy): domain Bacteria; phylum Bacteroidota; class Bacteroidia; order Cytophagales; family Cyclobacteriaceae; genus Algoriphagus; species Algoriphagus formosus. Next base: position 385,986 of record NZ_NIUC01000001.1, on the reverse strand, counting down.
TATAGGATTTTGCAAGATCAATAAGTTCTTGTCCAAGTGCTAAAGACTCAAATTGAGTAAAATTCTTCATAGTCTGAAAGGCCTTATTTGGCCAAAATTTCTCGAATTGCTGTGATAAACGAATTTAATTGATTCCATTCAACAGACAAGGGAGGAAGCAAACGAATCGTCTGCTTTTTTGCTGCAGAACCTGTGAATATTTGGTATTTGTTTACTAATTCCGAACGAACTGGTCCCGCTTCTCGGTCAAGATCTATCCCGATCATAAGCCCTTTTCCACGTACTTCCTGAATTTGTGGAATAGTTCGAAGCTCTGAAATTAGGCGTTCCCCAAGTTCATTTGCACGCTCTTGAAGCTTCTCTTTTTCAAGTACTTCCAAAACAGCTAATCCAGCTGCGCAAGCCAAGTGATTACCTCCAAAAGTGGTCCCCAAAAGGCCATAACTAGCTTCAAAATCGGGAGATATCAAAAGTCCCCCAATTGGGAAACCATTGCCCATTCCTTTGGCCATGGTAATCAAATCGGGCATCAAGCCATCTACCCATTGATGTGCAAAAAACCTTCCCGTCCGGCTAAAGCCTGATTGTACTTCATCAAGGATAAGCTTGGCACCGTATTTTTTACAGAGTTTTTCTAAGCCTAATAGAAATTCAGCATCCGGCACCTGAATGCCTCCCACACCTTGAATCCCTTCGATAATGACTCCGGCTATTTGTCCATGCGAAAGTGCTTTTTCTGTTTCTTCCAAATCTCCGAAAGGCAGGATATGGAAATCTGAACGGGCATTAGATGGGGCAATGATTTTTGGATTATCTGTCAAGGCAACTGCACCTGATGTTCTTCCATGAAATGCTCCCTTAAAGGCAATGAAACCAGGTTTTCCAGTTGCAAATGATGCCATTTTGATGGCGTTTTCATTTGCTTCAGCTCCCGAATTGCAAAAGAAGAGCTGGTAATTATGCAGACAGGAAAGTTCACCCAGTTTATTTGCGTATTCTTTTTGTATGGGAATTTGAACCGAGTTGGAGTAAAATGCAATAGAATCAAGCTGATCTTTGATTCGCTCGACAAAATGCGGATGAGTATGCCCAATTGAAATCACCGCATGACCTCCGTAGAGATCCAAGTATTCCCGACCTTGATCATCCCAAAGTTTACACCCTTCTGCCTTCTGAATAGTGATGGGAATCAAGGGATATACGTCAAATAGCTTCATTTTTATTTCAAAATTTTAAAGGGTGATGAGATCGGTTTTTGAAATTCCACTCAAGAAGTTAAAATGCAATTGACTTAAGATTCAACCCAGTCTTTTCATCCAAACCAAAAGCTAGATTATAGTTTTGAACCGCTTGTCCTGAGGCACCTTTCAGGAGGTTGTCGATTGCTGAATAAATCACCAATTGTCCGGCCTCTTTTTGTAAATAAACCAGACATTTATTCGTATTGACCACTTGCTTTAGGTCAATGTCATGGTCTGCGACATGGGTGAAAGCAGCATTTTTGTAAAATTCCTGATACAAGGCTTTTGCTTCTTCCAAACTACCCTCAAAAGGGAAATAGGCAGTAATCCAGATTCCCCGGGCAAAATTGCCGCGATAGGGGACAAACAGCAGATCTGAATCGAAATCAGCATTTGTTTGAATGAAGGTTTGCTTGATCTCTTTCAGGTGTTGATGTGTGAAGAGTTTGTAAACCGAAATATTGCTTAACCTGTAGCTGAAATGGGAGGTATCTGCCAGTTTCTTTCCTGCACCAGTACTCCCGGTAATTCCACTGATATGAATGAAATCCTTCACCAAGCCATTTAATACGGCTGGCAAAAGCGCCAATTGAATCCCAGTCGCAAAGCAACCGGGGTTGGCAATTCTTTTAGCGTTTTTGATCTTCTCTCGATTGACCTCAGGAAGCCCATAAATGAATCCATCTGATTCATCCCTGAAATCCGTGGAAAGGTCAATAATGACAGTATTGGGATCAAAAGAATGCTGATCTAAAAAAGAGCGTGTTTGTCCATGAGGCAAGCCTAAAAAAACTGCATCTAAACCGGAAGTTTCTACCTGATCGGTAAAATACAAGTCACAATCTCCGATCAAGTCCGGATGTACCTCGCTTACATGCTTTCCTACTTGACTGTTGGAATGGATATAGACCAGTTCACAGTTTGGGTGATGAACCAAAAGACGGATTAATTCACCTCCTGTGTAGCCTGCCGCACCAATGATAGCTGTTTTAATCATTTTCTTGTTGATTAACCTGATGGAAAATGGCTGTTTGATTTCCTAAAATTCGAGTAAAGCCCTTGACATCTTCGGCCGTGTAGCCTTTGTTCATTTCGCCATAGCTTCCAAATTTAGATGCCATCAAATCATGCTCTGAAGCAATTCCCAAAAGGGTAAAGTGCTTAACATCCAGTCTCACGAAGACATCACCTGATACATACTCCTGAGTGGATTGTAAGAAAGCTTCTAGATTTCGCATCACTGGATCTAGGTAATGCCCTTCATGGAGGTGATTTCCGTAGAATTCAGCTTGTTGGTTTTTCCAGAATAACTGCCACTTGGTAAGCGTATGCTTTTCGAGTAGTTGATGGGCTTTGATGATGATGATGGGTGCCGCCGCTTCAAAACCCACTCGTCCTTTGATACCGATGATCGTATCTCCGACGTGAATATCCCGACCGATTCCAAACGGGCCGGCTATCTCCTGAAGCTTTTGAATGGCATCTACCGGATTATCAAAAACTTCATTATCAATACCTTTCAATTCTCCTTGAACAAAGGTCAATTTTACCTCTTTAGCATCTTTCTCAGTGATCTGAGTAGGCCAAGCTTCTTCTGGAAGGTAACCCAATGAAGAAAGTGTCTCTTTTCCACCCACGGAAGTACCCCAGATTCCTTTGTTAATGGAATATGCGGCCTTTTCGAAATTCATTTCTACCCCATGCTTTTTGAGATACTCGATCTCCTCCTGTCGGGAGAGCTTCAAATCACGAATAGGAGTGATGATTTCAATATCCGGGATGATGGTCTGAAAGATCATATCAAATCGAACCTGATCATTCCCTGCACCGGTAGAACCGTGGGCAACCGCTTTGGCACCGATGGATTTGGCATAGTCAGCCAGGGATTTTGCCTGAAGGATACGCTCAGCAGATACCGATAGTGGATAAGTCCCGTTTTTCAAGACGTTACCAAAAGTCAGATATTTCAAAACCTGTTGATAGTAAGTATCAACCACATCCAAGATGGTAAAAGATGCGATTCCGAGACTTTTTGCTCGGGACTCGATGGACTTTAATTCTTCTTCGGAAAAACCGCCTGTATTGACCAACACAGCATGCACCTCATAACCCAAATCTTTGGATAAATGGAGCGCACAAAAGGTGGTATCTAGGCCGCCACTATAGGCTAAAACAACTTTTTGCATCTATTCTTGAATTTAAATGAAGAAACTGAGAAAGGATTTGGCTGATTTGCCAAGTTTAAGAAAGACGAATTTTTTCAATCGAACCCATCGATCAAACAGCTTGATACGCTTATCAAAGTCTTTTCGAAGGGCCATTTCTGACAATTTGTTTTTTGGGGCATTTGGATCATAAAGCATAGCCGTGCAAAGACAATTTTGTCTGCCTTTCGACATCAAAATTTCATAATTGACACAGCTTTGGCAACCTTTCCAAAACTCATTGTCATCTGTCAAGTCCGCATAAGAAACTGGGATATAACCCAGTTCGGAGTTGATTTTCATCACAGCAGGACCTGTGGTTAAGCCAAATATTTTCGAATCAGGATATTTAAGCCTACTGAGTTTGAATATTTCCTGCTTGATTTTTCTTGCCAAACCATACTTCCGGAATTCTGGGGAAACGATCAAACCAGAATTGGCCACATATTTTCCATGTCCCCAAGCTTCAATGTAGCAAAAGCCTGCCCAGCGACCATCTCCTGTCAAGGCGATGATGGCCTTTCCCTCTTCTATTTTGGTTTGGACGTATTCGATGCTACGTTTGGCAATACCTGTGCCGCGAGCTTTGGCCGAGTTGGCCATCTCATCGGTGATTTGCTGAGCAAATGATTTGTGACTGGCATCAGCCACTAATATTTTAAAGGTGATTTCTTCCATAATAGGTGGAGAAATGAATAACTGCGTTGCAGAAATGAATAAATCAGGAAAGGAAAGGACAAAAGGAAATCTCCCGCGTAGGGAAATTGAAAATATGGCAGGGTCAAACCCTAAAAAAGTACCTTCGCCTCCTAACTGGAGAAAAATTAACAGCAGGACATCCTACCACAACAAAAACTGTCGCGTTGGCTTCGGATATCAATATGTTATTGAAGGAATTCATTTGAGCGGGTAAAATTGTAACGTTGAAAAAGATATTCCAAAATAAATTCACAAAAATTAATCATTTCAGGCTTTTCGCTGAAAAGAATTTAACCAAACAGTTCAAAAAATTAGAATTCGAAAAATAAACCGAATTTTATTTTGAGCTATATCAAGCCTTTTTACTCATTTTTTTCAAAGCATTGACAAATTGATCCAATTCATCCGTGGTGGTGTAGATGTTTGGAGTGATTCTGCAGCCATGAACACCATTTCCATCGATTGCAACGGTGAAGATTTTAAATTCATCCATCAAGCGTTTGGCCATTTCACCGGGTTTTACTTTTTCCAAACCAACATTGGCGATGGCACAGGATCGAAAAGGCTCGATGGGTGTATTGACGTTGATTCCTTCGATTTCTCTGACCTGATCTGACCAATAACGCTGAATAAACCGCAACCGGTCTTCTTTCCGCTTTGCACCGATTTTTTCATGAAATTCAATGGCATTCATCACTGCTAGGTCTGTAGCTACCGGATGGGTTCCTGTATGGTTGAGATTGTAAATACCAGGCCGGTCTAATTGATAAGGCGCGAGTAGGGGACGAATTTGATCTGCTTTTCCCTTTTTGACATACAATAATCCAGCGCCAAGCGGTACACTCAGCCACTTGTGAAGACTTGATCCATAATAATCACAATCCAATTCTTTCATATCGAAGGTGAAATGTCCCACCGCATGCGCACCATCCACCATGACTTCTACTCCATACTGATGAGCCATATCACAGATTTTCCGAACTGGAAGAATGTGGCCAGTGATATTGACAATATGAGGTACCATGATCAGCCTAGTTTTGCTAGTTATAGCGTTTTCGTAGACTGATACAATCTCCTCATCTGACTGTGGATGCATTGGAATATCTATCTTTTTGAGATGGACACCATGTCTTCGATGAGCCAGCTCAAACATGGTCAGCATGCTGCCATAATCTTGATTTGACATGATAGCCTCATCTCCACGATTCCACGGATAGCCGGCAATAATAAGATCTAATGATTCGGTGGTATTCCGAGTGATCGCTATTTCCTCAGGATCTGCCCCAACCAATTCGGCCAGTTTGGCTGCTGATTTTGCCTTATTATCCCATTGTACCGTCCGCATGTAATAAGAACCTTGATAATTCACTTCACGGATGTGTTCGATGTATTTCTCGAGGGTTTCCTGGGGCAAGAAACAATAGTATCCATTTTCTAAATTGATGTAATCTGGTTTGAGTTTGTATCCCTTTCGAATTTGGTCCCAAATATCATCTGAGTCAAAGTCAATACCTGATAAATAATCGGCTTCAGCTTGACTTTTGAGCGGTGCTGCTAAGGTTCCAAAGCCAAGGCTTGCGAGTGCTTTGATAAATGTTCTTTTGTTCATGGCATCAAAGGATATAGGTTAAAACCCAAACGATCAAAAGCAAAATAGCCACCCAAGTGATCCAAGGTGAGCGTTTCGGAAATTCATATTTGCAAATGGGGCAAATAGCTGCCTTGGCATCAATTTCCATGGCACAGGATGGACATTCTTTAGTTTTCAAAATTCTGTGAACTCTTTTTATGATTTGATCATTTCTCCCATAAGTAAATCAAAAGTCTATGAAAATTGAAATTTGGTCGGATGTAGTTTGTCCTTTTTGCTACATCGGCAAGCGAAAACTTGAAAAAGCATTGGATAAATTTCCCTTGAAAGATCAGGTAGAAATTGAATGGAAGAGTTTCCAACTGAATCCGGAAGAGAAAACCAATCCATCGATCAATACTTTAGAGCATTTGGCGCAGTCAAAGGGATGGTCCATAGATCAAACCAGAGAAATCACTTCAAATGTGGTGGAAATGGCCAAAGAGCAGGGATTGGAATTTGACTTTGAGAAGGCAAAGGTGGCCAATACCAAAAATGCTCACCGACTCATTCATTTTGCAAAAAAGCATAGGAAAGGTGGAGAAATGAAGGAACGCTTACTAAAAGCCTACTTCAGTGATGGAGAAAATGTGGATGATCCGAATACGCTGATAAAGCTTGGAGCAGAAATCGGGTTGAATGAATCCGAAATTAAATCTATGCTAGCGTCCAATCAATTTGATGATGCTGTGGATCAGGATATTTATGAATCCCGATTGATCGGTGTTAGAGGAGTTCCTTTTTTCGTTTTAGATCGAAAATACGGGATTTCTGGAGCACAGCCTGACGAAGTATTTGAGGAAACCCTTGAAAAAGCATGGTCTGAGTTCGCGAAAAATAACTCGGTCTTAGAAATCAAAACAGCTGAAAACGGGGAAAGCTGTGATATAGACGGGAATTGCTAAATAGAGATGAAAGTAGGAAGCTTGGAGTAGGAAGATTTCTCCCGTCTCCTAGCTTCCAACTCCCCACTTTTTTACCAGACTCCACGAGTTTTCATCTGAAGCGTATACACCGCATCCATTGCGGTGATAAACAAAGTTTTTCTATCCAAGGCGGCAAAGGTGACATTGGCTGTCCATTTTGCAGGAACAGGGATGTGAGCGATTTTTTCGCCTTTCGAACTAAAAACAGTCACTCCGTCTCCGGTGAGGTAAACATTTCCTCGATTATCTATCGTCATTCCATCTGATCCCATTTCGCAGAAAAGCTCCTTGTTGATCAAATAACCGTCTTCTCTGATTTCATAGCGATAAGTTTTGCTATCTCCGATATCTGCTACATAGAGGTATTTACCATCAGGTGTACCAATGATACCATTTGGCTTAACTAAGTCCTCAGCTACTCGGAAAAACTCCGCTCCATCCTCAGACAAGAAATAGACATGCTCTCCATCTTGTTCCAATTCATTGCCTCGGATTCCTTCCCAATAAGGGCGTACATATAAAGGATCCGTAAAATACATTCCTCCCTTTGGTCGCACCCAGACATCATTTGGACCATTTAATTTTTTGCCTCTGAAGTTTTCGACCAAAAACGTTTCATTTCCCTTTGAATCCAAAGCCCAAAGCTGGTTTTGCTCATCTGCACAAGAGATGAGTGTCCCATCTAGCTTGAAATACATGCCATTGGATCGCCCAGCATTTTCTTTAAAAACTGACACTTCTCCTGAAATCGCGTTCCAGACATGGATACGATCATTGGGTTGGTCTGTGAAATACACATCGCCCACGCGACTGACTGCGGGGCCTTCGGTAAAGGAAAATCCATCTTGGACTTTTACCAGTTCGGCACCTTTGACGATGATTCCTTTTTTATCTTCAATTTGCGACATAGCTGTTTGGGATAAAATACCCGCTACCAGAGCGAGTAGTAATTTTTTATTGATCATAGATTTATTGGTTTCTCTCCATTACTAAAATTAGCACTTCTAGGTCTTCACTGTAAGCCATCCGTGAAATATTTTGATGGGATGAAAGGCTGATTTCAGCTAGCTTGGACCAAGTATTTTCATTTATTCTCGTAATGAAAATCTCATTTCCTCGTGCCATCAAAATAGATTTTTTATCCACCCAGATGAAATCTTCTGATCCAGCCAGACCTAGCCCCAGTTCGGATTTTCGATTGGTTTTTAAGTCAAAAGCCCGTAATTCCAAGGCAACACCATCGGGTTTTGTCTGCACTTCCTCTTTGGAAAGATAGGTGATTTCTGAGGTTTTTGGCCTTCGCTTTATTGATCTTCCGATATTCTGATCCATTGATACGAGATCTCCTCGACCTCTAGCATAAATCAATGAATTTGGCTCCCCCAAAACAAACATCGCCGCCTTGTTGTCATACCAGTCATAATAGCCCACAGGCTCGATATCATCATAGAGTAACTCCGGCTCGCTAAGGTTGATAGGGTAAAGCCAAAGCCGTTGAGCACCCCCGGGTTCAACTACGACCGCAGCTATGTATTGCTTGCAGTCAGTAATGGATGGGGAATATTCGCTTCGATCAGCAGTTTTGGTAAGATTGGTGAAGTTCTTTGTTGAAAAATTATAGAGAATTATGTCGTGATTTCCTTGATCATCAGCTGCCGAAAAAACTAATTCCTGATCATTGATGAAATTTGGTTGATTGTCATAGCCAACTCTATCTGTCAATGGTTTAGCTGTTTTTGCGAGAATTTCAAGGTTTTTACCCTTTCCTTTGGTATCCACTCGAATCAAATCAAAGCTTCCCTGCGCAAATAGCGGCAAAGAAAATAGGAACAGAAAGCAGAGATTGGCAGTAATCTTCTTCAGCATAAATGATTGGTTTGTGCAACCAAAATACAAAATCAAGGTTAGATTGCTGTGGACAAATTGAAGCTTTACACCAATCAGAATTTTGATCAACTCCGACAAAGACAAGATCCCCTTGCAGATCAGGCAGTTGAGGACTTGATAGCAAATCCAAGCTTTATTGATGTAATCAATTCTTGGGATATAATTCCTGATCAATTAAGCCCTGATTTCATTCCGAGAGTGAGAAATTTCTTTCAGTTTTATTTTGATAAACAATCACTTCAAGAAACTTCAGTTCTTCAAAATGGGCAGGATTTTTTTGCTAAAAACGGGGATATCTACTTAGGGCTATTGGGTTTTTATTCCTTGCCCTACTGCTATGCTTTTGGAGATGGTGCAGAAGTGCTAGTCAGGTCAAAACGGATCGTACAGGATATCGGAAAGCGGCTGGCAGAGACAGGTGTTTTTGTGATGGATATTTTCCGGCCTAATGCATTTATTTCTGATTCTCGGGCCTTCCTAACTTGCGCAAAAGTTCGGTTGATTCATGCTTTTAGCAGGTATTTTATCCAAAAATATGCACGGGACTGGGACCCAAAGTTTGGCAAAGCCATCAACCAAGAGGATATGCTAGGTACAAATTTGGCATTTAGTATGATCGTGCTTCGTGGAATGATCAAAATGGGCAGGAATATCTCAGAATCCGATTTTGAGGTTGTTTTGCAGTATTGGAAATGGATAGGGGAGTTGATCGGAGTGGATACTAGTTTTTGGCCTGAAAATTCCAAGGAAGCGTTTGAGTTGGATCGATTGATCAGGAAAAGACATCTAAAAAGCACAGAAGCAGGAAAAACCTTGATAGGTGCTCTCGGTGGCTACTATAAGGGAAACATTCCTGATTCCCTCATCCGGCAGCAAGTTGATGGATTATTTTATTTTTTCTTGGGAAAGGAAGCCTCCAATGCACTTGGAATTAAAAGCACAAATTCACTTCCTGGAAATTTGGTTGATCTTGTTTTTCGCTTTTCGGGATGGAAAAATTACGGCTCCAAGAAAAGCTATGAAGGTTTTCGCAGAATGATGGAAATTCAACAAAAAGAACAATTTGGAGAGGTCATAAAACTGAACTTACCTCAAGTTATCCGTTCGTAATCGGACACATTTTTGTACGTTTATCAATCATTTTAATCGTCCAACCCCTTCTTTTTGCCGAAAAACATGCATTTTGGGCATTGGCACCCTTTTCGTATTCTTACTGGCATGAAAGCAATCATCCTGAAACTTCAGAAGCTTCCATTGGAACTGATCTTTTGGATCGGAAGTTTGCTTGCAATTCTCACGATTGACCCTTGGGCAGCGAATCACTTTTCGCTCTGTCCGCTGGAAAATCTCGGGTTCAGTTGGTGTCCTGGTTGCGGTTTAGGCCGAGCCATGAACCTACTGGCACGAGGAGAATTTCAGGCATCTTGGGAAATGCATCCCTTGGCAGCTTTGGCGTATCTGGTGATTATTTCTAGAATTTGGAATTTGATAAGCAACCTAAAAACAACACACAACTATGGCTAATGTATTAAGACACCTGCCCGAACTCGAAGGAATGGAATTGGGCTACATTCAAGGACTGATGAAAAATATGGATGACGATCAAGCATCTCTCTTTGCACAGGTTTACCGTGCGAGAAGAAAAGACGCTCAAATGATCCTAATCTTGACCTTGATCGGTTTCTTTGGATTTGCAGGTTTGCATCGATTCATCTTGGGACAAATCGGCTTAGGTATTCTATATATTTTGACTGTCGGATTGTGCTTTATCGGTACGATCGTGGATTTGGTCAATTACAAGAGCCTAGCCTATGAATACAACGTCAAGATGGCACATGAAACCTTGGCAATGCTTTCCAATCAATATCCTTCTCCTATGGATGGAAATGGCGGAAACGCATAAATTGAAAATCACTAACCACTAGCAAGAGCCCCGATTTTTTGGGGCTTTTTTGTTACCAGTCATCTTCGGTACTTAAATCATCTTTGGGTTTTTGAAGAATTTCTTCAAAAAAGTCTTCCCCTTCATCGGAAAGTAAAAGGTGAAAACCCATCAATAGTTCTGAAATTGCTTGTAATTCCTCAAATGATGCTTGCTGCACATGGAAGGGAAGCTGAACAAGGTTTGGATCTTTTTTTGAAAATGGGGGAGGAACCTCCGCATCAAAGAGATAGGGCCAAAGGGTTTTTCCACAGGCTATTCCCCATCGATCTACGGCTACCTGCTCTGCATAGACTTCTAGCCTTTCATTAATTTCATTGAAAAAACGCTCTGTTTCAGCTAATCTGATTCTTGATCCTGCTCTAGACTTACCCTTGGTTTTCAAATGTTTAACCTGTGATTTACCTTGTTTTTTCCGAACCATGTAGGCTCGAAATATTTTGTGATCAATCAATTGGCGATTTTCAATGAGCCCTGTAAATGCTTGCCCGGCTCTAATTCCAACCAATGCTATGGCTGATTTGGATTGAAGAACGAGTTGATCATTTTGCCAATTGTGGTCCTAAGGAAGAAATATCTTGGCAAACCATTTATTTTGCATCCCCAACTCGAGTTGGTGCTTTTTTTGATTGTATTGAAGATCCAGATTTTCCTTTTTGGACTTTTTCAATAGCTCCTCAAAAGTCGTAAAATCAATATTTTGGGTATTGGGAATATGCATACAATTAGATCCAGAAAAGGATTTCTGCAAATAAACAAATAACTATGGACGAAGAAATAGAAAAACTCTTTCAGCGAATGCTTGACCCCGAGGAAGCAGAGGCTTACAATTTTGCTGATAAACTTGGGCTTAAAGCTACCGAAGAAGTCAAAGATAAGTTGATCGAATTAGTGCTTTCTGATGATTGGGAAGCTGCCTATCTGGCTTGTAGAGCCTTGTCTAAAACGCATTGGAATGAGGAATCACTGGATGCGATTTTTAAGGCTATCCATGATCGAAAAAATAAGCAGCAGCAGGGAGCTTTTGTGCAGATTTTAGAAGAATTCGACCTGAGCCAGCGTTTTGTTGATGTTTTCCGAGTGTACTTATTTGGAAATTTCAAGGCTTCCAGTTTGGCAAAGGAATATTTGGATAGCGTGGAATTCGATATTTCGCCAAGAACCATTCGAAAAGCAGAGAAGCACTGGAATCACTACCTCCACAACCCGGAAGATCCTGATAGTCTTTCCATTAAAAAATCTGAGGTTGAGCCTATGTTATTGGAAATGAGAGAATTATTTTCTGATTGAGTACAACTTTTGAGACTTTTTGAAGTTAATATTCATATGAGAAAGCTAGACGTCATTGGATTTCATAATCAATTTCTGAGCGATTTTGGCTTTAAATTTCATCCAAACCACTTGCTGTTTTTCAAAGATTTTGATCATGGGCAGCAAGTGGTTTTTATTCATTATTCTGAATATCCAGATGTGAGCTATTTAGAATATAATTTGGGGGTAAGAATTCATCAGGTTGAGGAAATCATCCATAAATTTCTCCCGAGCTTAAGTGATTATTCCCGTCGATCCATTACTCTTATCCAAAGTCCTGACAAAATAGGGAAAGAGCTTCCTAAGCGTTTTGTCTTAAACTCAAATTCACAGCTGGCTCAATCAATTATGGCTGCAGAGAAGTTTTTTGTGGGTCATGGATTTCATTGGATGGACGAAATGATCATTCCGGAAAACCTTGAGAAAGCTTTTGCAGATCGAAAAGAAAAAGTGTTTAGGACACAAAACTTTGTGTATTACGTTTTTCGTGGGGTAACCTTAGCCAGAATTTATAATCCCGATGATTATCCGGTTTTACGGGATATTTATTTAGAGGAAATTAAAAAGACGGGCATGACTCCATTTACTATCGCTTCATTCCTGCAGCTTTTAGATTTCCTGGACCATTTAGAGGATTAATCTCTTTTCTTTTTCACACCCCTAACAGCCTCAGCTTCTAATGGATTTTCAGGCCACTCGTGTTTGGGATACCTTCTTTTCAGTTCTTTTCTCACTTCAAAATAGCCGTTTGACCAAAAGCTTTTTAAATCTTGAGTCAATTGCACTGGCTTAAAGCCCGGTGAAAGCATTTCAAGAAGTAAAGCATTTTTCCCCTGATTTATCCTTGGAGTATCTATCAAACCAAAAAGCTCCTGCAATCTTACGGATAGTCGGGGTTGCAAACCTTCTTCTTGGTATTCAATTTTAATCTTGCTTCCTGAGGGCACTTCTATTTTTTCTGGAGCAAGTTGTGCTAGCATTTGCTGCTGCTCGAAGGAAAGAGAATGAAGTAGTATATCTTTTAAATTAAGCTTTTTGAGATCTTCATTTTTCGAAATATCTATCAAATAGGGAGATAGCCAATCAGTTGCATTTTTACAGAGGTTTTGAACCGACCAATCTGGCCAGGATGGATCATTATTCCAATTTCTAATCGATTGTACCCGGTAAATTAGCTGTAGGGTTTCCTCATTCCAATCCAATAAATACTGGCCATCTTCCTGAATAGCCCTAACAATGGCTTCCTTGGCTAATTCTGGATTGAATGATTTGAGTGGTCTTTTTCCCAAAATAATCGCCCCAATTCGCACTTCGGTCTCCGCTATAAGTCCACCCTTTTTTCGGTCCCATTCTAAAACTTCTCGAGTCTTAAGCATGGGTGCAAGATCCTTCGGATTCAAGGGGGCGGCTAACCATATTTTGCCCATTCCTTCTCTCGCATCCACCTGGGCCACGGCCAGCCAAGATTCATGAGCCAAATCATCTCGGTGACCGATTTGAGCAATTTTACCATTCGCCAATTGAAACTGAGCATTGTTTCCAGGACGTGCTGCGGCGATCCGTTCCGGGTAGGCATACGCTAGCAAAAGTCCGGTTGCCCAAGGATCAACTGGCGAATTTTCTGGCGTAACCTGAAAGATTTTCCTGTATTGTGCAGCTACCTTTTCTATTTTTTTGATTCTGGATATGCTTACTCCACGATCTCTATACCTCCTCAGGGCTTCTACGCGCAAATTGATATCTACTCCCGCATCAGCTCCCAAAGGATCTCGCTCCTCCAGGATAGCAGCCACATCAGTGGCTAATTCCAACTGTCCATTTTCTTTCGCATAGAGCAGCATATGTGCTATTCTTGGCTGTAGGGGTAAAGTTTGAATGGCTTTTCCATGGGCTGTAATCTGACCATTTTCAATCGCTTCGATCGCCTCCAACACCTTTTCAGATTGTGCTATGCTAGCTTTTGGTGGGGGAGTAAGCCAAGCCATTTCTTGAATATTATCCTTGCCCCAGGCTATCATGTCCAATACCATTCCGGTCAGGTCAGCCTCCAACAGCTCAGGAGTTCTAAAATCTGCCAATTGACTCTGAATGCCTTTATTCCAAAGCCGGTAGGAGTGGCCTGAAGAAAGCCTTCCGGCTCTTCCACTTCTTTGATCAGCTGAATCCTTACTGATTCGATGCAAAACCAAACGAGAAAGGCCTGAACGCGGGTCAAATTTATTTGATTTGGCAAATCCTGAATCTACTACCACCCGAATCCCTTCTATGGTAAGTGAGGTTTCGGCTATATCGGTTGATAAAACTATTTTTCTTTTTCCTTGTGGATTGGGTAAAATAGCTCTTTGCTGATCGGCAGGAGGGAGCTGTCCATAAAGTGGTAAAATAAGGTCATTGGGCAAAGCCTGTCTAAGAATGGTTTGGGCCTTTCTTATTTCCCCTTGTCCAGGTAAGAAAACTAAAAAATCTCCTTCATGCTTCTCAGTCAAAGGAATGATTTGTCGAGCGGTATCCTCCCCAATTGCATATTCATCGATTGGGTTCAAGTAATTAACTTCCACAGGAAACTGCCTTCCCTTACTTTCAAGTACATTCGCATGGAGTAAAGAGGAAAGTTCCATCGTGTCGATGGTCGCAGACATCAGGAGAATCCTCAAATCCGGTCTAAGTATCTCTTGAATCTCTCTTGCTAGCGCAAGTCCTACTTCAGAAAAGAGATTCCGCTCATGGAATTCATCAAATATCAACAAGCCGATTTCCTCCAATGCATTGTCTTGATGCATCATTCTGGTTAGAATTCCCTCTGTGATGACTTCCAAACGTGTTTTTTCCGAAATCGCTGATTCAAATCTAATTCGATAGCCCACCGTTTCACCCACTTTTTCACCAATCATATCAGCCATTCTAGTTGCAATGGACTTGGTGGCTAGACGTCTAGGTTCGAGCATCAAGATTTTCTTTCCTTTGAGCCACTCTTCTTCAAGCAGGGCTAATGGTAAAAGCGTACTCTTTCCCGCACCAGGAGGAGCTTGAATGATCAGGGAATTGGCTTTGGATAGATGATTTTTGACCTCAGGGATGATTTCAGATACAGGAAGGTCGAAGGAATCGGGATTAAGAATAATCATGCATCAAAGATATTGAATGACTACTTTTCATGTAAATCAGCATCAAAAAAGAGGAAAATAATTTCAGGTTTTTAAAATTCTTTAGATTAAAATCAGAACTTTAACCGGTAGAATCTCAGACTATGAATGCTAATAAAGATATTCGTTGGGTCCAGCGTTTTTCAAATTATGTGAAAGCTTTTGAGAAACTAGACCAAGCGATCGAAAAAATAAAATCCGAATATAGGCTGAAGGAAGATGGGAAAATTAGCTCAGATGAGTTTTTAGATGATATCATCAAAGAAGGGATTATTCAACGTTTCGAATATACCCATGAGCTTGCCTGGAATGTGATGAAGGATTACATGAAAGAAGTTGGTGGCATTACAACTATGGGGTCTAAAGATGCAACAAAAGAAGCATTTTCGGCTGGTTTAATTTCGAAAGGAGAAACATGGATGGACATGATCAAGAGTAGGAATAAAACCTCCCATTCCTACAATGAAGAAACGGCTGACAGTATTTTTTTGAGTATCATACATGATTATCACTCGCTTTTCGAACACTTCCGGGACAACATGGAAGAAATCAGGAGTGGATCAAAAGGAAAACTGTTTTAAAATGGATTTTGGATTGTCTTCATCGGTTATAAAAAAGCTTCAAGAAGTGTTTGAGTCATTTCGTGAAGTAAATAAAGTAGTTATTTATGGGTCCCGAGCAAAAGGTAATTTCAGAGAAGGTTCTGATATTGATTTGACTCTTTTTGGAGAAAATCTGGACCTTAAAAAGCTACAAAAAATTGAACTTGAAATTGATGAGCTTTATTTACCTTACAAACTAGATTTGCCTTTGTTCCATCAAATTTCAAACTTAGACCTAATCGAACATATAAATCGAGTGGGAAAAATTTTTTACCAAAAAGAAAAAACCACTTCAAATTGATCTGAAGTGGTTTTGACTTTTTAGATTTGGATTATTGAGCAGAAAGTTTTGCTTCAGCTTTTCCGTATTCCCAACGAATCTCAAATCCTTCTCCGGTCACTTCATAGACCAATCGCTCCTCCATTGAGGAGGTTTGCTGTGAAGGTACATTTACTCGAAGCGCGTCTTTTGAGGAATCATAATTGAAGGCTCCCCATTGCTTAGCTTCGGTATTGAAAATGAATGTAGACTCGTACTCACCTGGGATAATAAAGAAAGCATAGGTTCCAGCAGGAAGCTTTTGGCCTTCTACCATGATATCTTTATCCGTGGTGAAAGTGGTCGCCTCATTGGCTCCCGCTCTCCAAACTTGGCCTAGAGGAACCAAATCTCCCCAGATCATACGGCCTTTTACAGCAGGAGAGGAATAGTTGATAGTGATTTTTGCATCTCCTACAGTTCCTTCAGCGGTACGGGCAGGACTAGGTTTTTCTTGTGCTTGGGCAGCAAAAACAAATGCACCAAGCATCAGTGCAGAGAAAAGGATTTTTTTAAAGTTCATGGTTATGTGATTTAGTGATAGTGAAATTAAAGGGTTAAAATAATTATATAAAGGTTTGTACTGACAATTATTAAAAAGGTTTAGGGAATACGCTAATTCCCTAAACCTAAGTAAATTAAACTTTAACCCATGATTGGGATTTATTACTATCGATAATTCGCTCACCGATAATTAGCTCCCTCAATCCATCAGCGAAGGTCGGGAATGATGGCGAATCAGGCTGTTTTCCTTTTCGGACTGCCGCATACACTTCCTTAAACATTTGTTTAGATGTATCAGGAAAGCCTTCATTATGGCCTCCAGGGAAAGAAATAAGGGCTGAAGCTTCTGGGTGAAACAATGCCGGATCTTTCATCAGATGACCATTTGCTGTCTCTCTTTTGCCTATCCAAAGCTCATTAGGCCGCTCTGAATTGAATTCGAAATTTGACTTAGAGCCAGCAATTTCGATGTTTAAACGGTTCTTTCGTCCTGCATTGACCTGGGATACAGTGATAGAGCCTTTCGATCCATTATCAAAACGCAATAAGACAGTAGCATGGTCCTCAGTGTTGATTGGAACTTCTTCATAATCATCCATGGTAAGCATTTTGCCAGAATAGGTTTCGATGGCTTTCAGAGGCTTCAATCGGGTTTTATGAACCGTAGAGAAGTCAGCTAATACTTCTGTGATTTTCAGTCCGGTCACGTATTCAGTGATATCCAATAAGTGGGAACCGATGTCGGCAATAGCACGAGAATCACCGGATTTGTCAGGTTCCAATCTCCAGTTATAGTCTGTCTTTAAAAATAGCCAATCCTGCAAATAGGAGCCCATAATACTGTAGACCTCACCCAGTTCTCCTTTCTCTCGCATGGTCTTCATTTGTCTGACCATAGGGTAGTAGCGGAGGTTGAAATGCACGGCATTAACCAGTCCTTTCTCAGCAGCAAGTGCTACCAACTCTTCTGCTTCATCAATTTTTACAGCCAAAGGCTTTTCGCAAATCACATGCTTGCCTGCTTCTAATACAGCCTTGGTTTGTGGATAATGAAGAAAATTAGGAGTACAGATATGAACTACGTCGATATCCGAATCTTTCAGCATCTCTTCAAAAGTGTAAGCTTTAGGAATTCCCAATAAAGCTGCTTTTTCATCGGCTAACTCTTGAGTCACCTCAACCAGGCCAATTACTTCAATATTTGGAATTCTTCTTAGTGCCTCTAAGTGGGCCGGACCGATAAATCCTGTTCCGACGATGGCTGTATTGATTTTTTGAGACATAGGTTTTTAGGTTTTATTTGATGTTAAACAAAGTTTCAAATTAGGAAAAATGCTTAATAATCGAACAAAGAAGTGTATTCATTTATCTTCAAGCTTGGTCTTGGCTTTTGTTAGCTGATAATGAAATAAGTCGAATATCTTTTACTCAGAAGGCTTTAGCCACCATTTGCTGTTTTGAGATTGTTCTTCATTGAAATAAAGGAATGAGCCGATCATTGGCGTTCGGACTTTTACTTTTAGCTCTTCAGCTTTTGGTAATAGACGGTCGATAGGATCCGTCCAACTGTGCATAGCTAGTCGAAATGCTCCCCAGTGAATTGGCATGATTTGTTTGGCTCGCAAATCCAGACCAGCCTGTGCGGTCTCCTCAGGCATCATGTGGATTTCTTTCCAGTTTTCATTGTATTGGCCACATTCTAAAAGTGCCAAATCAAAAGGTCCATATTTATCACCGATTTCTTGAAAATGAGGTCCATAGCCACCGTCTCCACTGAAATAAATGCTTTCTGAAGTGGTAGAAATCACCCAAGAACCCCATAGCGTACTAAACCGATTGGACAAGCCCCGGCCTGAAAAGTGTCTACTTGGAGTAAATGCTACTGAAACTCCTTCATAGGAATCCTCCTCCCACCAATCCATTTCTTGGATGTTTTCACGAGACACACCCCATCGCTCCAGATGCGCGCCAACGCCCAAGGGGACATAAAACATTTTTGTTTTAGGGATCAGGAGTTGTACAGATTCATAATCCAAATGATCGTAATGATCATGAGAAAAAAACACCATGTCGATAATCGGCAATTGCTCTACCTCAATGGGTAATTCATCATAAAACCGCTCATTCCCAAGCCAAGGATGTGGAGCTGGAACATCTCCAAACATCGGATCTAACAAAATATTTTTACCGGCTAGCTGAAGCAAGAAGGCTGAATGTCCAAACCAAATAAGTCGAGATTGTTGGGAGTTTATTAAATCCAAAGAATCTACCTTTTGAACAGGTAATTCAAAATCCGGTTGACGAGAAGGATCTGACTTGAAGAATTCAGGTAAGAGTTTGATGGCTTTGGCAAAGCCCATACTCATTTCTGTAGGAATCAGATTTTGAAATTTCCCATCACTATAATGCGGAAGCTTTTCGAATTCTTGGACTTGTTCTTTGCTTGGATTAGCTCCAAACTGGGGATTAAGATTTAGAAAAAGCGCTACAAAAAGAATTAGGCTAAAAACAAAGCCTGCGGGAATTAGAATAATATTTCGAATCACTTTTCTTTTGAATTGAAGAGATTTAATTGACGGGCAAATAGTAAACCAATTTTACCTAAAAATAAATCCCACATAGATTAGTCTCATAAACCGAAATTGAGGAAAGAAGTTTTTACCGATCTTTTTCAGCGTATAATTCCATCAATGGCATTTTCAGCTACTTGATTTTTTGTAACTTACCTAAAAAAAAGAACCATGGCCAGTTTCAATCTTAAAGTAAATGGAAAGAGTCATCAGGTGGACGTAGAAGATGACACTCCTTTGTTGTGGGTGCTTCGTGATCACCTGGGACTAGTAGGTACAAAATTTTCATGTGGAATCGCTCAGTGTGGTGCTTGCACTGTTCATCTCAATGGCAATCCTACTTTTTCATGTGTGACACCCATCTCAAGTGTGGGTAACTCCGAGGTAACGACCATTGAGGGGCTATCAGAAAACGGTGATCATCCTGTACAAAAAGCATGGGAGGAAGTAGATGTGGCACAATGTGGCTACTGTCAAGGAGGACAAATTATGCAAGCGGCGGCTTTTTTGAAGCAAAATCCTAATCCCAGTATGGAGGAAATTGACAATGCGATGAACAGAAATATTTGTCGCTGTGGTACCTATCACAAGATTCGCGAAGCAGTAGCAGAGGCAGCCAAAAACATGTAATTATGAAAACTGTAAAAAGAGAAAGTAGAAGAGACTTCTTAAAAGCTGCTGGCTTAACTGCTGGTGGATTATTTATAGGATTCAACTGGTCTAGCTGTGATAGCCCGAAAGTCGAGGTTTTGAGTACCGAGCAGGTACTGGCCAATGCCAAAAACTTCAATGCATATCTTTCGATAGCTCCATCCGGAGATGTCGTGATTTATTCCCCTAATCCTGAATTGGGACAAAATATAAAAACCTCTTTTCCCATGGTTGTAGCCGAGGAGCTCGATGCAGACTGGTCAAAAGTCAGAGTCTTGCAGGCCAACCTGGATACGGAAAAGTACGATCGCCAACTCACCGGGGGATCAGGAGCCATGCCTCATAGCTGGGAAAGGCTTAGAAAAGCAGGGGCTACAGCCAAGTATGTCTTGGTAGCGGCTGCTGCAAAAGCCTGGAATGTATCCGCTGAGGAAATTAGTGTCGAGAATGGAATCATTTCGCATAAGGGTTCAGGAAAATCTGGCCATTTCGGTGAGTTTGTAGGAGAGGCTGCTCAGATGGAGACACCTGAAGAGGTGATTTTAAAGGATAAAAAGGATTTTAAAATCATAGGCACTCCAGTGAAAAACGTGGATGCCCGTGAAATTTATACAGGAAAACCACTCTTTGGATTGGATTTCTATCGAGAGGGAATGAAGAACGCCATGGTTCAGCGCGCACCTTTTGGAATGAAAATCAAATCTGTTGAAGATGGCGCTGCTAGAGCAGTGGCAGGAGTGACTGATGTCGTCAGATTCAATAATTCGGTAGCAGTAGTTGGAGATTCTACTTGGCCACTTTTAAAAGCTAAAAAATTATTGCGAGTGGAGTATGAGCCTGATGGAACTGTAGAAAGCACTGCTGACCATGATCGAATATTCCAAGATTTAATTGCCAATGGCAAAGCGGAAGTAAGGAGAGAAGATGGTAATGTTAAATCAGCATTTGCCAATGCTGCTAAAGTGGTGAGTGCAGAATATCAATGTCCTTTTCTTGCGCATTCGCCTATGGAGCCGGAAAACTTCTTTGCGCATGTGCAAGGAGATCGCTGCGAGCTGATTGGCCCCACGCAAACTCCTGATCGAGCTAGACAAACTGCTGCCCAAATCCTTGGAATTCCTGCCGAAAATGTAACGGTAGAAATTACCCGTTTGGGAGGTGGATTTGGCCGAAGACTTCGTGCAGACTTTGTGGAAGAGGCGGTACATATATCTAAAGCCATCAATGCTCCAGTGAAACTTACATGGAGTAGAGAAGATGAACTCACTGGAGGAGCTTACAGACCAGCTGTTAGATATCGATTCGAGGCAGCATTGGATGAAGGCGGCACCATGATTGGGTACAAGCTCCGTGGAGTAGGGATGAATGCGGGTAATTCTACTCGAGAGAATAACTTCCCTTCTGGTGCAGTGGATAATTTATTGATCGAAAATATCAATTACGACTCTAGCATCACTACGAATGCATGGCGAGCTCCTATCACCAACTTTCTGGCATATGCAGAGCAAAGCTTCTTAGATGAAGTGGCTTTGGAAGCAGGAAAGGATCCAGTTGCATTTAGATTAGAACTACTAGATCGAGCCAAAAATAATCCAGTAGGAAGGCTTGGCTATGATGTTGACAGAATGATAGGAGTGGTTAAAACTGCTGCTGAAAAATCAAATTGGGGTCAAAATCCAAATGTCAAGCAAGGGTTTAGCGTGTATTTTTCTCACCGATCTTATGTAGCTCAAGTGGCAGATATTGAGATGGAGGGTGGTTCGCCTGTTTTGAAGAAGATTACGGCTGTGACGGATTGTGGAATGGTTGTAAATCCTACGGGTGCAAATCATCAGGTCCGAGGTGGAATCGTAGATGGAATGGGCCATGCCATGTATACGAATTTAACCTTCGAAAATGGTGTTCCAAAGCAAAGAAACTACGATTTATACAGATTGATCCGAATGAAAGAAGTTCCGGAGATTGAAACTCACTTCGTTGATTCCGGTTATGATCCTACTGGTCTGGGAGAGCCTGCTCTTCCGCCTACAGGTGGTGCCATTGCCAATGCCATATTTGCAGCGACAGGCAGAAGACTTCGAAGTCAGCCATTCATCGAGCAAAAGGAATTTTCTGATGTGAAACTGGAAATTCGAAGATCTTAAAATTGATTTAATCATAATAAATAGAACACGAAAAAGCCTCTAAATTCATTTTAGGGGCTTTTTGTTTTTGTGAATGCCAAACCGGCATTTTACAATCTAGCTAAACTAATTTTCAATTTTTTTAATTAATCTTCTCCGCTTCTGCCCGCAAAATCTCATTATCATCAGCCTTTCCATTTGCAATGAATTCAGCAGCTGCTGAAGTTTTTTCTTCACCCTTTTCAAGTAGTACTCGTAAGGCAACCATCACTCCAATTCGAGTACCAACCTTCTTAGCTGCAGTATTGAATAATGGTTCTAATTCATCATAAGAGATTTCCTTTGCAAGGGTAGCGATAGAGGATAAGGCCGTTTCCAACTTATCTCCAGAGAAGTTGGTCAACTTTTTACTGATTTGTTGAATCTCGTTCAATGGCTTTTTCTGACCTTGAGGAGAAGACTTTTGATTTTGTTTAGGCTGATTAGCAGGAGTAGGAGGAGTATTTTGCTTTGCCCAGGTATCCTTCAGTCCTACTGTTTTATTGAAAACCAGTTTACCTTCCTTGGAGTCTGAGTCTAAGGTGAAATAGCCTAAACGTTGGAATTGATATTTATCTTCCATCGTGGCATTGGCCAAGTGAGGTTCCAGATACGCATTGGATATAACCTTTAATGACTCAGGATTGATGAAATCCAAGAAACCTTTATCCTCATGGCTATCCGGTGCTTCGTCTAGAAATAAACGATCATATTCGCGAACTTCAGCCTGAATAGCATGCTCGATAGAAACCCAATGCAAGGTTCCTTTCACTTTTCGTTGGCTAGCTTCTGTACCGCTCCCTGATCTTGATTCCGGATCGTAAGTACAATGAATCTCCTGAATAACTCCTGATTCATCTTTTACAACTGATTCAGCCTTAATGATATATGCACTTTTTAAGCGAACCTCATTTCCCAAAGAAAGCCTAAAGAACTTCTTTCCTCCATCTTCTTTGAAATCTTCCCGCTCAATGTATAATTCTCTGGAGAAAGGCACATCATGCGTACCAGAATCAACCTGCTCTGGATTATTTTCCATCTGAAGAATCTCTGACTTTCCTTCAGGATAATTGGTAATCACCAGTTTTACTGGATTCAAAACACCCATTACCCGGGTAGCCGTTTTATTCAAATCTTCCCGGATGCAAAACTCAAGCAATGACACATCTGTGACATTATCCCGCTTTGAAATGCCAGCTAAATCACTGAATTTCCGAATAGAATCAGGGGTGTATCCTCGTCTTCTTAGACCGGAAATGGTAGGCATTCTAGGGTCATCCCAGCCAGCCACAATATTTTTTTGAACCAGCTCCAGAAGCTTGCGCTTGCTCATCACAGTATAGCTTAAGTTGCGACGTGCAAATTCGCGCTGCTTGGGTCTCAATAAGCTTGCGTCATAAATCTGATCCAAGTACCAATCATAGAGCTCTCTATGCGCCTTAAATTCCAAGGTACAAAGTGAGTGGGAGACCTGCTCGACATAATCCGACTGGCCATGTGCCCAATCGTACATGGGATAAATACACCAATCCGAGCCTGTGCGATGATGGGCTTTGTTGATTATTCGATACAAAATCGGATCACGCATGTGCATATTGGGGGAAGCCATATCGATTTTTGCTCGGAGTAGGTAAGATCCTGCCGGAAATTCCCCATTCTTCATCCGCTCAAACAAATCTAGGCTTTCAGCAACCGGCCTATTCCGGAAAGGAGAATCGGTTCCTGCAGTAGAAGGAGTACCTTTTTGCGCAGCAATTTCCTCAGAAGTTTGTTGATCTACGTAGGCTTTTCCTTCCTTGATCAGTTGGATTGCCCAATCATACAACTGCTGAAAGTAATCGGATGAATAGCACTCATTGGCCCACTGAAATCCCAACCAAGCAATATCCCGCTTGATAGCATCGACATACTCCTGCTCTTCTTTTGCTGGGTTGGTGTCGTCAAACCGAAGGTTTACCGG
The DNA here is from genome assembly GCF_002807035.1 of Algoriphagus formosus. Taxonomy (GTDB): domain Bacteria; phylum Bacteroidota; class Bacteroidia; order Cytophagales; family Cyclobacteriaceae; genus Algoriphagus; species Algoriphagus formosus. The sequence goes on along the minus strand of NZ_NIUC01000001.1, from coordinate 362,235 downwards.
AGCATTGTATTTTTCTCCCAAACCAAAATTCAGGCAAATTGAAGCTGCATGGCCAATATGCAAGTAGCCATTAGGTTCTGGAGGAAAGCGAAATCGAAGTTTATCCTTAGGAAAACCGTTTTTCAAGTCTTCCTCGATAATATGTTCTATAAAATTGAGTGATTCTGCTGTTTCTTTCATCATAGAAAATTGAAAGTCAAAATTACTTTAAAAGAAGTGAATTGCAACTGAATGAAAGCCTCTTCTATTGAATGTTTAGAAAAATCGATTTCGTGATTTATTTAACCAATAGTCATTATTTCCTTACTTTTTTACGGATAAAAACTTAATATGATCCCAAAATTTAATTGAATTGAAACGAAGAGATTTTATCCAAAAAGCCGGAGTTGCAGCAGCAGTTTCTAGTCTTCCTCTAGGAGTCGGCGCTAGCATTTTAAACCAAAAGCGAAAGAAAATCTATCATGTAGGAATCATAGGCTATGGTGACCGAGGTTCAGGATTACATCGTGTCATGAATAGAATGCCCGACAAATTTTCGGTCAAAGCCATCTCCGAAGTGCTTCCCTTTCGTGCCCAACCAGCAGCAAAACAATACCCTGACTTGAAAGTGTATCAAGATTACAGAAATCTTTTGGATAGTGCTGAAATTGATACTGTAGTAGTTTCTACCCCTTTAAATGCTCATTTTGAACATGCAAAAGCAGTCTTAGAAGCAGGGAAAAACCTTTATCTCGAAAAGACCATGCTTTTTACTTTGGAAGAAATTCAGGCCTTTCAGGAATTGGTTAGAAATTATCCAAATCAAACTATTCAAGTTGGTCATCAGTATCGCTACTCTCCGCTTTATTTTAAAGTCAAAGATTATATCCAAAAAGGCTGGCTAGGTAAAATCACTCAGGTTTCTGCACGATGGGATCGGAATGCCAGCTGGAGAAGACCTGTTCCTTCCCCAGAATATGAGCGTCAAGTCAATTGGAGGATGTATAAGGAGTACTCTGGTGGATTAGTAGCTGAGCTCCTGTCTCACCAAATGGATTTCATTAATTGGGCTTTTGATACCGTACCAGATCGCATTTATGGCACGGGAGGTATTGATTATTACAAAGATGGGAGAGAGACTTTTGACAATGTACAGGTAACACTACGTTACGATCAAGCAGGAATGATTGGAAATTTTGGAGCTACCTGTGGCAATCAATACGAAGGCTATGCATTCAAAATCAAAGGGACACAAGGAACGATCTCTTTACTCACCAATGATGGAGGTTTTTATCCTGAGCCTGAAGCAAAAGCAAAACTCCAAGAAGTAGATGGTGTTTCCGGTGCTACCCCCATCACTTGGACGGAAAATCGCAACGGGATCAAATTAGTGGATGAACCGACCAAGGATGGGACTATTTATGCCTTGGAGGATTATTATCGATGTTTGGAAGAAAAGGCTACTCCGCTTTGTAATGTTGAAAATGCCGGAAATACAGCCAAATTGGTAGCCTTAGCCAATCAATCTCTTTATCAAGGAGAATTAAAAACCTGGAAAGGATAAAGACTTGTTTTGGTGTAGGTATTTATTAGCGAATGGAATTTTTTAATTTCAGGCAATGAACTACCCAATTTACCTTGATTATAATGCTACCACTCCTTGTGCGCCTGAGGTTGTGGGAGCCATGCTTCCATATTTTCAGGATCACTTTGGAAATGCAGCAAGCAAAAGCCATCCCTATGGCTGGGTCGCTGAGAATGCGGTCGAAGAAGCACGGGAAAAAGTGGCAAATTTGATAGGTGCTCGGGCAAAGGAAATCATTTTTACCTCAGGAGCTACCGAAGCAATTAACCTTGGAATTAAAGGGGTTTTCGAAACTTATTTAGGGGAAAAGCAACATTTTATCACAGCTCAGACAGAGCATAAAGCAGTCTTGGACACCTTTGCTGAAATTGAGAAAAGGGGAGGAGAGGTCACTTATTTATCCGTTGATTCTCAGGGAAATATTGACCTGGAGGAATTGGAAAAATCCATTCTCCCTCATACCAAAATGATCTGTCTGATGTGGGCCAATAATGAGACGGGAGTAATTCATCCCATGGATAAAATCGCCCACTTAGCGGCTTCAAAGGGTATTATTTTGATGAGTGATGCTGTTCAGGCTGCAGGGAAAATTCCTGTTTTCACAAAAGGTATTCACTTGATGGCTATTTCAGCGCACAAGCTTTACGGACCCAAAGGGGTTGGGGCTTTGTATGTACGTCATAATCATGAATTACCTAAACCTCTGGCTCAAATTCATGGAGGAGGTCATGAAAAAGGGCTAAGAAGCGGAACGTTGAATGTGCCTGGAATTGTAGGCTTTGGAAAAGCAGCAGAACTTCGAATGAAAGAAATGGAATCGGAAAGAAATAGACTTAAAATCCTACGTGATCAATTGGAAAAGGATCTTTTGGAGATTTCTAACAATTATTTGAACGGAAGTCAAGATAACCGCTTGCCGCATGTAAGTAATATTGCATTTGGTGGAGTGGAAGGAGAGGAGTTGCTCAAAAGGCTCAATCAAAAAATTGCGGTGAGTTCTGGTTCTGCCTGTACCTCTATTTCTCCTAAGCCAAGTCATGTATTAGCTGCGATGGGATTAGATTCGGATTTAGGGAGGGCTTCGATTCGTTTTAGTCTAGGGAAAAATACTACTGAAACAGACATTGATCAGACACTTAATTGGGTAAAATCCGTTATCCATGACTTGAGGACAGTCATTTCATCTTAAGTAAAATGCTTGAAATCAGTATCTTTAGAGTATGGAGAATAAGAAACAACTTATAGCAAAAGAACCTGATGTCGAATACGGTCGCTATTCTTATGCAGATTATTTGACCTGGCAATTTGATGAGGTAGTTGAACTGATCAAAGGAAAGATCTTCAAAAAAGCTGCGGCTGCTCCAAAGAGAATTCATCAAAGGATCTCAGGAGAATTATTCTTACAAATTGGTAATTTTTTAAAAAGTCAAAAATGTCAGGTTTATTCTGCTCCCTTTGATGTTCGATTTCCAAAAAAATCTAAGGAAGACAGTCAAATATTCGACGTCGTTCAACCTGATATCTGCGTGATTTGGGATTTGGATAAGTTGGACGATAGAGGTTGTTTGGGTGCTCCAGATTTGATTGTGGAAATCCTATCGCCTAGCAATAATGAAACAGAATTACGATACAAATTCGATCTTTACGAGTCTCAGGGAGTGAAAGAGTATTGGATCGTTTCACCTGAAAATCAAACTTTTACTATCAATACTCTCATAGATCAAAAGTATGTGACCTCTAGAATGATGACATCAGGAGATGAGGTAGAATCTGCCGTAATCAAGGGGTTTTCTTTGGATTTAAAGGCCTTTTTTGAGGGTGTCGATTAGATAAATTTATTGGGATAATGAAATCTTCAAATCTTAAAATCATTTAATTTTTCAATATCAGCCTCCGTATCCAAATCGATTTCCCCAAGCGGAAAATCCACCTTAAAAACATCTTTTCTATTCTTCAAAATCACCTTTTTAGCTCCTTCTGAACCTTTTAAGGCAAGCATTTCTTCGAAGTACTTTTGATCAAAAAGAGCAGGTACTCCCAAGGTGTCAGAATAAGCACAGGCTACAATACCTTTACCGCTCTTTTTCTTGGCTAAAATCAACTGATCCAAAAGTTTGGTATCTACAAAAGGCTGATCGCATAACATGAGGATTACTTGGTCTAGTTGTTCCTTTTCCATCAAAAAATGAAGTCCAACCTGCATACTGGAAGCCATTCCTTCTTCCCAATTTTCATTGAATACACTAGGTATTTGAGTTGAATCAAAACCACTTTGAATCAGTTCAGGATTCCATCCCAATACTACAATCAATTGGTCAGCTTTACTTTTAACAGCGAATTCTACAGCTCTTTGAATTAATGTTTTTCCTTGAAATTCAATTAATTGCTTTGGTCTACCTAAACGAGAAGATGAACCTGCTGCCAAGATAATCAATCCCGTCTTCATCAGCTTTTTTCATGAATGGGGCCTTGCTTATCCCGTAAAAAAATCGGTTGCTTTTTATTCAAGACAGCCTTGATTTCCGCAAAAATGGAAAGAGCGATTTCCTCTGAGGTTTCTGCACCTATCTCCAAACCAATCGGAGCATAAATGTTATCTCGATTGACATTCATTCCTTGGTTTTGGAGTCTGTCGATTAGCTTTTCGGTCTTTTTCTTAGGCCCTAAAATGCCAATATATGGAATCATATATTTCTGTAGATCCGCCAAAACAGAGACCTCATATTCAAAATTATGAGTCATCAAAAGGGCTACAGTATTCAAATCACAATCAATTTTCCCATCCAGTTCATCAGCAGGAGAGACGATAATTTCTTTAGCTGAAGGAAAGCGGGCAGGGGTTGCCATGTTCTTACGACCATCAATCAGAATCAATTCAAAACCTAGTAGGTCTGCCAATCTAGCGACTGGAATCGTATCGTTACCTGCACCAAAAAGTAATACACGAACCGAGGGCCTTACCAACTCGAAGAAAACAGACAAATCCTCAAACTCTGGATAGGCATGGATTTGACTTGTATTTTGGTCAAAAGCCTGAATCTCATGCTTCAATTTGAGCCAAAGCTGCGAATGGATTTTCTCTATATTGCCGTATTGATGATTCCCTTTTTGTAGAAAAACCGTCCCAATTTGCTCTGAGCGCGAGTTTGGAACCGAAAAAAGTGTCAACAAGAGGGAAGTTTCTCTTCCTTTGACAGCTTCTTTGATCAGCTCCACAGGATTCGATTGATCCAGAAAATCCAAAGGCTCAATCAGAACATGAATAATCCCATTGCAACCTAAACCTACACCAAACTTTTGATCATCTTCATCCGTGGTATCGTAAGTCACTAGCATGGACTTTTGCTGGAAAATGACCATCTGAGCTTTTCGCAGAGCGTCACCTTCCAGACAACCACCACTGATGGCTCCTGTTAGGGTTCCGTCCTCAGTAACCAGCATTCTCGCGCCAGGACGACGATAAGCAGAGCCGATAACCTGTACCACAGTAGCTAGGGCGGCCTTTTTGCCTAATTCTTTACAATTTTCGTATGCTTCAACTATTTGTTTGAATTCTTTCATATGTACCCTTCGGGTCAGTTAGCGAGTTGAAGACTTTCCTTTTTGAAGGAAAACCAAATCGAAAATAAGCTGGAAACTACTAAGTAGGCGGCAAAAACATAAAGCGAGCCAGGTAAGAACTGATTCAATCCAAACCAATCTCCGGTCGTGAAAATGAAGTAAAAGGCATAAGCAGACTTTAACAGCTCCCAAGCCCAAGCGTTTGGATTGCGATCCATTAACTCGGTGTAGGCGAAGACAGTTAAGAATACAAAACCACCATAAAAGAATATGTCAGGTGTACCAATTGAAGAAATATTTCCAAATAAATAACTTAATAAAAGCAGCAAAACAATCAGTTGTGCAAAGCTCCAAACCAACATGCCCTTGGATAGAAAGGGATTGTACTTTTCAAAGTTATAGACGTCACTGATTTTGTTGACAGGGTACTTTTCAGCTACGTCTTCAGGACGCCATCCCAAGGGCATAAACCAAATTTTGAATTTATCAGCCCAGTTTTTGGTGCGCCAGGCGTCTTTGATCAGAAGCCAAAGGTGCATGAAGTTAATTTTAATAGGATTCCAGGTTCTTACAGGTCTGGTAACCCCGTAAACGGCAGGAATATCATCTTGCTCTTCCTGATAAGTACCAAACCATCTGTCCCAAAAAATAAATATCTGTCCGTAGTTCTTATCCAAATACTCGGGATTGATGGCATGATGAACACGGTGGTGGGAGGGGGTTACAATGATTTTTTCCAAGAAACCCATTTTGCCGATATGGCGGGTATGATACCAAAACTGAGCAAATAAATGAAGGGGTGCTACAATGGCAATGACTTGAGGAGGAACTCCAAAAAAGGCAGCTGGAATCAAGAAAACAGCAAAAATCTTTACGATGGAAGAAATACTTTGTCGGAGAGCACATGCCAAGTTGAATTCCTCCGAGCTGTGATGGATGATGTGATTGTTCCAAAACAAATTATACTCATGGGCAATTCTATGCGTCCAATAACCTGCAAAATCCAAAGCAAAAAAGGCGATTACATAGACTAGCCAAGTTGCTTCGATTTGAAATATGGCAAACTTGGAAAACAACCAATCATAGGAAATGATAACGATGCTAAGCCCAAGGACATCTTTGGTCACATTAGTGATGCCAGAGCTTAGGCTGGAAATCATGTCATTTACAGGAACTGTGTCATTGCCTTTCCAAACTCCCCAGAATTTTTCAAACAATACCAGTACAAAAAAAGCTGGCATTGCGATTAATAATATTTTACCGTAGGACTCCATACTTTTACTATTGTATTTTAAAAATAGCTATTTCCTGAAGTTTGTTCAACAAGACTTGATCAAATGGACTTATTAATTGATCTAGGACAATACTCGATTTACGTTTTATTGTTCTTTCAACAGTTTATAAACCAAGAAAATGAAATTTCCATCCTTATCACAATTGAAGAAAGAACTAGCTTATCACTCTGAAAAAGAGCTTATTGAGCTGATCGTTGAGCTTAGTAAATTCAGTAGAGACAATAAAGCTTACCTGTTTTTTAAACTTCATGAAAAAGATCATCCCGGACTATTCCTAGAAATGGCAAAAGAAGAGTTGGAATTGGAATTTCAAAAAGCAAATACTCAACATGGCTACTATGCCAAAAAATCGGCTCAGGCTATTCGTAGAAAAATGAACAAGCTTTTGAAATTGAATAAGAAGAAGGAAGATCAGGCAGAGTTGATTTTATTCTTTTGCGAGCGATTAAAAGCGAATGGATATCTTGCTCATCGCCATCCTGTGATCCAAAATCTCTATGAAATTCAAATCAGAAAAGCTGAGAAGTTGATATCAGGACTTCATGAAGACTTGCAATATGACTTTCAAGAAAAGATGAGAGAATTAGAGTAATTGAGCTTTCTCCTGAAAATCAAATGATGCTTTGGATCCTGTGGTAAGCATATTTCAGGTTTTAGAGATGCTACAACTTATTCAAAAAAAGCTACCCGGAAATCGAGTAGCTCTTTGAGTTTTAGTATTTCAACTTTTCATCTTTGTCCCAGATACCCCAATAGGCTCCTACATCCCCTTCAGTTCCAACCTTCCAAGACTCATCAAAGGAAGAGAAATAGAAGACTGGAATATTATCCAACTTTGACCAGGTTTGGATGTTGATAAAGTATTTCAAAAAGTTTTCATCGGAGGGAATGGCTCCATAGAGTGGGCTGCCTTGACTTGGCCAACCCGTCTCCGTGATGAGTACTGGCTTTCCATTTCCTGCTTTTTTGGCACGATTGTACATATCCTTTATGTAAAGTAGGGAATAGTCCAATGCACATCCTTCCCAGTATGGATAGCAATTCGCAAGAATGACATCGCATAAATCAGTGATTCTTGGTTTGAGCTCAAATTCATAATAAGCATCTACATAGCCTACCGGAATTTTCGGAATTTCGGCTTTCACTTTCCTAATAAAAGCTAGTAGTTGATCTTCTGTCAAATCTTTACGATACATAACCTCATTTCCTACCGCAGCAATATCCACATAGCCTTCTTTTGCCAATCTGATCAAGCCATCGACTTCGGCTTGATTGATTTGGTCATCTGTTCCTAACCACGCACCGACCAAAGTCTTCATTCCCATTTCTTTTGCGATAACGGGAATGAGCTCGTTTCCTTCTGTACAAGAAAAAGTTCGGATCCATTTTGTGTAAGGTTGCAGGATTTCTAATCTTCTTCTTATCTGCTTCTCAGTTAAGGTGTCACCGGGTTGTTGACCTTCTTCATATGGGCTGATACAAAAACCATAAAGCCCATCTTGAAGCAATTCTCTGAATGATTTAGCCAATTCTTCTTTTGATAATCCCTGCAGATCTCTTCCTGCAAGTGCCAATACTTTCTCAGCATTAAATGACATAATTATTAGTATTTTAATTTTTCGTTTTTATCCCAAATTCCCCAGCTTTGGCCGACTTCTCCCTCATGATGTACCTTCCATGGTTCGTCAAATGATGAGAAGTTAAATAAGGCTATTCCCTCATTTTGTGCCCATTCATTAGTCGCAATAAGGTACTTCATAGCATTTTCAGAGGATGGAATAGCATCGTTTAGACTCTCACCGGAATCCGGCCACCCTGTTTCTGTGATCATAACCTCTTTTCCATTAGCAATACTTTTGGCCGTCTCATACATTTTTTGAAGATATACCGGAGCATGATCGATACTGCAACCCTCCCAGAATGGATAACAATTTGCCAAAATCACATCACATGCTGCCACGATCGTTGGCCGCTGAAATAGCTCATAATAGGTGTCTACGTAGCTTACCGGAATTTCAGGAAGTGATTTTTTGACTAGTTTCAAATGCTGAAGTACTTCCTCTTCTGAAAGTTCTTTTCGAAGGAGTGCCTCATTGCCTACGACAGCAATATCCACCAAGCCTTGTTTTCCTAATTTTATGAGCTGTGAAATCTCGGCTTCGTTTTTGGTTTTGTCTGTTCCTAGCCAAGCCCCGACCATGGTTTTAAGGCCTTTTTGCTTCGCTATTTTTGGTATCAATTCATTACCATCAGTACAAGAAAATGAGCGTATCCACTGTGTATGGGGAGCCACGATACTCATTCTGCGTGTGATCTGATCTTCGGATAATACGTCACCGATATTTTGGCCTTCCAAGTAGGGACTGAAGCAAAGCCCATGAAAACCCTTTTCTAAGGCTTGTGAGAAAAGCGACTTGATTTCTCCTGAGGATTTCCCCTCAAACTTATTTTGTAACTGGAGTGCAACAGCTTTTTCTTGCTCCGAAAGGCTTATGACAGTACCTGGCTGATAGGGGGTATAGATACTGGCAGGCTTGTTTTTTTCTATTTTTCTTAATTTTAATTGTTCCCGGATTTCATTTGCTCTTGCTTCATCCACGTCATAATCGTGCATGAGATACATAGCTACCATCGTACCTAGCATTGGTAGTCCAGAGAAGAAAAGTCGAAGTCCATCCACAGCTCCTTCAGGTTGTACAGCCGCATTCCCATCAAAACCTACTACGGTCAAAATCACTCCACTCAGACCACCTGCTATTGCGAAACCAAACTTCACCATGTACCAATAAATAGCTCCGAATACACCTTCCCGGCGAACCCCATAATTCAATTCGTCTAAATCGATTACATCCGCTGTCATGGACATCATTAGGACGAAAAGACTACCAATTCCAAAAGAATGGAAGGGGAGAGAAAAAATAAACATCCAAGGCTTACCAGGAACGAATAGGAACCACAAGGAAGCATAGCCTACTAATGCAATACTTTGAGATACCATGAATGCATTTTTTTTGCCTATTCTTTTTGACATAGCTGCCACGATAGGAATCACAATAAAGGTAGTCACCAATGCACCCACGCTTCCGAAAATCGGTGTCCAATACCCTGCGGCTCCTGCATCTCCGCTGAAGAGATGCCACACCACGATAAAAAACACAAAGCCAGCTACTGTATTGAATGCATTAAAAATAAAGAATGTCGAAATACAAAGCTTACGGAATGGTCTGGATGCAAATGCCTCTTTGAATCCTTGAATAATTTTCGAAAGGCTGTTTCCAATTGCATCAAAAGTCAGTGGTGAAAATTTTTCATTTAGCGTTGATTTACTTTTGATGAAAATAGCAGGAACCATTGCACAAATCGCAAATATCACTCCCACCCAAACGGCCAATTGACGGGTAGCAGCTTCTGGGCTCGGAAACCAAGAGGGATCGTACATAATTACCCAAAACCAAGGGGCAATTACCCAAGCCCACTGTCCAATCCACTGTGCAATAGCCATGATTTGTGTACGTTCATGGAAGTCCTCACTCATTTCGTAACCCATGGCCACATAGGGGACACTGAATATGGTCAGACCAATATAAAAGGCAAATGAGCCCAAGAGGAAATAGGTGAAGTTGTAATTCACCGTGTTTTCTCCGTAAAGCTGCCACATCACCGAAAAGGCAACTCCCATGACTATGGCGCCAAGGAAAACGTATTGCCGACGTCTTCCCCATACAGATTTCGTATTGTCTGAGATAAAGCCCATGATTGGGTCAGTCACCGCATCGAGTACACGAGGCAGAAAGTAGACAATTCCCCACATCCATCCGGGGAAGCCTAGGTTTTGGACCAGCACAACCATAAATATACCTAGGGAAGCTGGAAACATTTGATTTGCTAACATACCCACACCGAAGGCAATCTTTTGCCCCATCGGAACTGTTTTGGCTGTGGTTGACATGGTTATTTGGATTTAGTGGTCAGTAGTTTAAAGTGATAATTTCAAAAGTGGGTTATAATTTAATAGTTGGCAGGAGGAGCGGATACCTTCGAAAGAAGGCTGTCAATTTCTCCATTGTAAGTCTTAATGATTGGATTTCCGTCTCGGGTAAGTCCTTCAAAAATACCCTGATCGACTAATTCCCAAACAGGATATTTTGCTTCCCCTTTGAGACTAAAAAGGCCAAAGTGGTTTTCCGATCCAATGGGATTTGCAGCGTCTTTCCATTGCTCATTGAAAGCTTCGAAATAAAACATGGAAATACCAGCTTCATTAGTCCACTCACGCATGTGCCTGTAGTAAAGACCTTGTTTGTATTCGTCAGCAGCATGCGAACCCTCAGGACCGTAAAAGCCGTCAGAAACACTCGCCCAGCCTGTTTCTCCAATGTGAATGGGCTTATCGACTCCTATACTTTCCATGTAGGAGGCCACTGAATCATATTGAGATTTGGCAAAATCCCGGGCCCGAAGCATGGCTGCCTCTACTTTTTCAAGTTCAGATAGCTTGGATTCCTCAATAGGTACTCTCCAGAAAGCTGGATTATAATGCGAGTTGTGATAAGGGTAGGTATGGATGGAAATGTAATCGACTGCATTGGCCAACTTTTCCAAATCTTCTGTATGGTAACTGGCATCGCCACCTCCCCATGAAGAAAAATCATCCGAACTGGTAATCCATAGATCCTTAGGAAGTTTACCTTCTGCTTTGAGTTCTTGCAGGTGATTGACCCATTTCAAAATCACCCAAGGCTGTACAAAATAGCTGGTCGCCCATCTGACCATGGCTTCATTGCCTACGGCAAGGATTTTAACAATATCTGGATATTGATTAACCAAAGCTACCGCTCGCTCGATTTCACCTTCATTTTGCTCGCTTTCTACATTGTGGTCAGGTTCCAGGTCTGTCCAGGCATTTTTGCAATCAATCCATGCCCCAAGCATCACATACATTTCAAAATTCGGATCTTCTTTTTTTAATTCTCGAATGGCCTTCAATAAAGTAGTTGCATGTGGCAGCTGGACATTGTAGGTTCGAAGAATTTTGATTCCAATTGCTGATAGGATTTTCACGTCTTCTTTCAGTTGATTGACGGTTGGTTGTATATCTCTTGAACGCTCTCTGTATCCTCCGAATGAAATAGCTTGGTAAGCTGGATTTCCTAATATTTCTTTTGCTGTCACTTCTTTATTTTTAGTTGTTTCCACATCTGTTGTTTTTTCACTACACGAAAAGCTTGCTGCCAGGGCAGCACCTATTAAAAGTAATTTAACGCTTGATTTCATAGTCATTTGATTTTGAATTTCCTGTATAGCATTCGATTATTTTTCTTGATGATAACACTGTCCAAAACCTATCGGAAAAAGTGGTTCAATGGAGTGTTCCCAATAGTTAGGACCATATTTTCCATTGAAATCTTCCACTGATTTGGGCCAAGAGTGGGGGAGTTTACCCTTAAAATCAAAAAAGCCAAATAGAACTTCAGCTATTCCATCTCCTTCCGATCCAGGTAACCAAGCAGCCACAAAAGCATCACTAAGTTCCATTTGGGGTGTAATAACTATTGGTCTTCCAGATATCAATACAAGCACTATTTTGATGCCCTTTTGGGAATAAGACTGTACTAATTTCTGATGCTCCTCGGTTATGGTAAGTTGGAATAGATTCATTTCGCCACCTACATCCCCAAAGAATTCTGCGTATGGATTTTCTCCCACCACAATGACTGCCACATCTACATCCTCAATTGCAGCTGTGCCATCAGGATCATATTTCACCTCATGTAATGCAAACTTTCTTATGCCTTCCAAAATGGTGGTAGCACCTGAATAGTTTTCGGTCATTCCTTGCCAGTTGACCGTCCAACCTCCAGACTGTAAACCAGAATTGTCTGCAAATTTGCCAACAACCACAATTCTGGAAGTTCGCTTTAGAGGTAAAACCTGGTTTTGATTCTTCAATAAAACCAAGGACTCCCGAACTGCCTGTCGTGCAATAGCCCTATGCTCAGGAATTCCAATTTTTTGGATCAAACCTTTGTCAGGAAAGGGATTTTCAAAAAGTCCAAAACGGAATTTCTGACGCAAAATCCTTCTTACAGCATCATTGATTCGTTCTTCTGAAATAGAACCATTCAAAACCCCAGCTTTGACTCCTTCTTGAAATCCATCTAAGTCCCCATCAACTGCCATCACGATATCAATGCCTGCATTGATGATTTCATTTTGCCCAAATCGGGAGTAAGCCTTCCAATCGGAAACCACAATTCCGTCAAACTTTAGCTGATCCTTCAGTAAATCCGTAATCATAGCCTTGTGGGCATGCATTGGAATTTCATTCAAAGTATTGAAGGAAGCCATTACCGAGGCAACCCCCGAATCAACTGCTGCCTGATAGGGTGGGAGTAAGCGCTCGATTAGCTCTTCCTTTGTAAGCGAGGTATTTCCTCCTTCTACTCCAAAATCTGTAGCTCCATCTCCTATAAAGTGCTTAGCTGTCGCCAAAACCCCTTCATTACCATTTGATCCTTGATGTCCTTTGACAGAGGCTTGAGTCAATTTCGAAGTGAGCTCTGTGCTTTCGGAAAAAGCCTCATAGACCCGTCCCCATTTTTCATTAAAAGGAATGGCAACGCAAGGTGAAAAAACCCAGTGGAAGCCTGTAGCCTTACACTCGATGGCCGTAATCGCTGCTGCTTTCTCAACTATTTCAGGATTTCCTGCAGCTCCTAAACCAATATTATGAGGGAAAATGGTAGCTCCCTCGAAGGTGTTTTGGCCGTGTATGGCATCCACTCCAAATAACAGCGGAATTTTTAATCGTGTATCCAAGGCCTGCTTTTGGAATTCTGAAAATTTGTCCTGCCATTCTGCAGCTGTTGATCCTGGAACTGGTCCTTGGGTATGAATCACCGAACCAATAAACTTGGATTTAATATCCTCGGGAGTGACATCGTCAAAATGTCGAACCTGAGACATCTGTCCGATTTTTTCTTCCAAAGTCATCTGAGAAATCAAATCCTCAATTTTTTGCTCTTGGTCAGGTTTGAGTTTGAATGTCATCGATTTTAAAAAGTATCTTAATTAGTTAAATAAGGCTTCATTTACCCTTACAAGAATTTGTTTGATCTCTCCGGTCCGTTTGAATATCTTCTGGCTCAACTCTTCGTCTAATTGCAAACTATTCTCTGCAACTGTTTTGAATTCATTTCCAAAAGATATTTCAATGACGTCTTTGGAGTCCAATTGATAGACGATTGGAACCTGGCAAAAGGAAAAACAAAGTGATTTTTCTCCAACAAGGATTACAGTTTTCTCCCCATTTACGTCAATAAATGGCAAAGTTTGACTTTTGGTCAAAAACTCTGATTTCTTTAGCATAAATGGATTAAATGATAATTTACCCTCTCGAATAAATACTCCTAATTCTCCAAAACGGCAGATTATATCCTCCTTGACCTGTCCCGTCATTCCGGGCTGTTGAGCCCCTTTACCGGCGGGAGTATGGGAATAAGGATCAGTAGGAAAAGCTCCATATACGATTGGTGATTTATGCACCCCAATTCCTTCATTAATTTCGTAATAGTGGCGTATCAATTGATCTAGGAGTTCCTGTGGAGCTTTTTCCTCCTTGGCTCTAATGCAGCATTCCCATACAGCCAATTGAAGTTTAGAAACCATATGCCAATAGATGGATCCGAGACCTTCATATCCATAAAAAGTCCCAGAGCGTCCAGTGAAAGCCTTGTGATTAAAGACCTTTTCAAAAATTTGCAAGGTTTCTTTTTTAGCAGATTCAGTAAATTCAAACTGAGTAGGGTCTAAGTTTTCCAGCGCTTTGGACAAATCAGATGCATTTTTGAAGTTACCGTTGAAATGGTAGTTTCCATCCACATCCTGCTCAACGATCTTTTTATTGCCTTTTTTCAACAAACTGTTTAAAAGTTTCGATCTCTTTATTTCCTCCTTGGGTATGGTGTTTCTTTCCAAGAATCCAGGCAGCTCCTTATTTGGATAAAGTAAATAGCTGTGTTGATCTGCGCGGTAGAGCTTGCTTTTTCGAAGTGCATCCAATGTCTGCAAAGCCTCCTCCGAACTCAAGTAACCGGAACTTAAAGCAGCAACCTGGCCCTCCAGCATTTCGCTGAGGTATTCAATAGTGACTTCCTCTTCATTTTCGACACTCATCAGGTTGTATGCATGATACAAGTTGTCCTCACGTTTATTGGCTCTAATAGTATGCTCAAGGTAGCTTTGGCAAATGCTTGAGAACTCTAGAAGTTCATCGATCAAAAGGTTCTTTTTGACACCTCTAAAAGAATCAGCATAGATTTTCATTCTAAAATCACTCCCTGCTGTCCCCAAAGCATCCAATACATTTTTTCGGTCTTTGCCGCTAAAACTACCCAAAAGCAAATGCTGATGAGAATTGAGGGTAGATAAAGTTTCCTTGAAAAATGTCAGTAACTCTTCTGAAACAGGAATCTCCTGCTCAGTACTTTGCTTCAATAGCTGTGTGAAAAAATTTAGAAACCTTCTCAAATAATACAAGGTGACCATGGAAACACCATTTCCGACGAGCGCATTGTTGGCGTCGTTCCATTCAGGTCTTTGTGTATTCATCCAGATTCCTCCCTCTGGAATGAAATTGGAAACTTTCGCAAGAACTGTCGCGAGTATTTTCTCGATGAAATTCACCTGATAAATCCCACCAGATTGATCTTGAAGCAAGGCAGCATCTGAGCCGATTGAAGTCCATCGCTTTTGGATTTGCTGATCTAATTGATGATCAAAATCAATCGTGTCTTTAGGGTTTTTCAGGATCTCATTGTAAGCCTTGATTTTGTAGGGTACATTGGCATACACGAAAAAATCCTCCTTGAAAAATTTTACCAAGCTACCAGGTGCATAATTCTCTGCAAATTCCAGAAACTTCAACAAGTAAATGATCTGATGATCACCCCAATATCCGATGTAAGACCAGGGGTCATCTGCTTCAATTCTTTCCCAGTCTATTCCGTTTTTTGTGATTCGATATGGATTATAACCATCAAATGTAGAGGCATTTAAGAACTTCAGGATCATGCTTTCAATGAAGTCAGGATAGGCGAGGGCTAAGGCTTCCCAATTCTGAAAAATATCCCGCCAATTTCCTGCATAGTCCAAGACTTTTGATCCGTCTTCGTTTCTGGTGTTGATAGAAAAATTATTCCAAGGACGGCTTGGATCACCATGGCGTCGGCTAAATTTCAAAGGTAAATACTCCAAACAAAGACGCTCAAAATGGCTGTCTCCAGAATTTTCTGCCAATTCTTTGAGCTGAGTAAAGGAGAATTTTTCTGGAAGCGAATCAATTTTGCTTTTTTGCTTCAAGAAAACCTCTCGGTTCGCATTTTGAATAGAGTTCTTTAGGTCTTCCTTTTCGATTTGATAATTTTTATCAAAAATCCCACCCCGCATAATGTTAAACATCACATTGGCAAAATGTCGGGTGTCTTTTAAGGAATCTGCTGTAAGTTGTAATCCATCCGAGGCAGCATCAAGCTTAATTAGCTCTTCTGTTCCACGCTGAATATCTGCTTTAACTTTCTTGATTAAGTTCGACTCGGTTTTTATTTCTTTGGCAAGGGCGCGAATTTGGGAGACATTCTGATTGATATCAGCCAGAATCATCCAATCTTTACTATCTCCAGGGTGCAATTCTGAATCGAAATGAATAAAGTAAGCACCCCTTTGAGCTTTTATGTCATTTTCTTCCTGAATGGAAAAACCCTCTCTGAATGAATTTAATTGAGAAGAGGAGAGGAGTCGCTTTGCATTTTCCAAGCCCAGTGACCAAGCAATAGTTGCTTTAAGCGCTTCACTTGGCTCGGCTTTGTCCACAATGATTGCGCTAAGCGCAAAAATCCCAATTCCACTTTCTCGGTCAAGTTCATTCCTTTTATAGGCATCCACCAGATTACTTCGCATAGTTTGAAGGGCACTTCCTACGCCATAAGGCATGATATTTTGAATCCCATCCAAAATCGAAAGTTCAAGCTCAGAATTCCCAGTATTCAAGATTGAACTGGTCTTTACAAAACCATAATTATCGCTGGTGGACCATTCATATCTAAAGCATAGCTCTAGATCCAGGTTTTCCTCTTCAAACAAGATTTTATTACCAAAAACACTCTTGTATAGATTCCTTTTCAACCGATACTCATTGGCGAAATGGATAGAAAATGGTTCCCAAACATGGGTTTGGTTGTTTTTCTGAACACGAATGATTGATTTCGAGCCGGTTACTTCTGATGACTCGAGGATTTTATCATCAGTGTAATAAGGAAAAAGTGCATTTTCGGGGTCTTTTCTACCGGCACTAAGCCCTCCATTACTTCCAATAAACAACCAATGATTATAGGGGCTGATAATGCTCATAAAGAAGGGGAGCATTTGATCAGAATTTGAAATTTTTAAAAATACCTCGGAGTCAATGACCTTGGTTTCAAGATTTATTGGTTGATTTTCTTCGTATTCACTGATACTTTTTTGCATATAAAATTTTTTGGACTAAGAATAAAGACTTTAAAATAAAGCTATCTGCTAAACCAAACGAGCGATAAGGCCAATTTCTTTGTTGCTTCTCCCTGATACCATGAATCTTTCTAACATTTTGCCTTTTCGGGACTCCATGGACTTTGGTTGAGGTTCACCTATTTTTATTGGCTAGTTGAATAGATTCGACTAAATCAATAGCTGAAAAATGTTTTTCAATTTTTTCTAGGGTCATTCCTGGTGAAAAGGGATTTATTTCATGTGCTTTTTTCAGGGCAAAATAAGCGGCTCTTGGATAGAGTTTATAGTAACCTTCTGGGTTTGTTTCACCTTTAGAAGTGATCCCAAACCACTCCTCATTCATGTTTTTCTCGCCTTTTTTATAATCAAATTCGTATCCGCCATTCGCCCAGGATGCTTCATTGTTATGAATATCCAGTTCTACGGTTTGACCGGTTTTCCACCAACCGTCACTGAATTGAAATGTAAATCCTCCCAGGGAATTTCCGGATTTTCCCAAGCCTGCAGCATTTTCATAGATTTCTTTCCAATTTTCAACCATGTAGAATGCTTGAGACTTTTGATCCTCAGTTTTTGTAATGGCATTGAAAGCATCTGCACCAAATTCTGTAAAAAGAATGGGTTTATTCAATTCATTTTTAACGCGCTCAAAAGCATCTCCAAAGGATGAGCCGCGGTACATATTTGTTCCGAAAATATCTATGTCCTGACACTCTTCTTTTATGATCTCTAGAAAGAGTAAATCACCGTTACAAATAGCTATGGGCACAGTCCTGTCAATTTTTTTCATAGCGACAGTTGCCTCATTAAACAATTTGTACATGGCAGTTGCTCGGATGATAGATTCCTCATTCTCCTCTGGAATATCCTCTGTTTCAGCGCCTTCCCAGAATAATCCATAGTTGTTCTCATTACCAAGCAGGTAGAGTAGGAGGCCTTCTGTCCCTTGGTACTCCTTTACCATCTCTACGACTTCCTTCAGTAATTTTCTTCTTACCCTGGAGTCAGAATATTCCGTGTTTTCCATCCAACCATCATTAAGGTCCATTCCATATCGACCAAAAGCATGATTGAGCATGGTATAAATTCCGTAATTCTTATAGATATATGCAATCCATCTTGAAGGTATACCCGTGTATATTCGCACCGAATTGACCCCCATGTCTTTTAAAAGTGACATTTCATCATCAAGAGCTTTCATGATGAATTCATCCGGTTGATCCCAAATACTATAGTCGAAATTGGTGCCTCTTGGAAAATAATCCCAGTTCATACCATTGACCATAAAACTTTCTCCTTCAACCAAGAGCTTTATTCCTTGATCATCATTAATCAGTTCTACTTGAGAATTTTGAGAATAGAGGATTTCAGGGATAAGAAGGCAGACGAGAATTAAAAAGGTGGAAATTTTCATTGGGCTTAAATTGTAAATTGATTACGACTATTTATGAAATAATCTTGTTTCAAATCATAGGTAAGTACTCCATTTATGACTGATATAGCAAGGATGAGTACTACGTCATTTCTTTCATATGACTACTACAAAATTTCAAAATTGAGCCATCCAATTGATTTTCTGATTGCATTTGCATTGATAAAGCGGGTAGAGGTCGAATAGATGCCGATTGTGAGGTTGATTAACATCATCGTCCTAAATTTCTGTCTTAGGGTTAAAAATTTATACTCTGATTCTGGCTAAGCTATGTTGAATTGCTTTGATTCTAGCGGGGAAGGGAAAAGGCTTGTTAATGGTGGGTGTTTCAGAGATGAAAGAAAGAATAACAACAGTCGTTTTTGCAAGTAAAATGGCGTAAGGGATGGTGTCACCCCAGGTATGGACCTTAAAGCGGGTTCAATTAATGTAAAAATTTGTACGCCGAAAAAGCCAAAACGGGTTAGCAAGTCAACTATGGTACATCTGCAAGCTTGTTTTTCAAGAGAATGAATGGTTAGCCTTAAAAAGGCTGCTTTAAGAACTTGAAAAACACTAGTCAACTTAGACAAAAATATGGTCTTGACTTTGACCAGAACATCTACATGAAAGAAAGAAATTTTTATAAAAACATTGATAAGTATGATGGTTGAGGTTACTTTGAATGAGAGAAAATAATACCTAATAATCCGACAGGAATAATAAAGTTAATCGCTGATGAATAGATCACCGGAAAATTTCACCAAAATTCAATTCGTTGCGAAGTCCAAACTTTACAAACCTGCTTTAAGGAAAGAGTTTGTAAATCGAAAAGCTCTTATCGAACAGTTGGAGGCCAATATTTCTGCACCATTTACCTTGGTCTCAGCTTCAACAGGTTGTGGTAAAAGCATAACAGTAAGCCAATGGATTGAAGAAAAGGGGCATAATTACGGATGGCTCTCCCTTGATGAGGAACACAATGACGTGCAGGTTTTCCTAACGTATATAGTTGCCTTATTCAAAGAACAATGGCCGCAAAGAACCTTCCATTTGGAATCTTTGCTTGGAGGAAGTGATCTTCCATCAAATTTAATTTCTGCCCTTCTGATCAATGATTTGGATGAAACTCACGAGCCTTATGTTCTGGTTCTGGATGACTATCATGTCATCAGAGAACAGAAAATTCATGAAATCATTCAGGAAATTTTGCAGTTTCCTCCGGAGAAATTTCATTTGGTGATTCTGACCCGACGGGACCCTCCATTTAAAATGGCTAGGCTAAGGGCACAGAATAAGCTTTTGGAGATCAGAATGGTGGATCTTGCATTTACTGCGGATGAGGCAATAAAACTTCGATCTAAAATTGCTTCCACCATTACGGATGAACAAATAAAGTCCTTAATCCAGAATACAGAAGGATGGATTACTGGAATCACTGTAGGACTTATGGGATTAAAAGAGGGGATTTCATTTGAGAAAATTCTGGCATCTCTGACAAATAGCAATTCCATAATTTCGGACCTGTTTGATGAAGTTGTCTACAAGGGATTGCCAATAAATATCCAAAAATACCTGATTTTGACTTCTTTGTTGGATCAATTCTCATTGGAATTGATCAGAACTATGGAAGCATCCATAGATGACAGTGACTTGACACAACCCGGGTGTAGAGAATTTATAAGATTGTCAAGGGAGCGTAATTTCTTTCTCATCCCACTTGATTCTACGGGCGAGTGGTACAGATATCACCACTTATTCAGGAGCCAGCTGAATTATCGAACCGAACGCTATTTTACCAAGGAAGTTGTTGAGCGTCTCTATAAAGCAGCAAGTGGTTGGTTTGAGGAAAACCAAATGTTTGAAGAATCACTGATATATGCAATTAGATCAAAGGATCTTCAATTTGCTGTGACACTTTTTAACAGACATCGAATTGAATTGTTTAATCACGATAGGATCCAAAAACTGAATCAGTTTATTTCCCTTTTCCCCCCTCAGGCGATGAATGATTGCCTTGAAATAGTACTTAGTTCGGCAATGTTACAAAACTACAATGCCAACTTTGTGGATTTGGCAAAACACATCGATCGCGCCGAAGAGCTATCCAAAGCGTTGGATTTCTACAAACCCTACGATAGGAAGTTGTTTGGTGAGTTACACTGTTTAAAGGATATTATGTCCTTCAAATCAGGAGATATTGAGCGAACACTATTTTATGCGGAGAAAGCGATGGAGTTCATCCCTGGGGATGAACACTATTTTCATCGGGAATCCTCTGTGGCCTATTATTCCATGGCCTTGTACGTCAAGGGTTTAAAAGATCAGGCGTTGGAGAATCTGGATAGTGAGTTCGGAAAATTTGCGTCTTCGGACCCTTATTATAAGATGCGCTTGTTGCAGGGAAGATGTTTAATTCATTTTCTGGAAGGAAATACGGACCTGTTGGCAACTGATGGCGAAGCCCTTAAAACGTTTGCTGCCTCAGACATATTCCCCGCTGCTTGGATGATGGGCGCGTATAGTTTAGCTACTTCGCTATACATTACTAACCGTCTTGATAAAATCGGGGAATTCCATGAAGATGTAAAAAAACACCGCTATAGAGGTTGGCCCTTATGGATCATGCACTTTTATTTTATAAAGTGTCTTTCAGACATGGCTACAGGTAAATGGGAGGAACTAGACCGTGAAATTACTCACTGCGAAATTCTGGCAAATGAATTTGGCCAGGAATCAATTAAGGGATTGGTGAAAGCATTTCAAGTGGAAGTGTTTCTGAGAAAAGGTGATATTGATAGTGCGGTTGCTATTTCACCATTCGCAAACTTCAATGTAGGCTCTTCTTTTTGGGGGCTCTATTATATACCGGAATTAACTCAGGTAAAGCTCCTCATTTTAACAGGTAAAGAGGAAAAGGGAAAAGAACTCCTTCAAAATTTAATTCATTCTGCAAGGGAGTACCGCAAAAATAATCACCTTATTCAATGCCTTGCACTGAAGGCAATTGTGTATGCAAGGGAATCTCGGTATGAGCAGGCAAAGGAACTCCTTTGTGAAGCACTTGCACTGTCAAAAGATTTAAATCATAAGCGTACCTTCCTAGATATGGGATGGGGGATACTTCCTTTATTGAAGGAAATTGGCGAAACCCAGGCAGATAATGCACACGTCCTAAGTCTTTTAAATGCCTTTGAAGAAGAAAAACGTTACTCCCTTAAAAAAGGTCCTGAAAAAAACATAACGCCCAAAAAATCTATATCAGATTTATCAAAACGTGAATTGGAAATTCTTTTGCTTGTTTCCCGGGGTGCCAATAATGGGGAAATTGCAGAGGAATTATTCATTTCCCTGGACACCGTTAAAAAACACCTCTACAGGGCTTACCAGAAACTTTATGTCAATAATCGAATGGCAGCGGTCCGCAGGGCTCAGGAACTCGATTTATTGCCCGAGGAGTAAAACCTGATAAAAATCATACTCCATATCTCTTCTCTTTATTGAATGTCCACTTTAGTGGCTATTGCTGATGGATTTCGATCAATACTTTTGACGTGATCAAATCATCATCACTTTGTCTCATCCACATACCTATACTATTCAGTTTTCAGGCCCTGGTACCTATCGAATCAGGGTCCTGGGAAACATAGGTAAGAATATGCTGGATCTCTTTGAGGGGATAGTGGAAAGCGTGGATGATATCGGTGAAGGAAAGGTTTCCACTTCAATAATCGTAAATGTCCTTGATCAGGCCCAATTATGTGGCATCATCAATATACTCTACGACCATCGCCTGGCACTTATCTCCCTTATTTGGGCTCCATCTTACAACATCAAAGAGAATATTAGCACTTGAAAACACTTGGAATATGAAAAAATCACTTTTAACCCTCTTTATTTCTGTACTTATTTTCAGCAGTTGTAATCAGACAACCACTGAAAAAGGGGCAGATCCGAATCAGGAATTTGACGTTGTCATCCTTAATGGACGCGTCATGGATCCGGAGACCAACTTTGACGGCATCAGAAACGTCGGTGTTAAAGACGGTAAAATTGCGATCATCACTGAAGCTGAAATCTCTGGAAAAGAAACCATTGATGCTACTGGACATGTTGTTGCCCCCGGTTTTATTGACACCCACTATCATGCCACCGACGTGCTCGCTACCAAAATGGCATTAAGAGACGGTGTCACTACAGGTATGGATCTTGAAGCCGGTTCGTTCAATGTAAAAGCGTGGTACGACGAAAAAGCAAAGACGGGGTGGCAAGTCAACTACGGTACAACAGCCAGCTTGTTATTTAATAGAATGGCTGTGCATGATCCTGATGCTGAACTTAGCGGTCCAGTCGATTTTTCTACTGTTCCAACTTATGCAGCCAAAGCTTTGACAGATGGCGTTCAAGGTTGGGCAGATACAAATTCCACTATCGAGGAAATGAATAAAGTGATGGCTTTAATGGATGAAGATCTTCGACAAGGAGCCATTGGTGTTGCTGTGCCCGGCGCATATATGGCTAAGGGAATGACCAGCTACGAGCTTTTTACCGCACAACGGGCCGGCGCTAACTATGGCCGTCTTACATCTGTTCATACCAGGTATCATCTTATATCAGAAACACCCACTGAAGCTCCAATAGCCTTCGACGAGGTGTTTACCAATGCAATGTTATTAGACGCTCCCTTATTGATGGCACATAACAATGATTTTGGCTGGTGGGAAATTGAAGAAAAATTGCAATTGGCAAGAGAAAAAGGATTGAATATGTGGTCTGAGTATTATCCTTATGCTGCCGGATCAACAGCAATAACAGCGGCTTTCTTAAGCCCTTCGGAATGGGTGGAGAAACGTGGTTATAAATACGAAGAAACCATCTACGACCCTGTTGATGATCAATACCTTACCAACGAAACGTATGCTGCACTGATGAAAAAAGATCCGGGAAGATCAGTTGTTGTCGAATTCCCCTATCGAAAAGAGTGGATGAATCACTGGTTGGCAATTCCTCACATGACTATTGCGAGTGATGCGATGGCAGGCGTTGGTGCAGACGGTACTTTATTGCCATGGGATGCGGATTGGACTGAATACCGAGGCCACCCTCGTACCTCTGGCTCGCATGGTGCTGCATTCCGATTGGCTCGCGAACAGGGTGTGCCATTGATGTTTACTATATCGCAAGCCAGTTACTGGCCAGCCAAACACTTGGGAGATACCGGGCTTGAAGCCATGAAGGAACGCGGCAGAATTCAAGTTGGAAAAATTGCCGACATCACCATTTTTAATCCTCTTTCCATTACAGATAATTCAAGCTTCAAAGTAGGCGAGCATGGTACCCCTACCACCGGTATTCCTTATGTAATTGTGAATGGTGTAATCGTGGTAAAAAACAATGAAGTACTCCCCGTAAAACCAGGACAGGAAATTCGTTTCCCGGTCGAAGCCAAGGGAAGGTATACACCAATTAATCAAGAAAAATGGTTAAATGAACATACTATTGGTCTAAATCCAGAGCTTGGGGAGATGCATTTAGATGATGACTCTGGTGCGGGAAAAGCAGTGAAGAAAAATTAATTAGAAATTAAAATTCATAACATGAAAAAAGCACTTTTAACCCTCTTTATTTCAGCCCTAATTTTCAGCAGCTGTAAGGAGACAACCACTGAAAAAGGGTCTGACCCCAATCAGGAATTTGACATAGTCATCCTTAATGGACGCGTCATGGATCCCGAAACCAATTTTGATGGCATCAGAAATGTGGGTATCAAAGACGGCATAATCGCCTTAATTACCGAAGAAGATATCAAAGGAAAGGAAACCATTGATGCCAAAGACCATGTGGTAGCACCTGGATTTATCGATGGTCATCAGCATACTATTGAGCCCTATATCTATCGTCTCATGTTGCGTGATGGACGCACAACTATTTTAGATTTAGAGGTTGGAGGATTCGGTCCGGAAATCGACAAATTTTATGATCAAAGAGAAGGCAACGCTCCGGTCAATTATGGAGTGGCCGTTGCCCATGAATTGGTTCGAGCTGCCGTGTTAGATGAATTCAAAGATTGGAAACGATATTACACTTTGGATGCGGCTGGTGTACGATCGGGAAAAGAAGGATGGTCAAAGACCCGTCCAAGTCTGGAGCAAGCCAATGAAATTCTCAAAATGATGGATGAAGGTTTGCGTAAAGGAGGCATAGGTATCGGTTCTACTGTTGGCTATATGCGAGAAGGGGTTTCTTCTAGAGAAATTTTTGAGCTTCAAAAACTTGCTGGAGCCTACGGTCGCCAAATAGGTATGCATTTTAGATTGACGCCCGGATCGGATGTAGAAGAAACCTTGGGTATTCAGGAAATGCTCGCCAATGCTTCAGCTTTAGGCGCCCCGGCCAATGCACTTCATTTCAATAACCCCGGTTATAATTTGGTTTATGAACTACTGCTTAGAATGCAAGAAAAAGGCAACAATGTGTGGGGAGAAATATATCCGTATGCTGCTGGCTCAACAGCCCTAAACGCAGTATTCTTGGAGCCAGAGATTTGGGTAAATGCACTTGGCAATAAATATGAAGAAACCCTTCAAGACGTGGAAACTGGAGAATTTTACACCCAAGAAACACGAGAAGAAATGCTGAAGAAAGAGCCTACCCGTTTAGTCCTTGTTTATAAAAGCAAAGAAGAATGGATAGTGAATTGGATTAAAATGAAAGGAGTGGCTATAGGTAGCGACGGTATGCCTTTCATACCCGATGACGGACTTACATGGGAAACTCCCTACGAAGACTTTCCTAATACCCACCCACGCTTAGCCGGTTCGTTCGCCAAAGTTTTACGATTAGCAAGAGAAAATAATATTCCTTTAATGCAGGCTGTTTCCATGACCAGTTATAACTACGCAAATCCTTTAGGCAAAATGGGTCTTAAAGCCATGCAAGTGAGAGGAAGATTACAAGAGGGTATGGTAGCTGATATTACCATTTTTAATCCTGAGACCGTAACTGATAATTCGACATATGCCAAAGGTACACTTCCATCAACCGGGATTCCTCATGTAATAGTAAATGGCATCATTGTAATGAGAGATTCAGAACCTATAAAACGCTTCGATGCTGGTCAACCCATTCGTTTTGAGGTTGAAGAAAAAGGACATTTTGAACCCTTATCTGTCGAAAATTGGGAAAAAGCTTTCTATGCCTCACCCGCTGATTTTAGTGGAGCTGCCCTAAAGTAATACAACTTTAATAATTGGGAGAGCCATAATCTCTCAAAAAAACGAACCAATAAATTGAAAGACTTTTTAAAAATGAAAAAACCGCTCCTTGTATGTATTCTTTGTGTCCTCAGTTTAGGACTGTTTGCTCAGGAGCAAGCCAAGCAAATCACTCTGTTTACCAATGTCCAAGTGTTTGACGGAACATCAGATCAACTGATCAAGGCAGATGTATTGGTTGAGGGCAACCTCATTAAGCAAATATCAAAAGAACCATTGATGGTTATGCAAACCGATAATGTTAGTATTATTGATGGGCAAGGCATGACCCTTATGCCTGGTCTCATCGACAACCATTGGCATACGGTATTTAATTTCTGGCCGGTAAGCAAACTCTTAAATACAGATTTCGCGCACCTTGGCATCAATGCAGGCCACCATTCAGGAAAAACCCTGTTAAGAGGGTTTACTACGGTGAGAGATGTTGGCGGCAATTCTTTTGGTGTAAAAAAGGCAATAGATGAGGGTACCATTTTTGGCCCAAGGATATACCCTTCTGGCCCCACGATCAGCCAAACTTCGGGGCATGGCGATTTTCTGGCGCCCAATGCAGTTCCTTCTAACCCGGATCAAGCATTAGATTACATTCAGAGAACAGGCCATACAATAATTGCGGATGGAGTGCCGGAAGTGACAAAAAGAACCCGTGAGGCACTTAGAATGGGGGCTACCCAAATTAAAGTGATGGCTGGCGGTGGAGTATCTTCTTTGTATGACCCGCTCGATGTTACCCAATATACCAAGGCTGAGGCCGAGGCTATGGTTGAGGTCGCCGCAAGTTGGTACACTTATGTCGCCATCCATGCCAATACCGATGATGCCATTCAAATGTGGGTAAGAGCTGGCGCAAAATCCGTCGAACATGCTTTCCTCATCACCGAAGAAACCGCTAAACTCATGGCCGAGAAAGGTGCATGGTTTAGCATGCAGCCCATCATAAACGATGAAGATGCCATTCGATTTGAAGACCCAATCAGCACAGCAAAATTTGTTGAAGTAACTGACGGTTTGGATAATGCGATTGCTTTAGCCAAAAAATATAAACTGAAAACCGCATTCGGTACTGACATTCTCTTCGATGCAAAGTTGGGCGAAAAGCAAGGAAAATTGCTTGCTAAACTGAAAAGATGGTACACCCCTTACGAAATCCTGAAAATGGCCACTTCCGGCAATGCCGAATTGGTGAAACTCTGCGGCCCTCGAGATCCCTATCCACACCCCATAGGCGTTATCAAAGAGGGTGCTTATGCGGATCTGATATTGGTGGACGGCAATCCAATAGAGAATATTGATTTAGTTGCCGATCCCGAAAATAAATTTAGGGTGATCATGAAAGACGGTGTTCTATATAAAAACACTCTAAAATAATTCATTTTCAGTATATAAATCAGAGTTTATGGAAAGAAGAAAATTTGTTACGCTAGCTGGTTCTGCAGGTGCTGCTATAGCATCAGTACCTCTACTTTCCTTTTCTTTGAAAGAGGAAAACAAATTGAAAAAAAATAAAAAATTAAGAGTCTCCTATGTAGGTTTTTTCCATGAAACCAACACCTACCTCACCGAGGGCATGGGCGAAACCACGCTCGACAGAATGCGCACGTTCCGGGGCGATCAGATCAAGAATATGTTGAAAGGAACTGCCATTGGTGGGGCAGTGGATGTGTGCGAAGAAGAAGGCTGGGACTTGCTTCCCGGTCTCATGTACTATATAGACTGGTGCTTTAGTACAGTAAGCGATGAAGCTTGGAAAGAGGCGAAAAAGGAGATCATGGACACGCTGAAATCACAGTTGCCAATGGACATCGTTTACCTTGGTGTTCACGGTGCCGGCATGGTGATTAGTACGAATGATCTTGAAGGAGACTTGGCGGAATCGGTCAGAGAACTGGTTGGAAAGGACACGATGATTGTCTGGAGTGGTGACCTGCATGGCAAGATCACAGATAAAATGAAGGACAATATGAATTTCTTCAGTGCCTGCAAAGAATATCCTCATATGGATATGAATGCTTGCGCGCGTGATGCGATGTATCGTGGTGCTGCTATCCTGGCAGGAGAATCGAATCCCACTCCCGCATATCGCAAAGTGCCCCTGATGATGGGCATGAGTAATACCGAAGAGGAGGGCACCTTTGCAAATCGTCTTAAAGAAAAGTGCATTGAAATAGAAAAGCAGCCTGGTGTTCTGAACTGCTCTGTTATGCATGGCTTCCCATATCAGGACAGCAATTTTTGTGGCGTGTACCCAATGGTCACTACCGAAAAAAACCTCAAGCTGGCAGAAGAACTGGTGGACGAACTGGCACAATGGATATGGGATCACCGGAAGGAGTCTATCCTTCCATTAGAACCTTTGGACAAAACGATGAGCACTGTGCTGGCCATGCTTGAGAAGGACGGTCGCTATGTTCTCGAATTACCAAAGAAAGGCGGTCTCATCGACCATACCCCGATTGTGATTGGGGACGCGGCAGACAACCCTGGAGGGGGCGCCGGAGGGGGTGGTACCCACCTGCTAAAGGCCCTTATGGAGACCAAAGGCTTGGGGAAAGTCGCTTTCATGTCCATACACGATCCGGAAACTGCAAAGGCAGCAGTGGCTGCTGGTGTAGGAGCAACAATCGATGTGAGCCTTGGTGGCAAATATGAGGCGTTGGCGGGCGAACCGATCAAGACCAAAGCCTATGTCAAGTCCATTTCGGATGGGAATGAGACCGTTCGCGGGGGAACCGCTTTCAAGGGTCCATTCCAGCTTGGCCCTACCGCCAGATTGATCATTGAAGCGGAAAATACGGTGGATGTCATCGTTATTTCCGGCCTGTGCCAGACCTATGATGATACGCAGGGACGTCCGCATGGCATTATCATTCAGGAATACGATGTGATAGGTGTCAAAAGTGGGATGCACTTTCGAGCATTCTATGAAAACTTCACCGATAAGTTACTGCTCGCTGATGTTCCCGGAACCACTAGTCGCGATATTACCCTTTTCGAGCACACCAAGCTAAAGTATCCTATCTATCCTTTAGACGAAAACGCAACTTTTAGTATAAGAGATTAATGTTAATCGATTAAAAGCAATTATTAATGTTTATAACAAAAGAAAGATGAAGAGAAATTTGAAACTATTATTTACTCTAATAATCTCGGCATTATTTGCAGTTCAACCGGCATTTGCTCAAAAGCAAAATGTTGAAGCTCTTTCTAAAAAGATTGAGAATCTCACAGAGAAGTTAGCAGGTCGCATAGGAGTGGCGGCACAGGAAATTGGTTCGAAGGAGACGATCACCATAAACGGCGATGAACAGTTTGTGATGGCGAGTACCTACAAGGTTGCGATTGCCGCTGCCGTGCTGGATCGCGTGGACAGGGGGGAGCTGCGGCTCGACCAGATGGTCGATGTCACACTCGATATGATGATGATCGGGGACGCTGCGCTTAATGGCAGATTCGTTCACCCTGGGATCCAGTTGTCGATTGCGAACCTGATCGAGGTGATGATCACGGAGAGCGACAACACGGCGACTGACATCTCGATGGGGCTGGCCGGTGGCCCCGCGGCAGTGACCAACTATCTGCGCAGGATTGGGATCAGCGATTTCAGGGTCGATCGGTCGACAGGCGAGATCATCGGGGAGTTCTATGGTTTGCCGGGACCGGCCACGCATAAACTCGCCACAGAGGTCTTCAAGGCTCGGCCGGAGCTCTTGAAGATCCAGAGTGACCGCAATCTGGACTTCGAGGCAGATCCACGTGACCAAGCAACGCCCTTTGCGATGCTGCAGCTCCTGCTTGCCATTGACGGTGGCAAAGCGACGAGCTCCGAGAGCCGCGACTTCCTAATTAATGTCATGTCGCGCACGCGCACGGGCTCTGGCCGGCTCAAGGGGCTGCTGCCCAAGGGAACGCCCGTAGCGAACAAGACCGGAACTATAGGGGGAGTAGCCAACGACGTCGGCTATATCACGCTACCCGACGGCCGACGTTTTGCGATTGTAGTATTCACTAAGAGTAGTACGACTTCAGAAGCTGATCGTGATCGGGCCATTGCAGAAGTGACACGGACTTTATACGACTTTTATTATTTAAAGCCCTAAGACGTATTTCAATTATTATTTATAGGAGAAAAAAATGAAAAAAATAATTAAACAACCAATAAAGTTGCTATTTACTGTAATGATCTTGTCATTATTTGCAGTTCAACCGGCATTTGCACAAAAAAAGCAACAGTCCAATAAAACAATGACAAAGAAGCAGGGCCAGGCGACCTTTGATGCGGTTCTCGCCGAAACTGCTGAACTGATCAAGGAAATGAAAATCCCGGGGCTTGCTGTCGGGGTTATCCATGGACCCAATACCTACAGCGCCGGCCTCGGTGTCACCAAGGTAGGCACCGACGAGGCAGTTACCCCTGATACGAAATTTCAAATTGGCTCTGTGACAAAAACCTTTCTTTCGACGGTGGCCATGCAGCTGTCCGAAGAAGGCAAACTGGATTTGAACGCCCGTGTAGTGGACATCCTGCCGTGGTGGAGAGTTGCTGATCCTGATGCTACTTCCAAAGCGCGGGTCGTTGACTTGTTCCATCATCGTGCTGGCTGGTATGGCGACCACGGTTTTCTTCGTGTTCCTCCGGGTGGATCTATATCCGAGAAGGTCATGCTCCAGGCAGCTTACGTCGAGCAGATCTATCCGTTCGATCAAACCTGGATGTACAACAACACCAGTATCACCTTTGCTACCCATGTGGTGTCGCATATCGGCGGAAAGCCGATCGAGACCCTAATCGAAGAGCACCTGCTCAACCCACTCGGCATGGATTCGTCATCCTTTAATTACGACACCACTCCTCCGGCTAATAACTACGCATGGGGTCATCCGCCGATCTACGGGGAAGGCAGCATCAGTGATCTAAAACCATACTACATTCCGTTGATTAGAGAGTCCGCAGCCTCCGGCGCACTCCGGTCTACGGTTACCGACATGCTGAAATACGCCCGCTTTCAGCTGGACGGCAAGGACGCCTCAGGGAACCAGCTGCTGTCACAAGAAGCACTGGACTATGCCCACGCTCCGGCAGTCGAGGCTGAGACCGGCGACTTCACTGGGCTGACATGGTTTGTCCACGACTACGGCGGGGTCACCAGCCCCAGCCACGGGGGGAATTGGCCAGGCACGCGTTCTTTTCTGCAACTGATCCCTGATCACGACTTTGCCGTAGTGGTTTTGGTTCACAGCGATCGCGGAGCCGAGGCCTATAAAAAAGTTGCAAACGCAATGGTCAAGGCCTTCACTGGTATCGAGGCTAAGTCTCCGGTGGCAGCGGGTGTTGATGCGTCTGTCCTCGACCCATTTGTAGGTGTCTTCAAGGGTAATTCCCAAAACATTGAGATTCGCAAGGAGGGTGACAAATATGTGTTTATCCAGTTCTCCGCATTGACTAGCGGGGCGGATCCCGCACCTGCCAATGTGGCTAACACGGCTGATGGCTATTTTATCATCACCGAAGGCCCAAACAAGGGATCTCTTGGTGAATTGCTCAAAGATCCTTCTGGTGAATACAACTACGTGCGATTCAACCACCGGATCTTCATTCGGGGAGAAGGGGCGGTCGACGAGTTCGATCTCTCCGGATCAGTATTCGACAAATAACCTGTTCGGAAGAGGATATATCAATTCACGCCTTATGAAATTCCCAAGATGGTAAAATTCATCAAAGCTGAATTGATTTAATTGAGTGTGCTACGCTATTCTTACCAGGCAGATCCTCTTGGTATGATTGAAAGTGGTAGCTAAACCGATAGCCACTTGGTGAATGGAAACCCATTGGAAAACCTTGATTTGGTCAAGGATTCCGGTAAAAACTTCGTTGTTATCATGAAGGACTGAGTGATCTATAAAAACACACTTAAATAACAAGTTTAAAGACTGGCACTCAGATAGTAGCCATTAAATAAGGTTGCTGTCTGGGCGCTATCATGCCAGCCAATGTAATGCAAGTAATTGATAATATTGGTTTTAGAGTTCTTGGTTCTATTACTGTGGGGGATTTGGCACTTAGTACGCCACAATACTATAAAATGTTCATAGTAGAGATGATTCTGGTACCTAGAATTATGATTGATTATACAAATATACAGCCGGAAGAAAGTCTCTAATGTAATACCTCAAAAAACGAAACCTTGAATGCTGACTTTCTAAAAATAAATTTGACGCTATCAAAATCCATTTATATGAAAAACACTTTACTTCGATTATTTACTATCATTTGGTTAAGCTTTCTCGGATTTGATACTCAAGCTCAAAACTCAAAAAAAATTATCAACAGCGACTTGCTTACTGAATATGGGATTTCTCCCAAAGCTTTAGATGCAGCACTGAGTACTACCCTTCAAAAAGGAGAGTTTACACAGAAAATGGAGGTGTCCAGAACTTTGGATGGTAAAACAGAAAGTTCAAATTTCTATCTCATCTACGACCCCACATATAAAGAGGGAATAGATATTCAATTAGCATTTAACGAAGATTCAATTAGTATTTTAAAACAAAAATTACTTTTAAAAACTATGCAGGAAATGCATTCTTTCAGTCGCTTATCCAAAGAGAACCTTTATGATGAAAAGTCTTTAAAAGTAATCAGTAATGAAGGAAATACCATAATTATATCATATAGGTACAATAAAAGCATGCTGGAACCTGAGCTGATGTATGCGAAAAAATTATTGGGTAAAATATATATAGTCGATGGCCAATTAGAAAAAGTTGAATTGACTAATGAGGCGCCTATAAAATTTATGGGACAAAAGGTCGAAGCAGAAAATGTAATCTCCACTACATACTTTACTCGCACCCAAAGCCATGATGGGTATATCGTGAAATCTACAGATCAGAAATACAATTACCAAAAAAAGAAAGATAGGGTGGAGGTAATTATCAAAGGTACTACTGTTGAATATAAAGATGAAGATGGAGTTGCCCTCTCTTGGCCAGAAAAAACTAAACCCTTTACTCTTGATTCGAGCGCTAAAACATTAACCGGAAGTCTTGGTTGGGGTCTTCCGATTTACGGTAAAGGAGCTAGAAAGCTGGGCTATAGTCTCCCTAGACCTATTGGAATTAATATTTTCAGTCATCAACAAGCTCAACAACTACAGTTTACTGATCTTCAAGTTGGATCGAATGAATCTGATTTGGTTTCATTGGTTAATCTTTTTGAACTGGAGGGATCGACTGTTGATCAATTTACAAAAGTCACAATGATTAAGGGGGATGTTTGGTTACTTCCATTTCTCAATGTAATGGGAGTATTTGGACAAGGTAAAAACCAAATTGATGGATCTCTTTTTCTTAGTGAAGAGGTGAAAGACGCGCTATCAAAACTTGGTTGGATTATAGGTCTTGATCCTGATGACATCCCTGACTATCTCCCCATCCAATCTGAGTTGACAGCATTAACTTATGGAGGGGGCGTCACCCTTGCTGGAGGGGTAGACAATATTAATGTCTCATTAAGTTATCAGTTTGTGGCCTCAAGTATTCCTGAGGTCAACACTACCAAACTTGCTCATGTATTGGCTCCCTCTTTAGGATACATGACTAATTTTGGAATGAATGTGATGATAGGTGCACAGGGCCAATTTTACAATACTAACACCAAAGGCTTTATCGGTTTACCCAATGATAACAATTTGAATTACCAGGTAAATTTCAAACCCATCAGATGGAATTTTATTGCTGGTCTCTATGTGCCTATCTCTAATCACTTGGAACTAGCCGTGCAAAGTGGATGGGGTCAAAGAAGGTCTTTGACCTTTGTGTTTGGCTATAGATTCTAACTAGAAAGAAGAATTTAAAATCTTTGCCATGGAACCTTCCAACTTAAAACTTTTCCTTTTCCTTATTTCTTTATTAGTCTCGCTTCCAAATTTTGCACAAGAAGAAAATGAGCAAAATTCGGCAGATATAGCTAAAGAATTGGCGAATCCCAATACCGTCTTGGGTACCATGAACTTTAACTTTGATTTTATGCACTATGATGGCACTTTGCCCAATGCAGGAAGCCAAAACAGCTTTGCTATGAGTTTTCAACCTAGCCTTCCCATGCCAATAAACAAGACTACCAATCTTTTTGTAAGACTAAATATTCCGGTTTATTTTTCGCAGTCGGCATATGGCCCAAATGGTTTTGAAAATACTGGGGCCAATCTAGGAAATATAAGTGCTGACATAGCGGTGGGTAAAACATTTCCATCAAAAACCGTAGTTGTTCTTGGCGTGTTCGCCAGTTTCAGAACGGCAACAGACGATGCCTTAAAATCTCCTTATACATTAATAGGGCCTGAGCTAGCCTTGGCTCAAATTTTTAATTGGGGGGTTGCTGGTTTTATGATAAATCATTCATGGAATGCGAATAAGGTTGACCCAAATTCTAATGATAGTTTTTCTAGTTTGGGTGATGATATCTGGATTTTTTCGGAAGGAGGGGAGTCTGCTAGTATTACCGCTGGTCAATATTTTTATGTGATTACTTTACCAAATGCCTGGCAAATCACTGGCTCACCTACTTGGTCTATTAATCACAAAGCCTCTAAAGGAAATAAATTCACATTTCCTATTGGTACGGGTGTAAATAAAGTGACCCGTATTGGGAAGTTACCTCTTAAAGTAAGCATACAATATTGGTTTTATGTAGCCTCGCCTGAAGCTTATGGGCCTCAACATCAACTACGTCTTACGATTGCTCCTGTTGTGCCATTACCCTGGTAAACAACTCCTTAAATTCAATTATTAGAGCAAACCTTATAACAAAAAAGTTCTATGAAAGATTCCATTCTAATAACATTAATCCTGTTGCTTTCCATACCAAAAGTAGCAAATGCACAGGACTGGCATCCCGGAGATACGCTTAATATAGTTAAAACCGATTCAATTCGAATTAGTGATTTTAGAGATAATATAATTGACTATACCGGGCAGGATTTGGTAGATGCTACTTTCCCAAACTCATGGCCATTATTTGGAACCAAAGCCCGAATGGCTATTGGGGGTTATGTGAAATTGGATTATATCCAGGATTTTGATGGCGGTTATAATCGATTTCAATATGAAATCCAGAACGTTCCAGTGGACGGAGATGGGCGCCCCGCACAAAGTGGTTATATGAACCTGCATGCGCGCGAATCGCGGATCAACTTTGATATTCGAAGTATAAACGAGGTTGGTCGCCCTTATCAAATTTTTATTGAATTAGACTTTTATAACCTTGATCGCGGGCCATTTAACCAAACCCCAAGACTCCGCCATGCATACGGTGTTATGGGCCGATTACTTATTGGTAGAACATGGGGTACGCAATCGGATTTGTTTGCTGTACCATCTACTATTGATTTTGCAGCAGGTGATGCATTAACAGGAACGCGAAGAGCTCAGGTGCGATGGGAAGACAAACTTGGAAGCAAGTTTATGTATGCGTTAGCTCTTGAAATGCTCGAATTTCCAGGTATTGATGGAAGAGATACTGTTGGTCAAGCCAGTCAACAACTCCCTCTTCTAACTGGGAGAATTACAAAAAAAACAGCTTCAGGTGGTCGCTTGTTTTTAGGAGCTTCGGTTTTTCAACTCCGTTGGGATGGATTGGGTATAATTCCAAATGCTACTGCAATGGGTTGGGGTTTTAGCTTTAGCGGGCGAGAATACTTTGGTGCAAAAAATCATTATTTTCGTTGGATGACCAGTTATGGACAGGGTTGGGGTAGCCAAATTGTAGCTACAATTGGCACAGAATCTTCGGCCATAGTAACACCGCAAGGCAATTTGGAGCAGATGCCAGCATTGAATATAGGTGGTGGATTTGGATTCCGCATATTAAATACACTTATAGCGAATCTTAACTCAAACTTTTATTCTATTGATCCTTCACAGTATAAGACAGGATATGATATGAAAGCAGGTATGTCGGGTCATGCTAATTTGATATGGTCACCAATAAAAAGTCTGAATACTGGAATAGAATATATGATAGTACAACGCACTAACGTTAATGAATCAAAAGGTACAGGCAGGCGAGCACAGTTGATGATTAAGTATTTGTTTTAAACGAAAATAACAGGTTTTATTTAATTACACTAATTGCATTTTTCCTATGATTTTCCTAATGATGACGAGCTATTCAAATGCAGAGTCAGATAGTAGTAATCCAATTAAATTGGGTTAGACAAAAATCAATGATTATGCTTATTGTTACATAATTTATATTATGTTAAGTAAAGTTTTTTTTCACCTACACATTCTGAAATATTTTTAACTTAGGCCCCGTCTTTAAGTCCACCACCCTAATGAAGATTTCTTTTACTAGTCTAGGCTTGATTCTAGGCCCACTTTCATTTTTTATCATCCTGTATGGCGTAAATTCTCCCGATTTAAATCAAGAAGCTTTGGCCATGTTGGCTTTGGCCAGCTGGATGGCGATCTGGTGGATCACTGAAGCACTACCTATAGCAGCTACTGCATTCTTGCCTTTAATTCTAATGCCTACTCTGGGAATTCTTCCTATAAAATCTGTTTCATCAAACTACATGCATCCTACAGTGATGCTATACATGGGCGGATTTCTAATGGCTACAGGAATTGAAAAATGGAATTTACACCGGAGGATCGCCCTATCGATTATTCAATTGATTGGAACTAACTTAAGAACTATCGTCTTGGGATTTATAGTAGCTACAGGTTTTCTTTCTATGTGGATTTCCAATTCGGCAACTTCACTGATGATGCTTCCGATTGGCTTAGCAGTTGTGAAGCAGTTTCAAGAGCAATTTGGAGCTGATCAATCCCAACTCAGCGATCGATTGGGTAAAAATATCATGTTGGGCATAGCCTACAGCGCATCCATTGGTGGAGTGGCTACCTTGATCGGTACCCCTACCAATACTATTCTAGCAGCCGTAGTCAGTGATCTTTATGATTACACCATTGGCTTTAATGAATGGATGCTTTTTGGCTTTCCCCTCGCTGTTTTTTTAATTCTCATTTGCTGGTGGTATTTGGTCTCTTATGCGAATCCCCTTCCCAAGAACTTTAAGCTAAATGACGCGAAACATATAGTAAAAGAGCAACTTATAAAACTTGGAAAAATCTCCTATGAAGAAAAAAATGTATTGATAGTCTTTGGCTTAGTCTGCTTCTCCTGGATTTCAAGAAGCTTTTTTCTGGCTAAGTTTATTCCAGGCATCGATGATACCATTATCGTTTTGACAGGAGTCTTGGTTTTGTTTCTCCTCCCCGATTCAACTAAAACTAAAAGAATTTTGGATTGGAAAACCGCTGAACGCATCCCTTGGGGTATTTTGATACTTTTTGGAGGTGGTTTGGCTCTAGCGGAAGGATTCAAAGAAACCGGACTGGCGGAATGGATTGGTCAACGGTTTACCTTGATAGAAGGAATTTCTTTCTTCTTATTGCTGCTGATTATTATCGCTTCGGTCAATTTCCTTACGGAAGTTACATCCAATGTGGCCACAGCTTCCATGCTTCTACCGATTTTGGCCTCTGTCGCCCTCAAGCTGGATCTTCATCCATTTGGCTTAATGGTGGGCGCTACTTTAGCTGCGAGTTGTGCATTTATGCTTCCTGTGGCTACTCCACCCAACGCTGTCGTATTTGGATCAGGCTTTCTACAAATGAAAGATATGGTCAAAGCAGGGTTTTGGCTAAATATTTTCTCCATACTGATAGTTAGTCTCTTAGTGTATTTCCTTCTTCCCGTTCTTTGGAATATCGATCTGGAGATTTATCCTTTTTGATTTTTCCCAAACTCAGATAAAATAACCTTGCATCCTTTAAACTTTCTAATTCCTAAGGAGATGGCTTCGTCACAACTTGATATTTTAACAAACAATGATTTTGAAATCAGCTCCTCGCCATGACTATAAACATCCTATTCCTACTACTTAACTCCCAAACTTCCTAACTCACCAACCTTCCTACTTCCTAACTCCCTAACTTCCCATCTCCCAAACTCCCTTTCTTCCTAACTCCCCAACCCCCAAACTTCCCTCCTCCCACCGTTCCATCCCACTAAACCCACTATTCATCCCAACTTTTTGATGTCTAATTAAGGATTTGCGATTCTTGTGTCCATGAAGGCAAGCAATCCAATCCAAGAAAAAGTAAAAAGGCATAGAGGAATCTATTTCCTCTTGCTGCTCGCCCTTGTTTGTTATCTCTACCAACTAGTAAACTTGATTTAATCCCAGCATTATGAAGGAAAGAAGTTTTGATTTTAGACAGATCGAATGGTGGATTACCACTTTGGTTTTCGTCAGTATCGTGCTATTCAATTTGATCAGCATGAATACCAATCGCTGGGCAGGAACTCTCCCCTCGCCCTATGACCGTATTTTTGTTCCTACCGCGCTCTATGTGGTATTTTATATTTTCCATATGCAGTTGATTCCAACCTATCTGAAAAACCGGAAAATCGGTCCTCTGATCGGTTGGGGAATCCTGACTTTTGGACTCGCTTTTATTTTTTCTACGATTCTGACAGTAGCATCAGATCGCTCCTTCGAGAAGCTTTTCCAACTCTTCTTGGGGGTTATCTTCTTGTATATCAGCCATCAAGGAGGAGCATTGGTTTTGAAGAATATGCTCACACCGCCTCGGGTTTCTTCCTATTACTTTTACAATTTGACCCGGATGATTCTGACGTTTATAGTGCTCATTTTCTTTTTGTTACTAGGGCAGTCATCAATCATCAATGAAGGGGTTCTGATTCTATTTATCATGATTTTTCCTGTACTCCTATCCTTGGTTTTATACAATTATTACCTGGTCTATGGCAAGCGGAAAGCTGGCAAAAACAAGCAGGCCAATTGGTATTTGGCGCTTTTATTAGTGATTATTTTTATCATATTTTTTGCAATAGCTGCAGAGAATAATCAGGAAGAAATCATTTTAATTGGATTTTTGATCAATGGAATTATTTTATTGATAATCAATCCTTTATCAAATCTGATTTTCAAGAAGTACGAAAACCTGACAGGTAAAATTTTCAACCTCAGCACGGAGGTAGGACAAGGACAGGCAAACCTTGATTTTCTTCGCTCTCAGATCAATCCGCACTTTCTTTTTAATGCCCTAAACACCCTTTATGCGAGTGCATTGATGGAAAATGCAGAAAAGACTTCTGACGGCATCCAAAAGCTGGGAGATATGATGCGTTTTATGCTTCATGAAAATCAGCAACCCAAAATCTCCCTTTCTCGGGAAATAGACTATCTCCGAAATTACCTCGACTTACAGATGCTTCGTTTTGGCTCGCAGGAAAATCTCGATGTAGATTTTCAAATCAATACGGATGGCTGTCAGGGTCAGATTGCTCCCATGCTATTGATTCCTTTTGTAGAAAATGCTTTCAAACACGGGATTTCTGCGAAGGAAAAGTCTTGGATTCGGATGAACTTGCGATGCATCTCAGGCTCGGTTCATCTCGACTTGGTCAATAGTGTGCATCCAGTCAAGTCTACAGAAAGATCAAATGAAACTTCAGGGATAGGTTTGGAAAATGTGAAAAAGCGTCTCAACTTGGTTTATCCCAACCGGCATCAATTAAATATTGTATCCAATGACTCGGATTTCTTTGTACATTTTTCAGTGCAAATTCATTAATCTATGATCAAAGCTATTGCCATCGATGATGAGGGTTTTGCATTAGAAGTGATCAAATCCCATGCTTCGAAAGTGCCTTTTTTAGAGATTCAGGCCAGCTTTACCAATGCAATGCAGGGACTGGAATACCTTAAAAATCATGATATCCCTTTGGTTTTTCTAGATATCAATATGCCGGATATCTCAGGAATTGATCTGGTAGAACTCCTTCCTGCTGGCACAGAGGTGATTTTTACTACAGCCTATTCGGAGTTTGCGGTAAAAGGATTTGACTTAGAGGCTTTGGACTATCTCTTGAAGCCTTTCAACCTTACCCGCTTTGTGAAGGCCTGTGAAAAAGCCAGAACTCGTATTTTGGGAAATACAGATGATTCCTGGACTTTCATCAAAACACAGGAAGGTCAGGTGCGAATAGACTTTCCGGACTTATTGTACTGCGAATCGCAGGGGAATTATGTGATTTTTCAAAACAGTGAGGAAAAGTATCAAAGTCGGATGACACTTCAGGAAGCCGAGCGACTGCTGCCCTCCTACTTTATCCGGACCCATCGTTCATTCCTTGCCAATAAAAACCAAATCAAAGTTGCAGAAAAGCATCAGTTGCGACTTGGGAAATTTATTGTCCCGGTGAGTTCTACTTATTCTGATGAAGTCATGACCAAAATTAAAATCGAGTAGGAAAAAATAGACCGATGGAGATCAAAGAATTAATTGAAAGACCCGAAATTGACCAAGATAGCAAACTTAATACTGCCTATTCTCTGTTAAAGAATCTTTTGTCAGAATTGAGAAAAAGAGAGATACCGATTGAAATTTTGAATTCTATCAATCAGGAAATTGATAAGTTAAATGGCTTTTCAGGTTCGGATAAAGAACTGCTAAAGCAGGTCCGAAATTCCCAATCGCTGATTCTTTCCCTTGTCAAAAAAGAGCTTGGTCTAGTTACAAAAGGGCATTTTCAAACCATGTGGATGGCTATGGGAATGGCAACTTTTGGGATTCCATTCGGAGTGGTTTTTGGGCTTACTTTGGGAAATATGGCATTCTTTGCAATAGGTATTACGATCGGTATGTCCATCGGGTTGGCAATAGGTGCAGGAATGGATAAGAAAGCGCAGGAAGAAGGAAGGCAGTTGGATATTGAAATTAAAGCCTAAAAATGAAGCTGGTATTCCTTTCGATATTCTAAGGGTGTTTTTTGGGTTCGCTGCCGAAAAAGCCGATTGAAATTAGAGAGTGTATGGAAGCCTGAACTAAAGGCTACTTCGCTGACATTCAAATCAGTATCGTGCAGCAGCTTGCAAGCATGAGCAATTCGAACTTCGGTCAAAAAATCAGAAAAAGAGCGGTTCATCCGGGATTTGAAAAAGCGACTGAAAGCTGAAACCGACAAATTAGCAAGGCCAGCTGCATCTTCAAGTGATACTTTTCCTTGGAAATGATTCATGACATAATCATGCACTTTACCCATTCTATCTTCTTCAGATTCTTTATGTGAGTTGATATAACCAGGATTAGCGATCAATTGCTTTTCGTTGGAATGAGCAATTGTTTCCAAGATACTCAACAAATGAATGACTTGGCTTGGACCGGAACTTTGGAGCATGTCCAGCATCAGCTTTTTCACCTGAAGATTGGTCTCTCCCCCTATTTCAATTCCAAACCTCGATTGCTCAAGTAAAACAGAAATGGGCTCAAACTCTTTAAAAATAAAGGGTGAATCATTCAGGAAATTCTCAGGGAAATAAATCACCACGCCGCGAGTTTCCAATTGATTTTCACTACGAAAATAAGCTGGATCATTTCTCCATAGATGCGGAAGATTAGGCCCCGTCAAGACCATATCCCCTTCCCGAAAAGCCTGAATATTATCTCCGACGAAACGGGTTCCCCTACCCTTCAAAACAGTAAATAACTGATATTCGGAATGAAAGTGCCAATTGACATCAAAATATGGGGCTACCAAGTCCTTAATCAAAAGGGCTTTGTTTTCGGGAATTCTTGACTTTTTTAAGGGCTTTCTCACTGCTTAATGACTTAATTTTATCATTACGGGACCTAAATAAGCAAAATACAGTCAGAAAATACCAACAAATAGGAAGAAGTATTCAACAAAATTGTGGAATATAGCTACTCGATATTGCTTAAACCCAAATAATCATGAATCTAAAGAATATAGGAACTAGCCTTTTTGCGCTTTTGCTTCTATTGATAGCGAGCTGTAGCCAAAGCAAAAAGGAAGTTTTCCTCTCTATGACAGAGCCAAGAAGAGTTGAAATTCTTGTGCTTGGACACGAAAGCGAACATCATAATTCCGAGAAATTCATGCAGCATCTTGGAATTCCTTTGTTCCAAAAAGGCATCAATCTGACTTACACTGCCGATCCCAATGATCTGAATGAGGATATGCTCTACAATTATGATGGCTTGATGATTTATGCAAATCATGATGACATCACCTCTGATCAGGAAGATGCTCTCAAAGACTATGTACAAAGCGGAAAAGCTTTAATTCCAATCCATAGTGCTTCTTGGTGTTTCCGAAACTCTGATTGGTATATCAATACTGTGGGTGGCCAGTTCGAATCTCATGGAGAAGGCAATTTCACAGCTACGATTGTCGATGCGGATCACCCCATCATGAACGGGATTGAGGAATTCGAAACTTGGGATGAGACTTATGTGCATTCTCAACTCAATCCAGATATGCATGTTCTAATGGAGCGTGTGGATGGAGACCACCGAGAGCCTTATACCTGGACATTGGAAGAAGGAAAAGGTAGAGTTTTCTACACCGCTTTTGGACACAATGAAGAGACTTGGAAGCAGCCTGAATTTCAAGAACTCGTAGCAAATGGGATTTTGTGGGCTGTGGGTGATGAGGTAAATGCACTTTTGGCAGCTTATGATATTCCTCAGCCGGAATTTCGAGATGCAGAAATTCCAAACTATGAG
The DNA here is from genome assembly GCF_002807035.1 of Algoriphagus formosus. GTDB lineage: Bacteria > Bacteroidota > Bacteroidia > Cytophagales > Cyclobacteriaceae > Algoriphagus > Algoriphagus formosus. The sequence continues at coordinate 319,962 of NZ_NIUC01000001.1, read as the reverse complement.
CGAAAGGATCCCGCCCCACGCTATCAGCTTCCGCTTTCTCCTGAGGAAAGCATGAAAACCGTACAGCTTCCTGTAGGATTCGAAATGACACTTTTTGCTTCTGAACCGATGATCATCAATCCAATGTCAATGACTTGGGATGAAAGTGGTAGGCTTTATGTAATCGAAACAGTCGATTATCCGAATGAGGTAAGAACTGAAGGAGGAAATGACAAAATCAAAATTCTAGAAGATACTGATGGAGACGGAAAAGCTGATAAGGTGACCGTTTTCGCAGATAATTTGAATATCCCAACTTCAATCATGGCTGTCAATGGAGGGATTTTAATATCCATGGCTCCTGATTTTGTTTTTCTAAAAGACACCGATGGAGATGATGTAGCGGATGTGCGAGAAGTCATTATGACTGGCTGGGGAAAAAGCGATACACACGCTGGTCCATCCAATCTCAAATATGGATTTGATAATAAAATTTGGGGAGTTTTAGGATACTCTGGATTTAGAGGTACTGTCAGCGGAGAGGAGCATTCTTTCGGGCAGGGTGTTTACCGCTTTAAACCGAATGGGGAAAATCTGGAATACCTAGGCAATACTTCTAACAATACTTGGGGTTTGGCCTTCACAGAAGACTTTGAAACCTTTATTTCTACTGCAAACGGACAGCACAGTGTGTACTTTTCAATGGAAAATAAATATGTGAAGCGTCCGGTCTTCCAAGGTTCAGCCAATACCGTCCATGGAATCGACAGTCACTACGATATGCCTCACCTGACCCCTTTCCTTCGTCAAGTGGATTGGCATGGAGGCTACACGGCAGCTGCAGGACATTATTTCTACACAGCAAGAAGTTTCCCGGAGAAATTCTGGAATCGAATTGCTTTCGTAGCTGAACCTACCGGCCGAGTCCTACACAATGCCGTCATCGAATCAGATGGTTCAGGATATACCGAGAAGAATGGATTCAATATTTTGGCTAGTTCGGACGAATGGTTCTCCCCTGTTCATGCGGAAGTAGGACCGGATGGAGCCCTTTGGGTGGCGGATTGGTATAATTTCATTATTCAGCATAATCCAACGCCAAGAGGCTTCGAAAATGGAGCTGGAAATGCTTACATCAACCCACTTCGTGATAGTCAGCATGGAAGAATCTATCGCGTAAGTTATAAAGGAGGGGAAGACTCCAAAACCTTTGATCTTCGGGATGCCAGTAATGCCGAACTGATTGAAGCTCTGAAAAGTGAAAATATGTTTTGGAGATTGACTGCTCAGCGTCTGATTGTAGAGCAGCAAAATACCGAAGTAATCCCTGACCTATACAAGATAATCGCTGACCAATCAGTAGATAAAATTGGTCTAAATGCTCCGGCAGTCAATGCCCTGTGGACACTTCATGGACTTGGCCAATTGGATGGAAGTAATAAGGAGGCAAGTATGCTTGTAGAAAAGGCCCTTCGTCATCCATCAGCTGCTGTTCGTAAAAATGCATTACGTGTTTTACCATCCAATCAAGAAAGCTTGAGAGCGATTTTAGGGTCCGGTATTTTGGATGATTCAGACATGCACACAAGAAAGTTCGCGTTCCTTGCACTTTCTGAAATGCCTTTCTCTGAGGATGCAGCTAAAACTTTGCTTCAGACAGCTGAAAAAGATGAAAATGGTCAGGATCCATTTTTGCCTCAAGCAATGTTTGCGGCAGTACTCTCCCATCCTACCGAATTTGCTAAGCGAGATAATACAGCGGCACTTCAAGCTTCAGGAGACTCTGAGTTGTCTTTGGCAGATCGAATCAGTAGAAGCTTGGTGGCCGAGCAATATCCATTGGATTCAAGAAACTCCATCCTCTTTCCTCCGGACATAGCTGGAAAAGAGATTTCAATTCGAATGATCGTTTCCAAAGCGAATAATCCAATGGATGGAATTTTGGTAGCTTCTGGCAATAACACGAATGGCTACAGTTTGTACATTTTTGAGGATGCGCTTCACTTTGCAGTAGCACAGGATGAAAAATTGACAATCATCAGTACCAAAAACCCACTTCCTGAGGAGCAATTTATCATTGATGCCAATTTGGTGGAAGATGGAAGCATGAGTTTGAAAATAAACGGTGAAGAAATTGGCAAAGCCAAAACCAAAGGTCTATTCACGGCAGAACTTTCTCCTAGAAGAGTTCGTGTAGGCCAAAATGATTCTAGAAATCAAGTTGGAAAATATGTGGGAGGTTGGATGTTCTCAGGAAGAATAAGCAACAAATCTACTTTGGCATTGAAAAAGCCAGGAACAGATCTCTCTGATGATTCAGATAAGGTTGCTACGGTTTCAGCCAATGGAACTTCGATTGTCAAGCTAGCTGTCATCCCACACGAGATGAAATATGACAAGACCACCTTTACCGTAAAGGCTGGTTCACAGGTGACTATCGACTTTGAAAACCCTGATTTCATGCAGCACAATCTAGTTATCGGTCAAAAAGGCTCGATGGAAACTATTGGAGAAGCTGCAGATGCCTTGGCCAGAGATCCGAAAGGAGCTGAGCAAAATTATGTACCTAAAATACCGCAAGTCATAGCCGCCACTCGATTGGTCGATCCTGAAGGACGGGAATCACTGGTTTTTGTAGCTCCTACCGAACCCGGAGAATACCCATTTGTCTGTACCGTACCGGGTCACTGGAGAATTATGAACGGAATTATGATTGTGGAATAAGGATGGCTTTAGATGTAAAATTTGGTGTAAGTACCTGGCTTTGGACTTCACCCTTTAATTCAGATACGATTTCTCTTTTTGAGAAAATCAAATCCTTCGGATACGATGCGGTAGAAATACCGGTCGAAGATCCTGAGTTGATTGACATTGACCGGGTCAAGAAAGCGCTCGCAGAACATGCTCTCAAACCTATCATCTGCGGGGCTTTCGGGCCTACCCGGGATTTGACTCATGAGGATCCCAAATTCCATCAGACTTGCTTCGATTACCTGGATGCTTGCTTTGAAATTGCTTCCGAATTGGGTGCAGGCTTTGTGGGAGGCCCTATGTACTCTGCTGTAGGCAAAGCCCGCTTGGTATCTCCCGAGCAACGAAAAGTCGAATGGGATCGTGCTGTCACTAATCTTCAGAAGGTAAGCAAACGAGCCGGAGAATTCGGGTTGGAGATCGCCTTAGAAACCTTGAATCGATTCGAAACAGATCTAATTAACACTGCTGCAGAACTCAAGCAATTAATCGCTGATATCAACGAACCTCAAGCGAAGGCTCTTCTGGATGGCTTTCATATGAGTATTGAAGAACCAAGCATTGAAGATGCCATTGCAGCTGTTGGGGACAAATTAATCCACGTGCAAGTCTCTGAAAACTACAGAGGAACCCCAGGTACTGGACAGACAAATTGGTCTGCATGGAAACGAGGCTTGGAAAAAATCAATTACCAAGGTGCCATTTCCATCGAAAGCTTTACACCGAATGTCAAGGAATTGGCCGGAGCGGTCTGCATTTGGAAGCCATTGGTGCCATCTCAGGATGGCTTCGCCAAAGAGGGGCTTGAATTCTTGAAAAAATGGGCAGCTGAATAGACAAAAGTATCAAGACGCAAGTATCAAGAAAACACTAAACAACATCTGACATCCGATAATATTTTATTCTTTTAAACCCAAAAAACAACGTATCTATGAGCCAAAAACCAATCAATATTGCCATCATCGGCCTTGGATTTGGTGCTGAGTTTATTCCCATCTATCAAAAGCACCCCTTGGCTAACATGTATGCCGTTTGCCAAAGAAATAAAGAAAAAGCCGAAGAAATCGGGAAAGCTTTTGGCATCGAAAAAGTCTACACAGACTATGACGAGCTGCTAAAGGATCCAAATATCGACGCAGTCCATATTAATACCCCTATCCAAAATCACGCGGAACAATCCATCAAAGCACTGAAAGCGGGAAAACATGTAGCCTGTACTGTTCCGATGGCAACTACCGTAGATGAATGCCGTCAGATCGTCGAACTCTGTGAAGAAACGGGGTTGACCTATATGATGATGGAAACAGTAATCTACAGCCGGGAATTTCTTTTTGTAAAGGAAATGTATGAGAAGGGTGAATTGGGGAAAATTCAATTTCTAAGAGCTTCGCATCAGCAGGAAATGGCAGGATGGCCTGGATACTGGGAAGGTCTCCCTCCTATGCACTATGCGACTCATTGCGTAGGTCCTGTTTTGGCTTTGCCAAAAGGTCAGGCTGAGTATGTTTCTTGCCTCGGATCGGGTCGAATAGATGAAAATTTGATTCCAAAGTACGGTTCTCCTTTCGCTATTGAAACTTGCCACATCAAGTTAAAAGATTCTGATCTAGCCGCAGAAGTAACTCGTTCCCTTTTCAACACAGCAAGACAGTACCGGGAAAGCTTTGATGTGTACGGTTCTAAAAAGTCCTTTGAATGGACACTCATCGAACATGAAGACTCAGTGATTCATACCGGTGAAGTTCCGGAAAAGGTCAAAATCCCTGATTATGCTCATTTACTACCTGAGGGAATTCAAAAATTCACAACCCAAGGGGTATACGACTCAGATGAAAATCAGCATTTATCCTTTACTCAAGGATCAGGTCATGGTGGTTCTCATCCTCATTTGGTCGATGAGTTCTTGAATGCGCTTACAGAAGGCAGAGCTCCCTATCCGGATGCCAGGCAATCAGCAAATATAACCTGCGTGGGTATTTTGGCACATGAATCTGCAATGGATGGCGGAAAAATCAAATATCTACCTGAGTTTACCCTAAGCAAATAAAACCAAAATGGCCTGGAAAATTTCCAGGCCTTATTTTTTGATTTTTTACCACATGGGACTCAAAGGAGTTTTTGAAACACAAAGGACACGAAAGGCACGAAGAAGATGAACCACTAAGGAGAATAAGGGCCAGTTTGTCCCGAGTATCGGGAAAGGATGGGTAAGAAAAAGCTTTGTGTTCGTTGTGCTCTTGGTGGTTTTTATTACCTCGGAGGGCACAAAGAAAAACTTTAAACTTCCCACTTCCAGCTACCGTCTTCCTTCTTCCAGCTTCCTACTTACTTCACCTTCTTTGCCTCAGTCACAAACATGTCCATCAGCGATCCTGAAGCATTTTCATCATCCACTTTTTTCAGACTCAAGTAAACGTCATAACCTGTGATATTGAAATAAGCTGTTAGAACACCATCTGTGATACTGACTGAGGACATTTCCTTTTCTGTACCGGAAGCATCTTCTACGAAATAGCCCATGGTCTTGCCGTCAACAGTTTCAAATCGCATAGGAATAGTTGCTGTACCTTCTGGGGTATCGTAAACCGTCACGGCCCACTTACCTTCGAAATACTCAGGAGAGGCAGTAAAACTGGAAAAGGTGACCAGTGAGCCCATAGCCACAAGCAGGACTAGCAATAAGGAGGATAATTTTTTCATTGATGTAAAGGGTTAAATTTTTCAGAATTTAAACAATCTAAATGATTGAAAAAACACCTTGATTAAAATTAATTTATAAAATTTATAACCTGAATAGGTAAATTAACTCTTTAAATAGTAATAAAAATATAAAATGAATTTCTTACTTTAATTATGGATTAACTTCCTTTGAAAGGATCTGCAATGGTTATAATAAATTAATTCTCTAAATAATAACATTTCAAATGAAGACAGTGAGCTCATTTTAGTGTTACGGTCTCAATACTATTTCTCATTCTAATTAAAACCATTTATGTAAAGTATTGTATTTTTTAATATGTTTTGCTTACCAATAACAAAACGGATTAAATCCTGAATTTCAGATATTTATGATTATTTCTAATGTGTAAAATATATTTAAAACAATGATATATTCCTTATACATACAGTTTTTTGCATTAAACTAAATTCAAAAAAATTAGTAATAAGACTTATAATTAAAATATCGTTTATTTATCTTTAAGAGCTAAAAAATTAGCTGTCCTCTGCTCAGAGTATGATGTTTAGCTTGAGCAGACATATATCGAATATCAGATTTATATATTATTCAATGCCCAAATTAGTATTATTTCTCTTATTGATTTTCAATTCCGCTGACCCTGTAAGTGACAGCTTGACTTTGGAACTTCAAAAAACAGAAAATCCAGCCACCAAAGCCTCGCTTTATTATTCCTTAGCTAGACACTACTACGGTGCGGATCAGGATTTAGCTATTTCGTATGCAGATTCATCCATTTATTTTGGAGAGTTGGCTGATTTGCCCAAAATGCAAGGAAATGCCATCAATATTAAAGCTGTAGCTTATCTGATTAAATCTGATTTTGAAACCTCAATGAAGTTAAATCTGGATGCATTGAGAATCAGAGAAAACATACAAGATACCCTTGGACTTGTTGAATCTCATCTTAACATTGGCAATATTCTCTATCGAACCGGAAAGAGTTTTGAAGCGGCAGAGCGGTATAAAAAGGCTTTGGCTTATGCAAAAATGGCCAATAGTCAGAGAGGATTGAGTCTGCTATACAATAACCTTGGAAGTTACTATAGAGATAAATGGATATCCACCAATGCAAAAGAAGATTTGGACTCCGCAAAAGCGTACCTATCCGAATCTTTAGAAATCAAAACCAGCTTAAATGACGCAAGTGGACTTATCCATACACTGAATCAGCTTTCAGAGTTAGCTCAAGGTGAAAAGCAATATATGCTTGCTGAGAATTATCTAAAAAGGAGTTTGAAGGTATCCGAAGGAATCAATGATACAGAGCTTCAAATTTCAGTACTAACGCAACTTTCTCAATTCAATCTAGAGGTAGGAGATAAAAATCAGGCATTAAATTATGCCAAAAGTGCCTTTGAGCTTGCAAAAGGAATGGGATCAAATTACATGATCTCAAATACTGCAAATTATCTAATTGATGCGTATCAGGAGAAAGGAGATTATCGAAATGCATTTGAAATTGCAAAGCAAAAATTGGAAGCTGATGCACTCCTATTCAATGAAAGCAAGCAAAAAATACAGGATGATTTACTGATCCAATATGAGTCTGAGAAAAAGGAATTGGAAAATCAAAGACTCCTGGAGGAACAACGGTTTTTAGATTTAAACCTGCAGCGGAAGAATGAACTTCTGATTGGTGCTGTGATCATTTTGGTTGGTATGATTGGTCTGGGAGTCTACCAGAGGAAGAAAAATCATGAATTAGCACAGGCCAAGAAAAAGATAGACATAACCTTAGCCCAATTGACTGAAAAGAATGATCAGGTGGAAAAACAGTCAGTGCTTCTCAGCAATGCGAATTCTGAACTCAAAGAGGCAAATTCTATTCGGGAGAAGTTGTTGTCTGTAGTGTCTCACGATGTAAAAGCCCCCCTCTCCTCTCTTCAGGTTCTTTTGGAGTATTGGGATCAAAAGATCTTAACCAATGAAGATTTAGCCAGCCTAGTGCCTAGAATCGCAAAACAGACAAAAACTGTTCAAGAACTACTGAAGAACCTTCTCCAATGGGCTCAAACGCAGATGGAGTTTAACAATATTCAACTAGCTGAGACAAACTTGAAGAAGTTGGTAGATGAATCCATTCAATTTGCTATTCCAACAGCAGAAGGTAAAAACATTACTATTATAAACAGGATTCCTGAAGACCAAACCATTCAAACTGATAGCAATCGGCTTAATTTCATTATTCGAAATCTAGTCTCGAACTCTTTGAAATTCACCAATCCCGATGGTCAAATTGAAGTTTCCTTTGAGTCTATTGGAAAAGGGAAAATCCATATTTCGGATAACGGAATAGGAATGAGTCAGAAGAAACTCGAGTCTCTTTTTCACAAAGGTATGGGCCCCTCCATAGGAACAGCAGGAGAAAAGGGTTCAGGCATTGGATTATTACTCTGTAAGGAATTTGCCGAGAGCATGGGTGCTCGATTAGAAGTAGAAAGCGAAGAGAAAAAAGGCTCAACCTTTACGATTGTTCTTGGGTAGGTTTTGGATCCTTCAACTGATATTTTAAAATGACAATCTATGGGTTTCACCCTTGGCCGTTGTGAGGTATCACTCATTTTTAAACGGTGATTTCAATAGCTTTTTTCCAATGAACATTAAGTTAATAGAAAGGCTGAATAACCAGGGATTTGGGTACTCTGTAAGGCTTTAGCTTGTCAATAAGCAATTCCAAAAAATATCTTCGCTAAATACCCCTGAAAAGATTATTTATTCAATCTAAGCTTATTCTAATCTCAGGAGAGCCATGAAAATCTTTTCTAAAAGCTTAAAACAAAAAAACCACTCATCTCTGAGTGGTTTTTTTTGAGCCCCTTGCCGGGATCGAACCAGCGACCTACTGATTACAAGTCAGTTGCTCTACCAGCTGAGCTAAAGAGGCTTTCTTTAAGGTGGTGCAAATATATACTTTCAAGTTTTTCGCTCCAAGTACAGCAGAAGGATTTTTTTTTGCCTTTTGCTATCTCGCTAATACTGAGGAGAAAAAATTTTAAAATTCTCTAAGTATTGAAAGCTTCTTCTTTAGTTTCTCAATCTCTTCTTCTGCTTTTTGGATTTTAGCATCAAATTGATTCTTCAATTTATCAGCGGTTTTCGATGCAGCGAAGAATTCCAGGTTATTTTTCCAGAGTGTAATATTATTCTCTAGATCTGAAATTTGCTTTCTGATACCGTGCTCTTTCTTGTTGAAGGTCTTGTTGGCATTCGGATCTCCCTGAATTCTGTTCAAGTTTAATCGGAACAAGAAATCATCACGATCAAAGTCCTGCTCCATATGCTCTAGATAGCTATCTACAGCAGCTTTAAACTCAGCCTGAATTTCCTTCATGTTCTTTCGTGGAACAAAGCCCAAGTCATTGAATTCTTTTACAAATTCAGTGATTTGCTCCTCAGTTGGATTGGACTTAGCTGCCTCCAAAATTTTAGCACAGATTTCCTTTTTCTTTTTGAGGTTTTCCTCGTATTCGGAATTAGCTTGTTTGTTGGCATTTCGACGTTGATCAAAGAAGAAGTCACAAGCACTTTTAAAACGCTTGTACAGGCCGTCTCTGTTCTTCTCAGGCATCGGTCCGAGCTTCTTCCAGTCCTGCTGAAGCTTGATCATTTCGTTTGCCGTAGCCTGCCAATCTGTAGACTCTTTTATGGCATCTGCTTTTTGAATCAATTCCTCAGCCTTAGCCGCATTGGTAGCGCGCACTTCATCCAGTTCTTTAAAGAATTGATTTTTATGGCTAAAGAACTGCTTAAAGGATCCCCAGAAAGCACGATTGATTTCACGAGCAGCTTCGCGAGGCACCTGCCCTATTTTCTCCCATTGCTTTTGGATTTCTAGGATTTCTTTGGTTTTCGCATTCCACTCCTTGATTCGATCAGCCTTGAAATCCAAAAAGTCCTTTAGCTTTTCTACTAATTGTTCTTTTTCTTCCTGATTCTTTTTGAATACTTCCTTCTGGCTTTCGTAGAAGGCCTTTCGTCTGTCGTAGACCGCATCAGAAGCCGCCTTGAATCGCTGCCAAAGAGGCTCTTGTTCCTCTCTTGGCACAGGCCCAATATGCTTAAACTCCTCATGCAATTCATTCAACTCCTTAATAGCCTCCTGAAGGTTTGCATGATCTTTCAAGGCTTCTGCCTTGTCACAAAGCTCAAGCTTTGCCTCTAAATTCTTCTTACGATCTAATTCCTTTAGCTCAAAATAAATGCTTCGATTATCATAGAATCGATCCATCAACGCATTATAGCTTGCCCAAAGGCTTCTATTTTGCGAGGAAGGAACTGGACCAATAGACTTCCATTCCTCTTGAATAGCTTTGATAGCGTTGATGCTTAAAGTCGTCTCCTCACCATCCACTAGCTCCCGAAGTCTATCCAGAATTTGATTTTTAGATTCTAGATTTTTCTCCTTTTGTCGCTCTGCTTCTTTTCGTATAGAGTTTACTTTTGCTCTAAACTCAAAAAATACCCGATTGAATTCTTTCTCTTCATCAGAAGGTCTAAAGTCAAAGTCATCTTCCGCACCGCCATCGCTTTTGAATTTTTCAAACGCTTCCTCACGCTCTTTAGATGTATATTCATCAAAAGCGGATTTGATATTGGTGACCAGTTTTTCAATTTTGGAAGGATTCGGCGCATCGGCCGTTTTCTCCCTGAGTAACTTGATCAAAGCTGCTTTGCTGAGTCCCTCTAGATCGATCTCTTCTTCATGCTCCTCCTCTTCAGAATCTTCCTCAGATTCATCATCTGAAGCAGCACTTTCAGTATCGTCTTTAGAATCAACCTCAGTTTCTAACTTTTCTTCCTGATTCTCTTCTACAGATTCAGCGGTTGCCTCTGCATCCTGAGATCCGCTTGAGGAAGCATCTTGAATAGATGTTTCCTCAGCAACCTCTTCCACCGTATTGGAAACTTCGTCCTCTACTTTTTCAGGAGTCAAATCTTCCGCAGGCTTGACCTCTTCAGAAGCTTCAGCAACATTTTCAATTTCTTCATTTTTACCCTTTGCTGGTGTAGTTTCTCCAGCTTGAGTCACCTTGTCCTTTTCGGACGAATCCTTGCTATGATCAGTCATAAAATCGTTACTATTTCAATACTATATGGGCAAATGTATGGATTTTGGCTAATTTAATCTTGGGTCCGGTGGATAATTTGCAATAACCTTGAATTCGCCTCCCATATTTTTCAAAAGACTTCTCCAAAGCTCCTCAGGAGTATTGGCAAGGGTGTCAGGATTAATTTCGGATTGACAGATAATCCAGACATTTTCACTTAACTCTTCCTGCAATTGATCGGGAGCCCAACCGGAATAACCTAAAAAGAACCGAATGGTTTCGACTTGAATTAAACCAAGACGTAATGCCTCTATTAATTCCTGAAAATCACCTCCCCACCAAAGCTGTTCCCCGATTTTAATGCTTCCTTCTATCTTCTTCTCTCCTACATAGACAAAGTGTAGGGTATTCTGCTCCACAGGCCCACCTACATACACCTCAGCGTCCAAAAAATCCATTCCATCTACGATTTCATTGAGCCTTAGTATGGAAGGTTTGTTCAGCACCAACCCAAAACTTCCTTCTTCATTATGCTCACAAAGAAGTACTACAGATCTAGAAAAATTCTCATCCTGCAAAAAGGGCTCAGAAATCAAAAGATCTCCGGCTTGCGGATTTTGAGTACTTTGGTTTTTCATTCCATTGATTTTTTCAGATTAATGAAAGGAAAAATATAGGTCGAAATTTTATAAATGCAATAGCGATCGTACTTTTATTGATAATTTTAATAGGAGATTAATCAAGCATGGATATTTCATCAATTCGTAAAGACTACACACTCAAATCACTGGATATCAGCGATGTAAATGATAGCCCATTTGAGCAATTTCACCAATGGCTACGAGAGGCGATCAGTGCTGAAGTACTGGAAGTCAATGCGATGACTCTCTCCACCCTGCATGCAGATGGCTATCCAAATGGACGGGTAGTTCTTTTAAAAGAATTGGACTACGGTTTTGTCTTTTTCAGTAATTACCAAAGCGAGAAAGGTCAAGAATTAGAAAATCACCCAAAAGCTTCTTTGACCTTCTTTTGGCCTGAGCTAGAAAGACAAGTCAGAGTCATGGGAACCGTAGAAAAAATCAGTGAAAGTCAATCCGATGAGTATTTCCTAAGTCGTCCTAGAGGTTCTCAAATTGGCGCTTGGGCCTCTCCACAAAGCCATAAAATCAATTCTCGAGAAGTGCTAGAAGAGCGATTAAAAGAAATGCAGCTACGATTTGAGGAAGAGAAATTAGTTCGCCCGCCGCACTGGGGTGGATACCGGGTACTGCCTCACAAGATTGAATTCTGGCAGGGAAGACCTAGTCGGCTTCATGATCGTATTTTGTATGAAAAAAATGAAGCTGGCGCTTGGACTATTAGCAGACTTGCTCCTTGATTATTTCAAATCAAAAAGGTCATTTACCCCAATCATTCGCTCTACAGTGAATCCCTCTCCGTACTTGGCCATAATTTTATGCCCCATTTCCCTAGAGCGTGCCTCTATAAATGGTAAAAATTCAGGATCAGAAATAAAGCTCTCAGGCTCTTTACTGTTTGGATCATAAAATTGAGACTGGTAAGCCAAAATACTGGCTACTTTGGTATCCCAATATTCTGTGATATCTACTACAAAATCTGGCTCGATGTAATTGTTTTGAATAAAGTGGTAGACAAATTTCGGCCTCCAAGCTTTTTGCTTTTGTCCATCTACTTCTGTTTCAATTTTACGCAAGCCACTCATAAAACAAGCATTTGTGGCTAAAGAGGAGCCTTTACCATGGTCAGGGTGTCTGTCTGTAAAAGCATTTGCCAATACGATGTCTGGCTGATATTTCCGAATTACTTTGACCAACTCGAGCTGGTGGGCAGTATCATCCTGAAAGTACACATCCTTGAAGCCCATATTTTCTCGGGCAGCTAATCCTAAAATTTTTGAAGCTTTTTCGGCCTCTTCCAACCGAAGTTCAGGCGTGCCTCTAGTACCCATTTCACCCTTGGTGAGATCAATGATACCGACTTTATGACCTTTTGCCACATGAGCGGCAATAGTTCCTGAACAACCCAATTCTGCATCATCAGGATGCGCAGCAATCACTAATATATCCAGCTTCAACATTTTATCTAATTCTCAAGTTTTGTCCTATTCGCAAAATACTCCGTGTCGATATCCCATTCATTCTAGCAATACTGCTTACTGAAACGCCGTATCGCCTGGCTATGACTCCTAGGTTTTCGCCACTCCTGACACGGTGATAGACACGCTGTCGGGCTTTGGCAATGTGAGAAAAAGTGGCTGGGGATATAAAAAGTTCCTGACTCAAGATTTTTGGTGCGCTGAAGTCATAAACGATTTCTGGATCAAAGGCAAGGCCCCGATAGCGAAGCTCATAGTGAAGGTGTGAACCTGTACTTCTACCAGTATTTCCACCTTTAGCAATAATATCCCCTGCTTTGACTTCCTGTCCTACATCGACTAGAATTTTGGAGAGGTGACCGTAGACTGTCTCTAACCCATTTTTGTGTCTGACTACTACGTAATACCCATAGCCATAGCGGTCGTAAGACCTTATTCGCACTATTCCATCAAAGGCTGCATAAACCGGATCGCCGGTAATCAAATCCAAATCAGTGCCATAGTGCCATCTTCTCCATCTATAACCAAATCGAGAAGTGACAGGAGTTTCATCAAGAGGTAGCTTCCAATCGTAGCCAAAAAATGTATCGTAGAGCCTTACTTTTACAGTGTCCTGAAATTGGTCAACATCGAAATTGTAAATATCAATTTTCTTGGAGTCCCAGGAAGAATAGTATTCATAGGCAGTTACCCAAATACTATCAATCAAAATTTGCTCTGACACCTTTGCCAATCGGTTGGTGGGAGCCCAAATCATATAATCCTGATCTTCGGAAACAATAGATCTAACCTTTCCCAAATTGACATTATTTTGAAAAAGGATAGAGTCTGTGATCGATGAGAGGGTTCGTAAATATGACTCTTGGTCAAATCCTCTCAATTCGATATTAGGACGCTCCTTTGCTTCAAATTGGGTTTCTGATTTATCTTTTTTTATGATCTTAGGAAAAATTTGAGCATTGGAATGTTCTATTCCAATGCTCAGTAAAGTTCCTAGAATCAGTATCAACCGAAGATACTTCATGCATTTAATTAATGGGTTTCTGACTCTGCCAGATAGCGTTCAGCATCCAAAGCAGCCATACATCCTGTACCAGCTGCTGTGACAGCTTGTCGGTACACATTGTCTTGGGCATCTCCACAGGCAAATACCCCTTCCACGTTTGTTTTTGTCGTCCCTGGAATGGTTTTGATATAGCCTGCTTCATCCATGTGGATGAAATCTTTGAATACTTCTGTGTTTGGCTGATGACCAATAGCAACAAAGAAGCCAGAAATTTTCAATTCCCGTTTTTCTCCTGTTATATTATTTAAAACACGCACGCCAGTCACCTCATCCTCTCCTAAGATCTCATCCGTTTCGGTATTCCAGAGAACCTCAATTTTAGGATTATTCAAGACACGCTTTTGCATAATTTGAGAAGCACGCATTTCGTCTCTTCTAACCAGCATGTAAACCTTATTGGTGATATTTGCCAAATAGGAAGCTTCTTCGCAGGCTGTATCCCCTGCCCCAACGATTGCTACATTCTGACCTCGGAAGAAAAATCCATCACAAACGGCACAGGCTGAGACACCCTTACCATTCAATCGAGTCTCACTGTCAAGACCGAGCCATTTAGCAGAGGCTCCTGTAGAAATGATCACTGTGTCTGCTTGTAGCTGGATTTGATCATCTACCGTAACCAAATGCGGTTTTTGGGAGAAATCTACAGCTGTCACAAGACCATAGCGAACTTTGGTTCCAAAGCGCTCAGCTTGCTTTCGAAAATCTTCCATCATTTCAGGCCCCATGATTCCATCTGGATAGCCGGGGTAATTCTCTACATCTGTAGTAATGGTCAATTGTCCACCAGGTTGGCCACCTGTATAAAGAATAGGGTTCAAACCTGCTCGCGCAGCATAAATAGCTGCTGTGTATCCAGCAGGCCCTGATCCTACGATCAATACTTTAACTTTTTCTATTTCTTGATTCATCTAATTTGAAATTAAATAAGGCAAATTTTTGTAAATCTGTTTGTGTCACAAATATAGAACATGTTAAAGTTCCCAAATGTGACCCAAATCATTTAAGAAAATTGGAAAAAGGCAAAAAAGAAAGGGGCCGAAACCCCTTTTTATGTTAGCCTAAGTATGGTTTGAGCGTCTTACTTCTCGAGGTATGTCTGAGTCTTCGGATCGCTTTCTCCTTAATCTGTCTTACCCGCTCACGAGTAAGATTAAACTTCTCTCCTATCTCTTCAAGAGTCATGGCATGCTGACCATTCAAACCGAAATACAAGGTGATCACGTCCGCTTCACGCTGTGTAAGCGTAGAAAGTGCTCGCTGTACTTCTTTTCGAAGGGAATCAGTCATCAAGCCATCATCCGGCTTTTCATCACCATCATTCTCTAATACATCCAAAAGGCTATTTTCTTCACCTTGAACGAATGGAGCATCCATGGATACGTGACGCCCGGAAATTTTCATCGTATCGACTACTTCGGAAGCTGTGACTTCCAAAACCTCCGCTAGTTCTTCGGGCGAAGGTTCACGTTCGAACTTCTGCTCCAACTCGCTGAAAGTCTTTGAAATTTTATTCAAAGATCCCACTCGGTTTAGAGGAAGACGAACAATACGTGATTGCTCGGCAAGGGCCTGAAGAATGGATTGTCTAATCCACCAAACAGCATAAGAGATGAATTTAAAACCACGGGTTTCGTCAAATCGCTGTGCTGCTTTGATCAAACCAAGATTACCCTCATTGATCAAGTCACCTAAAGAAAGACCCTGATTTTGATATTGCTTGGCTACAGACACTACGAAACGTAGGTTTGCCTTGGTCAATTTCTCTAAAGCTAATTGATCTCCTTCGCGAATTCGCTTAGCAAGAACTACTTCCTCGTCTGCAGTCAAAAGATCCACTTTTCCGATCTCTTGAAGGTACTTATCGAGAGACTGACTCTCCCGATTGGTAATCTGCTTACTAATCTTCAGCTGCCTCATTCAGTATTGTATTGGTTGATTCTTATGAAGTTAATGATAATATTTTAAATCAGGTTTATGAAGGCTGATCTGATTTTGGCTTTTCAGGTTTTGGTAAAAGAGCCTTTCGGGACAACTTAAATTTACCTGTCTTCTTGTCAATATCAATCAACTTAACCATGATTTCTTCTCCTGGCTCAAGTACACCGTCCATGCTTTCTACACGCTCCCACTTGATTTCGGATATATGTAGTAAACCATCTTTACCTGGCATAAATTCCACGAATGCTCCAAAAGGCTGAATATTCTTCACCTTGCCAGTATATGTTTCACCAATTTCGGGCTGAGCAACAATAGATTTGATTCTCGCCAAGGCCTGATTCAAGTTATCTTGGTTCGCAGAGAAAATATTTATTTTACCCTGATTATCAATCTCTTCAATCACAATCGTGGTAGCTGTATCCTTTTGGATTTCCTGAATGACTTTTCCACCAGGACCGATAACAGCACCGATCAATTCCTTAGGAATAAACATCACGTAAGAACGTGGAGTATGTGGCTTAAGATCAGCTTTTGGTGCAGCAAGAGTCTTGGTGATTTCATTCAAAATATGAAGACGACCTTCTTTTGCTTGATAAAGAGCTTCTTTCAATACACTGTAATCCAAGCCTTCTACTTTAAGATCCATTTGGCAAGCAGTGATACCTTTCTCTGTACCAGTGACCTTGAAGTCCATATCTCCTAGATGATCTTCATCTCCAAGAATATCACTCAAGATGGAATAATTACCAGTCTTAGCATCTGAAATCATCCCCATCGCGATTCCTGTAACCGGAGCTTTGATTTGGATACCTGCATCCATCAATGCCAACGATCCTGCACAAACTGTCGCCATGGAAGATGAACCATTAGACTCTAGAATATCAGATACGATTCGAATTGTATATGGATTTTCATTCTCAGAAGGAAGTACCTTCTTCAAAGCTCTCATTGCCAAGTTGCCATGACCTACTTCACGTCGGCCAGGTCCTCTGTTTGGTTTTACTTCTCCTGTAGAGAATCCCGGGAAATTATAATGAAGGAAAAACTTATTATATCCGGAAAGCACAGCTCCGTCAACCATTTGCTCATCCATTTTAGTTCCAAGCGTACAAGTGGTCACAGATTGTGTTTCTCCTCTTGTAAATACAGCCGAACCGTGCGCAGAAGGCAAATAATCAACAACAGACCAAATTGGTCTTACTTCATCTAGTTTTCTACCGTCAAGACGCTTCTTTTCATTCAAAGTCAAATTACGGGCGGCTTCCTTGTGAATCTTATGGAAATATGGACCGATCAAACTTGCTTCAAATTCATGCTCTTCGCCCAAGCTTTCGATAAACTCATCCTTGATAGCTTTTACCAATTCTGTACGCTCAGTTTTATTAGCAATTTGCTTACTGACCACATCGTAAAGCTTATCATATAATTCGGCTTTCATTTTGTCAAAAAGTGCCGGATCTGTTTTCTCGTGATTGTACTCACGCTTTTGTTCTTTTCCTACTGCTTTGGTAAGCTCTACTTGAACTTGGCAGTGACGAACAATCTCCTCGTGAGCAAACTGAAGAGCTTCAACCATTTCATCTTCTGAAATTTCGTCAGCTTCTCCCTCTACCATTAGGATATAGTCAAGAGATCCAGCAACGATAAATTCTAAAGTAGCTTTTTCGAGATCAGAAGGACTAGGATTGATTACTAATTGGCCATCAATCTTAGCAACTCTGACTTCCGAAATTGGTCCATTGAAAGGAATATCTGAAACTGCCAAAGCCGCAGAAGCTGCTAAACCAGCTAGTGCATCTGGCAATACATCCTCGTCTGAGGACATCAATGTGATTGCAATCTGAGTATCAGCATGATAATCATCCGGAAAAATGGGTCGGATAGCTCTATCAACCAATCGGCTGATCAAGATTTCGTAATCTGATAGTCTTCCTTCTCTTTTCAAAAATCCTCCAGGTATTTTTCCTGAAGCAGCAAATTTCTCTTGGTAATCTACCGACATCGGTAAAAAATCAACACCTTCTCCAGCCTCTTTTTTTGAAACGACCGTGGCAAGAAGCATTGCCTTTCCCATCCGCACAACAACCGAACCGTCTGCCTGCTTGGCAAGGGCACCGGTCTCAATAGAGATCTCACGACCATCCTGTAGGGTGATAGTCTTTGTAATTAAATTTGGTAACATAAATTTTTTTTGATGAATTTTTCTTTGTCTTAAAAGTAAGCGCGTCCAGCTAAAAAAGAAAAAAGTAAGGTTCTCGATGTGGAGAACCTTACTTAGGATTATTTTCTGATTCCTAGCTCGGCGATAATACTTCTATATCGCTCGATGTCTTTCTTTGAAAGGTAGTCTAGCAAGCTTCTTCGCTTACCTACCAACTTCAAAAGACCTAATCTAGATGAGTGATCTTTTTTGTTGCTTTTCAAATGCTCAGTCAAATGCTTGATTCGATGAGTGAAGAGGGCAATCTGAGATTCAGGTGATCCTGTATCAGCTTCAGATTTTAACCGTCCATGATTCTTAAACAACTCTTGTTTTTTCTCTGATGTTAAATACATGTTTAGCTAAATTAATTAAAACAGTCACAAAGGTAAGGGGATTAATTTGAAAATAAAATATCCTTTTGGAATCAATCCTTGCTGATCCACTTAGCTTTTACCCCTTTCCACCATTGAATGTAGAAGTCTGGCTCGAATAGTCTAGCGTCTTTTCTTGCTTGCTTCAAAAAGAAAAGTCCAAAAGGCAATAGCATGACGCAGCTAAACCAAGTCCCTATAATCGGATCGGTTACTCCCTCCTTTGCCCATTTTTCCCCGGTAATGGTCAGCATGTAATAGACGATAAAGAAAATAATTGAGACCAAAACTGGCATTCCCAATCCTCCCTTCTTAATAATTGCACCTAATGGAGCACCTATCAGGAACATGACGAAACATGCAAAGGCTTGTGTATATTTTTGATGCCAGGCAATCTGAAAGCGACGGTACTCCCGTTCATAGTTTTCGATTTGACTTCGCTTGACATTAAAATTATTCTTAAGGTTGCGTGCATTGTTTAGTGCCATCGTCAGGGAATTAGATCGATAACCTCTTTTAAATACGATCGAGTCAATTTTGGATTTTTCCTCTTCAGTAAGTAGTTCTGTTCGGACCACTTTACCCGTTTTCTTTTCTACAATATCTTCTTGCGGATTTTCAACCAACTCTTCCTCATCAAGGACTTCTTGATTTTTAATTCGATTTGCTTTTTTCGCAGAAAAAATTGAATCACTTTTCGAAACTGACTTCACTGATTTAACAGATAGAATTGAGTCCCCTCCTCCTACTTTGATTCTGTTTTCAGGAGATTCAACCACTTTTTCAGTGCTGTCTCTCTTCAACAGGTTTTTCGCCTCAAGGATTGAATCCTGTTCTGCTCTTAACCTTCTTGCCTTCTCGGCTCTTAGCGTATCATCTTGTGCTTTGCGCTCTGCAATAGCTGGAAGAGGCTCCAAAGTCCGCTCTCTGGTAAAAAATGGATAAATACCCGAAGCAGTTTGATAATTTTGAAAGCGCTGATCATTCACAAGTGTATAAATTGAATCCAGGCCTACTTTGATCTGCGAAATATTTTTGATAGCCCGGTTGGTAGACCAAAGATCTTCTGGGGTACGGCTGAGCTGAAACTCATCCATATCGAAAATAATCACATTTTCGTCGAAGGTACTTCTTCTGAATTCTACTGGTTTTTCACTGATTCCTCGTGTGGCCCGCGCTTCCCGATAGTTGATACCATTATAGAGCGTCAGGCGCATGTAGTTTTCATTGAAAAACTTCTCCATCCTACCCGAATCGGCGATAGTCACGTCAAGATTGCCTAAGGCATCATTATGATTGTAAATAATAATATCCCGTAGGTCGTTATCCCCTATTTTTTGATTGACTTTGATACTATATCCAGGAATACCTGCGTAAAAAATCCCTTCCCGGATGTCTAAAGCCGGAGATTTCATTCTGATATCATACAGAAGACTGAAGGTTTTAAGGTTGACCTTTGGGACGAGAAAGTTATTGGATAAAAATGCCAGAATAACCAAGAAAACAGTAAAAACTGCAATAGGTCTCAAGGCTCTCAAAAGGGAAATGCCACTACTTTTAATAGCAGTGAGTTCGAAGTGCTCTCCAAGGTTGCCAAAGGTCATCAAGCTTGACAGCAAAACTGCCAGCGGCAAAGCCATAGGAGAAATACTGACCACAAAATACCCGATCAACTCAGCATAAATCCAAAAGCTGAGTCCTTTCCCAAAAATCTCATCGAAATACTTCAGCATGTTGACGATCAACAAAATGAAGTCAACCACGACAAAAGTCAATAAAAATGGACCTATAAAAGACCCTATAATCAGTTTATCTAGTTTTTTCATGCCTGTCCTTACTCTTATTCCATAGAATTAGAGGAAAGCAAAATTAATTACGTGTCAAAATTGGTGAATTCCGACAAATTAACCACCAACAATTTCTTTTAGTTTCCCAACGAGCCCTTCCCAAATTGCCTCGAGCTCTTCGTCATCATAGCCATCAGAATAATCAATGACTTTTAGAAATAAAGTTTGAGTCAATTCATTTTCCTCAAGCTTAAACTCGATGTATGAATGGTCTTTTTCTTCTGGATTGGTAGGATCAAAAAACTCAAATTTTACATGAGAATTATTTCTGATAGAGGCGATTTTGGCATGATGCTCATCATTATCAAAATCGAAAATAAAAACCTTGTCCTCATTGATCTTTACCTCATCGGCAAACCACTCCTCTAATCCACTAGCCGTGCTGATGTATTGGAAAAGAATTTTTTTGGAGGCATTGATTTGATAATCAGCAACAAATTTATTTTTAACCATGATTTCAGGCTTTTTAGGTCTATTTTTTTTACTTTTTTAAAGAACGTCAGCTTGCATTTAACATTGCAAGACCTCATATTTGCATTCCCATTTGACAGGGAGATCTTCTTGGTTGGAAAACACGTTTTCGACCTCAGTGTTTTAGAATCTGAAGTGCTTTAATATAGGCATTAATTTGAAATATAAACACTAAAAAAAGTTAAGTGATTCTGGCGAGGTAGCTCAGTTGGTTAGAGCGCAGGATTCATAACCCTGAGGTCACGGGTTCAACTCCCGTCCTCGCTACAAAGGCTTTCGGAAACGGAAGCCTTTTTTTTATTTTCCAAGATGGAAGAATAACCAATTGGTTAGCGTACAGATTTATATCCGCTACGCTATCACGAATGGCGACAACATCAACTTTAATCCAAAATCAATCTATTCTCGAGAATGCATAAAAAAAGCCCTCCCAAATGGGAAGGCTTTCCGTCAAGTAAGGTGCTAACGCTTACTTTACTTTTTCAACAACTGCTTTAAATGCCTCGGGATGATTCATTGCTAAATCAGCCAAAACCTTACGGTTTAGCTCGATATCAGCTTTTTTCAACATACCCATGAATTGTGAGTAGGAAATGCCATGCTGTCTTGCACCGGCATTGATACGCTGGATCCAAAGTGCACGAAACTCACGCTTCTTCACTTTTCTATCTCTGTACGCGTACTGAAGTCCTTTCTCGTACTTGTTTTTGGCTACTGTCCACACATTTTTACCTCTTCCGAAGTAACCTTTCGTGGCTTTAAGCACTTTTTTTCTTCTTGCTCTAGACGCTACTGCGTTTACTGATCTTGGCATAACTTTTTGTTTTTTGACACTCGGTGCCCCGAATTCTCGAGATCTTTTTTACCGAAGCATCTGGTGAATAAATAAACCTTAATTAATTGATAGACAGGCTGATCAGATTCTCAACATGTCACGTACTCGGCCCTCATCAGACTCGTGAACCAAACCAGTTTTGGTCAGATTACGCTTTCTTTTGGTGGCTTTCTTAGTCAGGATGTGGCTTTTGTAAGCGTGCTTCCTTTTGATTTTTCCTGTTCCGGTCAAAGCGAAACGCTTTTTAGCGGAAGATTTGGTTTTTACTTTTGGCATTTTAGCTATTTTTAGTTGGTTGAAATTATTTTTTATTCTTAGGTGCGATGAAAATATTCATTCGCTTTCCTTCGAGCTTTGGAAGCTGCTCTACTGCACCATAATCTTCCAGTGCTTGGGCAAACTTCAAAAGAAGCATTTCACCGCGCTCCTTAAATACAATACTTCTACCCACAAAGTGCACATAGGCTTTCACCTTTGCTCCTTCTTTTAGGAAGTTGATTGCATGCTTTAGCTTGAAATTGAAATCATGATCATCGGTGTTAGGACCGAATCGGATTTCCTTCAAAACTACCTTCGCAGCGTTAGCTTTGATTTCTTTTTGCTTCTTCTTCTGCTCGTACTTAAACTTGGCGTAATCCAAGATTTTACAAACAGGAGGATCCACATTCGGGGATATCTCCACCAAATCCAGGTCATTTTCTCTCGCTAATCTTAAAGCCTTGTCAGTGGCCATCAGGGCGTTTCCGCCGTCGACGTATTCTCCTACGACACGTACTTCTCTAGCTCGTATTCTTTCATTTACCTTGTATGGTTCTTCTCTCCGACCTCGGTTTGGTTGTCTGTTGTTTCTCAAATTACTTAGTTTATTTTATTGAAATCGACTGCAAATATCGGAATTATTTCCAATTCAAAAAAGCAGAAGAATATTTTACGAAATTATTATTTGCTTAATGATTCTGCGATGATCCCTTGAAAATACTGGATAAATCCATCTACCGTATGGCTTCCAAGGTCTCCCTCTCCATGCTTTCTGACAGATAGTTTTCCTTCAGCAGCCTCTTTTTCGCCCACGATAAGCATGAAAGGCACTTTCTTTACTTCGGCATCCCGAATCTTACGACCGATTTTCTCATCACGATTATCTATACTTCCGGTGATACCGGCATCATCGAGCTCCGCTTTGACTTGCTCAGCATAGTCCTTAAATTTCTCAGAAATAGGTAAGATGATCAATTGCTCTGGCGCCAACCAAAGTGGGAAATTACCAGCACAATGCTCAATCAAGACAGCGACAAATCGCTCCAGAGAACCAAAAGGCGCCCGGTGAATCATCACAGGTCTATGCTTTGAATTATCCGAACCAATGTATTCAAGCTCAAAACGCTCTGGAAGGTTATAATCCACCTGAATGGTTCCCAATTGCCACTTTCTGCCTAAGGCATCCTTCACCATGAAGTCAAGCTTTGGACCGTAGAAAGCAGCCTCTCCTAATTCAGTAACTGTTTCCAGTCCTTTCTCAGCTGCGGCTTCGATAATGGCTGATTCTGCCTTTTCCCAAGCTTCATCTGTACCGATGTATTTTTGCTTGTTTTCTGGATCACGAAGGGAAACCTGTGCGGTGTAATCCTCAAAACCCAAGGCTTTGAATACATACAACACCAAGTCAATTACTTTGATGAACTCTTCCTTTACCTGCTCAGGGCGACAGAAAATATGTGCATCGTCTTGGGTAAAGCCTCGAACACGGGTCAAACCGTGCAACTCACCACTTTGCTCATATCGATAAACGGTACCAAACTCAGCATAGCGAATCGGAAGATCTTTATAAGATCTAGGTTTATGCTTATATATCTCGCAGTGATGCGGACAGTTCATCGGCTTCAGCAAAAACTCCTCTCCCTCATGTGGAGTGGCTATCGGCTGAAAGGAGTCTTTCCCATATTTCTCGTAGTGGCCAGAAGTCTCATACAAAGCCTTATGACCAATGTGCGGAGTAGTTACCTGCTCATAACCTGATTTGTCCTGAGCCTTTTTCATAAAAGCGACCAAACGCTCACGAAGCAGAGTACCCTTTGGCAACCAAAGCGGAAGCCCCTGCCCTACTTTTTCGGAAAAAGTGAACAGTTCTAATTCACGGCCAATCTTTCGGTGATCTCGCTTTTTGGCCTCTTCGAGTAGGGTCAAATACTCCTGAAGTTCTTTTGCCTTCGGGAAAGTCACCCCATAAATACGAGTCAGCATTTTCCGATTCTCGTCACCTCTCCAGTAAGCTCCGGCAATATTGGTCAGCTTGACCGCTTTGATAAATCCAGTGTTTGGAATGTGAGGACCACGGCAAAGATCCGTGAAGTTACCCTGCTCGTAGAAGGTAATCGAACCGTCTTCCAGGCCTTCTAAGAGGTCTAATTTATATTCATCGCCTTTTTCTTGATAGTAGGCGATTGCATCTTTCTTTGAAATGGCTTTTCGGATATACTCATTCTTCTCCCGGGCCAATTCGATCATTTTTTGCTCGATCTTTTCAAGTTCTGACCCATCAAGCGTATGATCTCCGAAATCTACATCATAATAAAAACCTGTTTCAATTGGAGGCCCAATTCCAAACTTGATTCCTGGATAGAGCGCTTCTAAAGCCTCAGCTAATAAGTGGGCAGAAGAGTGCCAGAAGGTATTTTTACCCTCTCCATCGTTCCAAGTCAGCAATTGGAGCTGAGAATCTTCTTCGATCGGCCTTGTGGCATCCCATACCTGACCGTTGACTTTTGCGGCTAGGACATTCCGGGCTAAACCCTCGCTGATACTGGCAGCAATCTGTAGTCCGGTAGTACCTTTTTCATACGCCCTTTCCGAACCGTCCGGAAGGGTAATTTTAATTTGTTGTGACATAAAATTTTTAAGCCTTTACAAACAGGCGTTTGGTTGAAGGTGCAAATATGCAATAAGTGCATGCAAAGGAAAAATTTGAAGAGACTCAATATTCAATTACAAAATAATCTGCGCACTCACTTTGAATACAAAAGGCCTAGCCTCAGGCATATCCAAATAGGTCATGCGGTGAAAAAAATCTACTCTGAAAAATTTAAAGATGTTTTCTATCCCATAGCCCAATTCGATGTAAGGTCGGGTGGGATCTAATCTTCCAAAGCTTTCTAAGGCTGTCCCATCAGGTCCAAAAGCAGGAATATTATTGATGTTTTGGTCAGAAACCGATCCCATGAGGAAATTGGCATTGGCAACCGCTCGCCATTTTAGTCGCCGCATCAATGGGATTCGATTAAGCAGAAAGCCTTCGAAAAAATGTCTATACCTCAAACTGACAAATTGATCCGAGGCGAATTCATTGAAATTCATTGTATTAAAAGCCGCAGTCGTGTAGAAAAGGGTCTCATTTCCCAGATGGTTTTTCAAGATGGGATAAGGCACCTCACCAAATACTTTCCCCGCATCCAATTCATAGCGCGAAACCCCAAAAAGCCCCATATTCAATCGCTGATAGAGGTAAAAGCTCAGTTTTTGATAATCGATCTCCCCACCCAGCCAATCAAAGCCTCGGGCATAATTCAATTCCAAGATGGGCCATTTGGATGGACCCAAAGAAGAGCGCTCATTGTCGTTGATCAAAATAATCTCATCCCGTCCGTAGCGAAGACTAGCTCGCCACTCAGTCGTTTGGAAATCAGACTTCAGTTCGCCCGTGCCCTTTTCTATGAAGTAAAAATCAAAGAGCGGATCAAACTGAGCTCTCCTAATTCCGGTACGGAAAAGAAATCCCTTGAAAAACTCCCGATCAAAATTTAATTGCTGAGAGGTACTGATAAAGGGCCTTCTCAGTGTCCCAAATCGGCTTGCTGCCAGGAATATGGAATTTCCCTCCAAGGATTCCATCTCCAATCCCACCTGGTCAATTTCCCGAGTGGATTTCAATTCGAGCGTCGTCCAATGCTTTCGATCTAGAATATTTTTCGCAGAAACGGAGTATTTAAATCGTTGATCTTTGAACCCATAGGCCAAGTAACCTTGAAAAGCCCATTTTTTAGAGAATTTATAATTCGTACGAAGCCCGAAACCACCTCTCAGTCCTTCGACATTGTTGTAGTTTCCAAATTCTGTCCAAGGTCCCAAATCGATTTTTCCCACTGGCAAAAAGCCAGTGGCAAAAAACTTCAATCCTTCCGAATAAAAGCGAATGACGGGAATCTTCTTTAGCGTATCTACCATTTGCAAAACAGCCAACTCCTCAGAAGAAAGCGGATCCATACGGTTTGCAGCCCAAAATTCTTCACTCGCCTCGCCAAAATCGGGTTTAAGCTCTACGGCATTGTTGAAAAATTTGGTTGCCTTGGGTTCACTTAGTTTGACACTGTCTGTTGCGGTATAAAACTTAGCCAAAAGACCCGCTGTATTTGGCGTCACCTGACCGATTTTGATTTGAACCCGTGTTCGTTTTGGAATTAATGGACCTTTTTCCGTCGGCTCCAGTTCTTGTTGGATTTTTATTCGCTCAATGAAATTGAGATTGGCAGAATTGGGCACGGTCAAATCCACCTGCTTGAGCGAGTAATCTTCCTTTTTGATCCAAATAGTACCGGAAAAAGCCAAGTCCTGTTCCCGTCTTGGATAGACCTGAAGCTGATAGCAAGTGTCCTGACCCACCAAAACCGAATCCATCAAATCATAGTCGTAAAAGGTCTTCCAGCCATCAGCTATAGGCGATACAAATTCCTTCTCTAGAATAGTCAGCCAGTTTCTGTAAAAATTATATTCCTGAAAAGCCGAACCGGTAATCTGAGAAGTTGTGGAACCGTCGGTAATACCTACCCCGGTGACTTTGGATTTTTCAACGATTTCCTTTCTTAAGAGTGGATTATTTCGAAAATAAAATCTACTGACTGTCTCCGAAAAGAAGACTGGCAGAATCTTTTCTCCCTCATCATTGGTCAATTGGCGAATGCTGTCGAGCACCGAAGTAACTTTCTGCACGGTTTTCCGCTGTCTAAATTCCTCGGAAACCTGATCAATATCAATCTCGATTTTGGTGTAATTCTTCGTTTCATAGGCCTCCAGACTTCGTTTATCAAAGTCCTTTCTTCTTTCCACCGCTTGCCGGATGATTTCAAAAGCGGGATTTTCTCCAGCCTCAAATACAAAAGCCTCTAATTCAAAATCAGATGGCCGAAGTTGGAAATTGATGGTTTGCTCAGGGGAATTGGCAATTGGCTTGACTTGGGTGATATAGCCTAGGTAGCTAACCTGAATGCTGTCTGCGGCCGCTTTTAATTCCAAATCATAAAAACCCTCAAAATCAGTATTCATCCCGGTTCCAGTGCCTTTAATTAATACCGCTGCGAAGGGAATGGGGTCTCCTGTTTCTGCATCAGTAACTTTTCCCTTGATCCGGAACTGTCCGTAGGAAAACTGGGAAATCAAAAACAGTAAAAAGAAAAGTGAAACTCGGTTCATCAAATAGGTTTTCCCTGAAACTTAAGGATGGCAAATTAAATTCATTTTGAGCGGTTTCTCGGAGTAGAAACGTGATTTTTTCCAAAAACGACCAAATCATTCCTAGAATTGTACTGGAAAAGTTAAAAGTCCCTAAGCTATATTTGGGCTTCAAAACAGGAAGAAATGCTTTACGACATTGCTATCATAGGAGGAGGAATAGTGGGACTTGCTACAGGATTGAAAATCCTAAATGAGCGACCCGAGTTGAAAATTGCTTTGTTTGAGAAGGAAGATCAGCTGGCCAAGCATCAGACTGGCAACAATTCTGGGGTGATTCACTCTGGACTTTATTACAAGCCGGGATCATTGAAAGCCACCAATTGTATCAGAGGCTACCATGAATTAATAGATTTTTGCAAAGCCGAAAAAATCCCCTTCGAAATCACCGGGAAAGTAGTCGTAGCAACCCGAGAAGAACAGAAGCCTTTATTGGATACCCTGCTAGAAAGAGGCTTGGCAAATGGGCTTACAGGCACTCGGAAGATCACTTTAGAAGAGCTGAAAGAATATGAGCCTCACTGTGCGGGAGTAGCGGCATTGCATGTGCCTCAAACAGGAATCGTGGATTATTATCAAGTTGCTTTGGCGTATGGAAGAAAAATTCTTCAAAAAGGAGGAGAAATATTTCTTAGTCATAAAGTACTGGAAATCAATTCAAAGGAAGCTATCAATCACATTGAAACTTCAAAAGAAAAATTTGAAGCTAAATTAGTCATCAACTGTGCCGGCCTCTACTCAGATAAGGTTGCCAAACTGACTGATGAGCAGATCAAGGATGTGAAAATCATCCCTTTCCGCGGAGAATACTACAAGCTAAAGCAGGATAAAGAATACCTTGTCAAAAATCTAATTTACCCGGTTCCTGACCCCAATTTCCCCTTCTTGGGAGTGCATTTTACCCGAATGAAAAAAGGAGGCGTCGAAGCAGGACCCAATGCGGTACTGGCATTTAGACGGGAAGGATACAAAAAATCACAGATTTCCCTTCCTGAGCTTACCGAAACCTTAGCTTGGCCCGGCTTTCAAAAAGTAGCAGCCAAATACTGGAAAACCGGTTTTGGGGAACTTTATCGATCTTTTTCAAAATCAGCCTTCACCAAGGCCTTGCAGGAATTGATTCCTGAAATCCAAGAATCTGACCTAGTCGATGGTGGTGCGGGGGTTCGTGCTCAAGCTTGTGATCGAACCGGAGGACTGTTGGATGATTTTGCCATTCGAGAGTCTGCCCATGCAATCAATGTATTGAATGCCCCTTCCCCTGCAGCTACGAGTTCGCTCTCGATCGGTGGAACAGTGGCAGAAATGGCTTTAAAGCGGTTTGATTAAACTTGGGTGTTGACCGTATCCGGGAAATAGCGGTTTGCGAGCTTGATCATTTCATCACCTTTGACCAAATCATGCACGCTTAGCTCCTCGGTGTGATAGTGACCTGCAGCGCCTAAAAGTTCGCTGACTGCCTTGACAGAGTTTTTATGAAAGTTGTAAACCCGCTCGGATTTATCATTGACAACCAGGCCTTTTACTAATCCTCTGCGCTGAGTAGCTACTCCCGTTGGACATTCATTCGTATTGCAGCGCAAGGCTTGGATACATCCCAAGCTGAACATAAATCCACGGGCAGAATTACAAGCATCCGCTCCCAAGGCGATATTTTTTATTATAGAAAAAGCACTCAAAATCTTACCAGAAGCAATGATTTTGACCTTTTCACGGAGATTGTACTTTTCGAGTGTTGCTCGTACAAAAATCAAGGCTGGCTCAAGAGGTAAACCCACACTATCTGAAAACTCAAGAGGTGCAGCACCTGTCCCACCTTCAGCACCGTCGATGGTAATAAAATCCGGCCAACAGTTTTGAGCCACCATTTCCTTACAAATTTCGATGAATTCCTCTGTTCTACCGATGCAGAGTTTAATGCCGATTGGTTTCCCTTCTGATAAATCTCTTAATTTCTCGACAAACTGAATCAGGCTTTTTGGGTCTGAGAAAGCAGAATGAGATGGTGGGGATAAGACCGTCGTACCTGCTTTTAGTCCTCGGATTGAAGCTATTTCAGGGGTGTTTTTTACACCTGGAAGAACCCCTCCATGTCCTGGCTTGGCACCTTGGGAAATTTTGATTTCTATTAGTTTGACCTCAGGAAGTTTTGCTTTTTCCTGAAACATCTCAGGATTGAAATTTCCCTCTTCATCCCGGCAACCAAAATAACCTGTACCTATTTGCCAACAGATATCTCCACCCTGTAGATGGTAGGGAGAAATTCCTCCCTCCCCTGTATTGTGAAAGAACTTGCCCTTTTTAGCACCTAGATTCAAAGCTTTAATCGCATTGGAAGAAAGCGAACCAAAGCTCATGGCAGAAATATTGAAAATAGAAGCTGAATAGGGCTGTTTGCAAAACTCTGAACCGATGGTAACCCGAAGATCTTCTTCCTTTGGGTGAACTGCATAAATGGAATGTCTCAAGGCCAGATAATCTTCTCCATCCAAGTCTCGCTGAGTTCCGAATGGATGGGTGTCATTGACACTTTTTGATCTGCGATAGGCAAGAGAGCGGAGATTCCTATTGAATGGCTTTCCGTCAGTGTTGCTTTCAATGAAATACTGCTGAATCTCCGGGCTAATGGATTCCAAGATATACCGAAAATGCCCGACTACAGGGAAATTCTTGAGTATCGCATGCTTGGATTGTAAGGAATCATAGATACCAAGGGCGGTCAAAACACCTAAAATACCCAAGACAAAATATCCCAAACTGAAATCCCGAAAGGAATAATACCACATCAAAAAAAGTGTGAGAAAGAAAAATACTAGAATGGAAAAGAAAAATAGTTTTCTCATGATTAAAGCAATTTACCAAGGGATAACAAGAGGCTAACCCTTCTCAAATTCAATTTTGGGTTCGAAATTCCAATTTAAATAAATCGTCTGCTATTCCTCCAAAAAGAATCTTAAAAAGCGATATTCTGCCCAAGTAAATTCATCTTTGGAAAGTATAAAGCCTGTATGCCCGCCCCTTTTGGGCATTTCTAAAATGATTTCTGACTTTCGTTCAGCTAATTTTACTGGGTAGCATTCCTCACCCAAAAGGGGATCATTCAATGCATTGACGATCAATGTCGGGATTGGAACCTTTTCAATCCATGGACCAGGGCTCGCAGACTGATAAAAATCCCTAGCATCTTCAAAACCATGTAATTTGGCTGTGAAAAGGGTGTCAAATGAATCAAAATCCTGGACCTGTTCCAGTAAATCCAAGTCAATCAAATCGGGAAATTGAAGCGCTTTACGACGCATTTTATCTTTCAATTTGCCCAAAAAGCGCTTTTTGTAGAAAACATTTCTTCGACTCTTCAATGTCGCTGCACTGGAAGGCAGATCGCAAGGAGTGGAATAAACAGCTGCTTTTTTGATTTGAGCAGGCAAGTCCTCACTATTTTTCCCCAAGTAGTTTAGGGTTTGGGCTCCACCCATACTGATACCTGTGAGGAAGATTTCCTCATAATCATATTTGTCCACCACATGGGAAATCACAGTCTTCAAATCATAGTCTGCTCCATGATGGTAGAGAACCGGCTGCAGGTTCATTTCTCCACCACAACTGCGATTATTCCAAGCGAGGACGTCAATTTGATTATTATTGAAAAGCTTTGCTAGGCCTCTTACGTAATGTCGCTCAGAGTCTCCTTCCAAGCCATGGGAAATGATTAGAAGTCGTCGGGAACCTACTTTGGACCAATCCAGATTCAAAAAATCATTATCTGGAGTAGGGATTTTTTCCCTCAGATAGTTCAAACCATCAATCTTTCTATAAAGACTTGGAATAATGGTTTCTAAATGTCCATTAAAGAGATAAAAAGGAGGTCCTTGGTAAGTAGTTGGTTTAATAGGCATGAAAGACATTCAATAAAAAACATCACAAGTTGTTGATATTGAGATCAAATTCAAAACACATTCAAGCGATACTTTTGCGAGTGTAAATGTATTTCATAGGGTTATTAAAAACTGGAGCGCCGAGTGGTTGCTCCATTTTTTGTTGATAACCCCTGTGGCCAATCCATGGAAAAATCTCAAATTACATGGCATCCTTTAAAGAGGATACTTCTTGTATAACTTCATCAAGTTTGGATGTAAAATCTTTAAAATGGGATTCAAAATTAACTCCAAACCCCTCGCTTTCTAATATTTGCTTTCCCTCCTGTAAAGACTCCGAAAGTTCATCAAACTCAAACATGGCTAAAGTTGGTTTGACTTTGTGCCTGATTTGCTGAATGATATCCAAGTCAGCTTTTTCCTTTCCTATAGAATATTGCTGTCTGAGTTCCAGTAGGCCGGAATGAATGGCTGAAGTGAGTTCAACTTTGAAATCCTCGTCTCCTTCAGACATTTCTAATATCTTTTGAGATAATACCGCGGAATCTAATTTCATGAGAGGGCTTTAATGGGTGGACTTTCCTGCAAGATATCCTGTAGTCCAAGCAGCCTGAAAATTAAAACCTCCAGTGATGCCGTCTAGATCCAGAACTTCTCCCGCAAAGAAAATATTTGGGTGATAAATACTTTCCATGGTGTGTGGATTGACTTCTTTCAGATCGATTCCTCCTGAGGTGACGAATTCCTCCTTAAAAGTAGTCTTTCCTTCGATGGTCAAAATAAAGCAAAAAAGATTTTGAACCAATCGGTTAATCTGTTTTTTGGATAGATTTCCAAAATCAGTTTCCGAATCAATACCAGATTCACTGATTAAAAACTCCCAAAGTCTATTGGGTAATTCATTTAAGGGATAATTCCTGACTTTCCTTGCAGGATGCTTTTCCTTGAAACCTCTAATAATCGCCTCCCATCCCTGCTCACTCATGTCCACATCCCAATTTATAATGGCTTCAGCCCGATAATGCTGATCATAAAGCCATTTAGCGCCAAAGGCTGAAAGTTTGAGTACAGCAGGCCCACTCACTCCCCAATGGGTAATTAAAAGAGGGCCTTGATAAGAAAGCTTTGTCCCAGCAAGACGAATATGCGCCTGAGGTACGGACAAACCCATTAATTCCCGAATGGGATTTCCGGGTGTATTAAAGGTAAAAAGGGAAGGAATCGGTGGAATGATTTTATGATTTAGCTTTGATAAAAAGGAATAACCTGAACTGCTAGGACTTCCTCCTGAGGCAATAATTAATTTATCAGCTGTGATTTCACTCCCACTAACCGTTAAAATATACTTGCCATTTACTTCCTTGATAGACTCCACAGCTTGTCGGATTTTAATTTTGACACCTGCATCTTCAGATGCCTTCATCAATGCATCTATAATGCTTTGGCTACTATCTGATTGGGGAAATACGCGTCCGTCGGACTCCGTTTTAAGCTTTACTCCCCGACTTTCAAACCAGGTCCAGGTATCGGGAATAGAAAAGTGCGTGAAAGCTTTTTTCAAGAATTTTTCACCTCTTGGATAGTTTTTGACCAGTTGGCTATTGGGCATCAGCCGATGAGTCACGTTGCATCGACCACCGCCCGAGATTTTCACCTTGGATAAAAGCTTTGGACTCTTTTCCAAAATGAAAACCTCACGGCCTTTTGATGCGGCATGGATTGCAGCAAAAAAGCCAGCAGCTCCCCCACCGACAATGATTATTTTCAATTTATTCTATTGATTTACAAAATTTTAAATACGCTACCTTCTTCTAGAGAATGATCCAAGAATTCCTCGGGTCAATTCTCGAAAGATCGTTCGACCGATTTGTCTGACCATGGTATTTTTACTCAGTTCTTCAATCAAAGATTCGTCCTGTGTAGTGCGAGTTGTTGTCCTAGGTTTTGGTCCGGGTAAGGTTGCTTTTTCCTGCTCTTTTTCGACTTCATCAAGCTTTGAGTTCAACATTTCAAATGCTGACTCTCTGTCTAAATGAACATTGTATTTCGCAGTCAAGCTCGAATTGCTTACTAAATCATCAATCTCGGATGTGCTGAGAATATCCATTCTTGAAATTGGAGCTCTGACCAAGGTATGCGCCAAAGGCGTTGGGATACCTTTTTCGCTCAAAGCAGTAATCAATGCCTCTCCGATACCCATGGATGTTAAGACTTCAGCCGTATCATAAAACTCGGTAATCGGATAATTTTCGGCGGTTTTTGTAATGGCTTTTCGATCTTTTGCCGTAAAAGCCCGCAGGGCATGTTGGACTTTCAAACCCAACTGACCCAAAACTGAATCCGGAACATCCGTGGGAGTTTGTGTGCAGAAATAAACACCCACCCCTTTGGATCGAATAAGCTTGATGATAGCTTCTATCTTTTCCAAGAGATCCTTGGATGCATTTGAAAAGACCAAATGCGCCTCATCGATGAAAATACATAGTTTGGGCTGATCCGCATCTCCTTGCTCAGGAAATGTCTCGTAGACTTCTGAAAGAAGACTTAGCATAAATGTAGAGAACAGCTTCGGCTTGCTTTGAATATCGGTCAAGCGAATGATTGAAATCACCCCTTTTCCATCTTCAGTTCGTACAAAATCGTTGACTTCAAAGGATCGTTCTCCAAAAAACTTATCCGCACCCTGCTGCTCCAATTCGATGATTTTGCGCATGATGGTATTCACAGAGGCAGATGAAACCTGACCAAATTCAGCTTTAATCTGCTCTTTGCCTTCATTAATGATAAACTGGAGGACGCGCTTCAGATCCTTCAAATCTAAAAGCGGCAAATGATGCAGATCACAGTATCTAAACACAAGTGCCATTACTCCGCGCTGTGTATCGTTCAATTCCAAAATTTGAGACATGAGTACCGGACCAAATTCGGAAACGGTTGCCTTGAGCTTGACACCTTTTTCATCCGATATGGACATCAGTTCTACAGGAAGACCTTGAGGAGTGTAATCCACCCCAATTTTTTCGGACCGACTAATGATAAAATCCTTCACTTCTCCGGGTTTGGCTAGACCAGATAAGTCTCCCTTGAGGTCCATCAGGACAGAGGGAACGCCTTTCAAAGAGAGTTGCTCAGCAATCACCTGAAGCGTTTTGGTCTTTCCTGTACCTGTCGCTCCAGCGATCAACCCGTGCCTGTTCATAGTTTTGAGTGGAACTTTGACATTAGCCTCTGTGATGGCTTCTCCGTCCAGAATTCCTGTACCCAAGGTGATAAAATCCTTTTTATAAGTTTGACCTTTAGTCAAAACATCAATAAAGCTGTCTCTCTTGCTCATTATTTGAATTTTTTAAAAATCTAAAACTACAAAAAAACCTTTTTGCGGGGGCAAAAAGGTCTTTATCCGAAGCAAAATAGTATTCGATTAGTGGGTGACTTTGGGCTCCAAAGACTTAGCCTGCTCAATGAAATCGGCTACTTTATCTGCATTGGGAACAACTTTAGTCAATCCTTTTTCTTCTTGGGTTTTTGTCAAAGCTGCATGTAGGTTTTCAGCGTTTCGGTTTCTAAGCTCCTTTACAGTATCAACACCAGCTGCTTTTAGTAACTCGGCAAACTGTCCCCCAATTCCATTGATTCGGAAAAGATCAGCCATATTTACCCACTTCAAAATTTGACTGGCATCCAAACCTGTCTGCTCAGCAAGTTTTTGTCTGCCAGATTTAGAAGCTCCAGCGTCAAGCAGACCTTCTACAGATTTTACACCTGCTTCCGCAAGCTTAGCTTTGTAAGCAGGTCCGATACCTTCGATTGAGTCAATTGGTTTTCCCATTTTAAAATAATTTTGAGATTAAACATATACCTTACGGCAACATAATTTTTTCCAAAATAAATACAATTTTTTGTTTGTGAAACGGAAAAAGACAAATGTTCTTAAAACCATTTAGGAAACTTTAATTCCAAAATTCGATTTAGAGTGAGATATTTAAAAACTCAATTTAAAAAAGGCTTACCCAGGTGAAAATCATCCTTCAATTTCTGATCGTAGTTTTTATTCTCGCTACCCCCTCAATTCTTAAAGCCCAAGCTATTCCCAATTTGGGGCAAACTGACCGCTGGATGACAGGAGCACTTGCAGCCATGGAGCGGGAGGATTACGAAACTGCAAACTCCATTTTCCGGAACTTGATTGATTCGGGGCTGCCTTTACCGGAAGAAATGCCCTATTTCTTTGCATTGACACTTTTCGAACTAGGGCAGTATGATAATTCTGCCAGTTTTTTGGATAAATATTTTGATCTGAATGGCTTCAAAGGTCAAAATTATGAATTGGCAAAAAACCTTCAAGGGCAGCTTAAGGAACCCTTGCAAGCCATCAGAGCATGTAATCTCTGCGATACGAAGGGTTACAGATACGCGCTATGCGAAACCTGCCAAGGAGCAAAAAATACTGAACAGGACTGCAGCTACTGTAGAGGTGCAGGAGTCGTGGGTTGTAGCCGATGCGCTGCCACCGGCATGATCACCAAAAGAAATATTTTCAACATCATAGAATACTATGAATGTGATCGATGCAATGGCAAAGGAAGGCTGGAATGCCCTACCTGTAAGGGTTCACTAAAAGAGATTAGCGAATGCAAAACTTGTTTGGGGTTTGGGAAAATTGCCTCCGATGTAATTTGTGATCATAAAGAACATGAGCACGATCATGCGGAGTCGAAAAGTGAAAATTAAAAAGTCACAAAAAAAGCTGATTGGAATTCAATCAGCTTTTTTTCTATCACTTACAATACTTTAAGATTGCCTCCTCAGCAGCTCCATATTCAAGGCTTTTCGCCAATTGAAAGTCCTCACAAGCACTGCGTTTTCTTTTCAAAGCCAATTTTAACATGCCTCTGTTAAAGTAAGCAGGAGCATAATTTTTATCTAATTGGATGGCATTGCCGTAAGCCTTCAGGGCATCTTCTGTATAACCCAATTGATGCATAGCCCGACCTTTCATAAAGGAAGCTGCAGCTGGAGCACCGGAAATTTCCTCAGCTCTAGAAGCAAAAAGCATAGCCTTTTCATAATTGTTTTGGGTATAGTGGAAATTTGAAATCGCCAAAAGAACCTGAAAGTTATTCGGGTCAATCTGCAATGCAGCTTCAAAATCTGCAAGTGCAGAGTCTAATTGACCTTGTTCTTCATGAGCTCTTCCCCGATTATAAAGCAAAACCACATTTTTTGGATTATACTTTAAATCTTTGGAATACTCTTCCACAGCCTCATCATAGGCTCCTTGGTTAAAGGCAACATCGCCTTGGTTTCCTGTTTTTCCACCACATGCAAAAATAGCCGAGCTCAAAAGCACGACTATTCCTACTCGATAAATGATATTCATACTAGTTGGTTTACACTGCTACGTTGTTTTCTCTTAACGCATCATTGAGTGATGTTTTCAAATCCGTAGAAGCTTTTCGCTGACCAATGATTAAAGCGCAAGGCACTTGAAAAGTTCCCGCTGCAAATTCTTTTGGAATGGATCCAGGGATCACTACAGATCTTGGTGGGACATAGCCCTTGTACTCTACCGGCTTATCACCTGTGACATCAATGATCTTAGAACTAGCCGTAAGCGTCACTCCTGCTCCAAGTACGGCTTCTTTGCCAATTCTGACACCTTCTACCACGATAGCTCTAGAGCCAATAAATGCTCCATCTTCTACAATTACCGGAGCAGCCTGTACCGGCTCAAGCACTCCTCCAAGTCCTACTCCACCACTCAAATGAACGTTTTTGCCGACCTGAGCACAGGATCCGACCGTCGCCCAAGTATCAACCATCGTGCCACTATCAACAAAAGCTCCTATATTAACATAACTTGGCATCATCACCACACCAGGAGCCAAATGTGCTCCGTAACGGGCTACTGCATGAGGAACTACCCGCACACCCTGCTTGGCGTAATTAGTCTTTAGAGCCATTTTATCGTGGAACTCAAAAGGACCCACTTCTATCGTCTGCATTTTCTGAATTGGGAAATACAAGATGACCGCTTTCTTTACCCAGTCATTTACTTGCCAGTTCCCATCTTCCAGCGGTTCTGCCACTCGAAGACTTCCAGCATCCAAATCTGCGATGACAGTCTTGATAGCAATTTCAGTGTCCTTTTCTTTTAAAAGCTCTCTATTTTCCCAAGCTTTTTCGATGATGGTTTTCAGTTCCATATTTTTGGTTAGTTTCGATTATGTCTAAAGGTTTTTCCCAGAAAATCCCTGTCCTAATCGCTTCTTCGCTCAAACCAGCGAAAGATGCGAGGGCTTTTTGGAGATTGGGTCAAACGCTGCGTGAAACAAATAAATACGATCTAAACTTCATAGGTTTTTCATCAAAAGCGGCCTCAAGTCCGCAAAATGACCGATTTTTTATTTCGATTACTAATACAAAATCTCAATTGGAGCGAATTGTTTCCATTTTTAGGTTTTTCAATTACTGCCTAATCGTCAAGCCAAAAATCCTGATTTGCTGTACTTGGGAGTATTTGATTCCTGCAAAAATACTCAAATCCTACTTGGGGTTTCGAATCATTTACGATGTGCAGGAAAACTACTTGGCAAATCTAAACTTGATTCTAAATAGATCAACTTGGAAAGTAAAGCTTGCCAAATGGCTAATTGAGAAATCTGAATGCATTAAAGGAATCGATTATTATATCTTAGCCGAGAAATGCTATCAAGATGAAATGCCAAGTAAAAAACCATTCATCATCTTGGAGAATAAGTACAATGGACCAAAATACGATCCTAAGCCTCCGGTGGTTTTTAAGGAAAAGGAAGCCTTTGAATTTCTCTTGACGGGGACCATTACACCGGCTTACGGAATGGAAAAAGGAATTCAGTTTTTCCTCCAAATTTTGGAGCGATTTCCCAAAAGTAAACTGCGAGTTTTTGGGCATGTCACTTTGGAGTACTTCGGGAAAAACCTCCTTGATCAATACAAGAATCATCCCCGGATTTTTATTGAATTGTCTTCTGATCCTATCCCTTATACCGAGGTTTTGGATGCAATTTACAAGACTGATTTTTTGCTTTTGCCCTACCTAAATCATAAAGCTTTAGCTCAGAAAATCCCGAGTAAACTTTTTGAAGCGGGAGCATTAAATACGGCCGTTATCATTCAAGAAAATCCTACATGGACTGACTTTGTCTCATCCCATAAAATGGGAGTTTCGGTAGATTTTCAGAATACTCAGGAAGCCGTAAAGGAATTTATTTCAGGACTGGATCAAGACTTTTTTCAAGGGCAAATTCCGGAAGTTTTTCACTGGAAAGCTGAAGGGGAGAAACTCCTTTCAGTTCTAGATTCCCTATCATCCTAATCCCAATTAAGGTGGAAAACTATCCACACTTATCCACCTTATACGCATGTTTGGAAACCGAAAATTCAAATATGGAAACTTGGCGATAGACCTCATCATAGAAGATTTTTGTAGCTAAATGAATTTATAATTAACTGTTTTTTAATACTTTATTCATTTTTTAAAACCATTCTTAATTTTATTTTAGACTTATCTAAAATCAAACTCACATCAAATTTGAACTTATCCACACATGATTTAGCTTTTATGAAAATTATTTTTAGCCATTTCTAAATAAATTTTTACCTTTGTATCAAAGCATTGAAATATGAATTTGACTGTAGCCGAGGAAAACTATCTGAAAGCCATCTACCACCTTTCAGAGGAAGGAACCAAATCCGTCTCGACCAATGACATCGCAGCTGAGATGAAAACTAAGCCTGCCTCCGTCTCTGACATGCTCAGGAAGCTGAGCGAAAAAGAAGTCATCAGCTATCGGAAATATTACGGGGTGAACATCACTCCCGAAGGAAAAAAGCTAGCACTTCAAACTGTCAGAAAGCATCGGCTCTGGGAGGTCTTCCTGGTTGAAAAATTAAACTTTGCCTGGGATGAAGTTCATGAAGTGGCTGAGGAGTTGGAGCACATTCAGTCTCCCCTACTCATTCAGCGTCTCGATGCCTATTTGAACTACCCTAAGTTTGACCCGCATGGCGATCCGATTCCAGACGAATTTGGAGATGTCAAAGCAAGGCCAAGAGTCCCGATCAATGAAATGGAAGTCAATCAAAGTGGACAAATCGTGGCCGTCAAAGACAGCTCTGCTGCTTTCCTGCGATACATGGATAAGGTGGGTGCATATATCGGTGCTCGGGTGAAAATCCTAGACAAGGTAGAATTCGACGGTTCAGTTGAAATTCTGGTAGATCAAAAGAAGAATGTCTTTATGTCGAAGGATGTTGCTGCAAATATTTTGGCCATTCAGTCATGAAATCGAGCCTGTCAGAAACATATAAACATGAAGAAATTCGACACAAAGGAGGAAGTTTATTCGTCATACGAGATTCCATGTGGCCTTTGAAAAAAATATTATAAACACATGAAAAGGCTCCTAACCATACTTACGATTAGCTTGCTTTTGCAGGCTTGCAAATGGGATAGCCCCGACACGCGATCCAAACCTTTGATCGTGGCTACTACCAGCATTCTGGCAGATGCTATTTCTGTCATAGTGGGAGATTCTGCCGATGTCCGGGCACTAATGCCTGCAGGGGTCGACCCTCATTTATACAAGGCTTCCGTCCGAGATCTGGATCTACTTACCGAAGCAGATCTGGTGATATATCATGGCTTGTACCTGGAAGGGAAAATGACTGAAATCTTTGAAAAGCTTGAATTCAGTCAGCGATTAATCAATATTTCCGAAGAGCTGCCTGAAGAAAAACTCCTCCGCTCTGGACCGGAAGCTCACAGCGTAGATCCGCATATTTGGTTTGATGTGAAGCTGTGGACGCTAGCAATGGACTACAGTGCCAAAGAATTGATTGCCTGGAAGCCTGAGTGGAAGGACTATATTCAAGAAAATTGGAAGACTTATCAAAAAGACCTTCTCGCTGCCGATCAGGAGATTCAGGAGAAGGTTTCAGAACTTCATGCTAAAGGAATGGCGCTTGTAACAGCCCATGATGCCTTTGCTTATTTTGGAGAGGCTTATGGGTTTGAAGTGAGAGGTCTTCAAGGGCTTTCCACACTAAGTGAACCAGGGCTTCGGGACTTGGGAGATTTGGCTCAATTCATCATTGATCGAAACATCAAAGCAGTTTTCGCAGAGCAGACGATATCACCGAGAGCATTGAAGGCCCTGGTAGAAGCCTGTGAGCAAAAAGGTCATCAGATCGAGTTGGCAGGCCCATTATTTACAGATAGTCTGGACGCAGCAAATACTCCTGCCGGAACCTATCTCGGCATGATTAAAACAAATTTGGAAATCATTTATCAAGCACTTGTCTCATGATCAAACAAGTAGAAAACCCCATACTGGAAATCCATGATCTGACGGTGAGTTATGATCAAAGCCCCGTGCTTTGGAATGTAGACCTGTCACTTCCTGCCGGCAAATTGATCGGTATTTTAGGACCTAATGGAGCCGGAAAATCTACGTTGATTAAATCAGTCATGGGCTTAGTGGAGCCAAGCAGTGGCTATGTGAAGCTTTTTGATCAAACGCTTGATGCTGTCCGCAACAGAATTAGCTACGTTCCCCAGCGTGAATCGGTGGACTGGAATTTCCCTGCTTCGGTTCTCGATGTAGTTTTAATGGGAACCTACGGGAAATTAGGCTTATTCCGCCGTCCGGGGAAAAAAGAAAAAACCTTAGCACTTGATTGCCTGGAAAAAGTCGGCATGACCGCATTTGTTCATCGTCAAATATCCGAACTCTCAGGAGGACAGCAGCAGCGCGTTTTTATTGCAAGGGCGCTTGCACAAGAGGCTGACTTGTATTTGATGGATGAGCCCTTCGCAGGAGTAGATATGAATACGGAGGCGGCGATTTTCCAACTTTTGCAGGAGATGAGCGCCGCTGGAAAAACAGTCGTAGTGGTTCACCATGACATTTACTCAGCAGTTAATTACTTCGATTGGTTTATTATGCTAAACCTTCACTTGGTCGCTTCAGGACCAAAAAACGAGGTAGTGACGGAAGAACTGCTTCGAAAAACTTACGGCGGAAAACTCAACCTACTTTCCAAAGTATCTGAATTGATCCGGCAGAAAGAATTTAATCCATTGAAAGGCTGATGAGCGATTTTCTCTACTTCTTTTCATTTCAAGATTCTTCCATTGCCTTTGTAGTGATGGGGATTACGCTTTTGGGGATAGGGTCTGCTTTTGTAGGCACCTTTTCCTTCTTGGACAATAAAGCCCTTTTAGGAGATGCAATCTCGCATGCGGTATTTCCGGGAATCTGTCTGGGCTTTATGCTTGCTGGAGAGAAAAACCCCTTTTACATCGTCGGAGGAGCTTTCTTGTCCGGGGCTTTGGCAACTTTTCTGAGTTCCTGGCTGAAATCAAATACCAAACTAAGTGACGACACCATCATTGCCGTAATCCTTTCCGTCTTTTTTGGGATTGGAGTTGTCTTTTTGACTGTAATTCAAAAATCAGGAAATCCTGAAATGGCTGGACTCAATCAGTTTATTTTCGGAAATGCAATCGGCATAGTAGAGCGAGACCTATGGGTCTATGGAAGCCTATCTGTTCTGATTATTGGGGTCATAGGCTTTATGCTCAAGGAATTTCAAATTCTCGTTTTCAATCCAGAATTCGGAAAGGCAGTTGGACTTCCGATGAATATGATTCGATTCGTATTTGATGTACTGCTCATTTTGTCAGTGGTAATTGGGATCCAAGCTATTGGAGTGGTTTTAATGGCAGCTTTGCTGATTACTCCGGGTACTGCAGCTAGGTTTTGGACTGATAGGTTGGGGATCTTGCTCGGCTTAGCTTCCGTTTTTGCCATCCTATCCGGAGTCTTTGGCACCTACATTTCTTACCTCCTTCCCCAAATGCCAACAGGGCCTTGGGTAGTGGTGATTCTTTCAAGTATTGCATTGATTTCCTTTCTTTTTGCTCCTAAAAAAGGTATGGTTTCCCGCTATTTCCATCGAAGGTCTTACCTGCAAAAAACGCAGCGGGACCATGTTTTGAAAAGTATTTTCAAAGCCCGAGAACTAGGACAGGAAGGCCTAACTCGTGCAGAGCTTCTAAGTCTCTACCCGCATCAGCAAAGCTCTATTAAAAATTCAATCAAAAGTTTAGAAAAAGAAGGTTTACTATTTGTAAATCAATCATTAATAAAACTGACAGAACCCGGAAAATATCAAGCCAAGCGAGTAGTTCGGCTTCATAGACTTTGGGAATCCTATCTGAATGAATACATGAATATTGCGCCCGATCACGTACATGAATCGGCTGAAAAACTCGAGCATTTGCTTACCCCTGACCTAGAAGCCATGCTGGAAAGCCGGTTGAACTTCCCGAAACTCGATCCTCACCAAGAACAAATCCCGAGAGACCATGATGAGCTTTGACCAAAACGCTTTTTTGATCATCATCACCGCTTCGATGATTGCTATTTCCTGTGGATTGCTCGGGGTATTTATGATGCTTCGCAAAATGTCTATGACAGGAGATGCGATATCGCATGCAGTGCTTCCCGGAATCGTCATCGGTTTTCTAGTTTCCGGAACTCAAAGAGGATTGGAAGTGATCATTGGTGCAGGTATCCTAGGGATCCTTGCCACCCTGATGATCGATTGGCTGCGCAAAAAGGCACGGGTTCAGCTTGATGCTTCCATCGGTATTACCTTCACCCTCTTATTCGCCATCGGAATTATTCTGATTAGCGTTTTTGCCTATCGTGTTGACCTCGACCAAGAATGTGTCCTTTATGGTGAAATTGCTTACCTGCCTATCGACCTCTGGATTAGCAGCAGCGGTCAAAGTTTTGGGCCTAGAATCATGTGGCTGGCTATTCTAAATTTACTTTTAGTAGGCGGATTTATCGCATTGTTTTATAAAGAGTTAAAGATTACAAGCTTTGATGAAAAATTTGGAATCGTCATCGGTATTCCTGCCTCAGCAATCAATCTGGGATTGATGAGTATGGTATCCTATACTACTGTCAGTAGTTTTGAAGCTGTGGGAGCAATTCTTGTCGTAGCACTATTGGTAGTACCACCTGCTACTGCCTACCTTTGGACCAGAGATTTGCGCCCACTAATCCAATTAACCATACTTACCGGAGTCCTGGTTTCGGTGGTTGGCTATTATTTGGCCTACCTTTTCGATTCCTCGATAGCAGGTATGATGGTGACCGTAGCAGGTATAATCTTCTTTTTATCTGTAATTTTCACTCACAAAAAGTTTAAATTCACCTTGGGAACCCAAAAAGAAACACAGCCGTTTAGTTCGTAATATGCAAAAGTTAATTCTCACCCTTGGATTGCTGTTTTTTGCTTCCATCGGTTTCTCACAAGATCAAATTACCTGGCTCAAATTTGAGGAAGCAGTAGCTGCCAATCAGTCTGACCCAAAAATGCTTTTGGTGGATGTCTACACAGATTGGTGTGGTTGGTGTAAAAAAATGGACAAAGAGACTTTCACTGATCCAGAAGTAGTCAAATACGTCAATGAAAATTTTTACGCGGTCAAATTGAACGCAGAGGACACCAAGCGAACCTTTGACTTTATGGGAAAGAAGTTTAGCGAAGCCCAACTCGCTGCGGCTATGCGCGTTCGCTCCTACCCTAATTTTGTGGTCATTGAGCCTACCCTTCAGAATATCGCACAACTTCCGGGTTATAGACCGGCAGATGCATTTCTAGAAGGAATCAACGAGTTGATTGAAAAGGCATTCCGCCCGAAACTATGAGTTTTTCACTAGCAGAACGCGATGATACTATCATTGCCTTAGCTACCCCGCAGGGAGTAGGTGCCATTGCGGTCATTCGCCTTTCAGGCAAAAACGCCATATCATTGACAAATCAGGTTTTTCACGGTAAAAACCTTGAAAAACAAGCTAGCCATACCATTCATTTTGGCACTATCCGGGATGGAGATCGGGTAATTGATGAAGTGCTGGTTTCGATTTTCATCGCTCCAAAATCATTTACCAAAGAAAACGTAGTGGAGATTTCCACTCACGGATCTTCCTATATCATCAATCAGGTCATCCGATTATTTATCAAAC
The DNA here is from genome assembly GCF_002807035.1 of Algoriphagus formosus. Taxonomy (GTDB): domain Bacteria; phylum Bacteroidota; class Bacteroidia; order Cytophagales; family Cyclobacteriaceae; genus Algoriphagus; species Algoriphagus formosus. The sequence continues at coordinate 276,129 of NZ_NIUC01000001.1, read as the reverse complement.
TCGGGGCAAGACCAGCCAAACCTGGGGAATTTACCCAACGGGCATTCTTGCACGGTCAGTTTGACCTTGCGCAAGCCGAGGCAGTAGCAGACCTGATTCATGCGGACTCAGAAGCATCCCATGCAGCCGCACTCAATCAAATGAGAGGAGGCTTTTCATCGGAGATTCAGGAACTTCGTGCCCAACTCATCCATTTTGCCTCCATGATTGAGCTCGAGCTTGATTTCACCGAAGAGGATGTGGAGTTTGCCAGTCGGGATGATTTGCGGGTGTTAGTGGAGCGGCTTTTACGAGTGGTGGAGGAACTAATTTTAAGCTTTGATCTAGGAAATGTGATCAAAAATGGAGTTCCGACAGTGATTGCAGGCAAACCAAATGCAGGCAAGTCTACCCTGCTCAATGCCCTTTTGAATGAGGAAAAAGCCATCGTATCGGATATCGCAGGGACAACCCGGGATTTTATAGAGGATGAAATCAACATCGGAGGAGTGATTTTCCGCTTTATCGATACTGCTGGACTTCGTGAAACCACAGATGCTATCGAGAAGATTGGGGTAAGCAGGACACAGGAAAAAATGAAAACTGCTTCCTTGATCCTTTACCTTTTTGACTTGAGCGATACTGACTTGATCGAAATCAACCGGGATATCAATAAGTTGGAAAATCTTGGCGTACCCTTTTTGAAAGTAGCCAATAAAACAGATAAGGCTAAAGAAAATATTATCAGTGAGTTAACTGAGAAGCATCCGGATACTATTTTTATTTCAGCTGGCAAAAAAGAAAATCTTGATTCACTAAAAGCCAGAATCCTTGAGCTTGTCAATTTGGATAAATTCAAAACTGGAAACACGGTGGTGACCAATATTCGGCATTATGATAGCCTGACTAAAACCAGAGAATCCCTGCTAGATGTATTGGGTGGTTTGGATCAGGAAGTCACCAATGATTTCCTTGCCATGGATATCCGTCGATCCCTTCATTTCCTCGGAGAGATTACGGGAGAGATCACCACCGACGACCTTTTAGCCAATATTTTCTCGAAGTTTTGCATCGGAAAGTAATTACTTTTCGAATAGTACGCTAAACCCTTCTTTTACTTACTTTTAGGCTGTTTTTACTTCCTTTTCTTGTTGCTAAATTTCCTATTTTTTCCTATCTTTCGTTTCTAATTTGTTGCTGACCAATCAATATTTGTTGTTAGCAACAAATTTTTAAGATCGAGGCGAGATGATGTTACATAGAGATACATCCTGATACAAAGGGATACACTCTGAGACAGAAACAAGCCGAAAAAGGAAACACCATGAGCAGCAACATTCGAGTTCCCAAAATCTGTCAGCATTGCGGTACTGAGTTTATCGCCAAGACTACTGTGACCAAATTTTGTGGTGATAACTGTGCCAAGCGTGCCTACAAGAAACGCAAGAGAGATCAGAAGGTGCAGGAGATTGCCCCTACTGCAGTACAGAAACAAGAATACAATCAGGAGCAAGTCAGAGACAAAGACTTTCTAAGTATTGCCGAAACCTGCAAACTACTTGGTGCAAGTAGAATGACCCTGTACCGTCAAATCAAGAACGGGAAAATACAAGCTGCAAAAATTGGGAGCCGAACCATTATCAAGAGAGAAGAAATCGAAAAACTGTTTCAGGGATGAAAGTAACACTAAGAAAACGCAATCAAGGTGGCAAGACCAGTCTATACCTCGACTACTACCACAAAGGGAAAAGGAAGACGGAATACCTCAAATTATACCTTTCTCCCAATGCAAAGACCAAAGAGGAAAAGGAAGTTAACAAAAAGACCCTTCAATTGGCTGAGACTATTAGAGCACAGCGACAAATCGAAATCCAAAACGGTGTATATGGATTCAGAGATAATGAGAAATTGAAAGGCAGCTTCCTTGCATACATTGAGCTACTGGCTAACCAGAGGCAGGATAGCCCTGGCAATTACGGCAATTGGACAAGTATGCTGAAACATCTAAAGGCTTTCTGTTCCTATGAGGTATCCTTCTCAGATATTGACCGACAGTTTATTCAGGATTTCAAATACTACCTTGATAAGAAGGCTATTGCACATGGTGACCAGAAACTATCTCAAAATTCTAAGTACTCCTACTTTAACAAGCTGCGAGCAGCTTTAAAGCAAGCAGTGAAAGACGGTATTCTACCTACCAACCCAAGTGAAGGAGTTGACGCCTTTAAACAAGGTGAACCTGAAAGAGAATTTCTGACTTTGGAGGAACTGCAAGCAGCAGCCAATACGGAATGTGAAATACCTCAGATGAAAACGGCATTCATATTTTCATGCCTTACTGGTTTGCGGTGGTCAGACATTAATAAGCTACTCTGGTCAGAGGTGCAGCACTCAAATGATAACGGGTATTACATCCGATTCAGACAAAAGAAAACCAAGGGAGCAGAAACCCTCCCTATTTCAGAACAAGCCTTTGGCTTGCTCGGTGAAAGGCAAGCTCCAGAAGAGCGAGTATTCAAAGGATTGAAATACTCTGCATGGCATAACCTGAAATTGCAACAATGGATGATGAAAGCTGGTATCTCCAAAACCATCACTTTCCATTGTGCCCGTCATACCTATGCCACTTTGCAGCTTACGGCAGGAACTGATATTTACACAGTCTCAAAGCTCTTAGGCCATAAGGAATTGAAGACCACCCAAGTCTATGCCAAAATCATAGATGAAAAGAAACAGGAAGCAGCCAACAAAATCAAACTTGACCTATGAGCAATCAAACCAAATTACTTGACGACATCCTGTACCAAGAGCTTCGCCCTTGGTTAGGAAAAAACAGCCTTGATCAAAAGTATGCTTCCAAACTCAGTAGCGTAAAGGAAGCCTCCACAGATTTTCAATTCAAATATGAAATCAGCTTTCACAGGCCATTCGATCACAAAACAAAGTACTATTCCAAACTAATATTGAATAATGTCAAATCAGAATGTGTCAGGCTTGTCGAGCTGATCAAGGAGGACAACAACGAAAACTTAATCAAGTATTGGCTTGAAGACACACTTAACAAGCGGATTAAAACACGTTTAAAAGACCTTGGAAAGCTCATTAAAGAAAAGGACTATGCACTGACGTACATAGATCCTAAAAAAACATCCTTTGAATTAGACCAAACTCACAAGGCAAACACATTCATCTTACAGCTTCTAAAGCTTGCATACATGCAGCTTTACTTAGAAATCCAAAATGCTTTCAGCACTTGGATAGAAGATCAATTCATACTGGAGGACTTTTACAGCCAACTACTTTTAGAACCTGTCCCGGACAAACATTTCTTGAAACCAGTTCAAGTAATTGAAGTTGAATCCAAACCATTACCAGCAGCCAAAACGGAAACCGCAGCAACGGCAAATTCATTTCATTCATTTACCTACAAGCAGCTAAACACCAACCCAGATAAATTGACCGATTTATGGGATAGCCTAAAGCTGAATCATTTCATTAGCAAATCCACAACCCTACTCAACTTCAAAAAGGTATTCTCAGGAGGTGAAATCAAAACACCTATAGAATGGACAGGAAATATCAGCGAGCTATTCTATTTCATTAAGCTGATATACTCAGAACATAAGTTGGTGGATGATCTAAAGCAAAAGCAATGGGAAGTGACTTGCCTATGCTTCGTTGATACTGATGGGAATTCCTTTGACAGGTCAAAGTTCAGGTCTTTAAAAAGACCGAACCTGACAGGAGATAAAATAGAAAAGGCAGTTTCGCACCTGATATAGTCCACTCTGCACTATACTCCTTTTATCTTTTTTCTGTTTTTGTTTAGTCCTCTTTTACCTTAAAAGTGGACTATCAATTTTTACAGCCCACTCTGCACTCTGCACTCTACACTGCACCATGCTTTAGAGCCTCATAACGCCCCTTTTAGCCTCCTACTTTAGCATCGTATTCGACAATCGGATATGACTTTTGGCCAAGAGTCCATTCATTAATTCTTAATACGATTTAAGATGGACGAAATAATTGAACGTCTTGAAAATCTCCAACGCCTAATTGAGAGCCAGGGGATTTACACGAAAGAAGTTTTAAACTTCAATGAGGCTTGCCAGTACTTGGAGCTTTCACAGTCACACTTATACAAGTTGACAAGTGGAGGTAATATTCCACACTACAAGCCAAACGGAAAGAAGCTCTATTTCAAGAGAACGGAGTTAGAAAGCTGGTTGCTTCGCAACCGCAATTCTACTCAGGAAGAAATAGACCGCAGAGCTGCGGATTACCTAATCAAAAAAGGGAGGGTAAAGCTATGACAGAGGTTTTCGATATGCTCTTGACAGTAGCTCAAGACATAAAAACAATCAAAGCATACCTCCTCAATTTCCATAAGTCACGATTGGAGCAATTCAGTGACGAATGGATTGATGGTCAGGTAGTGATGCAAACGCTGCACATTAGCAAAAGAACCCTTCAATCCCTTCGGGATAGTGGGGTTCTTCCCTACAGCCGAATCAATGGCAAGTTCTATTACAAAGTTTCTGATATGGAAGCTTTACTGGAATCCAACTACTCACCTTCAAAATCAAAGCATTATGGAGATCAGTAGAGAAGCCATTTTGAGAAAGACACATTACGGCTTGAATATCTATGCCCATGTATTACGCCACTACTATCAGGGTGAAACAGTCCTATCCCTTTCGGGACGGGACTGCAAACCTGCTAAGAATCCTTTCAATGCGGACAAGCCCACATTGATGGTTAAAGTAGTTGACGGCATTGCTACACACACAGATACAGAAGAAGCCATTGCACAGGGCAATATCTTTGATTTTGCTTCATTGCATTTCAGCCTCGAAGGGCAAGCCCTTCTCGAAAAGATCAATGAAGAACTATACCTGAGAATTGGCAAGGAAAGAGGTTTTTATCATCAAGAGGAAACGCAACCTGCGGTTGCTATTCCTGAAGTTCAAAAGCCTACACCGCCAGTATTCAGCTATTTCAAAAAGCCTGTTTCTAATGTGAAACCAAGTCGCCAAGTCTCCTTGATTGAGGTGTACCATCTCATCAAAGGCAATGATTTTGCTTCGTGTACAAGTACACTTCGCAACATCTCAGAGCCAAAAGATGCCCGAAAATACAAGGCTCAAAACTTCGATTATGTGACCTTCTCAGGCTCATTCTCTAAGCGGAATGATGCAAACCTCCAAAGACATTCAGGTTTGCTTACAATCGATTTTGACCACATTGAGGACATCCCAACGCTCAAGCAATCATTACTCGATGACCATTATTTTGAAACGGAGCTACTGTTTGTATCTCCTTCAGGTGATGGGTTGAAATGGGTAATACCGATTGACTTGACACAGGCAAAACACCAGGACTATTTCAAGGCAGTGGCAAACTACGTTTCCCACACCTATCAATTAGAAGTAGACCAGTCAGGAAAGGACATTTCAAGAGCATGTTTCCTTCCGCACGATACAGAAATATTCATCAACCCTAAATACATATAGGTTATGGAGCGAAAAACATTCAATCCGTTGGAATGGCTTGATAAGCCAGGGCAGCAAGTAAAAGTTACAGAGCAAAGCAAATACAATACAAGTACACAACTCGAAGAAGTTGAACGAATCATTCAAGGCATTGAGGCCAGCCACATAGATGTCACCTCCGCTTACAGCGATTGGGTAAACATCGGCTTTGCCTTTGCGGATGAGTTTGGTGAGACAGGTAGAAACCTGTTTCACCGTGTTAGTCAATATCATCCTGAGTATTCCACACAGGAATGCGACAAGCAGTTTGATAATTGCATGAAGGCAAGGGGTCAGGGAGTTTCCCTGAAAACCTTCTTCTATCATGCCAAGGAAGCAGGAATACCACTGACTACACCAAAGCAGGAAAGACAAGCCTACAGCCCTGCAAGCAGGTCTGAGAATCATAGCAAGAATCTCAATACTCAGGCAGAAATCAAGAAAGAACCGGAACAAATGCCAACCTTTTCTGATTCCTTATTTCCTGAACTTCCTGAGTTTTTGCAAAAGGTAATACAGATAGCCACTTCCAATGAGGAAAGGGATATTCTACTCCTTGGCTCCTTAGTGGCTATTAGTGCTTGTTTACCCAAAGTGTCAGGTATTTATGATGGCAAGCGTGTCTATTCCAATCTGTTTCTATTCATTACCGCCCAAGCCTCGGCAGGTAAAGGTCGTTTGGTGCATTGTCGCCAACTAGTGAATCCAGTACACAAAGAGTTCAGGGAGCAAGCCAAACTCCACAAGCAACATTACGAACTGGAATTGGCTGAATACAACGCCAACAAAGGGAAAGTTGAAGGAATAGAGAAACCCGAGAAGCCACCCGAAAAGATGCTCTTTATCCCCGCCAATAACAGCTCCACAGGAGCTTATCAATTATTGGGTGATAGTGACGGTAAAGGACTGATATTTGAAACTGAGGGTGACACACTTGCACATGCTTTTAAGAGCGATTACGGCAATTATAGTGACGGCTTTAGAAAAGCCTTTCACCATGAGACTATTTCCTATTATCGCAGGACAGACCGTGAATATGTGGACATAGAAAGCCCTTGTCTTTCTACTGTCTTGTCAGGTACGCCCAAGCAAGTAGCAGCACTAATCCCGAATGCAGAAAACGGCTTATTCAGCCGTTTCATATTCTATTACATGAATGTTCGGCCAGTGTGGAAGAATGTATTTGCTTCGCAAACTACCAATGGATTAGATGACTACTTTGATGCGTTAGGAAATGAGTTCTTTAACCTTTACAGTTCGTTGAAAGCTGGACAGGATGTTCAATTCTTTCTCACCGCTGACCAGCAAGACCAATTCAATCAGTTCTTTGGTCAGATACAAGAAAAGTATATGAGCATTCAAGGAATCGACTACATGGCAACCATCCGAAGGTTGGGATTGATTGCCTATCGTTTCTGCATGATATTCTCCGCTTTGCGGATCATGGAGACTGGTGAAACATCATCAAAGATGATTTGTGAAGAAAGAGACTTTCAAGCTTCGCTTGCAATGGTCAAAGTGTTGGTAAAGCATTCGAGTAAAGTATTTGCAGAACTCCCGGAAGACGTACAGAAACCTACTCGATTAAATAGGAAAGAGAAATTCTTGAATAAGCTACCCAAACACTTCAACCGTCAAAAGTACCTTGAAGTGGCAGCAGCTTTGAGCATTCCTCACAAAACGGCAGAGGGCTATATCACTGACTTCTGCAAATCAGGTCTGCTTCACCGTGAGTCTCAGGACAACTACATAAACACCTCGATTGAGGATACTCAGGATTCTGAGGATGCTAAGGAAAATTAATCCTTGGTATCCTCCATTTCCTTAAAATCCTGAAACATTAAATCCACAAATCTACCTACTTCGTTTCTTCTTTTTCTTTCCTATATTTGGCATTATTTGTCAAGTAATATATTGCCAACATGGATAACTTCGGTTCTAGACTGAAAGCATTAAGAACAAAACAAGGGCTATTAATGCGACAAGTCGCTGCTGCTACAGATGTGGACACCTCTATGATAAGCAAGTTTGAGAATGGTGATCGACTTCCAACAAGAAAACAAATTGAAAAGCTCGCTTTGATTTTAAAGGTTACAGAAGAGGAATTACTCGTTCAAGCATATAGTGAAAAAATTGCATACGATTTAATCAAAGAACCGCTAGCTGAGGAAATTGTCGAATTGGCATTAAAAAAATTACAATTAAAAAAATGAACTAACCAAACAGTACATCTTTATGCCTAGCCATTGTTTCAACATACTAACATTCAATCACCCGAGCGAATCGCTCACCTTCTATTTTTCCGAGAAGGAGCAAGAAGGAACCACACGAATCCATAAATCATTGGTTCCTAATGAGGTCGTTAATAGATTTGGTGAACAGGAGCATTACTACACTTCATTTTGCCAAGAAAAAGAAGGATTCATTCCGGTCACAAAACCAACTTCTCCAACATTTAAGCAAATTATTACGGAAGAAGGGATTGAAAAATCTGTTCAAGTTTCTGATTCGGCTTTCTCCTCACGTATTCTAAAAAGGTATTATAACTCGTTAATCCATAACCACTTCAAATCAAAAGGCTGTTTGGTAAAGCCTAATTTTGTGAGGGATACAGAAGTTTGGCTAAAAAGTGATGACCAAGACAAAGAAGGGCTTTATAAAACCTTCGATAAATTTACGCTGAGAGTCCAATTCAAAACCGTATCAAAGGAACTTGAATTACTAGTGACATTTGAAGGCAAGTCTAAGATTTTTAAAACTCCTGTATCGTCCTTATTTGAAGAAGTACCTCAGAAAGCTTTCAATTGGGTTGTTTTTGATAGATGCCTTTACCACTATGATGAATTACCAGAAGAGGCAAGAAGGCAGTATGATCATGTTTATCCAGTATGGAATTTTGACATTCGTGATGCACTCCACCAGTCCACTGAAGCACCTGACAAAACCAACAAATACAAAAAATTCAAAACTGCAATAGATAAATTTTACCGCCAATACCTGAATACTTCAGAGTTCAAAGCAATTATTCCATTGACTTCTAATGGCTTTATTGAGGTAGATGAAAAAAGAATAGGTTCAGTAGAAAAGGCAAGTAATAAACTAATCTTTGGTGAGCAAAATCTTCATGTTGTCCCTTTCAGTGGAATATCTAAACACGGGCCATTTGCGCTTAGTCCAGCAGTAAAAATCCATTTCTTTTTCATTCTTCATGAAGATGATAGAGAAGTGGCTGCTACTATTCATCGTTACCTTAATGGTGATTTCTCAACATTCAAAGGCCTTACCAAATTCATAAGTACACCATATCATCCAGACAAAAACTTAGCAATCTATTTCAATAACAGAGAGAATCCTTGGCCAGAACTCTACGACCAAATCAACGATAAAGACTTTGACCCGGACATTCAGCATTTAGCAATATACATAAGCCCAATAAGCAAGAATGTACCTGTCAAATCACAACGGTTAGTTTATTATAAGTTGAAAGAACTTCTTCTAAAAAAAGGCGTGTCCTCTCAGGTTATTGACCCCGAAAAGGTAATTACCAACGACAAGTATCATTACAGCCTTCCGAATATTGCTATTGCGATTCTCGCAAAGCTCAATGGCATTCCTTGGAGATTAAACACCAAGCCAAAAAACGAACTTGTAGTAGGTGTAGGTGCTTTCAAACATACTGATATTGACGTTCAATATATTGGTAGTGCTTTTAGCTTCTCTAATACAGGAAAATTTAATCGCTTTGAATGTTTTCAGAAAGACCAGACAAAAGAGTTGGCAGGTTCAATTCTGAGAGCAGTTAAGGATTATGTCAGCGTAAATTCTGGCATCAGTCGCCTTATAATCCATTTTTTCAAAGAAATGAGTAAAGATGAGGTTGAGCCGATTGAAAAAGGATTGAAGGAATTGGAATTGAAAATCCCAGTCTTTATAGTAACAATCAACAAAACAGAATCCTCCGATATTGTTGCCTTCGATATGGGTTGGAAAGATTTGATGCCTGTAAGCGGTACATTTATCAAATTGGGCTACAATCGATTTTTGCTTTTCAATAATACCAGGTACCCTGATTCGGAATTTAATTACCATGATGGTTACTCATTCCCTGTAAAACTGAAAATCACTTGCTCAAATCCTGAATTGGTTGAAGAATACAAAACTGTAAAAGAGCTTATCGACCAAGTTTACCAATTCAGCCGCATGTACTGGAAATCAGTAAGACAACAAAATTTGCCCGTAACAATCAAGTACCCTGAAATGGTGGCAGAAATGCTCCCCTACTTTGAAGGCAACGAGATTCCTGATTACGGAAAAGACAATCTTTGGTTTTTATGATCACTTCGACAACCATATATATCAAAAACATGGTCTGTCCTCGCTGTATAATGTCAGTGAAGTCCATTTTACAAGACCTTTCCATTCAATTCAATAATATCGCTTTAGGTCAAGTGGAAATGGCGGAAGAAATGACAAAGTATCAACGTGCATTATTAGAGGAACGTCTTCTTGCAGTAGGTTTTGAATTGCTCGAGCCGGGCAAGTCAGCCATCATATCGAAAATAAAGACCGTGGTAATTGAACAGATTCATTACTCAAACGAGCCAATTTCTGTCAATTTCTCAAACCTTATCTCCAACAAACTTCATCATGAATATGCTTACCTAAGTCGTCTATTCTCTTCAATTGAAGGTATCACCATCGAAAAATTCATTGCCAAGCAAAAAATCGAAAAAGTGAAGGAACTTTTGTTCTATGATCAAATGTCCCTTTCTCAAATTGCACTTGACATGAATTACAGTAGTGTCTCTCATCTTTCAGCACAATTCAAGAAGGAAACAGGAATGACTCCTACTCAGTTTAAGTCGCAGGCTAATCCAAATAGAAAATCGCTGGATGATCTTCAATCTTAATTTCACAAATCAAAGTCAAAATTATGTAAAGCATTTATGCAGCCCAATGACCAATTTTGTATCTGTAATAATCAAGTATTGATCTATGATAACGAAAACATACAAAATTGAAGGAATGACTTGCGGTGGATGTGTTGCAAGTGTCAAAAAACAACTCGATGAATCTGATTCAATTTCAGACGCTAATATCCGACTTGACTTTCCTCAAGCTAAAATTTCATTTGTAAACGAGTTAGGAATTGAAACACTCCAATCAATCATTAATAAGGCTGGTAATTATACCATCAAGCTAAATGGGTCGGAAACACAAAACACGGAGTTATCACTTCCTGAAAAGAATGTCCGCACCTTCAAACCATTGTTACTTATTGTAGGTTTTATAGCCGTAGTAAGTGCATTGACTCAATTTCCATTCTCTTCCTTTTCAGGCATGTTATGGATGCGCCATTTTATGGCTGGCTTCTTTATTGTTTTTGCATTTTTCAAATTATTGAACCTTCAAGGGTTTGCCAACTCGTATAGCATGTACGACATTGTAGCTGCTAAATGGAAATCTTGGGGTTATGTTTACCCATTTGTTGAGTTGGCTCTCGGGCTTCTATACCTTACTAATATTGCACCATTAGCCACCAATATTAGTACAGCGTTAATCTTAGGAATAAGTAGTATTGGAGTGATAAAAAGCAACTTGAATAAGAAAAAGATTAAATGCGCCTGTTTAGGGGATGTTTTCAATTTACCAATGAGCACAGTTACTATTGTTGAAGACCTATCAATGGTCGGCATGTCTCTGATTATGCTCTTTCAATACCAAATCATATAAAGAAAAGTCAAAATTTTATAAAAGTTCCTTCTTTTAATTTCCTATTTTTGCTTTAGGTGAAAAGAATAATCTCCATATCGCTCTCTTTGCTCATGTTGGTTTCCAACGTGGGTTTCTCTATGAACACCCACTTTTGCGGTGGTGAAGCGGTTGAGACCTCTTTTTCAATCGGGCTTCATAATCCTGATTGCGGTATGCCCGACATGGATAGAGATTGCGAAACCATTCCATCCACTGAAGAACAAGTAAAATCGAAACCTTGCTGCGAAAATCAGCATCAGTTAATTCAGTTAGATGAGAACGCTGATTTACAAGCCTTCTCAACTGAGGTTAACCCGACTTTCTTCGTTGCTTTTGTTCATTCGTTTGTTCAGCCGATTCTATTTGCTGATCAAGCTTTTGTTCATAACACTTATTACTCTCCTCCCATACCTGATAAGGATATTCAAGTCCTTTTTCAGACCTTTTTAATTTAATCCGCATAGTACAATTTGATGTTCCTGGTCTTGTGACTATGGAGCATAGTGGCATTTCCTGCCATTGAACGATACTTTTCTGTTCAATCAAATTCAATTGTATTATGCTCAATAAAATCATAAAATATTTCTTAGAGAATAAGTTGGTCACTGTTCTCGTCCTTACAGGTTTTGTAGCCTGGGGAATTGTAACTGCTCCATTTGGATGGCAAGTGGGTGCATTGCCTTCTGACCCTGTTCCGGTAGATGCCATACCAGACATTGGAGAAAACCAACAAATCGTTTTTACGCAATGGGCTGGCCGTTCGCCACAGGATATTGAAGATCAAATTTCTTATCCTTTAACTACCTATTTATTAGGTATCCCAGGAGTAAAATCTATTAGAAGCTCATCCATATTCGGTTTCTCCAGTATCTATATCATCTTCTCAGAAGATGTAGAGTTTTATTGGTCACGTTCCAGAATACTCGAAAAACTCAACTCACTACCTTCTGGTTTACTTCCTGATGCCGTCCAGCCTGCATTGGGTCCAGATGCCACCGCCTTAGGGCAGGTGTATTGGTACACCATTGAAGGAAGGGACAAAAACGGAAATCCAACTGGCGGTTGGGATTTGCACGAAATCCGCACGGTTCAGGACTTCTATGTGAAGTATGGTTTAAATGCAACAGAAGGCGTTTCAGAAGTTGCTTCCATTGGCGGTTTTATTCAGGAATACCAAATTGATGTAAATCCTGACGCCTTGAAAGCCTACAACATCCCCTTGCATAAAGTCATGCAGGCAGTACAAAAATCCAATAAGGATGTTGGTGCAAAGACCATAGAAATCAATCAGGCTGAATATTTAGTGCGTGGTTTAGGCTATGTCAAGAAAGTAGAAGACATAGAAAAAGCAGTAGTTGCAGTACAAGACAATGTGCCTATAAGGATAAAAGACATTGGTGTAGTATCTCTTGGACCCGCTACAAGACGAGGTATTTTGGACAAAGATGGTGCTGAAGTAGTAGGTGGTGTTGTAGTAGCTCGATATGGAGCGAATCCCTTGCAAGTCATCAACAATGTAAAAGCCAAAATTATTGAAATAGCACCCGGCCTTCCCAAGAAGACATTGGCTGACGGTAGAGAAAGCCAGCTAACAATTGTCCCGTTTTATGATCGCTCAGAATTAATCTATGAAACCTTAGGTACACTGGAAGAAGCTTTGTCGCTGGAAATTCTCATTACCGTTCTGGTGGTGATTGTGATGGTGTATAACCTAAGAGCTTCATTCCTAATTTCCAGCCTTTTGCCGATTGCCGTACTCATGGTGTTTATTGCCATGCGATACTTTGGTGTGGATGCGAATATTGTAGCACTATCAGGAATAGCCATTGCCATAGGAACGATGGTAGACTTAGGGATTATTCTTTCTGAAAATATCATCAAGCATATTGATGAAGCCCCACCAGGTCAAAAACTTATTGATACCATTTACAATGGAGCATCAGAAGTAGCAACTGCGATAGTAACGGCTGTCTCTACCACAATTGTAAGTTTTATCCCTGTATTCACCATGCAGGCAGCAGAAGGCAAACTATTTGGTCCCCTGGCATTTACAAAGTCATTTGCTCTATTAGCTGCATTGATCGTTTCATTGTTGATTTTGCCAACACTGGCACATTGGTTTTTCGGCTTTAATATCAAAAACAAGTTCTTAAAAAAATACGGCCACTACGGCTTAGTCCTTATTGGAATTATTAGCCTCTTTATTGGACAGGTTTGGACTGGAGTACTGTTGGTTCTGTTTGGAGTCATTGGTATTGTTAAAAACATTGTAGAACTCAAAAATGCTACATTACCAACTATAGTAAAGTTCTTACTCAAGTATGCGGAATTAATCATTGTTCTGTTAGGAGTCATCTGGTTGCTGGCAAAATATTGGTTGCCTCTCGGTGCATCTAAATCCCTTCTCCTCAACTTTGTTTTTGTTGCCCTATTAGTAGGTATTATACTGGGTGGGTTTACTCTATTGGAATTTCAATACAAAAAAATCCTCACTTGGTGTTTAAATAACAAAATCAAGTTTTTGATTATCCCGACTATACTCATCCTATTAGGTGCAAATATTTGGCTAGGGTTTAATAGTGTTTTTGGTTTTGTTTCAAAGGGTTTTGAGAAGGTTGGATGGAATTTGGATCAGACCAAAGGATGGTCAGCCATGTCCCACACCTTTCCAGGTATCGGAAAGGAATTTATGCCTTCTCTGGATGAAGGCAGCTTTCTGTTGATGCCAACCTCAATGCCTCATTCCGGAGTAACATTCAATCGAAAGATAGTAGGCCAATTGGATATGCTACTAACCAGTATCCCCGAAGTAGAGCTAACGGTTGGTAAACTCGGACGGGTAGAATCAGCCCTTGACCCAGCCCCTATTTCTATGTATGAAAACATTATCAATTACAAGCCAGAATATATTCTGAACAAAAAAGGACACAGGCAAAGGTTTAAAGTAGATAAAAACAATCGCTTTATAACAGTTTCTGGTGATTCACTAACCAATCAAGAAGGATTAAGTAAAGGCATTGAAGCCAAGGAACTCATTGCAGATGAAAATGGGGAGTACTATCGCAATTGGCGTGATCACATTCAATCACCTGATGATATTTGGAATGAGATAGTAAAAGCCACCAAACTACCAGGTGTCACCTCAGCACCTAAGCTTCAACCGATTGAAACTCGGTTGGTCATGCTCCAAACGGGGATGCGAGCACCTATGGGTATTAAGGTATATGGCCCTGATCTCAAAACCATTGAGAATTTTGGTTTACAGTTAGAAAACATCCTGAAAGAAGTGCCCTCAGTAAAAGCAGAAGCAGTATTTGCGGATAGGATTGTGGGTAAGCCATACATTCACCTCAACATTAACAGGGATGAAATTTCCCGGTATGGGCTGAATATAGAAGATGTTCAGCAGACCATAGAAACCGCCATTGGTGGCATGAAAATAACCTCCACAGTAGAAGGTCGAGAACGATTTCCTGTCAGGGTACGCTATCCAAGAGAATTGAGGGATGACCCGGAAGCATTGGGTAAAATACTAATGCCTACACCCACAGGTGCTCAAATTCCATTATCTCAAATCATAGACTTTGAATATGTAAGGGGTCCACAAGCGATAAAAAGTGAAGAAACCTTTCTGGTTGGCTATGTACTGTTTGATAAACGTGCTGGTTTCTCGGAAGTCACCGTGGTAAACGATGCTCAACGCACGATTCAGGATAAAATTGATTCAGGTGAACTGACCGTACCTGCTGGTGTGAGCTATAAGTTTTCAGGGAGTTATGAAAATCAGGTGAGGGCAGAAAAACGACTTTCTATAATAGTTCCTTTGGTATTAGGAATTGTGTTTCTCATTCTTTATTTCCAGTTCCGTTCGGTATCTACTTCATTAATGGTATTTACTGGAATAGCAATGGCCTTTAGTGGTGGTTTTATCATGCTATGGCTCTATGGGCAAAATTGGTTTGCAGACTTCTCAGTCTTCGGCACAAACTTTCGTGATTTATTCCAAATACATACTATTAATTTAAGTGTGGCAGTTTGGGTTGGCTTTATTGCCCTTTTTGGAATAGCAACTGACGATGGGGTATTGATGGCTACTTATCTGGATCAAAGCTTTGATAGAAATAAAACAGATAATATAAAAGGAATAAGAGCGGCAACAGTGGAAGCAGGACAGCGCAGAATAAAGCCAGCAGTAATGACAACTGCCACGACCATCATTGCTTTACTACCTATCCTCACTTCAACAGGAAGAGGTTCAGATATTATGATACCCATGGCATTGCCTGCTGTTGGAGGGATGCTATTTGCTGCCATCACTTATTTCATCGTTCCGGTGATTTACTGCTGGAGAGAAGAACGTAAAATTTCAAAAGGCCAATCATGAAAAAAATAATCATAATCATATTCACGGCATTTGGCTTTTCCACATTAACAAATGCTCAGTCGTTAGATGACTATTTCAAGTTAGCGGCAGAAAACAATCCGGGATTGCAGGCTAAATACAAATCCTTTGAAGCTGCTATGCAAAAAGTAACACAAGTTAGCAGTTTGCCAGACCCCAATCTTTCCTTCGGTTATTTCGTGTCTCCGGTGGAAACAAGAGTGGGGCCGCAACGAGCAAGGTTTTCTTTGACACAAATGTTTCCATGGTTCGGCACTTTAAAAGCCCAGGAAGATGCTGCTACTTTAATGGCAGATGCAAAATATCAAGAGTTTTTAGATGCCCGAAACAAATTGTACTACCAAGTATCAGCATCATATTATCCACTCTATGAGCTGCAAAAGTTGATTTCAATTGAAGAAGAAAATCAACGCATCCTATCCTCATACAAAGAGATAGCCACTATTCAATTTCAAAACGATAAAGGCTCAATGGTAGATGTATTGAGGGTGGACATTATGCTCAAAGATGCAACTACTAATTTGTCTATACTGGAACAAAAGCAAAAACCTCTTGTAACTCGTTTTAATAAGCTTTTGAATCGGTCTGATGACGACAATATTGTTGTTCAGGACTCTTTATTCACTTTTAGTTTACCTGCAAACTATCGTAAAGACTCGTTACTCGCGTCCAATCCTATTCTTGATGAATTGGAGTTGAAAATTGAAGCCAGTAAAGCAAGTGAACAAGCCGCAATCAAACAGGGCTTACCTAAGCTCGGTGTAGGTATGGATTACGTCATTGTTGGTCAACGTACGGATATGTCTGTACCCGACAATGGTAAAGATGTTTTTATGCCAATGGTCTCTGTGAGCCTCCCGATTTTTAGACGCAAGTATAAAGCAGCACAAAAGGAAGCTCAACTCATGCAAGAATCTTATTCTCTACAAAGAGAAGAAGCTACCAACAGGTTAACCAGTTCCTATGACATGATTTGGTTCGAGATTCAACAACAGGTTGAGTTAATTCAGTTGTATGAAGAACAAATAAAGGAGTCCGGTCAATCTTTAAATCTTTTATTCTCCGCTTACAGCAATTCGGGAAAAGACTTTGAAGAAGTATTGCGGATGCAACAGCAAATATTAAAGTATCAAAAAATGAAAGCTACTGCCTTGTCGGAATACAACATCGCCATAGCAGAAATGGATTATATCACTGCTAAATCGAAATAATCATGGAAAATAACCATCATAATCATACAAACGAAGATCACAAGCATAGTCATGAACACCATGACCATAGTAATCATAATAATGGCCATGAATCTCATGACCATCACCAGGGACATCATGCCCACATGATTGAAGATTTCAAAAAACGCTTTTGGATTTCTTTAGTCATCACCCTGCCTATCGTAGTGCTTGCACCAATGATACAGGGATTAATCGGTTATGAACTTCGCTTCAATGGTGATCGATATGTTCAATTCGTGCTTTCATCCATTATTTTCTTTTATGGAGGTTGGCCATTCCTAAAAGGTCTCGCAGATGAAGTAAAAAAGAAAGCTCCGGGTATGATGACTTTGATTGCTTTAGCTATTTCAGTAGCCTATTTCTACAGTTCAGCTGTAGTATTTGGACTTGGTGGCAAAATCTTCTTTTGGGAACTCGCCAGTTTAATTGTCATCATGCTGTTAGGCCACTGGATAGAAATGAAATCCGTTATGGGTGCTTCCAATGCCTTGCAGGAACTGGCTAAAATGATGCCTTCAACCGCTCGTAGAATCAAGGAAGATGGGGAACATGAAGATGTGTCTATTGATAATTTAAAAGGCAATGACACCATACTGGTAAGACCAGGCGAAAAAATCCCTGCCGATGGTATCGTATTGGAAGGTGAAAGTCATGTAAATGAGTCCATGCTTACAGGGGAATCAAAACCTGTAACCAAACATAAAAATGATCAGGTTATTGGTGGTTCGGTCAATGACAATGGCACACTTAAAATCAAAGTTAGGCACATAGGAGAAGACTCATACCTTTCAAAGGTTATAGGTATGGTGAAGGAAGCTCAGGCAACCAAATCTAAAACTCAAAATCTGGCAGATAAAGCCGCTGCATGGTTATTCTACATCGCTTTAGGAGCAGGTATTACCACACTTGTAGTATGGTTAAGCCTCGGTAAAGACTTTGAATATGCATTAGAACGCATGGTAACCGTCATGATCATCTCATGTCCTCATGCTCTGGGTTTAGCTGTTCCTCTGGTAGTGGCCATTTCCACTGCTGTTTCTGCTAAAAACGGATTATTGATCAGAAACCGAACGGCATTTGAGAATGCACGGAAACTAACCGCAATTATATTCGACAAGACAGGTACTTTAACCAAAGGTGAATTTGGGGTAACACGCTTTAAAAGCACTTTAGACAAGTACTCGGACAATGAATTACTTCAAATTGCTGCGTCTATAGAAAATAGTTCTGAGCATCCTATAGCGGCAGGTATCGTTCGTAAGGCAAAAGCAAATGATTTGGCTTTACAAGAGCCTGAGAACTTCCAAAATATTACAGGAAAAGGAATCAAGGCAAACCTCAAAGGACAGGAAATCAAGATTATTAGTCCGGGAATGCTTAAAGAGCAAGGAATTGACACTCCCTCTGACGCTTTTAAAACAGAAGATGAAACGGTTGTTTTTGTTTTGATTGACAATTCATTGGCAGGATACATTGCCCTTGCAGACGAAATTCGACCAGAATCTTTATCAGCAATAAATACGCTAAAAGAGAGAGGTATAAAAGTTTACATGGCAACAGGTGATAACCAGCAAGTGGCAAAAGCAGTTAGCCAGCAACTCTCTTTGGACAACTTCTATGCAGAAGTACTACCGGAAGACAAACAACGCATCATTAAAGAGCTTCAGGAAAAAGGTGAATATGTAGCCATGACAGGTGATGGTGTAAATGATGCCCCTGCACTTGCACAGGCTAATGTCGGTATTGCCGTTGGTTCAGGCACAGATGTAGCAGCCGAAACGGCTGATATTGTTTTGGTCAACAGTAACCCAAAAGACATTGCCAATTTGATTCTTTTCGGTGCTGCTACTTACAAAAAAATGATGCAAAACTTATGGTGGGCAGCAGGTTACAACATTGTAGCCGTTCCTTTAGCTGCTGGTGTTTTGGCAGGTGCTGGCATTATTCTTAGCCCTGCCATCGGTGCGGTTCTAATGAGCCTTAGCACTGTGATAGTTGCTTTCAATGCACAATTATTAAAAAGACAAATCAAGAATTAAGATGAAAAATATAAATAAAACAACAGTAATTATTGCCATAAGCACATTGGTAATCGGCTTGCTATTTGGATGGCTAATTTTCGGAAGATCCAATGAACCCCAAGCGGATGAACATAACCATTCAACAACTGCTGAGTCTGAAACAATTTGGACATGTTCAATGCATCCTCAAATCCGTCAAAACGAACCTGGTGATTGCCCGCTTTGTGGAATGGATTTAATTCCATTGGAATCAACTGATGGTGAATTAGACCCTATGGCAGTGAGCATGTCACCTACTGCCATGCAGTTGGCACAAGTTCAAACTATGGTGGTCGATAAGGGTAAGACTAATAAATCGATACGTCTAAATGGAAAAGTACAGGCAGATGAACGTTTGCTATTTACCCAATCATCTCATATACCAGGAAGAATTGAAAAACTCAGTGTCAACTTTACAGGAGAGTTTATTACTCAAGGCCAAGTGATAGCCTATGTCTATTCACCTGAATTGGTAACGGCACAGGAAGAATTGTTTGAAGCAAAAAAAATTAAAGAATCCCAACCTGCACTGTTCAATGCAGCCAAAGAAAAGCTGAAAAACTGGAAGCTCTCAGACAAACAGATTGACCAGATAGTCGCTTCAAATAAAACCATAGAACAGTTTCCAATTCTCGCCAATGTTTCAGGGTATGTAACTAAAAAAATGGTCAGCCTGGGCGACTATATCAAACAAGGGGAAGCATTATATGAAATAGCAGACTTATCTAAAGTATGGGTGCTTTTTGATGTGTATGAGTCAGATATGACTTGGATTAACAAAGGAGATGCAGTGATATACACAGTGCAATCAATACCAGGCAAAACATTTCAAGGAAGAATTAGCTACATCGATCCTGTTATCGATCCAAAAACCAGAGTGGCAAAAGCAAGACTTGAAGCAACAAACAAAGGTTTAATGCTCAAACCAGAAATGTTCGCAACTGGAACGATAGAAGCAATAACCAATACTGGTAATGCATCCTTAATTGTTCCAAAAACTGCTGTAATGTGGACGGGCAAACGCTCCGTAGTTTATGTGATGCAAATGTCAGCTCAAGGTGTAAGTTTCGTCATGCGAGAAGTTACTTTGGGTCCAGAATTAGGAGAAAGTTATGTGATTGAAGAGGGCTTGCAGCCTGGCGAAGAAATAGCAATCAATGGCACATTCAGTATTGATGCAGCAGCACAATTGGCAGGCAAACCAAGTATGATGAACCCGGAAGGTGGTGTAGCCATGACTGGCCACAACCATGGGGGAAATACCAATTCAAATATGGAAAAAATGCCTGTTTCATCTAAGAAAACAACATTATCAGAGGATGCCAAAAAGTCTTTACAACCACTTTTTGACAACTACTTCAAATTGAAGGATGCGTTGGCAAGTGATGATTTTGAAGATGCTAAAGCATCGGGAGTAGCTATGAACAACTCCTTAGGAAAGATTGATATGAACCTTTTTAAAGGAGATGCACACTCTTTATGGATGCAACAATCCACTGCATTAAAACCTAGTTTACAGCATATTGAACATCTCGGTGACATCAAAGCCATTAGAGGAAAGTTCATCAGCATATCCAATTTAATGATTGCAATAGCAGAATCTTTTGCCCCATTATCCACTGCTATTTATATTCAGAATTGCCCTATGGCAGACTCTAACAAAGGAGCAGATTGGTTGAGTCTGGATAAAGAAATTCAAAATCCATATTTCGGAGAGTCAATGCTTTCTTGTGGCGAAAACACCAAAACAATAAAATGAAAGAGTGTTGCAAAATCGGAGACAATGCACCTCCCTCAATATTTAATAAATGGGCTTCCAGAATAATATGGGGTATCATATCCTTCATCGTTCTTGGCTTATCACTAATTCAAATGTTTAACTTCTAAATTTTAACACAATGAAAAAATCAAATTCAATCTTAAATCTCGCTTTAGTAGCAGGTCTCTCATTTTCGCTTCTTGCCTGCGGAAATAGTAAATCAACCGATCATAACGATGATAATACTGAACATGATCATAGTGGTATCGATCATGCAGCCGAGCATAAAATGCCCGATGGTTCAGTTATGGAAATGAGCGAAAACAAATCCATTTCTCAATTGATCGATCAATACCTCGCAATTAAAAATGCCTTGGTACAAGACGATTCAAAATCTGCTGCAAGTGCGGGTCAAAAACTTGCAGAAGAGGCTTCAAGTATAGACGTTAACACTTTTGAAGTGTCCAAGCAGCCCGAGATTAAGGAAATATTGGAAGTAGTAAAAGAACATGGCGAACACATTGCTAAAAGCGAAATAGTTCATCAACGTGAGCATTTTGAAGGAATGGCAAAAGATTTCATGGACATACTTGCAATCACAGGAACTGACAGAACACTATATCAGCAGTATTGCCCAATGTACAACAAAAATAAGGGAGGGTATTGGTTGAGTGACTCTCAAGAGATCAAAAATCCATTATTTGGCAGTAAAATGCTGACTTGTGGTTCGGTGAAAGAAACCATTTCAATGAAATGAAAAAATGGCTTAAATTATCTCTATGGATAGTTTTAATTGTGTTGGTGGGGATTCAATTTGTCCCCGTCCAACGCAATGAAATAGAACCAGTTACCAATGCTGATTTTATTGAGCATTACGAGTCCCCTATTGTCATTGGAAATATTATCCGAGCATCCTGTTATGATTGCCATAGCAACCAAACCAAATACCCATGGTACAGTAATGTTCAACCTATAGGCTTTCTTTTACAGAATCATATTTCAGAAGGAAATTCTGAATTAAACCTATCAGAATTTGGTCTTCTATCAAATCGAATGAAACGGACAAAACTAAAATCAATTCTAAGTCAAATTGATAACGATAAAATGCCAATGCCATCCTACCTATTTCTTCATTCAGAAGCCAAACTGGATTCGCTAAAAAAAACTCTTTTGGTTAGTTACTTTGATTCAATATTAGTTGATATTGATAGGTGAAAAAAAACCTTTGTTTTTTATAATGGAAAAATCTGTATTCAAAATATCACAAATGGATTGCCCTTCTGAGGAACAAATGATTCGGATGAAATTGGATGGAATAAACGAAATCAAACAACTTGAATTTGAGATACCTCAAAGGAAACTAACCATATTTCACATTGGCAATACTACGGAAATTGAAAGGATATTAGCAGAACTAAAATTAGGTTCAAAACTAATATCAAACACACAATCACAGGTAGTAATTGATGTAGAATCAGACCCAAGCAACCAACGAAAAATCCTTTGGGCTGTTCTTATCATCAATTTTGTCTTTTTTGTTCTTGAAATGCTATTCGGCTTGATTTCTAAATCTATGGGGTTGGTGGCAGATTCTTTGGATATGCTAGCAGATTCGTTAGTGTATGCATTAAGCTTACTGGCAGTAGGTCAAACATTAATTCGTAAAAAGAAAGTAGCTAAACTAAGTGGGTACTTTCAAATGTCATTAGCTCTATTTGGTTTATTGGAAGTCATTAGACGTTTTGTAGGATCTGATGGCATACCGATTTTTCAAAACATGATTATCATATCCTTTTTAGCTCTTTTGGCAAATTCCGTTTCACTTTACCTGATTCAAAAGGCGAAGAGCAAAGAAGCACACATGCAAGCTTCTGCAATTTTTACTTCCAATGATATTATCATCAATTTAGGTGTAATTTTGGCTGGAGGCTTAGTCTACTATTTTGAAAGTAAAATACCTGACTTAGTTATTGGTTCTGTTGTTTTCATTATTGTATTTAGAGGAGCAACAAGGATTTTAAGATTAGCGAAATAACCCCACCCTCACCCATGTGCTTCCAGTAGGTTCATTGCATTCGTTCGTACCTCACTCTTTACATTCACCCACTTCCTGCACCACACAGCAAGAGTAGCACGTTATTCCATTCCGCTGCGCTACATTCCATACCGTGCCACACTTGCTTTTCCCAACGCACCCCCCAACGCAGGTAAAGCGGTGTTCGTCAGTCGTTCCGTTTTGTTCCGCAAAAACATATCTGCAAGGGTTATAAAATGAACTCCCTTCGGTCGCCCTTGCATATACCGTTCACTTACCAGCTCGTTTGCGCTCCAGTAGGTGCTCACTCACTGCCGTTCACTTGTTTTGCTTCACACACTCTCTCCTTCCTCACTCGCAGCTATTTCATCCCCCCAAACCCCTTCTAAGGTGTTCGCTACACTCACAATATTTTTAATTGGGGGTCTGCCGCTGCTTATTGTTTTTGCTCGCCTGCGGGTCGCTGCGGGCTGATCGGGCTGTCATGTTTTTTGCTTTCCCCAATGTGCTTTCAGTCGCTTCGTTTCAGTCATTCGTTCCTCATTCCTTCAACTCAGCCACTTTCAGCACCGCTCACAAGAATAGCTCTTTCACTTCACTACACGAGCCAACGCACCGTCATTCCGCAATCTGCCTGCAATCCCCCTCCAATGGGTTTGTACTGCAATCAAAAAATACAAACCCTACCAAAACTATTGCAGGCAGTTATTGCTCCATTCCTTTCCAACAATCGTTTCGTTCCGTTCAGTCGCTACCCTTGCCTTTGCCGACCCTGATGCAAAAAAACACGCCAGCCCTGCCGTAAACGGTAGGCGTCTGCCGCCCTCATTCTTCGGGCTTTTGCAGCCACCACCCTTGCTCCGCTCGCAGGCGGCTCGCAGAAATGACTTCGCCTGGGTTTACCTGCGTTCACACACCTATCGTAATGAAGCTTATCTCTGATTGATATATTTAAGTATTTGCTTAAATATTAAACTCTTTTTCCTTTCTTTGTATTTATTTAAGTAATCTCTTAAATACGATTCTATATGACGAAATCTTGTATTAGAGTTTATGCTGATGCACAACAGATCATCCAGTGTAAACAAGACATTGAAAAAGTAGAGAATACAATAAACCAAATAGCAAGAACACTTAATCTTGCTGGTAATGAAGTACGCCTAAAGATTCTGTTTCTATTGGAAAAGGAATCCAAAATGTGTCCATGTGATCTTAGCGATATTCTGGGCATGACAGTTCCTGCTATTTCTCAGCATTTGAGAAAGCTAAAAGATGCAGGTCTGGTTGAAACAAACAAAGTAGGTCAAACAATATTCTACTCTATTTCCGAATCCAACAACCTCATTCTGAATCCAATATTTGGGCTATTAACACCAGAAAAAGAATCAGCATTATGAAAAACAAGAAATCAAGCTCATTAGCAATGACAAGCGTATTGACGGCTATTAGTGCATCGCTTTGTTGCATTACACCAGTGTTGGCACTACTTGCAGGTTCAAGTGGAGTAGCTGCAACATTTTCTTGGTTAGAACCTTTTCGCCCTTGGTTGATTGGAATAACTGTAGTCGTTTTAGCATTTGCATGGTATCAGAAATTGAGGCCAAGAACGGAGGAAGAAATTGCCTGCGTTTGTGATGAAGAAAAGCCCTCTTTTTGGCAGTCAAAGAAATTCCTTGGTATAGTGACGGTATTTGCAGCGATCATGCTTGCATTCCCTTATTACTCAGATACTTTTTACCCCAAAACCAAACTATCAGAATCAGAAAATGTCAATTTCGAATCAACCTACGAAATCAATATTGTTGGAATGACCTGTACGGGATGCGAAGAACATGTAAAACTTGAAATTGGTAAGCTTCCTGGTATTTTAGGATTAGAGGTTTCTTATGAAAAAGCAAATGCAGTGGTAACGTTTGATGAATCTAAAACAGACATTGAGCAAGTAAAATCAGCTGTTAACAAAACAGGTTACAAAGTAGAATCGGTAAACAAATCAAAATGAGTGAAGTAGTCCTTAAATCAACAATTACTTGTCCTAAATGTGGACATGAGAAAGAAGAAACCATGCCTACAGATGCGTGTCAGTATTTCTATGAGTGCGAAAATTGTAAGGAGATACTTAAACCGTTACAAGGTGATTGTTGCGTTTACTGCTCTTATGGTACAGTGGCATGCCCACCAATCCAAGAAGGTGGTAACAGTTCATGCTGTCGGTAAATCAGACAATAAATAACTCAAACATAAAGCAAAGTTACAGGCGTGCGGATGCGAGAGCTGCAAGGGTTCGCTTCGCCTGTTAGGAAAAAAAATCTCCACCCTACGGGTAGTATTTTTTTTCCACAGCCCTTGCTGCAATCGCACCGTCCTGTAGTGTGAGGGCATTATGTTTAAGTTATTATTCAGAGTCCGTTTCGGCAGCCGGTGGTTGTTGGCGGGCGTTCGCACCTCAGGTCTCCCGTTTCATGCAGGCATTCAGCGTTGTGGCATCACAGATTATACGCTGCGTGTTTTTTGGTTCGAGTTGTGCCTTTCAGAGCTTCCTTTTTAGGGGGCTCTTTTTTTTACTCGTTAAGGGAAAATTTTAAAAAGAGAAAAGCAAAGATAGGCGGGTTCGCACATGCCCATCGCACTTTCGGACAGTCAAGGTCAAGCCCTACGGGTTTTGAAAAAAATCTCCACCCTTCGGGTAGTATTTTTTCCAAAAACCTTGACAGCCGAGCCTCACCCGCCTGAAAGACAGCTTTCTCTTTTCTTTTTTTCCCTTTTTTCTTTTCTCTTTTGAAAAAATATATGCGAAGCGCAGCGAGCAAAACTTTAATGGCTCACTGTATGAAATCGTTTCGTATCAAAACACATCGACTGGAAAGCAGCTACCAACAGCCGCACTTCTTTATCCTGAATAAAGGATTGAACAGCGGGAAACCGCTCAACAACGCTTGCCCGAATTGCTTTGTTTGCCTCACCGACAACCAAGAGGACAGGGAATTTCTCTTTTGGCTTTGCTTTGGATTGTGGAGGTCAAAATCATTTCACTATCTCCTGAAAGGCTCTGTAATTCCATTTGTGACTATTGATGAAAGCCGAAAGCTGATCCGGGAAAGCTCTACCAAAGCAAGCTGCAAAGCCCTGGCATTTCAAAAGGCAATTCAAGCCCTTCAACTACTCGATACCAACGAGCAAAAAATCAAAGTCACACTAAAGATGATTGATACTGCCAGACAAGCCATATTTTATGACTTGATGAAAGAAGCAGATGCAGGGTAACTTCCTGCCCTGCCAAAAAAACAGGGCGACAAAAGCAAAATAAAGCACACCACCGCAACAGCACCCAAGAGAGAACTACCGCCTAATTCTTGAAGTAATTTAGTTGGCGAAGGGCAAATCCATGGTAAGTCCGTGTCAAGTCCAAGCAAATGTTTAACTCCTTAAAAATCGTAAAGAGATGGGAAAAATTAATCAAGGTATTCTCGGTGGCGTATCAGGCCAAGTAGGGAATGTAATCGGTGGAACTTGGAAGGGCATCGATTACCTGCGCATCAAACCTTCCAGTGTAGCGAATCCAAGAACGGAAGGTCAGGTTGACCAGCGTTCGAAGTTCTCAACTGTCTTGCGGTTCTTGCAGCCCATGACAGACTTCCTGAGAGTCGGTTTCAAGTTGTATGCAAACAAAATGACCCAGTTCAATGCGGCCATGTCATACAACCTGAACAATGCGATTACCGGAGTTTATCCAAACTTCATGATTGACTATGCAAGTGCATTGGTTACTCGTGGAAATCTCACAGGAGCTGCCAACGGTGCTGCCACTTCTCCAAGTGCTGGATCAGTGGAAGTGACCTGGACAGATAACTCAGGCAGTGGTAGTGCTCAGGCAACAGACAAGGCGCTGATTGCCCTTTTGAACACTACCCGTGGAGAAGCAGTTTTTACAACTGCTGGACCTGCAAGGAGTGCCGCAGCTGCAGCCATTCCTGTACCTTCTGAGTACTCAGGAGAAGATGTAGAAGTCTTCTTAGGGTTTGTATCAGAAGACGGTACAAAAGTCGCCAACAGCGTTTATTTAGGCTCTGTAACAGTTGCGTAAAGCGATTGGTGTTTTCGATAAAAACCGCTTCCTTTGTGGAGCGGTTTTTTTATGCCCGCACACTTCGTTTTTCCTTTCTTTAGTCCTTAATTAGCCTAATATCAACACTTCTTGTTGCTAATCTGTTGCTATTACGACATAACTACCTGATATACAGGTATTGAAAAGATATTGCATCGGGAAGTAAGACTATTTGGACAATAGGACTCCTTTTCTGATTATTTTTTACGTAATTTTTGAGCCATTTTTACAAATATGATTAAATTAGAAGTGTTTTCTAGGTAAGTCAAATTTATGTTTGAATTTGATCCATCAAAAAGTAAGGCTAATAAAATCAAACATGGAATTGATTTTGAAGAATCCATAAAATTATGGAACGATCCGAATAGGATCATAATTAAAGCACGTACAATTGATGAACAGCGATTTATGATGATTGCCGAACTTAATGGGGCTATTTGGTCAACCATTTACACAGTTCGCTCAGATTCAAAAAGAATTATATCGGTAAGAAGATCCAGAGAAAATGAAAAAGAAATCTATTACAGCGGCTGAATTTGACAAGAAATTTGACGATATTGAAAATCTCATTGAATTTCTTGATTTGGAAAAAAATACCAGACCTGGCCAAAAACCAAAAAGAGTAAGTGTAGACTTTCCAGAGTGGATGGTTCAAGAATTGGATAAAGTAGCTAGGAATCTAGGGATAACCAGGCAAAGTGTGATTAAGGTTTTCATTTCTGAAAAGCTTAAAAAGACTGTTTGAGATAATTCAAAGAGTATGAATTATTTGTGTATTTATTCAAAACCGGAAATACTGTCACAACCAATATTCGGCATTTTGACAGCCTGACCAAAACTAGAGAATCCCTGCTTGATGTTTTGGATGGTTTGGATCAGGAAGTCACCAATGATTTCCTAGCCATGGATATCCTTCGATCCTTACATTTCCTTGGAAAGATTACCACTGACGACCTTTTGGCGAATTTCTTTTCGACATTATGTATTGGGAAGTGATCCAATCCCCTCACCTAGCCTATTTCAAATCAATTCACCGCCCGATAAAAAACATCCTGCAAGGCTTCCCGAATTCCTAAGCTGTACAGTTTCCGATGATCTCTTGTGGGATATACCCGATTGGAGAGAAAAATAAAGGTGAGTTTATGCACCGGGTCAGCCAAGACAAAGGTGCCTGTAAAGCCTGAGTGACCAAAACTTTCAGCACTTACCAGTGGCGAAGGATAAGCCTCCTCAAGAGAATGCGCCGCATTGTCAAGCAAGGGCTTATCAAAACCTAAACCTCTTCGATTATCATTCTCTGGAAATTGAACTCGAGTAAATTCCCGAACGGTTTTCTCAGAAATAAGCTGTTTGCCATCCACATTTCCATAGTTCTGATAGAAGATCATCAATTTCGCTAGGTCATCAGCCGTCCCAAACAAACCTGCATTTCCGGACACGCCGGCTTTCAGTGCCGCATTTTCATCATGCACCCAACCTTTTACCAGCGTTTTCCGAAATAGGGAATCCACTTCGGTTGGAACGATCGCATTTTCCAAGTTTTTCTCCCTAGGATTATAGACAAGCGTGTGGCAGCCTATGGGTTTGTAGAAGTTTTCCTCCAAATAGCTTTCATAGTCCGTACCCGTTAGCTGCTCAATCAGACTTGGAAAAATCAAAAAACTCAGTCCGGAATACAGGTATTTTTTATCTTTCGAAACTTTTGACCGGTTGATGATTCGGTTCATTTTTCGTTCAAAGCGATCATTGATAAAAAACCCATCATAGACCTGCCCCTGAAACCGATTGGAAGGAGAATCATGGACAAAGCGCTTTTTGATTTTGCCATTTTTCTTGATCACTTTCTGCAAAAACACAATATATGGGACCAAACCAGCCTGATGAGCCAAAATCTCCCGCAAAGTCAAATCCCTTTTGTCCTTTCGCTTTTTCCAGGGTTTCCAATAGTTACTAAAAGGTTGGTCCAGATCCAGCTTGCCTTCATCTACCAGCTTCATCAAAGCCGGCAGTGGACCGGAGATTTTGGTTACCGATGCCAAATCATATAAATCGTCTAAAGCTACGGCCTGCACTCCCTCGTAAGTATGAAAGCCATAGGCTTGGTGAAAAATGACCGTATCGTTCTTTGCCACCAACACTT
Source organism: Algoriphagus formosus (assembly GCF_002807035.1). Taxonomy (GTDB): domain Bacteria; phylum Bacteroidota; class Bacteroidia; order Cytophagales; family Cyclobacteriaceae; genus Algoriphagus; species Algoriphagus formosus. The sequence goes on along the minus strand of NZ_NIUC01000001.1, from coordinate 247,132 downwards.
GCGCACCGGGAAAGGCCAAACTGTCGATTCCCATTTGCATGATGGAGTCCACTTTTTGCTTAATAAAAGCTTCATCCATTTCTAATTGAGACGGGCGAGCGTGGATCAATTCATTTTGTGCAAATCCTAACTGGACCAGGAGGATAATTGAGCAAAAGGCAGACAGTATTTTCTTCATTCCAATGGGTTTTTTCAAAAGTATAGAAAAAATTTTGGCTAACTAAAGCAAGGTTTGTTTGGCCTGAACTTCAACACTTTAGCAATTCTAAAAAAAATTATACTTTGGGTTAGAAATTCACCCTATGCTTTTTGCTTTTGATATTCATAAAAGTGAATAATATATTGTAAATCAATTTTTTTCAAAATATTATTTTAATTTTCGATTGAACTATGCTAATTTTCAGCAGTTTATATGATTACTAGGAGCAAGATCTCCTTTCACCCTTTTATCAATTATAAACTTATCACCTTATGAAAATTGGAATATTGGGGGGTACATCCCTTGCAAAAACCCTTGGGAAAAAATTTATCGAGGCAGGTCTTGATGTAGTTTTTGGCGTTCGTCCGGACTTTGATACCCAAGAGCCTGAATGGAAAATGCTCAATCGACTCCATCATCGGATCTGTCCTTACGAATCTGCCATCATTCAGTCAGAATTTGTTCTTATCTGTGCAGATACAGGATACCTTCCCGAAATCTGGATGTCACTTAAAAACACAGATACTCATGATAAGCTAATCATCGACTGTACCAATACGGTATATGATGATCGGATCAAAAATTCACATATCAGACTATTGAAGAAGGCAGCTCCGAAGGCTCACCTTTTCAAGGCTTTCAACAACTTAGGGATTGACTATCCAATGTCCGATAACTTGGGTGTGATCAAAGAGACCTACTATTGTGGAGAAGATGTACCTGAAAAAATCCGTGTCAAGAGGCTAATAGAATTCATTGGATTCAAAGCGATCGATGCCGGAAAGTTTGAAAATGCAGCACTCTTGGAAGCCTTTTATCACCTAGAAAGAGAAATCGCTGTAAACAAAAGTCAAAACAGTCAATATCACTTCAAGCTGATATCAGCCTAAATGGGCTTTCGCCCGTTTAGCTTATCATTTTAACCAAAATCGACTTGGTCTTATCGTCTTTTCCCTGATTTTTCATAGTTTCGGGCTATATAATCTATAATCTAAACTTAGCCATTCCAAAGGGAAAGGAAGTTCAAGAAATGAAGAAACCAAAAAAGAAAATTCTGGTAATCGACATCGGAGGTTCCAATGTCAAAATCTTGGCTACAGGCCAAAAAGACCGTATCAAAATCCCATCTGGAGCTGATTTTTCGCCAGAGCAACTAGTACCACTTGTAAGAGAGCATGCTACCAATTGGGAATATGATCACATTACCATGGGTTTTCCCGGAGTGGTTAAGCATAATCAAATCATCAGTGACCCTGTAAATATGGGTTCCGGATGGACTGAGTTTGACTTTCATTCAGCCTTCGATTTGCCTATCAAAATACTAAATGATGCAGCGATGCAGGCATTGGGTAGCTATGAAGGCAAAAAGCTTTTATTTCTTGGTTTAGGTACAGGTTTGGGTACTGCCATGGTCATGAATGGCACCATTATCCCTATTGAAGGCGGACACCTGCCTTACAAGAAATCCACCTTTGAGAATTACGTTGGTAAGGCATACCTCTTTAAAAGCGGTCAAAAGCGCTGGGAAAAGCACGTTAGAAATACAGTTTCCATTCTTTCTGATGCTTTGCAGCCTGATGATATCGTTTTAGGAGGAGGTAATTCCAAACTACTTTCAGAAATCCCCGAAGGCTGCCGTCTTGGAACCAATCAAAACGCTTTTTTGGGCGGATTTAGAATGTGGGAAGAAGATTTCTGGATTTGATTAATCCTTGATCAGACGCTTTAGATAAGTGCCATATCCACTCTTTCCGAGTTTTTCAGCTGCTTGAAGGAGCTGTTCTTTTCCAATAAAACCACTTCGAAAAGCAATCTCTTCGATACAGCCGATCTTCAGTCCTTGTCTTTCTTCAATCACCTCTACAAACTGGGCCGCCTGAAGCAGAGACTGATGTGTTCCGGTATCTAGCCATGCTGTTCCTCGATTGAGTATTGCCACCTGCAACTCATCCATTTTCAGATACTCGTTATTCACATCAGTGATTTCAAGCTCCCCTCTTGGACTAGGCTTGATGTTCTTGGCAATATCCACCACCCGATTGTCATAAAAATATAGTCCGGGAACGGCAAAACTTGATTTTGGATTTTTTGGCTTTTCCTCAATGCTGATGGCTTTCTGCTCTTCATTAAATTCCACCACACCATATCGCTCCGGATCAGTCACATGATAGGCAAAAACAACTCCCCCCGTAGGATTGGTATTTTCTTGCAAAGTCTTGGCTAATCCCGAACCGTAGAAGATATTATCCCCAAGAATCAAAGCAACCTTATCATCTCCGATAAATTCCTCTCCAATGATAAAAGCTTGAGCCAATCCATCTGGAGAAGGCTGCACGGCATATTCAAACTTACATCCGACCTGAGAGCCATCGCCCAACAACTTTTGAAATGATTCCGAATCCTCGGGAGTGGTAATGATCAAAATCTCACGAATTCCCGCCATCATCAATACCGATAATGGGTAATAAATCATGGGCTTATCGTAGACAGGCATAAGCTGCTTGCTGACTGCGATGGTAAGCGGATAAAGTCTAGTACCGGAGCCTCCGGCCAAAATGATGCCTTTCATAGTTGAGAAAATAATAACACGAACAAAACTAAGGCATATTCCCTATTTACACATAGTTTAATGATTTTTTTCAGGCTGGACTAAAGGGAAATTGAGTTCTTTATTCTAGCTCTATTTAAATCTCCTTGGAGGGTCTTTGATTTTCCTTTTCTATTGATTGCTGTTAAACAGTTTAAACATCGAGCTAATTGTTTCGAACCATTGATTTTTTTGACTTTTTTCAAAAAATATCAATACATGGAATTTTAACACCTTTTAAAACCTTTTCAATGACTACTTGCGTAAGTCACTAAGAGTGAATTGCTCAGACTACCACAAATTCTCATTGAAAACGATATGAACCAACAATTTACACTTCTTAAAAAAGCTGTGGAAGTTTTCCACTCCTACGGAATCATGCTGAATGGTGCTCGAAAAAACGATCACTTTATCCAAAACTTGAATATGGACCCAGTTTTCGTAAACGGTCTCATTTTCGAGCTGGAGTTCCAACTGAAAGTTTACCTGCAGGAAGAAATGCTTCAAAGAGCTTGTACTCCAAAAGAATTGATTGCGCTTTTTCTGGAAATGCCACAAAGCAATTAATTTCTGTTCATCCATACTAAATAGGTCTATTCCATCGTAAAAATTTCAGTACGATTGAGATTGGACAATGAGTAGACCTATTCTAGTATTCCTCCTATTATGTATTCATCTAGAAGTAAATGCTCAAAATTGGTCCTTGGCTGATTATGAGGATTTTACTTGGGAGTCATTTTACAGATATGAGCCAGCCTATCAGGTTTTGGACCCTTCAGATATTGATTATCCGTTACTTCATGCGGCGATTTTTTATGTAAGCAATGAATATAGGACCATACAAGGTCTACCTGCTTTTCAGTATTCCTACAAAATAGAGAAACTTGCAGCCGATCATGCTAGCGACATGGTCAAACATAATTTTTACGGGCATCAAAGTAAAATTAGAAACAAGCGGAAACTCAGGGATCGTTTTCAAATTGTAGGATTAAATCCACCACTGATAGCTGAAAATATCAGTGCAACCGCAGGGATAGATTATGAATATGGAAAAAGGATTTACCCTCCTACCAGCCCCGGAGAGTTTATTTATCAGGGGAAAGAGCCTGAACCGGTCCCCTACCATAGCTATATTTCCTACGCACGTGAGATAGTACAACTTTGGATTGACTCCCCTGGCCATCGAGCCAATCTGATCAATCCAGGCTTAAATCAAATGGCAGCAGGATGTGCCATTTATCCAGAAAAGAGTTTTTACAACATGCCCTATTTTATTAATGTGCAATGCTTTAGCAATGAATAAATAGGTAAAATGCCGTATTGAGTCCTAGTCACTAAACCATGAGCTTTGGAGAAACAAAAAACTTTCAAAGCCATGAAAATTTCAAACTTTTATCGAATTCTATCTTTTGTATTTCTGCTAGGGCTTGCTGCTTCATGCGATTCAGATTCAGAAGATCCGCAACAAACAACACAGACCAATCCTTTGCCGACTCCTGGAGATGCGGATGGTGTTTTAGCAGCTATTAAAGCAAAATCAAACCTTCCCGAAGGTACACCAACCGTGCCTGGCATGCCGGATATTTTGATTGATGTAGCCAATGCCAACTTCTATTCTTCTGGCATCAATAGCAGCCTGGTCAATGCGGGAGATGTCAGTATCAATGCCTTTGCCATGCAAAATGTCAATGGAACTTATGTTAATAATTTCACTGATATCACCTTGGGAATCAACGAGGGCCAAGCGAATGATTGGAATGTCTCTGGAGGAAATGGATTTGATGGGTTTTCTCACACCACCAGCAAACCAATGCCCGGAGTAGTTAGATTTCAAACGAGCGTAAGTGATCAAATCGCTTTGGGTGGTGACGTCACACTAAGCATTCAAAATGTACCTTCCAACGTTGATAATATTCTTTGGGTAATATCTGATGGACGTGAAGTGGTCACCAAAGAGGCTAGATCCACAAGCATGACTTTCTCAGCATCAGAAATCAGTGGACTTCGAGCTACTTCTCAGGGAATTGTCCAAGTAGCTGCTTACAATAGCGAAAGCCAAACCTTTGGCGGTAAGAAAATATACTTCATCAACGAAACAGTCGATAGCAAATTCGTGGAATTGAATTAAGTTCAAACACTACCTTTCTGCAAAAAAAAAGTTGATATATACATTTTAAAAAGCTAATATTCAGCAAGTTGTCATTCAGCTTGCTGATTTTTTTATACCGCTATTCGCTTCCATTTTCCTTTTTTGAAAAATATATAAGCTACGACGGCATGAAGTGAATGTGCGACGGCTATGGCTATAAATATTCCGAGATATTTTAAGTCAAAGGTAAAAGCCAAAACCCAAGCAAGCGGAATTTCAAATGCCAATAATACAGCTACATTGATCCAAGCAGGAGTTTTGGTATCTCCTGCTCCATTGAAGGCTTGAGTTAAAACCATCCCGATCGCAAAAAACACATAACCCAAGGCAATCACCCAAAGACCTTGAGCTGCAATATCCTTCACTTCCTGATTATCTGTGAAAATTCCCGCCAATTCATCTGAATAGAAAAGATAAATCCCTGTGACGGATGCCATAAAAATCATGCAGTATTTGGCAGTGAGCCAAACAGATTCTTCTGCCCTTCCTACTTCCTTTGCACCCAGATTTTGACCAACCAAAGTGGCTGCAGCACCGGATATACCCCAAGCAGGTAAGATGGTAAAAATCAATACCCGCATAGCAATCGTGTAACCGGCAAGTGCAGTGGATCCAAATTCCGCATTCATTCGGGTCAAAGCAACCCAGGAGACAGAGTCAATTAAGAATTGGCCCATACCTCCAAGGGCAATATCCATGATCTTACGGATAGTCTTCCATTTGACAATCAGATTAGCAGCGGTGATCTTCAGTCGGTGTTTTCCATTAAAAAGGTGGTAGAGTTGGTATAAAACCCCGGTTCCGCGGCCAACTGTAGTAGCCCAAGCAGCACCTTCCAGCCCGAAACCTTCAAAACTACCAAGCCCAAAAATCAACAAAGGATCTAGAATTATATTAAATCCATTGGCAATCCAAAGTGATCGCATCGCATGATGAGCCTGACCCGCTCCGCGGAAAGCTCCATTTATCAAAAAGAGCAGTAGAATAGCTGCATTCCCTGCAAATATTATTTGGGTAAACTTCGATCCCGTCACAATGACTTCTTCCTCAGCTCCCATGAGTAGGAGGATTTCAGAAGCAAAGAATATCCCCAAAACACTGAAAATAAGCGATATAGCTCCTCCCACCAAAAGTAATTGAAAGGCCAGGGATCCTGCTTGATGATAGTTCTTTTCTCCAAACCTCCTAGAAATCAAAGCTGTAGCAGCCATACTGATACCAAAACCAACTGCATAAACAAGCACGATTACGGACTCAGTCAAGCCCACCGTAGCAATGGCTTTTTCTCCCAATTTGGCTACAAAAAATATGTCCACTACAGCAAAGAGAGACTCCATCATCATCTCCAAAATCATCGGCACGGCCAATACAAAAATTGCAGTCTTCAGCGAAAGCTTGGTAAAGTCTTGCTCCTTACCTGCGATGGCATCTTTTAATAGTTGGAAGTTCATGGTCTCAATCCAAAAAAGCTCTGACAAAATTAGAGATTCTTAGACCTTAAGCGCACAATGAGAAAAATATCTTTTGGATGGTGATGCGATTCATTTTACCGAACTTTGGCAAAAATTGAACCCCATGTAAAAAATGGGGGTTTACAAGTGAAATTCAATGGACCTTTAATCCATCTCTGAATCATGACAAATACAAAACCACGAGTTGTAGTTGGGCTATCCGGTGGTGTGGATAGCTCCGTAGCTGCCCATCTTTTGCTGGAACAAGGCTACGAAGTCATCGGCATGTTTATGAAAAACTGGCACGATGAATCTGTCACCATCTCCAATGAATGTCCTTGGATGGAGGACTCCACCGATGCCATGTTGGTGGCCGAGAAACTTGGGATTCCTTTCCAAGCCATCGATCTCAGCGAGGAATACCGCGAGCGAATCGTCGATTACATGTTTGCCGAATATGAGGCAGGCAGAACACCCAATCCGGATATACTTTGTAACCGGGAAATCAAGTTTGACATTTTCCTAAAAGCGGCACAAAAGCTAAAAGCTGATTTTGTGGCTACAGGTCATTATTGCCAAAAAGGTGAAATAGAAGTTGATGGAAAAGCCGTTTACCAACTTCTAGCCGGAGCTGATCCCAATAAGGACCAAAGCTATTTCTTATGTCAATTGACCCAAAGTCAATTATCGAAAGCACTATTTCCCATTGGCCATCTGCAAAAGTCTGAGGTGAGAGCCATTGCCAAAAAACTAGACTTGATTACGGCAGAAAAGAAAGATTCTCAGGGACTTTGTTTTATCGGAAAAGTGAGACTGCCTGATTTTCTACAGCAGCAATTGAAGCCGAAAACAGGCCCAATCATCGAAATTCCGGCAGATTTGGGCAAACTGAAAAAATACCAAGTACCTGCCAATCTGGATCCTGAAGATTACGAGGAGGAGACGCTGCATGATCTAGCCTTTCCCCTATCTTATCAAATAGATGAAGGAAAAAAAGTCGGCGAACATCCAGGTGCCCATTATTTTACGGTGGGACAGCGAAAAGGCTTGAATGTAGGGGGAACTGGCAAACCGCTTTTTGTGATCGCTACGGATACCAAAGAAAATGTCATCTACGTAGGACTTGGAGAAGATCATCCAGGACTATTAAGGCATGCTCTTTTTGTGAAAAATGATCAAATTCATTGGATTCGAGAGGATCTGAAGCTTCAGCCTGGAGAAACTGCCCGATATGAAGCTAGAATTCGATATCGACAGGCCCTTTCCGGAGCCACTCTTTTGCAGCGCGAAAATGGTCTGTACATCATCTTCGATCAAGCCCAAAAAGGGATAGCCTCAGGTCAATTTGTAGCCTGGTATCAAGGGGAAGAGTGCATAGGCTCAGGTACTATCTATTGAATCTGAATCAGATGCTGGAGATTCTTTATGAAGATGCTGGGCTAATTGCCATTAATAAGCCGGCCGGACTTTTGGTGCACAGAACAAGAATAGCAGCAGAGGAGCAGCATGAGTTTGCCATCCAAATGCTTCGGGATCAAATTGGTGTCTACGTCCATCCCGTTCACCGATTAGACAGGGCTACTTCAGGGGTTTTACTTTTCACTAAGAATCGAGAGTTGATTCCACTGATTGAAAAGGAATTTGCTGAGCGAAGGGTGAAAAAAACTTACCTAGCCCTGGTGCGGGGTGTACCGAGAGAAGCTGTGGGTACTTTTGATCGACCGCTTGAAAGTGAGCGAAGCAAAAGACTTCAGGAGGCAATTACCCGCTTTAAAGTCCTTTGCTCAGCAGAAATCCCCTTTGATACCACAGGACGTTATTCGAGCAGTCGCTACGCTTTACTTGAGCTTTCTCCTGAAACGGGCCGAACACATCAGATTAGAAGGCATTTAGCACAAGCCAGACATTACATAATCGGAGATAAGAAACACGGAGACAATAAACAAAACAAGTTTTTTGAGTCACAATTCAAGCTTCAAAAGATGCTGCTTCATGCCCATACTCTGGAGTTCACCCACCCGATTGAAAATGAGGTAATCCGAATTAAAGCAGAATTACCTGTACATTTTCGGGCAATTTTAATGGATATAGGGATTAAAAAGGAAGAAGTTTCGAATTTGAGTTAAACGCTATTTCTATTTCTTGTATTTTCAGGCAATTAAACCCAATCAGATGAACAAAAAGATTTTAAGCTTGGCACTGTTAGTCTCACTTTCAGGCCTCGCTACTGCACAGCAAGAGACGATCGAAAAACGATTTAAAGACAAAGAAGCGATAGGCCATTTTACATATTTGGCTTCTGACGAATTGATGGGAAGAGATCCTGCACGTCCTGAGATGGCCTTAGCCTACGATTACATCGCAAAATATCTCAAAAAATATAAGGCTCAACCTATCCCTGGATCGGATGGCTACTTCCAAAATATTCCATTTAGACTCTCCCAACCTCCCAAAACAGGGGAATTGATGATAGGGGATTCGAAATTCACTCAAGGGGAGGAATTGCTTGTGTTGGATGGAGAAGCGGCAACCGGAAGTTATGAGGTGGTTGACTTAGGCTTTGGCCTGGAAGAAGACTTTGCCGGTAAAGACGTCAAAGGAAAAGTCGTTATAACCAACGTAGGCGCACCTGATCAAATGAGTCCTGCTGCACTTTTCGCTTTGGGAAGATCAAAGACTGCCAGAGCGCAAGAAGCCGGAGCTGTAGCATTGGTGGAGCGCTTTAATATCCCTTCCATTCCTTGGCAATTGGTGGCTAATTACCTAAACCGCCCAACTATGGGGATCGATCAGGGCGAAAGCTCCAATCTACCTTACCTATGGGTAAAAGATGTAGAAAATACCCTAAGTAAAGGTATCAGTGAAGGCAAAGTAAAAAACATTCAACTGAATGTAGAAGGAAAGGTGAATACCAAGATCGAAGGAAAAAATGTGATGGCCTGGATCGAGGGAACTGATCCTGAGCTTAAGGATGAGTATTTACTTCTTTCGGCTCATTATGATCATGTGGGTGTGGGAACTCCTGATGCAGAGGGAGATTCCATTTATAATGGCGCAAGAGACAATGCAGTAGGAACTGTAGCTGTAATGAATGCAGCAAAATACTTTGCAAAAAATCCACCGAAACGATCCATCATCCTAGCACTTTGGACCGCAGAGGAAAAAGGACTCTTGGGCTCAGCCTATTTCGCTGAAAACCCATTAATTCCTCTTGATCAAATCATCTACAATCTAAATATTGATAACGGCGGATACAATGACACCGAGGTAATCACGGTTATTGGCTTGGGACGAACAAGTAGTGACCCACTGATTAGTCAAGCTGTTACAGAGTTTGGATTGGAAGCAATTGCAGATCCTTCTCCTGAGCAAGGGCTTTATGATCGCTCTGATAATGTAAACTTTGCCAGAAAAGGAATCCCGGCGCCTACGTTTTCATTAGGCTTTAGAGCCTTTGATGATGAGATCAATAAGTATTATCACAAGCCTGGAGATCAGGTGGACAACTTTGATCTGGACTATGCGGTGAAATACTGGAAATCATATATCCGAGCTGCTGAACTCATCGCCAACGATCCTTCCAAGCCAAAATGGGTTGCAGGTGACAAGTACGAGCAGGCAAGCAAAGAGCTTTACGGAGATCAGTAATTAATAAATTCTTAAAAATTCAAACCCGGGGATATGATTCATCTCCGGGTTTTTTTTTATCAGTTTTAAAACTTTATCAAGGTGAAGTCTTTTTCGAGCTCGCTGCTACTGAGTACTTACTTCTTGAGACCTGCTCTTACTACTAAAATAACATTCCCGCTATCGTAGCTGTCATCATACAAGCAAGCGAAGCAGCAAAAAGGGAAATCAAACCGAGTTTACTGAGGGTTCCTTGTTTATTTGGAGCGATGATGCTGATTCCTCCCAATTGAATGGCAATTGAACTGAAATTAGAAAAGCCGCAAAGTGCATAGGTTGCAATCACGATTGACTTGGGAGAAAGAGAACCTACCTCCTTCATTTCGGAAAGACTCAAGTACGCGACAAATTCATTGATTACAGTCTTTTGACCCAAGAGACTTCCTACCTGCAGGGTATCTGTCCACTCTACGCCAATAACCCAGGCGAAGACTCGGAATACCTGCCCAAAAATATATTCTAAGGAAAAGCCATCAAACTGTCCTCCGGTAGTACTTACCACAAAGCCATTGATTCCTGTCACTTCTCCGATCAAATCGTTTAAGAAGTAATTGACAGCTGCAATCACCGCGATAAAGGCTAAAAGCATCGCTCCTACGTTGAGAGCAAGCTTTAATCCTTCGGAAGCACCAATAGACATAGCGTCGATCAGGTTAACTCCCATACTTTCCTTACTCACTTCCAGCTTTTCTTCGACCCGCTCTTTTTCCACTTCAGGGATGAAAATCTTTGAAAGCACTATTGCAGCCGGTGCATTCATAATACTCGCTCCCAACAAGTAAGCGGCAAATTTACTTTGCTCTTCTAGACTATCTCCTCCCAAAAAAGCTACATAACCTGCCAGAACACCTCCTGCTATCGTCGCCATACCACCCGTCATCAAACACATCAGTTCTGACTTGGTCATATTGGGAATAAAGGGGCGAACAAGTAGTGGCGCTTCGGTTTGTCCCAAGAAAATATTTCCCGCTGCAGAGAGACTTTCCGGACCGGACAGTCGCATCGTACGTGCCATTATCCAGGCGATTCCAAATACAACTTTTTGAAGAATTCCTAAGTAATACAGCCCGGCAGAAACGGTAGAAAAGAAAATAATGGTCGGTAAAACCTTAAAAGCGAATATGAATCCGAAACTATCTCCTGCCAGATCGCCGAAAATAAACCTTGCTCCTGCCTCACTGAAGCTCAGAAATTTTACAAATGCACTGGATAAAGCCGAAAAGCCGGAAGCTACGATTGGTACTTTGGTGATCAGAATTCCAAAAACTAATTGGAGAGCAATTCCTATGAGTACTAGTCTCCAATCTACTTTTCGTCGGTTTGCGGAAAAAATGTAAGCAATTGCCACGATGACAAGCAAACCAATGATACCTCTGATATAATCCATAGAATTCCTGTTGAAGCAGAAGCCTCAAAATTAGAGAATAGGGAGCAATAAAAAAGCCTGATCTCTCAGGCTTTTTTCGAAGTCCTAGTTTCGTTTATTAATTTCATCCCTGATTCGCGCAGCTTTTTCATAGTCCTCATCAGCGATTGCTTTATCCAGCAATTGATTGAGTTTATCCAAGCTAAAATCCTTCAAGGATGGTTCTTTCTTTGCAGTAAATTTTTGTGAAGAAGTTGACTTGGTACTTTTGGTTTGGGGCTCTTCTACATCGAAATGCTCCACGCCACCTTCCGACATCACCTTTTCGCTACAGAATATCGGACAACCAAAGCGAATTGCAATGGCAATAGCATCGGATGGCCTAGAATCGATTTCTGCATCGACCTGATCACTACGACATTGAATTTTGGCGTAATACACGCCTTCTTTCATATCAGTAATCACTACTCGATCGATATCATAATTGAATCCTGTAGCAAATGATTTAAATAAGTCATGCGTCATCGGACGATTAGGAATGATTTTTTCAATCTCCAGGGCAATTGCCTGAGCTTCAAACATCCCAATGACGATGGGTAGACGGCGGATTCCTCCAACCTCTCCCAGTACCAAAGTAAAAGATCCTGACTGAGAATGGTTAGAAGAAAGACCTAAAATTTCCAGTTCAATAACTTTTTCCACAAAAATTAGAGTTCAGCTTTAAGCGCTTCGTTCAACTTAGGAACAACTTCAAAAGCATCTCCTACGATCCCATAATCCGCAGCTTTGAAAAATGGAGCTTCCGGATCTTTATTGATCACGACGATATATTTTGAAGAGTTTACGCCCGCAAGATGCTGAATAGCGCCTGAAATTCCTATTGCTACGTATAAAGTTGGTGCAACTTTTACACCAGTTTGGCCTACGTGCTCGTGATGAGGTCTCCAACCGATGTCAGAAACTGGCTTTGAACAGCCTGTTGCAGCTCCCAAGGTTTTGGCCAAGTCTTCGATCATTCCCCAATTCTCAGGACCTTTCATTCCACGTCCGCCTGATACTACGATGTCAGCTTCAGGAAGTAGTATTTCACCTGTAGCCTGCTCAGTAGATGTGATTTTCGAAGCAAAATCAGAATCTGCCAAGCTAACTTCAAAGGATTCCACACTTGCTGGAGCACCATCCGTTTTCAAGTCAACAGCATTCTTTTTGATCGCCAAGATTTTATTTTCAGTTTCTACTGCCGTCATGGCAAAAGCCTTTCCGGTGTAAATACTTCTTTTTACTTGGTACCCTGAACTTGTATCGGGCAATTCGACTACGTTTGAAACAAGTCCCGCTTTAATTTTAATTGCCAATCGGGCAGCTACAGCATCACCCAGAGATGACTTTGCTAAAACTACGGTCTTTGCTCCTACCTTCTCGAATGCCTGAGCAACAGCTGATGCATGTGCCTGAATTACTCCCGCAGAAAGCCTGTCATCTGATGCATGCAATACTTTTGCAGCACCGGCAGAACCCACAGAAGCTAACTCATCATCTCCGATAGCACCTAATGCTACAGCGACGACTTCTCCTTCGTTGGTTTTAGCTGCCAAAGCATTTGCAAAAGATACTGCCTCAAGACTTGTCTTTTTTACCTTACCTCCCGCGTGTTCTATATATACTAAAATTGCCATATTATCTTGATTTTAAATTCTTTATTTAATTGAATTAAAGGACTTTAGCTTCATTTTTCAAAAGCTTCACTAGCTCTCCAACATTGTCCTTATCGATGAGCTTCACAGCACCTTTTGCAGGAGGAAGCTGGTATTGGGTAGCTTCAGCTTGTGTTTCCTCAGAAACGGCTTCCACTACGTTCAAAGGCTTTGTTCGGGCAGACATGATTCCCCGCATGTTTGGAATTTTCCACTCTGCGATGGGCTCCTGACATCCAGCGATCAAAGGAAGGGTAGCTTCAAGCATTTCCTTTCCTCCTTCAATCTCACGGGCCATTTTCACAGTGCTTCCTTCCACATCCAGCTTCATTACTGGAGAAAAGGATGGCATACCTAGGATTTCTCCGACCATTCCATGAACCATTCCGCCATTGAAATCGATAGACTCTCTACCCATCAGAATCAAGTCATAGCCTCCTTCTTTGGCATAATGAGCGATTTGAGAGGCTACAAAGAAAGAATCTTTTGGCTCAGCATTTACTCGGATCGCTTCGTCAGCACCGATAGCCAATGCCTTTCGCAGTGTAGGGTCACTTTCTGCAAGTCCTACATTTAACACAGTCAATTTACCTCCAGTTTGATCTCTTAGCTCAACTGCTCGAGCCAATGCGTAGTCGTCGTACGGACCGATGATAAATTGAACCCCTGTGGTGTCAAACTTTGTATTATTGTCAGTGAATTGAATCTTTGACGTCGTATCTGGCACGTGGGTGATACATACAAGAATCTTCATTGGTTTAGAATTTGATTATTTTAGATTTATTTGTCGTGAAAATAACAGTAAGACCTTAATTAAAAAAACAATTCATGGCCAATTTAGAGCGACTTAGACTTTTAGAAGAGTTTGCAAAAGAAGAACCTAACAACCCCTTTAACTGGTACGCCTTAGCCTTGGAAACTGAAACTAGTCAACCTGATAAAGCTCTATTTTACTTTAGGAAAGTTCTAAAGGATTTTCCTGAATATTTACCGGTCTATTTTCCATCAGCTCACTTTTTTGCAGAAAACGAACTGATCCAAGAAGCCAAAGAAACTTTCGAATCAGGAATTGAACTGGCCAAGCAACTCAAGGAATCGAAAGCGCTCCGTGAACTGCAAAATGCCTATCAAAACTTCCTGTTCGAATATGACCTAGACTAGGTCAAATTTTGAAATTTGCAGGAAAATGCTCTTGCTTGATCTCCTGTGCTCCCGCCATGTGGCCTAAATCATATAATTTTCGACAGTTTTTTGCATTATCCATCGCGGCTAGGCTATCCACCTGCTTTTGAGTATATGGTTTCGAGGGCTTAAATCGCTCATTCAGATCTTCCACGTCTAGCATCACATTGTAGCGTAGGTAGTGAATCAATCCCTTTTTTCTTCCTGGTTCATCCGTAAGAATATCATCTTCCAAAGCAGTCACTTCACTATCAATCTCAACCGCTGTAGGCGAGCGCGATAGCCATTGCATGATTTGTTGATTTTGCCAACTGGCATCTTGCATGAACATTTCTGGAAGATTGGAAGCCCAATTCAGCAGGTGACTTTTACTGATTCGTCGAGGTAACTTTTTCCAGCGAGTCATTCCTGTCCCTACTGACACGACCATCAATTTATCCTCACCCATTTCCCAATGATAGGGGAATCCTTTAAGCGTAGCGACCATCAACATCTGCAGAGCAGGGTTATTGGCCATGCTTACTCCACCGTCTACAAATGCGGCATAGCTGTCCTTTCCACCCACATGGATGCTTTGTGGAAGAAAATAAGTAGGAGCCGCTGCACTCGCGCGTACACATTCCCAAACGGGTATGGCCTTATTATTCCCGTGCTCTGTGTCATAAAACTTTCCTTTGGGATGGTTATTCAAGGGCCAAACGGAATTGGTATCTGCACGCTTAGCTACGATGACAAGAGCTGTTTTGATTTCCTTCTGATCCCCAAGCAAAGTGTCCCCGAATACGTTTTTCAGTTCAGAGATCAAGGCCTTATCGTCATATTTGGCTTTCAGAAGATCATCAATCTCGAAAATCCGATACCATCTGTATTTCTTGCCAAAGATTTTTGTGCCTAGCTCAAAGTATTTATCCCGGATTTCATCCACAGACATTCCTTTGGCCAAGGCCGCGGCAATGATAGACCCGGTACTTGTCCCTCCTATCATGTCAAAGTACTCACAAAGCAACATGTCTGGTTTTGAGTGCTGTTTTCGAATAAGGTCTTCAATGTGTTTCAAATACCCAAGCGTCAATGCACCTCGAATCCCCCCACCATCCAGGGCAAGGATTCGTTTGTTTCCAGTCTTCGCATCAAATTTTTCGGCTAAAGTCTTCATAAAAGTGATTTTGGATTTTTGGAGAAAAACATTTTTATACAATTTAGTAAATTGAAATTCAGCTAGTTAAAAAATCAGGAATTTTTATGGCAGTCACACAGAAAGAAATGCTCGAATACTTCATTCCGAGAATTGAAGAAAAGGGTAAAACCTACGAAAAGAAAACGCTTGTGACTGCTAAAAAAGCAAAGCCGGGGGAAAAAGTAATTACCCGAACATCAGATGGTGTAGAAACCCAAAACACGGCGAAGGAAGGTGATTTTTTGGTTGAAAATCAAACCAGTTCAGGTGAGCAATACTTGGTTGGTAAGGAGGTCTTCGAAAGTAAATACCAAATCCATCAAAGCTTGTCAAAAGGCTGGGCCAGCTACCATCCGATCGGGAAAATCAATGCAATTGAAGTCAATGCCCAAGACCTAGAGCACTTCAAAAGTGATGAGGAGCTTACTTTTATAGCTCCTTGGGGTGAAAGCATGGTAGTCAAAGAAGGTGACTTTCTGGTATGCCCACTGGATTTTTCAGAAATTTACCGAATTGCCAAAAAGGAGTTTGGTGAGACTTACAAGGCAGTTAAGGCTTAAGAACAATTTTCCCCAACTGTTTTCCATCCCGCATTCTGTCAAATGCAGCTACGGCATTTTCAAAAGGAAAGACTTGATCTACCAAAGGCTTGATTTCCTTTTCTTCCACCAACTTCAGCATTTCAGAGAAGTCATTATCCGAACCCATGGTGCTGCCCATGATTTTTAGCTGATTCCAAAAAATCCGTCTCGCTTCCAATTTACCTGGGTTTCCCTGAGTTGCTCCGTAGATGACTATCCTAGCCCCTGGACGAGAAACTTTGATCAAGTCATTCAAGCCATCACCTGAAGCCCCATCAATAATTAAATCAAATCCTCCTGTTTCGTTTTGGGCTTTCTTAGTCCAATCATCATCTCTGTAATTGAAGCCTCCATCTAGCCCAATTTCGAGGGCTTTTTGAACTTTAGAATCCTGACTACTAGATACATATACCTTAGCGCCTAAAGCTTTTGAAAATTGTGCTGCAAACTGTGCAACTCCACCTCCAAAGCCTGTAATCAGGACCTGATCGCTTGGTGTGACTTTTCCCTGATATACCAATGCTCTAAAAGCGGTCAAGCCTGCCAAAGGCAGCGCTGCGGCTTCTTCCCAATTCAAATGAGAAGGCTTCAGATGAAGTCGATCAGCTGTTACAATGACCTGTTCTGAAAGGGTCCCATGCTCTGGCATCCCCAAGATTTGAAAATCATTGGATTGGGCCTTTTGATCCTCTCCCCAATGCAGAGCCGGATTTATGATGACCTCTTGACCTACTTTCCAAGAGGAAACTTTTGAACCCACTTCTTCAATAATTCCAGCTCCATCAGAACCCAAAATCACTCCATCGGAAATATTTGGGTAGAGCCCTTGTCTACACCATTCATCCCGATGATTTAGCGCAGCGGCCTTGATTTTTACTTTCACCTGATTTGACATGAGTGAAGGTATGCTCACCTCTCTCAACTCAATTTTATCGGCGAGATTTCTATCTAAAACAATTCCTAGCATGATTAAAATGGGCTTTCTGTATCACTATTTAATAGGTCATCCGAATCATCGTTTGCCCGGCTAGGAAGATTGATGGTTTGAGAGGAATCGAAATTAGATGCTCCGCTGGATTGAGAGGAGAATTTATTTCCGTAAAGAGGCTCGGTCGATTGATTCTGCTGATAACCTCCCAAACTATCCAAATCTGTAAACTTAGTGTATTTACCAATAAATCGAAGTTTGACAGTGCCTAAGGATCCATTTCGGTGCTTTGCAATAATCACCTCTCCTACTCCCTGTGTACTCATTCCTTCATCTTCTGTAATTCCATAGTATTCCGGACGATAAAGGAACATAACCATATCAGCATCCTGCTCGATAGCACCGGATTCCCGAAGGTCAGAAAGTTGTGGTCTTTTATCTCCTCCTCGGGTTTCCACCGCTCGGGAAAGCTGGGAAAGGGCAATCACCGGGATCTCAAGCTCTTTTGCGATCTTTTTCAATGCACGGGAAATACTTGCAATCTCCTGCTCTCGGTTTCCTCCTCCCCCGCCTTTGGTATCGCCGGACATCAGCTGCAGGTAATCGATTACGATCATTTGAATATTGTGCTGGGCCTTTAGCTTTCTGGCTTTTGCCCGAAGCTCCAAAATCGACAAGGCCGGCGTATCATCGACGAAAAGTGATGCCTTGGAAAGTTTGGCAGTTTTGTGAACTAATTGGGCCCATTCATGCTCAAGCAAACTTCCTTTTTTGATTTTTTCTGAATCAAGTTCAGCTTCTGAAGAAATCAATCGATTCACCAACTGAACGGAGGACATTTCAAGGGAAAATATCGCAACAGGACGCTCATGATCCACAGCTGCGTTTCGAAGTACAGAAAGCACGAAAGCCGTTTTACCCATCGCAGGACGGGCCGCGATGATAACCAAATCTGATTTTTGCCAACCTGAAGTGACCCGATCCAAATCGGTAAAACCTGAAGGAACTCCCGTCAAACCATCTTTTTGATCCTTTTTAGCCTCCATCTCTGCGATAGCTTCCCGCATGATGGACCGCATATCTGCGTAATTTTTCCGGATGTTTTTCTCAGATATCTCAAAAAGAGACTGCTCCATCTCATCCAGCAACTCGAAAACATCGGTGGTTTCCTCAAATGCATTCTTTTGGATCTCTGAGGAAATTCTAATTAACTCTCGCTTGATGGCTTGTTCCGTGATAATTCGAGCGTGAAATTCGATGTTGGCAGCAGAGGATACCTTTGAGGTCAATTCAGTGATGTAAAAAGCCCCACCGGCAATCTCCAGCTTTCCATTTTTCCGGAGTTGAGAGGTTACTGTGAGTAGATCAATTGGTTGGGATTCAGAAAACAAATCAAGAATCGCCTGAAAAATGGCCTGATGCGAATCCTTGTAAAAACTCTCAACCTTTAAGATATCAATGACCTGCGTCAGTGCATCTTTTTCAAGCATGAGAGCACCAAGGACTGCCTCTTCCAAGTCTGTGGCTTGCGGCGGAAGTTTACCTAGGTTGTTCGGGTTTTCGTAAGTGGGCTTTTTACGGGAATTACGTGGGTTGGCTGGCTGTTCACTCATTTAACAAATGTATTTTCTTTCTGCGGGTATTTTTAAACAAGTTTTCCAGAACTTGTCCACAAAAATTAAGCCCCGATCGGGGAAGCTTCCTTATAGTACACTCCATTTCTATACCCACGGAACATGGAGCAAAGTACCGCCCAACCAAAATGCCAAAGCATTTCAGAGACTGGAATACCGATAATTTTATAACCCAAAATGGGCTCATCATTCAGCATTCCATATTTATCCCAAAAATCAGGATAGAGCAGGCCAAAGGTGATATAATAAATGACCATAACAATGGCCAAAGTAGCAAAACCAGAAATCAGCGAAAGCTTGATCAAATCGGGCCTTTGAATCCAGATATAAGTCGCTAAACCCATGAAAGTCAGGAATGTGACATATCCAGAGTGGATATTCAAAATCAGGCTAAAAACAGTCAAACTGGCACATCCAATCAACCATAAAATAAAAAAATCACGGTTTTTGGCGGCTGTTTGTCTTTCGAAGTCTATCTCCTTTTTAGTAAAAGATGAGTGGATATATCCACCAACTCCAAACATCGCAAAGCCAATAATAAAATCCTCAATTCCCGGCCAACCGGTTTTCCAAATCATCGGAGGTCTCCAATAATCGTGGAAATACCAAACTTCTGCGATGATTCCCATCAGCCCACCAATAATCCCCACTTTGATCATTCCGCTCTTCCAGGGACTTTTAAAAAATACTACAAACCAAGCCAGTAGATAGAGTAAAGAAAGAATCAGGTATGCATACTTGTCCTCCAGCATATTTTCTCAGTCTATTAATTTTGGTGAAATAGTTTGATAATGATTCGTTAGGCTTCCGCAAAGATTTAACTTTATATCGAAAACTAAAACAACCCAAATGAATAGCTATCATTTTATAGCCATTGGCGGAGCAATCATGCATAATTTGGCTCTTGCCTTAGCAAAAAAAGGACATCAGGTGAGTGGTTCGGATGATGAAATCTATGAGCCTTCGCGAACTAGACTGGAAAAAGCAGGTATTTTACCTGAGAAATTTGGCTGGTATCCCGAAAAAATTCATGAAGGTCTAGATGGCATTATTTTAGGAATGCATGCCCGCATCGACAATCCGGAGCTGATCAAAGCCAAAGAGCTTGGGATTCCTATTTATTCCTTCCCTGAATTTGTTTTCAATCAAAGCCAGGATAAAAAGCGGGTAGTCATAGCAGGTTCGCATGGAAAAACTTCCATCACCTCTATCATTCTTCATGTCCTGAGAGATCAAAAAGTCCAGTTTGACTATCTCGTGGGAGCCCAGATTGAGGGTTTTGATTTGATGGTTGGGCTATCTGATGCTCCTATTATCATCATCGAGGGAGATGAATATTTGACTTCCCCCTTGGATAGACGGCCAAAATTCTACCACTATAAGCACGACATTGCACTTGTCTCAGGAATAGCCTGGGATCATTTTAATGTTTTTCCTGACTTCGACGAATACAAAGGGCTTTTTGCAAACTTGATGAAAATGACTCCGAAATCAGGAACTCTGATTTATTGCGAGGAGGATCCTTTAGTGAAACAAATTGCTGAGACTGAATCAATCGATGGGAAAAGAGTTCCCTACCCTACACACCCGGCTGTGATCAAAAATGGGAAAACTTACCTGATTACTGATCAGGGTGAAATCCCTATCCACCTATTCGGAGACCACAATCTCCAAAATCTCAACGGAGCAATGAAAGTTTGTCTGGAGCTCGGCTTGAGTAAGGAGCAGTTTTATCAGTCAATCCAGACCTTCAAAGGTGCAGCTAAGAGATTGGAGCTTCTGACTGAAAAAAGCGACGGTGTGATGTACCGTGATTTTGCCCATGCCCCATCGAAACTGAAAGCCACCGTCGAAGCTGTAAAGCGACAATTTCCCGACAGGAACCTGGTTGCTGTTCAAGAATTACACACTTATTCCTCGCTCAATCGGGATTTTCTACCTAACTATGCACATACGATGGATGAAGCAGATGAAGCTATCATCTATCTAAACCCACATGCAGCAGCCCTCAAAAAGCTGGAAGTTTTGGACGAAGAAACTCTCAAAAAAGGCTTTGAGAGAATTGATTTGAAGGTTTTTACACAGAGTCAGAAGCTGTTTGATTACCTTATTTCAAAGGATTACAAAGACACCAACCTATTAATGATGAGCTCGGGAAATTACGACAATCTTGACCTTCCGGCTCTTGAGAAAAAATTTAAAGAATCATGACCTTAAACCTTAAAAATCCCATTGTATTTTTTGACCTGGAAGCAACAGGAACAAATGTAGGGACAGACCGAATTGTAGAAATCTCCTTGGTAAAACTCTTTCCTGATGAAATGAAAGAGATTTATACACAGCGCGTTCATCCCACTATTCCCATTCCATTGGAGTCTTCTTTGATTCATGGGATTTATGACGCGGATGTTAAGGATAAGCCTTACTTCAAAGACATCGCAAAAGATGTACACCAATTTATTGGAGCTGCTGACTTGGCAGGTTTCAATGTATTGAAATACGATATCCCACTTTTGGTTGAAGAGTTTCTTCGCTCCGGAATTGACTTTGATCTGGACAAAAGAAATCTGCTAGATGCACAAAAGATTTTCCATCTGATGGAAAAGCGAAATCTGTCAGCAGCATATAAGTTTTACTGTGGAAAAACTCTTGAAAATGCTCACAGCGCTGAGGCAGATACCTTGGCTACCTTAGAAGTTTTTCGTTCGCAGGTTGTTCGGTATGCAGGCGAAGAAGTCGAAGACCTTCAGGGCAATAAACTTGGAATTTTTGAAAACGACATGAAGAAAATCCATGACCTGGTCAATGAAAAAATGGTTGATTTGGCGGGTCGGTTTATTTTCAATTCGGAAGGGATAGAAATCTTCAATTTTGGAAAGCATAAAGGGAAAACTGTGGAGCAGGTACTCAAGGAAGAACCAGGGTACTATGACTGGATGATGCGCGGAGACTTCCCGCTCGATACCAAACGCAAGCTTACTCAAGTCAAGCTGAGAGGATTTGGCTCGCGATAAGACAAAAAAGCCGATTTCATTAAGAAATCGGCTTTTTTATTTTATTGACTACTGCTTTTGACTTTCCTCGTAGTACTCCATTGCCTTTGGCATGTTTGCTTGAAGCTGTTCGATTCTACGATCTGGACCAGGGTGAGTTGATAAAAATTCCGGTGGAGCCTCTCCTCCTGCAGCGCTCATTCGCTCCCAAAATACAGGTGCTTCTCGCGGGTCATAACCTGCTAAGGCCATAAAAATCAAACCCAACTCATCCGCTTCCAATTCATGTTTTCTGGAGAAAGCGAGCATCCCCACTTCTGAACCCATTCCTACTGATTGAAGTAATAATTGATTGGTAAGTGTGGGATTTTGACTCAAAGCTGTGGAAAGAACACTCATTCCAAATTGCTGCAACATCCCATTAGACATCCGTTCTCTAGAGTGAGAAGCAACTGCGTGAGCAATCTCATGACCCATTACAACAGCTATTCCAGTTTCATCTTCGCAAATCGGCATAATTCCCGTGTAGAAAGCAACTTTCCCACCAGGCATACACCAGGCATTTACCTGCTCAGATTCAAGCAAGTTGAATTCCCAATCAAATGTCTCCACTATACCCGAATAACCCTTTTCGATAAGATAAGACTCCACTGCACGGGCAATTCGCTGTCCCACTTTGACTACCTTTTGACCATCAGGCGTGTTGGTAAGTACTTTAGATTCCTTCTTGGTCGCCTCGTACTGTTGATTAACTAGAGGCTGGATTTCTTCATTATCAACCACTGCAAATTGCTTCCTTCCTGTCAAGGGAACGGTGGCACATGCATAGAAAAATAGTCCTGTCAGTAGGACTGCTATAATTCGCTTCATAATGACAATTTTTGATGATAAAACTCAAAAAAGATACCAAGATTACCTTGCGTTTCAAATTTTATTAACTTCAGAAAAATTTCAATTATGGAAACTACGGTTCGAGAAATTACCCTAAACGACAAAGCGAAAGATTATCAAAAAAAGATGCGGAGTCCGCTGATTTTCTGGTTTGCGATGTTAGCGAAGCTTCCATCTGCAGTCTTTTGGAGATTAAGAATCAAGGAGTTGACGGGGGACAAATGCCAGGTAACCATCCCCTATTTCTGGCGATCTCAAAACCCATTCAAATCAATTTATTTTGCCGCCTTGGCGGGAGCGGCCGAGTTGAGTACCGGCGCTTTATGTCAATTGGCACTCGCGGGAAAAGGGAAATTCAGCATGCTGGTAGTTGATTTTCGTGCTGAATACCATAAAAAAGCGAATCAGAAAATCACTTTTTCTTGTGATCAAGGCAGGGAACTCTTTCAGCTTATTGATTCACTAAATGTGAATGATACCGCACAACTAACTATGATTTCTACTGGAACTTCTGAGTCAGGAGAAGTTGTGGCAAAATTCTATGTGACCTGGTCATTCAAGCGCAAAAGCTAATCGAAGAACGACCTTTCGATCTGAATAAATTCCTCCAGGCTTTTCCGGACCCGGCTTTCCGGCCAATCCAAAAATTCATGTTGTTGATGAAATTGATTAAATCGAATGACCATTTTATCCCAGTCTTCCCGACTTAATTCATACTTTTCCATCAATTGGGTGCGTGTAGTATCAGAATCTATCACTTCGTAATACCCAGTCCTTCTTGCTAGCCATTGTTTTTTTCGTTCATATTCTCGAGCGAGCCGAGCTTTCTTCGTAAAATAGGATATCGGACCGCTGATCACCATCCCTCCTGTTCCATCACCATTATCCATCGGAGTAGTGATGACCTCCCCTTTCCGGGAAGGAGTTTTGGCTTCATTTTCGTCTCGGATTGTTAGTCTTCCGTCTTTAAAGCTATACGAGTAATTATTCCCCTCTACTTCAAAAGTGGGAAGGAATCGAGCCTTGTCTTGCAATTCTATCATCAAAAAGAACTCAGAGCTTAAAGCTTGACGCTGTGAGATAAACCCGGGAAAGGAAAAGACCAAGGTATCACCCAGAAACGCGGAAATAGAAAAATAACCTCTGCTATTACTCAACACTTCTTCGCCAGAACTTACAGATTGCACCTTCACTCCCTCCAAGAAACCCTTGTCCTGACTATCAATGATATTGCCAGAATAGGTGCGCTGTGCCAAAGAAGATAGCACCAGGAAATAGGCGAAAAGAAAAAAGATAAAACGAATCACCATCGAAAATAAGCCTAGCTCAGGCTATCATAAAATAATCTCCGTTAAAAGAACTTAAGCTCCTTCTGAGGCCTTCACCAAAATATCAGTCCCAAGAAACTCATCTTTCTCAGTTCTATACCAGGTTCGCGTTTTTGGGATTTTCATGTCTGAAACTTCTAAAAGGCCATCCAGA
The DNA here is from genome assembly GCF_002807035.1 of Algoriphagus formosus. Lineage (GTDB taxonomy): Bacteria > Bacteroidota > Bacteroidia > Cytophagales > Cyclobacteriaceae > Algoriphagus > Algoriphagus formosus. The sequence goes on along the minus strand of NZ_NIUC01000001.1, from coordinate 223,131 downwards.
TAGATAATTTCTCCTTTTTGGGCAGCCTCATCTTGATAAAACTTGTAAGCTTTCATCTCAAAACTTTCTTTGTCCAAATAGAAATACCAAACATCCTTTTCATAAGGCACCCTTACTACCCAATAGTCTACTCCATTCAAAACCTCGGTTTTTATTTCTTTTTCGATTATGGTATTTGGATCCTGAAGCTTCATGGGAAGCCCCCATAGATAGGAGTAATAATTTCGAAGCATAATAGCGCGGTCTTGAGCTATTTCCCCCTCGAAAACTTGGACTGAGTCATTCCAAATGATAAAATGAAGATCATCTTTTCGGTAGATAATCTTTGAAAGCTCGTTGTCAAATGAAACTGCATACTTCCGGGATGGACGATCTGCCGGAAGACTATCCTCGATTTCCAATGTCCCTTTGAATTCAGCCCAATTTCCGGCTGGGTCATGAAATTGAATGGACTTTTGAATCAGCTGCGGGCCTGTCCATTCGTCGCTTTGTCGCGAAGAGCATGAAAAAATCAAAACTGTACAAAGACAAATAAATGCACGCATTTTTTGTTTTAAGGTACGTATTTTTACTTCATGAATTTCAAACTCACCCGTATCGCTCCCACTCCTAGCGGTTATCTGCATCTTGGCAATGCTTATTCTTTTTTGGTGACCAAAGCATTGGCAGAAAAATCAGGTGCGAAAATCCTTCTTCGAATAGATGATTTGGACAGGGAGCGATTTCGGATGGAATATCTGGTCGATATTTTTGAGACTTTGGACTTTTTGGAAATCAGCTACGATTTGGGGCCCAAAGGACCTGAGGATTTTTTGGTCAATTGGACACAGCTGAATCGCCTTGATTTGTACCGAGAAGCTCTGGAAAAGCTTTGGGCCGAAGGCTGCCTTTTTTCTTGTACTTGCTCTCGCAAGAAAATCTCTCAAATGAACTCTTCAGGCTACTACCTAGGACATTGCTTGGATAGAAACATCTCCAAAACCAAAAAGGAAGCTGCATGGCGAATTAATACCTTTGAAGATGAACTGGTTAAGATTCAGGATATTCATGGGAAAACAAAAGAGGAGGTTCTGCCTGAAGACGTGGCTTTTTTCATCGTTCGAAAAAAGGACGAAATGCCCGCCTATCAATTGACATCGGTAATTGATGATACATATTATGGTGTTGACCTTATCGTAAGAGGAAGAGATCTTTACCATTCCAGTTTAGCACAGGTTTTTTTGGCCAAAAGCCTGAAGGATACAGCTTTTGAAAAAGTGAGTTTTTATCATCATCCCATTCTAAAGGGTCCAGATGGAAAGAAACTTGCAAAGTCGGATGGATCTACATCCATCCAATTCTTGAGAAAAAGCGGAAAAAGCCTGGAAGAAGTTTATCTCTTACTGGGAAAAATGATGCAAGTAGAAAAGCCTATTAGAAACTTTGATGAGTTTAAGGCAGCATTAGCTTTTTGAGAAAGTTTGAATAAAAAAAGCTTGAGCGCTTAAATCAATTTTGACTAGCACTCAAGCTGATAATTTTTCAGTATTTAAATCAAATTAATCGTATTTGGCAGGCATGCCTTCTTCGACCATGGAGTTTTGGATAAACTGCCGAATATCCTCATTGGATGTGGCCAAGTCTTCAGCTCTTAAATACATCATATGACCTGATCTGTAACCTTTGAATGATATTCGATCCGCCATTTTTCCATTTGGATCGATGTGCCAAAGGCTATATTTCGCATTGAAGAAGTCCGTACCTCCATCAAAGTATCCCGACTGAACCATCAGGTGCAAGTAAGGATTTTGACGCATTGCCTGCCCCAAATCATATCCAGTAGTCTCATTGGATCGATCCCAAGGATGAACAGGTCCGAATAGATTGTAGGTTAGGTCAGTTTCGAAGCCCAAGACGTTTTTAGCATAATGATTAAAAGCCGGAGCAAAAGCATGATTCCAGCTAGTCAATGCTGGATCGAAATCATATCGAACTCCTGCCTCCATCCGATCGAAACCTTTGTAGCGGCTGTCCAGACGACCCACCGTCATACCTTCATCTCGAAGAAGTTCTTTCCAGAATAGGCTTGTTCCAACCATTAAGTTATTGGAAAGGAAAACCTCTTTATCAAGACCGGAATACCGAGCCATTTTAGTAGCCATTGCATCCTTTTCCGATGAAGAAAGGCTTCCTCCTTTGACCATGGCTGGAAGAGCCTCCTCAACGGCAAACTTCTCCACTTCTGGAATGATTTCATCCAAATCCTTGCTTTGCAAATCAGATGGAAGCTGTCCATGATACCAAGCGGTCGCCGCGTAATAAGGGAAGTAGTTAGCCATTTTCACTGGCCCACCTCTTTCAATTCCCATATCTGTTGGTGAAACCAAAATGACCCCGTTGAAATACATCCAGTGTGAATTCTGAAGCTGTGAAACCAGACCAGCAACTCGCGTGGTACCATAACTTTCTCCAATTAGGTATTTTGGCGAAGCCCAGCGATTTTGTCTGGTCACAAAAGTATTGACCCAATCTGCTAGATATTTGATATCAGAATTAATACCAAAGAAGGTTGATCGTGGAGTTTCTTCGTTTAGAATTCTAGAATAACCGGTATTCACAGGGTCTACATAGACGATATCAGCCACATCCAAAATGGAATGAGGGTTTGACTTAGTCCCGTAGGGCTGAACCGGGTATCCTTCATCATCAATTTTAAGTAAAACAGGCCCAGTATAAGCCAAATGCATCCAAATCGATGCTGAACCAGGACCTCCATTAAAGGAGATTACCAAAGGACGCTTGGATTTATCACTGACATCCGTTCTTTCATAAAAAGTGTAGAATAACGAAGCGATCGGATCACCGTTTTCATCCCAAACAGGCTGTGTTCCTGCTGTTGATTTATAAGGAACGCGCTTTCCTTTGATGGTCACCTCGGCCTGCTTCTCAACTTTCGTTTCTACAGGGAGCTTACGAATTTCTTGCGCCAAGCCAATGTGGCAAATGGATGCAAATAGGATTATGAGTAATTGTTTTTTCATAGATAGGTAATTTGAACCTCAAAATAAGGATTGATCTTTTATGGCGAATTCATTTTTACACTAATGGAAACTAGCGCCTTGATTCTCCAACTAGCTTCGCAATCACTACAGCTGGATACAAGATGCCGACAGTAGAAAGAAAGACAGAAAGCATTTTGGACATGACATTGATTGGGTAAAGATCACCAAAGCCAACAGTAGTCAAGGAAACCATGCTGAAATAAATGTATTCGGCAAAATCATCATCCAAACCTAATAGCGGCCTATCGCCTCCTGCTATACTAGAATCAGTCGTAAGGTGAATAATTTCAAATACGAAAGCACCCAAAATCGCTACACTTAAATAGACATTGATAGCGCCGATTACTCGATAGAGATTGACTTCACGATCACGAAATAACAAACTGATATTCAATAATATGAATATGATCATATTAAGTATACCTACTATTCTTTCTAGTAGATAGAATTCTACAGGGAAATCACTAAAACGTAAAAGCCTTAATCCCAATTGGGTAAAGAAAAGGCCTGTGGTAAGGAAAATAAATATTTTCTTTTTTGAAGACCAGATTCCCGTAAAAAATAGAAAGAGGAAGACGAGGTTTACATAGAGCATGTCAATATGACCATACTCAATTAATATTGGTAGGACAAAAACTGTAAACAAGAGCACAAAAAGCAATATGCTAAAACTGGCATCAGTCAGCCAATAGTCTGTGAAATGCCTGAAATACCTTTTTATAGGTCTTCGACTTGGTGGTATTTGATCATTCATTTTTCAATTCCATTTCCGCTTGATAAACGACAACTGCCTTCCCTTTGATGAGCACGCGATCATCATGTTTTTCCAGCTCCAATTCACCACCTCTCCTACTTGCCTGGTATGCCTTTAGTTGGGTTTTCCCTGTTTTTTGATTCCAATAATCCATTAAGGCACAGTGTGCAAAACCTGTTACAGGATCTTCTGGTACTCCTACATTTGGACCAAAAAAGCGTGAAACAATATCATATTTCTCACCTGCTGCGGTGATAATGAAACCCTCCTGGCTATGCTTTGCAATCAGCATAAAATCCGGTTCAAGAGAACGTACCGAATCCTCATTTCCCAATTCAAAAATCCAGTTTTTATGTAACTGTGCCGCTTTTACTATTTTTTTTCCAAATAATTCCTTTTGAAAATAAGGATGCTGATCCTCGACCGTGGGAATCAAAGGAAAATTCATCTCCAAGCCATCATGACTCGCGTTTACAATCAGCTCACCACTCATGGTATGGAAATGGATAGGCACATTTTCTTTAGCCCAGCCTTTGCGAAGCATCCAAAAGGAGGAAGCCAAAGTCGCATGCCCGCAGAGGTCAATCTCTAAGGTGGGTGTAAACCAACGCAGATTAAAATGACCTTCTCGCTCAGTTCGCTGCACAAATGCTGTTTCGCTGAGATTCATTTCCATGGCTATATTTTGCCGCATTTCATCAGAAAGATCATGCTCCAACAAACAAACAGCCGCTGGATTGCCAGAAAAGGGCTTTTCAGTAAATGCATCAACTACACCTATTTCTAATCTCATTTTAATAGCGGGTTTTTAATATATCCAAATGATGAATAAAATGGCCGGGAATGATCCAAAACAAAGCTCTAGGAGTCATTTGATTGCCGTTCACCTGACCGGGAAAATCAAGCATTTCATCCGATAAAGTGCGAATCAGGGAAACCAAAGCTTTTCTTGAAGCTGAAAAGTCCTCTAAAAGCAATTGCGTGGAAACCGCTCCAAATCGTGCATTCAGCACATATGGATCCTGATCAAAACCTGGTAAAGCAGAACGCTCCCCTCTTGCGAAGCAAAGACCACGAAAAGTCATGATACGCTCAGTATCTATCACATGACCGAGCACTTCTTTGGGAGACCACTTTCCTTCCTGATAGGGTAGATTTGGCCAGTCTTCTGATTTGGACTTGAATAAATCCATCAAGTCATTTACCTGCTTTTCGATTAGTTCACAATAGTTTTGATTTTCAACCAACCCTAAATATCGATCATAATAAGCGGGGTATTCGCCTTTCTTTGGCAAATTAAAATTATCCATTCCGTGCAAGATTTAATTTCGTGTCTCTGCTGGATAAATTTAGGATTAAGATCAAAACCATCCTTATTGAGCTTGAATTTTTATTTTGCTCTTATCTAAAAATCAAATTAAACCTCTTATAAAAAACGTCGGGAGAACACATTTACCCTACCAATTCTCAACTCCTATCATTTCGATAAAAACAGCCAAGATTTTATCTCATTTTTAATTATATCAATTCTAAATTTTGAGTTAATAGGTAGCATTTGAAACTACTTCACTTAGGTTTGGTTTTATTTGTATAAAACAAAATTAGACATGAAGGAAAGAGAAATAGTCACTTTGCAGCGTTCTTTGCTGCACGACACAGAACAGCTATTGAATCAGCAAATCGAAATGGAAGGTAAAAGCTCAGCATATTATCTCTCCATGGCTTCCTGGTGCCATATGATGGGTTATGAGAACGCAGCCAAATACCTTTATACGCATTCTGACGAAGAGCGCATGCACATGATGAAGCTTTTCCAATATGTAAATGAGGCAGGTGGTCATGCTATTCAGCCAGAAATCAATGGAATCAGACATAATTTCAATTCACTTCGCGAAGTATTTGAGTTGATTCTTGAACATGAAATCAAAGTCACCAAATCAATCAATAACATCGTAGATCACGCCTTTTCTGTGAAGGATTTCGCCACGTTCAGCTTTATGCAGTGGTATGTGACCGAGCAGCGAGAAGAAGAGACCATGTCTCGTCGTGCACTTGAACTATTCGATATCATTGGAGAAGAGGGTGTAGGATTGTGGACTATCGATCAAGAATTGGGCAAATTGCACGCATCAGCCCACGCTGACGAGGCTTAATTGCATTTACACAAGATTTTCAAAAAGCGATGGAATAACTTCTATCGCTTTTTTTTGTGCAGGTATTCGGCAAATTTTAACAATAATCCAGAGGATCTAGAGTATACTTAGAGCTCAGAGTTCAAGAATCAAGATTTTGTTTTTAATTTCAAGTATGAAAAATATCAGAGCCAAAGGGTTGATCAATACCAAAGTTGCTTTTCTTTCCCTAGCCATAATTGGATTTTCTTGTTCGGAAAAATCTCAAACCCAAAATCCAGAATCCGAAGATCAAATAGTCTACGACACACCAATGCCTACCAAGGATACTCCTGAAGGGATGGCATGGATTCCGGGAGGTGAATTTACGATGGGGACGAACGAGGCTGACGCCTATGCTGCTGAAAAGCCTGCAGTTCGACTGAAAGTAGAAGGCTTTTGGATGGATACCCATGAGGTTACGAATGCTGAATTTGCCGAATTCGTGGAGCAAACAGGCTACGTCACGATGGCTGAGCGGCCTATCGAATGGGAAGAATTAAAAAAACAACTACCTCCAGGCACACCAAAACCAGATGATTCGGTGCTTGTTCCGGGATCCTTGGTTTTTACTCCACCACCCTATCAAGTTCCGCTTCAGGATATTTCACTTTGGTGGACCTGGGTCAATGGAGCATCTTGGAAACATCCTGAAGGACCTGATTCGAACTTAGAAGGTAGAGAAAATCATCCTGTAGTTCACATCGCCTATGATGATGCGGTTGCCTATGCAGAATGGGTTGGGAAGCGCTTGCCAACCGAGATCGAGTGGGAGTTTGCTGCCAGAGGTGGAATGAACGGAAAGCGATTTGCCTGGGGTGATGAGCTCACTCCAAACGGCCAATATCTAGCAAACACTTTTCAAGGCACTTTCCCTAGTGAAAATACTGCAATGGATGGTTTTTCAGGCACAAGCCCTGTGAAATCTTTTGCACCAAATACATTTGGACTTTATGATATGATTGGAAATGTTTGGGAATTGACGAGTGATTGGTATGATGCGTTGAAGTACGCTAGACTGGCTGGCGAAGCGCCTAAGCTTGATGCGGGTATGAATCCATGTTACAATCCTGATAATCCCTTCGCTCAAGAACGCGTCATCAAAGGGGGCTCCTATCTTTGTGCAGCCAATTACTGCGTAAATTATCGTCCCTCAGCTAGACAAGGTCAAGCCTATGATTCAGGAACTTCCAATGTCGGCTTTAGACTGGTAAAGGACCCTGAAAACAAGAACCTTACGCTTAAGTAAGCATTGATTCGACACAATAAAGGCCTCTCATTTTGGAGGCCTTTTTTATTAGTAACCTTTAAGAATTCGCTTGATATACTTTCCTACGATATCAAACTCCAAATTGACGGTATCCCCAACCTTCAATTGGTGGAAATTGGTGTGTTCGTAGGTATATGGAATAATAGCAACAGAAAACACCCCCGGTCCGGAATTAAAGCAGGTCAAACTAGTCCCGTTAATCGTGATTGATCCCTTCTCTACGGTGACATTCCCAAGGCTTGAATCATATTCAAAATCAAAAACCCAAGAACCGTTCTCATCCTTTATTCCAGTAATTCTTGCTACTTGATCGACATGACCTTGAACAATATGTCCATCAAAGCGTCCGTTTGCAGACATGCATCGCTCTAAATTTACTTTTTTACCAACAGTCCATTCCGAAAGATTGGTCTTTTGAATCGTCTCGTCAATTGCTGTGACTTTGTAGGTTTGGGCAGTAGTTTCTACTACAGTCAGGCAAACCCCATCATGTGCAAGCGATTGGTCGACCTTCAGTTCAGGAGCTAAATTGGACTCCAATAAAAAATGTGCATTTGAGCCTTCCCTTACGATTTCTTTTACCGTGCCAAACGATTCGATGATACCAGTGAACATGCGTGATTTCTTTTTGATTGAGTTTCAATGATTAAGTACAAAATGCCCTAAAGGGTTTCAAATTAAGCCAAATAATCACTTATCTTCGACCGGAATCCAAATAAAATATGCCACTCCTGAAGCTCGAAGACACTTACCTTCACAAGGGAAAAAGAAAAGCCCTTGTCCGTGAAATCAAACAGAAAGGAATCTCTGACGAACGAGTCCTAGAAGCGATTAATACCCTACCCAGACATTTTTTCTTTGACTCAGCGCTAGTTTCTCATGCTTATGAAGACAAAGCTTTCCCGATTGGAGAGGGTCAGACCATTTCCCAGCCTTACACTGTTGCCTTTCAAACTCAGCTCTTAGACGTAAAGCCCGGTCAAAAAATCCTGGAAATCGGAACAGGTTCAGGCTATCAGGCAAGTATTCTCCACTTGATGGGAGCAGAAGTGTATACCATCGAATATCAAAAGAAGCTTTTCGAGGGGACCAAAAAATTTCTTAATAGGCTTGGCATCACTGATATGAAGCTTTTTTATGGAGATGGATCCCAAGGCTTGGCAAGTCATGCACCTTTTGACCGGATTTTGGTAACTGCCGGAGCTCCGGTCGTTCCTGATGCACTTATTGAGCAGTTGGTGCCGGGAGGAATTCTAGTAATCCCAGTAGGTGACCGAAGCCGTCAAAAAATGCTTAAAATCACCAAACAAAAAGGCGGCAAATATACTTCTGAAGAATATGACTATTTCGCTTTTGTCCCTCTTTTGGGAAAAGACGGCTGGCGGTAATAGAAATTGAATCAGAATAAAATTTTGTTTCAAAATAAATTCAAGCCATTATTTAGAATATAATTTTTATTTTTGTCTCAAATCATTGAAATATGGCTAAGAAAAAATTTGCTAAAGATTCGGCAACTATCATGACAGAAATGGTATTGCCCAACGATACCAATACCTTGAATAACCTGATGGGTGGTCGCTTGATGCATTGGTTGGATGTGGTGGCTGCCATTGCTGCACAGAAGCACTCCAATCGAATCGTAGTCACAGCCTCTGCAGATAGCATTTCCTTCAAACAGCCAATTGCTTTGGGAAATGTGGTGACCTTGGCAGCTCAAGTCACTCGGGCTTTCAACTCTTCCATGGAGGTACACATCGAAGTCACGGCTGAGGATATTCCTGCTAACAAAAAGACGGTCACTCACCGGGCATTTTTCACCTTTGTAGCAGTTGATCAAAACGGCAAACCGATAGAAGTGCCTGAGGTAGTGCCGGAGACGAAAGAAGAAATTGAGCTATACGAGGGAGCACTCAGAAGACGACAATTACGCCTAGTCTTGGCAAAAAGGATGAAACCTGAGGATGCCGTGGAGCTTAAATCCATCTTCAATTTGGACATTCCGCAATAATTCGATCAGGAGACTAACAAAGTCTCCTTTTTTTTTGGGAGGCGACCAATTTTTAAGCAATTTTCAAGCATGGAAAGTGACTCACTACATAGTCTTAAATTACTCCTGAACGAAGATTTATACTTGGTTCCAGAAGAGATTGATCAAATTTTATCCCCTGGAAAAACAGAACCAAGAAAAGATGTTAAAAAAGAAACAACTCCTACCTACGATCAAGCTCCACCTGTGGATGATTCCAGTGTCGCAGATGAGGTAAAGGAACCTATTGCTCCAATCGTTCGAGGGCAATTTGCCAAAGGGATTTTGATCCTTCATGAGGAAGACGAGCTTGCAGATGAAGTGATGGATATGCTGTCGAAGATGGTTTCGGCCGTAAATCATTCCATGAGTGATGTGGGGCTTCTGAGCAGTGAAGAATTGAAGGGGAAAAGTTTGGAAGATTTTCAGGCAATTAATGCTCACAAGGTCATTAAGTTTGGAAAGATCTCACACCCTATCAACGCCCTGCCGATACCTTCCTATCAAATCAAAACAGAAGAAGAAACCGAATACCTATTTGCTGATTCTCTCACACAAATTAGTATGGATAGAGCACTGAAAAAGAAGCTCTGGGAAAACCTTCAAACCCTATTTAATATCAGCTAAATGAATACCGAACAAATAAAATGGGCCAAGCGCTTCAAATGGATAAGCTTAATCGAAGGAATATCTTTTTTGGTACTCCTCTTCATTGCTATGCCGCTCAAATATATCTATGAACTCCCAATGGCAGTCACCGTAGTTGGTTGGATTCACGGGGTATTATTTGTCATCTATATCTATGTGGTATTTCCTACCGCTTCCAAACTGAAATGGGATTTTAGCCGGACGCTCTTTGCATTAATTGCTTCTGTGCTTCCCTTTGGACCGTTTATTTTTGATCGTAATCTACGAAAGAGTCAGCAAGTTGATTTTTAATTGCCATGGCTTTGATCAGTAAAAAAAAGCAAGTCTACCCAATCAACGAAGGGCTAAGAGATTACCTGATCAATCATGGAAGGGAAGTGGATATCCCAATCCACTACGATGAGCTGCTTCGATACAAAGATTCAATAGCGCTGTACGACTCCAAAGAGCAGGACACGCTATGGGAAACTGTTTTTTATGAACAGAGTGACCGGGAAGAGATTCATTACAATGTCAAGCGAATCTATGCGATCCTAAAAGCCGGAGGTGACATGTCGGTCATGGAGCATCTCTACATCGATCGAATTGATCTGTGCATTTATGGGAATACTCAGCCCTTCCGAATTCGAATCGTAAACCGGATCAATGATAATTTTGACTATTTCTATATCAAAAATGCGGACGCCTCAAGGGTTTATGGGCTAGAGCTGGAACATTTACTTTCTCCCAATAGAATTAGCTACCTCGTACATCGAAACACCCTGATTGAGGAGCATATCGCAGGAATTCCTGGAGATAAATTTATGCGACTGCACATGCAGGATTCTCACCTGAATCCCATTCGATTGGCAAAAGAGTTTGTGAAATTCAATGAGCGCTGCTTCGTAAGATTGCTAGGCGACATGCATTCTTCAAATTTTGTAATCGATGTGACTCCAGACTTTGAGGAAACCAATTATCGGATCCGCGCAATTGACTTCGATCAGCAATCCTATGAGGGAAAAAAGTCTATCTACCTACCCCAATATTTCAAGGAAAACAATGTCCTTATACAGTTGGGAATGAAATACATCACTCCAGAATCCATGCGCCAATATCAGCGGGAAGAGCGAGCTTTGATTGCTACGCGGGTTAAGTCTTCTAAGCAGGAAATTGAAGCCATCCTTCTAGCAATGGAAAATGATCATATTTCACCTTTAGAAAATATCGATAGTCTGAGGAGGGAACTGGCCCGACATTACAAAAATCAGAAGTTTATGAGTTGCCAAAATATGGGACAGATTCTCCGAGTCAGCTTGCAACAGGTGCTTAATTACTAAAATGAACAAGTCTACTTTTTCAATTTCTCAAATGGATTGTCCATCCGAAGAAACGATGATTCGGATGAAACTTCAAATCGTAGAGGGAATTGCCGGACTTTCATTTGACTTGGAGAAAAGGGTTTTGGATGTCTCGCATGAAGGAGATGTGAAGGAAATCTCGGCTGCACTCGAGGAGTTAAACCTTGGAAGTAAATTTGTCCAAACCACTGAGATTGAGAATTTTGAAAAGTCGGAGGATGGTGTTCAGAAAAAGCTCCTGTGGACAGTTCTGATCATTAATTTTTCATTTTTTCTGATCGAAATGATTTTCGGTTGGCTAGCGGGATCCATGGGATTAGTGGCCGACAGTTTGGATATGCTTGCCGATTCATTGGTCTATGCACTCAGTTTGATTGCGGTCGGAAGCAGCATCACGAGACAAAAACAAGTAGCTGGAATAGCAGGTGTTTTTCAGCTCTTATTGGCAGCCGGAGGTTTTTATGAAGTGGTCAGACGGTTTCTGAATGTGGATGAAAGGCCTGATTACCAGTGGATGATCATTATTTCGATTTTGGCATTGATAGCAAATGCTTGGTGTCTTTACCTTTTGCAAAAATCAAAAAGTCAGCAAGCCCATATGAAAGCAAGTATGATTTTCACCTCCAATGATATCCTAATCAATGCAGGGGTAATCCTTGCCGGCTCGATGGTCCTTTGGCTAGATTCCTCCCTACCCGATTTGATCATCGGGGCATTTGTATTCGTTTTGGTGAGTTTGGGAGCTTGGCGGATTTTGAAATTGGCGAAATAAAATCACCACTTTTTCAATTGCTCATAGACCAAATGAAGCGGGAATCCCATGACATTGAAATAAGAACCTTCAATGCGGGAAACACCGATGAACCCTATCCATTCCTGAATGCCATAAGCACCAGCTTTATCAAATGGCTTGTATTCCTTGATGTAATGCCAAATCTCCTCTTCCTCCAAAAATCGAAAAGTGACCAAGGTTTCATCCTCCAAGGTGATTCTTTTCAAGCGGTCCTTGATGGTCACAGCAGTCATCACGGTGTGCGTAGCTCCAGAGAGACTTTTGATCATATCAAAGGCCTCCTGATCGGATTGGGGCTTACCTAGAACATGCCCATTTTCAATCACCACGGTATCAGAAGTAATCAAAATCTCATTTTCCAAAAGTTCATCGGGGAAAGATTCTGATTTCAATTTAGAAAGGTAAGCGGCAACGTATTCGGCCGGAATATCTGAAGGAATAGATTCATCCACCGGACTGGATTTGATCTCAAACTCCATCTCCAGGCCTCGAAGCAAGTCCTGCCTACGAGGTGAATTGGATGCTAAAATGATTTTCTTATCCTTCAGATTTTCTAAAAAACGCATCATAATTGAATTCAAATTCACTTTGTTCTATACTGGCAAAAAGCAGTCCAGTCAATGCCTTAGGATAAAAGTACGTAGATTTTTGCGGCATCAAATGTCCCGATTGACAAACTTCCATGACAGTTCGCATTGAAAGTTCTCGGGTGATCAAAGCAAAACTAGCCTGACCTGATCTCACCTGCCTGAGACAGCGAGCAAAATTCCGCTCATAGGCAATCTGTGATGAATTTCGCTGTTCTTCCCGATTGATTCCCAAGATTTGATTGAATACCACCTCATGTAAAACAGCAAGGTCCAGCTTTCGAATCACTTCCGGTAAATCATGATTGATAGTCTTGTACTTCTCGGGAATTAATTCGAGTACATACCCCTCCTCTCCTAGTAGCAAACCAAAAGAAAATGGTTTGTGCAGGGCATAATTCCCGATTTCTTCAGCATCCCCAAATTTCTTTACTTCGAACCATGCTGATAATTTATCTAAAAAGGAATCTTGACTCTCGGTCAATCCATAAAATAGTCTGTGGGTTGGCAGGATTTTTAGATCATCTGATGCAGCATTTGTCAAATACATCAGGTGGTAATCATGAGCTTTCCACTTCCTGTCAGAATACTCATTTTTCATTTCATGTCTCAAGGCAATACTTCCCTCAATTCGGTGATGACCATCTGCCAAGACCACCTGCTTTTGAGCAAGCAAATCCAAAAACTCGGATATCACCTGCCGATCATGAATCACTGCCAAAACTTCCCTAACTCCCTGATAATCTTCTAATTCATAAAGAGGGCTTTGAATGGCTTCATCCATCCATTGCTCCAGTTTGAATTCAGGATCATCGTATAATCCATGGGTTGGAGACGCTTGAATTTTGGCTTTTTTAAGAAGATCCACCCGATCATTTACAGCAGAAACGATGGTGTTTTCATGTCGTAAGATTTGCTTTTCTTCCCAGTCATAGGCTTTGATTTGTGCTATGAAACCCTTTCGACAGCGCTCTGTGGTCTCCCCTGGAAGTCTGAAGTATTGATAGTAAACATAGATTCCGGGTAGGTAATCCTGATGGAGGATTCCTTCTGATTTCCACTTCTGAAGTGTTTCAAAAGCCTCCTTTCCCGGATCAGCGCCCTTTGGGACAGAAAGATGAATGCTGTTTAAGGGATTTTCATACAAAAGCTCCCGTTGCTTGGAAGAAACGACATCGAAAAGTGGCGCGGTAAGTTCTTCTATCTTGGAATTGAAAGTGTCAGCATATCGCCATGCTCGAAGTGGAAGGATTTCAGCCATCGATTTTCAATCTTTTTCTCCAGGCAGAGTTCTGATTACTTTTCTCAGTTTCGCTTGACACTTGAGTTGACTGCTTTTCTTTTTCAAAAAACTCTACGGCCAAAGCCGCAATAAGTGACTCCTCTTCTTCAGAAAGCGAATCATCCAGTACATCCGGAGTAAAATATTTCTCTACAAACTTGGTATCAAAATCTCCACTCACGAAAGCCTCATGCTGCAAAGCAAAGCGGCAAAATGATAAAGTAGTCTGAATTCCTGTGATTTGATAATCATCGATGGCACGGATCATTCTTGAAATCGCCGCTTCCCGATTTTCAGCGTGTGTAATAAGCTTTGAAATCATCGGGTCATAATAAATCGGAATCTGCATCCCTTCCTCAAAACCATCATCTACCCGAATTCCAGGCCCTTGTGGTCTCTGGTAAGTTTGAAGCTTCCCAATATCCGGAAGGAAATTATTTTTTGGATCTTCAGCGTATACACGGACTTCAACCGAATGCCCATTGATTGTCAAATCCTCTTGAGTAAACTGTAATTCCCTACCTTCTGCAATCCAAATTTGTTCTTTTACAAGATCTTTCCCGGTGATCATTTCGGTGACAGGATGCTCCACTTGCAAGCGGGTATTCATTTCTAAGAAATAGAAATTCAAATCTCCGTCAACAATAAATTCCACCGTCCCGGCTCCAAAATAATTACAGGCTTTGGCTACACCAACGGCCGCTTCTCCCATTGCTTTGCGCATTTCGGGGCTCACTACGGCTGAAGGAGCTTCTTCAATTACCTTTTGATGTCTTCGCTGAATCGAACATTCCCGTTCAAAGAGATAAACGACATTTCCATGCTGATCTCCCAGGACCTGGATTTCAATATGACGAGGGGAAGTGATAAACTTTTCAATAAAAACTGCACCATCCCCAAAGGCAGATTGCGCCTCGCTGACAGCGCGTTGCATTTGCTCTTCAAAATCTGCTTCCGATTCAACTATTCGCATTCCCTTTCCCCCACCTCCGGCTGAAGCTTTGATCAGGATCGGATAGCCGATTTCTGCAGCTCGCTCTTTCGCGGCAGGAATATCAGAAATGGCTTCTTCTGTACCAGGTACCAAAGGAATATCGTAGGTGGAAACTGCCTGTTTTGCGGCCAGTTTACTTCCCATTACTTCAATAGACTCTGGAGAAGGTCCGACGAAAAGCAATCCCGCATCGGTCACTTTCTTTGCAAAAACTGCATTTTCAGACAAAAAACCGTAGCCTGGATGAATTGCATCTACCCTAAGTTCTTTACAAACTTCGATGATTTTGTCACCCAACAAATAAGATTCGGATGAAGGTGGTGGACCCAAGCAAACTGCCTCATCTGCGTATTTGACATGAGGGGAAAGCCGATCAGCTTCACTGTAAACAGCAACTGTTTTTATCCCAAGCTCTTTTGCAGAGCGCATGATACGAAGGGCAATTTCACCTCGGTTGGCAACAAGGAGCTTTTGAATTTTTCTCATGTTCTAAAGTTGGGTTTGGGTCTATCAAATCTAAAAAGCGAAGAAAACAAATATATTTGACTTAAAATAAAGATTAGGCCAAGCCAATTTGCTTTTTTGCTTGGTAGGCATATAAGTTGTATTTTTGGCGAATTTTAAAACCGAAAAATTATTGCTTAATCATAAATAATATCACCTTGGATTTATTTGCAAAACTACAAACCAACCTAGGTCCACTAGGCAAACATTCAGCTTGGTCAGACGGGTACTACATGTTTCCAAAGCTAGAAGGAGAGATTGCACCCCGCATGATGTTTCAAGGTCGAGAGGTCTTGACCTGGTCGCTGAATAACTACCTAGGACTAGCCAATCACCCTGAAGTTCGTAAAGCTGACGCTGATGCAGCTGCTAAGTGGGGAGCTGCCTATCCAATGGGCGCTCGAATGATGTCGGGACAGACTACCCTTCACGAGCAGCTTGAAAGTGAGCTCGCTGAATTTGTAGGAAAAGAAAAAGCATACCTACTAAACTACGGCTATCAAGGTATCATGTCGGTAATCGACGCCCTACTTGATCGTAAGGACGTCGTAGTATACGATTCAGAATGCCACGCCTGTATCATCGATGCTCTAAGAATGCACATGGGTAAACGATATGTGTATCCTCATAATGATATCGAAAATGCAGAAAAGCAATTGGAAAGAGCGACCAAGCTTGCAGCAGAAACAGGCGGAGGTATCCTTTTCATTACGGAAGGTGTCTTCGGAATGACTGGTGATCAAGGCAAGTTGAAAGAGATTTGCGATCTGAAGAAAAAGTTTCAATTCCGTCTTCTAGTGGATGATGCACATGGTTTTGGTACTTTGGGTAAAACAGGTGCTGGTACACATGAGGAGCAAGGAGTAATTGATGAAGTGGATTTGTACTTCTCCACTTTTGCCAAGTCTATGGCTTCTATCGGAGCTTTCATTGCTGGTGATGAAAAAGTAATTCACTACCTACGCTTTAATATGCGTTCCCAAATTTTCGCCAAATCACTTCCAATGATCTTGGTAGAGGGTGGTTTGAAGCGATTGGAACTACTAAGAACACGACCTGAGCTTAAGGATAATCTTTGGAAAATCGTCAATGCCCTTCGAAAAGGACTACATGATGAAGGTTTCAGCACTGGAAAATCAAATTCTCCTGTGACGCCAGTAGTACTAAATGGTACTGTAGGTGAAGCTGCGGCCCTTTCGCATGATTTGAGAGAAAATTACAACATCTTCTGTTCAGTAGTGATTTACCCTGTAGTACCTAAAGGCATGATTATCTTGAGGTTAATCCCGACGGCAGTTCATACTTTAGAAGATGTAAATGAAACTGTAAAAGCTTTTGCAGCAGTGAAAGAAAAACTGACTAGTGGTCAATACAGGAATTCTGAACTTGCCATTACATTTGGTGAGTAAAAAATTTTCAAAAAAAAGGCCATTAGGATTGAAATAGTAAGTATTTGGGCTATATTGACCCTATAAAATTATCATCAACCTAAAAAAACTACTTTTACTATGAGCAGATTTGACGAAGTAAAAAATCTTGTAATGGACCTCGAAGCAGATTTCGATAAGTTCTATTCTAAAGGAAATCAGGCAGCTGGTACACGTGTTCGTAAAGGCATGCAAGACTTGAAAAACCTAGCGCAAGATATCCGTAAGGAAGTACAAGATATGAAGAACGCTGGTTGATCCCACTGACAATAAAAAAGGTGACCAAATGGTCACCTTTTTTTATGCCTAAAAAGTAGAGTCTTAAAACTCTACTTTATTATTTTCTGGCTGTACATCCGCCATTCGCTTGGTTGGATCAATTTCAATTGATTTAATAGTCTCTAGATTTCTATCGATGACAAGCGTCTTTTCTAGATTAACCCAAGCCCATTTTTCGGTATGAATGCGTGTAGGAGTTCCTTCCTCCTGAGCTTTCTCTCCCCTCATGATGACCAAAGGTAAATAGATTGACTCCTGAGAGCCATCTTTATACGTAATGACCAAATCCACAGGCATAGGCATCAGCCCTACTCGCTGAAGCGTAAGCTCTGTTTTATCTCCGTTCGGCTTAACTTCCTTGATCGCATAATCAATAGTCTTGGTGGTAAAGACAAAATATTCCTTGTACCAGTCTAGCTCCAAGCCACTTTCTTTTTCCATGATTCGGATTAAATCATTCACGTTTGGATGTTTGAACTGCCACTCATTGAAGTATCGAAGTAGTCCACGGTCCCTTACTTCTGCTCCAATCACATAGCCCATCTGCTCCATGAAAACAGCACCCTTGGAATAAGCTGCAGCACCATAGGCACGGTTTGTATGATAGTGGTCTGAGTGCGTAGCTAAAGGTTCTTCCAGTCCAGAAGCGACCAAACCGAAATACCCACGGTAACTACCAGCATGAACATTAGATCTGCCACGTGACATGATTTCTCCCATAGTCAAATTCGTCGCATAGGAGGTAAAACCTTCATCCATCCATGGATACAAAGACTCATTGGTAGCCAAGACCCCATGATACCAGCTATGTGCTAATTCGTGAACCATCACCCCTACTAAAGAAGGCAAGCTTCGCTCGCCGGTAACTAGAGTTGACATAGCATACTCCATTCCTCCATCTCCACCTTGTACTACAGAAAACTGCTTGTAAGGATATTGACCAAAATGCTTGGACATGTATTCGATCGCCTTTGGGGTGAATTCTTTCAGTTTCTCCCAATTCTCAGAAGTTTTTTCCCCAGGAATAAAGAAATGGTGAACGGTGATTCCATTATCCATCACCACCTTATCGTGTTGGTATTTTGGATCTGCTCCCCACATGAAATCATGAACCATTGGAGCTTTGAAGTGCCAAGTAAGTGTTTCACCCGTTGGTTCAGGGACAGTTACACCTTCATCTTGGTATCCATGACCAATTTCATTCGGATTCTGTAAGTATCCCGTACCTCCAATAGTGTATTCCTTATCGATGGTGATTTTCACATCAAAATCTCCCCAAATTCCATAAAACTCCCGTCCGATGTATGGATTGGCATGCCAACCTTGCTCATCGTAGTTAGCCAATTTGGGATACCACTGTGACATGGAGTAGCGAACTCCTTCTTCAGAATCACGACCAGATCTTCTGATCTGAACAGGGACTTGCCCATCAAATTCTAATTCTAAAGTAGCTTGGGAATTTGGCAAAATCGGCTCAGGAAGCGTCACTTCCAGGATGGTACCCACTTCATTAGCTTCGGCAGTTTTCCCGTTAACTTTCAGGTTTTTTACATGCAGATATCCGATCTCATCAGGAGAAAGCTTTGAAATCCGATCTCCCACCCGACGGTCTGGGTCAGCAATCGTACGAGACCGCACATCCATCATACTTCCCGGCTGGAAAGCATTGTAGTACAAATGATAAAAAACTCGATGCAGCGTGTCAGGCGAATTGTTGGAATAAACCAAGCGCTGCGTACCCTGGTACTGATTGGTGTTCACATCCATGGATACCTCTATCTGATAATCCACCGCTTGTTGAAAACGACCAGTTTGAGCCCAGGCTACTGAACCAAATAGGAATAGAAAAAGCCCCAAAACAGGCTTTTGAAAACGATTCGACATAAATTTCTAATTTTTTCTTAAAGAAAAGGAAAAATGCTCTGACCCTCCAAACCGATAATCAATTTTTAGGACTAACTTCCTGTTCAGCACATTTTCTTTCCACTGGCATAAAAATTAAAAATGCCGGGAATAGTTTTATTTTATTTATAAAAAAATCACCAATTCTATGAGAAAACTCTTTACCCTCTGGCTGATGCTCCTTTTGGGCTCAACAGTCATTGCACAAGATGTGGACATGGACCTTTTCAAATCCATGAAAACAAGAAATGTGGGACCTGCAGGGATGAGTGGAAGAATCACAGCCATTGATGCTGTAGATGATAATCCTTCCATCATTTATGCTGGCTCTGCCTCTGGCGGACTTTGGAAATCTACATCAGGTGGCATCCATTGGGAGCCAATCTTTGATGAGCAGGTTGTCCACTCCATCGGAGCTATTTCCATTTATCAGAAAAATCCTTCTGTCATCTGGGTTGGAACAGGAGAAGGAAACCCAAGAAACTCTCTAAATCTCGGTTACGGGGTTTACCGATCTTTAGATGCAGGTAAAACCTGGGAGCTGATGGGCTTGGAAAAAACTAGGGCCATTCACCGAATCATTGTTCATCCTGACGATCCCAACACCGTTTATGTTGGAGCGATCGGATCACCTTGGGGAGAGCAAGAAGACCGAGGTCTTTACAAAACCACAGACGGCGGGAAGACTTGGAATAAGATTCTTTACCTCGACGAAAAAACGGGCGTGGGTGAAATGATCATGGATCCCAATAATCCAAACAAGCTGTTTGTCAATATGTGGCAGCATCGCCGATATCCATGGTTTTTTGAATCAGGAGGACCTTCTTCTGGCTTGTATGTGACCTACGATGGTGGCGAAAACTGGAAAAAGCTAGACGATAAAAACGGACTTCCAAAAAGCGAATATGGTCGAATGGGTCTTGCCATTTCAGCTTCTAACAGCAACAAAGTGTATGCTTTGGTTGAGTCAAAAAAGAATGCACTCTACGTCTCTGAAGATGGCGGAGAAAACTTTAAAATGATCAATGACAAGCCGGAAATTGGTGATCGACCATTCTACTATTTTGAAATTCACGCTGATCCGAAAAATGAAAACCGTATCTACACGCTCTACTCTCGGGTAGGAATGAGTGAAGACGGTGGAAAGTCTTTTACACAGTTATTACAATACCAGGGAGTCCATCCCGATCACCATGCTTGGTACATTAATCCTAATGACCCAAAGCTTATGATTGATGGAAATGATGGAGGATTGAACATTACCCGCGATGGAGGAAAAACCTGGTATTTCGCAGAAAAGCTGCCTGTTGGTCAGTTTTATCATGTCAATGTAGATAATGAACTTCCCTATAATATTTATGGCGGCATGCAGGATAATGGTTCTTGGGTAGGCCCATCCTACGTCTGGCGAAGAGATGGTATTCGAAATACCTATTGGCAGGAAATCTCCTTCGGCGATGGATTCGATGTGGTGCCGCATCCAGCAAATTCACGATTTGGATACACCATGTCGCAGGGAGGAAATCTTTCCCGTTTTGACAAACTCACAGGCCACAATCGATTTATCCGTCCTACTCATCCGGACAAGGATGTATTCCTTCGATTTAATTGGAATGCTGCGATTGCAGAAGATCCTCACAACGTAAATGGTGTGTACTACGGATCACAGTTCTTGCACAAGTCTACCGACAGCGGCGAAACTTGGGAAATCATTTCCCCTGATTTGACTACCAATGATTCTACCAAGCAGCGTCAGCAGCAAACTGGAGGTCTTACATTTGATATCACCGGTGCTGAAAACCATACGACGATTATTTCCATCGCTCCTAGCCCTGTAGACTCGGATGTAATCTGGGTAGGCACTGATGATGGCAATCTTCAAGTCACTCAGGATGGTGGCGAAAACTGGACTAATGTAGCATCTAAGCTTTCCGGACTACCTAAAGCAAGCTGGATCGCTCAGATTCAAGCTTCCAAGTATGCTGCCGGAGAAGTTTGGGTGATTGCCAATAACTACCGAAACAATGACTTCACTGCTTATGCTTATCACAGCAGCGATTTTGGGAAAACTTTCACACGGATAGCAGACGATTCCAAAGTCTGGGGCTATACGCTTTCCATTAAGCAGGACCCTGTAGAGCCTAACTTGGTTTTCTTGGGTACAGAATATGGTTTATATGTTTCCTTTGACAAGGCAAAAACCTGGAATAAGTGGGAGCATGGCTATCCTAAGGCTGTTTCTACTTATGATATGGCTATTCAGGAACGTGAAGCTGACCTTGTGATCGGGACATTCGGGCGATCCATGTGGGTACTCGATGATATTCGTCCATTGCGGATTTTCGCAGCAAATAATGGAAGCCTTCCAGCTGCCAAAATCACTGCAGTTCCCGCTCCAGATGCTTATCAAGTGGAAATTCAACAACCACATGGGGAGCGCTTTCCGGCGGATGGAAAATATGCAGGCGAAAATCGTGAGACAGGCGGCCGCTTGAGCTTCATTTTGAATGATGACAAAGAAAAGCTAGATACCGTTACCGTCATTATCTACAATCAAGCTGGCGAGCAAATCCGCACGCTGAAGACTACTCCTGAAAAAGGAGTCAATCGGGTAAATTGGAATCTCGATAGAAAGTCCACTGCTGAATATTATGGAGAGCGAACCAATAGAAACAGATTCTTTGAGCCTTCTGGAGGAGATGTCATCCCTGGTACCTACAAAGTAGAATTTGTCTATGGGGAGGAAAAAGCTGAAACCATGATCACTGTTCATTCGGATCCAAGAATCGAAGCAAAGATTGCGGATCTTCAGGCAAAGGATGCATTCATGAAGGAAATGGAAGCTTTGCAAAGCAAAATGAACAAAGCCAATCATCAAATGGATGAAGCTGAAAAGACCATCAAGAAAGTTCAGGACATGACCAAAGACCTAGACTCTGAGGAAGCAAAAGCACTGGCTGAGGCTGCTAAAGAGATCAAGAAGAAACTGGAGACAGTCAAAGAAGCCTTCAACGGACCTACTCGAGAAGGACAGGGCATCGTAAGAAATCTTTACCCAACTACCATGACGCTTCAATTTGTACCAAGACGCTATGCCGGTAGTTCTTATGCTGCTCCAGGCCCAACAGAACAGCGAACGCTAAACCACGCGAAAGAAGCTGCTGCAGAGGCAATTGGCGTTCTAGAGGAATTCTTAAATGGCGATTGGAAAGCTTTCGAGGAGAAAGTAAAAAGCACAGAAATTGACTTATTCGAGTCGGTGAAAGACTAATTTGATTTAATGTTGAGAGCAGGAAGCTTGAAGTTTTAAGAATAAAAAACTGAAATCAACCTATTTCAAAACAATCAAGTTAAAACCAAAATAAGAGGCTGTTCTAAATGAGGACAGCCTCTTTTTTATCTGCAAACTTTAATTCGCTTTGATGGATAATTTCTAAGACTTTGGTAAATCAAATGTAAGAATGTAGGGAATCAAGTTGGTTGAAGTATTGCAAATCCAGAAAGAAATTCCCTTAGAAACAAAAAAGCACCCTTTTGAGGTGCTTTTCTAAATGTCATTAACACTATTAAAAATCCTTACCGCAAACTGCCATTTTGGAGGGATCGAAAACAGACTGCTCAGCTGCTAAACCAATATCACCCGCTACCAAGATAACTTCGTAATCTGGTCCATCATTCGCTAAGTGAATTTTGACATGCCCATCAAATAGCGCAAAATCCTCAAAACTCAATCTAGATCCATCAGATAATTGCTCAAGAACGGTCACGCTTTGAAGTGAATTTGAAGGGACAGAATTCAGTACAAAGGCAATCGGAGCATCCTGCAATTGATAGTTTCCGAAATGAAGGTGTGCGGGATAACTTACATTGGAATTGCTGTTTGCACCATCTAAGATAATACTCAGTTCCAGCTTTCCTCCTACCAGTTCTTTGACAGTCAAGGTGCCATTAAAATCAAAGTCTGAAGACTTATATAATTCGTATTCAGCGACTTTTCCCGTGTAAGTATCTGGCTCGGGATCACTACAGGCAAACCCCAAACCTATTATCATTATACTCAGAAGTAACTTTTTCATGCTTGTTCAGTTTTCATAGCTAAAACGTCAGATTTACAAAACCTGTTCGTTTTCACATAAAATTATTGATTTTCGGCAATTCCTTGCTGACTAAAGTCACATTATCCTTCTAAAATCCAGAATGAAATATTTTTCGCAATTGATCACACAGCTCGATCAGTCCAATAAGACCAAAGATAAATTGGCCGCATTGGATCAATTTTTTCACGCTGCTTCTGATCAGGACAAAGTTTGGGCTATTGCGATTTTCACTCATCGAAGGCCAAAAAGACAAATCGCGACAAAGCAACTCCGCGAATGGTGCATGGAAATGTCAGAAACTCCAGCTTGGCTTTTTGAAGAATGCTACCATACTGTTGGAGATCTAGCCGAAACGATTTCACTCTTACTCCCCCTTCCTACCCAGACCCATGAGCTGGACCTGAGTGCCTGGATTCAAAAACTACAGAATCTTAAAGGACTCGATGATGAAGATAAAAAGGCATTTCTAATTGATTCTTGGAGTCGGCTGGATAGAATGGAGCGCTTTGTTTTCAATAAAATAATCACCGGAGGATTTCGAATCGGTGTCAGCCAAAACTTGATCACACAAGCACTTGCAAATTTCCTCGATCGGGAAAAATCCGAAATTGCTTATGCCCTAATGGGAAATTGGGATCCTGAGAAAATCAGCTTTCAAGATCTATTTGACCAAAGCCAAAATCAACAGGATTTATCCAAACCCTATCCATTTTTCTTAGCCCATCCTCTAGAAACTGAACCTCAAGAACTTGGATCTTTGGATGAATGGCAGGCTGAATGGAAATGGGATGGAATCCGTGGTCAGATCATCTCTCGAGACGGTGAAGTATTCATTTGGAGCCGGGGCGAGGAGCTGGTCAATGAAAAATTTCCCGAGTTGGTAGAATTTGCCCTTCAACTTCCAAGCGGAACCGTGTTGGATGGAGAGATATTGGCTTTCCAATCTGGACAACCCCTACCATTTTCCCTACTTCAAACTCGAATCGGAAGGAAAAATGTCTCCAAAAAAATCCTGAAAGATGCACCGGTGAGCTTTTTGGCTTATGACCTTTTGGAGTGGGAAGGCCTGGATTTTCGAGAGAAGCCACTATCGACAAGGAGAAGTCAGCTAGAATCCTTATTTGCTCAAGTTGATCACAGTCATTTTGAACTTTCCGACCCTTTGACTACTGAGTCTTGGGAAAAATTAGCCATCATCCGTGAAGACTCTCGTGCGCATTTCGCAGAAGGACTGATGCTTAAACACAAAAAAAGTCCCTACGAGACCGGTCGAAAGCGAGGGAATTGGTGGAAGTGGAAAATCGATCCGCTTACCATTGACGGGGTGATGATTTATGCTCAAAAAGGTCATGGAAGAAGAGCTGATTTATACAGTGATTATACCTTTGCAGTTTGGGATGGAGATCAATTAGTCCCCTTTGCCAAAGCCTACTCAGGGTTAACTGACGCCGAAATGCGGGAAGTGGATCAATTTGTAAAAAAGAATACCAAAGAACGCTTTGGCCCGGTGCGTACGGTCAAACCTGAATTGGTATTTGAAATTGCTTTTGAAGGAATTCAAGACAGCCCCCGTCACAAAAGTGGGATTGCACTTCGTTTTCCACGAATTTTGAGGTGGAGAAAAGACAAACCAAAAGAAGAGGCCAATACACTACAAGAACTCCGATCCCTACTCGACCTTTATGGAGGATAAAAACCTAGAACCAGCATTAACATACTTCCGAGCTAAAAATTGGGAAGCCTTTGAATTCCAGAAAACTGCCTGGAAGGACTACCTCGATGGTAAATCAGGTCTACTCAATGCTCCTACAGGGTCAGGTAAAACTTTTGCACTTTGGTTTGCTGTCATTTTGGATTTCATCCGAAAGAATCCTAAGGACTGGAAAAGCAAAAAGAACAATGGGCTTCAACTCATTTGGATGACTCCACTCCGCGCTTTGTCTCAAGATATCCAAAAAGCCATGCAGGAGGTCTGCTATGCGATGGATTTACCTTGGCACGTAGCTGTGAGGAATGGCGATACCGATGCCAAAACCCGGGCTGCACTCAAGCGAAAACCACCGGAAGTATTGATCACAACTCCCGAGACCCTACATATCCTGATTGCTCAAAAAGATCATGAAAAGCTTTTCAAAAACCTTCAGTGCGTGGTGGTGGATGAATGGCATGAGTTGGTTGGAAATAAGCGTGGCGTCCAAGTTCAATTGGGTCTGGAGTACATCCAATCCATTTGTAAACATACTTTTCGACGTTGGGGCATTTCGGCCACTATTGGAAATATGGAGGAAGCTGCCAAAGCACTTTTGGGTACTAAGCTTCCCATTCACTTGGTAAAAGCTGAAATCGATAAACCCATTATTTTGAACTCGATATTTCCTCCAGAAATCGAGAAATATCCTTGGTCAGGACATTTGGGCATTCGGATGATGGAGCAGGTCATTCCCATCATTGAAGCAGGACGGACGGTTTTGCTTTTCACTAATACCCGATCACAAACTGAGATTTGGTATCAAAAGCTTCTAGAAGCCAGACCCGATTGGGCTGGATGGATCGCTATGCACCACGGTTCGCTGGACATGAAAGTCCGGGCTTGGGTAGAAGACTCCCTCCATGAAGGACGGTTGAAGTTGGTCGTTTGCACCTCAAGTTTAGACTTAGGGGTCGACTTTAGGCCAGTAGATCGGGTCATTCAGGTGGGTAGTCCTAAGGGTGTGGCAAGGTTTATTCAGCGCGCCGGAAGAGCGGGACATCAGCCAGGGCTCCCTTCGGAAATCTTTTTTGTCCCAACAAATTCATTGGAATTAATAGAGGCAGCCGCATTGAGAAATGCTATCGAATCCGAGAGTCTGGAGTCCCAATTCCCTCCTGAAATGCCCTATGACGTTTTAATTCAGTTTTTAGTGACGCTTGCAGTCGGTGTAGGATTCCGTAAAGAGGATGTTTATCCCATCGTGAAAAATACATTCTCTTTTAAGGATTTGAGTTCGGAGGAAATGGATTGGCTGATTCGGTTTATTACCCAAGGGGGCGATTCACTTAGCAGCTACGAGGATTTTTTGAAAGTAATCCTTGATGAGGATGGGCTTTACAAAGTAAAAAATAAGCGGATTGCCATGAAGCATCGGCTTTCAATGGGTACGATTGTATCCGAACCCATGATCAAAATCAAATTTAAAAATGGGGCATACCTTGGTACAGTCGAAGAGTATTTTATCACCAAAATGAAAATAGGCGATAGATTCTTTTTTGCTGGGAGGTCACTTGAATTATTAAAAATCAAAGATCTGACTGCCACTGTAAAGGTATCTGAGAAAAAGACTTCCAATGTCGTGAGTTGGATGGGTGCTCGAATGTCGCTTTCATCTATGCTAGCCGACCAAATTCTTCAAATCCTTCAAGAATACAATCAAGGACTGATGAAATCAGAGGAAGTCCGGCAGATAGCCCCTATTCTCGATCTGCAAAGCAAGCTTTCGGTTGTTCCAGACCCTGATACTTTGTTGATTGAGTCTTTTCAGAGTAAACAAGGTTATCATTTATTCTTTTACCCCTTTGAAGGTCGGATGATTCATGAGTTGATGAGCGCTATGATCGCCTATCGGATTTCTGTCAGTTATCCGGTGACCTTCAATATGGCTATGAATGATTATGGATTTGAGCTACTTAGCGACAGCCCCATCGAGATTGAGGAGATTTTGGAGGAGGATATTTTTACACTAAAAAACCTAGAAGAGGATGCGCTGCTTTGCGTAAATGAAAGTGAAATGTCACGTAGGAAATTCAGAGAAATAGCAGGAATATCAGGCTTAGTCTTTCAGGGTTTTCCCGGCAAACAGGCCACTTTCAAACATATTCAATCTAATTCAAGCTTGCTTTTTCAGGTATTTGAGCAATATGATCCGGAGAACTTACTCCTCAAGCAAGCTCAAAAAGAGGCTTTGAATCAACAAATGGAGCAGGAAAAGTTTGTCAAAGCAGTCAAGAAGATCAATCGAAAACGAATCGATATTCGCTATCCGGTTCAGTTTACTCCCTTTTCCTTTCCGATCATGGTCGATCGGCTCAGTCGTACCACCCTATCCTCAGAAAGCTTAGAAGATCGAATTGCTAAAATTCAAGCTCAGTTCGAAATCCAGGATTAATTGGTTCTCCAGAAAAACGGAGTGAATAAGATTAAAAGCGTGAAAAGCTCCAATCTTCCCAAGAGCATGATAAAAGAGAGGAAGATTTTCGCTATCGGAGAGAAGAAGGCAAAATTATCCACTGGGCCGACCTGACCTATAGCAGGACCTACATTTCCAAGACTTGTAGCTACTGCCCCGAGGGAGGTTGCCAAATCATAACCCATCAGCGAAAGTGCTAAAGAACCCAGCACGAAAGTCAAAAGATAGATCAACAGGAAGTTCATGATATGAGTGATAATCCTACCCGTTACACGATCTCCATTAATAACGAGCGGTACCACTGCCCGCGGGTGAATCAGTCTTTTGAACTCCAACCAGGAGTTCTTGATAAACGTGAGGTGTCTTACAAATTTGATCCCACCTGCTGTAGAACCTGCAGACCCTCCTAGGAAAAGTAGCATGAAGAAAATAAAAGTCGCTCCTTGTCCGTATTGGGTGTAATCATCGGTCACATAACCCGTAGTAGTAACAAGGGAAACAACCTGAAAAAGGGACTTCCGAAATGCTAATTCGTAATCGTTACCTCCTGCAGCAATGGGGTAAAACAAAATAACGGCAAGTGCCAAAACGGCAATAGTGTAGGCTTTGAACTCGTCGCTTCGTAGGACACGACGCACTTTACCCATCAATCCAAAATAGATAATCGTAAAGTTGGTCCCTGCCAAAAACATGAAAAAGATGGCTACATATTGAATAAAAGCCGAATCGTAATAAGCCATAGAGGCATTTTTGGTAGAAAATCCTCCCGTAGCCATCGTGGTTAATCCATGATTAATGGCATCAAAAAAGGTCATCCCCCCTACCCAATACAACAAGGTAGCTGAAAGCGTCAAACCGACATATACATACCAAAGTCTCTTTGCTGTTTCAGAAATTCTAGGGTGAACTTTATCGGAAGTGGGACCCGGTGATTCCGCTACAAAGAGCTCAATTCCCCCAATTCCCAACAGCGGAAAAATAGCTACTGTCAATACGATGATACCCAAACCACCAATCCACTGTGTCATGCTTCTCCAAAAGAGAATCCCTTTGGGCATCACTTCTATATCTGTCAAAATAGTCGCTCCAGTCGTAGTCAGGCCGGAGACCGTTTCAAAAATAGCGTCTTCGAAGGATGGGATTTGATGACTCAAAATGTAAGGCAACATCCCAAAAAGACTCATAAAAATCCAGCTCAAAGCAACGATGAGATAGCCCTCCCGCTTTCGGATGTTTTGGTCTTGTTTGGAAAAGGATAAAAATAGAATTGCCCCAACCAATCCAGAAATCCCCATGGAAATCAGAAGTGGCCAGGCATTCTCATCGTAATACCATGAAAAACCAACTGCAGGAAGCATAAGCAGTGCAATAAGCACCAATAATGCTCCCATGATTTTGGCAATTTCCCGATGGTGAATCATACTTAGTTAAAAAGTTTTTCTAATGAACTCTTGGCCTGAGGAAGTGCCAAAACGATCGCCTTATCATTTAATTGCAATTGGAATTCACCATCCGGAATAAATACTTCTTCTCCTCGAATGACTCCTGCGACAATCGCCGTATCCGGGAAATGAAGATCTTTCAGTGGGTTTTTGGTCAAGCGATTGTTTTTAGAAACTGAATACTGAATAAACTCAGCATCTACTCCATAAATCCCCGAAACCGCTTCAACGGTTCCTTTTCTGAGATATCGGGATATCTCATTTGCAGCTACCAATTTTTTGTTGATCAAAGAATCAACTCCAATGCTATGCGAAATATGAATATATTCCCGAGTATCGACGTGAGCGATAGTCTTATACACCCCGTGATTCTTTGCAGATAGACTGGTGATAATATTGGTCTCAGAAGACTCAGTCAAAGCCAAAAAAGCATCCATTTGCTCCAAGCCTTCTTCAATCAGCAATTCAATATTTTTATAGTCACCATTGATTATCAAGGTATTGGGAAGTTGCTCTGCTAGCCACTTACAACGTTCCTTATCTCTATTGACTAGGGTAACTCTAAAATGATCTTCTAGCCGAAGGGCGGTGGTCAAAGCCATATCATCTCCACCGATAATCATGATATTCTTGACTTCTCTTTTCTTTTGACCGATCAGCTCAAGGATACTTTCGGTGTGTTTTTTGGTAGAAATAAAAAACACGTGATCGTGATTCCGAATGATATTACTTCCCCTCGGGATAATAGTTTTCTGATCACGCAGAATGGCAATAATCCGAATATCCTCAAAAATCGGATTGGAACTCATGTCCATAATCCGTTGATTTACAAGCGGATTAGACTCATCCAATGTGACACCTACGATATTTAGCTTTCCACCTTCAAAGTCAAAAACCTCCGTAAAACTGGAGTTCTGAATCATATTGAAGATCTCCTTACTGCAAAGCATGGTAGGAGAAATCAGGTTATCTATTCCTAGATTATGAAAAAATTGAATATTCTCACTGCTTTGGTAAGAGTGATTTCTTACTCTAGCCATGACCATTTTGGCTCCTAGTTGCTTGGCTAAAACAGCGGCTACGATATTGGTTTTTTCAGACGTAGTGACTGCCAAAAGCATACTGGCATTCGAGACATTGGCTCGTTGAAGAACATCAATGGAGGTGGCATCCCCCATCACCGTCAAGACATCTAGCTTTGAAGAAACATAATCCAGTACTTCTCGCTCTGTATCAATCAGTGTGATATCCTTATTGTCATAACTCAATTGCTCGGCAAGGTGGTAACCCATGTCCCCCGCTCCAGCAATGACGATGTGCATCCCCATAGAATTGGTTCTGGTGATAAAACTGACGGCAAAGTTAATAGCTTTCTACATGGTAATCAGGAAATAGGAGAAAAATTTGAAGAATTGGACTATAAAGCGAATTAAACTGAAATAGGTAAACTATTCTGATTCTTTTAATAGCCTGTTACTATCCTCCTGCGGTATCTCTTGTACATCCTTGAGTTTCCGCTGAATCACGCGTGTCCGGACTCCAACTAGCTTATCCAAATCATCATTCGCCTCCTGAAGTTTTTTCTGCGTGCGCTCGATGAGTGTTCCAAACTTGGAGAATTCAGTTTTCACAGCACCCAAAATCTGCCAAACTTCGGAACTTCGCTGTTGAATAGCCAAAGTCTTGAAACCCATTTGAAGACTATTCAAAATCGCTGAGAGTGTGGTAGGGCCAGTCACCAAAACTTTGTACTCTTGTTGGATTTCTTGTGCGAGACCGGGATGTCTGAGCACTTCTGCATAGAGACTCTCGACAGGGAGAAATAAAATAGCAAAATCTGTCGTGTAAGGTGGATTTAAATACTTGGATTTAATGTCCAGAGCCGATTTTTTAATCGCTCTGACCAATTCAGCACGATAATACTCTACTTCAGAAACATTGCCACTATCGTATGCATCCACTAGTCGCAGATAGGATTCCTGAGGAAATTTAGCATCAATTGGGAGTAAAACCGGTTCTTCATTTCCCGGCATCTTCACCGCAAACTCGACCCGCTCACGATTACCTTTTCCAAGTGAAGCATTGTTCAAGTACTGCTCTGGTGAAAGCATATTTTCCAATAAAGCTTGAAGTTGATACTCTCCAAGCACTCCACGGCTCTTGACATTACTCAGCACTCGCTTCAGGTCTCCTACTCCATTTGCTAAATGCTGCATCTCTCCAAGTCCTTTTTGAACCGCCTGAAGCTGCTTTGACACCAATTCAAAAGAATGCCCAAGCCGTGCTTCCAATGTCTTTTGAAGTTTTTCATCCACAGTTTCACGGATTCTCTCAAGTTTCAATTCTGTGCTTTTTTGCAATTCTTCCTGTCGCTGATGGATGGATTGCAGCTTTTCCTTTTGTAATGCATTCAGGTCTTTAATATTTTGCCTGAAGACCTCTGCAAAATTCTTGATCGATTCCTGTTGATCTCGGGAAGTCGACCGAAGTGAGTCAAATACCAATCTAAATTGGGCAAGTAGATCTTGCCGATTTTCTTTTCTTCCTTCCAAAAGGCTTTGATTCACCTCTTCTTTTAGCTGTCGAAAGGCGTCATTTTTCGAGCCTGAATAGCGCGACCAAATCAAAAAAATGAAAATTAGAAGTTGAAAAAGAAGAACAAGGATCAATAAATAATCAGTAGGCATAAGTCAGGAAATTTGGCTCATCAAGGTACTTGGGCCTGATCTCAACTCCCAAAAAGGAAAGGTATTTTGAGACAGTCTCTGTCGGGATTTCTTCCATAGGCACATGGCCAGCCTCATCAAAGATTACCAGAGAAGATCCTGGAATGGCTTTTTCCAGAAGATATGCTTGGGTTACGGGGATCCAAGTATCCTTTTTGCCCCACATGATCAATGTAGGCATGGTAAGGCGCTTAAAATCAATATCAGAATTCCGCGGAGATCGAAGTCTATCCAGTGTTGCCTGCCGATTTCCCTCTGAAAGCATCAGCTCAAAATATCGATCTACGGCTTCTTTGGAGATTTTTTCTTCATCCCCATAGACTTGTTTTAGGTTCATCGCAAAAAGAAACTTAGGGGTGCATTTCAATAAAACTTTAGAAAAAACCGGATGACCCGCCAACTTAAAAATCCAAGCTCCACCACCTCGACTGGAATTAGTATTTGAACCTGATTCAATACTTCTCGGCTCAGGTCTGGGAGCTCCTGATGCGTCGATAAGATTCAAAGAAAGTACACGATCCGGCCTGGTACTCGCCACTTGCATGGCTACGGCTCCTCCCATTGAGTTTCCTGCTATATGAAACTTCGGAAGATTCAATTTATCTGCGAGTCGAAGTATCAGTTCGCTGTAATCCATGATGGAGTACCGCTGCAATTCATCCGGACCTGTCAATCCATGCCCTGGAAGATCCACAGAAATAGTCATGAAATAGGGACTAAGCTCCTGCTGCCATTGATCCCAGGTGTGCAAGGAAGAAAAACTACCATGAATCAAAAAAACAGGAATACCTTCTCCAAGGAAACGAACATGCAGATTTATTCCATCCAATTCTATGAAATGGGACTCCGGAAGACTATACTTCGCCACAATTTCATCCTTTGGAATATCATTCCTAAAAAGAAGGAGCAGAAAAAAAACAAAAGACAAGAAAATGACAGCAACGATTTTGAAGCTAATTTTCAACCAATTCATAGAAATATCGAGTAAATAAGAATTTTATGAATCTATAACAAAAATTCTACCCAAAAGGCTATTTTTCCGAAAAGGAAAATTGTCACCCATCAAAAATCTCCTCCAAAATATCGGTCCCGGACCACTTGTAGCAGCAGCTTTCATCGGACCAGGAACAGTCATGGTCTGTACACTTGCTGGCTTCAATTTCGGTTTTGAATTACTTTGGGCTTTGGGTTTATCCGTATTGATTACTATTGTCCTTCAAGAGACCTCAGGAAGAATTGGGATTGCTACGCAAAAAGACCTGGGCGAGCTTGTCAGGGAAAGTACAGGTCCTTTCATTTATAAATCGATCCAAATCCTATTGATTTTTTCGGCGATTGTGTTGGGAAACATCGCCTACGAATCCGGAAATATCACCGGTGCTAGATTAGGCTTGGAAGTATTTATTTCTTTGCCAAAAGTTGATCTAGCTGGACTATCCTTGGACTTGGGTAATCTTTTTATAGGATCGCTTGCCTTTGCTATGCTTTGGTTTGCCAAATATCGATCCATTGAGCGATTCTTGGTTTTCCTGGTGATTTTGATGTCCATTTCATTTATCTGGACGGCTATTGCTTTGGCACCAAACTGGTCAAAAGTGGCTGGTGGTTTTATCCCAAGAATTAATGCTGAAAATCTCACCAATGTGGTAGCATTGATTGGAACGACGGTAGTTCCATACAACCTATTTCTCTATGCATCCTTGAGCAAAAACAAGTGGAAGGACCGAAAAGCCTTTCATTGGATGCGGTGGGATATTGGACTGGCCGTTGTTTTAGGCGGCTTAGTATCTATGGCCATCTTGATCGTCGGGACATTCAATATGAGCGAGCAAATTCAGGACGCCCAATCCATAGCAAATGGCTTACAAGCTGTTTTTGGGAAAACGGGGACCTATTTGATGGGTTTCGGGCTTCTAGCAGCAGGTCTGACCTCCTCAATCACAGCACCTTTGGCTGCGGCCTTAGTCATTTGCGGTATTTTAGGAAAAAGCCAAGAAACTCAATCTAGACCCATGCGTCTTTCTATTTTACTTGTCATGGGTTTAGGGTTGATTTTTGCATCCTTGGGCATTAAGCCCGTACAATTAATATCCTTTGCACAGCTAGCTAACGGAGTCCTTCTGCCTTTTGTGAGTGTTTGGATCGTATGGATGGCAAGTCGAACTGCTGTCATGGGTAAGTCGAAAAGCCAAATAAGCTACCTGATTCTCTCTTACCTGATCGTTTTATTCACCCTGGTCTTAGGCTTACGTTCGATCGCCTCAGTTTTGAAATGGGATTTTTTAGAAAAATTTGTGAGCTGAATAAACCC
The DNA here is from genome assembly GCF_002807035.1 of Algoriphagus formosus. Lineage (GTDB taxonomy): Bacteria > Bacteroidota > Bacteroidia > Cytophagales > Cyclobacteriaceae > Algoriphagus > Algoriphagus formosus. The sequence goes on along the minus strand of NZ_NIUC01000001.1, from coordinate 189,374 downwards.
AAGATGAAAAGTCAAGTCTAAAATTCAATGATTCAAATAGACGACCAAGATATTCTTCGGCTTATTCGTAAGCCTGAAACCAAAGATCGTGGTTTTAGGATTTTGATCGAGCAGTATCAGCGTCGTATTTATCAAGTCATCCGCCGCATGGTTTTAATTCATGAAGATGCTGATGATCTGACTCAAAATACTTTCATCAAGGCCTATAGACATTTAGATAAATTCCGAGAAGATTCCGGGCTTTACACTTGGATCTATCGAATAGCAGTAAATGAAACCCTGAGTTTTCTGGAGAAAAAGAAAAAGCGCTTTTTCTTCTCAGTGGACGATCATCAGGAAAAGTTGGAATCCTACATTGACCAGCCCGGGAGTCTTGATGGAAATGAAATCGAAAAAAAGCTGGCTAAAGCTCTCCTGACTCTACCCGAAAAGCAGCGTATAGTCTTTCATTTGAAATATCAAGAGGAAATGACTTACGAACAAATGTCCGAAGTGACTGGAACAAGTACTGGGGCATTGAAGGCGAGCTATCATCATGCAGTCAAAAAAATTGAAGAATATTTAAAATCTGAATAAACCTTCCCCTTCTCTCAGAGTCAAATAAATTGAAATGGAAAAATTACCAAAATTACCCGAATTCAAAGCCCCCGATGGTTATTTCGAAGGACTCCCAGATCAAATCCTGTCGAAAACAAAATCCAATTCGAACTATTTGTATTTGAAATGGGCGGCAGTATTTGTGTTTTTTGCTTCGATATCCATTTATTTCTTATTACCGAATTCTGAAAGCCCATCCCCTGCTGTGGCTTTGGATGAAAATATCAACCTGTATATTGATTCGGAATATTGGACAGCAGAGGATATTTTGGCAATGAGCGAAGACCCAAATGAATTACTCGATGAGCTTTTCGAAGAAGAGATGACTATTTTCGAAGAGTTTTTGGAAGAAGAAAACCTATCACCTCAGCAACAATGAAAAAGTTTGGAATATTCCTGATCCTTAACTTCTTGATTATACTTTCGGTACAGGCTCAACGCCGAGGAATTGATCGTGAAAGACTGGAAGCAGCTCGAATTGCCTTTATCACAACCAGATTGGATTTAAGCCCTGAACAAGCTCAAAATTTCTGGCCAATTTTCAATGAATTCAATGAGCAAAGAGAAGAGAAGTTAAAGCAGATTGCAAGTCTTAACCCTCGGTCAAATACCGATTCCATATCCAAAGAGGAAGCTCAAAGACTCATTAAGCAGCGATTTGAACTACAGCGGGAATTGATCGAAGACGAAGAAGCCTTTGTTCTAAAAGCTGCTACAGTGATATCCTACCAGCAAATTTTACAGCTAAACTCGATAAACCGAGAATTTGCCAGAAGCATTTATCAAAGGCAAAGACAAAATCGTAATCCATAAAAAAAGCTCCAAATGGAGCTTTTTTTTTATTGCTTTTTGAGGAGATCACGAATTTCCTCAAGTAGTACTTCAGATTTTGGCGGTGGTGGTGGCGGTGCTGAAGCCTCTTTCTTTTCTTCTTTTCGATTCATCCGATTGATGGCTTTTATCGCCAAAAAGATCACAAAGGCGATGATGACAAAGTCTACCACATTTTGGATAAACATCCCGTAATTTAATGTCACGGCAGGAGTCAGTACTTCCCCAGCTGCATCAAGTTCGGCTTCTTTAAGTGGATAAACCAAATTCTTGAAATTGACACCTCCTACTAAGAGGCCTATTGGTGGCATCACCACATCATTTACAAAAGATGTTACGATCTTGCCAAAGGCTCCACCGATGATCACACCGACAGCAAGATCGACCACATTGCCTTTCATGGCAAATTCTTTAAACTCTTTGAGCATTCCCATAAGCGTTGGATTAAGGTTGATGGTTAGTAATTAGAGAGTTAATAACTTCCTTTTTTTCAATTTTCACAATAGCCAAGTTAAAATACCTCAGAATTTTAAGAAAAAATGAACCTTCCTCCTTCATTTTGATTTGCTTTACAACCCAAAATCTCAAAAATATGAAGGCACCAATCGCCAAAAAGATAAATCACATTATAAAAACACATGGCCACGAACGAATCGATCCATACTACTGGATGCGAGATCGCGAAAACCCTGAAGTGATTAACTATTTAAAAGAAGAAAATAGCTACTTAAAAGAAGTATTAAAGGAAACAGAAGGACTACAAGATCAACTTTTCCAAGAGATGAAATCTCGGATCAAAGAAGATGACCAAAGTGTACCCTATTTCAAGAAGGGCTACTTCTGGTATTCGAGATATGAGCAAGGCTGTGAGTACCCAATTTACTGCCGAAAGAAAGGATCCTTGGAGGCTAAGGAAGAGATTTTACTGAATGTGAATGAGCTTGCCGAGGGAAAGCCTTATTGTCAAGTGAGTGGATTGGCGATAAGTCATAATCAGCGATATCTAGCCTATGGACTGGATGTGGTAGGCAGAAGAATCTATGAGGTATTTTTTAAAGACCTAGAAACAGGGGAAACTTCTAGCTTAACCATTCCCAATACGACCGGTAATATCACTTGGGCAGCAGATGATCAGCATCTTTTTTATTCAAAACAAGACCCTGAAACCCTTCGAGCTCATAAAATTTTTAGACATGAATTGTATTCTAATTCAGAAAACGACCAGTTGATCTTTGAGGAAAAAGATGAGGAATTTTCCTGCCACGTATTGAAAACCAAATCAGAGGCCTTCTTACTGATTCATTCAGAAAGCACGATTTCATCCGAGATCCGATTTGTCGATGCCAGTCAACCTTTGGGTGATTGGAAGGTTCTTCAAGGAAGAATTCCTCACCTCGAGTATGCTGCCGACCACTATGAAGATCATTTTTGGATCAGAACAAATCACCAAGCCCAAAATTTCAAAGTGGTTAAAGCTCCGGTTGACAATCCAGAATTGGAGAATTGGGAAGATTTTATTCCGCATCGAGAGGATGTCTTGATCGAGGATTTTGATCTTTTTTCAGGCTTTTTTGTCTCACAGGAGCGAAGCAACGGACTTACCCAATTACTGATCAAACCTTGGGATGGAAGTCCAGGACATGCTTTGGACTTTGGAGAAGAAGCCTACACCGCCTGGATTGGACACAACCCAGAATTTGATACTGAAATCCTACGGTTTGGCTTCAATTCGCTGGTCACTCCTGCTTCTATATTCGACTATCACATGGTCACTCGGGAGAAAAAACTCCTGAAACAACAGGAAGTAGTCGGAGGCTATGATTCTACACTTTATGAATCAGCCAGAATTTGGGCTCAGGCGGAAGATGGGGTCATGGTGCCGATCTCCCTGGTTTATAAAAAGTCAAGATTTCAACCAGATGGAAGCAATCCGTTGTTGCTCTATGCATATGGCTCATATGGCTACAGTTCGGACGCTTATTTTTCCAGTAATCGCTTAAGTCTTTTGGATCGAGGTTTTGTTTTTGCGATAGCGCATGTAAGAGGTGGAGAAGACCTAGGTAGGAAATGGTATGAAGATGGCAAACTTCTAAAAAAGCGAAACACCTTCACAGACTTTATTGCTTGCGCAAAGCACTTGATTGATGAGAATTATACTCGGGTAGACCGTTTATACGGAATGGGAGGAAGTGCAGGCGGATTACTTATTGGTGGTGTAATCAATATGCGACCGGATTTATTTGACGGGGTGATTGCAGCTGTACCTTTTGTGGATGTGGTGACGACCATGCTGGATGAAAGTATCCCATTAACTACTGGAGAGTTCCAAGAGTGGGGAAATCCTAAGTTTGAAGAGTATTATCATTACATGCTCAGCTATTCCCCCTACGACCAGGTCGAATCGAAGGCCTATCCAAATATTCTGGTCACTTCTGGATTACATGATTCTCAGGTACAATATTGGGAACCGACGAAGTGGGTGGCAAAGCTAAGAGACTTGAAAACTGACGAAAATCTGCTACTGCTTCACACCAATATGGAGGCAGGTCACGGAGGTGCATCGGGTAGATTTCAGGCCCTGAAGGAGCTAGCTATGGAATATGCTTTTCTGGTAATGCTTGCAGATAAGAAAAGAAAATAATTCCCTCAATCGACTTAACAGTTTATTGAACTGGCAAAAGATAGGAAAAGAGATTTTTTTCTAACTTTGACCCAACCTATTAAACTTAATTCATGAAAATTGCGCTCATAGCACATGATGGCAAAAAAGCCGACATGGTCCATTTTTTAAGTGGCTTCAAAGATATTTTGCATCAAGCAGATGTAGAATTAGTAGCTACAGGTACCACAGGCTCACATATTCAGAAAGCCGGTTTTGAGGTACAGCGATTATTATCAGGTCCTATTGGTGGCGATGCTCAAATTGCCGCTATGGCTGCGCAAAAAGAACTTGACATGGTCATTTTCTTTAGAGACCCCTTGGACAAGCACCCACACGAACCTGATGTGCAAATGCTGATGAGAATCTGTGATGTACATAATATTCCGCTAGCCACTAACCCTGCATCGGCTGAACTCATGTTTAAAGCGCTAACTCAAGCCTAATGGAAACTAAAGTGATTAAAAAAATCGGTGTCTTGACCTCGGGAGGAGACTCACCGGGGATGAATGCAGCCATTCGAGCAGCGGTCAGAGCAGGGTTTTATTACAACCTAGAAATGTATGGGATATACCGTGGATATGAAGGTATGATCCTGAATGACATCAAAAAGCTTGATTCCAAAAACATCACCCATGTCTTAGAACGAGGTGGAACCTTCCTAAAATCCGCACGGAGTGAAGAATTTCGTACACCAGAAGGAAGGAAAAAAGCCTATGATAATCTTCGTTCTCATGGAATCGATGCGCTGGTAGTAATTGGTGGAGATGGTTCATTGACCGGTGCTCATTTGTTTTACAAAGAGTTCGGAATTCCAGCGATTGGCCTTCCCGGTACCATTGACAATGATCTTTCAGGGACTGATTCAACTATTGGATTTGATACAGCATGTAATACAGCAATCCAGGCTATCGACAAAATCAGAGATACTGCCACTTCCCATGATCGTCTCTTTTTCGTAGAGGTGATGGGTAGAGATGCAGGATTCATTGCCATCAATGCAGGGATAGGTTCAGCAGCAGCAGCCATTTTGATTCCTGAGAAAAAGATGCCGATCGAAGATTTGGTGGAAAAGCTGAAGATTAGAACCAAGGCTAAAAAGTCCTCCAATATTGTGATCGTTGCAGAAGGTGGAAAAAGTGGTGGTGCTGCGGAGATAGCAGAAAAAGTCAAAAAGCATCTACCCTATTATGACATCAAAGTAACCATTTTGGGTCATTTACAGCGCGGTGGAGCTCCTTCATCCTTTGATCGTCTACTTGCTTCAAAGTTGGGAGTTGCAGCTATTGAAGGACTATTACAAGGCAAATACGATGTGATGGCAGGTCTAATCAACAACCGGGTTGTATTCACCCCGATCAAAAAAGCAATCGTAGATGACAAAACTGTAGATGATGATGACTTTCGAGTTGCCAAAATTCTATCTACCTAATACTTCAAGCCCGTTCAAGCGGGCTTTTTTATTTTAGACTAAAAGATTTTCATTTATTTTTTGCAGGATTTAGTGGGATTGATGTAATTTTCGATTGATGAGATCAAAATACTTTTCCAATTCCCCTCTCCTTTGTCAAAAACTGTTTTTTGCCTTGGGGTTATTTTTATTCATAACTCTCAACAGCTCGGCTCAATCCAGCGACTTCTTACTTTTGAAGCGAGGAAACAACACTAAATCCCAAATAAAATACCACGTTGGAGAACAAATAACCTACAAGAGTGCCAAACTTGGCTACTATGTCACCGATGTCATCAAGGAATTCACAGCTGACTACATCTATCTATCTGAAAATATAATCTCTCCGGAGGACATCTTAGAGGTTGACATTAGGAATAAAGACCGTAGAAACAAGACCCTAGGCGGCCTGAATTACCTGCTTTTGGGTTCTGGGGTCTTACTTTTCACAGTAGATGGCGTCAACTCTCTTTACCAACAAGGAGAGCTTACGATTGACCGGAATGTCAGTATTATTAGCGGAATTTTAGTGGGCACTGGCTTAGCATTGCTACCGGTCCGTTACAAGACATTCAGAAATACGGGTAGAAATCGAATTCAAATCATTCAAATGCGAATGAACTGAGCATTTTTACTTGGCAAAGGCAGAATTTTTTGAGACTTTTGCAGCTTTATAATTTAAACTTAGAAAAATGACTTCAGAACAACTGAAAGACTTGAAAGCTCGCACCACGGCTTTGAGGAGGTATCTTTGACTACGATCGGAAGAAAGCAGAAATAGAAGATCTTGAGGCAGTATCCTCACAGCCAGATTTTTGGAACAATCCGGACGAGGCTGAAAAAACCATGAAGCAAATCCAGATCCGAAAAGGTTGGACAAGTTCTTATGAGGACTTGGATCAAATCATTCAGGATTTAGAAGTGCTATATGAATTCTACAGTGCCGGTGAGGTTGGTGAAGAAGAAATAAAAACCGAATACGAGAAAGCTAGAAAGACAGTCGAGGAACTCGAACTGAAAAAGATGCTTTCCTCGGAAGAGGACCAACTCAATGCCGTACTGGAAATCAATCCGGGCGCAGGAGGTACAGAGAGTAATGATTGGGCCTCCATCCTCATGCGAATGTATATCATGTGGGGTGAGAAAAATGGCTACAAAGTTCGCGAAGTAGATGTTCAACCTGGGGAAGTGGCAGGAATTAAATCCGCTACTTTGGAATTTGAAGGACCCCTAGCTTATGGGTTTTTGAAATCTGAATCAGGGGTACATCGACTGGTAAGAATTTCTCCATTTGATTCAGGAGGTAGACGTCACACATCCTTCGCATCCGTGTACGCTTATCCCGAGGTGGATGATTCTATCGAGATAGAAATCAATCCGGCGGATATCGAATTACAAACTTCCAGATCAGGAGGTGCAGGAGGACAGAACGTCAATAAGGTTGAAACCAAGGTTCAATTGACGCATAAACCAACCGGTATCGTAGTGGTCTGTCAAATCGAACGATCTCAGCTTGCTAACCGGGAAAAGGCCATGCAAATGCTGAAGTCTCGCCTCTATCAAATGGAGCTTGAGAAGCGTAATGCTGAAATCGCAAAAATAGAAGCTTCCAAGCTTCGAGTAGATTTTGGTTCTCAAATCCGAAACTATGTCCTGCATCCCTACAAACTGGTGAAGGACAATAGAACTGGATACGAAACCTCTGATACACAGTATGTTTTGGATGGTGGCTTAAATGAATTTATGAAGGCATTCTTACTCGCTCAAAGTGAGGAAGAAGCAAACAGAGAGTAATTTTAAAGCCGGTTAATCCGGCTTTTTTTAATGTTTTATGCAAAAATCCATCCTTCCTTCTTTTTTCACGATTGACTTTTTGCTGCTCTGCCTGAGTTCCTTCCTCTTTTTTTCATCCTTCAATATGATAATTCCTGAGCTCCCGAATTATCTCTCGTCCTTGGGAGGAGAAGACTACAAGGGCTTAATTATTTCACTCTTTACACTTTCGGCAGGCCTATCCCGACCTTTCTCAGGAAAGCTCGCAGATAAAATCGGTCGAATCCCTGTGATGATTGTAGGAGCGGTAGTTTGCTTTGTTGTGAGTTTGCTATACCCGGTGCTGAGCTTTGTTGGCGGATTTTTGTTCTTGCGGTTTGTGCATGGATTTTCGGCAGGCTTTACTCCTACCGGCACCTCCGCATACGTCGCTGATATCGTACCTTTCTACCAGCGGGGTGAAGCGATGGGGATTCAATCCCTTTTCGGTTCATTGGGAATGGCAGCAGGACCTGCATTAGGAGGATGGCTAGCAACCTTTTGGCCATTGAATTACATATTTTACACCTCTGCAGCAACTGCCATTTTTTCGATTTTAATTCTAGTCAGGCTTAAGGAAACGTTGGAAGAGCCCGAGCGAATGAGCTTTTCCCTACTCAAGCTCAAAAAGAATGAAATCATCGAAAAACGGGTTTTGATTCCATCTACGATCTTGTTTCTAAGCGTATTCTCTTTTGGAGTGGTTCTGACAATTATCCCGGATCTGAGCAATCATCTTGGGATAGAAAACAAAGGTTTGTTTTTTGCAATTTTCACGCTTTCCTCTTTGGGAATCAGATTAATAGCTGGAAAAGCCTCTGATCGCTATGGTAGAGTTCCTGTACTTCGGGCTGCATCCATCATGATGATATTAGCCATGTTGGCAATTGCTTTCGCAGAAAGTAAATGGATGCTTTTCGGTGCAGGAGTACTTTTCGGGTCTGCAGTCGGAATGAACAGTCCTACTACCGCTGCCTGGGTGATAGATCTTTCTTTAGATGCATTCCGCGGGAGAGCCCTTGCTACCATGTATATTTTTCTGGAAGCTGGCATCGGCATTGGGGCCATTGTTTCGGGATTTCTCTATGCCAATAAAGCAGAAAACTTCTCCTTGGTTTTCTTAGTCAGTGCCGCTATGGCTGCTTCTGCCTTGGTATTTTTACTTTTCATCAGGTCCTCAAATTACAAACCTCTGAAAAAAGAAGAAGGGGCCAATTAAGCCCCCTCTTGATTAATTATTCAAATAATTGGTTTGTCGAGGAATAGCCAAGATTTTGCGCTGCCTTCCATTGTAGTAGGTCACTTTTTCTCCATCAAAAAGAGCTCCCTCTTCGAGCATTATTCGCACATCCTTATTCCATTCTTTCACAAAAACCACAGCATTTAGCTCGATAGCATAACCCGTATTTGCATAAAGTGGATGATCCCCTGCTCCCGGAGTATCGCCTTGATTATCCCACATCCCAATGGTAGGACCAGCGGAATGCCCATAAAACCCTAAGGGATGTGTGTAAATACTACCACGAATACCTTCTCGGTCCATTTGATTGCGAGTAGCCCGAAGAATTTCATTTCCAGTCCGTCCCGCAACATAGTTTTCTGTCAGAATATCCTGAACCCGATTACCTGCTTCGAAGGCTTTATTCAAAAACTCAGGCACTTCAAATTCACCAGGTTTCAAAACATAGGCAAGCTGCTGCGTATCCGTATTGAGTCGAAGGTAGGTGATACCAAAATCTATATGCAACAGATCACCAGGCATGATGGTCATCTCTGAAGGGCGGGAAGAAAAAGACCGGCTTGCACCATCGGAATCAGGGTCTGCTCGCTGAATATCTACTGAGGGATGAAACCAGGTATCTAACTTCATTTCTTTGATTTTCTCTCTATACCACCAAACTACGTCTTCTGTGGTTGTTTTGCCCGGGGTAATGACACGCTCAGACAATCCTTCTTGAATAATATAATTTGCAAGCTGCTGCACATGACGGTAGCTGGCCATCTCGGGCTCTGTCCTCGTCTCAAGCCATCTTACTGCGAGTGTTTGTGCAGAAACTACATTTTCATGCATCGTATCAGGAAGGTATTCCATGAAAAAATCATATTCCGTTTTTGTCAGACCATCAGCATGGCCATAGTCTTTGGCCATATTCAGACCCATCTTCTTTGGATTTTTCTCTTTGATCAAGTCCATCAATGCTTCCCACTGATCTGGCTGACTTTCAGGATCCCATGCACGCTTAAAGGCCTTTCCTACATCATACCGGGCGATTGCAAAAGTCTCCACCTTTCCACCTTTTTCTGGCTGATACATGACCAAAATGGTTCGCCGCCTCGCTGCCATCCAAGTTGCTGGCAAAAGGGTACGGATCACCGGATCTTCATTGTACTCACGGGAGATGACAATCCACATATCGATCCCTGTTTCTGTCATTAAATCAGGAAGCACATTTTCGATTCGATAGTCTAGCCACGAATCGATCAGTTCTGCCTGAGCCTTCAAAGGCAAGACTGCAGGTTGCTGCGAAAGGGCCGGGAAAACAAGGATAATGCTGACTAGCAGGGCAAGTAATAATCTTTTCATTGGGTTGGTGAATGGTTACTATGGCTAAGCTAGAATATTCAGCTGATTTAGGAAACAAGTTTTACAACTTCTCCCGCAAAATAGCCTTTCTGCTCAGTCGATAGAATCGATAGAACAAAACCACCGCAGTAATACTAAGCCCAATCAGCAGCCCAAACCAAATACCACGTTCTCCCATATCCAATCCAAATGCAAAAAAGTATCCCAATGGTAATCCAAGAATCCAATAGGCAACAAAAGTCAGCCAAGTTGGGAACCTGACGTCTTCCATTCCCCGAAGCACTCCCAATCCAACTACCTGAATACCGTCTGACAATTGGAACATGCCAGCAATAATCAAAAGTGTGGCTGAGGTAGCAATCACTTCCGGATCATCGATGTATAAAGAAGGAAGCATATTCCTGAAAAGAATGAAAATGACAGCAGAAATACTCATAAAGGCAATCACCATCCCAAAAACCATCATCCCAGCCTCGCGCATAGTTTGGAAGTCATTCCGCCCTATTTGATTACTCACACGGACCATTCCGGCTGTGCCCAGGCCAGCTGCCATCATGTAGCTGATAGAAGCTAGATTGATTGCAATTTGATGACTGGCTAAAGCAGTCACTCCTATCCACCCCATCATAATTGCAGCAGATCCGAAGGCACTAACTTCAAAAATGAATTGAAATCCGGTAGGTATTCCAATTTTGAGAATTCGCGATAAAAGCGGTGCACTGAATTGTCTGATTTTCAAACCTAAATCAAAGCCTTTGTACCGCTTGGAGCTTAATACATAGGCTCCCATCAACAGCGCCATCAGAACTCTTGAGATCAAAGTCGCCCATCCGGCACCCATCAAGCCCATGGCTGGAAAGCCTAAATTTCCAAAAATCAAAACCCAATTAAGAAAGACATTGAGCAGGTTGGAAAAAATAGTAACATACATCGCCTGACGGGTTTGGCTCAGTCCCTCGGCAAATTGCTTAAAGGTCTGAAATATCATGAAGGGAAACAGAGAAGCTGTGATAACCCACAAATACGGGATGGCGGCTTCGACGACTTCTTCGGGTTGATCCAAAAATGATAAGCCTGTAGATAAGCCTAATATAATTCCTGTAAGAATCAAAGCAACAAAAATATTGATCCAAAGCCCATGCCTAAAGAGTTTTCCAATACGTAGCCCCTTCCCTTTTCCTTCGGCAATAGAAATTAGCGGAGTAATTCCCATCGAAACCCCCATACCAAACATCATTAATACGAAAAAGATGGAATTGGCAAGTGATGCCGCTGCCAAGGGTAAGGCACCCAATTGACCGACCATCATCGAGTCTGCCACTCCGACCATCACTTGACCTAATTGACTTAGGATAACCGGATAGGCAAGATTAAAAGTAATCGAAAAGTGATTCTTGATATTCATATGGCCTACTTCGCAAGTAGTTTACTCACTTTCAAAATACCCGCTATGCTGATTCCGTCGGTAATTTTCCCTTCCATTACCCATTGTACAGCTTCCTCAAAAGGAAGCTTATGAATTTTGATTACCTCTGTTTCTTCAAATTCGGGTTCGCCTTCTTCCAAGTCCTCAGCTAGAAATACAAATCCCTCTTCATCCGTCACCGAATTGGAAGTGTGGATACGCAGAACTTCCGTCCATTTCTTTGCTGTCAACCCAGTTTCTTCCTTGAGTTCACGCTGGGCACTTTCTAGGATATCTTGTCCGATAGGCCCACCACCCATAGGGATTTCCCATGAGTATTCATTTAGGGTATAGCGAAACTGCCCGACCAGCCAAGTATTCCCAAATTGATCAATAGGTATTATTCCCAAGGCCTTGTTTTTAAAATGGACCTTGCCATAGATACCGGGATTACCTGCGGGGTTCAGAATATCATGTTCTTCTACGCTAATCCAAGGGTTTTCGTAGATTCTTTTAAGCGATAGGGTTTTCCAGGGATTTTCCATACACAAAAAAAGGGTGGCTTTTTGCCACCCCTATATTCGATTAGGTCTTTTAATTTAGACGGGAATTGGCAATACTTTTGAATCCTTAAAGGTCGAAAGAATAACCATGGATTGCATGGAATCGACTTCCTTAATCTCAGAAACTTTTTCCAACATAAGCTTTTGGTAAGCTGTGATATCCTTTGCGATGATCTTTAGGATAAAATCACCAGTACCTGTGATGTGATGACATTCGATCACCTCTTGAATACCATTGATTTCCTTCATGAAAGCATCAATATTGGCTTTATTGTGGCCAATTAGACTAACCAAAACAAAAGTACTGACGCCAAGACCAATCTTTTCAGGATCAAGCTTTGCGTGATAGCTTTTAATGATGCCAGACTGCTCTAATTTTTTCACGCGCTCCAATGTAGGGGCCGGGGATAGACCAATGTCCTTAGAAAGCTGTGCATTGGTGATCTTGGCATTACCCTGAAGAATTTCAAGAATCTTTCGGTCTACCTTGTCAAATTTGATTCGGATGTTACTATCTACGTTCTCTTGCATATACAAAATATAATATCGTACAAAGTTAGAATAATTAAGGAAAGTTTTAAAGTGAATAAAACTTTTTTAAAGGGTCAAATTCGAAATTTTATTTATTAATCGGGACTTTTCGGCAAACAAAGCTTTCAAAATCACTTTTTTAAACTCCAAAATTCAAATTATCTCCTGCGTATGAAGCAAAAAACGTAAACTCCCGAGTTAAAGTTTATTCTTTTTGATAAAATCTCTTGCAGCCTGATGAGCGGGATGTTTCCGCTTTGCATATTTCTTCACTTTCTTGAAATAATCCTTGGCCAAAGCCTTCTGATTTTCCTCCAAAGCGATTTGCCCCAATTGAACCAGAGAATGTAAATAATACCCACTTTCCTGAGATTCGGATTCCTCTCCATAGGAAAGTGTTTGGAGGTAATAGTATTTCGCCTCATCTCGATTCCCGATGCGTTCATAATATTGCGCCATGTAGAAAGCAGCGTATCGACCGCTGTTGGATTCATAGCCTGTCATTCCTGTTTCTATCCTTTTCAGAATCTCTCCAGACTCTTCTACCGCTTCTGACCAGCGACCTACAGTATAAAGGTGACGTGCGTAGGATCGATGGAAGTAAGGATTATTTGGAAATTTCTCATGGAGATAGGAAGAAATCCTGAGTGCTTCGTAAGGTTTCTTTTCCTGAGATGCATAGAGTCGAAATAAAAAATACATCGCCTCAATTCGTGTGTAGAAAGCATTGGTTGCCACCTGCTCAAGTTGCTCCAAACCTAAATCTTTGTCCCCTTTTGGAAATAGAGCCATAACAGGCTTGAGCAGGGGATAATTATCCGGAATCCAGACAGAAAAATAATTGAAGAGGGCATCTCCTAGCAAAAGTTCGGGGTTAAACTCCTCTTCTCCCCTGCTTAGCTCCATGTACTTTAAGGCATTTTTACCAGCCCAGGCTGCTCCAGTCCAACTTTTCCGCTCGGCCTTCAATCTACCTTCAAATCCATATCCGGCAGCTAAAAAGAAAGCTGCTTCTTTATTGGTTGGGTCTTCATCAAAAAGCGCCTCAGCTTTTTCATTCGCTCGGTCTATGTATGCCAAGAAAATATCATCATAGGATTCATTGGTGATATCTACTTCGATTCGCCACCAATAACTGAGTGCCATCAAAAAATCAGGAAGAGGATGGTTTGGATATTGGTAAGCAATTACCTGAAAATCGCGCTCTGCAGTCTCAAAGTCAAAGTTATACATACTATTGATTGACTTGGTAATCCGATACTGCAATCCTCTGTCTAAGAGTAAGTATGGCGATCTCTTTACCTCCATCAGACTATCCTCCGGAGCAGATTGACCATAAGTCAAAATCGGTACAAGAGAAAACACTATTCCTATCACCATCCAGAAAACTGACCGATACCATTGACGCTTCATGCGCACAAAATTATCGCTAAAAGTTAGATTTATGCTATCTTTCTCCATTCATAATTTACCTATGACCGCATCAGCAAATCCACTAGCTCAACGAATTCAAGAACTTTTAGATTTTGACAAACGCCTTTATTTTGTTTTGCTTCTCTTACTTTTTATTCTGATCCGGTACCTGACCAACACATTGATCATAGAAGCAATTCCCGATTCACAAAATTTAGTAAACTCGGGAGCACTTACTTACTTCTATATTTTCAATTCACTTGGCTATTTGGCTACCCCTATTTTGCTACTTTTCAAGTTTACCTTGATTTCATTTTTGATCTGGATAGCATCCTTTGCCCTTGGATATAAGGTCTCCTACAAGGAGCTTTGGAAATTTGCCTTGGTCGCTGAAACGATATTTCTGTTGCCTGAGCTTCTTCGTTTCTTAATTTATTTAAACCCATCTCAGGCGGTCAGTTATCTTGAAATCGAATTGAACAGACCTTTTTCCATGCTGAGTCTTGTTGGATTTGATCAAGTGGCGGAGAAGTATCAATATCCATTGGCTACCATCAATATTTTTGAAATAATCTACGGAACTGCCTGGGTTTTTGGCTTTCTATCGATCAGCAGAAGAAGCATTTCAGAATCAATTTGGGTGATTCTTCTCGGGTACTTTTTCCCTCTGGCGATTTACTTGGTCTGGTATATCATGGTCTATCGTTAGTGTTTTTCTGCTTTGAGCTAGCGCACCGCTTGGAGCAATATTTGACATTTTCCCAGTTTTTCTCCCACTTTTTTCGCCAAGCGAAAGGGCGGTTGCAGACCGGACAGATTTTCGTTGGAAGATGTTCTTTTTTCATTCTAAGCCCATCTATTTGGTAAAGTATGCCTTCCAAGGATCCGATTCGCCTCTTTTTTGACCTCAGGGAGCTTCTGAGCACCCCAAATTTTATCACGCGCTGCTTTTCCTGACTTTTCCAGATCTACTATTGGAAATGGATAGTCCTTTCCTAGCTCCAACCCAAAGACTTGCAATTCCAATGGTGGAATCTTCCAAGGCTCATGAATCTGAGGAGCGGGAATTTTGGAAAGTTCTGGTACCCATTTTTTGATAAAAAAACCTTCTGCATCATGATCTTGTGACTGCTTCACTGGATTATAAATTCGAACCGTATTGATTCCCGTTACCCCAGCCTGCATTTGAAGCTGTGGATAATGGATTCCCGGCTCAAAATCCAAAAAGCATTTCCCTAGATGATTTGCTCCATCTTTCCAGTTTTGGCCAAGATGATGTGTCAAAAAGGATACGACCATCGCCCGCATTCTAAAATTCAAATAACCCGTTTCTTTCACACAACGCATGCAAGCATCTACTAGTGGGTAGCCAGTCTTTCCTTCCTTCCAAGCCTGAATCCAATCATGATTCACTTTTGGGTAAAATTCCAAAAAGCCCTTATTGATTGGTTCAAACTCCATTCGGGACTCCATTTCAAACTTTTGGATGAAATGACAGTGCCATCTCAGACGTGATTGAAAATTTGTGAAATTTCGGACCTGAAAACCTGACTTCTTCTTCGACTCGGATACCTGATAAACCTGACGAATGGAAAGACAGCCCCAAGCCAAATAAGGCGAAAGTCTACTGCAACCAGTTCGGCTTAACTCTGGTTTTGAGATGTGTCTATTATAGTTTTTGACTCTGTCTTCGACAAAGCTCTTGAGATATCTCCAAGCCAATTTTTCCCCTCCTTTCTGCATTTTTGGATTCGGCTGGCTCCATGCCGGGTCCATGCGAAGGAAGGTTTCAGTTGCTAGGAATTTTTTAGAAAGGGAAACAAACTGGATCTTTTCTAAAGGGATTTCTTCAATAGTCGCTTTTGCGTAAGCAAACCAAGCTTCTCTCCACCCTTTCCGATCCTTCCTCCCTCGCTTGACTCCCTGTTGATTGAATTCTTTCCAAAGAATTTTGTGAGCTTTAAGATAGCTGGCTACAGCTTGATCTCTCTGATAAGTAACAGCAATTCCGGTCTCTTGGTGTGAATAGACCGCTTGAATGATATATTCCTGCTGCAAAGCCTTGAAAATATCCAAAACCTCAGCATGCAGAATGGTAACCTGAGCTTGAAATTCTTTCAATTGGCTATTTAAGTCCTCCAAGCTTTCCCATACAAACCGCCAATGCCTTGTATCACTTTGGGCCGCAGCGATTAGCGATGGCTCAAATGCATACAAAAGAAGAATGGGATACCCAGCCCGAAAGGCTTCCAACAGCGGAGGATGATCGCGTAAACGTAAGTCTCTTTTTAACCAGACTATGGAAATTTTTTGCACAATCAGTAAACCACTAGGCCATGTGATGGTTTGGAAGGTATGAGTAAAAAAATATCATTAAGCGAGCGAGAAATAGATCGCATTATAGAAATGGCTTGGGAAGATCGTACTCCCTTTGACGCTATTGAGCAACAATTTGGCATCAGTGAGTCAGAAGTCATCAAGTTGATGCGAAAAAACATGAAAGAGAGTAGCTTTCGAATGTGGAGAAAACGTGTCCAAGGACGAAGCACCAAGCATATCAAAAAAATGGATAGCACCCTCAGCAGATTCAAGAGTACTCGTCAAAAAACTATCAGCGATAATAAAATCGCAAAGAGATAAAAAAAAGCGGGCTTAAACCCGCTTTTTTTAAACTGTTTCAAATGGCCAGGACATAATCCCTCTGGCCATATTTTTTACATTTTTGAAGCCCATTTCAGTCATTATTTGACAGGCTTGTCCACTTCTGTTACCGCTTCTGCAGTAGAGCAAATAGGTCTTGTCTTTTGGAAGATTTTCAATTTGCTGGGTGAAGTTTCTAGACATGATGTCAATATTTCTTGCTCCCCGAAGTTTGCCTCCAGCGAACTCTCCGGCTGTGCGCACATCGATAATGACCGCATCCTTTTGCAGCATCAAGTCGTGAAATTCTCCTACAGATATATCTTCGTAAGCTTTAGGTGTTGATTTAAAGAAGTCAAACATAATTTTCGTGTTTCATTGTTAAAGATTGATACAAAAGTATCTGACCTTATCCCTCAAAACAGTAATAAAAATCACATTATGACGCTTTTACCAGCTTTCTTCTGAGTGAAATCACGGAAAGCCTAATAAGCAAAATCCAAGGCAAACCATGAAACAAGAGATCTCCCCAATCGATCAGCTGCATGCCATTGGCACCACCCAATACCCAACGAATCTTTCCGAAGAAGTGAGGCTCGGGAACAAATGGGGCTAATCCCAAGGTCAAAGTCAAAATGATGACTGTTCGCCAATTATTGAATGGGTTGGTAGTACTTAGCTCTTTTTGCGCAGCCATGGATAAGATATTTGTGACCAAAAGGTCTTTGGAAATTCTTCTACTTTTTCGAAGCCAAGCGGCTCATCTCTTCCTTCATTAGGAATATATGCCGTACCAAAAAGGTAATCCCAAATACTAAGGGAAATACCGTAATTGACACCGTGACTTCCTTCAGGAAGGTGCTTGGCATGATGCCACAAATGCATGACTGGATTATTGAGAATATACTTCAATGGCCCGTAAGTCAGTCTGATGTTTGCATGGTTCAAATGACCGATAGCAATGGTGAAAATGTGCAGGATGAAAAAGTCATCCAATCCAAAGCCAATCATTGCCAAAGGAACGTATTGGATAGATTTGTAGACGATCGTTTCCATCCAGTGATAGCGAAGATGCGCTGCAAAGCCCATTTGCTCCACAGAATGATGCACTTTGTGAAACTCCCAAAGCCAAGGCACTCGATGCAATAGTCGATGCGTATTCCATTGAATGAAATCCGCTACCAAAAACATCAATAGAAATTGCCCCCAAATCGGCCAGGAATTCACTTCAATAGCTACCAGATTGGTAATTCCAAACAAGCCAAGGAAGTCATTGAAAGCCTCAACAAAAACATTGCTGAGCGAATTGTACACGATCAATGAAAAGAGGAAGAAGTTGAAGAACATATAGAACGCATCCAACCAGAAGTCTTTACGAATAATCGGCTGATTCTTTCTCCAAGGAAATACGATTTCTAATAGCCACACTAAAAGAGAAAGACCAACTAACCAGTAAAAGTAATTTTGCCAGGAAGGATACAGAATCTCACTTTTCAAATAATTCCAATATCCATAATATCCGTCAAGGAATATTTTGAAATACTTCTCCACCATGCCTTCTTATAGATTCATTAATTCTTTTCCGATGATGTAAATACCCATCACAAGTACAAACCAGCCAAAGCCTTTCTTCAATGCTTTATCATTGATCTTTTTAGAAAGTGCGCTACCGATAAATATACCTACTACGGATAATCCGGTAAAGATTAACAGCATTTGCCAGTCGATAGTTTGCGTGGAGATATCTCCCAAAAACCCTATCAACGATTTAGCAGCAATAATCAACAAAGAAGTACCTACGGCAAGCTTCATGGGTAATCTCGCCAAGAGAACCAAAGCAGGGATAATCAAAAATCCTCCCCCAGCTCCGACTATACCGGTAATTACACCAACTACTGAGCCTTCCAAAGCGATTAACGGAATATTGAATTTGACTTCACCGTTTTCATCCTCTCCACCTTTTTTCTTTTCCTTAATCATGGAATAAGAAGCCGCAAGCATAATCAGTGCAAAGAAAACCATGATTCCTACACTTTTAGAAATTGCAACGTCTCCCATAGAAAACAAAGGATCAGGAAGCCAAGGAACCAAAAATTTTCTAGTCAAGAAGACCGCAATAAATGAAGGAATAGCGAATACTACTGCTGTTTTATAATCCACTAATCCGCTTTTCATATAATTTCCAGCACCTACAAGAGAGGTAGTACCCACCACGAATAAGGAATAAGCCGTGGCTAAAACCGGATCGATATGCAGAATATAAACCAGAACCGGAACGGTCAATATCGACCCTCCCCCACCAATCAGTCCTAAACTAACACCGATCAAGATGGCTGCTGCATATCCTAAAATAGTTATAATATCCATTGATTTTCAAGTTTTGAATTATGCCTCAAAAGTAAGCTGCAGCCACAGGGGTAAGCAGTAACAAAAGTTACATTAAAACATTTAGGCTCTTCAAAAGAATTCGATTTAAGTTAAAGTTAAATCTCCTTTGGGAATGATTTTTTTCATGTTTTTTGTATGAAAAGGGCTTTATATTCGTAAAAACCTTAAGACCATGAAGATCATTGTTCCAATTGATTTTTCCACCAATTCTGTCAAAGCCTTAGAATTTGCGCTTGGACTCCATCGTGGTAGCAAAACCACCATTGTATTATGCCATGTAGTAGAGATGATCTATGATTTTGCTTCTCAAACAGCCCTAGCACTCGATAATATGCATTCTGACGCCAGGAAGCTTTTGGAGGAAATGGTGGATAAATATAGCATAGGACCAATTGAAATACATTCAGAAATTATTGAAGGAACTCCATCAATCAACGTCACCCGTCTGGCAGAAGAACTGGACGCAGACTTGATCATCATGGGAACACACGGCATGGGAGGACTCAAAAAAATCCTGGTTGGATCCACAGCAGTAAATGTCATCCGGGAGACTACGATTCCTGTACTACTGGTTCCTGAAGAATCTTCCACCGAACAGATAAAAAATCTAAGCTTTGCATTAGAAGTAGCAGATCATGAGGAAAAGTTTATACAAAAAGTGAATAGCTACGCCAGTATTTGGGGCTTAAAAATCCAGATTATCCATATCATGAAGTCAAGGTCATTTGTAAAGGAAATGGCCCTCAATGGCTTGAAGAATTACTTCGAAAAAGAAATAGGCTACTTACCTACCATACACCAATTGGAGTCTGAAAATGTGATATCAGGGATCAAAAGCTTTGTAGAAGAAAATCCCGAATCCATCTTGGCGATGTGCCACACTCAAAAATCCATTTGGGATCAACTTTTGGGTAAAAGAAAATCTATCGAAATGGCTTACCAGGTTCGATTGCCACTCTTGGTGATGGTGTGATTTATTTACTAATCAACTCCTCAAAGTCATCACGGATGTAAATTACATTCCTACCTAGTTCAATCCATTTTTTCTTTTCCAATTGCTTGAGCAGCCTTGAGATCACTTCTCTTGAAGTGCCCAACTCATTTGCGATTTCCTGATGAGTCGTGTGCAGTTCATTAGTCTTGTGCTGCTTCATTTTTGTAACGATGTAGCGCATCAGACGCTCATCCATTCTTCGGAATGCTACCGCATCCAAAGCAATCAGGAGCTCCTGAAATCTACTTTGATAGGTAGAAGAAACAAAGTCTTTCCATTGCTTGAATTCATCGGTCAATTGTTCATGGACATTGATTGGTACTCCAATCAAAACGGTGGGTTCCTCAACAACAGCCTTGATTTCACTAGGACGGGCAGCTGAGCAACAAGTGAGCGAAAGCGCACAAGTCTCACCTGCATCCAAGTAGTAGAGGAAAAGCTCTTTCCCATCCTCATCCATTCTCATGATTTTAATAGACCCCTCTAGCACTATGGGAACCATCTTGACAAACTTACCTGGCTCCATTAAAATCTTACCTGGTTCAAGCCGCATGATTTGACCCTTTTCGATAAGCTTCTCAAGTAATTTTGGGTCGGTAAACCCTGGCAAGCTATTTTTTAATTCTTCTACAGTCATGTTTCGATTAATGTGATAAAAAATCCGCTAGGTGAAAGTATATTTTTTTTCCAGATTTTAAAAACGAAACTAGAGTTTGGTAGAAGCAGCTTTTGTGACACTAATCACTTTTCAAGTATTTAAAAACATCTTTATTAAGAACAGATAAATATCAACAAGCAAAAAACTTGAACTGAAATCAGATTGAAAGATGATAAATGTCAGGAAATTAGATTACACAGTTTAGTACATTTAAATCGTTCAAAAAAATTTAATCATGGAACATTACCAAATAGTCATCATTGGAGGGGGAACTGCCGGCATAACTGTGGCAGCACAACTTATGAGAAAGGACAAATCGCTAAAGATTGCGATCATTGAGCCTTCAGAAAAACATTATTATCAGCCTGCCTGGACTTTGGTAGGAGCTGGTACCTTTGATTTTAAAGATACTGAACGAGAAGAAGCTGACTACATACCAAAAGGCGTTACCTGGATCAAGGATAAAGCAACCACTATAGATCCAAAATCAAACAAAGTAGGAACAGAAAATTCAGGTGATGTTGGCTATGACTATTTAGTGGTAGCTCCAGGCCTAGTCATGAGACCTGATTTGTTGCCAGGACTTCCTGAAGCAATGGAGAAAGGTATCGTTTGCTCCAATTATACCGACCCAGAACATACTTGGGAAACTTTAAAGAATTTCAAAGGTGGCAATGCAGTTTTCACCCAGCCTACCACACCGATCAAATGTGGAGGAGCCCCTCAGAAAATAATGTATTTGGCAGAAGACTATTTCAGAAAAGAAGGCATCAGAGACAAAGCCAATGTTATTTTTGCAACTCCCGGTACAGTTATTTTTGGGGTGCCGGACTTTGCTCGGACACTGAATAAAATCATTCATGATAGAGACATCATCTTCAAGCCTTTCTATGCTCCTGTACGAATTGACGTAGAAAATCAGGATATCTATTTTCAATATTCCAAGCCGGGAGAAAGCAACTGTACGGTGATGGAAGGGAATATCATCGGAGAAGAGCTAACTGGTGCTACAGAAATCAAAATTCACTTTGACATGCTCCACCTTGCACCACCGCAAGCGGCTCCTCAATTCATTCAAGATTCAGAGATATCAATTCAGGAAGGCCCAGGCAAAGGTTGGGTAGATGTAGATATCCATACCCTTCAGCATAAGCGATTCCCTAATGTTTTTTCTTTGGGAGATGTCGCCCATTTGCCTACAGCCAAAACCGGTGCCGCTATTCGGAAGCAAGCCCCAGTCTTGGTAGAAAATCTCCTCAAATTGATGAAAACGCACCAAGTTGGTCATGAATCTTACGAAGGTTACTCCTCTTGTCCACTAGTGACTGGCTATGGAAAAATGGTTTTGGCGGAATTTAAATACGACAATGTCCGTGACTCGGATCCGCTGATTTCAAAATTTGTGGATACCAGTAAAGAGCAATATAGCATGTGGCTGCTGAAAAAATATGGGTTGCCATTTATGTATTGGAATCTAATGCTGAGAGGAAAAGCTTAAAAAAATGAGAGCCCGGAAATCCAAATCCGGGCTTTTTTGATAAACCAAAAAGACCTTCTTTCAGTTTAAGGAATGTAAATCATCATCAAATTGAAAAAGCTCATCACCACCAGCGCCCTTTTCATCACAATAGCAATGCTTCCTATTGCTTGTTCTGAATTTTGCAATAATCCTTGCGGTTGTGGGCCTGTTTTTGAAGTCATTGACTTTCGAGTTCAATCTTTCGAGACCCTTTCTTTAACTACCGAAGGTCAACAAGTAAGTCCTTCAACCTCTCTTCCTTACGATTTTATCACCAAGTCTTTCAGAATAAAAGAAACACAGAATGTGTCCTATTTTGAAGAAAGCAATAATTCAATCCCTGGAGTAGCTTTCGCATGTAGTCCGCCTTCACCTCAGTCTCAAGAAAAAATGATTGGGATCCAGATTATTAATTCCAAAGAGGTGGAATTTGCGGATGGAGAAATCTTCAAGGTAGGTCAGGACATTAGCGACTTTTTTGAAGTGAATTACTTTTTTGTCGAGCAGACTCGGCCTATACCTGAGTTTTTGGAAAATGGACTGACACTTTTTAGAGAAGACCTTTTCAAATTGGTTTTCACAAAGAATCCAGGAAAAGAAGTTCAGCTAGAATTCAGCATGCGAATCATGCTAGAAGGCGGTTTGGAGTTTAATTTGCAGAATGAAATCCTCAGCATTCGATGAGTTTTGAATTATTCCTGAGAAAATACCCTGATTTTTTCCTTAGATTCATTCCAAATAAGTTACTTTTGCAAGATTGATTCAAAGGCCGTACGTATGACAGCAGATCAACTAAAGATCTCCCACAGTGCAATTATCGAAGACCTAATCGATTCACCCCTTAAAGTGAATTTAATGGAATTGGGTTTTTTGCCAGGGAAAAAAATCACCCTACAGTTCAAAGCACCAAGTAACGGTCCCTTGGCTTTCCTATTAGAAAACACCCTCCTAGCATTACGCAAACAAGAAGCGGCCTTACTTCAAGTCAAAATTATCTCCTAATTCATGGCCCAAACACAGCCACCCTTTCTGACCAAACCGCTGAAAATAGCGCTTATTGGAAATCCCAATGTAGGTAAAACGACTATTTTCAATCAGTTGACTGGATTGAACCAAAAAATCGGTAATTATCCCGGTGTGACGGTGGACAAAAAAACTGGGGCGATGATCTACCAGGAACAGGTTTATCACATCATTGATCTACCCGGAACTTACTCGCTTTATCCAAATTCAGAGGATGAAATCATCGCCCATCGGGTATTGAATCAGCTTAGCGAAATCGAAAAGCCAGATTTCGCACTGATGATTATAGATTCGGTTCAACTTTCGAGAGGATTATTTTTAGCTACCCAACTGATCGATCTTGGCCTCAATTTGGCCATCGCTCTGAACATGGCTGATATGGCTGAGAAAAGCCAACTTGAGATAAAAACTTATGAGTTGTTCAAGCAACTCGGAGTGCCTATTCTTCAGACAGACGCTCGGCATCTTAAAGGAATGGATCAAATAAAAGAATTGATCCATCAGCAAAACTTCACGAATCCAGGTCCTTTTATAGAAGCAAAAGAATTCTTGGACAATTCCCAGCTTCAGGATGTCAAGGAATATTTTGAACTGAGCAACGATTATCAAGCTTACCAGATTCTTCGATTTGGGCTGAAAGACAAAGGGCTTTCGGAGGAAAAAAGAAGCTGGATTCGAAAAAAACTAGAGACACTTACAATCAATCTAGAAGCTGCTCAACTAGAAGAAACCAAAATCCGATATAAGCGGATCACCGAGGTTATCGAAAAAGTATTGGTTAAAAAATCCCATCAAGAGGTAGGGTCTGCCCCACTTGATAAGATTTTCCTACACCCTGTTTTAGGCTACCTAGTTTTTGGAGGAATCCTCTTACTGATATTTCAGGCAATTTTTGCCTGGGCATCCGTCCCCATGGACTTGATTGATGGTTTTTTTGCAGATTTGGGAGCTTGGTTAAGCAGTACTTTGCCAGCTGGACCTATTTCAGATTTGCTTTCCGAAGGTGTAATCCCGGGAATTGGAGGAGTTGTTATTTTCATTCCTCAGATCGCTCTTTTATTTGGCTTCTTAGCCATTTTGGAAGATACCGGTTACATGTCCCGCGTCGTGTTTTTGATGGATCGCTGGATGCGGCCTTTTGGCTTGCATGGAAAAAGCATTGTCCCCTTGGTTTCAGGAGTTGCTTGTGCTATTCCTGGAGTGATGGCTGCTCGAAACATAGGCAATTGGAAGGAAAAGATTATCACCATTATGGTGACTCCATTGATGAGTTGCTCGGCAAGGTTGCCGGTATATATTATTTTGATCGGCTTGGTCGTACCGGATGAAGCGATTTTTGGAATCTTCAACCTACAGGCCTTAACACTCCTAGCCCTTTATTTACTCGGCGTAATTGGCGTTTTGGTGACCGCTTTTGGCTTGAAGTCAATTCTGAAGACATCCGAAAAGTCTTTCTTGATGGTAGAGCTACCTTCCTATCGGACTCCAAGATGGAAAGATGTCCTTCTCACCATGTATTACAAGTCTCGCACATTTGTAACTGAGGCAGGAAAAGTGATCTTGGCCATCTCCATTATCCTATGGATTCTGGGTTCTTATGGACCTCCATCCCAAATGGACGCAGTAAGAGAAATTCAAGAAGAAAAACTTGCCGCCGCATCCTCTGAAAAGCAAATAGCTGAAATTGAAGCCGAAACCTCCTCTCTTTTACTTGAGAATTCATTTATCGGGATTTTGGGACGAGGAATTGAGCCAGTCATCAAGCCACTTGGCTACGATTGGAAAATTGGAATTGCATTGATTGCATCCTTCGCTGCAAGAGAGGTATTTGTATCGACCATTGCAACTATTTACAGTATTGGAGGAGACGTGGAGGATGACCTTACCATACGGGAAAAGCTCGATACGCAGATCAATTCAAATACCGGAGAAAAGACATTCAATAAGCCTACAGCCTTTTCGCTGATGGTCTTTTATGTTTTTGCCATGCAATGCATGAGTACGCTTGCTATTGTATACAGGGAAACTAAAGGTTGGAAATGGCCGTTGATCCAAACAGTATATATGACAGCACTGGCATATTTTGCTGCTTTATTGACCTATAATATCTTCTCTTAAGATGTTGCAAGAAATCATCATAGCGATTATTGGATTGGGAGCCTTAGCCTACCTCTGGCAACGATTTTTTGGAAAACCGACAGAAAAGGCCGGTTGTGACAAGTGCCAAAAAATCGATTGAAGCCAATCGATGTGGTTCTCCTGATTTTTTGATATTTTCAGCCCATGGGCAAAGTCGCCAATCAAAGTTTCCGCACTGCCATTTTTTCCTATCTGGGAGTAGTCATTGGCTACTTTAATGTCCTTTGGCTTTACCCCTTTGCATTAGAAGCTGCAGAACTGGGTACATTTCGCACCATTCAAGATCTTGCACTGCTGATCGTCCCTTTTGCCCAATTGGGGCTAGGAAATGGAATCACGAGGTATTTCCCTAAGTTACAAAGCAACCAGAGCTCTTTTTTGAGTTTTAGCCTTTTGATAGCTTTTCTGGGCTTTATTTTAGCTGCTTCCTTGTTTTGGTTCTTTCAGGATGAAATCGTTGGACTTTTCGCCAAAAATTCCCCTGAAGTCATCAGATACCTATGGATTGTCCTTTTTATCACCTTTTTGGCCTTAGCTAATTCCATACTCGACGCCTACAGCCGATCCTATTTAAAAGTCTCCATTCCAACATTCTTCAGAGAGGTTTTCCTGAGGCTGCTGACTGGCATTTGGATGATCTTTTTCCTCATCAAGTGGATAGATTTTGATCAGATGATGGCTGGTTTGATTGGAGTATATGGCCTTCCGCTAATCGGAATGGTTGTATACCTGATCTATCTTCGTGTCCTCAAACTGGACTTTTCCTGGTCTAAATTTCCAAAGGGTTTTCGAACCGCTTTTATCCAATTCAGCCTAATTACCTTTCTGGCTACTGCTGCTTCTACCTTGATCTTAAAGATCGATTCCATCATGGTCAGTTCGCTTATAAGCCTTGAGGCAAATGCTATTTACACGATCGCTTTTAGTATGGCTATCGTGATAGAAATGCCAAGGCGGGCTATTTCTCAGGTGATTATGCCTGTGATCGCTGATCATTTTTCCAAAGAAAATCATCCTGCGATTCAAAAAATCTACACTCAAGTTTCCAACCGTCAGTTTTATATCAGCCTCCTGATTTTTCTGGGTATTTGGATCAATATTGATTTCATCTACCGTTTGATCCCAAACAGTAGCCTCTATGAAGCAGGAAAATGGGTAGTTTTTTGGATTGGTTTAGGAAAAGTCATTGATGCCCTCTTTTCAGCCAACTCTGAGATTTTGGTCTTTTCCAAATACTTTAAATTCAACCTCATCGCAACCATTATGATGAGTATCATGATCATTCTGTTGAATTATCTGCTCATTCCGCAATTTGGCATTTCCGGGGCAGCCATTGCATCAGCCTTGGTAATGTTACTTTTTAATGTGGTTAAGTTCTTCTTTTTGAAATACCGATTACAAATGAATCCATTTAGCCCGGAAACTTTAAAAATTTTGATTTTAGGAATAGCCCTTTTTCTACTGTTTATGGGCTTACCTACATTTGAAAACTACTGGTTGGATTTTGTGCTCCGAAGCCTAATCTTAGTTTCTTTCTTTCTTGGCTTGGCAATGCTGGGCTGGGTCGGAAAAGAAGAATGGGAATGGGTCAGAGAAAAAATTAAAAAGCCCAAGCCTTAGAGTGTTACAAACCTCCTTATAGACAAGATTTGAGCTGCCTTAAATCCGCAAACTTCCACTGTTATCCTGCGTTTTGTGCGAGGCCCCGATAGCTATCGGGGTGAGGCCTGTTTTTGGAAAGGGCTTCACTCGGTATAGTTGTTAATTGTGAAGTTTGAACATGTCAGCGGCCTGGGCTTTGACAAATATACGGATATTACATCGACGGGTTAAATTAGGGAGCGGATAATTCGTAATTCTCTTTTCTCTATTTAACTTTAAGCATGAAGAAAAGCATATCCCGGAAAATAAAATTCAGGAGCTTATTTTGAAAAATTCCTTAATACTTGAAATTCAATCTGTACAGAACAAATAATTATATTAGGTTCAGAATTTTATTTCAATTCCATTAAAAATCTATCAAGAAGCCTTTAACTTTGTATTGTCAAATTTTGCACGCCCATGTACTTGATTAAGAAAATGATTGTTTGCCTGGATCAGTCCAGCTTAGACAAAACCTTGGTCGAATTCGCACAATTTATTGCCAGAGTCAATCAAACCAAGAAGATATTTTTTGTCAATGTGATCAAAAACCTTTCGGTTCCTAAGGAAGTCCTGGAGGAATTTCCAAACCTCATAGAGAATATGATCACTGAAAGGCAGAATGCAATGCAAAAAACTGTTTCAGAGGTTTTTGGGGATCAAAAAGATATCTCGCTGAACTATATGGTAAAGGAAGGAAACCTATCAAAAAAGATCCTCAAGCTTTCCGAGGAAAAGTCAGTGGATATGATCATCATTGGTCGAAAAACCACCCTTCCAGGCACAGGAGTTGCTGCTTTGAGACTAGCCAGAAGAGCGAGCTGTTCCCTATTGATCATTCCTGAAACTACCGTTCCAAAGGTTCAAAAAATCCTAGTCCCTTCAGACTTTTCTGAATATTCGAAGGATGCGATGGAAGAGGCAATTATGATAGCCGCAAGACATGGTAATGCTGAAATTGTTTGTCAGAATGTATTCAACGTTCCTTCAGGCTATCATTTTACCGGGAAGACCTATGAGGAATTTACCCAGATCATGCAGATGCATGCAGAGATAAATTACAAGAAGTTTATCCGTAAAATTGACACCAAAAACATCAAAATCACACCTGTTTACACTCAAGATGACAATGATGATCCTGTGCAGGAAATCATCGACAAAGCTTTGGAAATAGGTGCTGACGGCATTGTAATCGGTGCAAAAGGCCGAACTGCCGCCACAGCATTGTTCATTGGAAGTATGGCTGAGCGTTTGATTCAGTTCAATGATACCCTTCCCCTCTTAGTCACTAGGCCAAAGGGAAAGAATGCCGGCATCTTAGATTATATTCTCGAAATCTAAAGGGTCTCAGAACTGAAGGTATCACCTTGAGAAAGGTCTCCGGTGTCAAAGCCCTTTTTAAACCAGCGCATTCGCTGAGCTGAAGTACCATGGGTGAAAGAGTCCGGCACTACCCGTCCGGTAGCTTGTTTTTGTAGTCGGTCATCCCCAATGGCATTAGCAGCATTAAGGCCCTCTTCGAGGTCTCCTGCCTCCATCATCCCACTCACTCGCTGTGAATGATGAGCCCATACTCCAGCCAGAAAGTCAGCCTGAAGTTCCAATCGTACCGAATATTGATTGTATTCCCGATCTGAAATCTTTCCCCGAAGCTGCTGTACTTCGTCGGTAATTCCCATGATTTTTTGGATATGATGGCCTACCTCATGCGCAATGACATAGGCTTGAGCAAAGTCTCCCGGAGCATTGAGTCGCTGCTCCATCTCTTGAAAAAAGCTTAAATCAATGTATAGTTTTTCATCTGCCGGACAGTAAAAAGGACCTGTGGCAGCACTTGCATTTCCACAGGCAGAGGAAACAGAACCAGAAAAAAGCACCAAAGTTGGTTCCCTGTAATTTTCGATCAATTGATTCCAAACAGTCTCACTATCAGCTAAAATCACAGAGCAAAACTCAGCTAAGCGATCATCTTCAGGACTGGATTGGTAATTAACCTCAGTGGTAAATCCTTGACCTCCACCCAAAAAGCCACCAATCAAGGAAAGTGGATTCACTCCAAGCAAGATTGAGCCCCCGATAAACACTGCGACGATCACCAGACCGGTTTTCGAGAAAAGCATTCGAAGCAAAGGTGCAAGCAACATTGGGTTAATTCCCCCACCACCGCTTGGACCGCGTTGCCCTCTTCGGTCTTCTACATTGCTACTGCGTCTACGACCTTCCCATTTCATTTGCTATTGATTTAGATTGATAAAAAACAGTATGAAAGCCCTAAATTCCATGAGAAACTTTCCAGCTTTCATAAAAATAACCAAATTACATGCATTCAACACAACCCAAAATAGTAAACCTATGAAAACCAAAAACCTCTCTATTCACTGGATTATTGCTTTAGCCTTAATTTTTATAGGCACTGCTGTAGCGAAGGCCCAAGTTGGAGTTGGCACAGCTCCGATCGAAGGAGCTGAATTGATGCTAGATGGAAGCAAAGAAATGCTTTTAGAAAAATGGCAATATTGGCAGGGACCTCGTTTTTCGGCTGAGCCTCCCATCAAATGGATGGAAGTGAAAGACCCAATAGATGGTGGAAAAGCGATCAGTAGCAATGATCCTGCAGCAGCAGGCGGAAAATATGGCGCTGCGGATATCGTCACAAAAAAAGAATATCGGGATTTTAGAGCCCACGTGGAATTTTTGATCAAAAATGAGGGAGGAAATAGCGGGGTTTACCTTCAAAACCGATATGAGATACAAATCCTAGATGGAGACTATGGTTTGCATGGATTGGCTGCCGTAATCAATGAACATCTACCAAAGGAACAAGCCTACAATGGTCTTGGAAAATGGAATGCCTATGATATTGTCTTCAAAGCAGCCCGCTTTGAGAATGGAACACTTACAGAAAAGGCTCGGGTGACGATTTACTTCAATGGTAAAAAAATTCATGAAGATGTGAGTATTCAGCAGGTTTGGGGTGGTCCAAATTCCGGCATCGATGGCGGAAATGATGGAGGAAAAGGAATTACAGACCGTCCAGGCGGATTGAAACTGCAGGCGGAAGGACACGATGTATTTTACAGAAACATCTGGATCAAGCCGCTGAACTTAGATGGGCAATCCACCGATTTTTAATTTCCAAAACAAAAAAAGAAAGGCTTTCTAGATTTAGAAAGCCTTTTTTTGTCATTAAAGATTATCCTAATTTAAACCGAATCGGAAGTCTCATTTCGGTCCGAACAACCGAGCCGTCTTTTACTCCTGCTTTCCATTTCGGTGAAAGCTGCAAAACCCTAATCGCTTCCTCGTCACAGCCCCCTCCTATTCCACGAAGGATCTGAGTTTCCGAAATTGAGCCATCTTTTTCAACAATGAATTTTACAATTACAGTACCTTCGATTCCTTTATCTCTAGCCGTCTCTGGATACCTTAGATTTTTAGCCAAATGAGAAAACATCCACTCATTCATCCCGCCTGGAGGCTCAGGCATCTGCTCTAGCGTATGAGCTTCTGTAGCCGAAACAGTGGATTCTTGGGCAAGAGCATTTACTCCATAGATCATCATCCCAAGAGTAAGTAGAAATGTAAAACTCGTTCTTAAAACCCTTTTCATAAATGTGGTAATTGATTGACTTGAAATTTTTAGCTTAGCTTAAACCGAATTGGTAATCGCATGCGGGTTCGAACTTCTCGTCCACGCTGCTTGCCAGGCTCCCAGTTGGGTGCATTTTGAATAACTCGTAAAGCTTCCTCATCACAGCCTGCTCCAATCCCACGAAGCAATTCCACATCTGTGATGGATCCATCTGTATTGATCACGAACACCGCGATCACTGTACCCTCGATACCCATTTCTTTTGCTTGGGCAGGATATTTAAGATTCGCTCTTAGGTACGCATTCCAGCCTTCCATACCGCCTGAAGGAGTAGGCTGAGTCTCTACCACATCAAATATTTCATCTGCTTCGATCTCGACAAGCTTTCCATTGACCATTTCCTTTAATTGAACGGTGCCATCCGCACCTTGAATTTCAACCACGTTTTCAGGTTTGATTGATTCATCATCTGCAAGATTTTGATCGCAGGCAAATACTAATACCATGAGCGAAACCAAAGGAATCACCATAAGAAAGCGGCTTTTGGCAGTGCTTCTTGATTTTTCTCGATTCATCATAAGAATTCTTTTTTTTGTTTGAAACTGATTAAAGCTATTGGTAAGCTGCCAGCTTTGATCTTTTACAATCAGCCTGAGAAGCAGCCGAGAATAGTCGAATTGAGAAAAAGAATTCGTCACTCCCTGATCAGCTTGAAACTCGTGAATCTCGCGCAATAACTTCTCATAGAGATAAGCTAGCGGATTAAACCAGAACACAGCCTTGAACAAGTGTGTGAAAAGAAGATCCCATGAATGACCTTTTGACACATGAACCGACTCATGAAGTAAGATCTGACGCTGATCTTCTTCCTCAGGCTCGAAATAGGGCAAAAGAATATATCCAAAATAGGAAGCCGGTTCAAAACTTGGATGGACAGCTATTTTCAGACCTTGGTAACTGAACTTTTCAACCAATTGAAGTTGGAAGAAAGGTTTTACCAATCCGAAAATCACCTTCAGTAAGGCAATGGAAAAACCGATCACATATATTGTCAGCATCAGATCCATCAAGCCAAAGGAAACTTCCTCAGTGGCCACCCCCTTACCCAATTCAAAAGCTGGTAGGGTAAACTCTGCCAGTGCATTTTCTGGGTTAGAAAACTCAAAAGATAGAAAAGGCAATCCTATGGATAGAACGAGAAGGACTATCAAAAATCCCCTATTCCATTCGAAGAAGGTGAGTTTCTCCAGCGTTAGCTTATAGAATAACAAGCCAATGGCCAGAATCAGACTTCCTTCGATCCACAAATCAATTAGCCAATTCATTTCTTGGCGTTTTTTTCTGCATCATCTATCAGCTTCTGGAGATCTTTAATCTCATTTTTGGAGATTTTTTTCTCATTTACCATGAAGGATAGAAAATTGCTCACAGAACCTTGGAAGAAATTAGAAACCATGTGATTGATTTTACCCTTGGAATACTCCTCCTGAGAAATCAATGGAATATACATGTGTGTATTTCCATAAACCTTGTGCGTGAGATATCCTTTGCTTTCCAAAAGGCGTACCGTGGAAGCAATCGTTGTATAAGGCGGTTTGGGCTCATCAAGCTCATTCAAAATATCTCGAACCAAGCCTTGACCAATTCTCCAAAGTACCCGCATCATGCGCTCTTCATTTGCTGAAATCTCTTTCATAACTCAATAGTAAGATTAATTATTTAAACATACAACTTATTTTTCGTATTTCTACGATTCATGTTAACTAGTATCAATTTATTAAAAGCCTTCAATAATCAAAAGCTGAATTGCGATTAATTCAAATATCTTCTTGAAAAAGTCCTGAAAAAAGAGAGGACTTCCTTCAATAAATTGGAAGTAAATTCTTGAATTTGATATAATTAAGGGAAAAAATCTATTCCTCTTCTACTATTTCAATGGATTCGGTCAAAACAGGACCTACAAAGAAGTAACCTAGAATCTCACCGCTTCCTTGAGTGATTTGGATATTGGTGTCAGGATTTTGAGGCGGTGGACTGAAGAGTCCCCCATCATTAAATAGTAGACCAACGAGTTGGTTAAAGTATTCATATACATCGCGGTTCATACGGAAAAGCTCCAAGCGAACCTGATCTCCTTTTTTAAAAGAATAATTCAACTCTAAACCCTGAGAAAAGAATTCTACTCCGAAGGTGTCATCAAAAAGCAAATAATCCCCCCGATCGTTTTTGAGTGTATCATTTTCGATCACTCGAATCCGATAGTAGTTATCCTCATCAAATGGAATCTTTCCATAAGCTTTGATATAGTATCCCTCCTCTCTGAATACGCGCTCCTCGCGAAATTCGAAAGTCAAACTATCCAATACCGGTGGCTCCAACATCGTCCCTTGGGAGCGATATTCTTGTTCATTCCATTTCACGAGCAATTCATAACTCTCTCCTATTCGAGCTACTGACCTAGGGTCAAAAGGCTTGTAAAATCCAAACTGAGGTAAAAACTCGAACCTTGTAGTTTCATTGGTCTCGAGATTTCGAATTGATACTTCCGCATCCTGAATCAAAAGTTCATCAGAATTATCAAAGTAATCCTGAGCTAATGAAATTCGCACTTGATTGAAACTAGGATTATCCGTCCAGCTACCTTCTATAACAGGAATCAAGCCTTCAATAGTAGCTAATGGCAGTTCCACTTCCTCTTGGCAGGAAAAAAAACTAATCGCTAACAATATGCTAAGTAACCGCTTCATCAAAACTGGAAGTTATAGGTGATAGATGGAAGAAAAGTAAATAAGTAAGTCATTACTATACCCCGTCGGGAAGAATCTACAGGCCCATCGGAAGGGCTGACGGTAATATCGTCGTTGTATATCTCTCTAAACTCGTAGGCAAATGGATTTTTACGGCCGTAAAGATTATAAATGCTGAAATTCCAGCTTCCCCTCCATCGCTTGCCCTTATTGGAGTTTTTCCAAGTGACAGAAGCATCCATCCGGTGATAGTCAGGAAATCTGTCCTCATTTCTAAATGGTGAGAACAAAGGCAATTGCTGATTATCGGCGAGATAGGTACCTATCGGGAAAGTGACCGCTTGACCAGTAGTATAAATAAAGGTCAATCCGGCAGACCACTTCGGAGAAAACTCATGGTTCAGTACCAAAGTGACATCATGTGGTCGATCGAATCGCGGATTGTATGCCTTCCCTTGACTGATACCTTCAATTTCTCTCCAAGCTCGAGACCATGTATAAGCTAGCCATCCGGTAGTTTTTCCTATATTTTTTCGAAGTAAAAACTCCACGCCATAGCTCCATCCTCTTCCGGAAAGGATTTCAGTTTCTACATTATCTGTGAATAGAACCTGAGCCCCATTTCTCAAATCAATGATTCCCTCCAGTGTTTTGTAATATCCTTCCACAGACAGCTCCCATTTGTTTTCTTCAAAATTTCTGAAGAAACCCAAAGAAAATTGATCACTTCTAATCGGGTTGACATAACTATCCGCCAATATCCAGCGATCAATAGGAAGACCTGCCGAGCTGTTGGAAGCGATCTGCACGTATTGGAAATTTCGATTGTAAGCAGACTTGACCGAAAACTTATCATTGAAAAGATATCGGAAAGCTAAGCGTGGCTCCAAACCTTGATAGAATTGGATATTTTGGAAGCGATCATAGCGAACCGAATCTATCACTTCTGCTTCAGGACCTGGAATACCTCCTTCATACTCATACTTGACCCCATTTCCGAGCTGATTGTATAAGCCCCATCGAAGTCCCGCTTCCACACTAAGCTTGCTCGTGATATCCAGAGAAGTACCTGCAAAAATATTGTTGAGCAGCCCATTTTTTGAATTAGTGGATATACCCTGAATATTACTTCCAGGGGCAGGGGTAAGCTCAATGGGCGCAAATCGATAATACTGAGAGTGAAAACCCCAATAGGTATTGATTCCATTTCGATTGACTTGCCAAGTTCCTTTTACACCTGATTCAGAAAGGTTATTGCCCCACTCAAAGCCATTCTCCGGATCATCGAAGTCGATCGAATATCGATAGCGCGAATGGTAGGCATTCAAGTCGAAAAAGGTATCGTCACTGATATTCCTAGACCAGGTGGCAGCACTCACCCAATTGGTCCAGCCCAAGCCAAACTGATCGTCAAGCCCCAAAAAATCTCTCCCTTGATAGGTACTTACACTTAAGCGATCACGGTCACCGATTCGAAATACAGCTTTACCACTGAGGTCGTGAAAATTCAGCTTGTTATTTCGAATTTCTTCATCTCTTGCAAAGCCCAAAAATACATCAGCATAGGTTCTACGTCCAGAAACTATGAAGGTAGAGTTTTCGGAAAAGAGCGGTCCATCTATCGTTAATCGGGATGAAATAGTTCCTATCCCGCCTTCTCCATGGATTTGTTGGTTGTTTCCTTCTTTGAGGGATACATCTATTAGCGAGGAAAGCCTACCTCCAAAAGAAGCGGGCATATTTCCTTTATAAAGTTCTACTCCACTAAGTGCATCTGGATTAAAGACCGAAAAGAATCCAAAAAAGTGGGAAGGGTTGTATACTGGGGCTCCATCTATTTGGACTAGGTTTTGATCAGCCGAACCTCCTCGTACAAAAAGACCCGTGGTCCCCTCTCCTGCTGTCTGTACACCAGGCAAAAGCTGCAAACTCCGAAGCAAGTCAACTTCTCCGAATAAGGCAGGAATATTTTTGATCGTCTGAATCGGAACGCTGTTTTTACCGGTTTCCAGACTTCTGATATTCTGATCAGGGCGCAATTCCTGAATCAACACCTCATCGAGAGATAACTCATCAGGGCGAAGGAATATTTTGACGGTTTTGTTGAGATCTTTCTCCGTAATAGCACGAACAGATGTCTGATAACCAACAAATGAGATAGTCAGGTTAGCAGGAAGATCAACCACGCTGATCTCAAATTCACCCTCAAGGTTAGAAACCACCCCGGCCGTTTTATTTCCTTCCCAGTAGATATTAGCGCCCGGAAGAGGAAATGAATTATCCACGTCAATCACAACACCCTTTATCAGCTGTTCTTGAGCGAAAGAGCGAAGTGGAAGTAAGCTTATTAATAGAATTAGAATTTTGAAAAAAATGGCTTTGGACATCAGGTAGGATATAATTCAGCTTTCAAGTACACGGCCTAAGCGGCTTAATGTTTGTTAATTTTCAAATGGAGTCACAAATCTAAACTTACCATTCATCCCAAAGGTTATTTCCTTGCTAATTATTTTATAATTTCAGGCCATGATTTGGGCATATCCTGATTTCAAACTTTTAATAGTTCTAGCCGGAGCTTTTGCTTTGGGGTACTTATTTTACATCTCCAGATTCTGGTTGATCAATCGCCGACTCAAAGTCGAAAAACGACGATTACTTACTAAACTCATTCTGCGAACAAGCTATTTTATTCTTTTTCTGATCGCATTTGCAGGACCTTCTATTGGCACATCGACCAAAGAAGTCAAAGAAGAAGGCAAGGACATTTTCCTGGCTATTGACCTATCTCAGTCCATGAATGCGACAGATATCGGCCCTAGCCGTCTACAAAGAATTAAATTTGAATTGAAGGAATTGATCAAAAATTTTCCTTCTGATCGAATTGGCCTGATTATTTTTTCCTCAGAAGCTTACATGCAGTGTCCACTGACTTTTGACCAAAATGTCATTCAGCTTTACCTGGATGGACTCAATACCGGCTTGGTTCCAAATGCTGGCACTGACCTAAGTGGTCCACTTCGAATGGCCTTAGATCGATTTGTAAGCGATGTTTCTCCAGAAGTCAAATCCAAATCAGTGGTTTTGATCTCAGATGGAGAGGACTTCGGAGGAGAATATGAGGATGTAGCCGCTTCTCTTGCTGAAGCTGGTATCAAGGTGTTTTCTTTGGGAATCGGTACAGATGCCGGAAGCTCTATTCCTCGCGGAAATGGCGTGGTGATTGATCCCAATACAGGGAGACCTGCGGAAACAAGACTAGACCGGGATGCGCTTCAGAAAATCGCCATTGAAACAGGCGGCAGGTATTTTGAAATATCGGACGTTTCTCAGGAAGTCAGTGATTTGATCGGTAATCTAGAGCGATTGGAAGGCGGCACCATCGGTACCCGACAGGTAGAAGCCTCTTCCAATAAATATTTCTATTTTCTGCTTGCAGGATTGATCCTTTCAGTTTTGGATATGATTCTTCCAATCAAAACCATTAAACTTTAAGCATGAACGGAGGAAAACTAATCATCGGTCTTCTTTTACTCATTCCTTCCGCATGGATGCGTGATTCGGAATTGAATGCAGCGATTGATGTGGCTGGGGAGAGTTTTGCCAATGGAGAATATGAACAATCCTACCAGGATCATCTTGCCTTGCAAGAACGCTTCGGCGTAAGCTACAGTGAATTGGATTTTAACCTAGGTCTCAGTGCTCAGTATTCGGAGAAGCTTGATGAGGCAGCAGGTTACTATGACAAAGCAAGTACAAGCGCGGATATGA
This sequence comes from Algoriphagus formosus, assembly GCF_002807035.1. Lineage (GTDB taxonomy): Bacteria > Bacteroidota > Bacteroidia > Cytophagales > Cyclobacteriaceae > Algoriphagus > Algoriphagus formosus. Next base: position 152,420 of record NZ_NIUC01000001.1, on the reverse strand, counting down.
TTCTCTCTTCATTCGCCTACAACCAAGGAGGTGTTTTACTTGGAAACAAAAAAGAATACGAAGCTGCGCTTAGTAAATTCAAAACTGCCTTGATCAAGGATCCATTGAATGAAGTCGCAAGATATAATTATGAATTGCTTGCCAGATGGATGAAGCGAGACGAAGAACGGAAAAATCAAGAGGAGAATCCTCCCGAGCCATCAGACTTTGCCAAGCGAAAAAAAGCAGAAGCTGATCGATTGGTTGAACAATTCCGGTTCCGAGATGCGTTAAACCTTATGAATGAAGCGCTGGCTCAGGATCAAACCGTGGCAGCTTACCAGCAATTCATCACCACTCTTCAAGAAGTCACAGAGATCAATGAAAAATAAGATAATACTACTTTCAGCAATCATTTTCACCTTTTCACTGGCATCCTATGCACAGACAGCAGGTGACTTTTTTAATAAAGCTGCTCGCTTCTACGTAAAAACTGAAAAGGAACAAGCACTCCAAACCGTGAATGATGGCTTGAGTAAATTTCCGGGAGATAGCAAACTGCAAGCATTGAAAGAGAAGCTTGAACAGGAGCAAGAAGACGAGCAAAATCAAAATCAAGAGCAGCAGAATCAGGAAAACCAAGAACAGCAAAACCAAGAGAACCAACAGAGTCAGGGAGAGCAAGGCGAACAACAGCAAAATCAAGAGCAGGGAGAAAAAACAGAGCAGGATCAAGCAAAAGAATCTGAATCCGGAGATCCACAGGAACAAAGCCAAGATCCGGCCAGTGAAAATGCAAACGATCAAATGGATGCTAACCTTGCTGAGCGTCAAAAGGCTTTAGAAGAATTCAAAGAAAAGCTAAAAGCGATGAATTTGACCCCTGAGCAAGCTGCACAGATTCTTGAGAGTATGAATGCCGCAGAGCTCCGCTACATTCAACAGAATCGAAAAAAGGCCACTCAGCGACCCAAGCGGGGAATTCCTGACTGGTAAACCCAAAAGCGAAATATTTTATCAGAAAAACCCAAATAAACATGTTCAAAGAAGTATACATCGTGTCAGCCGTCCGGACACCACTTGGTAGTTTCGGCGGAAAACTTTCAGGACTAACAGCAGTAGAGCTAGGTACGACCGCCATCAAAGGCGCCTTGGAAAAGTCGGGCGTAAAAGCAGAGGCTGTTCAGGAAGTTTTTATGGGAAATGTCATTTCGGCCAACTTAGGTCAAGCTCCCGCAAGACAGGCCGCGATTGGAGCGGGGATAGGATATCAAGTTCCTTGTACCACGGTAAATAAGGTATGTGCATCAGGTATGAAATCAGTCATGTTTGGAGCTCAAAGCATCATGCTCGGCATCAACGATGTAGTTGTGGCGGGAGGTATGGAAAGCATGTCCAATGTTCCATTCTATGTGCCTAAAGCTCGTTTTGGCTACAAATACGGCAATGCGGAGTTTGTAGATGGTCTTGTAAAAGATGGACTTTTTGAGGTGTATTATAAATTCCCGATGGGTAACTGCGCCGACAACACTGCCAAAGAAATGAACATCTCCAGAGAGGAACAAGATGCCTATGCCATTCAATCCTACCAGCGTGCGGCTGATGCTTGGGCAAAAGGATACTTCAAGGATGAGGTAGTTCCTGTAGAAATGAAAGGTAGAAAAGGCGAGACCATTCTGATCGATGAAGATGAGGAGTACAAAAACGTCATGTTTGAAAAAATCCCAAGTCTCCGTCCGGTATTTGATAAGGAAGGCACCGTCACAGCAGCCAACGCATCTACCATGAATGATGGAGCTTCTGCTTTGGTCTTGGTTAGCAAGGAAAAAGCAGATGAATTGGGGCTTAAGCCGCTGGCAAAAATCCGAGGATTTGCAGATGCTGCTACTGATCCGCTTTGGTTTACTACTGCTCCGGCACTAGCTATTCCAAAAGCTATTCAACATGCAGGTATCAGTGCCGATGAGGTAGATTTCTATGAGATCAATGAAGCCTTCTCGGCAGTTGCTTTAGCCAATCAAAAAGAATTGAAATTGGACCCAGCCAAGCTAAATGTCTATGGCGGAGCTGTTTCTCTCGGACATCCACTGGGAGCATCAGGTGCTAGAATTATTTCTACCCTGAATTCAGTCCTTCATCAGCAATCCGGCTCCATTGGTGTAGCAGGAATATGTAATGGAGGAGGCGGTGCTTCTGCTATGGTAATTGAAAAATTATAACCAAACCCACAAACTATCCGCGGCATATTCTGTCGCGGATTTTTTTATGAAACGTTTTGCACCCTTCATTCTACTTCTGATCAGCCTCTGCCCCGTCTATGGACAGGAAATGGTTCGGGTATTTTATGACGAGCAGCAAACCATGCTCAAAGAAATCTACCCCACCGTCAATGGCAAGGCAGAAGGAACCCTGAAACGGTTTAATGAAGAGGGCAAATTGATTCTACTCGGAAACCTCAAAGCTGATCAGCGTGAAGGGCTTTTTGTGGAATTGAACCCGGATACAGGCGACACCCTGCGGACGATCCCTTTTCAAAATAATCTGAAGCATGGAGTGAGTCAGACATTCTTTTTGGATGGTACAATCAGACAAGAGCTCCACTACGAAAATGATCAAATCGAAGGGCCCGTTACGACTTACTTTGAAAATGGTCAGCTTCAGGACAGGACTGAATTTTCCAATAATGTCCCCAATGGAAAAAGTGAACGCTTTTTCCCGGATGGTGCTGTGCAGCAAATTATCCATTTTGAAGCAGGCAGGCTTCAGGGGCCATATGAAGAGTATTACCCAAATAGTAAAATCAAGCGAAGAGCAAACTACCGTGATGGGGAGCTAGAAGGTGAAGAGTTTACTTTCTATGAGGACGGTAGTAAAAATGTCGTAGCCAATTACAAGAAGGGATTCTTAGATGGTGAATACCTTGAATATTTTCCGGATGGAAGTATCCAAAAGCAGACATATTATAAAAATGGGGTAATTTCCGGCGAGTCGAAGGAATTTTATGAAAATGGAAAACTGCGTCAAAAAATCACTTTCAAAAATGGAATTCCAACTAGCCCTCTCGAAACCTTTCATCCGGATGGAAAGAAAGCTTTGATCCGAGAGTTTTCTCCCAGATCTGATCTAGCGAGTAGAGAGCTCCATTATCACCCAAATGGACAATTGAAAATGGAAATCACTTTCCTTCAAGGACTTGAATCCGGTGAAGTCCAAGTATTTCGGGAAGATGGCTCACTTGAGGAAGTTCGCTTTTACCAGCGGGGAATTCCTACTGGCACTTGGGAGTATTATGATGAATCAGGCGAGCTGATCCGAACCGAGAAAAAAGAATCGATTAGAAAAAAGATTGATTACTAATCATTCCCTTTAATTGAATAAAAGCTTTCCTATTTTTGCCAAAACATCTTAATCATGAGCCACGCAATCAAAGAGACCAACTTCCAATTTCCTGCACAAATTGACTTTTACAAAGGAAAGGTAAGAGATGTCTATATTTTCGATAAAGAACTTGTGGTGGTGGCCTCTGATCGAATATCTGCCTTCGATGTGGTGCTTCCACGTCCTATTCCTTTCAAAGGCCAGGTATTAAATCAAATCGCAGCCAAATTCCTTGAAGCTACCTCTGACTTAGTACCTAATTGGGTCACCGCCACTCCAGATCCCAATGTCACAGTAGGAAAGCGATGCGAGCCATTCAAGGTAGAAATGGTAATCCGTGGCTACCTGTCTGGACATGCCGCTCGCGAATACAAAGCTGGAAAGCGAATGATCTGTGGCGTCCCGATGCCAGAAGGAATGAAGGAAAACGATGCTTTCCCCACCCCCATTATTACACCGACTACCAAAGCTTCCGAAGGACATGATGAGGATATTTCCAAAGAGGACATCTTAGCGAAAGGAATCGTCAGCAAGGAGGATTATGAAGTCTTGGAAAAGTATACAAGAGCCTTATTCCAACGGGGACAGGAGATGGCGAAAGAAAAGGGGTTAATCCTGGTGGACACCAAATATGAATTTGGAAAGTACGAGGGAGAAATCTACCTAATTGACGAAATTCACACACCGGATTCCAGTCGATATTTCTATGCGGATGGATACGAGCAGAACCAAAAAGAAGGTAAAGCTCAGCGCCAATTATCAAAGGAATTTGTGAGACAATGGCTGATTGAGAATGGCTTTCAGGGAAAAGATGGTCAGGTGGTGCCTGAAATGACTGATGAAATTGTACAAAGCATTTCGGATCGCTATATTGAGCTATTCGAAAAAATCACCGGAGAAAAATTTGTAAAAGCTGAAACCGATGCCATTGAAACCCGCATCGAAGAAGCAATAAAAAAGTATCTAAACGAAAACTAAAATCAACAATTATCAAGCAAGGAAGTAAATAAGTTATTGATTTAATTTCCGGGCAGGATTCATCCTTTCATTTCGAAGGATGGGCAAAACACAATTTATATGAAATATAGCATTGACAAAAAAGAACAATACGTAATTTTCACTCCAATGGAGGAAAAATTGGACTCAACTTTAGCTCCTAAGCTGAAATCTGAGCTTTTGACCGTGCATGCAGAAGGCTACGAAAAGCTTGTACTTGACATGAGCCATGTAAAGTATGTAGATTCCTCAGGGCTTAGCGCCTTATTGGTTGGAGATCGTGAATATGGAAACAATGGAGGCTTGTTTTTGATCTCCGGTGTTCAGGATCATGTGCTGAAGCTTTTGAAAATCTCCATGTTGGACAAAAAGCTTAATCTAGTCAATGACTTGGAAGAGGCTGGAGAAGCGGTCTTCATGCATGAAATTGAAAACGGGGCAGTAGAAGAGGACGAGGAAGAAGAGGATTGAGACCAGAATTTGAGGTAACGATACTTGGGAATACTTCATCGATTCCTGTACATGGTCGCAATCACACCTCCCAACTCATAAAGCTGGGAAGTGAATTGATGCTAATCGACTGTGGAGAAGGCACGCAAATGCAACTTCGCAGGTTTCGGCTGAAGTATTCCAAAATCAATTATATTTTTATTTCACACCTTCATGGGGATCACTACCTGGGCTTGATTGGATTATTATCCAGTTTTCATTTGGCTAGGAGAAGCAATCCCTTGACTATTTTTGGACCAAAAGGTCTAGATGAAATCATCAGTACTCACTTTAGATGGAGTAATACTCAATTGACATATTCAATTGATTTTCATATTACTACTGATGACGGATTAAATCTATTGGTAAATACCCCTCAATTGATGGTTTATAGCTTCCCGCTTCGCCACCGTCTTCCTACCACAGGTTTTTTGATCAAAGAAAAAGCAGGTCTTCGTAACCTGATCAAATCGAAATTGGAAACCGAAAAGCTACCCGTTGAAGCTATTCAATCCCTACGGAAGGGGATGGACTATATCGGCGTGGATGGTTCATTCTATCCGGTGAGAGAATACTGCTACCCACAAGAACCTACACGGACTTATGCCTACTGTTCAGATACCATTTATTGGCCCGAATTAAAAGAATATATCGCCAAGGTTGATTTACTGTATCATGAGTCTACCTTCTTAGATGCGGAGAAAGAGAGAGCAGAGCTTACCATGCATAGCACAGCAGGTCAGGCAGCATCCATAGCGGCAGCATCTTCCGTAAAAAAACTGATTTTAGGGCATTTCTCGTCTAGATATAAGGATCTGAATCCTATGCTTGATGAAGCAAAACCGATCTTCGAAAATGTTGAACTGAGTGTAGAGGGAGAAACTTATCAACTATGACACGCAACGAATCTTCCAAAAAGACCAACCTCTTCATCATTTTGGGTTCAATATTTCTGACCAATGCCATCTTGGCGGAAATTATTGGAGTGAAAATATTTTCAGCAGAGCGAACTTTTGGTTTTGAGCCTGTCAATTGGAAGTTTTTTGGGGAATATATCCTGGACTTCAATTTGACCGCAGGCGCTGTTATTTGGCCGATTGTCTTTGTAACCACGGATATTATTAACGAGTATTTTGGAAAGAAAGGCGTTCGAAAGATCAGTTTTCTTACTGCAGGATTGATTGCCTATGTATTTGTGGTTATCAGCGTCGTGACCATTTTAGTACCAGCTGATTTTTGGTTGGATGTCAATGCACAAACTCCTTCGGGAGATTCCTTTGATATTTCCTATGCATTCAACACCATATTCAGACAGGGATTGGGAATCATCATCGGTTCACTCACCGCCTTTCTCTTGGGACAGTTGGTCGATGTCTTTGTATTCCAAAAACTACGAGCTGTCACCGGATCAAAAATGATCTGGTTGCGTGCCACAGGCTCCACCTTGGTCAGTCAGTTTTTTGATTCATTTGTGGTCTTGGGAATAGCATTTTACATCTTCGGAAATTGGGAATTAAGCCAAGTTATTGCAGTTGGAATCATCAACTATGTCTACAAATTTTCAGTTGCAATTCTACTTACTCCCCTGCTCTATCTTGGACATGGGCTGATCGATCGCTATCTCGGAAAAGACCTGGCAGAAAAAATGATGAAAGAAGCCTCCTCCGATAGAACCTTCCTTTAAAAGCAATCTCAACAAAGGTCTACCAAATTATTTTTTATAAATCTCTCGATTTTTTAAACATTATTCTAAAACATTCAAACCTACTCTTGTTTTACAAAATATTTATACATACTTTTGCACCGTCAATTTTGACATAGAATAATTTTTTCGAGCCGTGATTTCCTTACTGTCGCTTGTCTGGGATCAAGGAACATGGCAAGAAAAAGTAAGGAAACATCATGGAAAACAACACAAAATTCTCAGACCTGGGGATTTCGAAAGAAATTCTACAGGCAGTGGAAGAGATGGGCTATACCCAACCTTCCCCAATTCAAGAGCAAGCTATCCCTTACGTACTCGAAGGACATGACGTAATCGGTCAAGCTCAAACAGGTACAGGTAAAACAGCAGCATTCGCTATTCCGATCATTGATTTGGTCGACCCTGACTTCAACAAGCCTCAGGCTATCATCCTTTGTCCTACTCGCGAGCTAGCAGTACAGGTAGAAGGTGAATTCCAAAAACTGGCAAAGTATCATCGCAAAATCACTTCTGTAGCTATCTACGGTGGCGAATCAATCGACAAGCAGATTCGAACACTGAAGAAAGGCGTACAAATCGTAGTAGGTACTCCAGGTCGAGTTCAAGATCACATCAACAGAGGTACCTTGAAACTTGAAGATGCTGGAATCATCGTATTGGATGAGGCGGATGAAATGTTGGATATGGGCTTTAGAGATGATATCGAAGCTATTCTTCAAGAAATGCCTGAAGAAAGACAAACTGTCTTCTTCTCTGCTACCATGGCCAAGCCCATCATGGATTTGACCAGAAAGTATCAGAAAGACCCACACATCATCAAAGTTGCGAAAAAAGAACTGACAGTAGATCGTATCGAGCAAATCTTCTATGAAGTGAAACCTTCACTTAAAATGGAATTGATGGTTCGATTGATGACCGTAAATAATTACAACCTTTCTGTAGTATTCTGTAACACGAAACGAATGACAGATGAGGTAACTGAATCTCTCGGATCAAGAGGAATCGTAGCAGAAGCATTACACGGTGACCTTTCACAGGCTCAGCGAGACAAGGTGATGGGTAAATTCCGTAAAGGAATCTGTAATGTCTTGGTGGCTACAGATGTGGCTGCTCGAGGAATCGACGTGGACAATGTGGAGGCAGTATTCAATTTCGATCTTCCTTTGGACGAAGAATACTACGTACACAGAATCGGAAGAACAGGCCGTGCAGGTAAATCCGGTGTAGCTGTCAACTTCGTAACCGGTCGTAGAGATACGATGAAGATCAAGGATCTTGAACGATTCACGAAGGCTTCCATTAATAAAATGGACCCTCCTTCTGTCAACGAACTGATTGACATGAAGAAAGCTCAGTTGGTAAAAGATGTACATCGTACCTTGGCCAAAGAAGAAGACAATCAGATCTTCGAAGAGACTTTGGGTCAATTACTTACTGAAGGACTTACTCCTGAGCAAATTGCGCTAGGTCTAATCAAGATGACCATGGGTGAGGCTGTTAAGGAACTTAGAGATCAGGATTTCTCCCTTCCTTCCTTCCAGGACAGAAGAAGAGAAAGAAATGATCGCGGAGATAGAGGCGGACGATTTGAGCGTGGCGGAAGAGATCGCGATGGTGCACGTCGTGGCGAGCGAAGAGAAGGCGGTCGAGAGCGTAGAGGTGGCGGAAGAGCTACTGAAGCCAATATGGCCAGACTTTTCCTCAACCTTGGAAAGCGTGACCGTATCCGTCCCAATGACATCGTAGGTGCAATCGCCGGCGAAGCAGGAATCCCTGGACGAAGCATCGGTGGAATTGACATCTTCGACAACTTCTCCTTTGTGGATGTACCGCAGAAAGATGCAGATCACGTAATTCGCATCATGAAGCAAAACACCATCAAAGGGAAATCCGTAAATATGGAAATTTCAAAAGGTTGATTATAGGTTAAGGTTAATTTGGTTAAAGCACATTTCTTTCGGGAAATGTGCTTTTTTTGTATCAAAAATCAACCATGCCGCTTTTTTTTCAAGAAAATATTCAGCCTCCTGAAATCCACCTCGAACCTGAAGAATCCAAACATCTGATTCGCGTTTTAAGGAAAAAAACAGGTGATTCGGTAGATCTGACAGATGGAAATGGCAATTTGTATCATTGCAGGATTCAAGATGCTAATCCCAAGAAGACTAGCCTTCTGGTAATCGATATTGAAAAAACTCCGGAAGATAATTTTCGAATTCATTTAGCCATCGCCCCTACCAAAAGTCCTGACCGTATGGAATGGATGGTAGAAAAAATCACAGAGATCGGTTTTCATGAAATCTACCTGATGAAGAGTCAAAATTCGGAAAGAACCTATTTTAAAACCGACAGACTCGAAAAGAAAATCATTTCTGCTTGTAAGCAGAGCAAGCAATACTTTAAACCCAAAGTCCATTCAGACATCAGCTTTTCTGATTTGATAAAGGATCCCGCATTTTCGGGTTTTCAAAAGTTTATTGCCTATGTGGATGAAAACCACCAAAATCATCTTTTGGATGTAGCCAAACCCACTCGAGACTACCTTATTTTAATTGGACCGGAAGGAGATTTTGATCCTGAAGAAATCAAGCTGGCGATTTCAAATGGTTTTGAACCTGTCTCTTTGGGTAAAAGTAGGCTTCGAACCGAGACTGCTGGACTCGCTGCTGTGCAGATGTTGCAGATATTAAATCGTTAACCTGTTGATTTTTGCGGAGATCACTTCAAGTCATTCTTGAAGTCATCAATTGATTTTGTATTTTAGTTTATTGTTTGAAATAATTCCCAAAGCTGTGCCGTACAAAGAGAAAATCATAGAGAAAAAATACCATTCAATCGGTGAAGTTGCCGACATGTTTAAAGTAGCTCCTTCGCTTATTCGCTTTTGGGAAGGGGAATTTGATATCATCAAACCCAAAAAAGACAAACGTGGCAACCGCAGATTTACGAAGGACGATATCCAAAAAATCCGTTTTGTCTATCATTTGGTAAAGGAAAAAGGATATACATTGGATGGGGCACGGGAGGTCATTGCTCATGGACAGGAACAAGGCTTTGACAAAGTTGGGGCAGTACAGAAGCTTCAGGAGATTAAAGAGTTTTTAGCGACCATTCGCGATGAATTCCATGCAAAATCCGGATCATGAACATATCCGGCATTTTATTGCTTTGGCTTTGGCTCCCAAGATTGGGCCAAGCCTTTTCAAAGCAATTTTAGCTTATTCGGGATCCCCAAAGGCATTTTTTGACATTCCAAAAGGCAAAGCTTCTAAAATCCCTAAAGTAGGTCCGAAGCTACTTGCACTTCGTGAAAGCAGAGAGGAACTCCTTCGAAAAGCGGATGATTTAATAGCAACTTCTGGGAAAAAGGGATTTGAAATCCTTACCCATCTGGACCCAAAATTCCCCCAACGTCTAAAAGCACAGGAAGATGGACCTGTTTTGCTTTTTTCGAAAGGAAAAGCTGATTTGAATTTCGAACGAACCGTCGGAATTGTGGGTACCAGAAGTGCGACCTCCTATGGTCGGTCAGCCACAAAAAGAATCATTGAAGACCTTGTGGTCTATCAGCCTGCGATTATTTCTGGATTGGCATACGGGATTGATATTGAGGCACATCGAGCTGCTATTCATGCAGGACTTCCCACCTTGGCCATAATGGGCTCCCCTATCGATCAGATTTACCCGGCAGTGCATAGAAAGACCGCCGAGCAACTCCAGGAAAGTGGAGCTCTTTTAAGTGAATATGCCCCAGGCAGCAAAATGATGCCGGGTAACTTTCCAGCAAGAAACCGAATTATCGCGGGGTTGTCAGATGCATTAATAGTGGTAGAAGCGGCGGCTAAAGGCGGTGCACTTATCACTGCAGAAATTGCTTACAGCTACGATAAGGAAGTATTTGCAGTACCAGGAAATCTTCAATCCAACTTTTCAGAAGGCTGCAACAATCTAATCAAGAAGATGAAAGCTTCAATTTATACTGGACCGAATGATATTGCAGAAGCGCTCTTTTGGACAAAACCTGGGGAAGAGAAGCTCTCAAAACCAAAATTGGATTTTTCAAATCGGGAAAAAGAGGAATTAGCTATTCTCACCCATTTACAGGAAAAGGGAGAATCCGAAATTGACCAGATTTGCTATGCGACTGAGATTCCGCTAGGCACTTTATCCTCGAAGTTACTATCGCTAGAATTCGAAGGAATAGTCAAGTCTCTTCCAGGTAAGAAATTCAAGCTTTTGGTCTGATTACTTTTTCAACTTCCTGATCAATTTCGGATAGTACCAAAGATAAAAGCCACTGATACCCATCAGAATCAATCCCAGTGAAGTCAAGGTGGAATAAGTTAGCTTCGAACCTTCCCCATCGGTGAAATAATAGTCCAAAATACTGCCGTCATGCACTTTTTCGATCCAATCAGAATGGCGTGTTTCTACTGATAAAACTTCTCCAGAAAATCCATCCAGCTGTACTTCAGTAAAATGAGTTTTAAAAGTCACTTTGGCAATTCCTTTGTCCGGCCGAATATCGATTCTATCCACTGCTTCATCTCTACCCAGTTTTTTCATCTCCTCCTCCCCAATCCGAGCCATTTCAGAAGGTAGTATCCAGGTTCCATTTTCTACTTGAGTTTGAAGCGTTGGAGGAAGCAATTCGGCTTTCTTTTTCCAAGCCAATAGAATGGATGTAATCCCGATCAGAAAAAAGAATATCAGCAAAGGCAATCCCAGCCATTTATGCAAATAGCGGTAGTTTCGGGTAGCCTTGACCTTGTGCTGGATTTTGGAGCTACTCATATTCAATAAAAAACAGAATTGGCAAGCTTCATGGCTTCTCCAAGCTCAGCCTTATTTAGTTGCAGGTCAAAGCCCTCTCCTTCCAATGCCTCAATCATCACTTCTGTAGCCATATTTCCAACTAAGTCATCCTTGGCCATCGGACATCCTCCAAAACCTTTCAGTGCACCATCAAATCTTCTACAACCTCCTTTAAGTGCAGCGAGTACTTTTTCCTGAATAGATTCCTGACGACTATGCAAGTGAGCCCCAAAAGTAAGGTGGGGAAAAGAGTTGATTTGCACTTCAAAAAGCTTTGTAATCAAATCCCTATCAGCTACTCCAATCGTATCACTCAATGAAATGGTCTTTACATCCAACTGATCGAGTTTTTCTACAAATTCTGCCACCAATTCCGGTGAATATGGATCGCCATAAGGATTCCCAAATCCCATGCTCAGATAAACCACCTGTTCTTTTCCCTTGACTTCACAAAGGTTTTGAATCGACTCCACGGTCTCTAAAGCTTTCGCAATGCTTGCGTTGGTATTTCTTTGTTGAAAGGTCTCAGAGACAGAAAGTGGAAAACCGAGGTAATCGATTTCTTCAAACTGCAAGGCATCCTCCGCCCCTCTTACATTTGCCACAATAGCCAAAAGCTTGGATTGGGCCTTATGCAAATCAAGCATTTCCAACACCTCGGCAGTATCCCTCATTTGAGGAATGGCTTTTGGGCTTACGAAGCTTCCAAAATCAATGGTATGAAAGCCAACTTCTAAAAGTTGATTAATGTAGGCTGCTTTGATAGAAGTATCTATGAAATCCGGAATTCCCTGCATGGCATCCCGTGGACATTCGATCAATTGAATCATGCTCGAAGATAGGCAGAATGATGAAAACAAACTTCCAAAAATGTCTGAGCGGAGAATAGCCTGTTTGTCTGCTCAGAAATGAAAACGCATTAATCAATTACGTTTTTCCTATTTGAGAATTTTCCGGAAGCAGGTCTGCTTGGCTTTGGATCGGTAGGTTTGGATTCATTTTGCGAAGCTTTCGGCTGAAACTTCTCGGAAGGATTAGTTTTTTTGGAAAAATCTGAGCCTCGCTTTTTGAATTTAGAACCACCTTTTTTCTTTTGGAATTTGGGTTTGTCATTCCTGGATCTTTTATCCTCCCGATTGTAGCCCGGACCCTTTTCAAATCCTTCAGGTAATTCCAACTGGTTGATCTCCATCCCAATTAATTCTTCAATCCTTCGGAATTTGGGTTGATCCTTAGGGTTAACAAAAGTGATCGCCTCACCTTCCATATCTGCTCTTGCGGTTCGACCCACTCGATGCACATAATCCTCGGGATCTCCTGGAGTATCAAAGTTGATCACTAGTTCGATTCCTACCACATCAATTCCCCTAGAAATGATATCTGTTCCAACCAGAATTTTCAATGTCTTATTCTTGAAGTTAGACATGATTTTCTCACGCTCAACTTGCTCTAAGTCGGAATGAAATGCTTCTACTTCAAACTTCTTTCGGAGGACTTTATGAAGCGACTTGACCTTTTCCTTGGTTGAGGCAAAAATGATCACAGCCTCATAATCTTTCTGGGAAAGAATATTGGTCACAAGGTCTTCCTTTTGACCGTCATAGACAGAGTAAAATGACTGTGTCACCCCTTCTGCTGTTTTGCCTAAAGCGATGGAAATCTCCTCCGGGTTTTGAAGGATTTTCATACTAAACTGCCGGATTTTTGGTGGCATGGTAGCAGAAAAAAGAACTGTCTGCCGGTTTTTCGGGAGGTAATTGATGATTTTCAAAATATCATCTGAAAAGCCCATATCCAGCATGCGATCAGCCTCATCTAGAATCAGGTGCTCAAGCGAGCTTAGATCGATTTTCCCGCCTGCGAGCAAGGCTATCAATCTTCCTGGCGTTGCTACGACGATTTCTGCTCCCGTCTCGAGCGCCTTTTTCTGTTGCTCCCAAACGATCCCGTCTCCACCTCCATATACTGGGATGGAACTGATTCCCAAGAAATACGCAAAGCCTTGAATCTGTTGATCGATCTGTATGGCTAGTTCTCGGGTCGGTGCTAAAATCAATGTGTTGAGAGAGGAGCTACCTGATTTCGAAATTTTATTTAAGACCGGGAGAATGAAGGCAGCCGTCTTTCCTGTACCAGTCTGCGCACAGGCAATCAGGTCTCTATTTTGAATGATAACCGGTATGGCTTTTTCCTGAATGGGGGTAGGCTTTTCAAAGCCCATTGCATCCAGTCCTTCTTGAAGACTGGATTCAAAATTAAATACTGAGAAATCCAAAATGGGATAATTAAAGTGATAAAAAGCTTAATGAAGCTCATCAAATATAACTCGAATTCGGCTTGAAAGCCAATCTACAAGCGATAAAGTCCTTCATCGACAGTTCAATTGAAATAACGTTCTGATTTGACTATCTTTCTTCAGTCTTATTTGATCGCCCATTTATGTCAAAAACCCTTACTCAAATTTCAATTTTCCTGCTCCTGTTTTTATCAAGCCTCGTGCAAGCTCAAAACTTTTCCATTTCGGGGAAAATTGTCGATTCGGAATCAGGGGAATATATCGATGGAGTCAGCGTCACACTCCGCGGTACAGCTTTTGGAACAACCACTGTGGCAGGTGGAAATTTTGAATTTAAAAATCTACCAAAAGACAAATATGTACTTGCGGTCAATTACAATGGATACAACCGGCTAGAACAAAGCATCAAACTCAAAGAAGACACAAACCTAGGAACCATTCCACTGGTAAGACTGGGCGCTTCAGGAAGTGGACAAGCCCTGCAAAAGACCATTCGAGCCGATAATATCATTCGCCTTCTCAATGAGCGCCCCAATTTTATTGGAGGAAATATGGTGTACGGAATTCCACCAGAACCCAAAAAATTAGAAGGAAATAATTATCTGGACAGCAAATGGAACCGGGCATCTATCCTACTCTATCGAGATCAGCAAATGCTGGAAGGATTCCGTGCGCGCTATAACATCGTGTCCAATATGTTTGAGCTGATGGAACCAGAGAATAACCTGGTCTCTGTCATGCCGGGTCTACGGATCCAAAATATCGTGTGGATAGATTCGACCTACCAAGTTCCGAGATACTTTGTAAATGGTATGGACTTCCTGGAAGATGGTGTACCTATCTCGGGATTCTTTGAAGTACTAGTAGATGGAGAATTACCTCTCATGAGAAGGACTACAGCTTACCTCAAAGAATCAAATTATAATCAAGCCCTGATGGTTGGGGAGCGAAATGACAAAATTCTAAAGCGGAATACCTATTACTATCTAGAGGGCAAAAACATCATTGAAATCCCAAGAAAGCGAAAGAAGTTTTTTCAAATTTTTGGAGACAAAGCTGAAGAAATCGAAGCTTATACTTCTGAAAATAGCTTTAATGTGAAAGACCCCAGTGCTATTTTTCAAATATTCACCCATTACAACTCGAAATTTCCCGGATTTCAACCTATTATCAATCAGCTACTTGATGAAGTAGACCAACCCTAATTATTCGACGATGAAAAAAATCTTTACCCTTGTCACCCTACTTTCATGTTCCTTTTTGACCTTTGGTCAAAACCTACCCGGACTAGCCCCTGGACAAACCCCAACAGAAAAACCCATCTTACATGGTAAGAATTGGATGGCAATTACCGGAAAACCCCTTGCAGCGACAGCAGGTGCCACTATATTCAACCAAGGAGGAAATGCAGTAGATGCGGCTTGTGCGATGCTTGCTGCTACAGCCACGATGTGGGATGTACTCTCTTGGGGAGGTGAAACCCAGGCCTTGATTTACCATCCTGAACTCAAGAAAGTCATTGCTATCAATGCACTTGGCTATGCACCTACAGGTGCGACAGTCGAGTTTTACAAATCTCAGGGAATGGAATACCCGCCCGCCTTTGGTCCTTTGGCAGCCACAACACCCGGCACTCCCGGTGGATTGATGACCATGCTAGCTGAATACGGCACCCTTTCTCTCGAGCAGGTACTCGCTCCTGCCATGCAACTCGCCCAAGGCTATCCAATCGAAGCGCAGACAGCCAATTCCATCGAAGGCGCTAAAGAGAGAATCAAAGAATGGCCCTACTCCAAAGAAGTTTTCCTTCCCCACCTTGGTGAGGAGCGAGAGGCACCAGCGCCCGGTGAGATTTTTGTTCAAAAGGACTTGTATGAGACTTTGAAGAAATTGGTGGAGACCGAAAAGGAAGCCCTTGCCGCAGGAAAATCCAGAGAAGAAGCGATTTACGCAGCAAATGAGCGGTTTTATAAGGGGGACATCGCTAAAGAAATCGTCCGAGGTACCCGAGAGCAAGGTGGTCTTTTTACAGAAGAAGATCTAGCTAACTGGGAAGTGAAAATTGAAGAGCCCTTGATGGTCGATTACAAAGGAATTCAGGTCTACAAGCTTCAAGAGTGGACCCAAGGCCCGGCTTTGCTTCAATCATTGAATATTCTGGAAAATTTTGATTTGCAAAAAATGGGCTATAACAGTGCCGAGTATCTACACACAGTGTACCAGGCCATGAATTTAGCTTTTGCTGATCGGGACTTTTATTACTCCGATCCCGCCTTTGAGCCTAAAAGCCCAATTCAAGGCCTTTTGTCAAAGGAATATGCAAAAGATCGAGCGAAACTAATTAAAGACATCAACGATCCCGAAATGGGCGCAGGAGATCCTTACCCTTATCAAGGAGGAAGTAATCCTTTCAAAAATATGCTTAGCCTGCAAGGCGAAACTACTGAAGAGCAAATTCACCTGGCTGAACTCTCAGGTACAGATGATCCATATTTTGAAGCCTTTTTCAGTGGTACCACCTCCATTCAGGCAGCAGATAAGGACGCTTGGGTTGTATCCGTAACTCCAAGTGGCGGTTGGGTACCGGCTGTAATCGCAGGTCGTACCGGAGTAGGCCTGAGTCAGCGTATGCAGAGCTTTGTGCTGGATGAAAAGCTAAACCCATACAATCTCCCAGAGCCCGGAAAAAGGCCTAGAGTGACTTTGACTCCCAGTCTAGCGCTGAAAGACGGTAAACCGTTTTTATCTTTTGCCGTGCAGGGAGGTGACTCTCAGGATCAAAACCTATTGCAATTTTTCTTGAACGTAGTAGAATTCGACATGAATGTACAGGAAGCTGTGGAAGCTGCAAATATGAATTCCCTACAAATGCAAAGTTCCTTCGGAGCACATGAAATCAAGCCCGGCCATATGATTCTACGAGATGACACTCCCGTATGGATCAGGTCCGAGTTGGTCAAGAAAGGCTACATCATGGACTTTTGGCCACGCACTTCCGGACCTATCAATGCGATTTGGTTTGACTGGAAGCATGGCAGCATGTGGGGAGGAAGTGCAAACTACGGAGACGATTACGGAATTGCGTGGTAATTGAAACAGAACCTTATCAAACCAAACAATATGAAGAACACCTATCAACTATCAACCTTTACGCTTTTGCTGCTTTTGCTAAGCCAGATTTCATTTGCGCAGCGAAAAGCAAAGCCTAACCCTCTTAAAGAAGCCGTGGTTGCTTCGGTCGATCAGCGATTCGAGTCACTCACAGATCTCAGTGATCGGATTTGGTCTTTTGAAGAGATTGCTTTTCAAGAAACTCAATCTGCGGAGGCTTTGTCGGATTATGCGGAGCAGTTGGGTTTTAAAGTCACCCGCGGAGTAGCTGAAATACCGACGGCGTTTGTAGCAGAATATGGCTCCGGTAAGCCTATCATTGGCATTTTGGGAGAATTTGATGCCCTACCTGGACTTTCTCAAAACAAAGTTCCTTACAAAAGCCCGCTCAATGAAGGCAACCCTGGTCATGGCTGCGGTCACAATCTTTTTGGCGTAGCTTCTTTAGGAGCAGCAGCAGCCATCAAGGATCTTATAGAGTCGGGAGAAATCCAAGGAACTGTGAGATTTTTCGGAACTCCGGCCGAAGAAAAGTTCTTCGGAAAGCTATGGATGGTTCGGGCTGGTCTATTTGATGATGTTGATGTGGTGATGGACTGGCATCCCTCGGCAGAGACAAAGACTGCCGTTCAAAAGGGCTTAGCATTGGTGGATTTCCAAGTGGAATTTTATGGACAGGCAGCACATGCTTCCTCTGATCCTTGGAATGGAAGAAGTACAGGGGATGCCCTAGAGCTTTACACCACGGGGATCAATTATTATCGAGAGCATATCAAGCCTACCGTTCGGATTCATTACCATATTCAAGATGCTGGAAAAGTCGTGAATGTAGTTCCTGATTATTCCAGAATTTGGGTGCGAGTGAGAGATTCTAGCCGGGAAGGTTTAATTCCTGTTTGGAAAAGAGTAGAAGCCATGGCAGAAGGTGCGGCGATCATGGCCAATGTAGACTACAAGGTCAGCCTTATCTCTGGTGTTCATGAGGTATTGGTAAATAGAACTGGTTCTGCGGCACTTCAGAAAAACCTAGAAACCTTAGGTCCCATTAGTTACACAGAGGAAGAGCAGGATTTTGCAAAGAAAATTCAGGAAGCTACTGGAAAGCCTCAAATCGGACTGGTTTCTAAGATTGAACCTATGGAAGAAACTGCCGAGCATAGCATGGGTGGTAGCACCGATGTAGGAGATGTGAGTTGGGTGGTTCCTACTATTCGACTATCTGCAACAACAGCACCCAATGGCACTCCTTGGCATTCTTGGGCGGTAGTGGCTTCAAGTGGAATGTCCATTGGCCACAAAGGCATGGCCTACGCTGCAAAGGCACTTTCCATGACTATGGTGGATCTTTTTGAGAATCCAGAACTGGTTGAAAGTGTCAAAAGTGAATTCAAAGAGAAAAAAGGCGACTATGTCTACAAGGGTTTTGTCCCTGATGGACCTCCCCCTATCAATTCCAATCTCCAATAATATTTTCATGCTCGGGGCAGCATTGTCCCGAGCTATTCTACCTTAATAGCTCAAGCCATGTATTTTCGAAATATTTTTCTCACGCTAATTCTCTTAAACCTTGTCCAATTTGGACATGCCCAAACGAAATCGGATGAGAAGGCTATTCAGGACTTGATTCAAAATTCATTTGATGAGTTATTTTCTGAATTCAACGCCGAAAAGGTCTCAGATTTTTATACCGAAGACTTTATCCTATTGGAGCAAGGGGAGGTTTGGGACTTGGAAATGATCCAATCTTACTTTGTCAATGCTAAAAGTGATCCTGACCGAGCTACTCGTTTGAATCGCTTTGAATTTATCAAAACCACCATAGAAGGAAATCGCGCTTGGATCGCCTATCAAAACTACGCAACCTTCAAAAAAGATGGGGCCGTCGTGATGGAAATCCATTGGCTCGAAAGTGCTACTGCCACCAAAACAAATGATGGTTGGCGATTGGATATGCTTCATTCTACTAGAGTCAATGAATAGCACTTGCTATCAAAGAAGATTAGATTTAAAATTAGAACAATGACCAATAAAACCACCTTTCAGTTTATATCAGAACCCACAGATGTCAATTTTGGAGGGAAAGTACATGGAGGGGCTGTGATGAAATGGATCGATCAAACTGCCTATGCCTGTGCAAGCAGTTGGTCTGAAAGTTACTGTGTTACCGTTTATGTTGGTGGAATTCGCTTTTACAAACCCATCAATATTGGCGACTTAGTCAAAATAGATGCTTCCGTTATATACACCGGGAAAACCAGTATTCATATTGCCGTAGACGTCTTTTCAAAAAAAGTCACCGATCCAAACTACGAAAAGAAAACCCATTGTGTGATTGTCTTTGTGGCAGTGGATGACCATGGAAACCCCACTCCTACCAAGAAGTGGATTCCAAAAACCGAACGCGAAAAGAATCTCGAATCTTACGCAATAAAACTGAATGATCTAAGAGCCCAGATTGCTGAGGAAATGAAACCATTTATTGCAGCGGATGCTACTGAATGATTTGAAGTCCTACTGATTATTTCCCGAATAATCGCTCCAATATTTTGTAAGTGATCAGGTAAGTAGGTCTCACCCCTTCCATTCCCAAAGCTCCTGAAGCCAAGGTACTACCTGTTTCGAGAGGGTTATCCGATGCATAGTAGGCGTAAAGGACTTTCACATTAGATCGAATACTTTTTCGGATTCTAGAGGCTGATTGAATAGCTTTCTGGTAGTGTGCCCCCTCCATTTCCAGTCCAATTGCATTCCAAGAGGACTCCATGAAATACCGAAGAATGTCCTTGTTCTGTAAGGAAGTACCCAAGACCGTAACCATACTTCCAGAATACACGCCAAGCCCAAACCCTTCAAAGTCAGTAGCTTTCAATTCATTCTTAAATGGATAATTATCGGCTGTGCCTTCAAAGACATGAGCATCAGGAATCATCAGATCGCCTTTTCCTCCATAGAGAATTCCGGCTTTTCCCATGATGGAAACCGAAACGATATTCAGCGGGAATTCTTTGCCGCCTTTCTTAAATGGCTTCAATAGCTCATCCATACATTCAAAAGCCTGCTCACCAAAGGCATAATCCATCACAACAAAGACCGGTCTTTGCTTTGACTCTTCAGGTAAGGATAATCCCGGTAGCAATTCAGGCTTCTCCAACTTCGCAGTATCGATGATTTGTGTCCCGATATTGGTACCAGACTGATCAGGAATATCCACGAAGCCATGCTTCAAAGCATAGGCATAAATCTTTTTCCCAGCATTGTTCTTTTCTCCCATCGCAATGGAGGAGGCTATTTGCTCAATATCCTCGAAGCTCTTTGAGTCTAGCACTTGAGGAGCATAGATGGTATTCAAAACCGAGTGAAGATTTGCCGAAATAATATGAATAGGCCTTTCTAATAAGTCTAATTCATCCAGCTTCTGCATGATTTTTCCAGCCCATTGCTCACCATAGACATGATGACCGATTCGCTCCCTCAAGGTGGCTGAAAATGAAATCTCCCGATCTTTTCCTTCCCGAATCTCTTCCATGGCAAGCTTGCCCAGGTGATATACGATGGAAAATAGACTATTTGAATTCGAACTCTTTTCAAATTTGTTGACAGCCTTAGAGGTCTCTTCGAAAGTCCTACCGATCAAGTGGCTGAGATAAGCAGAAGCCGCTTCTCGATCAAACAGCTCCCCGCTTTCTTCCTTCTTCACAAATTCCTCCAGCATCTTCCAGTTGATAGAAATCTTTCCTTTCGGGTCAGTACTGTTTTGATAGATTTTGCTGCTCTCGATATACAAAAATGTCAGGTGGGTAAGAATATCATAGATATCTGATCTTCCCCGCGTCATTTCCACATACATGACTTGTTCATCGAGCCTATAGCAATTTCTTCTTCTTTTCGGCGGAACAATAGGTTCCAAATGCGAAGTCTCAAGACCTTCCCGACTAATCAGGCGAATGTATCGGCACTGTTCGATTCCTCTCGGAAGACGCTCCATTACATAAAGAAGGCCGTCTAATTCTACCTTTTCCAGATCTGTGATGGTTCCGTAAATTTCCGGACTTAAAACTCGCAAAGCCTGAACCAAACTCTCACCAGAGACTCCCATCGGCTTGTAAGTACCTCGGGTAAAAAGATGTCTCATCGTGATATAAAGTCGCTCAATGGCGGCTCTTGATTCTTGGGCTCTATTTCTTTTCATCATAATTATTCTAAAAACAATGCAAATATAGGTCAGTTTTTGCCTGTCCTATAAAAACTCATGCGGGAAAATATATTTTAATCTTTTGCCAGAAGCTCTGAAAAGTACTTCTCCAGCTTGTCTACCTTCGGCTTAATCACAAACTGACAATAGGGCTGATAGCCGTTCTCATTGTAATAATTTTGATGCTGAATATCAGCTGGATAGAAGTTACTAAAAGCAGTGATTTCAGTGACTATTGGCTGAGAAAAGACCTTCTTTTCGTTTAATTCCTTCTTCAGGTTTTTGGCAATTTCACCCTGCTCTTCGGTGTGAAAAAAAATGGCAGACCTGTACTGAGGACCGACATCTGCTCCCTGTCGATTGAGTGTGGTGGGATCATGGGTCGACCAAAAAACCTCTAATAATCGCTCCAAACTGATCACTTTGGGATCATAGAAAACTTGAATCACTTCGGCATGACCTGTAGTAGCACTGCAAACTGCTCGATAACTTGGATTCTCTACAAAACCACCTGAGTAACCTGAGACTACATTTTTGACACCCTCTAAGCGCTGAAAAACTGCCTCGGTACACCAAAAACAGCCTGCACCTAAAGTGATGACAGATTCTCCTTCTGGAATGGTGACTGAAGTAGTTGGTAATGATTGATTCGTATCCATATTGAGTATTTGGGATTCAAACCGAGGAAGAGTCACTTTAGTTTCGAAATCCTTATCGGTCCTACTGGAAGTGCTTCCTTATCGAGCAGTTTTCCTTTTTGAGTGATTAATATTTCACCCTCTTGATACATTTCAAAGGCCTTTTGGCGGATATCTGGTAAAAACTCACGCCATGATTCGGGGTACATTCTCCGAACTACCTCAGATGGACAAAAAGAGGTATCCGGCCGCTGTCTACAAAATTCTAAAATCGCTATCCGCAAAATATCCATGCACTCTTAGCTTTGGCATACCATCACAAAGGCAGGTGGCAGGTTTTTTAGGGTAAAACTCACGTTGACTTCAGGAAAGTACTTCTTGAAAAGATTTTTCAAAAGATAGGAATAGCAAATCTGTATGAATGCTCCTCCTTGGTTGAGAACTGAGCGCGATTGGCTTAAAATAGAATCCGTTATTTCTTTAGAAATGAAGGAAAAAGGCAAAGAGGAAAGAATGAAATCTACCTTTTCTCCATTTAGGTAGTTTTCAATTTGATCTGCCGAGTCATTGATGATTTGCACATTGGGATTGTCAAACTGCTTCCTCATCTCCTCACAAAACGATGAATTGATTTCAAAGACCAGTAATTTGGTTTGTGGCCCCATTTGGTTAATAATCCCTTGGGTAATACTCCCATCTCCTCCTCCCAATTCGACGATTAGATTAGCATCTTTCAAGTCCACTTGGGTGACCATTTTTTTGACCAGTGCTTTTGAGCTAAAAGTCAATGCTCCTGTAGTGCTAAGGTTACTATATAATTCAATCAGTAAGTTCGATTTGCCCATATTGTCTATTTCAAAACTTGAAGATAGTTTATTTTGACCTATTTTCTTTAAAATTGCATCGAATCTAAGCAGTCGTCAATGTCAAAAAAAGCAGCCATCCGATCTACACTACCAGGTAGAATCAAGGTAATTCTGCAGAATTTCTGGGGTATGTCTTTGATATTCATATTCTTGATGATATTGCTGAGAGCTTTAGAGCTTTACCTAGTTTTTTCAAATCACGTGCTTCCTTTCGCGATCGGAGACATCCTGAAAGACATTTTTATTCAAGATTTGACCTGGTTGGCTTATTTATTAGGACTTTTATTTACCTGCTATCTGGTTGTGGTTTTGATTTCTAGCCCACTAGCCAAATGGCTGCTCCTTCTATTTTTATCCATCTTGGTACTTGTACAGGCTGCATTGGTTTTTTATTTTTTCAAAACGCTTCTGCCTTTAGGAAAAGATTTATTCGCCTATAGTACCGAGGACTTACTCTTGACTATTCAAGCCTCAGGGCAACTCAATGTCTTCAGTGTGTCCATGCTTTTTTTCTCCTTTGTTTTGGTTGGTTTTCTGATGCATCTGGGTACTAGATTTTTCCGATTTCCACTCAAAGCCATGTTATTTCTCACGGGCTTATTTATTTTATCAGTAGTTATAGTTATTCTTTTGCCTGATTTAGTAGATGATTCAGCGACAGAGGTCGAAACTAATGTCACCCGCAACAAGTCCAGATACCTGACAGAAGAGAGCTTTGACTACTTGATGTATGGGGGCGAATATTATTTTGATTTTTACCTGAGATCCGGTACTGAAGATCTTATTGTCGAAAAGGAGTTTGTCGACGATACCTACCCTTTTGCTCATAAAGCTGACTATCCGGATGTACTGAGTCCTTTCTTCGATTCCTTAGAGCAGGCCCCAAATTTGGTATTTATTTTTCTGGAAAGCTTTGGTAAAGCCTATTCAGGAAAAGACGCTTATTTGGGGAGTTTCACCCCATTTCTTGACAGCTTGGAACAACACAGCTTGGTATGGATGCATGCCTTGTCTTCTACTGGTCGAACATTCGGCTTACAGCCGGGAGTCTTTGGCGGGCTTCCTTTTGGAGAGAAGGGCTTCCTGGAATTATATCAGGAGTTTCCCTATCATGAAACGCTCCTTAGCATCTTAAGGAAAAACGGCTACGAAACACGCTATTTTATCGGAGCAGATAAAAACTTTGACCATGTAGGAAGCTTTATTGAATATCAACAGCCCGTTCAATTTGTAGATGAAAGATTATTTGATCCTAAATATTCCAAGTCTCCTTCCACCGGTAATTTTTCATGGGGTTATGCGGATAAGGAGCTATTCAAAAATGGACTGGAAAAACTTCCAAGAAGCTTAGAATCTCCTCAAATCTTGGTCTTTCAGACCCAAACTTCGCATGATCCCTATCTCGTACCAGAGCGGGAAAAATATATCCAGAAATTTGAAAATCATCTCAGCAATTATTTAAATCTGAGTGAAGGTCAAAAAGCAGATTATCGAAGCTACCGAGATATTTATATGACCGTATTGTATGCTGATGATGCGGTTCGTGAGTTTTTCGATGAATATCAAAAGCGACCAGAGTTTCAAAATAGCATTTTCATCATTACAGGAGACCATCGATTGCCTGAAGTTCCGATGTCGTCTAGAATAGACCGATTCCATGTGCCTTTGATTATCTATTCTCCACTCATAAAAAGACCCGAGTATTTTGAGGGAGTCAGTAGTCATTATGAAATTACCCCATCGATTCTTTCATTTTTGGAAGCACAAATAGATATCCAACTTCCAGAAGTGGTAACCTGGCAGGGTCAGGTCCTGGACACTGCTCAGACATTTCAGTCTAGAATTGCCATGCCACTGATGAGGAATAAAAATCAATTAATCGATTACATACATGGGGACATTTTCCTTTCAGATGGGCAAATATTTCAGATTTCTCGAGGCTTGAATATTGACCCAATCACGAGCCCCAATGATCTAAATCGGATGATTGGAGAGTTTGAGGAATTTAAAAACAAGAACAGTTACATGGTTCAAACGAGGAGACTGCTTCCCCCTCAATAAAACTATTTTGACCGATGTGCCTCTGAGAAAATCTGACTAATCAGTGGCTGATAATAGTTCCAAAAAAATCCATGGCGATCGCGATGATTTGCAACACTATAAAATCCCCTCCAAAGGGTAGGAAGTCCTGCAAATTTGGCTGACCCAAGGTTGAGCTTCGCATCTGCAAAATCTCCTGCAATGTAATAAGAACGACCCTTTCCATTAGGTCGAAAGACCACTGCCGGAAAGAATCTAGGGAGCCCCATAGCACGAAGCCTTTCCAAACCTTCATTGGTGGGCTCGATATCGTAATAAGATATCACCTGAAACTCCCGCTGCACTAAAACCACATCAAACCAATCTGGATAAGGCACAATCTCAGGCAATCTGAAGTTCGCTTTATTCCTTCCGGGAGTCCGGATATATGGGATGGTATTTTGGTAGTCTTTCTGATCTTCAAAGACTTCAATCTGTCCGCTTTCATTTACAAAAACCAAACCTGGACCTTGATGGGGCCATGATTGCTCGTGTTGATCCAAATAATTGGAAATGAGCCAATCCGGTAGACCTTTATTTATGGCCGTGTCTAGCTCATCGAAATATCGAGCTACCCAACCCGTCCATCGAACACCAATGCTATTTTCCATCTGTGACCGAAGCCCCTTAGCAGTAGGTGAAGCCATGGAATTATACTCCAACAGTACAGTTTTCTCCTTTTCTTGAGCTAATTCAATCAACCTGACTTCATTACTATTCAACCCTCCATAGATTTTTTTACTGGGTTCGTCAGCATCTTCCTCATTCTCAAAATCATTCCTGTAAACTCCGTATGTATCCGCATAATAAATGATATCACTTGATTCTGCCAATTGATCCAGCTCAGATTGGGAGTAATTCGAAAAGTCCTTGACGAAGCCATATTTCCCATCCTCTTGGTCTGAAGGGAAATATCCAAAATAGTCCTGATCAAGCTTATACAATTCATCCGTCTCGGGATTGACAAACTTCTCATATTCCATCGCCCAAAAAATCCCCAAATGCTCTCTGAAATCCTTATTAGGAACTGTCTTATCCAAGATCAAAATTGATGCTTTCTTATCTGCTTTCAGCCACCATACGCCAAAGCTCAGGCCTGGAAATACGACCAAAAGTAAAAAAAGGAAAGAAAGCCTCCTGAAATAAAGTTTAAGTTCTTCCTTCATAGATTTAGCTTAGAAGCGGTATTCACTACCAATGGAGAGGTTCAAATTATTTCGAAAGCGGTCTGCAGACAATTCATCACGACTATACCCTGTAAACCCAAAAATCATAAACCTTGGAGAAATGAGTTGTTGGTAGCCAAGCCGAATTCGGTAGGAATTAAGAAGTTGGGATTGATCCCTATTTTCTTCATCGGGAGAAACGCCCGAACTGAGTTGAACACTAAAAAAGTCCTCAGCAGTCTTGAAGTAATACCTAGCCTGAAAATTACCAGAAGTACTCACACCGTTATTATTACCGCTAGGAATGACATTTGCCCTAAAATTCAACCACCAATTACCCACATACTTTCCAAGGGAAGCAGTAGCAATATGGGTTACTTCGGTGAAGCCGAGGTATCGATACCCGCCTTCTACTTCCCAAGCCTTAGGAAGGTTGAAAAAGACAGAAGCTCCTAATCTCAATTTTGGAAAAAATCCAGCTCCTGAGCCACCGATATTTAGATAAGCATAGGAATTTTCTCCAAGAGAGGGATAAGCATCTAACTCATATTGGGTACCAAATCCATCAAATCGATGGCTTTGTGTGACTCGGGCAATCAAAGAACCCGTTAACTTGGTCTGTGCCCGACCATAGACCGACCAAGTATGCCATGGGCTGATATCTCCAAAAAAAGTATCGTAGTCATAGGTGGCTCCAATGGCTGAATTTCGTCTCAAACGTTGAAGGTTTTGTAAATATCCTAGTATTCCTTCCTGCTTGTATCCTTTATCAAACAAGGCCTGGGCAATATCATAGGCTTCATTGTATTCTTCCTCATAATATAAAAGCCTTGATTTTCGGTAGGCGACGGCATCTGGCAAAGGATCACCAAGATTGCTTTCTGCTCTTTTCAAAATCTCACCAGCTCTTTGATATTCTCCAGCCCAGCTAAGATTATCTAGATAGGCTGAATACCCATCAGCATATTTAGGAGAAGCAGTGATTGCGCGCTCAAGGTAAATACTTGCAGAATCATTTTTTCCTTCCCAGGCATAACTCCTACCCACCAAAATCAGAATATCCGCGTAGGTGGGTGAAATCTCCAAAGCCCGGAAGGCAATTCTTCTACCCTCTTGATATTTTCCATCAAAAATTAATTCGCGCGCATCCAGGAGGAGTTGATCAGGGTTCTGACTTTGCTGTGCCACAAGCCATTGAGTCGCTAAGAAGAAGGAAAGAAAAAGAGCAACTTTTCTCATGATGTAGTGGATTGGGTGTCAAGGTTTTTACGGTCCTCGGCAGTTTTAAATCCTGCCCGAATCATCTTACCCCAGCCTCCCCGGCCGGCAATGAAGTCTATATGACCTTTCAATCCCCACAAGACCACCTTTGGGTGAATAAAAAGTGGCTCGAGCAAAATGGTCCTGATCAGACTTCTGAGGTCATTTTTATCCTTGTAATTATTGTAAGCGATCTGCTCATAGAGAATGCTAAATGCAGAGACAAGCAGGGAAAGGAAATAGATCATTAATATTAAGGAGAAGAAATATACAGCTGAAAAATCACCTATCAACAAGAGGATAAGTGTGTAGATCAAGCCAGATATTTCTAAAATCGGCCCCATTTTTTCGAAAATAGACCAAAAAGGATAGGATACTAAGCCCAAAACCCGAAAACGAGAATTATATCCAACTTTATTATGAAGCTGCAGAGTTTCAATTGTCCCACGCATCCACCTATTTCGCTGTCGGCCCAAGACTTCTTCATCCTCAGGCACTTCTGTCCAGCAAAGCGGATCGGGAACAAAAGCCACCCGATAAGGAATATCGCGCTCTTCTAGGTAGCGTCGCAGACGGACGACGAGTTCCATATCTTCACCGACAGTCTTTGGGAAATACCCTCCCACTGCCATCACAAGGTCTTTTTTGAAAAACCCAAAGGCTCCCGAAATCAGCATCAGACCATTGATCCGGGACCAGGCCATCCTACCCATCAAAAAAGCCCTACAGTACTCTACCACTTGAAACTTACCGATTCTCGATTTTGGTACCCGATACTTGGTTACCGTTCCATCTTTGACATCACAGTTGTTGGCGATTCCAATCGCCCCGCCCACTGCTACTACCTTCTTATTGGTTTCCTCCATAAATGGTCGTACCATCCGGGTAATAGAGTCACTTGCCAAGATGCAATCCACATCAATACAAGCCAGGATTTCCATGGTAGAAATATTGATTCCGGCATTTAAAGCATCCGCCTTCCCGCCATTCTCCTTATCAATTACCCAAAGCCTTCTAAAGGATTTATTTTCAGAGCGATATATACCTCTTACAGGAGCAGTTTCGATCTGTGATTGATAAAAGAAAGAGGTCTTTTTCAATTCAAAAGCCTCAATGAGACGATTGAGTGTTTGATCCTTTGAACCGTCATTGATAATCACGACTTCAAACTTCCCATAGTGAAGGGCCAATAGGCTTTTAACGTTCTGTACAATATTGGACTCCTCGTTAAAAGCAGGAGCCAAAATTGAAACTCCGGGGGCTATTGGGCTCGTGATAATATCCTGGTAATCTGCAAATCGATTTTTCCTTCGGAAATCTCGCATTTCCAATGCACTTAGGATCATGATCAGCAGATAGAGTGTGACCACAGAAAAACTGAGAATCATAAAAATGACCCCAAAAACATCAATCAAAAGGTAGAATAGAAAATTATACATTTTGTAATAAGGGGTCTAGAAGCTGTTCTCTCATTTGAAGGTTTTCCGGGTTTGAATGCTCTTGAATATAACTTTCAAAAGCAACTTCATTCAATTCCTTAAGGCTTTCTAAGATTAGAAGTCTTATTCCCCTGTCGGATGTCTCCTCCAAAAGCTGAAACAAAATCTTTTCAGAGATTTCATCACCTATTTTACCAGCGACTTTAATGGCCATTTTCTGAACATCCTCGTCTTCTGAGGTAATATTCGCATTGATAAATTCAGCCTCCATGTGTGCACCCAATGTCAAGTAGGTTTGAAGGATTTCTATTTTTTCGCTGTTTTGAGCACTAGGAACCAATATTTTTATTTGTTCGATCAAATCAAACCTTCCCAAAAAGGCTACAAGCTTGATGGCAAAAATCCGAACACTTTCATTCGGTGATTGGAAAAGTTCATGAATCATCAGTTTTTTGGTAGGGTGTACATACTTGATGATTCGCAGGTAATTCATCTGCTGCCAATCCGAAAGCGGATAGTCTTGATTTTTAAGAAATGATAGGTCAGCTTCCTGAGATAAGTTGAGAAGTGTGGCTCCTGCACTGCTACGAACATGAAAGTTTTTTGAATTGGTGTGCTTTTTTACCTCTGGCAAAAGCTCTGAGAGATCCATTTCATTCACCTGTACTAGCCCTGTGGTGACATAGGACCATTTTTTACTCTTCAGGTTTTTCTCAGTGATTTTAATTAGATCCAGTTTTTTGTAGAGTTCTTTCAATTTACCCTTGAACTCCCCTTTCATTTTTTTATTGAGCCCTATGATTCGTTCTATCAATACTTCCTTGAATAAAGGCTTTGGAAAGAGTTGGGCCGGAAAAATCTCCTTAAGTTCTTCCGGTTTCATTTCTTTTAATTCCTCCAGACTTTGTGTGAAAAGTATGGTGGTCAAAGGATCAATAATATCCTTGTCATAAGCTTTTCGAAGTTCCTCCCGCTGATTTCTACGGGCTTTGAAAATGACCAAAGCCAAAATAAGTCCCAAAGCTAAAATCAAGAATAAGGATAAAATCACGAGAACCCAGATCAATTTCCAATCAAATACCAACCAAGATGAAAGTGTATCATAAGGTTCATATATGCTTTTGACGGCAGCCAGAATTAGAGACTCATTTGATTCCTCCTGCAAGCTTACCGGTAAAAAATCACCAGTTGCGTAAAGTGTATTCAGGTAAGAAATGACCCCCTCATAGTTTGTGGGCTCTCCGTACAATAAAAAAATGGAATTAGCTTGTGGAAATATGCCTTGAAGGGAATCATACTTTGACCAGTCATCAAAGGTTTTTGTAAGAAAACCTCCATTAACTGCCTGTAGATTTAAATCCGAGCTATTAATCCACTCTTGATTAAGGATACTATCCGGTAAAAAAAACTGAAATTCAAGCGAATTGACTTCTCTTTGCTTACTCAAATCAAGCAATAAATCCTCTTTACTTTTAAAAAGAGTATCCAAGGATTGAGCAGAAGCTATCTGAAAGAATAAGATCAGAGCAAGTAGTGCTGGTATTTTTTTAAGCATGCTAATTTAGTACGCGCTTGACACGAAGAGCTAATTCATTGGGATTGAATGGCTTAGGAATAAAGTCACTTACCCCAAGATGAAAAGCCTCCAAAACAACTCCCTCCTCTTCTCCTAATGAACTCAAGACGATGATGGGTATATCAGGAAATTCTTTTTTAGCGTAGTGGATCAGCTCTATCCCGCTTTTGAAAGGCATCATTACATCAGTAATTATCAGATCGGGTTTGAATTCCTGAATAGCTTCAACTCCTTCATTCCCATCTACAACCAACTTAGTAATATACCCTTCCTTTTTGAGTCGGAAATCAACAAGACTACTGATCAATAAATCATCCTCTATAATCAGGATTTTCTTCATTTTTTGGGTGATTTGACCAATAAAGATAATGACTTAATGGAAATACCAATAATTATAATCCGAGCCGATAGACAGGATTTTTTATATCAATCATAAAAGAACAAAATAGCTGCTACAAAAAGCAATTAATTGCCATTGATCAAAAAAATTGCCACCAAAAAAAAATCTAGCGGGATTCCCTAATTCCTTTTATTAGCTTACCATTTAAATAAACCATCAATCAAACAGGTATTTTGCACATAAGTAAAAACTCCAAACATTCAGGCGCTTTTACTTGTCAATTCCTAGAAATCCTAGTTGGATTTAATCAATCAAATTAACACACAAATGAAAAAACCACTTTGGAAAACCGGCCTCTTGGGTCTGTTCGCATGGGGGCTTTTCGGCAGTGGGACTTTGTTCGCACAAAGTGATCCCACTGGTCAGAAACCTATCACCCAAACCTATGCATTCACCAATGCCACAGTCCATGCTTCCCCCGGAAGTGAAGGACAAAAAGCTACCATCGTTGTCAAAGACGGTGTAATTATCAGTGTAGGATCTGGAGTCACTATTCCTGCAGCTGCAAAAGTAATTGCAGGGGACTCACTTTATATCTATCCAGGATTTATCGATGCTGCTTCTCAAGCTGGCATCACAAAACCAGAAGATCCGGAAAGGCCAAGCGATTTTGTATCGTCAAACCCACCAGATGAGATCGCAGGTATTACCCCTTGGAGATCAGCTACGGATCAATTTGACATCAGCTCTTCACAGGTAGATGATCTGAGAAAAGCTGGTTTCACCATGGCACATGTACTTCCTGATGGAGGAATGATCGCTGGAAAAGGTGCTATCATGGTTTTAGGAACCAAAGGCTCTACCAATCTTATCAAAGCAAACACCGCACTTGCTGCAAGCTTGAATGGATCTAGGGGAATGTATCCTGGGACTACCGTAGGCGTCATGGCTAAGTTTAGAGATGTGTACAAAAACACTAATCTAACTCAGGACCGAATTGCAACTTTTACTTCCAACTCCGGGGTGACCCGTCCTGAAATTAACCAGACTTATTCGGCAATGACCGAGGTAGTCAATGGTCAGATACCTGTCTTTTTCGAAGTTGAAAATGATTTGGAAGTTCGCAGAGCAATCAGCCTTCAGAAAGAACTTGGTTTCAAATTGGTGGTTTACGGACTTGAGCAATATGATGAAGTAATTGATTTGCTAAAGTCTAGTGGTGTAGGAGTCATACTAAAGCTGGAAACTCCTGATGACAAAGCCATCAAAAGTCAAAAAGACGATGTAGATGAGGCGGTTCAAGCTCAATATGACCGAGTAAAAGAATCATACGATCGCACCATTGCACAAGCAGGCAAATTAGCTGAAGCTGGTGTGGCATTCGCATTTTCTACAATTGATGCTAAGCCAAGTGATGCGATGAAGTCTCTTCGTGCAATGATAGAAGCAGGACTTACTGAGTCAGCGGCTATGGCTGCTTTGACTACCAACGCTGCTAGTATGATTGGAATGAATCGAATCGCTGGAACGGTGGAGCAAGGAAAAATTGCCAATCTGGTAATCACCACCGGTCCAATTTTCAGTGAAGATTCTCAGATAAAGCATGTGGTCGCAGATGGAAGCATTTTCGATTACGAAATTAAAACCAAGAAGAAGAATGGTAACGGGGAAGCAACTGTAGAAGTCGCTGGAACTTGGGACTACACTTCCGAGACTCCTGCAGGAAGCTCTGGCGGAAAGCTTACTATCGAAAAAGATGGAGATGATTATTCAGGAACCATTACTTATGACGATCCTTCAGGAAATGGAACGGCTACCTCTCCCATTTCTGATGTAAGTATTTCGGGTTCACAGTTGAGCTTCTCTTTTGAAGTAAGCGCAGGTGGAATGGCAATTTCTGTGAGCGTTTCTGGAGAAATTTCTGGAAACTCAATGGACGGATCTATGAACATCGCACAGTTTGGTTCTTTCCCAATCTCTGCAACCCGTAATCCAAATTTTATTTCAAACAACTAAGGAAATGAAGAAAATCAATATACTACTCGCACTTTGTCTGAGTCTATGCTTGTCATTTTCTTGGGCACAAACTCCCAAAGGGAGCGTGTTAATTAAAAATGGGACGGTACTGACCGTCACAAATGGTACTTATGAAAATACTGATGTCTTAATTCAGGATGGCGTAATCAAGAAAATCGGGAAAGATCTAAATGCTCCTTCCGGGGTAACCACAGTAGATGCTACCGGTAAATATGTAATGCCGGGTATCATCGATGCTCACTCCCACGTGGCATTGGACGTAGTGAATGAAGCCACTGCTCCTATTGTAGCTGAGGTCAGAATGAAAGATGTGGTCAATCCATATGAAATCGGTATCTACAGAGCCTTGGCAGGAGGTGTAACTATTTCACATGCCATGCACGGCTCGGCAAACGTAGTCGGTGGTCAAAACGCCACACTTAAGCACAGATGGGGATCAAGTAATCCTGAAGACATCATCATGCAGGATGCACCTCGTACGATCAAGTTTGCTTTGGGAGAAAATCCAACAAGAGTACACGGAAGAGGAAATGGAATCCAGCCAAGAAGCCGGATGGGTGTAGAAGCTATCTTGAGAAATGGTTTCAATGAAGCACTACAGTACAAAAAAGCTTGGGAGGATTTCAATAAAGCTAAAAGTCAAAAAGGAAGTACTGCTGTAGCTCCCGAATACAATGAACGACTACAGACATTAGTAGATATCTTAGATGGTAAAATTATCATTCACTGTCACTCCTATCGAGCTGATGAAATCTACATGCTAATCAATGTGGCAAGAGATTTCGGAATTGATAAACTGGTATTCCAACATACTAATGAGGGATTCAAGGTTGCTCCTGAGATTGCTGAGTATACTATGGGTGCTTCAGTATTTGCTGACTGGTGGGCTTACAAATTTGAGGTTTACTACTCGACAGCTTTCAACGCAGCTATTTTGCACAGAAACGGTGCGATCACTTCAATCAACTCTGACTCTGCTGAATTGATCCGTCATTTGTACCACGAAGCGGCTAAAACTCAACGATATGGAAACTTATCCGATGATGAAGCTTTGTCAATGATCACGATCAATCCTGCCAGACAATTGGGAATAGATGATAAAGTAGGATCGCTCGAAGAAGGAAAGCATGGAGACGTGGCAATTTTCGAAGGCCATCCACTTTCATCATACGCTATTCCTCAAATGACCTTTGTGGATGGGATCAAGTACTTTGATATCAATGAGGATCAGGATGATCAGCGCCAGCAGGTAAGCCCTACTGAGACCGTAGAGCCAATTCTACTTACTGAGCACAATCACCGTTGTATGCAGGACACTGAGCACCTTTTTGAGACTGCAAGTGCCTTATTTCAAATGAATCAATAATCCCCTCAACATCGAAGACATGAAAAGAATAAATAAAACCTTTCTGACCTTCCTGATTGCCCTACTGCCAATGATGGCCATGGCGCAAATTGACGGGGAATTCATTAAACCCCGTACAGGAAAATTCCTTTTGCAGAATGCAACTGTTCACACCATCACCAAAGGTGTACTCTCTGGTGCTTCTGTTTTGATAGAAAATGGAAAAATCTTACAAGTTGGTTCCAATGTTTCAGCAGATGGAGCAGAGGTAATTGACTGTAGTGGAATGGTGATCTACCCTGGAATGATCGATAGTGGCACGACACTAGGTCTAGCTGAGGTAAGTTCGGTGGCCGAAACAGTTGATTATCAAGAGATCGGAAATGTAACGCCGAATATGCAAGCACTTACAGCTGTCAATCCAAATTCAGAGGCCATCCCGGTTACACGAGTTTCTGGAGTTACTACCGTAATTGCCAAGCCTAGTGGTGGACTATTCCCTGGAACAGCTGCGCTAATCAATTTGGTAGGTTATACTCCTGATCAAATGTATGCTGGATTTAAAGCAGTGGCTATGAATTTTCCAAGCTCAGCGAGAAGAGGTCGATTTGATCGAAGATCAGATGCAGACATCAAAAAGGATAATGAGAAAGCCCTCAAAGATGCCAATGAACTGATGGAAAAAGCGAAGCAGTATCATGAATTGAGCAGCAAAGGTGCAGAACTTGAGTACTACCCAGAAATCGCGCAATTGGCAAAGGTCATTTCTAAAGAGCTTCCGCTAATGATCGAAGTGAATGCTGCTTCTGATATTCAAAACGCCATCAAATGGGTGAAGGACATGGATATCCGTGTTATTTTCTCAGGTGTAAAAGAAGGTTGGAGAGTTGCTGATGAAATTGCTGAAGCAGGTATCCCTGTTATTACAGGTCCAGTTCAAGATCTTCCTTCTCGTCAATCTGACCGATATGATGCAGCTTATACCAATGCTGGCAAACTTGCCAAAGCTGGAGTAAAAGTGGCTCTTAGAACCAATGAAACTGAGAATGTCAGAAATCTTCCTTTCCACGCTGCTTTCGCAGCTGCCTATGGCATGGGAAAAGAAGAAGCATGGAAAGCAGTAACCATCAATCCAGCAGAGATTTTTGGTTTAGGCGATCAATTAGGATCTATTGAAGCTGGAAAGGTTGCCAACCTCATCGTGGCAACTGAAGATCCATTCGAAACACGGTCTCAAATCATGCATGTTTTCATCAATGGGTATCGCATTCCACTTAGTAATAGACATATCAGATTATACCAGGAGTTTCTTGAGAGATCTCCTGATCTGAACGCGAATTAATTCAACCCCACCCTATCAGAAACCACAAGGCTCCCCTCAATAAAGGAGTCCTTGTGGTTTTCTTTTGTATTATATTTAAAGCTATGAAGAAAATACGATCGGCATGGCCCGCTTTATTTGTTTTTTACCTGGCATCATGCGCTATATCAAATGATAATCAAACAGTCAATCAACTCATTGAAAACTACCGGTCTACCACAGCCCCTGACAAGCGGGTTGCCCTCTGGAACTTAAGTTTTGAAAATGATTCCTTAAAGGGAGAAACAGATCGTTTGACCGCTTTGGATGAGCTTATCTCTGAGCTAAATGAGGAAGGAATTCAATTTACAGATGCTGTCAAGCGCTTGCCTGATTCAGAGCTAGAAGGTAAAACCAAGGCGGTGGTGACTATCTCAGTAGCTAATATTCGAAGCCAACCGAAGCATTCCGCTGAACTAGCCACCCAAGCGCTTATGGGCACTCCACTCACGGTGCTTAAAGGCGATGGTAGTTGGTACATGGTGCAAACGCCGGATCAGTACATTTCTTGGGTAGATCAGGCAGGAATCCAATTAATGACCGAGGCAGAGTTAGAAAATTGGTATCAGACTGCAAAGCTGGTTTTTACCCCTCTTACAGGTCATGTCTGGACTGGAAAAGACCAAAAAGAAATGGTCTCTGATCTGGTCGCAGGAGATATTTTGACAGGCTTAACTAGCGATGGAAACTGGGTAAAAGTACAGCTTCCGGATGGTCGCGAGGGCTGGGTAGAATCCGAGCAGTTAATGCAATGGGAAGAGTGGATTAGTAGCAGAGAGACATCAGTGGACAATCTGATATCAACAGCTAAATCTATGCTTGGCGTGCCCTATCTCTGGGGTGGCACCTCTATCAAAGGAGTGGATTGCAGTGGTTTTACCAAAACCATTTTTTACCTCAACGGACAGGTGATTCCTAGAGATGCCTCCCAACAAATCAATGAAGGGGAAGAGGTGGACAAAGAAAAAAACTGGGAAAACCTTCAAGTAGGCGATCTTCTCTTTTTTGGAGAGAAAGCTACCGATGATCGAAAAGAACGAGTTGTGCATGTAGGTATGTGGATTGGAAACAATGAATTTATCCATTCCAGAGGACGTGTACGAATTTCAAGTTTTGATCCAGCCAGTCCCAATTTTGATGAATATGAGCTCAATCGTTACTTAAGAACCAAGCGAATTGTCAACCAAAAATCTGACGGGGTGCTTTCCGTCTCTGAAATTATCCAACCTAATTAATTATGAAGTTTTTATTTAAAACAAGCACTGTATCCTTGGCTTTGACGGCCATGACAGTCTGCGCTGCCTTTGCGCAGGATGGCTTTTTTGAAAAAAATCAAGCCGAAAGACTGCGTGTCGAACAGGAGTTTTTGAAATCAGTCGACTTTAGCCGATTCAAAGTTCACCACCAGGAACTCACCAAAAATCCCCACATCGCCGGTACAGCAGAAAATGAGCTGGTACAGCAATACATGAAAAAAATCATGGAAGAAGCGGGAATGGATGTGCAGCTTTATCCATACGATGTCTATTTACCCAATGATCCCGGTAAATCAGAATTGGAAATCGTATCACCGGTACAAATGAAGCTTTCTCAACAAGAGAAAGTCCTCGACGAAGACCCTTTCACCAAAGACGATCGTCTTCACTTAGGATTTAATGCCTATTCAGGAAGTGGCGATGTGACAGCCGAAGTTGTCTATGTTAATTATGGAAGAAGAGAGGATTTCCAGAAGTTGGAAGAGATGGGGATAGACTTGACTGGAAAGGTTGTCATAGCTCGCTACGGTGGAAACTTTAGAGGGTTTAAGGCGAAATTTGCCGAGCAAGCAGGTGCAATTGGACTGATCGTCTATACCGATCCCATCGATAATGGCTTCACGAAAGGAGAAGTTTACCCGAATGGACCTTATTACAATGAAACTACCATTCAGCGTGGATCCATGCTCACCCTTGACTGGACAGGAGACCCTTTGACTCCATACGAACCAGCACTTCCTTTGGATGGGCCTGTGCAAGTAGACCGATTAGATCCGAAGGATGTAGCTTTTCACACTATTCCTGTCACTCCTATTGGGTACGGAGCTGCAGAGGAAATTTTATCTAGAATGAACGGTCAGTCTGTTCCTGAGGATTGGCAAGGAGCCCTGCCTTTTGACTATAAAATCGAGGGAGGCGCTGACTTGAAAGTCCGCGTAATGGTAGACCAACCCGTAGATTTTGTGCGTGTCAATAATGTGATCGGAACCTTCGAGGGAGCAAAATACCCTGATGAATGGATCATTTTAGGTTCACACTTTGATGCCTGGAGCTTTGGAGCTACAGATCCAAACTCAGGTACGGCTATGCTACTGACCCTAGCTGAAGCTTTGGGTGAACTTGCCAAAAAAGGAATGCGCCCAGACCGATCAATCATGATTGGGCATTGGGATGCAGAAGAACAAGGAATTCTAGGCTCGACTGAATGGGTGGAGCAACTTCGCGACGAACTTTCTGCAAAAGCCATTACCTACATGAATTTTGACGGTGGTGTTTCGGGTAGAAATTTTGGTGCAGCGGCTGCCCCTACCCTTAAGAAACTAATCATCGATGCTTCTCAGGAAATCATGTATCCAGATTCTACCAAAACAGTATTTGAAATTTGGGCTGGAAATAATCCTGAGCCAAGCATTCGGAACCTTGGAGGCGGATCGGATCACATTGGTTTCTACATGCATGTAGGAATTCCTAGCCTAAGTGGTGGTACCGGAGGAGTGACTGCCTATCACTCAAATTATGACAACTTCAATTACTACAGCAAATTTGTAGATCCCACATTCAAAATGGGTGGTGCTGTCGCACAACTTTTCGGATTGGTGACACTTCGAATGGCCAATGCGAATGTTATCCCTTACGATGTACCACGTTATGCACAAGATTTGAAAGGGCATTTTGATCAGGCAGTGAAAAATGTGAAAGAAATTGCTCCGGAGTTTGAAGATTTTAAACTCGTGAGAGAGGCATTGGTAAGACTGGAAAGAAGCTCTGCCGACTATCAGCAAAAACTAAATGAAGCTATGGATCAAGGCTCCCTTGATAAAGAAAAGCAGATTCAAATCAACCAGGGCTTGATTGGTTTGGAAAAGAGTTGGATCGACCCGCAGGGGATGTATTACGGAGATTGGTACAAGTCGCTTTATGTTTGCAATGACCCATTCTCAGGCTATGCTTCTTGGATTTTGCCCGGCATTCAATATGAGGTCGCAATCAACAGAACCGAAAAACTTGATGAATGGGATGAACGCTATGCTGCAGCTATCCTAGATCTTGCAAGCAAAATTGAGAATCTAGCTGAAATGCTCTGATAAAGAGCTTTCAAATGATTGAAAAATAAGAATCCCTGGCTTTTCAGTCAGGGATTCTTTGATTTTAAGGCTTTTGTAGATGCGCTTTCATACCAGTATAGAAATTGAAAGGCTGAAATTCTGCCAAAATGATTGATTTATGCAGGCATCCGTCATCGGACACTTGCCTGCCGTGGCGGGCCTGACATCTATCCAGATTAACAAAGAAAATG
The DNA here is from genome assembly GCF_002807035.1 of Algoriphagus formosus. Lineage (GTDB taxonomy): Bacteria > Bacteroidota > Bacteroidia > Cytophagales > Cyclobacteriaceae > Algoriphagus > Algoriphagus formosus. The sequence continues at coordinate 113,801 of NZ_NIUC01000001.1, read as the reverse complement.
AGGCTACTGGCATGATTCCGTATATCCACATTAAGAATAATCTAAAACCTAATACACCCCACTCACGGCTGCAGCAGCATTCAAATTACCGTAGCCGTACTGAGAACTTTTATTAGGAAATAAGTCTGAACTCTCACGCATCCTTTGCAGTACTTGATCTCTTGTCCAATTTGGATTTTTTGACCATACCAAAGCTGCAATACCAGAGGTCGTCGCAGTTGCTACTGATGAACCTCCGACAGTCGCTGGATCATTTCCAAAGTTGGCCGTAGTCAATGGTTTATTATTGCTTCCTGAGCGCTCCATTACAACGGTAAACTCAACCTGAGAGCCTGAATGGCAGGTATCACAACGCTGATAGCCGCTTCCTTCTTTTACACCGGTTACGGCAACTGTCTCAGGCATATTAGCCGGGAAAATCACTCCTACCCAATTAGTGAAACTGGTGGAAGTTCCCGCTGCCGCAAAAATCAATTTCCCACGATTGTATGCGTACCGAACAGCATCAGCCACTTTAGAATTTGAAAAAACATCACCAATAGACATGGAAATAATTCGCACATCCGATCGATTGCCTAATAGCACCAAAGCCTCAGCAACACCGTCTTTTTCATTTCCTGAATTAACAATCACATCCGAAGTACCCCGAACTGAAATCAAATTACTGTTATAAGCGACACCGACGGCATTTCCAACTGTATTTCGGGGTGATGCAATCACACCTGACATGGCAGTACCATGACCGCATTGATCATCTGGCCCATCGTATCGCTTCCAAAACCACCATCCGGTCTTATGTGTACCAAAGCGAAGTACTTGTCTTCCAGAAGATTCACCCGAATTGAATAATCCATTTAACATCGGTTGATCAGGGGAAAGTCCGGTATCGATTACTCCAACCGTAATACCTGCTCCTGTACTTTGGGCCCATGCTTGATCAATTCCCATGTCCTCATAATTCCAGGAAGATTTAGCCGATGGGCTAATTAGTGTAAAGTCCGAAGAGGGAACATTTCCTGGGCTATTTTCGCAGCCTGCATCGCTCAAGATACGGGCATCTGGGTCGGCTTCCTGAAGTAAGGCATAATCAAACTCATACGATCTAGGCTCTATGTATCGGACTTCTCCCATACTTCGAAGTGTCTGAATCATTGATAAATCCGTGAATTTTACCTCTAAGAATGGTAGATCGGGATGGATCAAGGCATTTTCATCCGCCAATCGATATTTGGGGCTTTGATTACGATCAAGCGTCTCCTCAATAGTTTGAACAATTTTCTGAGCGGCGGCCTGCCATTGAGGATCGGTAACTTTTTCGAGACCAATTCTTGAATTAGGCTGGCTTTCCATACTTGGCTTATACCCTATCGTCAAGATAGAATCTGCATGCATCATAGCGGACCAAATCAGCAAATCACTTTGCTCTTCCCATTTGAAATCCCCGGTTTCTTGAAGGGATTTAAAAATCAACTCATTGATCTGAGTTTGAGGGATGACTTCTTGACTTTGGGATAACTCCGAACTTGGGGAGACCTGTGGCGATTCCTCCTGAGAACAGGACTGAACGATCAGGGCTAAAAATAGAAGCCCTGAAAAATACTTCATGGTTTTTTTCATTTTAAAAAGGTTTTGGTTTTGACTATCAGGAATTTACGTTATCCGATAAAAAATTACAAAGCTATCTCTAAAAATAATTGGCACGGAGTATTTGGGCGGAAAGGTATTCCTTCATCTCATCACCTTCTTCTACTTTTATTTCACCGGGTAATCCCAGGATAAATCGACCCAATCCAGGAAGCTGAGGCACATTACCTTCGAAAATAAACTGATTACGATTTTCAGTTTTCAGCGAGGGGCGAGCATTTGGGTATTCTTCAAGCATAAGTTGGTAGGCCTTTTTACTCATTCGAAGTCTGACATGAAAGCGTTTTTTTCCAGTATATCCAAAAAAGGATTCCTCAGGAATTTCATGCTTCTTTTTATTTTTCCATGCTTCATTGGATACGATCACCTCTCCAATTCGCTCAATTTTGAAAACCTTCATCGAGCCACTTTCCGGTTCGAAAGCATGGATAAATTCATAATTCTTTGAAAATGCGACCGGCTCCACCAATCGATCACTGACAGAATCACTGTGCAAGGAATAGTAGTCACGAAGCCAGATTTGTCGCTCTTCCTGAATTCCTTTCCCAATTTCGTCGATAATTCGACCCAAGTTTGCACGAAATAGCTCCTCAGTGCTCTCTCGCAGCTCCGATCGAAGCTGAAGCTTTTGTAAAACCGAATCCCGAAGCAGGTTCTTTTTCCCTTTACTTTCGATGATTTCTCTTAACCATTGACTTTCTTCCGCAGAAAAAGTAGAAAAATTCATTGTATCCATACTCCCGGGATACTCCGCTAATTTGTACTTGCTAAATTCCTTTTCCACCTTAAAACCCAAGGATTCTAGGAGTTTAAAATATCGGTAGATTGTCCGGACATCAGTTTCTAACAGTTCTGCCAATCGATGTACCGGCTTCCCAATATTCCCTCTAAGAAGATTGATCAATTTGAAAACACGGAGAATTTTTTGCTGCTCTACTTTTCCTGATGCTGCCATATTCGGTTCTTTTTGAATTAAAAAAGGACTCTAAACTATCACTTTGAAAGTAAATTTTAATTTTTTTGTCAGTAATTGTCATGAATAAATTATTTCCACTTTCCAAAAGGAGAATTGAAATCGCCTAATTTTGGAAGTATGCAAATGAATGAAAGCGCAGTATTTGCTAAGAATTGGTCCTCTATTGTTTTGTGGGGAGGATTGATCTTTCTTTTTGGCTACTGGTTCTTTGGTTTTGACGGGATCACTTTCAGCGATGATGTGTATTACCTGCTTGCAGGGAGAGATTTTTGGGAGGGAAAAATGGCCACAAACGATTATCACTTTTCTAGTCGTTGGGGCGCTTACATACCCGCAGGATTAATTGTGCATTGGTTTGGGATGAATCCCCATTGGGCATCGGCAATATCACTCTTAGCCTACCTGATTACATTTCTATTGCTCTTTAGGCTGCAATCAGGAAAAGAAAGAAAGATGGTTTTTAGCATTTGGATGCTCACTCAGGTTTATTTGCTGCACTTTTTGACCAAGGTGTATCCTGATGCTTTATTGGTACTATGCGTTGCTTTTGTGGTTTTCGCCTCGACTTTTCGCTTTCAAAAGCCCTTTTTGGCAGCTCTAGGAATCATTATTGGCTTTTTTGTGGGAATGGTTACCAAAGAAACCATGGTCTTATTGGGTACTTTTCCAATTCTGATTTTATATTTTGACTGGAGGTCAAAAAAAATGAATTTCTCCTTTCTAAGCTACTTAATTGCTTTGGGCGCAACCGTCATACTCCTTTATTTGGCGTATTTCTGGTGGAAGTTTGGAGACCCTTTCTACCGGGTTACTTCTATCAATGCAGGGCATTACGTTTCTGAATTTACCTACGCAGACAAAGGTTGGAAAAGTATGTTGAGACGATTGAGCTATTTGCCTATCACAACCTTTGTAGAACGCATTTATTGGCCTTGGATAGTCTTTTCTATTCCCGGAATTTGGAATGCTTTGAAGACAAAAAAACCTAAAGATCTTGAGTTTTCTTTGGCTTTCCTCTCCCTCTTAATCGGTTTTTGGTTTATGAGTTCTACGCTCGAACTCTACAATCCCATTTACCTGAACCCTCGTCACCTGATCGTGATTGTTCCGATATTGGCATTTTTAATAGGCAGTGGTTGGAAAACTTGGAAAACTAATCCTAAAATGAAATGGACAATAATGTCCTTAATGATTCTAGGTGTCGCCATCAGTGTATTTCAAAATGATTGGAAAACCGCGGCTTTTCAAGGAGTTCTTGCCGTCCTACTTTTCCTTCCAAAATCCAACTGGCAAGTTGCCGCATTTAGCTTAGTCCTCATAAGTCCGGCTATCTTAGCCATTCAGTATCAAAAAGACTTAAAAGATTATCAAAATTTAATCAAAGAGTTAAACAGAGAGCTATTATCTACTGAAAATCAATCACCTATACTAGTAAACAACTTCATTTATTTCAGCAGAGAAGTACTCATTCCAGACCAAAATCTCACTGCTAAAATACTTATCCCTATAGAAAGTGCTGATTCTTTAATAGGAACTGCTCCGGAAGAAATTCGGGTCTTTATCTACAATTATTATCAGCACGCTTATCCTCAGGAGGAAGAGGATATTAGACCATTAGAAAGCCTACTCAAACCTTCCTATCAAATGCAGGAAGGTCAAGTAGATGGTCAGGTTGAAATTCAAATTTATAGAAGAAGGGATTAATTTCTTAAGAATGTTTAAAGACCTATAACAATGAATGGCTCCACTTCAACAGGACAAAGCTTTGTAAAAAAGCATTCAAATCGACATTCTATCTCTTCTTCTGACCAATCGCAAATACCCGATTCACATTGAATCCAAGTCTAAATTCTTCACCGGGTACTCCATTGCCTCCGGCTAGCAAATAGGGTTCGTTTAATGCCTGAGAGGTCACGAAATACATTTGAAATACGTGTCCACCAGCCTCCACGTCCCAACCTATTCCAAAATTGCTTCGAAGATCTGTATTCAAATTTGGGATGTATTGCAAAGTAAGCGAAGAGCGCTCTCCGACTTTAAACTTTCCACTAAGCCCGAGAGCTAGATAGAAATTTTCTGTCCCCTCGATTTGATAAACAGGCCTAGGGTCTACAAAATAAGCCATCATTGGACTCAACTGCAGGCTGATTCTATCAGTAAACTTTCTGGCAATCATCACCTGAGCGAAGTAATTGCTTCGCTCTGAGAAGTTAGGAGCATTTTCAGGGAGAAAATCATAATTACTGGTATTCACTCCCATTCCACCTGCAAGACTGACACTGACTGGCATAGACTCATTTAAGCGCTGCTCAAGCAAATGATATCGACCAAATACCTGGTAAACCTTATCCCGGCTACTCCTCGAAATTCCAGCCGAAAACTTCTCAGAAAGCGCAAACTCAAAACTAAACTGAATATTTGCACCATTATCCAAGCCAAACAGGTTCTCGACACCTCCATTCAAGGTACCAAAGGTATGCATGATGGCAAAGTGCATGGTCTTTTTGTCCAAGGGCTCTACGGTAAGCAGATTGATATGCCTGGGAGCATGAAAAATCAGATCCACCGGTTGATTTTCGTTGACAAGTTTCCGCTCTAACTGCCCCTTTGCGGAAAAGGAAATCAAGCTGCCAATCAATATTAAAGTAAATAGCTTTTGCATCAGTTCTGAAGTTTTAGATCTCCCTCAATATGAACCAACTGCTTTTCAGCCAATTCATAAAAGACCAATTTTGGAATTTCTATATCAAAGTCTCCTAAAAGCACTTCGAAGTCTGCCTGTAATTTCACAAGGCCTTTCTCCTCTTTTTTCAGCATTCCCGGAATTCGAATTTGTTTCTCTTTACCATGGATTTTGAAAATACCTTCCACCTCGACAGCTACCCAATCGTCAGAATCTAAGTCAGGTACAGTCAGCATTTTTCCGGTAAATTCTGCAAAGGGATATTTATCTGTCTCCAGATAATTTTCCCGCATGTGACGATCCCGTAATCCTATTCCGGTATCGAGGGTATTCAGATCAAGGTAGAAATCAACCAAGTTTTTATCCAGGTCGATCAACCCGTGAAGTTTCTGAGATACACCTTCGAACTCATTCAAAGGAGCTTTGGAAGTGAAAACAGCTTTTCCGTCCTCTGTGACGAAGTTTTGACCGTAGGTCAAAAAACTGAGAGCAGAAAAGAATACGAATAAAACAAGCCTTCTCATCACTTGGTGATGGTCAAAATATCATTGCTGACACTGGTATCAAATCGCTCAAGTGGTCGATTGGCAGGACCTTGAAGAACGTTTCCTTCTGTGTCAAACTGTGATCCATGGCAAGAGCAAGTGAATCGATTGCCTGAGTAACTCCAGTTTCTGTCACAAGCAGAATGGGTACACACGGATGTCAAAGCGCTGTAGCTTCCCCCCACATTTACCACAAGAGTTTGAGCTTCGATGATAAGCAACCAGCCTCCACTATTGGCTAGCCCTGTTTGCTGATTTAGATCAATGGTAATGGTGTTTCCAGCTACAGTAATTCCGCTTCCTCCGCCTGTTGGGGGAGCCTGAGGAGTAGCATCTTCCTCATCTGAGCAACTGGTGAAAAAAGAAAGTCCAAAGACGGACATAGCGAGCACAGAACCGGATTTTTCCAGAAAAGCTCTGCGGGAATTTGTCAAATTCCCCGATTTTACTTGAATTGTTTTCATGATAGCTAATGTTTCGTTGGATATACGAGAACAAAAGCCTTTGTGGATTTAAAATGTTTGTTGCAGCCTAAAAATGCCTTCTATCGAGGATCTCCTTGAGGACAATGGCGTTCTTTAAAGAATCTTTGTTTTTCACCAATTTGGCGTAGGGATTTACCTTTTTCTTACTTCGGTATTTGATAAAACGCTCATCACTGGAAGAGGATGGAATTTCAGGTATTCCTTCAGAAGTTTTGACTGATTTTGGGTCAAGTTTTTCGAAAGCTCCCTGGTAATATTGTATTTCGTCGTCCTGCTCTTCAAGAGGTTTGTAGGAAGAAGTAGGAACTTTTTCAGCCTTGATAGGCTCGAAGGATTCTCTTCTTTTTGGTGGGGCTTGAGGTTTAGGCTTTGGCTTGGCTTCCTCCTTGGGCTTACCTTCTTGAATATCCCGAATTTCTTTTAGCAAATCTTCAAAGGTGACCGGCTTGCTTTCATCTTCGGGAGATTGATTATCAGGCATTTCAGGGTTCTTTGCCTTCTTTTTACCACTAGTTGCCTGATAGATAAAGTAGATGATAATCGCAATGATGTAAATAATATTCCCCAAATCCATAGCTCAAGATAGATATTCTAGCCGATAATTTATCAAGGCTTCTTTTGCTAATTCTAATTTATGACCCAAATTAATCGCTAACATGCAAATCAGAACAAATTATCTCGGTTTGCGTGATTAAAGAAGTTCAATTTTAATACTAACACTATGATCATTTCAACTACCAACAGCCTGGAAGGGCACAAAGTCACACAATATTTAGGAATAGTATCCGGCGAGACCATCATCGGTGCCAATGTTTTCAAAGATTTTTTTGCAAGCATTACAGACATTGTAGGAGGTCGCTCAGGTTCCTACGAAAGAGTTTTGAGAGAGGCAAAAGCCACTGCGATGACTGAGATGGAGATGCAAGCAAGAAGTTTTGGCGCCAATGCCATTATCGGAATCGATCTTGACTATGAGACGATCCGTGATGGTATGCTAATGGTAACCGCAAGTGGTACGGCAGTCAAAATTGAGAAGCTTTAATCTCAACTAGATGAAAAAAAAATCCCGCTAAGTCGGGATTTTTTTGTGTCAATCGGCTATTTCAGCTTCTTTTCTAATTCATTCAAGATCTGAGCAAAATTGGTCTTTTTGTAAAAATGATCATCCAAAATCACCACTGGAGCCGACTTACAATGATCCAGACATTTGGTTTGGATCAACTTACAATTTCCTTTCATAGGCGACTTTTTGAATGATTCTTTGAGCTCTTTGCACAGACCTTTTGCACCTGCTTTCTTGCAGTCAGAACCCGTACATACAAAAATCAATTCACGTTTGTGCCTCATATAAGCTAAATCACATACCAGAAACAGCCTGCATCATCAGGCCGCATAGATAAGCTCCATAGGTACCTACAGCATAGCCGAGGACTGCCAAAAGCACTCCAACCGGAGCTAATGAAGCATCAAAAGCACCTGCTACAATGGGTGCTGACGCAGCTCCTCCTACATTGGCCTGGGAGCCCACTGCTACATAAAAGAAAGGAGCTTTGATCAACCATGCTACCAGAAGCATGATCAAAATGTGGAAGAACATCCAAAGAATCCCTATGACAAATAAAATAGGGTTATCTAAGACAGCACCCAAATCCATCTGCATTCCAATGGTGGCAACTAGAATATACAAAAAAACTGACCCAAAGCGAGAAGCACCAGCTCCTTCGAGATTTCTTGCACGGGTAAAAGACAAAGCCAAACCAGCAGTAGTAGCGACAACCACGATCCAGAAGAAAGTCGAATCCAAAGAATAATCCTTAAGCTGCGGATAATTCTCTCCAATATAGGGGGCAAGATTATCCGCCAGCAAGTGAGAAACACCGGTGATTCCAAATGCGACACCGAGAATCACCATACTATCAGAGAGCGTAGGAATCCGCATGATTTTGGACCTAAAATCAGCAATCTTATCCCGTAGTTCATAAATAGCAGAGGTATCCGCTTTGAAGAAATTATCGATTTTTTCGGGCTTGGCTGCCCAATAAAGTAAAAATGCCATCCATAGATTGGCAACCAACACATCTACTGCGATCATTTGAGCGAAAAGGTCTGAATCAGCACCGAATACCTCCAGCATGGCCGTTTGATTAGCCCCTCCTCCTATCCATGAGCCAGCGATAGTAGCAAGTCCACGCCAAATTTCCATGGGACCTTCTCCTCCCAATACCTCAGGGAAAAATGTCCCGACGGTAAGCAAGGCCAAGGGACCTCCCAGCATAATCCCGAGCGTACCTGCCAGAAACATAGTAAGCGCTTTCGGCCCTAGCTTCAGGATACCTTTCAGGTCAATGCTCAATGTAAATAGCACCAAAGATGCAGGAAGTAAATAGCGGCTAGCAACGAAATAAAGATTAGAATCTTCCCCTGAGATAATTCCCAAAGAATTGAAAACCGCTGGAATGAAGTAACAGAGCAATACTGTCGGGACTACCCGATAAAACTTTTGAAGGATTCTATTATTACTGGCTGCTGTGCTAAAAACTAAGGCCAAAATGGCCAGCAAAATGCCAAAAACAATGGCATCATTGGTAATTAGAGGTCCCTGTCCTTCCATACTTTTCTGGTTAGTTTTTACAACAATACCAACAAAAGGTCAAAAGCCCAATAGAAATAGATCAGCCTTCTGCAAGCATATGTGCCAACTCACTCAATATCATGGCTGTGGCTCCCCAGACGATTTCTCCGTGAAGATCGAAGTATGGCGTATCTAATTCTAATTCCTGATTGATTTTCAAAATCGTCCGTTGCCTTCTTTCCGAATTGAGAATAAAATCGAGTTGCGTAGGTAGGATCATATCGACTTCCCTGATTTCAGGCACAAACTCAGGAACTTCATGAATCGCGCCGATTACAGGCGTCACGAGAAAATTGGATGTGGGAATATAAAGATCGGTTAGCTTTCCGAGGATCTGAACCCTCTCTGCATTCACCGCAACCTCTTCCTGAGCTTCCCTCAAAGCCGTATGGATGATATCTGTATCTCCAGGATCCATCTTTCCGCCCGGAAGGGCAATCTGTCCGCTATGAACTCCCTTGTATACTGGCCTTTTGATCAATGGAAAAAGCACTTCGGACTTTCCTGGATAAAAGACGAGCAAAACAGCACCTTTTCGATGATGGAGCGGAACCTTTGGGTCAAAGCGACGCAAATCTATGGGTTGAGGAGCCATTTGTATATGTGCCTCCTTCCCCGGCAATGGATGGCGGAGCCGATCCTTCAAAAAAACGATTAATTCATCATGATTCATGTCTTCTGCAAGATAACAGACTTCCAATAAGACAATCCAAAAATGGCCCAATTTAAACACAAAAAAGGCCGGGCTAATACCCGACCTTTTCCTGCTCTCAAACCTATTAAACCTATTGTAGATATTCGATTATGAATACTGTCGAAAAGTAGAAAATGTTTTCTATTACTCCAAACAATCGATTGCGAAAGATTTTCAAAATTTTATTTTCCAAATGATTTTTGACCTAAATCATTTAAAATCAAGCCTAAAGCCAGAAATATTTTTTAAAAAAAATTTAAATAATATTCTATCTAGATTTAATCAAAGTTTTATGCAATCGTCTGCATAAATTTTCACTTTTTCATTACAATCCTGAAGGGTCTTATTTTTTCTGTATTTTCGGAAAAATACTCAGCCAAGCAATGCCGCATAGTCCCCAATCATTGGCCAAAAGAATCTTTGATGGATTTGAAAGCTACATCCGGAGCTTCAATACCTATACACGACTCGCTCCAAAATATTTCAGGGAACGAAATTGGCAAAACATGCAAATCAACCATCGACAAAGGTTGAGATTGTACAAGGATCTTCTATTCCAACTAGCGGATGAATTTCATGAAAAGCTTGGGGAGACTGCTTCCGACAGAGGCATTTGGTCTTCTATTAGGAAAGAGTACCAAAGCATGATATTGGGAAGGCCAGATGTGGAGTTGGCCGAAACTTTTTTCAACTCAGTCATCCGCAAAGCTTTTCCTGGAATGTCAGTAGATGCCGAATTAATGTACCTGACGGAGGGCCATGAATCTTGTGAATGGAGTAGAGATAGCGATATGATCCATGTCTATCCCAGTCAAATGGGACTTGAGCCAATCATCCGAAAGATTTTGGATGATTTTGATATGGGAGTTCCATACATGAATAAGGAGCAGGATATCCAGTTTCTAATTCAAAGTGTCAAAGACGTCATTCTCACCCGGTACAATCCGGGCCCAGAAACTACCACAGAAATACTCAAATCGGTCTTTTATCGAAACAAGGCTGCATACCTGATAGGAAGGACCTTCGTTGGTGAAAAGTGGATGCCATTTATTATACCTATGCTTCATGGAGAGAAAGGTGTTTTCGTGGATACTCTGATTTTTGATCGGCAGATTATGAGTCACTTGTTCAGCTTTACCCGCTCCTATTTTATGGTCGAAGCTGATGTCCCTTCGCAAGTGGTTGGTTTTCTAAGCTCAGTCATTTCTCATAAAAAGACGCATGAACTCTATAATGCAATTGGGTTCAACAAACATGGAAAAACGCTATTCTACCGTGACTTTCTGGACCATATAAATCAATCTTCGGATGAGTTTATTCCTGCCCCTGGAGTCAAAGGCATGGTGATGACTGTGTTCACCTCCCCCTCTATAGATGTGGTTTTCAAGCTGGTAAAGGATCATTTTGAACCGCCAAAAAGCATGACCCGGCAAGAAGTAAGGGAGAAATACAAGTTGGTTTCATTACATGATCGCGTTGGTAGGATGGCAGACACCCATGAATTCGAATACTTTCACCTTCCACTTGATCGCATTAGTTCGGAACTGATGAAGGAGTTAAGAAATACCTGCAACTCGCTCTTGAAAATTGAAAACAATGAATTGATTATCAAACACTTGTACACTGAGCGCAAGATGATACCACTCAACCTTTACTTGGACGATTGCACTACAGAGGAAGGTTTGGAAGCGGCAGAGGATTATGGTAGAGCTATATTACAATTGGCGCAGGCGAATATTTTCCCAGGTGATATGATGACCAAAAACTTTGGACTCACCCGTCAAAAAAGAGTCATTTTCTATGATTACGATGAGATTGAGTTTTTGACAGATATGAACTTCCGAGTGAAACCAAAAGCGGAAACTTATGAGCAAATCTATGCCTCCGAGCCTTGGTATGATATTGCCAAAAATGACGTCTTTCCAGAAGATTTTCGGCGCTGGATGATTGGCAGAGAAGATTTAAAAGAACATTTTCTGAATTATCACAAAAACCTTTTCGACCCGCTGCATTGGCAAAAGATTCAAAAAAGAATTAAAAGCGGTGAACTCATTCATGCATTCCCCTACCCAGAAGAAATCCGCTTTAGACCTCATGAAAGAGTTTGACAGAAACACCTCTTTTTCACATTCTGAATAATCATTTTCAATTACATTTCATTTTGAAGCGGTATAAGCTATTTTTGCAAGGCTAAGCCATCGCCTGCTACCTGCTGATGAATTCACAAGAGCCTCCTGTAAAGTCCACTGTCACCCATACCAAAAAAATCATTCTAATCACTCCGAATGATGATAATAGACCCGTATATATTTCGGGTAATTTCAATAATTGGGCGACTCAGGACTATAATTTCCGCATGGAAAAAATTGAAGAGGGGCGCTATGAGTTTGAATTTCCGGAAGGTGAAGAGTTTGAAGGAGAACTGATCTACAAATTCACAAAAGGAGACTGGTCTGAAGTCGAAATTGATCGATACGGAAATAAAACTCCCAATCGGCATTGGAATGATGATCAACTCGAGCGAGTTGAAAAAGTAGCTAAATGGCGTCACAACTGGCTTCCTTACCGCCCAAGTCAATTGCCAAAGGTGCATTTGATCTCGGAGGAATTTGAAATTCCCCAACTCAATAAAACCCGCAAAATCTGGGCACTCCTCCCCCATGATTACGACACTAGTGATGAGCATTACCCGGTTCTCTACCTACAAGACGCTCAAAACCTCTTCAACGAAAAGTCCGAATTCAACTGGCAGATAGACAAAAAGCTGGCGGTCATGTCGGACTACGGAATTGGGAAGATTATCGTCATTGCCATCGAGCATGCAGAATCAGAGCGCATTCAGGAATACAATGTCGGCCGAACCCTACTAGGTGCAGGTCACGGAAAAAAATATATCCGCTTCATCACCGACACCTTGAAGCCTTTTGTGGATAAAACTTTCCGCACCAAAGCTGAACGTGAATTCACAGGTATTGGTGGAAGTTCCATGGGAGGTCTGGTGAGTATTTTTTCAGGATTGATCTATCCGGAGGTATTTGGAAAGTTGATGGTCTTCTCTCCTTCGCTTTGGGTCATACCCAAGATCAAGCTTGGTTTTTTGGATATTTTTGAACCGCAGGAAACTAGACTTTACCTCTATGCAGGCGGAGACGAAAGCGAAACCATGGTCAAGCATGTGACCAAATTCCGAAAGCGGCTGCTAAGACGAGAAAGCCTTCAAGGAAAAATGAAAGTGCGCCTTTCCATCAATATGGAAGGAAAACACAATGAAAGATACTGGAGCGATGAGTTCCCAAAAGCCATCGAATGGCTTTTCTTTAGTGACAAACCTGACTAAATAAATATGCAATTTCAACTGAATCCAAAGTCAAAATCACAGACTTCCCTCAAAATTTTTCCTCTTAAAAGCGATCAGGTTTCCGATTTTTTAAGCCAAAACTTTCCGCAACAAAGTATATCAGAACTGCTTTTCAGCGGGAAGGAAAATACGCATTATGCTTTCTCTAATGATAGTCAAATCATTCTTCTGCTGGGTTTAGGCGATAGTCCAAGCTATAAATCAGTTGAGAATGCTTTCCGAAGAGTATTGGCCAAGCAGGGAGATTGGGTGAAGGAAAATATAGAATTGAACTTCAGTCAAATTGACCAGGTGGATTTGATGGAAGCAAGTATAATTGGCTTAGGATTAGGAGCTTACCATTTAGATTTTTTCAAGAAGGAGAGAAAAGAACAGTTTCAAAAACTGAAAGTAGCTATCCGTTCTAATTCACCCGAAGCCAAAAAGACACTTTTCCGTGCAGAGAAGATCTTGGATGCCAAGATGGAGGCCTTACTGATGGTAGATCTTCCTCCAAATGTACTTACCCCTAAGTATTTGGCGGATTGGGCAAAAAAGACATCCAAGAAGCTAAGCCTGAAAGCAAAAATCTTTGATCGGAAAAAAGCAAAATCAGAGGGCCTTGAAGCCTTTTTGGCAGTGGCAAGAGGTTCTGCTAAAGAACCCCAATTCATCATTTTGGAGTATAGACAGCCTAAAGCCAAAAAACACATCGGACTGGTCGGAAAAGGAGTCACTTTTGATACCGGAGGACTCAATGTGAAGACTCAGGGGATGCATTACATGAAGTCAGACATGGGCGGTGCAGCGGCGGTTTTGGCAGCAACCCAACTTATCGCTTCCCTTCAGGTCCCAATCAACCTGACTTGCATCGTGCCAACTGTGGAAAATGCTATTGACAAGGATGCCTATCTACCTTCCGAAGTCATTGAAAGCTACTCAGGTAAAAGCATAGAAATCGTCGATACCGACGCAGAAGGACGGTTGATTTTAGCAGATGGGTTGGCTTATTTGGTCAAAAATTACCAAACTGATCACATCCTTGATTTTGCAACATTGACTGGATCAGCTGTTGGAACTTTCGGGTATGAATGCGCAGCTTTGTTTTCTAATGATGAATCCTTGTCCAAGCAAATTCAGGATTCAGGTATTGGAATAGGTGAAAAATCATGGCCTCTACCTATCTGGAAAGAATATGCTAAAGAAATGGATAGTGAGATTGCGGACATTCGAAATTATCATGGAAAGCCTCTTGCAGGAGCTATCACAGCGGCTACATTTTTGCAAGCTTTCACCAATGAGCATCCATCTTGGGCACATTTAGATATTGCCGGTGTAGCCTTCGGAGATAGTGAGTTTACAAAAACCAAATCCGGCACATCCTATGGTGTCAATTTATTGCTTAATTTGATCGAAAATCTTCTTTAAAATGGATACTTCGGGCAAAACTTTTCTCTGCATCTCCAACTACTTCAAAGGAAATGCATTTTTAATCTCCCTCAAGAAACAAGGGAATCGAGTCTTTTTGGTGACATCAGAAAATCTCAAAGAGCATCCTTGGGCTTTTGAATACATCGATGAAGTTTTTTATATGCCAGGCCAAGATTTGGATTGGGATTTGAATTTACTCCTACAAGGAGTCGGAGGGCTGATGAAGGAGAATAAGATCGACGCCATTGTCGCTTTGGATGATTATGATGTAGAAAAAGCAACTTTCCTTCGAGAAAACCTGCGGATCTCGGGAATGGGGCAAACTACCGGTCGATACTTCCGAGACAAGCTTGCCATGCGGATCAAAGCGCAAGATGCAGGAATCAATGTGCCTGCCTTCTCTCCTCTATTTAATGACGAGGATATCAACCAATATGCGGATCATATTCCTGCGCCTTGGGTACTGAAGCCTCGCTCCGAAGCCTCAGCACACGGTATCATTAAGGTACACAACAAGGAGGAGCTCTGGAAACATATCCATGAACTCGGAGACAATCGCCTTTATTACCTCGTGGAGCAATTTAAGCCAGGAGATGTCTATCATGCGGATGGCTTGATGCTAGATGGTAAAAACATCTTTTTGACCGTTTCCAAATACTTAGCAACCCCCATGGAAATATCCCAAGGAGGTGGAATTTTCCGATCAGCCAATTTGGAGTATGGTTCGGTCGACGAAAAAGCCATCAAAAAGGTCAACAAAGATATCATGAAGGCCTTTGGCCTAAAGTCGGGAGCCACTCATACCGAATTCATCAAGTGTCATGAAGATGGGGAAATCTACTTTTTAGAAACCTCTTCGCGCGTGGGAGGAGCTCATTTGGCAGAAATGGTGGAAGCAGCTACATCCATCAATCTCTGGACTGAATGGGCTAAAATCGAAGATTCTCTTGCCAGAGGAAAGGAGTATAAACTCCCCAAAAGCGTCAAGCAATATGCTGGAATTGTACTCACACTTTCCAAATTCCAAAATCCTGATTTAAGCAGCTTTGATGACCCGGAGGTGTACTTTAGAGTTCCACTGGAATACCATGCGGGATTGATTGTACGATCAAAAAATCGGGATAAGATTCTGGCTCTTTTGGATGATTATGCAGATCGATTAACTCGGGATTTCTCGACATCTGCCGCTGCACCCGAGGTGAAAAAGTTTCATTAATTCTACTTTCTAAAACTTCTCCTCCACTCCCAGACCAAAAAGCGCAAAGTCATATTTGACGGGGTCATTTGGATCCATTTCCCGCAGTCTTTCTGTAAGTTCGATAGCAGTCTGCCAGTCGGTTTGCTTTCGGGTAATCAATCCCAACTTTCTGGCAACCCGATCCACATGCAAATCGCAAGGACAGATCAATTGAGCGGGCTGTATACCTTTCCATATCCCAAAATCCACTCCTTTGTCATCTTGTCGAACCATCCAGCGGAGAAACATATTCATTCGCTTGCAGGCTGATTTTCGGGCAGGAGTTGCGATATGCTTTCTCGTACGGCTAGGAGCATCTGGCAAGGAAAAGAAAAACTCGTGAAAAGCCTTCAGCATGCTTTCCATTCCATCGATAGAGTGATTTTGGCCGATAAGAAAAGCTTCTTCGAGCGAATCATGCTGCCTATAAAACCAGGCAAAAAAATGAATAAAATAAAGCGTGTCTATATCATTGAAGGTTCGATGCTTGAAGCGTAAAAAGGGCTTTAAATCCTTCTCTTGATGATTTAACAAAAAGTCATGCGGAGCATTATCCATTAGACGAAAAAGCTCCAAGCATTTGGAAATTATGGTTTTACGCTGTCCCCATGCAAGAATAGATGCAAAAAACCCAGCGATTTCGATATCCTGTCTTTTCTTGAATAGGTGTGGGATGGATATTGGATCGTAAGTAATAAATCCCGGTTGATTGTATTCCTCAACCTTTTCATCCAAAAAGCCCTTTAGATCTTGCATTGGCTTAAAGAGCGACCTTTACCTCTCCTCCTTGGGTTCCATCAAACCACTTAAAAAACAACTCCCGTTCTCCTCTCTCAGACACATGCCAGTCAAAACATTTGATATTGGTAAGTGGTCTCAGGCTATCTTCATCCGGATTGTAAAGACAAATATCAAAATCAGGAAGCTCTTTGGAATCTGTGCTGTTCCACTTCTCCAGAATCAAGCCTTCTTCAATCACCCGAACTTTATTGCCAAATACATAATCGGATAAAATGGAAGGAACACCATCCACTCTTCGAAGCTTAAACCCTGAAGGACCAAACATGATTGATTTAACTTCCAGAGCCTCAATTAGCTCATTGGTATGGGGCAAGGTCTCCCAATCTGAAGCTTTGATCGTTACTTTTTTACCCTCAGGTCGAATACGGGCAAGCAATTGGGATAGCTTTGAAAAAATCCAGGTCAGGCCGATGAAGAGCAAGCCAAAACTAGCAAGAATTGGATAGCTGATCACGAATATCAAATTCCAGATAAACCGGAATAGGTAATGAAAAAAGAGTTGGATTTTGTTCATACTTCTGTGGTAGGATGCAAAGTTACCTTAGAAGCTTGGGATTGACAAATGACTATTGAATTGGAATCCGGAGGGAAAAACCCGTAGGGCCTAAACTGAGTTGATTCACAAATTCCGGTAAAGCCTGCGCATGATGGCTATGAAAACCATACATAATCGCGTCAAAGGTTAATAAAAATGCACCTTGAAGAATGATTGACTTCCCAAAGCCTTGGAGTCGTTCATTACCTTTTCTCAGGCCACGCTCCTTCAAATAAAAACCTCCTGCCATATAGCCAAGGTCCAAAGCTGCATTAACCAAAAGAACCTTTTCAATCCCCTGCTGAGCCTCTATGGTCTCCCAAAGGCTCATGGCTTCCGGGCTTTTGCTTGCCTGCCAATATCCGAATCCTGCAATAATCAGATTGACCGAATTCCAATAGAGATTCATTTGATGAAAAGCCTTATCGGAACCGGTAGTTTGGGATGCCGCTATTCCTCCCCAAAGCATATTTCCAACCGCCCAAGAACCTAAAATGACCATACCCTTCCGATTGTAATCTGTTCGGGTGGTATTAAAGAGATCTAACTCCTGCTGCTGTGCCATCAATTCATTGGCAAAGAAACAAGCTGCGAAAAATATCAAAAGGATAAAGGCTGTTTTAGATTGCATGAATGTAAAACTACTGGAAATTATGAATGTTTCTAATGGGTAATTTAGAGGATGAATCAATTTCGATTAAAGGGAGAAGGCTTGATTAGTGGGGGTATATTGAAATAAAGAAATGCACCTTCGGTGAAATATAGTCGGCTTCGCCTCCTATATCTTGGCGCAGCGATATCTTAACTTATTATCTGCAAAGCTATCTTTTAAAAAACCTTCCCTGGATTCAAAAAGATATCCATCGCTTTGTTCTGTAAGACATAGTCGGCTTCGCCTCCTGAGATACACCTCACTTCGTTCGGTGAAATATAGGCCTAACATGAGTTTTTGAGACACGAAATTCTAGGTAAAACTAAAGTAGCTCATTAGACCCTGAAAGGGTCAAACCTTGAAAAAAGGCCGTGCGTGATGACCTGTCTACCAAAGGTAGGCATGAACGGCGGCGATAGAACAAGTCAAACGGTATATAAAAAAACAGCCAGAAGACCACCCTATTTCACGTCAAAGCCCACCTGATAGAAAACAGATGGGCTATGATCTCCGAAATATTTGAACCAATTAATACGCTACCTCTACAGGAAAGCGTGGGTTGACTGCTTTGAGCTGATCATAGGCAGCTTGGGATAGTTTGATAACCAATTTGGAATTATCACCTGTTTCTGGCAAAACACCAACTACCCTAGCGAAAATGGTCACATCATTTTCCTCATTTCGAACTCGCATGATCGTTCCGACAGGAGCTGTACGATGAAGAACCAAGTATTTTTTGTGCCCCCCCGTTCCAGGAATCACTTCAGCCTGACCCATTTCAGAAATATTCTTAAACCCACCTGAGCTAGCTCCATCAGGCACTTCATGCATTTCCTCTACGTCAGTTACCACTTTCGGTTCACCTACGATCGGGACTTGAGAAGGGGCAGGTTCTGCTCTTCCCACTTTGATCACTTGTCCAACTTTAAGATTATTGGAGCTGAGACCATTCCAGCGGATGACCTCTTCTACTTTGGCATTATATTGTTTAGAAATCGAGAAGAGCGTCTCTCCCGATTTTACTTCATGGGAAATCCAATCACCCGGAACTACTGCTACAGCTTCGGCCGGTGCTTTTGGCATCTCAGCTACAGGCTCGACTCTTTCTTCGATTTTCTCTGCTTTCTTCTCCGCTTTTTCCACCTTTTTGGATGCTGGCTCTTCTACTGTTACCACTTCGGTGCTCACAGCCACGGCCTTTTCGGCAGTAGGCTGGCTTACCTGTGGCTTTACCTGCTCTTCCACTTTCGCCACAGCAGGCTTAGGAGTTTCAGCTTGACCTTTAATAATTAAAGCCTGACCGACGCTAAGGTCATTTCCACGTAGGGAATTCCAGGTTTTCAATTCATCGATGGAAACATTATACTTTTTGGAAATCGAATAAAGCGTCTCTCCTGAAGCTACTTTATGCAAATCCGAACCTTCCGGAACCGACTCCTCACCAATAAAAGGAACAAAGATTTCCTGACCTGCTTTCAATCCGGATTTTAAAGACTCATTGGATTTAACAATCTCACCGACAGGGGTTTGGTAGCGACGGGAAATCGCAAAAAGCGTCTCTTTTGCCTCTACTTGATGAACAATAAATGACTTCCCTCCTCTTTTTTCTGTACGTAAGGAATCTAAGACAGAAACAGCTTGAGCACTACCTGCAAAAGCTGAAAAAATTAAACCGAGAGTAAGAAATTTGTTGAATCGCATGCTTAAATTAAGGTTAAGTGTTGTTTGGATACTTCAAACAATACCACAAGAACAAGAATTATGCTAAAGAGAGCGATTTTGAACAATTAATTACCTCTCTCATTCTCTACATATGATATTTGGCTTTTTTGATCTCGAATCGAATCAATATTAGACTGAAAAAAGTATCTTGCTTCTATGAGTAGACTTCTTCTTCCTTTCCTTTTCATGATTATTTCTTTTTTCCCACAGCAACTCCCTGCGCAGGATAAAAAGATAGAACGGATTTTCACTTTTAAAATTGATCGGGACATCGATCCTGCCATGAATCGCCGGGTAAAACTCGCTTTGGAATCTGCAGAGGAAAAGGAAGCTGATTTGATCATTATTGAAATGGATACTTACGGCGGCGCTGTGAATGATGCCGATGATATTCGGACCATGATTTTGGAAGCTCCAATTCCGGTCTATACTTTTATCAACAAAGATGCTGCGTCTGCCGGAGCCTTAATCTCTATCGCCAGTGACAGTATTTACATGGCACCGGGTGCAAGTATAGGAGCAGCCACCGTGGTAAGTGGTGCCGATGGTAGCGCTGCACCTGACAAATACCAATCCTACATGCGATCCATGATGCGAAGTACTGCCGAGGCAAGTGGTAGAGATCCAAAAATCGCAGAGGCTATGGTGGATGAAAAAATCGCCATTGATGGAGTTACGGAGGAAGGCTCAGTAGTAACACTTTCAGTTTCTGAAGCCATCAAATTTGGTTTTTGTGAAGGAGAATATCCTTCGATAGATGCAATTCTTGCCACTCAAGGAATAGCTGAGGCCGAAATCATCGAATATGAAGTCTCAAGTACAGAGCAAATCATATCTTTCTTTTTAAACCCTGCTATTTCAGGAATCTTAATCCTAATTATCATAGGTGGCATTTACTTTGAATTGCAGACACCGGGAGTTGGTTTTCCACTAGCTGCAGCCATTCTAGCAACCATCCTATATTTTATTCCCTACTATCTCAACGGTTTGGCTGAAAATTGGGAAGTGATTGTCTTCGTTTTGGGAATCATATTGCTGGCGGTAGAGCTATTTGTCATACCAGGTTTTGGAATATTTGGAATTCTGGGAATAGTCTGCATCCTCTCAGGCCTAGTCTTAGGAATGCTCCCCAATCAAAACTTTGACTTTTCCTTTGTGCCTGCAGAGCAACTATTTGTCGCTTTGCTCACCGTCATCCTGGCAGCCATAGCCGCTGTTTTTCTAATATTCTGGTTGACACCAAAGGTGAACTCTTGGAAGGCATTTAGCACCATTACCCTTGCCACAACTCAAGGCAAGTCTGAAGGATATACTTCTTCCTTTTATCCTGATGAACTCAAGGGAAAAGTTGGAAAGGTCCATTCCCGCCTTCGCCCAAGCGGAAGAGTAGAAATCGATGGAGAAATCTTCGATGCCTATTCCCGGGGAGAGTTTATTGATCAGGGCGAAGAGATTATCGTCATTTCTACAGAAGGAACTTCGCTGAAGGTCAAAAAGCACGAAGGCTAATTCTACTTTTTTTCTAAGTTTGCGCCATGAATCCATTTCAGAGCATCTACGAGGCAGTAGGCGAAGAAAAAATACAGGAACTGGTCCATCATTTTTACCAAGGGGTAGAAAGTAACCATGAGCTCCGGAAACTTTACCCTGAAGGAGATTTAAAACCTGCTGAGCGTAGGCTGTTTCTATTTTTAGTTCAGGTGTTTGGAGGGCCGCAAACGTACTCAGAAGAGCGTGGTCATCCTCGCTTAAGGCTGAGACACATGCAATGGGCGATTGATCCAAAAATGCGGAATCATTGGCTGAATGCTATGCTCGAAGCAATGGATAAAATAAAGCTTGATCAAGAGGTCCGGGAATTGATGATGAATTACTTCATCAAAGTTGCAAATCACATGGTCAACCATGATTAAGCTTCTTCGAAGAATATATTCCCTTTATGCCGCACTGCTTTTTGTGCTAAGCTTTTTATTGATCTTTCCATTCTTTCTGATTTGTATTTGGGTACCGGGCTGGAAACCTTACGGCCGAAGAATCAATCAATATTGGGCTAAAATTTATTTTACCCTGATTTTCAAACCAGTTCATTTAGAAATTCGAGGTCAAATCAAGCCCGGCCAACCCTACATTTTTGCAGCCAATCACTTCTCATACCTCGATATTCCCATGATGGGTTTCATCCCCGGAGATGTACAATTCATCGGAAAAGCATCGATTCGAAAAGCCCCCCTTTTTGGTTATTTCTTCAAAAGCCTACATATCGCAGTGGATCGCTCCCGCTTAAAAAGCAGGGCGGAAACTATGCGTCGCGCTGCTTTGGCGGTGGATGAAGGTAGCGGCATCGTGATTTTTCCTGAAGGAGGGATTTATACAACTCAGCCACCGCATATGGTACCCTTCAAAAATGGGGCTTTCCGACTTGCTTTGGACAAACAAATCCCCATCATTCCTGTCACATTGTCGTTTAATCATCTAATTTTGCCTGAGGACGGTAAGTTTTTGCTTGACTTTCACCAGGCAAAAATGGTCCTGCATGAGGCAATCTTTCCTGAAGAAGAAGCCACGGAGGAAAGTTTGAAAAACAAATGCTTTGAGGTCATCGAAAGGCAATTACAACTTGATAATGGCGTTTAGAGGGAAGATTGGTAATTAAACTGAGCTAAGTTCAAATGAAGATAGACAAAGAATCCATTAAGAAAATCGCTCACTTGGCGCGCTTGGAATTTGATGAATCCAGTGCCGAAAAAATGTCAAAAGACATGAGTCAGATTTTGGACTGGGTGGAAAAACTAAATGAACTCGATACAGAGGGAGTAGAACCACTGACCACGATGTCCTCTGAAGTCAATGATATGCGTGAAGATAAGGTTGGAAACCACTTGGATCATGAAGCAGGACTGAAAAATGCTCCTAAGCGGGATTCAGATTATTTTCGGGTGCCAAAAGTTTTGGAATAATAATGCGTCAAACCCTTCCTGCCATCGGCTCTTTTATCCTCATTGCCTTGATAGTAATCGGGGCTTTTTTATTGATCTATTTCGTGGGCTTCGATCGTATGCCCTATCGGGAGCTCATTCCTGGCTACTTTCTGGACCGACTGCCCATTCCTTTTGACATTGCTGCGATTGGGCCAGTGACTTTTCCGATTGAAGTAGATAATTTTCTTGTTTTCCAAGAATTCAAATCTCTAAGACCTAGTTTTTCATTGCTTGAAATTCGGACTTTTGGAGTGCTGGCTGTTATTTTAATTTCAGCCTTTTTGGCTTGGATACCTTCTTTCAAAAAGCTCTATTTCCTCATTGCGGGTGCAGCCTGGATTCTGATCTTAACTCTTAGCAATCTCAATGGGCTCAATTTTGAAGGGCTTAGCACTAACCTACCCTTGATTGTAGCAATTGCAGGAAGTTTGGCGGCTCCTGTCTTTTTCCATGTATCCGGAAAATTCGACTACTATCCAGTTCGCTATGTTGTCAGCTTACTATTTGTGGGAATTTCAGCTTGGGTTTTGATTCAGGGAAGTACCGTAGAGCAGGCAGATATCTTTCTTGCAGAACATGCCCTGATTCCGGTCTTTTGCCTCAGCATTGCTTGGGTTTTCTGGAATGGACATTCCATGATATCCGGTATTTACATCTTACTTACCCGAGCAAGCCGAAATTTAGAAGTAAAGATTTCTATTCAACTTTTAATTCTATCTATCATCTACTTATTGTTGATTTTCAATATTTTATTAGATCTAACAGGCAACCCTCTATCTTGGCTTCCCTCTTTTGATCCACTGTATTTATTGATCCCCGTAGGCGTTTTGGGCTATTTCGTAATCGAGGTCAAAGGAAACACCGATCTAGATTTAATCGCTCCCCCCAAAGTGCTAAAATCCCTGCACTTAATAGGCTTTGCCTTGGTCTTATGGCTAGTTTGGAAATTGAAAGC
Organism: Algoriphagus formosus; assembly: GCF_002807035.1. Taxonomy (GTDB): domain Bacteria; phylum Bacteroidota; class Bacteroidia; order Cytophagales; family Cyclobacteriaceae; genus Algoriphagus; species Algoriphagus formosus. Next base: position 90,494 of record NZ_NIUC01000001.1, on the reverse strand, counting down.
AACCGGCAACCAACCCGGAGAAGAATTGCTCAAACACCTCTTTACCTATTCCCAATTGGGTATTTCAGCCTTTTTCATCATTTATCTTTATTCCAATTTTCTTTCCATCATGAATACTGGAAAGAACGTGGAAAGAGTCCTTTTCAAACCTTTTTCTCTTCCGTATTATCATCTTCGCCTCGGAGGGCTGATTGCCATGCTGGTAATCACAGCCTACGCCAATGGAATCGTAGGGGCTCAGGTTAATGCCATGAGCAATCATGTCTTGGGTGATTACTACTATGCGACAGACCAAAGACTCAATGCGAGTATCTTATATGAAAACTCATGGTTTCGCTACAGGAAAAATCCGAAAGCCAAAAATGCCTTGGCTCATCTGCTCTTTGAACTGAAACAGCCAAGTCTGGCCAAAAGCCATTTGGAACAAAGCGTGTATGAAGCACCACAGGAAGATAATTTTGTGCTTTTAGCAGAGCGATTTCACCAGGAAAATAAACTTTTCCAAGCTATCTCATTATTAGAAAATGGGTTGGAAATTTTTAAGCAAAGCGAAGCTATTCGAAATAATCTAGCCTTGCTTTATCTCAAAACCAATCGAGCGGAAGAAGCCATCCAACTTTTGATCGATGCTCCTCTTGAGCAAAAGGTGATAAAAAGCAATCTTCTAGCTTCTCAGTTGAAAAGCGGAAACTTCAATATTGAAAATGCCGAAGCCGTAGACTTACCGAGCAAAATCAATGCACTCGCTTATCAGAATGCTTTGGGAAATATTCCTGCTGAAGAGTTGGTGAAAAGCCTTCGAGAAGAATCATTAAAGTCTACTTCTCCTCTTTTGAAGCAAGCTGGCTTGCGAAATGTACACTCTGTGTGGACACAAGAATCTCCCGAATCTGACCTTGTGCTGTTGGATAGCCTTTGGCAGCAGCCTGAAATGGAAACCTATATCATGCCTTTGCAGGAGACAGCCGTCATTCGGAGCCTAGCAGCTGATCGCATTGGTGAAGCTGTCAAAAACTTAAATGGGCTAGCCTTCCGTAATCCCGGAGACGCTGGTTATTTCCTTCATCTTTCAGCGATGATTTTGGCCTCCGAACTTGACTTCGAAAAAGCTGGAAAAGAATTATTAGCAGCAAAGGATAAAGGCTTCCAAGCTTTCCAAAACTATCATTGGGAGATTCTAACTTTAGGAGGATACTATGAAGAAGCCGAGCAACTGAGATTAGCCTACGAATTGGAACCTAGAAACTGGTATGAAAGTCCTGAATCTGAGGAAGCTCAATATCTATTTTGGATTGAACGATTGCATGAAAGCTTGCCCAAAACACTACTAGAAGCTTGGAAGGGAATGAAAGATGAGCGATTCAAGGCAGATTTCGGCATACGCTTATTGAAGAGTAAATCCCATGACCTAAGCAAAAGCAATATTCAGGAATTGGCTGATTTTATTCAAAAAGTACAAGGTGAAAATACCGCTCTATCAAGCTTCGCTAAAAATCCGGATTTTCAAGATTCGAATTCTATCAATAGCTTTTTAGAATGGCTTGGAAAACCCGATGAACTTACCGGTAACCCCTATCATAGTCCTTTGATTTGGTCAGCACAAGCCATTCAAAGTGATGCCCTCGATCGATACGAAATACTCAATGAAGCGACAGAATTTAACCGAGATCCGGTGCTTTGGATGCGGAAAGTGCAAGCAGCCCGAGAGCTGGGCTTGAGCAACTATGCTACCGATGCCTTGGGAGAAATGTCGAAATGGATTGACGAAGAGACACTTTATCAGCTTCAAATGCGTAAATTTTGATAGTTGGTTTCGGTTTTTCTCATAAATGAATCTAACTTTAAGCGAACTAAACCTACACCACATGAGTCGAGTCATAGAAACCCACGAAATCAACAAAACCTATAAAATGGGAGCCGAAACTATTCAAGCTCTCAAGTCTGTATCCATTACCGTGGATCGTGGGGAATATGTAGCATTCATGGGACCTTCCGGTTCGGGTAAATCCACTTTGATGAATATCATTGGTTGCCTCGACACACCAACTTCAGGTTCCTACATTTTGAATAATAAAGATGTCAGCTCCATGAGTGAGAATGAGCTGGCTGAAATCAGAAATAAGGAAATTGGTTTTGTGTTCCAGACATTTAACCTACTTCCGAGAGCTTCCTGCTTAGAAAATGTTGCCCTACCATTAGTTTATGCTGGGTTTAGTAGAGAAGAACGAGAAGAAATGGCTTTCAAAGCCTTGGAAAATGTTGGTTTGGGCGACCGAACAAAACACCGTCCAAATGAACTTTCCGGTGGTCAGCGTCAGCGTGTCGCCATTGCAAGAGCCTTGGTCAATGATCCAAGTATTATTCTTGCTGATGAACCAACCGGTAACCTAGATTCCAAAACATCTTACGATATCATGGAGCTTTTCCATGAGCTGCACAGCAAAGGAAATACCATCATCATGGTAACTCACGAGGATGACATAGCTCACTATGCTCACCGAATTGTCCGTCTTCGGGATGGATTAGTTGAGTCCGACACAGTCAACCCCAACCCTACTCGCGGAGTGAGAGAAGCAGTTTAAACCCTGCCCTTTTCGAAATAGATTCTTAATTTTGTGCGATCAAAGCAGGGAGTAGAATGAAAATTTATACAAAGACCGGAGACGAAGGGATCACCTCACTATTAGGGGGTATTCGAGTGCCAAAATCTGATTTACGAATCGATGCCTATGGCACTGTGGATGAACTTAATTCCTATGTGGGCCTGCTTCGAGATCAAGAAGTAAATAAGGAAAGAGGTGTGATCTTAAAAGAGATTCAAGATAGACTCTTCACAATCGGAGCCGACCTTGCTACCAGTCCTGGAAAAGACAAGGTCAAAAAACCAGACTTGCACGAATCTGACATAGATCTGCTTGAAAAGGAGATGGATCAAATGGAGGAGCAATTACCACCATTAACCGCCTTTATTCTTCCGGGAGGACATCAATCCGTTTCTTTTTGCCACTTAGCCCGGACAGTCTGTCGTCGAACAGAGCGTTTGGTCGTAGAACTGGCTTCCTATGAAGAAGTCAATCAACTGGTCATGAAATACCTCAACCGACTTTCCGATTATTTCTTTGTATTAGGTAGAAAAATGGCCCAGGAACTGGAGGTTGAAGAGGTGACTTGGAGACCGAGAGTTGAGGGGAAGTAGGGAGTAGGAAGCTTGAAGTAGGAAGAAGAAAGTTTAGAGTAGTAAAAAGTAAGTATTAGGTGGTTGGTTATCCTTTAAAGGATAAATCCCTTACTTGAAAAGAATAGATTAAAATAAAATTGCAATAGCTTTTAGTATAGAATAACATGAAGACATCACTAGCCATACCCGTTACCAAGGTTCAGAAGTCCAAATTAGCTGAAACTGACTTTTCTAATTTAGTTTTTGGGAAAACCATCTCTGACCACATGTTTGTGGCAGATTATAAAAACGGCGAGTGGACTGACTTGAGAATAGTTCCCTATGGTCCTTTGCAATTAAACCCATCGAATGCTGCCCTTCACTATGGACAGTCAATTTTTGAAGGCTTGAAGGCTTACAAAAATGAAGCTGGAGAAGCCTTGATTTTTCGTGCAGATGCCAACTGGAAAAGAATGAATGAATCAGCGGTGAGAATGTGTATGCCGGAGATTCCAGAGGAAGTTTTTATGGAAGGGTTATCGCAGCTGATTGATCTGGATCGGGGTTGGATCCCTACTGCAAAGGGTTCTTCCCTTTATATTCGTCCTTATATGTTTGCTACGGATGATTACATCGGGGTAAAACCATCTGATACCTACAAATTCATCATTTTCACCTGCCCGGTTGGGAATTATTATTCCAAGCCAGTAAGCGTAAAGGTGGAAACAAAATATACCCGAGCCACCGAAGGAGGTACAGGTTCTGCAAAAACAGCGGGCAACTACGCTGCTTCTCTCTACCCTGCCCTACAAGCACAGAAGGCCGGTTATGATCAATTGCTCTGGACCGATGGAAAAACCCATCAGTTTATCGAGGAAAGTGGTACCATGAATGTGATGTTTAAAATCAGTGGAAAAATCATCACAGCTCCGGTTCATAGCGATACCATCTTGAAAGGAATCACCAGAGACTCCGTATTGAAATTGGCGAAAGACTGGGGAGAAGAAGTAGAAGAGCGATTTTTAAGTGTTTCCGAATTGAAAAGTGCCTTCGAAAATGGAACTATTGAAGAAGCATTCGGTACTGGAACCGCGGCAACCATCGCCCATATCCGCTTGATTCATATCGAAGGAAAAGACTACGAACTTCCAGAAAAACCATCAGATGCCTTCTCTCATCGAGTACTTGCTGAGTTGGATGGCATCAAGTATGGAACCAAGGAAGATCCGCATGGATGGGTGATGAAGTTTTAAGGACTTTAAAATCTCTTTAATTGAATTAGAGAATAAGCCCCATGCCAGGTTGTTAAAAGCATAGTTTTTTTGCATTGGCTAAAAAATTGGGAAATTGATAATAGGCTAATTTTTAAAGATGGAGTTTTTGAACTTATAAAATTTCTATTATTTTAGTTTCGTGTTTTAAGTTATAAAGTCATGAAACTTAATTCTTTACTCCACAAGCTATTCTTTTTCTTGATAGCAATAGTATTGATTGCAAAAGTCATGAATTGGTTTCTGAATTTTAGCTCAGAGATCAATACAATCATTAATGCAGCTATGTTTTCCCTGATCGGTACGGCTTACATTTATACTGGATTATTCTGGGACAAAAAGCTAATTCAAACCATTTTTATTCTTTGCGGTGTTTTCCTGATTGGGATGAATTTCCTCAACGAAACTACATGGATATCCATCATGGCCATCATCTGCCTTTTGATTCCCATGGTCATTGGAAGAATTATTTCAAAAGACAAAAAAGAACTGGCAGAGCAGTAACTTCCAAGAAATAATTCAATCCTATTCGCTTTCCTGAACTATTTTCTGAAAAAAATATTCGAGCCGCTCTCCTAATACTCCGAGACGTATTGGTTTGGTTAAGTAATCATCCATTCCTGCCTCGATAGCAGAAATATGGTCCTCATCAAACACGTTCGCAGAAAGTCCAATGATCGCAGGCTGTTTACTAAGTGCTAGCTTTCGGATTGCTTGAGTTGCTTCAAGACCATTCATCACTGGCATTTGAACATCCATTAGGACCATATCATACCCATTTTTCTCTACCATTTGGACTGCTTCCAATCCATTTTTAGCAATTTCGTAAGAGAAGCCAAGCTGATTCAACATCATTCCCATTAGTTGAATATTAAGCTCATTGTCTTCAGCCAATAAGACTTTTATCGGATATTTCCCCGTAGACTTTTTGATATCATTCCAGCTCGTTTTGCTTTTTAGGTCAGTAGCCTCAGGCGAGGACACTCTTTTAACCAAAACCGAAAACTGGAAAGTTGAACCTTCACCAAGCTGGCTTTCTACCTCAAAACTTCCACCCAGAAGCTCTGTAAGCTTTTTAGCTATTGCCAATCCCAAGCCTGTACCTTGGTGAGAACGCGTTTTAGAGCTATCAATTTGATAAAATGGCTCACTCAAATGCTGTAAGTGGTCTGAGGAAATACCGATCCCGGAATCCTTTACAGTGCAGCTCAAAAAGCCCTGTGCCTCACCCAGTGGGTCGTATTCAAGCCGAATATCTACTTCCCCTCCTTCTGGAGTAAATTTGATGGCATTTCCTGCCAAATTGAGAAAAATCTGATTGATCTTTACCTTATCCGCTTCTATAAACAGATCTTCCTCATCAGCTCGCTGAAAGGTAAATTTTATCTCTTTCTTTGATGCTAGTCCTGAAAGGATTTTTGCTTGATTCTCCAGTTCCGCATTGGCATCGTAGACCTCTTTGATAATTTCGATTTTTCCAGCTTCAATTTTGGAATAGTCAAGAATGTCCTTGATTATCCCCAGCAGCATATTCCCACTATTTTTGATAATATCGGCATACTGTTTTTGTACCTTATCAAGTTTGGTCTGTTCAAGCAGGTCTATGATACCCAAAAGGCCATTCATTGGGGTACGAATCTCATGACTCATATTTGCCAAGAACTCCGATTTGGCACGACTTGCCTTATCAGCCGCTTCCATAGCTTCCATGAGTCCTTTTTCCCAAATTTTCTGACCAGTGATATTTTTGGAAATTGATATCATCTGCTGCTGATCCAATGGAAAAAAACGGGTTTCAAAATGCTTGATACCGGACTTTGTTGGGATTTTCTGTTCTAAAGAATGGATTTTCCGTGATTGAAGTGCATTCAAGAAGGTTTGCAAAACTCCATCTCCATCTGGATCATCAAACAAATCCTTAAGATTTTTACCTTTCACATCCTCCGGCGGCATCATTTCAGCTGCATCTGAAGGAATATGGAAATCTAAAATCTTACCTGAATTGTCATAAATAAAAATGATATCCGGAATACTACGAATCAGATTTCTCAGGCGGTTTTCACTTTCTCGGAGTTGCTCTTGAGACTCATATTGAAGTGAAATATCAGTACCTAAGCCCATACCACCCTTAAACTTCCCTTCTTCGTCAAAAATCAATTTTTCAAAAACTCTTACTCGAATCTCCTGACCATCTGGACGGACAAAATCATACTCAAGATCCAACACATCCTGTTTTTGGGCAATTCGATCCATGACTTGCTTTTTGACCAAATTGGCTTCCATATGACTCGAATTAGTAGCAAAAGCTGCTACAAATTCATCCGGACTATGCCCTAATACCTGCTCCACTTCAGGACTGACTCGAGTGATTTCCCCTCGATGATCATGGAAGAATACAAAACCCCGCAACTCCTGTAAGAGTAGATTTTGCTGATCAAACAGTTGCTTGATTTCTTGGATATTGCTCTCTTGGATACGCTGAAACTCGAAGCTATTTTTAAGAGAAATCACAAAAAAGCTTACCGCAGAAATCAACAATATCATAAAACCGAAAAACGACAGAAAATAGGTTCGGTAAATACCCGAATAAAGACTTTCTACAGGGACCACAAAAACAACGGCCCCTACCCGATTTGCTACATGAAACCGAAAAGGATATTGCGCAGCCACCCCTGTAAAATCATCTTCTCCTACACTGCTATTAATCGTATAAATACCTTTAACACCCTCAGTCAGGTCTTTTTTAATAAAGTCCAATTCACTTTCAGGCAAGCTGATTTCAGATTTATTCAAGGGAAAAAGTTGGTCTTCAAAAAATAGGTACTTAGCACCGGTTGGATTGAGATAATAATTTTCCGCAAATTCCTTCGCAAAATCTAGAAATTTCAAACTATAAAGTACCCGAAAGCCTTTTTTCCCAATGACAAGATTAGCATAAGGCTTAGAAGAAGACTCCGGAAATCCTTGGTCAACCGCCTTTCTGAAGAAGTCATTCCGCTCATTGAAAGTAAATGTCAAAACCGAGTCCTGCATATCTACCCAAGCGGAGTCAATCAACTGAGGAAAAGCATTGAAAAGCCTTCGCACTGCATAGGTAAACTCCTCATCATAGTCATCGATTTCATGGTTGGGATCCTCGAGATAATTGATCAGGTCCTTTGATTCTTCCTCAAATCGACGGATTTCTAATTCCAGACCCCGCGCAGCCAATTCGGATTGCTTGGTTAAAAAGTCTCTTCTTGATTCGATTTGCGCATCATAAATCGCGTTGAAAAAACCAATTCCCAGAACCATAATTAGGATCACTAAGAGGGTTCCGACCACAAAGCTCACCCAAAAGTTTCTAAAATAAGATCTAGGTCTAGGTGCCTTCATTGTACCCGTGGGTTTATCTTGACCATGTACCAATCTAAGACCTCAAATGGATAGCAAACAGCGTCTTCGAGGTAAGCTTCTTCTTCAAAAAGAAAATGATCATTTCCTTCCAGGATAAAGCTCTTAGCCATTTTTCTCACTTCCCTACTTTTACTATTGAATAGGTTGAAGTCAGAAATCCTGAAGGAATCAGATTGGATCGTTTCCCGGTAGACATGATTTTTCAATGGAGGCATACTCAAAGATTCAATGGCAGAGGAAGAACCCGCCACGATATCACCATTCTTATTCAGAATCAGGAAACTCCCTTCAAAGTCGTCGATAAAGCTTTGGATAATTTCATCTACAGTGATGTCTATTCCAAGCACTCCAAACAACTGATCACCATCATAAACGGGATGAATCAAAGATAATATCCAACCTTTTCCTGCAGGGTCAACATAGGGTTCAGGAATCCATACGGGCCCTTTGGAGGGATTATGCTCAAGATCAGCTTCATAGAAAAAGTTGAATTTTTTCACATCAATATTAGGATCCATGATGTTTTTGGCGTCATAGGCAGGGTAGACTCGAGAATATTGATTGCTGGTGTTTAAGTATACTTGAGCGATGATACCATACTTATTGACCAGATGGTAAAAGGCCGAGTCCAGGAAATTAGTAAACTTTATTTCATCGATTGCGGCCTCGTAATCTTCGGTAGTGCTTAAGATGACTACTGTACTTTTTGTAGAGTCTTCGAGTGTAGGCAGGGAGGAGAAATTACCAACCATGCGATATGGGTCAGATAGCTCCTGGGCAAGAATTTCCTCTTTTTGATCTACAAGCGAGTCCAAAAAATCAGCTAAAGAAGAGATTTCCCTTGTCAAGGAATCACCCTGAAACTCTAGGGTTTTAATCATTTCCGCTAAGAGAACTTGATCTTGAATCTTCCTCTCTTCCAAGGATTTGCTGCACTTGGAAAATAGACCAAGCAGCACTAGCACTATTAGAGACCTAAATATTTTCCCACTCATTGGAGAAATTTAAAGATTTTCGAGCTGCTTCCGTAAATTTTTCCCCATTTCTTCGAAACGTAGTTTGACTGCTTCAAAAAAATCCCCTTCACAAAAAGAGTTCAAGTCCTCCTCATCAAGGACATCCATTTCGCTTACTTTGAAGGTTTGCTCCATGGGACCCAACTCAAATTTGATCAGATACTTATTATTCCATGAAAAAATACTGACGCGGATTTCTTCCTTAGAAAACTCCTTTACGACTCTCATGATGGTCTTTTTACTTCTGAACTGTAAGTAATTCGACTTTTCAATGAAGAAGCCACAGAGCAATATTTGTCTACAGACAAGGCCACCACTTTGGCAAACTCCTCAACCTTGGCATCTGGAGATACTATGACAAAATGTAGATTTATATCGGTGTAAAACGCCGGGACACCATCATTTCGCTCACCATTCACCTCGACATAGAAATCTGCAATATTTCTACGCTTCTTCTTCATCATCAAGACAGCATCTACTGAAGCACATCCGCCCAAAGCAGAAAGCAGCATATCCATGGGAGATTGTGCCTTCTTTGCAGGAGCATCATACATGTCAATTTGCACGGTATTGCCCTGTTGATTCGTTGCTTCATATTCATAATCCGCTTTCATCCGGACTGTGACTTGTCTATGATGTGCCATATCTTTGATTTGAGAATTTAATTTTTGGATAAAGTACTAAGTGTGCAAAGATTACATATTTCTTCGATACTGCCCCCCTACTTGATAGAGTGCTTGGGTGATTTGACCCAAAGAGCAGTATTTCACTGCCTCCATCAGTCTTTCGAACACATTTTCATTTGCCACTGCAGCTTTTTTTAGAGCATTCAAATGCTCTTCAGCCTCTGATTCATTTCGCTGATGAAGATTGTTTAATGTAGCAATTTGACTTTCCTTTTCTTCTTTAGTAGCCCTGATCACTTCACCTGGTACGATGGTGGGAGAACCCTCAGAGGACAGGAATGTATTTACACCAATGATAGGATATTCGCCTGTATGCTTTAGCATTTCATAATGCATACTTTCTTCCTGAATTTTTCCGCGCTGATACATGGTTTCCATCGCTCCCAAGACACCTCCGCGCTCAGTGATTCGGTCAAATTCCAAATACACTGCCTCCTCTACCAAGTCGGTCAATTCCTCGATGATAAAGGATCCCTGAAGTGGATTCTCGTTTTTAGCAAGTCCCAATTCCTTATTGATAATCAACTGAATGGCCATTGCACGACGGACAGAAGCCTCTGTAGGTGTGGTGATCGCTTCATCATAGGCATTGGTGTGGAGCGAGTTACAATTGTCATAAATCGCATATAGTGCCTGCAGCGTGGTCCGAATATCATTGAAATCAATTTCTTGAGCGTGAAGCGAACGACCTGAAGTCTGAATATGGTATTTAAGCATTTGAGAACGCTCATTAGCCCCATATTTCAACTTCATCGCCTTTGCCCAAATTCTCCGAGCTACCCGGCCGATTACAGCGTATTCTGGATCGATTCCGTTGGAAAAGAAAAATGAAAGGTTTGGAGCGAAATCATTGACATTCATACCTCTGGAAACATAGTATTCCACATAGGTAAAACCATTTGAAAGCGTAAGCGCCAATTGTGTGATTGGATTGGCACCGGCTTCCGCAATGTGATAGCCAGAAATACTGACTGAATAGAAGTTTCGGATCTTATGATCGATGAAATATTGCTGCACATCCCCCATCAATCGAAGTGAAAACTCAGTGGAGAAAATACAGGTATTTTGAGCCTGATCTTCTTTTAGGATGTCTGCTTGAACAGTTCCTCGAACCTTTGAAATAGTGTCTGCTTTTATTTTAGCATACACTTCAGCAGGAAGAACTTGGTCACCCGTTACTCCCAAAAGCATCAAGCCTAAGCCATCATTTCCTGCCGGAACTGAAGCATTATATTTTGGCCGGAGCAAACCTTTTTCTTCGTAAATCTGATTGATTTTAGCTTCTACCTCCTCTTCCAGACCATTTGCTTTAATATAGACTTCGCACTGCTGATCAATTGCCGCATTCATAAAAAATGCTGTCATCGTAGCAGCAGGTCCATTGATGGTCATGGATACGGAAGTCATGGGATCTACTAGATTGAAGCCCGAATACAATTTCTTGGCATCATCTAGGCAACAAACATTAACTCCTGAATTACCGATCTTTCCGTAGATATCAGGTCGATAATCAGGATCCTCCCCATACAAAGTTACCGAATCGAAAGCCGTAGAAAGACGCTTAGCAGGCATGTCTTTGGAGACATAATGAAAGCGCTTGTTGGTACGCTCGGGTCCACCCTCACCGGCAAACATTCGTGTGGGATCTTCTCCCTCTCGCTTGAAAGGGAAAACTCCAGCGGTGTAAGGAAACTTTCCTGGAACATTCTCCCGAAGTCCCCACTTGAGCAGCTCACCCCATGCTTCATATTTTGGAAGAGAAACTTTTGGAATCCGGGACTCTGACAAAGAGGTATGATAAGTCTTAATTTTAATCTCTTTATCTCGCACTTTGAAGACATAATAGTCATCCCGGTAGCGCTCTGCCTCAGCCTGCCATTCTTCCAACCATTTTTTATTTTTTGGGTCAAGCTCTAACTCAACTCGTTCATAGACCTCCTGCAATTCTTTCAATAGCCTATCCTTGTCATCCAACTTGGTTTCCCGAATGGCATCCATTGATTTCTGAATGGAATAAAGCTTCTGTGCTACCTCCTTTTGCTCTTCTACCCACGAATCATAATTACGGTTATTTTCCGTGATTTCACTCAGATAGCGCGTTCTAGCAGGAGGAATGATATATATCTTTTCACTTTGACCGGCAGTCAATTCAAAACTACTTTCTAAGCCTCCAAATTTCTCATTGATCCGTCCCACGATCGCCCGATATAGCTGATTCATTCCGGGATCATTGAATTGAGAGGCAATGGTGCCAAATACTGGGATTTCTTCTTCGGGAGTTTCCCAAAGGTTATGATTTCGCTTGTATTGTTTTTTGACATCGCGAATCGCATCGAGTGCGCCTCGTTTGTCAAACTTATTCAAGGCAATCACATCAGCGAAATCCAACATGTCGATCTTCTCCAACTGAGATGCTGCACCGTATTCTGGAGTCATTACATACAAAGAAAGATCAGAGTGTTCAATGATTTCTGTATCCGACTGGCCGATTCCTGAGGTCTCCAAAATGACTAAATCAAACCCAGCTGCTTTCACTGTATCTACCGCATCTTGGACATACTTTGAAAGTGCCAAATTGGACTGTCGAGTAGCCAAAGATCTCATAAAAACTCGTGGGTGATTGATGGAATTCATTCGAATCCGGTCACCTAGTAGCGCTCCACCAGTTTTTCGTTTTGAGGGGTCTACAGAAATGATTGCCAGTGTTTTATCCTCAAAATCAATTAAAAACCTTCGAACCAATTCATCTACCAATGAGGATTTCCCTGCTCCACCGGTACCGGTAATTCCCAAAACAGGAGTTTTACTCAATTCGCTTGTCTTTCGAATCCGCTCAAGTAGTTTGGAGGCATTCTCAGGGAAATTTTCAAAAGCAGATATTGCTCTGGCTACGTGGGATTTTTCAGAGGCTTTCAAGTCAAAACCTTCAGAAATTTCATCCCCAATCGGAAAATCGCATTTCTTGACCAAGTCATTGATCATCCCCTGAAGACCCATGGCACGACCATCATCCGGAGAATAGATTCTACAAATCCCATACTCATGCAATTCCTTGATTTCCTCAGGAAGGATGGTTCCTCCTCCCCCTCCAAAAAGCTTGATATGCCCAGCTCCCTTTTCCTGAAGGAGATCATACATGTACTTAAAAAACTCCGTATGCCCACCTTGATAAGAGGTAATGGCTATAGCTTGAACATCCTCTTGTATGGCACATTCTACGATCTCTTGAACGGAGCGATTATGCCCTAAATGGATAACCTCACAACCTGTAGACTGAATGATGCGACGCATGATATTGATCGCAGCATCATGCCCATCAAAAAGTGAAGCAGCCGTTACAATTCGGATATGATTCTTTGGTTTGTAGATTTCGGTAGTTGCTGACATGAATTTGGGTTTATAGTATCAAAACTCCCTAAACCTGGAAAAAGGTTGGATTAGAAAGCCTTTTTTACGTCTGCGAATATAAGGAATTTGATGGAGCTTCTACAGCATGATTATTTGACTTACAAAATAAAATTCTGAATTCTAAAGATGTTTTTAGAAATACAGCGAATAAACGCTAATTGCTTTAATTTTTCTTAATAAAATTTTAAATCAAATATTATTTCCTTCTTTTAGACCTATCCAAATTTCCTTTTGACAAGATCGAATTACAACATATTTTTTCGATGGATTTTGAAATAAGAGGCTTCTCATTAGTTTCGTGGATTCCATTTCCATAAATCACCATGAATTCCAACCGATACGTCTTTTTCATTTCCATCACTGCGGCTTTGGGTGGATTCTTATTTGGCTTTGATACGGCTGTCATTTCGGGAGGTGAACGGGCCATTCAGGAGATTTGGCAACTCAGCGATTGGGTTCACGGCCTAGCTATCGCTTCCGCCCTATATGGAACGGTAATCGGAGCGCTTTTCGGAGGAATTCCTGCAGATCGCTTTGGCCGCAAAAAATCCCTGCTTTGGATCGGCCTATTCTACTTTATTTCTGCCTTTGGTTCGGCTATGGCTTGGAATGTGGAAAGCTTTACCCTTTTCCGATTCTTGGGTGGATTGGGTGTCGGAGCCTCATCTGTCGTGGCGCCCATGTATATTTCTGAAATAGCTCCTGCCAAAAACCGGGGATTATTAGTCGCACTCTATCAGTTTAATATTGTATTCGGTATAGTAGTGGCCTATTTATCAAACTTTTTGATCGGAACAGCCGAACTCCCCGAGGATTGGCGCTGGATGTTGGGAGTTGAAGCTATTCCAGCATTGATTTACAGTGTTATGATTTTCCGAATCCCGGAAAGCCCACGCTGGTTGATCGCCAAGCGCAATGCCCAGGAAGAGGCAAGGACTATTTTACAACGTACAGACCCCGAAGGAGTAGAAGCTGCCATCCGTCAGGCTATCGAAGAGGAAAAGCAAGAAAAATCTGCTACTGGTTTTGCTACGCTCTTCAATAAAAAATATCTCGCCAGTACCTTTTTAGCCGTTTTAATCGCCTTCTTCAATCAAGTCTCCGGGATCAATGCCATCATTTACTTTGCCCCGAGAATATTTGAAATGGCTGGAATATCCACTGAATCAGCTTTGATTTCGACCATTGGGATCGGAGTAGTCAATCTACTCGGCACCTTTTTAGGGCTCTACTTAATCGATCGATTAGGTAGAAAGATTTTAATGTACATCGGTTCCTTTGGTTATCTGATTTCATTGAGCCTGATGGCATACAACTTCCTTGGCCCTGGAATTCCCACCATTTGGTTGCCCATCTTTGTTTTCGGATTTATTCTATCGCATGCAATTGGTCAAGGATCGGTGATTTGGGTCTTTATTTCTGAAATGTTTCCGAATGAACTTCGAGCCTATGGCCAATCTTTAGGTTCTTTCACGCATTGGATTTTAGCAGCTGTGATTGCCAATGTATTTCCCTTCTTCGCCAATGCCTACGGTCCGGGCTATATTTTTAGCTTTTTTGCTTTCATGATGTTTTTGCAGCTACTTTGGGTGAGATTTAAAATGCCAGAAACCAAGGGTCGTTCCTTGGAAGAGATTCAAAAAGATTTACATAAAGACTATGTCGCATAAAGTCCTTGTTTTTGGGGAAATGCTCTGGGATTGTCTTCCAGAGGGAGATGTCCCCGGAGGCGCATCTATGAATGTAGCCTTGCACTTGCATCATTTGGGATTTGATAGTCACTTGATTTCGGCTGTAGGTAAAGACATCTTGGGTGAAAAGCTTCTGAACCATTACCGAAGCTTTGGTGCAGCGGATGACTTGATCCAAATAAATGAATATCCTACCTCAAGAGTCATAGTGGACAATAAGGATATAGAAAACGTCAAATATGACATCCTCTCTCCTGCAGCTTGGGATTTTGTGAAGAATTCAGACACGCTGAAAGAATCCGTCAAATCATCCGATGCACTCGTATTCGGAACCTTGGGAGTGAGACATTCCCAAAGCCTTCAAACTCTCCTCGAATTGCTACCATATGCCAAACTGAGAATCTTCGATGCAAACCTGAGGCCTCCTTACTATGACTTTGAAGTAATTGAAAAGCTTTTGGGAATGACAGAGGTGCTCAAGATCAATGAAGATGAACTGGTTGCCTTTGAGGATTATTTCGATATCAAGCCCAATCCTGAAAGTATTTGCCAGTTTATGAGCCATCACTTTCCTGTCAAAACCATCTGTATCACTTTAGGATCAAAAGGGGCTATGGTTTTTCATCAGGGAGAATTGTTTCAAGATGCTGGCTTTCGAGTGAAAGTAAAGGATACCATCGGGGCAGGAGATGCTTTTCTAAGCGGATTTGTGAAAAGTTATTTGGAGAAGAAACCCATGCCGGAAACTTTGGAATTTGCCTGCAAGCTCGGTGCATTTGTAGCTTCTCAACAAGGTGGCTCGCCAAATTACAAGTTGTCGGATTTGGAAAAAATCAGTCGCTAAGATCTAAGTAATTTACCGCTTATCCATTTTTGCAACTTTGTTTCATTTTTTCTGGTTATTAGATGAAATGTAAACTATTTTTGCAGAGTGAAATTGCAAGGCGCTAGATTAATTTTGGTTTTATTATTGATTATCAGCGGGTTTGAGGCCCTGTCTCAAGACTGCAAGCTGGTAATAAGGGGGAAGGTTATTCATTTAGAAAATAACCAAACCATACCAGGTGCCTATATTTGGATTGAAGAGGTCAAGGCAGGAAGCATTACCGATGACTCAGGAAATTTCATTTTTAGAAATCTTTGCCCAGGCGATTACACTATTAAAATCCAGTTTTTAGGACATAAGGATATTATTGAGGAGGTCACACTCACTAACTCTTCTTTCAATAAAACCTTTCGAATGGAAGAGCTTCCCACTGAATTGGGCGGAGTGGAAGTTCATGGTCACCGCGATGCAATTCAGACAACCACAGCAGTAAATGCCCTTTACGGCTCTGAATTACTGGAAGCCCGAGGGGAAAATCTAGGAGAAAGTCTTAAGAGAATTGCAGGAGTTACCACTTTTTCGACTGGAAACACCATCGCAAAACCTGTGATTCATGGCTTGCATTCCAATCGAATCATGATTCTCAATAATGGTATTAGACTGGAAGGACAGCAGTGGGGAGCAGAGCATGCTCCGGAAATTGATCCATTTTTGGCGGAAGAAATTACAGTGATCAAAGGTGCTGAAACCGTGCGATTTGGTCCCGAAGCAATGGGTGGAGTAATCATGGTCAACCCTGGTGAACTGCCTACAGAAAAAAAGAATAAAACAGACCTATACCTTGTTGGAGGGACCAATGGCCGAATGGGGAATTTGTCTCTTAGCCATACTGGCGGATCTGAGAAAGTCAAAGGTCTCGGATATCGAGTTCAGGGTTCAGTCAAAAGAGCTGGAAATGTACGATCTCCTGAATATTTTCAGGGGAATACCGGTATGAGTGAAATAAACTTTTCCGGTGCTACAGGATATTCAAATTCCAAACTAGGTGCAGAGCTTTATTATTCTTATTTCAATACCGAATTGGGAATTTTAAGAGACGCACATACGGGTAACCTCTCAGACCTAGTAGAAATCATCGCCAATGGCAGACCTTTTACAAATCCGGATTTCACATACGAAATCAACAACCCAAAGCAGGTTGTGCAGCATCACCTAGCCAAACTCAAAACACACTATCACCTAAACAGCAAATGGAAAGCGAATCTTCAGTATGGTTTTCAGCTGAACCAACGTCAAGAGTATGACAGGAGAAGAGGTGATTTGAATGAAAGGGCAAGCTTGGACTTAGAGCTTTTCACCAATACGCTCGATCTATTTGTGGACCATACCCATGAAAATGCCTTAAGCGGTACTTGGGGAATCAATATTATCCAACAGGCCAATTCCAATGTTCCTGGAACAGGAGTCACACCATTGATTCCTAATTATGACATGCTCAATGCTGGTCTATATTTGATAGAGAAGTATTCCAAAGGTCCATTGGAACTGGAAGGTGGGCTGAGATATGACTACCGTACGGTCAGCACGGCAAGATTTATTGGCAGTGAGTTGGAAGAAGCTGATTTACAGTACAATAACTTCACAGCCTTTTTTGGCACCTATTATCAAATAAACCCCAATTTGGCTTTTCGATCCAATCTTGGATCAGCTTGGAGGCCACCAAATGTGAATGAGCTCTTTTCACAGGGACTTCACCATGGGGCTGCAGCTGTAGAAATTGGAGATGCTGATCTGGACTCGGAAAAAAGTTTGAAATGGGTAAACTCGCTTGAGTTTGAAGGTAAAAAATCCACTGGAGAATTGACTGTCTATGCCAATCAGATCCGAGATTATATCTACCTCAATCCAACCGGAGAGACGTTTGTAAGTCTTCGTGGGACCTTTAATGTCTACGAATACCTTCAAGCCAATGCCTTTTTCTGGGGCGTAGATTTTTCTGGAAGCTATGAATTGACAGAAAGTCTTCAGGCCTATGCAAAAGGTTCCATCATCCGGGCCAGAAATACAGAAACCGATGAGTTTTTCCCATTCATTCCTTCTGACAGAATGGATTGGGGACTAAGCTATCAACTGGATAGAGGTTCTAAAACACATCACTTTAATCTATCCAATATGTTGGTTGCTAGGCAAAAACGAGAGCCAGTCTTTGATTTGGCCCCAGCTCCTCCTGGCTACGCGCTTTTCAATGTGGGTTACCGGTACGAATTGCCTTTTCAAGGAAATCGATTAAACCTAGGGCTTCAAGTTCAAAATATTTTCAATACAGAATTCAAAGAATACATGAACCGTTTCCGCTACTTCACCGCGGATATGGGAAGAAATTTATTAATCAAAATCAACTATCAATTCTAAACAAAAAACAAACCATGAAAAATCTACAAAAACTACCTCTCTATCTACTATTTGTGGGGCTTTTTGCTTTTGCTTCCTGCGACAGTGAAGATCCTGTGATTGAGAATGAAGGAGAAGTAATTACTGATGTGACGCTAGCGTTTACGGAGTTAGATGGTGCTGGCAATCCAGTTGGCTTGACTTTTACATTTACAGCAGCTGATCCTGAAGGAATCGAAGTTGGAGGTGCTCCAATTATTGAAACTGTTGAGCTAGAAGCTGGAAAGACTTACCGTATGGAAATTGAGGTCTTTAACAGTATCGAAAATGAAGACATCACTGAGGAAATTCTTGAAGAAGCTGATGAGCACCAATTCTACTTCATTGGTTCAGCCTTCGTAGGCGGAGCTGCTCCTCTAAGCTATGTGTATGATGATGAGTCAGGAGAATTGATTGGAGTCCGTGGTATCGTTACTGTTGATGCTACTCCTTCTTTCAACAATGCTCAGATGCGAGTTGTATTGCGTCACGATTTGGATAAGAACTTCCCTGGTGCTGACAGCCCTAGCTTTGAGAACTTTATACAGGCTGGTGGCGAGTCTGATTTGGACATCATCTACCCATTGATTCTTAACTAATCAAGACAAAAAAGTCCATAAAAAGAGGCTGTTTCGATGAAACAGCCTCTTTTTTTATGGAAATCAATACAATTCGATCCCTTATTTTGAAATCAAAATTTAATCAAATAACTCTTCTAGTTTTCTCTCCAAACTAGGACCTCTCAAGTCTTTGGCGATAATTTTTCCTTCTGGATCTACCATGTAAGTAGCTGGAATTGCCTGAATCTGATACAGTTCAGCAGCAGCAGAATTGAAGTATTTGAGGTCAGAAACTTGAGTCCAAGCGAGTTCGTCATCAGCAATGGCTTTTACCCAGGCATCGCGTTCACGATCAAGAGATACGCCAAAAACCTCAAAGCCCTTATCATTATATTTATTGTAAAGTCGGACCACATTTGGGTTTTCTTCCCGGCAAGGCTTGCACCATGCAGCCCAAAAGTCAATCAAAACATATTTACCTCTTAAATCAGAAAGTTTTTTGATTTCTCCATCTGGATTTGGCAGCGCGATATCAGGAGCCTCAGCACCAATCGCCAAAGCGCGAAGTTCTTCGAGTTGCTGCTTCAACTGGATAATCGTTATTGTTCCCGGATATTTCTGATCCAATCGCTGGATGAGTTCGTCTAGAAAAGGAAAGTCATTTTTAGGATTGAGAAGACCAATGGCTGCAAGCGCAGCAAAACTATCACCCATACTGGTAATAGTTTCCTTAACCCGCTCCGCTTGATTAGCCTCAAGCTCAAGAGCCTTCATTTGAATATCCTTGATTTGCTCAGTATTCTTATTGCTCATGGCTTCGTAATAAGCCTCATTAAGCGCATTGACATCACTTTGATATTGATTCATCAATGTTTCCAATTTGAGCATTTCTTGGGAATCCTTCGATCCCAAAATCTCAATTGCCTCTGGCTGATTGAAATCATAATTGACTTCTACATCTTCGTCTAGCAAAGCCAGGCGGACGGATCGCTGCCCATAGAGATTTAAATCATAGAAAGTCGGAGATTCTACCTCCAGTTCATAGGAAAACTCTCCATCAGCATTCAACTCAAGCGTGTCCAATACCTTGGGACGGCTATCCGTAAATTGGGATAAAACCACCTGCCCACTTGGAGCATTTATGATTTTACCGCTGATTTCTACTTTTCCATCATTTTGCGACTCTGATTCTCCACAGGAGAAAAGCGCAAACACACTTAGAATCCAGAGTCCTGTCATCATCTTTTTATTCATATCAATTTTCTAATAATTCCTTTAACAACTTGGTGGCAACTTTTGGGTCAGCCTTACCATTCGATTTTTGCATTACCTTACCCATAAACATGCCAATCAGACCTTTTCGACCTGATTTATATTCTTTCACTTTTGCCTGATTCTCATTCAAAACCTCCTGAATAACAGGGATTAAGGAAGATTCATCACTTTCCTGAATCAGATTCAGCCTCTGAGCAATCTGAAGAGCCCCTTCTCCGGGAGCTTGTAGCATTTCCGGATAAATTTTTTGGGAAGCCGCCGAAAAGCTCACTTTTCCATCATCCACCAAACCAATTAAATCAGCCAAGGTCTGAGTGGAAATCGGAAATTCCGAAATATGCCAAGCCGACTCATTCAAGGTCGACTTGATGGGACCCATTAGCCAGTTGGATGCCGCCTTGTAATTGGATGTTTTTTGACAAAGCTTTTCAAACCAAAGCGCCATCTCCTTCGAATCAGTCAAAACTCCTGCATCATAATCAGGAAGACCGTATTGATCCACAAACTTTTTTCTCAGTTCCCGTGGCAAAGCAGGCATGTCGCTTTGAATGGAGCGGAGCCATTCTTCAGAAATCACCACCGGGCTCAAGTCAGGCTCTGGAAAATACCGATAGTCGTTCAATTCCTCCTTTGTACGCATACTGGCAGTAGTGCCCGTACCGGCATCAAATGTCCGAGTCTCAGAAATCACTTCCTCTCCCCTCTCCAAAATCCCGATAATTCGCTCATGCTCATGCTCAATAGCTCGAACTACATTACGGAAAGAATTCATATTCTTTACCTCAACCTTTTTGCCCAGGGTATTCGAACCCTTCAACATCACAGAAATATTGGCATCACAGCGAAGCGAGCCTTCTTCCATATTTCCATCACATATATCGAGGTATCTGACCAGTTTTTTGATTTCATTGAGGAAAACATAAGCCTCCTCAGCTGTATGAATAGCCGGCTCAGTCACGATTTCGATCAAGGGTGTTCCCGCCCGATTAAAGTCCACCAAGGTATCTTCTTCCTCAGCCAAATGCATAGACTTTCCTGCATCTTCTTCTAGGTGGATTCGATTCAGTGGGACAGTTCTTTCAGTACCATCCGAAAGGATGACAGGTACTTCACCTCCCACACAGATAGGCCCTCTGTCTTGGGTGATTTGGTAGCCTTTTGGCAGATCTGGATAAAAATAATTTTTCCGAGAGAAAATATTGGTTCGGGTAATCTCACAATCACAAGCCAAACCCATTTTCACAGCGTACTCAATGGCTTTCTTGTTGACCTTTGGCAAAGTGCCGGGATGCCCTAAAGTAATGACTGAAATCTGCGTATTGGGAAGATTTCCATAGGCAGTAGAATCAGCAGCAAACATCTTACTTTTCGTCAAAAGCTGTGCATGTACTTCCAGTCCGACTACAAGTTGATATTTACTTTTTATTTCTTCCTTCATCTTTTAGCTAGCTATTTATCCGAGAAAAAGCTCTCGTGCCTTGCTGACCACTTGTGGCAGACCTCCCAGATTCTTACCGCCTGCTGTCGCAAAGAATGGCTGACCACCGCCACCACCTTGAATTTCTTTGGCAAGGTCACGGACGATTTGTCCTGCATTGTATCCTTTCTCAGCGATCAAAGTCTCGTCAATAATTACAGCGATTTGCGGCTTGCCATCTATATCAGCAGCTAGTACAATCAAGGACTTCTCCACTTCATTTTTGAGCTCATAAGCCAGCTTTTTGAGGGCATCTGCATTTGGAAGGCTCACCTGAGCAATCAGAACTTTGTGATCATCCTTTTCTTCGAATTGAGAGATCAGCTGTCCCTTCACTTGAGCTGCCTTTTCTAGATGCAATACGTCCAATTCCTTTTTCAGTTCGTTTCGCTCCGAAAGCAAGGCCTCAATAGCTTTTTTCACATCTTTTGGATTCTTAAGAATATCCTGAACTTCCTTGAGCAAGTCTTCCTGCTGACGGAAGTAATTCTCAGCCTCAACAGAGGTGATTGCCTCGATGCGTCGGACACCTGAAGCAACAGACCCTTCAGAAGTAATCTTGAAAAAGCCAATTTGACCGGTAAAAGGAACGTGCGTACCTCCACAAAGCTCCACTGAAAAATCAGGATCGAAAGTGATTACGCGCACAAAGTCACCATATTTTTCTCCAAAAAGTGCTGTAGCACCCATGTTTTTGGCTTCTGCTATGGGAACATTTCTTCTTTCAAGGAGAGGAATGTTTTCCCGGATCTTTTCATTGACCAATTTTTCAACTTGCTCGATTTCCTCCTCCGTCATCTTTGAGAAATGAGAAAAGTCAAAACGAAGTAGTCGCTCATTGACCAAAGAACCACGCTGCTGCACATGATCGCCTAGGACTTCTCGAAGTGCTGAATGCATCAAGTGTGTAGCGGTGTGATTATTCATCGTCAAGCTGCGCTTTTGACGATCCACGCTTGCCGTGAATAAAGCAGAGGGATCCTGTGGTAGCTTTTCTACAAAATGAACAATGAGGTCGTTTTCTTTTTTGGTATCTACTACACGGATTTTCTCAGAATTAGAAATCAACCAACCAGTATCTCCGACCTGTCCACCGCTTTCGGCATAGAAAGGAGTACGATCCAAAACCAATTGGTATTTTTCACCTTTTTTCTCCTTGACGGTTCGGTACTTGATGATTTTAGATTGGGATTCAAGCTGATCATAGCCCAAAAACTCTACCGAGCTTTCTTCCTCCACCTGTACCCAGTCTCCTGTTTCGGATTCCGAGGCCGCTCTTGACCGAGTTTTTTGCTTTTCCATTTCTGCCTGAAAACCCTTTTCATCGAGAGAAAAGCCGCTTTCCCGAGCAATCAATGAAGTCAAATCCAAAGGAAAACCGTAGGTATCATACAATTCGAAAGCAACTTTGCCTGACAAAACCTTTTCGCCATTTTCTTTCATCTCTGACTTGATGCTGCCCAGCATTTTCAGTCCGTTGTCAAGCGTACGAAGGAAGGAAGTCTCTTCTTCTTGAATCACCTTAGCGATAAAATCCTGCTGCTCTCTGATCTCAGGGAAAATCTCTCCAAACTGTGAAGCCATCAAAGGGCACAATTCATAAAGGAAAGGTGATTGAAAGTCTAGGAAGGTATAGCCGTAGCGAACTGCCCGACGAAGAATGCGTCGAATCACATAACCGGCTTTATTATTTGATGGCAGCTGACCATCTGCAATGGTGAAAGAAATGGCTCGGATATGATCGGCAATTACCCGAAAAGCAATATCTTTCTGCTCGTCTTGACCATATTTTTTACCTGATTTTTGCTCCAAATAGGAAATAAAGGGCGTAAAAATATCCGTGTCGTAATTGGAGGATTTTTGTTGAATCGCTCTTACCAAACGCTCAAAGCCCATTCCCGTATCGACGTGTTTGGCTGGAAGCTCCTTCAGACTTCCGTCTGCAAGTCGGTTGAATTGCATAAATACCAGATTCCAAATCTCAATCACCTGAGGATGATCTTGGTTGACCAATGATCTTCCCGGAGCCTTTGCAATTTCTTCATCTGTCCGTAGGTCAATGTGAATCTCCGAACAAGGGCCGCAAGGTCCGGTATCTCCCATTTCCCAGAAGTTATCCTTCTTAGAACCCATGATGATTCTATCTTCAGGAACGATTTTCTTCCAAAAGTCAAAGGCCTCCTGATCCAATCCTAGCTTGTCCGAACTATCCCCTTCAAAGACCGAAACGTAAAGCCGATCTTTTGGCAGCTGATATACTTCTGTCAGTAATTCCCATGCCCATTCGATCGCTTCTTTTTTGAAATAATCTCCAAAAGACCAGTTTCCGAGCATTTCGAACATGGTGTGGTGATAAGTATCCACGCCCACTTCTTCAAGATCATTATGCTTTCCGCTTACGCGAAGACATTTTTGGGAATTGGCTACTCGGGAAAACTTCGGGGTCTCATTTCCAAGAAAGGCATCCTTAAATTGATTCATCCCGGCATTGGTAAACATCAGGGTCGGATCATTTTTGACCACGATGGGTGATGAAGGGACAAATTGATGTGCTTTGGATTGAAAAAACTCAATGAAGGTAGTTCTGATTTGCTTTGCTTCCATGAAGGTGTGAATGCAGTGATGCTTTTAATTTTGAATGTGCAAAATTAGCAGAAATGACGGCAAATTGATAGAATATTTCGATAATCAGAGCAGGTGTAATTGAAAAGAAAAAACCGCCTAGACTCTAGCTCTGCTCAATGGCATGGTCATACATCTTGGTCCGCCAAGACCTCGGGAAAGTTCGGAGGAAGGAATCTCCAAAACTTCAACGCCCATATTTCGAAGGGCACGATTGGTGTGAAGATTTCGATTATAAGAAATAACCCTTCTGGGTCCTATGGCAAATACATTTGCTCCATCAAACCACTGCTCTCGCAAGGAATAATCCGGGTTTCCATCAGCAGTTGCCAAAACCTCCAAATGTGGAATTTCCCGTTCCAAAACGGTCAAAAGTGATTCTTTCAGTACTTCTCGCTTAATATGAACCTTGTCACCTTGGATTTCTTTGAGGGTGTAGCAGGAGGTTTTCAACACTGCATTCATGGCATCCGGATAAGTGAGCACTAGATTTTCATCCAAGATGGTAAAGACGGTATCCAAATGCATGTAGTTTCTTTTTTCAGGAAGATGAACTTCATATACCCGCTGCACTGTCCCCTCTCCCAGTAAGGCTTTGGCTGCTTGATAAATGGCTTTTTCATCCGTTCGCTCTGAATTTCCTATTGCCACCGCCTCATGTGAGAGAATAATGACATCTCCGCCCTCTATGCTTGGTGGATTGGCCTGACCATTATTTGGATACAATGGATTTACGTGATCCTTAAATTCAGGATGATTTTCGAAGATTGTTCGAAGCAGATCGGCTTCCCGCTGCCTACCTTCCATTTTCATGGATGAAAAAATAATTCCTCCGGGAGTCAATGCCATGGGATCGCGCTGAAAATACAGATTAGGACAAGGAGCAATCAAAAATGCATACTCCATCAGTTCACCTGCATCGAGTTTGGGCATCTTTCTTCGGAGTTCATGCACCTTTAGACCCGCTGTCAGAATACCGGCACATTCTGCGGTGGAATAGCGCTCCAAAATATCCTCTGCCAAGTGAGTATGTGTAGATCTTTTCAGGGATTCCTGCAAAAGTTTGAACAGGATTTCCTTATCGTACAAAACTCGAATCAGCAACTCCCGCAACTGATAAACATGCGCCCCTGTAGATTCTTTGATCAAATTGGAAAAGGCGTCGTGCTCCTTTTGCAAAGCTTCCAAATACGGCACATCCTCAAAGAGTAAAAACTCCTTATTGTAAGGTGTAAGACGATCTATTTCTTTACCAGGCCTATGCATCAATACCGCCCGAAGCGTACCATATTCAGAATTGATTCGAAGATTCATGTTGAGCTTTTTTCAATAAAAACAGTGTATTTTTAATAATTTCTAAGATAACGAGCTTCAGCAATTAAAAAAACATAATCCTCAAGGATGTTTTCATCTAGCGGACTAAAGTCTTCAAATTCTTAGACTGATACTTAGAACCTTTTATTCTTTGGAAAGAATCAGGATTATCCAAAAGCATTTCGAGATTCTTTTCCTTTGAAGGACAATTTTCCTACTGAATACTTTAAAGGAAAATCCACCTGAAACGTGATTTATTAAACTTATTGGAAACCCAAATCTTTTTACTTTTCAATTCGTTAACAAGCCCTATGCGATTCACTAAATCTCAAGCTTCGTCCAAGCTTCTATTCACTTTCATTCTGCTTCTTTTTCATCAAGTTTCTCAAGCCCAAATCAATGAGCTTTTAGGAAAATTGGGATCAAAACCCAGTGAGGAACAAATCCAATCAGGTATTAAAGAGGCTTTGGAAAAGGCCACTGATTTGACTGTAGAGCGACTTTCTCTGGAAAATGGCTTCCTTCAAAATCCTGATATTAAAATTCTTTTTCCGCCTGAGGCTAGGAAAGTGGAAAGTACGCTCCGCAAAATCGGACTCGGAAATGTGGCAGATGATGTCATCACTAGCCTCAATCGTGCTGCAGAAGATGCTGCCAAAGAAGCAAAGCCTATTTTCACCGATGCTATCAAAAGCATGACCCTTAAAGATGTTCAACAAATTCTCTTGGGTGAGCAAAATGCAGCCACCAACTATTTCCAAAAAACAACTTCTGATTCCCTTGCCGTAAAGTTTTCTCCAAAAATAGACCAGAGTTTATCGAAAACTGATGCTACAAAAATCTGGGAGTCAGCTATGGAAAATTACAATAAGTTACCTTTTGTAAAACCGGTGGAAACCGATCTGACAAAATATGTGACGGACAAAGCTATTGAAGGGCTTTTTGTAGAGATAGCCAAAGAAGAAGTGGAAATCCGAGAAAAAATCGGCGCTAGGACAAGTCCCCTACTTCAAAGTGTATTTGGGTACGCAGAGCAGGAAAAAATAAAAGACCCCAAAAAGTAATTTTTGAGGTCTTTAGAATCTTGATGAAGAATCTCCTAAGCATTCATTTTTTCAATATGCGCTTCTTTAATTTTTCTTCTCAGAATTTTTCCCACGTTTGATTTTGGAAGCTCATCTGTGAAATAAACTTCACGAGGAACTTTATAATTGGTCAAGGATTCATGACAATGCTTCACGACCTGGTCCTTGGTAAGTGAACTCTCTTTGGGAACTACATAAGCGACTACCTTCTCGGTGGATTTAGGATCCGGCATACCGATTACCCCTACTTCCAGTACTCCTGGACAACTTGCAATGCAATCTTCCACCTCGTTTGGATAGACATTGAATCCGGAAACCAAGATCATTTCTTTCTTACGGTCTACAATCTTGAAAAACCCATCCTCATCCATCACGCCAATGTCTCCGGACTTAAACCAGTCCCCATGCATGACATTTTCCGTTTCCTCTGGTCTTTGCCAGTAGCCCCGCATCACTTGAGGACCTTTAATGCAAATCTCTCCTCTTTCACCGATAGGAAGTGGATTTCCATCATCATCAGCCACCATTACTTCTGTATTTGGTAATGGCAAACCAATGGTTCCAATTCGCTCTGTTCCATCAATTGGGTTACAGGTCGCAACAGGGGCTGTTTCTGTCAATCCGTACCCTTCTGCAAGTGGCACACCGGTGACAGATTTCCATTTTTCAGCAGTAGCCTTCTGCACAGCCATACCGCCGCCTACTGCTATTTTTAACTTACTGAAATCCAACGATTTGAAATCATCTTGATTAAGCAAACCATTAAACAATGTGTTCACGCCGGTAAAGACAGTAAATTGATGTTTTGAAAGGTCCTTGATAAAGGCTTTCATATCCCTAGGATTGGTGACAAGCAGATTATGCGCACCAATTTTTAGCATGGCAAGACAATTCACCGTCAAGGCGAAAATATGGTACAATGGCAAAGCAGTCACCACGATTTCCTCTCGCTCTTTCAACTTGGGTTTCATCCATGCAGAAATCTGCTGCATATTCGCCACAATGTTTCCATGGGTAAGTTCAGCACCTTTAGATACTCCGGTAGTACCTCCTGTGTACTGAAGGAAAGCGGTGTCTTCTAAGGAAAGAGCTGTTTTGCTGAAAGAATGTCTCGCCCCCTGGGAAAGGGCAGATTTGAGATTGACTGCTCCTGGAATCGAAAATGCAGGAACCATCTTTTTCACATGCTTGACCACCAGGTTGACTATAGTACCTTTCAACCCACCTAGCAAATCACCAAGTTCGGTTACGATCACATGCTTAGCCGGAATTTCATTTTTGATTTTCTCCAGATTATGGGCAAAGTTGGCCACGATGACGACTACATCTGCACCCGAATCATTAAACTGATGACGCATTTCAGCAGCTGTGTAAAGCGGGTTGGTATTCACTACCACCATCCCAGCTCGCAAAACACCGAACATTACTACTGGATATTGTAAAATGTTGGGCATTTGAATGGCAACTCTGGATCCTTTCGGAAGCTTGAGCGTATGTGTCAGGTAATTGGCGAATTGGGCACTCAATCTTTCCAAATCATTAAATGAAATGGTTTTACCCATACATTCATAAGCCACCGCATCACCATATTTCTTGACACTTTCATCAAACAAATCACTGATGCTCGAATAGGCTTTGTAATCAATTTCTTTATCTACCGAGGCTGGGTAATGCTTAAACCAAGGGAAATCTGTCATAAAGGTATCGTTTGGGTGAATTGATAATTGATTTTAAGCCTTGAATATAAACTTATTTCAATATTTTTCGAGCGATTAATTCCTTCATGATTTCATTTGTGCCGGCATAAATCCGCTGAACTCTCGCATCTGCATATGCTCTAGCCACTCCGTACTCCCACATATATCCATAGCCACCATGTAACTGAACGCATTCATCAGCAACTTTACACTGCAGTTCGGTCATGTTGTACTTAGCAGCAGAAGCCATTGCAGGGTCTAACTCTCCCTCATTGTGAAGTTGCACCAAATAATCACAATAAATCCTTCCCTGCTCCAAAGCTGCGGTCATTTCTGCAAGCTTAAAGCGGGTATTCTGAAAATCGGAAAGACTTTTATTGAAAGCTTTTCGTTCCTTGACATAGCTAAGCGTGCTATCGAGCATGTACTCGCCTAGAGCTACTGCAGCAAGGGCTACTACCAGTCTTTCCTGAGCCAATTCGGTCATCAGATATTTAAAGCCCTCACCTTCTTTTCCAAGCAGGTTTTCTTTTGGCACTTTTACATCTTCAAAAAACAATTCACAGGTATCTTGCGCATGAAGACCGACTTTTTCAAAAGGCTTTCCTTTCGAGAAACCTTCCATTTTAGCATCTATCAAAACCAATGAAATTCCTTTCGCGCCTTTAGTAGGGTCAGTTTTGACCGCTACAACTACTACATCACTCAGGTAGCCATTGGTAATAAAGGTTTTTGAGCCGTTTACCAAGTAATGATCACCTTGGTCCACCGCGGAAGTTCTCATTCCCTGCAAGTCAGACCCAGCACCCGGCTCGGTCATCGCCACTGCACCAATCAAGTCTCCTGAAACCATTCCAGGGATATATTTCTGCTTGGCTTCGGGAGTTCCGTAATGCAGGATATAAGGCATCACAATATCAGAGTGAAGCGGATAGCCAATCGCAGGCCCTGAGCAACCGCTAAGCCCAAGCTCTTCGATCAAGATCGCATTGTATCGGAAATCTTGAATATTCATTCCTCCCAATTCTTCGGGAGCCTGCATTCCTAGAAATCCATTTTTCCCTAATTTTTTCCAAGATTCTCGGGAAACCATTTTCTGCTTTTCCCATTCTGCATTGTAGGGTGTAATTTCCCTGGCAATAAAATCCCGAACGCTTTGTCGGAATAATTCGTGTTCTTCGTTAAATAGTTTTCGTGGTAGTCCAAACATTGGGTTTATATTTTTTTCAGTGTAAAAATAAAAATTACAATGGATAGAAACGCCCCCTTTTTGATAAAGGATTAGTCATCCGTTAGACATTTTTATGAAAGAAATTAATTTTCATTGCCCTATGTTTAAACTCAAATTGCAATTATTGAAGCATGAAATTTGAACTAACCAACAACACCTCACTCGAGGATCTACAATCACTCAACTTTTGGCAGCCTGAGGAAAAAGTCCTCAAAACTTCAGAATTGCCTGATAGCAATATGAATCAGGTAATCAGAATCCACACCAATCAGCGAACGGTCATAGCGAAACAGTCCAGAGATTTTGTTCGAAAGTTTCCACAGATTCCAGCGCCTATCCAGCGAATTGAGACTGAAAAAAAATTTTATGAGACCGTTCAAGAATCAGAATTTCTAAACCCATATAGTCCAAAAATAATCAGCTGGTTTCCAGATATTTACTTACTGATTACCGAAGATTTGGGTGAAGTCGGTGATTTTAGCGGACTCTATTCTGGCGAAAAGCAAATCAGTGATTCTGAAATCAAGTCTTTGATCGACTATCTGAACCATCTACATCGATTAGCTCCTGAAAATTTCCCAGACAATCTCGAAATGAGAGTGCTTAACCATGAGCATATCTTTAATTTTCCATTTGAAATTGAAAACGGATTTGACTTGAATACAATCCAAAAGGGCCTTCAAGAACTCAGCTTGAGATATAAAAAGGATGATTCTTTGAAGCAAAAAATCGATGATTTGGGAAAGCGATATTTAGCTTCTGGAAGTTCACTTTTACATGGAGATTTTTATCCCGGAAGTTGGATGAGTGGAAATTCCGGCATCAAGATTATCGATCCGGAATTCTCCTTTGTGGGTGATCGGGAGTTTGATCTTGGGGTATTTCTAGCGCACGCTGATTTTGCAGAAATAAGTACTCAAGTGGAACAGGCACTAGCGAAGCACTATTCGCAAGACATTGATTCTAAGCTTGTACAAGGCTACCGAGGAGTGGAAATCATGCGTAGACTAATTGGAATTGCCCAATTGCCCTTAAAATTGAATCTCGGTCAAAAAGAAGTTTTACTCGAAAGAGCTAAAGAAATGATCATGAACCCATGAGAAAATACCTGAATCTAATTCTAGCTGCCTCTTTAATCCTTTTCTCCTGCAGTCATCAGGAGTCAGACGATTCGATATCCTTGGAAGAGAAGCTTTCCAAATCTGGACTTTCAGAAGAGGAACTGAAAGACAGAATCTTGGGAATAATTGTCGGCAGTGCCATTGGTGATGCCATGGGCGCACCAACCGAAATGTGGCCGAGAGAATCCATCAAACTAGAATATGGGTTTGTCACAGACTTGGACTCGATGATTCGAGAGGCTTCCCCTGAGGGAATATGGGTTCCAAATTTGCCGGCAGGAGGCACTACGGATGACACAAGATGGAAGGTCCTGACATCAGAATATTTACTAACTCAACATTACGAGGAGCTAGATCCTGCGGATTTTGCAAGAATCATAGAAGAGAGATATCTAAGCTACTTAGAAGGAATCAAACAAATCAACAGTGAGGATATTGAAGCCTATGAAAATGCTATGCTGAAAGTGGGATGGCTACAGGAATGGGCAAAAGTAAGTCGCCCGTTTATCGAAAATAATCTGGTAGGCTACGCTGATTCTTTGGGGAAATTTTATGGAGGGGAAATGGTTTGTGCAGGTTTGCTTTATGCTCCGATTTTAGGAGGCTTTTTCCCCGGTGATCCTGAGAAAGCCTATTCCGAAGCATACAAGCTTTCAATTTACGATTTGGGATATGCTAAAGATCTCACAGCTCTGAGTGCAGCATTGACCGCTGCGGGTATGAAAAAAGGCAGCAATCCGGATAGTTTGCTCGCTTCCTTGCGGGTTGACCCAAAGCAGTATTTCCAAAGTAGACTTGTAGGAAGGACGGCCTATCGGATACTTCAGGACGCGCTGAAAATCAATGAAGAAGCTAAAAAACTGGATTCTTTGAATTTCATGGATGCAAATAGTCCCTCACTTGCCCATGCCTTTGAGCAGCTGGATGAGCGGATTCAGGATATGCCTTTTCACGCCGGTGAGATTTATTTGCAGACTATTACGGCGATGGTATATGCAGACTTTGACTTTATGAATACACTGATTTTTCTGACGAATTATGGACGGGATAATGATACCACAGCAGCCTTAGCAGGAGGAATTTTGGGAGCTTATTTCGGATTTGAAAAACTTCCTAAAAAAGAGCGAGAACAGGTCATTCAAGTAGCAAAGGAACAGTTGGGAATAGACTTAATATCCATAGGTCAGCAGCTTGGCGACCATTTGGTCAAACCATAAAAAACCCCAATTCTTTCGAAAAGGGGTTTCATTGTGGGTGGTTTAATTTAGAAGTATAGGGTCTTTGTTCTACCCAAGTTGTCTGTCAACTGGAAGTAAACATCGTCCGGGTTTACTCCTTTCAATTTGTAGTCTTTACGGAATCCATCAGGGTGATCCACAGTCTCTGTGTGAATGATTTTGTTTGAGTCTGCGTATCTAACAGTGACTTCTACACCTGGCTCTGTTAGTCCGATTACTGCAATATTTACAGTTTCATCATCGACAATTTTGCCATAAGCCATAAGCGGCAGTTCTCCGATTTCTGGCTTCCTATCAAAAGTCTCCACCTTGTAGATCACCTCTTCATCCTCAGTCGTGATTTTTACTTGATATTCTCCACAAGGCATGTTATTCAAGTCATAAGGTACGATGACTTTCTCATCACCTACATTTACTTTGCGCTGATGGAGAACCTTACCTTCATCATCAAGAATGGCAACCTTTGCCTTTCCAACTCCCTCATTTAGAAGGATATTTACTTTTTTGAATTTTGCCCTAGCGTCTGTGTCTGCTAAAAGGTCTTCATTTGAGTTTGCTGCAAGAGTACTAGTAGCAAGTAGTCCAGCAAGTGCGAATGTGAATAGCGTTTTCATAATGTAGTTGGTTTAAGTTGTTGTGCTATCCTAATTGCCAAGGCCGTACCAATTGCTATTTTCTAATTTTTGAGTCAGTTGAGAAAATCAGAATATTTTAAAAATTTTAAGATTTACACGGAATTAAATTTGGTTTTCTTCTCAAAAAATTAACAAAACCTGTAAAGAATGTGAACACTTGCTTGTTCGTTTGACTCGAAAGCGAACACTTTAAGGCAATTTTCTGGATTTCGAGGGTTGCATCTTAGTATGCTTGTTAAGAAAAAATAATTTTCAAAAAATTCTCCAGCTCAGAAATAGCCATGCCAAAAGCAAAAAAAGCTGTACGCTAGTGTACAGCCTTTGTTCGATTCAACACATTATTTGATTCAGATCAAGATTTTTTCAATTCCATACTGAGCTGCTTTACTCGCTCTTTGATGCTGAAATCCCAGATATCATCGCGTTTTAGAGAGGTTGCTTCGAGAAAATCAACTACTGCACCTTCATGGTTGGTAGACTTTCCCTCTGCCAGAGTCACATATCGCATCGTGGACCAAAGAACTGTTTTGAGCTGAGTCTTGCTGTCATCGGTCATGTAATACTCGACCAAGATGGTATTTTCATTATGCCATAGTATGCGGCTCATAATTCGAACCCACTCTCCGACCATTGCAGGCTTGACGTAGCTGATATTGTGATTGTAAACCACCCAAGCAGCTTTGTATTTACGAATCAAATCGATCACCTCTAATCCATAGAGCTTAGGGACCTGATCCTCACGGGCATTGAAAAAGTAGTCGAAGTACTTGGCATTATTCAAATGCCGAAGTGGATCACAATCCTGAAATCGGATGACCACTCTACTTTCTGTCTCTTTGGGATAGTGTTTCTCAGCGTCGTATTCAAACATGGGCTTAATCAATCAGTTCTTTTGATTCAATCAACTTCACTCCTTTTCCCTCCATTTCTTCCAAGGCCAGCTTGCCATCTTCTGGATTTAGATTCACAGCTCTTGTCACATCCTGAAGGAGGTAGGTTTCAAAGCCCAAAGATAAGCCATCCAAAGCTGTAAATTTCACACAATAATCCTGGGCTAAGCCGCATACAAAGATCCTTTCAATTCCTCTTTCCTTCAAATAATCTCCCAAACCAGTATCTCCTCTGCGGGCATTATCAAAAAAACCGGAATAAGAATCTACTCGAGGATTGGTGCCTTTTTGAAATACTGCTTCCCAATTACTAGGATCTAGATCTTCATGGAATTCTGCCCCATGTTCTCCTTGTACGCAGTGAACTGGCCAAAGAATTTGATTGATGCCATCTAAATCAACCTGTTCACCGGGCTTTTTGCCACTGTGATTTGCTGCGAAGCTTAAATGATCTTCCGGATGCCAATCTTGCGTAGCGACTACGCAAGAAAATAAAGGCTGAATGGAATTGATTAGCGGGATGATTTGATCTCCTTCGCTAACCTCCAATGCTCCTCCAGGCAGGAAATCATATTGTACATCAACTATAATTAATGCGTCCTTATCAGTTAGATTCATCTTCAATTTCTTTAGCTTTTAAAACCAAGTCCATGCGCAAATGGTGCAGATTTTCTTCCAAACCAACCGGATAAACATGGGGATTGACTAGTCGCTTATGGGTTTTGTCAAAGGTCTTCAATTGATCCTGAGTCCGCTTCCTGATGGACTGAATATCCGGACATTTATAGACTTTTTTCCCTTTTTCAAAAATCGGCTTTAGCAATTCCTCACTTTGATAAAAAGCAGGCATAATCCGCTTTCTTCGAGTAGCATCAATAGGATCGATGATTACAGTTCCTTTAGAATCAACTTCTTGACCCTCGAGGTAAATCATATCTGCGACAGCTTTTCCGCCTGAAAAATACCTTCGGACATTGTGCACCCCTGGAATATTGATTTTCAGTGATTGCTGGGAAACTTTGATTTTTGGAATCCATTCACCCTCAGGACTCTTAATTCCCGAAAGTTTATACACCGCTCCCAATGCCGGCTGATCAAAGGCAGTGACTAATTTGGTACCTACACCCCAAACATTAATCGAGGCTTCCTGGGTTTTCAAGGAAGAAATCAAGTACTCATCCAAATCATTGGATGCAACGATTTTCGCATTGGGAAAGCCTGCTTGATCTAGGAGTTCACGGGCTTGATTGGAAAAGTAAGCCAAATCACCGCTGTCGATTCGGATTCCGATGAGTTCCTTTCCCATGCTTCGAAGCTTTTCTCCTACTTTGATGGCATTTTTCACTCCCTGAATCGTATCATAAGTATCCACCAAGAAGACAGACTGATCAGGAAACGCATCTGCATAAGCTTCAAATGCCTCCAACTCCGTCTCAAAGGACATAATCCAGCTGTGAGCATGAGTACCAGAAACAGGAATCCCAAATAACCTACCCGCCATGACATTGCTTGTAGAAGTACATCCCCCGATAAAGGCCGCTCGACTTGCGGCAAGCGCTCCGTCAATCCCTTGAGCTCTCCGAAGACCAAATTCAAGGACAGGTTCTCCCTTTGCTGCCAAGGTAATTCTAGCAGCCTTGGTTGCAATCAAGGTTTGAAAGTTCAGGATATTAAGTAGTGGGGTTTCGAGTAATTGACACTGAATCAGGGGACCTTTCACTCGAAGCATGGGAGCATTGGGGAAAACGATAGTCCCCTCTTCCACTGCCTCGATATCACAGGAAAAACGCATCTCACTGAGGTAATCCAGGAAACCCTTTTCGAATTGGGGAGAACCGTCAGGAGCTTTCATCTCTTTCAGGTAATCTAGATCCTTTTCTTCGAATCGAAAATTTCTACAATAATCCACCACATATTCCAATCCGGCAGCTACGGTAAAACCACCATTAAAAGGGTGCTTTCTAAAAAAAAGGTTAAATACAGCCTCCTGATCCCCTTTTCCCGCCTTCCAATAGGCATAAGCCATGGTCAGCTGATAAAAATCGGTAAGCAGAGCAAGGCTGCCAGTGTAGAGGTCTTTGGTGATTTTCATAAAATTTTACTTTCCATCAAAAATAAAGGAGTCAAACGGGTATCAAGAATTTTTTAGGGAATTTTTCAATGAAACAGAAGCCTTTTCTCTTCTAGTCAAGATTTTATTTACCTATTTTGATTACATTTTTACGAGTGAACACGACTTATTATTGAAAGCGGATGAAGCTAGAAAAAAACTTGAGCGATCAAGAAATTACTGAAATGATCCAGAGGAATTCGAATCCGAATAAGGCAATAGCACAGCTTTACGAACAGCATTATGATATGCTAGAAAGCATGGTTATACAAAATTCAGGAACAGAAGAGGAGGCTGCAGATATCATTCAAGAATCCATGCTAGTGATGGTTCAAATGATCAAGTCAGGAAAGTTCAGAGGCGAATCTACGATCAAATCCATGCTTTACAGCATTTCCAAAAATAAATGGATATCCGAAATCAGGAGAAAAAGAAGTAGTCTGGCACGACATGAAAATTACTTGACAAAACATGAAGAAAATGAACTGGATGTCAGCGAGGCAATCACCCGTCAGGAGAATTTAAATTTCGTCATGACTTTGTTTGATAAGCTTGGAGAAACTTGCAAAAAAATACTCAAGCTCTTCTACTACGAAGACATGGCCATGAAAGAAATCTGCGAGAAAATGGAGTTCAGCTCAGAGCAGGTATTGCGGAACAAAAAATATAAATGCCTCAAATCATTAATTGAATCAGTAAAGTCTTCTCCCCAAATCGGAGAGCAACTCTTGAAATCATTAAGAAATGAAAAATAAACTAGACTTATTCATTTTGGAAGATTACCTAGACGGTAAACTCAGCATGGACCAAAAGCAGGCCATTGAAGAGGAAATACAAAACAATCAATCACTGGCTGAAGAAGTCGATGCCTTGAAAATCAGCCGGGAAGCAATAGAATTGGCTGGTTGGAAATCAACAATTCAGGATGTGCAAGCTTCCTACTTATCCGAAAGAAAAGAGAAACCATCCGATGGCACCAAAACCATCTCCAACTTTCAACAATGGAGCATTCGAGTGGCAGCTTCTATGACGATTCTACTTGTAGGCTTAGCCTCATTTTTGGTAATTTCTACTACACCTCAAGGCGTAAATGAAGATTTTCTTTCCTATAATATCCCAGTAATGAGAGGTGAAACCGCTGAGATTTCTTCTTTGAAAAAGGCCTTTAATGAGTCTGATTTTGAAGAAGTGATAGCGCTGGCAAAAGGCAACAATGATTTGACCATAGAGGGAAAATTTATACTAGGGATGGCCTTCCTGGAGCTAGGGGAAGGTAAGCTTGCTGTCGATGAATTACGGGAGATTGAGACTATCAATGAATCCTCTTCTGAGAAAATGTATGTAGAAGAGATAGACTATTATCTCATGCAAGGCTACCTTCTAAGTGGCGAATATGATCTAGCTCAAAATCAACTTGAAAAAATCCGATCAAATCCGAGACACAAGTATCACCAAACCATAAATCGCTGGGATGAACTAAAAATCAAAATTTTGGATTTGAAATATTAATCAGATCAAGCTGAGAAAAAAAATTAAAAAAAATCCTTCGAAGCGGTTACAAATATTTATCCGGCTCCGACCTACTACCAAACAATCAAAAATACTAAACCATGAAAAGATACCCATTAATTGCAGCAGTTGCCACTATGATTGGCTTTGCATCTTGCTCTGAAGAAAATGATCCTATCGCTATCGGAGATGGTGATGTACAAATGGCTGTAGGCGTTAAACTCGCCAATTCATCCAATCCAAATTCAAGAATCTTGGAAGAAGGAGTACAGATTAATTCCGGGTTTATCCAAGTCAAGGAAATCGAATTAGAAGTCGAAGGAGAAGATGACAATGGAAGATTCGAGCGAGAAATTGAATATTCATTCCCAGAGATCAAAAAGATCAATTTTGATCAGTTCTCTTCTGATGCTGACTTTTTCATCAATATAGCCTCAGGTACTTACGAGGAAATCGAGTTTGAAGTGGATCTGATTGATCACCGAAATGAACCAAGTATTTACCTCGAAGGGACATTTACAAAAAGTGACGGCAGCTCGGTTCCCCTACGTCTTGAAGTTTATGGAGATGATGACGATGATTTGGATTTCGAGTTAGAATTGGAAGGAGATGATGATGAGTTATTCTTCTTCGATGGATCCAATAATCCTTTCGCCTTGATGGAGATAGATGCAAGTAATTGGTTTTTAGCTGTATCCATTGGAGATTTAGAGGATGCGGAGCTCACTGATGGTGTTTTGGTGATTTCCAGAGACCAAAATGAAGATATCTACGATAGAATTCTCGAGCGCATAGAAAACTCCTTAGATATCGAGCTAGAGTTGGACTAGGGCACTGACTCTTTCGATCCGATCCGGCAGAGTAATTTGCCGGATTTTTTTATTCTAAATCCGACTGATTTTCTATCTCCGGCGAGAAATTAAAAACCAATAAATCAATCCGGCCAAAATCAGGATAATTCCTACAATGAGAATAAGCTTAATCATGGAATTCCAAATAGATTTCTCCTGAATCTGACCTACCAGGACAAAATTGGTCCAATAAGGAGTATCCCGAAACTGTACCATTTCTGGATCTTGGAGTAAGCTTAGCTTTGCCTCCCTCAGTGCCTCAGCATAAGTCAAACCCGCGTCTAGCCCCTTGTAAAACTCTTTTGATAAATAGGCTGCTACCCGATCTTCTGTGAGCCACAGCGTGGATATAAGATTATCAGCTCCTGCAAATGAAAAAGCCCGAGCCAGACTGACAAGACCTTCTGATTCACTGAATTTGCCAGAGCCAGTCTCACAGGCACTCAAAAACACCAATTCGACCTGGTCAAAAGCTTGATACCTCAATTCATTTTCGAAAAGTCTAAAATCTCCTTCAGGATAAAATGCCACAAAAGATGCCTCATTATCTTCATCAGAAGCGATGGCATGGGTAGCTAAATGAATAACTTTATTTTGATCTGCTTGAGCTAGAAATCGCTGAAGTGTGGCTTCAGCGCCCTGAATCTTCAAGCCCGGCAAGCTCTCAATTTCAGCTCCTGATCCAAGTAAAACAGGAAGTCCCAATCCCTCTGGACCTGAGCTCCTATCAAAAGGTGCAAAGCTTATCATGCTCGATCCATTCCAAGAAGAAAGTTCTTGAGTTTGAATTTGGAGGGCCGAAAATTGGTAGCTGATCGGTAGTTTTTCGATGAGCATCTCTCCATCAACGTAAAGCTCATCAAAGGAAACACCAGAGAAAGCACCGTGTGGAACAATCATTAACAGTTTGGATTGATTGATTTCATTTTCCCAATTTTCAAAAATTCGCACACTCAGTGAATCAATAAATTCAGGGGTTTGATATCGCATCCCAGACTTCCAAGATCTAATTTGCTCTTTCCAAGACAGTACCTTATCTCGATCCTTTTCACTCCAATCAAATAGTTTCCAGTCAAGATTTTTATTGCTCAGCAATGAAATGACTAGGTAATCATCAGCTTCAAAAAAGGATAGTAAAATAGTCTTGTCAGGCAGTCTATTTTGAATGTTTGCTAGAGTAAGATTAGCAGAGTCCTCTTCTGTTTGGGAAAACTCCTTGATCTCATCACGAAGTCTAGATAGGCTGACCTGTAATTCGGTGTATTCAGATTTGAGATCTACGAGCTGAGATTCATCAAAATTCTCATATTGATCCCGATAATTTCTAGCTAGTTTTTGCAGAATCAATTGCTCTTCTTCTAGGAATTTCTTTGGAATAGCTGATTTTTGCCTTCTTTTTGATTCCAGGATACCCAGCCTGAGCGCCGTTGACTTACTCTGCTCTGCCCAAAGGAATACTTGATTTTTGATTCTTTCTTCATTACTGCTTCGGAAAAAAGCTATTAACTGGCTAATTGCAAGTTGGTAGGCTTGCAAAACCTGATCACCCAAAAATATTCTGGCCTCATCATTATCGAAATTCGCTGATATGAATTCGGCTAATGCAAAGGCAGATTCATAAGATTCCCAGCCTAATTCGAAGAATTCGGCTTCTTGGTTTATCCTGTATAAACTCCAAGCTGCATGAGCCTTAGAGACTAAGCTTTCGAAAAGAGTAACTGCACCCATTCCCAAGGAAAGTTCTTTGGGGTTGTCAAAGATATCTTCTGAAATAAAACTGGGATGTAACTCTCTGACAGATAAATGATAATAAGAGACTGCTTCTTGAAGCCTCTCTTGCTTTGATTTAAAATCCCCAAAGTTGGCTAAGAAGATACCCCGTTGATAGTTTTTAGGAGGTATTTGGAGGCTATCCAAGGCAAACTCTGTGGCCTGAAGCAGGCTATCTGCTTTTGATAGATTATTTTGAATTAGATACGCCTTCGTTTGGAGGTTCAAATAGGATAAGTAATTCGTACCAGAAACACCATCGATCTGACTTAGTACTTCCAAAGCATCTCCTCCCCTTTTTTCCTTTAGAAAAGTATTTGCCAAGTTAATCCGAACTTGATTGGAGTTGATGTTCCAATCAAGGAGTTGGAGGTAAATTGAACGCGCACTATCGTATTCTTCTAAATGGTAAAGTGCTGAGGCTTTATTGCTCAAAAAACTATAGCGGGCAAATTGTGCATAATCTCCGGAAGTCTCCAAGTATGACTCTGCCTGTGTGAAATATTGAATACTTTGAAGATAATTCCCGGTCTCGAAGTAGTAGACTCCCAAGGCATTAAAAAGCCGCTCTGGAAAGGTCCCTGTACTGATTTGATCCTGAAGACGTTCAGCTTCTTTCAGGTGAAAAATGGCACTATCTAATCTACTCATCCGAAAAAGCACCTCACCGAGGTACAAGTTTGAGGCATAGACCAAAGTATCTGGCTTTTGAAATGCCTTTGCGAAAAATAAGGCCTTTCGATAGGAATTTGCAGCCTCTGATTGCAAGCCATAAATTACTTGAAGGTTACCCAAGTGCTCTGCGGCCCTTATAAAATCAGTGACTGCCTCAGAATCTGGAACCTCAGAGAGAATCTCAGAATAGATTTCCATGGCCATTCTATCATCAGTCTCCTCTGGATATGGCAAAAAATAAAGAGAATCCGCTTTTTGGATTAATTGATTGTCCTCCTGTCCATTGACATATAGAGGTAGAAAAATAATACTAAAACATAAAAGACGACTCCAAAGATTCGACACAATAAAGGGCTTTTAAAGCCCCTATTGTAGATTTGCCACTATTACAATAAATGGTGGTCTAGGCACTCTTCGGGGCCTGGTTTGATTTGCAATCCTGAAATTAGACGATTTTCCCGATCTAAGTTCATTGATTAGATCACTTTTTTCTTCAATATCATCCAAAAGAGCTTGTGGAATGTCAGCAACTGTTTCATAATAGAAAAAGCGCAATGGAATAGAATTTAATGCTTCTCCACTCAAATCAGCCAGTCTGTAAAACAACTCAACATCAAGAACTTCTCCATTGATTGGAGTCGCTCCAAAAGCACCATTTTCCACTGTCTCCAATAAATCAAAAACTCCATCACTTGAAATCTCGAAGCCTAGATCCTCTAACAACTGACCTGTAGGATTGTCAGTATCAAAGTCACAACTGCTATCGCCATCATCATCATCGTCATCATCACAGGGGAGAGTAAGTCCAGGAACTCCATTGTATATGGGAGCTGCCAAGGTTTGATTTTGATCCAAAACATACACTCCATCCAGGTAATTGACTCCTCCAATAGTCAGAAAAGTCTCACATGTCTGGTTGCTTCCCTGAGGAGTAAATGTGATTTTGTATTTAAGACCTGTTTCACTCGCATTGATATCGATAACTCCTGAACTAGGATCGATTGCCAAGCCATTTGGACTTGCTTCGAAAGTTCCTTGGATAGGATTAGTAGGGCTTACAAGTATATTTTGGGTGGCATTCAAATAATATATCGTATCAGCATAAGCAAACTGGTTACAGTCAAAATTTGACTGACCATTTCCTAGAGGATCTTCCGTTTCTTCTACACAAGAAAAAATGGAAAGGAATATCAGCGCGAATGCTATTAGTGATAGAAAAGATTTAGGGCTCATCTTTAAAGGTTTTCTTTTAAGTCGCATCTCACTTTCAAAATGTAACCACTTCATACTACTTTTCTCTTAAATTCAATAATATTCCCAGTACAACCAAGCCCATACCTACGTAAGAACCAAGCGTAAAAGTCTCTTCGAAAAAGATATATCCAAAAAACAATGCATAAATCATTCCCAAATATGTTAGGCTTGAAACTTTAGACACATTTGAGTTTTGATATGCTAAAGTCAGGAAGTATTGTGCGGCCTGGGTACAGATTCCAATCCAAAGCAATATCGCCCAATCCCAACCCACGGGATTTACCCAATTGAATAATACAATGACTGAGGCAATGGGTAAAGTCACCAGAGGAAAGTAAAAAATAATCACCAAAGGGTGCTCGGTATTCTTCAATTTTCGGATCACATTGTAAGCCAAGCCCGAAAAAAGTGCAGAAATAATTCCTATGCTGGCATAAAGCAAATCCACTCTCGGATCGAAACCTTGCACCACAATCACACCGAGAAAGGCCAAACCAAAATAGAAAAATTGAATAGGCTTGACCCGTTCCTTAACTAGAAATATCCCCAAAATCGTGGTGAAAATCGGCGAAAGGTATTGAATAGTTACAGCACTTGCCAATGGGATTTTTTGAAGGGTGTAGAAAAAGGTAATCAATCCGATCGATCCAACTACACCTCTGATTACCAGTAGTTTTTTATTATTTCCAAAGACATATACACCCTGACTTTTCAGAAAAGCATAACTGAAAATAAGGCTAAAAATGGATCGAAATAGGATGATTTCGATCGCCGGAATATGAGGGATGAACTTTACAGACACATTCATCAAGGCAAAGAATATTCCTGCCAAAATCATGGACTGCACGCCGGATAGTTTCAAGGTCGGGGTATATTTTAATCAGTTGGAGCAAGTAAGAAAGAAAGAATCATTTTTCATTACTTTGAGTTCAAGCTAACAAACAGTTTTAAATACAGTTTCAAACTCATGGCATTAAAAATCGGAACCCAAGCACCAGACTTTTCTGTAAAAGGAACCTCTGAACTTACACTGAATCTACACCAAGATCTATCTGGGAGAAGCTTTGTATTATACTTTTATCCGAAGGACTTCACCCCCGGCTGTACCGCGGAGGCTTGTGAGTTTAGAGATCAATTTGAAGCATTTCGGGATTTGGATATTCCTGTCTTTGGAGTTAGTAGAGATTCTATCGAGACACATGAGAAGTTCAAAAAAACACATAAACTACCCTTTGAGCTTTTGTCAGATGAATCCGGAAAAGTTTGCAAAGCATACGACGCGCTCATTCCACTCATCAAAATGCCCAAGCGAATCACCTATTTCATCGATTCGGACATGAAAATTGCCGGAGTATTTCAGGATATGTTTGAATCAAAAAAGCATATCGAGGCCATGCTGAAAAAGTTAAAAAAATAGGCTAGACCATTACGCCATCCTTCATTTCCAGCTTTCGATCAGCCATGGCTGCCAGCTCTTCATTGTGAGTGACGATGACAAATGCCTGTCCTAGTTCATCCCGAAGCTTAAAAAAAAGCTCATGAAGCTGATGGGCATTTTGCGTATCCAAGTTTCCACTTGGCTCATCTGCGAAGATAATTTTGGGATCATTGATCAAAGCTCTGGCCACAGCCACTCGCTGTTGCTCCCCTCCCGAAAGTGCAGAAGGCTTATGATCCAATCGATGACTGATGGATAGGATTTCCGCTAGTTCTGAAGCCCTTTTTTTCAACTTAGACTCGGATTGCCCTTGGATAAATCCCGGGATCAGAATGTTTTCTAAGGCCGTAAATTCCGGCAAAAGATTGTGAAACTGAAAAATGAAGCCTACCGTCTGATTGCGAAAGGTGGCTAGCTTATCTCGATTCAGGGCGAAGATATTTTTCCCTTCAATCAAAACCTCTCCGGAATCAGGCTCATCTAAAGTGCCCAAAATGTGTAAAAGCGTACTTTTACCAGCACCGGAGGAACCTACGATGGAAACAATCTCCGAAGATGATATTTCAAGGTTTACTCCTTTCAAAACATGAAGGTTTCCGTATGACTTATGAATCTCTCTGGCAGTCAGCATTATAGATTTCTTTCTAAAGGATTAGCAAGTTGGATATTTTTAGAAAATGGGAATTAAAGGCTTTTTTTTGATAAAAAAGGATTTTTTCAGGTTTGATTTATAAAGCTGAAGGGCTTAACTTCGCCAAAAATTTTGAGCAATGAACATACACGAGTATCAGGCGAAAGAAGTATTGAAAGGTTACGGAGTCCGAATTCAAGAAGGAATCGTAGCAGACAGTCCAGAAGCTGCCCACGAAGCTGCAGTTAAGTTGAACGCGGAAACAGGTACCTCTTGGTATGTGATCAAAGCTCAAATCCACGCTGGTGGTCGAGGAAAAGGTAAAATCCAAGAAACCGGTTCAAATGGTGTGGTTTTGGCCAAAAAACTTGAGGAAGTAGGTGAAAAAGCTAAGAATATCCTTGGCGGAACACTTGTAACTCATCAGACGGGTCCAGAAGGCAAGAAAGTGAGCAAAGTTTTGATTGCTGAGGACGTTTACTATCCGGGCGATTCAGAACCAAAGGAATATTATCTATCTATCCTCCTAGATAGAGCCAAAGGTTGCAACGTAATCATGGCTTCTACAGAAGGCGGAATGGATATCGAAGAGGTTGCAGAAAAATCTCCTGAGAAAATCATCAAAGAATGGATCGATCCGAAAGTAGGATTGCAAGGCTTTCAGGTAAGAAAGGTTGCTTTCAAGCTTGGTCTTAGCGGAAATGCTTTCAAAGAAATGGTCAAATTCATCGCTGCTCTTTACAAAGCATACGAAGGAACTGACTCCTCTCAGTTTGAGATCAATCCTGTATTGAAGACTTCAGATGACAAAATCCTAGCAGTAGATGCTAAGGTAAACCTTGACGACAATGCATTGTATCGTCAGAAAAACCTTGCTGAGCTTCGCGATATCTCTGAAGAAGATCCATTGGAAGTGGAAGCTGGTAAATCTGGTCTAAACTACGTGAAGCTTGACGGAAACGTAGGTTGTATGGTGAATGGAGCCGGACTAGCGATGGCAACCATGGATATGATCAAATTGTCCGGTGGTGAGCCTGCAAACTTCCTCGACGTAGGTGGAGGTGCTAACGCTACTACAGTTGAAGCCGGATTCAGAATTATCCTTCAGGATCCTAATGTTAAGGCAATTTTGATCAACGTATTCGGAGGAATCGTAAGATGTGATAGAATTGCTAGCGGAGTTGTTGAAGCTTACAAATCTATTGGCGATATTCGCGTTCCAATTATCGTAAGACTTCAAGGTACCAATGCAGAAGAAGGTGCCAAGATCATCGATGAATCAGGATTGAAGGTCTTCTCAGCGATTACATTGAAAGAAGCAGCTGAAAAAGTACAAGGAGTACTTCAAAGCTAAATCGGAATAAGCACTCGTAGTTCAACTGGATAGAATATCGGATTTCGGCTCCGAGGGTTGAGGGTTCGAATCCTTCCGAGTGCACAAAGCTCAGACTTAGGTCTGAGCTTTTTTTTTGCCTTTAAATCCTTTTTTTCTCCAAAGATTGAAATCTAGAGCCCTTTTTTTTCAAATCTGTACAAACCTCTTTTTTTAGAAAAAGGAAAAAACTTTTTGAAAATTTTTATTTAACTTACTTTTTCAAAATAATCCAATTCAGCTTTTGAAATTGTCGGCAAAATATACGTTTTACACGCTATTACTTA
Source organism: Algoriphagus formosus (assembly GCF_002807035.1). Lineage (GTDB taxonomy): Bacteria > Bacteroidota > Bacteroidia > Cytophagales > Cyclobacteriaceae > Algoriphagus > Algoriphagus formosus. The sequence goes on along the minus strand of NZ_NIUC01000001.1, from coordinate 45,571 downwards.
CATGTTTATTCGGATGGGGATGTACTGGCACTTCATCCAATTCGCCTGAGTTGGTAGCTGTAGACCAAATCAGCTACAACTTTCATATTCGCCCCATCCTTTCTGATAAATGCTTCGCCTGCCATGGACCCGACGCCAATAAGCGGGAAGCTGGATTAAGATTGGATACTGAAACAGGAGCCATCGAAGCCCTTAAAGAAAACCCGGGTAAATTCGCTTTGGTAGCTGGAGATCCAAATGCATCAGAAGTCTATCATAGAATTACATCGGAAGACCCATCCGAACAAATGCCGCCTCCCGAGTCCAATTTGAAGCTTTTGGATTCTGAGATCGAACTAATCAAAAAATGGATTGAGCAAGGAGCTGCTTACGAACCTCATTGGGCTTTTGTCAAGCCAGAAAAAAAACAAATCCCTGAAGCTTCTGACTGGGCTAGAAATGAAATTGATCATTTCACCTGGAAGAAGATGAAAGAAAAAGGGCTAGAACCCAATCCAGAAGCCGAAGATTATGAATTGATCAAGCGAACGAGTTTGGATCTGACTGGCCTTCCTCCTAGTCCGGAAATTTTGGAACGATACCAGGGTTTTGAAGGAGAAAATACTTACGAAGACTTATTGAATAATCTTCTTTCAGAGCAGAGCTTCGGAGAAAAGTTAGCGATCCTTTGGCTGGATATTTCAAGATACTCGGACAGCTATGGCTATCAAGATGACAATATCCGAACCCAATGGCCCTATCGGGATTGGCTCATTCATGCCTTCAATAATAATTTACCTTACGATCAATTCATCACATGGCAACTGGCAGGGGACCTACTTCCCAATCCGACCAAGGAAACTATTTTGGCCACAGCTTTCAACAGAAATCATAAATACACCGAAGAAGGAGGCGTGATAGATGAAGAATACCGCATCGAATATGTTTTGGATAAAACCAACACCTTCAGCACAGGGGTACTCGGCATTACTATGGAATGCGCACAATGTCACGACCACAAGTACGATCCCTTTTCCCAGAAAGAATATTTTGAACTTTTCGCCTTCTTCAATAATAGTCGGGAAAAAGGTTTTGAAGGAGATGTCAGCGTCTCTCAACCTGCCAAAACACCCATTCTCTGGGTAGAGCAGGAAGACTTGGGAGGAATTTTGGACTTCATCAATCATCCGGACACTACTAAACTGAGTATTTCCGTGATGGGCGAGTTAGATGAGCAAGAAGCCCGTACAACTTACATCTTGGATCGTGGCGTATATGACGCCCCCACTGACCCTGTAAATCCATCCACGCCAGCATCCATCCTGGAGTTTTCGGATGATCTCCCCAAAAATCGACTGGGACTGGCTCAATGGGCAACCAATAAAGACAACCCTTTGACTGCCAGAGTATTTGTTAATTTGATTTGGCAAGAAATCTTCGGAACAGGCATCGTAAAATCGGCAGGGGACTTTGGTATGCAAGGGGACCTTCCCTCCCATCCCGAACTGCTGGATTGGCTTGCTGTAGACTTTATGGAAAACGGTTGGGACATCAAACGGCTTCTAAAACAAATCCTTTCTTCGGCCACCTATCGACAATCTGCTCAAATTACAGACAAACATCTCAAAACCGATCCGGAAAACGTGTATTTGGCTCGAGCTCCCAGGTTGAGATTACCGGCTGAAAATATCCAGGATTTGATATTGGCAAGTAGTGGTCTTCTGGTGCAAAAAGTCGGAGGGCCTAGCGTAAAGCCTTATCAGCCTGATGGAATTTGGGAAGCAGCAACCTCGGGCAGGGGAGAATTGGCAAAGTATGAGCAGGATACTGGAGAAAGCCTTTATCGAAGAGGAATTTACAATTTCATCAAACTGACTGTCCCACCTCCAAAAGCAATCATCTTTGACGCTAGTAATCGAGATCGATGCGAAGTAGGAAGAGGAAGAACCAACACGCCCCTTCAGGCTCTTGTCATGCTCAATGACCCCATGGTTTTGGAAGCTGCTCGTGTTCTGGCGAGTGAGCTGAACGATAAACATTCAGATGCTGAAGCAGCCATTGAAGAAGCTTTCAAACGCATACTCTGTAGACCGATGAAAGCCTCGGAAGCCTCCTTGATTTCTGACTATTTTGAAGATCAGTTGGAGCGATTTGAGTCAGAACCGGAGACTATCAAGCCAACGCTCGATGTGGGTGAATATCCACTCCGGGAAGAGGATGTAAATCCCAGAACTGCTGCACTGATGCAGGTGATTGTCAGTCTCTACAATTTAGAAGAAACGATAACCAAAATATAGACATGGAGAAGGAGTTTTTGGAGCATGGATTAAGTTTGAATCGAAGGAAATTCCTTTCCAGATTAAGTTTGGGCTTAGGAAGTGCCGCCTTAGGTTCTCTTTTGATTCCAGACCTTTTTTCAGGCAAATCAGAAGAAGAAGATGCTATCATGGCCGCTTTGCCACACTTTGCTCCCAAAGCCAAGCGTGTCATTTACCTTTTTCAAAATGGGGCTCCCTCCCAGCTTGAGTCCTTTGATTACAAACCTCTTTTGCAGAAAAACTACGGGATGGATTTACCTGAATCTATCCGGATGGGACAGCGATTGACGGGTATGACCGCCGGACAGGATAAGTTTCCTTTGGTTGGTTCCTATTATGACTTCAATCAATATGGGGAAAGCAGGGCGTGGATTTCCTCGATTTTCCCCTACACCGCCAAAGTAGTAGATGACATCTGTATCATCAAGTCCATGCATACAGAGGCCATCAACCATGATCCTGCTTTGACCTTCTTTCAAACAGGTGCTCAGGTAGGAAACCGACCTAGCATGGGTTCTTGGCTAAGTTATGGACTTGGAAGTGAAAACAACAACCTTCCGGCCTTTTGCGTGCTTCTAAGCCGCGGCAGAGGAAATGGTCAGGGTGTTTACAGTAAGCTTTGGAGCAATGGCTTTTTGGATGCCACTCATCAAGGTGTACAGTTCTCAAATTCAGAGGATCCAGTGCTTTATCTTCGGGACCCTCATTCCATGAGTAGAAATGAACGGAGAAAAATGCTGGATCACATTGCCGCCATGAATGATCTGAGCTTCAAGGAATTCAACGATCCGGCTATCACTGCAAAAGTCCAGCAATACGAGATGGCTTTCCGAATGCAGACTGCTGTACCGGAAATCACCGATGTCTCCAAAGAGCCTGATTCAATCGTCAAGCTATACGGACCAGATTGTCTCGTTCCGGGAACCTATGCTGCCAACTGCCTACTAGCACGAAAATTATCTGAAAGCGGCGTTCGCTTTGTTCAATTGTATCACCAAGGCTGGGATCAGCATGATAATCTCCCCAGTCAAATGGCTATGCAGGCTAAAGATGTAGATCAAGCTTCTGCTGCACTGATTACAGACTTGAAACAGCGAGGACTTTTGGATGAGACCCTTGTTATCTGGGGAGGGGAATTTGGAAGGACTAATTACTGCCAAGGAAAAATAACACTGGAAAACTACGGTAGAGATCATCATCCTCGAGCTTTCTCCATTTGGATGGCTGGAGGTGGCGTGAAGTCTGGAATGGTCTATGGAGAAACTGATGAATTTGGCTACAACATCACCGAAAACCCAGTTCATGTCCATGATTTCCAAGCCACAATTCTTCATTTGATGGGAATAGATCACGAAAGGCTTACTTATAAACATCTTGGAAGAAGGTACAGGCTGACAGATGTTTCCGGTCATGTAGTCAAAGATATTTTAGTCTAAATGGCCCGATCCCGCATTAACGTATCAGCAATTCTAGAAAACCTACTTTTCGTCTGGTTTGGCTTTTCCGCGATTCTATTAGTCGGAATAGAAATCGCAAGCATTCCTCCATTTCTTCAAGTATTGGGAAGAGCTCACCCCCTACTTTTACACTTCCCCATAGTTTTGGTGATGGGTGGATTGTTGTTTTGGATTTTGCCAAGGTCTTACAAAAGTGAAGCATACGCACAGATTGCTCCTTTTCTTCTGCTTTTGGGTGCAAACTTCTCCGGAATCACGGTAATCGCAGGTTTAGTTTTATCCAGTGAAGGATATGAAGGCGATGCGCTCTTTTGGCATCAGTGGGCCGGTATGATCACCTTTTGGGGAGGAAGTTTTTTCTATTTTTTTCAAAAAAGAAAGCAAAAAGCACTTCAAATTCCTTCTATCCTTTTGATGCTTTGTATTGTTTTGACCGGACATTGGGGAGCTGCCATCACGCATGGGGAGGATTTCTTACTAGCTCCACTCAAAACAGCTGAACCTGAGGTCACGCTAGCTGAGGCGGAAGTTTTTGAGCACCTAGTCCGACCGATTCTAAAGAGCAAATGCGAAAGCTGCCATCGAGATGGAAAGGTAAAAGGCGAGCTTCGGATGGATATTGTAGAAGGCTTACAAAAGGGTGGCAAATCAGGACCTTTTGTCCTTGCTGGCGACCTTGACAACTCCCTTTTAATTCAACGAATCAATCTGCCCTTGGAAGAGGAAGAGCACATGCCTCCCAAGAATAAAACCCAGCTCACCGATGAGGAAATGAATATTTTGACTGCTTGGGTCAATTCAGGAGCTAGTTTTGATCAAAAAGTCGCTGATCTTCCTGAAGAGCATGAATTATTTCAATTTGCGTCTAATACTTTCGCTAATAAGCCCGAATACGATTTTGATGCAGTATCTGATGAAAAACTTGAAGAGCTGAATACATTTTTCAGAAAAGTAAATCCCATCTATCCTGAGTCCCCTGCATTGGAACTCTCCTACTTTGGAATTGCCGCTTTTGACCCAAATTCGCTTTCTGACTTGCAGGAGATTAAGACTCAATTGATTTCCTTGAATTTGGACAAAATGCCTCTTGGTAATGCTTCTCTGGATTTTTTAAATGACTTTCCAAATCTTGAAAAGTTATCCTTGAATTTTGCAGAGCTTAGTCAAGATCAATTGGAGCGCTTCCCAAATATTGAGAGCTTAAAAGAGCTTTCACTTTCTGGAATTCAACTTTCTCACGCTGCTTTGGAGAGAATTTCTGGAATGAAAAACCTTGAAAAGCTTTTTCTATGGCAGACAGGCTTATCCGCTGAGCAAAAAGCCGATTTAAGAGCTCAATTACCAAAAACTGAAATTGACTTTGGCTTTGATGGATCGGATGTAATTCTTCCACTTAACCCTCCAAGAATCAGACAGGAGCGAATTTTATTTACAGAAAATCTAGAAATAGAGCTCAGCCATCCCATTCCATCTGTCGAAATCCGATACAGTATTGATGGAACCGAACCGGACAGCTTGTCAAGTCCTGTTTATGAATCGCCCATCTCAGTGATTAGCTCCGGAAAAATAAGGGCAAAAGCTTTTGCAAAAGGGTGGATAGGATCGCAGGAAGTTAGCTCCGTATTTATGAAATCCGGAATCAAACCTACAGAATATCGCTTGTTGACCCAGCCAAACCCAAGATATCAGGGCGATCTTGAAGAGACGCTTTTCGACCAAATCAAAGGTGAAAATAATCACACTTCCGGGGAATGGCTCGGCTACAGCGAGGATCCATTTGCAGCTGAATTGATGCTGAAGGAAAGTCAGTCAATTTCAGAATTGGCGATTAGTTTATTATACAATGAATCAGCCTATATTTTCCCTCCTACTCGGGTAGAAATCATTGGTTGGAAGAATGGAAAAAGCACCATTATTCATTCTGAAAAACCAAAACAGTCCGAAAAAATAGGAGAAATCAGATCCGAACTCCTTTCCTATTCTTTGAAGGATTCTGATTTTGAAAAAATCCAAGTCAAGCTCTACCCCATCCAATCACTTCCACCTTGGCATCCCGGAGCAGGAGCCAAAGGATGGGTATTTGTCGATGAAATCCTTTTAAACTGATTTATGGAAAAAGCATTTGAGCGGTTTCATCAACTCATCCTCTCCAAACTCAAAGGAGCTTTCTCACAGGATCAAGAGATACTTCAGGCTTCAGAATGGATCGCAAGCACCATCCAAAATGAAGGTTGGATTTTCACCGCTGGAACGGGCCATTCCCATCTTTTAGCAGAAGAGATTTTTTACCGCGCAGGGGGATTTGCGAGGGTTTATCCAATATTAGATCCACCCTTGATGCTTCATGAAAGTGCTTCGAAAAGTTCTCTACTCGAACGTGAAGAAGGATATGCCTATAAAATCCTGAGTCAAATAAACTTAAGCTCAAAGGACACCCTTATAATCGCATCAAATTCAGGGAGAAATGCTGTAACGATTGAACTTGCTCAAGCATTCCAAAATCAAGGAGCAAAGGTAATTTGTATTACCAACCTTGCTCATAGTCGATCCGTGACATCACGGCATAGTTCCGGTTTGAAGCTTTACCAAGTGAGTGATTTGGTTTTAGATAATCAGGGTGAAATCGGTGATGCTGCAGTTGAGATTTCAGGGATTCCTGGAAAAGTAGGAGCAACTTCCACTGTGGTAGGAGCAGCACTGCTACAAGGCATCATGGCTCAGGCTGTGGAGAGCTTAGTCAAAGCAGGTACGATTCCAGAGCTTTTTATCAGTGCCAATACCGAAGAGGGAGAAAAGTATAATGACAGCCTTTTGGAGAAATATAAAGCCCAAGTTCCTCCGCTTTAATTTTCCAACCAACTCACATGACTACCTTGGCCACTTTTTGTAAATGCTCTAAATCGGAGTTTTTCCGAAAAAGGAATAGGTTCTGAATAAAGAGAGCTTTCTGCTGTAGGTTCAGAACCATCCGTGGTGAAACGAATAATCAAACCAGGTAGCTCTGTATTAGCATACACCATTCCCTCACGCAATTGAAGTCCTGGAGGTGAAATGCTTATTTGATATCCTTCATTCATTTTCTCAAGCTTAGGAATTTCAATTTGCCCAACTTGGTTGATGAAGATATTCCACTCCAATTCTCGCTTTTCTAATTTTTCCCGAGTAGCGCTGGCTTCCGACCAGTCTGGATCTCCGACCCATGCACGCTCGGCAAGTGCCAAGAAACGAGGTAAAAGGTATGTCTCAAGCATTTCTGGGCTTTTTACTGTCTCCGTCCAAATCTGTCCTTGAATCCCTAGAATATTTTCTTTTCCCCTTTCGGTGAGTTTTTCAAATGATTGCTCCGCAACTTCCCAATCCCAAGGCTTACCTTCCACAGTCTCGTCGTGAGATAGGTAGAATTTCCCCGGGACAGTTTGCCAAGTATTAAATAAGCTCGTGACTCCAGACCAGGTATGTCCCTGATCTCTTGGATCCCAACTTGATGAAAGGTCAAAATAGTAATTGGCGCTGGAGGAGATCACAACAGGATACCCCGCATTAGCCAATCGGTAGGCCATATCTTCCCCTCCCCAACCGGCAACGGCATTCCAAGCATACAGCTGCCAAGAACGATCCGAAAAATCAGCATTAGGGATAACTTCCCTGTCTTCAAGCTTTTGTCCTATCTCTTCCCAACCGGCTTGTTGGATACCTTCACGCTTTAAAAAATATCCAATTCGAGATCGAAAATAATCTCCCAACCCCGCTTTAGACATAGACTTGTTCTCTTTCAAAAACTGCTCGCAAAGCGGAGAATTTTCCCAAACTCCATGAGGCACCTCATCTCCTCCTGTATGGAAGGTTTTCAAGCTAAGTCCTGCATCTTCATAGACCTCTTTAATTTCAGAAACTACCGTTTCAAAAAATTTGTAAACAGACTCTCTACACACACAAATGGTATTATCTCGAAAATTCTGGGCTGATAGATAAGGTGAATTGTCATTGGGATCAATCAAGCGAAATTCCTCAGCTTTTTCAATTTCTCCGAGCTGATTAAATCGCTCGTATCGCTTCTCCATCGCTTTAATAGCAGCTCGAGAATGAGCAGGAAAACCAATTTCAGGAATCACTTCAATCTTTCTTTCGGCAGCATAAAGAAGTATTTCTCTGAATTCCTCTTGGGTATAAAAACCAGAACCGGGTGATTTCCCTTTCTCTACTCCAGATGCATAAAATGGCCACAAAAAGTCGCTTTCATTTTCAGAAAAACCCCGCTGAGATGCATATTCAGTCAATTCAGGGAGTGCTTTGACCTCAAGTCTCCATCCCTCATCATTTGCCAGGTGAAAGTGGAAGGTATTTAGCTTGTACAAAGCCATCAAATCCAGTAGCCGGAAAATCTCATCTTTGGGCATAAAATTACGACCTACATCCAAGAAGAATCCCCGATAGGGATAAGCAGGATGATCAGAAATGCTAATCTGCGGTAAAGTCAATTGATTGGAAAGCCCATCCCAGAAATCCGCTGACTGCAATGCCAAAAAAGACTGGACTCCATAGAAAGCGCCTTTTTCGTCAGAAGCAAGGATCAGCACTCTTCTGTCTCGGATTTCTAAGGAATAACCCTCTGATGGGAAGCCTTCCTTTCTCGAAATTCGAATCTGAACCGGTTTCTCTGCGCGGTCAACTTCAGGGTTATAGTGAGCCTTAATCTGTTTGGTAAGATAGGTCGCCGTCTCTGCAAAGACCTTATCCCCCACCACAGCCAAACCAGCTTGAGTAACCTGAATAGCTTCGCCTTGCCTAGTCCAAGAGCGAGGCGTAGGAATAAAGGGAGGAATCTCATCGATAGAAAGCTCCTTGAGCGATTCGTTTTGGGAAAATAAAATAGCTGGGGTGGGAACTGGCAATGGACTTCCTGCAGCATATTTTTCAAGGTCCCAAACACTCATTTCATGTTTTTGATACCTCAGATTACTAGCAATACTTCCATCTGCTAAGGTAAAAATTAGTCCATCCGGCGCATGGCTATTTTTGAAATGAGGATTACGACTCAGGTATTCGATTTCGAGCTTTTCTCCAACAGGAATCAATCCTACACTCTCTGAACTGGTTAAAACAAAAAAGTCCCCAGCCAAATGCTTGATCTCATAGTCAGGGGATTTGAGTAGAGCATTCAGGTCGAAAAAGACGCTATTGAAATACAACTTCCATCCCGGCTGAATAGCTTCCTCACTCTGATTTTGGATAATAAATTTAGCCTGATGGGAATAGGGCTCAGAAAGCTTATTTTCAACAAGATCCCATTCTATTTTTAAAGATTTTTCGGCTTGATTTTGAGCAGTGCAAGCAAAGGATAGCGAGAAACAAATCATTGAAATAAGGAGAAGTATCCGCTTCATGGTTTTGTGATTTCTTCTTACCGAACTTTAGTTTCCAATGTTAAAAATAAATGCCCGGTACTTCAATAGGGCAACGAAAATTGCTCCACCAAAGGCATTTCCCAAGAGGGCTGTGGATTGAAATGTCAAATAGTCTGAGAGGTGAATTTGATCAGAAACTAGAAAGCCTGAAAACACCTCTATGCTGCCAATAATGCTGTGATGAAGACCTGCAAAAGAAAGAACTGTGGTAATCAGAAAGATGATCACAATCCGGCTTATGGTATCTCTGGAGGAAGCTAAAAGCCAAGATAAAAGTCCCATCAGCCAGCCTGCAATGATTGCGCTGACAAAAATCACAGGGACGGTTCCATGCAATACATGCATCGCGATCGCTTCAACTACTTCATGGTCAAATATCTCCAGCCGCGGTCCCAGCCAAGTCAGAACAAAACTCATAAAATAACCCCCGAGAAGGTTGCCGGTTATGACCAATCCCCAAAGCTTCAACATACTACCAATTGACCGCTTCTTATTAAGCACAGGCAAAGTCAATAAAGCTGTCTGCTCCGTAAAGAGAATGCTCTGACCCAGTACTACCAAAATGAATCCAATTGGATAAACTAATGAAATGGTCTTAAATATCTCCGTTTCATCAGATCGTCCTTCAAGAAAAAAGTAAAATGTACAAAGCAGTAAAAAGCTAAAGCTAATCTCTAATCCTGCTGCAAAAGAACTCAAAAGAATGCTACTGGAATTTTTATCATAAGTCTCCAGAGCCTCAGTGATTTGATCCCGAAGAATTTCTCCATGGGTTTTAGCCCCGTCAGTCTTCTTTTTGGAAGATTTATTGATTTCACGGTCTATTTCCCGCTGCTTTTCTTCTTCGAGCTGTTCGGGTGTCTTATTTTTTTTCCAAATCATAGTTTGACAGGGATCAGCATTTCACTGAAAATTAACTTATCAGTAATTTCTGCAAGCTAAGACAATTTGATTTTCAAAGACCCTATCATTTTTAAGGATATCGAAAAAATCCTCTAAAAACCGCACAGACTCTCGGTACTGACTTGAAGTCATGTATTCTTCATAATTGGACACCACCTCAAAAATCCGCTCTTCTTTTTGCAAAAACTCGTCCCTTACTGTATAGAAAACCTCCTTTTCCCTACAAAAACCTCGATACAATCGATCAGTCACATTTTCTATGTCGACCAAATCACTCACTTGTGCATAAGGCGGATTGACTAAGCCAGTCATATCAAAATCATAGGCCAGTGGAACCAGTTTCTCTTCGGGAAGCATGAGCGTTTTGGAATTATGCTTGAAAAGACCTGAAAAGTCCGTATTACCGATCATCATCTGAAAGAAATCATGTCTAACTGCAGGCAAATCTTCCAGAAGCGTTCCTAAAATCCTTTTGTCATCTACAATTTCTCCATCAAAGCGATCCGCTACATCATCATCATCTTCCAAAAAGAACCCCAACATGACTTCTTCATCACCCTTCTTATCTTCATTGATAAAAGTGACACGCATCATTCGGGTTTCAAAAATATACTCACTCACTTCTTCAAAAAGTTGATAAGCCATAAACTCTTTCGCCAGATAAGATTCTGCTGTTTTAGAGCGTGAGCATGGAAATACCACTTTGATACTTTTATTTTCCTCAAACATCGTCCCCTCACGATTCTTCTTTTTAATCTTCATCCGGAGGGGTGGATAATAGCAGTTGCTGAGACGAAAATTCCCCCTCACGCGGAGCTCGATTGGCATTTCTTCCCACTCTCCGTCGGGAGACTTCACCCAAACCAGTTCATCGGTAAATGTGCTATCATTGGTAGTACTTCGAAGGTCCTTGATTGAAAAGGCCATCTTAATGTCGATGATTTCATTAGAGTCAAATAGATCCTCCTGAGCTAAAGATTTTGAAGCTGTAAAAATCAGAATGAATGAAAAAAAGAGGCATAAAACAGTTGCCCTGGCTAATGAATAAGTCATAAGAAATGATTGTCTTGTTAAAGTTCAATTAATCTAGGAAAAAACACTTGGTTTTCAAGGTTTTAGTCTAAAAAAGTCTAGCGAGGTCTAGCCTCCCAAATACGGATAAAAAGCATATGCGCCATCCTTCGGGCATGTTCTTTGGCATAGTTGGCTTGTTCTCCAACAAAATAGCGGTCAATAGTCTGAAACCACAATTCCAGCCAATTCCCAAAATGAACTTGGTCGACCTGATAGTCTACCTTCGCATCCACTTCCCGGTGAACTTGGGCAGGATTGAATTTTCCTTTTCCCGGCCCCGTATTCAAAAGGATCATTTCCCAGAAATCACTTAAGTGTACAAGATGATGATCCCAATCCGAAACCACATGATTGAAAACCGGTCCTAAATGCTCATGCTTTCGCACTTTTTCGTAGAATCTACGAACCAAAAAATCTACATCCTTTCGACTTTCTATTTCCTTTCGTAGCTCCATCAATCTTTAAGTACGGGTTCAAGTACCTCAAGTTTTCCATCAATATTAGATGGAATAGGAAGTCCCAAAATTTTGCAGATCAATGGGTAAACATGAACGTTTTCAAAAGGCTCAATTACCAAGCCCTCCTTAATTTGAGGTCCTTTAGCGTAGAAAATTCCATGCATAGACTTATAATCAGGGCTATATCCATGCTCTCCAAAAACATCCGTCTTCATAGTTGCTGAACGATTTTGGTAGCGGAAAATTCCGCGATCATCAGTCAAATAGTATCCCAAATCAGGAATAATCAATAAATCACCAAGTAGGTCACGATGCAAGCTCAAATCCTGATAGTACTCCCGATCCTCCACATCCACTACATGAATGTGCTCTCCACGTGCTTCGATAGTCTCGATGATTTTTTTCTTTTCCGATGGGTCTTCCAAATGCAAATGAACCAAAGCTCCTGAGTTGACCACTCGGGCATTAATGCCTTCTACCAAAGGGTCTAAATTGATAAGTTTTTCTTTTGGTACAGCCTGCATTCCATGGTCCGACACCAAAACAACATGTATTGGCAAATCCAAACTTTTCAATCCTTCAAAAAGAGCTCCAAGCTCCCGATCTAACCTTTGCAGGGTATTGCTCAGCTGCTCATCATTATCCGGACCGTATCGATGCCCGGTATCATCCATATCCGAAAAGTACATGGTAATCAACTGAGGTCGCTCATCCTCAGGAAGCTGAAGCCATTCGAAAACTTTCGATATACGCTGGAGATTTGGCACTCTTCCATCATAGTCATAATAGTAAGATGGTCTCACTCCCTGAATATCTGCCTCACTCCCTACAAAAAAGTAACTTGCGGCAGTCATTTCATTTTGCTCAGCTAAAAGCCAAAGTGGCGTCCCTCCATACCAGGTTCCATCGGTCACAACCTCTCGATTGGAAATAGAGTAACGCTGTTCTTTTTCGGGGTGCCAAAAATTATTATCCACGATACCATGATGCTCCGGCTTAAGTCCGGTAGCGATGGTGTAGTGATTTGGAAAAGTCTTGGTAGGAAAGGAAGGAATCATTGCTTCTGCAGCTGTTCCTTCTGAAATAAACTTACTTAAATTTTCCGGCTTAAATCGCTCAACATAATCGTAACGAAACCCATCCAAGGAAATCAAGATCACATAATTTTTGGTACTGTCTTGAGAAAAAACCTTCCCTATGATCAGAAAGAGGAGAAAGGAAATGGATAGTATTTTCCGCATAAATTTTTGTTTCAAAATTACCCTTCCCAACCCGCTAATTCAATCTATTTCGGTTTTTATTTTAAGTGCAAAAAGTCAAAACCCGCTAGAATTATTTATTCAAAATGGACTTCCAATCCAATTAACCGATTAATAAGCCAAATTTTTTTTCAATATCCCTTTTTGAAAAAAGTGCTTTAAATAGCCATTAACGGACATTATCCGACAGCAAACGACTACTATCGGATACAAACGGATACAAACGACTGCTTACCGAGTAATGAAGCGCCCTCATTACAACTTTGGATCATCAAGTTTTCCTCTAGCGTAAACCACAAAACAAAATTTCTAACCAAAACACACGTAATCATGAACACGCTAAGAAACAAAGTACAATTGATCGGTCGCCTAGGTGACAATGTAGAAGTAAAGACTCTTGAGTCTGGAAAGGTATTGGGAAAGGTCAGCTTGGCTACCAACGAAACTTACAAAAACCAACAAGGAGAAAAGGTCACTGAAACCACCTGGCACAATTTGGTCATTTGGGGCAAGTCTGCCGAGATCATTGCTAAATACACTTCCAAAGGATCCGAACTTGCAGTCGAAGGTAAAATCACCAACCGTAGCTACACAGACAAAGATGGCGTAAAGCGCTATCAGACAGAGATCGTTGTCCATGACTTTATGTTCATGGGCGGCGGTAAAAATCAACCCTCAGAAGCCGAAAAAGAGGAAGCAGACCTTCCCTTTTAAAAAATGTTAAATCAAGAGTTTAACTCGAAAAACTTTCAATTTTTCTCAAAAAGTAAAAACCCCCGGGACATTGTCCGCGGGGGTTTTGTCATAAAAAAACCACCAACCTTAAATCAATCATGCCTTTACCTTGCGTATAGCCATATTTAGCTTGTCAGCCAGCAAGTACATAACTGGTACAATTACTAACGTAAGGAAAGTCGCGAAGGTTAGGCCAAATATTACTGTCCAGGCCATTGGACCCCAGAAATCTGCATTGTCTCCTCCGATGTAGAACTGTGGATCAAAAGAACTCAAAAGACTTCCGAAATTAATGTTCATCCCAATAGCCAGCGGAATCAATCCGAGCACAGTTGTGATCGCTGTCAAAAGCACAGGGCGAAGACGGGTTTTACCTGACTCTACAATACTTCCGATTAAGTCTTCATAGCTCAAGAATGCTCCTTTGTCGACACCTAGTTCTTCCCTTCTTCGCTCTCTGACCAGATTGGTATAATCAATCAATACGATGGCATTATTTACCACCACACCAGCTAGGGAAATGATTCCGATACCCGTCATGATTACCACGAAGTCCATATTGAAAATAACAAGACCCAAGAATACGCCAATCGTACTCAAAACTACCGAAGCCATAATGATAAATGGAGTAGTCACGGAATTGAATTGAGCCACGATGATTAGGAAGATCAGTGAAACGGCAATTCCCAATGCACGTGTCAAGAATTCCTGCGATTTGGCTTGTTCTTCCTGCTCACCGGTGAATTTGACCTGAATACGATCCGGTACTTCATAGCTAGCCATCAAGGTCTTGATCTTTTGATTGATCTCAGTAGGATTGTAACCATCCAGTACGTTGGAGTACATGGTAATGACTTTCTCCAAATCCTTACGCTTGACAGATCCATAGGTAGAGCCATATTGAATGTCGGCTACTGCAGAGATAGGAACCTCTCTCTTTGTACCAAACTTATCTCGGAAGCCAATCTTCTTATTGACAAGTGTATTGATATCGTACCGATAGTCATCCATCAATCGAAGTTGGATCGGATAGTCGTCCTCTCCTTCTTTATATTTCGAAACCTCTAGTCCAAATAGTGCTGTTCTGAGTTCTGTAGCAATGGAGGATGTTGATAAGCCAAATCTTCGGGCTTTCTCTCGATCAATATCCAAGATCACCTCAGGACTACCGAGAGAAAGGTCAGTTTTCAATTCCTCTAATCCGGGAATATTCTGATCCTCAAGGTAATCTTTGGCTTTACCAACGTAGTCAATTAATTGCTCATAGTTTTCCCCGATGAATTCAATATTTACTGCCTTTCCTACAGGAGGTCCATTTCGCTGTTTATCGACTGTGATCAGCACACCAGGATACTTTTCCACTAGATCCCTGATCACTTCCATGGCTCTATTGGTATTCACCCCTTGACGATCGATATAATCCACAAAACCAATCGTGATTTTCGCCTTGTGTGGGGTGGTCTCATTGCTTGGTCCTTCGGTAGGGTCTCCTGTACCCTCACCTACTTGAGTGATGAAAGATTCGATAATTGGGTGAAATTCATCCAAAGCCTGATAAACTTCATCTTCCATCCTATCTACAAATTCATCGGTGGCTTCGATATCCGTTCCGATTGGGAATTCCACGAAGACATTGACCAATTGAGGCTGATTGTCAGGGAAGAATAGAATTTTCGGAGATCTTACAAATAAAAGAGCTAGCGAAAGAATCAACAATAGGTTTACTCCAGCAAAGAAGAAATAAGGGTTCCATCCTTTGAGAGCAAACTTGAGGGTTTTCTCATAAGCATTCTCAAGGTTAACCAAAAAGACTGTCTGAAACCACCTGATGGCTTTTCGAAGCACAAAAACATTGAAGATGGTCAGTACACTCGCTACAAGCGCCAAAGATCCAAAGGCCGTCCAACCTAGAAGGTAAAATATGATGGACAATACCAAAAAGATACCCGCTATGATGATTGGCTTTTGCTTTTTCTTCACCACGTTGATATCCTCCACCTTCATGTACAAAGAGGTTAACACAGGGTTAATTACTAAGGCAACAAACAGTGAGGAGGATAAAACGATAATCAGAGTGATGGGCAAGTATTTCATAAACTCACCGACGATATCATCCCAAAACGCCAAAGGCAAAAAGGCCGCCAAGGTAGTGGCTGTTGAGGTGATAATTGGCCAAGCAACCTCTCCTACTCCTTCTTTCGCTGCACGAATTGGATTTTTTCCCTCAGACATCAGTCGGTAGATATTTTCTACAACCACGATTCCATTATCCACTAGCATACCTAGGGCAAGAATCAAGGAGAAAAGCACCATGAGGTTTAGCGTAATTCCAAATGAGTTTAGCACCAAAAAGGAGATAAACATAGAAAGCGGAATAGCCACACCCACGAACAAGGCATTTCTAAAGCCTAGGAAAAACATCAAAACCAAGACCACCAGGATCACCCCGAAGATGATGGAGTTTTCCAAATCACTTACTTGAAGTCGTGTCTGCTTGGATTGATCATTGGTGATAGTAATTTCCAGATCTTGAGGGAATCGATTAGCCTTTGCGTCATCGATAATTACCTTGATTTTATCAGCTGCATTGAGCAGGTTTTCACCTGATCGCTTGGTCACATTGATAGTTACTACCGGGAGATTCTTGCTGCGGGCGTATGAAGAGCGCTCTTTATAAGTGTCTTCTACTTTTGCTACATCCCGGAGGTAAACGATCTTTTGATTGTCTGTTTTGACGATGATGTTTAGCAAGTCCTGAGGATCTGAAAACTCTCCATCAACTCGAAGCGTACGGGTAAAGTCTCCTGAACGGATATTTCCTCCTGAAACAGTCACGTTTTCAGACTGCACCGCACCAGAAATATCGTTGAAAGTCACCCCGGTTGCTTCCATTTTGTATGGGTCCGCATTGATTTGAATCTCACGCTCAACCGTACCAGCGAGATCTGCTTTGGAAATTTCTGGTAACTTCTCGATTTCGTCTTCCAGGTACTCTCCAAATTTCTTAAGCTCAGTCTCTGAATAATCTCCAGAGATATTGACATTCATGATCGGAAAGTCCGAGGTATTTACCTCCACCACATTAGGATCCTGATCGAGGTCCGTTGGCAACTCACTTTTTGCCTTATCTACCGCATCCTTTACGTCTTGGATGGCTTTTGATATTTCAATCCCAGGGTTAAACTCAATAACAATGGAAGAAAAATCCTGGACCGATGTGGATTTGATATCCTTCACATCATTGAGGGACTTCAGTTCCTTTTCAATAGGTCGAGTGATCAGGTTTTCCATATCCACAGGCGAATTACCTGGATAAGGAGTACCCACATAGACCGTTGGAATAACTATCTCTGGAAAACTTTCCTTAGGCATGGTGCGATAAGCACTCAGGCCAAGCACGGTAATAATCAGTGTCAAAATCACCACCGAGGTGGAATTGTCGACACTGAGACTGGATAGTCCAAATTCCCGAGTGGTTTTCAATTTTTGTTGATCTGACATGATTTAACCTTGTGCAATGTTTACGTTGAAATTATCTCCTACTTCTCTGAAACCTTTGTCTACCAAGGTCTCATTTCCTTGAAGACCCTCTAAAATCTCTGCATTGTCGTTGAATGTTTTACCACGCTTGACATAGGTCTTCTTCGCTACACCATCCTGAACGATATAGACGTAGTCACCTTTATTGTCGCTAAGAATCAAATGATTAGGAACAATCACTGAATCATCATTCTCATAGTCTTTGATTTTCATGACCGTCAGCATGTTGGGCTTCACCATTTTCATATTGGGAAGAAACACCTCGACCTTGAAGGTTCGGTTGTTGGGATTGATAATTGCCCCTACCGAACTCACTCTTGTCTTCAGACTTTCACCGATGGAAGGGAAGGAAATCTGAACGCTGTCTCCTTTGCTGAGTACACCAACATAGGCCTCAGACACATCCGCTTCGATGAAAAGATCACTCTCACCCACAAACTGGAACATTGGCATACCAGGCTGCACCAATTCACCAAGTCTCACATCTACAGATTCAATAGTACCTGTAAATGGCGCTCTGATGATAGTTTTATCCAATTGAGTCTTTAGCGAGGCTAAGTTTCTCTCCAAGCCTTCTTTTCGATTCTTCGCTTCCAAATACTGAACTTCCGTACCGATTTCTTGGTCCCAAAGTCTTTTCTGCTTTTCAAAAAGCATGGTAGCCAAGTCTAAAGAGGTCTCCAATTCATCTATATTCCGCTGAATAGACTCTGAATCTACTCTGGCAAGAACAGATCCTCGCTCTACTCTCATACCTTCAATGGCGGGAATTTCTAGTATTCTTCCTCCTGTTTCAGCTGAGATGACTACATTCTTTTTTGACAGCACAGAACCTGTCACCTCTACGAAGTGCTCGAAATTAGCTCGCTGAGCACTTGCAGTTGTAATCAAAACAGATTTTTTGTTTTGAGAGGCAAATTCAGGATCCAAGCTTGCAATCTCAGATTCCAACTGAAGGATTTTGGTCTGAATGGAGGATGCTTCCTGTTGTAAGCTTTCTAATTCAGCCTTTTTTGTTTCAAGTTCAGATTGTTCTGCTCCGCAGCTGTATAAAACCACGGCAGTTAGACTCAGAAATAAAAATTTGTATATCGCTTTCATATTAATTTTACGGAGTTGAGTCCCAAAACTGGGAGTTGGTTTAGTTGATGATGTC
This sequence comes from Algoriphagus formosus, assembly GCF_002807035.1. Taxonomy (GTDB): domain Bacteria; phylum Bacteroidota; class Bacteroidia; order Cytophagales; family Cyclobacteriaceae; genus Algoriphagus; species Algoriphagus formosus. The sequence continues at coordinate 27,287 of NZ_NIUC01000001.1, read as the reverse complement.
ATTTTTAAGAATTCCTAATGCTTTTTCTAAATCTACTTTTGCGATCAAACCGTCATAGAGCGCTGATAAATAATTGAATTCTGCCTGAACAAGCGCTGCGTCGGCATCTACTACTTCAAGGTTTGACCCGACCCCTTCTTGATACTTGATTTTAGCTATGTCATATACCTCACGGGCCAATTCCAAATTTTCCCTTTGAACCGTCAGGATTAACAGGTCATTTTCTAAAGTGGATTTTGCTGAGAAAACCTCATTTTTTATGCTTTCTCTCAAGAAATTTCGTTGGTTCTCCAATTGCTGAATTTGAATTCTGTTTTTCTGAATTCGGGCACTTTTAAGTAACCCATCAAAAATCGGAATCTGCATACTCACACCTAGTAAAGAGCTTCCAAACCAATTCTGTTTGTCAAAAACAGTGTCAAATGTATTTCCTGCACCAGAACGTTGCGCATTGGCAATGAAGTCAATTGTAGGCATGTATTGGGCTTGATTATTTTTCAAGTCCAAGCCGATCAGTTCAATATTCGTATTCAGCTGGGCAACCTCAATCCGCTCCACACCTTCATCAATCAACAAGGCATTCAGCTCTTCGATGGGATTTAGCTCTGCTAGTGTTTCGTTTGGACGCACATCATATTCCATGGGGAGGCCCATCTGAAGTTTTAGTATTTGCTCACTTACTTCTAGGGAAGTTCTAGCTCGCTCTACCTGAGAGTAGGTGTTATTTCGCTGCACTTGAATACGGGATACATCGATCTTTTCTGCAAAACCAGCCTGATTCAATGCCTGAGTTTCAGAAAGTAAAGTATCGATCCTAGCCAAGTTTGCTTCTGCCAAACGAATTCTTTCCAGATTGACCAAAACTCCAAAGTAAGCTTTCTTCACAGCCTCTATGGCGTCATTTTCCGTCTTGATCAGATCTAGGTCGGTCAGTTGCTTGTAAGTCTTTGCTGCTCGAAGTCCCACGAAAAACGAACCATCAAAAATCATTTGTCTGAGATTCGCTCCCAAATTGGATTGATAGCTCACACCGAATCGGGCAGGAATCACATCCGATGGAATGTTGGGGTCGCCAAAAGGCGGTTCATTTGGCAGGAAAACAACAGGAATAGCTGGGTTGTAATTCAAATCGAAGTTACCGTTGATCTGAGGCAGACCCGAGGCGGTTGTTTCCTTGACAGTTGCTTTGGAAATCAAAGTCTCTAATTGAGCATTTTTTACATTCACATTGTTTTCCAAAGTGTACTGAAGCGCCTCTTCTAAAGTCAATTCGACTATTTCCTGAGCTTCTACTTTGTAAAAGAAACTGAATAATAAAAAGAAAATAATAGCTGGTATTCTCATTTTTCTGGGGTTGAAACAGATTTTTCTTGTTGGATTTTATAGGCTTCTCGTCCTTTTTCTGTGAAGATTCCATGCAGGAAATGGTCCATCATCTCGAGCTGAACTTTCACGATATCGTATTCCTTATCCTGAAAGTTGGAGGGATCCATAGCATTGGTGATTTGATCTACTCGAATTCGTGCTAAGATGGGGGCTTCTATTTCAGGTCGGAAATAGCCCAATTTTTTCCCGCGCTCAATGATTTCGGTCAGTTCATGTAATATGACTTCTTCCTTATGTCTTGAAAAAACAGACCAAGCTTCCGGAAAATACTTTTGAACTTCATGAATCGTGATGGGGTTGATTGACTGCAAGCGATGCCTCATCATTCGGGATATACTTACAAGAGTCTCGATAACCTGATCATCGGAACTATTCATAATCTCGTCTAGCTTGCACTGATCTTCACTCAAAATCCGTTCAAAGGCAGATTTAACCAGTTCCTTCTTATCCGAAAACTCCTGATACAGCGTCTTTTTCGAAATTCCTAAGTGTCTGGCAATATCATCCATTGTGACACTTCGAACTCCGAATCTAGAAAATTCATCTACCGCCGCATCTAATATCTTCTCTCGCATTTCATGCATCTCTATTGGTATTCAGGTTGCGAAACTATGGAAACGATAGGAAAGTTCAAAGTTTCCGTAGTTTTTTCTAAAATTATATTTGGGTATTTATCAATATTCTTTTTCCAAACTGTTCGTTCACGATCATTTTTGCATATTTTTGATATATAATTTTGTATATTCAATCACGTTCATCTATAAAAATTTGTAGTTTGAATAAAATATTGAAGTTTTAATCCATGACTCGATCTATCGAAACCAAACTTGGAAAGCTCTCCTACCTCACCCATGGAGAAGGCGACAAAACTTTTATCCTATTTCATGGATTTGGACAAACCCAAGAGGATATGGCTAAATTTTTAGAGCTACGCCAAAATGGGTCAAAGTATATCCTGGTTGATATTTTTTATCATGGCAAAAGCCATTGGTTTGATTCTGCGACACCTTTGACCAAAAACACTTGGAAGATCTTTATTGAGCATTTGATGAAGAAGGAGGGCTTTCATGAATTTCACCTGATTGGATATAGCATGGGTGGGAAATTCGCCTTGTTGACTTATGAGCTTTTTGATAAAAAGGTCAAAAGTCTTACCCTACTCGCTCCGGACGGGATTAAAACCGGTCTTTGGTATAGCATCAGTAGCTATCCGGGATCCTTTCACGGAGTTTTCAAAGGAGTTGTATTCAAGCCAAAGCTTTTCTTTGGATTTATGAATGGATTAAATTCAGCGGGTTTGCTCGAAAGCAGCATTGTCAAATTTGTACAGACCCAGATGGAAACTCGATCCAAACGGGCCCAAGTCTATTTCACTTGGAGGGTCTTCGGTGGCATTCAATTGCATTTGGGAAAAATCATTCGCCAACTCCGAAAGAATAAAACCCCTGTTGACCTTTTCATTGGAGAATACGATCGGATGGTTACGGAGCAGAACCTAGCCCGATTTTCATCTAAAGTACCTCATTTAAGACAGCATAGTTTGCCAGTCGGACACGGAAGACTCATTGAAGCTACGGTGGATTTTTTGAAGAAGACCAAAAACTAACTTTCCTTTCGCCTCACAATCAAATACCAATCCCCTTCCAGGGCTAGGTATCCATAATCATAGCAAAAGTGATAGACCGATCCCTTTTTGGTTTCATAGGTATGAGTGAAATAGACAAAATCGAATCCTTCACGCATCAATCTATCCTTTGGAGCTTTGTACATATCCTCTCCGGAAGGAATCAAAGACTCGAGAATGTTTCGGTTTTTCTTTAGTCGGTGGTTTATCCGACGCATAAAATTGCTATTGTCTGCGTACTGTTTGTAGTTGTAATTATTTCTACACTGATCGTCGCAGAACTTCTTATCGGCCCTACCCTGAATAGGGGCTCCACAATTAAGACATGTTTTCTTTTCCATAGCATCAAAAAAAATTCTTTTCAATTTAGATAATTAGTTTAAAAAATCAAGAAAAGCCTTGAAAACTATCGCTTTGCGACTAAACGAATCACCGATGACAAACCATCATGAAACTCTCCTTCCTTGATCTCAAGCACCTTCTTTTCAAAAAACAACCACTCCATATCCCCAAAATCCTCTTCCAACTCTTCTTTTGAAAATAACATACTGACATCTTTGGGACCTCCTGCTTTCGGATTTTTGGAATTGTACTCCAAATGTTCTTTGGAAAAAGCCTCGAGGATGATTTGCCCTCCGGGTTTCAGGAGTTTTTTCAATGATTGATGAATAGTTGGACGAAGAGAGGCTGGGAAATGTGCAAAAATCAAAACAATCAGATCAAAAGAATTCTCCTCGAAGCCTTGTTGATCAAGGAAACCGACTCGGTAATCAATGGAAACTCCTTTTTCCTGAGCCAGTTTATCTGCTTTAATTTTAGCGGATGAGCTGATGTCAAAAGCCGTCACATCCCAGCCAAGAGTTGCTGCAAAGACCGCATTTCTTCCTTCTCCCTCTGCTGGAAAAAGTGCCTTACCTGGCTCTATCCCGACTAATTTCGATTGTAAAAATAGATTAGCTTCTTTCCCGTAAACGTATTCATCAGCGGCATATCGCTCATCCCAAAACTCTTTCATGATCTCTTGATTGATTAGAAATGGAAATAAAAAAGGGAACCCGAAAGTTCCCTTTTTTGGTATTTATTTCTGCTTTCTGATGTCATGCATATTTTACATGTCTTTTCAGAATGCCTCATTTATTCATTTTAGAAATTGAATCCGATCCAGATTAAAGGTATTCCAAATTGATATGCCTGAATCTGTCTTAAGAACAAAATAAAGATCCGCCGTTTCATCGGTTTTCTTCAGTGGAATGACCTCAGTAAAATAGCCCCTTCGATCACCTTGAAGTAGGATTTCAGAAATACCAATCCTTGGGCCCGTCGGAGAACCAAGTCGAATTTCTAACCGGCCTTCTATCCCAGCAGGATTTACAAGAATCTCCACTTGCCTAATTCCCCTTAAGTCAATTTGGTCAAATGCAATCCAGGAATTTCGCTGGGTAAATCGCACAAAATTCAGCCCATTTGCATTGGCTTTTGCTGTGTTTTCAAACTGATCTGCTGTGACCGCTTTCACATCCGGGTGACGGAGAATCAATTGAACATTTCCACGAAGCGGTGCAATCTCGTTGGCACCTTGGTCCGTATAGCTTGCCTGCACCAAATAGTATCCTTCCGGATTATCAGATTGCTTCGGGGAAAACTCTCCCTCTAGAGGCCAGTTGACTTTTCCATAATCAGGATCTTCCAAAGCCAAGATAAAATCGACCATCTGCCCTACTTGCTCTTCCGGTAAGTGAGTATGCCCAGGCATGATGCGCTCGCCTCCCCAAACGCCCCCACCGCCATTTCGGATCTTGTCGATAAGGTATTCTTTGGCATCGGATTGACCTTTGTATTTGGCAGAAACTTCCTGATAGGTCGGCCCAACCGACTCATTAGCTATGGCATGACAAGCTTTGCAACCTGCCTGCGTGATGAAATTTTCACCCACAGAAACCTGCTCCTCTTGATGGCCAGCCTGAATCAGATCAAAGCCCCCCGAGATGTAATCAATAGAAAAATCAATCGCTTCGGAGTCTATTTCACCATCTTCCCGATCTACAACTTGCACTGAATAGTCCACAGGCTGCCCTTCAAAGTAAAAACTTGTATTTCCTGCCCATTCGATAAATACCTGAGGGCGTTCATTTCCTACCTGGATCTCAAGCTTGGTGGAAGCTTTTTCTCCCTCCATATCAGTGACCGTTAATGTCACCGGGTAAATTCCCGGCTTTTCGAAAGTGTGGGAAGGGTTTGGAGTAGTACCAGCCGAGCTACCATCCCCAAAATCCCAAAAATAGGTCAGCTGATCCTCTGGGTCAAAATCCATCGATCCTTCAGCAGAGAAATTTACCTCAAGAGGGGCTGCACCCGTTTGTTGATTCGCCTTGGCTTTGGCTACGGGCTCACGATTCCCTGGAGCAAACTCAATGCGGTACAAACCCGAATCATCGTTCTGAGCTCGCCAGTAAGTTCCATATTCCAACACATAAAGCGAACCATCTTTGGCAAACTGCATATCCACTGGCTTGTCAAAAACGGTTGAGGGCATAAAGCGCTCCATGGTATCGTATTCGAAATTCTCGGTCAGCGAAACAGTGAAAATCCAATTTCGCATCCAGTCATAGATAAAAAGCTTGTCATTATAATAGCCCGGGAATCGAACGGCTGAGTTTTCATAATCCTCCCGATGATAGACAGGGCCTGCCATGGCATTTCTACCGCCTGTGGCGAGCATGGGAAACTCCTCGGATTCATCGTAAGGATACCAAATCAAAGCTGGCTGAGCAGGAGGTAATTGTTCTATGCCGGTAGTATTCGGACTGGTATTGACAGGAGCAGCCGGGTCGAATTCAAAAAGACTTTCCTGAGTTTCGAAATCGTATTTCCAGTAAGGCTTATTATTTCCTACAAAATACGGCCAACCGTAAAATCCAGCCTTTGTAGCTAAGTTGATTTCATCATGACCTTTTGGACCACGACGAGCCGAATCCACGGATGCATCCGGTCCCACTTCACCCCAGAAAAGATTTCCAGTATGCTGATCGACAGAAATCCGATAGGGATTCCGATTACCCATCACATAGATTTCCGGTCGGGTATTGGGTGTACCAGGAGGGAAAAGATTGCCTTCAGGAATACTGTAAGTTCCATCCGCTTCAGGCTTGATTCGGATAATGGCTCCTCGAAGATCATTAGTATTTCCTGAGGTTTTTTGGGCATCTACATTTGCAGGTCTGTCTTGACGCTCATCGATTGGATTGTAATTATCTGACTCAAAAGGGGTCGTATCGTCACCGGTAGACAAGAAAAGCAGTCCATTGGCATCAAACTCAATGGAACCTCCGGAGTGACAGCATCCCCGAAAGACAGGGATTTCAAGCATTATTTTTTCGGAACTTAGGTCAAGCCGATTTTCGACAAAATCAAATCGGGAAAGCCGGTTGACATCAGGACTGTAATTATTGGGAGCGTAATACAAATAAATCCAATGATTTTGATTGAAGTTAGGATCCTTGGCCAAACCCAAAAGCCCATCTTCTCCTTCGATATACACGTCGAGTTCACCCACTACAGTAGTCTCCCCAGTGGCAGCTTCGTATAATTTCAGCAAACCAGCCCGCTCGATGAAAAGCACATCTCCGTTGTCCAGGACTTCAAGCTCCATCGGTTCGTTGAGCTTTTCGACCAAAGTCACTTTAGTAAAGCGAGTCTCGTCAGGTTTGACGGTAGCAAAAGGGTCAACATCTTTTGGGGAGCAATTCCAAAGCAATCCAAGCAGGACCAAACATCCTGAAAAACGACTAAAATTCATGAAGGCAGGTTTTTAGGTTTATTGAGTCTTGAAGATACACATGCCCTCGTAAAAGCCATGAACCAATGGTGGAAATGAATTGATTCCTCTTCAAAAAATCACTCACTCATGACCAATCGATATCGCCACACCTCCCGAACTTGCTCTATCTCTACATCGAAGGGTGGATAGATGGGATTGGAGGAACAGAGCAGAAGCTTTTGATCAGACGGAATACGATTGTAAGCGATTTTAAAGGTCACACCATCCTGCTCAGTCACAATCACATAACGTTCCCCGTCTTTGATCCCAAACCAGTCATCTACGTATTCGCAGACAATCCAGGCTCCATCGGGAATCGGCAGCATAGAATCTCCATCCACCTGAAAGACCCGGTGCTTTTTGTCCATGGGAAGAAAAGGTAGGGAAAAGCGGGGAAGCTCTGAGATAAACTCAGGATCTGCAAAGCCCGCCAGATAACTGGCCTTAGCCCGCTGGGAAACCACCTCAATGAGTTCGCGTCCCTCCGCATCCACTGTTGTCGACAGGATTCGAAGTTTTCGCCCACGAAGAAATTTATCTGTTTCCAGTAATTCCCGGAGTTTGTATTCGGAATAGGAACTCAAATCCTCCTTGATCAGAATATCGAGAGAAACGTTGAAGTATTCAGCGATTTTCACCAAAATCTCCAAAGGAGGAGTAACGGTGAGTTCGTACCCGGCCAGTTTGGACCTAGAAATCCCCAAAGCCTGGGCAAGAGATTCTTGGGTAAGGTTTTTGTTTTTTCGGAGGAATTTAAGGTTCAAATTGAGGAGCATGTTTTTCTGAATTTCTAAGAGATAACAATGGGTAAGCTATTTTCAAGATAGCTTCGCAGATAATTTTTAAGATAGCCCTACGGGCAGATAGTCTTTCATTTTGATGAGTTTTTGTCTTTTGCGTTATAGGCAATTTTAATTTGATGGTTCAGCTTAATCTGAAGGCTCTTGGAAATAATTTTGATTTCTTTGTATTCATCACTTGATACAATTTTTCGCTCAAAACCAAGATCTATCCAGTGATCAACACTTTCTGATAAAGAAGCTCTTGAGATGTAGTAGAATCTAATCCTTTCGAGAAAGTGAAACCTAGCATATCCTTCTGCTATATTAGCTCCTATTGAATCCATAGAACTTATCATTTGATCTCCCCATATTTTCCTTGATTGAAAATCTAACCTTTGGAAAATACTCCAAGCGAATGCAGAAAGCTGCCTTGATAAAATGTAGATATCAAGCTCTTTAAGAGGGATGTATTTTGATTTTTCACTCATGATTGATTCTATTTTAACCTATCTCGCTGAACTGATTGAAGCATATCTTGGTGAAGCCATATCTTTTTATTTCAAGATAGCTACGCAGATATTTTTGAAGATAGCCCTGCAGGCAGATTCCCTATCTCGCTGAACGAAGTGAAGCATATCTTACCGAAGGTATATCTGGCGCAGCCTATCTTTTAATCTTAAGATAGCTACGCAGATATTTTTGAAGATAGCCCTGCGGGCAGATTCCCTATCTCGCTGAACGAAGTGAAGCATATCTTACCGAAGGTATATCTTTCATTGATTGACAACTCCCGACACTTTCTCTAATCCCCTTCCCCAAATCTAACAAAAATGATTAAATTATAAACATTAAAATGTCAACAATATTAACAAAAAGTCATGGAGGGGAAGCGAAGTATTGCGCATATGGATTTGGATACATTTTTCGTGTCGGTGGAGCGGCTTTTTGACAGCAGGCTCAATGGAAAACCCATACTGATCGGAGGCTCAAGTGACCGGGGAGTGGTCGCCTCCTGCAGCTATGAGGCAAGGAAGTTTGGGGTGCACTCGGCCATGCCTATGCGGACAGCAAGGCAACTCTGCCCCGAGGCCATCATCGTCAAGGGGGATTTTGAGAAATACAGCCAAAAATCACATGAAGTCACCGGAATCATCCAAGAGTCGGTACCGCTTTTTGAAAAGTCATCCATCGATGAGTTTTACATCGACCTAACGGGGATGGATCGGTTTTTCGGTTGCTTCAAACTCGCTCACGAACTCCGGCAGCGCATCATCCGAGAGAGCGGACTGAACATTTCCATGGGACTGTCGGAAAACAAAACCGTCTCCAAAGTCGCTACCGGCGAGGCCAAACCCAATAATGAAAAACAGGTGCCCAACGGGCAGGAAAAGCCATTTCTCGCCCCACTCTCCGTGCGTAAAATCCCGATGATCGGCGAAAAAACCTCCCAAACACTCTACAACATGGGCGTCAAAAAGGTCCATACCCTGCAGCAGATGCCTTCCCAACTTCTGGAAGCAACTTTTGGAAAAAATGGAAAGATCATCTGGGAAAAAGCGAATGGTATCGACCGCAATCCGGTGGTCCCCTACTCCGAAGCCAAGTCGGTTTCCTCCGAAAACACCTTCGAAGAAGACACAATCGATGTCAAAATGCTCGAAGCAACCCTAGTGGCCATGACCGAGCAACTCGCCTCCAAGCTTCGTCAGAAGGGCCAACTCACCGCCTGTGTGAGTGTGAAGATCCGCTATTCAGACTTCGAGACGCACAGCATGCAGCAGCGGATTCCCTACACTTCGGCAGACCATAGCATCCTGCCTGTGGTGAAGGAGCTTTTCCGCAAACTCTACAGTCGCCGACTACTCATCCGACTGATCGGGGTGCGCTTCAGTAGCCTGGTCTATGGCAATTATCAAATCAAGCTCTTCGAAGACAGCCAAGAGCAGATCAATCTCTACCAAGCTCTAGACCGACTCAATGTCAAGTATGGAGACAAAACCGTCTGCCGGGCTGTAGCGATGAGTGTAGGAAGACGGCGGTTTAATCCCTTTAATGGGATGGAGGTGTAAAAAAGTAAAAAGTTTAAATTGAGAAGCTTGAAAAGGCAAAATCATCAAATTTCAACTTAAAATTGAAGTCATATTCAGAATCATCGCAAGACTTCCCGACTCATTTCTGTATCTTTAAATGAAATGCCAGAGATTTCTAGATTTTACGGAATTATCATTCGGATGTACTTTCAAGATCACAATCCACCACATTTCCATGCAGAATATCAGGGAATGAAAGCGGAATATGATATCAAAACGTTGGAAATGCTAGCGGGGAATCTTCCTAATCGTGCACACGTTTTAGTCTTGGAATGGGCATCTATGCATAGAGAAAAATTATTAGAAAACTGGGATAAAGCTCAAATCCCTAGTCAAATGGATAAAATCGAACCTTTAAAATAGGAATATGAACGAAGTAGTCGAAATAAAAGCATTGAAGGATTATCGAGTTTGGTTACGTTTCAAAGATGATGAAGTGAAAATAGTTAATCTTCGACCTTTCCTAGGCAAGGGTTTTACCGCTGAACTCTTGGATCCTAGCAAATTTAAAAAAGTTTTTATCGAGCCGGGAGGTGGAATAGCTTGGGAAAATGGTTATGACTTTTGCCCAAATTTTCTGAAAGAACTAGAAGGTGAAAAAGTAGAATTAGCCTAGTTTTTGAAATTTTTACCAGAAATCACAAACTCTTCGAAGACAGCCAAGAGCAGATCAATCTGTATCAGGCCCTCTAAAAACTAAATATTAAGTATGGTGAAAAAAACCTCCGTCGGGCCGCGGCCATAGGCGTAGGAAATAGACGGTTTAACCCTTTTAATGGGATGGAGGTGTGAGAGATTCAAAGGTGCCATCTTTTAGTACTCCACAAAAGGGACTGACTCCTACTCTACGAATACTGTTGCTTTTTCTCCTTTTTCAAGATTGATTTTACCGATTTTACTCGGAATGCTCAGCCAAGCCCGATCTTTGAGACTTCCTGTCAATTCCCCGATCGTTCCCTTGAGAAATAGCTGTCCAGAGCGATAATCCACCGATCCGCTGTCAAGCCCGATGATTTGCAATTGGTGCAGCGGGCTTTTAAAAACCAAAGTATCCATGGTTTGATTTTTAATGATCACCTCACTCTCATCCATGACTAGAATCTGACTGAGGTTTCTCACTTTTAGCATAAAACTCCCATTGGATGCTTGCTGTAACTTATCGATGTACAAGGTATCCTGGCTGACCCGGTAATTTTGAACAGGTTCTGTTTTGGGAGGTTTCACATCCCCTCCATGTATGCTGATGTATTCCAGGTAGGTAGAGTCAGCCTTTACAATCTTCAAGTACTTGGTATTTTGAATTTTCACAGCGGAAAAATCATCTATTTCAAATTTCTCAGACCGAACTTGATCTACGAATGAAAAGCCTCCTTGGGGCGTCATAGCGAAAGAAATAACCAAGGTGATTATCAAGCTAACCCATAAAAAACTTAAATAACCAACGATTAATTTATTGCTCCTTTTCATTTTTTAATATCATTTGAGTGGATAACTGCAAGAAGTGATTCTAGATCTTCTGAATTAAGATTTAAGACTTGAATCTGATGAATAATGGGAGGCAGAACCTCCGAAAAGAATTCTTTTCGCTGAATGCTCAGCAGAGTTGATTTGGCTCCCGTAGATACAAAAAAGCCTATGCCACGCTTATTCTCCAGAATCCCCTCCTCCTCCATCAGCGCATAGCTACGCATGACCGTGTTTCGATTCACTTCGATATCTGCAGCCAGTTCCCGAACAGAAGGAATTTTGTCTCCAGGTTGCAAATTCCCGGTGAGTATCTGATCGACCATCCAATCCCGGATCTGCAGAAAGATGTTTTTATGTTCGCTAAAGTCCATCTTATACCTGCTTTTCGGTCAGTTTGAAATAGGCCACCACATAGGATAAAATCACCGCTAGCCATATCCAGATAGCAGCCATGATGATAATCAAAGGAGTTTCAGGAAGTATTTCAGGCTTATCAACATTGAGGATTTCAAATTTCACCTGCTCATTGACGGTTATAGTTTCTGGAAACATAATCCATGATAGTGCGATAGAAGTCGCACTGATTGCCAAGTAGACCACAATAAAGCTGAATGGCATCCCGATAAAATTATACTTTCCAAAAATCAAGCTTCCCGCCCAAATCAAAGATGGAATCAGAGCAAAAAGACCTAATAGAATCAGCTTTATAAAGAATAACTGCTCTCCGAAATCTTCTATCAGCCAGAACTCCTTCGATTCCAAAATCCCTATATAATCTATGGTGACATTTGTAAAGAAAAGCGGACCAAACAATTGGAATAAGCCCAAACCTAAATTAGAAGCTACCCAAAAAATAATGGGATAAATGATGAACAAGCCGGCCATCTTAATTGAAAGCTCGACTATATATTTCTCTGCATTGCTTGCCGGCAGCATCAAATAGCTTTTTGCATTTTGAGGGTTTCTCAGAGCTAGGAAGCTTTGTCCCACCCAAAGCAAACAAATGACAAAATACCCACTGAGAAATAATCCATGAGCATAGCCAAATATATTTGAAGTTCTGTATGGCTCCTTAAGCATATTCAGCATGCCAGCATTTGAAAATAGAATGACTCCAAACAGAATGCTAATAATCAGAAATATGCTTAGAATAAAAGCTAAATAATGCCCCTTATTTAACTTCCAACTATACCTGAGTAGCAAGCCCATTCTGGTCAAGCTGATAGCGTTAGATGTATTCATATCATAAGAGAATTATTAGTTTCTGAAAGAAAAGAAGCTATTGGAACCCCTGAGGTGACCCCTTCGAAGAGTAATTCTAGGTTCACTACCGTTTGGGCTTGAGTAGTTCGCGCCTGAATGAATTGGACCCCCAAGGCTGAAGATTGAGAAAAAATCGCATCGGGCACCGCTGATTGACTGATTCCAAAATGGAGTGAATCTGCCAGATCGCTGAGGTCTGCATCCAGTTTGATTTGCCCTTGGTCCAAAATCATCACCCGGTCCAGCGTATTCTCCAAATCCCGTATCAAATGCGTGGCAATTATCACTGTTTGATCTTCACTTAGCACTGAAATCAGTTCCTTACGGAATACAGATTTACCCGAAATATCCAGTCCATTTGTAGGCTCATCCAACAGAATCAGGGCACAACCTGAACTCAAGGCCATTGACAATCCAACTTTTTTCTGCTGACCGAAGGATAGGTTTTTAATCTTTTCCTGAGAATTGACTTCAAATCGATCTAGCAACCGTGAAAAAGTTTCCCCATCAAATCGGGGATAAAAGGGCTGTAAAATTTGCCGATACCGCTCAGCAGATAGGTGTCCGGGAAGATAATTTTCATCGGGAACGAAGAATACCTCTTGTAAAAAAGCACTCGCCCTTTCCTCGGGAGAAAAACCCAAAACAGACAGTTGGCCATTGTCTGGAAATAATAAGCCGGCCAGAATTCGAAGAAAGCTGGACTTGCCCGCGCCATTTTTACCAAGCATCCCGATAATATTCCCTGTGCTGCTTTCCCAATTTAACCGGGAAAAGAGTTGAGGCTTCTTTGGATAGGAAAAATCCAAATTTTGTACCTGAATCATAAGCAGTGTATTAGTGTCATAGTGTATTATGACACTAACATAAAGCAAAAAATTTTTCTGTCAAATTTTTTAATTGATTTTTTTTAAAAGTTAAATCTGCGACTCTGGCTAAACTTCCTGTATCCTATTTCTCACCCACTCCAGAATCAACCTCAAGACCTCTTCTCGGTCCAAATCATTTAATAGCTCATGATAAGCGCCTACAAAAGTCCGCATGGCCTTATCGCTAGCAGGCGAGCGGTCAAAGAGCAATTGAGAACCCTCAGGATTGGTCAGCCGATCGGCTGTCCCATGCATAATCAAAAAAGGAAAATCGAATTCACTCGCCTGAGTTTGAATAAATCTCATCATCTGTAGAAGTTCATATCCGGTTCGCACCGGGATTTTATCCTGGTAAACCAAGGGATCGTTTTTGTACTTCTCCACTTCGTCAGGAATCCGGGAAACTCCCTCAATATCTAATGCCAAGGCTTTCAGTTTTGGGGCGATTTTATTTAGAATTCCAGAAATCGCTACCAAAAGCGGCGAGGTCCCGGCAGCTTCTTTGATAGCTGGAGCAGATAGAATAATGCCGCTTGTATCAGGTTTAAACTTCAGTGCATAGGCTGCCGCCAATCCCCCACCCATGCTATGCCCAAAGATAAAAGTTGGAACGCCGGGCACATAGGCTTTCACTTTCCCATACAAGGCGTGAATATCTTCCAAATAAGTCTGATAAGAATCAAAATAAGCACTGGGACTGGGAAGATCTGACTTTCCATGTCCTCGCCCATCAAAAGTAAAGACTGCCACATCCAACTCCCCTAGCCCATTTACCAAGGATTCATATCTTCCGCTGTGCTCACCAAGACCATGAATGAGAAGTAGAGCCGCTTTGGGTTGATCTGGCATCCAAGCTTGAAGATAAAGTTTCACTCCATCTGGAGATTGGTAACTTGTTTCGAGATGATTCATGGGCTTCGTATTCAGAAATTGAAAAATACAAAATATTCGATCTCCTTAGGGAGAGAAGACGATTTAACATTTCGCCTTTTCAAAAAAATCTAAAAATACGAGCCAAAAAATACTGTTCGTATCGGCTACAAAAGCCATTTCTGTTCGAAAATGAGTATTTTTTTTAATCCTGAAATTAAACCGATGGACAGGAAAAAAGCCCTGAAATCATAAAAATCCCAAAAGCCGGAACCCAAAACTGTTTTCTGTAGTATCTGATGTTACTATGTCGCATTAAGGTTTTGCTGCTCATACGGAGAGTAAGGCTTTTCTTATAGTTTAGTTGATCAAGACATGGTATAGAAAGCTCCATTAGGAGCTTTCTTTTTTTCCTGACAATCCATTTCCAAAGAGAATACTTTTATGACTTAAATTAAGTTGGTTTGCCTTGGCTACCAGGAAAAAAAGCCGCCAAATTTTATTGCTGTTTTTCTGATATTTTAAACTGATTTAGCTCATTATTTTACTCATAATCAGATTTTTTTATTCTTTTATTTCTTAATTTTCATCACTTTAAATCGAAAAAGATGAAAAAAATTATTTTAATTTTTGTTCTGGGAATTCTATCCAATTCCCTAAGTGCCCAAGAGTTTAGGGTCAATGCCTACGGGGGCTACATTTTCAAAGATCAATTCAACTCTTATTTCTCACCTAGTTCATATTACAATGGAATTATCCAAGATGGTTTTCGTTGGGGTCTGGGTGTTGAATATGTGATTCCGAGAAAAGGTGGTTTGGAGCTACAATATTTGCGACAGGATACGAATGCTCCTACAATTTACCAAAGTGGAAATATAATGAATGGGGATCTTCAGTCCACTGATTTTGATCTTGGCTTCAATTGGATCATGCTAAACGGAACGAGATATATCCCAGTAAATGAAAAGGTCGAGCCTTTTGCAGGACTTGGAGTTGGAATGGGAATCTTTTCAATTAAAAATCCTGATAACAACACCCAAAGAACATCAACAAAACTCGCTTGGAATGTCCGAGCTGGCTCAAATTTTTGGGTTTCATCCAATGTAGCTATAAGGCTTCAGGCCTCTTTGTTTTCAGCTGTAGAAAGTGTTGGTGGTGGATTCTATTTCGGAACAGGTGGAACTGGAGCCGGGTTGAGTACCTATTCCACGATGTATCAATTTGGATTAGAAGGAGGCTTGGTTTTCAGAATACCCTAAACAGAGCATTTAATCAAGTCCTAAAGTTTTTACCCAATTCGATTTACCCCTCACAACTATGAAAAAGATTGTATTATTTCTCAGTATCGGGCTTTTTTATTCAACCACCCTATTTGCTCAATCAGTCGATGATGAAATCACCCTCATCCAAGCAGAATTTGGAATGGGAAAAAGACAACTGGTGGAGGCAGTCATGGACCTTCCCGAGTCTGTGGCTCCTCTTTTTTGGACTGTTTATCAACAATACGAAGCCGAGCGGCAGCTTTTGAGCAGAGAAAGGCTTTTGATCATCAATAATTACTTAGAAAACTATGATTCCATTACTGATGAGCTTGCAAATACACTCGCGAATGGGATCCTGAAAAATGACGCCGCTCTTGCAAAGCTTCACTCTAGGTATTTTAAGCGATTCAAAAAAGCTACCTCAGCAAGAGATGCGGCAAAGTTTCTTCAATTGGACGATTACATCCACAATACCATTAGAAACTCCATTCAGCAAGAATTGCCTTTCATTGATGAATATTGAAAGTATTTAGATTATTCATAACGAAAGCAGGATGCTGGTTTTCTTTGCTTTCCAGTTGGGAAGAAGGAAGGTTGAAGAAATTGGCCTATGTTCCTTCTTTTAGGCCTTAGTTTTCAGTTTATCGAAAGAATTCGAAAAAAATATTAAAAACCACCAATCAAAAAGACTCATTATGAAAAGGTCTCTTTTACCCATCATCTTAATTGCTCTACTCATAAGTGCATGCGGAACAAGCGTTCGTATTTTAGGCTCATGGTCTAATCCCTCGAAACCTGCCACAGGGTACCAAAGCGTATTTGTAACTGCATTGACACAGAATGTACTGGCTAGACAAGCTGTAGAGAGTGATTTGGAGCAATTGCTCAATTCCAAAGGAGTAGAAGCTGTCAGCAGTTTTGAGGTAATTCCCCCCGGATTTAAAGCTGGTGAAGAAAGAAAAGAAGAAGTACTGAATAAAATCAGGGAACTCGGAAGTGAAACCATTCTTACAGTCACTCTTCTGGATCAGACCAATGAAACACGCTACGTACCGGGTACGACCATGTACACCCCCATGCGATACGGATACTATGGCAGATTTTGGCCTTATTACAATACCTATAGTCCTTACATGTACGAACCGGGCTACTACACCACCGACAAAAATTATTACCTCGAAGCAAATCTATACGATGCCAATTCGGAGGAATTAATTTGGTCTACTCAATCTGAGACTACAAACCCCACCTCGCTTGAGGATTTTTCGACAGCATTTGCCAACTCCATCGTCAAGCAACTCATAAAGGATGGGATAATTGTAGAATAACAGAAAGATAAATGCATAAAAAAAGCTCCCAGATTTGGGAGCTTTTACTTTAGGCGGCATTTCTTGCGGCATTGATGATTCCAAACATACTTCGCAAAATCAATTTTTGAAGCGTTTTATCATCTTTGCCCTCTTCGAGCATGGTTTGAATAGCATATTGCTGAATGGTGATTAGAGGCAAAACTATTCGTTCACGAATGGAAATGGATGTGCGGCTCACCGGATTGTCTCTCATTAGCTCTTCCATCTCAGCCACTTGCTTGATAGCAGCAATAGATCGCTGATATTCCTCATACATAAGCTCCCAAAATTCACCATAATCCTTATTCTCTCTAAGGTAAGCGGTAGCGGGATAAAAGCATTTGTTCAAAGATTGCATAGAGTTACCTAGCAGAGTCCTGAAGAATAAACTGCGCTGGTATAAATCTCTGAGCTCAGCAATTCTACCCTGTTCTTCCAATTCAGAAATTGCCGCTCCTACTCCGTAGAATCCAGGAATATTCTGCTTCATCTGAGCCCAAGAACCCACAAAAGGAATAGCTCTAAGATCTTCAAACTTCAATCCATCTGATTTGCCCCGCTTCAAAGGTCTTGAACCAATATTGGTCATTCCAAAAAACTTCAAAGGGGTCACATGCTCTAGATATGGCACAAACTTAGGATGGTTTTTAAACTCTTTGTAGGCTTCATAGCCTCTATCAGCCAGCTCTGAAATGAGTACACGTTGGCTTTCTGAAAGGTTTCGCTCTTCATCTGAGTACAGGTGATTTTCCAAACCTGCACTTAATAACTGCTCAAAATTGTAGACACAAGAAGCCTGCTTTCCATAGTTGGCCGAGATGGTTTGACCCTGAATCGTCACTTGGATTTCTGCATTTTCTACCCGCTCTCCAAGGGAAGCATAGAAATTATGCATATTACCACCTCCTCGAGCTGGCGGTCCACCACGCCCGTCAAAAAAGACTACTTCGATGCCATTTTCCCGGGAAACCCGAGTCATTTCCTCTTTTGCTCTCAAGATGGACCAATTGGCCTTGAGATAGCCACCGTCTTTGGTTCCGTCCGAAAAGCCCAACATGATCGTTTGCTTATTTCCTCTGTGTTGAAGGTGTTTTTGATAGACAGGAAGTTTATAAAGGAAAGACATGATTTCCGGTGCCGCCGCTAAGTCATCGACCGTTTCAAAAAGAGGCACAATATCCAAATTCATCCCTTTATCATCTGGGTCAAGACTAAGTTTGGTCAGTTGAAAAACCTCCAACAGATGTTTTACAGATTGACAGTTAGAAATGATGTATCGGTGCAGAGCATCAGGGCCATTCCTGTCTTGAATGGTACCAATACTTTGAATAGAACGAAGCATTTCCTGATGAAATTCATCTTTGAACTTCTCTACTTTTGGTAGGGATTTTAAGGATAGAATTTGGTCAATTTGATCCTTTTCATCTTCCTTCCAAGATACACCCTCTATCTGCAAAAGCTCATCCCAAAGCCCATCATGCTTTCGACTATCCTGCCGCATATCCATGTATGAAAAATGAAAGCCAAAAATCCGAACCTTCAAGATGAATTCGTCCAGAAGCTCTAAGAATAGTCCATCATGATATTTGATCAGCGCTTCTCTTGCAGTCAGCAATTCTCCTAAAAGCTCTTCTGCGCTGTTATATATCGGTTTTTCCTCAAATAAGGTCACATAAATGCCGCGCTCTACGCGGAGCATCACCTCCTCCACATGTTTGAAAGTTAGACGGCGTCTGAGTTTTCTAAGATCTCGATAGTAGCAGCGTAGAATCCATTTTTTTAGTCTTTCGGCTACTTGGAGTGTAGTCTCGTGGGTCACAAATGGATTCCCATCCCGATCACCTCCCGGCCAAAATCCAATTTTCAATAAGCCTGGGTTTTCCCAAGTATGCAGTGGTTGATCCAAGCTTTTTAGCAAACGGATCATGATATCTGAAATACTTTGGTAAAAGACGTTTTCCAAATACCAAATCAAGCTCACTGCTTCATCAAAAGGAGATGGCTTTTCCCGATTGATAAAGCCAGTTTTTCCTAGCTGCTGCAAAAGCAAATTGATCCGACCAATATCATCATGACGAATGGCATCTTCTAAATCCGTGATAATTCCCAGAACATTCCCGGGGTAAAATTGAGTTGGGTGGGCTGTCAAAGTCAAACGCACGGAAAAAGTCTTCAGCTTTTCAATTAAAGCTTCTTTCTTCCGGTCGCCTTCTGCCCTTGTAATCAAGGCTTTGATCGAACCCTTTCCTCCCAAATCATTGATTTTCTCATAGGCTGCATCTTCGATGGAATCAAATAAAACCACCTGCCGCTCTACGTACTGAATCATTTGGAATAGGAGATCACTGCGTTCCTTCTCGGAATTGTTTGGCATCATCTCGTTGAAAAACCCCTCTATGATTGCTCGGGGAGATTTACCTTCTTCAAAACCTTTCGTACAGGAAGTTGCCAATAAGGGAAGCATAGTGCCTGTTCGAAAAATATGATCAAAAGGAAGATCTAGAAAAAGTGAATTATAAATAGTAAATCGCTTGGCTACTTCAGTCTCGTAGGGTGTTTGCATATTATTTGGTTTGTAAAGCTTGCTCAAATTACGAATTTTTCTGCTTTTTGGCTAAATTTTTACCAATTCATCAATTCCAAAGTCGATTTATTTAGCATTAATCAGCCGAGCAAAGCTCCTTTAGATTATTGACTTTTTTCGTACTTTCCCAGATGAAAAATATCTTAGCGGCCTTCTTATTCTTAGCGACTTTTTCCTGCGCAGAAAAATCTAACATCGAAAATGAAACAAGCATGAAATATAACTTTCTGGTAGGCAGTTATACAGATAGTCCCGAGGAAGGTATCGGACTGCTGACCTTCAATCCAGAAGATCAAGAAATAGCATATAAGGTTATTGCACCGGGAGTTAGCAACCCTTCCTTTGTTCTTGAATCTGGGGAATTTGTTTTTTCTGTGGAAGAAAATGACAAAGGGGCATTAAAATCCTTCAGCTGGAACGAAGAAAAAACGCAGCTTTTTCAAATCGATAGCATATTCAGCAATGGAGCCAATCCCTGTCATATTGCTGCGAAAGATGGGCTTTTGGTAATTAGTAATTATAGTGGGGGGAATTTTTCCATTTACCGACTGGCTCCTAAAGGCCAGCTAGAATACCTTCAGTCGATCCAACACACTGGTAACAGTATCAACGAAGCCCGACAGGAATCTGCTCATGTTCACAGTGCAAATTTCAGTCCTGATGGGAGATTTTTGCTTGTTGCTGATTTGGGGACCGATCACATTTATACCTATCAAATTGACAGAAATAGTTCGGAGCCAGTTAGCCTCCTATCCCAAACGGCCATGACTCCAGGAGATGGTCCTCGACACTTGGCATTTTCACCAAATGGGGATGAAGTTTATGTGGTTCAAGAACTGACCGCCACTTTAGAGGTTTTTGCTTTTCAGGATGGAAACCTCATTAGTCAGCAAAGGCTGTCACTTTTGGAGCCTGATTTTGAAGGAGCGGTGGGAGCAGCGGAAGTTCGGGTTTCAAAAAACGGAAAATTCATCTACGCCTCCAACCGTGGTGATGCGAATACAATTTCTGTATTTGCAAAGACTGAAGAAGGTAAATTTGAAACAGTGCAGCATATTTCAAGTGGAGGGAATATGCCCAGAAACTTTTCACTGACCTATGATGAAAAATACCTTTTGGTGGCGCATCAGGCCTCAGAAGATGTGGTTGTTTTCGAGCGAAATATCGAAAATGGCATCCTCACTCCTACCTCTATTAAAGTATCAGCGCCAAAACCAGTATATTTATTTTCACTAGAAAATTAACGAGGCTCTTCCCAACTTAAATCCTTTTGGTAGCGGATATGACCACCAGAAATCACTAGTGGTGAGTTTAGATTATTGTGGTAAAGCTGACCGGTACCTAGGCCCTGAGGAACCGTCGGATTGAATTTCGATGCTAATTGTGCGATCGCATTTAGTCCAATATTGCTTTCCAAAGCCGAGGTCATCCACCAACCAATCGCTCGTTTTTCGGCCTCTTCTATCCACTCTTCCGATTCCAAAAAGCCACCAATCAGAGTTGGTTTTAAAATGATATGCTGTGGTTTAATATGGTCTAAAAGCAACCCTTTATCTCGAATCCCTATCAATTCCTCATCAAGTGCTATGGGTAGTGGGGTCTTGGCGCAAAGCTTTGACATTTCGGCCCATTGCCCTGCTGCGATTGGTTGCTCTATGCTATGGATTCCTAGCTCTGCCAATCGTTCGAGCTTGGAAAGAGCCTCCATGGTACTAAAAGCCCCATTTGCATCCACTCGGAGGGTCAATTCATCCTCAGAGAAGCGCTCCCGGATATAGCGAAGCAATTCCAATTCCTGCTCGAAATCGATAGCTCCGATTTTCATTTTGATACAAGTGAAACCTTGACTGATTTTAGCATCGATTTGCTCTCGCATAAACTCTCTATCTCCCATCCAAATTAAGCCGTTGATCGGTATCGGCTTTTGCCCATCGTAGAAGTTGTTTGGGAAAAATCGCTTTTCTCCTTCCTGCAAAAGGTCCATGATAGCCATCTCAAGGCCAAATCGAAGAGAAGGAAAGTCGGAGGGAACTATATCCTTTATAAAGTCCAACAAGGATTCTTGCTCCTCAGGAAAATCATAGGTTGAGAACTCATTTAAGAAATCCTGCACCTTTGGCTCAAAATCCGGTCTATCATCAACGCTCAGCCTTACCAGTGGAGCAGCCTCTCCCCAGCCTATTCGGGAGTCCTTTGAATTTACAGCCTTGATCCACCAAATATTGCGGGTCTTCAGTACCCCTCGGGAGGTACCTGCGTCAAATCGGAAATTCAAAGTGCGGGGTACGAGCTGAAATTTTAAAATCATGGAAACGAATGGGTATTAAATGAGTTTGAAAGTATGAACTATATTTGCGGCCAAATTGATTGAGATCGTGCAAAAAGTAAACCTCCAAGAATACGAATATACGCTTCCTGAAGAGCGAATCGCAAAGTATCCACTTGAAAAACGGGATTCTTCCAAGCTACTTCATTACCAATCCGGAAAGATTTCCCATCATCATTTTTTCGATTTACCTGATTTTTTGGATAAAGGAACCTTGCTTGTGTACAATGATACCAAGGTGATACCGGCACGATTGATCTTTCAGCGGGAGACGGGAGCTCGCATAGAAATATTTCTACTCAATCCCGTCCAGCCTACCACGGTGATTCCCGAGATCATGCTTTCGACCCAGCCAGTGACTTGGCAAACGATGATAGGCAATGCCAAAAAGTGGAAAAGCGGTGAGATTCTAAAAGGTGTGATAGAAATCCAAGGCCATACAGTGGTCTTAGAAGCCAGATTGGTGGACAAAGAGAATAAATGGGTAGAATTCGATTGGAATAGCGAAAGTGTACCTTTTGTAGACATCGTCGAATCAAGCGGCGAGGTTCCGCTTCCTCCCTATCTCAATCGAAAAGCGGAAGAAAGTGACAAGGACCGCTATCAAACAGTTTATTCCGAAAAGGAAGGAGCTGTAGCAGCGCCTACTGCCGGTCTTCACTTTACCGAGGAAGTATTTGAAAAGCTTCGTAAAAAGGGAATAGAGGAAGCTCAAGTGACTTTACACGTGAGTGCGGGGACCTTTCAGCCTATCAAAGTGGATGATGTGACTGCCCATCCTATGCACAGTGAGCAAATTCACCTTCAGAAATCAACCATTGAAAAGCTTTTGAATCAGCAGGGCTCAATCGTGGCTGTTGGCACCACCTCGGTCCGCACACTGGAAAGTCTTTATTGGTATGGTGTCCAGCTTTTGGAAAACAAGGGCACTGCTTTTAAAGTCGCTAAGTTGATTCCCTATGATTCCAGAGAGAGTCTACCTTCAAAGAATGAAGCCCTTCAAGCAGTTTTGAATCAAATGGAGGCAGAAGGGAAAGTAGAAATCATGGGAGAAACAGAAATTTTCATTTTCCCCGGATATCAGTTCCAGATGATTGACGGATTGATCACTAATTTCCATCAACCGGGGACCACTTTGATGCTATTGATCGGCTCTTTGATTGGCGATGATTGGAAAAAAGTCTATCAGGAAGCTTTAGATAATGATTATCGCTTTTTGAGTTATGGTGATAGTAGTTTGCTTTGGATCAATAAATAAAAAATTATTCACTCGACAGACGCTGAATTCCATCAATTAAACGCTGATAATAAGTACGACCTACCGGAACCATATCCTCTTCAATTTTCACCTCCCGGGTAGAAATCACGGATATTTCATCTAAGCGAACCATATAGCTTTTATGAACTCGCATAAACTGATCTTTTGGCAAAGCGTCTTCAAAGTCTTTGAGAATATTCCGTACAGAAATCACAAAATTTCTGGTGACAAGGGTCGTGTAATTTCCGTCACCTTTCAGCCACAAGATATCCTCATACTTGACTTTCACTAGAGTACCTTCTTGACGGACAAAAAGGGCGTCTTTAATCAAAAGAGGTTTCTCCTTTTCCAAAGAAGCCTCTCCCCGACCATTGCCATTCCCACTACCGTTTCTTTTGATATTTTCTAGAAGCTCTTTCATTGTCTTGGAATTTATTAGGCAACTTACTGTTGAATCGCATTGTTTAGAATTCGTACTTTAGCATTTAAGATTTATTGGCTAGCGATATCTGTATGAAAATCAGACAGTTTTTTATTCTGTTTTATTTAGTTTTTTGGGCATGCAATCCTAAAGAGGATCCAAATCCTAACCCCAATCCTCCGATTGAAGAAGATCAATCCTTAGTATCCTTTGAAGGAATTGATCTTTTGAATGGCCAATATTGGGGAAAACAAAAGTTTGAAGAAACATGGGAATTGGAAATCAAAAACCTTGAAAATCAGGCTTCTCAAATCATCACTTTAACCCCAAATGAATCGCCTATTTCCTCACCTATTTCACTCCCTTTCGGCAAATACAGTTACACCTATCGATCAGCAGAAATCCCTGAATTCTCTGAGCTTCTTCCAGTGGATATTCTGGGTGAATTTGAATTAAAAAACCCTACAGAAACTATCAGTTTACAAGCAACGGGACTCAGTGAGCAAATCAGGGTGAATGCAAACTTTGACCAAGGGGCTCCTCAGGTAATTGCCCCCTTTGAACGAAACCTATTCTCCTTTGATGGCAGCTTTCAAGCCTATTTGAATTCCGAAGAGCTATTAAAAATCAAAGTCCCTTTGCCCGGTTCAATTGACCACCTGATTCAATTTCACAAAGCGGAATCTACAGAAAATTACTCCATCGAGTATCCGGTCTCAGCCCCGGGTTTATACGAAAGAAAAATCAAATTGAATACGGATGGCTTCCCTTGGTCCCTTATTCCCACACCATTAAATACACTTGATGAAGAACTCGACGAAATCTCAGGCTTAGCTTTCCATCAGAATCGACTTTTTGCCATCAATGATGGAGACAATCCAAATCAAATCCTCGAATTGAATCCATCAACGGGAGCAATCCTTCGAAAAATCACTGTAGAGAATGCCACTAATGTGGATTGGGAAAGTTTAGCTCAGAGTGAAGAACACCTTTTTATTGGAGATTTCGGGAATAATCTAGGGACTAGAAAGAATTTGACCATTTATCGTGTGAAATGGGAGGATGTCCTAAACGAAGAATCTGCAGCAGCTGAAAGAATCACATTCAATTATCCCAATCAACAGGATTTTAGTCCTCGGGAAAATCACCGTTTTGATTGCGAAGCTTTCTTTTTTGCGAATAATCAGTTGCACATTCTTACCAAAAACAGAGGAACCGATGACTCCGATTATCACCGGATACCGGCTAACCCAGGAGATTACGCTACTGAATTGATTGAAACTTTACCGACAGATGGCCTAGTCACAGGGGCAAGCATTCATCCTCAAACCGGAAAAATCATCTTTATTGGCTATAAAATACCGCTAGAAGGATTCGTCTGGCTAGTTGATGGTTTTGAAGAGAATGGACTAACAAAAGACATCAATAGAATTCAGATAGAAGTTTTTCCAATGGGACTGACCGAAGGAATTGTCTTTCGGGAGGACGGAAATACCTGGTATAGTTCAGAGAGAGTTACGCTAGCGGGTATTTACGACATTCCACCGCGCTTGTCTATCCTAGGCGTAGAAAACCTTTACTAGTCAAACCTAGAAGCTCTTTCAGCAGAAACTCGAATCTCATGATCCAGTTCTTTGGCCAAAGGCTTCATGTATTTAAAGTACTTTTTGTTTTCGGAGTCGAGTTTTCCCTCATCAATCAAATCCAATAGTCCCAACATGGACGAAAGTGGAGATCTGAGAATATGAGAAGGCTTCAAGACCAACTCACGAAGAAGTTTATTCTCTTCCTGTAAAAGTTGAATCTGTTTACGCATTTTGCTTAACTCAAAGCCCTGAACCAAAAAGACTCCTGATCGATGAAATGCTTTTATTCGCAATTGATAAAAAAGTTGTTTGTCATCTACCTCAATAGACCAATCAATTTGAGAATCTAATCCCTGTGATAATTTTTTATGAAATTTTTCATAAAAAACGGGCTTTTGTGACCAATCGATCAATTCTCCAATTTTTGGCTTTCTTCCCGTACTGATAGAAATTAGGTCTTCAGCCGCACTATTTAATTGAACAAGATTCAGGCCCTCGTCTACCAACCATACTGGCCCTGGCATCAATTCCAATAAATCTCTATCCCAAGATTCATTTCTCGAGCTATCAATCCTTGAAAAACTATTAGCCTGAATGAATAGAACTACAGTGTCATTTTGCTTCAAGAAGATCAAACTCAAATTATTTGAAAGCTTGAACACCTTCCATGGGCTATCCCATTTTTCAGCTTGAATAGAATTGATTATTTCATCTGAAAAATCAAAATAGTCAAATAGGCAATTTCCTTCCAGGTCAGTTTGATACACACCAAAGGCATCATCAATTGATCCTTCGACTTCCACAATTTCAAAATCTTCTGATAGCGTAATCTTTACAGAATTCAGTAAATCCAGAAGATTGAATAATGATAAATCTGAATGATGTAGGTTCAATGAAACCCCCAAGCCTACCAATCCGATTGGATCATTTTGATCATCTATAAGCATGGAAAACTCCCAACGGATAGGTTGAATTTTTTCATCCTTCCAGAAAAGAATAATGGATTCCTTACGTTTCGGATTTGCCATCAAGGCATTCAATGTCTCCAAAAGTGCCTCCGAAGAATCATCTCTTAAATAGCCCGAGAGAAGGCTGTTTCTGATAATTCCATGATTTTCAATCGCTGGATTTAAATCAGAAATTCTTCCGTCCACATCGAGAATAGTGCAGAAAAAGAAGTCTGATTTTTTGATGAAATCAGGGATTAAACTACTGTCTGTGGTCAGGCTTACCAATTCTTTGAGGTGTTGAATTCAGAAAATACACCCGAAAGTGAATAAAAATTTTTATAAAAAAAACAGGGCTTTTTATAAACAAAATTTTGAAAACAACTGATTATCAAAAGCTTATTCGTTTCAATAAAAGAAAAAGCAAGAACTCTTACTAAAAATGCTTTTTGTCAAAAAAATGAGTTCTGAAAAAAAAGTGATTTTTTTTTAAATAAATTTTTCCAATTCATGGAAATCAATGTAGTCAATCTCCTTTACAAGCAAGATTAAAGAATTGGCAAATTCCTGTCGGCAGGAATAAACCTCAAATCTCCACTGAGCCTCCTGAGATTGTTTCACCTTTTCAGATCCAAAAAGTCTGGCTAGCTCCGCACGGTTATTAGATTTGATAGAAATGAAATCTTTTTTCTCAGGCAAGCCTGAAATCAAGTACTCAGCTTTGTTTGTTTGTATAATCATTGAGAATAATTTGATCAAATATAAAAAACCGGCTAAGTGAAAAAAATACCATAAAGTGGGTATTTTTAATTTATTGTGAAGATAAGTGTCAGATTTCCAAGCGCCCTGAATCTAAGTGTGAAATAATTCTTGTTTTAGGGATATTTCACCTTGAAATAAACTTGTGAAAGTCTTTTCAATTGAATTATATTTGCAACCGCTAACAAGGTAAAAGGGCTTTGTTTGAGTGTCAGAGGTACTCAATCGAATAAGGAATTTCAAAATTGGGTTGAAGGCTCTGGCAAAGTAAAACAGAAAGAGAGTTGGGTGAGTGGCTTAAACCAGCAGTTTGCTAAACTGTCGTACGGGTCAAACCGTACCGGGGGTTCGAATCCCCCACTCTCTGCCAAGCGTCTAAATTTAAACATTTAGGCGCTTTTTTTTGTCCGTTAAGCTCTAGGATCTTTCGGGGGGATGAGCCCCCCCCCTGGGAGTAGTATCATGATTTGGACTAGGTGTAGTTTGGCTGCCCTGCAAACTGGCCTCTCGCTAAAAAGCTTTCCTAAAGCTTTTTGTTACGCTCGATCCTACCTTTCTATACAAACAAATTTGTAATTTGCTGATATATAAAAAAAATGTCTTATGGGAGAGGCCTATCAGATAAGA